>FSRV01000001.1:2495459-4990919 GCA_900142905.1 Burkholderia sp. GAS332 | reverse complement strand
TCGCATAACACGATAAATGGACGTGTCATTACAGGTCTCCCCTCGCGGGCAGCAATAGTAAATGAACCGGACGAAACTCGACAGGCTGCGCCACGGTATTCCTATGGTAAATTCCACCGCAGATTCTACTGAGGATTAGCGCGGATATCATCCGAATACGCTCCGATCCCGCTTAACCTGACGGCAATCGTTGAGTAAATATTTCCGCAACTGGATCATCCGTCGCCGCATCGCAGGTAAATAAAACACGCTCGAATAGGTAATGGGAGCCGTATGGACGCTATTTCCCAGTTAACAGCCGCGTGGCAGCAGCAAGCCCACGGCGGTACGAATCCACCGCCTGCGGAATTCCTCGTGACCCAGATGCAGCAAGCATTCGTCGGCCCGGATCAGATGCAAACCCCCCTTCCTCAATTTCCAGAGAAAGTCCGTGTCGCGTGCCTGTTGCTCGCGACGCAATCGGATAGTCCTCTGGCCACCAAACTCGCATGATCGTGGACGCTACCGATTGGATTGATCCGTATCCGGATGACGCGCTGGAGCAGCTACGCAAAGCATTCGATGAAGCGCCGTTGGGCAATGGACGGTACTACGCACTGTTCGATATGGGCTTCCTGCCGTCGTTGCGTGATGAGCTGCCGTCGCTGAGTTTAGGTAGCACTGTTGTGACGCTTTACGAGGGGATGTATGAAGGCGAAGACCTGATGCAGATATCGCCTTGCCTCATACCGCTACCCGAGCCGGCGGAGCAACGCGATGCGGTCTGTTCGGCGCTGCTGCAGCGAACCAATGGGCGGCCGATGTTCAGTGTGCTGCACACAACGACGTATCGGCTCGCGGAGCTGGCGTCGCATTTGCGTCGGCAAATGGAAGCGCGGACAGAAGACGGTGAGGCTTTTCTTGTGCGTTTTGCCGATACACGATGCCTGCCTGTGTGGGCCGATGTGCTGACTGCGGCCCAGCGTGCGCGCTTTTTTGCTGGAATCGACGCGTGGTGGTTTTTTGATCGCAAGGGAGCACTGGTGCCGGTTGAGGCGCTGGCTTCTGTTCTAGGTGATGGGCAAGGGCGTGAGGCGATTGCCGCTGACGAGAAGCCCTACCAGGTGGACGCGTCGCAATTGGAGCCGCTCAAGCTGGCAGCGAAAGTCGACACGCTGATTTTTCATATTCGTCAGCGACCGGAGAGCTTCGGGCAGTTGACGGCGTCGCCGTCGCGAGTCCATGAGTGCGTTAGCGCGGCAATGGCGGGTGAACTGCCGTCGCCTGCGGCAGCTTCGCGGGTTGCTTTGACGGCGCTCGAGGCGGCTGGATTGCTGGCCGAGGTTTGAACGTGGAGTGCGCGTTGGGTGTGGGGCGGTTGGCGGTGGTGAGAGCGGCTGCCTGGTTGGGGTTGGTTGTGGTTTTGCTATGCGTGGTCACGGGGTGTTCGCGGGGGACGGGATCGGATTCGGGAACAGTTGCAGCTTCAGCGGAACACGAGCCGATGGGGCTCAAGCTTAATGGCCTGAATTACACGGAAGTTCCGATCGGCGATTTTTACGTCAACGGAACTTGGGGCGCGGCGATTCCCAGCCGAATCGGAAGTTGGGGAAGCAAGATTATCTGTTGTGTCTCATTGCCTCACGAATGGCATCCTGGGCTGACGGTCACGGTGCAGTGGCAAGACGACAACTTGTATAAGAAGGATCCGGATGCTATGGCACATCGGGAGGTAGCCGTCGAGAAATATGAGTACTTCTCGGATGGATTTTTGTGGGTGCTGTTTTTTCCCAATGACAAGATCAAGGTTTATGCATCGCCATGGATGCCAGGATTTCCTGATTTTCCGGAGGGCCTGCAAGAGCCGGGCGAGTCCTGCCCTGATCACTTCACGCTGAAGAACAGTGACCCTCGTTGTCCGAAACCCGATCCGAGGATCTAGTCATGAGCTCTCGGTTGACGATGGGGAGTGTCGCTCGGTGGCTAGTGATGCTGGTGGTTATGCCGTTAGCTGTGTCAGCGTGCTCGCGAACGACGGATTCGTCTGAGACGAAAGTGGAAGACCAGACGATGGGTTTGAAGCTGGTTGGCTTGAACTACACGGAGATACCGATTGGAGATTTCTATACGGACGGTACGTGGGGAGCAGCTATTCCCAGCCGTATCGGTAGCTGGAGTGGGACGATCATCTGTTGTGTTTCGTTGCCGAAGAAGTGGCATCCAGGATTGACCGTCACCGTGCAATGGCAGGATGACAATCTGTACAAGAAAGATCCGAACGCGCTGGCAGGGCGGCAGGTGCCAGTTGAGCACTATGAATACTTTTCGGACGGATTTTTATATGTGCTCTTTTTCCCCAATGACAAGATCAAGGTATATGCATCGCCCTGGCTGCCGGGATTTCCTGACTTCCCCGAAGGATTGCAACAACCGGGAGAGTCCTGCCCTGATCACTTCACCCTGAAGAACAGCGATCCGCGCTGCCCGGCACCTGATAAGAGAATGAAGTCATGAATTTACGTTTTACGATGGCAAAGATCGCGCGATGGCTGGCTCCACTTGTGATCGTATTGCTAGTCCTTCCGGCATGCTCGCGAGCAACAGATTCGCCGTCTTCTGACTCGCCAAATGCGGCGCAAGTAGAAGACGACACAATGGGGCTCAAGCTGGTTGGTTTGAACTACACAGAGATACCGATCGGGGATTTTTACACCAACGGTACTTGGGGGGCAGACATTCCCAGCCGCATCGGTAGCTGGAGTGGGACCATTATCTGTTGCGTTTCGTTACCGAAGAAGTGGCATCCCGGCCTGACTGTCACGGTTCAATGGCGAAACGACGAAATGTATAAGAAAGATCCTGAGTCGCTGGCAAGCCGCGTAGTACCTGTAGAACCCTATCAACCTTTTTTTGATGGTTCTCTCTGGGTAATGTTTTTTCCAGGCGACAAGATCAAGGTATATGCCTCACAGTGGTCACCAGGGTTTCCAGGCTTTCCGGAAGGCCTGCAAGAGCCGGGGGCTGCCTGTCCAAATCATTTTACTTTGAAGAACGACGATCCCCATTGTCCTTTGCCCGATAAGAGGATTAAGCCATGAGTTTCCGTTTTGCATCGGCCGAGCGGCCCGATATTGGTGTGTCGACAAAGGATGAACAGTCAGCAATTCTGCGCCGTCTAGCTGAGGACGATGGTATGAGTTGCTGCAAAACTCTGCATATCGGTTTCTTCTTTGATGGCACGCGGAACAATGCGGACAAAGATAGTGCCGGTCATAAGCATAGTAACGTAGCCCGGTTATTGGCTACCCATCCGCTTGATCAATATAATCGGCGTATCTACGTCGCGGGTGTCGGTACACCGTTCACCAGTGAGATCGGTGACTATGGTGCGGGATTGCAAGCAGCAGCCGGCGCCGCAACTGGCTGGGCTGGTGAAGGTAGAATTAATTGGGCGTTGCTACAACTACACAATACTTTGCATAATTATGTTTATGGTACTTCGCTAAGTTCTGTCACGCAAAAAAGTGACAAAGACATCGCAAAAGCCATGAGCGCTGACCTGAACTTCGTCGGCATGGGCCTCGGCAACAACCCACCTACCCCCGGCTCCATCCGCGACATCAACGCGCGCGCCAGTGCCGGCACAGGCGCTTTGACGATGATGTCGGCCGAACACACCGGCACTGAGTTGCGTTGGGACAAGGACACATCATGGGCGCAATTATGGAAAGACACGGCCAGCATCGAGCATTGGAAAGAAGCGCTGCAGGCATGGGATCAACAGCGACGCAAAATATTGATCGAGCGCCGTGCGCAACTCAACGCGCGTATCGGCAATAAACTGACCACGGGAAAACCGAAGCTGCAGCGCATACGTCTGTCTGTGTTCGGATTTTCGCGCGGCTCGGCAGAGGCGCGCACGTTCTGCAACTGGCTGATCGATGCGGTAGACGATGGCTTCACGCTGTGCGGTGTGCCGGTAACGGTCGATTTTCTCGGAATCTTCGACACAGTTGCGTCTGTGGGCATCGCCCAAGGCGCCGCCGCCACCTTGTTCGATGGGCACGGCGGCTGGGGACGCGCCGAGAACATGGCCGTTCCGCCACATGTTCGCCGCTGCGTCCACATGGTTGCTGCACACGAGCCGCGCGGATCATTTCCGCTGGACCTGATTGATCACGCTACTGGCGATCGCGAGGAAATTGTTTATCCCGGTGTGCACTCCGATGTCGGCGGCGGTTACGGGCCTGGCGAGCAAGGGCGCGGCCAGAGCGATGGCGATAAGTTGTCGCAGGTGCCGCTGCTAGATATGTACCGAGAAGCGCGCAAGGCTGGTGTGCCGCTCGATATCAAGGGGCCAGGTATAACAGCCGAAGCTGCGGCTGCCTTCAAAATTTCCAACGGTCTGAAAAAAGCCTTCTCCGGCTATGTCAAAACCAGTGAAAACTACTACTACACCAAGGAGAACGGCACACCGGGTCTGATGCGCGCGCATTACGGCCTCTATCTGCGCTGGCGCAAGCAGCGGCTCAAGGATCTCAGGGAGCAGCCGAGTTTCAAGGCGGCGCAGGCTGGCTATCCTCAGGACGCCGTGGACCTCGACAGTGCAAACGAGGAACTCAGAGCGGAGTGGGCTGATTTACAGGAAAGCGAGAAGAATGGCGGTCCGAGCCTGGCGCGCTACGCCGTAAAAGGCGTGGGGGCCTGGATCCGCAGTAATCCTAAGACTGTGGCCGTGCTTGAACCGATGTTGGTACCGGGGGCCGTTGTCGTGGGGTTGCCGGCAGCCGTGCTGGGTGCTTCGGTGAAGGGTACGGTCGAAGCCCAGCTTCAGGAGAAATGGCAGCAGTGGCTGGAGGTGCGTGACGACTGGAACATGGGGGCGCCTGAGGATGCGATCGCGGCGCTCTACGACAACTACATGCACGATTCACGCGCGTGGTTCAAGCCGCTCGGCGACGATGACGACGTGTGGAACTACCAGCAGATCAAGAGGCTGAAAGACAAGCAGGCGGCCTATGAGCGCGAGCATGCCGCGTGGGAGGCGCGCATGAAGGGGGCGATGCCCACCAGCGCGTGGGACGCGGTGAAGGAGGCCGGCTTGACGACGCTCGGTCCGGCTGGAGCCGTCATCCTCTCGCAGGAACCGAAATCACCGTTGACGGCAGACGAGACCGATCAACTGAAGCGCTACGATGCGGGGATGCAGTCGGCTCAGCAGGCGCGTCAGGCCAAGGATCCAACGGCGCCGACCGACAGTGCAGTATTGACCGATCCCAAGGTTACTCAGGGGCTGGCCTTGCAGAAAAGCGGCCGCGAGTTCTATTTCCTGTGGGGTTACTTGCGCTGGCGCACGGTGTTCGTCAACGGTGTACGTTGGGATGCGCCGCATGTGAAGACGGCGCAGGAGGAGTGGCAGGACCAACTCATGAACGCACAGCACAATCTCAGTGTGAACGGCATGTTCCCCCACTGATTAAGCATTCGTCGTACTGGCACCTAACCGCGGCGAATCATTTCGACGCTGAAGGCGAACACGGCGGTGCCTATTGAATGGACAACGGGAGAAAATAGCAACGTCGACTCCAGGCCAATGCATCTCACCTGACGCCGACGCCAAAGTTTACGTACGGTTTGAACGACATGATCGCGTGAATCAAAACTGAGTGTTATTTAGCACGGCCGCCACTTGAGTTACTTCTGTCCGGGTGTCGATCGACACCCGGTCGCTCGCACTTCATCAGTGGGCGGGAGGCTCAAGACCGTCCTCCAGCCTCAGGACCCTTGCGTTTCCCCTTCCGCCGAGGCCGGGCACAGGAAGTCGTCTCGCTCCCCGCCATCCCCCGCGACATACTTGTCGAGATCGAGGATCGAGAGCGTGCCGCTATCCTGCCCTGAGCCGATGACATAGAGCGTCTTGTTGTCCCGGCCAAAGATCGCCTGGGAAGCGCCGTTTACGACGGGGAAGCTTCCCATGGGGAGCCGCGTGGCGACCTTGATCACGCTCACCGCCGGCGTTTTGCTATCGGCGTTCGCCACGGCGACGAGTTTGCCGTCATTGGTGCCGGCGATCATCTGGGCGGACGAGGCGCAGACAGGATAGGTCTTTCGCACGTCGAGCGTGTCCGGATCAGCCCACGCCAATGAGGGTTGTCCGCCGGAGAGCCACACGCCACGAGCGGACGATATGGGCATGGCAGCGGAGAAACCGTTCAGTTCATGCTCCCCGACGAGACGGAAAGTCTGGGTGTCGAACTCGAGCATGGAAGACTTCGACACGGTATTCACAAAGAAGCGGCGATTATCTGCCGATAGCCACATCATGATCGGGCGCCTGAACTCCCCTTGCGCAACGGGCTGGTCCGACAGCTTCAGTGTGGCCATGACCCGGGGCCAATGCGTGACGCTGACAACTGAAACGCTGTCTTCCTGGCCATTGGCGACAAAGAGCCTGTCTCCGTCCGGGGAGAGGAGCACCTCACGCGGGAAGCTGCCCAGCTTGACCGCGTCCAGCAACGTTCCGGTCGACAAATCAATGCGCACCAGGCTGTTTTCGCGCATCGAGGCGACATAGGCATAGCGTTCGTCTGCGCTCACCGCGATACCCGCGGCACCCACGCCACGGCAGTAGCTATCGAGGCACTGGCTCGCCTTGAAGGAATCTCCCTGAATAGTGCGGATCACCGCGCGCTTCGTGATATCGACCACGCTCAGCGTGTTGGCGGCATTGTCCGTGACGTAGACATACTTACCCGACGAGCCGATAGCCATATGGTCGGGATTCCTGCTCACGCTAATGACCGTGCCGGCGGCGGTGCTGGCGGCGACTGGTGCGGGGCGGCGTTGGTTGTCTTCGCGGATCATCTGCTCAGCGGATTGAGTCTCCTTGATGGCGTTCTGGTGAGCCTGTTCTTCGGCACGTTGGGCCGAGATCTGGGACTTCCAATCCAGCAAGTCGGGGCTTTGACCGTGTTGGGCTATCGCGAAAAGCGCCGCACTGCCGAGTGCTCCGACTACTAGCGGCAAGCCGGCACGTTGAAAAATCGACTTCGTGGGATCGCCCTGACAGAGCACGAGTGCAGCCAGAAAACCCACAATCAGGCCGCCACAATGCGCGGCCTGGTCAACCCCGGCAGTGAAGAAACCGGACACCAGATTGATCGCGATAACCTGCGCAACGGCGCGACCGCTGATGCGAATGGACGAATCGCGAGGCCAGCCGTCCCGGTGCCAAATTGCCAACGCAATTGCGGCACCGGCGAGGCCCATCAACGCACCCGACGCACCGACGCTGACCACTGGACGAATCGCCGTCACGGGAATCAGTTCGCCCAACGCCTGTTGCATACCGCTAACCTCGTGGTAGCCATGCCAGAATGCACTCAGCAAGCTCCCGCCGATCGCGGACAGCAGATAAATGACGCCAAACCGCAATGAACCGACCATGCGTTCGAGCAGGCTGCCCAGTATCAGCAGCATGTACATATTGAGCGCCAGGTGCAGCCAGTTCGCATGCAGGAAAGCGCTGCTGAGCAAGCGCCAGGACTCTCCGGTCAGCGTTAGCGGGGCGAAATTGGCCCCCCAGTCAAGCAGGCGCCCATTGTCGGGACTGCTATAGCCCGATTGCATCCAAAGGAAAAGAAAGATTGCGATATTGGCAATCGCGAGAATCGATACCAGCTTGATATCGTTGAGTTTCTTTATAGATGTCATCCGCGCCCTCTCGCGCTTGTCAACTAGAACTGCGCCCCGTCCACTTTAGTCGCTCGTCTGTGTTCCACCTCGAAACCTAAAGGTTTGAAACGGCTGCTCCTGGGAGATGCGTACGCAGAATTTCGAGACATTTTTCCTGTTCGGATCGCCGCATTTCATAGAACGACAGCTTGGCATGACGCGGTTTGGCGCGTGCCTCATTCGGTCGGTTATACCGAATAGTCAAAAGAAACCGCCCCCGATTCACAGTGACGATGTTTTGGTAAAAAATCACAGTGCGACCCACTCGACACCGATCTTCAAAAAATACCGCACGAGTCGTGAAGTTCATGCTTATTAGCGCCCCGAGAGGGACAGCAAAAAGCATAAAAACATCGCCAAATCCTAAAAACGGGTTCGATTGCGCGAAGAACACATAGCACGCCGCAATCACAAGCATAGTTACAACGAGAAACGGCATTGCAAAGCGACTGCCTCGCACGATGAGTGCTGGCTGGCTAGCCTGAGGTAAGCTGTTCATATTTAGAGTAAAAATTAGAACCATTATTAAACATGACCCGAGCTTTTCTCTCTTCGATGCTCCGGACCCTGCCGAGCCCGATGTTTCGGAAGAGCGTTAATGGGATGGGTAGGTATTCTGCACGAAGGTCCGGCAGTTGGCTGAGAAAATGTGGCATTAATCCACTCAGCATAGATTCCAGCTTCCCTACCGTTCGTGCAGCCTGATTGTCGCCGATCTGACAGAGACGGATCGACGTACGGAGTTGTGCCGCACTGAGCCCGCCGTCGACCGGCTCAGGTTGACCCTGAGCCATCTGTCAAAAGCGCGAAACGAATTCCCGCCGCCCGTTCGTCATCGACAGGTTGCGTGATTTCCGCGACCGCAGGAATGCCTCACTCTTCATTCTGTCACGTCGCCGGCCGGATGAAACGCGGCCGACTCAAGTACGTTTTACCCAATGCTTTCCGGAGCAACGCCGCTGAAAGTTTTGGGATGCTGGGCATCGACACACGATCGATTCCATCCAGTCAGTTCGAATGAAGTCACATATTTACCGCCATTTTCTTCATCGCGAATCCCATAATTTATTTCGGGCTTCTCCACACTGAGAAAATTTTGACCGGCCTGCGACGGATCGTCCGAATGAGAAAGATAGATGAAGCGCGCCCTGATGGATTTCCCTCCCTCATTCCTATAGGTAACATATCCGCAGGTGAAGGTGCGTTTGTAGTTCGGTGTTTCGCTGGATCCGTGCAAATCGGGAGTGGTTTCGTACAATCCGTCGAACTTGATATCCTTTTCGTTGGGCAACGCTGATCTGACTGCCGCCTCGACAACGTCTTCTGTCGAAGCGTTGCTTCGCGAACAGCCGAACAAAGCAAGTGCAATAAATAGGGCAGCGATAGCATCAGTTGCGACACTACTGCGTATCGGCTTAACGCTTGTTTGCATCATGGTTCGTCTTTGATATCAGTCGTTAAAGCAATTTAGTTTGTTCATTCCCGCAACGGCAGAAAATGCCGCGGCACACGATTCTCGTCGATCTAGACCATGATGTCGAATCATCAGACTGGCCGGATGTCGTTCATGCGATTGGCATACCTGCTTCAGTCTTTCACACATGCGATCGGCAGCGGGCGACTGAGTCCGTGTGAAAACGCGTGCTGAATGCAGCGCTTTAAAAAAGCGACCCTTCGAATAGCGGTGGTTGACCTACTATTTCGAGGTCTAATGTGACGCCATGCAACGCATTGGCGATACTGAGGGCAGCTAGGTGAGAACGCTGAATTGCTGCTGTTCAAGCGATACCGTCTCGACGATCGTTTCGAACTCAGCCAGCAGGTCTGGCTGACGTTGCCGCAGATATTGAGCCACCAGTTCATTCTCCAGGAGCCTGGCGAGGTATCCCTTTGCGAGTACCAGGTTCAGCACATCCTGTCCGTAGGTCTGCTCGACAAGTTTGTATTGCCCCTGCAGATTGCTCATCTCCCGCTCCATCTTCGCCATCTGTTCAGGTGTCACGCCGGTCAGCTTTGGCGGCTTCTTTCCGTCCACCAACCGCGCTGCGGGTGTCGCGACGAGCAGCGCTTCGGCATAAAGCACGGTCACATTGTTCGCCGCTATCATCAGTTCGACGCATTCGACCTGCCGTGTCGGCTTCATTTTTCGAATTGCGCGAGCGAGTTCTACTGAGAACTGGCGATCTCCCAGAAGTTCGGCGGCTTCAGGACATATGCCGTCCAGCAGCGAAAGCTTCTTGAGAATCATGGACACATCCGTAGCGAGGGCCTTTGCCAACCTCTCCGGCGACACGCCCCGTTCGACGACGCGCCGGATCATATAGTGCTCCTGGATTGTGGAGAGCCGATTGACGCGATTGTTGTACGTGTAGCTTTCGTCGTCGGTTGCAACCAGACACGATACCTCGACAAATCCGAGCTTCTGCATCGCAATGAGGCGTAGGTGGCCGTCAAGCAGCACATGTTGACCCGTACTCTGGTGTACAGCAGTAACCGACAGTGGCTCAATCAGCCCGATCTCCTCGATCGAGGCCTTGATCTGCTTGAACTTGCGGGAATCGATGATCGTCGCCGGCGTTCTGCGCGACGGCAAGATGCGCACTATGGGAACAGATAGAGGCTCGGGAATGAAACCGAGCGTTACGCCTGTCATGCCACGCTCCCGGCTGACCAGACGCGTTCGGCAAGATATTTCGGCAACGTTGCCAGCCCCTCTGCACGTAGCAGATTGACGAAATTTTCATCTGCAAAAATTTGCCGAAGTGCGCCCACGACGAACATGAGCCGCTGCTGCGCAAATTCGGCCTTACGCACCATCGACTTCTGGCGTTCGACTTCATGCTGATAGGTCCGCACCAGGCTCGATGTCGTCACATCCGCGAGCTTGCCCGACATGTTGCGGGCGGCGGAGCGCCCAAGCGTTTTACGTCGCTCGATAATCCGGCGGGCGTCCATCAATTGCTTGCCACGTAACTTGCCGGGCTCGTAAGCTTCTTGCAGAGCGGCCTGTATTGCTGTGTCGTCGTCACCGGCGCCGACAATAGAGAGTGCGGCGTTAAGCGGAATTCGCCCCTTCTCTACTGCTATGACCAGTCGTTCCTCACCATGATGCAGCAGCATCAGGATACCTTGGACATATGATTGCGTGAGCCCCGTTTTTTCCGCGATCACCTTCGACGTATATCCCTGTTCCTGCAATTGCCGGATGCCAGCGAGGAGTTCGAGCGGCCTGCACTGACGACGCGCAATGTTCTCTGCGAGACTCATGATGAATGCGTCTTCGTCGCTGACATTCACGACCATCGCGGGAATAGTCGTCTCGCCGAGTGAACGAAAAGCCTTAAGCCGCCCTTCGCCGCACACGAGGAGATACTTTTCGACGCCATCGGCAGTGACACGCGGAGTGACCTTGATCGGCTTTTTCAGGCCGATCGTCCTGATGTTGCCGACGATTTCGTTGAACACGCGGTTGTTACGCTCACGTGGATTGATGACCTCGATCTGGTCGACCGGAATCATCCGCACCTCACCGGTTTGTTGCCGCGGGTTCATGCCACCCTCCGGAGACGGGCCCGTTCAGCCATGCCATAGAGATAATCAAGCGTGTCAAAACGGTAGCTCTCGAACTCAATCCTGTTCTGATCGGCGAGGCTGATACGCGGCTGGGCGAAATCCAGGCGCGGCAGGAGGTAATAATCGAGCGCCGCGGAATTCGCGTGGTCGAGCCTAACTGCTACCGTGATGTCCGGCAGCAGGCTCGTGTCAAACCGGACCTTCCAGTGATGCCGCCCATTTTCGTGTGTCTGGCAACGCGCGAGAACTAGGCAGGTAGTGAACTCATTGTTGACGGTGAGCATATCTGTGGCTGGATCGCGTAGCATCGTGCCACCGAGATCGGCGATCTTCTTCTCCGTCTGCGCGATGATTTCGGGTGTAGCTGACGGAGGAACCGGCTGGTTTCGAGATAGCGGTAGTCGCGACCAGGCGTGAAACCTACGGTCTGGTATGCGCGGATCAGGCTGCCGAATCTGTACATATAAACGGAGCTCGATGGCATGCCATCAGTTTCGTCGATAACCAGGCCGGACAGGAAACCACGGTTGCGGTACAGGTCGCGCAGACGCTCGATGAGCTCCTCATTCGAGTATCGCCGGGCGCGCGCCCGCATGATGCCCTGTGCCGTGTAAAACGTCTCACTCGGTACGATAGACTGGAACGCACCTTCCTTCCGGATCCACATGTCCGGTGTATTGACGACGCGCATTTTCTTGAGTTTGAACGACACGCGGTTGTAGACGTTATTGCCGATGTATTTCTCGTTGGTCAGTACCTCCCGTACAGTCGCTCGTGTCCATTCCCGGTCGAGATTTGTGCGAACACGCATACCATTTAACCGGGCCGCAATCTCGTATTCATTTAATGACCCGTCGACAAACCAGTTGTAGATGAGATTGATAATCCGGATTTCGCTCTCGGGGGCCGACAATTCCCGGCTGTATTCACCGGCCATTGCCCGCTTCACTCCTTTCACGATGGTGGATACCGGCGAGCCGTCGTTTTCGAACTGTTCGGCGCAGTAGGCAACCTGGATGCCGACGCGCCGGCAGACATACTCGTAGTACGCACTTTCATCCGCGTCCTGGAATCGCCCCCAGCGACTCACGTCATAGACGAGGATCACGTGAAAATTCGCGTGGCCGCTTTCAACGTCCTTGATCAGTTGCTGAAGCGCCTGCCGCCCGTCGATACGCAGACTGCTTTTACCCTCGTCGGCGTAGGTGCGAACGATCTCGAGACCGCGCCGCACGGCGTACTCCCGGATCCTGTCCCGCTGGTTCTCAGTCGAGTACTGCTGGTGCTCAGTCGACATCCGAACGTATTCAGCTGCCCGGACCGAGGGGGCCTCCGCGACGACGGTATCGCCTATGTGATCGAGTGACACGGTCCTGCTCCCGCTGCTTCGAATCCTCGCTCCCCTGAGCTTGCGTGTCCGGCATAGCGTCGGACACGCAGATCGTCACTTTCGAAACGCAACCGCGTCGCAACTGCGGTGGTGTCTGATTCAGAGCGGGTACAAGGCAAAGGTAGCTGCGTGGCGCGGAAGTCGATCACGTCATCTCTTTGCAATCACGTATGGGTGGCCCGTTTGGTGTCGACAGCACGGCGATATGGACGGTGCACGCGTTCATCTTTGCAATGCCCGTTTCGACCGCACGGCGCAGTATGTAGAAGCCCGACGCGAGCGGGTGTAAAGGCGGTGACGCGTCCATGTTTGCAACTGGACTGGAACTTCGTCGCGCATTCCGCTCTCATTGCATCGCGCAATTGCGCTCCCGATAGGCCGGGTGCGTCGCGCGGTATTGACGCCAGTAGTCCGGGCGACGAGCGCGCCATTTGGCCTGCGCCCGCGCCTGGTTGTCACGGTAGTCGGGATCACTTCGAAGTCGCTGCTGTTGCCAACGTCGGCGTCGCTCTCGCTGGCAGCCCGGGGCAGAACAGAATCGTTGATTTGGGATGTGAGACAAAGGATGGAAGAGGCTGCCACAGGCAACGCAACGGCGAGCGTTATTCATCACGCGCTCCATACGTAAGGTAGCAATCTGGAGCACGTTGGCAGCCGGGCATCCAACCCATCTGAGAAACGCTGATGTGCAATCGGCGAAGGCCGCGAACGCTCAATCAGCGCATTTTTTGGGTGGGTGACTCAGTCTAACGAATTCGCGACACAAATCCGGGTAGTCCAACTAATTCGGTTCGGGTACTGAAAACGATTGGGCCGAAAAAGTTAGCAAGTTATTGATTAATAGGGGAGGCCAGTCTAACGAATTCTGTCTCCCTTCAGTAGGATGCCAGAATAATTGAGAGCATTCACATATAAGTGACTTGATTCAAAATGGGATCGTATTGCAGTAGGGCGCAGGAGGTCGTGGGGGATCCTCCTTCGAACATCAAATATCTTCCAAACGTCTGCAAAGGCCCACCAGAAACCCCGATAGCTCAAGGCTGCCGGGGTTTTTTGTCTCCATTGCATGCGTGGTGCCTTTGCGCGCGGGTGTCAACGCTTGGATGAAGCAACAATCGAGAGCAGGCCTATGGCCTTTAGCGTAAGGCAACGATGACGACTGATCGCTACCGCCTATCGTTCACGACAGGTGGACTTTTTCTGCAGGAAGCACCAGTAATCGCAGAGCGCTACCTCGCACTGCGCGACTGGCAGCAAACCCGCGACCAGGTGCGACGCGATAACCTGTTGCAGGTTCGGACGGCCGCCGCTGCGCTGCGGATCAGCAAAGAGCTAGTGGCGCGCTTGGAGCTTCTCGACCTGCCCGAGCTTGAGAACCTATTGAAGGCCAACCTACGCGACCGCGGCTACCCGCACTGTACGAGTGGGCGCGAGGCGTATCTGAAGACCTCGGTGAAGATCTGCTCCACCTTGTTGATCATCTGGGTCCCGGTGATGAGCTTCCTGTTCTTCGTTAAAGCGCCCACCCTAACATTGCTGCAAAAGTTCTATTTTCTGGGTGTGACGTCGCTTTTCCCTGCACTTGTTCTGTTGTTTTTTGCAGTGTCGGCTTATCGGAAAGACAAGTCGTTTATCGCGCTATCGGAGCGGATCTTCGAGACGTTTGGGTGGGCCGACCCGACCAGCATCAACCTGAAAAAACATCGAAAGGCAAGAAGCGAAAGGGCGATAGTTCCAGCTACGGACTGTGGATCTTTTGCCGCTGAACGGCTGGCATTATGCGCGGTTATGTGCCGGATCCAGCATCGACGGGATGATTCCGACACCACACGATTCGATCGAAGATCCCTTTCAGCTTCGCGCCCCTTGCCGCGTTCAGCATCGCGGCATGCGCGACGCGACCGGCAAGATGCGCCCGAAAATCCGCATGTCCCTCGCGATTTTGCGAAGCTGGCCCCTGTCTCACGCAATTTGTGAGCACGGCTTTCAACGCATCAAACTCCGTCCGCGCCAGATTCGGATGGCTGTTCACCACAACGCCAGCCAGATGCTGCCTCGCACCCCGCCGCATCACCCGTGTCTTCCTTAGATTGACCGCAAAACCTTCCTCAATAGCAATCGCCGCCACACGAATCTCAAGCCGTTCCGCCTTCCTCGCGAGATCGTCACCACCGGACAACGCCAGATCATCGGCATAGCGCGTATATGTCGCGCCGAGAGACCGCGCCAGCCCAGCCAGCCTAAGATCCAAACGGAAAGCACACAAATTCGCCAACGCCGGCGAAGTCGGCGCCCCCTGCGGCAAATGCCGGTTTCGATACCGTTGCCGCTCTTGCCAATCGATCCTGTCCCGCACATCCGGCGCCAGCAGACGGCCACTCGGTACCCGATTGGTACACAGTGCAGTCAACGCCCGCGCAACCTCCAACGGATAACCCAAAGCACGTATCACGGAGTAAACGCGTCCCGCATGCACAGAAGTAAAAAAATCCATCAAATCGAACCGAATCACAACCGCTTTACCCGCATGTGGCGCCGCGAAAGTAACCGTATTCCGCCCACTTCGAAAACCATGCACCACATCGTGAGCAGGCACCCGATCGAGTAAGCCCTGAAGCACTTTCCTCTGCAAAGCCCGCAATCGCGACTTAGGAACTTCGATAATCCGGCACCGTCCGTCGCGTTTCTCGACCACTTTGTACGAATAGTGATGAAGCCGCGTCCCCGCATCTTGAGCAGGCACACGCCAGCGATCAGCAAACCAATCCAGTTCGTCCGGCTCGATTACCAGCCACTCGGCCAAGTCACCGAGCGTCGGCAACTGCGGCAGCACCGGATCATGCAACCACGGGGGAGCTGGCCGCTGAACAGGCGGACGAGGCAACACACGCAAAACCCTCGGCCGGCTCTCACCCCTCCACGCCGCGACAAACCCCGCGTTCTCAGCAACAACCTTCGACAATTCTTTACTGTCGACGCTATCCCACCGCGAACCAAATCGCTTCGCAACCCTGCGCGCCAACCGATTCATCCACTCCGCGGATTCACCCAACACAAACGTCATCCGCTCGACCATCGTGGCGGCCTCGGGCGGCCCGGCCAACATGGCATCGGCGATCGCGTAGGTGACAAACTGCAGAGAAGATGACGACATAGAGCAAAGAGAGGGGGGCGGGGCGGCCAGTCAACGCGTCTTGTGCTGCGTGAGCTCATTTGCGCAACGCGCAAGGCACGCTCATGCGACGAACTGCGGAGGTCATTCTGATCCACGGGGTAGCCCCGTAGTGCCTGGAACGATTACGGCCCGAACCTTGGCAAGCTTGACCAGCCGTCCCGCGAGTCGAAGATAAGCGACGCGCCTAAGTGTTGTCAACGCATCGGCAGTGCGAATCGATTTTTACAACAAAGTGCTGCGGAAGCAGCATCGATTGACGCAGAAGACACTGCAGTCCACCGTCGACGAAGTGAAGCAGAAAGATCAGCAATAGGACAGGGTGCTATCCCGCCATCTCTGAGACGGTATCCGATAACCAAGACAACAAATCCTGCTTTGACGTTGCGACAGCGATCACATCTTTCGCAGCGCCGCCTCAACCCACCCGAAACTGATCTTCTCCTGCTCCAGCCTCAGATTCTTGCGCAAACGGTTATCGCGCAGATCGTCATATACCGCCCGCTCGTCCTGGGTCAGACGTGGCAAATCCCGCAACGTCTGCTTGTCCTCCCGATCCCATTGCGACTGGAACGCCAACAGCGTCTCCCGGTCCATCAAGAACGATTCGACGTGATCAAACTGATGGCGCAGCTGATCGAGAATCGCGAACCCATGCGTGTCTATATCCCCCCAGTAACAAATGCGTCGACGCAAAAGCCAGCTGGCGTTTGCGAGCATTTCAAAACCATATCCCGCACCGAAGACAACCATGCTGTCATCAACCGGCGGAAACGCCAGAAAATTAATCTCGTTTTCCGTGATAAAAATCCGGCTAACGTCGATGTCCAGGCGAGCAAAACTGGCGGCGTCCAGTGTAACGTCCTGTTCGGTGCTGGCGGGATGAAATAGAGCCTTCTTCGCATCCAGCACGCGGAAGCGGATACGCAATGGTTTTTCTCTCAATCCATAGCGTGCTGCGAACTGGCTGAGCCCGGCTCGTGCGGGGTCCACCGAGTCCACGGGCAATACACAATCCAGCAACTCGGCGAGCACACCACGATGTGCTTCAATGAATTTGGTGTGTACATCCGCGATATCGATCTGCCGCAGATACACCCCGGGCCGCGGATGCGCCTTCAGCCAAACGCACACGTCCACGAGGC
Source organism: Burkholderia sp. GAS332 (assembly GCA_900142905.1). Classification (NCBI taxonomy): domain Bacteria; kingdom Pseudomonadati; phylum Pseudomonadota; class Betaproteobacteria; order Burkholderiales; family Burkholderiaceae; genus Burkholderia; species Burkholderia sp. GAS332. The sequence continues at coordinate 4,973,926 of FSRV01000001.1, read as the reverse complement.
GATCCCACACTTCAGCAAGCTCAAGCGCCCTCAGCGGCCTTTTCGCAAACCACGGAACGAGGCGAGGCTCGCGAGCCCGTGTCATATCCAGAAGTGATAGAAACCGCGCCGCATCGCGCTGTTTTCCAATGAAAGCGACCGCATCCTCGAATGAGTCGATCCACACTTCAACTGGCAGCGCATTGGCGCCGAAAACCCGATGCCGAAACTCGCGCATCTCAAGACGACAATGCGCGATCGCCCTGAGCGAACTACTCCATTGGCGACTGTCCTCGAAGCGCTCTGTGATCTCAGCGGATGTAGGGCTTTTCAGCACGAGACGCTTCGGAAACAACGACGCTCCCGTTGCGAGGCCGGCGAGCAGTTCACCTCGTTCCCAGAGCTTGCTGACCTGCGCGCGGAGATCGGCCGGTGTGGTCCAACTCACGTCGCGCTCCTCCCTTTTTCCTCGCGGTATTCTTCGATCGACAGGTTGCGCAGCCTCGACTCGCGTCCCTCCTTATTGTCGACGAATCCAACGCTGGCAACAAACGGTTCGATGATATAAATCTTTTGCAGCGGGGTGACGATCAGTAGCTGCAGGTTCAACTGGGCAAACAGCCGCAAACCATATTGCGCGGACTCATCGGACCCGCGGCCAAATGCTTCGTCAATAACAACGAAGCGAAACGAGCGCGAGCGCACAGCGCCCCATTCGAGACCGAACTGGTAAGCGAGGCTCGCGGCCAGGATCGTGTAGGCGAGTTTTTCTTTTTGCCCGCCTGACTTGCCGCCCGAGTCTGAATAATGCTCGTGCTCGCTATCATCTTCGCGCCAACGTTCGCTGGCGGCGAACACGAACCAGTTCCGCACGTCAGTGACTTTCGCCGACCAGCGACGATCCTGCTCCGTCAACCCTTCGCGTCCGCGGAATCGCTCGATGATCTGTTTGACTTGCAGAAACTTGGCTTCGGAATATTGCACGTCTTCCGACCCTGTGAGCGTGCCTTCGGTACACGAACGCAAGTCGCTCTGAAAGTCACGAATCTCTGCGTCCTGGCTTAACTGCGCTTCCAGAACGATATAGCGGCCAGCGTTGTAGTCGATCTGCGTCAGCGACTCGTTGATCAATGCGATCCGCTCTTTGATCGTCTCGCGCTCGCGAGCCAGTTGTGACTGGAAGTTGGCAACTTCACGAATGGTGTTCTCGTTGAGCAGATCCTTGAAGCGCGCTTCGAAGCGCGGCAGATCGTCGGCCTTCAATGTGTCCAGCATGGCGCGATATTCCGCGGCCGCCTCAATGGCGACATCCACTTCCTGCGTCTCGAGCGGGAAAGCAGTGCAGTACGCTCGCATGGCGTCGATGATCTTGTCGCGCTGACGCGAGACCTTCTTTTCTTCAGCGTCGATATTGTCCTGCAACCATTTGCGCATATCGCTCTCGCGATTGTCACAGGATTCGACAGTCAACTGGTGTTTGCCGAGCACCTCGGACCATAACTCGGCGAGCCGGGCGAAGTAAGCCGTATGAGCCGCGTAACCCGGATCGTCAAGAATCGCCCGGGTGTGCGCGTGCAGATCATGCGCGATACGCTGCCGTTCTTCCGTGCGCGTGCGCTCCGCTTTGTGCCCATCGAGTTGCGTCTCGATGTCAGCGAGTGCGACGCTGACTTGATTCAGACGCTGCGTCAGCTCCTGCAACAGGTCTGAGGCCGATTCCAGCCGTGTTTTCTCGTCGCGCAATGCGGCGATTTCTACCGCGACGGCATGCCAGTCAAGTTCGCGGTAGTCCGCGTGTTCGTTGAGCAGTGACAATGCGTTCAGGCGTGTCTTTAATTCACTTTGCTCTCCCTGAATCTTGCCGATCAGCGCGCCCAATGCGCCCAGATGTGCTGCCAACTGGCCGGATTGTGCTTCGAGCGCCTGAATTTTTTCCGTATTGGTCCAGCCCAGCACGTAGCGTCGGCGGTCGTCCAGTCGATGGCGATCGTCTTTCTCATGCCGTTCGCCCGGCGCCTTGATCAGACCGGCGCGTGTAATGGCGCGTGTTTCGCGGCGGAATTGCTCCTGGGTGTCGCAACAGACAACATTGAAGCGCTGCGCCACTTCGTATTCGAGCCAGTCGTAAAACCGCGAGTCGGGTTTCACGGAGAGCTTTCGGGCCAGCGAGTCGCGATGCAGTTCGGCGCGCTCACGTCTCGCAGATTGTCGCACCCGAAAATAAACGAGCCGCCCCTTCAGATGGGTCTTGTCGACCCATTCGGTGACAGCGGCGTAGTGTTCATCGGATACCAGAAGCGACAGGCCGAAACCACGCAGCAAACGCTCGGCGGCGCCCTCCCAATCGCGCTCGTCTTCGCGCACTTGTAGCAATTCGCCGGCGAAGCATAGATCTGCTTCGGGTAGCGCGAGGGCATTGCACAACGCCGTGCGCATCGCGATCTGTTCGGCCGGGATATTGCTGCGCCGGCTCTTCAGACTGTCGATCTCGGCCAACAATGCATCATGGTCCTGTTTCCCTGCGCGAAAACTCACGCCGTGTTCGGTCAGATCGTTTTGCAGGCGCGCTTCGTCCAATTGCGCGGTTTCTACGCGCTCGGTGAGACGCCGGCGCAGCGCAAGAAAGGCAGGTTCATCTTCAGGAACGGACTCGCCGGCAACCTGTGCAAGATCGTGGAAGCGTTGAGCTTTCAGTTTGCGCCGAGAACACTCTGCATCCTTCGATTGAATTTCGCCCTCAAGCCGCTCTAACCGATCCCCACCATTTTCGGCAATGTTGCGCCGCAGTTCGCCTTCCTCGATACGCTGCGCGGAGCGCGTTGCGTCGAGTCGCTTGACATGCACATCCTGTCGCTCCCATTCCGCAGCGAGATTCTCAATTCGCCGGTCGAGCAAACCGACCTTGAGGTCGGCGGCATACGATTTAAGCGCCTCCCGGCAGGCCCGCAGATCGTCGACTTGCGATACAAGCAGCGCGTGCCGCTCGCAATCCTCGACGAGCGGGCCTAGCCGTTCCATCTGCCTCTTGGCTTTTAACACCGCTTCATGAGCGCGATTCAGGTCGTCGAAGTGGCCAATCAGCGCAGTCATGCGCGTCGCGACATCGAACGGTTCGAGCATGTGGCTACGGACAAAGTCCGTCAGATTGCCCACCGACTTCATCGACACCGTTTGATGAAACAACTCCAGCGCCTGCTCGTTCTCGATCCCGAAGCGCCGACGGAACCATGCACCGTATGGCGGAAAACTGTCGAACAACTCCGCGCCGAGCGCACGCAACTTTTTGCGCAGGCCAGCGATGTCCGGTCCGAAGTCGGCAAAGTCCGCTGCGATCGAAAGCGCTCGCTCCGCACCGACGAATAACCGCGCTGGTTGGCCGTGCGTGTCTTTCATCCAGAACACTTGGGCAAGCGTGACGGTTTGGTCATAGCCCGCGTTGTGGAAGCGACCCAGAATGACGGAATAGCTATTGGGGTCCCGCAAAGCCACGGGTTTAGCCGTGCCGCTGGTCTCGTTGCGTTCCGACTTGTAATGGCCGAGCACGTACGAGCGCAGCGTGCGCTCCTTGCTGTCAGCGCCCGCTGCTTTGTTGTAGGCGATGCGATGCGCGGGAACCAGCAACGTCGTCACGGCATCGACGAGTGTCGATTTGCCGGAACCGATGTCGCCCGTCAACAGCGTGTTCTTGCCGTCGGGGTTCAGCGTCCACACCCGGCGGTCGAAGGTCCCCCAATTGAAGACCTCCAGTTGATGCAGACGAAAACCGGATAACGCGTCGTCGGCGACGAAATCGAGTCCGGGCAGTTGCATGTCAGTCATCTGCGCTCCTTGATGCTGCTGTGCCGAGTTGCGCTTGATAGACCGCGAGCCGTGCGTCGAAATCGGCGAGCCACTGGGCGTCGACGAACGCTTTGAGGATTCGCTGTACTTCGAACGCGGCGGCTTGGCCTTCGCGCTTACCGGCGGCTGGCTTCAGTTTGCGCAAGAAACCGAGTTCGACGATCTTGTTTATTTGCGTGTCGATCTGGTCAATCAGTTTGGCTTCGTTGCTGCCTGACGGTAGAAACACACGAATCATTTCCACCATCTGCTCGCGCGTGAGAATGAGGCGAGTGTCTCCACCGCCGGCGTCGGACTCGGCGAGCTTCTTGCGGAGCAATGCCAGCATCAGGCTCACCGGAAAAGACAACGGGCGTCTTGCGACAAGACGGGGCAACGCAGGCGAATCGTCATCGTCGTTATCGGGACGGGAGCGCAGGAACGCGTAGCCCTCTGCTTCGTCGAGCACCAACTCGAGATTTAACACCGTGACGTAATCCCTTACGCGCGCTTGCAAGTCGAGCAAGGCGCTCCATAAGGCGGCATCCGCGTCCCGGTAAATCACGCCTTTAAGCAACGGAATCAGTAGGCTCGACAGATCGTGCGTCGACGCCGCTGCGTCATGTTCCTGTTCCAATATCCTTATCTCACGAAAATAACGCGTGGCAGGCTTGCCTGCCGGGTCTGTTGTTCGCCGCTGTCCTTCCGGCTACGCCAGACGATTGTCTCGCTGACCTGCTCGTCCACTACCGTGCTGAACGTATCGCCGGCAAGTTGCAAGTAAGCGACCAGTTCGGCTAAACCTTGCTCCAGAGGCTGAGTGTCGCAAAGCTCGCGCAGTGTCACTTGCGAACGGTCCTGCAGAACATGACGGATATGCCATACCAGTCTGGCCTTGTCGACTACGACCTGGGAGTACAACGCCGCGGCGTCGATGTCGGCATCGCCGGCCTCGATCGCGATGCCGGCAATGCGTGGTTTGAGGCTCGGTGCATAGAGTGGCCGCTCCATCGGCAGTTCGATCTCGGCCGCCGTGTCGGCGATCGTCATAACTTCACCGGCGGGTGGCGTGTCTCGCAAGGCCAGCGCTTTAGCTTCCACGCCATGTAGGATATCCATGATGCGGCGGTTTTCGAGCCATGCCTGATCATCGAGGAAGCGCCGCAACTGCTGTGATAGAAAAGCGACGGTGCGCTGCGTATGCTCGCCAGCTTCCAGCCAGTCATAGTGAACCCGCCGTGTGCGCGCGTCGGGCTTGAGATCCGCCACGGGCGGGAGCGCCAGCACGCGGTCGAGCAACACCGTCAACTCTTCCTGGCGGCTGCTCGACATCAGAAAGTCCCAGAACGCCCTGAAACTGCGCCCCTGATCCGAGTCGGCGATTGCATCGCGCTCGCCCATGATTTCCTCTAATAGTTCGCCTTTTGCTCCGTCCCATAGGGCAATGCGCTCTCGCACCCGACGGTCTAGACCGCGAAAATTGTGTTCGACTTCGCGGAAGTCGGTCAGCAGTTCACGTGCGATCGCTGTGAACTGCTGGAAGCGGTCTTTTAGCGCCGTGTCATCCAGAATCGCAATGTCTCCAGCCTCCGCACGGGCGATTTCCGCATCGATCTCAGCGCGGCGCTTATGGAGTTCGGCAAGACGTGTCTCGGGGTCGCTGTCGCTGCCTTCGCTCATCTGTTTGAGCAATTCGAACAAGGTAAGCAAGCGCGACTCAGTACCGACGAAACTACGTGCCGTCAATGTGCCAAGCCACGCAATGGCCTTTTCCGTAGCGGGCGTGAGATCGAATTGGGGTTCGTCCGAATCCTGACGATAAAACTTGCGTAGCCAGCCTTTGTCGTTGGCGGCCCAGTCGTTTAGATAGTCGGACGCTGCTTTTGGAAAGGCGGTGGGACCAAGCTGCTCGCGCAATGCATACAGCTCGTCTTCCAGCGCTTCGGCCAGGTCCGCTTGCGATATCACGCGCACATTGGGCGCCGTGAAAGTGCGATGCAGAAAGCTTGCGACTAGCGGCGCGTGATCCGAGCGCAGCAGCCGCCATGCGGGATGGTTCTGGCGCAATGCGTCGAGCGTGGAATAGTCGAAGTTCATGGTGCAAGGGTGGGAAAAAACGGAGACGATCGGTGTCGTGAAACGCGATGATAGTCTAGCCTTTTCGCCCCCGATGCTTTGTGAGTCTCGACGTGTGGCTACGCTGGAGAGCTTGCCGCATATGAAGCGGTTCGCCTCAATTTCGTCACCTCATCCAGCCCAATCCGCGCGGAAAATGGGTCGCCCGCGGGGATCCGACTGCCCCGAGCGGCGAATAGGGTCATTATTCTCCGCATATTTTGCGGAGAATAATTTGTATCTGCGGGGAAAGTAGACCATAATCTCCGCATGAATCGCGGAGATTGGTTATACATCTGGGAATCACCCGAATGGCCCGCCTGGCGCTATGACTTGTCACGCCTTGCGGCTCCGCTCGCGGAGGTGTCCCGAGCACAAGGGCTTTTGTTCGGGCGTCTTGCCGATGTGGGGCTGGCACTACGCAGCGAGGCCAGTCTTGTCGCGCTTACCGACGACGTCGTCAAAACCAGCGAGATAGAAGGCGAACAACTCAATGTTGCATCGGTGCGCTCGTCGATAGCCCGCAAGCTCGGCGTCGATATAGGCGCGCTCGCGCCGGTCGACCGCCACGTTGAAGGTGTCGTAGAAATGGTGCTCGACGCCACTCTGAATTGCTCGGCCGAGGTGTCGAAAGAGCGCCTGTTTGGATGGCACGCTGCGCTTTTTCCGACCGGGTTCAGCGGTATGTCCCGGATCAGCGTTGCCAACTGGCGCGACGATTCCAAAGGGCCGATGCAAGTTGTTTCCGGCCCGATTGGGCGTCAGAAAGTCCACTTCGAGGCACCGCCCGCAGCACGGCTGGGAATGGAGGTGGACCAGTTTCTAGCCTGGCTGAATGCCGATACGGCCGATCAACCGGTGCTCAAGGCGGGGCTCGCTCACCTCTGGTTCGTTACGCTGCATCCTTTCGACGATGGCAACGGCCGCATTGCACGCGCCATTGGTGATCTGCTTATGGCGCGCGCTGACGGCAGCCCAGAGCGCTTCTACAGTTTGTCGGCACAGATCCAGCGTGAGCGGAAAGACTATTACGACATTCTCGAGCGGACACAAAAGGGCACACTCGATATCACCGAGTGGCTGGCATGGTTCCTCGATGCATTGCATCGAGCAATCGATCACGCCCAGCTCACGCTGAACGTTGTGCTGTCTAAGGCGAGCTTCTGGCGGTACTGGGCGAGCACGCCGTTTAACGAGCGGCAAATCAAACTGCTGAATCGTCTGCTTGACGGTTTTGACGGCAAGTTGACCAGCAGCAAATGGGCAGCGATTGCAAAGTGTTCACCTGATACCGCATTGCGCGACATCAGCGAACTGGTCGCATCCGGGGTGCTTAAAAAATCAGCAGCCGGGGGCCGCAGCACGTCGTACGAGTTAGCGGATTGAGCGCTACGCAGATAGCCCGACTTATCCACAGCCCCCTCTGGACAACTTTTGTACAACCCACCTGACACGTTGTGGGCGAAACTTTGATAAGACGGCGACCTCATCAAGCCGGTCAAAAGTTTTCCCTGGCTCCTTGCCTCTGTTCGCCCACGCTCCGCAGGGTTATCGATTCCGCAGACCCTTGATCCGTAAACGAAGATTCAAGTTATCCACAGCCAGGTGCGAGGCTTGTTAACTATTACTACGTATACATATACAAAGACTATAAAAACCAGAGAGGCATCCGGAAAGCACGCTGCGTAAACATGCACAAAGCAGGCAGAACAAACAGAACCACGCCAAAACCATCAAACCAGCGGCAAACAAATCTCCGTCAGCAACTCCGCAGGCGCAGTTTCCTTCGGGCTATTCAGATACTCCTCGAACACCGGCGCATCCGCCGCTTCACGCCCCGACTGTACGAGCCACGTCCCATACAACCACTCATAAGCCGCACGCATGTCGCTGTACGGCCCCTTGTGCCGCAACACCGCGTACTCACCGCCTTTCACATGCGCCAACGAAACCGGCGTACTCACCGTCACCGAAGCCTGAACCGGATGCGGCAACAACACCCCGGCCTTCGACCGCAACGCATTCTCTGCAACAACCCCGGGATCGTCGTAGTAAATCCCGATCATGCGCATCTGCCCAGCCAGCAAATTGTGTTTCGCCAACCAGCCGAACAACCCATCGAACGCTTTGCCGATCTGCATATACGGCCCAACGTGATCCACCGACAAAACCTCCATCGGTTCAACGTGATGAATCACCACTTCACGCATCGTCATGTGATCGTCTCCTGAAAGCGCCGGACGAAACCGGCTATGCGTACCCTGTTTGCGGTACTGCGCCGGCGGAACGCCGAACACCGCGCGAAAGGTGCGAGAGAAAGACTGCAAACTGCTATAGCCCGAGCGCTCGGCAATCTCCGCGATCGGCATCGATCCATTCGCCAGATATCCCGCCGCGCGATGCAGCCGCAAGCGTCGCACGGTCGTCGCCACCGTCTCGCCGTACATCGCCTGAAAGATGCGATGCCAGTGATACGGCGACATGCAGGCAATGTCCGCTAAACGGTCGATATCCAGCGGTTCGTCGAGATGATCGTAAATATGGTCCAGCACGCGGCCCAGCCGAGTTTCGTAGCGAGCCCGATTGTCCGATTGGTTCATGAGTAAGTCACCGACCTGGGAAAGATTGCCGAATGGACATGAACCAAAGTACCACGTCCCCATTTACCAAATCCTGCGAACTTCGCTCAAACGCGCGCGAACAGAGTTAAGCATTCACTGACACATCCGCCCTCGAACTTTGCCGAATTTCGATAACACCTCGAATAATGGCTCACTACCATCGGCTGAAGCCTGTCCGCCCATGCACCGCAAAGCCTTGCGGCGTCGAGCAAGCGGCAACATCAGGGAGCGCCCGATGAAATCAGAGTCCAAGAATCAGCACGTCGGTAAAGTCACGCATCACGAGTTGAAGCAGACGCTCGGCACGTGGCAACTGTGGGGGATCGCGGTCGGTCTGGTCATTTCCGGCGAGTATTTCGGCTGGAGCTACGGCTGGGCAAGCGCCGGCACGCTCGGTTTTGTCATCACGGCGGTGTTTATTGCCGCGATGTACACCACCTTCATTTTCAGTTTCACCGAACTCACCACGTCGATTCCGCATGCGGGTGGCCCGTTCGCCTATGCGCGTCACGCTTTCGGTCCGACCGGTGGTTATCTGGCTGGCGCGGCAACGTTAGTCGAATTCGTCTTTGCGCCGCCCGCGATTGCACTCGCGATCGGCGCCTATCTGCATGTGCAATTTCCCGGTCTCGAACCGAAACATGCTGCGATGGGCGCGTATCTCGTCTTCATGGCGCTGAATATCGTCGGCGTGCAGATCGCCGCGGCCTTCGAGTTGTGCGTGACGCTGCTCGCGATCTTCGAATTGCTGGTGTTCATGGGCGTCGTGTCGCCCGGTTTCCAGTGGTCGAACTTCACGAAGGGCGGCTGGTCGGGGGCGGATACCTTCAGCATGGGCTCGTTCCACGGCATGTTCGCGGCGATTCCCTTCGCCATCTGGTTCTTCCTCGCGATCGAAGGCGTCGCGATGGCCGCCGAAGAAGCCAAGAATCCGAAGCGTTCGATTCCGATCGCCTACATCACCGGTATTCTGACCTTGGTCGTGCTCGCCATCGGCGTGATGGTGTTTGCAGGGGCTGCCGGCGACTGGACCAAGCTGGCGAATATCAACGATCCGCTGCCGCAAGCGATGAAATATATCGTCGGCGAACATAGCGGTTGGATGCATATGCTGGTGTGGCTCGGCCTGTTCGGGCTCGTCGCGTCGTTTCACGGCATCATCCTCGGATACTCACGGCAGATTTTCGCGCTGGCTCGCGCGGGTTATCTGCCGGAATGGCTCTCCAAGGTGCATCCGCGCTTCAAGACGCCGCATCGCGCGATCATCGCGGGTGGCGTGGTCGGCATCGCTGCGATCTACAGCGACGAGCTGATTCAGTTCGGCGGTCAGACGCTGACCGCGAACATCGTGACGATGTCCGTATTTGGCGCTATCGTGATGTATATCATCAGCATGTTGTCGCTGTTCAAGCTGCGCCGCTCGGACCCGAACATGGAACGCCCGTTCCGCGCGCCGCTGTTTCCGTTCTTTCCGGCGTTCGCGCTGGTGGCCGCGGTGATTTGTCTGGCAACGATGGTCTACTTCAATTTCCTCGTGGCCATCGTGTTCGCGATCTTCCTCGCGCTCGGCTATGTCTACTTCCTGTTGACGCGCCATCAACGCGAAGCGGCGCCGTCGGACGCTTTGCTCGAAGAGTGACGGATCGAGCCGCTGCGCAAGCAGCGGCGATGGAGTCTTAGAGATGAGCTACACCGAGACAATCGGCAGCCGCACTTACCGTTTCGCCGACCTGAAAACGTTGATGGCGAAAGCCAGTCCGCAACGTTCGGGCGACCAGCTCGCGGGCGTCGCGGCGGCGAGTGAAGAAGAGCGCGTCGCGGCCAAGATAGCGCTCGCGCAGGTGCCGCTGCGCACGTTTCTCAACGAAGCATTGATCCCGTATGAAAGCGACGAGGTCACGCGTCTGGTGATCGACGATCATTCGCCGCAAGCGTTCGCTGAGATCTCGCATCTGACCGTTGGCGATTTCCGCAACTGGCTGCTGAGCAGCACGACCGATACCGACGCGCTCACGCGCATTACCGCTGGCCTCACACCGGAGATGGTGGCGGCGGTTTCGAAGCTGATGCGCAATCAGGATCTGATCGCGGCGGCGCGCAAACGTCCGGTGATTACGCGGTTTCGCAATACGGTCGGCTTGCCGGGCCGCATGTCGGTGCGCCTGCAACCGAATCATCCGACTGACGATGTCAAAGGTATCGCCGCGTCGATGCTCGACGGTCTGATGTACGGTTGCGGCGACGCGATGATCGGCATCAATCCGGCCAGCGACAATCTTGCCGCGATCACCAAGCTGTTGCTGATGATCGACGACTTCCGTCAGCGCTATCAGGTGCCGACGCAATCGTGTGTGCTGACCCACGTCACCAACACGATTTCGGCGATTGAGAAAGGCGCGCCGGTCGATCTGGTGTTTCAGTCGGTTGCGGGTACGGAGAAGGCGAACGCGGGTTTCGGTATTTCGCTTGCGTTATTGCAGGAAGCGTATGAAGCCGGGCTGTCGCTGAAACGCGGCACCGTCGGCAATAACCTGATGTATTTCGAAACCGGCCAGGGCAGCGCCTTGTCGGCCGATGCGCATTTCGGCGTCGATCAACAGACGTGCGAAGTGCGCGCCTATGCAGTTGCGCGCAAGTTCAATCCGTTTCTGGTTAACACGGTGGTGGGCTTCATCGGACCGGAGTATCTGTACGACGGCAAGCAGATCACGCGCGCAGGTCTTGAAGATCACTTCTGCGGCAAACTGCTCGGCGTACCGATGGGCTGCGACATCTGCTATACGAATCACGCCGAAGCCGATCAGGACGACATGGATAACCTGCTCACGCTATTGGGCGTCGCCGGCATCAACTTCATCATGGGCATTCCGGGCGCGGACGATGTGATGCTCAACTATCAAAGCACGTCCTTCCACGACGCCCTTTACGTGCGCGACGTGCTCGGCCTGCGCCGTGCACCGGAATTCGAAGAATGGCTGGAGTCGATGCAGATCACCGACGCACGCGGCGCATTGCTAAGTGCATCGCTACAGCAACCGCTGCTGGAAGGTGCGAATGACTGGATGGGGATCGCATGAGCGACTTCCTCGAAAAGAATCCATGGAATGCACTGCGGCAGTTCACCAATGCACGCATCGCGTTGGGCCGCGCGGGCAACAGCTTGCCGACGGCGCCGTTGCTGGCGTTCAACCTGTCGCATGCGCAAGCGCGCGACGCCGTGCATCATCCGCTCGATACGGACGTACTGCACGAACAACTGCGCGCACAAAGTTTCAGCACGCTGGATGTGCATAGTGCGGCACCTGATCGCGAGCATTATTTGCGGCGCCCGGATCTTGGAAGGCGTTTAAGCGATGAGAGCCGCGCGGCGCTAGGGCAACTCACGATCGACTCACCCGAGGTGGTGTTCGTCATCGGCGACGGCCTCTCTGCATTCGCTGCGTCGAAGCAATCGATCCCGCTGCTGCAAGCTGTCATACCGCGCCTGGCGGATTGGAAGATTGGGCCCGTTGTCGTCGCGCGTCAGGCCCGCGTCGCGCTCGGTGACGAGATCGGCGAACTGCTCAATGCCAAACTGGTCGTGATGCTGATTGGCGAGCGTCCAGGTTTGAGTTCGCCCGATAGCCTGGGCATCTACCTGACGTACGCCCCGAAGGTGGGCTGCAGCGATGCGCAACGCAACTGTATTTCGAACGTCCGCCCCGAAGGTCTTAACTACGAATCAGCCGCGCACAAATTGCACTACCTGCTGACGCATGCAAGGCGCTTGGGTCTCACGGGCGTTGGTCTGAAAGACGATAGCGACACGCTGCTAGCGAGTACACCGGTAACGCCGGTAGTCGGCGACGGTTCAAATTAGACGCGAGCGGCTGGTGAAAGCGCGCCGTTAACGCCAGCAATCGACCGCGAATCAAATTAGCGACGTGCTGCTAGCGAGCACGCCCGCACTCAGCAACAATTCAAATCCGGCGCGACATAAAAACGCTAAGCATCCACCCGTTCTACCGGATGCGTTTCCAACCACGCGTTCTCCTCATCTTCGAAGAGTCGCGAGCGCGTCAAGAACCGCAGCCCGCTCGGCCGTTCCAAAGAAAACATCCCACCATTACCCGGCACCACGTCGATAATCAACTGCGTGTGCTGCCAGTATTCGAACTGCGATTCGCTCATGTAGAACGGCACGCCGGCAATCGAGCCGAGTTTCACATCGGACGAGCCGACCATGAACTCGCTCTGTGGAAACATCATCGGCGCGCTGCCGTCGCAGCATCCACCGGATTGATGAAACAGCACAGCCCCGTGTTCAGCGCACAACTTATCGATCAAATCGACCGCAGCAGGCGTGGCGATCACGCGGGCAACTTCCTTCGCATCAGCCATCACATGCCCTCGCTGAAAAAGAGCGAGCCGCGTCATGCGGCCCGCTCGGACAGGGTCGTTACGCTCAGAAGAAACCGAGCGGCTTGTCGCTATAGCTGACGAGCAGGTTCTTGGTCTGCTGATAGTGGTCGAGCATCATCTTGTGATTTTCGCGACCGATGCCCGATTGCTTGTAGCCACCGAACGCAGCATGTGCCGGATACGCGTGATAGCAGTTGGTCCACACGCGGCCCGCCTGGATTTGCCGGCCGAAGCGATAGGCGCGCGTACCGTCGCGTGTCCACACACCGGCGCCCAGACCGTAGAGCGTATCGTTCGCGATCTCGAGCGCTTCGTCTTCGTTCTTGAAGGTCGTCACGGAAACAACCGGTCCGAAGATTTCTTCCTGGAAGATGCGCATCTTGTTGTGGCCGCGGAATACGGTCGGCTTCACGTAGTAGCCCTTGCTCAGTTCGCCGCCGAGCGTATTGCGCTCGCCACCGATGAGACATTCAGCGCCTTCCTGCTTGCCGAGATCGACGTATGAGAGAATTTTCTCCAGCTGTTCCTGCGAGGCTTGCGCGCCGATCATCGTCTTCGTGTCGAGCGGATGGCCTTGCGTGATCGCAGCCACGCGCTTCAACGCGCGCTCCATGAAGCGGTCGTAAATCTTTTCGTCGATCAGCACACGCGACGGACACGTGCACACTTCGCCCTGATTCAGCGCGAACATCGTGAAGCCTTCGAGCGCCTTGTCGAAATAGCTGTCGTCCTCGCTCATCACGTCGGCGAAGAAAATGTTCGGGCTCTTGCCGCCGAGTTCGAGCGTCACCGGAATGATATTCTGGCTCGCATACTGCATGATCAGGCGACCCGTCGTCGTCTCGCCTGTGAAAGCGATCTTCGCGATGCGTTTGCTCGACGCGAGCGGTTTGCCGGCTTCGAGGCCGAAACCGTTCACCACGTTCAGCACGCCCGGCGGCAGCAAATCGTGGATCAGTTCGAGCAGCACGAGAATCGACGCAGGCGTTTGCTCGGCCGGCTTCAGGACGACGCAATTGCCGGCAGCCAATGCAGGTGCGAGCTTCCACACCGCCATCAGGATCGGGAAATTCCACGGAATGATCTGGCCGACCACGCCGAGCGGCTCATGGAAGTGATACGCGACGGTGTCGTCGTCGATCTGGGAGAGCGAGCCTTCCTGCGCGCGCACGGCGCCGGCGAAATAGCGGAAATGATCGATCGCTAGCGGGATATCGGCCGCCATCGTTTCGCGCAGCGGCTTGCCGTTGTCGATCGTTTCAGCCACGGCGATGCGCTGCAGATTCGCTTCCATCCGGTCGGCGATTCGGTTCAGGATGTTCGCGCGTTCGGTGGTCGACGTCTTGCCCCATGCCGCCTTCGCACGATGTGCGGCGTCGAGGGCGAGTTCGATATCGGCTTCGCGTGAGCGCGGGATCGACGTGAACGGCTCACCGGTGATCGGCGACACGTTGTCGAAGTACTCACCGCCCACCGGTTTCACCCATTCGCCGCCGATAAAATTGCCATACTGTTTTTTGTACGGGAATTCGGTAGTCAGAAACTGCATCTCTGCGTGATTCATCTGTGTGCTCCTCACATGTTTGAATGGGCTATATTCGGCGCGATATTTCGCTTGGCCGCGAAGGGGTAGAGCCAGAACTGTGCCAATGCACCGCGGTGGTGAGTTGTGCACGTGCAGCAGGCACGACTGCCAAGCAGGGCGCGTGATACTGTGCAACTTGCCGAGGAATGAACGTCTCGTTTCTGACCAGTGTGCGCAGCCCTGTTCACAAATTGAACAGGGCGTGAACACCTGCTGCCGCGCTCAAAGCAACGTAAGCCGCGAATCGGTTCGGCATGAGAATTGCCTTCCGTGTTTCCTCGACACCCTGTTTTCGCAGATCCGGTATGACGACTGAATTCCGAAACGACAGCCTGACAGCACCGACGCACGCGCAACAGCCGAGCTTTTGCGTGCAAACCTGCGTTGCGTACGACGCCGACGAGCAGGCGCGCAATCTCCATGGCTGGAACCAGACCTACGACCAACTGACTGCGGGCCGCTTCGTCGGAGGCCTGACGGAGTTGTGCCTCGACCACATGCAGGTATTCGTCGAAACCACCAGCCACACGCTGCGGCAGACTTGCGAGGTGCAGGAGGACGCTTACTGGTTCGGCATTCCGACGTGCCCCGAGGGTTCCGGTCGTATCGACGCTCAGGTGATCGCGGGCGATGCGCTCGCTTTTCGTCCGGGCGGGATCGAATTCGAATTGCTGACCTCGGCGGGCTACGAGATTTTCGGCGTGGTGGTGAAGGGGGACGTGCTGCGCCGGTACGCGGCCGAAGTGGAGCGGGTCGGTTTGGCGGACCATCTGCCGAACACGGAAGTCGTGTCGATCGGCACGGCTCGCAAGGCGCGCTTGTGCGCATCGCTGCGCCAGCTTCTCGATGACGGCGCGGCGAGCGGTACGCCGCTGTCCGCGTTCGCACGCAATAATTTGCAGGCGTCGGTGCTGGCGTCTCTGTTCGATGTAGGCGCGTTGTCTGCAGGGGAGCAGGTTGCAATGCCTGCGCGTGGGCGCCGTCAGTCGATCGTGGCTGAAGCGCGCGAGTATGTCCTGACTAATCGCGAGCGAGCGGTCAACGTGCCGGAGTTGTGCGAGCGGCTGCATGTAAGCCGGCGCACGCTGCAATACTGCTTCCAGGATGTGCTTGGGATGGCGCCTGCCACTTATCTGCGTACGATCCGGTTGAACGGTGCGCGGCGCGATCTGTGCAATGCGGCGCCCGCATCACGCTCGGTTCAGGATGTCGCCGCGGCGTGGGGCTTCTGGCATTTGAGCCAGTTTGCGACCGATTACCGGAAGCTGTTCGGCATGCTGCCTTCCGATACGTTGAAGGCTGGGATCAACGGCCGCGCTCAAGCGGAAGGTTATTCATTCGCGCATTAAATGCATGAGGGCATTGATGTGCTGACGTGAAGCGACAAAAAAGGGCGGCCCGCGGGCCGCCCTGTCTTTTGCCAGTTGTAGTTCCGCGAATGCGTGCTACTTGCGCAACAGCCGCAGGCCGTTTGCCACCACCAGCAGGCTCGCGCCAACATCGGCGAATACGGCCATCCACATCGTGCCGAGACCCATCAACGTCAGTACGAGGAAGACGCTCTTGATGCCCAGCGCCAGTGTGATGTTCTGCACCAGCACCGAATGCGTCGCCTTCGACAGACGGATGAACTGCGGAATCTTGCGCAGATCGTCGTCCATCAACGCGACGTCGGCGGTTTCGATTGCGGTATCGGTGCCCATCGCGCCCATCGCAAAGCCGATGTCGGCGCGCGCCAATGCGGGGGCGTCGTTGATGCCGTCGCCAACCATGCCCACCGTCGCGCCGTCTTTCGACCAGCCGTCCACCGCGTTCAACTTGTCCTCAGGCAACTGATTGCCGCGAGCTTCGCCGATGCCGACCTGCTGCGCAATCGCGGCAGCCGTGTGCGGGTTGTCGCCGGTGAGCATGGCGGCCCGCACGCCGAGGCGCTGCAATTCGGCGATGGCGGCGCGGCTCGTGTCCTTCACCGTATCGGCGACGGCGAACAACGCGAGCACGCGTTCGGCATCCACCAGCATCACGACGGTTTTGCCTTGCCCCTCGAGTGCGTCCAGCCGCGCTTCGAGCGACGCCGAGCAGCGTCCGAGCTCTTCGACCAGCCGATGATTGCCGAGCCAATACGGCAAGCCGTCGACTTCGCCGTACACGCCGCGGCCTGGCAGTGCTTCGAAGGCATCGACCGTGGCGCTGGCAATGCTGTCGCTTTTCGCCGCCGCCGCAATCGCCATCGACACCGGATGATCCGAACGACCCGCCAGGCTTGCCGCGAGTGTCTTGCTACGAACGACGTCGACGTCAGCCAGCATTTCGAACTCGGTTTGCACCGGCTTGCCGTGCGTGATCGTGCCGGTTTTGTCGAGCGCGAGCCAGCTCAGCTTGCGGCCCTGTTCGAGGTAGGCGCCGCCTTTGATCAGGATGCCCTTGCGAGCGGCAGCCGCGAGACCGCTGACGATTGTCACCGGCGTCGAGATCACCAGCGCGCACGGGCAGGCGATCACCAGCATCACCAGTGCCTTGTAAACCCACTCGTGCCACAGCCCGCCGAACAGCAGCGGCGGCAGCACCGCCACGGCCAGCGCGACAGCGAACACGATTGGCGTATAGACCCGCGCGAACTGATCGACGAAACGCTGCGTCGGCGCTTTGGTGCCTTGTGCTTCTTCGACCGCGTGGATGATCCGCGCGAGCGTCGTGTTGCTGGCGGCGGCCGTGACGCGATAGTCGAACGACCCGGCCTGGTTGATCGTGCCGGCGAACACGGCGTCGCCCACGGTCTTGTCGACCGGTAGGCTTTCGCCGGTGATCGGTGCCTGATCGACGCTCGAGCGACCCGTGACGATTTCGCCGTCGAGCGCAATCCGCTCGCCCGGCTTCACGCGCACCACCGCGCCGAGCACGATCGCTTTGAGGTCCATGAGTTGCCAGCCGCCGTCCGCTTGCTGCACGCTCGCCTGTTCGGGCGTGAGCTGCATCAAGCCTTGGATGGCATTGCGGGCGCGGTCGAGCGACTTCGCTTCGATCAGTTCGGCAATCGTGAAGAGCACCATCACCATGGCGGCTTCCGGCCACTGCTGCAGGACCAGCGCGCCGGTGACGGCAATGCTCATCAGCGCGTTGATGTTGAGATTGCCGTTGCGGATCGCGAGCCAGCCCTTTCTGTACGTCGTCAGGCCGCAGGCGGCGATCGCGAGGATCGCCAGACCCGCTGCCAGCCAGACAGGGGCACCAAGCCAGCCAGCGGCCTCTGAGCCCACCGCAGCAATGCCTGCAAGCGCCAGCGGCCACCACGGCTTGGCCGGCGCTTGGGGGGCGGCTGCCGCGCCCAGGTTCGCGTCTGCCAGTTCAGGCGTGAAATCGAGCGAACGGATCGCGGCGAGGATCGAGTCGAGCGCGTCCGGCGCGTGGACGACGGTCAACACGCGCTGCATCAGGTTGAAGTCCATGCTGCGCACGGCCGGCATGCGGCTGAATTTCTTGCGGATCAGCGCTTCTTCGGTCGGGCAATCCATCTGCATGATGCGGATCGCGGTACGCAGGTCGCTGCCGACGGCTTCGGATTGCGGCAGCTTGACCGGCACGGCCGCAACGTGCGCCGTTCCGCAACAGCCTGCCTCGGCGTGGTCGTGGGCTTGTGCGTGGCTATGGGCACGGCCGTGGACGTGGCCGTGACCGTGGTCATGGTCGTGCGCTTCGTGGCCGTGGCGGCAGCTTTCGCCGTGTGCGTGAGCATGTTCATGCTCGGGTTCGCGAACACGTGCTTTGGCGCCATGGCTGCAACTTTCGCCGTGCTCGTGAGCGTCTTCTCGAGCGCGCGCTTCGTGGCCGTGACCGCAGCTTTCACCATGCCCGTGGGTATGAGCGTCATCATCGGCATGCGCGTGAACATGCCCTTCGTGCCCGTGGGCAAAGGCTTTGGCCTGTTCCGGGCGGTCCGCTTCGGCGAGGTTGGCTTGAGGCATGGGTGGCTTCCTGGTTCGATTTGTGGTCTAGTAAACACCTTGAAGCCACTACAAGGTCAAGGCCGCAATCTGGAGGGTCCATGAAAATTGGCGAACTGGCGAAAATTGCCCATTGCACGACCGAAACCATCCGTTTCTACGAAAAAGAGGGCCTGTTGCCCGAAGCGGACCGTACCGAGGCCAATTACCGCAGCTATACGGCGAGGCACGTCGAACGTCTGCGCTTCATCCGCAATTGCCGCGCGCTCGATATGACCCACGACGAAATCCGGGCGTTGCTGCGTCTGACAGACGCACCGGCGGACGGCTGCGGCGGCATCAATGACCTGATCGACGAGCACATTGCGCACGTCGACACGCGCATCGAAGAATTGAAGCAACTGAAGGTGCAACTGACCACGCTGCGCGAGCAATGTCACGGCGAACAGGCCGTTGAAGACTGCGGCATCGTCCAGGGCCTGACCGAAATGGACGTGAGCGCAGCGCGTGCGCGGCATACGCATCTGGGTTGACGCGCTCCGTCCCTATTGACGGCGGCGCCGATTGCCGTAGTGGCGATCGTGAAGGTAGTGACAGCATTTACGGCTGGGCCGCGTCGACGGCCCGCCCAATCAACAATCGAATCCAGTTGGAGAATCAACGTGTTTACCTGTAGAAACCAGCCCTGCGGCGAGCAGTGGGAGATGTCGGACGTCGTCATCAAGAATGAAGGGCAGGGACTCCTGTTCCGTTGCCCGATGTGCGGCGCGCGCAATTACGTCGAACGTTTCGACGGGGAAGATGGCTCAGTGCTGTACGAGCAGATCGAAGGTCGCCCCGCCACCGGCCCCATGGCCGACTAGTCCCTAGCCTTCAGCCTCTTCAGTCGATAGCGAGCCATCTCCTATGAACAGTCCCACTCAAGCCGGCGCGCCGTTTAGCCAGCTACCGCTACCGCCCGCCACGCTCGCCAACCTGACGCAGCTCGGCTATGTCGAGATGACGCCGATTCAGGCAGCCAGCCTGCCGATCGCCCTGGCCGGCAACGATCTGATTGCCCAGGCGAAAACCGGCAGCGGCAAGACCGCGGCGTTTTCGCTGGCGCTGCTCAACCGCCTCGACGTGCGCAACTTCGCCGTTCAGGCGATGGTGCTGTGCCCGACGCGCGAACTCGCCGACCAGGTCACGCAGGAAATCCGCCGTCTGGCGCGCGCCGAAGAAAACATCAAGGTGCTGACGCTGTGCGGCGGCACGCCGATGCGTCCGCAAACCGCCAGCCTCGAGCACGGTGCGCACATCGTGGTCGGCACGCCGGGCCGGATCATGGATCACCTCGAGCGCGGCAGCCTGCCGTTGCAGTCGCTCAACACGCTGGTGCTCGACGAAGCCGACCGCATGCTCGACATGGGTTTCTTCGACGACATCGCCACGGTCGTGAAGCAATGTCCGAAAGAGCGGCAAACGCTGCTGTTCTCCGCGACGTACCCCGAAGGCATCGCCAAACTCAGCCAGCAATTCCTGCGCAATCCGAAGGAAGTGAAGCTCGCCGAGCGGCACGACAACACCAAGATTCGTCAACGCTTCTATGAAGTGACCGAAGACCAGCGGCTGCATGCCGTCGGTCTGCTGCTGAACCACTATCGTCCGGTGAGCACGCTGGCGTTTTGCAACACCAAGCAGCAGTGCCGCGATCTGCTCGACGTGCTGCGCGCGCAGGGTTTTCATGCGCTCGCGCTGCACGGCGAACTCGATCAGCGTGAACGCGATCAGGTGCTGATCCAGTTCGCGAACCGCAGTTGCTCGGTGCTGGTTGCCACGGACGTTGCTTCGCGCGGTCTGGACATCGCGGAGCTCGAAGCGGTGATCAACGTCGACGTGACGCCGGACCCGGAAGTGCACGTGCACCGCATCGGCCGCACGGGTCGCGCGGATCAGGAAGGGTGGGCGCTTAGTCTCGCCAGCATGAACGAGATGGGTCGTGTGGGTAGTCTTGAACAAGCGCAGAAGCGTGAGGTCGAGTGGCACAAGCTGGCCGATCTCAAACCGGCGAGCAACGAGCGCTTGCTGCCGCCGATGGAAACGCTGCAGATTCTCGGCGGCCGCAAGGAAAAGATCCGTCCGGGCGACGTGCTCGGCGCGCTCACCGGCGAGGCGGGTTTCGCCGGTTCGCAGATCGGCAAGATCAATGTGACGGAAATGTCGACCTATGTGGCCGTGGAGCGCAGCATCGCGCGCGAGGCAATGCGCAAGCTCAGCGGCGGCAAGGTGAAGGGCAAGAAGGTCAAAGTCCGCATGATGGACGACGCCTGATCGTCGATTAGTTGGCTGTTGACGGCTGCGACCGCCCGGTCGCAGCCGGGTTGGTCTGCATCACCACTGCGCACCGTCGTAGCAAATAGCGGCAAATCGCAACTTCACATCACCACCCCGCATCACATTACGTCATACCTCCGCTGTTTTTCACGCTCCCCGCACGCCTGCAATTCTCCCGCTAAACCCCCGATTTCATTGCTTTAGCCTGCTCCCGCGCGGTATTGCGCGAGCCATGACGTAAACGCATGCCGCGCATGACAAAGTTTCGATTGTGACCGTTCTTTGGCTGATGCCTAATTCATCAAACCGGATGGGACCGCCGCGTAACGGGCGGTCCGCGAATCCACTGCCGGATGGAGAAAGGGAGAAAGTTTTATGCAGAGCGCCATGCAAGCCCGCTCGAAACTGCCTGACGTGGGCACGACGATTTTTACCGTGATCGGCCAACTGGCCGCGCAACACGACGCGCTGAACCTGTCGCAAGGTGCGCCGAATTTCGCGCCCGACGCGAAACTGATCGAGGGTGTCGCGCAAGCCATGCGCGCCGGTCATAACCAGTACGCGCCGATGGCGGGCATCGCCGCGTTGCGCGAAGCGCTCGCCGACAAGGTCGAGACGCTGTACGGCGTGCGCTACGACCCGTCGAGCGAAGTCACCGTGATCGCCAGCGCCAGCGAAGGCCTGTATTCGACGATCAGCGCGTTGGTGCATCCCGGCGATGAAGTGATTTACTTCGAGCCGTCATTCGATAGCTACGGTCCGATTGTTCGTCTGCAAGGCGCGACGCCGATTCCAATCAAACTGTCGCTTGCCGATTTCCGCGTGGATTGGGACGAGGTTGCCGCCGCGATCACGCCGAAGACGCGCATGATCATCATCAACACGCCGCACAACCCGACCGCGACCGTATTCAGCGAGGCCGACATCGCACGTCTGAAGGCCGTGACGCGCAACACCGATATCGTGATTCTCGCCGACGAAGTCTACGAACATGTCGTGTTCGATGGCGCCAAACATCAGAGCATGGCCTGCGACTCTGAACTCGCGGAGCGCAGCGTGATCGTGTCGTCGTTCGGCAAGTCGTATCACGTGACGGGTTGGCGCGTCGGTTATTGCCTCGCGCCCGCCGCATTGATGGACGAGATCCGAAAAGTCCATCAGTTCATGGTGTTTTCTGCCGATACACCGATGCAGTACGCGTTTGTCGACGCGTTGGCCAATCGCGAAAGCTATCTCGGCCTGTCCGCGTTCTATGAGAAGAAGCGTGATCTGCTGGTCCATGCGCTGCGCGAGTCGCGCTTCGAGTTATTGCCGAGCGAAGGCAGCTTCTTCATGCTCGCGCGTTTTCGCGGATTCTCCGAGGAAAGCGATAGCGATTTCGTGCTGCGCCTGATTCGCGATGCGCGTGTCGCGACGATTCCGTTGTCGGCGTTCTATACCGACGGCACGGATTCCGGCTTGATCCGCCTGAGCTTCTCGAAGGACGACGCGACCTTGATCGAAGGCGCGCGGCGTTTGTGCGAAATCTGATTATCGAAGTAAAGGGAAGGGACCTGTTATGAAGTTGCTCAAGCCTCTATTGGCGCTGGCCTGCGCATTCGCGGCGATCTCCGCATCGTCTGCCGCGATGGCTGCCGATGCATCGACGCTGCGTTTCGGACTCGAGGCGCAGTATCCGCCGTTCGAATCGAAAGGGCCGAACGGTGAGTTGCGAGGTCTCGACATCGACGTCGGCAATGCCGTTTGCGCCGCCGCGCATATGACGTGCAAATGGGTCGAAACGTCGTTCGACGGCTTGATTCCCGCACTGCAAGGCCGCAAGTTCGACGCGATCAATTCGGCGATGAACGCCACCGAGCAGCGCCGTCAGGCGATCGATTTCACGACCGTCGTGTATCGCGTGCCGACGCAGTTGATCGCGAAGCACGACAGCGGTTTGCTGCCGACCATCGCATCGTTGAAGGGCAAACGCGTCGGCGTGCTGCAGGCGTCGATTCAGGAAACCTTCGCGAAGGCGCATTGGGAATCGGCTGGCGTCATCGTGGTGCCGTATCAGGATCAGAACCAGGCTTATACGGATCTCACGGCGGGTCGTCTCGACGCTACGCTCGTTCTCGCGCCGGCCGGCCAGACGGGATTTCTGTCGAAGCCTGAGGGCAAGGACTATGCGTTTGTCGGGCAGCCGGTGCGCGATGACAAGATCCTCGGCAGCGGCATCGCCTACGGGATTCGCAAAGGCGACACCGCGCTGCGCGACCAGTTGAACGCGGCGATCGCCAAGGTTCAGGCCGACGGTACGATCAAGACGCTGGCGGCGAAGTACCTCGGCAATATCGATATCTCATCGAAGTAACTTATTGACCGCCGCGTTACCGGCCATGCGCGGCGGGTGCCGCGTCGCGATCGACGCCGCGAAATTCGTTCTCGGCGTCGATCATGCGGCGCTTGAGCATCGGCAGGTTGTTCACCACGCGCAGGCTGGTGCGCATGGCACTCAGCGCCATTCTCCCGACCACCGGCCGATGCAGCGCACTGCGCGCGTCGAACTGCTTGCGCGATTCCGCGACCGCATGAAAGCCGTAGCGGCGCATCTCCTCCTCGTAACCCGCGACGGCGTCGTGGCCCGACAGCTTGCCCTGCTGCGCATCGGCCAGGCGCGTAGCAAGGAGCGCGGCATCGCGCAGCGCGGTGTTCGCACCGACGCCGCGGCCCGGCGTCATCAGATGCACCGCGTCACCCAGGACCGTGACGTTGCTGGTCGGCCATGCGTCGACCGGAACCGATGTGCGCACATCGACGCTGAAGGCAGTGGAAGGATCCGAAGCGCGAATCAGGGCGCGTAGATTGGGATGCCAGCCGTCAGTGATTTGCGTGGCGAGCGCGAGTAACGCGGCCTGCCCAAGCGATTTGGGATTGGCCGGCAAGTTGTGCAATGCGCCCCAGACCCCCCACATCAGATAGTCGCGCGTGTTGTCGTAGAGCAACCCCGGCCAGCGCGAGAGCAACTCGGCGTCGTTACTGCCGATGCCTTCCTTCATGCCGTCGCCGTCCGCGCGCCACGGAAATTCCATCACATGTACGATGCCGCCAAAGCCCTTCGGCGCGTTGATCAGCGTGATGCCGTCGAGCACCTTGGGCGGCAGCAGCGCGCGTGACGTTTCGTCCATGGGCACCTTTGCCGCGACGCTGACGATGCCGGTGTTTTCCAGTCGCGCGTGCGGTAGCAATTGGCGGCGCACCTTCGAGCGCGCGCCGTCCGCGCCGATCAGCAGATCCGCCGTGGCGTGGGTGCCGTCCTCGAAATGCGCGGTGACGCTGCCGTCGGCATGCTGTTCGTACGACGTGAAGGTCTTGCCAAAATGCACATGCGCTTCGAGACCCGTCAGCAGCACTTGCCTGAGCGTCATCCGGCTGACCGATTTGCCGCCGCTCATCGATTCGTCTTCGAGCGGCACGGTGAGTAATTCGGTCATGCGCTCGGTCAGGATGTTGAAGTGGCCGGGCGTGCGTGCGCAGGTCGCGAGAAAGGTCGCATAGAGTTCGGGCGGAAGGCACGCTTTCAGCGACGCGAGTCCGTGCGGATTGATGCCGACGCGGTAGCCCTGCAAACCGTCCGCGCGCGTGCGGTCGCGTTCATACACATTCACATTGATGCCGGCGCGCTTCAACCCCTGCGCAAGGCAGAGGCCGCCGGTGCCGGCCCCGATCACGATGACCTCCATGGGTTCACGACTCATGACTTCGCCTCCTTTTTTGTGACGGGTTGGGCCGGCCTGTACTTGGATTCGCCGGCCGGCAGCGTGAAACGTTGAGCAATTTCTTCGAGCCATTCCGCGCTCCAGGTCAGCGTGCCGGCCTTCAGATCGGTCACCACACTGCGCACCCAGTCCAGCTCGACAACCAGTTGCGCACGCACCAATTCGCCTTCGAGCAGGAAAAGCCGTGGCACTTGCAACTGGGTGGCGTGTTCGGTGGCCTCGTCGAACCGGATCAATTCCCGTTCGAGTGCGCCGATGCGGGTCTCGAGCTGACGACAGGCGTCGTCGGCCGAAAGCAGCGGCAGAAAGGAGAGCGCGGCCGGAAAAGCCGGGAAATCCCTGGCGGGTTGCGCGAGCTGTTCGCGCAACCACAGACGGGCGGTGTCGCGGCCGGCTTCGGTAATTTCATAGACCGTGCGTTCGGGGAACGCGCCGTCGCGTTCCGTTTCGCGGATGGCGATCAGGTCGCCGCGCACCAGGCGATCGATCGTTTGGTACAGGCTGTTGCGCTGACCGACGTTGATGACTTCGTCCTTGCCGCGTGCCTTGATGAGCTGTTGCATCCGGTACGGATGCATCGGCGATTCAGTCAGCATGGCGAGGACGGCGAGGGCGAGCGGAGAGTGACGGACCATAGTCGAAAGTGGCTGCAAGTTAGTCTTTGTTTATCTAGTCATAATATAACTATATTTTCGGGATTGGCAAGCACGGAATTCCGAAGTTTTCCGCGGGCGCCGTGGTTTCGGCGCTGGTCCGCGGCGGATTGCACCGTTACGATGTGGTTCGGGCCGACGTGTACGGGCGATAGAGTAGCGATGGGATCAAGCAGCGATGGGATCAAGCGCATGACCGAGGAGCGCGCGATGAGCGGGACGAATGACGGGAGTGATTCAGCGGTGACGGCTGCGGCGCCGAAGTTCTGGCGTGATGAAGCCTTGCCGTTCATCGAGGCGCGTTCGATCGAAGACGGTCGCGAGGTCTGCTATGCCAAACACTCGCACGAGACGTTCTCGATCGGCGCTGTCACCGGTGGGCAGAGCGTGTATGTGAATCGCCACGCGAGTGAATGGATCGGCGCCGGTGCGGTCGTGATGATGAATCCGGACGACGTGCACGCGTGCAACCCGGTTGCCGACGCGCGCTGGTCGTATCGGATGCTGCATGTCGATGTTGATTGGCTCACGGGCTTGCAACGCGACTTGGGTTTCAGTGACAACCACACATTTCGCGCGTTCTCGCAGACCATGACGACGGACCCGGCATTGTTCGAGGGTTTGAACCGTCTATACGCGGTCCTCGTCGACGCCGATAGCGAGCCTATGCGCAAGGAAAGCGCTGCGGTCACTTTTTTCTCGGACGTACAACAGAAGTTGAATCCGGCGCCCTTGCAGGATCACGATGCGAGCGGCCAACTCGCGCGAGCCGCGGAATTCATCGCTGAAAACTGCACTCGTCCGCTGAAGCTGGAGGACGTCTGCAAGGCTGCTGAGCTTTCCGCCTCACACTTGATCCGCGCGTTCAAGCAGCGTTATGGCATGACGCCGCACGCGTATCTGATCAATCGGCGCATTCAGTACAGCCGCGCACAACTTCGGCGCGGCTACCCGATAGCGGACGTCGCGCTCGATGCGGGCTTTGCCGACCAGGCGCATTTGCAGCGGACCTTCAAGCGGCTGGTCGCGGCGACGCCGGGGCAGTATCGCAGTTGAATGCTCCGCGTCACGCTATCAGCAGATACAACGCACTTGCCGCCAGCAGCGTCGCCATCGCACGATTGAATAACCTCACGCGCTTCGGTTCCTGCAAGTATCGACGCAGGAACGTGCCGGCATACGCCCAGCTGGCAATCGACAGATAGCAAACTACGAAGTACACGACGGTGAATTGCCAGACGAGGCGGCCGTCGCCATCGGCCGCGTAGGCGCCCATGCCGGCCAATGAAGCGAGCCATGCTTTCGGATTGAGCCATTGCATCGCCGCGCCGTAGGCGAAGGACGGCCCGCGGGTGGGCTTGTCCGCGCCGAGCTTGCCGTCATCGACGGCGAGTTTGGAGGCCATGTAAAGCAGAAACCCGACACCCGCCCATTTGACGATCTCGATCAGATTCGGGAAATGCGCGAGCAACTCATGCAGCCCCAGACCGATAAGCAACAGCAGTAGCGTGAACCCGACGGTCGCGCCGGTCACATGCCGCATGCTCGCGGCGAATCCATGTTGAGCGCCGGTGCTCAGCGCGACAACATTGACCGGCCCGGGAGAAATCGACGAGGCCAACGCAAAGGCGGCCATGGAGAGTAAGACGGTCATCTGATGCCTCGATACGTGAGTGCGCAGGATTTGCGACGCTCAACGGTATCGGGCAGTGGGGTGGGGTGTATTGAAGGAAATGACTTTCAGTGAAGCGTCGCCGCAGCACTTCTTGAATTTCTTGCCGCTGCCGCAAGGACACGGGTCGTTGCGGCCGACCTTGGCTTCGGTGCGCTGCATTGCGGCGAGCTTCTGCTCATGCACGGCCTGGCGATGGGGGAGCCAGAAACGATAGATCGCGGCGACGCTGGCGGCGATCTTTTTGGTAAGGACTTCGCGCTGTTCTGGCGTGGCGATCAACTGCTGCTCTTCCGGCAGGATCTCATCTGAGCCCATCAGGTAAAGCGGATTCAGCCATTCCCGGCCCTGCTCGTTATCGAACAGCGCTTGCCAATCTGCCCGAACCAGCATGAGGCCCTCCATGAAGCCCAAAGCCCACGCTTCGCCGTCGAGGTATTCGCGGTCACCTATCGGTCTAAAGGCAAGCACTGGGTCGAAATCGTCCGGGTCGTCTTCGAGGCTGGTGATGATGCCGTTCATATCTCGCAAGATCAGCCCGAGAATATGCTGCGCCTGATCCGTTGTCTCGAATTTGGGAGCGTCATCCTCGCTCGGGCCCCAGACTCGTGGCAGCCAGTAACTTGGCGGTACGGTAGTGGGGCCGATCGCCAAGGCGGTCAGATAACCGTCCAGGCCCATGATTGTCAGGGTCTCGTCCGACGTCTGGTCGGAAGTCAGAAAGTCATCGAGTTCTTCGAACTCTTTTTCGGAGAGCGGGGCACCCAGATCGCCGGGGCGTAACTTTGACTTGGACATAGTGGGGCTCCGGCGTTTCGGATCGTGAATCCCGATGGCATGTCGGGGGAATGCGGCGCCAGCATTCTCACACCGTGCCGACACCGCAAAGCAAAAAGCCCAGTCGCAAAGACCGGGCTTTTTGTTGAATACTTTGGTGGGGCGTGACAGATTCGAACTGTCGACCTACGGATTAAGAGTCCGCTGCTCTACCAGCTGAGCTAACGCCCCAAACAGAAGCGAAATTATGCCGAAACTTTCCGAGATTGCCAAGCCCCTTTAGCAGATTTCTTATAAAAATCGGGATCTGGGACGCCCGGCGCATGCGCTGCCCTCCGTCAGGCACCAGAAAGGCGCGCGGTTCATCGTCCCGGTATCATGTCGCGGACACCTGCCGCTCGAAGCGTCGCGCGGCTTTCGACCGGGAACCACCATGGATGACAAAGAGATTAACGAGCTGCTCGACCGCATCCTCGCCCCGTGGGTCCGTGCGCTCACGCTGACGCCGGTCAAGGTCGACGAAGAAAGCGCGACTTTGCGCCTGCCGTTTTCCGGTGGGCTGCGTCATTCGGGCGGCGTGATCTGCGGCCAGGTCTTCATGGCAGCCGCCGACACGGCAATGATCGTCGCGATTTCGGCCGCGCTGGGCGGCTTCAAGCCGATGAGCACCGTCTCGCTCAACATCAGTTTCATGCGCGCGGTCCGCAACGGCGACGTGCTGATCACCGCGCGCGTACTGCGCATGGGCCGTAATCTCGTGTTCGGCGAAGTCGAGTTATTCGACGAAGCCGGCAACATGGCCGTCCACGCGACCACCACCTACGCGCTGCTCGACTGAAACCAGAAAACGGACCCGCAAGCGGTATTAGAGGAAAAAGCCAAGATGTTCGATCAGGTCGTATTCGCTGGCGGCGGCAATCGCTGCTGGTGGCAGGCAGGATTCTGGGACGTGGTGCAGCCGGAGCTGGATATCCGTCCGCGCGTCATCACCAGCATTTCAGCCGGCGCCGCGACTGCATGCATGCTCTACACGCGCGATTCCGACTGGGTCATGCGCTATTACCAGGACGCGCTACGCCACAACACCCGCAACGCGTACTGGGGCAATCTGCTGCGTGGCGAATCGGTGTTTCCGCATTACCGGATCTACCGGCAGGCACTGCTCGACATCTACGGTGAGAAATTCTCCACACTTGCGGACGCGCCCGAAATCCGCATCGGCGTGTCGCATCTGCCGCGCTGGCTTGGCGCACGCAGCGCGGTCGCTGCGGGCCTGATCGCGTACAACATTGAGAAATATGTGCGCAAGACGCTGCATCCGACACTGGGTCAGACGCTCGGTTTTCATCCGGAATTCGTGCGCGCCCAGGATTGCGCGACGGTCGAAGATCTCGCCGATCTGATTCTGCAATCGTCGAGTACGCCACCGTTCACGCCGGTCCTGCGGCGCAATGGCCGGCCGGTGCTGGATGGTGGGATGGTCGACAACGTGCCGGTCGGGGCGCTCGACGCCGACGCACCGGGCAACGTGCTGGTGATGGTTACGCGTCTTTATCCACGGCCGCAAATGTTCGTCGTGCCGCACGGCGTGCAGCAACGGCTCTATGTACAGCCGTCGCGCAAGGTGCCGATTTCGAGTTGGGACTACACGAGCCCGTCGCAGATGGTGCACGCGTACAACCTCGGCCGCGCCGACGGCGAAGCCTTTCTGGAACGCATGCCCGATCTGCTGGAAGCCGGCGCGCACGAAGCGCGCTGAGGTGAGCGGCAACGGCGGCGCGGTTCCTGAAACCGTTGCGTAGCGCGCAGGCCGCGCACCAACGGGATCGGCGCGCAGCGCCAAGCCGGAAGGTGCCGCGAGGGCATAGCGCTAGAAATTACCGCCGACGCCCGCCCTGCAACGCCTCCGGATTCGCCACGCTGGACGTATCGCCGCCGTCGAAAGCCAGAATGTTCTGGAATGCCGCGGTGAAGTACAACTCGTAGCTCTCGCGCTCTACGTAGCCGATGTGCGGCGTGCAGATCACATTCTCCATGCGCAGCAGGCTGTACCCCTGCAGAATCGGCTCGCTTTCGTAGACATCGATCGCGACCATCCCCGGACGGTTATGTGACAGCGCGTTCACCAGCGCGTTTTCGTCGAGCAGTTCGGCCCGGCTCGTGTTCACGAGCAACGCGGTCGGCTTCATCCGCATCAGGTCTTCCTGCTTGACGATGCCGCGCGTGTCGTCATGCAGACGCAGGTGCAACGACAGCACATCGCTCTGCTCGAACAGCGCCTCGCGGCTCTCGGCCACGCCATATCCGTCCGCGAGCGCCGCTTCGCGCGAATGCTCGCGGCCCCAGATCAGCACGTTCATACCGAACGCCTTGCCGTACCCGGCAAGCAGCCGACCGATCTTGCCGTAACCCCAAATTCCCAGCGTCTGACCGCGCAACACCTGGCCCAAGCCGAAGTTCGGCGGCAGCGCCGATGTCTTCAAACCGGACTGTTGCCAGGCCCCTTGCTTAAGGTTTGCTACGTATTGCGGAAT
The DNA here is from genome assembly GCA_900142905.1 of Burkholderia sp. GAS332. Taxonomy (NCBI): domain Bacteria; kingdom Pseudomonadati; phylum Pseudomonadota; class Betaproteobacteria; order Burkholderiales; family Burkholderiaceae; genus Burkholderia; species Burkholderia sp. GAS332. Next base: position 4,943,758 of record FSRV01000001.1, on the reverse strand, counting down.
CCGCCGCTGAGCCGCCATGATAAGAGCCCAGGTCAGTTCGGCTGGCGCGATCGGCGAGCCGCTGCCTTCCAGCACGGCGATGCCGCGCTCGGTACAGGCTGCCAGATCGATATGGCTGGAAACTTTGCCGGTTTGGCTGATCATGCGCAAACGCGGCAACTTATCGAGCAGTTGCGAGTTGATGCGGGTACGTTCGCGAATCAGGACCAAGGCGTCGACTTCAGAAAGCCGGCTCGCCAGTTGGCCAAGACCGCGGACCGTGTTATTGAAAACCTTGACCTCATGGTCGGCCAGCAGTTGAAAGCAGTCGAGCTTGCGGACGGCGTCCTGGTAATCGTCGAGGATGGCAATCTTCATGGTATGTGTCTTGCGGCGCACCACAGTGGTGCGAAACGGAGTGTTATGCTGACTGTCCCACCATGTGACCTAGGTCACATGTCGGTCTGGCTGAATGCCTTACCGTAGAAGCTGCCGCGTAGAACGGCAGCGCCACGGCAAGGCCGATTGACATCGTTTTTAACAGTTTGTTGCGTGTTGAGGCAAGTCGCTTTACAGACGGTTGCAGACGGCCGTCGGCAAGGCCCTTCGGAAGCCTCCGCACAACAGGCCGTGTGGCCCACGATGACCTGCACAATTGCGCGTCGGCTGGCAGGAAAGTCGATGCGATGAATTGAACGCCTCTCGCATGCAGCGTCGCTGGGCTTGTACCGTTTTTCTATTGCTTTCAAAACGGAGACAAGTCGATGAATCATCCCTCATTCGAAGGAAAACCCACCATTGAGGCGTCTGCAGGTGCGCCCGCGTGGGTCAAACACCGAAAACTGATCGACTGGGTCCAGCGCGTTGCCGCGATGACCAAGCCCGACCAAATCGTCTGGTGCGACGGCTCACAGGAGGAGTACGACCGCCTATGTGCCCAGATGGTCGAAGCCGGCACCCTCAAGAAACTTAATCCCGCCAAACGTCCCAATTCCTATCTGGCATGGTCCGATCCATCGGACGTCGCGCGTGTCGAAGACCGCACATTCATCTGTTCGAAGCGCCGCGAAGATGCCGGGCCCACCAACAACTGGATCGAACCAGCTGAGATGCGCTCGACGCTCAACGGCCTGTTCGACGGCGCCATGCGCGGCCGTACCTTGTACGTGGTGCCGTTCTCGATGGGGCCGCTCGGTTCGCCGATCGCGCACATCGGCGTCGAATTGAGCGATAGCCCATATGTCGTGACCAACATGCGCATCATGACGCGCATGGGCCGCAAGGTGTACGACGTGCTGGGCGAAGACGGCGAGTTCGTGCCGTGCGTGCATTCGGTCGGCGCGCCGCTCGCCGCAGGCGCGAAAGACGTGTCGTGGCCGTGCAACGACACCAAATACATCGTCCATTTCCCCGAATCCCGCGAAATCTGGAGCTATGGTTCGGGCTACGGCGGCAATGCGTTGCTGGGCAAGAAGTGCTTCGCGCTGCGCATCGCCTCCACAATGGGCCGCGACGAAGGCTGGCTCGCCGAACACATGCTGGTTCTCGGCGTGACGTCGCCGGAAGGGCGCAAGCATCACGTTGCAGCGGCGTTTCCGTCCGCTTGCGGCAAGACCAACTTCGCCATGCTGATTCCGCCGGCAGGTCTGAACGGCTGGAAAATCTCCACGATCGGCGACGATATTGCGTGGATCAAACCGGGTAAGGACGGTCGTCTGTACGCGATCAACCCTGAGGCGGGGTATTTCGGCGTCGCGCCGGGCACGAGCGAAAAGACCAACTTCAACGCGATGGCCACGCTGAAGGAAAACGTCATCTTCACGAACGTCGCGCTGACGGACGACGGCGACGTCTGGTGGGAAGGCATGACCGAGGTGCCGCCCGCCCACCTGATCGACTGGCAAGGCAAGGACTGGACGCCGGCGGACGCGAAGGAGAGCGGACGCAAGGCCGCTCACCCGAACGCGCGCTTCACGGCGCCGGCTTCGCAATGTCCGTCGATCGATGCCGACTGGGAGAACCCGGCGGGCGTTGCAATCGACGCGTTCATTTTCGGCGGCCGCCGTTCCACCACCGTGCCGCTCGTCACGGAAGCGCGCAACTGGGTCGAAGGCGTCTACATGGCGGCGACCATGGGCTCGGAAACAACGGCGGCGGCGGCGGGGCAGCAGGGTGTGGTGCGCCGCGACCCGTTCGCGATGCTGCCGTTCTGCGGCTACAACATGAGCGACTACTTCGGGCACTGGCTGAAAACCGGCGAGCGTCTCGAGAAGCTGAACGCGACGCTGCCGAAAATCTTCTGTGTCAACTGGTTTCGCAAGGGCGCGGACGGCAAGTTCGTCTGGCCGGGCTTCGGCGAGAACATGCGCGTGTTGAGCTGGATGGTCGGGCGCATCGAAGGCAAGTCCCAAGGTGAAGAACACACGTTCGGCATTTCGCCGCACTATGAGGACATCGACTGGAGCGGCCTGGATTTCAGCCGCGAGCAATTCCAGCAGGTGATTTCCGTCGACGACGCGGCCTGGCGCGATGAACTCGCGCTGCATGCCGCATTGTTTGACACACTGCAGCAAGGTCTGCCGCCGGCTTTGACGCAGACCAAGCTCACGCTCGAAGGAAAACTCGCTGCCTGATTAGGTGAGTATTCACTTCGCACGGAAGCCGCCTTCGGGCGGTTTTTCATTTCCGGTCCGACCCCGCATCGCGACTTTTTCCGATTCCGCAATGCCGGGCCGACCTTTGCATCTGTTCGAACAAAAAAGACAGTGCAAGCTGCAGCGCAGCAGATTGTTGCTTTTGTCGGAACAATCGAGGGTCATGCACCACATTCGGGAGCACAGTCGCACAAATATCGACAATATTTCCGCTTTCGCGGGCAACTTCTGCACGATTTCGCGAGTCGTAGGAGAATTCCAAGTTCGCTTCACTGGTTTTCACTAATTGTCAGGAAGCTGTAACACGGCAGGAGTTGTCCCATGGATCATTTGCAGTCGATGCGAGTTTTCGTCAAAGTGGCGGATCTCGGCAGTTTTGCCCGCGCTGCGAGCGCGATGGATATTTCCAACGCAGTTGCCACCCGTCACGTTGCCGATCTCGAAGGCCGTCTTGGTACGCGGCTGCTCAATCGCACAACCCGCAGCTTGTCCCTGACCGAATCCGGCCAGGTTTATCTTGAGCGCGCGCGCCAGATTCTCGACGAACTGGAAGACGTCGAGCAGATGGTGGTCGCGCGGAATCACGAACCCGTCGGCACGTTGCGAATCGTCGCACCGGTCGTGTTCGGGTTGCATAACCTTGCGCCCGTGCTGCAGACGTACGCGGAGCGCTATCCGAAAGTTATTCCCGATGTCACGCTGGTCGACCGTCAGGTCGATCTGGTCGAAGAAGGTTTCGACGTGGGCGTGGTGGTCACACGGCAGATGCGCAGCGCGAGCATTGTCACGCGGCGTTTGACCACCGGCTGCATGACAGTGTGCGCGACGCCGGCGTATCTGGAAAAGCACGGCACGCCGACGCGTCCCGAGCATCTGCTCGAGCATCCGTGCCTGAGCTTGCCGTCCGAGTATTGGGGCGACGAGCGTGTATTCACGGGCTCGGAAGGTGAAGTGCGCGTGCGTCCGTCCAACGTGATCGTGGCCAACAACACGGAAATGCTGCGACAGTTCGCGCTGCTCGGCATGGGCATCGCGATTCTGCCGAGCTATCTGATCGGCCGTGACATGACGCGCGGCAGGCTGGTGCGTTTGCTCGGCGATTTCCGTTTGCCGCAGGTCGAGATCAACATCGCGTATCCGAGCCGTCGTCACTTGCCGGCAAAGGTGCGTACGTTCATCGATCATCTGGTCGAGCATTTCAGCCAGACGCCGAACAGCCTGCTCGGTGAGCAGTGGATCAAAGATGGCCTTGAAAGGCCTGCCACGACCGCCGCGCTCGATGCCGCGAACCACATGCCGCCGGAAGCGTTCGATGGCGCGGAGCCGCTGTCACGGCTGCTGGATAGCGAGTTATCGCCGATCCCGACGACGTTGGCAAAGACGACGAATCGTCCACGGCCCACTGCGTTGTCACCGCTGTAGCGATTCGGGCGGTGGTGCCGGCAGCGCTTGAGGTGAGCGCGGGCTGGCCGACAAATAAAAAGGCGCAGTCACGAAAGTGACTGCGCCTTTTTCTCAGGCAAGTCCGACGCGAGCCGGAAGCTGAATACCCTTCCGGCCCACGCGCCCGATTTACGAGCCCGTCTTGCGCGCGACCGTTTTCTTGGCCGGCGCCTTCTTGGCAGTAGCGGTCTTCTTCGCAGCCGCAGACTTCGTAGCGGGTGCTTTCTTGGCCGCGACCTTCTTGGCGGGCACCGCCTTCACGGCGACCGGTGCATCTTCGTCATCCGACTCCGGCGCTGCCTTGGCTGCTGCCTTAGCCGCCGCAGTCTTCGCCGCCGTCTTGGCGGACGGCTCTTTCTTCTCGAATTCGAAGCCGATCTTGCCGTCGTTCTGCTTGACGAGGAACGCCTTGAAGTTGCGGCCGGTACGCGACGACTTGAAGTTCGTCAGCAGGTCGGTGCGTCCTTCCTCGAGCAATTTCGCCATCTGCTCACGCGCGATTTCCTGCTGCAGAATCACCTTGCCCGAGCGGAAGTCGCAAGTCTTCGGATTCGCAACCGAGTTCTCGCAGACATAGCTCATGCCGTGTTCGAACACGCGGCCCTTGCACTTCGGGCACGCGCCGACCGCCTGCTGGTCGGAGAAGTCCGGCGGTTCGCCGTCTTCGCCGCCCGAGTCCTGACCGAAGTCGAATTCAAGCTTGTAGTTCTTGATCTCGTCGTCGAGCGAGAGCTTCAGGATCGCCGAGAACGGCCGGCCCATCTTGCTGCGGAAACCCGACAGCGGCCCGATCGTCTTGTTCTGCAAGAGCTCTTCAACTTCCGGGATTTCGAACTGACGTCCGCCCGGAATCTTCGAGATCGAGAACTCGCACTTCGAGCACGCAAAGCGCCGGTAGTTTTCCTTTACCTGACCGCCGCAATTCGGACACGGCGTCTGCAACGTCGCGTAATCACCTGGGATCGTGTCGGAATCGTATTCTTTCGCGCGCTTGACGATGGTCTGCGTCATGCGGGCGATTTCCTGCATGAACGCGTCGCGCGGCAGGTTGCCCCGCTCCATCTGCGAAAGCTTGTATTCCCACTCGCCGGTCAATTCCGGTGCGGTCAATTCCTTGACGCCGAGGCCGCGCAGCAGTGTCATCAACTGGAACGCCTTGGCGGTCGGAATCAGATCGCGGCCTTCGCGGATCAGATACTTTTCGCCCAACAGCCCTTCGATGATGGCGGCGCGCGTGGCCGGCGTACCGAGCCCCTTGGCCGCCATGGCTTCGCGCAATTCGTCGTCTTCGACCAGCTTGCCTGCGCCTTCCATGGCCGACAGCAAGGTCGCTTCGTTGTAGCGTGCGGGCGGTTTCGTCACCAGTTGCTGGGCGGCGATCTTGTCCGTCTTGACCTTCTCGTCCTTCTGCACCGGCACGAGGTTCGCGTCTTCGCCGCTGATTTCGCGGCCATAGACCTGCAACCAGCCCGGTTCGACCAGCACCTTGCCTTCGGTCTTGAAGTGATGGCCAACCACTTCCGTGATCCGCGTCGTCACGCGGTATTCGGCGGCCGGGAAGAACACCGACAGGAAGCGCTTCACCACCAGGTCGTAGAGCTTCTGTTCCGGCTCGGACAGGTTCTTCGGCGCTTGCGCCGTCGGGATGATTGCGAAGTGGTCGCTGATCTTCGAGTTATCGAAGATGCGCTTGTTCGGCTTCACCCAGCCCTTGTCCAACACCTGCTTGGCATACGGGAGATAGTTGTTGCTCTCCTTGAGCATGCCCAGCGTTTCCTTGACCGTATCCATATAGTCTTCCGGCAACGCGCGCGCGTCGGTCCGGGGATAGGTCAGCACCTTGTGCTTTTCGTACAGCGCCTGGGCGAGGCCGAGCGTGTTCTTGGCCGAGAAGCCGAAGCGGCCGTTGGCTTCACGCTGCAAGCTGGTCAGGTCGAACAGCGCCGGCGACAGTTGCGTGGACGGCTTCGATTCTTCCGTCACCGTGCCGATCTGGCCACGGCAGGCAGCGACGATCGTCTCCGCCGCGGGCAGCGCCCACAGACGCGAATCGCGTTTTTCAGGGTCGAACTCGTCGCGCTTGAATTTCGGATCGAACCAACGGCCTTCGTAGAAGCCGCCTGCACAGACGAAATCCGCCTTCACTTCCCAATAGTCGCGCGGTACGAAGCGGCGAATCTTTTCTTCGCGCTCGACGACGATCGACAGCGTCGGCGTCTGCACCCGCCCGACCGTGGTCAGGAAGAAGCCGCCGCCCTTGCTGTTGAACGCGGTCATGGCCCGCGTGCCGTTGATGCCGACCAGCCAGTCCGCTTCCGAGCGGCAGCGCGCCGCATCGGCGAGCGGCTGCATTTCTTCGTCGCTACGCAGACGGGCAAAACCGTCGCGGATCGAACCGGCTGTCATCGACTGCAGCCACAGGCGCTGCACCGGTTGCTTGGCTTTCGCGTGCTGCGCGATCAGGCGGAAAATCAGCTCGCCCTCGCGCCCCGCGTCACATGCGTTAATCAGACGGTCGATGTCTTTACGCTTGAGGAGCTTAGTCAGCACCTTCAGGCGCGACTCGCTCTTGGCGATCGGATTCAGATCGAAATGCGGCGGAATGACGGGCAAGTTGGCGAAACTCCACTTGCCGCGTTTGACTTCATAGTCTTCGGGCGCGGCGATTTCCAGCAAGTGGCCGACTGCCGAGGAAAGGACGTACTCGTCGCTTTCGTAGTATTCGTCATGCTTGGTAAAACCGCCCAAAGCGCGCGCGATGTCGTTCGCGACGGAAGGCTTTTCGGCGATGATCAGTGCTTTAGACATGACTCGATATGAGGTTGGTAGATCCGGGTTGATGGCCTTGAGTGCGCTTAATTAGCGCGACCCTCGTTTGCGACCTTTGCGACCCAATAACGACCGCTTTATAGCACACGGCGCGAGAGCGGCGTGTCAAGTGCCATAAAAGCGCGCCATGATAATTGCGCGCTCAGTAATTGAGCAAGCTGCGGAAAACGCGGCGTGTACTGCTTGTAACGCCCGTGCCGCAAGGTTCGGCGACCGGTGGCCACATTCACGCGACAGCCAGTGCGGGCCGCAGTTTGGGCGCGCCGCTGACGCCGGGCACCGCCGTCAGATCAGACAACATCCGTTCCACAATCGCCGCCTGTGGCAAAACCGTGCCAAAGAAACGTGTCGTTACTGAGTCTTCGATCAGGATGGTCGGGAAATTCTCGACATCCAGATCGTCGAAGCGGTCCGCATGGGTTTCGATGTCGATCCATGCGAAACAGATCTCCGGATGCTTGTCCGCCAGCCGGTTGAAGGCCTCCCGGTAGTCACGACAGGTCCCGCACCACTCCGCGCACAGGCAGGCGACGAACAGCGTGTCGGGTTCGTTGACGCGCTCGGCAATCCGGTCTTGGTCGGTGTCGAGATTCAGCGCGGGCATGGTGGTTCCTTGCGTACTTTTGTCAGGTGCTTTGGCGCGAATGTAGCATGGCCGATCCCGAATCGTGGTCAACCCTGGTCAATGCGGGGTCAGCCGTGGGTGGCTCGCGTGAAGCGGCCGCCGGGCAGCACGGTCACCTGGCCGGCGAGTTCGAGCTGCAGCAGCGTGTTTTGTAATGCCGCGTTCCCCATCTCGGTGCGGGTGGCAAGAATTTCAAGCGTGACGGGGGCATGGCCGAGTGCGTCGAGGAGTTGCAGCGCTTCGGCGCTCATGGCCGGCGGGGCAGTGGGTGATGCCGGCGCAGTTGCCATGGGCTTGGGGAAGCCCAGATCCTCCAGCACCTCATCGGGCGTTTCCACCAGCTTGGCGCCCTGCTTGATGATTCGATGACAACCGCGCGACAACGGCGCGTGGATCGAGCCGGGCAACGCGAAAATTTCGCGCCCCATGTCATTGGCGAGCCGAGCCGTGATGAGCGAGCCCGAGCGCATGGCGGCCTCGACGATCACCACTCCGCTGACGAGGCCGGCGATCAGGCGGTTGCGTTGCGGAAAATTGGCGGCGCGCGCCGGGGTGCCGAGCGGCCATTCCGAAAGGATTGCGCCTTGCGCCGCAATCTGGCGCGCCAGCGCATGATGCGCGGCCGGATACACGATGTCCGCGCCGGTGCCGATGACGGCTACCGTGCCGCCGACGCCTTCCAGTCCGCCCCGATGCGCGGCGCCGTCGATACCCAGCGCAAGCCCCGACACGATCGTGACGGCGGCTTGTGAAAGCTCACGCGCGAAGCGCTCCGCGTCTTCAACGCCTTGTGCGGTCGCGCTGCGGCTGCCCACTAGGGCGACCGCCCTCGTGTGCAACAGATCCAGCCGACCCTTTATATATAGTAGCGGCGGTGGATCGGGCATGGTGAGCAGCCTGGGCGGGTAGGCAGGATCGTCGAGTGTCACCACGTGGTTGCCGGGTAGCTCGCGCCATGCAATGACCGCGTCGAGTTGCGCGTCGAAGTCTGGAATGGGCGGCGCCAGCACCGCGCGCGCGGCAGCCTCGCCCGCGATCTCGGCGAGCGCTTCCGGCGATTGATTGAAAATCGCTTCCGGGAGTCCAAAAGCGGCCAGCAGTAACCGCAGGGCGGCGGGTTTCAGCCCCGGCGCGAGCGAGAGCCGCAGCCAGGCGGCGAGTTCAATATCGGTTGCGGGCAAGGTACGCATTAACAGTCGATCCTCTTACAGGGCCAGCGGGCAGGCGGGCGCCATGCTAAAATTTTCATCATCCGAAATAACTGCAGCGCCGCGCCCACCCGCGCGGGCTCGTCGTTTAGCGCACGTGGCGCGTTGAATCGAACCGGTTCGACAGCCTCTATCCTCTGCGTAACGCGATGCGCCCACAACCTGGCCGAATGGCCAACGCTAGCCTTCCACCGGTCAGCGGCGCCGAAAAAACACACTCAAGATCATGGCTTTACTGAATATCCTCAATTACCCGGACAAGCGGCTGCACAAGATTGCGAAGCCGGTCGACGTGGTCAACGACCGTATCCGCCGGCTCGTCGCCGACATGGCCGAAACGATGTACGCCGCGCCCGGCGTCGGCCTCGCGGCGACCCAGGTGGACGTGCACGAACGCGTGGTCGTGATCGACGTGTCGGAAACGCACGACGAACTGCTCGCTTTCATCAACCCGGAAATCATCTGGTCGAGCGACGAGAAGAAGCTCTCGGAAGAGGGCTGCCTCTCGGTGCCGGGTATTTACGACAACGTCGAGCGCGCCGAGAAAGTGCGCGTGCGGGCGCTGAACGCGAAGGGTGAAACCTTCGAGCTGGATTGCGAAGGTTTGCTGGCTGTGTGCATTCAGCACGAAATGGATCACCTGATGGGCCGCGTGTTCGTCGAGTACCTGTCGTCGCTGAAGCAGACGCGCATCAAGAGCAAGATGAAGAAGCTCGCCCACGCGATGTAATGCGCGTCCACCTCGCCTACCGCACCCCTTCATGAGTCATTCGTTGCGCGTCATCTTTGCCGGTACGCCGGAGTTCGCCGCGGCCGCGCTGGCCGCGATCCACAGCGCCGGGTTTCTGGTGCCGCTGGTGCTGACCCAGCCCGACCGGCCCGCTGGGCGCGGGATGAAATTGCAGGCGAGCCCGGTCAAGCGTTACGCGCAGGAGCATGGGCTTACCGTCGCGCAGCCGCCTTCGCTGCGCCGCACCGGCAAATATCCGGCTGAAGCCGTCGCTGCGATTGACCAGTTGCACGCTACGCCCCACGACGTAATGGTGGTGGCTGCCTATGGCCTGATCCTGCCGCAGGAAGTGCTCGATATCCCGCCGCTGGGCTGCATCAACATTCACGCATCGTTGTTGCCGCGCTGGCGCGGCGCCGCGCCGATCCACCGTGCGATCGAGGCGGGCGACGCTGAAACCGGCATCACGCTAATGCAGATGGACGTCGGCCTCGACACCGGCGCGATGATCTCTGAAGCGCGCACGCCGATTTCGGACGACGACACCACGGCCACTCTCCACGATCGCCTCGCACAAGACGGCGCGCGACTGATCGTCGAAGCGCTGATCGAACTCGAGCGCAGCGGCAAGCTGGCGGCAACGCCGCAGCCTGCGGACGGCGTGACCTACGCGGAAAAGATCGGCAAGCACGAGGCCGCACTCGACTGGCGCAAGCCGGCCGCGGTCCTCGCGCGTCAGGTGCGCGCGTTCGACCCGTTCCCCGGCGGCGTGGGGACGCTGGAAGATGGCACGTCGATCAAAATCTGGGCAGCGGTCCCGGTCGAGGCGCAAGGCAACAATGCGCCCGGCACGATCGCCGACGTCTCTCCTGAAGGCGTCGTGGTTGCCTGTGCCGAAGGCGCGCTGCGTCTCACGCAACTGCAGAAACCCGGCGGCAAACGCTTGCCGGTGCGTGAATTCCTGGCCGGCGCAACGCTGGCCGCGGGTCAGCGTTTCCAGCTTCCCGAAGCAAAATAACCGTCTTGCGCAGACCTTGACCATCGTCCGCTCGGCCGATGGTCAAGACCCCCGCTCCAAAGCCCGCGGCGCGTTAGAATCCTCTATGCAACGCCCCGCATTCCGAGGATCCTCATGTTCGGCATCACCCATTTCGAGTTTTTTGTCGTCGCCGTCTTTCTGCTGAACGTGACGCCCGGTCCCGATACGGCTTACATCATCGGGCGCAGCGTCGCTCAAGGGCGTGGTGCAGGTCTGATGTCTGCGCTCGGCATCTGCTCCGGTTGCTGCGTTCATTCGCTTGCTTGTGCGTTCGGCTTAACGGCACTGCTGGCCGCTTCGGCCACTGCGTTCACGGTCATCAAGTTCGTCGGCGCTATTTATCTGATCTATCTTGGCGTGCGCCTGATTTTCGCCAAGCCGGCGGCAGACCAGGCCGTGGGCGAAGCGCGCGCGGCCGGTGCGCCGAAATCGCTGCGTCAGTTGTTCCTGCAAGGCTTCTGGACCAATGTGCTGAATCCCAAGGTCGTACTGTTTTTCGTGTCGTTTTTTCCGCAATTCGTCACAACAGGCAGTGACCATAAGGTGCTGGCGTTCCTCACGCTCGGCGTGGTGTTCGTCGTGATGAGTCTGATCTGGAGCTGTTTTATCGCATGGATTGCCGGTAGTGTGACGCGCCGTTTCTCCGGCAAGCCGTTGGTGAAGAAGTGGCTGGATCGCGGCGTCGGCAGTGCATTCGTCGGCTTGGGCCTCAAGCTCGCCACCGCATCAAGATGATTGAATTTTCCTCACGCGCCCATATCTAACAGTTAGCTTACAATCAGCTGCCGCGATCATGCGGCGCAGATATGAAACCGCGTTAGGGCGAGGAGTTGCAGACATGTTCAATTGGGTCAAAACCGCGATGTTGATGGCCGCGATCACGGCCCTTTTCATCGTGATCGGCGGGATGATCGGCGGGTCGCGCGGCATGATGATCGCGCTCGTGATCGCCCTTGGGATGAATTTCTTTTCGTACTGGTTCTCGGACAAGATGGTTCTGCGCATGTATAACGCGCAGGAAGTCGACGAAAACAGTGCGCCGCAGTTCTACCGCATGGTGCGTGAACTCGCCACCCGCGCCAATCTGCCGATGCCACGCGTCTACCTGATCAACGAAGACGCGCCGAACGCATTCGCCACCGGCCGCAATCCGGAGCATGCGGCTGTTGCCGCCACCACCGGCATCTTGCGCGTGCTGTCCGAGCGCGAAATGCGCGGCGTGATGGCGCACGAACTGGCGCACGTGAAGCACCGCGACATCCTGATCTCCACGGTGTCGGCGACCATGGCCGGCGCTATTTCCGCGCTGGCGAACTTCGCGATGTTCTTCGGCAGCCGCGACGAAAACGGCCGTCCGACGAACCCGATCGCGGGCATCGCCGTTGCGTTGCTCGCGCCGATCGCCGGTGCGCTGATTCAAATGGCGATCTCGCGCGCACGCGAATTCGAAGCGGACCGCGGCGGCGCGCAGATTTCCGGCGACCCGCAGGCGCTCGCCTCGGCGCTCGACAAGATTCATCGCTACGCGAGCGGGATTCCGTTCCCCACGGCCGAGCAGCATCCGGCCACCGCGCAGATGATGATCATGAATCCGCTGGCGGGCGGCGGCATCGCGAATCTGTTCTCCACGCACCCGGCCACGGAGGAACGCATCGCGCGTTTGATGGAGATGGCGCGTACGGGGCGCTTCGAGTAACGGGCGCACTGAACCGGCGTGACAAAAGGCGAGTCTGCGGGCTCGCCTTTTTTGTTCACGTCCCACGTCGTTTGCCCCGCGCTGCGGGTCCTTACCTATTGTTCGTGCTCCGGCTGCAGGGACTACGGCCGTTGGCTGTCATCGGCCCTCGGCGGCTCCCGCCCCGCGCCACGCTACAATGTGTGCTGTTTGCGTCGCGCGCACCGCGCGGCCTGCCTTTGCCTCTTTCATGACTCCAAAGCCTTCTTCGCGTTCTGCTTCCCCATCGGCGCGTCCACGCGAATCCCGTTTGTCGATGCTGCACCTCGCGCCCGAATCGCTCGGTTTCGCGCTCGACTGCGCGGGCCAGGCCGTCGGCGCCGTGCGCTTCGGCGCGGCTTTGCCTGCCGCGCTGCAATCCGTATTCGTCTCCGCGCCTGAGGGCAGCGCCGCCGCTGCGCGCGGCGCCGTGCAGGACATCGCGTACCGCACCATGCGGCGTCTGGCGACCGCCGAGTGGTTGATCGCGAAGCTGGTGAAGAAGGCGCCGCCGCCGCACGTCGGTCATGTGCTTGCCTGCGCGCTCGCCTTACTCGTCGACGACGAAGCGAACGCCGCCTACGCGCCGTTCACGGTGGTCGATCAGGCGGTGGGTGCCATCGCCGCGCGTCGTGAATTCGCGTTCGCCAAGGGCCTCGTCAATGCCGTGCTGCGCAATTTCCTGCGCGAGCGCGAGGCGCTGCTGAGCGCAGCGCAAGCCGACGAAGTCGCGCGCTGGAACTACCCGGCATGGTGGATCAACGCGGTGAAGGCCGCGTGGCCCGACGCATGGCAAGCCGTGCTCGCTGCCGGCAATACGCAAGGTCCGCTGACGTTGCGCGTGAACGCACGCCGCTCGACAGTTGATGCCTATCTGCAGGTACTGCAAAACCATCACATCCCCGCGAGCAGAGTCGGCGAGTACGCCGTCAAGCTCGCCACGCCGATGCCAGTCGACCGGATCCCCGGCTTCAACGACGGCGTAGTGTCCGTGCAGGACGCTGGCGCGCAGCTCGCCGCGGAATTGCTTGGCGTGCGTGACGGCATGCGCGTGCTCGACGCGTGCGCGGCGCCTGGCGGCAAAACCGGCCACCTGCTCGAACTCGCCAACCTTCAGCTGGTGGCGCTCGAAAGCGATGCGTCGCGCGCGCGTCGCATCGGTGAAAACTTGCAGCGGCTCAAGCTCGAAGCGGAAGTGCGGATCGGCGACGCGGGTGCGCCTGCAAAATGGCATGACGACATCGACCAGCCGTTCGATCGCATTCTGGCCGACGTGCCCTGTTCGGCCTCGGGCATCGTGCGGCGTCATCCGGATATTCGCTGGCTGCGCCGCGCGTCCGATATCCCTGCGCTGGTCGCCGAGCAGCGCCGCATTCTCGACGCGCTCTGGCCGCTGGTGAAACCAGGCGGCGAGTTGCTCTACGTTACGTGTTCGATCTTTCCCGAAGAAGGCGAGTTGCAGGCACAGTGGTTTGGAGACAAGTACCAGGATGCGGTACGATTGGACGCGCCGGGGCAACTTTTACCCTCAGTTGTCCGCGCGCCCGCCGACACATCGGCCGGTTCCCATGCCGGACACGCCGCTGAAGATAGCGCCGGCTCGAACTCAGACCACGACGGATTTTTCTACGCGCGCTTTCAGAAACGGTGACCATCAAACGCTTCTTCCCGCTTCGGCTCGCTGCCGTGCTCTGGATCGTGCTGGCTGTATGGCTTGCCGCACCGGGCGCGGCTTATGCCGATTCGATCGCGGTGCAGCGTGCCTCGCTGCAATCGGACAACACCGGCTGGAATCTCGACGCGCGTTTCGATTTCGACCTCAACAGCAATCTCGAAGACGCCGTCAACAAAGGCATTCCGCTGTACTTCACGACGGACTTCGAACTGAGCCGGCCGCGCTGGTACTGGTTCGACGAACAGCCGGTGAGCGTGTCGCAGAGCATCCGCCTGTCGTTCCAGCCGCTCACGCGTGAGTACCGTGTGTCGAGCGTGTCGTCGGGTGGCTTGCAGCTCGGCTTCACGACGCTGAAAGATGCGCTCGCGGTGATCAAGCACGTCACGTCGTGGCATGTGATCGACCGCAATCAGGTGCATGTCGGGGAGACGTACAACGCGTCGGTGCGCATGCAACTCGACATCGCGCTGATGCCCAAGCCGTTCCAGATCGACGCGGTGAACAACCGCGACTGGAGCCTTTCGTCGGATTGGAAGCGCTTTACCTTCACGGTGACCGAACGTGCTAAATAGAGTGCGCCGCGACACCAGTGTCACCAGCATTGTCGTACGCGTGCTGGTGTCCACGGTCGCCGTAACGGCCGTGCTGCTGCTCGTGCTGCTTGCAGCGGCGAGCGCGAATACCGAATTTTTCGACCGCTATTACCAGTGGCTGTACGCGGCCAACCTCATTGTCGCGATGATCTTTCTGCTGGTGGTGGCGACGCTCGTCATCATCATCATTGCGCGGCTTAAAAAAGGTAAGTTCGGCACGCGGCTGTTAGCGAAACTTGCGTTCTTCATGGCGTTGGTCGGCGTGGTGCCGGGCGGCATCATTTACGTCGTCTCGTACCAGTTCGTATCGCGCAGTATCGAGTCGTGGTTCGACGTTAACGTCGAAACCGCGCTGACCTCGGGCCTGAATCTCGGCCGCGGCATGCTCGACGCGTCGCTGTCCGATCTGCAGACCAAGGGCCGCTTGATGTCCGAGCAGCTGGCGAGCGCGGATGCCGCCGGCACCACGCTCACGCTCCTGCGCTTGCGCGATCAGTTCGGCGTGCAGGACGCGACGATCGTCGAACCTACGCGCAGCATGTCGGGCGCGACACCGGACATGCATGTGGTCGCGCAGGCATCCGGCAATTACGCGACGCTCTTGACGACTGACTTGCCCACGCCGTTGATGATCGATCAGGCGCGTGGCCGCGGCTATGCGGCGATCGAGGGTGAAGTCGATGGCGATCCGAACGCTCATGGCGGCAAGGGTGCGCTGCGGCTGCGCGTCGTGCAGCGCATTCCGGATTCGAACGCGTCGCTGTTGCAGCCTACCGAACGTTTTCTGCAACTCACGCAACCGGTGTCGCCCACGCTCGCGCGCAATGCCGATGCCGTGCAGCGCGCGTATCGCGAGTATCAGGAAAAGGCGCTGGGCCGCACTGGCTTGCGCAAGATGTATATCGGCACGCTGACGCTTGCGCTGTTCCTCGCCACCTTTATTGCGATGATGCTGGCGCTCGCACTCGGCAATCAGCTTGCACGGCCGTTGTTCCTGCTTGCGCAGGGCACCAAGGAAGTGACCGAGGGCGACTACACGCCAAAGCGCGAAATCAAATCGCGCGACGAACTGGGCTTCCTCACGCAGTCGTTTAACGCGATGACGCGGCAGTTGTCCGAAGCGCGCGCGGCGGTCGAGAACAACCGCATCGCGCTCGAGCATTCCAAAGCCTATCTGGAAAGCATTCTCGCGAACCTGACCGCGGGCGTGTTCGTATTCGACCGGCAGTTCCGCCTCACGACCGCGAACCGCGGCGCTGAGCGCATCTTCCGGCAGCAGTTCCAGGAGGTGCTGGGTTCCGCGCTTGAGCAGATCGGCGTATTGAGCGAATTCGGTGGAATGGTGCGCAAGGCTTTTGCCGATCGCGAGGCCGCGAGTGGTGACGGTCACGACGATCGCGGCCACTGGCAGCAGCAGTTTTCGGTGCAGGTGCCGGGCGAAACCGAGCCGCTCACCTTGCTCGTGCGCGGCGCGCGTCTAGTGTCCGCCACCGACCGCGATGCGGAAGACATGCAGACCTCCGGCTACGTCGTCGTGTTTGACGATATTTCGGACGTGATCTCCGCCCAGCGTTCGATCGCCTGGGGTGAAGTGGCGCGGCGTCTCGCGCACGAGATCAAGAATCCGCTCACACCGATTCAGCTGTCCGCCGAGCGTTTGCAGATGAAGCTTGCCGACAAGCTGTCGCCGTCGGATGCCGATGTGCTGAAGCGCGGCGCGACCACCATCGTCAATCAGGTCGCGGCGATGAAGCAGATGGTCGACAATTTCCGCGACTATGCGCGTACGCCGCCGGCGGTGCTCGCGCATCTGCAACTGAACGAACTGGTCAGCGAGGTGCTGACGCTGTACGGTATCGAGGAAGGCAAGGGTGCGATTCAGGTGGAGCTCGCGCACTTGCCGGCGATTCGCGGCGACGCGACGCAATTGCGCCAGGTGATTCACAACCTGCTGCAGAATGCGCAGGATGCCGTGGCCGACGTCGAGCACCCGCGCGTGTTGCTCGAGACGAGGACAGTAGAATACGGAGACCCCGACGCGGAAGGCAAGGTACACGTCGCGGTACGTCTGACGGTATCGGATAACGGACCCGGCTTCCCCGCGCGTATCCTCACACGTGCATTCGAACCTTATGTGACGACCAAGGCCAAAGGTACGGGTCTCGGTCTTGCGATGGTCAAGAAGATCGTCGACGAACACGGTGCGCGCATCGACATTCGCAACCGCATGAAAGCGGGCGATGTGATTGAAGGCGCGCAGATTTCGATCCTCTTCCTTCAATTGGCAGACGATGCCGCGGCACCTGGAGCAGGGCTGCGGCCGGCGCATGGCAATGCGTCGCAGGGAACGACAAAAGCAACAGTGCAGACAAGGGCAGCGTAAATGGCAACCATCCTGGTGGTAGATGATGAAATGGGCATCCGGGAATTGCTCTCGGAGATCCTGAGCGACGAGGGACATGTCGTGGAGGCCGCGGAAAACGCGCAGGAAGCGCGCGAATTCCGCTTGCGCCAGGCGCCGGACCTGGTGCTGCTCGACATCTGGATGCCCGATACCGACGGCGTGACCTTGCTGAAGGAGTGGGCGGCGCAAGGGCAGCTCACCATGCCGGTGATCATGATGTCCGGTCACGCAACCATCGATACCGCAGTCGAAGCGACCAAGATCGGCGCGCTCAACTTCCTCGAGAAGCCGATTGCGTTGCAGAAGCTGCTGAAGGCCGTCGAGCAAGGCCTCGCTCGCGGCAATGCGGCGGGTGCGCCGGGCGGCGCGGTCGCCAAGCCGGCGTTGCCGGTCAGCGCTTCGGCTGTGGCATCGGCGGCTGCGTTGCCGATGCTGTCGACAGATGGCATCGGCAGCGGCGCGTTGGCGGCGCAAACGGCGTCGATTTCCTTCGACATCCCGTTGCGCGACGCGCGCGATGCGTTCGAGCGCGCTTACTTCGAATATCACCTCGCACGCGAGAATGGCAGCATGACGCGCGTCGCTGAAAAAACCGGTCTGGAGCGCACGCACTTGTATCGCAAGCTCAAGCAGCTCGGCGTCGATCTCGGCAAGAACAAAGGGGAGTGAAGGGCCGTGCAAGGCCCGCAGGTTCAGGCCCCTCAGATTTTTTCGAGAAGGGGCTTGCCGTGGTGCTGACCCTTTGATATCATTTCGTTCTTCGTTGGCCCGGTAGCTCAGTTGGTAGAGCAGCGGATTGAAAATCCGCGTGTCGATGGTTCGATTCCGTCCCAGGCCACCAGGATTCAGCCCCAGGAAATCGCAAGATTCCTGGGGCTTTTCCTTTTCTGATGGCATTCGTGGCGGCATGGCTTACTCACCGCTGCGGCAGGGCGTGCTCGGCGGCATTGGGCATGGCGTGATAAAATCGCGCCAGTTCAAGGACTTGCATGCGAGCGCGCGGTCGGTGCTCCACTGGCGCGTCACCGCACCAAACACGTCTTTTCGTATCCTGAAGCTGCGTTTTTTGCGCGCGCTGCGGCAACACGGCAAGGCCGCAACAGGTGCCGAACCCTTCGCCCGACGATTAACGGTATAAGCGCCCAGCGACTCTGCATGCGGAAGGTGCGGCCTATACTGCTTTGGGCTGGCAGCAATGCCGGCACGCGTCGCGCCGCGTTGCTTGCATGGCGCACCTCGCGCAGCGCGACGTGACACTCATCATTCACGGAGTTTCACGGTGATCCGTAAAGACGCTAAACGTAGCGCTCTGGTGCTGTTTTCCGGCGGCCAGGATTCCGCCACGTGCCTCGCCTGGGCGCTCGAACGTTACGAAACGGTTGAGACGCTGGGCTTCGATTATGGCCAGCGGCACCGAGTCGAACTCGAATGCCGCGAAGGTTTTCGCAATGCAGTGACGCGGGCATTTCCGGCTTGGGCCGACCGCCTCGGCGAAGATCATATGATCGACCTGTCTGTGCTCGGTTCGATCAGCGATACCGCGATGACGCGCGAAATCGAGATTCACGCCACCGCGAACGGTTTGCCGAATACGTTCGTACCGGGCCGCAATCTGATGTTCATGACGATCGCGGCGGCTATTGCGTATCGGCGTGGTTTGCAGGTGCTGGTCGGCGGGATGTGCGAGACGGACTTTTCGGGCTACCCCGATTGCCGCGACGACACGATGAAAGCATTGCAGGTCGCGTTGAATCTCGGCATGGACACGCGCTTCCTGCTCGAAACGCCGCTGATGTGGCTCGACAAGGCCGACACATGGCGTCTCGCGCACGAGTTGGGCGGTGACGAACTGGTTGAACTGGTGCGCGTCGAAACGCACACCTGCTATGTTGGCGAGCGTGCCGAACTGCATTCATGGGGTTTCGGTTGCGGCGAATGCCCGGCGTGCCGTTTGCGCAAGCGCGGTTATGAAGCGTATCTGACCGGCGAGAAGGTGACCGAGCCGGTCTGACGGTCTCACGACAGTTTTACGCTGCGCTGGCGCACCGTGCGAACGGGTGCAGCGCAGGCCATTATTTTCAGGAACACAAGGCAGAAAGCAGCATGACTTACGCGGTCAAGGAAATCTTCTACACATTGCAGGGCGAGGGCGCGAATGCCGGGCGTCCGGCCGTGTTCTGCCGGTTCGCCGGCTGCAATCTGTGGTCGGGCCGCGAAGAAGATCGTGCCGAAGCCGTATGCCGCTTCTGCGATACGGACTTTGTCGGGACTGACGGCGAGAACGGCGGCAAGTACCGCACGGCTGAAGAACTGGTGCAGATGATCGCGTCGCAATGGCCGGAAGGCGAGGGCGAGCGTTTCGTGGTGTGTACGGGCGGTGAACCGATGCTGCAGATCGACCAGCCGTTCGTCGACGCGCTGCATGCCGCCGGTTTCGAAATCGCGATCGAAACCAACGGCTCGCTGCCGGTGCTCGAGACGATCGACTGGATCTGCGTGAGCCCGAAGGCTGACGCACCGCTCGTCGTCACCAAGGGCAACGAACTGAAGGTCGTGATTCCGCAGGACAACCAGCGTTTGTCCGAGTATGCGAAGCTCGACTTCGAGTATTTCCTCGTCCAGCCGATGGACGGCCCGTCGCGCGACCTCAACACGAAGCTCGCGATCGACTGGTGCAAACGCCATCCGCAATGGCGCCTGTCGATGCAGACCCACAAGTATCTGAACATTCCCTGATTTGCCGTGCTGACGATTACACGAAAACTCGAATTCGACGCGGGCCACCGCATCCCCGATCACCGCAGCCAGTGCCGTAATCTGCACGGCCATCGCTATGTGCTCGAAATCACGCTGCAAGGCGACCTGGTCGACACCGAAGGTGCGCCGGATCGCGGCATGGTGATGGACTTCGCCGACGTGAAGTCGCTCGCGGTCGAGCATCTGGTCGACAAGTGGGACCACGCGTTCCTCGTCTACGAAGGCGATACGCAGGTGCGCGGCTTTCTGGAAACCATGGCCGGTCACAAGACGGTCGTGCTCGATCGCATCCCCACCGTTGAAAATCTCGCCGCCGTTGCGTTCGATATCCTCGCGAACGTCTACGACGCGCATTACGGCGTGAATCTGCGTTTGCATAAGGTGCGTCTGTTCGAAACGCCGAACTGCTGGGCCGACGTGGTCCGCGACTAAACCGGGGCCGCACGACTCGATCCCGCGGCCCAACCCCCGCGTTATTGTCACGGTATGATCGCTCCGATAACCACACGGAGCGAGACATGCCGGTCACCGCATTGCGTTGCAGCAGGCATCCAGGCCGCCACGGCCTTGGCGTTGGTTTGTTCTGCGACGCCAGTATCCTCAACCGTGTTTCACGCGATGTGTCCCATCGCCAGGGAGCGCGGCAATGAGCACCTTCACGAATCCCCTCAAACAACGTCTGAAAGAAGCCGACCCGCTGTTCGGTCTGTGGCTTTCGCTCGGCAGCGATGCGGCAGCCGAGGCGCTCGCGCATGCCGGTTTCGACTGGCTGCTGATCGACATGGAGCACGCGCCGAACGATAGCGGCGATGTCACCTCGCAATTGCGCGCGATTGCCGCCGCGCATCTGCCGAGCGAGCCGGTTGTGCGTGTGCCCGCCAGCGAGCCGTGGCTCATCAAGCGCGTGCTGGACGCCGGCGCTCGCACCCTGATGTTCCCGAATATCGAAACGGCGGAAGAGGCGGCACAGGCCGTGCGTCTGACGCAGTATCCGACCGCCGAGGCGCTCGACGGTCGTCGCGGTGTGGCCGGCGCGGTGCGGGCGGCTGCGTACGGCATGCGGCGCGACTACGTGCAGACCGCCAATGCGCAGATCGCGACCATCGTGCAGATCGAGTCGGCGCGCGGCTTGCAGGAGGTGGAGAAGATCGCGGCGACGCCGGGCGTCGATTGCCTGTTCGTCGGACCGGCCGATCTGGCCGCGAGCCTCGGTCACCTCGGCGATTCGAAGCATGCCGACGTGCAGGCGGCGATGGCGCGCATTGTCAGCGCCGCCGACAAGGCCGGTATCGCCACCGGAATTTTTGCTATGGATGCCGCGAGCGCTAAGCAGTCTCGTGATGCCGGTTTTCGTTTTATCGCCCTGGCCGCCGACGTCATGTGGATGTTGCGCGCGACCCGCCAGGCGTTGCAGGAGGTGAGGACATGACGGGGATGGTGCAGTGCGTCGCGGTGCGTCTGGTGGTTGCAGCGGCGTTGATGGCGAATGTGACGGCGTATGCGCAGGACAGTCGCGTCGCGAAGTCGAGCGATCCGGAGACGCAAACCGCGGTCGCCGATTACAACGCCGGCAATCTGGCTCAGGCGCTCGCCGAGTTCCATAAAGCGGCCGAGCGCGGCAGCCGGCTTGCCGAGTTCAACTACGCGATGATGCTGCTCAACGGCGAAGGCACCCGAGCCAACGTCGACGAAGGCAAGAAGTGGCTGCGCAAAGCCGCCGACGCCAACATGTCGCACGCGCAGTACGTGTACGGCAAGATGTACGACGATGGCGAGTTCGTTGGACGTGATCCGGTCGAGGCGCATCGCTGGTTCCTGAAGGCCGCGCAGCAGGGGCACGTGCAGGCCGAACTCGCGCTGGCCAACCAGTTCCTCGATGGCCGCGGCACGGCGCGCGATAACCAGCAGGCGTTCGTCTGGTACAAGAAGGCCGCGCAAGGCGGCGATATGACCGCGCAGTATGTGACCGGTTCGTTCTATGAGCGCGGTGGCGACGGCGTGGACAAGAATCTGAACGTGGCGCGTGCGTACTACGCGGCAGCGGCGGCACAGGGCGATCCGGCGGCGAAGCTCAAGTATCAGCAACTGAGCGCGCAATTGCGGGATCAACACGAGGTCAAACCGCAGTAAATGAAGCCGCAATAAATGAAAAAAGGGGCGCTCCTGACGGTGCGCCCCTTTTGTTTATCCAGCCTTCTTTCTGTAGCCTGCTTTGATTTTGCGCTATTCGGTTTCGCGACCGTCGGTTCTGCTGCCTTCGGCTGGTTCCGCGGTCTGCGCCTTGCGCGTTGTGCCGCGCTAACTCTGCATCAACCGCTTCTGCCGCGCGACGCTCATGATGAGGCCGATCGCGACCCCTAGCGTAGTCAGCGCAGTCCCGCCGTAACTCATGAATGGCAGCGGCACGCCCACCACCGGCAAGATCCCGCTCACCATGCCGATGTTGACGAACGCGTAGGTGAAGAACGCCATCGTCAGCGATCCGGCCAGCAGCCGCCCAAACAGCGTCGCCCCATTCGCCGCGATAAACAGCCCGCGCGCGATCAGCAGCATATAAAGCGTGAGCAGCACGATCCCGCCCGCCAGCCCGAACTCCTCGGAAAATACCGCGAAGATGAAGTCGGTGTGCTTCTCAGGGATGAACTCCAGGTGGGCCTGGGTACCCTTGAGCCAGCCCTTGCCGAGTGGGCCGCCCGAGCCGATTGCAATCACCGCCTGGATCGTGTGGAAACCTTTGCCGAGCGGATCGGACGTCGGATCAAGCAGCGTACAGATACGATGCTTCTGATAGTCGTGCATCAGCGGCCACTGCACTTCCGGCTGACAGATCTTGTCCTGGAACGCCGCGATCGAAGCGACTGCGATCACCCCCGCAATCAGCACCGGTACGATCAGCTTGAAACTGAGCCCCGCGAAATAGATCACGAAAAAGCCGGCCGCGAACACCAGCACGGCGGTGCCAAGGTCAGGCTGCTTGGCGATCAAACCGACCGGGACGATCAGGATCAGGAAGCCGACCAGAAAGTCGTACCAGCGCATGACGCCTTCGCGGCGCTGGTAGTACCAGGCGAGCATGAGCGGTGTGGCGATCTTCAGAATCTCCGACGGCTGGATCACCACGCCGACATTGATCCAGCGCTTCGCACCCTTGCGCGTGAGGCCGAACATCGCCACGGCAACCAGTAACGCGATCCCGAATGTATAGAGCGGGAGCGCGAAGCGCATCAGCGTGGTGGGCGGCACATTGGCCAGTGCCCACATCAGCACGAACGTCAGCATGATGTTGCGCAGTTGGTCTTCCACCCGGCCGGGCATGTCCAGCGTCGCGCTGTATAGCGTGACGATGCCGACGCACAGGAGCAGAAACACGATCAGGGCGAGTGGCCGGTCGAAGCCCACGAACATCCGCTTGATGCGGTCGAGCCAGGCGCGCTTGTCGAATTGCATGCCTTTCTCCTTACTCGTCGATGCCGCCGGAAACCGGCTGGCGTGGCGACGTAGGCTGAATGCTGTCATCCCGCGACGGGGCGGCGGCGGTCGGCACCGGTTCGCTGCTCGGGCGGGGTTTGTGCGGGACGCCGGATTTACGCGTCGCCGGGTTCTTTGCGGTGGCGGACGCGGATGCCGAAACGCCAACGGCCGCCGACGCACCGGAAGCCGCCGCCGTAGGTGCCGATGCAGCGGCCGCAGAGGATGCCGCCGCCGCAGCAGAAGCCGCCGCTGCTGCCGAAGCCGCACCCGGAATCGGCAGTGCCGTGAATCCCGCGGCGATCTTGACCGGCTGCGCCACGTCTAGCGGCGCAGGTGCGCCACCCACTTCAGGTGCGGACGCATCCTGGGTCGCCGAGGCCGCTGCCGCGACAGCCGCCGCTTCAGCGCCGGGCTTGTTCTTCCCGACCAGGTAGTAGTCGAGCACACGCCGCGCGATCGGGCCGGCCGCTTCCGCGCCCCAGCCGCCGTTTTCGACGATCAGTGCGATCGCGATCTTGGGCTGTTCGGCAGGCGCGAACGCGATGAACAGCGCGTGGTCGCGCAGATGTTCGGCGATCGCGTGGCCCTTGTAGTTTGCGCCTTGCAACGAATACACCTGTGCCGTGCCGGTCTTGGCGGCAGCCTGATACTGTGCCCCGATGAACACCTTCGACGCCGTCCCGTTGGTCACGACGCCTTCCATCGCATGCTTGATGAAGTCGATGTCCGATTGCTTCACGGCGATCTTGTCGCTCGGATCGCGCACGACTGGGCGCGTCTCTTTGGTGATCGGGTTTTCGATGTCGCGCACGAGGTGCGGCTTCATCACGATGCCGTTGTTGGCGAGCGTGGCCGTGGCGTGGGCGAGTTGCAGAATGGTGAACGAGTTATAGCCCTGGCCGATGCCCAGACTGATCGTTTCACCTTCATACCAGCGCTGCTGTTCGGGCTTGCGGTACGCCTTGCGCTTCCATTCCGTCGACGGCAGGATGCCGCGCGCTTCGCCCGAAATGTCGATGCCGGTGATCTGGCCGAAGCCCCAAGGCTTCATGAAGTTGGCGATATTGTTGACGCCCAGATCGTGCGCAAGCATGTAGAAATACGTGTCGTTCGACACCACGATCGCGCGGTTCATGTCGACCCAGCCCTGGCCCGAGCGCACGTCGTTGCGGAACGTATGGCCGCCGAAGGTGTACGAGCCCGGATCCTGGAAGCCCCAGCCCGGCGTGCGCTTATGCAGCGTCAGCGCGGCGAGCGCCATGAACGGCTTGTAGGTCGAACCCGGCGGATAGGTGCCATGCAGAGGGCGGTTCAGGAGCGGATGGTCGGGCGAGTTGTTGAGCTCGTCCCAGGTCTGCTGATCGATACCGTCGACAAACGAATTCGGATCGAAGCTCGGTGCCGACACGAACGCGAGCACGTCGCCGGTTGCCGGTTCGATCGCGACCAGCGCCCCGCGGCGCCCCGCGAAGGCCTGCTCGGCGACCTGCTGCAGGCCGATGTCGATCGACAGCTCGAGGTTATTGCCCGGCGTTGCCTGGGTGCGCGACAGCGTGCGCACGGGTCGCCCGCCCGCGGTCACTTCGACTTCCTCAAAACCGGTCTGGCCGTGCAGTTCCGTCTCGTAGCTCTGCTCGACGCCGATCTTGCCGATGTAGTCGGTGCCCTTGTAGTTGTTGGCGTCGAGGCGCGGATCGTAGTGGTCCGGATCGCTGTCGTTCTGGTCGCTGGCGTCGTCGATGCGGTCCTGATCGCGCTGCGAAATCCGGCCGATATAGCCGATCACGTGCGCCGCGGTCGGTCCGAGCGGGTACTGGCGGAACAGGCGCGCGCGCACTTCCACGCCCGGAAAGCGGAAGCGTTGTGCAGTGAAGCGCGCGACTTCGTCGTCGGTGAGGCGGGTGCGGATCGGCAGGCTCTCGAAGTTTTTCGAGTCTTCCTGCAGCTTCTTGAAGCGGCGCCGGTCGCGTGCATCGATCGAAATCACGGTCGCCAGATTGTCGATCACGTTTTCGAGCGAATCGTTCAGCTTCGAGGGCGTGATTTCGAGCGTATACGCCGAGTAGTTCTTGGCCAGCACCACGCCGTTACGGTCGGTGATGATGCCGCGGTTCGGCACGATCGGTGCGACCGAGATGCGGTTTTCGTCGGCTTGCAGCGAGTACTTGCTGTAGTGCCAGACCTGCAGGAACAGGAAACGGACACCGATCAGCCCGAAGCAGACGAACACGAACACGCCCGCCGCCGCGACCCGCAGGCGGAACTTCGAGAGCTGTTGCTGAGTGTCCTTGAATTCGGTCATGCGATTCTGCAAAAGGCCGCGTGACGGCCATCATGAGTGTGCGCCCAAACCGGCCGGAGCCGGGAGGCATGAACAGCGATGCGCGTCGAGCGGGCCGGCTGCCAGGGTTCCATCGGAACGGCCGGCGGGCTCGATGCGTGTTTAAATCGGCCGCGTATCGTCCGGATCAGCCGGGCGGCGCTGCGGCATCAGCAGCAGCACGCTGGCAACCGGCCACAGCGCGGCTTCGACGAAGCCGTCGATCAGGTAACCCCAGCCCGGAAACGCCGCGCCCGTCAGCAGACGGATCACGAACGGCACCAGTTGCGCGACGACCAGCAGTGGCATCACCGCGAAGGTCTGCACGCCGAGTGACATCCACAGCACCCGGCGATGGATCGTAATCGCGCCATACGACAACAACGTATACGCCAGCGCGTGCTCGCCGAGCAGGCTGGCGTTGTGCACGTCCATCAGCAAGCCGAGAAAGAACGCGATACCCATGCCGACCTTGCGCGGCTGGTGCACGTTCCAGAACAGCAACACGAGCGCCACGAAGTCCGGCACGCCGGCAAGGCGCCCCCACGGCATCAGGTTCAGCAAGAAGGCCGCGGCGAGGCTGAACGAGATGAAGTAGGGATTGACCGGCTGCAGGATGTATTGCGGACGGTTCATGGCTGGGCCCCCGGCGTGGCTTGCGGCTTCGTGCTCTTGTTGTCAGCGGCCGGTTTCTTCTCGGCGGCGGCTTTCTTTTCCGCGGCGGTGGCTTTGGCCGACGGTTTTTCAGTTGCCTTGGCAGCTGCAGTGGGCTTTTCAGCAGGCTTCGCAACGGCGGCGGGCTTTTCAGCGGTCTTAGCGGCGGATTTATCCGCAACGGCCTTGCTGTCCGTGGGTTTGCCGACCTTCTTCGTTTTTGCGTCCTTGGCGTCCTTGGCGGTCGTGGCCGCATCGGGCTCTTCCGCCGGACGCGGCGGCACGTTGTTCAGGTAGTGCAGCACCAGCAACTGACGCGCGCCGCGCACGGGCGCCACCGGCAAGCAGATCACGCGCGCGAATGCCGTATCGGCCTGTTTGTCGACCCGTACGACCTTAGCGACCGGCAGCCCCGGCGGATAAACGCCGTCGAGTCCGCTGGTGACGAGTTCGTCGCCGGTTTGCACGTCGGCGCTAATCGGGACGAAACGCAGATCGAGTGTATCGCCCTTCGGGGTGCCGTAAATCACGCTGCGCAAGCCGGTGCGCACGATCTGCACGGGCACCGCCTGGTCCTTGTCGGTGAGCAGCGTCACTTCGGATTGCAGCGGGAATACGCGCGTGACCTGACCGATCACGCCGTCTTCATTGACGACCGGCGAACCGTCCTGGACGCCTTGCTGGGCGCCGCGGCCGATTACGACCTTCTGCGTGAACGGATCGCGCGTGTCGTACTGGATTTCGGCGGGCAGCGATTGCGTGGTCGAGCGCTGCGAGAGTTGCAGCAGCGCGCGCAAATGGGCGTTTTCGGCCGCCAGTTCGGCGGCCGTATTGGCTTGTTGCGAGAGCTGAAGATCTTTGGTGCGCAGCTTGTCGTTCTCTTGGCGCAGCGTGGCGCTGGTCACGGCCAGGTCGGCCGCGCCCATGAAGATGTCGCGCGGCACGAGGGCGGCGCGTTGCAACGGATAAAGACCCGCGCCGAGCACGCCACGAACGATTTCGAGCGTTTTGAAGCGTGCGTCGGAGATCAGCAGGGCGAGCGCCAGCACGACGAAAAACACCAGCCGTGCGAGGGCGGACGGGCCTTGCTTGAACAGGGGCGGCGGACTGTATTCCATGGTCGGCGCCGGGGGCGTGAGCGGTTGGGTGAGACGGCGGCGCGCGAAGGGCGCGCGTTCAGCGCGCGGAGGCTGGCAGGCCCAGCCAACGGCAAACCGGCCCGCAAGGGGCCGTTTGCCTGATCCGCGCTACTGACATGGAGACGGGCTCGCTTACTCGTACGAGAAGATGCTGCCCAGCTTGTCCATGCGTTCGAGCGCCATGCCCGAGCCGCGCACAACGCAGGTCAGCGGGTCTTCGGCGACGAGCACCGGCAGCCCGGTTTCTTCGGCGAGCAGGCGGTCCAGATCGCGCAGCAGTGCGCCACCGCCCGTGAGCATCATGCCGCGCTCGGCGATGTCGGCGCCCAGTTCCGGCGGCGTTTGTTCGAGCGCGATCTTCACCGACGACACGATCTGGTTCAGCGGATCGGTGAGGGCTTCGAGGATTTCGTTGCTGGAGATCGTGAAGCTGCGCGGAATGCCTTCCGACAGATTGCGGCCCTTCACTTCCATTTCCTTGACTTCGGAACCCGGGAACGCGGAACCGATTTCTTTCTTGATGGCTTCTGCGGTTTGTTCGCCGATCAGCATGCCGTAGTTGCGGCGGATGTAGTTGACGATGGCTTCGTCGAACTTGTCGCCGCCTACGCGCACCGAACCCTTGTACACGATGCCGCCGAGCGAGATCACGCCGACTTCGGTCGTGCCGCCGCCGATATCGACGACCATCGAACCGGTGGCTTCCGACACCGGCAGGCCCGCGCCGATTGCCGCTGCCATGGGTTCTTCAATGAGGTACACCTGCGAAGCGCCCGCGCCGTGCGCGGCTTCTTTAATCGCGCGACGCTCGACCTGGGTCGAACCGCAGGGCACGCAGATGATGATGCGCGGCGACGGCGAGAACATACGCGATTCGTGAGCAGTTTTGATGAACTGCTTGATCATCTGTTCGGTGACGGTGAAGTCGGCGATCACGCCGTCTTTCATCGGGCGGATCGCCTCGATGTTGCCCGGCACCTTACCAAGCATCTGCTTGGCTTCCTTGCCGACTGCCTGAATGGTTTTCTTACCGTTGGGACCGCCTTCCTGGCGGATCGAGACCACCGACGGTTCATCTAGAACGATACCCTTGCCACGCATGTAAATGAGCGTGTTGGCAGTGCCAAGGTCAATCGCCAGGTCGTTGGAGAAGTAGCTGCGAAGAAAACCGAACATTCAAAATCCTGTCTCGCTTGGGGCCGGCCCTCGCAACGGTTGCGCAGGGCGGCAGCGGAAAAAATAACAGCTTCAACCGGGCGGACGCGGCGCCACAGGAACTTGAAGCTGCGAGGGAGTCTACCGGAGGCCGGTGCAAGGCCGAGCCAGAAAAATCCGAACTATCTTTGGGAATTGTTCAGAAAGGCCTTGGTAAGTCGGTCCGGGTTTGGGTCGAACGCGTAATGATACCTTATAATTTTGGATGTTTTGAAGGAAACGGACGGCACTTTTTGCCGCCGCTGACCCCTTTTTCGAGGTCTTCCTCCAGTGTCGTAACCCGCTGTCGCAGCATCGTTTTTCCCGCGCTGCGGCGGTCCACCACACTTTCCGGTGACTGCATGGCTCTGACCCTGACCGATGTTAAACGCATCGCGCACCTCGCGCGGCTCGAACTGGCTGATGCCGACGCTGAGCACACGCTCGCCCAGCTCAATGATTTCTTCGGCCTCGTCGAGCAAATGCAGGCGGTCGATACCACCGGCATCGCCCCGCTTGCCCACCCGATCGAGCAGATCGAAGACGTCGCGCTGCGCCTGCGTGACGATGCGGTGACCGAAACGGTCGACCGTGAAGCTTTCCAGCGCCCGGCGCCGGCTGTGCAAGACGGCCTGTACCTCGTGCCGAAAGTGATCGAGTAAGTGATCGACCAAGACTCGCGAATCAAGCCCAGGATAAAACGCAATGCATGAAAAAAGCTTGACGGAACTGCGCGCCGCACTGGCGGCCAAGGAATGCTCCGCAGTCGAACTGGCGCAGCTCTATCTGAAGCGGATTGACGCGGCCAATAGCCTGAACGCCTTCATTCAGGTCGACGCCGATCTGACGCTCGCGCAGGCGAAAGCGGCCGACGCGCTGCTTCACACCGGCCACGCCGGCCCGCTGGTCGGCCTGCCGATCGCGCATAAGGACGTGTTCGTCACCAAGGGTTGGCGCTCCACGGCCGGCTCGAAGATGCTGTCGAACTACGAAAGTCCGTTCGATGCAACGGTGGTCGCGCGTCTGCAGAACGCCGGCATGGTGTGCGTGGGCAAGACCAATATGGATGAGTTCGCGATGGGCTCGTCCAACGAGAATTCGTACTTTGGTCCTGTGCAGAATCCGTGGGATCGTAAGGCTGTGCCGGGCGGTTCGTCGGGTGGCTCGGCGGCGGCTGTAGCGGCGCGTCTCGCGCCCGCTGCCACCGGCACCGATACGGGCGGCTCGATTCGTCAGCCGGCCTCGTTCTCCGGCATCACCGGTATCAAGCCGACATACGGCCGCGTGTCGCGTTACGGGATGATCGCGTTTGCGTCGTCGCTGGATCAGGGTGGCCCGATGGCCCAGACCGCCGCGGATTGCGCGACGCTGCTCAACGCCATGGCCGGTTTCGACGAGCGCGATTCGACCAGCCTCACGCGCGACGACGAAGACTTCACGCGCTACATCGGCAAGACGTGGAGGGAAGACGGTGCGGACAAACCGCTCGCCGGCCTGCGCATCGGCCTGCCGAAAGAGTATTTCGGCGCCGGCCTCGCCGACGACGTGCGTGCTTCGATCGACGCCGCCTTGAAGCAATACGAAGCGCTCGGCGCGACGCTGGTGGAAGTCTCGCTGCCGAAAACCGAACTGTCGATCCCGGTGTACTACGTGATCGCGCCGGCGGAAGCGTCGTCGAACCTGTCGCGTTTCGACGGTGTGCGCTTCGGCCATCGCGCCGCGGAGTATCGCGATCTGCTCGACATGTACAAGAAGTCGCGTGCCGAAGGCTTCGGTCCGGAAGTGAAGCGCCGCATTCTGGTGGGCGCCTATGTGTTGTCGCATGGCTATTACGACGCGTACTACCTGCAAGCGCAGAAGATCCGCCGCATCATCGCCCAAGACTTCCAGGAAGCGTTCAAGCAGTGCGACGTGATCATGGGACCCGTCGCGCCCTCGGTGGCGTGGGACCTCGGCGCGAAGGGCGACGATCCGGTGCAGATGTATCTGGCCGACATCTACACGCTGTCGGTGAGCCTCGCCGGTTTGCCGGGCATGAGTGTGCCGTGCGGTTTCGGTGCGGGGGCGAACGCGCAGCGTCCGGTGGGTCTGCAGATCATCGGCAACTATTTCAATGAAGCCCGGATGCTGCAAGTGGCCGACGCGTTCCAGCGTGCGACCGACTGGCACCGCAAAGCACCGGCAGGAGTGTGAGCACCATGGCCAAGCAATGGGAAGTCGTGATCGGTCTGGAGACCCACGCGCAACTGTCGACTCAATCGAAGATTTTCTCGGGCACCGCCACGCAATTCGGTGCTGCACCGAACACGCAGGCCAGCCCCGTTGATCTGGCATTGCCGGGCACGCTGCCGGTGATGAACCGCGGCGCCGTGGAGCGTGCGATTCAGCTCGGCCTCGCGATCGGCTCAACGATCGCGCCGCGCAGCATTTTCGCGCGTAAGAATTATTTCTACCCCGATCTGCCGAAGGGCTATCAGATCAGTCAGTACGAAATCCCCGTCGTGCAGGGCGGCCAGGTGACGATTCAGGTCCCGGCTAACGAAAAGGCGGGCAAGGAAGCGTACGAGAAGGTCGTTAACCTGACGCGCGCCCACCTTGAAGAAGACGCGGGCAAATCGCTGCACGAAGACTTCGCGGGCATGACCGGCATCGACCTGAATCGCGCCGGCACGCCGCTGCTCGAAATCGTCACCGAGCCGGAAATGCGCAGCGCGGCTGAAGCGGTCGCGTACGCCAAGACGCTGCACACGCTGGTCACGTGGCTCGGCATCTGCGACGGCAATATGCAGGAAGGGTCGTTCCGTTGCGATGCGAACGTGTCGGTGCGCCCGGTCGGGCAGGCGGAATTCGGCACGCGTGCCGAGATCAAGAACCTGAACTCGTTCCGCTTTCTCGAAGAAGCGATCCAGTACGAAGTGCGCCGCCAGATCGAATTGATCGAAGACGGCGGCACGGTGGTGCAGGAAACGCGTCTGTACGACCCGGATAAGCGCGAAACGCGTTCGATGCGCAGCAAGGAAGACGCGCATGATTACCGCTATTTCCCCGATCCGGATCTGATGCCGCTCGTGATCGACGCGGCGTGGGTCGAGCGCGTGAAGAGCGAAATGCCGGAATTGCCGGTGGCAATTCAACAGCGCTTCGTCACGCAATACGGCCTGACGCCGTACGACGCGAACGTGCTGACGTCGAGCAAGGCGATGGCTGCGTACTACGAAGCGGTCGTCCTCAAGGTCGGCCCGGCGAACGCGAAGGTGGCCGCCAACTGGCTGATGGGCGAAGTGTCGTCGCAACTGAATCGCGAAGGCCTGGACATCGCGGAGAGCCCGGTTTCGTCCGCGCAACTCGCGCTGCTGCTGCAACGTATCGCCGACGGCACGATCTCGAACAAGATCGCCAAGGAAATTTTCCTTGCGATCTGGGAAGAGAAGGCGACCGACGAAGCCGCCGCCGATCGCATCATCGAAGCGAAGGGTTTGAAGCAGATTTCGGACACCGGCGCGCTGGAAGCGATCATCGACGAAGTGCTCGCCGCGAACCCGAAGTCGGTTGAGGAATTCCGCGCCGGCAAGGAGAAGGCGTTTAACGCGCTGATCGGCCAGGCGATGAAGGCGACCAAGGGCAAGGCCAATCCGGCGCAGGTGAACGAACTGCTGAAGAAGAAGCTGTCCTGAGGTGAACCTCAGTTGAAGAAGCCAGGGCTGAAGCGCGAGCTTTGGCCGTCACGGGCTGTTGCCGGAAACGAAAGTGGGGCAACGGCCCGTTTCATTTTTGCGAGCCCGTTTAAACGCAGATCACGGAGTGTGTGAATGGCGAAGCAACCCGAACTCGACGACTTCCGCGTACCGTATTTCGACGAAGACAAGAAGAGCAGCAAATTCTCACTCGACGCTTTCGACCCGGCCGCGAAGCCTTTTTCGACCGGTTCGAAAGAGTCCGACCGGGCGCGTTTGTCGGAGATCGGCGCGAAGCTCGACACACTGCAGGAGCGTCTGCACGCGCAGCAGAAGCGTCGCGTGCTGCTGGTGCTGCAAGGCATGGACACGAGCGGCAAGGACGGCACGATCCGCGCGGTGTTTCATGAAGTCGACCCGCTCGGTTTGCACATCGTGCCGTTCAAGGCGCCGACGCCCGTCGAACTGGCGCACGATTTTCTCTGGCGCGTGCATGCCCAGGCGCCCGCTGCCGGTGAGTTGACCGTCTTCAACCGCAGTCACTACGAAGATGTGCTGGTGCCGACCGTGCTCGGCAATCTGGATGCCGAAGCATTCGAGCGGCGCTGTGGCCACATTCGCCAGTTCGAAAAGCTGCTGGCCGACAGCGGTACGGCCATCGTCAAGTGCATGCTGCACATTTCGAAAGACGAGCAGCGTGCGCGTCTGCAGGCGCGCATCGACGATCCGAACAAGCACTGGAAATTCGACGTCTCCGATCTCGAAGCCCGCAAGCAGTGGGACAAGTATCAGGCGGCGTACCGCGACGCGCTGGCCGCGACGTCGACCGACTACGCGCCGTGGTACGTGGTTCCGGCCGATTCGAAGACCCATCGCAATGTAATGGTCGCCGAGTTGTTGCTACGCACGTTCGAAGCGCTGAAGCTCGAATATCCGCCTGCCAAAGAATCGCTGAAGGGCTTCAAGGTCGAATGACCGTGTGCTTTTTGCCCTTTGATCTAACAACGAATCGAACATAAGAGGAACGACATGTTGCGTGTGATTACCGCCAACCTGAACGGCATCCGCTCCGCGGCGAAGAAGGGCTTTTTCGAGTGGTTCGGCGAACAGAAAGCCGATGTGCTGTGCGTGCAGGAAATCAAATGCTCGCAAGACGATATGACGCCCGAATTTATGGCTCCGCACGATTACACCGGCTATTTCCAGCATGCGGTGAAAAAGGGCTATAGCGGCGCGGGCGTGTACACGCGTCACGAACCGGACGAAGTCATTATCGGTTTCGGCAGCGAGGAATTCGATCCGGAAGGGCGCTATGTCGAGCTACGCTTCGGCAAACTGTCGGTGATCTCGGTGTACGTGCCGTCGGGATCGAGCGGGGAAGATCGCCAGCAGGCCAAGTTCCGGTTCATGGACGAGTTCATGCCGCATCTCGCGGAACTGGCCAAGGAGCGCGAAGTGATCGTGTGCGGCGACGTGAATATCGTCCACAAAGAGATCGACATCAAGAACTGGAAGAGCAACCAGAAGAATTCAGGCTGCCTGCCGGAAGAGCGCGAGTGGCTCACCAAGCTGTTTGACGAGGTCGGTTACGTCGACGTGTTCCGCACGCTCGATCAGCGGCCGGAACAGTACACGTGGTGGAGCAATCGCGGTCAGGCGTATGCGAAGAACGTAGGGTGGCGGATCGATTATCAAATCGCAACGCAGGGCATCGCCGGCAAGGCGAAACGCACCGACGTGTTCCGCGATATCAAGTTCAGCGACCATGCGCCGCTGACGGTCGACTACGACCACAAGGTCAAGAAGTAAGGTCCGCCCGAGCCACAGCGGAACCGCGTGAGCCGCAAGCCGCCGCGGCCCGAGCAACTCACTGGCTGATCGGTTTGCGGCGCGGGCGGCCCATGCCGGCATAGTCCGGCAGCGCATCGACACTCTTGCCGATTGCCTTCGCATAGAGCGGCAGCATATCCGGCAAGCGCTTGATGATGTCCTGGCGCCGCGCCGGCGTGTACGGGTGCACGTAGATGAAGCCCTGATCGCGATTGCTGCGCGTCGCGGTGGCCAGCTTGTCCCATAGCGTGACCGCCGCGCGCGGATCGAAGCCGGCGCGCGAAGCGATATCGCTGCCGATCACGTCGGCTTCGGTTTCGTCGGTGGGCTCGTACTTCATCTCCAGCAGCCGCGAACCGATGCCGAGCGGTGCCGCGCCCAGATCGGCGAGACCGAATAGCTGCGGGATCGTGCCGGATGAGTCGAGCTGGCTGGCCTGCAGTTCGCCGAGACGCTCGCGCGCATGCTCGCGCAACGCGTGGGCGATCTCGTGGCCGATCAGCATGCCGAGTTCGTTGTCGTTCAGACGCACGCGGTCGAGCAGGCCGCTATAGACGACAATCTTGCCGCCCGGCAGGCAGTACATGCGGATATCGGGCGAGCGCACCACCGCCACTTCCCATTTCCAGTTCTTGGCCCGCTCGTTCCACTTCAGCGAGTAGGGAATCAGCTTGTCGACGATCGACTGCACCCGCGTGACGTGGGCGTCGGTGTCGCCGTACAGACTGTTCGCGTGCTGGGCGCCGTACACGATCTCGTTGAACTCCTGGGCGGCCTGCGCCTCGAGCATGGGCGACGGGATCAGGTTGCGAAACACGAGGTAGCCGCCGTAGCGCAACTGCGTGTTCGGCGCAGTGTAAGCAGGCGGCGCGGGGACGTCGGCGGTTGCGGCGGGCGTCGACGTGGCCGCAGGCGCCTTCGTGGCAGTGGCCGGCGCCGAGGTAGTCGCGGGTGTCTTTGCCGTAACCGGTGCGGGGGGCTGCTGCTGCGTCGAAGCCGGCGGCGTGGCGGTTGCGGGCGCGCTACCGGCATTTGCGGCGCTGTTCGCGCCGGGTGCGGCCGACGTCGCGTTTTCGGGGTTCACCGTGCCGACTGCTGACTTTGCCGCCGGCGCCGCTGCGGGTGCCTGTGCCGGCGTCGGCGTCGGCGTTGACGACGGCGCGCTTGCGCCGGCCGCCGGCATGGCCGTGGCGTACGCGCTCAGCGGCGCGCTGAACGCGAGGCTCGCACAACTGAGCGCCAACGCCGTACGCCACAGCGCGCGGCCGGCCTTGGGCGAAGCAACCCCTGAGGGATCCGAATCCATGCGCAGCACGCGCTTCAGTAAGCGCACCGTCACGACCGGGTTCTCCAGGGCGCGATGCGCAGCAGAAGCAGCATGCCGGGCAGCGCCAGCGCGGTACACACAATGAAGTAGTCGAACCAACCGATTCGTGCGACCACATAGCCGCTTGCCGCCGATGCCAACGTGCGCGGCACCGAAGCCAGGCTCGTGAAGAGCGCGAACTGTGTAGCGGTGTAACGCGGATCAGTGGTGCTGGCGATATAGGCGACGAAGGCAGACATCGTCAGGCCGGTCGCAAAGGTTTCAAGGCCGTAGACGAGCGCGAGCGCCACCGAGCGCGGATCGAGTTGGACGGTCCAGTCGATGCCGAACACCGACAGCAGTTTTGTCGTACCCTGGCTCAGCCCAACCGCGATGTCATAGACGACAGCCAATCCAGGCGAGGCTGGGCCAATATGCGCGAGCCACGCGAAGCCGAGCGTCGACACCATCTGCAGGACGCCGAAAATCCAGAGCCCACGGCCGATGCCAATCTTCATCAACCAGATCCCGCCGACGATCCCACCCGCGAGACTCGCGCCGAACGCGGTAGTCTTGGCGATCACACCGATTTGCGTGCGCGAGAAACCGATGTCGAGAAAGAATGACGTCGATAGCGTGGTGGCCATTGTGTCGCCGAGTTTGTACAGAAAGATGAACGCCAGCACAAAGAGCGCGCCGCGCCAACCGTCGCGCTGGATAAACTCGCGGAACGGCAGCACGATCGCGTCGCGCAGGTTTTTCGGCGGCGCGCCGTGTATCTCAGGCTCGCGCACCACCAGCGTCATGATCATGCCCGGCACCATGAATGCCGCGGTGACGATGAAAACGGTGGTCCACGGCAAATGGTCGGACAGAATCAGCGCCAGCGAACCCGGCACCAGCGCGGCGATCTTGTACGCGTTGACGTGCACGGCATTACCGAGACCTTGTTGCGTGTCGCTTAGCAACTCACGCCGGTAGGCATCGATCGCGATGTCCTGGCTCGCGCCGAATAACGCGACCAGTGCCGTCAACGCCGCCACCGTCCAGATCGCGTCGCGCGGCGACACGAAACCGAGCGTGGCAATCGCGCCGGCGACCAGAATCTGCGTGACCAGCATCCAGCCGCGCCGTCTGCCCGGACGCCAGCCCGGTAAACGCGGCACGTAGCGGTCCATCAGCGGCGCCCAGACGAATTTCCAGGTGTACGGGAACTGAATCAGCGCGAAGAGGCCGATTTCCTTCAGATTGACGCCTTCGGAGCGTAACCACGCCTGCACCAGATAGACGAGCGTGAACAGCGGCAGTCCCGACGTAAAGCCGAGAAAGACGCAGATCAGCATGCGCGTATTCAGAAACGCGCGCCAGCCGGGATGTTCTTCGTGTGCGGTAAGTGCAGGCGCCTCGTGCGGCGGGTTCGACATGTGGATAAGTGGTGTTAGCTTTTCTTGACGCGATAGACCGCAAGACTACCACGCCAGTTCACCCCCCATCGCACCACCTGGCCATCGTGAAGCACCACGCGGTCGAGAATCTCGATGCCGACTTCCGGCGCGAGCGCCTCGAAATCCTCAATTGTCAGCACCCGCACGTTCGGGGTGTTGTGCCACTGGTAAGGCAGCGACTTCGACACCGGCATGCGGCCTTGCAGCACCGAAAGCCGGTGCGCCCAGTAGCCGAAATTCGGAAACGAGACGATGCATTCCTTGCCCACGCGCACCGTTTCGCGCAGGATCGCGGCGGTCTGATGGATGGTTTGCAGCGTCTGCGACAGAATCGCGAAATCAAAGCTGCCATCTTCGAACAGGCGCAGGCCGTCTTCCAGATTCTGCTGGATCACGTTGACGCCGTTCTGCGTCGATGCCAATACCCCGGCGTCGTTGATCTCGATGCCGTAGCCCTGTACGTCCAGTTCTTCGGTCAGGAGCGACAACAGCGAGCCGTCGCCGCAGCCCAGATCGAGCACGGTGGCGCGCGGTTCGACCCAGCGGGCGATCGCGCGGAAGTCCGGGCGCAGCGCCAGGTAATCGAGTGCTCGCTGGTTCATGCGTTCACCTCGTTCGCAATACGTTCGTAATAGGCGCGCATCAGGTTGTGATAGCGCGCGTCGTCGAGCAGGAAGGCGTCGTGGCCGTGCGGCGCGTCGATTTCCGCGTAGGTCACCGTGCGCTTGTGGTCGAGCAGCGCCTTCACCAGTTCGCGTGAGCGGGCCGGCGCGAAACGCCAGTCGGTCGAGAAACTGGCGATCAGGAATTTCGCCGTGGTGTGCGCGACGGCGGCAGTCAGATCACCGTCGAAGGCTTTGGCCGGGTCGAAATAATCGAGCGCGCGGGTGATCAGCAGGTACGTGTTCGCGTCGAAATAATCGGCGAATTTGTCGCCCTGGTAGCGCAGGTACGATTCCACTTCGAATTCGACGTCGAAGTTGAAGTTGTACGCGTCCACCGCGCCTTCCGCGCGCCGCAACGAACGGCCGAATTTCTCGGCCATGTCGTCGTCCGACAGATACGTGATGTGGCCGATCATCCGCGCGACGCGCAAGCCGCGCTTCGGCTTCACGTTGTGCGCGTAGTAGTTGCCACCGTGAAAATCCGGGTCCGACAGGATCGCCGAGCGTGCCACCTCGTTGAACGCGATGTTCTGCGCGGACAGCTTCGGTGTGGACGCAACCACGATGCAATGGCCCACGCGTTCCGGATACATCATGCTCCACGCGAGCGCCTGCATGCCGCCGAGACTGCCACCCATTACTGCCGCGAAGCGCGTGATGCCGAACGCATCGGCGACGCGCGCCTGGGCGTTCACCCAGTCTTCGACCGTCACGACAGGAAAGGCCGCGCCGTACGGATTGCCGGTGGACGGATCGATGCTCATCGGCCCGGTCGAGCCGAAGCAGGAGCCCAGGTTGTTCACGCCGATCACGAAGAATTTGTCGGTGTCGAGCGGTTTGCCCGGGCCGACCATGTTGTCCCACCAGCCGATGTCCTTCGGATTGTCGGCGTACACGCCCGCCACATGGTGCGACGCGTTGAGCGCGTGACACACCAGCACGGCATTGCTGCGCGCGGCGTTGAGCGTGCCGTAGGTCTCGACCATCAGGTCGTAACCGGCCAGCGAGCTGCCGTTCTGCAACTGCAGCGGCTCGGTGAAATGCATTTTTTGGGGAGCGACGATACCGATCGATTCCATTCATTCCGCCATTTAACAAATACAGGGCGGCTAGATTGGCGTCGGCGAGGCACGGAGGAGAAACGGTGTGCGCGGCTGACGACCTCTTTAGCCGCATTTATAGTGAACCGCGGGAAACGTTCCCGGCAGTTCGCGCGCCCGCAATCGAGTCAGCAAATCGGCGCGTGATAGGTGTTCAAGGTGCTCCGGACAGCGGTCTCAGGTAGTTCAGAGGGCCGCAGTCAGGCGCAAAGTATAGCGGAAAATTTCGTGCGGCAGCGTCGCGGGCGCCGTTGTGAGCCCGCGTGCCGCGCGGACTACTGAAGAATCAGCAGCAGTTGTGCATCGGCGTGTTCGGCGGGCGGCCGCGCAAAGCCGCTGCGCACATACCGATGCCAGCGGCCGATGATGTAGCTCAGCAGCAGGCTCGCGCGGATCGCGGGATCGTAGCCGGCGGCCAGTGGGGCAGCAGGCGCATTGGCGCTTTGGCTGGCGTTTTCACCCGCGCTTGCATTGGCCTCCATCTGAGCCAGCCGCAAACATTGCTTCAACGACGCCTCGACCCGCTCCAGCATCTGATTAACGCGTTCGGTCAGCCGTTCATGCTCGCCGACCAGCGCCTCGCAGGTCAGCACGCGCGTCATGCCGGGATTCTTCGCGGGGAAGTTGAGCAGCATCAGCGCGATCGCGCGGGCTTGCAGCACGCCGTTGCTTTCTTTGTCGGCGATCTGGTTGATCAGGCCGAAAATGGTCTGCTCGATGAACTCGATGAGCCCTTCGAACATTTGCGCCTTGCTGGCGAAATGGCGGTACAGCGCGGCTTCCGAGACGCCGAGCCGGGCGGCGAGCGCCGCCGTGGTGATCTTTTCGCTCTTCGGCGCCTCCAGCATCGCGGCAAGCGTCTGCAGGATGTGCACGCGGCGCTCGCCTGGCTTCAGGCGCGGCGTCCGCGGGGTGGCCGACGGGGTGGGTTCGTGTTCGGCTACGGCTTCGTCAGGCTTGTCGATCGGCTGCATGGCTGCGTCCCGTCTGCTGTCCCTTCAATCGAACCGAGCGGGTGCCCAGTCTTAGCGATTTTAACGAACGAATGCAGCGATCGACATAGTGTGGCCGACCGGTGCCCGGTAGACGCGTCGGTATGCCGTCCGCGTGCGGCTTGCGCGGCAGATGGCCGGTGATCCACACAGTGCGGATGCCGAGTCGCCGGTAGTTCTTCAGATGCGAGCGCGTGTCTTCCACAAGGATCACGTCTTTGAGCGCGACGTGCGCGTCGCGCATTGCCTTGCGCAGCATCGAGTGGTCAGGTTTGGCGCGCCAGCTGCGGCGATCGCGCATATGTTCGATCGCAATCACCTGTTCGAACAGACGCTCGATGCGCAGCTCCTGGAGCACCGCGCGCGCGTAGTCCTCGGGTGCGTTGGTCAGCACAATCTTGCGGCCGGGCAGCGACGCGACAAGGCGCGCGACGCCGCGCTCGTGACGGATCATCGAGCCGAGATCGGGGAACGTGTGGACGACT
Organism: Burkholderia sp. GAS332; assembly: GCA_900142905.1. Taxonomy (NCBI): domain Bacteria; kingdom Pseudomonadati; phylum Pseudomonadota; class Betaproteobacteria; order Burkholderiales; family Burkholderiaceae; genus Burkholderia; species Burkholderia sp. GAS332. The sequence goes on along the minus strand of FSRV01000001.1, from coordinate 4,903,833 downwards.
TTCAGGAAGTCGTTCGGGTCGAGCGGATGATGGCGTGCCAGACCGAGCAGCGTTGCGCCGTAGCGTTGCGTGTAGCCGGTGCGCAGACGGTTGGCCTCGTCGATATCGACGCCCAGCGCGTCGATGATGTACTGCGTCATGCCCTGATTGATCGCTGGGAAGATCGCGTGCGAGGCGTGATGCAGCGTGTTGTCGAGATCGAACAGCCAGACCGGACTGCCGCCTGCGATGTGCGGACGACGGCGTCGGGAAGTGGGGGTGCGCATGATGGAGGACGCCGTTCAGGCGCAGGCGGTCGCTTCACGCAGTGAACGCGGACAACGGTTCGCGATGCGGAAGGCGATAAAAGAGGGGGGAGCGTGTTCGCGCCGGAGAGCGGCGCGCTGTGTATCGCTGGGCGCAGCGGCAGCGGTAGCGCAACTGCACGGCACACATGGCATGCCGGGAAAGCGTGCCGTGTGTGCCGGGTTTGAGGCAGGAATCAATGCGAGCGGATCATCGTGCCGAACGGCTGTTCGGTGAGAATTTCCAGCAGCACCGAGTGCTCGATGCGGCCGTCGATGATGTGGACGGAACGCACGCCGCTCTTTGCGGCATCCAACGCCGACGAGATTTTCGGCAACATGCCGCCGGAGATCGTACCGTCTGCGAACAGGCCGTCGATTTCGCGCGCGGACAGATCGGTCAGCAGATTGCCTTCCTTATCCATCACGCCCGGGATGTTGGTCATGATCACGAGCTTTTCGGCGTTCAGCACGACCGCCAGTTTGCCCGCGACCAGATCCGCATTGATGTTGTACGACAGGCCGTCTTCGCCGAAGCCGATCGGCGAGATCACCGGAATGAACGCGTCGTCCTGCAGCGCTTTCACGACCGCGGGATTGATCGCTTCGACTTCGCCGACCTGACCGATATCGACGTACTGGCCCGGATTGTCGCGATCCGGCATCTGCATCTTGCGCGCGTGGATCAGGCCGCCGTCTTTGCCGGTCAGACCGACGGCGTGGCCGCCGAAATGGTTGATCAGCGTGACGATGTCTTGCTGCACTTCGCCGCCGAGCACCCATTCGACGACTTCCATCGTCTCTTCGTCGGTGACGCGCATGCCCTGGATGAACGTGCCTTGCTTGCCGATTTTCTTCAGCGCCTGGTCGATTTGCGGACCACCGCCGTGCACGATCACCGGATTGATACCGACCAGTTTCAGCAGAATGACGTCGCGCGCGAAGCCTTGCTTGAGTCGCTCCTCGGTCATGGCGTTGCCGCCGTATTTGATGACCACGGTCTTACCGTGATACTGGCGAATGTAAGGCAGCGCCTCGGCCAGAATTTCAGCCTTCAGGGTGGGCGCGATCTGCGAAAGGTCAGGGATCTCGGACATGGCGGCAGGCTCAGGCACGGAACAGTTAAAACAGGGCGAATTGTACAGGACTGGCGCGCTGCAACAGGGATTTCGACATGAGCGCCGGTGACGGGTGTTGCGGGCTTTGCGCACTGCGCAATGGAGGGTCGGAAGCGGTGGTCGACGATCAAGCTTACCGCCGTTCAGATCGGCCCGTGAATTGGCCGAACGGCCGACTCACGGCGGCGCGCCAGTCGTGGCATCATTTCCTGATTCAGGCTGAAGCGAGATCATCCGGTCCGTTATGAAATTGTCAGCTTCTCACGCCGAAAGCAGCGCGCTGTGTCCGCTCTGTGGTCAGGCGTTCGATTGCGCCATGCATAAGGTGCCGTTTGACTGCTGGTGCCGTGAGATGCCGGTCCTGCCGGCAGACCGGCTCGATCCGTCCGGCCGCTGCCTGTGTCCTGAATGTCTCGCAGCGGAGATCGCGCGAGCCGTGCAACCGGCGCGGGGAGCCGGTTCGCCTTGAACGCGGCGCGGCCCTGGCGGCTGCGTTGCCGCCACATGTCGTCCTATGCCGCGTGGCGCCGGGCTGCAAGCACGCTCAGGTCACGTGCAACGGCCTCCAGCGCCGGATCCCATTGGCCGAACTGCGGCTGCCGGTAGAGTGTCGCGCTCGGATACCACGGGCTGTCGGGGCGGTCGAGCAGCCAGACCCAATGCGGGTTGACGTCGAGCAGCACCCATGTGCGCTGGCCGAGTGCGCCACTCAGATGCGCCACGGACGTGCAAACCGTAATGACGAGATCTAGCGCGCTGACAAACGCGGCAGTGTCGTCGAAGTTGGCGAATTCGGCCGTGTAGTCCGACATGGGCAGACCCGTCGCCCGGGCCGCCGCAACGTCTGCTCCGGCACCCGGTTGCAACGAATAGAACGCCACGTCGTGCATGCCGCCGAAATTTTCCGCATAGCGCTCCCAACCCACCCGCCGGAATGGATTGCGCTGATGGCCGTGGCTGCCAGTCCATGCAAGCCCGACCTTGAGCCGGGTTTCTCCTGCAAGCCGCGCACGCCATGACTCGCCGGCTGCCGCGTCCGCTCGCAAATACGGCGTCGCCGCGGGGATCGTTTCTTCGCGCGTGTTGAACATCAAAGGCAAGCTGAGCAACGGAATTTCGTAGTCGAACGGTGGCAAAGATTCGACGCCACCACCGGCCGAATAACCGTCCACATGATCGCCGAGACTACGGGCGAGTAGCGCGCCCATCTGCGGAAATGAATTCCAGACGAGACGGCCGCCCTCGCAATGAGCGCGCTCGGCCAGCAGCGGGATATAGCGGCTGAATTGCAAGACATCGCCCATGCCCTGTTCGCCCCACACCAGCAGGGTTTTGCCGGCAAGCGCTTCGCCTTGCCAGGTCGGTGCAGGGAACGCGGGGCGGTTACCGTTCAGTTCAAACGAGCCATCCCAGCGCGCTTCGTGGGTTTGCCAGCCGTGCGCATAGTTGCCGCGCATGAGCTGCAGCATGCTGAGATTGGAGCGCACGGTCGCGTCGTTGGGCGCTAACGCACAGGCCGTTCTTTCGGCGTGCTCCGCTTCGTCCCAGCGTTGCGCTTCACGTAGCGCCAGCGCATAGTTGTTATGCGCCAGCGGGCTATGCGGCGCGCATTGCACGGCGCGTGCGCCGGCTTCGAGCGCGCGTGGCAGATTCAAATTGGCGCGGCTTGCCTGGGTGAGATTGGTCCATGCATCGGCGTGGCTGGGATCGTGATGAACTGCACTTTCCAGTAGGGCGATTTGCTCGTTCAGCGCACCGCCCGTGTGTGTGAGTGCGCCAGCAAGATTGTTGCGCAACTGCGGCAATGTCGGATCGATGGCGAGTGCGCGACGATAGGGCGCGATTGCCTCGTTATGCCGGTTCGCCATCTGCAGCGCGTAGCCGAAACGGAAGTGCGTAAGAGCGCGGTGCGGATCGAGTTGCGCAATAATGGCGGCGAGTTCGATCGCGTCGTTATGACGATGTTGCTCGAGCAAAGTGATGATGAGCGAGTCGATGGACTCGTCGTCGAGCGGATGGCGTTGTGCAGCGGCATCGAGCCAGTTGGCCTCTGCTTGCGCGGTGCCATTTTGCCGGGCTGCGGCGGCATGCCGCAGGAAAGTCAGGAAAGCTGATGAGGCGGGGGTTTCGCTATCAGAGATAGGCAGCATGGCTGAGTTTGGGTCGCGCCAGAACCGATGATGAGCGATCGGCTCGCGCAACGCTGTCGCAAAAATACTATGCTAGCGGCGCAAAGCCGTGAGGTCAGTCAGACTAGTCCGAACAGTTAAATTAAAGTCATGCATCGTATAACCAACACCGGCAGGGTCAACCTCGGTCATCTGTTCTGGCTACGCAGCCTCGCCATCATCGGCCAGCTGCTGACGATCGCATTCGTGCAGATCTTCTTCGGCGTGCACTTGCCGTTGCCCGCGATGTTGCTCGTGATCGCGCTAGAAGTGATCTTCAACGGACTCACGTGGTGGCGTGTCTCGCAGCAGCGGCCCGAGTCCAATCTCGAACTGTTCGGCCAGATCTGGGTCGATCTCGGCGCGTTGTCGGCGCTGCTGTTTCTTTCCGGCGGCACCACCAACCCATTCGTTTCGCTGTACCTGCCATCGCTCGCGATTGCCGCAGCCGTGTTGCCGTGGTTTCTGATGGCGTGGCTCGCCGCGTTTGCTGTGGCTTGCTATGCCGTGCTCGGTTTCGATTCCGTGCCGCTGAATCTCGACAACCCGGCGAACCTGTTCGACTACTTTCGCGCAGGCATGTGGGTGAACTTCATGGTGAGCGTCGGCCTGATTGCATGGTTCGTCGCGCGCATGTCACGCGCTCTGCGACTACGTGACGCAGCGCTCGCAGACGCGCAGCAGCGCTTGCTTCACGATGAACGGGCCGTCGCGCTTGGCGTACAGGCGGCCACTGTCGCGCACGAAATCGGCACGCCGTTGTCTACTATTGCGATGTTGTCCGAAGAATTGCGCGACGCCGCGCGAACCGATAAGGGGCTTGCGCCGTACAGCGCCGATCTGGATCTGCTCGAACAGCAAATGACGCTCTGTACGTCTGCGCTTGCACGGCTGCGCAGCCGTGCATCGACAACAACCAATCGGGAAACGGTCAGCGAATGGCTCGAGTCGTTCGGCGAGCAATGGCGCTTGCGTCATCCCCATGTGAAGTTCGAGCGGATCGGTGTGCCGCCTGCGGGTGTCAGCCTTGACGATACGGTTGCCGTCAGTCAGATTCTGACGATTCTGCTCGACAACGCCGCGCGCGCGAGCCGCGATCATGTGACGCTGTCGTGCGAGCTCGCGCCGCGCGGTGACCAGATAGTATTCGAAGTATGCGACTCGGGCCCCGGTATTCCGGCCGCGTTGCGTGGTTCGCTCGGCACGATGCCGGTTGACAGTACACAGGGCGGACACGGCGTAGGTCTGTATCTGGCATGTTCAGCGGCGGCCCGTCTGAGGGGATCGATCGAACTGGCCGATGTCAGCGAAATCAAGCCGCGTGGTACGCGTGCAGTGTTGAGACTGCCGCTTGCAGGGCGCAAATTATCAGGCGCGGGCCGTCAGGGCACTGCGCCATCCAACACGGAGAAACAGGCATGAGCGATATGAATTTTCTGGTGATCGACGACGATGAGGTGTTCTCCGGTATCCTCGCCCGCGGTCTGACGCGGCGCGGTTATACGGTGGCCGAAGCGCACAACGCGGATGAGGCGATCAAGTTGGCGAACCAGCAGAAGTTCAGCCAGATCACGGTGGATCTGCATCTCGGCAACGACTCCGGTCTTACGCTCGTTGCCCCCTTGCGTGATTTGCAGCCTGACGCGCGCATGCTGGTGTTGACCGGTTATGCCAGTATCGCTACAGCCGTGCAGGCTGTGAAAGACGGTGCCGATAACTACCTGGCGAAGCCCGCCAACGTGGAGACGATCTTGTCGGCGCTGCAAAGCGAAGCGAGCGCGCTGCAAGCTGAAGAGGCGATTGAGCATCCCACGCCGTTGTCGGTTGCGCGTCTGGAGTGGGAGCATATTCAACGCGTGCTTGCGGAGCACGGCGGCAATATTTCGGCCACTGCACGCGCGTTGAACATGCATCGTCGAACGCTGCAACGCAAGCTGGCGAAGCGGCCGGTCAAGCAGTAAGCGCCGAGGCCTGCCCGCACTTGCGGGCCGGAAAGCGAAAAAGGCTGTCTTTCACAAGACAGCCTTTTTTCTTACGCGTCACGCATGAAGGCCGCGCGCGAGGCGCACGACTTTAACGCGGCAGCGGCATCATCGTCGACATCGACATCGACATCGACATCGACATCGACATCGACATCGACATCGACATCGACATCGACATCACAGCACGTAGCGCGACAGATCCTCGTCTTCCGCCACTTCGTTCAGCGCGCGATCGACATACGCCGCGTCGATCTGCACCGTGCTGCCCGAGTGATTGCCGGCCGCGAACGAAACGTCTTCGAGCAGTTTTTCGATCACCGTGTACAGGCGGCGTGCGCCGATGTTTTCGGTCTTCTCGTTGACCGAGAACGCGATTTCCGCCATACGGCGAATGCCGTCGTCGGCGAATTCCAGGTGCACGTCTTCCGTAGCCAGCAGTGCCTGGTATTGCTTGACGAGGCTCGCGTCGGTCGACACCAGGATCGATTCGAAATCGCCCACCGACAGCGAATCCAGTTCGACCCGAATCGGGAAGCGGCCTTGCAGTTCGGGAATCAGGTCGCTCGGCTTGGCCAGATGAAACGCGCCGCTCGCGATGAACAGAATGTGGTCGGTCTTCACCATGCCGTACTTGGTGTTGATCGTGGTGCCTTCGACGAGCGGCAGCAGATCGCGCTGCACGCCCTGACGCGACACTTCGCCACCGCCCGCTTCGTTGCGCGACGCGATCTTGTCGATTTCGTCGAGAAACACGATGCCGTTCTGCTCGACGTTCTGCACAGCCTTGGCTTTCACCTCTTCGTCGTTGAGCATCTTGCCGGCTTCTTCGTCGGTGAGGACCTTGAGCGCTTCCTTCACCTTCAGCTTGCGGCGCGTTTTCTTGCCGCCGCCGATGTTCGCGAACATCGAACGGATCTGCTCGGTCATGTCTTCCATGCCCGGCGGCCCCATGATGTCCATGCCCACTTGCGGCTGTTCGACGTCGAGTTCGATTTCCTTGTCGTCGAGCAGGCCTTCGCGCAGACGCTTGCGGAAGGTCTGGCGCGTGGTGCTACCTTCGTCCGCCGTGTCGACGGCGCTCGAGCTCGCGCCGAAACCCACCGGCCGGGCGCTCGGCAACAGAATGTCGAGGATGCGGTCTTCGGCCTGATCTTCGGCCTTGGTCCGCACTTTGCGCATTTCCGTTTCGCGCGTCTGCTTGATTGAGATCTCCATCAGATCGCGCACGATGCTGTCGACGTCGCGGCCGACGTAGCCGACTTCGGTGAATTTGGTGGCTTCGATCTTGATGAACGGTGCGTCGGCCAGTTTCGCCAGACGCCGCGCGATTTCGGTTTTACCGACGCCGGTCGGTCCGATCATCAAAATGTTCTTCGGCGTGATTTCCTGACGCAGCGGGTCTTCAACCTGCTGACGGCGCCAGCGGTTGCGCAGCGCCACGGCAACCGCTTTTTTCGCGCGGCCTTGGCCGATGATGTGTTTGTCGAGTTCCGAGACGATCTCGGCAGGGGTCATGGTGCTCATCGTAGGTCCTTACTCGATCGTCTCGATGACGCGGTTATGGTTCGTATAGATGCACATGTCGCCCGCAATCTCCAGCGACTTCTCCACGATCTCGCGCGGCGACAGCTCGGTGTTGTCAACCAGTGCCTTCGCCGCGGCTTGCGCGTAAGCGCCGCCCGAACCGATCGCGCAGATACCGCCTTCCGGATCGAGCACGTCGCCGTTACCGGTAATGACGAGGGTGGTGGTGGCATCCGCGGCGATCAGCATCGCTTCGAGGCGACGCAGCATGCGGTCGGTGCGCCAGTCTTTGGCGAGTTCGACGGCGGCGCGGGTCAGATTGCCCTGATGTTTTTCCAGCTTCGCTTCGAAGCGGTCGAGCAGCGAGAAGGCGTCGGCCGTGCCGCCGGCGAAGCCGACCATCACCTTGCCGTTATAGATGCGCCGGACTTTCTTTGCACCGCCTTTCATGACGATGTTGCCCAGCGTCACCTGGCCGTCGCCGCCGAGCGCGACCTTGTCGCCGCGGCGCACGGAAACGATCGTCGTGCCGTGAAATTGCTCCATATGCGTTCCTCTTTGCAAAACGGGTAGGACACGGTGGTGCAGCACCACCGCATGAATCCTGAAAGCGGACGGCGCGCAACGCTGAAACGATCAACCGGCCGGCGCGCGCTCGTGCAACGCATGTTCGACTTATTTTAGGGCGTGCGCGGTCATATCAAGAGCCGGCAAACGGCATAAGACAAAAACACGGGATTCGGAGCGGGGAATTGTGCGGAGGGCCACACAAAAGAAAAAAGGCGCACAGATCACCGTGCGCCTCTCGACGAAGCAGCTTAAAAGGGCGCGGAGCCGAAGCCGCGCCGCAGGCGTTCAGTCGCCGAACAGCTTCTGGCGCAGTTCGCGGCGTTCCTGTGCTTCGAGCGACAGGGTAGCCGTGGGCCGTGCGAGCAGGCGCGGAACGCCAATCGGCTCGCCGGTTTCTTCGCACCAGCCGTAATCGCCCGAGTCGATGCGCGCGATCGATTGCTGCACCTTCTTCAGCAGCTTGCGTTCGCGGTCGCGCGTGCGCAGTTCGAGCGCATGCTCTTCCTCGATCGTTGCGCGGTCGGCCGGGTCCGGCACGATTACTGTTTCGCGCAGGTTCTCGGTCGTCTGGCCGGCATTGCGGAGAATGTCCGCCTGCAGCTGTTCGAGCTTGTTCTTGAAGAAAGCGAGCTGATCCTCATTCATGTAATCCTTGTCGCTCATCTTCAGGATTTCGGCTTCAGTCAAGAGTCGTTTCGTCGTCATCTGGCTTGCTTCTTCAATGTGAGGCAAAACTCTTACATAGTGCCCGCACTTTCGTATTGCCCGCAAAGGCGCCACGAGGACGCTGAGCGCTGGGTGCGCACGGACGGTGGACTGTCGTGACGCCGAAGCGCCTTGCGCCCACGCGCCGGGCGTCGCTACGCCTATGCGGGGCCGAACTCCTCTGGAAACCGTTTCTCGATTGCTCCTGAGGCATTGCTTGCCGGCAGCGTGCCTGATCAGCTGTGCCAGCCGGCATTGTCGGCGTGAGTTCCGGACAAGATTTTCCGGCGCCGTTTCAGGCCCGGCACGGAATACGCGCTGACCGGGCAATTCGTTGTCATTCTCCAGTGGGCACGTATTGTAACTGAATCACAATCCAGCACCGCAACTCGTGAAAATCCCCCGGCGGCGCACTGATATCCCGAAAATATAACGCGCGCACGGTCAAAAAGCGATGGTCGTGCACGCATTAATACAGCAGGGTTTTCACGTGTTTTTCACACGACCGACATTTCAGCGGGCTTTCGGCCGCTCCTCCGGGCATTCTGCAGATGATTACCTCGGTGCCCGCGGGACGCACGCTCGTGGCTAGCGTGCTACAGCACGCCGAGTGCCGCGCCACTTGCATGGCACGGCAGGCGTGACGCTTACGCCAGACAGGCGTCCAGGCCGTCGGTGATCAGGTCCTGCGGCAGTTCGATGCCGATGAACACCATCTTGTTGGTTTTCTTCTCGATCGGCTGCCATTTCGCGGCCAGATCGCTGCCCATCATCTGATGCACGCCCTGGAACACCACCTTGCGGTCGACGCCCTTCATATAGAGCACGCCCTTATAGCGCAGCAGGCGCTCGCCGTAGATCTGCAGAATGCCACCGAGGAAGTCCTCGAGTTTGTTCGGATCGAACGGACGGTCGCTGCGGTAGACGAACGATTTGATCTTGTCGTCATGGTGCGCGTGATGGTGATGCGCGTGGTCGTGGCCTTCGTGGTCGCACTTGCCATGGTCGTGATCGCAGTTTTCGTGATCGTCGTGATCGGCATGGGTGTGGCCGTGCTCGTCATGCGCGTGAGCGTGGCTGTGCGCATGTTCGTCTTCGGCGAGGAAGTCCGGGTCGATCTCGAGCTTCGAATTCAGGTTGAAGCCGCGCAGGTCGAAGATTTCCTTGATGTCCGCTTCGCCGAAATTGACGACCCTGATCGCCGCGCGCGGATTCATGTGCAGCAGACGGTGGCGCAGATCGTCCACGTGTTTTTCATCGACCAGGTCGGACTTGGTGATGAACAGGCGATCGGCGAAGCCGACCTGGCGCTGCACCACTTCATGCTCGTCCAGTTGATGATTCGCGTGCTTCGCGTCGACCAGCGTGATGATCGCGTCGAGCAGGAATTCGTTGGCGATCTGGTCGTCCATGAAGAACGTCTGTGCGACCGGGCCCGGATTGGCGAGACCAGTGGTTTCGATCACGACACGGTCGAAATCCAGTTCGCCGGATTGCTTCTTCGCCGCCAGATCGCTCAGCACGCGCGACAGGTCGCCGCGAATCGTGCAGCAGATGCAGCCGTTGCTCATCTGGATGATCTGCTCGCTCGTGTCCTGCACGAGGATTTCGTTGTCGATGTTCTCTTCGCCGAACTCGTTCTCGATCACGGCGATTTTCATGCCGTGCTTTTCGTTCAGGATGCGCTTGAGCAGGGTGGTTTTGCCGCTGCCGAGAAAGCCGGTCAGGATGGTGACTGGAATCATGTTGGTCGCCTTGTACGTGAGTCTGTGCGTAATAGAATTTACAGCGCGAAATATGCAGCGCGAATGTGCAGCGGATGCGTCTGCGAATCCGGTTTGCCGGGCGCGGCAGCCTGACGGCGCGCGGCCCGATCTAGCCGGATATTGAAACATATCTGTCAAGCCGGCGCTGGCGGCAGGGCGAACCCCTCCGCCAGCGCGGGAAATAACCCTGAAACTATGGGCGATCAGGCAATTTGCAACAGCAGGCCTTTCAGGTATTCGCCTTCCGGGAATGCGGTGAGCAACGGGTGGTCGACCCCGGCGCCGAGACGCTTGAGTATCCGCGCATCGACGCGCGCATCGGCCGCCGCACCGGACACGATCTTCTGGAACAACTCCGAGTCGATCGCGCCGGAGCATGAATAGGTGAACAGCAGGCCGCCCGGGCGCAGCAGCTTCAGGCCGGTCAGGTTGATGTCCTTATAGGCGCGCGAGGCGCGGTCCACGTGTTCGCGCGACGGCGCGAATTTCGGCGGATCGAGCACGACCAGGTCGAAGCGTTCGCCTTCGTCGTAGAGGCGGCGCAGGGTTTTGAACGCGTCGGCGTCGAGCCAGGTGGCACGCTCGGCGTCGAAACCGTTGGCGGCCACGTTCTGTTGCGCGATCGCGAGCGCGTCACCCGACGAATCGATCGACACCACGCGCTTCGCTCCGCCCTTTAAAGCCGCCAGCGAAAAGCCACCGGTGTAGCAGAAGCAGTTCAGCACGTCGCGATCTTTCGCCAGCTCCTGCACCAGCAGGCGGTTGTCGCGCTGGTCGACGTAGAAGCCGGTTTTGTGGCCGTTGCGCACGTCGACGTGATAACGCACGCCGTTTTCGCTCGCGATCAGCGCTTCCGACGGCGCGTCGCCCGCCAGCACGCCGGTGATCTGCTCAAGCCCTTCCTTCTGGCGGATCGACACGTCCGAGCGCTCGTAGACGTTCGGGCAGCCGGTCGCGTCGGTCAGCGCCGCGACGATCGCGTCCTTCCATGCTTCGACGCCCGTCGCCATGAACTGACACACCAACTGGCTGCGCTGGCCTTCGTCCTCGGCGACGTAATGGTCGACGATCAGACCCGGCAGCCCGTCCGCTTCGCCGAAAATCAGCCGCACGGCACCGGTGTTGTGCACCATCGTTTGACGATGCGCGAGCGCGCGCTGCACGCGGCGCTTGAAGAACGCGTGATCGATCGGCTCGGCTTCGTCGAAGCTCCAGACGCGCGCGCGAATCTGCGAATGCGGGCTGTAGGCCGCACGCGCGAGGAAACGGCCGTCGTGCGCGCGCACCAGCACGGTTGCGCCGGGAGCGGGATTGCCGTCGACGCGATCGATCACGTTGGCATAGACCCACGGGTGGCGGCGCAGCAGCGATTTTTCTTTCGACGGTTTGAGCGTAACGGTATTCATCAGGGTGTCAGCAGGAACAGTAGGCCGCGTGGACAAAGCGTCACGCGGCAGGTGAAGCGAAGGGGGAGACCGCACGCCGCAAAAAGCAAATAGCGGAATCAGTCGCGTTTTTTGGCGCGCGGATGCGCCTGATCGTAGACGTGCGCGAGATGCTGGAAATCGAGCGCAGTGTAGACCTGCGTGGCGGTGATGCTGGCATGCCCGAGCAGTTCCTGCACGGCCCGCAGATCGCCGCTCGACTGCAGCACATGCGTGGCGAACGAATGCCGCAGCACGTGCGGATGCACATTGGCGGGAATGCCGGCGACCAGCGCCGCGCGCTTCACGCGATCACGTACGACATTCGGCGACAGCCGATTGCCGCGCGCCGAGAGGAACAGCGGATGCGGGTCGTGCTTGACCATCTGGTCGCGTACCGCGAGCCACGTGTTCAGGGCGTCGAGCGCTTTGCTGCCGACCGGCACGATGCGGCGCCGGTTGCCTTTGCCGAGCACTTCGACTTCGGCGGAGTCGAGCTTGAGCCAGCCTGCCGAGCGGTAGCCGCCCGCATCGGCAAAACGGGCGTCGAGGCCGACCAGTTCGGACAGACGCAGGCCCGACGAGTAGAACAGTTCGAGCATCGCGTGGTCGCGCAGGCCTTCGGGCGTCGCGGCGGGCGGGCTTTCCATCAGGCGCGTGGCGTCGTCGACGGAAAGGGCTTTTGGCAATGCCTTGGGCTGCTTCGGTGCCCGCACGGTGGCGACCGGATTGGCCGGCAGATCGACGCGGCCCGCGAACCAGCGGTAGAACGCCCGCCAGGACGACAGCCGATGGCTGATTGAGCGCGCCGTCAGGCCGCCGGCGTGCGCTCGCGACACCGCGCCGCGAATATCGACAGCGGTGAGGCTTTCGAGCGGCCGGCCTTTGGCCAGCAGCTTGAGTTCCTCGAGTTCGTGGGTATAGCCGCGCAACGTGTGCGCCGACAGTCGCCGCTCATGTTCGAGATTCGACAGATAGGCGGCGATCGGGTCGGCTTCGGTCACGATGGTTTTTCGTGGCTCAGCGCGGCAGCAAACGGCTCAGCGCCGCGCTCGCCAATGCGCCGATCTGCGTCAGGAAATCGGTGGCCATGCCGTCATGGAACCGGCGTGCGTCGGCCGAACCCATCACCAACAGGCCGAAGGTGGGCGCTTCTTCCTTGCCTTCTGGGTCGCGCAGCGCAAGCAACGCAATCGATTCCGTGGCGTGCGCGGAGTCGCTTGTGCTGCCTGCGGCCCCATCGTCGCTCACCGCCGACACCGCCGGCGCTAGCCACTGCGCCGCTTCGAAGCCGGTGTTCGCGCCACAGTACGGCGTGGTGAGGCTATTCGCGAAGATTCGCACTTCCTCGCCGACATGGCGCGCGAATTCAGCCTGTGCATACGGCTCGGAGACGTCCCACACGCGCAGCGCGGCTTGCGGCACGTCGAAAATATCGCGCAAGCCGTTGGAGATCGTGCGCGGCAGCGCGTACGGATCGCGCTCGGCCATCACGCGGATAGTCCAGCGATTGAATTTCGAGGCGATGCTGTCGTTCTCGTGACCGTAGCGCAGCAGCTCAGCCAGACGCCGTTCGAGATGCTTGTTCTTGTCGCGCAGCATTTCCATCTGCCGCTCCTGCAGCGACACCGCGGCTTTGCCGTGCGGGTTCGCAAGCCGGATCGTCGCGAGCATTTCCGCGTGTTCGGCGAAGAATTCGGGGTTGGCGAGCAGATATTCGGCGACTTCGCGATCGTTCATGGTTTCGGCTAAAGGACTACAGGGCGACGCCTTCGGGCGGCGCATCGGTCTTGAGTTCGGTCGGCCGGTGAAAGCACCGCTTGGTCCGGCGCTTCATCGGCCCCTTCGTCGGCCTATTCGAGGCCACGTGTCGGGTACTGCCTCGGCTGATCGCTCGGCCGGTAAATCGGGTAGTGCGCCGGGTAGTGCGCCGGCGCGGGTCAGTCGGCCAGTTCGATTTCGCCTTCGAAGACAGTTGCCGCGGGGCCGGCCATCAGCAGCGGCGCGCCTTCTTGCGTGCTATCCCACGTGATGGTCAGCTTGCCGCCATGCGTGTGCACCAGCACCGGCGCGTCCAGCAGCCCGCGGCGAATGCCGGCAGCGACTGCCGCGCACGCGCCCGTGCCGCACGCCAGCGTTTCGCCGGCGCCGCGTTCATAGACCCGCAGTTTGATCTCGCTACGGCCGACGATTTGCATGAAGCCCGCATTCACTCGCTGCGGGAAGCGTGCATGCCGCTCGATCACCGGACCTTCGACGAGCACCGGAAAATCTTCGACGTTGTCGACCACTTGCACCGCGTGCGGATTGCCCATCGACACCACCGAAATCCAGCGCGTCACGCCGTTCACGTCGAGCGGCCAGAGCGTGTCAGCACCCTCGCGGCGGCCTTCGAGACCTTTGGCGGCGAACGGGACGCGCTCCGGTTCGAACACGGGCGCGCCCATGTCGACCAGCACTTCGCCGTTTTCCTGCATGGTGAGCAGGATCGTGCCGTTCTGCACTTGCACGCGCACGCTGCGCTTGTCGGTCAGGCCGTTGTCGCGCACGAACTTGACGAAGCAGCGCGCGCCGTTGCCGCAGTGCTCGACCTCGCCGCCGTCGCAATTGAAGATGCGATATCTGAAATCGACGCCGTCCACGGTGGGCTTCTCGACCAGCAGCAACTGGTCGGCGCCGACGCCGAAATGCCGGTCCGCGAGCGCGCGCACCTGCGCCGGCGTCAGGTTGACCGGTTGGGTGTAGCCGTCGAGCACGACGAAGTCGTTACCCGCGCCGTGCATTTTGGTGAATTTCAGTTTCATCACGCTATTGTAAGTGACACGCCTGCAGGTGGGCCGAACGCGGTTTTATTTCCGTGTTCAGGCACTTTTTTAGAAGATCGGGTCAGTACACACTCGGCTCGCCCGGCGGACGGGTCTTGAAGCGCTTGTGTACCCAGTAGTACTGCTCCGGGATGTGCGGAATCTGTTCTTCGAGGAAGGCGTTCATGCGCCGCGCGTCGGCGTCGTCGTCGCCAGTGGGGTAGTTGTCCCACGGTTTGAAGACCTTCAGCCGGTAGCCCTTGTAGTTCGGCAGCACCTCGCCGATGAACGGCACCACTTGCGCATGGCCGACCCCGGCGAGCCGCCCGACGGCGGTCAGCGTGCAGGTCGGTACGCCGAAGAACGGCACGAACGTCGAGTTGCGCATGCCGTAGTCCATGTCGGCGCCGAGCATGACGGGCTTGCGGTCTCGCAGCCAGCGCAGCACGATGCGCGCGCTGTCGGCGCGGCTTGCCATGTCCGCGCCGAAGCGGCCACGCGCGGCTATCGCCACGTCGTCGAGCACCTTGTTGGACATCGGCTGGTAAAGCGCGCCGCACTGGCGGTGCAGCGCGTAATTGATGAATACTGAGCCCGCTTCGATGCCGACGAAATGCGCGCCAAGCAGCAGGGTGGGGGGCATATCCGGATCGCTCAGGTCGATCTCACTGTCCACCTGCACGAGCTTCTCCAGCTTCTCGGCAGAGCCGAACCACTGGACGCTGCGCTCGACATAACTGCGGATCGCGTGGCGGAAGTGTTTCTGCGCGATCTCCTCGCGGTGCTCGGCGCTCCACGCAGGGAAACACAAACTCAGATTGATGTGGACGATGCGCTTACGGTTGCTGGGGATCTGATAGAGCAGCCAGCCTAGCCCGTCGCCCAGTCGCGCAACGAAACCGTACGGCAACAGCGCCAGAAATTTCAGCAGTCCGATGGCCAGGTGGGCGCCAAGACGACTCAGCATGCCGCCCCTCCGTTTTGGGCGTCGAGCGACGCTTTGCTCAAGAAACCTGAAGACGGGTCGAAATACAGCACGGGTGATCACTCTGTGACAATCAAAGGAAGTCGCTATAATAAGGGCTTCGCCGAGTTAATAGACAACTTGCGGGGCGAAGCTGGCGGGTGCGATCCACGGGATAGGCCCCTGCCGGTAAGGTAATCCGCTAAAGCGTCGCCGCTTCAAGGCTCCCGAAGCTGGCTACGTGAAACTCAACCGTAACCACAAAACAGGAGTCTTCAACGTGGCAAACGACTATTTCTTTACTTCCGAATCCGTTTCCGAAGGCCATCCCGACAAAGTCGCGGATCAAATCTCGGACGCCATCCTCGACGCCATCCTGACCCAGGACAAGTACTCGCGTGTCGCAGCCGAAACGCTGTGCAACACGGGTCTCGTCGTGCTGGCCGGTGAAATTACCACCACCGCCAACGTGGATTACATCCAGGTCGCGCGCAACACGATCAAGCGCATCGGCTACGACAACACCGAATACGGTATCGACTATCGCGGTTGCGCGGTGCTGGTGGCGTACGACAAGCAATCGCCGGACATCGCCCAGGGCGTGGACCGTGCGCACGACAACAACCTCGATCAAGGCGCCGGCGACCAGGGCCTGATGTTCGGTTACGCGTGCGAAGAAACCCCGGAATTGATGCCGCTGCCGATCCACCTGTCGCATCGTCTGGTCGAGCGCCAGGCGAATCTGCGCCGCGACGGCCGTCTGCCCTGGCTGCGTCCGGATGCGAAGTCGCAGGTCACCGTGCGTTATGTCGACGGCAAGCCGCATGCGATCGATACCGTGGTGCTGTCCACGCAGCATTCGCCGGACATCGATCTGGCCACGCTGCGCGAAGCCGTGATCGAAGAAGTCATCAAGCCGACGCTGCCGGCTGACCTGATTAAGGGTGATATCAAGTTCCTGGTGAACCCGACCGGCCGGTTCGTGATTGGCGGCCCGCAAGGCGATTGCGGTCTGACGGGCCGTAAGATCATCGTCGATACGTACGGCGGCGCAGCACCGCACGGCGGCGGCGCGTTTTCGGGCAAGGATCCGTCGAAGGTCGACCGTTCGGCAGCGTATGCCGGCCGTTATGTCGCGAAGAACATCGTGGCGGCGGGTTTGGCGTCGCGCTGCCTGATTCAGGTGTCGTACGCGATCGGCGTGGCTGAGCCGACGTCGGTCATGGTCAACACGTTTGGCACGGGCCGCGTGTCGGACGCGACGATCACGCGTCTGGTGCGGGAGCATTTCGACCTGCGTCCGAAGGGCATCATCCAGATGCTCGACCTGCTGCGCCCGATCTACGAGAAGAGCGCGGCCTACGGTCACTTCGGCCGTGAAGAGCCGGAATTCACGTGGGAAGCCACGGACAAGGCGCTGGTGCTCGCCGAAGCAGCCGGCACCGAACCGGTCGCCGCGCTCGTAGAATAAGCGCGCGCAGTCCGCTTCAGCAAAAAACCCCGCCGGGCGCCAAGCCGGGCGGGGTTTTTTTATGGTCTTTGCGTTGTGCTGCGACTCACTCAGCGGCTAGCAAACGCGAACGCAAACCAGCCGGAGCTGCCGCTCGTCGACATCCGGCGCGGGCGGCGGCTCGTGCTTTGCGGCGTGGCGACCGGGGCGTTGCGCGTAGTGGTGAGGCGCAGCGGCGTGGGTTTGCGCAGCAGCGTACGCAGCGAAAAGCGGCGCGAACTGCCTTGCAGGCGCAGCGCGGAGAAGAAGGTGTGGAACCACGTGCGAATGCCGTCGACCGCTTTGGCTTCGCGCCATTGCTCGCCTAATGCGCGAGTGCGGGTGGCATGGTGACGCAGCGCGCGCACAACATGACGGCGCGCCGGACGCGCCGCTTTCAATGCGGCGCGGGTAAGACGGGTGCTCAGAAGAGTATGCATGGCTTCACAAGTGGGCAACGTGTCGCGCGACGGCGTATGCGTCAGAAAGAGCACCAAATGTGCCAATGACGGTGTCGCGATGGACGGCGCGAAAGCCCGGAATTCGAGGGAAAAGGGCACGGAGGACGGCGGGGCCAGTCACAGCGGCGCTTGCGCGCCGCGAAAGTGCGGGAGTAGCGATCAACATGTGTGCAGGCTACACGCGATTCGTGACGTCAGAAAGTCCGTTTTTACCCTGCGAATACGGGTTTTTACGGGGTAAGCGCGATATGCCTGCTTGTGGGGTCGCGCCCTTTGCGGTCGATTTTCGTGCGTGCTTGCCCTGGCAGCGTGCCGTGCAAGCCGCCGTTTCGCGTGAAAGTAGTGCGTAAGGCCCGGGCTTCTCGAAAGGCGAAACAGCGCACAGTCCGATCGCGCCCGTTTTACAATCGAGCATCAGCCAGTCGAAAGTAACGGAACACCATGTCACTTCACTCGAAGAAAGAACAGATTCAAACGTTGCGGGAGCAAGGATTTGTCGTTGTGCCTGGTTTGGTGTCGCCCGAGCGTTGCGGCGAACTGAAGCAGATTGCGGAGCGTCAGTTGCAGGAAGCGGCGGCGCCGATCGAGTTCGAGGCGGATTTGCGGTATCCGGGGGCGCCGGAATCCAAACATGCGCCGGGTGGCCATACCGTTCGCCGGTTGCTGGATGCGTACGGACGCCATCCGCATTTTGCGCAATGGGCGACCGCGCCAGAAATTCGCGGTTGGATGGAGTTGTACTTCGGTGAGGAGCCGCGCTTATCGCGGGCGCATCACAATTGCATGATGACCAAGCACCCTGCTTATGGCAGCTTGACCGGCTGGCATCGTGACGTGCGGTATTGGTCGTTCGAGCGTGACGACCTGGTGTCGGTGTGGCTCGCGGTCGGGCAGGAGACGGTTGATAACGGCGCATTGTGGTTGGTGCCGGGGTCGCACAGTGCTGCCTTCACGTCCGACCGGTTCGACGAGGCCAAATTTTTCCGCTCCGATCTGGAGGAGAATCAGGCCTTGATTCGCACCGCGGTTTCGCCCGAACTCAACGCCGGGGACGTGGTGTTCTTTCATTGCAACACGCTGCATTCGGCTGGCAAGAACCTCAGCGATCAGGTGAAATTCTCTTTGGTGTTTACCTATCACGGGGCGAGCAATGTGCCCCTGCCGGGATCCCGCTCGGCGGCCAAGCCTGAAATCGCCTTTTAGCTTTGTTGTCTCGCGCGGCGCGGATATCCGTTGGTCTCGCGCCGCGTAGGCACTCGACGCGCTACCGCTTGCGCCCGGAAAGCGCCACCCCGGTCAGGCCGGCGATGGTGGCGATCACGCCGCCCACGATCAGCATGATCGCCTTGTTGGTCGGCGATCCGGTGAACACGCGTGATACCTCGCTGCTGACCGAGTTGAACGCCTGTCCGCCGAAATACAACAACACGATACCGCCGACAATCAGTGCGAGTGAAATCGCCTTCGTCATGAATCCGCCTCTTCGATAAGCTTTGATCGGCCAAAGTGTAGGGGAGCCGCAAGCAGTCGTCTATCCCGCATAGTGGGCGTCTGCAGGCAGCACGGCGATTGGCTACCATAGCGGTCTAGCCTCACCCAACCATAAACATAAAAACCTGCACGCCTCCCGCAGCATGTGATTTCCTCTCGCCCGTGATCGCCGGGCGACTTCAACATCAAGGACACTAGCAATGGCTTACGAAGCAGCTTCAGAACGCTATTCGGACATGCAATACCGCGTCTGCGGCAAGTCGGGTCTCAAACTGCCGGCGCTGTCACTGGGCCTGTGGCACAACTTCGGCGATACCACGCCGATCTCCACGCAGCGCGATATCCTGCGCACGGCCTTCGATCTGGGCATCACGCACTTCGACCTCGCCAATAACTACGGCCCCCCGTACGGCAGCGCCGAAACCAATTTCGGCCGGCTCTTCAAAGACGACTTCAAGCCGTATCGCGACGAACTCCTGATCTCGTCGAAAGCGGGTTGGGACATGTGGCCGGGTCCGTACGGCCAGGGCGGCGGCTCGCGCAAATACGTACTCGCTAGTCTCGATCAGAGCCTGCAGCGCATGGGCCTCGACTACGTCGATATTTTCTATTCGCATCGTTTCGATGCCGACACGCCGCTCGAAGAAACCGCGGGTGCATTGGCGAGCGCCGTGCAGCAGGGCAAGGCGCTGTACATCGGTATTTCTTCATACTCGGCAACCAAGACGCTCGAAATGGCCAGGCTGCTCGCCGAGTACAAGGTGCCGTTGCTGATCCATCAGCCGGCGTACAACATGCTCAACCGCTGGATCGAACACGAACTGCTGGACACGCTCGAGAAGGTCGGTGCGGGCGCTATCGCGTTCACGCCGCTTGCACAGGGTTTGCTCACCGGCAAATATCTGAACGGCGTGCCGGAAGACGCGCGCGTCAACAAGCCGGGCGGCGGTTCGTTGAAGCAGGAGCATCTGAGCCCGCAAAACATCGAACACGTGCGCAAGCTCAACGACATCGCGCAGCGTCGTGGACAAAGCCTCGCGCAGATGGCGCTCGCCTGGGCACTGCGCGATCCGCGCGTCACGTCGGTGTTGATCGGCGCGAGCCGTGCGGAACAGGTGCGCGAGAACGTCGGTGCGTTGAAGAATTTCGCGTTCTCGAAGGAAGAACTGGCGGAGATCGACCGCTACGCGACTGAGGGCGGCATTAACCTGTGGGAAAAGCCGTCGACGGATCAGGCGATCTGATCGCACAGCGTTTGATGTCGTAGGAACAGAAAAGCCGCCCGTGAGGCGGCTTTTTTATCGATGCTTTCAAGCGCACGCGTTTCCAGCACAGTGGCCGAAGCGACTGCGTTCAGTCGACCGAACTATCGGCGAAGCGTAGAGGCCGTCTTCGCCGGACCGCACTAAACCAGCGCAGGCAAGCCCTCGACCAGCACGACCGCGAATACTACGCCGAGCAGCGCGCCTAGCACCCGCAGCGCGTTGTGACGCAACTCTGTCTTGCAGGGAAGCGCGCCGACAAATAAAGCGCCGGCCAGTGCCATCGGAATCACCAGGATGAAATCGCTAATCGTGAAGTAGGTCGTCATACCCGTCTCCTTTTATCGTACTGGCGCGGGCAGTGGCTCTATTTCTGGAGTCATGCACTGCCAACGCTCGTTTCGAGTATAGGCGACGGTTAGATCAACATAACAACGCTTTGCGGCGCTGCAGCGCTGTCTTCGCAGGCTGCTGAACCCAGTGCGGTAAGGGCCGGCACGATTGGCGCGTCGCAGCAAAAAGACCGCGAAAAATGAAGTGTTTGCTTACACGGTCCTTACTTTTTGCGCCGGATCGATGCGCAGCGGATGGTCTGCGCGTGGCTGGGATCTACGCCACGTAAGCTCGTTAAGCATGGCCGCCAAGTTGCGCCCAAACCCGCTATTCCCGAAACCGATCAGCAGCGTTCCTTCATACGGCGGCGCGTTCGTGCTGACGCAAGCGCGTGGTCGCAACGATGCCGATGACGAGCAACGCGCCTACCAAACCGGCTATACCGTTCCAGCCATAACCGGCCCAGACATGGCCGCCATAAGAGCCGACCACGCTCGAGCCGATGTAATACGCGAGCAGGTACAGCGCGGCCGCCTGCCCCTTGGCTTCTTTCGCAAGGCGCCCGACCCAGCCGCTCGCCACCGAGTGTCCGGCGAAGAAGCCGAACGTCACGCAGGCGATCCCGATTGCAATGGCTGCGATCGGATGAAGCATCGTGAGGGCGAGTCCAAGCGCCATCAGCAGCAAGCTGCCGGTCAGCACGCGCGCCCGGCCGAAGGTGTCAGCCATGCGGCCCGACCACGGCGAGGCAACCACGCCCGTCAGATACACGACGAAAATCGCACCGATCTCCGTCTGACTCAACAGGTAAGGCGGCGCGAGCAGTCGGTAACCGATGTAGTTGTACAGCGTGACGAAGCTACCCATCAGCACGAAGCCGAGCAGAAACAGCAGAGGCAAGCCGGGCCGCGTGAATTGCTTCAGCAGGGCAGTGCGATGATGGACAAAGCCGAGTCCACGGCGCGGCACGAAATGGCGCGACGGCGGCAGCAGCGCGCGAAACGCGAGCATCGAGAGAATGCCGAGCACGCCGATCGTGCCGATTGCCACGCGCCACGAAAACAGATCCGCAACGACGCCGGTAATCACGCGCCCAGCCATCCCGCCGATCGCCGTGCCGCCGACGTACAACCCCATCGCGAGACCGAGTCCATCGGGGTGCACTTCTTCCGCGAGGTACGCCATCGCAACGGCGGGCACGCCACCGAGCGCGAGGCCTTCGAGCGTGCGCAACACGAGCAATTGATGCCAATGCGGCGCGATCGACACGCCGATCGTCAATAGCGCGGACAGCGTGAGCGACGCGGTCATCAGCTTGTGACGGCTCCAGCCTTCCGACACGAAGCCGGCCACGAATATGGCAAGCGCGAGCGCGGCTGTCGTCAGCGAGAGCGACAGGCTGCTCTGTGCCGGCGTCACGCTGAACGCCGTGGAGAATGCAGGCAGCAAGGGCTGCACGCAATACAGCAGCGAGAAGGTGGCGTAACCGGCGAACAGTAGCGCGATGCTGGCGCGCCAATAGGCACGCGTGCCGCGTTCGAGATAGGGAGCGAAGGGGACGTCAGTCACGGCAGCGGAGCTGGAAGACGCGGATGAAGCAGGAACAGCCGAAGTAGCAGTCCGGTGGGATTCCGGCGATGCAGTCACGAAAAAAACTCCTTGGGGCGCGCAAAGTACTCAAAGGCGTTAAGGATACGATGAATAGACTGGACGGGTGCGCGCGATGCGAGGTCCGCGGACGTGAATAATCGCCTTTCGCGCTGACGACAGGATTTTGATATATCACCCCGGCTGGGTTTATGATGATCTCGTTACGACGCTTTACGCCCAGATCATCGGCCCGGCGCGCTGTAATCGGAATAGGGCGAAACGACGGGTGAACAGCCTTGAGTTCGCGCTTTCCATGGCCCCGCAAAACGGGAACAATGACTCGAACCTCTCACGCGTGTTACGCGCAGCAGATTGGGTGCGTACGCAACGTTATTGGCGAAGCGGCGCTTTTATCATCACCTTGACCGGCGCGGAAACCATAAAGCCGGCTATAGGAGAAACGGGGAAACATCATGCAAATCGGTTCCATTGTCCGATCGGTGCATATCGCTGTGCCGAAAGACGCACGTGGGATTGTCATGCGCATTCTTGGCGACATGGCGATGGTGGCCTGGTATGCCGGCGAACCCGGCACATCGGAGCATCTGAACACTGAACCCTTTTTCCTTGAAGATCTGATTGATACGGGCGAGCAAGTGCGCCCAGCGAGCGCGCAGGTGCATTGAAGCTGGTTTGAGTCCGATTCATGGTGGTTGCAGGTGGCTGGATGCCGCAAGGTGAGCCGACGCCCTCGTCTTTGACGGCGGCGCGGCGCACAATGCGGGCATGAACGACGACAATCTCGACCCACCGGACGGCGCTAATAGCGCCGTACCTTTCGCCCGGCTCAAGCCGGAAATCGTGCTCGACGCGCTCGACAGCGTGCTCAGCAGCGTCGGTGTGTACACCGACGGCCGCATGCTGCCGCTCAACAGCTACGAGAACCGCGTGTACCAGGTGGGCGTGGAAGACGGCCCGCCCGTGGTCGTCAAGTTCTACCGTCCCGAGCGTTGGACCGACGCCGCCATTCTCGAAGAACACGCCTTTGTCGCCGATCTCGCCGCGCGCGAAATTCCGGTGGTGCCCGCGCGTGTTTTTGAAGGCCGCACGCTGCATACCTTCGACGGTTTCCGTTTCTCGATCTTCGAACGCCGCGGTGGCCGCGCGCCCGATCTGGACCGGCGCGATACGCTCGAATGGCTGGGGCGTTTTATCGGCCGCATCCATGCGGTCGGGCAGACCCAGAACTACACCGAGCGTCCCACGCTCGACATCAACACGTTCGGCTACGAGCCGCGCGATTTCCTGCTGTCGCACAACTTTGTGCCTGACGATGTGCGCACCGCCTGGCAGACAGTGGTGAATCTCGCGCTCGAAGGCGTCGAACGCGCCTTCGAGCGCGCCGGCGATATTCGCATGCTGCGCATGCACGGCGATTGTCATCCGAGCAATGTATTGTGGACCGACGCGGGCCCGCATTTCGTCGACTTCGACGATAGTCGCATGGGTCCGGCGGTGCAGGATTTGTGGCTGCTGCTGCCGGGCGATCGCGTCGAGGCTTCGCGTGCGCTTGCCGACCTGCTCGCCGGTTACGAAGACTTCTGCGACTTCGAGCCGCGCGAACTGTATCTCGTCGAAGCGTTGCGCACGCTGCGGCTGATTCACTATCAGGCGTGGCTCGCGCGCCGCTGGGACGACCCGGCGTTTCCGGCGGCGTTTCCGTGGTTCAACACGCAGCGCTATTGGGAAGACCGCATCCTTGAACTGCGCGAGCAGCTCGGCGCGATGCAGGAAGGGCCGCTCTGGCCGGTTTGAGCGTTTGCGTTTCCCTGCACCTGCCGGGTCTGTGGCGGCAGGTGCTACCGCGGCAGCGCATCGGGCGTCGGCGCCAAGGTGCCGCCCCGGCACATCGACGCTGTCTTACGGCGCTTGCGACGCCACGCTCGACGATTGCACCAGCGTCGATTTGACGATCACTTCGGCGCGCACGTCGCGTCCGATTGCTTCAATCGCGGGACGCATCTGCGCGAAGTCGTCGGGCGTGCAGACATCGCTATCGAAATGGGTGGTGCCATCACGCGTCATCGTCACGACGTTGCTGAGCGGATCGAGCGTGTACTGCGACTGGAAATCGACGAAGCGGTCCTGGGTTCGTTTCGCTTCCGGCATCTCGAGCACGTGGAAGTTCGCCGGCAATTCAACGCGCGCGCGTTCATGCAACGTCAGGTTATGGCAGACGAAAGGCTGCGTGCGCTGCCGTTCACCGAGCCAGTAGCGGGTGTCCGCCGCGAAGCCGCCGGCCAGACTCGTCAGCGCCGGAATCGATGCCGCTGCGCCCGGCACCACGAGATTTTCGAGCGTACCTTTCATCGTGATCGTCAGCGGGCCGTCGGCCACGGCGAGGTCGCTGGTCGTCAGCGTGGCCGTGCCGCGCAGGTTGACGCTGCGCAATTCCGCCTGGATCGATTCCTCACGTTGCGCGGGCGACTGCGTACGCAGCATGGCGCGCCCCTGTTCGGCCGAAGCGCCCGAGACTTCCAGACGATAGGTGAAGCTTGCCGAGCCATCCGGTTCGACCTTGATCGACAGGTCGGTGCTGCGCGTCATCGGCTCAGTGGCCGGTGTTTGCGCGATCACCCCCTGATTCACCAGCACGGTGGGGCGGTTCATATCGGACGACGGCAGAAAACCGAATTCGACATTCGATGCTGTCGAGTCGGCGTATTGCTGCAAATCCGGCAGCCACGTGATGGCGTGATTGATGACACCGTAGCCCGGCACGCTGGGCAGTGTGTAGATCGAGCCGCTGCTGATCAAGACCGGCTCGTTGCGGATGCCGGCCGCGTCGAGCAGCGCACCATATAACGCCACGTGATCCTTGCAGTCGCCGTAACGGTTCGCGAGGATCGCGCTTGCGCTGTGCGGCACCACTGAGCCGCGCCCGACATAGATCGCGACATAACGGACGTTGCGGCGCACCCAGTCGTACAGTGTCTTGGCTTTGTCGCGCTGGGTGTGGTCACGTGCGGTGAGGGTTTGCGCGAGCTGCGTGACGGTGGCATCGCGCGCGTTCGGATCGGCGGCGGATGCCCTGTAGCTGGCGGCGAAAGCGGCGTAGTCGGGAAAGGTCGAGACCATCAGCCGGTCGCCATACGATACGTAGGCGATCGAGCCGCGCTCCAACCGGCTGAAATGCGCCTTGTCGTAACGATATTCGTAGCGTGTGCGGCCGTCGCGCGTGACGGGTTGCAACGCGGTGAAGCCGCGCGCATCGGCATAGAGCGGCTTGTCGGCGGGCAGATCGTAGATCAGGCGGAAGTTGTGGGTCGGCGCGAGATCGGGTGGCGTGAAGTCGCTGAACTCGCCCGGCACGATGGGCTGCTTTTGCGTCTTGCGATAGGTGAGGTGCACGCGCGCGCCGGGCTCGACGGCGGGGAACACGATGACCTTTTCCAGGATGTCCTGAAACATCGGCGCTTCGAACGAGCGGGCTTCCTGCACGTCGCGGATCTGGTCGGGCTGCACGTCGTGACGCGCGCCATCGGCGGTGGTCGTGTACGCCTCCAGGATCTGCACGTCCGCCATATTGCGATTGAACCAGACGTATTGCTGCGCGACCCGCGCGACGCCTGCTTCGTTATTCACGAGCAGCGTCATCGAATCGAGCTTCGAGAAGGAGCCGTCGGCGTTGACTGTGAAGGTCTGCGTTTCGCCTTCGTTGGTGTAGGGATCATCCAGTTTGGCCGCAATGCTCGCGCTCGCGGCGTGGATGTCGGCAAGCCAGCCGAGAGAGGCAAGACAGACCCAAGAGGCGAGGCGCATGGCAGGCAGGTATCCGGAACGGCAACGTTGACGGGATCGCCAGCTAGAGTCCCTTTGCGCCGCCTGGATGTCAAGCGGGCGCCGCGCATTGCGATTGAGCAAATGCCTCAATTATGTAATGATAGCCATTCTCAATTGAAAGGCATCGCCAGCTTTTTGTCACATTTCTCCTCCTCTGTGACTGCCAGCCAGCCTTTCAGCCGGACGACCTGGACCGCAAGCCGGGTTGTCCGGTTCTTCCTTTCGCTACCTCTTTTACCGCTGGTGTGAGCGTGCGCTTTGTCGCTGCACGCCGGCGATGGCTTAACTTGCTGCGCCTGGAGCTTTGAAGTGAACGCGCCTGATTCGATCGATATGAAGCCTGCTGCTGGCGGCACGCAGTACACCGCCCATACGCCGGAGCGTGGCCATCATTTGATGGACGATGCCGAGCAGGCGGCGCGGCGCCGGCGTTCGCGGCGGGCGAATTTCATCAAGTGGTTGCGCAAGGTGCACGGCTGGGTTGGGCTGTGGGGCGCGGTGCTTGGGCTGTTGTTCGGCGCGACGGGTTTTTTGCTGAACCATCGGGGTGGTCCGTTGAAGGTGTCGTCTGGCGAGCCGCAGGTCGAGGAGATGCAGATTTCCGTGCCGGAGGGGAAGCTGAAGTCGCCGATGGATATGGCGAAATGGCTCAAGGGTGAGTTGAAGATCGACGGCAAGCCGGGGCGGGTGAAGCGCGAGCCGGCGCATGCGGTGGCTTGGGGGGATCGCAGCACGATGCAGCCGGAGTTCTGGCAGGTCGGGATTTTTGGGCCTACTCAGAATGTGCAGGCGGAGTATTGGGTGGGGAATGGGTTTGTTGCGGTGAAGCGTACGCAGAACTCGTTTCTTACTACGATGAATAATCTGCACCGTGGGGTGGGGTTGAGTGTTGGGTGGGTTTTGTTGATCGATACGATTGCTGGTGGGATGATTTTGCTTTCTTTGACTGGCGTCCTGTTGTGGACCGAGTTGAATAAGCGGCGTGTTGTCGGTGTTGTGTTGGTTGGTGGATCGGTGGTTGCCGCGGTGGTTTGTGGGTTAATGTAAGTGGTCTTTTTGCCTGCGGCGTTGGATTTTGCCTGGTTTGTTTGCCTGCGCGGCGCTTTTGTCTGTGCGCCTATGGCGTTGGCCTTTCCTTGATTTCTTGTCGGTCTATTAGCGTTGCCCCTGTGCGGGGCGGCACCTACTTTTCTTTGCCTGCTGCAAAGAAAAGTAGGCAAAAGAAAGCAGCTCGAAGCCCCTGCTAAGCGGGTCCCCCGCACAGCCACGGTAGTGGTGCATCTGGAATCTGTGCCCTCGCACATTCGGCCCTGGTGACAAAGCCGTCATACTTCCGGCGGCGCTGCGCGCGCCGAAGGGTATTTCACAGAACCAACTGTGCGTTTCGCGCGCGAGCCTCACTCGACGACGTGGCTCACCGTTGCATCTCCAACGTTCCTGCTATGCGCCGGCGCTTCATTCGAAGTGCGAATTCAAACCGGCAAGCGCTGTCGCGACTTGTCAGTCGCTCGACGCGCTAGGCGGCACTTCCCGAAACAGCGATCTTTGGGTACTTCGCCGAGGCGAAGCCGATGGCTCCCACCGCGCCCAAACGAAGCCCTTGGTTTCCCTGGCAGACCCATCCGCGACGCACGTAGTGCGGAGTGGGAGCTGATGAGCGCTTTGTCACTACGGCTGAAGGTGCGAGGGCACGGATTCCAGATGCACCACTACCGCGACTGTGCGGGGGACCCGCTTAGCAGGGGCTTCTAGCCGCTTTCTTTGCTTATCTTTCTTTGCGGCGGCAAAGAAAGTAAGTGCCGCCCCGCACAGGGGCAACGCTAATAGACCACCAAGAAATCAAGGAAAGGCCACCGCCGCAGGCACACAGAAACAAGCGCCGCGCAGGCAAACAAATCAGCCAAAGCCCAACGCCGCATGCATACAGACAAAACCGCCGAGCAGGCAAAAAAAGCGCCTAGACACTACAAGCAGCACCCCCACTCGCCGCAATCTCCCGCGCGGCCTTAGCGCCTTCAACCTGTAACAAAGTCGGCAACGAAACCCCATTCTTAGCCGCCGTCACCTCGGCAAGAATCGAAACCGCAATTTCAGGCGGCGTCCGACTCCCAATATAAATCCCAACCGGCCCATGCAACCGGGCCAACTCAGTATCGTTCAGATCGAACTCCTTCAACCGCTCGCGCCGCGCCTGATTATTCCTTCTCGACCCCAAAGCACCCACATAAAAAGCCGGCGTCTTCAACGCCTCCATCAACGCGAGATCATCCAGCTTGGGATCATGCGTCAACGCAATCACCGCACACCGTTCGTCGAGCTTCATCTCGATCACCGTATCGTCCGGCATCGTCCGCACAATCTTCGTGCCGGGAATGCTCCACTCCTCGGTGTACTCCTCGCGCGGATCGCATACCGTGACCTGATAATCGAGCCCAACCGCAATGTTGCACAAATAGCGCGACAACTGCCCCGCACCGATCACCAGCATCCGGTAACGCGGACCATGAATCGTCAGCAGACGCTCGCCATCGAAATGCACGCCGTCTGTCGCCTGCGCCGCATCGAGCCGCACCGCGCCCGTCACCATGTCGACTTCGCGTGCCATCAGACGGCCGTCCTCTACCGCATGACACAGTTCGCCAACGCCGCTTTGCGGCGTTAAAGGCTCCAGCACGAGTTGGATCGTGCCGCCGCAAGGCAGGCCGAAGCGATGCGCTTCTTCAGCCGTAATGCCGTACTTCACCGCCTCCGGGCGCGTCTGCTCAATACCCTTTTGCCGCACGCGGTCGATCAGGTCGTCTTCGATGCAGCCACCCGATACCGATCCCACCACGAGTCCATCGTCGCGCACCGCGAGCATCGCGCCCTCGGGACGCGGCGACGAGCCCCACGTCTTCACCACCGTCACCAGTAGCGCGCGATGCCCCTCGTCAAGCCAGCGTGCGCTGGACTTCAGGACCTCGAGATCCACGCTGTCCATGATTTCTTCCTCTTCGTTCCGTCGCCGTCGGACTCCGTGTCCGTGGCCTCATTCGATTCCGTATTCTGCACCGGCGCGTCGGCGGCTGCAGTTTCGCTGCGATCCGGGGGCGTTTCGCCCTCAGCGTCGCCGCCGACCTGCGCGCCGAAGCGCTTGAAAAATTCGCCCGCGAGTTTACGCGCCGCGCCGTCGACCAGCCGCGAACCGATCTGGGCGAGCTTGCCGCCGACCTGTGCCGTCGCCGTGTACGTGAGCTTCGTCGCGGCGTCGCCCTCGGGTTCGAGCGTGACGTGCGTAGTGCCCTTGCCGAAGCCCGCCGCACCACCCTGACCTTCGAAAACGATGGTGTAGGTGTTCGGCGCCTCGATGTCGGTCAGCAGCATACGCCCTTTGAAGCGCGCCTTCACCGGACCGACCGACGCGCTCAGCACCACCGCGTACGCATTTTCGCCGTCCGGGTCGATGCTTTCGCAGCCGGGAATGCACGCGCGCAGGATTTCGGTATCGTTCAGCGCGTCCCAGGCGCGCTGCTGAGACACCGGCAGCGTATGGGTTTCACTCAATTCCATGATGTTGCTCCCGCGGTTGTCGTGGCGGATACGGTGAGACGAGGTGCGCGCGTGAGTTGCGCGAGATCGTGGCCGAACGCTGCCAGACTGTCTAGATTGTGTGCCGGACGATGCGCGTCGACATACGGCAGGATCGCCTGCACGCCGCGCGCTTTCGGTGAAAAACCGCTGAAACGCAGCAGCGGGTTGAGCCACACGATACGGTGGGCGAAGCGGCGCAGGCGGGCCATTTCGGTGTCGAGCACGTCGATCGCTTCGTGATCCAGGCCGTCGGTCACGAGCAGCACCGTGGCCCGGCCAGTCAGCACTCGGCGTGCCCAGCGTCGGTTGAATTCGGCGAGCGCCGCGCCGATGCGTGTGCCACCCGACCAGTCGACCACCTGATCAGTGAGCGTCGCGATTGCCACGTCGGGATCGCGCTCGCGCAGCGCGCGCGTCGCGTTGGTCAGGCGCGTGCCGAACAGGAACACCTGCAGGCGCTCGCGCGATTGCAGAAGCGCATGGCAGAAGTACAGCACGGCGCGCGAATAGTTGCTCATCGAGCCGGAAATATCGAGCAGCAATACCAGCGGTGGTTTGCGTTCGACTGCCGCGCGATACTTCCACACCGTCCAGTCGCCGCCCGCGCGCACCGCGTGCCGCGCGCTGGCGCGCAAATCAGCATGCGTGCCGTGCGAGGCGGCCTTCAGGCGGCGCGTCGGTTCGGTGGCAAGCGGTAGACGCTGGCCGCGGATCAGATGCCGCAACGTGCGCCATTCATCAGCGGAAAGCGTGTCGAAATCGCGATGACGCAACCGCTCTTCAGCACTGAAGGTGACGTGCGCGTGCAGTTCGTGTTGTTCAGTTTCTTGTGGCGCTTTGCGGTGCGGCGAAGGCTGCGTGCGTACGGCAAGCGCGTCAGCGAGACGGTTGTTGCGTTTGGGCGGCGGCAGACCATCGCGGACTTTCGGCAACAGCAGCGCGCGTAGCTTGCCTTCCCAATCCGGGTCGCGCCAGAACAGATCGAAGGCGGCGTTGAAGAGGTCGCGTTCGTCCGGCGCGCAGACTAATAGCGTGGCGAGCGCGGCGCGCACGTCGTCGCGGCGGCCGAGGTCGATCCAGTGCAGCGCGGCGAGCGCATCGACGGCTTGTGCCGGCGACATCGGCAAGCCCGCCCCGCGCAGCACACGCACAAAGTGCACGACGTTGCGGGCCAAGATGGGCGTATCGAGCGGTGCGGCTGACGTGTCGATTGCGGCATTCATCGGCCGCGCGCGGGCCTCGCCTGCGGATGCTCCGCTGCCAGCCGAGGCATCGTGGTCTCCGTCCGTTGCCAGTGTCATCGCCGTTACTCCCGCACCGCGAGACATTGCGCGATCTGCGCGGCATCGACGCGCGCCAGATCGTCCTGATACTTGAGCAGCACACCCAGGGTGTTCTGCACCGATTGCGGATCGAGCTCCGTCACGGATAGCGCTTCCAACGCGCGGCACCAGTCGATCGTTTCGGCGATGCCGGGCGCCTTGAACAGATCCATGCCGCGCAGGCGATGCACGAAATCGACCGCGCGCCGTTGCAGTTCAGCCGATGTCTGCGGCGCACGCGCGGCGACGATCTCCAGTTCACGATCGCGCTCGGGATAGCCGATCCATTGATACAGGCAACGGCGTTTCAACGCGTCGTGGACTTCGCGCGTCCGGTTCGACGTCATTACAACCAGCGGCGGCTGCGCCGCGCGAACCGTGCCGTACTCGGGAATCGATACCTGGAAGTCTGAAAGCAGCTCGAGCAGGAAGGCTTCGAACGGTTCGTCGGCGCGGTCGATCTCGTCGATCAGCAGCACGCGCTGTGCACCCGGATGATTTTCGTCGGGCATCAGCGCTTGCAGTAGCGGACGCTTCAGCAGGAATTCGCTGCGATAGAGCGTGTCGTTGCCGGGCCGCTCGCCGGCGGCTTCAGCCAGACGCAGCGCCATGATCTGGCGCGGGTAGTCCCATTCGTAAAGCGCGCTGGCCGTGTCGAGTCCTTCGTAGCATTGCAGCCGCAGCATCGAGGTGCCGAGCATCCCCGCCGCGGCTTTGGCGAGCTCGGTCTTGCCGACACCCGGCTCGCCTTCGACAAACAACGGCCGCTCCATGCGCAGGGCGAGATACAACGCGGTCGCGAGTTCGCGGCTGGCGAAGTATTTTTGGGCGGCGAGTTGCGTAAGGGTGTCGTCGATTGAAGCAGGCTGCATGGTGTTCCTGAATCCGCACGATGAAACGGGTGAGGCGCCGGGCGGCGCGGCCGCGGCGCGACAGGTAAGAAGATCATGACCGCAGCCGCAGCCGCAGCCGCAGCCGCAGCCGCAGCCGCAGCCGCAGCCGCAGCCGCAGCCCCAGCCCCAGCCCCAGCCCCAGCCCCAGTCCCAGTCCCAGCCCCAGCCCCAGTCCCAGTCCCAGTCCCAACGGTGACGGACAGCGTAGGGCGGGAACGAGGCTGACGCGCCATGCCGAGGCGCGCGACGTCAGCCGCCAACTACAAGGATTGCTAACCGTTCGCCTTCGTCACCGCACGCGCGGCCAGCACCGGAATCAGATGCGCGCGATATTCGGCGCTCGCGTGCATATCGGTGTTCAGGTCGGCATCGGATACGGTCACCGCTCGCGCGGCCTCGGGCGTGAAATTCGCCGATAGCGCGCTTTCCAGTTCCGGCAGTCGAAATACCGAAGCCGCCGCGCCCGTCACCGCGACCCGAACGCCGCTCGCGAACTTCGCGACGAACACGCCGACCAGCGCAAAATGCGAAGCCGGATTGCGGAATTTCTCGTAGGCCGCGCGTTCGGGTACCGGAAACTCGACGGCCACGATCAACTCGTCGGGCGCCAATGCGGTCTCATACATGCCGACGAAGAAATCGCTCGACGAGATTCGTCGCCGATCGGTGACGATGGTCGCATCCAATGCCATCGCCGCCGCCGGATAGCAGGCGGCCGGATCGTTGTTCGCGAGGGAACCGCCAATGGTGCCGAGCGCACGCACCTGGCGATCGCCGATGTGCCCGGCGAGGTCCGCGAGAGCCGGCAACACGCGCCGAACGTCGGCATGATCGGCGACGTCCGCGTGACAGACCGCGGCGCCGACGGTCACCTTGCCGGCATCGACCGTGATCGATTTAAGCGCCGGAATCCTCGTGACGTCGATCAATTGCGAGGGCTGCGCGAGACGCAGACGCATGGTCGGCAACAGGCTTTGCCCACCGGCGAGAAACTTCGCGTTGCTGTCGGCGGTAACGGCTGCGGCGGCCGCTTTCGGATCCGTCGCGCGTTGATACTCGAATGAATACATGTCGAATGCTCCGCTCAGGATCTCAGTGGGGTTGCTTGGCAGCGTGGATCGCGGACCACACGCGATGCGGCGTCGCCGGCATTTGCAGGTCGGTCACGCCGAGCGGCGCGAGCGCGTCGAGGATCGCGTTGATCACCGCCGGTGGCGAGCCAATCGCGCCCGCCTCGCCGCAGCCTTTCACACCGAGCGGATTGTGCGTGCAAGGCGTGCCCTTCACGGTTTCGACGGTGAAGTTCGGCAGATCGGACGCATGCGGCATCGCGTAGTCCATGTAGGAGCCGGATAGCAACTGGCCGCTTTCGTTGTCGTACACGCAGCGCTCCAGCATCGCCTGGCCGATACCCTGACCGAGCCCGCCATGCACCTGGCCTTCGACAATCATCGGATTGATCACGTTGCCGAAATCGTCGACCGCGGTGAACTGCTGGATACGGCTGACGCCCGTTTCCGGATCGACCTCGATTTCGCAGACGTACGAACCTGCCGGATACGTGAAGTTACTCGGGTCGTAGAACGCGCATTCTTCGAGACCCGGTTCGAGCACGTCGAGCGGATAGTTGTGCGGCACATACGCAGCAAGCGAGATGTCGGCGAATGCCTTGGTGCGATCCGTGCCTGCGACGCGGAACATGCCGTCCTTGAACTCGATGTCTTCCGCCGCGGCTTCAAGCAGATGCGCGGCGATTTTCTTCGCCTTGGTTTCGATCTTGTCGAGCGCTTTCATGATCGCCGAACCGCCGACCGCGATCGAGCGCGAGCCATACGTGCCCATGCCGAACGGAATGCGGCCGGTGTCGCCGTGAACGATCTCGACGCTTTCCAGCGCAATCCCGAGCCGGTCCGCGACCACTTGTGCGAAGGTTGTCTCATGCCCCTGGCCGTGACTGTGCGAGCCGGTGAACACGGTGACGGAACCCGTCGGATGCACGCGAATCTGGCCGACTTCGAAGAGCCCGGCGCGTGCACCGAGTGCGCCGGCGATGTTTGACGGCGCGAGGCCGCAGGCTTCGATGTAGCACGAGTAACCGAGGCCGCGCAGCTTACCGTTCTTTTCTGACTCCTGCCTGCGCGCGGCGAAACCCTTCACGTCCGCGAGTTCGAGCGCGCGGTTCAGGGTGGTGTCGTAGTCGCCGGTATCGTAGGTGAGGCCGACTGGCGTTGCATACGGAAACGTGCGGATGAAATTGCGGCGACGGATTTCCGCCGGATCGAGTTTCATCTCGCGCGCGGCGGTTTCAACCAGACGCTCGACGACATACGTCGCTTCCGGACGGCCTGCGCCGCGATAGGCGTCGACCGGGACGGTGTTGGTGAAGACCGCTTTCACCTCGGCGTAGATGGCGGGCGTTGCGTACTGGCCGGCGAGCAGCGTCGCATACAGGATGGTCGGCACGCTCGACGCGAAGGTCGACAGATACGCACCCATGTTGGCGATCGTATGAACGCGCATCGCGAGGAACTTGCCGTCGGCGTCCATCGCCAGTTCGGCTTTGGTGACGTGATCGCGGCCGTGCGCGTCGGAGACGAACGCTTCCGAACGCTCGGCGGTCCATTTGATCGGACGGCGAATTTTCTTCGATGCCCACGTCAGCGCGACGTCTTCGGCATACAGGAAAATCTTCGATCCGAAGCCGCCGCCGACGTCCGGCGCAATGACGCGCAGTTTCGATTCCGGCAGCGACAGCACGAACGCGGCCATCAGCAAGCGTTCTACATGCGGATTCTGGTTGGCGACGTAGAGCGTGTAGCTGTCGTCCTGCGTCGAATAGCTCGCGTTGACTGCGCGTGGCTCGATCGCATTCGGGATCAGCCGGTTATTGACGATGTCGAGCGTGGTGACGTGCGCGGCTTTGGCGAAGGCGGCGTCGGTCGCGGCTTTGTCGCCATGGCCCCAGTTGTAGCAGACGTTGTCCGGCACTTCGTCGTGAACGGCGGCCTGGCCCGGATCGGCCGCGTGCGCGGTGTCGACCACGGCCGGCAGCACGTCGTAATCGACCTCGATCAGCTCGGCGGCGTCTTTCGCGGCCTTGATCGAATCGGCGATCACCAGTGCGACCTGATCGCCGACGTGGCGCGCTTTCGTGTGCGCGATGATCGGATGGGGCGGCTCGTTCATGGGCTTGCCGTCGGTGCTGTGGATCAGCCAGCCGCACGGCAGTCCGCCGACGTTTTCCGCGGCCATGTCTGCGCCGGTGAAGATCGCGACGACGCCGGGCGACTGTTTGGCCGCGGCGATATCGATGCTGTTGATTTTTGCGTGCGCGTGCGGCGAGCGCAGGAATACCGCGTAGGTTTGCTGCGGCAGGACGATGTCGTCGGTGTACTGACCGTTGCCCGTGAGGAACCGATAGTCTTCCTTACGTTCGACGGAGGCGCCGATGAGGTGGGTGTCGGGTGCGTTCATCGTCGTCTCCTCAGGCGGTGGCTTGGGCGGTGGCCGGCGCATTGGCTTGGGCCGTGCCGGAGGATTTCATGCCTTCGGCGCCTTCGAGGACTGCTTTGACGATGTTGTGATATCCCGTACAGCGGCACAGATTGCCGTCGAGCTGGGCGCGCACGTCGTCGCCGGTGAGGTTGGGCTGACGCTCGACGAGCGAGATCGCGCTCATCACCATGCCGGGCGTACAGAAACCGCACTGCAGGCCGTGACAGTGTTTGAAGGCGGCTTGCATCGGGTGGAGGGTGCCGTTTTGGGCGATCCCTTCGATGGTGGTGATGTTTGCGCCTTCGGCCTGGACTGCGAGGATGTTGCAGGACTTGATCGCGCGGCCGTTCAGATGGACGGTGCATGCGCCGCACTGGGCGGTATCGCAGCCGACGTGCGTGCCGGTGAGGCGGAGCTGATCGCGAAGGAACTGAACAAGCAGGGTGTTAGGGTCGATTGAGGCGCTGATGGGCGCGCCGTTCACCGTCAGACTGATGCTGATCGCCATGAAGTTGTCTCCTTATGGGGTGAAACCGGACCTTTGTTTTTCCTGCTTTCAGCTACCTGTTCGTGGGGTCCGATGAGGGTCCTGCGGGTTCGCTGCTTGTGTGGATCTTTTTTATGGGTCTGCCGAAAAGTAAAGCACAAATTGCTTGGGCGCGCTATTGGGTTGTGTGCCTGCGGCGCTTGGTTTTGGTTGTTTGCCTACGGCGGTGGGTTTTGCCTGGTTTGTTTGCCTTCGCGGCGCTTGTTGGTCTGTGCGCCTGCGGCGTTGGCCTTTCCTTGCTTTGTTAGTGGTTTATTAGCGTTGCCCCTGTGCGGGGCGGCACTTACTTTCTTTGCCGCCGCAAAGAAAGATAAGCAAAGAAAGCGGCTAGAAGCCCCTGCTAAGCGGGTCCCCCGCGCAGCCACGGTAGTGGTGCATCTGGAATCCGTGCCCTCGCACCTTCAGCGTCAGTGACAAAGGACTCATCAGCTCCCACTCCGCACTGCGTGCGTCGCGGACGGGTCTGCATGGGAAACCGGGGGCTTCGTTTAGCGCGGTGGAGGCCGTCGGCTTCGCCTCGGCGAGGCGCCCAAGCAATTAGACGGTGAGGTCCACACGCGGCCGTGGTGCCGGTCAAAATGAGAGAACAAAACCGCAGCAGGCGGTTTTATGAAGTACCGTTCGGCGCGCGCAGCGCCGCCGGAAGTATGACGGCTTTGTCACCAGGGCCGAATGTGCGAGAGCACAGATTCCAGATGCACCACTACCGTAGCTGTGCGGGGGACCCGCTTAGCAGGGGGTTCGAGCTGCTTTCTTTTGCCTACTTTTCTTTGCAGCAGGCAAAGAAAAGTAGGTGCCGCCCCGCACAGGGGCAACGCTAATAGACCGACAAGAAATCAAGGAAAGGCCAACGCCGTAAGGCCACAACCAAAAAGCGCCGCGCAGGCAAAAAAATCAAGCAAGATCCAACGCCGCAGGCGCACAAAAGTACAAGCGCCGCGCAGGCAAAAACCCTCAAATTTTCATTTGAGCCAATTTGGAATGCCGCCGCGAATACCCAAAATAAATGACCATCCCAATCAGTAACCAAACCACAAACGCCACCCAGGTCACCGCCTGAAGATTAGCCATCAAAAACAAACACGAGGCGACAGCCAACACCGGCACCACCGGCACACCAGGACACCGAAACGCCCGCGGCAAGTCCGGATGCGTCTTCCGCAAAACCAGAACCGCAATCGACACCATCGAAAACGCGGCCAACGTGCCAATATTGATCAGCTCAGCCAGCACATTCAACGGCACCAGCGCGCCAATCAACCCGAAGAAAATCCCCACAAGCCACGTCGTAAAAAACGGCGTAGCAAACTTCGGATGCACCTTCGAAAGCTTCGCCGGCAACAACCCATCCCGCGACATCGCAAAAATCACGCGCGTCTGGCCATAAGCCATCACCAGAATCACCGTCAGCATGCCCAGCACAGCGCCAAGGTCGATAAAGCCCGCAACCCACTTCTGTCCCGCTACCTGCAACGCATACGACACCGGGTGCGAGATATTCGCGAACTGCGCCGACGGCACGATACCGGTGACCACAGCCGCCACAGCAACGTACAGCACCGCGCACACGCCCAGCGACGCAATGATCCCAATCGGCAGATCACGCTTCGGATCCTTCACTTCTTCCGCAGCGGAAGACACCGAATCGAACCCGATGAACGCGAAGAACATCACCGCCGCCGCGCCGAACACGCCGTTCCAGCCGTTCGGCATGAACGGATGCCAGTTCGCCGGCGTCACGTGGAAAACGCCCACGCCAATCACCAGCAGCACCACGATCACCTTGATCGCCACCATGATGTTGTTGATCCGCGCGGATTCACGCACGCCAAGCGACAACAGTGCCGTAATCGCCATCATCACAAGGAAAGCGGGCAGGTTGAACCACGTTTCGTGCCCCGGCAAGGCGCCAGGCGCCGCCGACAGCGCAACCGGCAAGCTCACGCCGAAACCCGACAACAGCGATTGCAGATAGCCCGACCAGCCGACCGACACGGCTGAAGTGGCCAACCCATACTCGAGCATCAAGTCCCAGCCGATGATCCACGCGGCCAGTTCGCCAAGCGTCGCGTACGAATACGTATAGATGGAGCCCGCGACCGGAATCGTCGACGCAAACTCGGCATAGGCGAGCGCGGCGAACCCACAGGCAACCGCCGCGATCAGGAACGAGACCATCAGCGCCGGGCCGGCCTGAACCGCGCCCGTGCCGGTGAGCACGAAAATGCCGGTGCCGATAATGGCGCCGACGCCGAGGAAAGTCAGATCGAGCGCGCCAAGCGCTTTCTTCAGCCCGGCGTTCTGGGCGCTCGCGGCGATCATGTGCTCGACGCTCTTCTTGCGAAACAGGGACATTGGCGGTGGGTCTCCAGTTGTGCACGCATCTTGCGCGCCGAATGTCGGGGAAACCCTCGATTTTAACGGATGCACGCCTCTGCACCATTTTGGGACGATGTCTGTGCGGTCTGTCGGGAGGGCGGAAAATGCCAGGCGGAGGCAATTCGGGCGTAACGTTTGTCTGCGGATTTCCAGCGCGCAGCAAAGCTTTCGCCCGCGGCATCCTCAATCTGGGTGGGAATCGCTCTCTTGCGATCGCCTCGGCGACGATCGCACGCTATTCAGTGAGCGCAGAGAAATGGCTTCAGCCGGCCATCGCCGGATTCAGATCGACGAGACGGTTGCTCATCACATAGAAGGTCAGCTCGGCGTTATTGCGCAGCTTCATTTTTTCGAGCAGCCGGGTGCGGTACACACTGACCGTCTTTACCGAGAGCGATAACGCCATGGCGATATCCGTCAGCCGCTTGCCGGACGCCAGCATGCATAGCGTCTGATATTCACGGTCCGAGAGCTTTTCGTGCGGCAACTGTTCGCCGTCGAACGAGACGTAGTCCGCCAGCGCTTCAGCCATGGCCGGGCTGACGTATTTACGGCCCGCCGCGACCTGCTGGATCGCGCCGATCATCTGCGCGGCGTCGACGGTTTTCGACAGATAGCCGGCCGCGCCTGCCTTTAGCGCGCGCACGGCGTACTGGTCCTCGCGGTACATCGAGAACATCAGTACGGCCACGCGCGGCGCTTTGCGCTTCAGGCGCTTGAGCACTTCGACGCCATTCATGTCGGGCAGCGAAATGTCGAGCAGCACCACGTCGTAGCTGTGTTGGGCGACGGCCTCGAGCGCTTCGGCGCCGCTTTGCGCCTCGGTGACTTCGCGCGCGACGCCGCGGTCGAGCAGCAACTGGCGGACGCCTTGGCGAACCACCGCATGGTCGTCGGCGAGCAGGATGCGCAGGCTCATGATGGCGTGCTCACGATTGCAGCGCGCGACGCTCGGCGCCCCGTGCGCTCGCCAGCATCGCATCCCACGCAAAGCGGGCACGCACCAGCGTGCCGCGCGACGCTTTGTCGCTCTCGCCGCGACGTGAGACGACTCGCCGGGCGCTGACGTGCAGCGTGCCCTCGAAGGCGGCGCAGCGCGCCTGCATGCCGCTCAGGCCGAAATGGCCGCGACGGCTGCGCGCGTTGCGCGTCATGCCGATGCCGTCGTCGCTGACGATCAGCGTCAGGTGACGGCGGCCGGTTTCGATCCGCACGTCGGCGGATTCGGCGCGTGCGTGCTTGGCAATATTGTTCAGCGCTTCCTGGGCGACCCGGAACACGGCCAGCGCGGCGTCGGCGGGCAGGCGGGTGAGCCGCACATCGGCTGTGCAGACGAAACTCGTGCGCAGTTGCGTGCGCGTGGCGAAGTCGCCGGTCCAATGCGCCAGCGCGCCGACAATGCCCGCCTCGAGCGACGGCGCATGCAATTCAGCGACGGCTTGGTGGCTGGCGGCGCACGCGGCGTCGAGCGACTGATTCGCGACGGCGAGCGCGGCGGCGCACTGCGGCGGCGCGTCGGCGGGCAGCCAGGTTTCGACGCCGGCAAGGGCGAAACGCGTCGCGGTCAACTCGGCGCCCACGCCGTCGTGCAGCTCGCGCGCCACATGGCGGCAGGCCGCTTCCCGCGCCTGAACCAGTTCAGCCGACAGCTCACGCACGCGAGCGCGCAGTTGCTCAAGCTCACGCTCAGCGGCGGTTTGCGGCGCGGCGTGGGCAAGCGAAGGCGGAATGTGGGCGCTAAACGGGACGACAGTCGACGTATCCATAACTTTCCCTCTCAGGAAGCCGTGTGGACAGCGAAGCGGGTGCGCATCGGCGGCGCGAAGACAAAAGAACGCATGCGAGTCTCTGGCCTCCAGGGGTGTTCTTTACGCGGGGTGCGCGACAGACAAATTGCTACGGTACGACGTAACGAAATTTACATTCAGTAACATGACGGTCGTACCACGGCGGGCATGTAAACCGACCGTTCGTGCGCCGCGATGATATCTTAAAAAAAGAAAAAATGCAGGCACACCAAGGGTTAGCGCGTACATTTCACGCAATGGTTGATGTTTTGCAATGCTGATTTTGTAGGAAGAATGCTGACGTCAAATGTCAGGACGATGGCAGCGATTTGTAACTGAGCAACAAAAAAGGAGCCCGAAGGCTCCTTTTTGCTGAGTACGCGGCGTTAGCCGCTGAATCGGGGCGTCCGCTTAGCCCACGAACGCCTTTTCGACCACGTAGTGACCCGGCGCATTGTTGCTGCCTTCCTGGAAGCCCAGATCGTCGAGCAGCTTGCGCGTGTCGCGCAGCATGTGCGGGCTGCCGCACAGCATGACGCGGTCGTCTTCGAGCGAGAAGCCCGGCACGCCGAGGTCGGCGAACAGCTTTTCGGTTTCGATCAGTTCGGTGATGCGGCCGCGGTTCTGGAACGCTTCACGCGTCACCGTCGGGTAGTACAGCAGCTTTTCCTGCACCAGCTCGCCCAGATGCTCGTGCGCCGGCAGGTGATCCGTGATGTATTCCTTGTACGCCAGTTCGTCGACGAAACGGCAGGTGTGCGTCAGGACCACGCGCTCGTAGCGGTCGTAAATGTCCGGATCTTTGATGATCGACATGAACGGTGCGAGCCCCGTGCCGGTGGACAGCAGCCACAGCGTCTTGCCCGGCAGCAGGTTATCGGCCATCAGCGTGCCGACCGGCTTCTTGCCGATCAGGACTTCGTCGCCGACCTTCAAATGCTGCAAGCGCGACGTGAGCGGGCCGTCCTGCACCTTGATGCTCAGGAATTCGAGGTGCTCTTCGTAGTTCGCACTCGCGAGGCTGTAGGCGCGGATCAGCGGCTTGCCGTCGACTTCGAGGCCCACCATCGTGAACTGGCCGTTTTCGAAACGGAACGACGGATCGCGCGTGCAGGTGAAGCTGAAAAGCGTATCGGTCCAGTGATGGACGCTCAGGACGGTTTGTGAATTCAGGTTGCTCATGGCTTCTTGGATAGTGCGAAAACAAAGGCGGCCAGTCGTTTGAGCCGGCCGGCACGGCAAGGGCGATGCTGCGCTAACCCGAGATCGGGGATCACGCGCAATCCGCTATTTTACCGCGCCCGCTGCCTGAGGGCTGCGGCGCGGCGGTTGAGCGTGGTGAAGCGGGTTACCGGACCAGGAAGCGTCGGCGCCGGCGGTTGTGACGATCGGCGCCGCGAAGTACGTTGGCGTGGATGCAGCCGCGCTTCAGCAAGGGTACGGCGATGGGCGAAAACCGCGCAGGGCGGCTGCCATCGGTTGTCCGGCATGCGCCGGATAGGCGCGCCGCACGGGCAACATTTTCAAGATCATACCGAAACCCGCCGTGCACCGCAGCATTGACCCTGCTGATAAAACTGGCAAAAGCAGCGCGAGCGGCGCGAAAGGTGAGGGACGCGCAGTAGTGGAAAGGGATGTGCTGCCGCCATTATCAGCGCTTGTGTGTCGTACTGGGTTGGTACACAAACAGCGATTGGCGGCCCTTTGAATCGCTGGAATCCTAAATCTGCGTGGGGGAAGGGGCGTATCGCATCGTAATTACTTTTGGTGACGCCGGGATCGGGCGGCTATCACGCTGTCCGCCGGAATGTCCTGCTACGCAAAGCGGGTCGCGCGTTGCATTTTGAGAACACCGGCGCAATCAGCAAAAGGCGGCGATTGGCCGATCGTCGGCATGCCGTGCCGTAGTCGGCTCGCCGGCTCGCAGCCTCATTGCGGATTACGCTGCAGCAGCGACGCGCTTCTTGCCGCGCTGCTTCAACACTCTCGCCTGTAACACGATCACCAGCAGCAGAAACACTCCACGAATCACCGATTGCCAGTACGCCGAGAGGCTGATGAACCCCAAGCCGTTTTCGAAGTTCAGAAGATTGAACACCAACCCGAGCAGCAGCACGCCGGCAATCGTCATCGCAATCGAGCCTTCGCCGCCGGTCAGCAAGGTGCCGCCAAGCACCACCGCCGAGATCGCGAACAGCTCCCAGCCGACGCCTTCGTTCGGCTGTCCCGCGCCGAACTGCGCGGCGAGGATCACCCCCGCCATGCCGGCGAGCAGGCCACTTACCGCGTAAGCCATCACCAGTGTGCGGTCGACGTTCAGGCCCATCAGCCGCGCCGCTTCCTCGCTGCCGCCGATGGCCAGCGAATGCCGTCCGAAGCGCGTGCTGCGCAGCG
This sequence comes from Burkholderia sp. GAS332, assembly GCA_900142905.1. Classification (NCBI taxonomy): domain Bacteria; kingdom Pseudomonadati; phylum Pseudomonadota; class Betaproteobacteria; order Burkholderiales; family Burkholderiaceae; genus Burkholderia; species Burkholderia sp. GAS332. The sequence continues at coordinate 4,861,665 of FSRV01000001.1, read as the reverse complement.
CGAGCCAGCCGGCGACCGCCGCGACGACCGCGACGATGCCTGGAATCGGCAGTCCGAACAGATCGCCTTGACCGAAGTTGCCGAAGTTCGAGTCGGCGGCAATCGACACCGCATCGTTCTTGCCGAGCAGCAGCGCGACGCCGTGCGCGCCGAGGCTGGTCGCGAGCGTCACGATGAAGGGCAGGATTTTCAGCCGCGTGATGATCAGGCCGTTGAGCACGCCGACGGCCATCCCCGCCGCGCAGCCGGCCACGACGGCGACCCAGCCGCCGTACGCGCTGGTCAACGCGGCCACGACGCTTGCCAAAGCGGCCACCGTGCCGACCGACAAGTCGATCCCGCCCGTGATAATCACGAAGGCCATGCCGATCGAGATCAGCGCGAACGTCGAGTTGTAGCGCCAGAACGAGGTGATGTTGTAGGCCGAGCCGAAGTGGTCGTAGCGCACGAGGCCGAGCACGACTAGCGCGACCAGTGCAAGCAGGATAGGAAGGTTCTTTTTCATCGCATCGAGTCCGACGTACGTGTCCCTGAAGCGTTACGATTACCGTGAGCGGCGCTGCACATAAACCGCGGCGACGATAATGCCGGCCTTCACCACCAGCGCCGCCGCGTCGGGAATGCCGTGCGCGAGCAACGTATAGCGCAGCAACTGGATGATCAGCGCGCCGATCAGCGTGCCGCCGATATACGCCTTGCCGCCCGTCAGGGCCGTGCCGCCGACCGCCACCGCGGCGATCGCATCGAGTTCGACGCCGAGCCCCACCACATTCGCATCCGACGACGAATTCACCGAGATCGAGATCAGCCCCGCCAACCCCGCGAGCGCGGCGCATAGCGTGTAAGCGATCAGCTTCACGGTGGCCGTCGGCACACCGCACAGATAGGCGGCCTTTTCGTTGCCGCCGGTGATGAGCAGATACTGGCCGAACAAGGTCTTGCGCACGACCCACGCGAACACGGCGACCAGCGCAAGCATCAGCAGCACCTGGAACGGTACGCCGGCGACCTTGCCCAAAGCGATCCACTGGAACGCGGGCGTGTTGAACGCCTGCAGGCTGCCGTCGGTGACGACCTGGGCGATGCCGCGCCCGGCGATGAACAGCACCAGCGTGGCGACAATCGGCTGGACGGATAGCCGCGTCACCAGTAAGCCGTTGAAGACGCCGCACGCGGCGGCCGCCAGCACCGGCAGCACGAACGCGAGCGCAATGCCGCCCGGCCCCGGAATGTTCAGGAACAGCATCGGCGCGAGCGCGCCCGAGATCGCCATCGACGCGCCCACCGACAGATCGATGCCGCCCGTCGCCACCACCAGCGTCATGCCGATGCCGACGATCACGATCGTCACCACCTGCGTCATGTTGACGTTGAAGGTTTGCAGCGACCAGAAGTGGGGGGTGAAGATCAGGTTGAAGAGCACCATCGCGAGTAACACGATCACTTCGCGTTGCATGGCGAGGTGCCGCCATTTCTTCATCGTCGATGCGGCCGTGGCGCGCGGCGAGGCGGTGTCCGGCATCGGCGGCGTGGTGTTGGGTTGCCGCGGCTCGGTGTGCAACGACTCGGTGTGCAACTTAAGCGCCATGACGGTCGCCCTCCAACGCGTCTTCGATATGTGCGGTCTGGGCGGCTTCGGCCAGTTGCGACTGGCCTTCGCTGCCGTAGGCGATGGCGTCCATGATCGCGGTCTCGCTCATGTCCGCGCCGTTCAGTTCGGCGACAGTCCGGCCATCGCGGATCACCACCGCGCGGTCGGCCACCGCCGTCAGTTCCTCGAGTTCGGATGCGGATAGCAGCACGGCGAGGCCCGCATCGCGCAGTTCGCGCACGATCTTCGCCACGTCGGCTTTGGCGCCGACGTCGATCCCGCGCGTCGGTTCGTCGAGCAGCAGCAGTGACGGTTCGGCCGCGAGCCAGCGCGCGAGCAGGACTTTCTGCTGATTGCCGCCCGAGAGTTCGCGAATCGGCTGGTCGGGCGAGCGCAGCTTGATACCGAGTGACGCAATGAACCGGTCGACGATCACCTGCTGTTTCTTCACGTCGACCACGCCGTGCTTCGCCAGCGTGCGCAAGCAGACGAGCGTGAGGTTGTCGCGTACCGAGAGTTCGGGGACGATGCCTTCGGCTTTGCGGTCCTCAGTGAGGTAGGCGAGGCCGCGCGCGATCGCGTCCTGCGGCGACTTCAGCGCCACCGCCTCGCCGCCAATCGACAACGCGCCTTGTTCGAGCGGATCGGCGCCGAACATCAGACGCATGGTTTCGGTTCGGCCCGAGCCGAGCAGCCCCGCGAGACCGACCGCTTCGCCCGCATGCACTTCGAGCGATACGTCGCTCACTTTCGGGTGGGCGCTCAGATGCGTCGCGGCGATCGCCTGCTTGCCGCGCCGCGCGAGGTTCGCTTCGCGGGTCGTGGCGTCTTCCTGCACGACGGCGGCAAGCGTGCGGCCGAGCATCGTCGTGACGAGTTGCAGTTTGTCCATCTCCGCCATCGTGCTTTGCGCGACCGTCTGGCCGTCGCGCATCACCGTGACGCGGTCGCATAGCGCATAGAGTTCGTCGAGGCGGTGCGAGACGAAGATCACCGCGCGGCCGTCGTCGCGCAATTTGCGCACTACGGTGAAAAGCAGCTCCACTTCGCGTTCATCGAGCGACGAGGTGGACTCGTCCATGATGACCATCTTCGCATCCGACGACACCGCGCGCGCCAGCGCCACCATCTGCTGGATCGCGGTCGAATAGCGGCTGACCGGTTTCTTCACATCGATCTGCAAGCCGAACGAGTCGAGCAGGGCGGCGGCGCGTTGCTGCACCGCGCGCCAGTCGATCAGGCCGAAGCGGCGTGGCTCGCGGCCGAGGAAAATGTTCTCCGCCACCGAGCGGAACGGCACCAGGTTGATCTCCTGATAGATCGTGCTGATGCCGGCTTCGCGCGCCTGCTTCGGCGTGCGGAAATCGACTTCGCGGCCTTCGAAGCGCACGCTGCCCGAGCCGCGCCGATAGGCGCCGGTCAGGATCTTGATCATGGTCGATTTGCCGGCGCCGTTCTGGCCGATCAGCGCGTGCACTTCGCCGGCTGCCACGCTCAGATTGGCGCTGCGCAACGCGGGTACGCCGCCGAAGCTGATGCCGATGTCCTGCATCTCCAGCAGTGGCGAAGGGGTAAGGGGCGCGTGTGGCGTTTCTTTGCCGGATTCCGTCACGGGTATCCTCCTGATGCGTGTGCTGCTTCATGTGCTGCGTACGCTGCAAGCGTTGCACGTGCGAGCGGCTGTGGCCTTGCGTTCGGGCGCTATGCAAGCCGTGTCGCCGAACCATGTTACGCCGCATAAAAGCGAAGCGACGGTCCGTGCTGCCACGAACGCGTCGCTTCGAACGCTTCCCGTCACCCGCCCCCCGAGGAGATTGATTCGGGGCGGGGACTTCCTTCAGGCTGCCCCCGAACCCCGATCACCAAGAGGACTGCCTTGGTGATCGAGAGACAGCCTTCGAGGCGCGGAATGCGTGGACATTCCGCTACCGCACTGCCCTAAAGCTTCAAAACCGCGCGTACAGCCTTGGCTCGATATCAATAGCCGTACTGCATGCTCTGCTGCACGTTGCTCTTGTCGTAGAAGCGGTCCGATACCTTGACCCACGTCGGGATCTTTTCGCCCTTGGCGTAACGCTGTGCAACATCGCAAGCGAGCGGGCCAAAGAACGGGCTCGATTGCACGCTTGCGCCGAGTTCGCCGGCAGCGATCGCATCCATGCCGCCCTTGGTGCCGTCGATCGTGACGATCTGGATGTCCTTGCCCGGTTGCTTGCCGGCCGCCTTGATCGCGGCGATCGCGCCAAGCGCCATCTCGTCGTTATGCGCGTAGACGGCGGTCACTTCCGGATGCGCCTGCAACAGCGTTTCCATCACCTGACGGCCCTTGTCGCGCGCGAAGTCGCCGCTTTGCGACGCAATGATCGTCATGCCCGGATTCTTCGCAATGATTTCGTCGAAACCCTTCTTGCGGTCGTTCGCCGCGGACGCGCCGGTGGTGCCTTCGAGTTCGATGATCTTCGCCTTGCCGCCGGTCGCCTTGACCAGCCAGTCAGCGGCGCGATGCCCCTGATCGATGAAGTCCGAGCCGATGAAGGTGATGTAGTCGCGGCCCGCCTTGGCCACCGACTGATCGACGTCGCGGTCGACCAGGATCACCGGAATGCCAGCCTTTTTAGCTTGCAGCACGACCGGCGCAAGCGGCTTTTCTTCGCGCGGCGGGAACACCAGCAGATCGACGTGCTGCGCGATCATGTTCTGGATGTCCGACACCTGTTTCGCGTTTGAACTGTTGGCGTCGGTCATGACCAACTGCCAGCCGCACTTTGCGGCGATGTCCTTGAAGCTCTTGGTTTCCGCGAGGCGCCACGGATTGTTGCTTTCGGTCTGCGCGAAGCCGACCTTCAGCGGTGTCTTGTTGGGCAACTTCGGCAGCGCGTCGTCGGCGTGCGCCGTGGCGACGCCGAACCCGATTGCCAGAGCCAGCAGTGAACCTGCCAGCGGACGAATCTGTTGCTTGCGCGCGTGCCTGCGCGACTGCGTATTGAGCGACGCCATTGTCTTCCTCCAGTACCTGGTGAGGTGTATTTGCTTTTTAGTGTTTCTCCTGTCGGTCGAGCGCTTTCACGCGGACCGGACGTGCCGATTATTCCACTGCGAATTATTATCGGTCAATCACTAATAATATTAATTATTGGCTTTTCTGCCTCGGTAATTACCCTGACCGAAGCGCGTTCGACGAGTGGTCCGTCGAGCTTCACCAGCCGATGCCGAACCGGTGCGCCGGCCGCGCGGTTGTGTTCTTCCTGCAGCAAGGTTTCGACGGCCCAGCGTCCCAGTTCGTAGTTCGGCAGCACCACCGTCGACAGGGGCGGATGCGTGTGGCGGGCAATTTCCTGGTCGTCGTAGCCGAGCACGGAAACGTCTTCGGGCACGCGCAGGCCGAGTTGCTTCAACGCTTCGATCGCGCCCAGTGCGGCCAGGTCGTTGGCGCAGAAGATGGCGGTCGGCGGATGGGGCTCGCGCATCAGGGACAGCGTCATTTCGAAGCCGACCCCCGAGCTCCAGTCACCGTCGCGCACCATTTCTGGCGCGTACGGCAGGTCGGCGGTGGCGAGCGCGGTGCGATAGCCCTTGAGGCGGTCTTTCGAGGCGTCCTGCCACGGTTCGCCGTTGATATAGCCGATCCGCCGATGGCCGGAGCGCAGCAGATAGTCGGTCGCCAGATGGCCGCCCGCGACTTCCGCCGGCACCACCGAAGACTGCCCGCCTTCGCTCGTGTAGCAGTTCAGCAGCACGGTGGGCACCTTCGCCAGCGCGGCCGGCAGGGTGACCTTGCGCGTGTAGACGGTCGCGTAGATCACGCCGAATACATGCGGGTTCGACAGCGTGGCGTCGAGCACCTGCTTTTCGATGTCGGCGTTGCCGTGCGTTGAGTAGACGGCGAGCATCTTGCCGCTTGCGTAGGCCGCGTCGCGCGCGCCATCGATGTTGACGACCGGGTGCGGGCTGGTGGAAATCTCGTCGGCTAGATAGACGATCAGATTGCGTTCGTCATCCGAAACCGATACCGGTTCGCGCAGCGAAAGCCGGTAGCCGAGGTCGTGCGCGGCCTTCAGCACCTTGTTGCGGGTGGTCTCGGAGAATTTTGCGCCGGTCGCGTTGTTTAGAACGAGCGAGACCGTGGATTGCGACACGCCGGTGAGCTTGGCGATGTCGGTCATGGTCGGGCGGCGTTGAGTCGATTTTTTCATTGTGCGGGCCGCGTTGCAGTGGCGCGAAAGCAGGGGCATGCCGGTGGCATTTGTGGTGCTGACGGTACCACTAATAATATGCGCGCGGCAACGCGCGCTAACCCGCCATTTTGGGAGTTTGTTAAGGCGTTGGCGGCCGTATTATGAGCAATTTATTACTAATAATATTGACCGATCCGCTTTGGCGTGCGATTCTCGGTCGCGCGGACCCTGACGGTTCGCCGGTCGCGCGCTGTGCGCGGCACGTCATAGGAGACATCGATGCGCGTTCATGCCGCCGTCCGCCTGAGCCCCCGCCTTTTCTGACCATGCGCGACGTTTCCTTGAATCCGGTCCGGCCGTTCGCAACCGAGCTCACGTGGCTCGACGACCCCGTGATCGCGCCGGCGCTTGTCGCGCTGGTGGCAGGCGCCATGCGCGTGGTGATCGCGCCTGAAGTCGGCGGCGCGCTGGCGGCTTACTACGAGTCGACGCCCGAAGGCCCGCTGCATTGGCTGCGGCCGGCCACGCAAGCGGCGTTCGATGAATGCGATCCGCTGCGCATGGCGAGCTTCCCGCTTTTTCCCTACTGCAACCGGATTCGCGACGCGCGCTTCCAGTTCGACGGCGGCATCGTCGATCTGAACGGCAATGACTTACGTTTTGCGCATGCGCTGCACGGCAATGCGTGGCGGCATCCCTGGCAGGTGGGGGCGCGCACGGAAAGCTCAGTGGAATTGCACTTCGAACACGAACCGGATTCGCAGCAGCCCGGCGATTGGCCGTTTCGCTATCGCGCGCAGCAACGCATCGAGCTGATCGGCGGCGCGCTGCGCATCACGTTGTCTGCCCAGAACCTCGGCGACCGGCCGATGCCCTTCGGCATGGGCCATCACCCGTACTATCCGCGCACCGCGCAGACCCGCGTCTACGCGCATGTGCAAGCCATGTGGCATGCCGACGCCGACGTGCTGCCCACGCATCTCGGTCCCCACCCCGCGATCGAGGCGCTGCGAGACGGCCTATCGCCGGACGCGTTCGCGCTCGACAACAACTTCGCTAACTGGTCGCGCGAGGCGACGATTGCATGGCCCGACGAACACCGCCAACTGACGATGACCGCCGACGCGCCCTTCGATCATATGGTGGTATTCGCGCCGGCCAACGACGCGCAACTGTGCGTGGAACCGGTGACGAATACCACCGATTGCTTCAACGCGGCCGGCATGCAGGAGCAGGTGGGCGGCTGCGTGTTGCAGCCGGGCGAGGAGATCGCCGCGACGCTGGAATGGACGCCGCGAAGAGGCTAGTTCAATCCACTCGCAAACGCGCCATATACGGCAAGTGATCTGACAGCCACGCGGTTTCCTGCGTCGGCTGGATCCATTCGATCGGCTGCATGCCGCGCACGAACATCTTGTCGAGCGCGAGCGCCGGCGAGAAGGCGGGGAACGTGCGGCCCGATTCGCCGAGCAGCGTCGCCACTTCCTGCAAGCCGTGTTCGGCGAAGAGCGGCACCGAGTCGTTGCGCCAGTCGTTGAAGTCGCCAGCCAGCACCAGCGGACCTTCCGGCGCTTCCTTCGCGATCCAGTGCGCGATCCAGTTCATCTGTCGCAAGCGCGCCGCGCGCGTGAGCGCGAGATGCGCACACAGCAACGTGACCGAATGACCGCCGAAGGTGGCCCGCGCCACCAGCAAGCCGCGCTTTTCGAAGCGATGCGCGGAGATATCCCAGCGTCCGCCGAGATCGAGTGGATGCGGCGACAAAATCGCATTGCCATGCCGCCACGAAGGCTTGAACACGTTCGGCCCCAGCGCGATTTCGAGTTCGGCCGCGCGTGCGATTTCGGTGGCCTGGCAGTGCCAGACATCGCTCAACGGATCGGCGAGCGGTGAGCCGAAACTACTTGCCAGGATCGGCGAGGGCATGCGCCGCGCCATCGCTTCCTGTAAAAAATACGCGTCCGCATGGGTCGACTGAACCCAGCGCTGCATCGCCTGCCACGCCTGAAAACCGAGCGGTGTGCGGCCTTTGTGCAGATTCCAGCTCACCGCAATGAAATCCTTGGGCGCGACGCTCTCGCGGATCAATTCTTCTGGGTTTCGCATACCGCGTTGTCCACGTGTTCTGTTGAGGCTTTGGTTATTCGCCTGAGTTCGCGTTGGTTCGCGCGGGTGTGCCTTAACTCGGGCTGTTCGCAAGACTCGCACGCACCCGATAGACCAGGTTCGGATCCTTGTCGACGATTGTCCAACTGGTCCACTGGCCGGCCGGCACCTTCAGGCCGGGATGGCTCGCGCTCACCTGACGCGGTTGCGGCGGCAGCTTGCAGCCGGTATCGGTTTGCTGCGCGGTGTCTTCCTCGAATGTTTCCTGGGCATCGACCGACAGCGTGACCGAATTCGCATCCGCCTGCAGCGGCGAGATCGTCAGCGTGCGCGCCAGATCGATGCTGCCGCCGGGCTGGTCTTTACAGCCGACGTTATGCTGCACCATCTTGTGATGCGTGTCGGTGCGCGCCTGGCCGACGGTGGTGGTGCCGTCGAAGGAATCGATCTGCTGGCCGTCGCGCACGACCTGCAACTGCCATTGCACCACCTGCTGGGTCGATCCTTGCGCGTTCGCAAGCAGCGAAGTGCCGAACAGCGCGGCGGCGAGCACGGCCGCGATACTGGTTTTCCACATAGAAGGATTTTCCGGTCACTGCGTCCGGCGGAGTAGTCAGAAGGCCATCTTACGCCTGATGGGCGGAACGCCTTTCTGACATTTCAACCGGGGCCGGGTTCAGCAAACCTGCATTTCAGATGGGGCGGCCGTTGCTGAAAACAAGCCGTTGTTAGCAGCAGAGCCGTACGACTGCTGGCTTGCACACGAATATGGCCTCGCTACACTGGACTTGAAACGGCGCCCACCAGGCGCCGCAGCAGCAGGGCCAGTGAGACGGGGTGAATCATGACAACAGCAATGGTCAAACAGGAAATTGCCGTAGCGTCTTTCAGCCGGGTGTACGACCTCGATCAGGTCGAGCACGCGCTGAACGATCTCGGCGAAGGCGCGAACGAGGCGCTGCGCGCCACTTACGAAAAGATGTTGAAAACCGGCAATCTGCGCTTCTGCGTCAAGCCGAACCGGATGCCCTCGATCGACGATCTGATCGATGCGCTGCCCAACTTTTCAGCACCGCTCGACGACATCCGCAAGCAGGTCGCCTTGTGTCTCGAGACTGAAGACCGGCTCGAACTGATGCCGATCCTGCTGCTCGGCGACCCCGGTATCGGCAAGACGCACTTTGCCAAGCAGTTGGCGCGCCTGCTCGGTACCGCCTATCAATACGTGGCGATGAGTTCGCTGACGGCGGGGTGGATTTTGTCGGGCGCCTCGTCGCAGTGGAAGAACGCGAAGCCGGGCAAGGTGTTCGATGCGCTGGTGAACGGCAGCTACGCGAATCCTGTGATCGCTGTCGACGAAATTGACAAGGCCACCGGCGATTCGCAATACGATCCGCTCGGCGCGCTTTACGCGCTGCTGGAGCACGACACGGCGCAGACCTTCATCGACGAATTCGCCGAGATTCCGATCAATGCCGGCCACGTGATCTGGATCGCGACGGCGAACGACGAGCGCTCGATCCCGGAGCCCATCCTGAATCGGATGAACGTGTACGAGATTCCGCCGCCGGATCGTGACGGCGCACGCCGTATCGCGCAATCGATCTACGACGAGATTCGCTCGGCGCATAACTGGGGGCTGCGCTTTCCCGAAACGCTCGGCGACGCCGCGCTCGATGCGCTGAAGCTGGCATCGCCCCGTGAAATGCGGCGCGCGATTCTGAATGGCTTCGGCGCGGCGCGTATCGCCGGACGGGATCGGATCGAAGCCGACGACATCCGTCTGGATCACGGAAATCGCCGGAAACCGATCGGTTTTTGAGGTTTTTTGCCCTTTTTTGCTTGAAAGCCGCCTTCTGGCGGCTTTTTTATGGCCCCAAATCGGGCGTCTACGCAGGAAACACGATGAATGCTGCGACAATTGTTGCTAATTATGAGATGTGATTGCACGTCACCACGCGTCACCGCACGGCACCAGACCGCGCCGTGCCCGCGAAGATCGAGCGTGGCGACCGTCGACGGCGTACACTAATCCTGTCCGGCCCATACGTTTCAGACCTGCTCAAGACCGAATGCCCGCAGTCGTCCGACTGCGGGCATTTCTGTCTGTGCAGCGTCGTACAATTTTGCAAAAGCGGTTGCGTCAGGCCAGGTATGTTCGACAGCGAGCGGTGTGCGGTCCTCGATAGCCGCACTCTGTCTTCATGGATATCGGGTGAACGAGGCAGCGCGCGGCGAGGTTAGCCGCGTCAAGGGACATGGATCAAATCGAATGTGTAGTGATCGGCGCAGGCGTGATCGGTCTCGCGGTGGCGCGGGCACTGGCGGCGCGCGGGCGCGAGGTGATCGTGCTGGAAGCGGCGGAAGCGATCGGCGTGGGCACCAGCTCGCGCAATAGCGAGGTGATTCACGCGGGGATCTACTATCCGCGTGGCTCACTGAAAGCGGCGCTCTGTGTGCGCGGCCGCGAGATGCTCTACGACTACTGCGTCGAGCACAACGTGCCGCATTCGCGCTGCGGCAAACTACTGGTGGCCACCTCGCGCAACCAGATTCCTCAGCTCGAAAGCATCATGGCGAAGGGGCGCGAGAACGGCGTACTCGACCTGATGCGGATCAACGGCGACCAGGCGCAAGCGCTCGAGCCCGCGCTCGAATGTGTGGAGGCCGTGTTCTCGCCGCAGACGGGCATCGTCGATAGTCACCAGCTGATGCTGGCGATTCAGGGCGACGCCGAGCGCGACGGCGCGGTGTGTGCGTTCCATGCGCCGGTCGAGGCGATCGAAGCGAGCAACGGCCGCTTCATCATCAAGGTGGGTGGCGGCGCGCCGACCACGATCAGCGCCGCCTGTGTGATCAACAGCGCCGGCTTGCAGGCGAACGCGCTGGCGCGCACGATTCGCGGCCTCGACGCGCGCCATGTGCCACCGCTCTACCTCGCGCGCGGCAACTACTTCAGCATCTCGGGGCGGGCGCCGTTCAGCCGCCTGATCTATCCGATGCCGAACGAAGCCGGTCTCGGCGTGCATCTGACGATCGATCTCGGCGGCCAGGCGCGCTTCGGTCCCGACGTCGAATGGGTCGACGTGATCAATTACGACGTCGACCCGCATCGTGCGGATTCCTTTTACGCGGCGATTCGCGCGTACTGGCCCGCGCTTCCCGACGATGCCTTGCAGCCCGCCTATGCAGGGATTCGTCCGAAGCTTTCCGGCCCAGGCGAGCCCGCCGCCGACTTTGTGATCCAGGGGCCGGCCGCGCATGGTGTGCGCGGGCTCGTCAATCTGTTCGGTATCGAGTCGCCGGGATTGACGGCCTCGCTGGCGATCGCGCAGCGCGTGTGCGAATTGAGCGGGCGCGCCTAATCGTCGCACCCCGGGTTTTCACCCGGGTTCTTACGCCACGCGTTTAACCGGCATGCCGCGCTCGAGATTCGGGCGCGGCGTCGTACCAATTCGCTTATCTCTATCATTTGAGCCGTCACGCACGACGGCTTCGTTGCTATCCTTGGGGACCGCTGTCACGAGAACGGCGATCAGTTCAATATAAATGGAGTGAGTCCCCATGAAATCTTCCCGTCGTACGTTTTTGATCACCAGCATTGGTGTGGCATCCACCTTTGCCCTGTCGCGCCAGGCTTTTGCCGACGCACCGAAGGTCGCCGAGACCGATCCGACCGCACAAGCGCTCGGTTACAAAGCCGACGCGACCAAAGTCGACAAGGCCAAGTTCGCGAAGTACGTAGCGGGCCAGGACTGCGGCAACTGCAGTTTCTATCAAGGCAAGCCGACCGACGCCTACGCCGGCTGCCCGATGTTCGCGGGCAAGCAGGTCGCGAGCAAGGGTTGGTGCAGCGCATATAACAAGAAGGCCTGATTGTGTTCCGGCCGCGCACACGCTCAGTGTCGCGGCCAATGCGCCGCAACATCGCGGCGCCGGACTGCGGTCCGATCATCGAGGCGTCTGCCGCCCTGCGCGACAGACGCCTTTTTGCCGCTTGAAAACAGCTTGCGCGCTCTTTACACTCCATCCGATTGCTGCGGCCGCCGCTGATTTTTCTCATTCACCCTGAGCCGCTAACGCACATCTACGCTGAGACGCCTTACCACGCGACATTTTTCGCAGGCTGGAGACTCGAATGGCACCAGCGTCAAGGAGCCTCAACACGCGCGCAGTCGTGGCGGCTGTGATCGGTAATGCGCTCGAATGGTACGACTTCACCGTGTTCGGTTTCCTCACGGTGGTGATTGCACAATTGTTCTTTCCGGCCGGCAACGACTATGCGTCGATGCTGCTGACCACCGCAACTTTCGGTGTCGCATTTGTCATGCGGCCGATCGGCGGCATCGTACTGGGACTTTACGCGGATCGTGCGGGACGCAAGGCGGCGCTGTCGCTCGTCATCGCCCTGATGACGCTCGGCATTCTGCTGCTGGCGATTGCCCCACCGTATTCGGCGATCGGTATCGGCGCGCCTTTGATGATCGTGCTCGGGCGTTTGCTGCAGGGCTTTTCCGCCGGCGGTGAATTCGGCAGCTCCACGGCTTTGCTGATCGAAGCGGCGCCGTTCTCGAAGCGCGGCTTCTACGGCAGCTGGCAGATGGCGAGCCAGGCGGCGGCGCTGCTGCTCGGCGCTGTGGTTGGCGCGTTGATCACGCGCGGCCTCTCGCCTGAGGCGTTGAAGTCATGGGGCTGGCGCGTACCGTTTATTCTGGGCTTGATCATCGGGCCGATCGGTTTTTATATCCGCCGGCATCTCTCTGATTCGGAAGTCTTTCTGCTTGCGCAAAAAACGGCGCGACGCGCGACGCTCGGCGAAGTGTTCACGAGCCATAGCCGCGACGTGCTGTGCGGACTCGGCGCGGTGATCGCGCTCACCGTGACGATCTACGTGCTGATCAGCTATCTGCCGACCTTCGCGGTCAAGCAGCTGAAGCTGCCTTATGCGCAATCGTTTTACGCCGTGATTGTCGGCAATCTACTATTGACCGTGCTCTCGCCGCTGACGGGCGCATGGTCGGACCGGATCGGACGCAAGGGGCTGTCGCTGTGGTCGCTGATCCTGACGCTCGTGATCATCTACCCGCTGTTCGCGTGGCTCGCGGCGGAGCCGAGCGTATCGAAACTGATTCTCGTGCAGGCGCTTCTGTCGATTACGCTGTCTGGATACTACGGACCGTTCGGCGCCTTGATCGCCGAACTGTTCCCGGCGAACGTGCGCTCGATTGGTTTATCGCTCGCGTACAACGTCGCGGTGATGCTGTTCGGCGGCTTCGGGCCTTTCGTCGTGACGTGGCTGATCAACACCACAGGTTCGCCGCTCGCGCCGACTTACTACGTGATGGGCGGACTGGCACTGTCGATCGTTGCGGTGGCCTGCATCCCCGGCAAGCGCCATGCGGATCTCGATGCGCAGCGCAAGCCGGCTTGAGGTCTGCCAGGGTTGATTCGTCGGTCGTTGCCTGAATAGATACGTGAGTCGGCACGCCGGGGCGCCCCTTCGTCTAGCTGCGCGCCGGGATCAACGGTGGCCGTTTGTCGAACCACGGCCGCGCCGCTTCGAGTTGCGTGGCTAGTCGCAACAGCGTCGCTTCACCGCCGATACGCGTGGCGAACTGCACGCCGACAGGCAGCCCGCGCGCGTTCCAAAACAGCGGCACCGACATCGCCGGTTGTCCGCTCAGATTGAACAACTCGGTGCACCCCGCCCATGCGAACGCCTTGTTCGACGCTTCGGTCAGCATTTTCTTCACCAGCGCTTCGAGCGGCATCGCCGTGACGGCGCGCATCTGCATGCGCTCCGCGGAGGTGGGGTGCATTTCGCCGATCTTGATCGGCGCGCCGGCGAGCGTCGCGCACAGGAGCACGTCATAGCGGCTCAGCAAATCGGTGAGGCGTTCGGTAATGCGGCGCTGTTCTTCGAGCGCGGCGGGCAGGCCGCGCTCGCCGAGTTTGCGGCCGACATGCGCCATGGCCCACGTCGAGATTTCGAATTCGTCGCGCAGCGGTTTGCGGCCGGTCACGCGATCGGCGTGCAACACCATTTCTTCCGCCGTCACCGACCAGAGCATCAGGAACGCATGGCGAACTGCCGCGAAATCGATGTCGAGCGAAACCGGTTCGATGTTATGGCCTAGCGAACTGGCGAGTTGCGCGGCGTCTTCGAGTGCGGCGCGCGAGTCAGCCGAGAGCGAGGGCGACAGCATCGAATCGGTGACGTAGGCGATGTTCAACGGCTTGCAGGGCTCGCGGCTTGCGCCGAGAAACGTGCCCGGCGCGCCGGTCGGCCGGTCCGCGTTGCCCGCCAGCAGGTCGAGCAGCAGCGCACTGTCGCGCACGCTGCGCGATACCGCGTGATCGATGCCGAGTTCACCGGCCGCGGCGGTCGGCGTCGCGCGCGGCACACGTCCACGGGAAGGCTTGAGGCCGAACAGCCCGCAACATGAAGCGGGAATGCGGATCGAGCCGCCGCCGTCCGACGCATGCGCGAGCGGCACAATGCCTGCGGCGACCGCCGCGGCCGCCCCGCCGCTTGAGCCGCCGGGTGTGTGGTCTAGATTCCACGGATTGCGGCACGCGCCGAACAATTCGGGCTCCGTATAAGGCATCTGGCCGAGTTCGGAGGTGCTGGTCTTGGCGAAGATGTTGAGGCCGGCCGCTTTCGCGAGCGTGACGACCGGTGCGTCCTGGGTAGGAATGAAGTGCCGGTAGTGGCGGCTGCCCATCGCCATGCGCAGCCCGGCGATCGCGGCGCCCAGATCCTTGATCAGATAGGGCACGCCCGCGAGCGCTGCTTGCGCGCTTCCGTCATCCGTTCGGTTCGCGCCATTTGCTCTGCTCGCATCGTCACGCGAGGCACGCTGACGCGCTGCATCGTAGTCCTTCAGGACAATCGCATTGATCGCGGGATTGACCGCCTCGGTGCGGGAGATCGCGATGTCCAGCAACTCGCGCGCACTTACTTCGCGGCTTCGAACCAGTTCGGCGAGGCCGATGGCGTCATGGGCGAGATAGTCTGATTGCACGACGGAGGGGCCCTCGCTATCGAGTGTTGAGTCTGCCGGTTGCCTATGCGCATGATGAGCGGCTTGGCCAAACGTCTCGTCGTCCCCGGTTCATCGATACGCATGGAAGAAGACGACGCGCCGATGGCGCGCCGTCTTCGAGAGAGTAACCCAGGTACAGGTGCGAGTTACAGGCGGCGATTGAAGCCGCGCGTTACAGCCGCGCGTTACAGCCACGCGTTGCAGCCGCGAGTTACAGCCGCGAGTTACAGCCGCTCACCGAGGAAGGTCAGCGTGCGGCCATGCGCCAGCGCCGAGGCGTGCTGGTTATACGACGCGCGGTCCGAGCAGTTGAAGCCGTGATCGGCGTTCGGATAGATGTGGAATTCCGCATCGTCGCGGCCGGCGAAGCGTTCCTGAATCTGGCCGACAGCCGACAGCGGGATATGCGCGTCGAGTTCGCCGTAGTGGAATTGCATCGGCACTTTGATTTTCGCGGCCTGATCGAGCTTGTTTTGAATGCCGCCGCCATAGTACGCAACCGCGACGTCGAGCGTGCCTTGCGCGGCAGCCAGATACGCGAGCTGACCGCCGAAGCAGAAGCCGATCGCCGCGATCTTGCCGGTCACTTCCGGCCTCGCGCGCAGTGCCGCGGCGGCTGCGCCGATATCGGCCACCGCCTGGTCGACATTGGTCTTTTGCATCAACTCGATACCTTTCTCGCGATCCGCGCCGTCATAGGTCAATTCGACGCGCGGCTGCACGCGCCAGAACACGTCCGGTGCGAGCGCGACGTAGCCGTCTTGCGCGTACTGATCCGCGATCGAGCGGATATGGCTGTTCACGCCGAAGATTTCCTGAATGATGATGACGGCCGGTCCCTTGCCGCCTTTGGGCAGCGCCAGATAGCCGCCGAAACTGTCGCTGCCGGCGGGAATGTCGATCCAGCGGGAAGTCGTGCTCATGTTGCTCTCCATTGACCCGTGTGTTGATGCGCGGGGTCGGTCCGAATGAATGCCCGAGGCCTGAATACCTGAAGCGGGCGGTCAGTTTGCCATCAAAAGAAACGCCTTGCAGCGAGGCCACGCACGGGCGGAGAACGCTCGCCGCACGGCGATAATCTCGTAAGGCGATTGAAACATTCTCGATAATTCATTTTTCCGCACGCACAGGGCTCGGTACAGTCCAAAGTATTGGCATCGTCGATGCTGCAACCGTATTGTCGGAAGGGAAATCGATCATGAACGAAAGCACTTTTGTGACGCCGTTTGCGGCGCGTTTCGAGTTGCGGGTGCCGGTTGTGCAGGCGCCGATGGCCGGCGGCGCAACGACGCCGGCGCTGGTCGCCGCGGTATCGAATGCCGGCGGCCTTGGCTTTCTGGCGGCGGCAGCGCTGTCGCCCGAGAAGATCGCGAGCGAAGTCGCGGCGATTCGCGCGCTGACGGATCGCCCCTTTGGCGTGAATCTGTTTGTCCTGGAGCCGGCTGCGCCGGACGAAGCCACCGTGCGCCAGGCGCTCGAAGCGATCGACCCCTTGCGCGCCGACCTTGGGTTGCCGCCGGGTCAGCCGCTCGCACGCTATGCGCCGGATTTCCGCGCGCAACTGGAAACGCTGATTGAATTGCGCGTGCCGGTGGCGAGCTTCACATTCGGACTGCTCTCCGCCGCCGACGTCGACCGTCTGCATGCAAATGGCCTCTATGTAATAGGCACCGCGACGCATGTTGCCGAGGGTGTCGCCTGGCGCGATGCGGGTGCCGATGCCATCGCTGCGCAAGGCGCGGAGGCGGGCGCGCATCGCGGCACTTTCATCGGTGCATTCGAGGACGCGCTGGTCGGTACGATGGCGCTCGTGCCACAACTCGTCGATGCGACCGGCCTGCCGGTGCTGGCCGCGGGCGGCATCATGGACGGACGCGGCATCGTCGCGGCGCTCGCGCTCGGCGCGCAAGCCGCGGTGATGGGCACCGCGTTCCTCACCTGTCTGGAAAGCGGGATACCGCAGGCATGGAAAACCCGAGTGCGGTCGATGTCGGACACGTCGACCTCCGTGACGCGCGCGATCACCGGCCGTCATGCGCGCGGCATACGCAATCCGTTGATGCAACGTTTGAGCGAGTCGGCGCAGAAGGTCGCGCCGTATCCGGTGCAAAACGCCTTGACTCAGGAACTGCGTCAAACCGCGAGCCGCGCGGGGAACAGCGACTATCTGTCTCTATGGTCTGGCCAGGGCGCGCCGCTTGGCCGCAAGCGTCAAGAAGGCCTCGGCGCGGCGGAACTGGTCGGGCAACTCGAGCAGGAATGGCAGGCTGCGGCAGCACAGATCGCTGCGCTCAAACGTTGATTCAGCCAGACTCAGGCGCGCCTCGCAGTGACTTGCGGCGCGCCTTGTTTTTTAGCACAAAGCCTATTTGAACCATTAACGGTTTAACACGCTAAAAGCTTTAGCCGGTGCTGTTAGACGAAATGCTCACCTGGCGGAAACCCGCATGGGCTGGTGCTTTCCAGCCTGTCTCTCCAGACGGAATCGGCCTCTGTTGGATAAACGCTATTAGTGTTCATCCCACTTCCTCAAAAAAGTCCCACAATTTAATTTGATGGCCTACACTTGCGCGCAAGTACGGTTTGCCGTCTGCCACAAACAGTCCGGTGAACGTGCTGGCCAAGTGCATGAACGATGCAACCGGCGTGGTCGTCCACGGGACTGAGCGACACGTGTAGGGAAGCGGGGGCACAGGGCGATTACGTTGTTTTTGGGACCGAAACTGGAGACTTACATGAACATCAAGATTCAAAAGCTTTTGCCGATCAGCGCTGCGGCCATGTTGTTTGCGTCGTTGGCAACGGGCGCGGTGGCGGACGAGGTCGTCAAGATCGGCCACGTTGCACCGTTGACCGGCGGTATCGCTCACCTGGGTAAAGACAACGAAAACGGCGCGCGCCTGGCAGTTGAAGAAATCAATGCCAAGGGCCTGACGATCGGCGGCCAGAAGATCACGCTGCAACTCGACGCACAAGACGACGCAGCTGACCCGCGTACGGCGACGCAAGTCGCGCAGAAGCTGGTCGACGACAAGGTCGTTGCAGTGGTGGGTCACTTGAACTCGGGTACGTCGATCCCGGCTTCGAAGATCTATAGCGATGCAGGCATCGTGCAGATCTCGCCGTCGGCAACGAACCCGGCCTACACGCAACAAGGCTTCAAGACGACGTACCGCGTCGTGGCAACCGATGCGCAGCAAGGTCCGGCACTGGCTAACTACGCATCCAAGACCATGAAGATGAAGAGCGTCGCAATCGTCGACGACTCCACCGCTTATGGCCAAGGTCTCGCCAACGAATTCGAGAAGACCGCCAAGTCGCTCGGCATGAACGTGATGTCGCATGATGCGACCAACGACAAGGCTGTCGACTTCCGCGCAATTCTGACGAAGATCAAGGGCGAAAACCCGGACGCGATCATGTACGGCGGCATGGACGCCACCGGCGGCCCGTTCGCCAAGCAAGCCAAGCAACTCGGCCTGCGCGCCAAGGTGCTGGCAGGCGACGGCGTGTGTACCGACAAGCTGTCGGACCTGGCTGGCGACGCAACCGACAACATCGTCTGCTCGGAAGCCGGTATGGCGCTCGAGAAGATGGCTGGCGGTGCAGCGTTCCTTGCCAAGTATCAAAAGCGTTTCGGTCAGCCGATCCAGATCTACGCTCCGTTCACGTATGACGCTGTGTACATCATCGTCGACGCTATGAAGCGTGCGAACTCGACCGATCCGGCGAAGATCCTGGCAGCGATGCCGAGCACGGATTACAAGGGTGTGATCGGCGAAACCACGTTCGACTCGAAGGGCGACCTTCAACACGGCGTGATCTCGCTGTACGACTACAAGGCAGGCAAGAAGACGCTGCTCGACGTAGTGAAGATGTAAGAGCTGCCTGACCGAAGACAGCTTTGTTTGTCTTCGATCAAGTCGTTGAAAGGCACGCGAGCCGTATGGCTCGCGTGCCTTTTCTTTTGAGCGCCTGCGTGCGAGGCTGGCGGGTTTGAGAACATTGTTTGGGAGAATGCCGTGACCCCTGAGATCCGTTCGATCGATAACGGCTGGCGCCGCTGGATCGCCGAGAATCTGCTGCTCGACGCACCGCCGCCCGCCGTGCATGGTGCGCTGGTCGGACATGGTTTCGACCCTGCCGAAGCGGTGCGCGAAATCGAGGCCGCGCTCGCGAGTCCTTACTTTGAGGGGGCGGTGCGCTTGCGCAATCGTTTGCGAAAGCGCGAATGGATCTTGTCGGTGTACGGCACGCTCAATCGCTTGCGCGCTGGAAGCGGTGTGATTGAAAGGCGCGAGCGTTTGTCGCGCGACGAATTCTTTGAGCAGTACTACTTTCAGAACCGGCCGGTCATCATTACCGGCGCTTTCGATTTCTGGCCGGCGCGCACGCAGTGGAATTTCGACTACTTTCGCGAGCGTTGCGGCGATTGCGAAGTCGAAGTGCAGTTCGGCCGCGAGTCGGATGCGAATTATGAGGTCAATCAGCCGAAGCTCAAGCGCATGATGCGCTTTGCCGATTATGTCGATCTCGTCGAGCGCAGCGGCCCGACTAACGACTTCTACATGACGGCCAATAACACCTCACACAATCGCGCGGCACTCGCGGCGTTATGGTCCGATGTGCCGGCTATCGGCGAATATCTCGATGCCGGCTCGCCCGATACCGGTTTTTTCTGGATGGGACCGGCCGGAACGAAGACGCCGTTTCACCATGATCTGACCAATAACTTCATGGCGCAGGTGATAGGCCGCAAACAGATCAAGCTGGTTCCGTTGTCCGATACGCCGCATATGGCGAACACGCTGCATTGCTATTCGGAGGTGGACGGTAGTGCGATCGATTACGAACGCTTCCCGTCGATGCGTCATGCGTATTTGATGGAATGCACGCTCGAACCCGGCGAATTGCTGTTTCTGCCGATCGGCTGGTGGCATTACGTGGAAGGACTCGATGCATCGGTGACCATGACGTTCACCAATTTTCTGCAGCGTAATGACTTCTCGCGTGATTACGTGACGTATCACGAATTGTGATGTGCCGGTGGATGCGCGGGCGTTCTGGATTGCGGCGATAAAAAAACGGCGAGCCGGTTGACCCGGCTCGCCGCCCCCCTTCGACGCTTGTTTTGCCGCGCCGTTATTTGCCGTCGTTATTCGTATTCGTCACTTCTTCGGCGCCAAAGCGCCCAGACCGCCGAGCAAACCGCCGCCGGTGGTGCCGCCCGTCGAGCCCGCCGCACCGCTCAATGTGCCGGTGACGGTGCTCAGCAGACCGGTGATCGGCGCAAGCGGGTTACTGGTCCCGCTGGTGCCGCCTGAACCCGAACCCGTAGCCGACCCGAGCGCGCCTGTAAGCGACGACACCGCGCCCGTCACCGGTGCCAGCGGGTTGCTGCTGCTACCCGTCGCGCCGCTCAATGCGCCGGTCACCGAGTTCACCACGCCGGTCAGCGGTGCCAGCGGGCTGCCCGAGCTGCCACCGACGCCGCTGAGGCTACCGGTGACCGTGCTGAGAACGCTGGTCAAGGGCGCAAGCGGACTGCTGCTCGAGCCGCCGGAAAGGCCACCGAGACTGCCGGTCACTGTGTTGAGGACGCTGGTCAGCGGTGCAAGCGGACTGCCCGAGCCGCCGCCTACGCCACCGAGACTGCCGGTGACCGTGCTGATGACGCTGGTCAGCGGCGCCAGCGGACTGCCCGAGCCGCTGCCGCCGGTGAGGCCGCCGCTCAAGGTGCCGGGCAAAGCGGTGAGAATGCTGGTCAACGGCGCCAGCGGATTGCCCGTCGAGCCGCCACTGCCGCCCGGATTCAGAATGCCGGTGAGGCCGCCGAGCGGGTTGCTGCTGCTCGAACCGCCCGCGGTCAGCAGCCCGCCGGCCGACGTGACGGTGTCGCCGAGCTTGGTCACGACATTGCCGAGGTTCTGGCCGATCGGGTTGTTCGTCGCGCTGCTGAGCTGGCTGCCCGCGCTGTCGAGGCCATGACCGATGGTCGACAGCAGACCGTTCAGCGGTGCACCGAGACCGGTCGTATCGCCGACGGTTTGGGTCGTTTGGGCGAGCGTGCTGGTGATCGGCGTGATCGCGGTACTGACCGTTTGCGTGACTTGCTGGATCGGGCCGTTTGTCAGCTGTGAGCCCAGTTGCGTGCCAAGGCCGCTGACTGCATTGCCGAGCGTCGAGACGGTGCTGCCGAGCGGTGTGGTCAGCGGGCTGAGTGGCGCGGTCGGACCGCTGCCGAGGCTCGTCACGAGCTGGCCGGCGCTGTTGACGGCCTGGCCTGCGTCATAAACCAGGTTGCCACTGCTCGCCAGCGTGGTGCCGAGCGGGTCGGTGGAATTGCCGAGCTGACCGAGGCCGTTTGCCGCGCCTGTGCCGACCGCAGTGACACCTGCGCCGAGGTTCGAGACGACGTTGCCGAGCGCGGTGGTGGTGGCGGGATTCGCACCGGGAACCGGCGTGAGGCTGATCTGGCTGCCGATCGCGGAGACGGTTTGGCCGGTCGCGCCGATCACGTTGCCGGTGTTCTGGACGACGACGCCGATTGGATTGGCGCTGGTTGGCGTGGGCGTGGGCGTGGGCGTAGGCGTGGGCGTAGGCGTGGGTGTTGGCGTCGGCGTCGGCGTCGGCGTGGGCGTCGGAGTCGGAGTCGGAGTCGGAGTCGGCGTCGGCGTCGGCGTCGGCGTCGGCGTTCCGCTTCCCGAGCCAGAGCCAGAGCCCGAGCCCGAGCCCGAGCCGGAACCCGAACCGCTGCCGGAACCACTACCCGAACCGGCCTTGACGTTCGGCACGGTCAACGTGCTTCCGCATCCAGTCAGTAAGATCATCGACGTCACGCACATGGCGATCGCCGACAGTTTGAAATTGCGATTCATGGTCTGCTCCCCCGTAATTTGGACACTGCTGGGGAGCTAACTGCAAGGCCTATGCCATTTCTGTTTTAATGATCAATTCGCCGATTAAATTCATATTAATCAAGAGGTTGCGGGTTTTGGCCTGAAGCAGGGAAAGTGTTGATGTTTCCGATGTGGCGAGGAACACATCAGCGTGCAGGCTTCGTGTAACGTAACGTAAGGTTGTGGGTTTTCATATGGCGTGACATTCGCCGATGCAACAGCAGCGTGCGTCTGCGTCAGATCTTCAAACGCCGCAGCACCTTCGGACCCGCCATCGCGATCAGCGCCGAACACACGGCCACCACGGACAACCCGATCGGCAAATTGGTCGCCTGCGTCACCGCGCCGATGATCACCGGCCCGAGCAGCAGCCCGAAGTAAGCCAGCCCGGCCACGTGCGCGAGTCCTTCGGCCGCGTGTATGCCTTTGACGCTCGCCGCCGCCGCGAACAGCACGGGCATCATGTTCGCGAGTCCGAGACCCATCAGCGTGAAGCCGATGAGGGCGGCGACCGGGTTCGGCAGCAGCAGCGCACCGACCATTCCCGCGCAGGCGAGCGACGCGCTCGCCATCACCAGTTGGGGTGCGCCGAAGCGGGCGCGCACGGCGTCGCCGGCGAAACGCGCCGCTGCCATGCCGCCCGAAAACGCCGCGTAGGCCGCGCTCGCGAGGGCCGGCGTGGACAGCACGACGTCGCGCATATAGACGGTGGCCCAGTCGTACATCGCGCCTTCGGCGATCAGCGCGACCAGTGCCATCGCGCCGAGCGCCCACAAGGCCGGCGAGCGCCAGCGGTTGGCGCGCGGTGTGGCGGCATCGGGATGGTCGGCGTGCGGCACGTGCGGCAGCACCGACGGGCAGGCTGCGATCAGCACCAGCGCGCTGGCTGCCGCAGCCAGCGCGAGATGCACCGCCGGCGCCATGCCGCGCGCCAACAAGGCGCCGCCCACTGCCGCGCCGAACATCCCGCCGACGCTGAACATGCCGTGCAGCGACGACATGATCGGCTTGCCGAGCGCCTTCTCGACAGCGCTGGCTTCCGCGTTCATCGCGACATCGAGCGTGGCCATGCCCGCGCCGAAGATCGCCAGCACGAGCAGCAACATCCAGTAAGCCGGCACGATCAGGATCAGCGCCGCACACGCCGTCATCACAAGACCGCCCGTCAGGCAGGCGCGGCGCGTGCCGACCCGTGCGATCCACGAAGCATTCGCCGCCATTGCGCCGATCGAGCCGCCGGCCACGGCCAGCAGCGCGAACGAGAGCATCGCCGCATTCAGATGGAAGCGGTCGCGCACGGTCGGCACGTGCACCCCCCAGGATGCGTACATCATGCCGGCGATGAAGAACACCGCCATCGTGGCGATACGGGCGCGTTGCCGTGCGGTGTCGGAGAGATCGCGATGGGCAGCGGGGAGGGGGGCGAATTCGGAGGAGTGGTCGGACACTGAAATCTCGTGGAGGGGCCGCGCAAGAAAGCGCGTTGAAAGCGAATTTCCGATTCTAACGAAGCGCGCTGTCTTATGCTTGGAGCGGATTGATCTAATGCTTATTCATCGAGGAACGCGCACTTGAACATTCCCGCTCATGCCCCCCTGAATCTGCTGCATAGCGCCGCTATCGGTACCCTCGCTACCCACGCGCGTCAGCCGGAAGGTTTTCCTTATCCATCGGTGCTGCCGTTCGCACCGGACCCGCAGCATCGCCCGACGATCCTCGTGAGCCGGCTCGCCGAGCATACGCATAACCTGCACGCCGACCCGCGCGCCGGCTTTCTGGTCGTCGACGCCCCCGACGGTGACGTGCTCCGCGGCCAGCGCGTGACCTTGCTCGGCACGTTCGAACCGGTCGACCCGACGCCCGAAGTCGTGCAGCGCTATGTGCGCTATCACCCGGACGCGGAACGCTACCTGGTGCTCGGCGATTTCACGTTCTGGGCAATGAGGCTCGAACGGCTGCGCTACATTGGCGGCTTCGGCGCGATGGGCTGGCTCGGCGGCGCCGAACTCGATCCACTGCCGCCACTCGACTGCCATGAAGAAAACGCGCTGATCACGCACTTCGCCTGTCATTCCTCGGGCGCAGGGGGACTTCAATGGCTCGGCGTTGATCGATATGGCGCCGATCTGAAGCAGGAAGGCGCGCGCATCCGTTTCGTCTTTGACGACGCCAAACTCAATACTGAAACCTTGCATGCGGCGCTCGAAGATTGCATCCAGCGCCATGCCAATTAGGTTTTGATTGCTGTTTCGGGAAAACACTCATGCCGTAATAACGGAGTAGACCGTGTGCCGCAATATGCTCCGACATTTCATGTAAAAGCTCTCATGGCATGAAATGTTGGCGCTAATTTCTCATCTTAAATTTCATTTTTTGATAGTTAATCCAATCATTACGGATGGGCGGCCGCGTTTTTCAGCAAAATGCGAAATTATCTATTTGAAAGACTCTGCGTAACATCGCGTTCGAGTGAAATTTATTGAAACGAGTTTGGATTAATTTTTACGACGGCGCATTTGTAGTCTTTCTATTTTGTGTTAATCTCGCCATCAAATTCCGAGGCATGATCACCTTCAAAGGGCAAGCTGGCTTAAGACTGGCAGTCATTTATCCAAACCACAAGGGAACCTATGTCGTCCTACAAGGAACTACTCGCTCAGCGCGAGAAGCTCGAAAAGCAGATCGAAGAAGCCAAGTCGCGTGAGTACGCAGAAGTGTTGAATGAGATCAAGCAGAAAATGGCCGATTACGGCATTACGCTGACTGAACTCGGCGGTGGTCGTGGTGCCAAGGCTGCTAAAGCCGGTCGCCCGCGCGCAGGCGTCGCGCCGAAGTATCGTGACCCGGATAGCGGCAGCACGTGGTCGGGTCGTGGCAAGCCGCCGCGCTGGATCGCAGGTCTGGATCGCGAGAAGTTTCTGATCCAGAAGTAATATTTATATGGTCAATGGGTGGCGCTTATAGCGCGCCGCTGCTGCCAGAAAAAACCGCGTACCGACCAGGGCGCGGTTTTTTTATTGCCGCCGCAAATCGTTGTGACTCTTTGTCGCACGCGCTCCATGAAACCGGAACACGAATGCTTTTCGTTTAGATAAGCGTCTGATTTAAAAGGTTTTTTTGTAGTATCTTCAGCGCATTTCGAGATGCGCCGGGTAGAATGCAGGCATTGAACTTCTCACTTAGTTTCTAAGATGCCCTCCGCCACCGCTGTCCAGTCCACCGAGAAACATCGCGTCGCGCGAAAAAGCACCTTTGTCAGTATTGTGCTCAATACGGTGCTGATGGCGCTGCAAATTGTCATCGGCGTGTTTGCCCATTCGCAGGCGCTGGTTGCCGACGGTATCCATTCGCTAGCTGATCTGATTTCCGATTTTGTCGTGCTGATCGCCAATCGGCACAGCGGCGCCGAGCCCGATGCGGATCACAATTACGGACACAACCGTTATGAAACGGTTGCTTCGCTATTTTTGGGTGCGCTGCTGATCGCGGTCGGCGTCGGTATGTTGTGGCGCGCCGGGACACGTCTCGCCGATTTGCAAAGCATCCCCGCCGTGCATATGAGCGCACTCGCGGTCGCGGTGCTGGTGCTGATTTCCAAAGAGAGCCTGTTTCGCTACATGTTGCGCGAAGCGCAACGCGTGCGTTCAGCGA
Source organism: Burkholderia sp. GAS332 (assembly GCA_900142905.1). Lineage (NCBI taxonomy): Bacteria > Pseudomonadati > Pseudomonadota > Betaproteobacteria > Burkholderiales > Burkholderiaceae > Burkholderia > Burkholderia sp. GAS332. The sequence continues at coordinate 4,836,197 of FSRV01000001.1, read as the reverse complement.
TGTTGATTGCGAACGCATGGCACGCACGCTCGGACGCCGCTTCATCATTGGTGGTCGCGCTCGGCATTATCGGCAGCCTCGCAGGCGTGCGCCTGCTCGATCCGATCGCCGCGGCGATTGTCGGTTTCATGGTGGCGCGCATGGGCTGGACGTTCGGCTGGGATGCGCTGCAGGATCTGTCCGACCGCGCGCTCGACGAAGCCGCCACCGCCGACATGCGCGCGCTGCTGCTCGCGACGCCCGGCGTGCGCGACGTGCATGAAATGCGCACCCGCAAGATGGGTGACTTCGCGCTCGTCGACGCGCATATTCTGGTCGACCCGCTGATCTCCGTTTCGGAAGGGCACTACATCGCCGAATCGGCGCGCTTGCGCGTGCTGGCTGACAGCCGCGTGCTCGACGCGCTGATCCATGTCGACCCGGAGAACGACGCGGTTGCGCGTCCGACCGTCAACCTGCCGAACCGGGAGCGGGTGGTTGCCGAAGTCGATGCGGCGTTCGCCGCGGCTGGCCTGAAGGCCGCGTCGGTCAATATTCACTACCTGAGCACGGGGCTTAATGTCGAAGTGGTCTTAGTGCCGCTGGATTTGCGCACGGCCGAAAGCGATGCATCCGGTCTTGCTCGTGTCGATCTCGACGCCCTCAGGCGGAGCCTGGGTGCCCGCAAGCTGGACGTGCTGCAGGAAGTGGATGCACTGTCGGCCGACAGCGGCGCTTCGACGGAAGCAGGGCCTGGCGAGGCGATCGCCCTCGCCAAGGCTGCGGAATCGCATGGCGCCACCTGACGGCGCCACTAGCCGCGGCGGCGCTCCACGGGGAGCGCGCGCGTCGGCTTCACGGCCTTATAGCGGCAATTGCGTATCGAATTTGATCTCGCGCAGCACGACGCTCGTGCGAACCTGCGCGACGGCGGGAATCTTGAAGATGCGTTCGTGCAGAAAGCTGTCGTACGCCTTGATGTCCGGCGCGACGATCTTGAGGATGTAGTCGGATTCGCCGGTCGTGCTGTAGCACTCGGTGACCTCCGGGCAGGTGGCGATTTCCCGCTCGAACTGTTCGACCCCGCCCTCGGTATGGCGCGTGAGATGGATATGCGCGAGCGCGCACACGTGCAGGCCCAACTTTTCGCGATCCAGCAATGCCGTGTAGCGCTGGATCACCCCCGATTGCTCCATATCCTTGATGCGCCGCCAGCATGGCGTGCTCGACAGACCGACCTGGTCGGAAATCTCTTGCACGGACCGGCGTGCATCGAGCTGCAGCAGGCGCAGGATTTTTTGAGAGAACGTATCGAGTGTCAACTGCGCCTCCGTTTGCGTCGCTGTATCAACGCATGGTAGAGGGCTCGAAAACGAAACGCAATGTAAAACGGCTTCGGCGAGGGAGATTGCCTAATTTGCCGGTTCCTCAGCGGGGTTTTGTCCTGAGTCGCCCCCATCTCGACCGGCCGCCAGCGTGGCTGCCTGAACGGCGCGCAGATCCTTGAGCATGTTGCAGAAGAGCGCGCCCTGTTCGATCGCGTCGTCCAGCGCGACATGCGTATGCGGATGTTCGTCGAACCAGTGCTTCGGGAAGCGTGGCTTGATGTTCTTGCGGTACGGCAGGCCGGTCAGCGCGAAGGCCAGCGTCTTGATGTCGAGCGCCGACCACGAAAACGGGCAGCGGCCGACAAACCGCATCATGTACCAGAACATATAGGTGAAGTCGAAGCCGGCCGGCATCGCCACGAACACCGGCTTGCCCGGCAACGCCTCGACCCATTCGACATAGGCCGTCAGCGCGGCCAGCGGATCCTGCAAATCCTTGCGGCAGGCTTCCCATGCTTCCGGCTGGGTCTTCCACCATGCTTCCTGTACCGGATGCGGTTTGGCGCCGTCGAGCAACTCGAGATTCGCTGAGAAGGTGGCGATCAGCCGCTTGTCTTCCGTGTACGCGGCGGAGGCGAAACTGAGCATCGAATGCGGACCGGGAATCGGGCCGTCTGCTTCGACATCGGTGCTCACATAGATTTCGCTGCTCATGCTTTGACTCCGTCTGCCACATACGGATTGGTGCGGCGTTCGGCGCCGAACGTGGAGGTCGGACCGTGGCCCGGCACGAAGGTGACGTCGTCGCCGAGCGGCCAGAGTTTTTCGCGGATCGCGCGGATCAGATCGGCGTGATTGCCGCGCGGAAAATCCGTGCGGCCGATCGAGCCGGCGAACAGCACGTCGCCGACCAGCGCGAGCCGATGGGCGCGGCTGAAGAACACCACGTGACCCGGTGTGTGGCCGGGGCAGTGATAGACCTCGAGGGTTTCGTTGCCGAATTGCACGGTCTCGTTGTCTTGCAGCCAACGGTCCGGTTCGAATGCCTCGGCGGCGGGGAAACCGAAGCGCGTGCTTTGATCCGGCAGCTTGTCGAGCCAGAAGCTTTCGTCGGGATGCGGACCTTCGATCGGCACGCCGTAATGCGTGGCGAGCGTCTTCGCCCCGGCACAGTGATCGATGTGGCCATGCGTGAGGAACACTTTTTCAACCGTCACGTTCTGGCGTGTAATTTCTCCCTGGATGACATCCAGGTCGCCGCCCGGATCGACGACGGCCGCGCGTCCGGTTGCCTCGCAAACGAGCAGCGAGCTGTTCTGCTGGAACGGCGTGACAGGGATCAGGGTGACTTTCATGGGTGACGGCGCCGCTGGAAAAACGTTGATTGTACCGGCGTCTCGTCGACCCTCGTCGAGGGCGCTGAGGCCCCGTTCCAGCGGGCTTTCGGCTGCCCATTTTTGCAGCAGGAGTGAAAATTCATCAAGGTTTTCAGTCGCTTGCCATCCCAAAAATTTCTTTTGGGTATAATGCGCTCCATGCACAAGGAATTGTGCATGCCACACGGCGATGCGTCCCCATCAAAAATGGGCACGCGGATTGCCACTCAAGTATGGGCTGTCGCAGTTTTGGGCGGCCATCAGGTATCGATGCATTCGATGCACACGTCTTACCCAGCCAGGCGCCGCGCGCCTGCAACGGACTTAACTGCCGTGACGCTGGGTGGGGCCTACGCCGCCGTTCCTGTGCGCTGAGTTCCGCGCGCAAGAACGTGTTTGCCACGTTCGATGGCGGCATGTGGGGTCTGGTCAGGCTGCCGGGGACAGGTTGCGCCAGACGTGAAAATTAACCGTGCGGTAGCGGCTGGGTAGCCGCATCCGGGCTTTGACGTACTGCGCTTTTCTGCGCGGCGCGTTGTCGTCCATTGCCGCCGGAGTCGCAGGCAACACGCTCAACTTTTCGCGTGATGCGGCTCGACAATTTGATTGCACGTCTTATGAAAACTCGGTTAACCCGTGGTCTGGGGACTCTTTTTGCCTTTTTTGTGCTGGCCGGCTGTGCCACGCCTCCGGGCGCGAGCACTTCCGCAAGCGATGCACCGCTTAGCACGAAGAATACGCAGGCAGGCTCCTTCGGCCCGCAATCCTTCGGTACCGCGTCGGCCTCCGACGCAGCCGCCAAGGACACGCCGCTGGCAGACGCCAAACCGCTTACTGACGATAGTTCGGGCATTTCGGACTTTCATCAGAGCGGTCGCGCGTCGTGGTACGGTCGGGCCTTCCATGGCCGCCTCACCGCCAACGGCGAACGTTTTGATATGCATTCGCTGACCGCGGCGCATCGTACGTTGCCGCTCGGCTCGTATGTGCGCGTGACCAATCCGGCCACCTCGCTCTCCGTGGTCGTGCGCATCAACGACCGCGGCCCGTATGCGCGCGGCCGGATTATTGACCTGTCGATGGCCGCCGCATCCGCGCTCCACATGCGCCATGCCGGTACGGCGCGGGTCGAGATCGAAGGTTTGACGCAGCAGGAAGCACGTGCTGAGATGAATCAAACGCTGGCGTCGAACTAAGGTTCGAGCGCAAAGCAGTGATGTAGTGGCCGCGGGCGCGCAAGCAGCGCGTTCGTGACGCCGGGCTGCACGGCGGCAATGCATGCCGTGTTTGCCGAAAGACGAAGGGCCGCATCGTGAACTGCACCCCAAAAGTTGGACACCGATCCAACCTTTGGGGTGTTTTTCATGGCGCGACCTTTTTTTGTCCGTTCCCTTATTCCTCGTCTTTCTTCAAGGCCAACGCGCGCGTGTAGAGCGCGTTGCGCGACGCACCGGTGAGGGTCGCCGCGACTTTTGCCGCGCTGCTTACCGTCAACTCTTCCAGCAGGATGCCCAGCAACGCGTCGTGATCGTGTTCGCCCACGGCTTCCGGCTGCGCACCTTCCACCACCAGCACGAACTCGCCGCGTTGCCGGTTCGGATCGGCAGCGAGCCACGTTGGCCCTTCGGCCAGGGTGCCGCGGTGCAGCGCTTCATGTAACTTCGTCAATTCCCGGGCGATCAGCAGCTTGCGCTCGCCGCCGAATGCGTCGGCCAACGCTTGCACCGTTTCAACGATCCGGTGCGGCGCTTCGTAGAACACCATGGCGTGCGGATGGCGCACGAGCGGTTGCAGTGCCGCGGCGCGTGCCTTTGCCTTTGGTGGCAGAAAGCCGAGGAACGAGAACGTCGCGACCCAGTCGCCGGCCGCGCTCAACGCGGTGGCGAGCGCGCTTGCGCCGGGCAGCGGAATGACCGGGAAACCGGCTTCGCGCACGGCGTCGACGAGTTTCGCGCCGGGGTCCGAGATGCCGGGCGTGCCCGCATCGGATACGTAGGCCACCCGTTCGCCTGCTTGCAGATGTTCGATCAGGCGCAGCGCCGCGGCCCGCTCGTTGTGCTGATGAACCGCGACGAGTGGTTTCGAGATGCCATAGCGCGCGAGCAATTGGCCCGTGTTGCGGGTGTCTTCGGCGGCGATGCGGTCCACCAGTCCGAGCACATGCAACGCGCGCAGCGTGACGTCGGCGATGTTGCCGATCGGTGTGGCCACCACATACAGCGCGGCGGCTGGGTACTGCTGCCCTTGCGCGAGTTCGGAGAGAGGAGTCATGAGGCAGAAGACGCAGACAGACAGAACGAGGCCGCCATTGTGCCACCCAAACCACTCACACAACTTTTCGAGACCAACCGGGTCCAAACTCGTCGGCGCGGCTTTCGAGGCGCGTGCGATGGAATTTTTGCAGCGGCAGCGTTTGCGTTTCGTCGCGCGCAATGTGCTGTGCCGGCGCGGTGAGATTGATCTGGTGATGCGCGACCGTGACGGCGCGCTGGTGTTCGTCGAAGTTCGCGCGCGTGGGCAGCAGCGCTACGGCGGCGCGGCAGCCAGCATCGGGTGGCAAAAGAAGCAGCGGATCGTGCGTGCCGCGCGGCATTATCTGGCAACCCGCAGCAGGTATTCGCATGATGAGCCCGCGTGCCGTTTCGACGTGATTGCGTTCGAAGCGGGCCGGCTCGTGTGGCTGCGCGATGCGTTTCGCGCCGACGAAGTCTGATGCAGTGCGCGGAGAACGCGTGTTAGTGCGATAAACTTGCGCTCGCGTGCGGGCCTCGTGGACGCCGCCGGCATACAGCAAGCAGCGAGGAAGCAGCGCATTTCGCGATGGTTTTGCGCATCCCCACTGCGTTGCCGGCATGGTTCATCAGAGCAGCACGACTTCGCAATACGACTTCACAACACGGCCGCGCATTGCGGTCCCTTCGCGGTAGAAAATAGAGACTCGATGTCAGTCGAACGCATTCAACAACACTTCCGCGATAGTGCGGCAGTCAAACTCGAAGCCCTCGAAACCTTGTCGATGCCGATCGCCGCTGCGATCGACACGATGTTCGCCGCGCTTGCCAACGGCAGTCGCATTCTTGCGTGCGGCAACGGCGGCTCGGCGGCCGACGCGCAACATTTCGCCGCCGAACTGATCGGCCGCTTCGAGCGCGAGCGCCCGGGTTTGCCGGCGATTGCGCTGACCACCGACACGTCCGTGCTCACCGCCATCGCCAACGACTACTCATTCGAGCAGATTTTTTCGAAGCAGGTGTGGGCCCTCGGCCAGCCGGGCGATGTGCTGCTGGCCATTACCACGTCCGGCAATTCCGCCAATGTGCTGGCCGCGATCGAGGCCGCGCATGAGCGCGAAATGATCGTGGTCGCGCTGACCGGCAAGGGCGGCGGCCGCATGCAGGACATCCTGAGCGATACCGATATCCATATTTGTGTGCCGTCCGATCGCACCGCGCGTATTCAGGAAGTGCATTTGCTGACCATCCATTGTCTGTGCGACGGCATCGATGCCATGTTGCTGGGCGAAGACTGAGATTGATTCCGAAGGAGAGCTAGTTGATGAGCGTATTCCGCGTCAAGAAGACACTGGTGAGAACCGTGCTGGTGGTCGGGTTCGCGGCGGGACTATCCGCGACGTTGCAGGGTTGCTTTCTCGCCGTTGCCGGCGCGGCGGGCGGCAGTGCGCTGGTGGCGACCGACCGACGCACGCTCGGCGCGCAGACCGAGGATCGCGAGTTGCAGGTGAAGGCGCTGTCGCAGATCAGCCAGAACTTGCCCGACAGTGCGCACGTCAACGTCGCGGTGTTCAACCGCCGCGTGTTGCTGACCGGCGAAGTGGCGGGGGACGCGTCGAAGCAACGCGCGGAGACGATCGTGCGTGGCTTGAACAACGTCAACACGATCGTCAACGAACTGGCGATCATGCCGGCGAGCTCGTTCTCGTCGCGTACCAATGATACATACCTGGAAACGCGGGTGAAGACCGCGCTGATCGCCGAGAAGAACATTTCGGCGAACAACTTCAAGGTCGTGGCTGAGCGTGGCTCGGTGTATCTGATGGGCCTCGTCACGATGGACGAAGGCAATCGCGGCGCCGACGTTGCGAGCCGCGTGCCGGGCGTGGTGCAGGTCGTGAAGGTGTTCCAGTACATTCAGCCGCAGGAAGCGGCGGCCGCTGCCGCCGCAGCGGCGGCCGCACCGGCAGCCGCTTCGCAGCCTGACGCGAACGCGCCGACCGTCGGTACGATTCCCGATTCATCGGTGAGTTCGCGTCCGCTCGATCAGCAGCCGCCGGCGCCAGTCAATAATTCGAACGCGGTGCATCCGGGCAATCCGGCGACGACGACGCCATGAAGCGGGGCGTTGCTTTCATTGCCGGGGTGTTGACGGTTAGCGCGTTGGCTGGGGCTGTTGCCTCTTCAGCGCGTGCGGCCGATGCGCCGCGCGGTCAGATCGTTGCCAACTCGAATGCCTGCATGGGCTGTCACGCGGTGGACCGCAAACTGGTCGGCCCGTCGTTCCAGCAGATCGCTACGAAGTACAAGGGCGATGCGCAAGCGCCGGAAAAATTGGCGCGCAAGGTGAAGGAGGGCGGCTCCGGCGTATGGGGGATGATTCCGATGCCGGCGCATCAATCGATGAGCGATGCTGACATTCGCACGGTGGTGGATTGGGTGCTGGCTGGCGCGCCATCGAAGTGACGTTTTAGCGCCCGGTTTGCCCCCGGGTTTTGCCACCCCGGGGGGCTTGTCCAAACGCAAAATGCCTGTGCTAGAATTGTTTTCACGTTGGGGGGGTAGCTCAGCTGGGAGAGCGTCGCGTTCGCAATGCGAAGGTCGGGAGTTCGATCCTCCTCCTCTCCACCAGGAAGATTTAGCGTCAACGAGAAAACCGGCTGCGCGCCGGTTTTCTCGTTTCTGGCGTCGGATTTTTACCCGATGCTGCGGTTGCCGCGCCGCCTGCCACGTTCAGTATTGCTGGTGACTTCGCTCACGCGTCGCCCGTGAGGTGAGCGACGCGTCATCGGAAAGACGCCGATCAGAACTTATCCCACCCGTCATTCGCACCCGCAGTTGCCGTAGCAAGCGCGGCAACCGGCGCGACTGCCGTAGCCCGCGCAACGCGCTTCGGGGCAACTGCAACAGCCGGCTCGCGCCGCGGCGCCTCCCGCCGGGCAGGCGCAGCCGCTACCGCATGCGCAGCATCCTTCACCTGAAAAAACGCCACGGCTTCATTCAACTGTTGCCCCTGATCTTCCATCGAGCGCGAAGCCGCCGCTGCCTCTTCCACCAAAGCCGCATTCTGTTGCGTGACGTTGTCCATCTGGGTAATCGCAAGATTGACCTGCTCGATGCCACGGCTTTGTTCAATCGATGCCGCCGCGATCTCCGACATGATGTCGGTCACTCGCGCCACCGCCTGAGTCACGTCGGCCATCGTCTTACCCGCCTCGCCCGCAAGCGCCGAGCCATCGCGGATCTTTTCCACGGAGTTGGCGATCAGGTCCTTGATCTCCTTTGCCGCGCTCGATGAACGTTGAGCCAGGCTTCTGACTTCGCTTGCGACCACGGCGAAACCCCGCCCTTGTTCGCCCGCCCGCGCGGCTTCAACGGCCGCGTTCAAGGCGAGGATGTTCGTCTGGAACGCAATGCCTTCGATGATGCCGGTGATGTCCGCGATCTTGGTCGAACTGTCGCTGATGTCATGCATCGTGCTCACGACCTGACCGACGACCTCGCTACCCTTTTGCGCCACCGACGAAGCGTTCGCAGCCAGCATGCTGCCTTGCTGCGCGTTGTCGGCATTCTGCTTAACCGTCGAGGTGAGTTCTTCCATGCTGGAAGCGGTTTCCTGCAACGAAGCAGCCTGCTGTTCGGTGCGCTGGCTCAGGTCCATATTGCCCGCTGCGATCTGACGCGCCGCGCCGGCAATGCTGGTGCTGCTATCGCGCACCCGCCCGACGATGGCGGTCAGCCGTTCGTTCATCTCGCGCAGGGCACCCAGCAGTTTGCTGGTCTCGTCGCTGCCGTCGACCGTGATACGCGTGCGCAGATCGCCTTCAGACACGGTACGCGCGACGTCGATCGCAAAACGCAGCGGTCCGGTCACAGCGCGCGTGATTACCACGCACGCGCTGACGGCGAGCGCCAACGCGATGAGGCAGATCGCGATCAGCAGATCGCGCTGGTTTTCATAGTGCGCGGTGTACTCGTTGACCAGTTGATCCTGGCGTGTGCGCGTGTAATCCGCATACGCATCGGTCGCGCGAATCAGCGCGGCAAGCAGCGGCCGGCATTGATCGTCCATCTTGACGATCGCCTCGTCACGCTTGTTGGTGAGCGCCGAGTTGACGATGTCGAGGGCAACCGGACCATAGGCCGCCTCGACGCGATTGATCTCGGCGACGAGGCTGCGCGCTTTCTCCGACGTGTCGGTCGCGTTCGCGGTCATGTCGTTGAGCTTTTTCAGGTCGGCTTGCACGTCTTCGTGTGCGCGCGTCACGTCGGCTTTCTCTACTTCGAGGTCCTGAGGTTTGGTCACGAGCACGAGATTGCGCGCTGCAATCGCCCGGCGATCGACTGCGGTTCGAACCCGCACCACCATGTCGGCGCGTGCATTGATGCCGTGTACGTAGTTGGAAAACCCATCGGTCGAATCGCTCAGCGCCTTCAAGGACAGGCCGGAAACCACGACGACAATGAGAGACAGCAGGCCGAACCCAATAATGAGTTTGGTCTTGATGGTGAGATGCTTAAGTGTCACGATTTTTTTCTCCAATAACGAATCGTTAGAGCGTTCGCAATGGACTCTCAGGTCCGGGCATGGGAGCGTCTATCTGGCTGCCGGTCATCGTGGCAGCCCCGCGCGGTTTACCCTTCGTGCCTTCCGTAAGACGCATCGCTGATGCGCATCGAACGTCAGGCAATAAATGGGTATCCCATTTATTGGTTATCGGATTGGATTCTCACGGACTTAAGGAATAGCGGGTATTCCTCTACTAAGCTTGCACACGATGCAAGAGGGAGGCATCATTTTCTGTTGGTTTGAATAGTTTTAGGCACATGATGAAAACATGTACCTTACATTTTCTTTTCATTTCCGGCGCGTGCCGGCGCACATGATCTGTCGGCGAGCCCCAACAAAAAATGACTTGAACAAGCGGGCATCCGTGGATATGATTGAGCAATCACTCATTTATTGTCGGTAGTCGAAGCGAACCGTATGGCCCGTCCGAAAAGCGAAGACAAACGCAACGCCATCCTTGCCGCCGCTGCCGAGGTGGTCGCCGAGCAGGGTTTGGGCGCGCCCACTGCACGCATCGCAAAACTTGCGGGCGTGGCTGAGGGAACGCTGTTCACCTACTTCGACAATAAAGACGAATTGCTGAACCAGCTCTACCTGGACATCAAGGCGGAGCTGCGCGAAGTGATGATGACGACTTACCCGAAGCAAGCCAGCGTGCGCGATCGCGCTCAGCATGTATGGGACAAGTTTGTCGATTGGGGCGTGGCGCAGCCGCAAAAACGCCGGGCGATGGCGCAACTGTCCGTGTCGGAGCGCCTGACTGACTGCACCCGCGCGACCGGCATGCAGTCCTTCACGGACATCAACGTAATGATTCAGGCGAGCGTGGCGAGCGGCGCGCTGCGTGATCAACCGCCGGCTTTCGTGTCGGCGATCATGGCGGCGCTGGCGGAGACCACCATGGATTTCATCGCTCGCGAACCGGACAATGCCGACCGTTATCGCAAGGCCGGCTTTGAAGCGTTCTGGCACGCGATTGCCCAGAACTAATTTTTTTATCTGATTAATGAGTGATTACTTGCTCATTAAAACCTAAGGAGCGCATTATGTCGAAGGTCTGGTTGGTTACGGGAAGTGCCCGCGGGCTTGGGCGCGAAATTGTCGAAGCAGCGTTGCGCGCCGGTGAGCGCGTCGTGGCGACCGCGCGCGATCCGCGTCAGTTGGCCGATCTGCTGACACGCTACGGCGAGCAGGTTCGGGCGGTTGCGCTGGACGTCACGGATCCGGCGGCGGCACGCAATGCGGTACAGGCCGCAGTCGACGCATTCGGCCGGCTCGATGTGGTCGTCAACAACGCGGGCTTCGGTCATCTGGCGCCGTTCGAGCAAACCACCGAGGACGATTTCCGCGCGCAGATCGACACCAATTTCTATGGCGTGGTCAACGTGACACGCGCGGCGCTCCCGGTGCTGCGGAAACAGCGAGCCGGCCACGTGATCCAGATTTCGTCGGTCGGTGGCCGTATCGGGATGGCGGGATTGAGCGCGTATCAGGCTGCGAAGTGGGCGGTCGGCGGGTTCACCGAGGTGATCAGTCAGGAGCTCGCGCCGTTTGGCGTCCACGTCACCGCGCTTGAGCCGGGCGGCATGAAAACAGAATGGGGCACGGAGGCGAAGGGCGCGACACCGGTGTTGCTGCCGGATTATGTGCCGTCGGTCGGCGCCATCGCGGATATGCTATCCCAGTACGTCGGCCATGAAACCGGCGATCCCGCGAAGGTTGCGCAAGTGGTGCTGAAGCTCGCGTATCACGATGTATTGCCGGCGCATCTCTTGCTGGGCAGTGACGCGGTGCATTACGCCGGCGAAGGCGACAAGGCGCGCGCTGCGAGCGCCGAGGCGTGGCAGGCGATCAGTGCCGCCACCGATTTCTCCGCGCCAACGCCGCTGCCGGCTTTTCCGGGCGTATCGGCGAAAGGCTGAGGACGCATCCGGGCAAACAGGCAAACGGCCAACAGGCAATCGGCAAGACTCACCAACGCGCGCCGGCCGGGCGCGACCATGGAGCATGCATCATGAAGGTTCTGATATTCGGCGCGACCGGCATGGTCGGGCAGGGCGTATTGCGCGAATGCCTGCGCGCGCCCGACGTCGAGGCGGTCCAGACGGTCGGCCGCACGCGCACTGGCCAGCTCGATCCACGGCTCGTCGAGCTGATCTTGCCGGATCTGATGGACTACCGCGCGGCGGAGCCTTCGCTGAAGGGCTTCGACGCGTGCTTTTTCTGTTTGGGCGTCTCGTCCGCAGGCATGCAGGAGGCCGACTATACGCGCCTAACCTATGACCTGACGCTGGCGGCTGCGCAGACACTCGCCCGTCTCAATCCCCAGATGACCTTCGTCTACGTGTCCGGCGCGAGTACCGACAGCACAGAATGTGGCCGCAGCATGTGGGCGCGGGTCAAGGGCAAGACTGAGAACGCGCTGCAACGCTTGCCGTTCAAGGCGGTCTACCTGTTTCGCCCCGGCGTGATCGAGCCGCTGAACGGCGCTCGTTCGAAGACCCGGGGGTACCGGCTGTTCTACACGGTGGCCAAGCCGTTCCTGTCGACCCTGCGCGCGCTATTCCCGAACCACATTCTGAGCACCGAGGACATCGGCCAGGCCATGCTGGCGGTCGCGCGCCATGGCGCCCCCAAAGCGGTGCTCGAGGTCGCCGATATTCGTGCGCTCTGCCGCGCGGCATCCGGGCCGGCGCTCGACCTGCACGTCGGCTGAGCGTCTGGGCGGATGTGACGTCGGCGCTCCGCTTCGTTTTTTCCGGGTAGGTGTGCGGCGCCCCCTCCGCGCCCCGTGTCATTCTGGAAACAGGATGCCGGCGCCAGCGCCAGCCATCGTCGAAGTTTTCGCCTGAGCCGCCAAAAACCTGTCTTTTTCAGCGTTTAACGCGCCTCAGCGTCTGGTACGCTACCGGTTCACGGGCTGCGCCTTCCGGGTGCGCCCCACTTCTTCACGCGCGTAGGTCCGCGCACGCTCGAATCGAAACCTCATGGTGACGCGCCGACCGAACATCGTGATTGCGATCAGTATCGTGCTGGCCAGCGCGATCCTCGCGATCGCGGTATGGGTGTTGGCGCAGATGCGCGACGACGCGCTGCGGCGCGCGCAGGATTCCGTCTTCAACGTCTCGCTGCTGGTCGAACGCGACGTGTCGCGCAATCTCGAGATCTACGATCTGTCGCTGCGGGCGGTCATCGAGGGCCTGAAACAACCCGGCGTGCTGGACCTGCCACCGGTGATCCGCCAGATGGTGCTATTCGACGGCGCCGCCAACGCGAAAGACCTGGGTTCGATTTTGGTCCTCGACCCAGCCGGCAACATCGTGTTCGATTCACAAGCCACGCCTCCGCGCCGAATCAATCTTGCCGAGCGTGACTACTTCCGGGTTCAGCGCGACTCTCCCAATGTCGGCCTGTATGTCAGCCATCCGTTCATACCGAAGGTCACCGGCAAGGACGTGAGCATTGCGTTGAGCCGGCGCATATCGCGACCGGACGGCAGCTTCGGTGGTGTGGTGGTCGGCACGATGCGACTCACTTACTTCAGGCACCTGTTCGCCGGCATGAATCTCGGCCCGGGTGGTTCGATGGCGCTGATGCTGAGCGACGGCACGATGCTGATGCGGCGCCCCTACGATCCGAACATCATCGGCCGGGGGCTGGTCGGCACCTCGAACTATTCGCGTTTCCTCCAGGAACCGAGCGGCGATTTCTTCGGCACGGCGGCGATCGACGGTGTCGAGCGCTGGTACGCGTTCCGTCATATCGATATGTATCCGCTGATTCTCGATGTCGCGCTTTCGACGCACGATATCTACGTGGAATGGCGGCGTCGCGCGTGGATCATCGGCACCCTGATTGCGGCGCTCGACGTGGTGATCATTGCGCTCGCCGTCCTGTTCTCGCAGCAACTGCGGCAGCGCCGCGCGGCCGAAGAAGAGTTGCGCGTGCTGGCACGCACCGACGGGCTGACCGGCCTGAACAATCGCCGCACCTTCGAGGAGCAGGCGGAGGAGGAGTGGCGCCGCGCGCAACGCAACGGGTGGCCGTTGTCGATGCTGCTGATCGACGTCGACTCGTTCAAGGGCTTCAACGATCTATACGGCCATTCGGCCGGCGACGATGCGCTCATCGCCGTGGCGCGCTGCATCGGACAGAGCGTGCGGCGCCCGGGCGATACCGCGGCGCGCTACGGCGGTGAAGAGTTCGCCGTCCTGCTTCCTGATACCGACGAAGCCGGGGCAGCGGCGATCGCCGAGAAAATTCGCGCCGCGGTTCAGGCGCTCGAGCTTGGCCATGTCGCGAGCTCGCACCATGTGCTGACCATCAGCATCGGCATTGCGTGCACCCGGAGTCAGGTATTCGCAACGAGCCGCGCACTCGTCAATGCGGCGGACGAAGCGCTCTACGAGGCCAAAGACGCCGGCCGCAACCGCGTGCTGTGTTATCCGGTGGCGGCGCGGGCAGATCGGCAGAGCGTGGCGACATCGCCCGCGCGATGAGGTAGAACAATTTCACCCGGGTAATATATTGCGTTTAATTTATACCCGGGTATAATTCGACAAATTCATCTTTCTGGAGTTTGTCATGCCCCCCCATCCTGCTACCTGTACCGCCTTCGAGGGGCACCGCCGCATCGCCTCGGGCTCCTTGTCCGAGGTGGCGCTCGCTGTCCGGGAGGTGCTGGCGCGCGGCGAACAGGCGCCTGTGCTGATTTTCGACGACGTCACGAGTCGTCCGGTCGAGTTTGATTTGCGCGGCACACCTGCAGAGATTCTGGCGCGGCTGACAAGCGAGGCGCCCGGCGGGCAACCCGCATCAACTGCCGACGCCGGGCAAGACGACACCCCGCGTGGCCGGGGCCGGCCCAAACTCGGTGTGGTGGCGCGAGAGGTCACGTTACTGCCGCGTCATTGGGATTGGCTCAACGGGCAATCGGGAGGCGCTTCGGTTGCGCTGCGCAAACTGGTCGAAGCAGCGCGGCTTGCGGGCGAGGACAAAGACCGCAAACGCGCCGCGCAGGAAGCCGTGTATCGCTTCATGACTGCGCTTGCCGGCAATCTGCCAGATTATGAAGAAGCAACGCGCGCGCTCTACGCCGACGATCGGGCTCGGTTCGACGCGATCGTCGTGGCATGGCCGGAGGACGTGCGCAACCACACGCTGCGCCTTGTCAAAAGTGCACTCGTCACACATTCGTAGAGTCGACCGCGCATGGGCGAGCGCGCGGGCTAACGAAACGTAGGGACAAAAAAAAGCCGCTCACGCCGGGGAGCGTGAGCGGTAAGTCGGAGAGTTACAACATCGCGTGCGCTCATGGGGGCGAACGCAGCAAACAAAGTCTAAGAGTCCGGGCCGTCCCCATATATCAGACAAATCCCAATCGCTGCGCTGATGCGCAAAGCACACCGACGAAGCAATCTGGCCCCATGCGCCAGGTGTTGCTTTCATTATCCTGTCCCGGTTATCACCATCATTTATTGCTTCAAGTACTTGTCATGGCCGCCGTAAAAGAGGCTGGAGCGTCGCTACGTATCTAACGAATCGCGAAGTGTTTCGCGGTCGTGCGGCGGCGCGAGCGTTCCCTCAGGACTTTTGAAGGATGGTGAGATGAAGTGGTTCGACCGCATGACCGTATTCAGGAAGCTGTTGTTGGCATTTGCCGTTGTGATCGGCTTTTGCGTCGTGATCGGGGGGACTTCGCTGAAGACGCTGTCGTCGATGCATGACATTACCAACGCCATCGGCGACAGGCACATGAACGGCCTCTACTGGATGGAAGAGGCGAACCGCCACAAGATCGATTCCGATCTTGCCGCAGCGAATCTCGGCTACGCCGCCGATGATGCCGGCCGTCAAAAGTTGAAGGACAGCATTGTCGCCTCGCTCAAGGAGATGCACGGCGCCTACGACCAGTATCGCGCGACGATTGAAACCGGCAAGGGTCAGGAGATGTTCGACGCCGTGCTGGGCAAGTCGGCAGTGTGGGAAGGCATCGTGCATCAGCAGATCGGTCTCGAACCGATTCCGGCCGGCGTCGATAACAACGAACTCGTGCGCCGCGCGATTGCGTCGAGCGAGGCGTTGCGCGATCGCATCACGGCGCTGATCGACTATCGCCGTCAGCAAGCCACCGACGCCCAGCAGGAGGCGAGCGCCGACTATGAGCACATGCGCATCGTGATGCTCGCGCTGGTGCTGGGCGCGATCGCGGTGGGCACGCTGCTCGCGACGGTGATTGCGCGGCGCCTCGCGCGTCAACTCGGCGGCGAACCGGATTACGCGATGCATATCGCCAACCGTATTGCCGATGGTGACCTGAGCGTGCGCGTCGAGACCCGTGCGGGCGACACCGACAGCATGCTGTTCGCGCTGCGCAATATGCGCGAGCGGCTGGCGGGCATCGTGTCGGGCATCAGCGAGTCGAGCGAATCGATCCTGATGGCTTCGGGCGAGATCGCGCAGGGCAACACCGATCTGTCGCAACGCACCGAAGAGCAGGCGGCCGCATTGCAGGAAACCGCGTCGAGCATGCAGGAATTGACCTCGACGGTGAAGATGAATGCCGAAAATGCGCAGCAGGCCGGCGGTGTCGCGCATGGCGCGTCCGAAGTGGCGGCGCGCGGCAGCAGCCTGGTCGGCGATGTGGTCGAGACGATGCGCGAGTTAGCGGCGGGCTCGAAGCGCATGACCGACATCATCGCGGTGATCGAAGGGATTGCGTTCCAGACCAACATTCTCGCGCTGAACGCCGCGGTGGAAGCGGCGCGCGCCGGTGAACAGGGCCGCGGCTTCGCGGTGGTCGCCGGCGAAGTGCGTTCACTGGCGCAGCGCAGCGCGGTGTCGGCCAAGGAGATCAAGGAGCTGATCGAGAGCTCGACGGCGCGCGTGGGCAGCGGCGCCGAGCTGGCTGAGCGGGCCGGTCAGACGATGGCGGAAGTCACCCATGCGGTCAAACGCGTGACCGACATCATGGGCGAGATTTCGTCGGCGTCGCAGGAGCAGAGCACCGGCATCGAGGAAGTGAACCGCGCGGTCGCGCAGATGGACGACGTGACCCAGCAGAACGCGGCGCTGGTCGAGCAGGCGGCGGCCGCGGCGGCGTCGATGGCGGACCAGGCGAGGCAGTTGCAAGCGGCGGTCACGGTGTTCTCGCTGGACGCGCGGCACGGCTGATCGAGGCGGCTGTGACCGTTCATGTCATCCAGCGCCTACGCCAAGCCGTGCTTGCCAGGCGCGGGCGTGGCGCTCGTCATGCGCTTCAGTGCGGTTCTGGGCGCGTGCTTTGTTGCCCGCTTTATTTCCCGCTTTCCAGCCTATTTCGTCGCCCTTGCCAGGCCTGGTGGCTCTCCGTACACTCGCGCGTAATTCCCAGACGGTGCCGTCTCGCTGCGCCGTCCACTAAAACGCCGACAGAGGAGAACCCCCGCCATGGCCGATTCCTATTTCCCACGCTGGCGCGCCCAGCCGAGCGCTGCCGAGGGCCGCATTGTCGGCACCGACGAGCGGCTCGCCTGGCCGCAGATGTTTGCAATGGGCATTCAGCACGTCGTCGCGATGTTCGGTTCGACCGTGCTTGCGCCGTTGCTGATGGGCTTCGATCCTAACCTGTGCATTTTCATGTCGGGGATCGGCACGCTGTTGTTCTTCGTGCTGGTCGGTGGGCGCGTACCGAGCTATCTCGGCTCGAGCTTCGCGTTCATCGGCCTGGTGATCGCTGTGACGGGGTATGGCGGGCACGGTCCGAACCTGAACATTCCGGTGGCGTTGGGCGGGATCATCGCGTGTGGGGTGGTGTACGCGATCATCGGCCTGATCGTCTCGGCGGTGGGCACCAAATGGATCGAAACGCTGATGCCACCGGTTGTGACCGGAGCGATCGTCTGCGTGATCGGGCTGAATCTTGCGCCGATCGCCGTGCATGGCGTGAGCGGCAGCAACTTCGACTCGTGGATGGCGCTGGTGACGGTGCTGTGCGTCGGCGCGGTCGCGGTGTTTGCGCGCGGCATGTTGCAGCGGTTGTTGATTCTGGTTGGTTTGCTGATGGCGTACGTGATTTACGCGATCGTCACGAATGGTCTTGGTATGGGTAAGCCGATTGACTTTGCGATTGTGGCGAACGCTGCGTGGTTTGGTATGCCGCATTTCACCGCGCCGGTTTTCAGCATGCAGGCGATGACGTTGCTTGCACCGATTGCGGTGATTCTTGTTGCTGAGAATCTTGGGCATATCAAGGCGGTGAGTGCGATGACGGGGCAGAACCTGGACCGTTACGTCGGCCGGGCGTTTCTTGGCGATGGACTCGCGACGATCGTCTCCGGTTTCGCCGGTGGTACCGGTGTGACGACCTATGCCGAGAACATTGGCGTGATGGCCGTGACTAAGATTTATTCGACGCTGGTGTTTGTGATTGCTGCGGTGATTGCGCTGGTTCTGGGTTTTTCACCAAAGTTCGGCGCGGTGATTCAGACCATCCCGGGCCCGGTGCTGGGCGGCGTGTCGATCGTCGTGTTCGGGTTGATTGCCGTGACCGGCGCGCGGATCTGGGTCGTCAACAAAGTGGATTTTTCTGACAACCGGAACTTGATCGTTGCCGCAGTGACCCTCGTGCTGGGCGCGGGGGATTTTTCGTTGAAACTTGGCGGATTTGGGCTTGGTGGGATTGGTACTGCGACCTTTGGGGCGATTATTCTTTATGCTCTCCTGAGGAGGAAGCCGGCCCAGGGGCCGGTGGCCTGATTGGTAGTTTTTTTGCCGTTGGCGTTGGCCCTTGCTTGATTTTTTTTGCCTGCGCGGCGCTTGCTGGTTGTGGCCTTACGGCGTTGGCCCTTCCTTGAATTCTTGTCGGGTTATTAGCGTTGCCCCTGTGCGGGGCGGCACTTACTTTCTTTGCCGCCGCAAAGAAAGATAAGCAAAGAAAGCGGCTAGAAGCCCCTGCTAAGCGGGTCCCCCGCACAGTTACGGTAGTGGTGCATCTGGAATCCGTGCCCTCGCGCATTCGGCGTTAGTGACAAAGCGCTCATCAGCTCCCACTCCGCACTACGTGCGTCGCGGATGGGTCTGCATGGGAAACCGGGGGCTTCGTTTGAGGGCGGTGGAAGCCGTCGGCTTTGCCGCGGCGAAGTGCCAAAAGATATCTGTTTCGGGAGGTGCCACTTGGCGTCTCGAGCGACCGACAAGTCGCGACAGCGCGTGCAGGTATGAATTCGTACTTCGAATGAATCGCAGGCGCTTTGCAGAACCGTTGGTGAGGCAACGATGAGCCGCGGCGCCGAGTGGGGCGCACGCGCGAAACGACCTGACGGTTCTGTGAAGTGCCCTTCGGCGCGCGCAGCGCCGCCGGAAGTATGACGCCCTTGTCACTCACGCCGAATGTGCGAGAACACAGATTCCAGATGCACCACTACCGTTACTGTGCGAGAGACCCGCTTAGCAGGGGGTTCGAGCTGCTTTCTTTTGCCTACTTTTCTTTGCAGCAGGCCCTCCATGTCAGGCTAGTTGTCGCCTCACCCGAACCGAATGATGTAAAGATGGGGGGCGGACAGCGAATGGAAGATGAAACGCTATTCAGCGGAAACCCGGGAATGGGCAATCAAACAGATGATGCCGCCGTTCAATCGTGCGGTAATTGAGTTGTCAGGCGCGACGGGCATCACGACAGTGACGCTACGCAGCTGGCGGCAAAGCGCAAGACAGGCAGGGGAATTCATGCCGGGCAATGGCAAAACGGGCGATCGATGGTCAAGCGCCGACAAGTTCAGGGCGGTGCTGGAGACGGCGCCGCTCAGCGAGATTGAGACTTCACAGTACTGCCGTAGCAAGGGCATTTATCCTGAGCAGATCCGGCAGTGGCGCGAGGCATGCGAGCAGGCCAACGGCGCGCCTGAGCCGAAGCTGACGGCGGCGCAGCGCAATGAAGCGAAGGCTGCCCAAAAACGCATCCGGGAGCTGGAGCGCCAGCTCAAGCGCGCGGATGCTGCACGTGCGGAGGCGGCGGCGTTGCTGAATCTGCGAAAAAAAGCCGACGCGATCTGGGGCAAGGAAGAGGAAGACTGATCAGCAGCCCGGATCGCGATGAAGCCATGCAGTTGATCAATGAAGCGGTGCAGCAGGGGGCATGCCGTGCGCGTGCGTGCGAGCAACTTGGGGTGAACGTGCGCACGGTGCAGCGCTGGCGCCAGTCACCCCATGACGGGCGCACGCAAACCCTCCGTGAAGCGCCCCCCAACAAACTGAGTGAGGCGGAGCGTCAGGCCGTGCTTGAAGCGGCCAACCGGCCCGCATTCGCGAGCCTGACGCCGCACCAGATCGTGCCGAAACTGGCCGACGAAGGGGTTTATCTGGCCAGCGAATCGACGTTCTACCGGATCCTGAAAGCGGCGGGACAGGGCCAGCGGCGGGGTCGTGCGAAGGCGCCGCAACGACGCCCACTCACGACGCATCGCGCCACTGGTCCGAACCAGGTGTGGTGCTGGGATATTACGTGGATGCCGAGCACGGTCCGGGGCCGGTACTTTTACTGGTACATGATGAAGGACATCTACAGCCGCAAGCTGGTGATGAACGAGGTGTGGGAGCAGGAGTCGGCTGAGCACGCGAGCGAGCTGCTGCACAAGGGATGTTTGCGCGAAGGCATCGCCGGGCGTCCGCTGGTGCTGCACTCGGATAACGGCAGTGCGATGAAAGGCGCCACGATGCGCGCGGCCATGATCGATCTGGGCGTAGAGCCTTCGTTCAGCCGGCCGCGCGTGAGCAACGACAACGCCTTCGCCGAGGCGCTGTTCCGTACGGCGAAGTACTGTCCGTTATGGCCCGAGCAGCCGTTCGACACGCTGGAGGAGGCCCGCGCATGGGTACAGCGCTTTGTGCAGTGGTACAACGAGGAGCACTGTCACAGCGGCCTGAAGCATGTCAGTCCGGGACAACGGCACCGCGGCGAAGCCGGCGACCTTCTGGGCCGCCGGCGTGCGTTGTACGAAGACGCACGCATGCGGAACCCCGCGCGCTGGTCAGGCGCCATTCGCAACTGGCACCTGGCAGACGTGGTCTATCTGAACCCGGAGCGAACTCACGCGTCGGTCGACATGTATAAGCACGCAGCGTAACGGTTCACGCGACAACTACCTTGACACACACCGCAGGCAAAGAAAAGTAGGTGCCGCCCCGCACAGGGGCAACGCTAATAGACCAATAAGAAATCAAGGAAAGGCCAACGCCGTAATGGCACAACCAAAAAGCGCCGCGCAGGCAGAAAAATCAAGCAAGATCCACCGCCGTAGGCAACCAGAAAAAAGCGCCACGCAGGTAAAAAAAGCCCCCCTTCTACTTCCTCCGAACAGTCAACGCCGTCTCCGACAAATCCACCTCCCGCATGAGCTTGTTCAAAGTCTCATCATTGATTTCCTGACTATTGCGCAGCGCGAGCAGCGCTTTGCGTTCAGCGCGCATCGCCGCTAACTTCATCCGGAACTCCAGCGCATCGGCACGGCGCGCCAACTCACGTGGCTCCTGCTCCTCGTCGAGCGTGGCGAGCCGGCGGCGATACAGATCCATCACCCTCGCAGTGACATCCGCCGCATACGCCGATGCCGACTCATCAAGATCCGCACACTCCTTATCGTGCACCTCGTCGACCGCGCGAATCGCCGCTTGCGCTGCTATCGTGCGAGCCATCGCTTCCTCCGCGGCATGCGGATCCTTTCCCCGCCGCCATCCGCGCAGCAGCAGCGGCAACGCCACCACCGCCACCAGCAGCGACAAAAGAATCACCCCCGAGGCAATGAAAATCGCGAGGTCCCGCCCGGGCAACGGTGCGCCGCCGGGCAAAACCTCGGGCAACGACAACACACCCGCCAAGGTCACCGCGCCGCGCACGCCGGCCACCGTCGTCACTGTCACCGTGCGCAGGCCGGGGACCGCGTTGGCGACACCGTGCTTCGCCGCGCCGCGGCTCGCGAACCAGCGTAGCAGCCACACCCACACGAAACGCAGCGCGTAGAGCGCGACCGCCACCGCGGCGATGTAGCCAATCAGCAACCCCGCCTGCGCGTTGCTGGTCTCGTGCGCATCGAGCAGCGCGCGGCCAAGAATGTGCGGAAACTGCAGACCCAACAGAATGAACACCATGCCGTTGAAGACGAACTCGATCATCGTCCACGTGCTGTTCGCGCGCACTCGCGATGACACCGGCCCGGCGTTCCAAATGCTCGCGTAGTTCATCATCATGCCGGCCGAGACGGCGGCCAGAATGCCCGACAACTCTAAACGCTCGGCGATCAGATACGCGGCGAACGGAATCAGCAGCGTCATCACCACGCCGGGCGCCGGATCGCCCTCTTCGTTAAGACTCAGAAAACGCGCCGATACAAAGCTGACCAACCAGCTGACCGCCGCGCCCGTCGCGAGCCCGCCCACCGCGATGATCACGAAACTGATCGATGCGTCGCGCAGCGAAAACACTCCCGTCAGCGCCGCCGTAATCGCGAACTTCAAAGCGACAAGGCCCGATGCGTCGTTCATCAACGCCTCGCCTTCGAGGATGTGCATCAGCCGCCCAGGAATCCTGCCCTTGCCGACGATACCCGTCAGCGCCACCGCATCGGTCGGCGATAGCACCGCGGCAAGCGCGAACGCGACCGGCAGCGAGATCGACGGCACCAGCGCATGGATGAAGTAGCCGACCGCCAGCACCGTCATGAACACGAGGCCGAGCGCCAGCATCAGAATGGAACGGCGCGCCATGAACAATTCGCGCTTGGGAATGCGCCATCCATCCGCGAACAGCAGCGGCGGAATGAACAGCATCATGAAAATTTCCGGATCGAAGGTGACATGCAGTCCGAGCCTCGGCCATGCGAGCAATGCGCCAATCGCAATCTGGACGAGCGGCAGCGGCAAGGCGATCGGCAGTATCCGGGTAACCACGCCGGAAGCGGAGACGGCGAGCAGAAGTATCAGTACGGTAAAGACAATATCCATCGATCTATTTATGGCGCTATAACGGTGCTTCCTCCGCGATCGTCGACGATGTCGCCGCATATCGGTCGTGAGGTGTGTGTAAGGTGCAAGGCCGAAGTTTAGCCCGACGACGCATCGCACCATCGCCAACCCGGCAAGACGGCCAGGAGTGCGGCCGGGAAGTGCCACGGGAAGTGCCGCGGGAAGTGCCGCGGGAAGTGCCGCGGGAAGTGCCGCGGGAAGTGCCGCGGGAAGGCGGCGCACCCAAATGGTGCGCGCCACGCCCGTGCGCGGCGCATCGTCCCTTCCGCCGGTGCAATCGGACCTGCAAAGTTCATTCGAATGTGCGCCAGCGTGCGCATGGAGCTTGCTTAAGGAATATCGATGACGCACATTTTGGGAACGGTGCCGAGGTTGTTCGCTTCCGCGTTCGGACCGGCCCGGCTCTCGCGTGAGAGGAATGCATGACGATTGCGCAACAGGAAAGAACGGCCAGTGCGCCGCATGGCTTCGATGTCGAGGTGACGTCGGGGCTCGAACGTTTTTCGGCGCAGCATGGCGAGCTGACGTTGACCAGCGTGTTTCAACCGATTTTCAGCCTGTCGCATATGCGGGCGGTTGGCTACGAGGGGCTGCTGCGCGCGCACGACGCGCTCGACCGGCCCGTCTCGCCGCTCGACGTCTTCGGCGAAGCAGCGCGCCTGGGCGACGTGCTGCAAGTCGACCGGCTCGCCCAGACCCTGCATCTGGAGAACTTCAAGGTGCTCGGCGCCGAGCGCGAATGGCTGTTCCTGAACGTTCATCCCGGCGCGCTCACCGATCCGTATCTCGCCGCCGCCTTGCTGGCTAACCTGAAGCGGCTCGATCTGTCGCCGCGGCGGATCGTGCTCGAGGTCCTCGAACAGGGCGCAGAAGATCTCGAGCGGCTCGTCGACGCGGTGCGTCAGTTCCGTGAGCGCGGTTTCCTGATCGCGCTCGACGACTTTGGCGCGGGCCACTCGAACGTCGAACGGATCTGGCAATTGAATCCCGATATCGTGAAGCTCGACCGCATCATGCTGTCGCACGCCGCGCATCGTGCCGATATGGCGACGATTCTGCCGGGGTTGGTGGCGTTGCTGCACGAAGCGGGCAAGCTGGTCCTGATCGAAGGTGTCGAAACGGAGCATGAAGCGCAGATGGCGCTCGCCTGCGACGCGGACTTCGTGCAGGGATTTTTCTTCGGCCGGCCGAATCCCGGTGCGGCCGACGCGGCGCACGCCACGACGTGCATCAGCGAAGTCACCGAACGCTATCGCGATCAGGCCGAAGCGCGCGAACGCCGCAATGCGAGCCGTCTCACACCCTACCTGCGGGCGTTCGAGCGCGCAGCGGAACGGCTCGCCGCCGGCGAACCGCTCGAGGAGGTGTGCTGGAATTTCCTCGCGCTCGACCATGCCGCGCGCTGTTTCCTGCTTGACGCGAAGGGCAAGCAGGCGGGCCGCAACGTTGTGTTGCGCGCCGATCGTGCGGCGCATGAGACGCGCTTTTTGCCGCTGGCCGATGCGCAAGGGGCGAACTGGCTGCGTCGTCCGTATTTCCGCGCGGCGATCAATGCGCCGGAGCGCGTGCATGTGACGCGCCCGTATCTGTCGATCAACGAGGCGTTGCCGTGCGTGACGCTGTCGATGGCGACGCGTGTCGGTGAGCAGACATGCGTGCTGTGCGGCGATATTGATTGGGTCGAAGAGTAGCGGTTCCGGTGGGTCGCTCGGGAGGGTGAGCAGCGGTCCTGGTGGCTCAGACTGGAAGGGCGAGTAGCGGCTCTGATGGTATAGAGCGGAACGGTGAGTGGCGGCACCGGTGGCCCAGATTGGCAATGCGAGCGGCGGTTCTGAGATCATGTCGTTTTCAACGACACACAGCCGCGCTTATGTCCGCCCTACTCGAAGTCATCGCCACGACCGTTGCCGACGCCCGGCTTGCCGCGCAGGCCGGTGCGAACCGTCTCGAACTCGTCACCGCGATGGGCGAGGGCGGTTTGACGCCGAGCCTTGGGTTGATCGAAGCGGTGGTTGCCGCGGTGGAGATTCCCGTCAACGTGATCGTGCGGCCGCATAGCCGCTCGTTCGTGTACGACGCCGACGACTACGCCGTGATGCTGCGTGACGTGCGTGCCGTCAAAGCGGCCGGCGCGAACGGCGTAGTGATCGGCATGCTGACGGCAGACGGTGAGATCGATCGCGAAGGCTTGGCGCGTGCAATCGATGCGGCGGATGGCTTGGCGATCACCTTCCATCGTGCATTCGACGAAACGCGTGATCTGCAAGAAGCGCTCGACGTGCTGCTCGGTTTCGATGCCGTGACGAATGTCCTGACCTCTGGTGGAAAACCGTCGGTACTGCAGGCGGAGTCGATCATGCGTGAGCTGGTGCGGCAAGCGTCCGGCTCACATTGCACTGTGCTGGCGGGTGCAGGTTTGACGATTGACGCAGTAGCCGGCTTCGTGAGCGCGACGCAAGTTCAAGCGGTTCACTTCGGTTCGGGCGTGCGCGTTGGCGGCAACGGTCTCGCGCCCGTTGATGCGGCGAAAGTCGCCCAAGTGAGAGCACTACTGGACGCAAAGCGTAGCTGAACGTAGCTAAACCGTTAGGCAAAAAATGTCGTTTCGTGAACTGCACCCTGCAGGGTTGGACGCCTATCCATGCTTTTGGGGTGCAGTTAATTGCTCATGCTTTTTTGTCAAACAGAGTTAAACGAGTCGGCCTAGTCGCCAATCATGGCATTGATGGACGCCTTGGATACTATTGGATCAGCCTCAACCCAATGCATCGGTTCGTCATCCAGATTCGCTACATCGCGACGGGCCTGTGCGACATTGCCAATTTTAGCGGCACAGTAGGCGCGAAGTAGGTACGCCGAGTCTAGGTACCATGTCTCACCACTTGCGCGTTCAATCTCTATGCACCGATCCAGGAACGGCATGGCGCGTGCAAATTGACGAAGCTCTAAAAGATGCTGCCCCGCGAAATACTGGACGCTATTGTTATCAATATTCGTGTCTGCACGTTTAACCATCAGACTTGCCGCCTCGTTTATTCTGCCATAGGCCCAAAGAACGCCCGCCATCTGAACTTCGATGTCAGCTTTGAACTCGGCGTTGGCGGGGTCTTGGGCGGCTTCGTCCAATATCCCGATTTGTTCATCCACGCTTAGACCTTCCGTCGCTTTTTCGAGACGGGTGAGCGTCGCTTTCAATTCGGGGTTTCGTTTCAAATCAGAATCCTCCACATCGTGCGGGCAAGCATGACAGCATGCACGTCCTGAATTTCCCGGTCCATACATGCACCTGATCATAGTCACCAGATGCACGAGCACAAGTTCTAACGCAACCAGCGCGCTCTTCGGCACAACCATCGGCACACTTCGCCGCAGCTAGTACGGTCTTTGGCGCGTAAGTAGGATTGGACGTGTTATTCCAGACAGTTACATCCGATCCGCGATCCACTCCGCCGTAGTAAAGCCCGATAGACACGGGTTCTGATGCCAACAAATAGCACGTTGAGCAAAGGGGTTCGATAATATCAGCTAAACTCGATAAGTCATGCTTCGTAGCACCGACGTGATTCGGCGGCGGCCCTGCCGGCAAGATGCCTTTCTCGTAGTTGGCGAGCCAGGTATCTATTTCATCGCTCGATATATGGACATCCGGCCCCAGATTGGTTGAAACCGTGGCAGTGCGAGAGCCGATCGTTCCATTTGGCGTATAGCTGTAATACACCTTCAGTAACCGAGCCACATTTCCATTGGCAGAACTTGCAGACTCATTGTAGAAAAAGGTGCTAACTCGCCCGCGTGAGTCGTACGCCGGATTCGCGGAAAAGCCCGGTCCGTCGATCACAATCGCCCTATGTGCATTGTCTCGAACCGTGACGCGTTGAACAGTAAAATTGATGCGACTCATGGTCTGACGCAAACTGCCGTACCCATCAACCAAAAGCGACCATTCGCCCGTTTTGACGCCGTTCTCATGCATCTGAGCAAATTTGAGGAGGTTCGTTGAGTCATAGGTCATTCCAAACGTGCGTTGCTGCGCTCCCGTCGTTGACGCGCTAAAACCATTTGCCCCTGTAGGATCATCCGTCGTCAGTTCGCTAATCCCCGTTACGTTGCCGCTAGAGTCGTAAACATACGAACGCATCCATCCGGGTGTGGCGATCAGAGAGGGAAGCAGGCTTGTCGAATCCGCGTATCGAATCGATGTCACGGCCGTGCCTGATGCGGTCTTGAGAACCGATTTTGTCGGACGGCCAACATCGTCATAGGCGTAGGTTGTGCTGTCGCCGTTGCCGTTCGTCTGAGTTAGCAAGCGCCCCGACGCATCCCACGTCACCGTTCCATTACCGGAAGCCGAATTGATAACGGTCGGCCGCTGCATACCAGCGATCAACGAAGAGGCAAGGAAAGTGGCTCCTTTGCTGTCGGTAAGGGTGGTCGAGCCATCGCCGTAGACCAACTGTACGTTTCGCGTGGTGTCTGGATGACTCACCGCTATGACACGTCCTTGAGCGTCGTAGGTCCAAGTCGCGACGCGGGACCCACCTTCGTCAATGATCCCCGTAAGCACCGCGAGAAAACGCTTATCGTCATAGACGTAACGCCGTACGTTGCCGTCGGGAAAGGTAACCGATACGAGATTATTGTGCGTGTCGTAGCCATACTGTGTAATGGCTCCGGTCGGATCTGTCATTTGTATGATTCGCCAGTGCGAATCGTAGCTAAGACGTATGGTCAGATCGACGTTCGGATTAGTGAGTGCCGCGTGCTGCGTGACAGAGATCAATAGTCCCGGCGAGGGTGCAATGCTGGTCGGAGTACTGGAATCGCTATAGACCAAAGTAGTCGTCATGTTCGTTCGTGTACTGACCGACAGCAAAACCCCTTGAGCCGAATACGTCTCGTTGGTGTCCGTAAGCAGGTCTTTCAGCGTCCACGAAGACGATTGCTGCGTCAGACTTAGTAGTGAGCCATCTGTGGGATTCCACACGCCCCCCGCTTTGGCGAAGGTGACCCGGTTGCCGTCCGAACGGTAGGCGCTGACTTGCGGCGAACTGGCACTCACATTGGCAAGTCCTAGGTGGCGCTGCCAGTTATGGAACCAACTCGCCCCGATGCCAGCGTCGGTCTTGATGAATGGCGACGACCGGTAGGAACGGCTGAAAGCCAAGGGGACATCGTCGCCGCTGATGAAGTCCGTTTCCGATATTGTCGTCACGCCGTTGGCAGGGAGTACCGGATCGGCAGCAGCGCAGTTCTTATCTGGATCGACGGGCGAGGGGGTTCCACACCAACTCTCGATAAGAGGCTGATTGTTTCGGCAACCAGAGCTCCCCATGCCAGAAGGGGTATTGGACGTGACGGTCAAAACGCATGCCGAGGTTCCGGGTGTAGCCCCTGACTTGCCGTAGAGTCCGAGACAGGTAGAGTCGCCGCTGTCGGCACTCACGGGGAAGGTAACTAGTACGCAAGCGAGAGCGACTGCTGCGCGGGCTACTCTGGCTATAGAACCGTGTTGTGATTTCTTTTTCTTCATGAATCTCCCTTTGCAAGTGTGTCGTTAGAAATGCGTAATAAAACGACCCTGCATCAGGGAATCAGTGGGGAAAATAGGAAAATGCGGAAAAGGTCAATCTCGCGACAGATTTTCACAAACCAGCGAAATCAGAAACGACGCAGCGGGACCGGCGCAAATCCGCGCGTCAATAACACCCGCGACACGGGCATTTAACGATTCGCAGATTGACGCGGGCGTGACATCGGAGTGCGACGCGCCGGGCGGCGTCACTGAACTGCGCGCTGTACTTGCTCATGAAAAAACACCCCAAAAGTTGGACGGGTGTCCAACTTTTGGGGTGCAGTTCATCGCGGTTCACCTTGAAGCGCTATGTGATCCACGGACGAAAGAACTACTTCGCGACGACCACCGGAATGCCGCGCAACTGCCCGGCGCCCTTCACCTCATCGAGCGACTTCTTCACCGACGGGCTCGTCGCTGCTTCGATCTGCAAGCGCGCAGCGAGATCGCGCTCACCGCGCTTCACGCCCGCCAGATTCGCCAGCTTCACGTGACCATAACCGCGTACACGAGCATGCAGATCGGCGAGCTTCGCGACGTCTTCCAGATTGCTCGCGTTGAGCTTGGAAAACGCGCGTTGCAGCGTGGTCTCATAGTCGTCGGCGAGTTCTCGCTCCATCTTGCGTTCCAGCGTGCGGCCGAACGGATCGAGCATCGTGCCGCGCAGACCGCTGAATTTCGCCATCACGCCGAGCACCGGCCACATCCATTGACCGAACGTCTTCTTGGTCGGGTTGACGCCCGGTTGTGGACGCGTGAGCGTCGGCGGCGCGAGGTTGAACTTGATGCCGAAGTCCTTGCCCGCCACGCCTTCGAATTGCGCTTCCAGCGCTTCACGGAAGGCCGCATCCGTATGCAGACGCGCGACTTCGTATTCGTCTTTCACTGCGAGCAAACGATAGAACGTCGTCGCCACGGCGCGCGTGATGCGCTCGCTCTTTGCATCGACCGCAGTTTCGGCACGGCGCGCAGCATCGACCAGCGTGCGATAACGCTTCACATAGCTCGCGCCACCGTACGTCTGGAGACGGCCCTCGCGATGCGCGATCAGCTCGTCGAGCGTATCGACGCGCACCACCTGCTTCGCCAGATGCCGTGCTTGCCACAGCGATTCCAGCGCAGCCGGATCTTCCGCCGCCACACGCCCAATCGAAAACGCCAGTTGATTCATCTGCACCGCGACGTTGTTCAATTCGATCGCGCGCATCATCGCGCCGAACGACACCGGCACGAGGCCGAGTTGCCAGGCATAACCGAGCATCAGAATGTTCGCGCCGATGGTGTCGCCAAGGAAACGCGTGGCGAGCGCCTGGGCGTCGCACGTCGACATGCGGTCTTCACCCGCGGCGTGGCGCATCTTGTCGATCAACGCGTCGGCATGCAGCGTCGCGTCCGGGTTCTGCACGAAGGTCGCGTTCGGAATGGCATGTGTGTTGACGACGATGCGCGTGCGGCCATGGCGCACCGTTTGCAAGGCATCGGCGCTCGCACCCACCACCATATCGCAGGCGAGCAGCACGTCAGCCTGCTGCGTGTCGATGCGCACCTGATTGAGCCACTCGTCGCGCGCGGCGAAGCGCACGAACGACAGCACCGAGCCGCCCTTTTGCGCGAAGCCCATGAAGTCGAGCACCGACGCGCTCTTGCCTTCCAGATGCGCGGCCATGCTGATCAATGCGCCGACGGTCACGACGCCGGTGCCGCCAACGCCCGTCACCAGAATGTCGTACGGCGCGGCATCGAGATGCGTCGCGGGAATCGGCAACGCGTCGACGCGTGCGGCGAGCGCTGCCGGATCGAACGCGGCGCCCGCGGCTTTTTTCAGCTTGCCGCCTTCCACTGTGACGAAGCTCGGGCAGAAACCGTTCACGCAGGAATAGTCTTTATTGCACGACGATTGATCGATGCGGCGCTTGCGCCCCAACGCGGTTTCAACCGGTTCGACCGACAGACAGTTCGATTGCACGCCGCAATCGCCGCAGCCTTCGCACACTTCCTCGTTGATGAAGAGACGTTTGTCTGGATCGGGAAACTCGCCTTTTTTCCGGCGACGCCGTTTTTCGGCCGCACAGGTCTGGTCGTAGATCAGCACGGTCACGCCGTCGGTATCGCGCAACTCGCGTTGCACGGTGTCCATTTCGCTGCGATGGTGGAACGTCGTGCCCTTCGGAAACAGGTCGTGGTGACCGTCGTACTTTTCCGGCTCGTCGCTGACCACGACGAAACGCGACACGCCTTCGGCTTCCACCTGACGCGCGATCTGCGGCACCGAGATGCTGCCGTCGACCGGTTGGCCGCCCGTCATCGCGACGGCATCGTTGTAGAGGATCTTGTACGTGATGGTGGCTTTCGCGGCCACCGCCTGGCGGATCGCGAGAATGCCGGAGTGAAAGTAGGTGCCGTCGCCGAGATTCTGGAATACGTGGCGGGTTTTCGTGAACATCGAATGCGAGGCCCAATCGACGCCTTCACCGCCCATCTGAATCAAGCCGGTGGTGTCGCGCTCCATCCACGACGCCATGAAGTGGCAGCCGATGCCCGCATGCGCGATCGAACCCTCAGGCACTTTGGTCGACGTGTTGTGCGGACAGCCCGAGCAGAAATACGGCGTGCGCTTCACGCTATCCGCGGCATTCGAGAGGATTTGCGGCGCAACCAGATCGACCACACGTTCGCGGCGATCCAACGCCGGTTTGTGCTTCGCGAGCCAGTTCGCGAACACGGGCAGAATGCGCGACGGCCGCAACTCACCGAGCGACGACAGTAGCAGCGTACCGTCTTCGGCGTTCTTGCCGACCACGATCGGCCGCGTGCCTTGCGTGCGGTTGTACAGATAGTCTTTGATCTGCTGCTCGATGACCGGGCCTTTCTCCTCGATCACCAGCACTTCGGACAAACCGGAAACGAACGCGTCGATGCGCGTCATTTCCAACGGGAAAGACAGGCCGACCTTGTAGATCCGCACGCCGGCCGCTTCCAGATCGGCGACTGTCAGATCGAGCCGGCGCAGCGTTTCCATCAAGTCCAGATGCGCCTTGCCGCACGTGACGATACCCACATTCGCATGCGGACTCGGCGCGATCCATTTGTCGATGCTGTTGGTGCGTGCGAAATGACGCACCGCGTCGAGCTTCGCGTGCATCCGCGCTTCGATCGTCAGGCTCGGCAGATCGGGCCAACGGTTATGCAGGCCGCCGGCGGGTGCTTCGAAATCCTGTGGAATCGTCCATTCGGTTTGCAGCGCATCCAGATCGACGGTGGAGCCGGATTCGACGGTTTCCGAAATCGCTTTATAGCCGACCCACGCCCCCGAGAAACGCGACAGCGCCCAGCCGTACAGGCCGAACTCGAGCATGTCGGCGATGTTCGACGGGTTCACCACCGGCATATGCCAGGCCATCAGCGCGAAGTCGCTCTGATGCGGCATCGACGACGACACGCAGCCGTGGTCGTCGCCCGCCACCACCAGCACGCCGCCGTGCGGCGACGAGCCGTACGCGTTGCCGTGCTTCAGCGCGTCGCCCGCGCGATCCACGCCGGGGCCTTTGCCGTACCACATGGCGAACACGCCTTCGACGGTGCGCTCCGGGTCTGATTCCACCCGCTGCGTACCGAGCACGGCGGTGCCGCCGAGTTCTTCGTTGATCGCCGGCAAAAAGCGAATATCACTCGCCGTGAGCAGTTTCTTCGCTTTCCACAATTGCTGATCGACCATGCCGAGCGGCGAACCGCGATAGCCGCTAATGAAGCCGGCCGTGTTCATGCCGTGCGCGCGGTCGGCTGCGCGCTGCATCAGCACGAGGCGCACCAGCGCCTGGGTGCCGGTCAGGAAGATCCGGCCGCGCGTGGCGGTGAGGTTGTCGGACAGCTTGTAGTCGGCGAGAGCGGGCGTGCCGTCGATGGGCAGGCGAGCGGTCATGGGTGAGTCTCCATTGTTTTGCATCCGCGCGCCGTGGGTGGGGACCACAAAAGGTGACGCGGCGAAAGAGACTCTATTTTTTAGCGCCGATTGGAGTGAATTTTTTCTACTTGTCGAGGCGTTCAACGAAACAGCGCGACGGGCCGCGCGTTTTAATGAAGTTTTGAGATGGATCTGCCGCGCGGCGGGCGGGTTCGGGTAAGCCCTGGTGCGCCGCGCGAGGGTGAAATCCGTCTTTTAGTACCCCGTGCAGACGGCCAACGCCAGCGCGCCACCCGACAGCACCAGCAGCACCACGAATAGCGGCAGGATGAACCTGATCCACTGGCCGAAGCCAACCCGCGCGGTAGCCAGATACGCCAGCAGCATCCCGGAGGTCGGCGTCACCATGTTCGTCAAGCCGCCGCCCAACACGAAGGCGAGCACCGAGGTCTGCCCGCTAACACCGGATAACTGCGCAATCGGCCCAATGATCGGCATGCTGACCGCGGCCTTGCCGGACACGGACGGAATGAACACGTCGAGCACCATCTGCACGGCCATCAGGCCGTTCGCCACCCACACCGCCGATTGGCCGCGCGCGAGCCGCGTGAAATGGTCGATCAGCGTGTCGAGCACCAGACTGTTCTGCAAAATCAGTTCGACCGATGCCGCGAGCCCGATCAGCAAGCCCGCCAGAATCATTCCCTTCATGCCGTCGACGAAAGCGTCGGCCGCACTGCGCGAATCGAGCCTGCCCACGACCGCCGTCACGATGCTGATGAACACGTAGAACGCGGACAACTCGACGTTGCCCCAATGCAATTCACGCGTGCCGATCACCAGCATCGCAGCGGCGATCGTTAGCACGATCAGCGTCGCCTTGTGGCGGCCCGAGAGTTTCGCTTGCGGGTGTTCGTCGAGGCTCGCGCGCGCGGCGGCCAGCCGGTAGCCGCTCAAGCGCACGTGGGCCAGCAGATACAGGATGCCCAGCGTCAGGAACACGACGAACACACCGATGCGCATCGCGATGCCGCTAAAGAGCGGCACATCGACGATCGGCTGCGCGACGGCGAGCGACAGCGGATTGGTCACCGAGGCGATATACCCGACCTTCGCGGCAATCGCGACGAGCCCCACCGCGAACAGGTTCGATAAACCGAGCCGCCGCGCCAGCACCATCACCATCGGAATGATCACGAGGTATTCGGAGATGAAGCCGAGCAGCGTGCTGCCTAGGCCGATCAACACCATCAGCAGCGGCGCCAGCACATAGACGTTGCCCGCGGTGAGTTGCAGGAGCCGGTCGATCCCCGCATCCACCACGCCCGTCTTGCGCATCACGCCGAACATGCCGCCGACGAACATCACCATGAAAATCAGCGGCGCGTTCTTGATGAGGCCATTGGGGACCGCGACGAAGGCCGACACGAGGCTCGCGGGCGCGGCCTGCTCGGGCGTGCTTTGGGTGACGCTCGGTGCGACCAGCGTGGAGAGGCTGTGGCTCTTCGGCACCACCTGATAGGTGCCCGGCACGACCAGCTTGTCGCGACGCTCGAAGTGGCCGGCGTCGATCAGATAGGTCATCGCCACGGCGGCGAGCACAACCCAGATCATCATCACCACCGGATGCAACATCTTGCCGTGGGGCTTTTTTTCATCGCTGCCGCTGCCGGGATGGCTGCCCGGCGGATAGTCGTCGTCGGCGGTGGGCGCCGTGGGTGGGGCGAGCGTGGTCATGGGTGGGTTCCTGTCATGCGGGCTGCGGATTCATCTGCGGCGCGGTGTAGCCGAGTTCGGCGGAGATCGTGCGGCTGCACGCTTGCAGACGTTCGAGGTAATCGGGAATCTCGATCCGGCTGATGCGCATCTCCGGCCCCGAGACGCTGACCGCCGCCACTGCCTGGCCGCTCATATCGCGCACCGGCACCGAGATGGCCACCGCACCCACCGTGACTTCACCCACGCTCACCGCATAGCCTCTGCGCGCGATCACATCGAGTTCGTCGATGAGCTTCATCAGGTCCGGCGATTGCGGCAGTTTCTTCAGGTACGCGAAGTATTCAGTCTTGACGGCGTCCGGTGCGAACGCGAGCAGGATCTTGCCGGACGCGCCGCTGTTGAGCGAGCGCCGGTTGCCCACCGCGCCGATCATACGCATCTCATGCGTGCTTTCGCAACGCGCGACGCACACCGTTTCCAGCCCTTCGCGCACGCGCAGCACGACGTTTTCGTTGATCGCCTGATTGAGGGCGAGCATGTGCTTTTGCGCCGAGCGCACCAGCGTGTTCTGCTGCGCGGCCGCGACGCCGATCACGAAGGCCTGCGGACCGAGCGCGTAGGTCGAGGCGCGGGTGTCCTGCACGACGAAGCGATGCAATTCGAGCGTGCACAACATGCGGTAGGCTCGCGACTTGTTGATGCCGAGCTGATTGGCGAGCTCGGTGACGCCGAGACCCGGATGTTCGGCGACATGGCTCAGCAGCTTGAGCGCGCTGTCGACGGAATCGACGATGTAGTTCACGGTGGTTCCTTCCTTCGTTGCTTCCTGGGTTGCGTCATTAAGCCGGGCAGGGCGCGGCAAGTTGAGCGCGGACGTAGTCGGCGAGCGCGGCGACGAAGGCGTCGAGGTCGCGCTTGAGCGTGTTGAAGCCGGCGTGTTTGACGAACGCGGCCTCGTCCATATACAGCCCGCGCTTCAGTTCGATCTGGATGCTGTGCCGGCGCTGGGCGGGATCGCTGACGGCCGCCAGCAGATCGCCACCCTGATAAGGCTCGTTCACCTGCACGCGATAGCCTGCACCGCTGAAATAGTCCGCCACCCATTGCGTGAAGGCGGGATCCGCGGTGGTGCCGCGGCGGTCGCTGATGACGAAGTCGGGGCGTGCCTCGCCGGCATCGACGTTCATCTCGTTGCCGCGCGATTTCATCGAATGACAGTCGACGTGCCACAGCGCGCCGTGCTGCGCATAAGCGCGCTCGGCTGCGGCACTGAGCGCCGCCCGGTAGGGGCGGTAGTACGCGTCGATGCGGTGCTGGACTTCGGCGACCGACAGCTTGCGGTTGTACATCGGCACGTTCGGCAGCGCGTCGCGCCGGATCAGGCCCATGCCGCGCAGCGTGTACTTCTCTGGGGCAAGCGGCTCGGGCCATGGCTCGGCGAGCAATTGCGCATCGATATCGGTGATCGCGCGGTTCGGATCGATGTAGGCGCGCGGGAAATTCGCGCCGATCAGTACGCCACCTTGCACCGGCACACCGGCCCACAGTTCGTCGACGAACGCATCCCACGAGGTGCGAATCGCGGCGGCCGGCGCGGACGTGCCGAAGTCGGCCGGCAGCGCGATGCCGCTGTGTGGTGAATCGAACAGGATCGGCAGCGCAGTCGCAGTGGGTTGCGCGATAAAAAACGGCGCGTCGGCGGGCGCGGCAAAAGTGTTGCTATCGGGCGTCAAAACAAATTCCTTTCGGGTGGCCGACGCGCTTTAAAGGTCGTCGTGGCCAGAGTCAGTGGCTCGTGTGTTTTATTAAATAAAACAGCGTATCAATATTTAACGACGAACCTTATTGCGGGTCAAGTGACTCGTCGAAAGCCTTGCTATCCGGGCCATTCATTTTTAGATCCTTGCCGGTCAAGGATTTGCGCTGTGTTAGCCAGTAAAACCCCCAGCGCCGGGTTATGCCGTCAATGCGGGCAAACCAGTATCTCCGCGACCGCTTGACCAAGTAATTTTGCGTTTCGAATAATAAACGATACGTTGTTTTAATCAATAAAACAAAGAGATCGAAGCGCTCACGCAGCAGCCGGGCGGCTTCGACGGACCAGGTTCACACACTCACAACAAGGAAACACAGATGAACAGGACAGGTTTGGCGATGGCGCTTGCGGGCGCGGGGATCGGGGCGGTGCTCGCGGTGTCGAGTGGCAACGCCGCGGCGCAGTCGAGCGTGACGTTGTACGGCATCGTCGACTCAGGCATCACCTATACGAGCAACCAGAAAGGCAGCACGACCTGGCAGGCGACCGGCGGCAACGAACAGGGCACGCGCTGGGGCATGGTGGGCACCGAGGATCTGGGCGGCGGCACCACGGCGATCTTCAAACTGGAGAACGGCTTCAACATCGAGACCGGCACGGCGAGCGCGAATGGGCGCATATTCGGCCGCCAGGCGTGGGTGGGTTTGGCGAACCAGCGCTGGGGGTCCTTCACGATGGGGCGCCAGTACAACGCCGCGCAGGATTCGCTGGCGCCGTTGCAGATCGGCGCGAGCACGTCGTTGACGCAGTACGCGCTGCATCCGTTCGATACCGACGACCTGAACAACTCGTTTCGCACCGACAACTCGGTGAAATACGTCACGCCGACGTTCGCGGGCTTCCAGGGTAATGCGATGTACGGTTTCTCCAACGAGACCAACTTCGCGCAGAACCGCAGCTGGAGCGTCGGGGGCACGTATGCGCAGGGTCCGTTGCATCTCGGCATTGCCTACGTGGTGCTCGACAATCCGGCGCTCGACACGACCGGCGCGATTCCATCGGACAACTACTACACGTTTCTGAAGGGCATCACCAAGCAGCAGATCTGGGGCGCGGCCGGCACGTATGACTTCGGCAATGCGACCTTCGGCATGTTGTACACGAGCTCGCTGTTCAATTTACAGACCGGTGCATCGCAGCGCTTCAACAACTACGAAGGCAGTTTCCGTTATCGCTTCACGCCGGCCGTGATGTTCGCAATCGGCGAAACGTACACGCAGGTGCGGACGACGCAAAGCACGAAGCCGAGCGTGCACTATCTGCAAACCAGCGCGGGTGTCCAGTACTACCTGTCCAAGCGCACCGATCTGTATGTGAACGCGATCTATCAGCGCTCGTCGTCGAATACGGTGGCGGATGTTGAAGGGATCAGCAATCCGTCGAGCTCGAGCACACAGGTGGTGGGCGTGGTGGGGATTCGCCACAAGTTCTGAACGGGCACCGCCCGCGCGCTCTAGGGCGTGGGCGCTTTCGCCATAGGCGCGGCGACCGGCGCCGAGTCGAGCGGCACGACCTCGTTGAAATGCGCGTAATCGATGTGACTCACGCCGTCCTCTTCACGCATGATGTCGGCGAAACGGTGTTGCCAGCGGATCTGCTCGCAACGCCACATATGACGCGCCTGCATGGTCTGCGAGGTCGATTCGTCGACTCCTTCGAGCGTGAGCCACAGCGACGCATCACGGCCCTGGAGCGTTTCGGCGGTCTCGCCAAATAGCGGACTGCTTTCGTCGATGACGTGCATCATGACCCAGCCCAGTTTGAACACGGGATGCTGGTCGCGCACCAGCGTCAAGTCGTAGAGCTTGCGCAGCGTATAACCTTCGGCGGAGGTTTCCAGTCGCATGAGGCGAAGTTTCGCACGCGCTTCGGCGATCACGTTTTGACGTGCGTTGGCGGCGCGCACCATCAGCGTCATGCGGCCCTCGTACGGCCATACGACCGCGTTGCGCGCGAACATGATCTTGGCGTGCGGGCGTGAGAAGCGCGCGAAGATCAGCCCGGTCGCCAAGGCGATGCTGGACATGCCGACAAAGATCTCCAGGGTCGCGATCCAGTGGGCGTAGACCGTTTGCGGATGCATGTCGCCGTAGCCGACCGTCGCGAGCGTTTCGACGCTGAAGAAAAACGCGCCGCCGAAGCCGGCCGGAAACTGATTGGCGATCGGTGCGTTGCCGAGCATGTAGAGCGCCGCAAACACGGTGTTGAGCAGCAGGAACAAGACCCCGAGCGAGACGAAAAACGTCGGCCAGCGGACCATGAGTGCGCGGTGATAGAGATCCTGCCAGAGCGGCGTCGGCATGCCGTGCGCGATAACGACGCGATCATCCAGGCGCAATTCCCGGCTGCCGCCCGTGCGACGTTTCTGCGCACGCGTTTCGTCGTCGCCGATACTGGAAAGATGGTCTGGTGATTCGGTCGCCATCGCGTGCCCGTGGAGAGTAAGAACGCGTAAAGCGTAGCACGCCGCTTAGCGCGCGGAGGGGGATTGTCGGCACGCTGAAGGGGCGTTGGAGAGCGTGCCTCGACGGCGGGTTGTGCAGACGTCGGGGGAGCGCATCAACGGCGGGTTGTACGGGCGCCGAGGGAGCGCATCAACGGCGGGTTGTACGGGCGCCGAGGTAGCGCCTCAACGACGGGTTGTACGGACGTCGAGGTTGCGTCTCAACGGCGTGTTGCATGGGCGTCGAGGTGGTGCTCCAACACCCGCCTGCGGTACGTTGGGCGAGCGTGCAGGAGATACTGCGATTCCGTTCGCCTGGACGCACACGCCTCGATCAATGCGCCCGCCGTAGGGCTACGGAAAGGCCCGCGGCTTCGGAATGCCGGCGCCGTGTTCGATGTCGTCGACGCCTTGCTGGTGCGCTGCGGCGATGGCTTCCGCTTCATCCGCGTAGCCGTTGTCGCCGCCGACGGTGGTCCACGGCTTGACGGCTTTCTCGCGATGCCGGATTTCGTATTCCGCGTCCCAGCGTGCGCCGTTGAGTTCGAGCGGGCGGACGTGAATCGAGTACACGCCGTAGAGGAAGAGCTGTTCAGCCATGGTCGCCTCCAGCCGGTTGATTCAGAAATGGCGCAGTGCGCTGGGCGCGGCGCCGGGTTGCCTAGAGTTCGATTTCCCCGAGGATGCGATGGGCGAGGGCCTTGGCTTCCTCGAGGGCTTCCTCGGGCGTGGACGAGGTGGAATCAACTTCGTAGACCGTGGTTTCCTGGTCTTCGGATGCTTCGCCTTCGTCGCGGGAGAGGGTGACCAGGCCCTGCCACGTGTCGCTTTGTACTTCTCTTATCGACGCGGTGGCCGTGTAGATGCCTTTGGTGTAGGTGATGTCATCCATGGCGACGCTCCTTGTTCCAAAGGATTGGATTTTTCATCCTAGCACGATGATCGAGATTCGGCTTTTCGCCTGCGCGGCGCCCGTTGTCGACGACCGATGTGGGCAACCGGTGTCGACAACAATACGCGCCGCACAAGGCAAAAAAGCTACAGCAGCGCGACAACTTCGTCCAAAGACGGTGCATGCGCACCAGCATGGCGACAAGCCGCGGCGCCGGCGGCCAACGAAAAGGCGAGGTGTTCCGGCCACGTCCGTTGCGGCGCGGTCATCAAACTGAACAGCAAACCGCCGATAGACGCATCCCCCGCGCCAACCGTATCGACCACTTCGACCCGCGGCGGCCGAGCCTCCACCACCATGGCGCCGTCGATCAACATGGACGTCTCCGGCCCGCGTGTTACCAGCACGGTGGCGACAGGATTC
This sequence comes from Burkholderia sp. GAS332, assembly GCA_900142905.1. NCBI lineage: Bacteria > Pseudomonadati > Pseudomonadota > Betaproteobacteria > Burkholderiales > Burkholderiaceae > Burkholderia > Burkholderia sp. GAS332. Next base: position 4,796,951 of record FSRV01000001.1, on the reverse strand, counting down.
ATGGCGCGCAGTTGCGCCAGCGCGCCGGCCTCGTCGTCCGTCTTGAACAGCATGCGCAAATCCTCGTCCGATACCTTGATCAGGTCGGCGAGCGCGGCCATCTTGCGCAAGGTGGGCTCGTAGCCGTGCTCCATCAGGTTCCGGTAGTTCGGATCGAAACTGATCTTCACGCCGCGCGCGCGCAACTCGGCCGCCAACGCGGCAAGCGTCGCCCCAAGCGGCTGACGCACCAGGCTGATGCAGCCAAAGTGCGCCCACTTCACCTGCTCGATCCAGCCAGCCGGCAGGCGCGCCGGATCGAACGCCAGATCGGCGCCGTTCTCACCCATGAAAAAGTACGCAGGCGGATGCGTCTGATGGACGATCGCCAATAGCGGCGGGTGCTCCACGCGCTGCATGAAGCGCATGTCGAGCCCGGCGGCGACGCTCGCGTTCCACAGTTCGTCGGAGAAGTTGTCGACACCCAGCGACCCGGCACAGGCCGTCGGCAAACCGAGCCGCGCCACGCAGCGCGCGACGTTCCAACCGGCGCCGCCAGGACGCGAGAGCCATTGGGAGGCGCCGGTTCGCACGAGATCGGTGAGGATGTCGCCGGCTGAAACGAAGAGGGGGAATTCGGTGTTAGCGCTCATTTTGCTTACTCCGCGGTTTCGGACGCAGCGGCCGCGCCGTCAGGCAGTGCGTGCGTCAGCACCTCATAGCACGCGCCCATCGTGTGATAGTCGGTCTTGCCGGCAGGGCTCTTTTCGTCGCTGTATTTACGGTTGTCGCACGTGAGGATGCGGTACCACGCGCCATACTTGTGATCGACGAAATGCGCCCAGCTGTAGCGCCAGATCTCGTCGTACCAGTCCCAGAAGCGTTCGTTGCCGGTGCGCTTGCCGAGCAGCGCCGCGGTCGCGAACGTCTCCGCCTGAACCCAGAAATACTTGTCGTGGTCGCACACGGTGCCGTCCGGGCCGAAGCCGTAATAGAGGCCGCCGTGATCTTCGTCCCAGGCATGCGCCATCGCGGCGTCGAATAGCTCGATGGCGCGCGGCAGCAACCACGGCAACGGACGAAAGCGCTCCAGAATCAGCAGCAGCTTGGCCCATTCGGTCTGATGCCCCGGCTGGAAGCCCCACGGGCGGAAGATGTTCGAGCTGTCTTCCTCGTTGTAATGCCAGTCGACCGACCAGTCCGCGTGAAAGTGCTCCCACACGAGTCCTTGCGACAGCTTCGCCTGTCGCAGCGTGATGTTCGACGCCACCCGTTCCGCACGATCCAGATAGACGAGGTGTCCGGTGGCTTCGTGCGCGGCGAGCAGGGCCTCGGTGGTGTGCATGTTCGCGTTCTGGCCGCGGTACGAACTGACGCGCCAGTCGGGCGTCGCTTCGTCGGCATAGAGGCCGGCGGCGGCGTCCCAGAAGCGGTGTTCCATCAACTCGAAGGTCGCGCCGATCATCGGCTTCGCTTCCTCGATGCCGGCCATCGCCGCGTGCGAATACGCGAGCAGCACGAACGCGAGGCCGTAGCAGTGGCGCGTTGCGTCGAGCGTGTGTTTCTTGCCGTCGCGCCATTCGAGCTCCCAGTCGTAGCCTTGGTGCTCGGCGTCCCAATGCGTTTCGCGCAGGAAGCGCAAACCGTGGCGCGTGTACTCGAGATGTTGCGGGTCGCCGAACTGGCGATACGCCATCGCGTAGTTGAAGATGTAGCGGCACGTGCTCACCAGATGCCGGGTGGTCTTGTCGTAGACCGAGCCGTCGTCGCGGAAGAAATGGAAGAAGCCGCCGCTCGGATCGAGCACGTTCGGCGCGTAAAAGCGCAGCGTGTCCTGCACATGAGAGAGCAGAAAGTCGCGCTGGCGGAAGCTGTCGACAGGCGGCACGGCAGCGGCGCCGTTGGCGGGGTGAAGCGGATCGGATTGCGTCATGGCGTTTTTACCAAAGTACTGGCACGGGCAATGAGATGGACGGGCAAGCGGACTTCGAGTTCGGCGGGGGCGTCTTCGAGCAGCAGTTCGACGCCGCGCCGGCCGAGCGCTTCCTTGTCGACCGAAATGGTCGACAGCGGCGGCGTGGCATGCGCGGCGGCGGGAATGTCGTCGAAGCCGATGATCGCGATGTCTTCGGGCACGCGGATGCCGCGCGCGAGGCACGCGCGCAGCGCGGCGAGCGCGGCGGCGTCGTTGTAGGCGAATACGGCATCGGGCCGCGGGCCGGGTGCGTCGAGCAACTGGTGCATCGCGCGCGCGGCGCCGCTGTCGGGATCGAGGCCTGCGTCGATCGTGACTTCCAGCGAGGGGTCGAACAACAACCCTGCTTCGAAAAACGCGCGCCGGTAACCGAGCGCGCGCTGGGCGATGCTGAAGTGCGCGAGCGAGCCGCCGATGAACGCGACGCGCTTGCGCTGCTGCGCGAACAGATGCCGCATGGCGAGCGTGGCGCCCGCGGCGTTGTCGAGATTCACCGAGCGCAGGCCCGGCGCCCACAGGTCGATCAGCACGAGCGGGCGTTGCATCGCCACCAGCGTGGTTAGCGTTTCAGGTTCGACGAAGCCGGCGATCGCCACCGCGTCCGGCGCATGCAGACGCATTTGCTGGATCACGTCTTCGGTCGGACCGGCGGTCAGCACAGAAGGGACGATGCCACGTTCGCGGCACGCGTCTTCCACGCCATGCAGCACGTGCGAAAAGAACGGGCTGACGGCGAAGTTGTTGTGCTGACGGTGCAACAGAAAGGTGAGGCGGCGGATGCGCGGGCGCAGTTGGGCGGCGTCATAGCCGAGCTGCCGCGCCGCTTCGACCACGCGTTCGCGAGTGGCCTCGGAAAGGCCGGGCTGATTCTTCAAGGCGCGTGAGACGGTGCCGATCGACACGCTGGCCGCGCGGGCGACGTCGCGGATGGTTGTGGCCATCGAATGAAGCGGCCGCAACAAGGTAGGCCGCACGGTGTTTGGGTTCGGCGATTGTATAGTAAAACGTGGCTAAAACTGCCTCGCTATCGCGCGATCTGTACCCGGAGATACCCGTAGGCAGTGGCGCTGGCCTAATTTATGTTGTTTAGTAAAAAATGCTAAACAAGCTTGATATCGGCGTCGGTGCGCCCGCTCGCTCAGTCGAAAGGCATCGGCACCATGTCGGCCTGTCCACGTAGCAGCGCTACGCTCTCATCCGCATCGATCAGCACGAAACCGCTCGTCTCGTGCTTCGCGCGTCGCTTCGCCAGCGCCGCGACGGACGCGATTTCCTCGCTGCTGTAAAACGACGGGCCGCCGTCCGACTCGACGCGCACGCAGCCGATCGCCATCGTCACGAAGCCGAAGAAGGTCGGATTGCCGCGGCGGTCTTCACCGTGGATGCCGCCGGCTAGCCGGTCGGCGGGTGCGTAGAAACGCTGCGCGCCTTCGTTGAACAGGTGGATCGCGCGCAGCACGCGGTCCTGCCAGTCCTCGCTCTGGAACAGGATCAGGAAGTCGTCACCGCCGACGTGGCCGAGGAAATCGCGGGTCGGGTCGCAGACGTCGGCGAGCACGACGGCCGCGAACTTCAGCACTTCGTCGCCCTGCCAGTAGCCGTACTGATCGTTGAAGGGCTTGAAGTGGTTCAGATCGACGTAGCACGCGTAGAAGCCGGCGTCGTTGCCGAGCAGGCGGGCGATGTGCGAACTGATCGGGATGTTGCCCGGCAGGAAGGTCAGCGGGTTCGCGTAGCGTGCGGCTTCGATGCGCACCTCGGTCACCGCGCGCACCAGGTTCTCGCCCGTGCCGAGACCGGCGTATTTGCCGTCGTTGTCGGTGATGACGAATCCGTCGGCGAGATAACGCTGGTCGTCGCTCGCGAGCAGCTTGGCCATCTGCTCGACGGTCATCGATTTCTCGATGATCACCGGCGATGCGTTCGCAAACTGCAGGCATGGCCGCTTGCCGAACAGCTCGCGGTGATACGGCAGCGCATAGCGGTCCATGAAGCTGCGGCGGTTGATGAGCGCAACCGGTTCGTCGTGCTCGACCACCGCCACCGCATGCAGATCGGGCAGGCGGTTGAACAGTTCGAGCACGTCGTTGTTGGTCGCGTGGCGCGGTAAAGCCGGCGCATGCACCATCATCTTCGCCGACGCCATGCCGCCCGACGGCGACGCGCTGCTCACCGTGCGGGTGGTCTCCGGGAACACCGCAATGTGGCCGGCGCGCAGGGCGTCGCGGGCGTCGTCGGTGACGCTGCGGGCCGGCTGGGCATGCGGCCGGCCGAAGAAATAGCCCTGTCCGCAACCGATCCCCATGTCGCGCACCACGATCAGATCGGCTTCGTCCTCGATGCCTTCGGCCACCAGCCGCGCGCCGCTTGCGTTGGCGAAGTGCTGCATCGCGCGCACGGCTTCGAACTTGAGCGAATCGCTGGAGATGCCGTGGATGAAGAATCGGTCGATCTTGACGACGTCCGGCTGCAGGCGCACCCAAAGATTCATGCTGGCGTTCGCGGTGCCGTAGTCGTCGAGCGCGAATTGCGCGCCTGCCGTGCGCAGGGCCGAAATCACCGGCAAGAAGCTGGCGACATCCGGAATCGTGCTTTGCTCGGTCAGCTCGATCACGATCCGTTGCGGATCGACACCGCGATGACGCAGCAGCGCGAGCGTGTCGTCGCGTGCTTCGGCCAACTGACGGATCGCGCCCGCACTGAAATTGAGAAACAGCTTGCCGTCGAAATCGAGCTTCGCGAACGCGTCGATGCAGGTGCGCGCGGCGGCCTGCTCGAGATCAAGCGTGCAGCCTTCGGCGAGCGCCTGTGAGAACAAGGCGAACGGCGCTTCGAGCGACGTGCCCACCGGGCCGCGGATCAAACCTTCGTAGCCGAGGATCGCGCCGTCGTCGAAATCGATGATCGGCTGGAATACGGCGGACAAATCACGCCGGGCGATCAACTCCTCGATACGCGGCGTAGCGGATCGGGAGGGCGAACGAGGTTGCATGGCAGTTAGGCGTAGCGATCGACCTTCGTCTTATCGACCCATCCTGCCTGGAATTAAGTGAACTTTTAGTGAAGCGTTGCACTGCGATGGTGCGTCGCGGCCCCAGGCTGGCTGCCGGCGGGTTCTGCCGCGTCCAGGAGTTTGCCTATGCCATCCGGCTGAGGCGACAGCAGCGGCGTTTAAGCGTGAAATAACAAAAAAGCCGCACGAGGCGGCTTTCTTCAAATGACGCTCAGGGAGGGCGCTTATGAATGTCCTGTTTGCATTGCGCGCGTATTCACCGGCGCGCGACAGCGGCGGCGGGCCGCTCGCGCGAGGCCGCATGGGCTTCGCCGCTGATGTCGCGAGCCCCCCAGCGCTGCGCGAGCGCGGCGCACACCATCAACTGGATCTGGTGGAACAGCATCAGCGGCAAGACCACGGCGCCCACCGCATGCGAGGCGAAAATCACTTTGGCCATCGGCACGCCGGCCGCGAGGCTTTTCTTCGAGCCGCAGAAAATGATCGTGATCTGATCGGCGCGGCTGAAGCCGAGCCGCTTGCTGACGAACATCGTCACGGCCAGCGCAAGCGCGAGCAGCACAACGCTGATCAACAGCAGGCCGCCGAGTGCGGACAGCGGGATCTGGCGCCACAGGCCCTCGTTGACGGCCTCGCTGAACGCGCCGTACACCACCAGCAGGATCGAGCCCTGGTCGACGAACTTCAGCACGCCACGATTACGCTCGATCCACTTGCCGATCAGCGGGCGCAGCAATTGCCCGGCCACGAACGGCACCAGCAGTTGCAGAACAATATTGCCCACCGTATGCCACGGCGAAGCGCCGCCGCTCGCAGCCTGATTGGTGACGACGAGGCTGACGAGTGCGGGGGTGATGAAGATACCCAGCAGGCTCGAGGCCGACGCGCTGCACACCGCGGCCGGCACGTTGCCTTTGGCGATGGACGTAAACGCGATAGACGATTGAACCGTCGAGGGCAGCGTGCAGAGGAAGAGGACCCCCGCATAGAGCGCCGGCGTGACAAGTGGCGAAAGGAGCGGCTTAAGCGCGAGGCCGAGCAGCGGAAACAGCGCGAACGTGCTGAGCAGTACGACCAGATGCAAACGCCAGTGCGTCGCACCCGCAACGATCGCTTCGCGTGAGAGCTTGGCGCCGTGCAGGAAAAACAGCAGGCCGACCGCGACGTTCGTCACCCAGTTGAACCCGACGGCGGCCTGCCCGTGAACGGGCAGGAAGCTGGCAAAGATCACGGTGCCCACGAGGCACAGGGTGAAGTTGTCGGGAAGCAGTTTCGGGCGAGCCATGGCGGAATCTCGATTCGGTGACGCGGAAAGCCGAAGGCGCGGGCGAATGCATCGCCTCAGGCTATGGAAAACGCCTATTGTTGTTGAAAAGCGATTAAATATGCAAATTCATTTGCCGAATCGATTAATGAACTTTGCGCATCAAGTCGTTGTGTCCGCAACCTTCAGGCAATGCCTGCGGCCATTTTCAGTATTGGCGACCGGATCGGTTTGGTCCACTGCCGTTTTGACAATCCGGCGAAAAATCCGCCTGGGATTCGTCATACCCAAGCGCGTTCGGCGGGTCTCGATATAGCCGTTTAATCAAGCTGTTACGGGGCTTTCGCGCAAGGGCTCTGTCGCGGAAAAACGTCGCAGTAACAAGGTGTTACAACAGCGGTCGAGGCCTAACACTTTTTGGCTCGACACCCTTTGCCGACGCCCATAAATTACTGCTCAGAGGCCATCGGGATGCCCCGCGCCGCGGCAGATACGCAGCGCTCGTGCCAGTTCCCAGTACAAGTCCATCGCAGCTCGAACGGTGGACTTCAGGCAAGTCTTCGGGCATGTGAGTCACTTGGTGGACGGGTTGTCTAGAACGAAGCACTGGGCGTTGGGCGCGGTTATCGCTGCGCTGTGCTCGTTCGCCTACGCAAAAGCGCCGAATATGCCGCACGGCGGCGGGTATTCGCGTGCCGCCGCGGACCACGCAATGCGAGGTGATGCGCGCAACGGCGGGCATTACTATGGCGCCGCCAATGTCAGGCCGGCCCGCAACAACGTGGCCGACAACTACGTCCGCGTGCCGCATGGCGGCGCGAACTTCGCCGCCGGCAACTACGCCAACGGCTTCGGCGGCTACAACCCAGGCATGCATCGTGTCGCCGGACCAGCCGGATATCCAGACAATGGCCGCGGTGGCATGCAGTACGCCGGCGCTATCACCCCTGTCAGCGCGGAATCGCGCGCGGTGCCGCGGCCGCCGGCCAACGCGCCGGTTCGCACCGGCTCGATTCGCGCCGACGTGGCCCGCTATAACGAAGAGCGCGGCTCCTCCCGTTCAATGCAGCGCCAGCCTGACGATCCGCGTCAGCAGGAAGTGCCGTACCGTAACTAAATACCCGCTCCTCGTCTCACGTCCCGTCTCCCCAGATTTCCCTCCCACGCTTCACGGAATGCGCTTTTCCGGCTATCAAACCGGATTGCTGCGCTATTCCGCGTCACTGCAGTTCAAGAAGCCCGCGTCAATGTGACGTATTGACGCCACACTTTTTTGAAAACACTCGGCAGCACCCCCCCTCCCGTCGTCAAATTTGGTCGCATCTGCCGCGGTGCGTCATCCGCCTGTCATCTGAACCGTTATCCCCCAGTCGGGTGCAATGTCAGTAACGCTTTGCGCCGAACCGCGTGGTCCGCGGCGATGCGGCGATGACGGACGCGGGCAGCGGTTTATCAGGCCGATATGCGACAAAACTAATCAGACCGCTATACCCGCAATAAGCCACGATATTTTTGTCCATGAAAATGGTCCGCAAAGATGACCCTGCCCAGATTGACTCGCTGATCGAACAGACAACAACAACGGTTCGCGAGCTCCCCCTTTCGCACAGCCACACCCTTTTGACAAAGACAGGAGAACCCATGAAAACAAGCATCAGCAGTGCGCTGAAGACCACCCTCAAGGCAACTGCGTGTGCCGCCCTGCTGGCCAGTGCATCGTCTGCTTTTGCGCAATCGAGCGTGCAACTCTACGGTCAGGTCGACGAATGGGTCGGCGCGCAGAAATTCCCGGACGGCAAATCGGCGGCTCAGGTGTCCGGCGGCGGCATGTCGACGTCGTACTGGGGCTTGAAGGGGGCTGAGGATCTGGGCAACGGCTACAAGGCGATCTTCGCGATCGAAGGCTTCTTCCTCGCGCAGAACGGCCAGTACGGCCGCTTCACGGGCGACACGATGTTCTCGCGTAACGCCTACGTTGGTGTCGAATCGCCGTACGGCACGGTGACGGCCGGCCGTCTGACCACGCCACTGTTCGTGTCGACGATTCTGTTCAACCCGTTCGTCGACTCGTACCAGTTCTCGCCGATGGTATGGCATACCTATCTCGGCCTCGGCACGTTCCCGACTTACTCGACCGATATGGGCGTGACCGGCGACTCGGGCTGGAGCAACGCGGTGTCGTACTCATCGCCGAACTTCAATGGCGTGACCGCGCAAGCGATGTATGCCCTCGGCAACACGGCGGGTGAGAACGGCGCGAAGAAGTGGAGCGGCCAGGTGCTGTACTTCCACGGCCCGTTCGCGGCGACTGCGGTGTACCAGTACGTGAACTTCAACAGCGTGCCGGGCGACCTCGGCAGCTTCGATACGTCGGGCGTTCCGGGCCTGAAGAGCCAGAGCGTGGCGCAAGCCGGCGTCTCGTATGACATGAAATTCGTGAAGTTCTATGGCCAGTACATGTACACGTATAACCAGCAGACCATTTCGAGCTGGCACGTGAATACGGGGCAGGGCGGCGTGACGGTACCGGCCGGCCCGGGCTCGGTGATGGCGTCGTACGCCTATTCGCGCGATGGCGGCGGCCTCAATCAGACCCGTCAGACGGCTTCGATCGGCTACGACTATCCGCTGTCCAAGCGCACGGATGTCTACGCGGCGTATATGTACGACAAGATCAGCAGCCAGTCGAGCGGCGACACGTACGGCGTCGGTCTGCGCGCAAAGTTCTAAGCGTTTGGGGTTAAGGCGAGCGGCACCTGCGAGCAGGTGTCGCGTGACGCCAACCCTGCCGACCCCGGCAACACCTGCAAAGCCCACCTTCTCCGGAAGGTGGGCTTTGTCGCTTCTGGCGCGCGCGTCTCCCCGATTTGCTGCCCAGTTTTTGATAAACCCGGCAAAATGACGTCGATTGATTCCTCAGGTGAGCGATTGAGATGGATACCCTCGTCAGCATGAAAGTGTTCCGCCATGTGGTCGAGGTCGGCAGCTTTGTCGGCGCGGCCGAACGCATGGAGATGTCGGCGGCGATGGCGAGCAAGCACGTCATGCACCTCGAACAGCAACTCGGCGCGCGCTTGCTCAACCGCACCACGCGGCGGGTCGCGCCGACCGAGGCGGGCCGCGAATACTACGAGCGCTTGAGCCAGGTGCTCACCGAACTCGAAGAGGCCGAGCAGGTGGTCGGCGCGGCGAGCGTCGTGCCGCAAGGGCGCTTGCGGGTGTCGTCACTGTCGGCGTTCGGCTTGAGCCACGTGATGGTCGCGGTGGCCGACTATGCCGCGCAGTATCCGCAGGTCACCGTCGACATAACCTTGTCCGACCGCGTGGTCGAACTGATCGATGAAGGCTTCGACGTCGCGATCCGGGCTTCGCCGAGCGGGCTGAAGTCGTCGTCGCTGATCGCGCGGCAGATTGCGACGGCCCATCTGGTGCTGTGCGCGTCGCCGGCCTATCTGCGCCGGCACGGTACGCCGAAGACCGTCGCCGATCTGGCGCGCCATAACTATCTGCAATACGCGGGCGTGGCGCCGCTGGAAATCGCGACCGCGACCGGCAACGGCACGCCGCGTGTGCGCCTCAGCGGCAATCTGATCGTCAACCACCTGGAGGCGCAGCGCGTGATTGTGCTGCAAGGCGCGGGCATCGCGATGCTCGGTACCGAGGTGATCGGCGACGATCTGGCCGCGGGGCGCCTTGTGCCGCTGCTGGTGGACGACGTGCCGCCGCGCGAGTTGCCGATCCATGTGGTCTACGCGAGCCGTCGGCATCTGTCGGCCAAGGTGCGCTCGTTTGTCGACTTCCTGGCCGACCGGTTTGCGAACGAATCGCTTTGGCCTTCGCTCGAACAGATCAAGGCGCTGGCGGTGCGATAGGCGCCAGGCCCCATTTAGCTATACTGGTTGCCAGCACCCTTACGCGTAACGATCTGGGGGAGACATGACCGATCTGTCCACGCCGCAGCGCGCCGGTGGCCACAAGCTACCCGCGGGCCGGCGTCTGCGTTTCGTCACTGCTGCCGCCTTGTTCGATGGCCACGACGCCTCGATCAACATCATGCGGCGCATCCTGCAAGCGAGCGGCGTTGAGGTGATCCACCTCGGCCACAACCGCTCGGTCGATGAAGTCGCCACCGCTGCCCTGCAAGAAGACGCCGACGGCGTCGCCGTGTCCAGCTACCAGGGCGGCCACAACGAATACTTCCGTTATCTCGTCGATCTGCTGCGTGCTCGGGGTGGCGAACGCATCAAGGTGTTCGGCGGCGGCGGGGGCGTGATCGTCCCTGAAGAAATTGCCGAACTCGAACGGTATGGTGTCGAGAAGATCTATTCGCCGCATGACGGTCAGCGGCTCGGCCTGCAAGGCATGATCGACGACATGATTGCGCGCTGCGCCGAAGTCGCGCGTGCCGCTGCTGCTGCACGGGAGAGTCCGATCGGCGAGTGGGTGGCTGATTTGTCGGCGTGCGGGCTGCCACGTTTCGAGCCGCGCGCAGCGTCGCACGTCGAGACGCGTGCCGACGATCACGCCAGCGCGCACGATCTTTCCGATACCGCGCGCCGAGCAGGCGGGAACCTCTACGTCCGCCAGATCGCGGACACCGTCAGTACTACCGACACAGTCAGCTCCCCCCGTACCGCCAGTACCGCCGAACAGCCGGACCCTGCAGCCTTCACTTTCCGCCGCTTGGCGCAACTGATCAGCGCGTACGAAGCGGGCCGCGTCAACTCTGCCGAACAGGAAATACTCTCGGTCCTCGCCGAAGCGATCGAGGTGCCCGTCCTCGGCATCACCGGCACCGGCGGCGCCGGCAAATCCTCGCTCACCGATGAACTGATCCGCCGCTTTCGCCTTGATTATGGCGACGCCCTCACCATTGCCGTGCTGGCTATCGACCCGTCGCGCCGCAAATCCGGCGGCGCGCTGCTCGGCGACCGCATTCGCATGAACGCGATCGGCGATTGGGGCGGCGGCGCGCGCGTCTACATGCGTTCGATGGCGACACGAGAAGCGTCGAGTGAAATCACCGACTCGTTGTCTGACGTGCTTTCGCTATGCAAGGCCGCGGGCTTCGATCTGATCATTGTCGAGACATCCGGGATCGGGCAGGGCAACGCGGCGATCGTGCCATTCGTCGACGAATCGCTTTACGTGATGACGCCGGAATTCGGCGCGGCCAGCCAGTTGGAGAAAATCGACATGCTCGACTTCGCCAGCTTCGTCGCGATCAATAAATTCGATCGCAAGGGCGCGCAGGATGCGTTGCGCGATGTCGCCAAGCAGGTGCAGCGCAATCGCGGCGATTTCGCGAAGGCGCCCGGCGCGATGCCGGTGTTCGGCACGATCGCCTCGCGCTTTAACGACGACGGCGTGACTGCGCTTTATCAGCACGTGGCCGAGGCGCTGCGCACGCACGGCCTACGTTCAGGCGGCGGCCGTCTGCCTATGCTTGACGAGCTGCGTTTTTCGAGTGGCCGCAACGCCATCGTGCCGCCGGCACGCGTGCGCTATCTGGCGGATGTCGCGCAGACGGTTCACGCGTACCGCGAGCGTGCCGACGCGCAAGCACGTGTGGCGCGTGAGCGCTGGCAACTCACCGAAGCGCGCCGGATGCTCAACGAAGCTGATGCAGGCGCAGGCGCAGGCGCAGGCGCAGGCACAGGCACAGGCACAGGCACAGGCACAGGCACAGGCACAGGCACAGGCACAGGCACAGGCACAGGCACAGGAGGTCCGGCCGCGAACGCCGAAGCGATTCCAAGTGCAGCTACAGCGACTCACCTCCTCACCCAACTCGACACACTCATCACCCAACGCACCGCCGCCCTCGGCGAACGCGAACGCAAACTGCTCGAAGCGTGGCCGCAAACCGTTGCCGCCTATTCCGGCGACGAACACATCGTCCGTATTCGCGACCGCGAAATTCATACCGCGCTCACCGTGACGACACTATCCGGCTCCGCGGTCCGCAAAGTCGCGCTGCCGAAATTCGTTGACCACGGCGAAATCCTGCGTTGGCTGATGCTCGACAATCTCCCCGGCTACTTTCCGTTCACGGCCGGCGTGTTTCCATTCCGCCGCGAGAACGAAGACCCGACACGAATGTTCGCCGGCGAAGGCGATCCGTTCCGCACCAACCGCCGTTTCAAATTGCTCTCCGAGGGCATGCCGGCCAAACGTCTTTCGACGGCGTTCGATTCGGTCACGCTCTACGGCGAAGAGCCGCACGAGCGGCCCGACATCTACGGCAAGGTGGGCAATTCGGGCGTCTCCGTCGCCACGCTCGAGGACATGAAAACGCTCTACGACGGCTTCGATCTGTGCGCGCCCGAGACCTCGGTATCGATGACGATTAACGGCCCGGCGCCGACGATTCTCGCGATGTTCTTCAACGTCGCGATCGATCAGCAGATCGCGCGCATGGCGCAACAGCAGGACCGTCCGCTCACGGAGGACGAACTCGCCGCCGCTCGCCGCACCGCGCTGGAAAACGTGCGCGGCACGGTACAAGCCGACATCCTGAAGGAAGACCAAGGCCAGAACACGTGCATCTTCTCGACCGAGTTCAGCCTGAAAGTCATGGGCGATATTCAGGCGTACTTTGTCGATCACGGCGTGCGCAATTTCTATTCGGTGTCGATCTCCGGCTATCACATCGCCGAGGCGGGCGCGAACCCGATCTCGCAGCTGGCCTACACGCTTGCGAACGGTTTTACGTATGTCGAAGCCTATCTCGCGCGCGGCATGTCGATCGACGACTTCGCGCCGAATCTGTCGTTCTTCTTTTCGAACGGCATGGACCCGGAGTACACGGTGCTCGGCCGTGTCGCGCGACGCATCTGGGCCATCGCCATGCGCGAACGCTACGGCGCGAACGAACGCAGCCAGAAACTCAAGTACCACGTGCAAACTTCGGGCCGCAGCCTGCATGCGCAGGAGATCGACTTCAACGATATCCGCACCACGCTGCAAGCGCTGATCGCGATCTACGACAACTGCAATTCACTGCATACCAATGCATTCGACGAAGCGATCACGACGCCCACCGAGGATTCGGTACGCCGTGCGGTGGCGATCCAGTTGATCATCAACCGTGAATGGGGTCTGGCGAAGAATCAGAATCCGAATCAGGGCAGCTTCGTGATCGAGGAGTTGACCGATCTGGTGGAAGAGGCCGTGCTGGTGGAATTCGATCGACTTACCGAGCGCGGCGGTGTGCTGGGCGCGATGGAAACGGGCTATCAGCGCGGGCGCATTCAGGACGAGTCGATGCTGTACGAGCATCGCAAGCACGACGGCTCGTATCCGATCGTCGGGGTGAACACGTTTTTGAGCACGCATCCGCATGAAGCGCCGCAGCCGATCGCGCTGGCACGTTCCACTGACGAAGAGAAGCAGAGTCAGTTGAAGCGCCTACGCGATTTTCAGGCGCAGCACCGTGACGCAGCACCCGCGGCGCTTGAGCGCTTGAAGCGCGCCGTGATCGACGATGACAACGTGTTTGCGGTGCTGATGGACGTCGTGCGCGTCTGCTCACTTGGGCAAATCACGCACGCGTTGTTTGAAGTGGGCGGGCAGTACCGCCGCAATATGTGAAGTTCAGGCGTGTTGCCAGTATGCGAGACCTGCATGCGAGTCAGCCTCAAGAGGCCGCATACAACGCCCGAGGGTGAGTGCCCGACATGCTGCGGCTTCAGAATCGAGCCGCAGCAAAACGTCTTAACGAGGCACTTACCGCGCGATGCCGAGCCGCGCTTTCGCGTCGTTATATTCCTTCGTCAAACGCTGAACCAACTCGCCGACACTCGGCACGTCGTCCATCAGGCCGACGCCTTGGCCTGCACCCCAGATGTCCTTCCACGCCTTCGCCTTGTCGCTGCCGAAGTTCATCGCAGTCTTGTCCGATTCCGGCAACGCGTCCGGGTCCAGCCCTGCGTTCAGGATACTTTCGCGGATGTAGTTGCCGTGCACGCCGGTGAACAGGTTCGTGTAGATGATGTCCGACGCGGTGGAATTGACGATTGCCTGCTTATAGCTGTCGACCGCGTGCGCTTCCTGGGTCGCGATGAAACGCGTGCCCATGTAGGCGAGGTCCGCGCCCATGGCCTGCGCGGCGAGAATCGAGCCGCCGTTGGCGATCGAGCCGGACAACACGATCGGGCCGTCGAACATGCGCCGCACTTCGCCGACCAGCGCGAACGGCGAGGTCGTGCCCGCATGGCCGCCGGCACCCGACGCCACCAGGATCAGCCCGTCGACGCCTGCTTCCAGCGCCTTCTGCGCATGCCGCAGGTTGATCACGTCGTGCAGCACGATACCGCCGTAGCTATGCACCGCGTCGACGATCTCACGCGCCGGTGCGCGCAGGCTGGTGATGAAAATCGGCACCTTGTGTTCGACGCACACACGCACGTCGTGCTCGAGTCGCGTATTCGACTGATGGACGATCTGGTTGACGGCGATCGGTCCGATGACCGCATCGGGGTTAGCCGCCTTGTGCTCGGCGAGCTGTGCCTGAATCTGCGTGAGCCATTCGTCGAGCAGTTCGGCCGGGCGAGCATTCAGCGCGGGGAACGAGCCGACGATACCAGCCTTACATTGAGCTAACACGAGATCGGGATAGCTGACGATGAACATCGGCGAAGCGACGACGGGCAGCGCGAGTTTTTGCAGGACGGCGGGCAATGCCATGGTGCGAGTCTCCTGATTAGCGGACCGGTGCGGCCTTGAGCGCCCGGCAATAATGAGTTTAGCGGCACATGGCCGGTGGTGCGTCGAGACAGACCAGCGTCATGCTGCCGGCCACGATCTCACCCCGCATTCGTCACACATTTGCCATGACCGCCTGAAATTTAAGAACGGTCGTTCGATTATAGGTGAATCACGACGGTCGCGTTCGTTGTGCCTGTTTAGAACAGTTGGAAGGAGTGTTCAGTTTCTATGCTTGCGTGGGCTATCCCACCCCGCATCGACACATCGGGCTCCTACAATGCTTTGACTCCCAAACGACAAGAGACCCGCTATGGCCTTCGAGGATTTCACGCCCTTTCGCGTCGCCGTGGGCGACGTCGATATTTTCGGAGTGAAGGGCGGGGCAGGGCCGCCCCTTCTGTTGCTGCACGGTCACCCGCAATCGCATCTGATCTGGGAGCGGTGTGCCGCGCAACTGGCCGAACATTTCACGGTCATCGCCACCGACTTGCGCGGCTATGGCGCCTCGGGCAAACCGCCAAGCGACGCCGACCACACTCCCTATTCCAAACGTGCGATGGCGGCCGATCAGGTCGCCGTGATGCGCCACTTCGGTTTCGAACGATTCCTGGTGTGCGCGCATGATCGCGGCGCCCGGGTCGCGCACCGGATGGCGCTCGATCACGCCGATGCCGTCGAGCGTTTGATGCTGCTCGACATCGCGCCGACACTCGCGATGTACGAAGCCACTGACCGTGCCTTCGCGACGTATTACTTCCACTGGTTTTTCCTGATTCAACCGGAGCCGCTGCCGGAGACGCTGGTTGGCGCGAACCCCGCTGCGTATGTCGATGCGGTGATGGGCAGCCGTCATGCGGGCCTGGCGCCGTTCGCGCCCGCAGCGCTTGACGCGTATCGCAGCGCGCTGGCGCAACCCGGCGCCGTGCATGCGATGTGCGAGGACTACCGGGCGTCGGCGAGCATCGACCTCGAACACGACCGTGCCGACATCGAGCGCGGCCATAAGGTTGGCTGTCCGCTGCGTGTGCTGTGGGGTGACAAGGGGGTGATCGAGAAGTGCTTCGACGCGCTGGAGGAATGGCGTCACGTCGCGCGGGACGTGAGCGGGCGTTCATTGTCGTGCGGGCATTACATTCCTGAAGAGGCGCCGGACGAACTGGTCGCGGAAATGCTGTCGTTCTTCGAAGCGGTCGAACAGTAAGCGGTTTCGTTCATCCGAAATGCGGCCGCCGCTCGTTCAGGCACGAGCCGGCGCGGCCGCGCGTTTTGCTCAGCCTAGCGGCGGCAAGCGGCGCGCAATCGGCGTCGACTTGACGATTGCCGTGCTGGTCTCCGCGCGCTCGGTGATCTTCGCCAGAATTTCGTCGAGCTGGTCGATCGAATGCAGATACAGGCGGCAGATGAAGCAGTCGTCGCCGGTTACCTTGTCGCATTCAACAAACTCCGGAATCCGCCGGATCACGTCTTCCACCAGATGCAACTGCCCTGGCAAGGGCTTCACGCGCACGATTGCCTGCAACGTGAAGCCGAGCGCGCGCGGGTCGATCTGCACGGTGAAGCGCTCGATCACGCCTTGCGCTTCGAGCCTTCGGACGCGTTCGGCCGTACTCGGTGCCGAGAGGCCAACCAGACGCGCGAGTTCACTGACCGGCTGGCGGGCGTCCGCCGCTAGCGCGGCGAGCAGCGCGCGGTCGGTTTCGTCGAGTGTGGCGGGCGTGACGGGGGCAAGGCGTTTGGTCATGATGGCCTTCGATTATTAGGTTTCCTCGCGGGAAGACTTAAGTTTAGCCATGTATTCGGGCGCTCGGATTAATTACACTGCTGTTCATGCAGGAATCAATTCGAGGATCGAATCATGGCGTCAAATGAGATTCGCCGCGGCGCGGCGGAAATGACCATGGCGATGCTGATGTCCGGCACCATCGGCTGGCTGGTGGTGTCGTCGCAGCAGAGCCCGTTCAATGTGGTGTTCTTTCGCTGCATCTTCGGCGGCGCGACGCTGGCGCTCGTGTGCGCCGTGCTCGGCCTGTTCAGGCGCAAGCTTTTTTCGTGGAAGATGCTCGGCCTCGCACTGCTCGGCGGCGCGGCGATCGTTATCAACTGGGTGTTGCTGTTCGCTGCTTATTCGCGCGCCTCGATCTCGATGGCAACCGCCGTCTACAACACGCAGCCGTTCATGCTGGTCGCGCTCGGCGCGCTGGTGTTTCGTGAGCGCATCGGCGCGTCGACGGTGGCCTGGCTGGTGATCGCGTTTATTGGCCTCGTGTTCGTGGTGAAGGTCGAGCCGGCGGTGCTGGCCGTGCCGGGGCAATATCTGGTGGGTGTCGCCTATGCCGTGGGCGCGGCGGCGATGTACGCGGTTTCGTCGATCATTACGAAGCGCTTGAAGGGCACGCCGCCGCATCTGATTGCCCTGATCCAGGTATTGCTCGGTGTCGTGATGCTGGCGCCGTTCGTGCGCTTCGATGCGCTGCCGACTAGCGGCGTGCACTGGCTTGAATTGATCGTGCTCGGTATCGTCAACACGGGGCTCATGTATGTGCTGCTCTACGGCGCGATCCAGAAACTGCCGACCTCGATGACCGGTGCGTTGTCGTTCATCTATCCGGTGGTGGCGATCATCGTTGACCGGGTCGCGTTCGGGCAGAAGCTTGCGTGGATTCAGGTGCTCGGCGCGGTGCTGATCCTGCTTGCGGCCGCCGGCGTGAATCTCGGCTGGCGGATCGTGCCGCGGAAACGTCTGTCCTCAACCTGATGTAATGGTTGATGTGCCGGTCAATCGGCTGGCAATAGTACGGATTCCGGAGCAACCGGCGCGCTGCGTTATGTGTGTCGACGGCCAATGGCGTCCAGCCCGCACGACTACGAGGCTTCGTAGCGTGGTCTGCATACGGGTTAAAAAGGCAGTGTCAAGCTTTTGTAGGGAAACCACCGATGCGGTCAAAAAACCGGTGCGCGTATCATTCACCCCGACGCTGATCACGTCCGACAGAATTTCCGCCGCTCGCCTTGATGGTCGAGCGGTTTTCTTTTTGTGGCGACGGTTTAGGTGTTGTGCGTGTCGTACGCCGCTTGCCGCTTATCTGCCGCCGCCCGCCCGCCTGCGCTGCGCGCGTCAAGCTTGGCGTGCGACGATACGCTCGCCATCGATCTCCAATGGCCCGTTTTTGGCGGCTAACTCCTCCACGATCGTGTGCACCAAAGTGAACCATTCGCCGCGCGGCTTGAGCATCGTGGCGGCGGCGCGCATCACGGCGGCATCGTCGAGCATCTGAAGCAACGTGTCGAAGCTCATCGCGCGGACTTCGAGCAGCTTGAACACAATCAACACCTTCAGTGCATTCTTCGCATTACGCGCCGGATCGGCACGTAGCCACGCGACGCGTGAAAACGCCCGTTCAAGCGCCTGCTCGACATTCGTGAAGGGCGAGCCGTGTCCGGGAATCACGAGCCGCACGTCGAGTTTCGCAATGGCTTCGAGCACCGCCTGCTCCTCGGCGAAACCGCTTTCACCTTCCAACTCGGGAAAGATCACGCCGAAGCCGTTTTCCCACAGCGCGTCCGCGCTGATCAGGATGCGTTCGTCCGCGCAATACAGCATCAACGAATGCGGATCGTGACCCGGTGCGCCGAGCACTTGCCAGTCGAGCGCGCCGAGCCGCAACTGCGCGCCGGGCGCGATTGTCTCGGTGAAGGTGAAACGCTCGCAACGCTGGCCAGTGGCGCGAAACGTCAGACGGGTTTCGTCCCAATCGCGTACCGCGTCGGCCTCGGATGCGGGAATCGCGGTACGGCACGGCCACGCCGACTGCAATAGCGCGTTGCCGCCGCAGTGATCCGAATGCAGATGCGTGTTGACGATCAGATCGAGCGGTCGCGCGCCGAGCGATTGCTGCACCAGCGCGAGGGTTTGCGGCGCGTGCGTCGCGTAACCGGAATCGACGAGGGCGGCGCACGTGTCGTCGACCAGCAGCACGTTGTTCGACGACAACCAGCCGCGTTCGAAGACTCGGATCGATTCCGGTAGCGTGATCATGATGCCTTTGTAGTCGCGTCGGAATTCGCCGATGCTTCGGGTTTCGGCATCACCAGGATCGTCGAGGTGCCGGTCAACATCGTCTCGCCGCGCTGGTTTATCACGCTTCCTTCCAGGTGCGTCAGATCGCCGTTCAGACTCGGCTTCCAGTACGCGTTGCGCACGTGCCAGGTGATCGTCAGCGTATCGTTCGCATGGACGGCTTTCTTCAGCTTGATATCGAACTCGAGTCCGAGCGGCTGCGCGTAGGTTGAGAAATGCGTGGCCAGGAGCGACATGAAATACGCGGTCGGTTGCGTGCCGGATGCGATCAAACCCCCGAAGCGGCTTTGCGCGGCATAGGCGTCGTCGTGATGCAGCGGGTTGAAGTCGTTGACGAGCGTGGCGAACGATTTCACCGATTCCGCCGATAGCGCCAATGTCGCGCTGAACGTCTCGCCGATCGTCACGATGCGCGGCGCGGCGGTCATCGCTGCGCCTTCGACGGGTTGGCCGGGTTGGCGTGGCTCGCCTGGTTGGCCATGAACGCCGCGTGGCGTTCCTCGATTGCATCCCAGACTGCGCGCTTCGCGTCGTCGTCGAACGACGACCAGCCGGCGATTTCGTCGATTGTGCGCAAGCAGCCTTCGCACCAGCCGGTCGAGGCGTCCATCTTGCACACGCTGATGCAGGGTGACGGCACGGCAGCCTCGTCGTCTTCGTTATCGATACCCGCTGTCATAGCTTCATGCCGTCTCGCGTAGCGCCACGTCGACCACCGGTGCACCCGTCAATGCAATCAGTTCCTGCGCCGTCAGATTGAACACCGCATGCGGATGACCCGCCGCGGCCCACAAGCTGTCGAGTTCCAGCAGATCGGCATCGATCAGCGTGACCGGTTTCGTGGCGTGGCCGATCGGGCACACGCCGCCGATCGCATAACCGGTTTTCTCGCGCACGAACTTCGCGTCCGCGCGGGCAATTTCGCCGACTTGCGCCGCGACCTTCTTTTCGTCGACGCGATTCGCGCCGCTCGCGACCACCAGCACGGGGACATCGTCTTTGCGGCGGCGAAACAGGATCGACTTGGCGATCTGCGCGACTGAGCAGCCGAGACCGGCTGCCGCTTCCGCGGAGGTCTTGCCGGTTTCCGGCAGCATCACGATCCGTCCCGCGTGGCCGCTTTCACGCAACAACAGGGCGATGCGGCGTGCGGAGTCAGGCAAGGCGGCGAGATCGTCGGAATCGGGAGAAGCGTGGTCCGTCATCGTTTCAGGTCCTAAAGGATTGGCGAGATGAGTGGCGACAGTCAGACGCAGTTGCCTTGTTCGCTTCGTGCTTTGGCGAGCAGTGCCTTGCCGGCGCGCGAGACGTTAGGCTTGCCGATCGACGTCGAAATGAAATCGCCGATCGCCACGACTTGCGCGAGGTCGATGCCGGTCTCGATGCCGAGGCCGTTCATCAGATACAGCACGTCTTCGGTCGCGACGTTGCCGGTTGCGCCCTTCGCATACGGACAGCCGCCGAGTCCTGCCACTGAGGCGTGATAAATCTCGATGCCTTCCTGCAACGCGGCGTAGATGTTCGCGAGCGCCTGACCGTAAGTGTCGTGGAAGTGACCCGACAGACGTTCGCGCGGAAACACCCGCGTGACTGCTTCGAACACTTCGCGGGTGCGCTTCGGCGTGCCGACGCCGATCGTGTCGGCGATATCGATCTCATCGCAGCCGAGGGCCGCGAAACGCTCGACCACATCGACCACCGATGCCACCGGCACTTCGCCTTGATAGGGACAGCCGAGCGCACACGACACGCTGCCGCGAATGCGCAAGCCATGTTCCTTCGCCGCCTGCGCGACGGGCGCGAATCGATCGATGCTTTCCGCGATGCTGCAATTGATGTTCTTCTGCGAGAACGCCTCGCTGGCGGCGCCGAAGATCACGATCTCGTCCGCGCGCGCCGCAAGCGCGCCTTCGAAACCGCGCAGGTTCGGTGTCAGCACCGAGTAGATCGTGCCGGCACGGCGCTCGATGCCGGCCATGACGTCGGCGCCGTCGGCCATCTGCGGCACCCATTTCGGCGATACGAACGAGGCGGCTTCGACGTTACGGAAGCCCGCCGCCGACAAGCGGTTGATCAAGTCGATCTTGATCGCGGTGGGGACGAATTCTTTCTCGTTCTGCAGTCCGTCACGCGGACCGACTTCGACGATTTTGACGTGTTGGGGCAAGGCCATGATGTCTCTCCTACCGCGCGTAGCGGCGCTCCTTCAGTTGCTCAGTTTGATCCGGTGGTGGTGTTCAAAACCTGTGCTCGAAATCTGTATTCAGTCTCTGCGCTCAGTATCCACGTTCAATATCGACCACGCCGCTTACCGTTTCGCCGCGCATCAGCGCCGCCATTTTCCGTGCGACTTGCTCGACGCTCTCTTCGCGCAACGTGAGTGCGGACATGTGCGGCGTGATCGTGATGCGCGGTTCCTGCCAGAACGGATGATCGAGCGGCAGCGGTTCTTCACGGAATACGTCGAGCGTCGCGGCGGCGAGCTGGCCGCTGGCGAGCGCTTCGAGCAGATCCGGTTCGACCAGATGGCCGCCGCGTGCGACGTTGATCAGGTACGCACCCTTCGCGAGCTTCGAGAAGGTGCGCTGGTTCAGCACGTCGCCCGTATCCGGCGTGTGCGGCAGCAGATTCACCAGCACTTTCACGCCGTCGAGAAACGCATCGAACTGCGCTTCACCGGCGAAGGTCGTGATGCCGTCGATTTGCCGCGCACTGCGGCTATACCCGCGCACCGGCATGCCAAACGCCGCCACTGCCTGCGCGACCTGCGCGCCGAGCACACCAAGCCCGAGCACGCCGACGGTGAAGGTCGCGCGTGGGTGCGGATCGAGCACTTCCCAGCGGCGTTCGCTTTGCAGTGTCTGGTATTCGTCGAACCGGCGCAGGTAGCGCAGCACGGCATGCGTCACATATTCGGCCATCTGCAGGGCCATGCCGCTGTCTTCGAGCCTGATCAACTGGGCGTTGCGCGGCAGCGTGCCGGGTTGCTCGTGTTCAAGCGCGAGGATCGCATCGACGCCCGCGCCGAGATTGAAGATCGCGCGCAGGTCGTTACGGCCGGCCAGCATCTCGCTCGGCGGGCGCCACACGACCGCGAAATCCGCTGGGTCGGTGTCGCCCGTCTGCCATTCGCGCAGCTCGGCTTCCGGCAGTGCGCGGGCGAAGTCGTGAAGCCACGCGGCGGCGTTGGCATGCTGCATGTAGAAGAGGATTTTCATACGGTCCGGACGGCGCGTGCGTTGTCGAGTCTGATGACGGGAGAGGCCCGAAAATACGGCTGCAACGCCTGCGGCGCTTCGGACGACGCTTGCGGCATGGGGCCTCCTCCTTTTATGGATAGGCTTCATTCTACTTTTTCGACGCGAATCGCGCGCGTTTGCGCACGGGCGTACGGTTTTTGCCTGAGCCTCTGGCTCGGCCACGCGCCCTGTGTCTTGGCTCGCGGTCGCGCCGCGGGCCGCGGGCCACAGCCACAGCCACAGCCACAGCCACAGCCACAGCCACAGCCACAGCCACAGCCATGACCATGACCATGACCATGACCATGACCATGACCACGGCCACGGCCACGGCCACGGCCACGGCCACGGCGCGGCCGGGCGAAGCGATCGGCCGTGTATTTGCCCCATAAACAAAGCACAAAAACTTGGTTCGCCCTTGCGGCGCCCGGCGGGACAATCACTGTCCGGATTCCGGCAGCGAGGGACTGACATGCTTTCATGCACCAAATCGACATGGCCGCCGCGGCTCGTCACCGTTCCCGGCCTGCACGGCAGCGAGGGCGCGCACTGGCAAACATGGCTCGAACGGCAATTCGCGCGCTCGTTGCGCGTCGAACAGGCCGACTGGGATGCCCCGGACGTCGCTGTCTGGGCGAGGTCGCTGCGCGATCTGCTCGCGCGCGAACGTGGACCGTTCGTGCTGGCCGCGCACAGCTTCGGTTGCCTTGCGACCGCGCATGCACTGCAGCAGGCGTCGTATGCGAACGATGTGGTCGGCGTGCTGTTCGTCGCGCCCGCGAGCCCGGAGAAATTTGCCTTCGCTGGGCCGTTCGACGCGCGGCGTCTCGGCGTGCCGTCGATTCTGATCGGCAGCGAAACCGACCCGTGGATGCCGCTCGCCGGTTCACGCGATCTCGCGCAGCGTTTCGGGAGCGCGTTCGTCAATCTCGGCGATGCGGGACACATCAACACCGCGGCGGGATTCGGCCCGTGGCCGCGTGCCAAATATTTCGTCGACACGCTGGTGCATTGCGCGGCGCCGCTGCGCTTTCGCGAGGAGACATTCGAGGTCGCGCAGCACGCGTTCGTTTGAGTGTTGCACGCGGCGTTTGGGTGTCAATCGCCGGGCGAGCGATCAAGTAACCAGACACATAGCTGAACACGTAATCGAGCGTGAGTGAACTCGTAAGCGATCCGTTAGAATCCCGCTTCACGCCGCACGATTGTGCGGCCACAGATTTTCATCATCGATAGGCGGGGACAGGATGGCAGGCAAGACGGGGACATCGCGCTGGCTGGCAGCCGGCATGACGGCAATGACGCTCGCGCTCGGCGGCATCTCGACGGCGCACGCAGACACGTCGCTGCTCAATGTGTCGTACGACGTGACGCGCGAACTGTACAAGGACATCAACGCCGGCTTCATCACGGCATACAAGCAGAAGAGCGGCGAGACCGTGTCGATTCGCCAGTCGCATGGCGCGTCGAGCGCGCAGGCGCTGTCGGTGTTGCAAGGGCTGCAGGCTGACGTCGTGACGATGAACCAGCCGAACGACATTGACCTGCTCGCCGAAAAGGGCCAACTGGTACCCGTCAACTGGCGCGCGCGCCTGCCGGACGACAGCGCGCCGTACACCACGACGATGGTGTTCCTCGTGCGCAAGGGCAATCCGAAGCAGATCAAGGATTGGGACGACCTCGCCAAACCCGGCGTGCAAGTAGCGATCGCCAATCCGAAGACCTCGGGTAACGGCCGCTACGCGTATCTGGCCGCATGGGGTTATCGCAAGCAACACGGCGGCACCGATGCTCAAGCGCTCGACTTCGAAAAAGCGATCTTCAAGAACGTGCCGGTGCTCGATACGGGCGGCCGCGGCGCGACGACGACCTTCACGCAACGCGGTATTGGCGACGTGCTGGTGACGTTCGAAAACGAAGTGTCGTTGATCGACACGGGGGTGGGCGCGGGCAATTTCGAAGCGGTGTATCCGTCGGTGAGCCTGCTGGCTGCGCCGCCGGTGTCGATCGTCGACAAGGTGGTCGACAAGCGCGGCACGCGCAAGGAAGCGCAGGCGTATCTCGACTATCTATGGTCGCCGGCCGCGCAGGAAATCATTGCGCAGCATCATCTGCGTCCGCGCGACAAGAACGTGCTCGCGAAGCACGCGGCTGAGTTCAAACCGATCAAGACCTTCACCGTCGAAGAGATGTTCGGTAGCTGGCAGAAAGCGCAGCAAACGCATTTCTCCGACGGCGGGACGTTCGATCAGATCATCGTGGATAAGAAGTAACGCGCTGCCTTAGAAGCAAAAAGGCCGCCTCGTTTCTGAACTTGCACCCCAAAAAGTTGGACATTCGTCCAACGATTCGGGTGCAGTTCATTTCCGAGGCGGCCTTTTTTATTGCGCGTGCTTGCTACGCTGCTGAACGTCCAGTTCTTTAGTTCGGCGCAGCGTGCTTATCGCAGCCATGCTCGCAACCACTTTGATCCAGCGGCATCTGCTGCGCCGCTTCCGCGCGAATACCGAGGCGTTCGAGCAGCTTGCGGTCCGCTTCCGCTTGCGGATTGCTGGTGGTCAGCAACTGGTCACCGTAGAAAATCGAGTTCGCGCCAGCGAGGAAGCACAAGGCTTGCAACGCTTCGTCCATCTGTTCGCGGCCTGCCGACAGACGCACCATCGCGCGCGGCATGGTGATGCGTGCAACCGCGATCGTACGGACAAATTCGAACGGATCGATCGCCTCGGTGCCGGTCAGCGGCGTACCTTCCACTTGCACCAGGTTGTTGATGGGCACCGATTCCGGATACGGCGCCATGTTCGCCAGTTGCGCGATCAGGCCGGCGCGCTCACGGCGCGATTCGCCCAGACCGACAATCCCGCCGCAGCATACGTTGATGCCCGCATCGCGCACGCGTTCCAGCGTGTCGAGACGGTCCTGATACGTGCGCGTCGAAATGATCTGGCCGTAGAACTCCGGTGACGTATCGAGGTTATGGTTGTAGTAGTCGAGGCCCGCTTCGCGCAGACCTTGCGCCTGATGCGTTTCCAGCATGCCGAGCGTCACGCAGGTTTCGAGGCCCATCGCCTTCACGCCGCGGATCATGTCCTTGATCGGCTCGAGGTGACGGTCCTTCGGATTGCGCCACGCCGCGCCCATGCAGAAGCGCGTCGCGCCGTTTTCCTTGGCGACCTTTGCGGCGGCCAATACTTCATCGACCGGCATCAGCTTGTCGGCTTGCAGGCCCGTGTCGTGATGCACCGACTGCGGACAGTACGCGCAATCTTCTTCACAACCACCGGTCTTGATCGACAGAAGCGTCGACAGTTGCACGGTGTTGGCGTCGAAATGTTCGCGGTGGGTTTGCTGCGCGCGGAACATCAGGTCGTTGAACGGCAGTTCGTACAACGCGACGATGTCAGCGACGCGCCACTTGGCCATCGGCTTGGCGCCTGCTGCGGCGTTGTTGGCGTTGTTGTTGGCGGCCGCCGTGTCGGCTGGCGTCGGAGCGATGTTCAGTTGCGTCATGTCGTCAATCCTCATGGATGGATGTAATGGGTGTTCAGCGCTGCGCGTGGCGCAGCGTCTGCAGGAGTCGGTTGATGTCGAGTTGATCCGCCGCGAACTCGGGCGAAGCCGGGTTCAAATGCGGCACGATGCCGAGCAAGGGAGCGTCGTGTTCGCGCGCAAGGTGCTCGCGAATCGAAGCGATGTTTTCGTCGGGGAACGTCATGTCCGGATCGACGCGGTTGGCCACCCAACCTGCGAGCGTCAGCCCGCGCGCGGCGATCGCTTCGGCGGTGAGCAGCGCGTGGCTGATGCAACCGAGGCGCATGCCGACCACCAGCACGACTGGCAGCTTCAGCGCGACGGCGAGATCGGCGGTGTCTTGTGTGGCGGTCAGCGGCACGCGAAAGCCACCGACGCCTTCAACCACGACGATCTCCGCTTGCTGCACAGCCTGCGCGTGGCAAGCGACGATATGGTCGAGATCGAACGCGACGTTTTCCAGCGCGGCGGCGATGTGCGGCGCGGCCGGTTCCTTCAGCAGATACGGCGTGCGAATTGCCGGCGGCAGCAATACGCTCGACGCGGCATCGAGTTGATCGGCGTCTTCGTTATGCAGCACGCCGTTCACTTCGAACGCGCCCGCGGCGATCGGCTTCATCGCGGCGGCTTGCAGGCCTTCGCGAACGAAACCGCGCAGGAGTGCCGCGGAGACGAAGGTCTTGCCGATTTCCGTATCGGTGCCGGTGACGAATAGAGACAGCGCGCTTTGACTCGAGCTACTCATGCCGCCTTCGCCCCGAGTTGTTGCAAGCCCGCTTCGAGCCGGTCCAGATCAGCTTGAGAATGTGCGGCAGAGAGCGAAATGCGCAACCGCGACGTACCGGTGGGCACGGTCGGCGGACGGATCGCCGGTACCCAGAGACCCGCACGATCGAGCGTGGCCGCGATGTCGAGCGTGGCTTCGTTCGAGCCGATGATCAGCGGTTGCACGGCGGTGTGCGAATCGACCGGCAGCCAAGGCGTGGCCTTCAGCATCGAGCGCGTGCGTTCGATCAGTTTCTGGAGATGGGCGCGCCGCGTGTCGCCTTCTGCGCCGCCGATGATGCGCAGACTCGCCGACACCGCATGCGCCGCAGCCGGCACGGACGCAGTCGTGAAAATGTACGGTCGCGCGCGCTGCACGAGCCATTCGATCACGGTCTCATGCGCGACGACGAATGCGCCCGATACGCCTGCCGCTTTACCGAGCGTGCCGATCGAAATCAGATTCGGCGAGCGCAATGCAGCCTGGGCGATTGCGCCGCGGCCTTGCGGGCCGAGCACGCCGAAACCGTGCGCATCGTCGACGATCAGCCATGCGCCATGCTGTTCCGCGAGTTCGAGCAGACGCGGCAGGGGCGCGATATCGCCGTCCATGCTGAATACCGTATCGGAGACGATCACTTTGACTTCGGCGTCTGAGGCCTTGAGCATCGCGCTTAACGCTTCCGTATCGCAGTGCGGATAGATCTGCACTTCAGCGCGAGACAAACGCGCGCCGTCGATCAGCGACGCGTGATTCAGCGCGTCGGAGAACAGCGTCGTGCCGCGGCCCGCGAGCGCGGTGAGCGTCGCGAGATTCGCCATGTAGCCGGTGCTGAAGTAGAGCGCGCGCGCATTGTCGACGAAGCCACCGGCGAATTCAGCCAGATCGTCCTCGAGTTGCGCATGCGCGCGCGAGTGGCCGCCTAGCAGATGCGAACCGCCGCTGCCGGCGCCGTAGCGTGCCGCACCTTCGGCGATCGCGGCGATCAGTTGCGGATGCGCGGCGAGGCCCAGATAGTCGTTACTTGCGAAGCCGATGATCGCGCGGCCGTCGACCGTCATGTGCGCGGCGCACGGCGTGTCGGCGATACGGCGACGGCGGCGCAGACCGCGTGCGTCGATTTCCTTGAGGCCTTCTGTGAGTGTGTCGAGCAGGTGCATTAGCGGGTCTCCGCGAGCGTTGCTTCGAAGGTGTCGCGAGTGCGCGAGGCGAGCAGCGCGATTTCTTCGTCGTCAAGGATGTACGGGGGCATCAGATAGACCGTCGTCGAAATCGGACGCAGCAGCAGTTCGCGCTGCAACGCGTTTTCGAAGAAACGGCGCGAGAATGTTTTGGCTTGCTGAGCGTCGTCGATCACTGCATCGAACGCGAAGATCGTGCCGCACTGACGCAGATTGCGCACCTGCTTGTGTTCGGCGAGCGGCGCGAGCGCGGCCTTCAGCTTCGCGGATTTCTGCACGTTGACGGCGAGTACGTTGTCGCTTGCAAAGAGATCGAGCGTGGCGAGCGCTGCGCGGCACGCGAGCGGATTGCCCGTATATGAATGCGAGTGCAGGAAGCCGCGCGCGGTATCGTCGTGATAGAAGGCTTCGAAAATTTCGTCGCGCGACAGCACGATCGAGAGCGGCAGATAGCCGCCGCTGATGCCTTTCGACAGGCACAGGAAGTCTGGCCAGATGCCGGCTTGTTCACACGCGAAGAACGTACCGGTGCGACCGCAACCGACGGCGATTTCATCGGCGATCAGATGCACACCGTACTGATCGCACAGCGCGCGCAATCCGGCGATATACGACGGGTCGTGCATCGCCATGCCGGCCGCGCATTGCACGAGCGGCTCGACGATCAGCGCGGAGATTTTCGAGGCGCGTGCTTCGAACAATGCGCGAACGTGATCGAGTGCGCGGCGCGACACATCGGCTGCGCTTTCACCGGGTTGCGCGAGGCGCGCATCGGGCGATGCCACGACATGCGCGTTGCGGATCAGCGGATCGTAGGCGTCTTTGAAGAGTGCGACATCGGTGACGCCGAGCGCGCCGATGGTTTCGCCGTGATAGCTGTTGGCGACGCAGACGAATTCCTGCTTGTCGGCGAAGCCGCGATTGCGCCACGCGTGGAAGCTCATCTTCAACGCGATTTCGACGGCGGATGCGCCATCGGACGCGAAGAACGCGTGGCCGAGCGTGTTGTTCGTGAGTGCGCCAAGACGCTCCGCGAGTTCGATGGCTGGCTCGTGCGTGCAGCCGGCGAGCATGGCGTGTTCGAGCGTGTCGAGTTGGTCTTTCAACGCTGCATTGATACGAGGATTGGCATGCCCGAACAGGTTGACCCACCAGGAGCTGATCGCGTCCAGATACCGGTTGTTCGCGCGATCGTAGAGCCACGCGCCCTGGCCTCGTGCGACCGGGATCAGCGGCAGGCGCTCGTGGTGCTTCATCTGGGTGCAGGGGTGCCAGACGGCACGCAGGCTGCGGGTGATCCAGTCTTCAGGGGATGCTGACTTTTCCAAAGGGGTGCTCCGAGGTGCTTTTTTGCCGTTGCACGGCTGGCTTTTTTAGGGCCATTTCATTCGCGCTGCGGGTTTTTCTTTGCGCTGCGCGCGGTCTTGGGGAGGCGTGAGGGATCGAGATTAGCGGTTTATTTCGTGCTGTGCACTAGGGGTGGGGGTGGGGGTTTTTGCCTGCGGCGCTGGGGTTTGCAACTGTTCGATGCAGGTCGTTTCTGTTTCATTCTGAACGTTGCTGATCGACGGAGTTGACGACGACAAAGTAGTTGGACCTTATGGGCGGGAAGTTGGGGTTTAAGGTGGACCTTGCTTGATTTTTTTGCCTGCGCGGCGCTTTTGTCTGTACGCCTGCGGTGTTGGGCTTTGCTTGGTTTGTGTGCCTGCGCGGCGCTTTTGGGTTGTGTCCTTACGGCGTTGGCCTTTCCTTGATTTGTTAGTGGTTTATTAGCGTTGCCCCTGTGCGGGGCGGCACTTACTTTCTTTGCCGCCGCAAAGAAAGATAAGCAAAGAAAGCGGCTCGAAGCCCCTGCTAAGCGGGTCCCCCGCACAGTAGCGGTAGTGGTGCATCTGGAATCCGTGCCCTCGCACCTTCGGCGGTAGTGACAAAGCGCTCATCAGCTCCCACTCCGCACTGCGTGCGTCGCGGATGGGTCTGCCAGGGAAACCAGGGGCTTCGTTTGGGGGCGGTGGGGGCCATCGGCGGCGCCGTGGCGAAGTGCTAAAAGATATCTGTTTCGGGAAGTGCCACCTGGCGTCTCGAGCGACCGACAAGTCGTGGCAGCGCATGCAGGTGTGAATTCGCACTTCGAATGAAGCGCCGGTGCATCGCAGATCCATTGGTGAGGTAGCGGCGAGCCACGGCGTCGAGTGAGGCGCGCGCGAAACGAGCAGATGGTTCTGGAGGTACCCTTCGGCGCGCGCAGCGCCGCCGGAAGTATGACTGCCTGGTCACTGCCGCCGAATGTGCGAGAACACAGATTCCAGATGCACCACTACCGCAACTGTGCGAGGGGCCCGCTTAGCAGGGGCTTCGAGCCGCTTTCTTTGCTTATCTTTCTTTGCGGCGGCAAAGAAAGTAAGTGCCGCCCCGCACAGGGGCGACGCTAATAGACCAATAAGAATTCAAGGAAAGGCCAACACCGTAAGGCCACAACCCAAAAGCGCCGCGCAGGCAAAAAAAATCAAGCAAGGGCCAACGCCGTAGGCATACAGAAACGAGCGCCGCGAAGGCAAACAACTCAAGCCAAGCCCAACACCGCAGGCAAACAGCCAAGAGCGCCGAGCAGGCAAAAACCCCTAACTCTCAATTCCGACTAGCAATAGCCCGCCGATCACTAGCAGACCCCGCCGAAGAATCATCCGCAGTCTGCGAACCCCCCGCCCCCCATACAACGGAGTTATCCACCGCATACAACCGGCAAGGCGCCGAACTCTGCTTCTGGCAATTGGCAATGGCCACCGCCATCGGATCATCGCCACCTTCGGCCCACGACCAGGCACCCGAGTCCGACACAGCAAACGCCCGGCTAGGATACTGATGCAAGAAATTCCGATATCCATTACGGCCCGCTTCGTCGACAAACGGCACCGAATCGACCGCATCGACAGCAGCAAACCCACTCGCCTTCGGCAACGAAGGATCCGCAACCCGATATTGAACACCGGTAGGCATCCCGGCTCTAGCGAGGAAAGCCTCGACCGCCGGCCACCAGATCTGCACGCCATCGCGATCGCCCACAAGCCGATGCGCGTCATTCTTGTAGTTGCCGAAATCCACCATCTTCGCGCTCGCACCATGTGCGGAATACGCGGCATACATGCCGGCCACCAGCGGCGCCGTCCACACCGAATCGTTATCGCCATACAACCACAGCGACGGCACCTTCGTTTTCTCGCCATACGCGCCGAATGCGCGCGTCAGGTTGCCCTGCCAGTCGGCGCATGCGTCCTGCCGCAAACCGCCCGAGAAATTGATCAAGGCCCGCACGCCCGGCGCAGCCTCGGGGCCGTAAGCCATCGTCGCCAGGCCGCCGTGCGAGGTGCCGGCCACCACAATGTGCGTCGCGTCCACGTACGGCTGCTTCGACATGAAATCGATCGTCGCGGCGACGTCACCGGCCTGGCCAACACCGTTGCGCTCGACGTCGCAACCATCCTGTTGATAAGTGCCGCCGGAATGGCCGAAGCCCTGGCGGTTCGGCGCCACCACCACGTAGCCGCGGCGCACGAATTCGCGCGCGAACGGCAACGGGTCGCTGCGCTCCTGCGTGCGCGGGTCGCCGGGAATCTTGCCGTGGTTGAAAACGATCATCGGAAACGGGCCTGGGCCGTCCGGTTTGTAGATCGTCGTTTCGAGCGTGATCGTGCCGGCAGCGTCGACCGGCACGCGGATGATCTGTTCGTTAAGGCCGGCGGTGGGCAGATAGGCGTCGTCGTCGAGCGCAAGGCGCGGCACGTGTGCACGCGTAAGGGGCCCGGCCTGGGTGTCGGCGAGCGGGTCGGCATGCGCGAGTGCGACAGCGCATATCGCCGTTGCACACGTCACCGCACACTTCGTCAGAACCTTGCTGAACACCATTAATGCACCTGCCTCAAAAACCTGCGCTGAACACTGTGATGCCTTGTCTGTCGAATGTCATCGCTGACAATTGCCTTTCATCGACGTTTTCGACAAACAAAAACACACTCGCGTACGTTGTGCCTCAAGCGCACGCACGCTAATCGAGATCGCACGGGATGAACCCAAACGGCCGACGCGACCCCACGCGCCGATGATGAGCGCCACACATGCTGCCTGGAACCGCCGTCGAACCCTTACTGGTGGGCTATCGGCAGGGCGCCTGCGCATTTCGCGGAACCGGTATGGACCTGCTCTCGCAACGTGACGTCATAAACCTACGGCCTCATCCTGGCACGACAATTTTGTTTTGTGCAATCAAGGAGAACCCGCGACGAAAAAATTGCCGTGTGTGAATCACGGGCGCAATCGCCCACCAGAAGGCGGCAAGCGCCCATCTTGCAGTGCTTGGTTACACGAAGTAATTCTTGGTATCACACTTGCTGTGGTGCTGCGCCAACGCGAAAAAAAAGCCCTCGTTTGAGGGCCATATGTGAACGCGGTGCTAAGTGCTTCGCTGCGTTGTGTAAGGCTGCGAAAGGTTGGGTTTGCTCTCTATTCGCTCACGTCGCCATCGACATAGCGCCAGCGTCCGTCTTCGTCACGTAGAAAGCGGCTCAACTCGTGCAGCCGGTGCGCGCGGCCGCCTACCTTATAACGTGCGACGAATTCGACTGTCGCATGATCGGCGCCGGTTTCAGCGAAGGCCTTGATCTGCAGTCCGAGCCAACGCGGTGCGTCGGGGGCAGCAGGGTCGGCGTCGAGATCCGCAGGGCAGGTGTGCGGTGCCCAGGTGGCGCGCAAATAATCCGTTGCGCCCACAACATACGCGCTGTACCGCGAGCGCATCAGTTCAAGCGCGCGCGGCGCAGCTTCGCCGCCGTCGATATAGCGGCCACAGCATTGCGCGAAGCGCGGCGCTTTGACGCCGCTGCGCTGATCGGGCGCAGCGCCGCCGCAGGGGCAGTCGGACGGTCGTTGCATTGACAACAATGGCTTATTCATCAGACTTTCAGTTAAGACCACGCGCGATCAAAATTTTCTGGATGTCGCTGGTGCCTTCGTAAATCTGGCACACACGAACATCGCGGTAGATGCGTTCGACGGGGAAGTCGCTCAGATAGCCGTAGCCGCCATGAATCTGCAAGGCTGCGGAGCAGATGCGTTCCGCGGCTTCAGAGGCGAACAGCTTGGCCATCGCGGCCTCGGTCAGGCAGGGCAGGCCGGCGTCTTTCAGCGCAGCCGCGTGCCAGATCAACTGACGCGCGGCTTCGAGTTGGGTTGCCATATCGGCGAGACGGAATTGCACGGCCTGGTGCGAAAACAGGGGCTGGCCGAAGCTCTCGCGCTCCTTCGCATACCCCAATGCCGCCTCGAACGCGGCGCGCGCCATGCCGACGCTCTGCGCGGCGATACCGATGCGCCCGCCTTCGAGCCCCGATAGCGCAATCCGATAGCCTTCGCCTTCCGCGCCGATCAGATTCGCGGCCGGCACGCGGCAATCTTCGAAAATAATCTGCGCCGTGTCCGACGAATGCTGACCGAGCTTTTCTTCGACGCGCGCGACGATGTAGCCCTTTGTATCGGTCGGCACGATGAACGCGCTGATGCCACGCTTACCCGCGGCCTTGTCGGTCACGGCCATGACGATCGCGACGTTGCCGTTCTTGCCGCTCGTGATGAACTGTTTGACGCCGTTCAGCACGTACCCGTCGCCATCGCGTGTCGCGGTGGTGCGCAGCGCGGATGCGTCAGAGCCTGCTTGCGGTTCGGTCAGACAAAACGCCCCGAGCATCTCGCCGCGCGCGAGCGGTGTGAGCCAGTCGCGTTTCTGCGCGTCGTTGCCATAGGTCAGCAGAATGCTGCACACCGGGCAGTTGTTGACGGAGATCGCGGTCGAGGTGCCACCGTCGCCCGCCGCGATTTCTTCCAGGATCAGCGCGAGCGCCAGCGCGTCCATGCCGGCGCCGCCGTACGCTTCGGGCACCAGTACGCCATAGGCGCCAAGTTCGGCGAGCTGGCGATGCACGTCCTTCGGAAAGGTGCGCTCGCGGTCCCATTGCGCCGCATGCGGGGTGACCGCTTCGCGGACGAACGTGCGCACCGCATCGCGGACCATCAGGTGATCCTGATCAAGCACCATGGCTCGGTCTCCTTGTTAGTCTCCTCATGTGTCTCCTCACCAGTCGAGCGCCGTGCCGTCGTATTGATAGAAGCGGCCATTGAACGCTTCGTGTGCGGCCGCTGCCTGCGCGAGCACTTCACGCATGCCGGTGACGCTGCGCGCCGGATCGATCGCCGCCTGCGCGCCCCCCATGTCGGTGCGCACCCAGCCAGGATGCAGCGAAATACACGTTGCGCGCGTTGCCGCCAGCGACGCGATCTTGAGCGCGTCGTTCAGCGCCGCCTTACTCGCCCGATACAACCATCCGGTCGTGCCGCTGGCTTCACCGATACTGCCCATCTTGCTCGAAATCACCGCGAATACACCGCTGGTTTCTTCGACGAGCGGCAGCAGGATCGGCATCAACTGCATCGGTCCGCGCACGTTGGTATGCATGACCTGGTCGAAGTCTTCGGCGGTGATCGTCTCGAGGCCGTCGGTGCGTGGGCCGTACACGCCCGACACCAGCACCGCCGCGTCGAGCTGTTCGCCGTCCAGCTTCCAGCCGAACGCGGCGATGTCTTCGGGGGCGGTGACGTCGAGTGAAAAGGTCTCCGCGCCGAGCGCCTTCAGGGTGTCGAGCGCGGCGCCGTCGCGCGCGGTGGCGAGCACGCGCCAGCCGCTCTTCAGGTACTGCCGTACAAACTCCTGGCCGATGCCGCGCGATGCACCGACGATCAACACTGTTTTCATCGAATCACCTCAAGCCCTCAAACGCCTGGAAACAGCGCGTTAAACCAGTTCAATGCCCATCGCGGTCGCTTCGCCGCCGCCGATGCACAGCGTCGCGACGCCGCGTTTCAGACCGCGGTTTTTCAACGCGCCGATTAGCGTGACGAGAATTCGCGCGCCCGATGCGCCGATCGGATGGCCGAGCGCACAGGCGCCGCCGTTCACGTTGACCTTCTCATGCGGCAGATGATGTTCCTTCATCGCGGCCATGGTGACCACCGCGAACGCTTCGTTGACCTCATACAGATCCACTTCGTCGGCGCGCCAGCCGTTCTTCTCGAACAGCTTGCGAATCGCACCGACCGGCGCGGTGGTGAACTTCGCCGGTTCTTGAGCAAAGGTAGAGTGGCCGACCACGCGAGCAAGCGGCTCGACGCCGAGACGTTTCGCGGTCGATTCACGCATCATCACGAGCGCCGCGGCGCCGTCGGAAATCGACGATGAATTCGCCGCCGTCACCGTGCCGGTTTTGCTGAACGCGGGCTTGAGTGTCGGAATCTTGTCGAGGTTCGCTTTGAACGGCTGCTCGTCGTGATCGATGGTGACGTCGCCCTTGCGGCTTTCCATCTTCACCGGCGCGATTTCCCATGCGAACGAGCCGTCTTCATTCGCGCGCTTCGCACGATTCAGTGACTCGACGGCGAACGCATCCTGCGCTTCGCGCGTGAAGTCGAACGAGGCCGCGCATTCCTCGGCGAAGGTGCCCATCAGGCGGCCTTTTTCGTAGGCGTCTTCGAGACCGTCGTAGAACATGTGGTCGATTACCTGGCCGTGGCCCATGCGCATGCCGTTACGCGCCTTCGGCAACAGGTACGGCGCGTTCGTCATGCTTTCCATGCCGCCGGCGACGATCACATCGACCGAGCCCGCAGCCAGCATGTCATGCGCGAACATGGCCGCGCGCATGCCGGAGCCGCACATCTTGTTGACAGTGGTGCTGCCGGTGGCGAGCGGCAAGCCGGCGCCGAGTGCGGCCTGACGTGCGGGCGCCTGACCGAGGCCGGCGGGCAGCACGCAACCCATCACCACTTCGTCGATCTGCTCGGGCTTCAATCCCGCGCGTTGCACGGCGGCTTCGATCGCAACCGAACCCAACTGCGGCGCGGTTAGCGTTGCGAAATCGCCCTGAAATGCCGCCATCGGCGTGCGGGCCACACCTACGATTACGATCGGATCAGACTTTGTCTCGCTCATGTTTGTCTCACTCATGTTTAAGTTCTTTAATCACACCTTCAACGATGGCCGGCACATCGCCGAGCTGGGCCGCATCGGCGGCCGCCGCATCGTTGTCTTCCTGGTACGCACCGCCGGCCGAGACGGCCGCGATGCAGCGCTTGTAGGTTGCATCGAGTGCCGCGGGGTCGTTGATTGTCATGCCGAGGTCGCGCACCTTGCCGTCATGCACGCCATACACCCAGCCATGCACCGCAAGCTCCTGGCCGCGCGCCCATGCGTCGTTGATGATGGTGGTCCGGCATACGTTCATTACCTGCTCGATCGCGTTGAGTTCGACCAGACGCCGATGCCGCGCCTCGCCGATCGGCCACTCTTCGATCAGCGCGGCGTGCTTGGTGCGCACGTCCTGCACGTGATGCAGCCAGTTGTCCGCAAGACCCACGCGCCGGCCGTGCAGCGCCGCGGCGACGCCCGAGCAGCCATAGTGACCCACCACCATGATGTGCTTGACCTTGAGCAGATCGACGGCGAACTGGATCACCGACAGGCAGTTCAGATCCGTATGCACCACCACGTTGGCGATATTTCTGTGCACGAACACTTCGCCAGGCGGCAGGCCGATGATCTGGTTGGCCGGCACGCGCGAATCGGAGCAGCCGATCCACAGATACTCGGGGGTCTGCTGGTGCGCGAGACGCGAGAAGTACTCCGGATCTTCGGACAGCTTGCGGGCCACCCACGCGTCGTTGTTGTCGAACAGTTGGGCCAGCGGATTGGCAGCGGGAGAAGCGTTCGTATTCATGTCGAGTCTGGGCGGTTGCTCGACCGATTGACCGGTCGATGTCGTTACATAAGGTTCGGACGATGCATTCAACGATGCGCGCGGCGCATGATGCGCATGGGGTTTAAGCCGCGCGCACGGCGCGTTCGTCTGCTGGGTTATCCGATGATCCGGACGCCACGTCGGCGAATCGTTCCGGATAGCGGATGCAGAAACGCACGCTGCTGTCGTACGGGAAAAAGTCGGGCAGTTCGCCTTTCAATAGATGATCCTTGTGCCGTTGCCACAGCGCTGGATCGAAGAAGTCCGCGTGATGCTGCATGAAGGACCGGCGCACGCGTGGGTCGCCGAGCAGAAACGTGCCATACGTCTCCGGGAAAATGTCGTGCGGGCCGACCGAGTACCACGGCTCGCCCGACATTTCGTCTTCCTCGTTACGTGGCGCCGGCACCGTGCGCACGTTGCATTCCGTCAGGTATTCGATCTCATCGTAGTCGTAGAACACGACGCGGCCGTGACGCGTCACACCGAAGTTCTTGTACAGCATGTCGCCAGGGAAGATGTTCGCCTGCATCAATTCCTTGATGGCATTGCCGTATTCCTTGATGCCGTGGTCGACGTCGTCGTCGTTGCCGTTTTGCAGGAACAGATTGAGCGGCACCATCCGGCGTTCGATATACATATGGCGAATCACCAGGTTGTCGCCGTCGTATTCGAGCAAGGACGGCACTTCCTTTTCGAGTTCGCGCACCAGCGCGTCGTCGAGCCGCGAAACCGGTAGCGCGACGCTCGAATATTCGAGTGTGTCGGCCATGCGGCCCAAACGATCATGCCGTTTGACGAGCTGATACTTTCCCTTGATCTGCTCGCGCGTGGTTTCTTTCGGCGGCGGAAAGTGGTCTTTGATCAGCTTGAAGACGTACGGAAACGACGGCAACGTGAACACCAGCATCACGAGCCCCTTGATGCCGGGCGCGATGATGAATCGGTCGCTCGAATGCTTCAGATGGTGTAGCAGATCGCGATAGAACAGATTCTTGCCCTGCTTCTGCAAACCCACCGACGTATAGATTTCGGCCTTCGGTTTGCC
Organism: Burkholderia sp. GAS332; assembly: GCA_900142905.1. NCBI lineage: Bacteria > Pseudomonadati > Pseudomonadota > Betaproteobacteria > Burkholderiales > Burkholderiaceae > Burkholderia > Burkholderia sp. GAS332. Next base: position 4,759,331 of record FSRV01000001.1, on the reverse strand, counting down.
CTGCATGATGGTGCCGAGAAACTCGACGTAAGCGGATGGCACTTCCATATCGACCAGGAAGTACGAATGCGAGAAGCTGAAGATGATCAGCAACTGGTCGCGTTTGAGCAGCACCGTATCGAGTCCAAGAACACCGGGCTTCACATGACGCAGCGGCACGGCGAACGGTAGCAGCAAATCGCCGTTGATGATCCGTCCAACGATATACGCCGACTTGTTTCGATAAAACAGCGACGAGAGCACATGAATCTGGAAGTTGGGCGCTTCGTCGAACACGCCGAACGCATCGTGAATGGTCTGCATCACGCATTCGACGTCGCGCGTCAGGTCCTCAAAGGGCGGTTCCAGCTGGAAGTTCGTGACGATGCGCTCGAGCGTCGCGGCAAGACCGTCTTTGCTGGGGTAATACGCACGATAGGTCGGCTTCGCCGCGGGTTCATCGTTCTCGATATATTCGGTCGAGATCGCTGGGCGTACGAAAATGAAGTCGTTGTTGAAATACGAACGGTGCAGGATCTTGCAGCACACCGAATTGAAGAACGTCTCCGCACATTCGGGCTGACGGTGCGTGGTCAGGAGGCCGATGTAGTGGAGCTTAATCTGCTGCCACACTTCGTCGTCGATATTCTCGGCGTCGTATTCGTCTTCGAGCAGTACGACGCATTCCTCGACGCGTTCGTCATAGGAGGTGATGCGCTCGCGCGCCAGCGCTTGCAGGCCATGCCAGTCGGCTGCTTCGAAAAGCGATTTGGCACGGATCGCGGCGTCGCGGAAGATCCGGTAATGACGATCAAATCCTTCGAGCATCGTCTGGGCGACGTCAAAGCCGATCTGCGACGACAACAGTTTGGGGAAGTGATTCATGTCGACCGTGCATTCGTCCCATGTCGTAAGACACCCGTGATTGTATCGTTCGGGTGGACCTGCGACGCATTGCGCCGCGCTCCGCTTAGGCGGACCTGGTTTCGCGTGTGCCGCCCTCCAGCAGCGCTCTCGCCTGGGCTTCGTATTGCGCGAGGTCTTCGAGCGTCGCGTTCAGATCTTCCAGTTGACGTTCGAGCACGTCGCGATGGCGCGCCACCGTGGCAAGGAAGGCGTGCAATTGCGGCACGGTATCGGTCGGCGATTCGTAGACATCGAGCAAATCGCGGATTTCCGACAGCGTGAAGCCGAGCCGCTTGCCACGCAGCGTGAGCTTCAGGCGGGTGCGGTCGCGGCCAGAATAGACGCGCCGCAAGCCACTCGATCCCTCACGGCTGGGCGAGAGTAAACCCTGGTCTTCGTAAAAGCGGATCGCTCGCGGCGTGACGTCGAATTCCCGTGCGAGCTCGGTGATTGTGTATTGCGTGTTCATCGGGGCATCCCGTGGCCGGGCAGAAAATCGGATTGAACGCTAGAATCGACGTTTACGTTATCGTCAACTTGATCGAAACGCAACTACGGCGCAATACGGCACCGGTATGTCCCGACCGGGCCGCAACCACGCCGTCCGGCATCGCATACCTCGCCATGCCGGATGGCCGACGGAGGAAGACACTCACAATGAATGCACTAGAACATCAACTCGACTACCCGTTCAATGACACCCTGCCCGAAGCTGGCCACGCGATGGAAGTCGCGCCCGGCGTGTTCTGGCTGCGCATGCCGCTGCCCTTCGCGCTCGACCACATCAACCTGTGGCTGCTGCGCGATGAAATCGAGGGTCAGCAAGGCTGGACGGTAGTCGACTGTGGGATCGCCTCGGACACGATCAAGGAGAACTGGGAGAAAGTGTTCGATTCCGTGCTCGACGGCCTGCCGGTGCTGCGCGTGATCGTCACGCATTGCCATCCGGACCACATTGGCCTCGCGCACTGGATTTGCAGCGGCGGCGACAAGAAGCGCTGGGACGTACGGTTGTGGATGACGCTCGGCGAATACATGCAGGCACGCGTGATGGCGGCTGGCGACGGTTCGAACGCGGGTGGCGAGGGCGCGGCGCAGCACTTCGCGCGTCATGGTTTGAACGACGCGGCGTCGCTCGATAAGCTGCGTAATCGCACGAGCTACTACTCGAGCCTCGTGCCGGCGATTCCCAGCCAGTACCGCCGTCTGCGCGAAGCCGATGGCGTGAAGATTGGCGGCAAGACGTGGCGCGTGGTGACCGGCTTCGGCCATTCGCCGGAACACTGCGCGTTGCTTTGCGAAGAGACGGGCACGCTGATTTCCGGCGACATGGTGCTGCCGCGCATTTCGACCAACGTGTCGGTGTTCGGCATGGAGCCGGAAGGCACACCGCTCGCGCTGTATCTGGAATCGCTTGGCCGCTACGAGGCGATGCCCGCAGACACGCTCGTGCTGCCGTCGCATGGCAAGCCGTTTCGCGGCGTGCACACGCGTATCAAACAGTTGCGTGAGCATCATGACGCGCGTCTGGCTGAAGTGCGCGAGGCATGTGCGGAGAAGCCGCAGAGCGCCGCGGATATCGTGCCGCTGATGTTCAAGCGCCAGCTTGATATCCATCAGATGACGTTCGCGCTCGGCGAGGCGTTGGCTCACTTGCATCTGCTGTGGCTGGCCGGTGAGTTGAAGCGCACGCAGGATGCGGATGGCGTGATCCGGTTCTCGGCGGCTTAGCACAAGGGACAGGCGGCCACGCATCGTCGCGTGGTCAATCCACCTTGACCGGTTCGAAGCGCCAACCCTCGATGGTCCATTGCATCGTATGGGTTGGTCGCAACGCTTCAAGGAACCCCGCGTCATGCGACACCGCAACGATGGCGCCGGGAAAATCCGTTAGTGCGTCTTCGAACGCCAGCACCGATTCGAGATCGAGATGATTGGTCGGCTCGTCGAGCAGCAGCAATTGCGCCGGTGTGCCGCGCCACAGCGCGCACGCAAGTGCCGCTTTCAGCCGCTCGCCACCACTCAGATTCCGCGAGGGTTGCGTCGCGCATTGGGCGTCGAGTTGCAGCAATGCGAGGCGGCTGCGTAACTCGCCTTCTGCCAGCGGCGTGTCGAGCAGGCCCAACTGCTCGACGATCGAACGCTCCGGATCGAGCAGATCGAGGCGTTGGTCGAGGCGTTGGTCGAGGTATGCACACGGCACGTGTGTCAGATGCGTGCCGCCGTGGGGCGAGACATCACCCGCGAGTACCCGAAGTAACGTTGACTTACCACAGCCGTTCGGGCCCGTTACTGCGATGCGCACAGGGCCTTCGACTGCCCACGTCACCGTTGCTGCCGGATCGGTCGCTTTCAGCCAGGGCAGACGCGTTTCATCGAGCGTGAAAACTTTACGACGTGCAGGAAGCTCAGCGCCGGGTAACGAGAGCAAGACCGCGCTTTCCGGCATGACGCGCGCCGCTGCTTCGCCGACCTTGTCGTTGAGATCGGTTTTTACCGTTTGCTGAGACTTGCGGACATGTCCCATCGCTTCCATCGCTCGACCTTTTATCTTCGCGCGTTCCATACGCGAGACGTTGGCGATATCGGCATAGTGTCTTGTGCCTGCTGAGCGGCGCTGGATCGTGTCGTGTTCCCGCGCAAGGCGCCGGTGTTCACGTGCGCGTTCAGTTCTCGCGTGTTCAAGTGCGGATAGCGCGGCCTGCTGCTCCGCTTCGCGCTGCGCATGAAAGACCTCGTAGTTGCCGCCGTAGACGCGCGGTCCATGGGGCGTTAGTTCGACGATCCGCTCAACTTCGCCCAGTAGTTGCCGATCATGGCTGACGACGATCAACCCGCCGCGCCACTCATGCAGTTGCTCGCGCAACCAGGCGCGGCCATCGCGATCGAGGTGGTTGGTGGGTTCGTCTAGCACGAGCAGGTCGGCACCGGACAGAAGCGCGCCGACGAGCGCGACGCGTGCCCGCTGGCCGCCGCTCAACGTGTCCGCACTTTCGTGTGCTTGCAGTTCCGGCAGATGCGCCTGCTGCAGCGCGATTTGAAAGCGGGTGGCGAGATCCCAGCGGTCTCCGACTACGTCGAGATCGTCGGGTTGCGCAGTGCCCGCAGCAAGGCGTGCGAGCGCATCTAGCGTGTCGTCAAGTCCGGCGGTTTGTGCGATCGTTTCGCCCTGCGGCCCGATCGTATTCTGCTTGACGTAGGCGACTGAGCCAACGCGTTCGATCTTGCCCGCCGACGGTGTCAGTTCACCTGCAATCAGCCGTGCAAATACGCTTTTGCCCGCGCCATTGCGACCGACGATGGCCGTGGTCGTGGTGTCGAACGTGAGATTGAGGGAGTCGAATAGCGTCGCTCCATCGTTGAAATGGAACGAGACCTGATGAAGCGAAACGAGTGTGGATGCTGGCGTGACATGAGCCATAAGCACCTCCGAAAATGTGTTGCACCTTTCGCCCGGCAAGCACGGCTTGCGTGAAGCGAAAACATTTAAGGAAGGCTTAGTTGTTCATTTTGGCTGATGTCCGAAGAAAGTGATCTGTAAAAAAGTATAGCAAGCGCAACGGATCGGATGCAAGCGGGCCGCTGCGGTGCGTTGTCGCGTGCGGCTACGCTCTGAACCGGGTGACGTGTGTGGTGCGAAAAAAAAACAGACCCGGAGCGTTCGCGGCGGGTCTGTTTCATTGCTCAACGTCGAGCGTGGCGTGCACAGTTGTTTTACTGCACCGCCACCGTCCCAAAGTTCTGCCGTCCGAACGGACTCACGTGATAGCCGCTCACGTTCGTACGCGTGATGGCCGCCGCAGTCGGGTAACCCAGCGGAATCCACAGCGCCTGATCGTGGATAATCTGCTGCGCCTGTTCATACGCCTTCGCGCGTTTGGCCTGATCCGGCGTGGCCTTGCCGTCGGCGATCAGCTTGTCCAGATCCTGATCGCAGAAGCGCGCGAAATTGATCCCCGACTTCACCGCATTGCAGCTGAAAAGCGGCGACAGATAGTTGTCCGGATCGCCGTTGTCGCCGGCCCAGCCCATGAACAGCGTGTCATGCTGGCCTTGCTTTGCCTGCTTGATCAGCTCGCCCCATTCGATCACCTTCACCTCGGCCTTCACGCCGATCTTCGCGAAGTCGGCTTGCAGCAGTTCGGCGCCGGCTTTCGGATTCGGGTTCAGCACGCTGCCGTTCGGACGCACCCAGATCGTCGTTTCGAAGCCATTCGGATAGCCCGCGTCGGCGAGCAGCTTCTTTGCCTTCACCGGATCGTACGGCCACGCCTTGACGGCTTTGTCGTAACTCCAGGTGTTAGGCGGATACGGGTTCACAGCCGGCGTCGCGGTGTTGTCGAAGATCGCCTTCAGATAGGTGGTACGGTCGAATGCCATGTTCAGGGCAGCGCGAACCTTCTGATTGTCGAGCGGCTTCTTCTGCGTGTTCAGTGCGACGAAGGCGGTCATGAACGCGGGGGTCTGCACGATGGCGAGCGACTTGTCGCTCTTCGCTTCGGCGAGATCCTGCGGCTTCGGCGACAGCGCGATCTGACATTCGCCCGCTTTGACCTTTTGCGCGCGCACGGTGGCGTCCGGCGTGATCGCGTAGATCAGGCGGTCGATCTTCGGCTTCGGACCCCAGTACGTCGGGTTCACGTCGTAGCGGATTACCGCGTCTTTGGTGTAGCTCTTCAGTTCGAACGGACCGGTGCCGATCGGCTTCGAATTCAGGTCGACCTGTTGGCCGGCCTTGAGCAACTGGTCGGCGTATTCAGCCGAATAGATCGAGGCGAAACCCATCGTCAGGATCGACACGAAGGTCGCGTCCGGTGCGTTCAGTTCGAACTTGACGGTGTTGTCGTCGACCTTGCTGATCGACTTGATGAGCTTGGGCAAACCCATCGACTGGGCATGCGGAAAGCCACTCGCGCCCGCCACCTTGTGCCACGGATTGCTGTCGTTGAGCATGCGGTCGAACGTGAAGACGACGTCGTCGGCATTCAGCGCGCGGGTGGGCTTGAAGTAGTCGGTGGTCTGGAACTGCACGTTCGGGCGCAGATGGAACGTGTAGGTGAGGCCGTCGGCGCTCACGTCCCACTTGTCGGCCAGCGAGGGCACGACTTTCTTCGCGGCCTCGTCGTACGAGACCAGCGAATTGAAGATCACGTCGGCGGACGCATTGGTCGTCACGAGCGAATTGAACTGCACGACGTCGAAGCCGTCGGGGCTCGACTCGGTACAGACGGTCAGCGGTTTGGCGAGCACGAGCGCGGGCGCCGTGAACAGTACGGCGGCTGCGAGCAGTTTGAAGCGCATAGGATCTCCCATAACAAGCGCAGTCAGGCAGTGCGTCTGGTTGTGTGGTTGTATTCCGTTGACGGGTGGCGACCGGTCTGGCCGTCGTCTTTATTGTGATACGTTTCCGGCGCTGGCGCATGGTTTGGCTGCTGCTGGTCATGCACGCTCTCGCCTTCGCGAAAGCTTATCGAAGGGTGGTTGCGGCGACAACAATTTAATCCGCATATCCATATGGGCACCGAGAGTTGGTGCGCAGGGTGGGGCGCTCGCACGGTTGCGTCGTCCGGGGCAGTCACGCGGCTCATGCGAACGTCACAGGGACGCTACCCGGTGGCCTGGGCCTTGCACGAACGCTTACGGTGCCGCCGCGCGCCCAAGCAGATAAGCGATGCCATCAATCGCGCGCGCGCCGTACCACGAGACCAACTCGCCATCGATCAACTCAATGCGTTTGCCGGCCAGACGAGGATCGCGTTTCAGTGCGTCGCAATGCGTTTGCGTGAAGCGATAAGGTTCGCTGGAGAGCAGTATGCGATCGACGCCGGCAAGCCACGGCGCGTGATCGAAGTCGAGCGTGGGGTAACGCGCCGCGCCTGCCGCTCCGCCTTCCACGTCAGGCAGCGTCTGCCAGTTCACGAGTCTCAGCATCGCGGCGATATAGGTATCGCGTGCGACCGTCATCCATGGTTCGCGCCAGATCAGATACAGCACGTTTTGCGGAGGAGACACCTGCGCGGCGGCCTCGTGCAGACGCGCTTCGAGTGCCTCGCTCAAGCGTTGCGCTTCTGGCGCGCGCTCGAAGATCGCACCCAGCAGCGCGTACAGCGAGAGATTGTCCTGCGGGGTCTGCGGATGGGTGACGACGATATGCGGCACGAACGCGCGCAACTGCTCGACCGTATCGCGCTCGTTTTCGTCGATATTAACGATCAGATGGGTGGGCCGCAAAGCGCGAATCGCGTCGATATTGACGGCCTTGGTGCCGCCGACCTTGCGTACCTGCCGCACTTTGTCATGCGGATGCACGCAAAAACCGGTGCGCCCGACGATCTGCCTGTCGAGCCCCAAAGCGAACAGCAATTCGGTGATGCTCGGCACCAGCGAGACGATACGGGTATTAGCGACGCCGATTTCGTGCGCGACGCCGGCTGCATCGACCGCACGCGGCTGCATGATTTATTCGGCGACGGCGCGGGGCTTGCGCGGCGCGCGTTCGAAGGCGAAATCGTAGAGCCAGCGCGGCAGCACATGCAGCAGCATCGCCACAATGCGCATCTGCCACGGGAACACCGCGAAAGACGTCTGCCGTTCTACCGCGCCCGCGACCTTCACCGCGAAGCGGTCGGCGTCCATCAGGAACGGCATGCCGTACGGGTTGTGCTCGGTCATCGGCGTGCGGATATAGCCGGGCGCGATGGTGACCACGCCGACACCCAGCGGCCGCATCTCGACGCGTAACGCTTCCAGATACTTGAGCGCGGCCGACTTCGACGCGCTGTACGCGCCTGACCCCGGCAAGCCGCGCACGCCGGCGATGCTGGCGATCCCCACCAGCGTGCCTTTCTTCGCGGCGACCATCGCGGCGGCGAACGGCTCGAAGGTGGCGACCATGCCGAAGTAATTGATATCCATCACTTCGCGGAAGGTGCGCAGATCGCCGTGCCCGGTGACCGCGCCGCGGCTGATACCGGCATTGGCGATCACGATGTCCGGCAAACCGTGCTGTGCGATGAACTGCGCGGCCGCTTCGGCGAGCGCTTCGCAGTCGCGGACATCGACGGAATAGGTGGAGATGGAATTCTGCGGATGGGACTGCTGGAAGGCGGCGAGGGCGTCGCCGCGGCGGGCAACCAGGCCGAGAATCGCGCCGCGCCGCGCATATTCGGCGGCGAGCGCGAGACCGATGCCACTCGAAGCGCCGGTAATGAAAACCTTCAGGGGTGAACTCATTCCGGCGCCTTGGCTTTACATCTTCTTGGCGCGGATCTGCTGCACCAGATAATCGAGAACCTGAATCGTGCCCGGCAGGCTATTGGTCGCAGCCGGACCGGTCTCATACTTGCCTTGCACGGCGAGCGTCGGCACGCCGTCGATCTTGTAGTCTTCCATCAGCTTCTTGTCTTTTTGCAGCGCGCTCTGCGTCGAGAACGAGTTGTACGCGTCCATGTACTTCTTCGGATCGACGCCGTTCTTCGCGAGGAACTTGGCCTGGTCTTCCGGCGTCAGCAGGTAGTTCTTGTTGACGTGGATTTCGTTGAAAACCTTCGGCGTGAGTTGCTGGGCGAGGCCGAGCGCGTCGAGCGCGTGGAACATTTTCGAATGCGGAATGAAGTCGTCGCGGAAGGCGACCGGCACGCGCTTAAACACCACATCCGGACCTTGCTTCTTGATCCAGGCTTCGAGGTAGGGGTCGAATTCATTGCAGTGCGGGCAGCCGTACCAGAAGAATTCGGTGACTTCGATCTTGCCGGCCGGCACGTCCGTCGGTTGCGGCGTGGCCAGCACGGTGTAATCCTTGCCGGACACCGGCGCGGCCGGCGCTGCATGCGCCGTGGCGGCAACGAGGCCCAGCGAAAGGAACAGAATGCTCAGCAGTTTTTTCATGTTGTGTTAACCCAGGTAGGCGGTAAAGCGGTGGCGCCACGCAAATGCCCGTCACCGTTTTCAATGTCGGCGTTAGACGTTCTAGTCGTCCGTTGTGCTTGTCGGTTGTGTTTGTCGATTGTGCTTGTGACTCGCGCCGCACGCCGATAGTTCGGCGGCGACGCGTTCCGGCGAATCACCGGTTGTTTATTGTTTGCTTATTGCTTCGTAAAGCGGATCACGGCGGTATCCACGCCCGCGTCGGACAGACGCTGACGGCTCGAATTCATGTCCTCGAACTTCGAGAACGGCCCGATACGCACGCGGTAGTACGTCACGCCGCCTGCATCGCGCTGCGTGACCTTCGATTCGAAGCCCTGGAAGGCGAGACGCGCACGCTGCTGCTCGGCGTCGGCCGAGGTCTTATAGGCGCCCACTTGCAGGAAGTAGCCCGTGTTCGCGTCAGCCGCTGTTGGCGCCGCGCCCGAACCCGGCTTGGCGTTGGCGGTCGTGGTGGCCGTGCTCTTCGGCGCCGAGCCTGCCGCGGTGGCGGCCGGTGTGCTGGAGCTTTGCGGCTTTTTCGCCGGTGTGGTGGCCGTGCCGGTGCCGTTATCCTGCGCGGGCTTCGGTGCGACTGCCGTGCCGTTCGTATTGCCGCTCGACGGTGGCACTTCGACGATCTGCGGTTCTTCCAGCATGCCCGACTGCGTCTGCGCGTTGGTCTGACCCGGCGCGGTGTTCGGCGGCGCCGGTTGCGCGGCTTGCGGCACCGGCTGGCCCGGCGTCTTGCCTTGCAGCGGACGGTTCGGGTCGTATTGTTGTGCCTGGCTCGCGCCGGTGTCAGGCGTAGCGGGCGGCGCGACCTTCGAAACGAACGGCGTAGGTGCACGGGTGATATACAGCGCCACCACTACCGCGATCGCGAGACCGACGATCAGGCCCAGCACGATGCCGAGAAAAGTCCCCCCGGTTTGTTTCGATTGCGATTGCTTTGTTGTGCGGCGTGGTTTTGCCATCGTATGAATCACCTGCAAAAAGAACCCTGGAACGGCCGTCGATTATAACGACGGCCGCGTACATGTTGCGCCGGAGGACTTACATCTTGACGGGAGCAGAGACGCCGATCGTCGCGAGGCCGTTGGCCAGCACCTGGCGCGTGGCCGCTAGCAGCGCGACGCGCGCATTGCGCTCGGCAGCGTCGTCGACCAGCACGCGTTCGGCTCTGTCATTGTAGAACGAGTGGAATTCCCCGGCGAGGTCGCGCAGATAGAACGCGACCGCGTGCGGCGCGAGTTCGTCGGCCGCGTGTTGCAGCATGTCCGGGAACTCGGCGAGCTTGTTCAGCAAGGCCATGGCGCGTTCGCTGGTGAGCGGCGACACGTCCACCGCGGCCAGCGTGCTTTCGTCCGTGTTGTAGCGCGCCTTGCATTCCGCGATGACCGAGCAGATCCGCGCATGCGCATACTGCACGTAGTGCACCGGATTTTCGTCGTTTTGTTTCAATGCGAGGTCGATGTCGAACACGAATTCCGTATCCGCCTTGCGCGAAATCAGGAAGAAGCGCACGGCGTCGCGGCCGCGGCGAATTGTCTCTTCGTCGATCAGGTCGACGGCGGCTTCCGAGCCCGGCGTCGCGCCGCCCGACCATTCGATCAGGTCGCGCACTGTCACATAGCTGCCGGCGCGCTTGGAGATCTTCACCTCTTCGCCGTTGCGCATCACCGTGACCATCTTGTGCAGGATGTAGTCGGGATAGCCCTTCGGAATGCCGATGCCAAGCCCTTGCAGGCCGGCGCGCACGCGCGCGATCGTGCCGTGGTGGTCCGAGCCCTGAATGTTGATGACCTTGGTGAAGCCGCGTTCCCACTTGGCGACGTGGTAGGCGACGTCCGGCACAAAGTACGTGTAGGTGCCGTCGCTCTTGCGCATCACGCGGTCTTTGTCGTCGCCGTCGTCGGTGGTGCGCAGCCACAGCGCGCCTTCCTGTTCGTAGGTCTTGCCGGCGGCGATCAGCGCCTCGACGGTCTTCTCGACCCGGCCTTCCTTGTACAGCGACGACTCCAGGTAGTACTGGTCGAACTTCACGCCGAACGCCTGAAGGTCCATGTCCTGCTCGCGGCGCAGATACGTGACCGCGAAGCGGCGGATCGCGTCGAGGTCTTCGAGGTCGCCCGCACCGGTAACCGGCTCGCCGTCGCTCGCGGCCACTGTAGCGCCGCTCAGATAGTCTTTCGCGATGTCGGCGATGTACTCGCCGTTGTACGCCGAGGCCGGCCAGCCTTCGTCGCCGGGGGCGAGGCCGCGGGCGCGCGCCTGGGTCGACACCGCCAGCGTGTGGATCTGCACGCCGGCGTCGTTGTAATAGAACTCGCGATGCACGTCATAGCCTTGGCTAGCCAGCACGTTCGAGAGCGCGTCGCCGAGCGCGGCCTGGCGGCCGTGGCCGACGTGCAGCGGGCCGGTCGGGTTGGCCGAGACGAATTCGATCAGCACGTGCTGGCCGGCGTCGCGCTGTGAACGGCCGAAGGCGTCCTTTTCAGCGAACACGGCGGCAATCACCGCCTGCTTGGCCGCGGCGGCGAGGCGCAGGTTGATGAAGCCGGGGCCGGCCACTTCGGCGGCTTCCACGAGCCCCTTGGCTCGCGGCTGCGCGAGCAGCGCGTCGACGATCTGTTGCGCCAGCTGGCGCGGGTTGGCGCGCAGCGGCTTGGCGAGTTGCATCGCCACGTTGCAGGCGACGTCGCCGTGCGCGGCCACTTTGGGACGCTCCAGCGTGATCGTGGGCGCGATGAAGGCGGCTTCGCTCGCGCCTTGGGTTGCTTCAGCAACCTGCTTCACCGTGTCGGCGAGCAGTGTTTCGAGGGTATGTTTATGTGCGGGCAGCATGCTTGTTGCGAGTCCAGTGAGGCAATCCGGTGATGCGGAAGAAGCGGCGGCCGCGCGCGAGGCGCAGCCGATTCGTCAGAAGCGTGGAAAGCGGCGCTGCACCGGCCGGGACGCGCCGGGCACTGCGGGGCACGATCAGCCACGTTGCGTGCAACGCGGTTGGTGCGGTGCGCGTGCGACATGCCGAGGCGCTTGCTACGGCGACTTGGCGCGGTAGCAAGCGATTGCGGCCAACCGGCCCAACCACGCCATCTGCGCTACGCCGCGTGCGGCGCATTGCGACACGCTTTTCCGTCCAGACGGATTTTAGCAGGTGCTAATATGTTCAATGAGATGCCCACTAAGGGCCGTGGCCGCCGTGCCTGATCGGCGTGTCAACGTAACGCGCGCCGGCGGCGGATGTCGAGCTGCCCACACGTCGATCCAACATAACGAAAAAGGGAACAGTCATGCTGATTACTTTCAAATGCCGGGCCTGCCCGGATGTGGTGATGCTGGAGAATCTTGCCCAGTACCTCGTTGGCATTGTCGGCAAGCGCCTTGGTGAGCGGGGCGTGATCACCCACGACGAACTCGACGTTGCGATCACCAAGCTCGAAGCGGCAATCAGCGTCGACAAACAGGAACGTGCGGAGCACGACGGCCATTTCCACGAAGGCGAAGACGGCCACGAGCATCATGAGATTCCCCCGGGACTCGCCCAGCGCGCGTTTCCGTTCCTCGACATGTTGCGCGCCGCGCGGAAGGAAAACCTGGATATCCTCTGGGGTCTTTGATTCGGGCGCGGTTCGCCAGCGGCGGCGTTCGCCGCGCTTGGGCGGCGCAGACCGTCACGCATCAATGCAAAGAGCCCGCATGAGCGGGCTCTTTGTCTTTCACGGGTCTTAACGGCCCGTTTCCCGAGCCTGCTTACTGGCTGGCGGCGTCCGCCGGGGCGGCCATCGGTGCCGACGCACCCTTCTTCATTTTCTGCTTCTTGGGCTTCTTGACGTGCTTCACAGTGGGCGGCGAATAGGAACTGACCGAGCTCGAGGCCGCGGGGGCCGCGGGCTGGGCCAGCGCCACCGAGGCGCTGGCGGCGAGCGAAACAGCAGTCAATAACAGCGTCAGCTTCTTCATACGATTCTCTCCGTCGACGATTGCAATTAGATAAGCCGACGCGTTTTGGCCGCGTCTGGCGGGGTGAAACCCATTCAGTCTACAAAGCCGAAAATTACACTGCCGCAAATCTTCAGGCTAGCGTGCACGATATAGTGGGTTTCCCGCCCCGCAAGGCTTACAGCAAAGGCGCAAGCGCCCGTTCAGCGTCTGTTTTCGACAACGACATGCGTTTTGCGTAGTCTTCCAGCTGGTCCTGGGCGATCTTGCCGACCGAGAAATAGGTGCTGTCCGGGTGTGCCAGGTAGAAGCCCGAGACGCTTGCCGCTGGCAGCATGGCCAGCGATTCGGTCACGCTCATGCCGATTTCAGGGGCTTGCAGCACGTCGAACATGTCGCGCTTCACCAGGTGATCCGGGCAGGCCGGATAGCCCGGCGCCGGGCGGATACCGTGGTACTTTTCGGCGATCAGGTCGTCGTTCGAGAGGGTTTCGGTGTTCGCGTAGCCCCAGAGATCGCGGCGCACGCGGGCATGCAGCGCTTCGGCGAAGGCTTCGGCGAAGCGGTCGGCGAGCGCCTTGAGCATGATCGCGCTGTAGTCGTCGTGATCCTTTTCGAACTGCTTTTCCTTCACGTCCACACCCAGACCCGCCGTGACCGCGAACATGCCGATGTAGTCGGCCACGCCCGAATCCTTCGGTGCGATGAAGTCGGCGAGCGACCGGTTCGGCCGCATCACGCCGTCCACCACCGGCCGCACGCTTTGCTGGCGCAGGTTGCGCCATGTGAGCGCGACTTCCGAGCGCGATTCGTCTGTATAGATCTCGATGTCGTCATCGTTCACCGTGTTGGCCGGCAGCAGGCAGATCACGCCGTTAGCTTGCAGCCAGCGGCCCTGGATCAGGCGCGCGAGCATCGACTTGCCATCGGAAAACACGCGGCGGGCGGATTCGCCCACGATTTCGTCATTCAGGATCGCCGGGTACGGGCCGGCCAGGTCCCAAGTCTGGAAGAACGGACCCCAGTCGATGTAGTTCGCCAGCTCGTTCAGATCGAAGTTCTTGAACACGCGGCGGCCGATGAACTTCGGCTTGACCGGCTGGTAGCCCGCCCAATCGACCTTGGTCTTGTTTGCGCGGGCTTCGGCCAGCGTGACCATCGGCAGGGCTTTCTTGTTGGCGTGCTGGTCACGGATACGGTCGTAGTCGGTTTTGAGGTCCTCGACGTACTTCGCCGCGCCTTCATCGGACAGCAGGCTCGACGCCACGGAAACCGAGCGCGACGCGTCCGGCACGTACACCACCGGGCCTTCGTAATGCGGCGCGATCTTCACGGCAGTGTGCACGCGCGAGGTGGTCGCGCCGCCAATCAGCAGCGGGATTTTCTTCACGCGGAAGTAGTCGTCGCGCTGCATTTCCGAGGCGACGTAAGCCATTTCTTCGAGGCTCGGCGTAATCAGACCGGACAAGCCGATGATGTCCGCGCCCTCGACCTTCGCTTTGGCGAGAATGTCGTTGCACGACACCATCACGCCCATGTTGACCACTTCGAAGTTATTGCACTGAAGCACCACCGAGACGATGTTCTTGCCGATGTCGTGCACGTCGCCCTTCACCGTGGCGATGACGATCTTGCCCTTCGCGCGCACATCGGCGCCGGCTTCGGCCATCAGCTTCTTTTCTTCCTCGATGTACGGGATCAGATGCGCGACCGCCTGCTTCATCACGCGCGCCGACTTCACGACCTGCGGCAGGAACATCTTGCCCTGACCGAACAGGTCGCCGACGACGTTCATGCCGTCCATCAGCGGGCCTTCGATCACGTTGATCGGACGGCCGCCGGCTGCGGCGATCTTCGCGCGCACTTCCTCGGTGTCTTCGACGATGAAGTTGGTGATGCCGTGCACCAGCGCGTGCGACAGACGCTTCTCGACGGGCTGGTTACGCCATTCGAGGTTCTCTTCCTTCTTCGCGGCACCGGTCTTGAACTTGTCGGCGATTTCCAGCAGACGATCGGTGCTGTCTTCACGGCGGTTCAGCACGACGTCTTCAACACGCTCGCGCAACTCCGGATCGAGGTCGGCGTACACGCCGAGCTGGCCGGCGTTGACGATGCCCATGTCCATCCCCGCTTGAATCGCGTGATAGAGGAACACGGTGTGGATCGCCTCGCGCACCGGATCGTTGCCGCGGAACGAGAACGACACGTTCGAGACGCCGCCGCTGATCTTCGCGTAGGGCAGGTTTTCCTTGATCCAGCGCGTGGCATTGATGAAGTCGACCGCGTAGTTGTTGTGCTCTTCGATGCCGGTGGCGACGGCGAAGATGTTCGGATCGAAGATGATGTCTTCGGGTGGGAAGCCGACTTCATTGACGAGGAAGTCGTACGAGCGTTTGCAGATCTCGGTCTTGCGCTGGTACGTGTCGGCCTGGCCCTTTTCGTCGAAGGCCATCACGACAGCCGCGGCGCCATAACGGCGAATCAGGTTCGCGTGATGACGGAACGCTTCTTCGCCTTCCTTCAGCGAGATCGAGTTGACGATCGCCTTGCCTTGCACACACTTCAGACCGGCTTCGATCACGTCCCACTTCGACGAGTCGATCATGATCGGCACGCGCGCGATGTCCGGCTCCGACGCGATCAGATTCATGAAGCGAACCATCGCCGCTTTCGAATCGAGCATGGCCTCGTCCATGTTGACGTCGATGATCTGCGCGCCGTTTTCGACCTGCTGCCGCGCGACCGCGATCGCGTCGTCGAACTGGTCGTTCAGGATCATTCGCGCGAACGCCTTCGAGCCGGTCACGTTGGTGCGCTCACCGACGTTGATGAAGAGCGTCCCGGTCGTGACGTTAAACGGCTCGAGGCCGGAAAGGCGCATGGTGTGATCGGTCATGGCGTAGGTTCGGTTGCGTGCGGTTACGTGCGATTACGTGCGTCGGGTTCGATAGCGAAAGAGCGGCGGATCAGGGGCGAGCCACCGGACTCAGGCTGCGTCGCGATATTGGGTCGGCCATTGGCGCGGCTTCACTTCTGCCAGCGCCTTGGCAATCGCCGCGATATGCTCCGGCGTCGTGCCGCAGCAGCCGCCGGCGATATTCACGAGGCCTGCCTGCGCGAACTCCTTCAGCAATCCCGACGTATCCGCCGGCAATTCGTCGAAGCCCGTATCGCTCATCGGATTCGGCAAACCGGCGTTCGGATAGCACGACACATAGGTGTCGCACAGCTTCGCCAGTTCGGCGATGTACGGGCGCATCAGCGCCGCGCCCAACGCGCAGTTCAAACCGAACGTGAGCGGTTTCGCATGACGCAGCGAGTTCCAGAAGGCCTCGACGGTTTGTCCCGACAGAATCCGGCCCGATGCATCAGTGACGGTGCCCGAGATCATGATCGGCAGGCGCTCGCCGGTGTCTTCGAACAGCTCGTCCAGCGCGAACAGCGCGGCCTTCGCATTGAGCGTGTCGAAGATCGTTTCAACGAGGAACAGATCGCAGCCGCCGTCGAGCAGGGCCTTGGCCTGCTCGTAGTACGCCGCGCGCAGTTCGTCGAACGTCACGTTGCGCGCGCCCGGATCGTTCACGTCAGGGGAAATGCTCGCCGTCTTCGGCGTCGGTCCGATCGCGCCGGCGACGAAGCGCGGCTTGTCGGGCGTCGAGTACTTGTCGCAGGCGGCGCGCGCCAGCTTCGCCGATTCGAGATTCATCTCGATGGCGAGGTCTTCCATTCCGTAGTCGGCTTGCGCAACGGTGGTGGCGCCGAACGTGTTGGTCTCGATGATATCCGCGCCCGCCGCGAGATACTGCTCGTGGATCTCGCCGATGATCTGCGGCTGCGTGATCGACAGCAACTCGTTGTTGCCCTTGATGTCGCGCCCGTAGTCCTTGAAGCGCTCGCCACGATAGCGGGCTTCGTCGAGCTTGTAGCGCTGGATCATCGTGCCCATTGCGCCGTCCAGAATCAGGATGCGCGACTTGAGCAGCGCGGGCAGCGCCGTGCCGCGCGTATAGGCGGTGTCGGAGCGGACTGGCGTGGCGGATTGAGCAGGCTGGTTCATGGCGGACGAGGGCTTGCGCCGGCTTTTTCGGGAAACCTGTCATTGTAGCCGCAGTGGGGCGGTTCCGCCGGACGCGGGCCTGATGGGCGGGGCGTGTGCCGCGGCAACGGCGGCTGCGGCGGTCGCGGAAACAAGCGACAGAAACAAAACGGCCCAGTCAGGTGAAAGCCTGCTGGGCCGCGTTACTGCTGCCGACCGACTTGTAAAGGCCGCCGGCTAAGCCGGTCGGCGCGGTCGATGGTTGTCGCCAAACCGATACGTTAAATCCTTCAGTTAGTGAAGAATCACCGGTTGATGCATCAGGCTGTCGAACTGCCCGAGGAATTCGTCTACCTCATCCAGCGACGGTTCATCTTCGATCAGCTTTTGCACGTGCTCGCGGAAACTCGCCGCCATTGCACCGTCTATGTAGATTTCTCGCTGCATGTTCTTGTCCACGATCTCATAGCCTCCTGATTTCATGGCCAGCGGGCCTTCCTGCGGCGGAAACTCGACGACACAATAGTTGGGGCTGTTATAGATCATTTGCATGGCGACACTCCTTATTTCCGTTGGCTCCTGGCCATTCCTGCGCCATAGGTGGAGCTTGTGGTGTGGAATTCAAGGGGTGGGTCCGGATTGACGCTTGTAAAGTTCCGAACCTACCGGTTAGACCGGCTTTCCAAGAAACGTTTCAAGCAGTGCAGCAAAACGGTGAGATTGTTCGATGGGCGCGAGAGAAGCGGCATCGAGCAGTTCGAACTATGCGCCTTCGACGGCGTCTTGCTATTGCCTGCGTTGCAGCAGATGGCGTGCCACATATCGTGGCGGCCCGCTACGGTCAACGTCAGGCGACATACGGTTCCCAGCTTACCCCGTAGATCGAAATCGCGCAGGGCTTCGCACGCCGTGGCGTAGCCTTCTGACAACGATGTGTTAATTCGTCGTTAAAGTTTCTGCGACCTGTTCGAGACCCTACTCGAGTTCAGGGCTTATCGGGCAGGTTGCCGGGAATGGTCGAATCGACCGGTGAAGCGGGGACGGGTTGGGGCGTCATCGCGGGTGCGTTGGTGGCGGGCATCGGGTTTGCCGGGTTGCCAGGTGAAATGGTGCCGCCGCTATCCGTGCCATTGGCATCGCTAGTGCTGCTGGCATCACTCGAACTGTCGGCTGGGCTGCCGGTATTGTCTGCATTGAGCTTGCCGCGCCACACCAGTTCGAATTGCGTGCCGTTTGGCTCGGTCTGCATGATTCGCGCGGGCAGCCAGCCAAGCGACGGCGCGAGCCATACGTCGATGCGGCGCAGATCGCCGTCATGGCGAGGCAAGCGTTTGAAGTGGCGCGTCTCGAGATAACCCTGCGCGGTGCGGATGGTCTCGTCGCCGATTGTCTCGACTGGCCAGTTCTCGCCGCTGTCGTTATCGACCACGAAGAATTGCCGCGTCACGCCCGGCTTGTAGGCGGCAGGGTCGCCGCGCACGAGGCTGGCAAGCTGCATCACCATGCTGCAACGGTCTTGCGCGCCGTCGGGCAGCGGCAGCGAGGCAGGGGTACGCGTGAAGACGATCTTTTTGTCGGTGCGATTGAAGATCGCCACATCTTCCGGGCGACGGCCGCGCTTTTCGATGTACTGATCCGGTGCGAGGCCGAACGCGTCGATGCGGCCATGGCTCGAGTACACGAACGTGCCAACGAACGGCAGCGGCACGGAGACGACCATCTCGTAGTTTTGTGCGTTGCTGGTCCAGTGAATTGTGCCGGGCTGGTTACGTACGCCGTTGTAGAACGTGTCGTACTCCAGCTCCCCGGATGGCGGAACGGAGAATTTCACCCCTGCTGAGGCTTGCGGCGCACTGGCGGCGGCGGGGGCGCTGGCCGCACCGGGTGAGGTTGCGCCCGCATTGGCGTTGGCATCGGATGTCGCTGCGGGCGGCGCGCTCGCAGCGACATCCGATGCGGCCGCGACTGCCGGTGCCCGCTTGGCCGGCTGCGTTGCCGTCAGCACGTGTTCGCGCGGTTTGCTCGCGGCTGCCTTGCGCGCCGGCACAGGCGTCGCAGCGTGTGACGCGTCGGTAGCGGGTTTGCGTTCGATACGTTCGGGTGTCAGCAGTGCAACCTGCACGGGGACATGGGCGTTGTCAGACGGATTCAGCGTGGCGCGGTTGCGCTCGACCCATTGCGCCGCAATCCAGTGCAGAACGACCACCACCAGCAGAACCGCAAGCCATCGCCACACCCGCAAACCGGCGCGCGGCCCGGCGGGCGGGGTGCGATCAGAGCGGCGTGTGGCAGAAGGTGAAGACATCGGCAAATGAATTCGAATGGGCTGACGGTAAGAGGATTGGCGGGGGCAGGTCCAGCGTCCCTGCGTGTCGGCAACGGTGAAAGCCGACGGACCTGGGCGCTGAACGGGCAGGGCACGGTTTCGACCACCCGCCGACGAACGATGTTCCTGAACTCAGCGCATCAGCGTGGCGCCGCACTATACCCGAGCTCGTACGAGAGCTTTTGCGCACATTCGCGCAGCGCCGTATCGATCTCGCCACCCCAGTGGATATCGAACGCGCCTTCATGACCGAGCGCAACCAGTCCCAGCGCAAGATCGCCGGTCGAGTCGAATACCGGCATGCAGAACGCGTGGATGGTCGGCAGCAGCATGCCTTCCACGCGCGCCGCTTCGTGCTGCCGCACTTCCGTGAGCACCCGTTCGACCTCTTCCCGGGTGCGCGGGCCGCCCATGTGCGACGAGCGGCGCGAATCAGCCAGTTCACGTTCGAGCATCGCGGCGGTCTTGCTCGACGGCAGATAGGCGGCAAACAGCAGACCGGTGGCGGAACTGAGCAGTGGCATCACGTCGCCGAGCTTGAGCGACGCCTTGGCCGGATGACTCGATTCCATCCAGTGGACCATTGTCGGCCCCTGATTGCCCCACACCGCGATGCCGACCGTCAGATCGAGCCGGTCGCGCAGTTCGGCAAGCGCAATGCGCGCGAGCTTCACGCCGTCGACGCGGGCAAGCCGCGCGAGCCCCAATTGCAACGCGAAGCCACCCAGTTCGTAACGGCCCGACAGCGGATCCTGCGCCACCACGCCGAGGCGCAGGAAACTCACCAGATAGCGGTGCGCTTTCGCGGGACTCATCCCTGCGCGCTGTGCCAGATCGCGCAGCATCATCGCGCGCGGTTCGTGGGTCAGCACGTCGAGCAATCTGAAACCGACTTCGATCGACTGGATGCCGGAGCGCAGCTTTTCCTCGCCGGTCTCGACGCTTTCGTCGTCGGATTCGGGCGCGTCGTGCGGCTCGGGCGGTTCAGCGGAGTCGGTGTCGGTATGGATCGCGCCGGAGCGGGCAATTGGAGGCATGAGCGAGGCGCCGGAGCGCGTTTAAAAGACAGTGAGAAGTGAGAAAAGGCGGCGGCGCTTGGGCCGGGCCGATTCACCATCGTAGAATAGATTCCTTCTATCGTCACTAACGGCTCACTCCTCTATGAAACTTGCCACGCTGAAGGACGGCACGCGCGACGGTCAATTGATCGTCGTGTCCCGCGACCTGCATACTGCGGCCGTCGCCGACGCGATCGCGCCCACCATGCAGCGCGTGCTCGACGACTGGGCCTTCTACGCGCCGCAACTGCAGGATCTGTACGATGCGCTCAACCAGGGCCGCGCGCGCAACACCTTCCCGTTCGACGCGAAGGAATGCATGGCGCCGCTGCCGCGCGCGTTCCAGTGGGCCGACGGTTCGTCGTACGTGAACCATGTCGAACTGGTGCGGCGCGCGCGTGGCGCGGAAATGCCGCCGGAATTCTGGACGGACCCGCTCATGTACCAGGGCGGCAGCGACGACTTCATCGGCCCGAAAGACGATGTGCTGTGCGCATCGGAAGAATTCGGCATCGACTTCGAAGCGGAAGTCGCCGTGATCACCACCGACGTGCCGATGGGCGCCACGCCCGATCAGGCGCTCAGGAGCGTGCGTCTGGTGACGCTCGTCAACGACGTCTCGCTGCGCAATCTGATCCCCGCGGAACTCGCGAAGGGTTTCGGCTTTTTCCAGAGCAAGCCGGCCACGTCGTTCGCGCCGGTCGCGGTGACGCCCGACGAACTCGGCGAGAGCTGGCGCGAGGGGCGCGTGCACCGGCCGATGATCGTCCACTGGAACAACAAGAAGGTCGGCCAGCCCGACGCCGGCACCGACATGGTGTTCCACTTCGGCCAACTGATCTCGCACGCGGCGAAGACGCGCAACCTGCGCGCCGGCGCGATTGTCGGTTCGGGCACGGTGTCGAACAAGGACGCGAAGCGCGGCTACTGCTGTATCGCTGAAAAGCGCTGCCTCGAGACCATCGAGCATGGTGCGCCGCAAACCGAGTTCATGAAGTTCGGCGATACCGTGAAGATCGAGATGTTCGACGAAGCAGGCAAGTCGATTTTCGGTTCGATCGATCAGGGTATCGCGCCGCTGGATTGAGGCGCATCCGGCCTGTATCAAGCCATGCGTCACGTGCACGCATGGCGCACGTGCAGCGACATGGCTAGCCGCGGTGCCGGCGTGTGGCGCACCTCGGCTGCCGTTATCGCTTTGTCGCTACGCCAACAAGATCTGTCCGCCGACGAACACGCCACGGTAGGGCGTGCCGTTCAGTGTGAACTGGATACTTCGGACTGGTGGTATATCGGTCAAGTAGTGATCCGAGATGCGCACCTCGGTCGCACCGTACTCCCGTTTCAACCAGGGCTCGATGGCTTTGTAATCGGTCAGTGAGAATTGCAGGAGTACTGGCCGCATTTTCTTCAGTATTTGCCGATCCACTGCATCTGCAACGGCGTCGATCGACGTGCTTGAATTGAAATCGATAGTGTATGACATCGTTCAGCCCGGAAGGAGTTGAGTATTCAGGGGGCGCATCAGACTTCGATGACGCCGGGCGGGTCAAATGACCTGCTGATGGGTACCTGAAACGTCGCTTCGCACTGGACACCGCTGAGTGAAAAGCGCATCGTTCTCGCGGGCGGATAGGTGACGAGTACCGAGGTTGACATTTTGGCATCCGTAATGTTGTATCTGACACGAAGCCACTCCGGGAACTTCCAGTACTGCTCCGGTGCAATGACCGAAAGCTGGCTCGCAATATCGCGAATGGTTTCCCGATCTTTCTTGTTGTGAATTCGGTAGAATGCCTCGGGTGAGTTGAAATTCAGGCGGACAGGGTGCGGCATGGCTTACCTCCAGCGTTTTCATGGCAAGCGCAGAGTTATTCGATAACTCACGCTTGGACAAATTGCTTCGGTGGGCGTGGCGCGATCAGAAGACATCGGATTAGAGCTCGCTTCAATACGAATTTCTTCTGAGGCAGTTTGATATTAAACTGTTTTGTTATCCTAAAAAACTGCATGCGCAGGGTATCGGATCACAGGTCATAAATGCATACGTCGTAACTTTCCTTGAAAGCGACTGCAAGACACTCATCCGTGCCGGTGCGCCTGAATTGACGCAGCTGAGATATGCATTAGTTCATTCCTTTCGCCAGAAGACCATGGGCGGCGAAATAATCCATTGTGTCTTTCGTATCTTTTACAGTCGGCTAGTCTGGCTAAGCAAGCGCGGTAAAGTCCGGTCGAGCGTATTGGCGCAACGTCCGATGACCCGCTTTAAGGCAGTCGAAAGGGTTTCGCCCAATACCGCGGCGCAAATGCGTCGCTAAACTGACTTGCGCGCGATAGCCAAAGATGGAGGGCGCCGCTTTTCCACGCCAGAACCGCAAGGCGGCGCATTGATCAAATGACAAGATTGCCGCGAGGAGACATGCATGCTGCCATTCCGACTCTCTGAGTTCGCAATCCGGCGAACCTTCTGCGCGCCATGGCGCATCGCCGCCGGGCTATGTGCAGCATTGCCTTTCGCCGCCCTCGCGCAGGTGAAGATCGGCCTCGTGCTGTCGCTGACCGGGCCGGCCGCGTCGCTCGGCATTCCCGCGCGCGACACCGCTACGCTGCTGCCCAAACAGATCGGCGGCCAGAACGTCGAGTACATCGTGCTCGACGACGCGTCCGACACCACGCAGGCCGTGCAGGACACGAAGAAGCTGATCTCCGAGAATCACGTCGACGCGATCATCGGCTCGTCGATCACGCCGAATTCGCTCGCGATGATCGACGTGGTTGCCGATGGCGAAACGCCGATGATCTCGCTGGCCTCGTCGGCGAAAATCATCGAACCCGTGGATGCGAAACGCCACTGGGTCTTCAAGACCCCGCAAACCGACGCGATGATGGCATCGGCAATCGCCGAGCACGCTAGCGCGCACGGTGTCAAAACGATCGCGTTTATCGGCCAGGCCGACGCGCTTGGCGAGACCTTCTACACCGAAGTCGCAAAGTTCGCGCAACTGCATCACATCAATATGGTGGCGAGCGAGCGCTTCAATCGCACCGATCCGAGCGTGACTGGCCAGGTCCTGAAGATTCTCGCGACCCATCCGGATGCGGTGGTGGTCGGCGCGGCCGGCACGCCCGCCGCGCTGCCGCCGAAAACGCTCAGGGAACGCGGCTACAAAGGGCTGATCTATCACAATCATGGGGTCGGCAATAACGACTTCCTGCGCGTCTGCGGCGCCGATTGCAACGGCACGTTCCTACCCGCGAGCCCGGTGCTGGTCGCCGCGCAATTGCCGGGGGATCATCCGGCCAAACGTCTCGCGCTCGACTACATTGCGCGCTTCGAGGCATTGCGCGGACCGGGCAGCGTATCGGCGTTCGGGTCGTACACGTGGGACGCCGGCATGCTGCTCAGCAACGCGGTGCCGATCGCGCTTAAGACGGCCGCGCCCGGCACGCCGGAATTTCGCCGTGCGTTGCGCGATGCGCTCGAAGCGACGCATGGTCTCGCGGACACCAACGGCGTGGTCAACATGAGCGCCACAGATCACCTCGGACTCGATCAACGGGCCCGTGTGATGGTCGAAATCGAGAACGCGAAGTGGGTTTATCAACCGCGTTGAAATTGCGCCGGATTTGCGCTGATATAGCGTGGAATGTGCCGAATGGGCCCTTGGGGCGACGGTTTCAACAGACACACCGATAGACGGATTGCTCACCATGTCTCAGGTACCACACAGTAACGACGCGTTTTACGCGCACTACCAGTCGCTGCAATTGCACCGCCATCCGCATGGCGTGCTCGAGGTCGTGATGAGCGGCGAGGGCGCGAACAAAAGCGGGCTCGCCACCGCTAACGCGCGGATGCACTTCGAACTCGCTGAAATCTGGCGCGATATCGATCGGGATCCCGACACGCGTGTCGCGATCATTCGCGGCGAGGGCAAGGGCTTTTCGGCCGGTGGCGACCTGCAACTGGTCGAAGACATGGCGACCGACTTCGATGTCCGCGCACGCGTGTGGCGCGAGGCGCGCGATCTGGTCTACAACGTGATCAATTGCAGCAAGCCGATTGTCTCGGCGATGCACGGTCCGGCGGTCGGCGCGGGGCTCGTGGCCGGGCTGCTCGCCGATATCTCGATCGCGACGAAGTCGGCGCGGATTATCGACGGCCACACGCGTTTGGGCGTTGCCGCCGGCGATCATGCGGCCATCGTCTGGCCGCTCCTGTGCGGCATGGCGAAGGCCAAGTATTACCTGCTGCTGTGCGAGCCGGTGAGCGGCGAAGAGGCTGAGCGCATCGGTCTCGTGTCGCTCGCCGTCGACGAAAATGATCTGCTGCCCAAAGCATTCGAAGTTGCGCAAAAACTGGCCAACGGTTCTCAAACGGCAATTCGCTGGACCAAGTACGCGCTGAACAACTGGCTGCGCTCGGCGGGACCGGCGTTCGATACGTCGTTGGCACTGGAATTCATGGGTTTCGCGGGGCCGGATGTGCGCGAAGGCGTGAACTCGTTGCGCGAGCGGCGCGCGCCGGATTTTGGCGGCGCGGACCCATGGAGCGGGCCGCCGCGGCAGACGCCGGGCGGGGGCGCCTCGGGCGGCGAGCGCTCCTGAAATCGAAGACCGGCGCGTACCGCGCAAAGCCCCGCTGGTCGGCCCGTGAGGTGCTGCGCAAGTAGGGCGAACAGCAGTCCAATTCAGGCGCGGTTCGCAACGCTGCGCGCGGTATGATCGAATCCAGACGCGCGCGGGATGGCGCCGATTTCCTTCCCTTTATGCAGCGAGGCCACAAGCATGACCGATACACATGGCACCACGCCGCCCTTTCCCGGCTTTCCCGGTTTTCCGCCCGCTGAGATGCTCGAACGCATGTGGGGCATGATGCGTCTGTCGCCGTTCGGTTCGGCGTTTTCGGGCGCACAGTCTGGCAGCAGCCTCGGGCCCTCGCTGTCGATGATGTCCGACATGATGGCGCCGCTTACGAACGTCGAAGAACTCGACAAGCGCATCACGGATATGCGAGCGGTCGAGCAGTGGCTCAAGCTGAATCTGAACATGCTGCAGTCCGCCATTCAGGCGCTCGAAGTGCAGCGTGCAACGCTCGCGACACTGCGTGCGTTCGGCGCGTTCGCGCAGTCGTCGATGGCGCAGCCGGCTTCCGCGGCTGCTGAGCCGAGTCCCTCGGCGACCGGCTGGCCGCATCCGCAAGCCGCTTCGGGTTCGACCAGTGCGAGTTCATCGGCCGCCGCCGAGCCGGCCACTGACGAAGGCGACAGCGAGGCCGCCGAGACGCCGCCGTTCGACGCCTCCGCCTGGTGGAATCTGCTGCAATCGCAGTTCAATCAGATCGCCCAGTTTGCGATGACGCAGCCCACCGCGGCGGCTGCGGCATCCGGCGAGTCGGCGACGGACGCGCCGGAAGGCGCAGCGAGCGCTTCGGCATCGGCAGGGCAAGCGGCTGACGCGCCGGGTGAGGCCGGCGCAGACGCGGCGTCCGCAACCAAACGGCCGGCTGCGAAGCGGGCCGCGACGTCAACTTCAACGTCGACCAAGCGCGAAGGCAGCTCGAGCGCCGGTCCGCGGGCGACGAAAAAGCCGGTTTAACGGCAGGAATGCAACGGGGCAACCCGATCCACGCGGCGACGGGGCAAAACCTGACGGTCCGGCGAGGCAAACGCAATGAATTCGCCACCTGTCATGGTTTTGACCCCGATCGTCGGCCACACTCCGCGAATCGGGCCGTTTGTTGAGAGAAGTCAATCAGATGCTGGAATGGCGTCTGCCAGCGCACGGGTTCCGTAAAGTCAGCGTGCTATCATTGTGTAAGCTTTATCTGGCTTTTGGGCGTGCACTGAAAACAACCAATCCAGCCGCCCTCGCTTCATTCGCCTCCGGGACTCCCGGTGCGGGGCTGGACGGTGCGGGTTCATCGCAAGCCGGCTCGACCTCAGGCATAGGGTATCCCTCACCCACGGTTGGCCGCGTAGCGCGTAACGTCTAGTTGCGGCGCCGCGCAAACGCGTGGACTTCTTTGCTGCCCGGTGCATCTGGGCGGCCGATTACCGCGTAAAATTGAATGCTTGGCCGATAAACGAGGCACAAAACGTGCGTTTCGTTCGTCATCAGCAAAAGTGCTACACGTAGTAGTGACAGACACAGACAGTATGCGCAGAACAGGGGTGGGACTATGAACACCATGCTTTATCCGGAACTTTATAAATCGCTCGAATCCGTTCGATGGGACATGGAGAAAGACATTCCCTGGGACAAGTTCGATGCATCGCTATTGACCGACGAGCAGGCCGCGACGATCAAGATGAATGCGATCACCGAATGGTCGGCGTTGCCCGCCACGGAAATGTTCCTCCGTGATAACCATCACGACAGCGATTTCTCCGCATTCATGAGCGTGTGGTTCTTCGAAGAACAGAAGCATTCGCTGGTGCTGATGGAATATCTGCGCCGTTTCAAGCCGGAAATGTGCCCGACCGAAGAAGAACTGCACGCCGTGCGCTTCGAATTCGATCCCGCGCCGCCGCTCGAAACGCTGATGCTGCACTTCTGCGGCGAAATCCGCTTGAATCACTGGTATCGCCGTGCTGCCGAATGGCACACCGAGCCGGTCATCAAGGCCATCTACGAAACCATTTCGCGCGACGAAGCGCGTCATGGCGGCGCGTATCTGCGCTACATGAAGAAAGCGATGGTGCAAACCGGCGACATCGCGCGCGCTGCGTTCGCCAAGATCGGCGTCCTGATGGCATCGGCGCGCCGCACGGAAAAGCCGCTGCATCCGACTAACCTGCACGTGAATCAGGCGCTGTTCCCGCGCGACACGATTCAATCGCGTCTGCCCGATCCGGAATGGCTCGAACGCTGGCTCGACGAGCAGATCCGTTTCGACGACGGCTGGGAAAAGAAAGTGGTCGAGCGGATTCTGCACAACCTGTCGATCCTGTTCGAGCGCACGTTCAATACCGCGCAGGAATTGAACCGTTATCGCAAGGAAGTCGTCGCGCGCTTGCAGGCCGATCAGAAATCGGCTGAACAGCCGGCTTGATGGGTTCTGGTGTGCGGTTTTAAAGTTTCAGGAACGGCCCGGCAGGCGTGAGCTTGCCGGGCCGTTTTGCTTCATGCCGTTCGCCGTGTATCGTGGCGGCACTTCTTTTTTCTTTGCGACTCCGTCATGGCCGCCACTTTTGAACGCAAGATTTTTACGCGCGATGCGCTGGTGAAGCTTCGCGCTTCGATGTCCGCGCCGGTTGTATTTACCAACGGCGTGTTCGATATCCTGCATCGCGGGCATGTGACGTATCTTGCCGACGCCAAAGCGCTTGGCGCTTGCCTGATTGTCGGCGTCAACAGCGATGCTTCCGTGCGCATGCTAGGTAAAGGGGATGACCGGCCGATCAATAACGAGGCTGACCGCATGGCTTTGCTGGCGGCGCTGGAGAGCGTCGACTACGTGGTTTGCTTTGGCGAGAAGACGCCCGTGGAACTGATTTCGGCACTGCGGCCGGATGTGCTCGTCAAAGGCGGCGATTACGATATGGATGCGTTGCCGGAGTCGGCCATTGTGCGCGGATGGGGCGGGAAGGCTTTGGCGATTCCCTTCGAACATGACCGGTCGACCACCGCGCTGCTGAAGAAGGTTCGTACGCAGGGGTGATCTTTACTGCGGCAGCGCCGATGCCGCGATCGGCGGCGTCGGTGCCGGGCCCCCGACGACCGCCTGGTCGGCGGCTTCGGCTGCTGTAACGGGTTGCACCTTCAGCCACTCCGCATGGAACTGGCGGTTCAGATGGTTAGGCTCGCGGCCCCCGGCTGTGGGCGTCGGACCGAATACGCCGCGCATCGCGACAAATGCCAGCATGTTGGCAAGAAACAATATGGCGATCAGCCAGCGCAGCATCGTTAGTATTCCCCGTCCATAAGTTCAGCCGCCGCTATCCGTGGGGTCGCGACTCAGGCGTCGCGTTCCATCGCACGTTCGGCAGCAATCAGCGCAAGCCCTGACAGCACGAGCGAATCGTGGCGAGTATGCGGCACTTTTAGCGCACTTGTCACTTCCTCCACGGCGCCGCCGCTCACCACCAGGCGCACCGGCACCTGCCATTCGTCCTGCAAGTCACGCCACATGCGCTCGATCAGCCCGGCTTGCGCCAACGTGCATCCGGCTGACAGCGAGCGCGGCGTATCGGTCGCGAAGAACGGGCCGTGGCGTTCCCGATCGGACGTGGCGTCGGCGTCCGCGTCGAGCAAGCCGCGCGCTGCGCGGGCGTCGAGCGTCGGCAGTTGCGCCGTGTGCTCGCCTAGCGAGCGCATCATCAAGGTCCAGCCCGGCGCAATCAGGCCGCCGACAAAGCAGCCGTCCGCACGCAACGCTTCTAGCGTGGTCGCCGTGCCGAACGTCGCAATGAGCAGATTCTCGCCGGGAAACGCCGCGTGCGCGCCAATCAGGCCGGCCCAGCGGTCGCTGCCGAGGGTATGCGGCGTCGTGTAGCTATTCGTCACGCCACATTGCTGCGCGCAGGCGCGGATCGTCGTACGCGGCAGTTGCGGCCAGTGGGCGTCGAGTAGCGCGGTAATCCGTGCGGCGACACTTTCGCCCGCGACGTTCGATAACCACGCACCATTCGGCGTCGGCAGAGTTGACCAGTCAGGCTGGTCAGCGCCACCGTGCGCGAGCGCGCCGGTCGCGATTTGCGTACCGTCCGGCTGCACCAGCGCCCACTTGATCCGGCTATTGCCCGCGTCGATCAACAGATAAGGCGCGCCGCGCGTCATGCCACACCGTCGGCCAGGCGCAGCGAAACATCACCGGTCGCGACCGTCAGACGCCCCGCAGCCGTGTTGAGCAGCAGTTGCCCGCGCTCGTCCACGCCGGTCGCCACGCCGCGCGCCAGCTCTTTGCCTTGCTCCAGTAAGACGACTTCGCGGCCTGCGTAGGCGTGCACGGCGTTCCAGCGCGCCTGGAATGGCGCGAAGCCTTCGGCGCCGAAGCGCTGCAACGCGGGTTCGAGCGCGTTCAGTTCCGCCGCTAGCGTATCGGTGAGGTTCGCGTTCGGCAGGGCGCGTTGCAGCGCGGTCGGCACGGTGCCGCGCGCTTGCGCCGGCACGTCGGCGTTCAGCGCACCGACCTTGGCGGCGAGCTCCTCCGCACCCTTCACATTGGTGCCGATACCGATCACCACGGCGCTCGCGTCATCCGTGCTCCATGCCGTTTCGATCAGAATGCCGGCCAGCTTGTCGCCTTCGAGCAGGACGTCGTTGGGCCACTTCAGCGCAATCTGCCCAGGGCCTGCGACCGGCAACGAGCGCAGCCCGTCGACCAGCGCCACGCCCACCGCGAGACTCAAACCGGCCAGCCCTTCAAGCGGACGCGGCAGCACGCACGCCACCGAAAACAGCAGTGCATTGCCCGGCTCCGCATACCACGGACGGCCACGGCGGCCGCGGCCCGCAGTTTGCAGATACGCGACCCGCACGATCGGCCGCGGCAGCGCGCCGGCTTTGCGCGGCAAGGCTTTGACGCGCGTCATCAGGTCGGCGTTGGTCGAGCCGGTTTCCTCGACGATTTCGATCGGCCAGTCGTGCGCGTGCGGACCGAATAGCGCGACGGCGCGCTCGCGGTCGATGCGCCAGTCGGAAGCCGCAGCGGCTTGGGGTGGGGTCTTGGAGGCGTTCATGTCTCATATTGTAGCGACAGCGAACGCTGTGAGGCGGCGAGCACGGCTCATCCGCCGCGCCTTCGTTACAATGGCCGCTAATCCGATAACCAGATTCCAGCGATCCTTGAACTACGACACTCCGCCCGGCCTTGAAGTCGCGGCAGGCAGCCAAGGCAAGATCGTCCGGCTCTCGGGCCAGTGGACGGCGCTCGCACTCGCGCGCGACAAGGCCACCGGCCACGTGATCCCGCTGTTGCGCTCGCTGGTCGGCGCCGAAGGGATCCGCCAGTGGGACCTGTCGCGCATCGACCGGATGGACCACGTCGGCGGTCAGGCACTATGGCGCGTGTGGGGCCACAAGATGCCCCCGGACACCACGCTCACCGATACGCAACGCGACATTTTCGAGCGCATCGCGCTGCTCGATACGGTGCGCGAAAAGGCCGAGCCCGTCGTCAAGTTCGATCCGTTCACCCGGCTGGGCCTCGCGATTTTCTCGTTCTTCGAGCACCTGTACGGCGGATTCGGCATGCTTGGGCAGGTCGTGCTCGATCTGTTGGCGATCCTGCGCAAACCGAAAATCACGCCGTGGACCGAAATTTCCGCGAATATTTATAACGCCGGCACCAAGGCGTTGCCGATCACCGCGCTGGTCGCCTTCCTGATCGGCATCGTGCTGAGTTATCTGTCTGCGCAGCAACTGCGGCTTTTTGGCGCGAATCAGTACATCGTCAATATCCTTGGTCTGTCGGTGATTCGCGAACTGGGGCCGGTGCTGTCGGCGATTCTGGTGGCGGGCCGCTCGGGCTCGGCGATTACCGCGCAGATCGGCGTGATGCGCGTCACCGAAGAACTCGACGCCATGCGCGTGATGGGCATCCCGCATGGGCTGCGGCTGATCCTGCCACGCGTGGTTGCGCTCGGCATCGCCATGCCGCTTCTCGTGATGTGGACTAACATCATCGCGTTGACGGGCGGTGCGCTCGCCGCGAAGATCGTGCTCGGCATCGACATGAGCTACTTCGCGCGCGCCTTGCCCAGCGTCGTGCCGGTCGCGAATCTGTGGATCGGCCTCGGCAAGGGCGTCGCGTTCGGCATGCTGATCGCGATTGTTGGCTGTCACTTCGGCTTCCGAATCAAGGCCAATTCGCAAAGCCTTGGCGAAGGCACGACGACCTCGGTGGTGACATCGATCACCATCGTGATTCTCGCGGACGCGGTGTTCGCGATCCTCTTCCAGAATGTGGGGCTAGGATGATCGCGCCACTCACCCAGGCCGTACGCGGCCAACCGATGCCCGAGATTGCGGAGCCGGTGATCGAGGTGATCGACATCACCAAGCGCTACGGCCGCAATATCGTGCATCAGCATCTGAACTTCGACGTGCGGCGCGGCGAGATTGTCTCGATCGTCGGCGGATCGGGCTCGGGCAAGACCACGCTGGTGCGGCAGATTCTCGGGCTGGAGCGGCCGTCGTCGGGAACCATCAAGCTGTTTGGCGAGGACATTTCCACCATTTCGCCTGAAACCGCGCTGCTCATGCGCAGCCGCTCCGGAATGCTGTTTCAGCGCGGCGCGCTGTTCTCGTCGCTCTCGGTGTTCGACAACGTCGCGCAACCGTTGCGCGAACTCGGCAAGGTGCCGGAGGACCTGCTGCGCGACATCGTGATGCTCAAGCTCGAGATGGTCGGCTTGCCGTGCAAGCATGCGTCGAAGATGCCGTCGGCGCTCTCGGGCGGGATGATCAAGCGCGTGGGCATTGCGCGCGCGATCGCGCTCGAGCCCGAACTGCTGTTTCTCGATGAACCGACCGCCGGTTTGGATCCGCAGGCGTCCGACGAATTCGTTGAACTGATTTCCGCGCTGCATCGCGCGCTCGGTCTGACCGTGGTGATGGTCACGCACGATCTCGACACGATGATCGCGCTGTCCACCCGTGTCGCCGTGCTGGCGGATCGCAAGGTGCTGGTCGCCGCGCCGGTCGAAGAGGCGGCAGGCGTCGATCATCCTTTTATCCGCGAATATTTCCTCGGCCTGCGCGGGCGTCGCGCGCTGCAGGCGCTGCCGCCGGAGCGCCGCGCGAAACTGCCGCGCGCGGCACTCGAGTCGGCGTCGTCCGAATTGCCGCTGTGAACCAGGGAACCTGACAATGGAAAATAAATCACATGCCTTCTGGGCAGGGCTCTTCACGGTGGCCTTGCTGGCTGCCATCGCAGTGGCGGCTTTTTTGTTCAACGTCGACCGTTCGGTGCGGGTGCCGTACGATCTGATTGCGCGCACCAACGTCACGGGGCTGTATACCGACGCGGCGGTGCGCTATCGCGGGCTCGACGTCGGCAAGGTGCAGTCGATCAAATTCGATCGGGATCATCCGGGACAGATTTTGATCCGCATCCTCGTCGACACGCACGCGCCGATTACGCACTCCACGTTCGGCAGCCTCGGGTTCCAGGGCGTGACGGGTATCGCCTTCATCCAACTGGATGACAATGGGCGCGATCCGACGCCGCTCGCGTCGTCGGTGAAAGATGTGGCGCAATTGCCAATGCGTCCGGGCTTGCTCGATCAGTTGCAGCAGCGCGGCGACATCTTGCTGCGCAAACTCGAAAAAGTCACCGACGACGTCGACAATCTGTTGTCACCGGAAATGGTCAGCCAGTTGCACGGCACGGCGGCGAGCATTCAGAAAGCCGCCGACGGCGTCGCCACGCTAACCCAGCAGATGGCGCCGGCAGCCGGCAAGCTGCCCGCCACGATTAACGCGCTGGATCGCACGCTGGCATCGACCAATGAGCTGATCACCAGTCTGAACCGCCCGGACGGGCCGTTCGAGACCAACCTGAACAAGGTCGGGACGGCGGCGCAGCAAGCGGGTGACGCGCTGGTGTCGATGGATAGCTCGATCCAGGAGTTGTCGTCGCGCGTCGGTTACGACACGCTGCCACGTGTCAATTCGCTTGCTGAAGACGTGCGCTCCGCGGCCCGTTCGGTGGACCGCGCTGCCGACACGTTCAGCACCAATCCGCGCAGCGTGCTGTTCGGTGCGCCGAGTGCGGCGCCAGGCCCCGGCGAAGCCGGCTTCGCGTGGCCCGCCGCTCGCGCCGCTGCGCACGCCGCCCAATGAATTGATTTGAAGGTTTTGAAGAAGGAACATGGTTATGTCACGCTCGATTCACCGATTGCTGTCCTCGAGCGCCGCGCTTGCGATGCTGCTCGCGTTCGGCGTGCTGGCTGCAGGCTGCGCGGGTAACCCCGCGGCGCTCGCGGACATCCGCTACGACTTTGGGCCGCCCAATCCCGCGGCCTCGGCCGGCACGCTGCCGGCGGTGAAGGTGCTCGAAGTCAGCGCGCCCGACAACCTCGAATCGGACAAGCTGATATACCGGCTCAGCTACGCTGACGCGCAGCAGACGGCGTCGTACGCGAATAGTCACTGGACCATGGCGCCGTCGCAATTGCTGACCCAGCGTCTGCGCGGTGCGCTCAGTTCGCGTGGCACCGTGCTGACGGGGGCCGACGGCGTGCGCGCCCCGGTCCTCAAGGTCGATCTGAGCGAGTTCGAACAGATCTTCGATAGCCAGTCGGAAAGCCACGCGGCAGTCACCGCGCGCGCCACGCTGACGCAAAGCGGTAAGGTGATCAGCCAGCGCACCTTCATCGCACGCGCGCCGTCCAGTTCCGCGGACGCCGCCGGCGGCGCGCAGGCGCTCGCTGCGGCCAGCGACGACCTCGTCGCGCAGATCAGCGCATGGCTCGGCGTGCAGGCGCTGGTCGCCGCGCAATGAGCGGCTTGCAGCGCACGCAACGGGGCGCTGCATGAGCGTTAAACCCTGGCAGCGCCGTCCTTCGGCGCTTGCCCGGCAGGCACTGGGGCTGTACACGGCGCTGATCGTCTACGGCTCGTGGTATCCGTTTTCCGGCTGGCGTTCGCTCGGCCTCGCGCCGTTTGCCTATCTGTCCGATCCCATGCCGCAGTACCTGACGGCGTTCGACGTCGTCACGAACGTGCTCGGCTATATGCCATTGGGCGCGCTGGTGGTGCTCGCGCTGTATCCGCGCTGGCGCGGCACGCTGGCCGTCGCGTTGGCCTTTGTGCTCGGCGGGTTGCTATCAGGGGTGATGGAAGCGGTGCAAACCTATCTGCCGACGCGCGTCGCCTCCAATCTCGATCTGGCCGCCAATGCGCTCGGCGCGCTGCTTGGCGCGGCGATCATATCGCCGGCCACCGGCGCGTTGCTCGATCGCGGCTTACTGCGGCGGTTGCGGCTCGTGTGGTTCGAGCGCGACACGGCGGCGCTCGCGTGTCTTGTCGCCTTGTGGCCGTTCGCGACCATGTACCCGGCGCCACGCCTCTTCGGTTTGGGTAACTGGCCGCGCGCGCTATGGCTCGGTTTCGATTCGACGACGCAGGATGCCCTGCTCGCATGGACGCCGCCGGCCTGGCACGTCGGCGCGTGGCCGGCGCTGGTTGCCGCCTGGCTACCGGACGACGCTTGGGAAACCGTCATCACCACGCTCAACCTGTTCGCCGCACTCGCGCTGGCCTCGCTGCCGGTGCGCCGTCATGCGCCGCTTGTGCGCCTGCTGATCGCGTTTATCGTTACAACCTTGTGCGTCAAGGCGGGCGCCACCTTTTTGCAATCGCAATCCGGTCTTGCGTTCGACTGGGCGACGCCTGGCGCGCTGGCGGGGCTTGTGTGCGGTACCGTCGCGGCACTGCTGGCGCTGCGGCTGCGGCGCAGGTCGCGTGCGGCGCTTGCGGCCTGCGCGCTCTCGGTCGCGCTGGTGTTCGTCAATCTGCTGCCGGTGAATCCGTATTTCGATGCCGTGCTGGCCGACTGGCGCCAAGGCCGGTATCTGCACTTCAACGGTCTCGCGCACTGGATCGCGTGGATCTGGCCGTATGCGGCGCTGGTGTGGCTTGCCTATGTCGTCGAACAGGTGTGGCTCAGGCGGCGCGTGAAGCACGCATGAAGCAGGGGCGATGCATGTGTGCGGCCGGATAAGTCGCGCCAAGCCTAAGCCGCGTGATGTCGCGCAGGGCGCACGCAACGCGGTGCAACCCCGGCCTGGCCGCAAGCCGCTGTCCGGCCACCGTTCAGCGACCGCCAGCCCCGCTCGCTATAATCGTCCGCACAACAAACGCGCCGCAGCGCGTCCAGCACCATTCCCACTCTTACAGTCTCGCCCCCGGACATCATGGACTCCTTCTACAAGCACCACGTCTTCTTCTGCCTCAATCAGCGCGATCCCGGCGCCGAACGCCCGAGTTGCGCGAATTGCAACGCGCAGGCGATGCAGGAGCACGCGAAAAAGCGCGTGAAGCAGCTCGGCCTCGCCGGTCCCGGCCAGGTGCGGATCAACAAAGCCGGCTGCCTCGATCGCTGCGAACTCGGCCCGACGCTCGTCGTGTATCCGGAAGGGGTCTGGTACACGTACGTCGACGAGAGCGATATCGATGAAATCGTCGATTCGCACCTCGTGAACGGCAAGATCGTCGAACGTCTGAAAATCGATCAATAAGCCTCGCCATGAACGGTCATACACAGAAATACCTGATCGACGGTCCGGTCGGCAAGATCGAGGTCGCGCTGGATCTGCCCGACGACATGCGCGAGAACGGCGCCGCGCCGCGCGGCATCGCGCTGGTCGCGCATCCGCACCCGCTGTTTGGCGGCACGATGGACAACAAGGTCGCGCAGACGCTCGCGCGCACGCTTGTGCAGTTGAACTACGTGACATACCGTTCGAATTTCCGCGGTGTGGGCGAAACGCAAGGCGAACATGACGCCGGCATCGGCGAGCGTGACGATCTGCGCGCCGTGCTGGATCACATGCGCGCGCAAGCCGGGCAGGGCGATCTGCCCCTCGTACTGGCGGGTTTTTCGTTCGGCACCTTCGTGCTCTCGCATGTGGCTGCGAAGCTGCGCGACGAAGGTCAGGCGATCGAGCGGATCGTGTTCGTCGGCACGGCAGCGAGCCGTTGGGAAGTCGCACCCGTGCCGGAAAATACGCTCGTGATTCACGGCGAAACCGACGAGACCGTTCCCATTCAGTCGGTCTACGACTGGGCGCGGCCGCAGGAATTGCCGGTCGTCGTGATTCCGGGGGCAGAACATTTTCTGCATCGCAAGCTGCATATCCTGAAGCGGATCATCGTCGACGCGTGGCGATAATGGCGTGCGCGGGGGCACGCCGCGCGTGTTTTCCGGGGTACAGGTACGCGCAAACGCAAATTAATCGCCGCCCTTTGCTCAAAGATACCAAGATAGCGCGCGTATAATGAGCGCTCTTTTTTGGGCGCAGCATTGCCCACCCGGCAGTTCGCGCGACGCGTAGCTTCTTTCTCGCGCGCAGCGGTGCCGGATGCGAGGCGTGCTGCGCGAACCGATCGCGTCGCCGGAAGTCCAATGGGCGCCGCGCCGTTTTTACGGCCTGACGCTCGCCGACCGGCTCCTCCAAACTGTGCGCCCTGCGCGCGATGTATTTTTTCGCACGAACCGACCCTATGCGTTTCTCCACCTCCGGCCGCACGTCATTCCCGTCAGTTTCTTCTTTCGTTCCCCCTACGCTTACCCGTGCCGTGACCCTCGGCATCGTGCTGCCGGCCACGCTCGTTGCCAGCACGGCGTTCGCGCAGGTGCCGCCGCCCGCGGTGAACGCGCGCTCGTGGGTGCTCGTCGATGCCACCAGCAATCAGGTGCTCGCATCGGGCAATGCCGACGAACGCGCCGAGCCGGCCTCGCTGACCAAGCTGATGACCGCGTACCTCGTCTTCGAAGCACTGCAGACGAAGAAGATCACGATGGACCAGACGATTGAGCCGAGCGACGCGGTGCGCCGCGTGAAAACCGACGAATCGCGCATGTTCATCGAAGCGAACAAGCCGGTGACCGTGCACGATCTGGTGTACGGCATGATCATCCAGTCGGGTAACGACGCGGCGATCGCGCTGGCCGAACTGGTGGGCGGCAGCGAAGCGCAGTTCGTCAACATGATGAACGCCGAAGCGCAGAAACTCGGCATGACGCACACGCATTTCGCTGACGTGAACGGTATGCCCGACCCGCAGCACTACACCACGGCGGGCGACCTCGCGATTCTGTCGGCGCGTCTGATTCGTGACTTCCCCGACTACTACAACATCTTCTCGGTCAAGGAATTCACGTACAACAAGATCAAGCAGCCGAACCGCAACCGTCTGCTGTGGATCGATCCGACGGTGGACGGCCTGAAGACCGGTCACACGCAGGCCGCCGGCTACTGCCTGATCGCCAGCGCGAAGCGTTCGCTGCCGGGCACGACCGACGGCTCGCGCCGTCTCGTCGCGGTGATGATGGGCGAGACCAAGGAACACGACCGCGTGCAGGACGCCCTGAAGATGCTGAA
This sequence comes from Burkholderia sp. GAS332, assembly GCA_900142905.1. Lineage (NCBI taxonomy): Bacteria > Pseudomonadati > Pseudomonadota > Betaproteobacteria > Burkholderiales > Burkholderiaceae > Burkholderia > Burkholderia sp. GAS332. The sequence goes on along the minus strand of FSRV01000001.1, from coordinate 4,722,119 downwards.
CTACGGCTACACCGCGTATGACACGGTGCGGCTGTACAAGGCGAACCAGGTGGTCGGCACGCCGCGCGTCTACAAGGGTGCGCAGGACACCGTGCAGATCGGTGTGAAGGGCGATCAGTACATCACCGTGCCGAAGGGCATGGGCGACAAGGTGAAGCCGCAGATCGAGCAGATCGATCCGCTGATCGCACCGATCGCGAACGGTCAGCAGGTCGGCACGGCGAAGCTCGTGGCCGACGGCAAGGTGCTGGCGCAATTCCCGATCGTCGCATTGCAAGCCGTGCCGCAAGCCGGTGTGGTTGGCCGCGTGTGGGATTCGCTGATGCTGATGTTCAACAAGAAGAAGTAAGAGCCTGATTGCGATGACCGCTGTTTCCGATGTTTCGCTCGACCCGATTGTTTATCTGAACGGCGAGCTGGTGCCCCTGTCCGAAGCGCGCGTGCCGGTTCTCGACCGCGGCTTTATTTTCGGCGACGGGATTTACGAGGTCGCGCCGTTGTATCCGCATGCGGACGGCCGTACGGCGTTTCGCTTCAGGCACCATCTGGCGCGCCTCGCGCGGTCGCTGGACAAGATCGGCATCGTCAATCCGTTCGACGACACCGGCTGGCGCGCGCTGATCGACCGCGTGGTCGCAGCGAATGAAGCGGACGCAGGCCTGCGCACCGATCAGGACGCGATTGCCTACGTGCAGATCACCCGGGGCGTCGCGAAGCGCGGTCACGCGTTCCCGGCCGGCATCCAGCCGACCGTGTTCGTAATGGTCACGCCGCTGAACCTGCCGGATGCGGCACAGCGCGCGCGGGGCGTGCGCTGCGTCACCGCCGAAGACCGTCGCTGGCTGAATTGCGACATCAAATCGGTGTCGCTGCTCGGTAATGTTCTGATGGCCCAGTACGCGGCCGAAAACGACGCGTTCGAGACGATCCAGTTTCGCGACGGCATGCTGACCGAAGGTTCGTCTTCGAATGTCTGGATGGTGAAGGACGGCGTGTTGTACGCGCCGCCGCGCAGCCACAAGATTCTCGAAGGGATTCGCTACGGTCTGATCGAGGAGCTGACGGGCGAATGCGGCATCCGCTTCGAAGCGCGCGAGATCGCCGAGGCTGAGTTGCGGGCGGCCGACGAGATTATTGTCAGCTCCGCCACCAAGGAAGTGCTGCCGGTCACGCAACTCGACGGTCAGCCGGTTGGCGACGGCAAGCCAGGCGCGGTGTTTGCGGCGTTGTACGCGGCTTATCAGCGTGCCAAGGCCAAGGAAGCGCACGAAGCGCAGCAAGGAGTAGAAAGTGAATCCCGCGAAAGAATCATTGCTTGAGTTTCCGTGCGACTTTCCCATCAAGATCATGGGCAAGTCGCACCCCGAGTTCGCCGAGACGATCGTCTCGGTGGTTCGGCAGTTCGATAACGAAGTCGACCCCGAGCGCATCGAAACGCGGCCGTCCAGTGGCGGCAATTACACCGGTTTGACGGTGACGGTGCGCGCCACGAGCCAGGCGCAGCTCGACGATATCTACCGCGCGCTCACCGGCCATCCGATGGTGAAAGTGGTGCTTTAAAGCCTGGCTTGGTGTTTCTTTGTATCTCTGGTGTGCGGTGTGACGCGCAATGCGTCCGCCGTCAGATCGACGCTTGCGGTAGGCCCCATCTCGCAAACCCGCTCGAAAAGCTGTTTGAACCGCCCCACTTCTTCGAATACCCAATCGCGGAACGCCTTGACTCGCGCGGTTTCGAGCATCTGCGGCGGGCAGATGAAGTAGTACTGCCACGGGCTCGGTCCATCCACATCGAATAGCCGCACAAGGCGGCCTGCCGCGATCTCGTGCATGGCGAGCGATCGGCGCGTGAGCGCGATTCCCTGGCCGTCGATGGCCGCCTGCAGCAGATTCGACGAATCCTGATACAACACGCCGCGCTTCGGCTCTGGCCAGTCGGCGAGCCCGGCGGCGTCGAACCACGGGCGCCAGAGTTCGTCGTCCGAGCGCAGCAGCGGGGCTTTGGCCAGCTCGGCCGGCGTTTGTGGCAGCTTGCCGCCGTTGAAATTCGGTGCGCAGGCCGGAAAGAAGATCTCCTCCAGCAGCAACTCCGCGTGCAGCCCCGAATACTTGCCGTAGCCGAAGCGGATCGCCACGTCGACGTCGTCGCGCGCGAAGTCCGTCAGCGCATTAGTGGACAGCAGTTCGAGGTCCCACTGGGGATGCGCCTCGATAAAGCTGCCGATGCGCGGCGTCACCCAGCGCGCTGCAAACGACGACAGCATGGAAATGACCAGCCGCCGCTCGCGGTCGCCGGCGCGGATTTCACGGGTGGCGTCGGCCAGCGCCATCAGCGCGGTGCTCACGCGCGTGGCGTAGCGACGACCCGTGTCCGTGAGCCGTACGCGCTTGCCGTCGCGGGCGAACAGCGTGATGCCCAATTCCGCCTCCAGCGCGCGAATCTGGTGACTGACGGCCCCGTGCGTGACGAACAGTTCGTCGGCGGCGCGCGAGAAGCTCTCGTGGCGGGCGGCGGCTTCGAACGCCTTGATGGCGTTCAGCGGGGGCAGTTGCCGGAGATCCATCGCAATATTTCTCACATAGAGGTGAAAATAGATCGTTTTGCGTAAACCCTTGCTACGCCTACGATTGTAGTCATGAAACGAACTTTGGCGAGGGCATCATGCGAGAAATTTCCTCTAGTATCGCTTTTGAAATCCGCAACGGCGAAACCATTCCTATGAAGGTAGCACGCAGCACCAAGCTGGTCGTGCATGGCGGCGCGGTGTGGGTCACGCGCAGCGACGATACGGAAGACTACTGGCTGATGCCTGGTCACACGCTGCGGTTGCGGCGCGGCGAACGGTTGTGGTTGAGCGCTGAGGGCAGCGCGCATGCGAAGGTCGCGTTTTCGGTGCCGACGCGCTGCGATGAACGTGCGCTGAACTGGCTCGCGCGGGTTGGTGAACGGCTGGCGGCCCGCATGCGCGGGGGCTGGCGCACGGTGTGAAGCGCAGGGGACGCTGCGACATCGTGGCGGGCGGGTGCTGCGGTTGCGCGGCGTTCCGTCACGAAACGAAGCGCGGCCGCGCCCTGAAACAGGCACGTCCGACGGGGATGCCCAGATTTCGGTAAACTGTCGGGATTATGTGCGCCACCCCGGTTTCCCCGTCTCCCTTGCCCGCCACGGCGCCGCTTACGCTGCGCTGGCTTGGCAGCGAACCTTACGAAGCCAGTTTCGAAGCGATGCGCGCGTTCACCGACGCGCGTACCGCCGATACACCCGACGAAATCTGGCTGGTCGAACACCCCCCCGTCTTTACGCTCGGCCAGGCCGGCGACCCGGCGCACCTATTGGCGGCCGACAGCGGCATTCCGCTTGTCAAGGTCGACCGGGGCGGGCAGATCACGTATCACGGGCCCGGACAGGTGGTGGCCTACCTGCTGCTGGACCTGCGTCGACGCAAGCTGATGGTGCGCGAGATGGTCACGCGGATCGAGCAGGCCGTGATCGACACCCTCGCGGCGTATAATCTCGCCGGAGAACGCAAGGCGGGCGCCCCCGGTATCTACGTGGCGCCTGGACCGGACGCCGGGCTGCATGCCGGCGCCAAGATCGCCGCGCTGGGTCTGAAAATCCGCAACGGCTGCAGCTATCATGGCGTGAGTCTGAATGTGAACATGGACTTGCGGCCGTTTCTGGCCATCAACCCATGCGGCTACGCGGGGCTCGAAACAGTCGATATGGCAACGCTGGGCGTTACCGCCGGCTGGGACGACGTGGCCCGTACCTTTGCAGCACGCCTCACCGCAAACCTCGACGGCAGTCCCGCGGCCGTCGCCCAACCGCAGGCCGGTGCCCTCACCGCCTGACTGGACCGAACGAATGACTGACGTTACCGCGAACCTCGCAGCTTCTCCCGCTCCTGATGCCGTGCCGGCTTCCGCCGCTGCCTACGACGCCACCGCGAAACAGAAAGCGCAAGCCAAAACCGCCCGTATCCCAATCAAGATCGTCCCGATCGAAAAGCTGAAAAAGCCTGACTGGATCCGCGTCAAAGCGGCCACCGGCAATTCGCGCTTCTACGAAATCAAGCAGATTCTGCGTGAGCACAACCTGCACACGGTGTGCGAAGAAGCGAGCTGCCCGAACATCGGCGAATGCTTCGGCAAGGGCACTGCGACGTTCATGATCATGGGCGACAAGTGCACGCGCCGCTGCCCGTTCTGCGACGTCGGCCACGGCCGCCCCGATCCGCTCGATGTGGATGAGCCGGGTAACCTGGCGCGCACCATTGCTGCGCTGAAGCTGAAGTACGTGGTGATCACGAGCGTCGACCGTGACGATTTGCGCGACGGCGGCGCGGCTCACTTCGTGGAATGTATCCGTCAGACGCGCGAACTGTCGCCGGAAACACGCATTGAAATTCTGACGCCGGATTTCCGCAGCCGTCTGGATCGCGCGCTCGGCATTCTGAACGCCGCACCGCCCGATGTGATGAACCACAACCTCGAAACGGTACCGCGCCTGTACAAGGAAGCGCGCCCCGGTTCGGACTACGCGCATTCGCTGAAGTTGCTGAAGGACTTCAAGGCACTGCATCCGGACGTCGCGACCAAGTCGGGCCTGATGGTCGGCCTTGGCGAAACCGAAGAAGAGATCCTCCAAGTGATGCGCGATCTGCGCGAGCACAACGTGGACATGCTGACGATCGGCCAGTATCTGCAGCCGTCGGAACACCATCTGCCGGTGCGCTCGTACGTGCATCCGGACACGTTCAAGATGTACGAAGAAGAAGCGTACAAGATGGGCTTCACGCACGCCGCAGTGGGCGCGATGGTTCGCTCGAGCTACCACGCCGATCTGCAGGCGCATGGAGCCGGGGTGGTTTGAATGATTTAGACAGAGCCGCTGTCTGAAAAACAAAGCCCGCACGTGTTGCGGGCTTTGTTCTTTGTACGGTCGCGGGAGCGGGCGGGTCAGCCGTTCCGCCCGGCGATCTGCCTGCGTTGCCTAGCGGTAATGACGCGCGAGCAGGCTGCAAGTAACGGATATCACTCCACCGATAATCGTGAACGGGTAGAGAAAGAGGATGAAGCGATGGCGGAATGCGCGATCCCCGATGAGACGGTCGATCAAATTGGGCATGCTGGATCTCCTTGTGGCCAGGATGAAAAGTATAGCGCAGCGCATTTAAATTAGTTAGGTAAACGAATAATGAGATGCGGAAAAAGAGATTGCGATGATCACGGTTATGAGCAGCGAAAACCACATCAACCATCCATCACGTTCCTGTTCTTTCGCGTGACGCGCTGAACGATCCGCTGCATCGGCCGCGCCCAGGCACACCAGTATTGACGCGGCTACGATGAAGAGCACGTGCCAGAGAAGTGCGGCCAACATGAGCGCTAACGTGCTGCGCATCGACGCTTCGCTCAAGGCACAACCAATCTCGTAGCATGCGCTCGCACACATCGAAATGACGACCCAGAAAAGCTGGCCATCCTGAATGGATCGCCGCGTAATACCTTGCGCCGCGTGCCGGTAGTGGCGCGAAAAGTTCAATAGAGGTAGCAACGCAATCGGCGCAAAAACAGGCACGCCGACATTGAAAAACAACCAGCTCAAGCGGCTAAGAGAATCGACCATAGGAATGCGAATTGAAGGCAACCCGCTGATCATGCCGCCGACGCGGAAGCACGACAATCCGCCGAATGGCCAGCTTGTGCTACGCCATCTGCTGGACCACCCTGGTTGCTGCCTAGATGGTCGCCGTCACTGCCGGTCTGGGTCAGATGGTGCTCAACGCGTCGAGTTTTCTGCGTACCGATGTGGTGGTGATGGGCATCGTGCTGATCGGACTGATCGCGTGGCTGTTCGATCTCGGCATGCGTGCGCTGGAGCGGCGGCTGGTGCCGTGGAAGGGGCGTGTGTAGCCGCCGGCTCGCGCAATTTCAAGCAAACAGTTCAATCACTGGCCAGCCGCGTTCCGTGGCAATGGCGCGCAGACGCGGGTCGGGATTGGTCGCGACCGGATGGGTGACGCGCTCCAGCAAGGGCACGTCATTGATCGAGTCGCTATAGAACCAGCTCTGCGGAAAATCTTGCAGACGATGGCCGAGCGAAGCCAGCCAGCTCTCGGTGCGGGTGATCTTGCCTTCGCGGAAAGTCGGCACGCCAACGGCGTGTCCGGTAAAGTGCGCCAAAGGATCGCCGCCTTCGGTGCCGAGATCGATCCCTAGCAGATGTTCGAAGCCGAGCGCCTTGCCGATCGGCTTCGTGATAAAGACGTTGGTGGCGGTGACGATGCAGCACAGGTCGCCTGCTTCGATATGACGTTGCACGAGTTCCCGCGCGGCCGGCAGAATCGCCGGCGCAATCACCTCCTCCATGAACTGCGCATGCCACGCGTCGAGCTGTTCGCGCGAGTGGCGAGCCAGCGGCGCCAAGGTGTAGTTCAGATAGGCGGTCATATCGAGCGTGCCGGCCACATACTGCCGGTAGTAATCGTCGATTTCTTCCGCGTGCTGCGCAGCGCCTTCTATACCCAATCCGGCGATGAAGTGGGCCCACGCCTGATCGCTGTCGAGTGGCAGCAGCGTATGGTCCAGGTCAAACAGCGCAAGGTTGCGGCTCATCCAGAGTCCTCGTGATGAAGGGGGCACACTTAAGGGGGCGAGCGAATCGCGTTCCGGACGATGAGCCGGCACATAGCAATCCACAGTTCGGCACGAGCGTATATTTAAAAGCACAAAATTACAATAAGGCAGAAATGTGCAACACTACTGTCATAAACGCCCCGGGTGCCGGTTCAAGCGGCACGCGGTTCAGGTCATGGCAGCAGGAACGGATGCGCAGTGCCTTATGTTGATTCTCCTTAACCTTCTGGCTGGTGTGGCGCTCCTCGTGTGGGGATCGCACATCGTGCGTACCGGCATCCTGCGCGTGCTCGGCGCCGATCTGCGCAGCGTCCTCGGGCGCAGCACGAGCAGCCGCTGGCGTGCCTTCCTCTCTGGAGTCGGCGTCACCAGCCTCGTGCAGAGCAGCAATGCAACGGCGGTGATCGTCACGTCGTTCGCGGCACAAGGTCTCCTTCCACTCACCGGCGGCCTCGCGATCATGCTTGGCGCCGACGTCGGCACCGCGCTCATGGCACGGCTGCTCACGCTCGATCTGTCATGGCTGTCGCCGATCCTGATTCTGTCCGGCGTGCCGCTCTTTCTGTCGCGCAAGCAAACGCGTCTCGGCCAGGTCGGCCGTACGCTGATCGGGCTTGGCTTGATTCTGCTGGCGCTGCACCTGATTGTCGAAGCTGCCCAGCCGATGATGCAAGGCGCCGGCGTGCGCGTGATGTTCGGTGCGCTGACCGGCGACACCATGCTCGACGCGCTGGTCGGCGCGGCATTTGCGATGCTGTCCTATTCGAGTCTCGCGGCGGTCCTCCTGACGGCGACGCTGGCCTCGTCCGGCGTGATCTCGCTGAAGGTGGCGCTGTGTCTTGTGATCGGCGCGAACCTCGGCAGCGGCTTGCTGGCGCTGATGGGCACGCTCGCGCAGAACGCGGCGGCGCGGCGCCTGGCCTTAGGCAGCTTGGCGTTCAAGCTGGCGGGTGCGCTGCTGATCCTGCCGTTCGCGCCGCTGCTGGCACGCGGGCTGCCGGTGCTGATCGCGAATCCGCGCGAAGCGGTGGTCGGTTTTCATGTGATCTACAACACACTGCGCTGTTGCGCGTGCCTTTCACTGATCGATCCGGTGGCGCGCATCTGCACGCGGGTGTTGCCGGACCGGCCGCAGGCCAACGGTGAACTGCGGCCGCGGCATCTGGACGCCGCCGCGCTTTCCACCCCCACGCTCGCACTCGCGCACGCCGCGCGCGAGGTGCTGCGCATCGGCGACATCGTGCGCACCATGCTCGATAACGTCGCGGACCTGATCCATAACAACAACCTCGACAAGGCGCGCGAAACGGTCCGGATGGACGACGACGTGGACCAACTCTATGCCGCGGTCAAAGCCTATCTGACGCTGATCTCCCGCGAGCAACTCGACGAGGCCGACAGCCGCCGCTGGACCGACATCATCTCGTTGACGATCAACCTGGAGCATGCGGGCGACATCATCGAGCGGATCGTCGGCGATATCGAGGAAAAGAAGATCGCGCACCGTCTGTCGTTTTCGGAGGAGGGGCTGGGCGAGCTGGACGACCTGCAGGCACGCCTCGTCAGCAATCTGCAGCTTGGCCTGTCGGTGTTTCTGAATAACGATCTGCGTTGCGCCGAGCAGCTGCTGGCGGAGAAGGAGCGCTTTCGCGATCTGGAGCGCGCGTATTCATACAAACACCTGGACCGGCTCGCCGGGCAAACCTTGCGCAGCATCGAGACCAGCGCGTTGCATCTGGATCTGATCAGCGACATGAAGCGGCTCAATTCGCTGTTTTGCTCGACGGCCTACCCGGTGCTCGACGCAGCCGGCGCGCTGCGCGACACGCGCTTGCGCAAGCGCGTGCTCGACACGATACATGTGAAGGAGTAGGGCGAAACCCTAAATCCTAAGCCCTAAGCCCTAAGCCCTAAGCCCTAAGCCAGAACGATCTCTTCCAGCTTCTTTTTGAGCGATGCAAAGTCGGCGGCTTCGGCCGCCTTTTTGTTGGTGACCAGCACATCGATCCGATCGACCGGACAGTACGAGATCCGGCTGCGCTGGCCGATCTTGCTGTAGTCAGCGAGGATCACCACGCGATCGGCGTTAGCGACCATGGCGCGCGCCACTTCGGTTTCAGCGTGATCGTAGTTGGTCGCGCCGTGCCGGTGGTCGATGCCGACCGGCGAGAGCAAGGCCATGTCCGCGCGATAGCGCTGGATGTCGAGCACGGTGGTGGCGCCGGTGGTCGCCATGGCGCGATCGCTGATCGTGCCGCCCAGCAGGATGACTTCGTTGGCCGCTTCCGTTTGATCCACGGCGCCGCGCATTTTCAGCGCGACGTCGATGGAATTGGTGACGATCGTCAGGTTCGCCAGTTTCGCCAGCTCTTCAGCGAGCGCCGCCGTGGTGGTGCCCGCGTCGATGAACAGGGTCTGGCCGCTCGCGATCAAACCGGTGGCCGCCTTGGCAATCGCGGTTTTGGCTTTGACACGCATGTGGGCGCGCTCGGCGATCGGCGCCTCGTCGGCGGGTTTGATCGCGCCACCATGCACGCGCTTCAGTTCACCGAGTGCTTCGAGGTCGAGCAGATCGCGGCGCACGGTTTCGCGTGATACCCCGAGATCCGCCATGATCCGTTCGGTCGACACGCGTTGAAGTGTGGACAGCAACGCGCGAATTCTCTGATGACGGTCTTCCTGCCACATGCATTTTTCCTTGGATGCGGACGCGCGCTCACGCGGCTTGTTTTTAATAGTGCCATCGTGGACATGGATGTGTGTCCGGACGATGTCAAGCGTACTACTTTAGCTGAATTGTGTTGTATTTTTTTGGCAGCTTGCAAGTTTGTGTATTTAACCTTAGCCTTCGCAAATCGAAGCGTCGCACTGATTTCGAACATCAAATGTTCGGAAAGGAATTGAAATGTCCGATTTCGAGCATTCCGCGGCGTTTTTTGGCAATTTGATCGACCCATGTCGTCCCCATAATGGATCTTGGGATCTGGCGCCTGAACAATTCGCGGCTGAATTCGGTGCTCCCTGGAAGCCGCACGGTTCGGCATCCTGACAATAAGATTGCACGACTATCGCGGGGCGCGGCGCTGACCGTGTGGCCAGCTATCGCAGCGTCGCCCATTGGCGCGATACTACGTGCGGGGCTCACGCGTAACGGCTGCATGATGCAGTTGTGGCATGGCGGCAGTAGCAGTTGGGAACGTGTCGAGCGCATAGTTAGTCCGCTCTATCTGGAAGGTAACGAGACGTGGGAAACGGGATTGATCGCACCTTAACCGCAGACTGGCTGTATCCGAAGCTGGTCGCGCATCGTTGCGGCGGCACGCTGGCGCCGGAGAACACGCTGGCCGGATTCGACGCGTGCGTGCGCTATGGCTATCGCATGGTCGAATTCGACGCCAAGCTCTCCGCGGATAACCAGCTCTTTCTGTTGCACGACGACACGCTGGAGCGCACCACCAACGGTCATGGCGCCGCTGCTGAACACACGTGGGACCAACTGGCCGCGCTCGATGCCGGCGCCTGGTTCGGGCCGCAGTTCGCCGGCACGCGCCTGCCGACGCTCGCCGAGGCCGCCGGTCGTTGCGCGCGAGATCACATTGCCGCCAACATCGAAATCAAACCGTGCCCGGGTCGTGACGAGATCACCGGGCGCCTGGTCGCGAGTGGCGCGCTGACTTTGTGGCAAGGGCAAACGCCGCCGCTGCTGTCATCGTTTTCGTTCGAGGCGCTTGCCGCAGCGCGCGATGCGGCGCCCACACTGCAGCGCGGCATGCTGTTCGAAGAGGTCCCGGCGGACTGGCTGCGCATCGTGCGGGAACTGGACTGCGTGTCGTTGCACGCGAGCCACCGGTATATGACGGAACCGCTGGTCGCCGAGATCAAGGCGGCTGGATTGCGCGTGCTGGCCTACACGGTGAACGATCCTGAGCGTGCTCAAGTGCTCACGCAATGGGGCGTCGACATGATTTGTACAGATCGCATCGATAGACTGGAACACGACATGTTTTCGGCGCCGATGAATCCGGACTGAGCATGGCGCGGGTGCGCGAGTGCGAGCTGGCACAGGCGTGTACCCATAGAGCTAGAAATTAGAAATTTTCCAAACGTAGCAATTTCGGCAGAGGATGGGGAAGACCATGAAGCGCACCGCGTTAGCTCGTTTACTTTCGATGTCGGCCGCTGCGGGTGTCGCCGCAGCCGGCGTGAGCAGCGCTTCGGCCGCGCCGCTCGACGCACTGATCGCCGCCGCCAAGCAGGAAGGCCAACTCACCGTGATCGCGTTGCCGCATGACTGGTGCAACTACGGTCAACTGGTGGCGGGCTTTCAGAAAAAGTACGGCATCAAGATCAACGAGCTGAATCCGGATGCGGGTTCGGGCGACGAAGTCGAAGCCATCAAGGCGAACAAGGGCAACAAGGGCCCGCAGGCGCCTGACGTGATCGACGTGGGTCTGTCGTTCGGTCCGACCGCGAAGGCCGAGGGTTTGCTGCAGCCGTACAAGGTCGCTTCGTGGAACTCGATTCCGAAGGAGTCGAAAGATCCCGATGGCTATTGGTATGGCGATTACTACGGCGTGCTGGCGTTTGAAGTGAACGCCGACATGATCGACAAGGCGCCGTCCGACTGGAGCGATCTGCTCAAGTCAGACTATAAGAACGCCGTTTCGCTGGCCGGCGACCCGCGCACGGCCAATCAGGCGATCCAGGCCGTGTTCGCGGCGGGCCTGTCGCAAAGCAAGGGCGATGTGGGCAAGGCCGACCAGGCCGGTCTCAAGTATTTCGCCGAGCTGAACAAGAACGGCAACTTCGTGCCGGTGATCGGCAAGGCTGCGTCGCTCGCACAGGGCACCACGCCGATCGTCGTGCGTTGGGACTACAACGCGCTGGCCGACCGCGACACGCTGAAGGGCAATCCGAAGGTCCAGGTGGTGATTCCGAAGACGGGTGTGGTCGCCGGTGTGTACGTTCAGGCGATCAGCGCGTACGCGCCGCATCCGAATGCGGCCAAGCTGTGGATGGAGTATCTGTACTCCGATGAAGGCCAGATCGGCTGGTTGACCGGCTATTGCCATCCGATGCGCTACAACGAATTGGTAGCCGCGAAGAAGGTGCCGCAAGCGCTGCTCGACAAGCTGCCGCCGCCGTCGTCGTACAAGAATGTGGTGTTCCCGACGCTGTCCCAACAGGACGCCTACAAGGACACCATTACGAAGCACTGGGACGAAGCAGTCGGCGCGAACGTCAAGTAATCGTCGCGGCGTAAGCGGTTGCGGCGGCAATGCAGTAGCGATCGATCGCAGGCTGCACCCGCCGCCGTTTCTAACCGCGATGTGCGAATTCAAAGGTGGGCGCGCCGCGCGAAGAGAGCGGCGCGTCAGGCGTTAACCAGAAAGCCCTAAGGGTGAGCAATGAGCGCTTCATCGGATGCCGGATCAGTGCAGCCGGAATTACTGGTTCCGCCTGTGCCCACGCCAACCCCTCGCGTCGACGGTCCGCGCCGCGCGTCGCAGTTCCTCGCCTGGATCGGCGTGGTGCCCTTTTTCACCTTCGCATTGCTGTTCCTGATTCTGCCGACCGGCTTTCTGATGGTCGGCGCGTTCCAGGATTCGCAAGGCCACTTCACGCTCGCCAATTTCCGCGACCTGCTCCAGCCCACGGTGCTGGACGCCTACTGGATCAGCTTCAAGGTGAGTGCCGCTTCCGCGCTTGGCGGCGCGTTGATCGGCTCGCTGCTCGCGTGGGCGGCCGTGCAAGGCAAATTGCCTGGCTGGATTCGTCCTACGTTAATGACGTTCTCCGGCGTCGCGTCGAACTTTGCCGGCGTGCCGCTCGCGTTCGCCTTTATCTGCACGTTGGGGCGCGTCGGTCTCGTGACCGTATTGCTGAAGAAATACCTCGGCTTCAATCTGTACTCAACCGGCTTCAGCGTCCTGAGCTTCTCCGGGTTGACGCTGACTTACCTGTACTTCCAGATTCCTTTGATGGTGCTGATCGTCACGCCCGCGCTCGACGGCCTGAAGCGCGAATGGCGTGAAGCTTGTGACTGCCTTGGCGGCACGGCCTTCCAATACTGGCGTCACGTGGCGTTGCCGGTGTTGTGGCCGAGCGTGCTCGGCGCGACGCTGCTGCTGTTCGCCAACTCATTCGGCGCCGTCGCCACGGCTTATGCACTGACCGGCAGTTCGCTCAACATCGTGACGATCCTGCTGTACGCACAGATTCGCGGCGACGTGATGCACAACCAGAACCTCGGCTACGCACTCGCGCTCGGCATGGTGCTGGTGACCGGGCTGTCGAACGGCGGCTACATCTGGTTGCGTTCACGCGCTGAAAGGGGGCGTCGATGAAAAGCCAATCGCGTGTGGGCGCATGGACCGCGATGATCGTCGGTTCGCTGTACTTTCTGATTCCGTTGCTCGCGACATTCGAGTTCAGCCTGCGCATGAAACGTGGCGTCTATAGCTTCGAAGCGTATAGCGTCGTGTTGAGCGATCCGCGTTTCCAGGCCTCGTTCGGCTATTCGATCCTGATGGCGGTGCTGACGATTATTGTCGGCGTGCTGCTGGTGGTGCCGACTGCGTACTACGTGCAGTTGCGGCTGCCGAAACTGCGGCCGATCGTCGAATTCATCACGCTGTTGCCGCTGGTGGTGCCGGCCATCGTGATCGTGTTCGGTTATCTGCGCATCTATAACAGCAGTTCGATTCTGCCGCTCACCGGCAACGAGCGCGCGACCGACCTGTTACTGGTGTTCGGTTACGTGACCCTCTCGCTGCCGTACATGTATCGCGCGGTCGACGCGGGTTTGCGTGCAGTCGACGTGCGCTCGTTGACCGAAGCCGCCGAGTGTCTCGGTGCGAACTGGCCGACGATTCTGTTCAAGGTGATCTTCCCGAATATCCGCTCGGGCATTCTGTCCGGCGCGTTTCTCACCTTTGCCGTGGTGATCGGCGAATTCACGCTGGCGAGTCTGCTCGACCGGCCCGCATTCGGCCCGTATCTGCAATTGATCGGGGCGAACCGCGCGTATGAACCGTCGGCGCTTGCGATCATCGCGTTCGTGATCACATGGGCGTCGATGGGTTTGATTCAGGTATTCGGTTCGGCCCGCGCGCTTAGCGGCCAGAAAATTTGACGGACTCATTTGACCGACTAGGCAGCGAATTATGGCATTCCTTGAGATCGAAAATCTGCATAAGTCCTTCGGGACGAACACGGCGCTGCATCACTTCGACATGAAGATCGAACGCGGCGAATTCATCACGTTTCTTGGACCGTCCGGCTGTGGCAAGACCACGGTGCTGCGGATGATCGCCGGATTCGAAACGCCGACGCGCGGCGTCATCCGGCTGGATAACAAGGACGTGACGCATTTGCGCACGCGGCAGCGCAAGGTCGGCATGGTGTTTCAGTCGTATGCGCTGTTTCCGAATATGACGGTGGCCGACAACATCGGCTTTGGACTGAAGATCACGCACCGTCCCCAGGCGGAGATCAACAAGCGCGTCGAGGAGATGCTGCAACTGATCAAGCTGCCGGATCTCGGCGAGCGCTATCCGTGGCAGTTGTCGGGCGGTCAGCAGCAGCGCGTGGCATTGGCGCGCGCGCTCGCCGGCAAACCCCAGGTGCTGTTGCTCGACGAGCCGCTGTCGGCGCTCGACGCGAAGATTCGCATTTCGTTGCGGCAAGACATCCGCGCGTTGCAGCGCGAGTTGGGTATCACGTCGATTTTCGTGACGCACGATCAGGAAGAGGCGCTGTCCATTTCCGACCGCATCGTGGTGATGAACGAGGGGCGCGTCGAACAGATCGGCTCGCCTTCGGAGATCTATAACTATCCACGCACGCGCTTTGTCGCATCGTTCGTCGGCACGCTGAACATTCTGGCGGGCCATGTGGTCGACCCTAAAACCGGCAAGATGGCCGTCGACGGTCAGGAGCTGACCACCACGCAGGAGCTGCCGGCCGGCGACGCGGGCAAGAAACGCATGCTGGCGCTGCGGCCCGAAGCCATCGTGCTGGAGCCGGCCGCGCCGGGCCGCAACACGCTGAACGCAACCGTCGAAGAGGTGAATTTCCTCGGCGCGGTGGTGCGGATCAGAACGCGCGTGAAGGATGCGGTCATTTCGCTCGACGTGTTCAACGACCCGAATCGCGGTTTGCCCGAACGGGGTCAACCGGTATCGCTGGGTTTCTCGCACGAGAACTTGCTGGTGCTGGAAGAGGGCGGCGCATAGAGGCCGAACAGCCGCGCCTGAGGTAAGCGAGCGCGGCGCGTACGGACTTAAGCGGTTCTTCTGACGCGTGCGCAAGCCCCGCGTACACGCTGAGCGGTTTCGGCTGAAGTGGGCGAAAGCCACAGCCCAAAAGGCTCACCGGGTTTTCCCGGATTCGTCGCATGTACGGATTCCGGATTCCCCGACACCCCTCGTCCGGATTTCCGGAATCCCGGACGGCGCACGCCGTCACGTACCAAAAAACCTATACAAATCAAAGTGATTCGCCTCGCATCAAGCTGGCATTGACCTTGCAATTTAGATCACGCGGCCGCAACGGTCCGACAACTAAAGCAAGGAGACAACGATGTCTGATTTCCCTTCCCGGTATTTCTGAATTCGTCGTCTTGTCGCGGCCTAATGCCGTGCACAGGCGTGACGATTTTTCGTTCGCATGATGCGCAGCGTGGCAGGCCTTGAGCTCACCCACATCGCAGGAAACATCGTGAAGAAACCTATCCACAAAGTGCTGTACGTCCAGGTGATCGTGGCGATCATCATCGGCATCGCGCTCGGCCATTTTTCGCCGGACTTCGCTATCGACATGAAGCCGCTCGGCGACGGCTTCATCAAGCTGATCAAAATGGTGATCGGGCCGATCATCTTCTGTACGGTGGTGACGGGTATCGCGGGTATGGAGGACATGAAGAAGGTCGGGCGCGTCGGCGGTAAGGCGCTGCTGTACTTCGAAATCGTCTCGTCGTTTGCCCTGGTGCTCGGCCTGATCGCGACCCACGTGCTGAAGCCCGGCGTTGGTTTCAATATCGACCCGGCCACGCTCGATGGCAAGGCGGTTGCGTCGTACGCCGCCAAGGCACATGGCCAGACCACGGTCGACTTCCTGATGCACATCATTCCGGACACGCTCTCGTCGGCGTTCGCGCAGGGTGAAATCTTGCAGATCCTGCTGATCGCGCTGCTGTTCGGCGCGGTGCTCGCGACGGCCGGTGAGAAAGGCAAGGTCGTCACGAACTTTATCGATGGGCTTTCGCATGTGCTGTTCGGCATCGTGCGCATCATCACGAAGCTGGCGCCGATCGGCGCGTTCGGCGCGATGGCGTTCACCATCGGCAAGTACGGTATCGGCTCGCTCTTGCCGATGCTGAAACTGATCGGCACGTTCTATCTGACGTCGATCGTGTTCGTGGTGGTCGTGCTCGGCATCATCGCGCGCGCGGTGGGCTTCAACATCCTGCGCTTTGTCGCGTACATCAAGGAAGAGATGCTGATCGTGCTGGGCACGAGCTCGTCGGAAGCCGCGCTGCCGCAACTGATGCTGAAGCTCGAAAAGCTGGGCTGCTCGCGCTCGGTGGTGGGCCTCGTGGTGCCGACCGGTTACTCGTTCAACCTCGACGGCACCAACATCTACATGACGATGGCCGTGCTGTTCATCGCTCAGGCAACCAACACCGACCTCACGTGGACGCAGCAGCTCACGTTGCTGGCGGTGACGATGCTGACTTCGAAGGGCGCGAGCGGTGTGACGGGGGCAGGCTTTATCACGCTGGCCGCTACGCTTGCCGTGGTGCCGACCATTCCGCTGTCGGGCATGGTGCTGATTCTCGGTATCGACCGTTTTATGAGCGAATGCCGCGCGCTGACGAACATCGTCGGCAACGGCGTGGCGACGGTGGTGGTGTCGGCATGGGAAAAGGAACTGGACCGCAACAAGCTGAACGCCGCGTTGCGGGGTGAGGTGGCGGTCAAAGAGCCGGCCGGGGCTTAAGCCGCGCCGGTTACGACTCCCACCAGCCCCCTGATCACGGCCGCGGACGCCCACGTATGAAAGCGGTGTCCGCGCCCCGTGACCCCACGCCGTCGGCCGACGAAGCTCGCGCCGACGGCGCGTCGCCTTATGCCACAATATCCGATCCTCACCGATCGGGAATTGCCAACGTGACGCGCCGCCTGCTAATCCTCTTCGCGCTCGTCGCCGGGCTCGTGGTGGCGTGCGGGCTCACGTACAGCATTGCGTGGCAAAGCGGAATCGACAACTTGCGGCGCAACGCCGCGGTGCGCGTCGATCGCACGACCAGTGCACTGAAAAGCACGCTCGCGCGCTACGAATCACTGCCTTATCTGCTGGCCGAACATCCGATTGTGCAGGACGTGCTGGTCAATCCCAGTCCAGCCAACGTCGAGCGCGCCAATCTCTATCTCGACGACCTTAACCGCCACGCGCGGGCAACGGTCACGTACATCATTCCGCTCGACGGCTATTGCGTCGCCGCAAGCAACTGGCACGGGCCGGGCAGCTTCATCGGCGCAGGCTATCAATTCCGGCCGTATTTTCTCGATGCGGTGAAGGGCGGCGTGGGCCGCTTCTTCGGTATCGGCACGATTTCGCAGGCGCCGGGTTACTACATCTCGCAGCCGGTGCGGCGAGACGGCAAGATCGTCGGTGTGGCGGTCGTTAAACTCGATCTCGAATGGTTTCAGGGCGCAGATGCGTCGGAGCCTCTGGTTGTCACCGACGATCACGGGGTGATCTTTCTGTCGTCGATACCGGCATGGAAATATCACACGATCCGGCCGCTGTCGGGCCAGGTCGCCGACTCGATCTACCAGGCGCGCCAATATGCACAACAGCCGATCGCACCGCTGCCGGTCACGATCGAACGCACGCTCGAGGGCAACGCGCAGATCGTGCGCATCGGCGGTGGCCGCTATGCGCCGCGCTATCTCGCCTCGCGGCGCGGCATGGGCGAGCCGGATTGGCATCTGCTTACGATGTCGCCCGTCAGCCCGGTCGACGCCGACGCGCGCAACGCGACCATTGTTACCGGCTTCGGATACGTGTCGCTGGTGTTGTTTGCGTTCTACTGGAGAATGCGCCGCGCCCGCGTGCGTGAAGTGATGCGCAGCCGCGCTCTGCTGCAAAAGGCCTACGCTGAATTGAACCGGCGCGTGGCCGAGCGCACCGCGGATCTCTCAGAGGCGAATGAACAGTTGCAGAAGGAAGTCGCCGAGCGTACGCGCGCCGAACAGGAATTGCGCGCCGCGCACGATGAGCTGATTCAGGCGAGCAAACTCGCCGCACTCGGTCAGATGGCGGCCGGCATTACGCATGAATTGAATCAACCGCTCGCGGCGCTGCGCGGCTTCTCAGACAACACGCGCGTGCTGCTCGAACGCGGCGACCAGGCGTCGGCACGCGAAAATCTTGAAGCGATCGCGGCGCTCACTGAGCGCATGGGCAAGATTACCAATCAGCTGAAGCTGTTCGTCGGACGCGCGCGGCCGCGCAGTGCGCGTGCGCCGATCATGCGCGCGTTGCGCAACGTCATCGCGCTACTGCAAAAACGTTTGCAAGGCGTTGAAGTCGAGTTCGCTTTGCTCGACGCCGACACCGGCGTGCGTACGCCGCTGAATCTCGCTGACGACCACCCCGAACTGATCGCCAATTGCGACGAACTGCGGCTCGAACAGGTGCTGATCAATCTGCTCGGCAACGCGCTCGACGCAACGGTGGGGATGACACCACCGCGCATTTCGATCGAGATCGAAACCGCCGATTCGAGCGTATCGTTCGCCGTTCATGACAACGGCCCAGGCATTCCCGACGACGTGCTGCCGCGTCTGTTCGAACCGTTCTTCACGACGAAGGAAATGGGGCATGGGCTGGGGCTCGGCCTTGCGATTTCATCGTCGATCGCGCGCGACTGCGGCGGCACATTGGTGGCACGCAACGCGCCGGAGGGTGGCGCATTATTCGTGTTGACGCTGCGCCGCGCTCGCGCGCAGACGAGCCACACATCGGACCCGCTCACCACGGGTTCCTGAATCAAACGAGAACCCCATGCTGAACCACGGCTTGCAAGTGCTGTATATCGAAGACGACGAACTGGTGCGGCGCGCCAGCGTGCAGAGTTTGCAGCTGGCGGGCTTCGACGTGATCGGTCACGCCTCGGCGGAATCCGCCGCGAAGATGATCAGCGCGGATTTCTCAGGCGTGATCGTCAGCGATATTCGTTTGCCTGGCGCGAGCGGTCTCGAACTGCTCGCGCAGTGCCACGAGCGCGCGCCCGACGTGCCGGTGATTCTGGTCACCGGTCATGGCGATATTTCGATGGCCGTGCAGGCCATGCGTGACGGCGCGTATGACTTCATCGAAAAGCCGTTTGCCTCCGAGCGTCTGATCGAAACCGTACGACGCGCACTGGAGCGCCGCAAGCTGGTGCTGGAGAACCTCGCGCTGCGCCGTGAACTCGCTGGGCAGAATACGGTGGCGCCGCGCATCATCGGCCGTAGTCCGGCGATCGAGCAGGTGCGGCGGCTGATCGCGAATATTGCGCCGACCGACGCGTCAGTGCTGATCAACGGCGATACGGGCGCGGGCAAGGAGTTGATCGCGCGCAGCCTGCATGAGCTGTCACCGCGGCGTGACAAACCGTTTATCGCGGTGAATTGCGGCGCGCTACCGGAGCCGATGTTCGAGTCGGAAATGTTCGGCTATGAACCCGGCGCATTCACGGGCGCAGCAAAACGCCGGATCGGCAAGCTCGAACATGCTTCGGGCGGCACGCTGTTCCTCGACGAAATTGAGAGCATGCCGCTCGCGTTGCAGGTCAAGCTGCTGCGCGTGTTGCAGGACGGCGTGCTGGAACGGCTCGGCTCGAATCAGCCGATTCGCGTGAATTGCCGCGTGGTGGCTGCCGCGAAGGGCGACATGGCCGAGCATGTCGCGGACGGTTCGTTCCGTCGCGATTTGCTGTACCGGCTGAATGTGGTGACGATCGCGCTGCCGCCGTTGAGCGAGCGCCGTGAAGATATCGTGCCGCTCTTCGAGCACTTCCTGCTGGATGCCGCGGTGCGTTACCAGCGCCCTGCGCCGATTCTCACGGATCGGCAGCGTGCCGGCCTGATGCAGCGCGAGTGGCCGGGGAATGTGCGCGAGCTGCGCAATGCCGCCGACCGCTTCGTGCTCGGCGTGGCCGACGATCCGGTCATGTCTTTCGCCGACGACAGCGCCGCGCCCCAACCGTTGAAGGAGCGTGTCGAGCAATTCGAGCGAGCGGTGATCGCGGAGGCGTTGGAGCAGGCTGGCGGTGTCGTCGCGGTCGCGGCAGACAAGCTGCAGCTTGGCAAGGCGACGCTCTACGAGAAGATCAAGCGATATGGCCTCGCGGCCAAAGGGGAAGGGGAGCGGTGAGGATTTGAAGCGCCGGCGGCGAGATGCGACGCCGGCGTGCTTGAATCAGTTTGACCCAGTTGAGTCACGAAGCGGGACTGCGCCCCAATCATCAGGCTGCGTTCAGCGCCTTTTCCAGCAACTTGTCGAGTTCCGCGAATTGCGGCTCGCCGACGTAGCGCTTCAGAATCTTGCCGTCCTTGTCGACCAGGAAGGTGGTCGGCGTGAGCTGGACGTTGCCGAACTGCTTGGCGGCCGAGCCGTCGTCCATTGCAACCTTGAACGGCAACTGGCGCGTTTGCGTGTAGTTGGTCACGTACATCGGCGCGTCGTAGTTCATCGCGACGGCGACGAATTCGAGCCCTTTGCCCTTGAAGCGGTTATAGGTCTGGACCATCTGCGGCATTTCTTTCATGCAGGTGTCGCAGCTGGTCGCCCAGAAGTTGACCAGGTAGACCTTGCCCTTCAGGTCGGCGGTCGAGACTTTCTGGCCCGACAGCAACGTGAAGGTCGCATCGGGCACGCGCTGCTGGCCGGCGAACGCAAAATAGCCGGCAATCGCAATCGCGATGGCCACGACGGCGATGATGATATAGCGAATCGGATTCGCGCGCCGTGCGGCGGTAGACGGGGTGGAGCTCATGAACGGAACCTCGAGAGTCGCGCGGACCGCGCGGAACAGTGCGTTGGTTTTGACTGTTAAATCTGGTGTTGCTTGGCGTCGCTATTGTAGCCCCATTCCGGCTGCGCGGCAGAGGGCGGCCCGGGAGGGGATAATGGAGCTTTACGTTCCTGTCAGTCCGATCTTCTGTCCCCATGCTCCGACCCGCTTTTCGCTTCCTCGCCCGGATCTCGATCATCCCGTTTGACCACCCCGTTAGCCGTTCCCCGAGTGTCACTCTGGCCGACGGCCGCCCGGCCGGTACCGCTTCCCGCTTGCAGCGGGTGCGCGCAGTTCTCGGCACGATGGCTTGCGCGCTGGCATTGGGCGGCGCGTTGACAGCATGTTCGCCGACCTTCGACTGGCGCACCATCATGAATAACGACAACGGCTACACGGTCGACCTGCCGGCCAAGCCGGATAACGATCAGCGCGCGGTCCAGATTGACGGCAAGCCGATGCAGATGGCGATGCAGACGGCCGAAGCCGGCGACGCGGTGTTCGCGGTCGGTACCGTCATGCTACCGAACGACGACGAAGCGACGCAGCGCGCCGCTCTCGAATTCCTGCGCACGGGCCTCGCCCGTAACGTCGGCGCCGCGCCGGACGCGCACGCGGTGCAAATCCCGCTCGCCGCGGGTGGTCAGGTGCTGGGTCTGGAAATGAAGCTGACTGGTGAGGCCGGTTCGAAACACGAAACGCGGACTGTCTATGCACGGCTGGTCGCACATGGCCGGCATGTGTATCAGGCGGCCATCATCGCTTCCAAGCCCCTGCAGCAGGAGCAGGTCGACCAGTTTTTTTCGTCGTTCCAACTGTATTGAAGGCAGGCGTTCTGGGCGAAACGGCGCGCGATAGATCGTAGTGCACAGTGAAAGTTCCTTCGCAGCATCGCGCGCTAATTCCCGGTTTACGTTGAAGTTTTTCGGTTACTCACAGGTCCTGTGGATAACTCTGTTGAGAACTTCGCATTTTTCGCCGCCGATGCCCATCCCGTGGGCATTCTGTCAGAATGAATCCACTCCCGACGGTCAAAAAAAACCAATCGAATCAATGCCTTTTAGATGCATGCTTCCGTGTGCCTTTCAGTTGTATCAAAATTCGTCCGGAACGCGTACATGTGCATAAGTCAAGTCTTGACAGCCGATTTTTCGCCTTATACCGACCCAAAAGCCCGGCGATATTGAATGGCTTCACCGATCTGCTCAGCGCTCGGCATGGCGGTGCCGGCCAGGTCGGCGATGGTCCGCGCCACCTTCAGGACCCGGTAGTAAGCACGCGCCGACCAGCCGAAGCGCTCGCCAGCCTGGCGCAGCAAAGTTTCACCAGCTGAGTCGGGGCGGCAGACCTCGTCCACTTCCCGACCACCCAGCTCCCGATTGGTTTTGCCCTGCCGGGCCAGTTGCCGCTCGCGGGCGGCATTCACCCGCAGTGCGATCGACGCGCTGGATTCGCCGGCAGCGGTGGAACGCGCCGACAACTCCGCCGGCGTGAGCGCGGGAATCTCGATCTGGATGTCGATCCGGTCGAGTAGCGGCCCGGACAGTTTGCGGAGGTAGCGCGCCGCGATGTCCGGCGTGCAGCGGCAGCGGCCGTTGGGGTCGCCGCGCCATCCGCATGGACAAGGGTTCATCGCGGCGATCAACTGGCAGGCTGCTGGAAAATCCGCTTGCAGGGCGGCACGCGAGATTGTGATTCGACCGGCCTCGAGGGGCTCGCGCAGGGTCTCCAGTACGTGGCGGTCGAATTCCGGCAGCTCATCCAGAAACAGCACACCCAGATGCGCCAGCGTGATCTCGCCGGGTTGCGGCGGATTGCGCCCGCCGACCAGCGCCGCTGCGCTCGACGAATGATGCGGCGCGCGAAACGGCCGTTGCCGCCACTGCGACGGCGTAAAACCGGCCCGGCTGGCGGACAGCAAGGCCGCCGAGCTGAGCGCTTCATCGTCGGTCATGGGCGGGAGCAGGCTTGGCAGGCGAGCCGCGAGCATCGATTTGCCCGCGCCAGGCGGCCCGACCAGCAAGACGTGATGACCGCCGGCCGCGGCGACTTCCAGGGCGCGGCGCGCGCCGCGCTGGCCGATCACATCAGTCATGTCAGGAACGGTGGCGGGTGCGGTCTCGCGGAGGTCGGGCGCCGCGACGGGGGAGAGCCGGGCGTCGGGCGCTCCGGCCAGATGCGCGCACAGTGACGGCAGATCGGTGGCGCCGTAGACATCGACTCCGGGCACCAGCGCTGCTTCGGCTGCGCTTGCGGCGGGCAGGTAGAGCTGCGGGGTGGATTGAGCGGACGTTTCCGGCGTTACCGCCTCACCTGAAGCGAGGCGAGCAGATGCGCCGGTAGACGCGCCGGAAAAAACGCTGGTAGAAGCGCCGGTACAAGCACCGCCTAGGCCGCCGTGTGCGGCACCGCTGCGGGCCGTGCCACAGGCCATCGCGAAAGCCCCGCGCATTGGCCGCAGTGCGCCGGTCAGTGACAGCTCACCCGCGAATTCGCGGTGCAGGAGGGACTCGGCCGGAATCTGCCCGCTCGCCGCCAGAATGCCTAAGGCGATTGGCAGATCGAAGCGGCCAGACTCCTTCGGCAAATCGGCTGGCGCGAGATTGACGGTAATGCGCCGCACGGGGAAATCGAAGCTGCAGTTCTGCAGCGCCGCGCGCACGCGCTCGCGGCTTTCGCGCACTTCCAGATCGGGAAGGCCAACGATCGAAAAAGAGGGTAATCCGTTCGCGAGGTGAACCTCGACGGTTACTTCGGGCGCGCGGCCAGAGGCCGGCGCGCGACTGCGCACCACGGCAAGCGACATGTTTTCTCCCGTCGGACGGCGCGCCGAGGGCGCGCGCGAGTCCCCTAAAACGCTGATGACGTCACGGCTCGCTTGCCAGTGATGTGCAGCACTGCGCAGCTAAAGCGCTGCGCGCCAAGCCTTAGGACGTTTGCGTCGTGACCGGCAGCTTCTGCTCCAGCTCGGCAACGCGGCGCTCCAGTTCTTCGAGGCGCGCACGGGTGCGCACCAGCACCTGGGTTTGCGTATCGAATTCCTCACGCGTGACCAGGTCGAGCTTGGAAAACCCCTGCGAAAGCATGGCTTTCACATTGCGTTCGACATCTTTGGCCGGCGAGTTCTTGAACAGCTCGCTCATGCGGGCCTGAAAATCGTTAAAGACATCGTTCGGTTGTTTCATGGCGTTCCCTTTGGTGCACAAAAAATGTGCATGTTTCGTTGCGTCTGTGCTTTGTCACGTGGAATGGGCCGTCTTGGTGCATGACCGCTTGACTGCCGCTGCCGCATGAGCCCGTTTGGTGCGTGCTCAAACGTTAAAAGCCTTCGAACACTCTAGCAACGATCCATGCGCCGCGCCAGCATGCTCCGCCAACGTTGGCCATCCAGCCAGGGCCGCTTGCGGCCCTTTTGCAGCGTGCCCGGAGGCGAAGTCTGACACAACATGGCACGCGAGTTGCTGTTACTGCCCGGCGCGCACTGCCGGCGCCTTTTTTACCGGCAGCGGGACGAGACCACACGAGCGGGTTACGGGTACGCAAACAGGTTACGCAACGGGTTACGCAACGGGTTACGCAACTAAGCGAGGGATGTCATGAAACTCATTACCGCAATCATCAAGCCGTTCAAGCTCGATGAGGCGCGCGAAGCCTTGTCGGCCATCGGCGTCTCCGGCATCACGGTGACGGAAGTCAAAGGCTTCGGTCGTCAGAAGGGCCACACGGAACTGTATCGGGGCGCGGAATACGTCGTCGATTTCCTGCCGAAGGTGAAGATCGAGGCCGCTGTCTCGGACGACATCGTCGAGCAGGCGATCGAGGCGCTCGAACGCGCGGCACGCACCGGCAAGATCGGCGACGGCAAGATTTTTGTCACGCCGATCGAACAAGTGATTCGGATTCGCACCGGGGAGACCGGCGCGGACGCTCTGTAATACCAAAAGATAGCGACACAGATAGCGACAAGAGGAAACGAAGATGCGCAAATTATTGATGTCCATGCTGATGGCCGGTTCGCTGCTCGCGGGCGGTATCGGCGCCGCCCTCGCGGACGACGCTTCCGCCCCCGCAGCCGCCTCGGCCGCTGCTTCCGATACGACGGCGAGTGCGCCGGCGCCTGACGCTTCGGCAGCACCCGCTGCCGCCGCGGCATCGGCACCGGCCGCGGACGCGTCCGCCGCACCGGCTGCCAGCGCCGCAGCCGCACCTGATGCATCGGCCGCATCCGCTGCCGCCGCACCGGCAGCGCCGACCGCGCCGACCGCGCCGTTCTCGGTCGATTCGTCGAAGATCAACTCGGGCGACACCGCCTGGATGCTGACCTCCACCGCGCTCGTGCTGTTCATGACGATCCCGGGTCTGGCGCTGTTCTACGGCGGCATGGTCCGCAAGAAGAGCGTGCTCGCGATCCTGATGCAAAGCTTCGCGATCACCTGCCTGGTGTCGATCATCTGGGTCATTGTGGGCTACAGCCTCGCCTTCACGCCGGGCAACTCGTTCATCGGCGGCCTCTCGCGCTTCTTCATGGCGGGCATGAACTACATCCACGGCGACAAGGCCACGACGCTGACCGTCAGCCACCTTGCACCGACGATCCCGGAAACGGTCTACGTCGTCTATCAGATGACGTTCGCGATCATTACCCCGGCACTGATCACGGGCGCGTTTGCCGATCGCATGAAGTTCTCGGCGATGCTGGTGTTCATGACGCTGTGGTCGATCATCGTCTACTCGCCGATCGCGCACATGGTCTGGGAACCGACCGGCTGGCTGGCTAGCGCGGGCATCCTCGACTTCGCAGGCGGCACGGTGGTGCACATCAACGCCGGTATCGCGGCGCTGGTCTGCGCGCTGGTGCTCGGCAAGCGTGTCGGCTACGGCAAGGAAGCGATGGCGCCGCACAACCTGACGCTCACGCTGATCGGTGGCGCCATGCTGTGGGTGGGCTGGTTCGGCTTCAACGCGGGTTCGGCAGTGGCGGCGGACGGCCGTGCCGGTTTCGCGATGTTTGCAACGCAAGTGGCAACCGCAGCAGCGGCACTCGCATGGATGTTCGCCGAATGGGCAACCAAGGGTAAGCCGTCGGTACTCGGTATCGTGTCGGGTGCCGTGGCAGGCCTGGTGGCGATTACGCCGGCTTCGGGCTTCGTCGGTATGACGGGTTCGCTGGTGATCGGCATCGCGGCAGGCGTGATCTGCTACTGGTCGGCTACGTGGCTCAAGCACAAGCTCGGTTACGACGACTCGCTCGACGCGTTCGGCGTGCACTGCATCGGCGGTATCGTGGGTGCGCTGCTGACCGGTGTGTTCGCGGTCAAGGACATCGGCGGCTCCGACGGCAGCGTGATCCTGCAAGCCAAGGGTGTGCTGACGACGCTGATCTACAGCGGCGTGGTGAGCTTCGTCCTGCTGAAGGTGATCGACATGGTGATGGGCATCCGCGTGACGGAAGAAGAGGAACGCGAAGGCCTGGACGTGAGCCTGCACGGCGAACACGTCGAATAAGGATTGTTGGTACTCGCCGTCGAGCTCCAGGGCTTGACGGATCAGAATCAAGCGCAGCGACTTTGGCCCGCCTTTATGGCGGGCTTTTTTCTTGCTGCGTCTCTTGTGAGCAGTAGTTTTCCCCGCCTATCATTGCGATAGCGAGAATGAATTCGTATCGGCTTGCGAATGGAGAAACCGTCCCCAAATGGACAAAGCATTTGCTCTACAATCTTTTTTCTCCAGTCTGCGAGTGATCAATGGTTCCGCACCTAGTTACGGCGTTAAACGGCCCGCTGCTCGACCTCGAGCGGAAGATCCTCGACGCTACGCCCGCCATCGAACGCTGGTTCCGGCTCGAATGGCAGGAGCACACGCCGCCGTTCTACTGTTCAGTCGATCTGCGTAACGCGGGTTTCAAGCTCGCGCCGGTCGACACCAATCTGTTCCCCGGCGCATTCAACAATTTGCCGCAGGAAGTGCTGCCGCTCGCCGTGCAGGCCGCGATGGCGTCGATCGAGAAGATCTGCCCGGACGCGAAGAATCTGCTGGTGATTCCGGAGCGCCATACGCGCAACGCGTTTTATCTCGAGAATGTCGCCCGTCTGGCCGCGATCATGCGCCAGGCCGGCTTGAACGTGCGTTTCGGCACGCTCGACGAAAGCATCGTCGGGCCGGTTACGATTGCACTGTCCGATGGCCAGAAGCTCGTGCTCGAACCGCTCGAGCGTTCGCAGCGGCGCCTCGGCCTGAAGAATTTCGACCCGTGCTCGATTCTGCTGAACAATGATCTATCAGGCGGTATTCCGCCCATACTGGAAAATCTGCACGAGCAGTATCTGCTGCCGCCGCTGCACGCAGGCTGGGCCGTTCGCCGCAAATCGACGCACTTCTCCTGTTATGACGACGTCGCGAAGAAGTTCGCCAAGATGGTCGAAATCGATCCGTGGATGATCAATCCGTACTTCGCGCACGTCGAAGGGGTGGATTTCCAGGAACGCACGGGTGAAGAAGCGCTGGCGGATGCGATCGACGGCGTGCTCAAGAAGATCGCCAAGAAGTACCGCGAGTACGGCATCTCCGAGAAACCGTATGTCGTCATCAAGTCGGATGCGGGCACGTATGGCATGGGTGTGATGACCGTGCACGACGCGTCGGAAGTGGCCGCGCTCACCAAGCGCGAACGCGCCAAGATGGCTGCCACCAAAGACGGTCTCGAAGTGCATGACGTGATCGTGCAGGAAGGCGTGTACACCTTCGAGCGGATCGGCGAGGAAGTCGCCGAGCCGGTCGTGTACATGATCGACCGTTACGTGGTGGGCGGTTTCTACCGCGTGCACGGCAGCCGCGAGCGCGACCAGAATCTGAACGCGCCCGGCATGCACTTCGTGCCGCTCGGCTTCGAGCACACTGCGCTGCCGGATGCGCACGCCAAGCCCGGCGCGGCGGTGCCGAACCGCTTCTATATGTACGGCGTGGTGGCGCGGCTCGGGTTGCTGGCCGCATCGGTCGAACTGGAAAAGACCGATCCGGAAGCCATTCAGGTTTAAGCCTCGCGAGATGGTCGATGGCGGCATGCGTGCCGCCATCGTCATTTTCAGCGACTATATTGACGATCAATGCCAAGCCCTAAGGGCGCACCGGAATCCTCATGGACATTCTTTTCATCGCTGATCCGCTCACGCAGTTCAAGATCTACAAAGATTCGACCTACGCGATGATGGCCGAGGCCGCGCGCCGCGGTCACACGCTCTACACGTGTGAGCCGAAGCATCTGGCGTGGACGGGCGGCGACGTCGAGGCGAACGTGCAGCGCTTTGCAATTACCGGCGACGTGACTGACCTGCACCGCGACACGTGGTACGCCGCTGAAGCGGCCGTGCCGAAGTCACTGAAGAGTTTCAGCGCGGTGGTGATGCGCAAAGACCCGCCGTTCGACATGGAATACGTGACGTCGACGTGGTTGCTGGAATTGGCCGAACGCGGCGGCGCGCGCATTTTCAACAAGCCGCAGTCGATTCGCGATCACTCGGAAAAGCTGGCGATCGGCGAGTTCGCGCAGTTCGTCGCGCCGACTTTGGTGACGCGCGACGCAGCCCGTTTGCGCGCCTTCCATGAAGAACACGGCGACGTGATCCTGAAGCCGCTCGACGGCATGGGCGGCATGGGTGTGTTCCGCGTGAAGGCCGACGGTATGAATCTCGGCTCGATCATCGAGATGCTGAGCCACGACGGCGCGCGTTCGGTGATGGCGCAAAAGTTCATCCCCGAGATCAAGGACGGCGACAAGCGCATTCTCCTGATCGGCGGCGAAGCGGTGCCGTTTTCGCTCGCGCGGATTCCTCAGGGCAATGAAGTGCGCGGCAACCTCGCGGCGGGTGGCCTGGGCGTAGCGCGACCGCTCACCGAACACGACCGCAAGATCGCCGACACGCTCGCGCCGGTGCTCGCCGCGCGCGGTCTGTTGCTGGTCGGTCTGGACGCGATCGGCGACTGGCTCACCGAGGTGAACGTGACGAGCCCGACGTGTTTCCGCGAGATCATGGATCAGACCGGTTTCGACGTCGCAGCGATGTTCATCGACGCACTGGAGCGTGCGGCAGCGTGAGGCACAACCCTTGAATGGCGGCCATCGCCCCCAAACTGTGTAGTAAATCCGCATCAAGCGAAACACCGGCTTTGGCGCGAAAATGGGCCTGATACAATGCCCGCTCTCCCGCGCCAAGCCGAATCGAAGGCGTCTGCCGGACGCTCAAGGCATGGATTGCGGACTGTAAGCGAGCTGTTTTTCCGCACGCGCCGTCGCGACATCAGACGCCGCGGGCCGCTCGCCAGACGATGCGTTCCGGCCCTCACGACCTACGGCCGGTCGAGGGCGCTTACGAACCGGGTTTCGTCCCGGTCCACGGTTCGAGGCCGATCTTTTGCAGTAGGGCTGACATGGCAGGCATTCTGATCATTGCGCACGCTCCGTTCGCCACCGCGTTGCGCGATTGTATTTCGCACATCTACGGTGGCTTGCCGGCTCGTATCGGCGTGATCGACGTATCGCCGGATTGCGATCCCGCGCAGCAGGTCGCGTTCGCGCATTCGGAGATCGAGCGGCTCAAGGAAGAAAACGGCGCACTCGTGCTCACCGACATGTTCGGCGCCACGCCGGCGAATATCGCCGCGCGGCTCGCTTCGGTGCCGAATGTCCGCGTGCTGTGTGGCGTCAATCTACCGATGCTGGTGCGCGCGGTCTGTTATCGCACGATACCTCTCGACACGCTGGTCGACAAAGCGCTCGCCGGGGGCACCAAGGGCGTGCACGCAATTGGGCCTGCCACGCCGGCGCCGGTTGCGCCACCCGCGGAGTCTGGGGACTGTTTGCCGGCTTTGCCGCCTGAGGCCGCTTCCAGCGAATGTTTGTCCGCCTTGCCGCCCGGCGCCGACCTGACTCAGAAAGGCGGCTCGACCGGGTTGTAAGCCGGGTTGTACGCGGTTCGCACGGCTTTAAACGATTGCGATCGGGTTGTCACCCGTTTGCAACTGGTTTGCAGATTCATCTTTCACCACAACACTTACCCGCGCTTCGGACCATCACATGCTGCAACAGGAAACGACTATTGTGAACAAGCTGGGGCTGCACGCGCGCGCGTCGGCCAAGTTGACGCAACTCGCGGGCAACTACCAGGCGGAAATCTGGATGAGCCGCAATGGCCGCCGTATCAATGCAAAGAGCATCATGGGTGTGATGATGCTGGCCGCGGGTATAGGCAGCACGGTGCTGATCGAAACGGAAGGCACCGACGAAAAAGAAGCCATGGACGCCTTGTTGAAACTGATTGCCGATAAATTCGGCGAGGGTCAGTGAATTCGCGCGTTGCCCTTGCCTGACGCAAAATGCCGCGGTTGTCCGCGGCATTTTTTTTAGCGCGTGACAATCGGCGTATGCACGAGCAGTGCGAGGGCGCATGAGCCGATCGTGCCGCCGGCGCGTAGCGAGCGTTGCCCGAACGCAAGGTGGATGAAGGCGCATTGTCGTGACCGGTTACGGTATTTCGTGCTGCGCTGCACACAGCCCCGGCGTACGTGTAAAGGGCGCGGAATTTATAATGACAAAGAGAGTCTGAGAGCATTGCAGCGGTTTGCCGCGGCATCACACAACTAGAGGAGGTGCGCGTGTCCTTCACGCTGCATGGAATTCCCGTGTCACGCGGTATCGCCATCGGGCGGGCTTATCTGATCGCCCCGGCTGCACTTGACGTAGACCACTATCTGATCGAACCCGCCCAGATCGAGGGCGAGATCGAGCGTTTTCGCACGGCCCAGCAACTGGTGCATCGGGAGCTTGACGCGTTGCGCGCCGATCTCGCGGCAGACGCGCCGAGCGAAATGGGCGCGTTCATCAACGTTCATTCAATGATCCTGAACGATGCCATGCTCGTGCAGGAAACCATCGACCTGATCCGCACCCGCCGCTACAACGTCGAGTGGGCGCTGACCGAACAACTGGAGCGCCTGTCGCGCCATTTCGACGATATCGAAGACGAATACCTGCGCGAGCGCAAGGCCGACATTCAACAGGTGGTTGAGCGCGTGCTGAAGGCGCTCGCCGGCGCTACGGTCGGGCTGGCGGACGGCGTGCACGGTACCTGCGACGAGATGATCGTGGTGGCGCACGACATCGCGCCGGCCGACATGATGCAATTCAAAACGCAAACGTTTCAGGGGTTCGTCACCGATCTCGGTGGACGTACCTCGCATACGGCGATCGTCGCGCGCAGCCTCGGCATTCCGGCCGCGGTTGGCGTGCAGCATGCGAGCCAGTTGATCCGCCAGGACGACCTGATCAT
Organism: Burkholderia sp. GAS332; assembly: GCA_900142905.1. Taxonomy (NCBI): domain Bacteria; kingdom Pseudomonadati; phylum Pseudomonadota; class Betaproteobacteria; order Burkholderiales; family Burkholderiaceae; genus Burkholderia; species Burkholderia sp. GAS332. The sequence goes on along the minus strand of FSRV01000001.1, from coordinate 4,691,093 downwards.
TGTCGACGGTGATCATGGCATTGTGATCGTCGATCCCGCACCGATCGTGCTGGAGGAATATTCATACCGCCAAAGCGAAAAGGCGTTGGAGCAGCGCAAGCTGCAGCGGCTGAAGTTTTCGCCGACGCAAACACTCTGCGGCACACGCATTGAACTCTGCGCGAACATCGAACTGCCGGACGACGCGCGCGCCGCGGTCGATTCGGGCGCGACCGGCGTGGGTTTGTTCCGCACCGAGTTCCTGTTCATGAATCACAAGCATCATTTGCCGGAAGAGGAAGAGCAATTTGCTGCCTATCGTCGCGCGGTCGAGTTGATGAACGGTTTGCCGGTCACGATCCGTACGATCGACGTCGGGGCCGACAAGCCGCTCGATTCGATGGCCGGGGGTGACGGCTACGAAACCGCACCGAACCCCGCCTTGGGGCTGCGAGCGATTCGCTGGAGCCTCTCAGAGCCGCAAATGTTCCTGACGCAACTGCGCGCTATTCTTCGCGCGTCGGCGTTCGGCAAAGTGAAGATTCTGATTCCGATGCTCGCGCACGCGCAGGAGATCGATCAGACGCTCGATCTGATTCGCGAAGCCAAGCGTCAGCTGGACGATGCCGGCATCACCTACGATCCGAACGTGCAGGTCGGCGCGATGATCGAGATTCCGGCCGCCGCGATTGCGTTGCCGTTGTTTCTCAAGCGACTCGATTTCCTGTCGATCGGCACGAACGATCTGATCCAGTACACGCTGGCGATCGATCGCGCGGATAACTCGGTCGCGCATCTGTACGACCCGTTGCATCCGGCGGTGCTGCACCTGATCGCCTTCACGCTGCGCGAGGCGAAGCGCGCGGGTGTGCCGGTGTCGGTGTGCGGCGAGATGGCGGGCGATCCGGCGTTGACGCGTCTGTTGCTCGGCATGGGCCTCACCGAGTTTTCGATGCATCCGAGCCAGTTGCTGGTGGTCAAGCAGGAAGTCCTGCGCTCGCATCTGAAGACACTCGAGAAGCCGGTGGCCGACGTGCTGGCTTCGTTCGAACCGGAAGAAGTTCAGGCGGCGCTCAAGCGCGTTGTACAGGCCTGAAACTGAAAACCGGTTGGGTTCAAATAGAAAACGCCGCACATGTGCGGCGTTTTTCTTTTAGCGTGTTGCCTGAGCTCAGGTCTGATGCTGTTGCCCGCATACTGGGCAATCCGGCTGGCGCGCAATGCGCATCGTGTTCCATTCCATTCGCAGCGAATCGAGCATCGTGAGGCGGCCCACCAGCGGCGTGCCGATTTCGCCGATGACTTTTAGCGCTTCAGCCGCTTGCATCGAACCGATGATGCCAACCGTGGGCGCGAACACGCCCATGGTCGAGCACGCGACTTCCTCGAACGGCTGATCCTCCGGGAACACGCATGCGTAGCAGGGCGACGCTGCGTCGCGGAAATCGAAGGTGCTGATCTGGCCGTCGAAGCGCAGTGCCGCGCCGGACACCAGCGGCACACCATGTTTCACGCACGCCCGATTGATCGCGTGGCGCGTGGCGAAATTATCGGTGCAATCGAGCACGACGGTGGCGTGCGGCACCTCGCGGTCGAGCCATGCATCGTCGATGCGTTCAGCGACCGCGTTCACCACGACCTCAGGATTGATCTGGGCGATCGCCTCGCGTCCGGACTCCACCTTCTTGCGCCCGACCGACGCGGTCACATGCAGAATCTGCCGTTGCAGATTGGTCAGGTCGACCGTATCGGCATCGACCAGCGTCAAGCGGCCGACACCCGCCGCCGCCAGGTACATCGCTGCAGGCGAACCGAGTCCACCCGCGCCAACGATGATCGCATGCGCGTCGATAAAGCGCTGCTGTGCCTCGATGCCGATTTCGTCGACGAGGATGTGGCGGGAATAGCGGAGGAGTTGATCGTCATTCATGGCGGGGCGCGTGGAGTGTCGCGCAATGAGATGCAGGACCGGTGGCCTGCCGTGCGCGGTTTGCTTATTTTAATCGCGCGGGGAGCGAGTGCTCGTGCTGGTGCCAGGTATTGCAATGGAGACTGCCGCGTGGTCCGCTCCGTGTCTTCGCAGCGGGTTCGGCTGCGAAGACACGTTGGGTTTGCTGCTTAGTTGCTTTGCGTGGCGGACGCCGGGGCCGAAATCGCTGCGCCCGGCACCGGTTGGGTCGGCTTCACCGCGACCGGCGCGGACGCCGAGGTCTCCGGCTTGCTCTGCGCCAGACGCCGCTCGGTCAGCGACTTCGATTCCATCACCGGCTTGCCTTCCAGCTTGTTCAGCGCCTGTTGCAGCATGAAGTCGTCGGTCGAACCGAACTCGACCGGCTTGCGGTCACGATCCTTCTGACGCTGTTCCGGTGTCTTCTTGTCGTTCTGCTCTTCAAGCTGGCGCAGTTGGTCCATGCGCTCCTGTTCGCGCTGATCCGCTTCCTTCTTCTCGTTCGGATCCTGCGTGTTCGCAAGGTGGTTCGAGTAGTCGACTTCGCGGGTCACCAGTGCGTCGTCCGGATCGCCTTCCGCGTACTGATCGACCGCGATGTCAGGACGGATGCCCTTGTTCTGGATCGAACGGCCGCTCGGCGTGTAGTAGTACGCCGTGGTCAGGCGCAGGGCCGTGTCGGCCGTCATCGGGCGGACGGTTTGCACCGAGCCCTTGCCGAAGGTGGTCTTGCCGACGATCAGCGCACGATGCTGATCCTGCAGCGCGCCCGCGACGATTTCCGAAGCCGACGCCGAGTAGGCGTTGGTCAGCACGATCATCGGCACAGTCTTGAAGATCGGTGCTTCATCTTTCAGCGGATCGCTGTCGAAAGATTGCAGGCGGTAGTTATCGTACGTGTCGCGATAGACCTGCTTCGAATCTGGAATCTGGCCATTGGTGGACACCACCACCGAATCCGCCGGCAGGAACGCGCCGGCCACGCCGACCGCGCTTTGCAGCAGACCGCCGCCGTTATTGCGCAGATCGAGCACGAGACCCTTCAGGTTCGGCTGTTGACGCGCGATGTCTTGCAGCTTGGCGGCCAGATCAGGCGTGGTGCGTTCCTGGAAGCTGGTGACGCGGATATACGCGTAGCCCGGTGCCAGGATCTTCATCTTGACCGACTGGACCTTGATGATCGCGCGCGTCACCGTGAGCGGGAACGTACGGTCGTCGGTCTTGCGGAAGATGGTCAGCGTGACCTTGGTGCCCGGATCGCCGCGCATCTGCTTGACGGCCTGGTCGAGCGTCATGCCGCGCACGGGTTTGTCATTAATGCGGGTGATCAGGTCGCCCGGACGGATGCCGGCGCGGAATGCAGGCGTGTCTTCAATCGGCGAGATCACCTTGATCAGGCCGTCTTCGGACGAAATTTCGATGCCGAGACCCGCGAAGCGACCCTTGGTCTGCTCCTGCAGTTCTTCGTAATCGGTCTTGTCGAGATACGACGAGTGCGGGTCGAGGCTCGACACCATGCCCTTGATCGCGGCGGTGAGGAGCTTCTTATCGTCGACCGGTTCGACGTATTCATGCTTGATTTGCCCGAAAACTTCGGCAAAGAGCCTGAGTTGGTCCAGCGGCAACGGTGCAACGGCGCTCGAGGCGGCGCTGGCGGGTTGCTGGGCCGAGGCGGAGAGTTGCAGGGTGGCGAATACGCCAGTAGCAAGGCCCGCGGCAATCAGGCCGATATTTTTCAGGTTCTTTCGCATAGAGTCTGTTGCGGTCGGAAGCGCGTGGCAGCGTCGATAGAGGTGGGGACGGACAAGTATAACTGCACACCCGCCCAGTCAGGGCGCAGCACAGGCAATCGTCATTCGACAGCATGGGCCGGACCTGGTTCGGGAGATCGGCGCTGCGGTGGTGAAGTAATGTGCGGTAACAGTCGGATGGCGGCCGCCCGGGCGCGCTCGGGAGAGGCGGGCCACGCCGGCCCGACCGTCTTGCCGGTCGGCGCGGCCCGTGTGCCGCGGCCCTGCTGCATGTTTCATGCATAGAGCTGCGGCTAATTGATGGGTTCAGCCCGCCTTGCCTTGCTGGGCAACAGCGGCTTGCGCCTTCGCAATCGCGTCCTGGTCGCCCAGATAGTAGCTTTTGATCGGCTTCAGGTTTTCGTCGAGCTCATAGACGAGCGGCACGCCGTTCGGGATATTCAGGCCGACGATGTCGTCGTCCGAAATATTGTCGAGGTACTTCACCATGGCGCGGATCGAGTTGCCGTGCGCTGCAATCACGACCTTGCGGCCCGATTTGATGGCCGGCGCAATCGACTCGTTCCACAACGGCAGAACACGCGCGACGGTGTCTTTCAGGCACTCGGTGAGCGGCAATTGTTCGCGCGGCACCTTGGCGTAGCGCGGATCGCCGTAGGGTGCGCGCTCGTCCGACGGATCGAGCGCCGGCGGCGGCGTGTCGTAGCTGCGGCGCCAGACCAGCACCTGTTCGTCGCCGAATTTCGCGGCGGTTTCCGCCTTGTTCAGGCCAGACAGCGCGCCGTAGTGGCGTTCGTTCAGACGCCACGAATGCACGACCGGCAGATACATCAGATCCATCTGGTCCTGCACGTGCCACAAGGTGCGGACCGCGCGCTTGAGCACCGATGTGTAGGCGATATCGAAGGTGTAGCCCGATTCCTTCAGCAGCACGCCCGCTTGTTGCGCTTCACGATTGCCCTTCTCGGTCAGGTCGACGTCGACCCAGCCGGTGAAGCGGTTTTCCTTGTTCCACGTCGATTCGCCGTGGCGGATGAGAACGAGTTTGTACATGAGATTGCCGGTCGGTAGTAAGGAAGCGGTAAAGCGTTGCGAGGGTCCTTTAAAGGAGCGTCGCCATCGCGTCAGACGGTTATTTTATAATGGGTGGATTGCCCTTTTCGATTTCTCTCTTTTTCGGCGGATTTTCCGTGAAGTTTTTCACTGATTACACAAACCTTGTACTGATCGCAATCGTCCTCATCTCCGGTGGGTTGCTGCTGTGGCCGACGATCAGCCGGCGTGGCCGCGGGGGCCTGTCGGCCGCTGAGGCGACCCAACTGATCAACCGGCGCAATGCAACGGTCATCGATCTGCGTCCGTCCGCTGATTTTGCCAAGGGCCATTTGCCTGCGGCGCGGCAGCTTGAATTTGCCGAGTTGCAGGCGAAAGTCGCGCAACTCGTGAAGAATAAGAACAACCCGGTGCTGCTGGTGTGCCAGACCGGCCAGCAGTCGAACAAGGCAGCGCGTATCGTGCAAGATGCCGGATACGCCGAAGTCCATGTTCTCGAAGGTGGTGTCGACGCCTGGCAGAAGGCCGGCATGCCGGTTGTGAAACAAGGAGCAGCCAAGTGAACAAAGTGATCATGTACAGCACGCAGGTGTGCCCGTATTGCCAGATGGCCGAACGTCTTTTAAAGTCGCGCGGCGTCGAGCACGTTGAAAAGGTACTGATCGACAAAGACCCGGCCCGGCGTGAAGAAATGATGACCCGGACCGGTCGCCGTACGGTGCCGCAGGTGTTCATCGGCGAGACGCATGTCGGCGGGTACGATGACCTGTCCGCGCTCGACCGCGCGGGCGGTTTGATGCCTCTGCTCGAAGCTGCCTGAACGAAGTTGCCTGAATTCACACGCCAGCCGGCGCGTGAATGGGGCGGATGAAATACAAGCCGGTACGCTCCCGCTTTTGCAAGGCGGGCAGTGCGCCGCAACGATCTGGCGGTCCGTGACGTCATGGGCCGCCGCCATGTATACCTATCAGGGAATCACTCAATCATGTCCGACGAGAATAACCAGCCGTTCTTCAACATCCAGCGCATCTACCTGAAGGACATGTCGCTCGAGCAGCCGAATTCGCCGGGCATCTTCCTCGAGCAGGAAATGCCGTCGGTCGAAGTCGAAGTCGACGTGAAGGCCGAGCGCCTCGCCGACACCGTGTTCGAAATCCTCGTGACGGGCACGGTCACGGCCAAGGTGTCGGACAAGGTTGCGTTCCTGATCGAAGCCAAGCAAGCCGGCATTTTCGACATCCGCAACATTCCGGCTGAGCAGATCGATCCGCTGGTCGGCATCGCCTGCCCGACGATCCTGTTCCCGTACCTGCGCTCGAACATCGCTGACGCGATCACCCGCGCAGGCTTCCCGCCGATCCACCTCGCCGAGATCAACTTCCAGGCGCTGTATGAGCAACGTCTCGCGCAAATGGGCGGCCAGGAAGGCGCGGCGCAAAACGGCGTCACGCATTAACGCGTCCGTTCGGTGCCGGCTATGAAGGTTGCTGTCCTCGGCGCCGGTGCATGGGGCACAGCCCTCGCCGGCCACCTGGCCGCGCGGCACGACACGGTGCTGTGGGCGCGCGAACCCGCGCTCATTGCCGAGATCTCGGCTTCGCACGAAAACGCCCGCTATCTGGCGGGCGTGGCGTTGCCGCCGTCCCTTCGCTATGAAGCCGATCTGAACGCAGCGCTCGACCATGCGCTCGCCGACGACGCGTTATGCGTCGTGGCGACGCCCGTCGCCGGTCTGCGGGGTCTGTTCCGGGCGATGCGCGACGCGGGCAAAGTGCCGGCGCACGTGGTGTGGTTGTGCAAAGGTTTCGAAGCCGACTCGCAGTTGTTGCCGCATCAGGTGGTCGCGGCTGAATTGCCGGGGCATGGCAGCAACGGTGTGCTGTCGGGCCCGAGCTTCGCGCGCGAAGTCGGGCAGGGCTTGCCGGTCGCGTTGACGATCGCAAGTACGTCGTTGGCGTGCCGCGAGCGCACGGTCGCAGCGTTTCATCATGGCGCCATGCGCATCTATACCGGCGACGATATCGTCGGTGTGGAAGTGGGCGGCGCGGTGAAGAACGTGCTGGCGATTGCCACCGGTATTGCCGATGGCCTTGGCCTCGGTCTCAATGCGCGCGCCGCGCTGATTACGCGTGGTCTTGCTGAAATGTCGCGCCTCGGCGTGATGCTCGGCGGCCGGGCGGAGACGTTCACCGGTTTGACCGGTCTCGGCGATCTGATCCTGACCGCCACGGGCGATCTGTCACGCAATCGTACGGTCGGCCTGCAGCTCGCCGCAGGCCGTACGCTCGACGATATTCTCGGTGGCCTCGGGCACGTGGCTGAAGGCGTGCGTTGTGCGCAAGCCGTACTGGCGATCGCTCGCGCTCATGCGATCGAGATGCCGATCACGCAGGCAGTCTGCGCCGTGCTGTTCGACGGTGTGGCGCCTCGCGACGCCGTCAGCGCCCTGCTGCGGCGCGATTCGAAAGCAGAATAAGTCTCGTCTTTCAGCCGTTTGGCGCGGAAACGCGCTGAACGGCTGCCTGCCATCGCTGTCCGACGTCTTATCGACGCTTCGGACCAGCGAGGTCTCCCATGCTCAGTTTCAACAATTGCACGCTAGAAGCGTGCGCGGTCGATATCACGACGCTCGCCGTGGACGCGATCGTCAACGCCGCGAACACCTCGTTGTTAGGCGGGGGCGGTGTGGACGGGGCGATTCACCGCGCGGCCGGCAAGGAATTGGTGCATGAGTGCGAGGCGCTCGGCGGCTGCGCGACCGGCGACGCAAAGATCACCGGCGGCTACCGCTTGCCGGCCAAACATGTGATTCACGCGGTTGGCCCCGTGTGGCGGGGCGGTGCGCATGGCGAGGCCGACCTTCTCGCCTCCTGCTATCAGCGCGCACTCGAGGTGGCGCATCAGGCTCGTTGCACGAGCATTGCGTTTCCCGCGATTAGTTGCGGCATCTACCATTTTCCCGCTGACGAGGCGGTGCGGATTGCCGTCGGCACCGTACTCGAAACCTTGCCGCGTACGCCGAAGATCGAGCGTGTAGTGTTCGCGTGTTTCGACGCTGCCATGCTCGCGCTTTACGAAGCCGAATTGAAACGCCGTCAGGCGCCGCCGTCGAAGCCAGTCTGACGCCACGCTTCGAACACCACCACGGCGACCGTATTCGAGAGATTCAGGCTGCGGTTGCCCGGGCGCATCGGCAGACGCACGCGTTGTTCATTGGCGAATTGATCGAGCACCGTGTCAGGCAGGCCGCGCGTTTCGGCGCCGAACACGAACCAGTCGCCGGATTGAAACGCATGCTCGTGAAACCGGCCCGACCCGCGGGTGGTGAAGGCGAACATCCGCGCGGGATCGGGCGTTTCCTTCGCGACGAACGCTGCCCAATCGGCGTGCACGTTCATCTGCGCGTACTCGTGGTAGTCGAGTCCGGCGCGGCGCAACTTGGCGTCGTCGAGTGGAAAGCCGAGCGGCTCGATCAGATGCAGTCGCGCGCCGGTGTTGGCGCACAGGCGGATGACATTGCCGGTGTTCGGCGGGATTTCGGGTTCGACGAGAACGACATTGAACATGATGAGACCAGGTAGAGACTAGTTTTTCGGCGTGCGCAGGGCGACGAAGTTGGTGACGCGCCGCGCACCGGCGGCTTTGAGCGTACGTGCCAGCGCTTCGAGCGTCGCACCGGTCGTCATGACATCGTCGACAATGCCGACGTGCAGACCGTGCACCGGTTTGACGACTTCGAAGGCGCGGCCCACGTTCAACCGGCGCGCGTCCAAGTCGAGCCGGGATTGTGGCGCGGTGTGGATCACACGGCGCAGCAAGGTGGCGTCGCTGCGCACATTCAGCGCGCGGGCCAATGGCCGGGCAATCTGCCAGGCCTGGTTGTAGCCACGCTCGATAAGACGTTGCTTGGCCAGCGGCACGGGCGCAAGCACATCGGGTTTTTCGGATGCGTCTTTCCATGAGTCCCCCGCGAGACGAGCAAGGAGTCGCGCAAACTCGCGCGCCAGCATCAGCCGGGCGCGGAATTTGAGGCCGAGCGCCAAGGCGTCGAGCGGCTGGCGGTAATCGGCGAGCGCAAAAGTCGCTTCGAACGGCGGCGGCTCGCCGATGCAATCCGCGCAGCGATAGTGCGCGTGACCTGCCGGGCGCGTTCCGGACAACGGGACCGCGCACACCGTGCAGCGCAACCTGCCTTCGTTCCAATACGTCTCGTCGCAACCGCCACACAACGTCTTGTGCGACAAATTGCCGCATAGTGCGCACAGGTTCGGCAGTGCCGCTTGCATCACATACGGCCACGCCGAATAGACGCCGCGCGCGAAACGCGCAAAACCCGCGGCCGGGCCGCCGGAAGACGAAGATTTTTGTCGGAGTGGCATGATTGGACCGCCCGCGAAGGCCTTTCACGCTGAAGGGGAGGAAGCGAGCGAGTATACTTCGTGCTCTACGCCAGAACGACACCCATGCCCCCAACTTCGTCTCAATCTGGCCGTCCGGCCTATGATTCCCGGCGCCTCAGGCAGATTTTCGACCGCCGTGCCGCGACTTTCGACGACGTCGCGTTCCTGCCGCGCGAAATCGCGCAGCGCATGCGCGAGCGCCTCGACTACATCAAGGTCACGCCGGCGAGCGTGCTCGACGCCGGTTGCGGCGCGGGCGAAGACATCCCCGCATTGCGTGAACGCTTTCCCGAGGCGCCGGTGTTCGGCACCGACCTCTCGCATGGCATGCTCGCGCGCGCGCTGCGTCACGATTCCGGCGACACGAGTTGGCGGCGCTTTCTACCCGCAACGCTCGGCAAGGCGCTCGGCGCCCGCGGTCCGCGCTTCGCGCAGGCCGACTTCTCGGCACTCCCGTTCGCGGCCGGCGCCTTCGAATTCATCTGGTCCAATCTCGCCTTGCACTGGCACTCGCGGCCGGATCTCGTGTTTCCTGAGTGGCAACGGGTGCTGAAAGTGAACGGCCTGCTGATGTTCAGCACGCTCGGTCCCGATTCGCTGAAGGAATTGCGTGGCGCCTACGCCGAGGTCGAGGCGGTCCACGGCGTTGCTTCGCGTAAGCATGTGATCGACTTTGTCGACATGCACGACCTTGGGGATATGCTGGTCGAGAGCGGTTTCGAGATTCCGGTGATGGACCAGGAAACGCTCACTATTACCTATAAGTCGCCCGAGTCGCTGCTCGCGGACGTGCGCCGCTGGGGTGCCTATCCGTTTGAACGCGAGGCCACCTCGAATGCTGTCGCGCGCAGGCTGCACAAGGCTTTGCTGGCGGCGCTCGAAGCCCGTCGGCGCGCCGACGGCACGATCGCGCTGACCTTCGAAGTGATCTACGGCCACGCCTGGAAAGCCGTGCCGCGCACCACGGCTGAAGGTCATGGGATCGTGCGGATCGAGGATATCGGACGAGGTTCGTCGAGGAACCGGTGAGGAATCAATGAAGCGGTAAAGAGGACATCTGTTATGTCTGAAATTACCGCTTCAAAAGACCCGCGAAAGCAGTGCCAAAACAGCGCGGAGGCTTGTCCCACCTGGCTTGTGAGCCGATTGAGGCTTGCTTGTGGATGCTATGGATCGCGCCTATAATGCGTCAGTTTGTCGCCCGGAGTTCCCACATTTGGGGCGGCAGGCCCGAGGCATAGGGCTGCAACATGAAGTGGCGCGGCGGTGATTGAGTGGCTGTTCAGCGGTCGCGAGCAAGGGCCGCAGGCAGCGATTGGTGACAGTCGGCAGGAGGCAGCGATGGAAGCATCAGATCTGCTGGCGGATTCGGAACCCGTTCTCAAAGACTGGACGATGAAGCGCAACTGTTCATTGTCGCCGCGGCAGTTTGTAGGTTTCTACGTATCGCTTGCGTTGTTCTCGTTGGCAATTGCTTTCATGCTGGTTCTGGTCGGCGCCTGGCTGGTGTTGCCGTTCACCGGTATCGAATTGCTGGCGGTGGGCATCGCGTTTGCCATATATGCGCGTCATGCTGTCGATTACGAGCGCGTCCGGTTGTTTCAGAACCGGCTCGTGATCGAGCAGGTCAGCGCCGAACGGCTCACGCAGTTCGAATTCAATCCGCGCTGGGTGCGGATCGAACCGGGTGCAACGCCGCGTGACCAGATCAAACTGGTCTCGCGCGGCCAGACGATCATGATCGGGCAACATCTCGCGCAGTATCGGCGCGCGCAGTTCGCAGGCGAACTGCGTATGTGGCTCACACGGTGTTAGACGTGTTGAGACGCGCGGCGTTCAAGGGGAGCGCGAGACAGCCTGCCAGCGGGGTCGAGGGTTTGAATGGAAATTTTGGGTAAGGAAGCTATGAAAACAATCAAGCGAGCCCTCATGGGCGTGCTGGCGATGAGCGGACTGCTTTTCGCCGGTGCGGCCCTGGCAGTGGGCGATGTTCCGGGCGGCCCTGCCGTCAACGAGATCAATCTCCAGCCGCCTGCGACAAAAATCGCTGAGGAGCTCTTCAGCCTCCACATGTTCATGCTGGTTCTTTGCACGGTGATCTTCGTCGGCGTGTTCGGCGTGATGTTCTATTCGATGTTTGCGCACCGCAAATCGAAAGGCCATAAGGCTTCCCATTTCCACGAAAGCACCACCGTCGAAATCATCTGGACGATCGTGCCGTTCATCATCGTCGTGCTGATGGCGCTCCCCGCCACCAAGACCGTCGTGGCGATGAAGGACACCACCAACGCCGACCTCACCATCAAGGTCACGGGCTACCAGTGGAAATGGGGCTACGACTACGTGAAGGGTCCGGGCGAGGGCATCAGCTTCCTGTCCACGCTGGCCACGCCGCGTGCGGAGACCGATGGCCGTGAACCGATTTCCACCACGTATCTGCAGGAAGTCGACAATCCGCTCGTCGTCCCGGTCGACAAGAAAATCCGCATCATCACCACCGCGAACGACGTGGTCCACTCCTGGTACGTGCCGGCTTTCGGCGTGAAGCAGGATGCGATTCCGGGTTTCGTGCGCGACACGTGGTTCAAGGCTGACAAGACCGGCACGTTCCGCGGCTTCTGTACCGAACTGTGCGGCAAGGAACACGCGTTCATGCCGGTGGTGGTCGAAGTGCTGTCGGCAGACGACTACGCGAAGTGGGTCGATACGCAGAAGCAGAAAATGGCCGCTGGCCAGGACGACCCGAACAAGACCTACACGATGGCCGAGTTGATGGAGCGCGGCGGCAAGGTGTACGCATCGAACTGCGCGGTCTGCCACCAGCCGACCGGCAAGGGTGCCGGCGTATTCCCGGCGCTGGACGGCAGCAAGATCGCCAACGGCCCGATCGCCGACCACGTGAGCCTCGTGCTGAAGGGCAAGAACGCGATGCCTTCGTGGGCGCCGACGTTGAACGACGTCGAAATCGCTTCGGTCATCACGTTCGAACGTAATTCGTGGGGCAACCACACCGGCGACATTCTCCAGCCGAAGCAAGTGCTGGATGCGCGCAACGGCAAGCTGCCGGAAGGCGGCAATCATCTGGCCGACGCGGGCGCAGCAGCGAGCGGCGCGGGTGCCGAAGCTTCGGGCGCAGCGGGTGCCTCAGGTGCCGACGTGGCTGCGGCCGGTTCGGACAGCGCGGCAGCATCGCAAGCAGCGGCATTGCCGGCGAACGTCTACTTCGAGACCGGCAAGAGCACGCTGCCGGCCGACGCGAAAGCAGCGGTCGACGCGGCCGCGGCCTACGCGAAAGCGCACCCGGACGCAAAGTTCACGCTGTCGGGTTACACCGACGCCACCGGCTCAGCCGACGTCAACGCGAAGCTCGCGAAGACGCGTGCCGAAGCCGTGCGCGACGCGCTGAAAGCAGCCGGCATTGCCGAAGACCATATTATTTTGAAAAAGCCGGAAACGATCACGGGCGGCGGCGACGCGAAAGAAGCCCGGCGTGTCCAGATCAGCCCGGCTGCCTGACGTGTTCATGGTCAGCACCGCAGTATTCGTATTAGGAGATTGTCATGTCTAGCATCGGACACGATGTAACCGCGGGCCACGAGCACGTACACGGCGACCATGCCCACGAAACGCCGCATGGCTGGCGTCGTTGGCTGTTCGCAACCAATCACAAGGACATCGGTACGCTGTACCTGATCTTCTCGTTCACCATGTTCCTCTCCGGGGGCGTGATGGCGCTGATGATCCGTGCCGAACTGTTCGAGCCGGGTCTGCAGATCATGCGCCCCGAGTTCTTCAACCAGTTGACCACCATGCACGGCCTGATCATGGTGTTCGGCGCGATCATGCCGGCCTTCGTCGGCTTCGCGAACTGGATGGTGCCGCTGCAGATCGGCGCATCGGACATGGCTTTTGCACGGATGAACAACTTCAGCTTCTGGCTGCTGCCGGTGGCTGCGGTGTTGCTGGTCGGTTCGTTCTTCGCACCGGGCGGCGCGACCGCCGCGGGCTGGACGCTGTACGCGCCGTTGTCGACGCAGATGGGCCCGGGCATGGACTTCGCGATTTTCGCGATCCACTTGATGGGTGCTTCGTCGATCATGGGCGGGATCAACATCGTTGTGACGATCCTGAACATGCGCGCACCTGGCCTCACGCTGATGAAGATGCCGATGTTCGTCTGGACGTGGCTGATCACCGCGTACCTGCTGATTGCGGTGATGCCGGTTCTGGCAGGCGCGATCACCATGGTGCTGTTCGATCGCCACTTCGGCACGTCGTTCTTCAACGCGGCAGGCGGCGGCGACCCGGTGATGTACCAGCATATCTTCTGGTTCTTCGGGCACCCCGAGGTGTACATCATGATCTTGCCGGCGTTCGGGATCGTGTCGCAGGTGATCCCGGCGTTCTCGCGCAAGCCGCTGTTCGGCTATAGCTCGATGGTGTACGCAACCTCGTCGATCGCGATTCTGTCGTTCATGGTGTGGGCGCACCACATGTTCGCAACCGGCATGCCGGTGACGGGCCAGCTGTTCTTCATGTACGCGACGATGCTGATCGCCGTGCCGACGGGTGTGAAGGTGTTCAACTGGGTCGCGACCATGTGGCGCGGTTCGCTGTCCTTCGAAACGCCTATGCTGTTCGCGGTCGGCTTCCTGCTGGTGTTCACGTTCGGCGGTCTGTCGGGTCTGATGCTGGCTATGGCGCCGCTCGACATCCAGTATCACGGGACTTATTTCGTGGTGGCGCACTTCCACTACGTGCTAGTGGCGGGTTCTCTCTTCGCGTTGTTCTCCGGGTGGTACTACTGGTCGCCGAAGTGGACCGGCTGGATGTACAACGAAACGCGCGGCAAGATCCACTTCTGGGCGTCGATGTTCTTCTTCAACCTCGCGTTCCTGCCGATGCACTTTGTCGGTCTCGCAGGTATGCCGCGTCGTTACGCTGACTACCCGGCTCAGTTCACCGACTGGAACCAGGTGATCTCGATCGGCGCATTCGGCTTCGGTCTGGCACAGGTGTACTTCCTGTTCGCGGTTGCACTGCCGGCCTACCGTGGCGGTGGCGAGCACGAAAAAGCAGGCGACAAGCCGTGGGACGGCGCAACGGGCCTCGAATGGACCGTGCCGAGCCCGGCTCCGTTCCACACGTTCGAACACCCGCCGACCGTCGAGTAATCGGCGTTCAGTGAGGTTGCCGGTTCCGGCGGTGGCATGTCAGTCGCCGCCAGAACCAGGCAGCCACGCGAACAGTGGAGTGGCGACACCCCGTAGTCACGAAAGTATTCAGAAAGTCGAGCATGACGCGCAATCCTCAAGAAAGACGTACACCCGAGCAGATTCGCGCGGGCAACCGGCGGATAGGTCTCGTGATGTTTGTCATCGCCGCGGCGTTTTTTGCGAGCGTCATCATTCATCAGAAGTGGTTTCCCTGAAGCAGTGGTTCAAGCCTGCGCACAGGTTTGTTGAGGATTGAGATGTCGACGCAACCGCCGGCTCAGGCCGATCGCGCTTTTAACCGATCGATGTTGATCAAGCTGTTCATCGTTGCGTTGATGATGTTCGGTTTTGGTTTTGCACTGGTGCCCATGTACCGCGCGATCTGCGAGGTCACCGGCATCAACAACCTCGTGCAGCGTGATGCCACAGTGCGCGAGGCGAAGAACACGCAGGTCGATATGAGCCGCACGATTTCGATCGAATTCGATGCGAACGCGCGCGGCCCGTTAGGTTTCAAGCCGGAGCAGCGCAGTCTCGACGTGCATCCGGGCGAAGTGACCACCGTGATGTACGAGGTCAGCAACGAACAGGCGCGCACGATTCAGGCGCAGGCCATTCCGAGCTACGCGCCGAAAGAGGCGACCGAGTACTTCAAGAAGATCGAGTGTTTTTGCTTTACGCAGCAGACGTTGACTGCGAATCAGACAAAGCGGCTGCCGGTGGTGTTTGTGGTCGACCCGAAGCTGCCGAAGGATGTGAAAACGATCACCTTGTCGTACACGTTCTTTGAGTTGAATACGCCGGCAGCGGCGACGGCCGGAAGCGCGGCGCCCACGGCCAATACGGCGGCAACCACCGCCAATCCCGCCTGACGGCAACAGTCGCCAGGCGAAGGAAGAAGACGTAATGAGCGATAGCAACGGCGGCCCACGTAAGAGCAGTTTTGGCCAGTCGATGAAAGCCGTGTTCTGGTCGTTTTTCGGGGTGCGCAAGCGTCGTGATCTGGAAGCGGACGCAACTCAGTTGAACCCGCTGCATGTGCTTGCAGCGGCGCTGATCAGCGTAGCCATCCTGATCGGGGTGCTGATCCTGATCGTGCACGCCGTGGTGGGTTGAGCCGGTAGATGGACGTGTAGGACAGGGCGAAGCAGAGCCCACGAATTAGAGCGAAGCGGTGCGGTATCGACGCGCCGCCGAAGATACAGCCGGAGATTCCGGAACAACTGGACTGAAGTGGAGAATCAAGAATGAGCGGTCAAAACGAGAGCCCGTACTATTTCGTGCCGCATCCGTCGCGGCATCCGATCAGCGCCGCGGTTGGGTTGCTGGTCATGCTCGGATCGCTTGCGGCATGGATCAACGAGCATGACTGGGCGCCGCTCGGCGTCGCCGTGGGTCTGCTGTGGTTGCTCTATACCTTGTGGCACTGGTTCGGCGACGCGATCTCCGAATCGGAAGGCGGCATGTATGGCAAGAATGTCGACAAGTCGTACCGCTGGAGCATGAGCTGGTTCATCTTCTCCGAAGTCATGTTCTTCGGCGCTTTCTTCGGCGCGCTGTTCTATGCACGTGAAATCGCGCTGCACCAGCTCGGCAGCCTCGACTACAAGTTGATCTGGCCGGATTTCTCGGCAGTGTGGCCGAACAACGGTCCGGCCGCGCTGGTCTCGACCTTCAAGTCGATGCAGCCGTGGCCGGTGCCGACCATCAACACGGCGCTGCTGTTGTCATCGGGCGCGACGTTGACGGTTTCGCACCACGCACTGCGTGAAGATCATCGCAAGAAGGCGATCATCTGGCTGGCCGCTACCATTGTGCTCGGCGTCTGCTTCCTGTTCCTGCAAGGCTTCGAGTATTACCACGCGTACAACGAACTCAACCTGACACTGTCTTCGGGCGTGTACGGTTCGACGTTCTTCCTGTTGACGGGCTTCCACGGTTTCCACGTGTTCCTCGGCGGTACGATGCTGACGGTGGTGCTGGTGCGGTTGATCCGCGGCCACTTCACGGCAGAGCATCACTTTGCATTCGAAGGCGCAGCCTGGTACTGGCACTTTGTGGACGTGGTGTGGCTTGGGCTGTACGTCGTCGTGTACTGGCTGTAACGCAGTCTGGCCTGCCTACGGACTGGAAACCAGCCGGTTTCCGGAATGTGCGCAGGCCGTTCGCGCATCGCCTTTCAAGGGCGCGGCGCACGAGCAATACGCGAGTTATGCAGCGCCGCCCTCGACCCTGTCAGGGCGGCGTTTTGTTTGGTGAGTTTGGTGAACTGAAGTCTTTTCCGCCGAGCTCAACGCCCGTAAGGAATACCGGTCGACTGAATCCAACCCATCCAGTGAGCGAACAGGATGAACAGGAACAGCGAGATCGACAGGCCCACCCGCGTGGCGAGCGACCAGACCATCCGCTTGGTTTTGCCCTTGTCATGCATCATGAAATACAGCGCCGACACCATGCTGGCGATGATCAGGACGAAGGCGATGGGAACGAGAATGTGCATGGAACCAACTGAAACCAGAAAGCGCAGAGGCAAGACGTTTATTATCGCACCGCGCGCTGGCGTCTGCCGTACGTTCCAGGCGGGGCCACAAGCCGTGGTGGAGCGCGTCCGATGAAGTTCCGCCTGGTTCCCGCGCTGTTGATTCTGCTTGTCATCGTGGTGACGGTGCGGCTTGGTTTCTGGCAGCGCGACCGCGCGCATCAGAAGGAAGCGCTTGAAGCACACATCACGCAGTTCGAAGACGCACCTGCGCAGCCTGTCAGCGCTACGCCGGTCGAGCTGAAGGACATCGAATTCCATCGCGTGAAAGCGCGCGGCAGTTTCGTCGCAGACAAAGTCGTCTATCTGGATAATCGCCCGTATAACGATCAGCCGGGCTTTTACGTCGTGATGCCTTTTAAACTGGCCGACGGCGGTTATGTGCTGGTCAATCGCGGCTGGTTGCCGCGCAACATGAGCAATCGCGAGACCATCGCGCCGTACGCGACGCCGCAAGGCGAGATCGAAATCGAAGGCATTGCGCGCGCCGATGCCTCGCGTGCTTTCGAGCTGGGGCAGGGCGGATCGGACGCGCATCAGAAGATCCGCCAGAATCTGGATACGGCGGCCTACGCTGCGGAAACCGGGTTGCCGTTGCAATCGTTCGTGATCCAGCAATTGAGCGACGACGGCGACAAACTGGTGCGCGACTGGCCGGCGCCGACGAGCGGCGTCGAGCGCAACTATGGCTACATGTTCCAGTGGTGGGGCATGGCGGCCGCGGCCCTCGTCTTCGGCCTGTATGCCGCGCGCCGCGCCGCGAAGAAAGAGCACGCGCCGGGCGCATAACGCATCACCCGCGGCTTCCCGTACCCCGAACAAGGGCCTTGAAGCCGCGCAATCATTGAAAGAGGTCCTGTAGTGTCGACGCAATCTCCCCGTTCGCCGCAAGCCGGCAAACCTGTAGCTCCGAAAGTGATGCCTGGTCAACCCAATGGCGAAGGATCGTGGAAGCGCGGCCGCTGGATGCTGCTGTTGCTGGCGGTCATCTGTGCCGCGCCGATCGCCGTGTCGTATTTCGTTTATTACGTGGTCAAGCCGGCCGGCGGCAGCACGAGTTACGGCACGTTGGTCGAACCACAACGGCCGATTCCCGACTCGCTCGTCGTCACGGGTGAAGACGGCAAGCCGCTCAAGCTCGCGTCGCTGCACGGCCGCTGGCTGATGATCTCCGTCGACAACAGCGCGTGCGACAAAGCCTGCGTCACCAAGCTGTACTTCATGCGACAAATCCGCGCAGCTCAGGGCCCGGAACGCGAGCGCGTCGTGGAAGTGTGGCTGCGCACCGATGCAGGGAAGGTGTCCGACGTGATACAAAAGGCCTACCCCGACACCAACATGCTGATCGCCAACCCGGCGCAGGTGTCCGCATGGCTGCCGACCGACGCCGGCACCCAACTCACCGACCACATTTACATGGTCGATCCGAACGGCAATCTGATGATGCGTTTCCCGAAAGATCCGAACCCCAGCAAGATCAAGGGTGACGTGACCAAGCTGCTCAAATGGTCGAGCATCGGCTGATGCCGCAACAAGGGTAAGAAAGATGTTCGTACTGCAACTGGCCCTGATCGGCTTGTGTATCGCGGCGTTGCCGCTGTCCTACGTCTGGGTCAAGGCCGACGACGGCAAATTCCGCAAGCTGGTCTGGCTCACCACCTTCCTGACACTGGATCTGGTGATGTTCGGCGGCTTCACGCGGCTCACCGACTCCGGTCTTGGCTGCCCCGACTGGCCCGGTTGCTATGGCACGTCATCGCCGTTCATCGCGCATGCCGCGATTACCGCCGCGCATCAATTGATGCCCACCGGCCCGGTCAGCATGACGAAGGCCTGGATCGAGATGATCCACCGTTACTTTGCCATGGCGATCGGCGTGCTGATCATCGCGCAGACCTTGATCGCGTGGACTGCACGGTTCAAGCGCCGTCCGCTGCATGTGTCGCCGTGGTGGCCGACCTCGCTGCTGCTGCTGATCCTCGTGCAGGGTGCGTTCGGCGCGTGGACCGTGACCATGAAGCTGCAACCGATTATCGTCACGACCCATTTGCTGCTCGGTCTCGCATTGCTCGGCACGCTCGGCTGGCTGGCCGCGCACCAAACGCCGCTGCCGGCGTATGAGCCCGAAGCCGCGCGGTGGCGCGCGGCGGCGCTCGCCGGTCTCGTGCTGCTGGTCGTGCAGATCGCATTGGGCGGCTGGGTCAGCACCAACTACGCGGTGCTCGCCTGCACGGACTTCCCGACCTGCAACGGCCAATGGATCCCGCCGATGGACTTCGCGCACGGCTTTCACCTGTGGCGCGCGCTCGGCATGACCGGCGACGGCGACATGATTACGCAAGATGCGCTGGTCGCCATCCACTGGACTCACCGCACGTTTGCGATCTTAGTGGTCGCCTATCTGGCGTGGTTCGCGCTGAAAATGCGCCGTTTCGAGTCGCTGCGGCGGCCGGCAAACGGCGTGTTGCTGGTGGTGCTGATCCAGTTCATCACCGGCCTGTCGAACATCGTCCTGCAATGGCCGTTGCCCATTGCCGTCGCCCATAACGGGGGGGCCGCAATCCTGCTGCTTCTGCTCGTTATGTTAAACTTTCGGATCGCTTATAGCCGTCCCGGCCGCGCCGTGTTGCCTGCGCGCGATGCCGCGCCAGCGTGACCCCACATGGACAGCACAACTCTCTCCCAAACGCCCGGTAGCCGGGTCTCCCAGTACATCGCCCTGACGAAGCCGCGCGTCACGCAGCTCGCTGTGTTTTGCGCTGTCATCGGCATGTTTCTGTCGACGCCCGGCATGGTGCCGTGGACCGTCCTGATCGGTGGCACCGTCGGCATCTGGCTGCTGGCCGGTGCGGCATTCGCCATCAATTGCCTGATGGAACAGAAGATCGACGCGAAAATGCGTCGCACGTCGTGGCGGCCGTCCGCGCGCGGCGAAATTACGACCTCGCAAATCCTGCTGTTTTCGGCCGTGCTCGGCGGCCTCGGTATGTGGACGCTCTACACGTTCGCCAATCCGCTGACCATGTGGCTCACGCTCGCCACCTTCGTCGGTTATGCGGTCATCTACACGCTGCTGTTGAAGCCCGCCACGCCGCAGAACATCGTGATCGGCGGCGCCTCGGGCGCGATGCCGCCGGCGCTCGGTTGGGCCGCCGTCACGGGTCACGTGCCGGGTGACGCATGGATTCTCGTGCTGATCATTTTCGTGTGGACGCCGCCGCATTTCTGGGCGCTCGCGCTGTATCGCCGCAAAGACTACGAAAACGCCGGTCTGCCGATGCTGCCGAACACGCACGGCGAAAAGTACACGCGCCTGCATATTCTGCTGTACACCGTGATCCTGTTCGCGGTCACGATGATGCCGTTTATCTCCGGCATGAGCGGCGTGGTTTACCTCGCGGCGGCCGTGTTGCTCGGCGCCGTGTTCCTCGCGTATGCGTGGAAGATCTATCGGGACTATTCCGACGACCTGGCGCGTAAGACCTTCCGTTACTCGATCGTTTATCTGTCGCTGCTATTCGCCGCGCTGTTGATCGACCACTATGCGCGCGTCGTGATCGGCGCGTAACACCCATGCATATACAACGCTTTGTGCGCACGGCGCGTGCCGCCGCGCGTGTTACCGTGATCGCTTGCGCACTTGGCGGCGCGGTGCTGGTGGCGGGCTGCGGCAAGCAGCCGCCGGCGTTCCAGAATCTCGACATCACCGGCAATACCCAATTCGGGAGCGACTTCTCGCTGCCCGACACGTCCGGCAAGATTCGCACGCTGGCGGATTACAAGGGCAAGGTGGTGGTGCTGTTCTTCGGCTACACGCATTGCCCTGATGTCTGCCCGACCACGATGGCCGAGCTCTCGCAAGCGCTCCAGCAACTCGGCCCGGAAGACGCGAAGCGTGTGCAGGTGCTGTTCGTCACCGTCGATCCTGATCGCGACACGCCCACTTTGCTCGCGCAATACGTGCCGGCGTTCAACCCGACCTTCGTCGGCTTGCGTCCGGCGGACCAGGCGCAACTCACCAAAATCACAAAAGACTTCCGCGTCTACTACGCGAAAGTGCCGGGCAAGACGCCCGATAGCTACACGATGGACCACACGGCGGCGAGCTATGTGTTCGATACGGACGGCAAGCTGCGTCTGTTCGCGCGCGACGGCCAGGGCGCCACGCCGTGGGTGCACGATATCAAGCTGCTGCTCGATTGATGCATTAGTGCAGACGGGCGCGTGCATCTGCCGCGCGTCCGTATTCAAATCCCTTCGCAGTAGTCCTCAAGCCGGCATCGGCAAATTCATTCCCGGTGCCAGGCGCGTCGCCTTGAACTCCGTCACCTCGTAACGCGCGAGCTGCTGCTCGGCGAACGGGGCGCTGGCGAGAATCTCATCCAGCTTTTCGCGCTCGATGCTCACCGCCAGAATGATGCCGCCGTCGCGCGGCACCTTCGGCCCGGCGGCCACGAAGACCCCTGCTTCGAACTGCTTTGTCAGAAACGCGCGATGCGCTTCGAGTGCGTCGTCGACGCGCTCGAGCGATGCGGTGTAGATGAGATTGATGACGTACATGAGCGTTCTCGTAAACGATCGAATGGGCCCGTCTGGGTTCGCGGGCATGGGCCTCCGATTATCTGTCAGCGGACGATTCGTTGCGCACGGTCAATGTCGGCTCATCTCTCGCTCCCTTGTCGTCGCTTCCTTACAGCTTGCCTCAAGTTGAACGGCCACCATGCCGATATACCTGAGGCAATCGTTTGCGCATCAGACATGCAAGCCCGTTCGCGAGCCGCGAGCGGATTGCATGGGCAGACCGCAAACCGCATTCGAATCACACGAGAGAGACCACAACAATGAGCAGGATGAGTTTGAATCGCAAACTATGGCTGTCGCTCGCGCTCGTCTGGCTGGGGCTGCTTGGCGTCGGGCTGTGGAGCGCGGTCGAAACGCGCAGCACGATGCTGGCCGAGCGCAAGGCGGGCATGAAGAACCTCGTCGACGCCGCGCAGGGCGTCGTGAACGGCTACTACACGCTCTCGCAGGGCGGCAAGATGAGTGAAGCCGACGCACAGCGTGAAGCACTCGCACGCCTCGCGACAATGCGCTACGGCGAATCCGGTTATCTGTTCGTGATGGACTCGAAGCCAGTCGTGCTGATGCACCCGACGCTGCCACAAATGACCGGCAAATTCGTCGGCGATTTCAAGGACCCGGACGGCAAGCTGCTGTATGTGACGATCGTCGATGCCGCCAAGGCGACCGGCCGCGGCTTCGCGCAGTATCGCGGGCGCTTGCCGCACAGCGAAACCGCGGTGCCGAAGATCAGCTACGTGGTGCGTTTTGCGCCGTGGGACTGGAACATCACGAGCGGCGTGTTCATCAAGGATATCGACACGGTTTACTACGAAACGCTGCTTGGCCACCTGCTCGTCGTGCTCGTGATCGGCGCGGTCATTTCGTTCGCGATGGTGCTGATCATTCGCAATGTGCGCGCGAGTCTCGGTGGCGAACCGGACCAGGCGGCGCGCCTGGCGGCGAGCATCGCCAAAGGCGATCTCACCCAGGTCGTCGACGTTCATCCGCAAGACAGGACCAGCATGATGGCGGCCATGCACGATATGCAGAACCGCTTGCAACGGACCATCGGCGAGATCCGCCACGCTGCGGAATCGATCGCCTCGGCGACCCACCAGATCGCCGCGGGCAACGGCGATCTGTCGCAACGCACCGAGCAGCAGGCGGCCTCGTTGCAGGAGACGGCGGCGAGCATGGAAGAGCTCACCGCGACGGTCAAGCAGAACGCGGACAATGCGCGTCAGGCGAGCGGTCTGGCGCACAACGCGTCGGAAATCGCGACGCGCGGCAACGACGTAGTAAGCCGCGTGATCGGTACGATGGGCGAGATCAACGATAGCTCGCGGCAGATTGCCGACATCATCGGTGTGATCGAAGGCATCGCGTTCCAGACGAATATTCTGGCGCTGAACGCGGCGGTCGAAGCCGCGCGCGCCGGCGAGCAGGGCCGCGGCTTTGCGGTCGTCGCCGGGGAAGTGCGCAGCCTTGCGCAGCGCTCGGGAACAGCGGCCAAGGAGATCAAGCAGTTGATCAGCGCGTCGGTGGAACGCGTGCACAACGGTTCGACGCTGGTCCAGCAGGCCGGCACGACGATGGGCGAGATTCTGCAAGCGGTGCAGCGCGTCACCGACATCATGGGCGAGATCGCGGCGGCGTCCGAGGAGCAGAGCAGCGGCATTTCGCAAGTGGGTCGCGCGGTCACGCAGATGGACGAAGTGACGCAGCAGAACGCGGCGCTGGTGGAGCAGGCAGCGGCTGCGGCGGCTTCGTTGCAGGATCAGGCGGGGCGTTTGCGCGACACGGTGAGCGCGTTTCGCGTGAACGGCGCCGCACAAGGTGCATAACGATATGCGATCGTGATATTTCCCATCTCGCCGGGCATATGAGACCATTTGCGGTCCAGTTGGCGGCGCGTCCACAAGATGCCTGCCGCCGGCTTCCACCCGAATCTGACACCGATCAGAAAAAGCGAGAATCACATGCAGCGCAGAAATATCCTTAAAGCCCTCTCGGCCGTGGTCGCCGGCGCGGCGATCGTCACCAGTTTCGGCGCACATGCCGACGACAAGGTCATCAAGGTCGGCACCATCGGCGGCCCGGATGCGCAAATCTGGGAAGTCGTCACGAAGGTGGCGAAGCGCGAAGGCCTGAATGTGAAGGTGGTTGAATTCAACGACTACGTACAGCCGAACGCCGCGCTCGACGCAGGCGACCTCGACGCCAACAGCTTCCAGCATCAGCCGTACCTCGACAGCCAGGTCAAGCAACGGGGCTACAAGATCGTCAATGCCGGCCTGACGTACATTTCGCCGCTCGGCATCTATTCGAAGAAGCTGAAGTCGCTGAAGGATCTGGCGCAAGGCGCGAAGATCGCGGTGCCGAACGATCCGTCGAACGAAAACCGTGCGCTGCTGCTGTTGCAGGCGCAAGGTGTGATCAAGCTGAAGGACGGTGCGGGCACGAACGGCAATAACGCCACGCCGCTCGACGTCGCCGAGAATCCGAAGAAGATCAAGCTGGTCGAGCTCGACGCAGCACAACTGCCGCGCTCGCTGTCGGATGTCGACGCTGCCGCGATCAACACTAACTTTGCACTCGCAGCCGGTCTGCAGCCGACCAAAGACGCGATCGCGCTCGAAGACATCCGCAGCCCGTACGCGAACCTGATCGCCGTGCGCGCGCAGGACAAGGACAAGCCGTGGGTCAAGAAGCTGGTCGCGGCTTACCAGTCGGAAGACGTGCGCCAGTTCATCAAGACGCAGTTCAAGGGTTCGGTGGTGCCGTCGTTCTAAGCTACAACGCCAACTCCCATCGCTCGATCGTCAGATCCTTGCCGAAGCGCCGCTCCGCCGACGTGCCCGCGAGCTGGAAGCCGGCGCGTTCGCAGAGCCGCCGCGGCTCCTGAAGCGTGCTGGCCGTGGTCAGCGTGAGCTTGGTGTATCCCGCGCGCCGGGCGAACCGCACGCATTCGCTCATCAATTGCGTGCCGATGCCAAGTCGTTGGACATCCGGCTCGACCCACAACAGCCGCACGCCCGCCACCGTCGTCGAGACCCCGACGATGCACACCGAGCCGACCACCATGCCGTCCTGATCGGCAACCCAGCACATCTCGCGAACCCGATCGTTGCGTTGCGCGTAATCGGCGACGATGCGCGCGAGTAAGCCTTCGAACGAGTGATCCCAGCCGTATTGCGCGGCAAACCACTGCGCCTGACGATGCACCAGCCAGCCGCAGTCGCCTGGGCGCGGTTGCCGGAGGGTCACGAGTTCGTGCTGCGGCTTGCTGTCGAGCAGCCGTTCGATCACCTTCATCGCGGCGATCAGCTGGTCCTGAGAGAGTGCCGTGAGGCCGTTCAGCACCGCCGACACTTCGTCGATCGCTGCCGCATCGAGCGGCGCGTAGGCCGCGTGACCGTTGTCGGTGAGGGCGATCAGCGACTGGCGCGCGTCCGAGTCGGACGGGCGTCGCGTAATCAGATTGCGTCGTTCGAAGCTGGTCAGAAGCCGGCTGAGGTAGCCACTGTCGAGGCCCAGGTTGCGCCCGAGCACCGAGGCCGTCTGCGCGCTTCCGCGGGACAGTTCATGCAGAACGCGCACTTCCGTCAGCGAGAAGGCGCTCTTTGCCAAATGCTCATGCAGTGCGCCAATGTGCTGCGTATAGAAGCGGTTGAAATGGCGGACGGCCTGAGCGCGCCGAAGCGCCTCGGAATCTGTCAAATGCGGCTCCCCGGGGAATTTTTATGGCTTGCTACACAGCACTATATTGGAACGGAACCCATTAAAAAAGGCCGTGTGGCTAAGGGGGCGCATCAAAGTGGTATCAGAAAGGTATCGATTTCCGCGCGTCCCGCCGGCCACGAACAGAACCAATAGCGATCGCGCAAACGCGGTCCAATATCTCGAATACGGGTAAATCCCGATCCCCGTAAACCGTCCTCCCAGGCCTCCAGATTGCCCTCTAAGGCTTATCCAGCAAGGCTCTCCGCCGATCTATACCAGCATGGGACCAATCCGTTGACTGGTATTATGTTGGTTATATAATGGGCTCTCATTTTCGTAGGCCGCACTCCTCAAGACGACCGCCGGAGCCCCATGGAAACTCGCTGGTCCGCACTGATGCCTGACGCCCGCAACGTCACGCCGCTCTATTTGCAGCTCGCGCGCAATCTGGCGACGGCGATCCACTGCGGCGTGTGGTCGGCGGGTGAAGCGCTGCCTTCGGAGCGCACGCTCTCGGATGCGATCGGCGTGTCGCGCATCACCGCGCGCAAGGCGATCGAGCTGCTGGTCGAGCAAGGCTTGATCCGACGGGCGCGGGGCGCGGGCAGCTTCATTACGCCGCGCGTCGAAGACCCGCTGTCGCGGCTCACCGGTTTCACGAAGAAAATGCAGCAGCGCGGTTTCCGGCCGGATTCGGTGTGGCTCGAGCGCGATATCCGCGCCGCCAACCGTGATGAGCTGGTGCACCTCGGCCTGTCGCCCGGTGCGGCGGTGGCGAGTCTGCGGCGCCTGCGGCGCGCGGACGGCATCGTGATGGCGGTCGAGCATTCGGCACTGCCCGCCGCGATCGTGCCCGACCCGCTGGCCATCGGCGTGTCGCTTTACAGCTATCTCGAACAACGCGGCGCGGCTGTGGTGCGCGCCTTGCAGCACTTTCGCGCGGTCAACGCTTCGAGCGAGATCGCCTCGTTGATGGATATCGAACCGCGCTCGGCGCTGCTGGTCATTACCCGTATCGGGTATAGCGCGGACCAGCGTGCGATCGAATTGACCGACACCTATTGCCGCGACGATTACTACGACTTTGTCGCTGAATTGCGCACCTGAGCAGGCCACGCGGGCCGCCGTCACGTGCGGCGCCATCGGGCGAAATTCAGTCACACCCCGCATTACGCCTCACCAGAGAGACTCATGCTGACCGGAAACATACTCACCACCGATGGGTGGATTCACGGCACGCTCGAATACGAAAACGGCCGTATCACGGCGCTGACAGGCGAGCGCGTCGATCCGTCGAAGAACGACGCGCCGTACATCCTGCCCGGTTTCATCGATCTGCACGTGCACGGCGGTGGCGGCGCCGACGTGATGGAAGGCGGCGACGCGATCGAAACCATCACCCGCACGCATGCGCGTTATGGCACGACCAGTCTGCTCGCTACCACGATGACCGCGCCGCGCGACGAACTGATGAGCGTCGTCGCGGGGCTGGGCAACAACGCGCGCATTCGCACACCAGGCGGCGCGCGCGTGCTCGGCGTCCATCTGGAAGGCCCGTACATCAACCCCGGCAAACTCGGCGCGCAACCCGACGCGGCCGTGTCGGCGGTGATGGACGAAGTGCTGAAGTATCTGTCGATCGCGCCGATTCGCGTGGTCACGCTGGCACCGGAAATCGCCGGCCACATGGAGATCATCTCCGAGATGGCGGCGCGCGGGGTGCGCGTGCAGCTTGGCC
Organism: Burkholderia sp. GAS332; assembly: GCA_900142905.1. Classification (NCBI taxonomy): domain Bacteria; kingdom Pseudomonadati; phylum Pseudomonadota; class Betaproteobacteria; order Burkholderiales; family Burkholderiaceae; genus Burkholderia; species Burkholderia sp. GAS332. The sequence goes on along the minus strand of FSRV01000001.1, from coordinate 4,664,183 downwards.
ATTCGCTCGGCACCTACGACGACGCCGTCGCCGCACTCAAGCATGGCGCGTGTGGCTTCACGCATCTGTTCAACGCGATGTCGCCGCTGCATCACCGCAATCCTGGACTCGTCGGCGCCGCGCTCGCGCACGCCGAATTCGCCGAAATCATTCCCGACTTGCTGCACGTCCATCCGGGCGCGATCCGCGCCGCGTTGCGCGCGATTCCACGTCTCTACGTCGTGACGGACAGCACCTCGGCGACCGGCATGCCCGACGGCGAATACCGCCTCGGCAGCCAGCATGTGACGAAGTGCCTTGGCGGCGTGCGTCTCTCCGACGGCACGCTCGCCGGCAGCACCCTGACCATGGATCAGGCGCTGCGCAATCTCGTCTCGATCGGCTTGCCGATCGCCGATGTTTCAAACCGTTTGTCGCGCTACGCCGCCGACTACCTCGGCATCGAAGACCGTGGCCGCATTGCGCGCGGCGCGTGGGCCGATGTGGTGGTGTTCGATCGTGAACTGGCGTTGACCGCGACTTACGTCGAAGGAGAATCAATTGTCGAATATGCTTAAAGAGGCGCTGGCGTCCGCTGAAACGGTCGCCGCGCAACTCAGGGAACCCTCGCGCGTCGAGGCGTTGGCGGCGAAGCTCGCCCAACAGCCTCGCCATGTCGCACTGACAGTCGCGCGCGGCAGCTCGGACCATGCAGCGAGTTACTTCGCAAGCCTGACCATGAGCCGCCTCGGCGTGCCGGTCGCCTCGCTGCCGATGTCGGTCGCGACGCTCCAGCAGGCGCCGCTGCAGGTGCGCGATCAGCTCGCGCTGGCGTTCTCGCAATCGGGCAAGAGCCCGGACCTGGTCGGCACGATGGAAGCGTTGCGCAAGGCCGGCGCGTTGACGGTGGCCGCAGTGAATGCGCCGAACTCGCCGCTGGCGGACGCTTGCGAATTTCACCTGCCGCTCATGGCAGGTCCGGAACTGAGCGTCGCGGCGACCAAGAGCTACATCGCCATGCTGTCGATCTCCGCACAACTGGTCGCGCACTGGCAGAAAGACGATGCGTTGCTCAACGCGTTGAATACCCTGCCCGACGCGCTGCAAGCCGCAGGCAAGCTGGACTGGTCGAAAGCGGTGGACGAATTGCAGGGCGTCGAGCGCATGATCGTGATCGGCCGCGGTCTGGGTCTCGCGATCGCGCAGGAAGCCGCACTCAAATTGAAGGAAACCTCCGGCATCCAGGCCGAAGCGTTTTCGAGCGCGGAAGTGCGGCACGGTCCGATGGAACTGATCGACCGCGACTATCCGCTGCTGGTCTTCGCACCGCGTGGCCCCGAGCAAGCCGGCTTGCTGCAACTCGCGCGCGACATGCAGGCGCGCGGCGCCCGCGTGCTGCTCGCCGCGCCGGCCGACGTGCCGGAAGCGACGCTGCCGCTCGCCAACACCGCTCATGCGGCGCTCGATCCGATCGCCGCGATCCTGTCCTTTTACGTGATGGCCGCCGGCCTTGCCGCCGCACGCGGGCGCAATCCTGACGCGCCACGCCATCTCAACAAAGTCACCGAAACTCACTGACGAGAAATCAGATGCGACGTGTCGAGGAGTCCCGCTTGATGAGCCATTCTGAAGGCCATATTGTTTTGCTCGCGCCGATGACCGGTCCGGTCGTGCCGCTGGCGAATGTGCCCGACCCTGTGTTTTCGGGCGGCATGTTCGGCGACGGCATCGGCATCGATCCGCTCGAGGGGCGACTCGTCGCGCCGTGCGACGGCACCATCACCCACCTCGCGCGCACCGGCCATGCGGTCACGCTCGCGACGGCCGAAGGCGTGGAGATTCTGCTGCACATCGGCATCGATACCGTCGAGCTGAATGGCAAGGGCTTTGCGCCGATGGTCGCGCAAGGCGCACAGGTGCGAACGGGTGAAGTGCTGATCGAATTCGATCAGGACCAGGTCGCGCTGAACGCGCCGAGCCTTGTCTCGGTGATCGCGATTGCCAATTCGGATGCATTCGAGATTGTCGAGCGTGCGCAAGACGGCCTGCTGAAGGCAGGCGAAACGCCGTTGCTGGTGCTGCGTGCTCGCGGCGGCGAGGCGGCGCAGGCCTCGCGCCAGGCGAGTGCCACCAACGTGACCGAAGAGGCCCGTCAGCAAGTCACGCTGATCCACGCAGGCGGTTTGCATGCACGGCCGGCCGCGCGCGCTCGTGAAGCCGCGCGTGGTTTCGATGCGCGCGTCGAAGTGCGTTACGAAGGGCGTAAGGCGGCGATCGAGAGCGTGGTGGGTTTGCTCGGTCTTGGCGCCGGCGAAGGTGCGACTGTCGAGTTGCTCGGCGTCGGACCGCAAGCCAAAGCCGCGATCGAAGCGATTGCCCACGAATTGACACGCGAAGCACACGGCGAGGTCGAAGAAAAGCCGGCACGTCAAAGCTCACCGGCGCCGCAAGCGATTGCGCATGCGGCAGGTGAAGTGCTCGCGCCGAATACGCTCGCGGGGGTGTGCGCGTCGCCGGGCGTCGCGGTCGGCAAGCTGGTGCGTTGGGACGATGCGGATATCGACCCGCCGGAAAAGGCGAACGGCACATCGGCGGCTGAAAGCCGTTTGCTCGACAAGGCGATTGCTACTGTCGACGCCGACCTCGGTACCACCGTGCGCGATGCGTCGCAACGCGGTGCGGTGGGTGAGGCGGGTATTTTTGCGGTGCATCGCGTCCTGCTCGAAGATCCCACGCTGGTCGACGCCGCGCGCGATCTGATCAGCCTCGGCAAGAGCGCCGGCTTTGCGTGGCGCGAAGCGATCCGTGCGCAGATCGCCATCCTGACGAAGATCGAAGACGCATTGCTCGCGGAACGCGCAGCCGATCTGCGTGATATCGAAAAGCGCGTGTTGCGCGCGCTCGGTTATACGAATGCTGCGGCACGCACGCTGCCGGAAGAAGCGGTGCTGGCGGCTGAAGAGTTCACCCCGTCTGATCTGTCGTCGCTGGATCGCACGCGCGTCACCGCGCTGGTGATGGCGCGTGGCGGCGCCACTTCGCACGCGGCGATTCTCGCGCGCCAGGCGGGCATTCCGGCACTGGTGGCAGTCGGCGATGCCTTGCATGCGATCCCCGAAGGCACGCAAGTGGTGGTGAACGCCACCACCGGCCGCCTCGAATTCGCGCCGACCGAGCTCGATGTCGAACGTGCGCGTCTTGAGCGTAGCCGCCTTGCCGGCGTGCGCGAAGTGAATCGCCGTACGTCGCAACAGGCGGCGGTGACTGCCGATGGCCGCGCGATCGAAGTCGCCGCCAACATTGCCACGCTCGATGACGCGAAAACCGCTGTCGAGAACGGCGCCGATTCTGTCGGCCTGCTGCGCACCGAACTGCTGTTCATCCACCGCGCGGCAGCGCCGACCACCGACGAACATCGCCAGAGCTACCAGGCCATCGTCGACGCATTGAGCGGCCGCACCGCGATCATTCGCACGCTGGACGTCGGCGCCGACAAGGAAGTGGACTACCTGACGCTGCCGCCCGAACCGAATCCGGCGCTCGGCCTGCGCGGCATCCGCCTCGCACAAGTGCGCCCGGATCTGCTCGACGATCAGTTGCGCGGTCTGCTGGCGGTGCAACCGCTCGGCGCCGTACGCATCCTGCTGCCGATGGTCACGGATGTCGGCGAATTGATCAGCATCCGCAAACGCATCGACGAATTCGCGCGCGAATCGGGCCGGACCGAACCGATCGAAGTCGGCGTGATGATCGAAGTGCCATCGGCTGCGTTGCTCGCCGATCAACTGTCGCAACACGCGGATTTCCTGTCGATCGGCACCAACGATCTGACGCAATACACGCTCGCCATGGACCGTTGCCAGGCCGATCTCGCGGCGCAAGCGGATGGTTTGCATCCGGCGGTGCTGCGCCTGATCGCGGCGACCGTACAGGGCGCGAACAAGCATGGCAAATGGGTCGGCGTATGCGGCGCACTGGCGGGCGATCCGCTGGCCATGCCGCTGCTCGTTGGCCTCGGCGTGACCGAGCTCTCGGTGGATCCGGTGTCGGTGCCGGGCATCAAGGCGCGCGTGCGCAACCTCGATTATCAGCTGTGCCGTCAACGCGCCCAGGATGCCCTGGCGCTCGAATCGGCGCAGGCGGTAAGAGCAGTGAGCCGCGAAACCTGGCCTTTGGACTGAACTCCACACAGTCCGCAACCAGCTTCGCACAGTCAGGACGTATCGCTACAAAACTCAACGACGACAGTCGACAACGAGACAAGGATTGGAGGTGTCAATGGATGGGAATCCGTTTCTGAAGATTCAGCGCCTGGGCCGGGCGCTGATGCTGCCGATTGCAGTGCTGCCGGTTGCCGGCTTGCTGCTGCGATTGGGCCAACCCGATGTGTTCAACATCAAGATGATCGCCGACGCCGGCGGCGCGATCTTCGATAACCTGCCGTTGCTGTTCGCGATCGGTGTGGCAGTCGGCTTCGCGAAAGACAACAACGGCGTGGCAGGTCTCGCGGGTGCGATCGGTTATCTGATCGAAGTCGCGGTGATGAAGGACATCAACGACAAGCTCAACATGGGCGTGTTGTCCGGGATCGTGGCGGGTATCGTCGCGGGCTTGCTGTACAACAAGTACAAAGACATCAAGCTGCCTGACTACCTCGCATTCTTCGGAGGGAAACGCTTCGTGCCGATTGTCACCGGCGTGGTCTGTCTGGGCATAGGCATTGTGTTCGGCTACGTATGGCAGCCGGTGCAAGGCGTGATCGACACGGCCGGCCATTGGCTGACGACAGCGGGTGCGCTCGGCGCATTCGTGTTCGGTGTGCTGAACCGTTTGCTGCTCGTCACGGGCCTGCATCACATCCTCAATTCGCTGACGTGGTTCGTGTTCGGCACCTTCACGCCGCCTGGCGGCGTCCCGGTGACGGGCGACCTGCATCGCTTCTTTGCGGGTGACCCGACCGCAGGCACGTTCATGACGGGCTTCTTCCCGATCATGATGTTCGGCTTGCCGGCCGCGTGTCTCGCGATGTATCACGAAGCACCGAAAGAGCGCCGCGCGATGGTGTTCGGCCTGCTGGCGTCGATGGCGCTCACCTCGTTCCTGACGGGCGTGACCGAGCCGATCGAATTCAGCTTCATGTTCCTCGCGCCGGTGCTGTATGCGATTCACGCAGTGCTGACGGGCTTGTCGCTGGCAATCTGCTCGGCGCTCGGGATCCATCTCGGCTTCACCTTCTCGGCCGGCTTTATCGACTACGTGCTGAACTACGGCCTGTCGACCAAGGGCTGGTGGGCGATTCCGATCGGCCTCGTGTACATGGTGGTGTACTACGGCCTGTTCCGCTTCTTCATTCGCAAGTTCAACATGGCGACCCCGGGCCGCGAACCCGCCGCCGAAGAAGAACAGATCGAGTCGTTCACGGCCGGCGGTTTCGTTTCGCCGGTTGCGGGCGCCGCCGTGCCACGCGCACAGCGTTATATCGCTGCGCTGGGTGGGGCGTCGAACCTGTCGGTGGTGGACGCCTGCACGACGCGTCTGCGTCTGTCGGTGGTCGATTCCAACAAGGTCTCGGAAAGCGAACTGAAGACGATCGGCGCGCGTGGTGTGCTTAAACGCGGCTCGACCAACGTGCAGGTGATTATTGGACCGGAAGCGGACATCATCGCGGATGAAATTCGCACGGTGATCGCGCAAGGCGGTGGCGATGCTGTGAAGCCGGTGGCTGCTGCTGCACCTGCTGTTGCCGCTGCGCCGGTGGCTGCTGCAAGCGGTGCTCAAGGCGGTCCGCTCGATCCGGATCCGCTGCGCTGGCTCGCCGTGTTCGGCGGCGCCGGCAACGTTGTGTCGCTGGATGCGGTGGCGGCAACACGTCTGCGTATCGTGGTTCGCGATCCGTCGGCGGTCGATCGCCAACGTCTCGCTACGCTCGATACGGCGTGGGTTTCGGCCGACACGTTCCACATCGTAGTAGGCGACGCAGCGCAGCGCTACGCGGCACAACTGGCAACGCGTCTGTCGCCCGATACGGGTGCCGGTACGGCGCCGCAGCCTGCATAATCCTATCGAGGCTTCGAGCTGAGCTGACTTCAGTTTTCCGCTCAGTTCGTGAGCCACGTTATTCGAAAAGCCTCCGGGATTCCGGAGGCTTTTTTTATGCAAGGTAGAGGCGTAGCGGTGCGACGCAGTGGCGCAGCGACGCATGTTATGCGTAACGATGGCTCTCGTTGAAAACGATTTGGTAAGCTAACTAATGAGATTCGAGCGCCTTGTCATGTCGGCAACGCGTTTTCGCTCGCGCCCAGGAGTTGCTCATGTCAATGCGGTCAGCAATCTGTCTCATCAACGTGCAGGTAATCACCGGACCGGAAGCGGACACCGTCGCGGATGAAGTCCGCACGGTGATCGCGCAAGGTGGTAGAGACGCTGTGAAGCCCGTGGCTACTGCTGCGGCAGCCAGCGGTGCACAGGGTGGTCCGCTCGGCCCGGATCCCCTGCGCTGGCTCGCGGTGTTCGGCGGCGCGGGCAATGTGGCATCGCTGGATGCTGTAGCGGCAACGCGTCTGCGGATCGTGGTTCGCGATCCGTCGGCGGTGGATCGTCAACGTTTGGCGACGCTCTATACGGCATGGGTCTCGGCGGATACCTTTCACATCGTCATTGGCGATGCAGCTCGGCGCTACGCCGCACAATTGGCGACGCGTCTGTCACCGGGTGCGGGTGCGGGTGCGGTGCCACAGCGCACGCAATTTCATTGAGGCTTCGAGCTGCGCTGACCTCGGATGCAGGCAACCTGCGAGCAGGCAGGCGCTGCATTCTGTCGCGCCTCGCACAGAAAAAAAACGGCACCTTGAATCAAGGTGCCGTTTTTGCGTTTTCCGGCTCGCGTTGACCGGCGCGTGGCCGGCAACGGCTGCATCAGCGAGTCTTTTGCTTACCCGCTTCCAACGGCCCGCGCGATTCCAGCCACATCACGTTGATGATGCCGAACGCCAACGCCACGCCAATGCCGAGAAGCCAACTGAAATACCACATCACAAACTCCTGTTAATCGTATGCCTGATCAATACATCGAATGGTGATTTTCTTCGAGCGCCGCGGCGGTCACCTTGCCTCGCATCACGCGATACACCCAGCTTGTGTAGATCAGGACGATCGGCAGGAAGATGATCACGGCGATCAGCATGATCTGCAGCGTCATGCGGCTCGAGGTGGAGTCCCACACGGTGAGGCTGCTGCGGCCGTCGAGCGAGGAGGGCATGATGAAGGGGAACATCGAGAAACCCGCCGTCAGAATGATGCCGATGATCATCAGCGAGGTCGACAGGAAGGCGCTCTTTTCAAAGCGCGAGCGCGCCAGCAACAAGGCAAGTACGCCGCCGACCAGACCGGCCACCGGTGCGCTCACCATCCACGGATAGTTTGCGTAGTTGGTGAGCCACAGGCCGGGCGCACCGATTACGTTCTTCAGCAACGGATTGGCCACCGTATCGAGCGGCGCGGCGTCGATGATCTGGTAGCCGCCGATCATTGTCGCGATCAGTGCACCAGCAAGCAGGAACAGCACCACAGCGGCGAGCGAAGCGATCCGCAGCGCGAGCGATGCACGCTCGGCGACGACGTCGTCCGCCTTCATCTTCACGAAGGCGGCGCCGTGCGCGGCCAGCATCGACACGCTAACGAGCCCGCACAGCACGGCGAACGGGTTGAGCAGCGCGAAAAAGCTGCCGTGATAGGTAACGCGCAGATCGGTGTCGAACGAGAACGGCACGCCTTGCAGCAGGTTGCCGAACGCGACGCCGAACACCAGCGCGGGGACGAAGCCGCCGACAAACAACGCCCAATCCCACGCGCTGCGCCAGCGCGGGTCTTCACGTTTGCTGCGGTAGTCGAAGCCGACCGGCCGGAAGAACAGTGAGAACAGCACCAGCAGCATCGCGAAGTAGAAGCCGGAGAACGATGCGGCGTACACCAGCGGCCACGCGGCGAACATCGCGCCGCCCGCTGTGATGAGCCACACCTGATTGCCTTCCCACGTCGCGCCGACCGTGTTCACGACGATGCGCCGCTCCGCGTCGGTTTTGGCGATGAACGGCAGCAGAATCGCCGCGCCCATGTCGAAGCCGTCGGTGAGCGCGAAGCCAATCAGCAGTACGCCGATCAACACCCACCAGATCAGTTTGAGGGTTGCGTAATCCATGATGATCTTTCCCTAGGAACAGAGTGGCGGCGAATCATGCGGCCGTGTTGGTCGGCAGCGGCTGATTCAGCGGCTGTTGTTGTTCGTGGTGATAGCGCCCGGTGTGCAACGACGAAGGCCCAAGTCGCGCGTACTTGAACATCAGCATGATTTCGATGATGAACAGCACCGTGTAGAACACGACGAAGCCGGCAATGCTCAGGTACAGATCACCCGGCGTCAGGCTCGAGGCGGACAATGCGGTCGGCAGAATGCCGGCGATGGTCCACGGTTGACGGCCCACTTCAGCGACGATCCAGCCGAACTCAGCAGCCAGCCACGGCAACGGAATCGCCCACACCGCCCAGCGCAGGAACCAGCGGCGCTTCTCCAGCAACAAGGAACGTTGCGCGCAGAACCAGAACGCCAGCACGAAGGTCGCAAGGAACAGGATGCCGAGGCCGACCATCAGGCGGAACGAGAAGAACACGGGCGCCACCGGCGGGATCGTCTTCTTGGCGGCTTGCACGATCTGATCCGGCGTGGCATCGGTGACGTTCGGGGTGAACTGCTTGAGCATCAAGCCGTAGCCGAGGTCCTCCTTGTGTGCGTCGAAAGCGGCTTTGACTTCGTCTGTGGCGTCGCCCTGTTTAAGCCTTTGCAGCGCGGCGTAGGCGAGCATGCCGTTCTTGATGCGCACTTCGTTCTGCGCCATCAGTTCTTTCAGGCCGACCACCGGTTCGTCGATCGAGCGTGTGGCAATCAGGCCGAGCGCATACGGAATGCGAATCGCATAGTCGGTGCGTTCTTCCTTCTGGTTTGGAATGCCGATGATCGTGAAGGGGGCAGGCGCGGGTGCCGTTTCCCATTCGGATTCGATGGCGGCCAGCTTGACCTGCTGAACTTCACCGGTGCGGTAACCGGATTCGTCGCCCAGCACGATCACGCACAACGTCGATGCCAGACCGAAGCCGGCGGCGATGGCGAACGAACGCAAGGCGAACTCGGTGTCGCGGCGCTTCAACAGATACCACGACGACACACCGAGCACGAACATCGAAGCGGTCACGTAGCCGGCTGATACGGTGTGCACGAACTTCACCTGCGCGACCGGGTTGAACAGCACCGAGAAGATGCTGTCGAGTTCCATGCGCATGGTCTGATAGTTGAAGGTGGCGCCGACCGGATTGTTCATCCAGCCGTTGGCCACCAGAATCCACAGCGCCGACAGGTTCGAGCCGAGTGCGACGAGAAATGTAACGCTCACGTGCTGCACTTTCGAGAGCCGCTTCCAGCCGAAGAAGAACAGGCCGACGAAGGTCGACTCGAGGAAGAACGCCATCAAACCTTCAACGGCCAGCGGCACGCCGAAAATGTCGCCGACGTAGTGCGAGTAGTACGACCAGTTGGTGCCGAACTGGAATTCCAGCGTGAGACCTGTGGTGACGCCCATCGCAAAATTGATGCCGAACAGCTTGCCCCAGAACTGGGTCATGTCCTTGTAGATCTGCTTGCCGGTCATCACATAGACGGACTCCATGATGACGAGCAACCAGGATAGACCGAGCGTGAGCGGCACGAACAGAAAGTGATAAAGCGCCGTGATGGCGAACTGGAGGCGCGACAGTTCTACGACTTCGCTAACGGGCATGTTGATCACCTTGGGACGGATGCGAGGCAGGCACGGACAGCAGCGCCTGCGCGACTTGTTCAGGCGGCAACGACATATGCTCCGCCTGCGGATGATTGAAGAATGCGTATTTGAGCACCATCAGCAGTGCGAATTTGATGGTGAGGACGATGGCGATATCCCGCGCCAGCGTCGGACCGCGCACCCAGGCGGCGAGCCGTTTGCGCAGGCTCGAGCGAGGGGTGGTATGGCGATTCAGGGCTATGGTCATGATCGGTCGAAGGCGACTTCATGCCGGTGAATCCGGCTAAATCCAGGCCGCCTGAGCGGTCTGGCGAGTGCATCCCGATTCTAGGAGCGATGACCATGTGCGCACGCGTTCGGCACTGCGGCATTGGGTCGCGAACGTCGCTCCGTGCGGACAGTATTGCTATGAGGTTTGTGATACGTCAAGAAACGCGTGTTTGGCGGGCATCTTCTTGAGTCAGTGCGCATGCGTCTACGATTGAGCGCGTGCAGCGTCGAGCGGGCACAAAAAAGCCCTGCCTTCTTGCGAGGGCAGGGCTCTGCAGCGAAACAGCGCGCGCCGGACCAGCCGGCGCGAATCAAGGTTTTAAGTGTTACGCATACTCGGCCAACGCGCCGCGCATTTTCTTCATGGCGCTCGCTTCGATCTGGCGAATACGTTCGGCCGACACGCCGAATTCGTCAGCCAGTTCGTGCAGCGTCGAGCCGCCCGAACCGTCGTCCTCCACCTTCAGCCAGCGTGCCTCGATGATGCGGCGGCTGCGGGCGTCCAGTGCCTCCAACGCGCTCGCAATGCCGTCGCTTTGCAGCTTGTCGCGCTGACGCGAAGCCAGCACGGCAGTCGGCTCGCTATGCGAGTCGGCGAGGTAGGCGATCGGCGCGTACGACTCTTCGCCGTCTTCGACCTGGCCTTCCAGCGCGATATCGCCGCCGGACAAGCGCGTTTCCATCTCGGCCACTTCTTCACGCTTCACGTTCAACTCTTTGGCGAGACCTTCGATCTCGTCCGGCGTGAATGCGCCCAAGCCCTGCTTGTGACTGCGCAGGTTGAAGAACAGCTTGCGCTGCGCTTTGGTGGTGGCGACCTTCACCATCCGCCAGTTGCGCAGAATGTATTCGTGGATCTCAGCCTTGATCCAGTGCATGGCGTACGACACGAGGCGCACGTTCTGCTCCGGGTCGAAGCGCTTTACGGCCTTCATCAGGCCAATATTGCCTTCCTGGATCAGGTCGGCATGCGGCAGTCCATAACCAAGGTAATTGCGCGCGATCGATACGACCAGCCGCAGGTGCGACAGGACGAGACGGCGGGCGGACACGAGGTTGTCCTGCTCGCGAAATTCGGTGGCGAACTGGCGTTCTTCCCCCGGCGTCAGCATCGGAATCCGATTTACGGCCTGGATGTAGGCGTCGATATTGCCCAGTTGACCGGGCAGCAACGAGGAATGCGAGAGCGCCAGCGCACCTGCCGAAGCGGCCTTAGCCGACGACGGGCTCAAAGTACTCGGAAGGGTCATTGCATGGCTCACGTAGGAAGCTCCTTTGGAATCAGACAAAAGCGTATTCAGTTAACGACTCCAGCGTTGGATGTTAGCACTCTGATTTGTCGAGTGCTAATACTTAGAGGCTGTAGGGGCATCCAAGTTCCGCAATTTCCTATTGAAATTTTGGTTTTGATAGTAGTGGAAGACCCCTACTATTCGGCGTGCGCGTGTCGCAGGAATTATCTAACACGTCACCTCTATTCTTACAAATGACCTATTTTTTCCAGAAATGAAGTGACTAATTGCAGAAATTTAGGTTTCTTCATACGATCCGCCGAATCAGGATTGTCTTTAGAATAGACGCAACAATGCGAAGGTAATCAACGTTCGGCTAGGTCGGGTGTTCGATGATCAACAAAAAAAATGCTTTGCGTGGTCTGGCTCTAAAAGGCGCTGCGGCCGCGATTCTGTTGGGTGCATCAGGACTGGCCGCAGCCGATCAGTTCGGCGTGCAGATTGCCGGCGGAGTGGGCGATCACCACATAAAAAAACTCGATCTCGGCCTGGTCTGGGATCCGAATCTGACATGGTGGCAGATCGGCGACTGGCACTTTTCGCTAATCGGCGAAGCGCACGTGGCCTGGTGGCATACCGACGAAGGGAATGTACACGAGAACATCGGCGAAATCGGTGTGACGCCGATCATTCGCTTCATCGACGCAGCGGGGGCGATTCGCCCTTATATCGAGGCGGGCGCCGGCATCCGCCTTCTTTCGAGTCCGAGAATCTCTTCTGACCTCACGCTCGCCACAGCGTTCCAATTCGCCCCCATGGCGGGCGTCGGGCTGCAATTCGGCAGCCGCCAGCAGTACGAGGCGGGCTACCGCTTCCAGCATATTTCTAACGGCGGTATCAAAGAGCCCAATCCTGGTATAAATTTCCACCAGCTATATTTGCAATATAACTTCTGACGACCGTGGCCACGTTCGGCTCACCGGTGCAAGGGGCTGAGCAATGGCGGCAAAGATAATCGAAGCGATTCGCGGGCTCGAGAGAGAGCGCTTTCGTGCGATGGTCGACGGCGACGGGCAGTCGCTCGATACGCTGCTCGCAGACAACGTGAGCTATGTCCATACGAACGGCAAGCGCGAAACGAAGCGGCAGTTCATCGACGGCATTACTGCGGGGCGCCGCCGCTATCGGCAGATCGAGGTGCAGTCGCAAGAGGTGCTGCCGGTGGGGCGAGAGACCTGCGTCGTCACCGGCCGCGCGCTGATCGAGATGGAAGCCAACAACGGAGCGTTGCTGTTTCCGATCGCGTACACGGCGATTCATACCCAGGAAGATGGGCAATGGCGCCTGATCGCCTGGCAGGCGACGCGTTGCGCGATCGAGTGAGCCTCTTGAGCTCACGCCGCTACGCGCTGCAGATCCTCATCGCTCCACACCCGCCGCTCTACCGCATCACCCGGGTACGGATGCCGCGGATGCACAGGAATCTGGTTGCAGCGCTCGACCACGCGCCGCACTGCGTCAATATCGGAGAAGTCGAGGCCCGGGTCGACGCCCTGCGCGTAAAGGTTCATCGCGACCGTCACGAGGTCCACATTGCCGGTGCGCTCGCCGTTGCCGAACAGACATCCTTCGACCCGATCCGCGCCGGCCAGCAGCGCCAGTTCCGTCGCGGCCACTGCTGTGCCGCGATCGTTATGCGGATGCACCGACAGCACGATGCTGTCGCGATAGCCGAGATTGCGGTCCATCCATTCGATCTGGTCGGCGAACACGTTGGGCGTCGCGGCCTCGACGCTCGCGGGCAGGTTGACGATCATCTTGTGATCGCGCGTGGGCCGCCACGTCTGCGCAACGGCGTCGCATACTTCGCGCGCGTACGGAAGCTCGGTCGTGTTGAAGGTTTCAGGCGAATACTGGAACGTCCAGTGCGTATCGGACCGCGCCTGCGCGTGTTCCTTGATAAGGCGCGTGCCTTCCACTGCCAGCGCCTTGATTTCGTCCTTCGACTGCTTGAAGACGATCTTGCGAAACGACGGGCAGATCGCGTTGTAAAGATGCACGATGGCGCGCGGCGCGCCCTCCAGCGACGCGAACGTGCGCGCAATCAGTTCGGGGCGCGAGGGCACGAACACTTCGATCGTCACGTCGTCGGGAATGCGCTTTTCTTCGATCAGCTTGCGGACGAAATCGAAGTCGGTTTGCGAGGCGGACGGGAAACCGACTTCGATTTCCTTGAAGCCGATCGCCACCAGCATCTCGAAGAATTCGAGCTTTTGCGCGGCATTCATCGGCTCGATCAGCGCCTGATTGCCGTCGCGCAGATCGGTGCTCATCCAGATCGGTGCCTGGTTGATCGTGCGGCTCGGCCATTTGCGTCCGGTGAGGCGCACAGTGGGGAAGGGACGGTATTTTTCAGCGGGATTACGCAACATGAAATTGACCCTCGCGCTTCGTCCGAAGGGTAAACGGACGAACGCAAACGACTACAGGTTGTGAAGAACTACGGTCGGGGTGAAACGGAAACGGCGGAACTGCTTTGAGGACCGCGCTTTGGGCAACTAATCGGGGTGATTCAAGCTGCCAACGCGCGGCGCTACGTCTGACTTACGCTAGACGTAGCGATAGGGGCCGCGCTAGGCGGCCGGAGGTAATTCGGAGGGTGTTCGGAAGGGAACGCATAGGTCTAATGTATGACGGCTCGCAGCGGCGTGTCAACCCGCGTCCTTCATATTCGGCGTGCGAGTGTGACGCCGCAAGTGCTGCGTCGCCCTCACGCCGCGCACGTTACACGGCCGTTTTCGCGACATCGACGATCAACTCCACTTGCCGTTCGATCGCGCTCGGTACGGGCGCTTCGCCGCGCAGCACAGCGCCGATCCACGCGGCCGTGGTCGGGGCGTCGCGCGCTTCAGGCAAGTCGACTTCAGGCGCGTCAGGCGATGAGCGCTCGTGCGGCACGCGCGTTTCGCAGACGCCGTCGTGGAGCCAATCCACTTGCACCTGGCGCCGCGTGTCGGCCACCGCTTCGCCTTCAGTGCCGCGCGCGAGCAGGGCGCCACCCTCTGCGGCGTCCGGGTGCGTGGTGAACAGTTGCGTGAGACTGTCACGATACGGCGGATGCGTGTAGTTCACGAGCCGCAGCCCCGCGGGTGCGAACGGCTGCAGGATTTTCACGAGCGTATGGGTGGAATTGCGCACGCCCATTCGTCGACGCAGCGAGAGAAGGCGCGCGAGCTTGGGCGCGAGGATATCGATCGGCGCGAACGCAAGACGCCGCTCGGCGAGGCCGTCTTCGATATCGGCGTGCGATTGCGCGTGCGGGATCTGCAGATGCGTGAAGATTTCAGCGCTCGTCACGCGGCCCGGATCTTCGGTGACGCCATGCACCAGCACAGGCACCCCCTCGCGTGCCAGCAATAGCGCGAGCAGCGGCACTAGGTTGGGCTGTTTGCGCGCGCCGTTGTACGTGGGTATCGACACGGGCCGGAACGCCGCGTGCGGCAAATGAATCGGTTCGAACGATGCATGTGCGCCGGCCAGCATGGCGGCGAGTTCGTCGGCGGTTTCGCCCTTCACACGATACGCGAGCAGCACCGCGCCGAGTTCGAGATCGGATACGCGGCCGTCGAGCATGGCGGTGTAGAGCGCGCGCGTATCTTCTGCGGTCAGCGCGCGGGCGCCGTTCGGGCCGCGGCCGATTTCCTTGATATAGCGGGCGCAGGGGAAAGGATTGGCGGTGTCGGCGGAGTCAGTCATCGGGCGCAGGGGGACGGGGTGGGCTGGTGCTTTGGGGCAGTCGGCTTATGGTATGCAAAGGACGCTTTTCAGTGTGAGTATCGCATCTATGGCGGTCCGGCGAGACGATGCGCGCCGGCACCGCCGGCCGCGCGCGCTTGTGCCGATCCGCTGCGCCGCGCCTGGCTCTCGCGTTACACTCAATGTTTTATCGCCGCGCGGGCGCGGCACAATCCAGAAAACGGAGAACGGGATGAGTTACGTATTTGCACCCGCACCGGTAGTCGCGGTGCCGGTCGTGGGGTCCAGCGAGCAGTTCGCGGTGCGTCGCATCTACTGTGTGGGCCGCAACTACGAGGCGCACGCACGCGAGATGGGGCACGATCCCGACCGCGAACCGCCGTTCTTCTTTGCCAAACCGGCCGACGCCGTGCTATATGTCGCGCCGGGTGCGACCGGCGAATTCCCCTATCCGGCGCAGTCGAAGAACGTTCACTTCGAGATGGAACTGGTGGCGGCGATCGGCAAAGGCGGCAAGAACATTCCAGCCGAAAGCGCGCTCGACCACGTGTACGGCTATGCGCTCGGTCTCGACATGACGCGCAGGGATCTGCAGGCCGAAGCGAAGAAGCTGGGCCGTCCGTGGGATACCGCGAAGGGTTTCGATCATTCGGCGCCGCTCGGCCCGATTCATCCGGTCACAACGGTCGGCCACGTCGGCAAGGGCGCGATCTGGTTGTCGGTGAACGGTGAGGAAAAACAGAACTCGGACGTGTCGCAACTGATCTGGTCGGTGGCCGAGACGATCGCCTATCTGTCGACGCTGTTCGAACTGCAACCGGGCGATCTGATTTTCACCGGTACGCCGGAAGGTGTCGGCGCGGTGGTGCAGGGCGACCTCATGAAGGGCGGCGTGGACGGGCTCGGCGAACTCAGCGTACGCGTTGTTTGAAGAGCGGTTGGGGGAGACATACAACATGAAGCTTTACAGCTATTTCCGGAGCTCGGCGTCCTATCGCGTGCGCATCGCGCTGAACGTGAAGAATCTGCCGTACGACTACGTGCCCGTGCATCTCGTGCGCGACGGTGGCGAGCAGTTGAAGCCCGAGTACCGCAAGGTGAACGTGGACGGCATCGTGCCCACGTTCGTCGACGGCAACGAAGTGATGCCGCAGTCGCTCGCGATCATCGAGTATCTGGAAGAAACGCATCCGGAGCCGCCGCTCCTGCCCGGTACGCCGGCCGACCGCGCGTATGTGCGCTCGGTAGCGTTGCAGGTGGCGTGCGAGATTCATCCGCTGAACAATCTGCGCGTGCTGAAGTACCTGAAACACACGCTGTGTGTCGACAACGACGCGAAAGACGCGTGGTACAAGCATTGGGTCGAAGCGGGTTTTGCGACGCTCGAGGCGCATCTGGCGGGCGATTCGCGCACCGGCAAGCTGTGCTTCGGCGACACCCCGACATTGGCCGACGCCTGTCTGATCCCGCAGGTGTTCAACGCGCAGCGCTTCAACGTCGACACGGCGAAGTTTCCGACGATTCAGCGTATCTACGATCACGCGATGCAACTCGACGCGTTCTCTCGCGCAGCGCCTGGTGTTCAGCCCGACGCGGAATAATGCGGTGGTTTGAATGAAAAACAGGGCGCTCGGAAGAGCGCCCTGTTTGCTTGATCTGCGACGAAGCTTGCCCTTCTCAACCGCCCAGCAGCGCGTCCGAAAATTCTTCCGCGCTGAAAGGCTGCAAGTCCTCGACCTTTTCGCCGACGCCGATGAAGTACACCGGGATCGGACGCTGCCGCGCGATTGCCGCGAGAATGCCACCCTTCGCCGTGCCGTCGAGTTTGGTGACGATCAGGCCGGTGAGGCCGAGCGCGTCGTCGAAGGCTTTCACTTGCGCGAGGGCGTTCTGGCCGGTGTTCGCATCGATCACCAGCAGCACCTCATGCGGCGCGTCATCTTGCGCCTTGCCGATCACGCGCTTCACCTTGCGCAGTTCTTCCATCAGATGCAGTTGGGTCGGCAGACGGCCGGCCGTGTCCGCCATCATGACGTCGATCTTGCGCGCACGCGCGGCGCCAACCGCGTCGAAAATCACGGCTGCCGGGTCGCCGCTTTCCTGCGACACCACCGTCACGTTGTTGCGCTGGCCCCAGATTGCGAGTTGCTCGCGTGCGGCGGCGCGGAAGGTATCGCCCGCAGCCAGCAGCACCGACTGATCGTAGCTTTGCAGATGCTTGGCGAGCTTGCCGATGCTGGTGGTTTTGCCCGCACCGTTGACGCCCGCGATCATCATGACCAGCGGTTGCGCGCGGCCGAGCATCAGCGATTTTTCCAGCGGTTTGAGCAGATCGATCAGCAGCGTGCGCAATGCCGCTTTCACCTGCTGCGGATCGGTGAGGCGCTCGGTGCGCACTTTCTCGCGCAGCGATTCGAGCAGGAACTCGGTGGCTTCGACGCCCGCATCCGACATCAGCAGCGCGGTTTCGAGTTCTTCGTACAAATCCTCGTCGATCTTCGTACCGACGAAAATGCCGGTCAGGCTCGAACTCGTTTTCGATAGACCGGTCTTCAGGCGAGTGAGCCACGAACGCTTCGCGCTCGCGTCCAGCGTTGGCGGCGGGACGATTTCGACGGTTTCGAGCGTGGCTGCTTCGGGTTCGAGCTTGTTGGCGGACGCCGCGGCAGCTGGCTGCGTATCGACGCTAACCGGCGCCACCGGCCGCGCGACGGGCGCTGCCGGTGCCTCTATGGCGGGTTGAGGCGCCAAGGCTTCCGGCGCCGTCTGCGATTCTTCTGGCGCGTTATCGGACTCTTTCGAACCCTTGAATCGTTTGAAAAAGCTGAACATGATCTGGCGTGGTGAGAGCGCGCGCCGATGCGCGCAGCCGGGACAAGCCCGTGGGAGCGGCAGGCAGCGTTGCGATGCGGGATGCAAGGCGCTGGAAGCCGCACATTTTATCAGGCGCGCCGCCGCCCGTCGTATTGGCCGAACGGCCAGGCTGGCCGCCGTGCGCCCCTGTGGTAACGTTGGCGCTCCAGTCCGCGCGCATCGGCGTCGCGGGCGCCCCTATAACGTACTCGAAACTGCATGCCCCGTTCTGCTCCTTCACGCGCCCACGGCGCTTCGTCCAAAGGCGGCAAAGCGCACGCCATCCGTATTATTGGCGGCGACTGGAAGCGCACGCCGCTGCCCGTGCTCGACCTCGACGGCCTGCGCCCCACGCCCGACCGCGTGCGCGAAACGCTGTTCAACTGGCTCGGCCAACGGCTGGACGGCCAGCGCTGCCTCGATCTGTTCGCCGGCAGCGGTGCGCTCGGCTTCGAGGCCGCCTCGCGCGGCGCGGCGCGGGTGTTGATGGTGGAGCGCAACGCCCGGGCCGCCAGCCAGCTGCGCGCAAATCAGGAACGCCTGGCGGCGCGTACGATCGAAATCGCGGAAGCCGACGGCTTGCGCCTCGCCGCGAGTCTCGCGCCGGGATCGTTCGACGTGGTTTTCCTTGATCCGCCGTTCGGCGACGATCTGCTCGACAAGGCGCTCGCGCTGGCCTTGCCGCTGTTGAGCCCCGAAGGTTTTCTGTACGTGGAAGCCGGTGCTGCGCTCGAGCTCGATGGGAACGAGAGGCTCGCCGGCTGGGAAATCGTGCGGCAAGGCAAAGCGGGCGCTGTCCACTTTCATTTGCTGCAGCGCGAAAATAAGGAATAATGCGCGTTCCAAAACAAGCAGCGGACGGGTACCGTCACGCGTGCGGTCGGTGCCAAATGCGTCGCGTGGACGCTTTGACGTGCCCATTTGTCTGAAGAGAGGAGAAGTCTCATGGTAGTCGCCGTGTACCCGGGCACCTTCGACCCGCTGACGCGCGGTCACGAAGACCTCGTTCGACGCGCGTCGAGCATTTTCGACACGCTGGTGGTGGGCGTTGCCGATAGCCGCAACAAGAAGCCGTTCTTCACGCTGGAAGAGCGTCTCGACATCGCTCATGAAGTACTCGGGCACTACCCGAACGTTCAGGTGATGAGCTTCAAAGGGCTGTTGAAGGACTTTGTCCGCAGCAATAACGCGCGGGTGATCGTGCGTGGCCTGCGCGCGGTGTCGGACTTCGAGTATGAGTTTCAGATGGCCGGCATGAACCGTTATTTGCTGCCGGACGTCGAAACCATGTTCATGACGCCATCCGATCAATACCAGTTCATTTCGGGCACCATCGTGCGTGAAATCGCGCAGTTGGGCGGTGACGTCAGCAAGTTCGTGTTCCCGTCGGTCGAAAAACGGCTGACGGAGAAGGTTGCTGCAATGGATGCGAATGACCGCGCGTCGGCGGGGCAACCGTAACCGGCGTAAACTGTCGGTTTGACGGATCAAAGCTGGTTCCGGCCGGCGTGAAGTGAGAGATGTATGGCCTTGATGATTACCGACGAGTGCATCAATTGCGACGTGTGCGAGCCCGAGTGCCCAAACGACGCGATTTCGATGGGCCCGGAAATCTACGTGATCGACCCGAAGAAATGCACCGAATGTGTCGGCCATTTCGACGAGCCGCAGTGTATTCAGGTGTGCCCGGTCGAGTGCATTCCGCGCGATCCAGAGCATCTGGAGACGGTGGAAGGTTTGATGGCGAAGTACCACGCGCTGCAGGCGGCGAAGGGCGCGTGAGCGTTGAATGATGATGGAAAGCGGCGAGGCGTGTGCCTCGCCGTTTCCTTTTGCACCCACGCCTCTTGATGAGCGCGCGTGGCTATTCCGATCGTTATCCGACGTAAGCGCTGAAAATGTCGTGCAGCGCACCCAGCAGAATGTCGCATTCGGCGTCGGTGCCGACGGAGATTCGCAGATGCTGATCGATTCGCGCCGCCTTGAAGTGGCGCACAAAGATTTCCTTTTCCCTTAGCCTTGCGACGAGTGTCGCGGCGTCGTAGCCTTCGTGGCGCGCGAACAGCAGATTCGCCGCCGACGGCACCACCTCGAAGCCCAGCGCCGTCAAGCCTGCCGCCAGCCGCTCACGGCTCGCAATCACTTTGGCGCAATGGTCGCGGAACCACGCATCGTCCTCATAGGCAGCGACGGCCGCGACTTGCGCCAGACGATCAAGCGGATACGAGTTGAAGCTGTCCTTCACGCGGTTCAGTGCGTCGATCAATTCCGGATTGCCGAACGCGAAGCCGACGCGCATGCCGGCCAGCGAACGCGACTTCGATACCGTTTGAATGACCAGCAGGTTGGGATAGCGGTCGATCAGTGTGATGGCCGATTCAGCGCCGAAATCGACATAAGCTTCGTCGATGACAACGACCGATTCGGTGTTTCTCGCCATCAGCCGCTCGATGTCGGCGAGCGGTAGGGGGCGTCCAGTCGGCGCGTTCGGGTTTGGGAACAAGACGCCGCCGTTAGGCGCTGTGTAGTCGTCGACATGGATCGCGAAGCTGTCGTCGAGCGCGATGGTCCGATAGTCGACTTCAAAGAGCCGCGCGTAGGTCGGGTAGAAGCTGTACGTGATATCCGGGAACAGCAACGGCTCATCGTGCTTCAGCAAGGCCTGAAAGGTGAGTGCGAGCACTTCGTCCGAGCCGTTGCCCGCGAACACCTGCTCCGCGCGAATGCCGTGGTACGCGGCGACCGTTTCGCGCAACTTGCGCGCCGTCGGGTCGGGATAGCGTCGCAGCGATTCGCCCGCGCCGCCCAGTTCCTTCTGAATCGCTTCAAGTACGCGCGGCGACGGCGGATAAGGATTCTCGTTGGTGTTGAGCTTCACCGGATGCGCGACCACGGGCTGCTCGCCCGGCACATACGGCGTCAGACGGTGAACGATGTCACTCCAGTAGCGGCTCAAGCGATTCTCCTGTCGATGGCGATACGGCGATACGGGGGCGGGCAGGGCGCCGCTCAGGGATTATTGCGATGCAGTTGCATCGTCGCCCGTTCAAGCTCGCCCTGGATGATCTGCGGCATCACGGCCAACGTACGTTCGATCGACGCATCGATCACATCCTGCTCTTCCCGCCGCGGCGGCTTCAGCACGTAATTGGCGACATCCGGCTTGGCGCCGGCACGCGCGCTTTCGGGAATCAGGTCGCGCGGATGACCGATGCCGATCCGCAGCCGCCAGTACTGTTGCGACGACAGATGCGCGGTGATGTCCTTCAGCCCGTTATGGCCGCCGCTGCCGCCGCCGAGCTTCAGCTTGACGCTGCCAGGCGGCATATCGAGTTCGTCGTGCGCGACCAGAATTTCGTCAGGAAGAATCTTGAAGAACTGGGCGACCGCCACGACCGATTGCCCTGAGCGGTTCATATACGTCTGCGGTTCCAGCAGATGCACTTCTTCACCGTGAAGCCGGGCCTTCGTGTAGAAACCGTGGAAGCGCCGCTCGTCGCGCAGTGTCGCGCCTGCTTCGCGCGCCAGTTGATCGACCAGCCAGAAGCCGGCATTGTGGCGCGTCGCAGTGTATTCAGCGCCCGGATTGCCGAGCCCGACGATCAGCTTGATCATGATTGCGTAGGTCCGTCTGGCCCGGGCGTCGAACGCGGCCGAGCCGAAAAAAACCGAAAAAAAACCCGCCGGGGCGAACCTCGGCGGGTCACATCGACCGTTTCACAGAAACGGATCGAGAGGATTGCTCGCTCAGTGCAGCTTAAGCAGCCGGCTTTTCGCCTTCGCCTGCAGCAGCAGCGGCGTCGCCTTCAGCGATTGCGCCAGCCGGGATCGTTGCCAATGCGACGACCGGGTTTTCTGCTTCAACGTGAGCAACCAGTGCCACGCCTGCCGGCAGGACGATGTCCTTAGCGTGCAGCGAGTGGCCCGCTTCGATCTTCACCAGGTCGACTTCGAGGAATTCCGGCAGTGCCGACGGCAGGCACTCGATTTCGATTTCGTTGAGGACGTGCGAGATCACCGCGCCCGACTGCTTGACTGCCGGGTTGGTTTCCTGGTTCATGAAGTGCAGCGGCACCTTGGTGTGCAGCTTCTTCTTCGCGTCGACACGTTGGAAGTCCACGTGCAGCACGAGCTGACGGAACGGGTGGTATTGCACGTCGCGCAGCAGAACCTGTTGCGACTTGCCTGCCACTTCCAATTCGAGGATCGACGAGTGGAAAACTTCTTTCTTCAGCGCGTGCCACAGTGCGTTGTGGTCCAGTTCGACCAATTGCGTTTCAGCACCAGCGCCATATACGATGCCCGGGGTCTTACCCGAGATACGCAGGCGGCGGCTCGCACCCGTACCTTGCAAAGAACGCTCGAAAGCGACTACTTTCATCTTGAATCTCCAATGCACTGCCCGCGACCAGGCAGTAAAAACGGGGCCTCCAAGCCGTTATGGCTGAGGCCCCAGAGCGATGGCACGAACCTTCGTTCGTTCATGCCAATTGTGCAAAAGCTCAGCGTGCGGTACTGCCATGCGCGCTACGCCTTCGCAAATACTTAACTTTCAGCGAACAGCGACATCACCGAATCGCCGCGGCGAATCCGCGAGAACGTTTCGGCGAGCAGGCCGGCGCTGGTCAGCGAACGGATCTTGGCGCACGAGCGCGCTTCTTCGCCGAGCGGGATCGTGTCGGTGACAACGAGTTCGTCGAGTGCGGAAGCGGCAATACGCTCGCCTGCACCGCCCGACAGCACCGGGTGGGTGGCGTAAGCGAATACCTGCTTCGCACCGCGTTCCTTCAAAACCTGAGCAGCCTTGCAAAGCGTGCCTGCGGTGTCGACCATGTCGTCCATGATCACGCAGGTGCGGCCTTCGACTTCACCGATGATGTTCATCACTTCGGCAACGTTCGCCTTCGGGCGGCGTTTGTCGATGATCGCGAGATCGCAATTCAGTTGCTTGGCCAATGCACGGGCACGCACCACGCCGCCGACGTCCGGCGAAACGACCAGCAGGTTCTCATAGTTCTGCTTGCGCAGATCGCCGAGCAACACGGGCGTAGCGTAGATATTGTCGACCGGGATGTCGAAGAAGCCTTGAATCTGGTCGGCGTGCAGATCCATCGTAATGATCCGCTCGACGCCGGCGATTTCCAGCATGTTCGCCACGATCTTCGCCGAGATGGCGACGCGCGCCGAACGCGGGCGTCGATCTTGACGGGCATAACCGAAGTAGGGAATGGCTGCGGTGATCCGGCCAGCGGATGCGCGCTTGAGCGCATCGACCATGATCATCAGTTCCATCAGATTGTCATTCGCCGGCGCGCAGGTGGACTGCAGGACGAAGACATCCTTGCCACGCACGTTTTCCTGAATCTCGACCTGGATTTCACCGTCCGAGAAACGGCTAACCATTGCTTTGCCGAGGGGAATACCGAGGATATTGACGACTTCCTGTGCAAGCGCGGGATTTGCGTTGCCAGTAAAAACCATCAGGCCGTCATGGCTGCTCATCGTGCACCTACTTCAGGCTGGGGGCGAGGGAAATGCGAGAAATTTTGGCAGGGGAGGAAGGAGTCGAACCTTCGAATGCCGGAATCAAAATCCGGTGCCTTAACCAACTTGGCGACTCCCCTACACTAACTCTGAGCTTCACCGAACGAGGGAACGTTCGACGAGGCAAAACTTTATGACGCGAAAGTAAAGAGTGGATGCTGATCGAGACCTGCAGTCACTGCGCTGTTCCATTCGGCTGGCAGTTTGGCTTGCGCCGCTTCTGCTTCAGCTTTACTACGAAACGCTGCAAATACACTTGCACCTGATCCAGACATCCGCGCTGGCGCGACGTTTTCAAACCATCGCAACACTTGCGCTACTTCCGCGTATTTTCCCACCACAACCTGCTGCATGTCATTCCGGCCGAAACTTTCTGGCCATTCAGTGTTGCAGCTAAGTTCTGCAGGAAAGTCCGTAATTATGAGGGGTTTCGAATCTCTTGTCAACGCTTTTTCGGAAAAAATCGCTGCAGTTGGAACCTGAACCCTCGGCGTCACTACTAGGAAATGGCGCGGCGGCAATTGTACAACGACTAAAGCCTCTCCGACACCCTCTGCGAACGCATTTTTCCCAAAAATAAAAAACGGCACGTCGGCACCGAGCTTCAAGGCCAGCTCTTGCAGTTCCAGGCGCGGCAAATCGAGCTTCCAGAGACGGTTGAGCGCGAGCAGCGTGGTGGCCGCGTCGGAACTGCCGCCGCCGAGGCCCGCGCCCATCGGCAGGCGCTTCTGGATTTCGATATCGACACCGGCGGGCGAACCCGTATGCGCCTTCAGGAGCGTTGCTGCGCGCACGGTGAGGTCGTGTTCCGGCGGCACGTCGGCGATCTCGGTGCTGCGCGTGATGAGCCCGTCGTCGCGCCGCTTGAAATGCAGGGTGTCGCCCCAGTCAAGCAACTGGAAGACGGTTTGCAGCGTGTGATAGCCGTCCGGCCGGCGGCCGGTGATATGCAGGAAGAGGTTGAGTTTCGCTGGCGCGAGACAATCGCGCAGGGAATCGGTCGTTTCAATCATGAGTCAGGGCTACATGCGCCGTAGCGGCGCCGAAGAAGCGGCAAGAGTTGTGCGAACACGCGCGACTACTGATCCAGCACGAGCTTGATGTTGATCGGCGGTTCCGAACGGGTCAGGTTCACGCGCTTCACGCCGGTTGCTGGGGCATCGGCATACGCCAGGTAGTCGATGGTCCAGCCATCCTGCGTGATCTGCTTCAGACGCGAGGGCTGTTCCGGATCCTGCTCGGTCTTGGCGCGCGAAGTCGGTGCGGGCGAAGGCTGCAGCCAGTAGCGCAGCCCTTCGACCGGCAGCGCGAAGCCGAGCGCGTTCTGCATCAGCGTGGAGACGTTGTCGGCGGTGAGCGGTTGGCGGTTCGGCAGTTCGAGCATGGCGGAAGCTGGCGACGAAGTGACGATCGCCAGCGTCTGACCGAGCGGATTGCGCAATTGCACGGTGACCGTGTCACCCGTTTCCTGCCAGGTGAAGTTGCCATAGGCATTGCGCTGCTGGCCATTCTGATCGTCGTACTGGATCGCGAAACGGCCTTGATACGCGCGCGTGGTCTGCGCTGTGACGGATGTCGCCGCATTCGACGTGGACGGCCCCTGCGGCTTCACCGATGCACAACCGGCCAACGCGACAACCGCTGCCGCTACGAATCCGAGCGCCGCGCCACGTGGCGCCCGGGGAAAGGAGATCAAGCGGGAAAGACGCATCAAAGATCGTTTACCTGAAGACGTTGCAGTGTTTTAACCAGCGTGTCGTTGTCCGGTTCGAGCTTGCGCGCGTCGCGGAAGGCGGCGCGGGCCTGATCTTGCGCGCCCGTTTTCCACAATACTTCGCCGAGGTGCGCGCCTATTTCGGCGTTCGGCTGGAGGTCGTACGCTTTGCGCAGCAACTTGATTGCATCCGACGTATCGCCCATCCGGTATTTGACCCAGCCGACGCTGTCCATGATGAACGCGTCGTTCGGCGCCAGCGACGAGGCCTTTTCGATCAGCTTGTCCGCTTCCGCGAGGCGCTGATTGCGATCGGCCAGCGAATAGCCGAGCGCGTTGTACGCCTGTGGGTTATCGGGCTGCGTCTGGATCAGCTTGCGCAGTTGCGCTTCCATGATGTCGTAATGGCCGTTCTTTTCGGCGGCCATGGCGTAGTCATAGGTGAGATCGGGATCGTCGGGGAAGTTTGCGGTAGCGTCTTGCAGGCGCGCTTCCGCCTCCGGGTAGCGCTTCGCGTCGAACAGAATGGCCGCGTCGGTGCGTGCAATCAGCGCCTGGTCGCGTGGATCGGGCGCCTGCAGGCCGGCCAGCAGCTTGCGCGCGTCTTCGGTCTTGCCCTGCTTGGCGAGCAATTGCGCACGCGTGATCTGCGCCGGCACGTATTGCTGGCTCGCCGGCGAAATCTTGTTCAGCCAGTCGCTCGCCGCCGCGTCGTTCTTCTGTTCAAGCGACAGTTGCGCAAGATAGATATACGCCTGGCCCGGATCGGCGCCCGGCGTTTTTTCAGCTTGCTGCGCATACTGCGTGAGGTAGGTCTGCGCGTCGTTGTAATTCTTCTGCTGAATCTTGATCAGCGCGAGCGCCATCAACGGCGTGAGGTCGCTCGCGTTGTTCTTGTGCATGACCTCGAACTGCTTCTGCGCGTCGTCCAGACGGTCGCTCGCGAGATACATCTGCGCGAGCGCGAGACGTGCGTCATGCGATTTCGGATTCTGCTGCACGTACTTTTCGAGCGATGCAATGCCTTCCGCGCGCTCCTCCGGACCCATCTGCGACAGCGTCAGCGCGGCCGGCAAATAGTCCGGCTTGAGCGTGAGCGCCTGTTCGAGCGACTTGCGCGCGCCCGGCGCGTCGTCCGAAACGAGCTGCTGGCGCGCGATGGCCAGTTGCGCCTCCGGCCGGTTCAGGTCGTTCTTCAGCAGGTCTTGCAGCACATGCAAGCCGCCGATCCGGTTCGGACCGCGCGAGAGCAGCAGTTGCAGCGCCAGCATCGCGCTGCCGCGATTATCGGCGGGCACTTTCGCGAGTTCACGGGCGAGGATCGGCGCGGCGTCGTCAGGCTTGCCTGACAGCACGAGCAGCGACGCGTCGAGTTGCGCGGCCCGTTCCGAATCGGGCGCATACTGCTGCCACAATTGCGCGGCGGCCAGCGCGTCCGACGGGCTTTGCGCGGCCAGCGCGATTTCCGTGGCGCGTTGCGCCATGCGCGGATCGTGCGTGTCGCGCGCGAGCGCGAGGTAGGTCTGGTAGGCGGGCGCCGGCTGGTCGCGTTGCAAGGCGACTTCAGCGGCGAGCACCTGGAATACGATCTGGCTGGTCAGCGGCACGCTCGGCAGGGACTTCTGGTCCTCTGCCGTCGCCGGGCCGAGCGGGTCCGGCAGGGTGACGGATGTGTCATCCGAGTCTGGCGATGGGTCCTGCGCGTGCGCGGGCACGGCAGCCAGGGCCCAGACGGCGAGCGCGGCGGCACCGAGCATGCGGCGAGCGGATACGGCGTGCGGCACGCGGGATGCGCTAGCCGGGCGCTTCGAAAACAGCTTCACGAAGGACAAGTTCATGGAAATCCGTTCAATGTTTCGGACGATTGTAACGCGCTCGCTACAATACGCGCACAACCAACGACGCAAGTTGCAGACCAGTTAGACATGCCAGAGTTGCCAGAAGTTGAGGTTACCCGAAGGGGAATTGAACCGTATGTGTCCGGCCGCAAGGTTGAACGCGTCGATGTACGCACGCCCGCGCTGCGTTGGCCGATTCCGGCGGACCTTGCGAAAACCTTGCGTGGCAGCGTGGTGCGCAAGGTCGAGCGGCGGGGCAAGTATCTGCTGTTCGAAATCGACGCCGGCTGGTTCATCGTGCATCTGGGCATGACCGGCACGCTGCGTGTGCTGCGCCATGTGCCGCAGCCACCGGCCGCGGCAAAACACGATCACATCGACTGGATTTTCGACGAATTCATTTTGCGCTATCGCGATCCGCGGCGCTTCGGCGCTGTGCTGTGGCACCCGCGTGAAGCCGGCGACGTGCTCGAGCATCCGCTGCTCGCGGGCCTCGGTGTCGAGCCGTTTTCGCCGGCCTTCTCCGGCGCGTTGATGCACCGGCTCACGCGCGGGCGCAAGGTGTCGGTGAAGCAGGCGCTGCTGGCGGGGGAGATCGTGGTCGGCGTGGGTAATATCTATGCGTCCGAAAGCCTCTTTCGCGCGGGTATCCGGCCCACCACCGCGGCGGGCCGCGTTTCGCTCGTGCGCTACGATTTGCTGGCGGACGCCGTGCGCATCACGCTCGCAGCGGCGATCGAAAAGGGCGGCAGCACGCTGCGCGATTTCGTCGGCAGCGATGGCGAAAGCGGTTACTTCCAGCTCGACTATTTCGTCTATGATCGCGCGGGGCTGCCATGCCGCGTGTGTGGAACGCCGATCAAACAGATCGTGCAGGGGCAGCGTTCTACGTACTTCTGTCCCACCTGCCAGCGCTAAATTCTCAATGCCTTCTCGTCTAAGCCCGTCCGCCCCGTCCGCTGCGCCTGCTTTTCCCGTCATGTCTGATTTTTCCGCGCGGTTGATTGCGTGGCAGCGCCAGCATGGCCGTCATGACCTGCCATGGCAGAACACGCGCGATCCGTATCGCATCTGGCTGTCGGAAATCATGCTGCAGCAGACCCAGGTCTCGACGGTGATTCCGTACTACGCAAAGTTTCTTGCGCGTTGTCCGGATGTTGCCTCGCTCGCCGCCGCGCCGGCAGACGACGTGATGGCGTTGTGGGCCGGCCTAGGCTATTACTCGCGCGCACGCAATCTGCACCGTTGCGCGCAGGTGGTGGTCGAGCAGCATGGCGGCGCGTTCCCTGCGTCGGCTGACGCGCTGGCGGAATTGCCGGGCATCGGCCGCTCGACGGCGGCGGCGATCGCCTCTTTCGCGTTCGGCGCGCGCGCGACGATTCTCGACGGCAACGTGAAGCGCGTGCTGGCGCGGGTTTTCGGCGTCGAAGGTTTTCCGGGTGAAAAGAAAGTCGAGAACGCAATGTGGACGCTGGCGGAATCGTTGCTGCCGTCCAACGCAACGGACGACGACGTCAGTGCGTACACGCAAGGCCTGATGGACCTCGGCGCGACGTTGTGTGTGCGCGGCAAGCCGGACTGCCTGCGCTGCCCATTCGCGGCCGACTGCGTGGCCAACGTGACCGGACGTCAACGTGCACTGCCCACGGCGCGACCGAAGAAAGCGGTGCCGACGCGCCGCACATGGATGCTGGTGCTGCGCGACGGCAACGCCGTGATGCTGGAAAAGCGTCCGCCTTCAGGCATCTGGGGCGGCTTGTGGAGCCTGCCCGAAGCGCCCGACGAAGCCGCGCTCGCCGAGCGTGCGCGCGCCTTCGGTGGCGACGGAGCGGTCTCGCCGCTCGCGCCGCTTACGCACGTCTTCACGCATTTCAAGCTGGATATCGAGCCGCGGCTCGCTGAACTGGATCGCGGTGTAGGCGCATGTGCTGCCGCAGGCGACGCGGACACCGCATGGGTCGCGTTAAGCGATCTCGACGCGTTCGGTGTGCCCGCGCCGGTGCGCAAGCTACTGGATAGTTTGCACGGCTCGCTGCTCTAGCCAACGTGGAGCAAAAAAGCACCTCAAATCAAAGCAGTTGATGCTGCTGCATATAATGATGAACCACGTCGATTCGCGCGCCGGCGTCCTGCAATTCCATCAGTTTTTGCCTTGCACGAAGGGCGATCGGCAACACTTCCGCGAGCCGGTTCGACACCCATGACGGATCTTCCAGTCTGAACGGTTCCGCGAACGGCAAGCTGTCCGGGTCGCGTTCGCGGATCGTTGCGATGATCCGCTCTAGCACTTCCGCGCATGCGCCGAATTTGGCCAGTTGCTCATTACCCTCGAGCGGTATGTCTTCCCCGAGCGGTTCCGCCATGCCGACCAGCAAGCCGCTACTCTCCACGCGATGCGACAGCAGGCGAAACCGCCGCGTGCCACGCGCCCGAATCAAGAGCATGCCGAAGGCTTCGACATCGCACTCTTCGATTTCGGCGAGACAGCCAATTGCTTCGGGCACCGAAGGCTCTTGTTCGCGCGCCACTTCCGCGCCGCTTTTCAGCAGACACACGCCGAACGGCGTTTTTTCACGCAGACAGTCGCGCGCCATATCGAGGTAGCGCGCTTCGAAGATTTTCAGTGGCAGCAGTCCGTCGGGGAACAGCACCGTATGCAGCGGAAACAGCGGCACATCGGCAAGCACAGTAGAAGAAGACATGGCGCAACGCTTCGAGTTGAGGCCGCGCGATGCGGCCGGTTAAGCCACTAACTTCGATGATTCGTCGGCATTCACCGGCGCATCGCGGTGCCGCACAATGACATTCGCCGAAGTTGCGAGACGCGCGGCAAGCGTCTCCGCAATGAACACCGAGCGGTGCTGGCCGCCCGTGCAACCGATCGCGACCGTCAGATAACTGCGGTTGTCGTCACGGAAATGCGGCAGCCATTTGGCGAGAAACTTTTCGATGTCGTCGATCATTTCATGCACGACGGGCAGCGCGTCGAGAAAATCGATCACCGGTTTGTCGAGGCCTGTGAGCGCCCGCAATTCATGATCGTAGTACGGGTTCGGCAACGTGCGTACGTCGAAAACATAATCGGCGTCGAGCGGCACGCCGCGTTTAAAGCCGAAGGACTCGAACATCAGCACGAGCCCCGAATCTTCCTGCTCGATGAAGCGTTTGACCCACGCACGCAGCACGTTCGCGCGCAGATTGCTGGTGTCGATCTGATGGCCGAATTCGGCGAGGCCCGCCACGAGTTCGCGTTCGCGTTCGATTGCTTCGGCGAGCGACGTCAACAGGCCGACATCGGCGTCGTGCGCGGTGGAGCCGGACAGCGGATGGCGGCGGCGCGTTTCGGAGAAGCGTTGAATCAGCGACTGCGTGCTTGCGCTCAGGAACAGTACGCGCACGTCGTGGGCGCGCGACAGGTCGCGGATCATCGCGGGCATTTCATCGAGCGAAGCGCTCGAGCGCGCGTCGATGGCGACCGCGAGGCGTTCTTGGCCGCCGTCGGCGAGAAAGTTGGCCAGTTGCGGCAAAAAACGCGGCGGCAGATTGTCGACGCAGTAATAGCCTGCGTCTTCAAGCGCGTTCAGGGCAACTGATTTGCCGGAGCCGGAGATACCGGTGATCAGGATTATGCGCATGGAGTCGTGAAATCCGTACAGTTCATCATAGCATCTGGTCCCCGCGTGCGTGCCACCGCAGCCTGCCTTTGGCCGCGGGCGTGGCACGGCGGCCGCGAGGGGTGTCGCGGACTCAGATCAATTTGCCGGGAAACTGGCTGTCCGGGTCCTGCATCGCCAGACGCTGGCGATCCATGAAGTCGCGCAGCGTATCGATGCCGCGCAGTTGCAGAATCGTGTTGCGCACGGCCGCCTCGACCAGAACCGCGAGGTTTCGGCCGGCCGCCACCTGAATCGTGACTTTGCTGATCGGCAAGCCGAGCACGTCGACGGTTTGGCTTTCCAGCGGCAGCCTCTGGAACTCACCGTCGGGACGGCGCACCAGTTGCACGATCAGTTTCAGCTTCATTTTGCGGCGTACCGCGGTTTCACCGAAGATCGTCTTGATGTCGAGCAGGCCGAGACCGCGCACTTCGAGCAGGTTTTGCAGCAGCGGCGGGCAGCGCCCTTCGACAAAATCCGGCCCGAGGCGCACAAAATCCACCGCGTCGTCGGCAACCAGGCCGTGGCCGCGGCTGATCAGTTCCAGCCCGAGTTCGCTCTTGCCGAGGCCGGAATCGCCGGTGAGCAGCACACCCATGCCGAGAATGTCGAGAAACACGCCGTGCAGCGTCGCGCGCGGCGCGAGAATGCGCGACATGTAGAGGCGCAGGCTGTCGATCACCGCGGCGGCGGACATGGGCGTGGTGAAGAGCGGTGTGGACGAACGCGTGCAGCGCAGCACCAGCTCCGGCGGAGCGGCGACGCCGCCCGCCACCACCAGAAATGGTGGCTCCAACGCGATCAGCTCGGCCATGTGGCGCGAGCGGTCTTCGTCGGTTTGGCGCTTGTAGTAGTCGATTTCGGCGTCGCCGAGCACCTGGATCCGGTTCGGGTGGATCAGGTTCAAGTGGCCGACGAGGTCGGCGCTCGACGTGGCATTGGCGACCGATTCCGAAGAAAAGCCGCGCTCCCAGCCTTCATGCCCCGTCAGCCAGCTCAACTTCAGCATGGCGGCGTTGTCGTCGAAAATGCTTTGGGCGTTGATGCTGGACGTATCCATGAGTCAGTGACTCCAGTGTGGGCCGCTTGCCGGGCAAAGGAGCGGCCGCGCTAACGCGGTCCGTTGACCTTGCCAGGTTGTACCCGCATGCGGGCGGGTAGCTGGGTGAATAACCGGCGCGCGGACAACCGCCGATGCATCAAGGTTGCCACTGAGTGAGCAGGCGATGCAATGATTCGCGGTCTTCTTCCGTATGCAGGCGCTCGCGGGCCTCGCGATCGGACAGCAACTGGGCGATTTCCGAAAGGATTTCGAGGTGCTGCTGGGTGGCCTGCTCGGGCACGAGCAGGAAGATCAGCAGCGAGACCGGCTGGCCGTCGGGCGATTCGAAGGGGATAGGTTCGGCGAGGCGGACGAACGCGGCGAGCGGTTGCTTCAAGCCTTTGATCCGGCCATGCGGAATCGCGACGCCTTCGCCGAGCCCCGTCGATCCGAGGCGCTCACGCGCAAACAGATTGTCAGTGACCGTGCTACGGGCGATGCCGTTCTGGTTCTCGAAGATCAGACCCGCTTGCTCGAATACGCGCTTCTTGCTGGTGACCGATAGTCCGACGACGACGTTCTCGAGGGGAAGAAATTTGGCTAAACGATTCATGTTGACAGGCGAAAACGTGGCCTGGGTTCTCCTCGCTGGGGCGTTTGAGTGGTGTTCCATTCGTTTGAGGCTCACGGCGACGTGCGTTGGAGTCCGAAAGCGCAGGACTCCGGCCGACCGATTTCCGTTTGAGCTAACTTGACCCCGATGGTAACCGGAACATTATAGATCAGGGTAGCAGCGGATGGTGCGGCGCGCCATCTATGCACCGTGGGTTTCTTTGCAGGATTGATCCGATCTGTGCGGCGGCGCGAAAAAGGCGGCCTGAAACGAAAAACCGCCCGGTTCCGGGCGGTTTGGCTGCCTATATCCCTATAGGCAAATGCAGGCAACTGAGGGAAAAACGAAGGATAGTAAAGAAACCTTCTAATGTTCCTTATTGCGGCGGCACGTCCAGAAGCGGTGCCGGCTGGTACTTGATCGCATCGTGCTGATGGCCTTGCAGGCGATCCTTGTGGCGTATCACTTGCCGGTCGAGCTTGTCGATCATCAGATCGATCGCAGCGTAAAGATCGCTGTCACAGCTCTCGACAAAGATATCTTTGCCCTTGAGATGCAGGTTGATTTCAACCTTTTGACGCTTTTCCTTTTCCTTATGGTTGTCGACCGAGAGGACCACACTGCCGTCAATTACCTGATCAAAATGTCTTAGCACCCTATCCAGTTTGGTGATCACGTATTCGCGCAACGCAGGCGTTACTTCGAGGTGGTGTCCACTGATCTGCAGATTCATAGTGCTTCTCCAAGCTAATGGCCGCTTGGTCCGCACGATGACGAAGGTCCGGTCGATCTGTCGGCTTGCCTGAGTCGCCCCCCGGTGACTGACTTCTGGCAGGTCGCATCGGCCGGCCTGTCCGCCAACTGCGGAGCGGCCGGTAAATGCCCGACGCGGGAGGCGGCGGGCTACAGAGACTTGCGCAGGTTGACTGCCGGAATCTTGAGTGCTTCGCGATACTTCGCAACGGTACGCCGTGCGACCACGAAGCCCTGTTCCGCCAGCAGTTCGGCTATGCGGCTGTCTGAAAGAGGAGATTTCGGGTTTTCCGCTCCTATCAGTTGCTTGATGAGCGCGCGAATCGCCGTGGAAGAGGCCGCGCCGCCCGTGTCAGTCGAAACGTGTGATCCGAAGAAGTACTTAAATTCAAGCGTCCCGAATGGGGTCAGCATGTATTTACCGGTTGTCACACGCGAGACAGTTGACTCGTGTAGGCCCAGCGTATCAGCAATTTCTCGCAAAACCAAGGGGCGCATGGCAATTTCGCCATGCACAAAAAAGCTCTTTTGACGCTCGACAATAGCCTGCGCAACCCGGAGGATCGTCTCGAAACGCTGCTGGATATTTTTGATCAGCCAGCGTGCTTCCTGCAGTTGCTGGCGCAACGATCCGCTGCCCGGATCGCCCCGGTTATTGCGCAGAATATTCGCGTAAAGGTGGTTGATGCGCAGCTTCGGCACCACTTCCGGATTCAGTTCCGCCTGCCAGCCCTGTGCCGTTTTGCGCACCATGATGTCCGGCACGACATAGTCCGCTTCCGCCTTGCCGTAAGCGGCGCCGGGAAACGGCTCGAGCGAGCGGATCAGCACGTGCGCATCGCGCAATTCGTCGTCGTTCGCCTTCAGATGCTTGCGCAGGCGCGTGAAATCGCGTGCCGCGAGCAGTTCCAGATAATGGGCGACGATGTCGAGCGCAAGCGTGCGCGTAGCCGACTGTTCGAGCCGCAGCAATTGCAGCTTGAGACATTCGGACGCCGAGCGTGCCCCGACCCCCGCAGGATCGAAGCTATGCAGCAGCGCAAGCGCCGCATTCATTTCGTCGAGATCGACTTCGAGCTCGTCAGGCAAGTCGGTCAGCACTTCGTCGAGCGTGGCCGCGAGGTAACCATCGTCGTCGAGCGATTCGATCAGGAAGGTGATCAACGCGCGGTCGCGCTGGCTCGCCTGGGTGACGCGAAGCTGCGCCATCAGGTGATCGCGCAGCGAGGTGCTCGATTCGTGGATTTGCAGCGGCGGCAGATCGTCGTCGTCCGAGGCATTGCCGGAGCGGCCGTAGTCGCCGAGATCCCATTGCGACGCGTCGCCGTTGCCGTCGCTCGCGAGGCCGTTGTATTCGTCGACACCCTGCGGCTCGCCGTTCTCGGCGCGCTCGCTGCTGCTGGTGGATGAAGACGAGGTATTGCCGCCCATCTGGTCGGGCGGCGGGGAGGAATTGGGCGACTGGGCGATCAGCGAGCCGTCGGCCGCCACGCGCAGGGGACTCGCGATCCAGTCGTCCTCGTTTTCGAGGAGCGGATTCTGCGAGATCGCCATGGCGACTTCCTGCTGCAGTTCGAGCGTGGACAGCTGAAGCAGCCGGATGGACTGCTGCAGTTGCGGGGTCAGCGCAAGATGCTGCGATAGGCGGAGTTGGAGGCTGGCTTTCATGGCAAGTTGAGATTCATTGTAGAGAGTTTGCCACGACCGCGATACATTGCGACATTCGCAATTACGCGTGCGCCCTTTTTCGGCGGCGCTGGGCGCGGGACGGCCCAGGTCAAAAATGCTGATGTGCGGATGCCGCAAAGGGTCCGGCGAATGCGCGCTCGCACCGCCGGTAATCCCTTGTGCACTTACATGCGGAAGTGTTCGCCCAGATAGACGCGCCGCACGCTTTCGTTCTCGATGATGTCGCTCGGCGCACCGGCGGCCAGCACGCTGCCGTCGCTGATGATGTAGGCGTGGTCACAGATGCCGAGCGTTTCGCGCACGTTGTGGTCGGTGATCAGCACGCCAATATTGCGCTGCTTCAGAAATTTAACGATCTTCTGGATTTCCAGCACCGCGATCGGATCGACGCCGGCGAACGGTTCGTCGAGCAGAATGAAGCTCGGATTGGTGGCCAGCGCACGTGCGATTTCAACCCGCCGACGCTCGCCGCCCGACAGCGACAGCGCCGGATTCTCGCGCAGGTGAGCGATCTGCAGTTCGTCGAGCAAGGCTTCGGTGCGACTCGTGATGGTGTCTTTGCTGAGCCGCTTGCCGTTGTCTTCGTGCTGCAATTCCAGCACCGCGCGAATGTTTTCCTCGACGCTGAGCTTGCGGAACACGGAAGCTTCCTGCGGCAGATACGACAAGCCCAGTGACGCGCGCTTGTGAATCGGCAGCAAGCTGATCGACTTGCCGTCCAGATCGATCTCACCTGCATCGAGCGGCACGAGGCCGACGATCATATAGAACGAGGTGGTCTTGCCGGCGCCGTTGGGGCCCAGCAGGCCGACCACTTCGCCGCTTTTCACGTCGAGCGAGACGTCTTTGACGACCGTACGCGAGCCGTAACGTTTCTTCAGGTTGCGGACCACCAGTGAACTGCTGGTGCCAGCCGGTTTGCGATTGGGGAGGGACGCGGAGGAACTCACTGGTTCGGTGCTCCCTGGATCGTGGTGGACGGCGCGAGCGTGGCCGACGCGCCGGTCAGCGGCGCGGCGCCGCCATTGCGTGGCGCCAGCATCGCGCGCACGCGGCCAGTCGGGTTGCCCGGGCCGGCGACGTCCTTGCCCGCCTTCGCGGTGTAGAAGTCGTTCTGGCCGTCATACGTGATGACGCTGCCGTGCACCTGATCCATGACCGTCGAGAGGCCTTGCAGGCGCTTCACGGTGGCGTTGGTGGTGAGGGTGGTCAGATCCTGCTTGCCGTCGTAGTCGATACGAATAGCCGTGCCTTCGATGTATTCATCGAGACCTTCGCGTTTCTGGCGGAAATACGACAGATTGCCGCCGCTCGACGTGCCGGTGGCGTATTGATAGCCCTGCGGGTCCTGCGTCACTTCGACGCGATCGGCCTTGATCACGATCGTGCCCTTGGTGGCGACCACGTGGCCGGTGAAGATGTTGACCTGCTTGAGGTCGTCGTAGGTCATGTTGTCCGCTTCGACGTTCAGCGGCTTGTCTTTGTCGGCGCGGTCGGCGTGCGCAAGCGGCGCGAAGCCGGCGAGCGGCAACGCGACAATCAGCGCAGCGAGTCCGGCGCGGCACGCGGACAGGGTGCGCGAGCGGCCGGTATCAAAACGGGGGAACGATTCGTTCATGCAGTCACGCCTGGAATGGATTACCCGGGTTGCTTGGGCGAGCTGGCGGAGCCTTCGGACGCGGCAATCGCGCCCTTCACATTGCCGAACAGCTGCATTACCCGGGTGACGTTGTTGTAGTTCATGCCGCTGGCAGTCATCACAGACATGCCGCGCTGAAGTTTAACCGGCTTTTCGGTCTCGATCACATCGTCGTTGACCAGCACCCTAAAATGCTGCGAATCCGCTTGCATCTGCGGATCGCCGTTGCCGGCGGCCCGTATGATGCGCGCGTTGTCGTACAGATCGACGATCGAGGCGTCGCCGTTGACCGTGCCGGTATCGCCGGTCGCGGTGACGATCGGTTTGCCCGGCTGGAACGCGCGCATGGCCGGCTTGACCAGATCGCTCAGCTCGTCGTCTTCGTAGTGGATCAGGCTGGTCGCGGTCAGACGGTATTGCGTCGAGCCCGACTGATCGAGTTCGGAAACCGAAAAGTTGTCCGCGAAGTAATCGGGCGTGTGCTCTTTGGGCCGCACCACGTCTTCGTTTTGCCGCGGCAGCGTGGCCTGCAACAGCCACCATGTAATGCCGGCGAGCGCCGCCATCGCGACGAGCGGAATCAGTGAGGTCCAGCGAAACCGATTCATCCGACGAGGCCTCGCTGTTCGCCGCTACAGGCTGCCGCGAGCAGAGCCTCGTATTTGTGCTGCGCGCGCAGCAGGGTGTCGCAGACTTCCCGCGCGGCCCCGTGGCCGCCGCGCGCCTCGCTGACCCAGTGGGCGCGCGCAATCACTTCAGGATGCGAATTGGCCGGCGCCGCCGCGAAGCCGACCTTCAGCATCACGCCGAGATCGACCCAGTCGTCGCCCATATAGCCGCATTCTTCTGCTGTCAGACCGGTTTGCTTGAGCAGGTCGGCGAACGCCAGGGGTTTGTCTTGCACGCCCTGATAGACGTGGGTGATATTCATTTCCTTCGCCCGCGCCGCGACGATGCCCGACTTGCGCCCGGTGATGATCGCCGTTTCGATGCCGGCCTCGCGCAGCAACTTCATGCCGTGCCCGTCCATCGAGTGGAACGCCTTCATCGTGTCGCCTTCCGCCGTAAACAGCAGGCCGCCGTCGGTCAGCACGCCGTCGACGTCGAAAATCATCAGCTTGACGCGGCTTGCGCGTTCAGTGGCGGTAAGGGGGGCGACAGCCATCAGATCACCTTCTTCGAGAACAGGTCGTGCATGTTGAGTGCGCCGATCAGCTTGCCCGCTTCGTCGACGACCAGCATCTGATTGATGCGGTGGCGCTCCATCAGTTCCACGGCTTCGACAGCAAGATGATCCGGACCGATGGTGCGCGGGCCGGCGGTCATCACTGAAGCAATCGACAGTTGGCGGAAATCGCCGTCACGTTCGAGCACGCGGCGCAAGTCGCCGTCTGTGAAGATGCCGGTCACGTGATCGTTGTGATCGACGATCGCCGTCATACCCATGCGTTTGGCGGTCAACTGGAACAACGCATCGCGTACGGTCGCTTCAGCCGTCACCTTCGGCACCTGGTCGCCGGTGCGCATGACGTCGCGTACGTAAGTGAGCAGACGCCGGCCGAGCGCGCCGCCCGGATGTGAGCGGGCGAAATCGTCCCGCCCGAAGCCGCGCGCGTCCAGCACCGCGACCGCGAGCGCATCGCCGAGCGCGAGCGCGGCGGTGGTGCTGGCGGTCGGCGCAAGATTCATCGGACA
Organism: Burkholderia sp. GAS332; assembly: GCA_900142905.1. Lineage (NCBI taxonomy): Bacteria > Pseudomonadati > Pseudomonadota > Betaproteobacteria > Burkholderiales > Burkholderiaceae > Burkholderia > Burkholderia sp. GAS332. The sequence goes on along the minus strand of FSRV01000001.1, from coordinate 4,626,080 downwards.
AGCTTCTTTCGACACGGCGGAATTCAGATGCACGTCGGCCAGTTGTGCGAGACTCGACGACGGGCGGCCCGTCATCGCAATCAGCTTCGCGCCGATCCGCTTGATGAGCGGCAGGATCGCCACCAGTTCTTCGGTTTCACCGGAATTGGACAGCGCGAGGAACACGTCGTCTGCCGTGACCATGCCGAGGTCGCCATGACTGGCTTCCGCCGGGTGAACGAAAAACGCCGGTGTGCCGGTGCTGGCCAGCGTGGCCGCCAGCTTGCGGGCCACGTGGCCGGATTTGCCGATGCCGGAAACGACGACGCGTCCACGGCAGCCCAGGATGAAGTCGACCGCCCCGACGAAACCATCGTCGAGTTGATCGCGAAGCGCGCGCACGGCGTCCGCTTCGATGTCGAGCACGTCACGAGCGAGCGCGAGTGCCCTGTCGCCATTGATTTTCGCTATCATTCGCGGAGTATAGCAAAGGCGCTTGTTCGCCGCGCCGGGCCTGCTGTGCCAAGCCGCTGCCTTTATTGCTGTTTTTAACGGCCCCTTAACCTTGTCGTACGGCCTTTTGCGTGCGCAGTTCCGCTGACGAACGAGGACGCTTTACCGATGCGTTTTTGCCGATGATTTCCCCGCTCGAAATGACGCTATTCCTGCTGCTGGCATCAGTGGCGGGCGTGGTGCTCTTTCGCTTTCTGAATCTTCCACCGATGCTCGGCTATCTGACGGTCGGCATCGTGGTCGGGCCGCACGCGTTCGGTTTGATTCCAGACTCGGCCGGCGCGCAGAATCTGGCCGAATTCGGCGTCGTGTTCCTGATGTTCTCGATCGGCTTGGAGTTTTCGCTCTCCAAACTGCGTTCGATGCGCCGCCTCGTATTCGGTCTCGGCCTGTTGCAGGTGATCGGCACCATCGCCGTGGCGGTCTCGCTCGGTTTCGTGCTGGAGCGGTGGGTGCACATCACGTGGCAGGCGAGCGTGGCGCTGGGCGGCGCGCTGGCGATGTCGTCGACGGCGATCGTCAGCAAGATGCTGGCTGAGCGGCTCGAGATCGAAACCGAACACGGCCGGAATATCTTTGGCGTGCTGCTGTTCCAGGATCTGGCGGTGGTGCCGCTGTTGATTGTCATCGCGGCGCTGGGTGGCAGTTCGAACGATCTCGTCAGCTCGCTCGGGATCGCGGCCATCAAGATCGTCGTGGCGTTGTCCCTATTGTTAATAGTGGGGCAGCGCTTCATGACGCGCTGGTTCAACGTGGTGGCGCGGCGCCGCTCGCAGGAACTGTTCATCCTCAATCTGTTGCTGGTGACGCTCGGCGCGGCGTTCATCACGGACAAGTTCGGCCTGTCGCTTGCGCTCGGGGCGTTTATTGCCGGCATGCTGATCGCCGAAACACCTTACCGGCATCAGGTGGAAGAGGACATCAAGCCGTTTCGCGACGTGCTGCTGGGTCTCTTCTTCGTCACGACCGGCATGCTGCTGAATCCGCGCGTGATCTGGGACCACCCGTTCATCGTGCTCGGCTTCCTGGTCGGGCCGATCCTGCTGAAGGCGGTGATGGTGACCGGGCTCTCGCGCCTGTTCGGTGCGTCGCCAGGAGTCGCGATGCGCACCGGTATCGGCCTCGCGCAAGCCGGCGAGTTCGGCTTCGTGCTGCTGAATCTGATTCTCGACAAGCATCTGGTCGACGCCACCTTGTTGCAGGCGATTCTCGCGGCGATGCTGCTGTCGATGCTGGCCGCGCCGTTCCTGATCCAGAACGCGGACCGTATCGTGCTGCGCCTGTCGTCGACGGAATGGATGATGCAGTCCTTGCAGATGACGCGGATCGCGACGCAGAGCCTGAAGCAAAGCGGCCACGTGATCATTTGCGGCTACGGCCGGGCCGGGCAGAATCTGGCGCGCATGCTGGAGCATGAAGGTCTGTCGTACGTCGCGCTGGATCTGGACCCCGATCGCGTGCAGGCCGCGGCTGCCGCCGGCGAATCGGTGGTATTCGGCGATGCGGGGCGGCGCGAATCGCTGCTTGCCGCCGGTATCCATCGCGCGGCAACCATCGCGATTACCTACGCGAACACGCCGTCGGCATTGCGTGTGCTCCACAATATTCACGAACTGGAACCCACGCTGCCGGTGATCGTTCGCACCGTCGACGACGCCGATCTGGAAAAGCTGCTGGCCGCCGGCGCGACCGAGGTGATTCCGGAAATCGTCGAAGGCAGCCTGATGCTGGCGTCGCATACGCTGGTGCTGATGGGCGTGCCGATGCGGCGCGTGGTGCGGCGGGTCGAGGAAATGCGCGACGAGCGCTACGCGCTGTTGCGCGGCTATTTCCACGGCGCGGACGACGTGGAAGACGACGACGGCCACGAACAGGTGCGGCTACAATCGGTGCCGGTCGACGAAAACTCGGACGCGGTGGGCCGAACGCTGGCGGAACTGGGCCTGTTCGATCTGGGTGTCGAAGTGACGGCGATTCGCCGGCATGGCATTCGCGGCGTCGAGCCGGACCCGTCCACCAAGCTGCGCGCGAGCGACATCGTGGTGTTGCGGGGCCTGCCCGAACAGTTGGCCGAGGCCGAAGAGCGGCTCTCGAAGCATCGCCGGGCGGGCGCCACTGCAGTCTAGTGTGCAAGGTCGGCGTGGCATGATCTCGGCGGGCCGGCGTTGGCGGCCGCGTCTGAGCCCGCTGCACTTGGCTGGCAGCCGCTAGCCGGCCGCACCTGATTTAGCCATTCATCGGACCTGTCGAGGTCCATCCGGAGACATCATGTCCAACACGCTCGCGAGCGCGCCGCTCGATGCGGCCGACTACATCAAAAGCCACATCCGCACGGTGCCCGACTGGCCGCTGCCGGGCGTGCAGTTTCGCGACATCACGCCGCTGCTGCAGGAGCCGAAGTCGCTGCGCGTGCTGATCGATCTGTTCGTCCAGCGTTATATCGACGCGAAGCTCGACTACGTCGCTGGGCTGGATGCGCGTGGTTTCATCATCGGGCCGATCCTGGCTTACGAGCTGAACCTCGGCTTCATTCCGATCCGCAAGCAGGGCAAGCTGCCGTACAAGCGAGTCGCGCAATCCTACGAGCTCGAATACGGCACCGCGACCGTCGAGATTCACGAGGACGCCTGCAAGCCGGGCGATCGCGTCGTGATCATCGACGATCTGATCGCCACCGGCGGCACGATGATGGCCGGCAAGATTCTGCTGGAGCGGCTTGGCGCCGTGGTGGTCGAAGGCGCCGCGATTATCGATCTGCCTGAGCTCGGCGGCTCGGCCTTGCTGCGCAAAGCGGGTCTGCCGCTTTATACGGTGACTGAATTCGGCGGCCATTGATCGCTGGATGCGAACTTCTTCCTGCACACAAAGAAGGTAAGAAAGATGCCCAACCTCCTGTTGTTTCTCGCCACCTCGATCGCCATCACGATGGCGCCCGGCCCCGATAATCTGCAAGTGCTCGCACGCGGCATCTCGCAAGGCCGTGCGGCGGGCCTCGTCGCCGCGCTCGGCTTTGCGGCCGGTATTACCTTCCACACCACGTTGGCCGCGCTTGGCGTGGCCGCGCTGCTGCGTTCGTCGCCGGTTGCGTTTGAAGTGATCAAGCTGGCCGGTGCCGCGTATCTGATCTGGATCGGCATCAAGGCGCTGCGCAGCCAGGGCCTCGCCACCGCACACGAGCGCCCGCCGCAACCGTTGATGGCGGTGTTTCGTCAGAGCGTCCTCGGCAATCTGCTGAATCCGAAAGTGACGCTGTTCTTCGTCGTGTTCCTGCCGCAATTCGTGCAGCCGCACGGCACGCAAAGCGTCACGGTGCAGATGCTCGAACTCGGCGTGTTGTTCATGTTGCAGACTGTGGTGGTGTTTTCGCTGTTCGGCGTGTGCGCGGGGCTGATTGGCGGCTGGCTGAAGCGCCGGCCGCGCGTGGGCGTGTGGCTCGACCGGCTCGCCGGCGCGACGTTCATTGCGATCGGGATTCGTGTCGCCTTGCGGGATTGACAGCGGGACTGCTTAATCAACGGATTAAGCGACTGACTGAGCGCCAACAATCGAGTGCGCCAGAAGACCAGTTTGGAGTTTTAAATGACTTTGCCTTGCATCACCGCCGCGCGGCGCTTCGACATCGGCGCGCATCTGCCGTTCTGGATCGACGCCGAGCAGGTCGGCTGGATTCGTTCGACCGATGTGCCGTTGCTCGCGCGCTGGCCCGATGTGTTTGAAATCGACAGTACTGAACGCGGGCGCGTGACGCTCACGTCCCTGTTCAACACCGTCGATCTGCGCAGCGCGGCGCTCGGTTCCGTGATCGGCGCACTGGCCGCCGAGGGCCGTATTCCCGGCTGGCGCAACGAGACTTACGCGATCCGCAATGCGTTCGACGCGCCGCCGCTCGCGTACATCGAACGCGCGGCGTCGCGCTTCTTCGGCACGATGACCTACGCGGTGCATCTGAACGGCGTCGTAGAATACGCGGATGGCGCCCCGCAATTGTGGATCGCGCGCCGCAGCGACACCAAGGCGACCGACCCGGGCATGCTCGACAATGTCGTGGCAGGCGGGATCGGCTGGGGCTTCGGCATCGAGGCGACGATCATCAAGGAGTGCTGGGAAGAAGCCGGCATTCCCGAGGAGATCGCCGCGCGCGCCACGGCCGGCCGCACCGCGCATGTGCTGCAATCGTTGCCGGAAGGCACGCAGGCCGAACAGATTTTTATCTACGACCTCGCGCTGCCGGGCGATTTCGCGCCGCGCAATCAGGATGGCGAAGTGGGCGAACACCGGCTCGCGCGCATCGACGAAGTGGCGCGCTGGATCGAAGAAGGCGGGATGACGGTGGACGCGAGTCTCGCCACGCTGGACTGTCTGCTGCGCCGCCGCTGGATCGACGCAGACGCGTGTCCGGGCATCGAGACGCTGTTCGAACCGCCGGCGCTTGCGTAAGCGCGAGTCAGGCGCCGCTTCGACGAACTAGCCGGGTCATGCGGTAACACGCTGCATCGAGCAGGACACACCGAACACATCACGCACTGAAGAAGGGAGTCACTCAGGTCATGTCGACCGATCACAGCTTTATCCTCAAACTGTCGTGCGCCGACCGGCCCGGCATCGTCCACGCGGTTTCGGGCTTTTTGTTCGAGCGTGGCAGCAATATTCTCGACTCCGCTCAGTTCGGCGACAGCCGCACCGGCGAGTTCTTCATGCGCGTGCATTTTCAGCAGGTGGGTGGCGATCCGGGTCTGGACGTGTTGCGTCAGTCGTTCGCGACGCTGGCTGAGCAGTTCGGCATGCGCTGGGAAATGCACGATGCGTCGGTGAAGCCGCGCGTCGTGATCATGGTGTCGAAGATCGGCCATTGCCTGAACGACCTGCTGTTCCGCTATCGCACTGGTCAATTGGGTATCGAGATTCCGGCGATCATCTCGAATCACAAGGAGTTCTACCAGCTCGCCGCCAGCTACGACATTCCGTTCCATCACTTCCCGCTGATGGGCGGCACGCCCGACGCGAAGGCCGCGCAGGAAGCGCGCGTGCTCGAAGTGATCGACGAGCATCAAGCCGATCTGGTGGTGCTCGCGCGCTATATGCAGATTCTGTCGCCGCAGCTGTGCGAATCCCTCGCCGGCCGCGCGATCAATATCCATCACTCGTTCCTGCCGAGCTTCAAGGGCGCGAAGCCTTATTACCAGGCGTTCGACCGCGGCGTGAAGCTGATCGGCGCAACCGCCCACTACGTGACGACCGATCTCGACGAAGGTCCGATCATCGAGCAGGGCGTGGAGCGAGTCGATCACAGCATGACGCCGGAGCAACTGACTGCCATTGGCCGTGACGTCGAATGCGTGACACTCGCGCGTGCGGTGAAGTGGCATGTCGAGCATCGCGTCGTGTTGAACGGCAGCAAGACGGTGGTGTTTCGTTAAAAGCAGATCAGGACCGCACCGCGGTCCTGCCCGCATTCTGCGTGTCCTGTGCGTGCCGTGCGTTCTGTGCGTTCTGTGCCGAACGGCGGCGCGCATTCAGTTTCTTCAGCCAGATCAACAATCCCGTTGCGCTCAGCACGGCGACCGCAATCCCCATCGCGCTAATCAGAATCCGCCCGCAGAGACCGAGGATGCGTCCCGAGTGCAGTGGAAATTGCACCTGCATGAAGATATCGCCCGCTGTGCCCCTGCCGGGAATCTGCGCGCCGAGCGGCTTGCCGGTGGCCGCGTCCCAATACATCCACGGATTGCCGAGGCCGAGATCGCCGTGATCGTTGCCGGTTGCGTAGAAGCCGACGCCGTAGGCGTGCAGGAATTCCGCGTAGTAGACGCCGCCCGGCGGCACCTTCAGGTTCTGCGCTCTGCCGGCTTGCTCCGCTAGCTGCACGATGCGCTCGCGGCTCAGGACCGGATCGCCCGGCTCGGGCTTGCGCAGGATTTCGGGGTTGTTGATCGGATCAGGCGTGAGCGTCGAGAACAGCGACACGATTGGCCGGACGACCGGCCTCGAGAGATTCATCGACACCGACGTCAGTGCGACGATCACCAGCAAGCCCCAGATCCACACGCCGCCCGAGCGGTGCAGATCGAAGGTGAGCGCATAGCCACCACGCCCAAGGCGAAACGCAAACGACTTGCGCCATGCCTTGAAGCTCGGAAACGATAGCCATAGGGCGACCACACTATCGAACAGCCACACGATCCCGACAATGCCCATCAGCCATGTGCCGATATCGACACCGCCGGTGAACGGCAATTGCAGCGTGTAGTGCAGCTTGTAGATGAACGGAATCAGATTGAGCCGCGCGAGCGACACGGCGCCCCATTCGCGTCGGCCCTGAACATCGCCGGAGGCGGGGTCGACGGCGATCTGATTGAAGTCGAGCGGGTAGGGCTGCTGCGTGGCGGGGTTGGTACGCGGCAGCACCATCATCTGCAACGTGTGGCCGGGTTCAGCGGTGAGTGGTAGATACGTCACCTGCAAGCGTGGATCAGCCGCTTCGACGCGACGTGCCAACTCGAGCCCCGACAGTGCCGGGCCGTCGGTGCGCGCTTTGAAGAACGACGGGTTCAGCGCCGCATCCAGTTCGTGATCCCACGCGATGATCGCGCCGGTCAGGCCGGCGACAAACAGAAACAGCGCAATGGCGACACCGAACCAGCGGTGCAGACGGACGAACTGCCCCCTCATGGACGAGTTGGCGAAAAACGGCAGGGCTGCTGAAGGGGGATCACGGTAAAGGCGTAGTGCAAATGGGAATTGTTCTCATCTTATGGAATCGTGCCATCGGCTGCAAGTTTCTCGTAAGTGCGGCGCGTTATCGCAGGGGCACCATGCTTGCGCGCATCCCGTGAATCCCTGTCCAGTATGGCTTTCAGGTGGGTTAATTCGACGCATGCGACAAAATGTCGCAGATCAAAGCTTACAAATAGCATAAGGGTTTCGGCATCATCGCGGCCTTAATGAATGGGAATTATTCTCATTTGAAGGGTGTTGAGAGAAAAATCGGGATCAGCGATGAGCGTAAGGGACGGGGTAAAACAGCCGAAAAAGCGGCTGACGGTGCGGCCATTGCATATGGCGGCGTGTCTGGCATTTGCGGCAAGCCACGGGGCCTGGGCGCAACAGGCGTCCGTCGTTCAGACGACGCCGGACGCAAGCGAAAAAGCGCTGCCGACGGTCCAGGTCACGGCGGCGCAAGACACGGCACAACATCTGAAGGAAGACGTCAGCAGCGGGGCACTCGGCGCGCGCTCGCAGCTCGACACGCCGTTCTCCACGACCGTGGTCACCAGCGAAGAATTGCAGGATCGCCAGCCGTCCAAACTTGGCGATGTCTTCGCCACTGATGCCTCTGTATCCGACAACGGCAACGCATACAACGCCTGGGCCACCTACGTGACGGTGCGCGGCATGCAACTCGACTGGCAGTCGGGCTTCAAGATCGACGGCATGCCCTTTAACAGCTATGGCATCACGATGCCGTACGAGCAGCTCGAAAAAGTGGAACTGCTGAAGGGGCTGACGGGTTTCATGTACGGCTTCGGCGCACCGGGCGGCGTGGTCAACTACGTGACGAAAAAGCCGCCGGTCTCGACCACCCCGGTACGCAGCGTCGACATCGGCTACTACACCGACGGCGTGTGGACCGAGCACGCGGATCTCGGCGGACGTATCGGCCCGGACGGCATGTTCGGCTACCGCCTGAACGCGACGCACGAAGAAGGCAAGACCTACAACGACGGCAATGTGCGGCGCGATGCAGTGTCGCTGGCGCTCGATGCCCGCATCACCCGCGATCTCAAGGCGACCTTCGGCGCGCTGTATCAGGAGCGTCATTCGAGCGGTATCACCGGGGCGATCTCGACGGCGCAATATCCGGGCACAAATCTGCCGCGCACGTTAAGCGGCGGCACCGGCGACCTTTCCGGTCCCGACCAGCACCTGAACACGAACGTTCAGCTCTACACCGCAGGCGTGCAATACAACCTGGGCCCGGACTGGACGCTCAACGCGACCTACAGCTACAGCAAAAGCTCGCGCGATCGCAACGAGAGCACGTATTACCTGCTAAACGGCGCCGGCGATTACACGGATACCCGTTTCGCCGGCAAGGAAGGGCATCAGCTGAGCTTGTGGCAGGTGTCGGCGGAAGGCAACGTCAAGACCGGGCCGTTCCAGCATCAGCTCGTGTTCGGCGCGGCGTATCAGCGTCAAACCAACGACTACGGCGCGAACAGTTTCTTCGGTCAGATCGGCACCGGCAACCTCTATCAGCCGAACACCAATACCTTCGACAGCGCACCGAATTACTACACGTACCGCAACAGCGACATCACGCAAAAGGCCCTGTTCGCGAGCGATACGATCCAGCTGACGCAGCGCTGGTCGGTACTCGGCGGCGTGCGTTACACGAACTACGAACAGCACGGCTACTCGACTACCGGCGCGACCACGTCGACATACAGCCAGAACGGGGTTGTGACGCCCACCGTCGCGCTGATGTTCAAGCTTGCGCCGACCACCACGCTGTACACCAGTTACGTCGAATCGCTGGAAGCGGGCACCATAGTGGGCGACACGTACGCGAACCGGGGGGTACAGCTCAAGCCGTTGCGCAGCAAGCAGTATGAAGTCGGGGTCAAGAGCGAGCACGCGCGCTGGAGCGCAACGGCCGCGCTGTTCCGGATCGAACGCGGCTCGGAATACGCAAATAGTGCGAACGTCTTCACGCAGGACGGCCAATCGATCTTTCAGGGCGTGGAGTTCGGTGGCGACGTACGTCTGGGTTCGAGCTGGAATGTCGGCGGCGACCTCATGTGGATCAACACGAAGTACGAAAAAGGCGCGGCAAATAACGGCAATCGCGTGGCCGGCGCGCCGCAGTTCGTCGTGGCGGGCCATGCGACGTACTCGGTGCCGTATGTGCCAGGGCTGCGCCTCGGCGCCGACGCGAAGTTCACCGGCAATACCAATGTGCGCCCAAGCGCCAATCTCAACGCGCCGGGCTATATGCTGGTCAACCTCGGTGCGAGTTATGCCACGCGCATTGGCGGCTACGATGTGACGTTCCGCGCGGCGATCGACAACCTGCTCAATCGCCGTTATTGGGAGTATCAGTATGCGGACTACGTGACGCCGGGCGATCCGCGCACGCTGTCGTTAAACGCGCGCATCGACTTCTAAGCATGAAAAAAAAACGGCACCCAAGTGCCGTTTTTTACGCTCGCTGCTGCAAGCCGGTTGCCGCTATGTTGCCTGGCACGGCGACTTTGAATCTCGCGTTGCCCAGATCCGCACATCGGCCCGCGCGTTGCCCGCTCACACCAGCCGCAGATAAATCAATTCCCGCTTGATATACGCATAGAAGATCGGCGCCGCGACCACACCCGGGATGCCGAACGCGGCTTCCATCACGAGCATCGCGATTAGCAATTCCCAGGCGCGCGCCTCGATTTGACCACCGACGATGCGCGCGTTCAGGAAGTACTCCAGCTTGTGAATCAGGATCAGGAATACCAACGACATGACCGCCGCCGGAAAGCTCACCGAGAGGGCCACCGCGACGATGACCGTGTTTGAGATCAGATTGCCGATCACCGGCAACAAGCCGACGATAAACGTCACCAGCACCAGCGTCTTGGAGAGCGGCAGCGTATCGTGAAAGATCGGCAGGATCACCAGCAGGAAGATGCCGGTAAAGACCGCATTGATCGCGGAAATCTTGACCTGAGCGAAGACGATGCGGCGGAACGCGTCGGCGAAACGGGTCACGCGCGTGACGAACGCCGTGGACAAGGGCAGCCGTTGCATATGCTTCTGCGCCCCGACCGCGATGATCGCGCCGATGATCATGCCGATCAGGATGTGGGTGAAGCCGCGTGCCGCGGTCTTGCCGCTTTGCTGCAGCATGTTCGCGTTTCTCTGCATCAACTCGGCCGCCCGGCTCTTCATCTGCTCAGTATCGACCGGGAGATAGTTGGCGACGAATTGCGGAATTCGGCCGCGTGCCTGATCGATCAATTGCATCGCCTGGTCGAGCAGCTTCTGCACGCTCGGCACGTCGTTCTCGAAATGTCCGATGATGCCGAGCGTCAGCCCCGTCAGCGCGCCGACTATCACCACCGAGAGGATCACCACCGAGAGCCAGCGCGCGCGCTGGCTCGACATGTGCCGTTCGATGCGCGGCGCGATGGTATGCACAAGTTGAAACACCAGCAGCCCGGCCAGCAGGGCGCCAAGCAACCTCAGTTCGATGACTGCCCACATTCCGAACAGCATCAGCACGTAACTGCCAATTTCGACCGCCGACAGTGTCGGCAGGCTCATGTCGCTAGTCAGCCTGACCGGGCGTGGGCGTAGGTCCTGCACTTGCCCGTCGTCGCGCGCCTGATTCCGCTTGGCCATGGCTTATTCCGTCTCCAACCCGTGTTGTGCAGCGTTACTTTCTACTGGCAGTGCGTTTCAGCAGCGGCGCCAGATACTTACCGGTAAAACTTGCCTTCGACTTGGCAACCTGCTCCGGCGTGCCTTGCGCAATGATCTGACCGCCGCCGGCGCCGCCTTCGGGGCCGAGATCGATGACCCAGTCGGCGGTCTTTATTACATCGAGATTATGCTCGATGATCACGACGGTATTACCCTGGTCTCGCAAACGATGAATGACTTCCAGCAGTAAGGCGATGTCGTGAAAGTGTAGACCGGTGGTCGGCTCGTCGAGGATGTAGAGAGTGCGACCGGTGTCGCGCTTGCTCAGTTCCAAAGATAATTTGACGCGCTGTGCCTCGCCGCCCGACAGGGTAGTGGCCGACTGGCCTAGCCGGATATAGCCCAAACCCACGTCCAGCAAGGTTTTCAGCTTGCGCGCGACGACCGGCACCGGCTTGAAGAACTCATAGGCGTTCTCCACCGTCATGTCGAGGACTTCGCTGATGTTCTTGCCTTTGTATTGGACGTCGAGCGTTTCGCGGTTGTAGCGCTTGCCGTGGCAGAGGTCGCAGGGTACGTACACGTCCGGCAAAAAGTGCATTTCCACCTTCAGCACGCCGTCGCCCTGGCAGGATTCGCAGCGGCCACCCTTCACGTTGAACGAGAAGCGGCCCGCTTCGTAGCCGCGTTCTTTCGACGCGGGCACGCCCGCAAAAAGTTCGCGGATCGGCGTGAACAGGCCCGTGTACGTGGCCGGATTCGAGCGCGGCGTGCGGCCGATCGGCGACTGGTCGACGTTGATGACCTTGTCGAAGTGCTCCAGGCCCTCGATCGATTCGTACGGCGCCGGCTCAGCGGACGAGCCATACAGGTGATGCGCGACCGCGTGGTACAGCGTGTCATTGATCAGCGTGGACTTGCCCGAACCGGACACGCCAGTCACACAGGTCAACAGGCCGACCGGCAGATCGAGCGAGACGTGCTGCAGATTGTTGCCGTACGCCTCGACGATGCGCAGACGCCGTTCGTCCGGTTCTTTGCGCTCGTCCGGGTATTCGATGTTGCGGGCGCCGGACATGTACTGCCCGGTCATCGATGCGGCGTTCGCCTCCACCTGCTTGGGCGTGCCTTCGGCGATCACCATCCCGCCGTGCTCGCCCGCGCCGGGCCCCATGTCGACGACGTAGTCGGCCATACGGATCATGTCTTCGTCGTGTTCGACGACGATCACCGAGTTGCCCAGGTCGCGCAGATGCTTGAGCGTGGCGATCAGCCGGTCGTTGTCGCGTTGATGCAGGCCGATCGACGGCTCGTCCAGCACGTACATCACGCCGGTCAAACCGGAGCCGATCTGCGAGGCGAGGCGAATCCGCTGCGCTTCGCCGCCCGACAGCGTTTCCGCGCTGCGCTCAAGCGACAGGTAATCGAGCCCGACGTTATTCAGGAACATCAGGCGCGCGACGATTTCCTTGACCACCTTGTCGGCGATCTCGCGCTTCGAGCCTTCGAGCCGCAGCGTCTGGAAATAGCCGAGCGCGTCGCGCAACGGCCAGCCGCTGATTTCGAAGATGCCACGCGCGTCGCTGTTCGAGCCGATCCGCACGAAACGGGCTTCCCGGCGCAGCCGTGTGCCGGCGCAGGCAGGGCAGGGTTGGTTGTTCTGATACTTGGCGAGTTCTTCGCGCACCGCAACCGAATCGGTCTCGCGGTAACGCCGCTCCAGGTTCGGGATGATCCCTTCGAACACATGCTCGCGCACGGACGTGCGGCCACGTTCGTTGATGTATGAGAACGGAATCTCCTGCTTGCCCGAACCGAACAGCAGAATTTTGCGGACTTTCTCCGGCAGGTCTTCGACGGCCGTATCGATGTCGAACTCGTAGAACGCCGCGAGACTTTGCAGCATCTGGAAGTAGAACTGGTTACGCCGGTCCCAGCCCTTCACCGCGCCTGCCGCCAGCGACAGCGACGGATGCGCGACGACCCGCTTCGGATCGAAGAAGGTGATCTGGCCGAGGCCGTCGCACTCCGGGCACGCGCCCATCGGGTTGTTGAACGAGAAGAGGCGCGGCTCGAGCTCCTGCAGCGAATACGAGCAGATCGGGCAGGCGAACTTCGAGCTGAACAGATGCTCCTTGTCCGTATCCATTTCCAGCGCGATCGCGCGTCCGTCGGCGAGACGCAGTGCGGTTTCGAACGATTCAGCGAGACGCTGCTTCATATCGCCGCGCACTTTCAAGCGGTCGACGACGACGTCGATCGTGTGCTTGTCATTCTTTTTCAGCTTCGGCAACGAGTCGACGTTATAGATCTTTGCGACGCCCTCGTTGGCCGTGCCACCGCCCGAGCGCACCCGGAAACGGATGAAGCCCTGCGCCTGCATTGCCTCGAACAGCTCGACGTGCTCGCCTTTGCGGTTCGCCACCACAGGCGCGAGGATCATCAGCTTCGTCTCTTCCGGCAAGGCGAGCGCCGCGTCGACCATCTGCGATACGCTTTGCGCTTCCAGCGGAATTTCGTGGTCCGGACAGTACGGCGTGCCGACCCGTGCAAACAGCAGCCGCAGATAATCGTGAATTTCGGTGACGGTGCCGACCGTGGAGCGCGGATTGTGCGAGGTCGCTTTCTGTTCGATCGAGATCGCCGGCGACAGGCCTTCGATCAGGTCGACGTCCGGCTTCTCCATCAATTGCAGGAATTGGCGGGCGTAAGCGGAGAGGCTTTCGACGTAGCGCCGCTGTCCTTCCGCATAGAGCGTGTCGAACGCCAGCGACGATTTACCCGAGCCGGACAGGCCCGTAATCACAACAAGCTTGTGACGTGGGAGGTCGAGATTGACGTTCTTCAGGTTGTGGGTGCGAGCCCCACGGATACGGATTTGTTCCACGCGTTATTCCAAGACTTGGCCCGTGACCTGGCGGAAAGAGGAGGCGGCTAAACCTGCTACTATAACGACTTTTCAAGACCGCCGTTACGGCTTCCTGACAGCCCGATCGGGTGCCAAGGCAAGCTGTAAGGCAGCGGTCCAGCGCCGTGGGGAAGAGGTCTAACTGGGGCCATTTCCCGCGAGTACAAGGCGCCGCGAGGCGCGAGGCGAGTGTGCAGCAAGGCCGCTGGCTCACATGCCGCGCCGTATGCTTGCCGCCGTCCAGCCGTCCCGTGGTATGCCGCCTGGTGGTGGCCGTCCTGCGGGGAAGGCCCGCCCGCGGTGCGCCGCCCAGCTCATTCAAAGAACGCTTCCGATGTCCAATCCGTCCGCTACATCCTCACGCATGAGCGCGCCTGAAATGCGCGCGACCGTGTCGCTTGCCGCCATCTTCGCGCTGCGCATGCTCGGTCTCTTCATGATCATGCCGGTGTTCTCGATCTACGCGAAGACCATTCCCGGCGGCGACAACGTGCTGCTGGTGGGGATCGCGCTCGGCGCGTACGGCGTGACACAGTCGATGCTGTACATCTTCTACGGCTGGGTCTCCGACAAGATCGGCCGCAAACCGGTCATTGCGACCGGCCTCCTGATCTTCGCGCTCGGCAGCTTCGTCGCGGCGGGCGCGCACGACATGACGTGGATCATTGTCGGCCGGGTGATTCAGGGTATGGGCGCGGTGTCGTCCGCGGTGATCGCGTTTATCGCCGACCTCACCTCCGAAGAGCATCGCACCAAGGCGATGGCGATGGTCGGCGGCAGTATCGGCATTTCGTTCGCGGTGGCGATCGTCGGTGCGCCGATCGTGTTCCAGTGGGTCGGCATGAGCGGCTTGTTCACGCTGGTCGGTATCTTCTCGATTCTGGCGGTTGGCCTCGTGCTATGGGTCGTGCCGGATGCGCCCAAGCCCGTGCACGTGCGCGCGCCGTTCGCCGAGGTGCTGCATAACGTCGAGCTGCTGCGCCTGAACTTCGGCGTGCTCGTCCTGCACGCCACGCAAACCGCGTTGTTCCTCGTCGTGCCGCGCATTCTCGAAGCCGGCGGCCTGCCGGTCGCGTCGCACTGGAAGGTGTATCTGCCGGTGATGGGCCTCTCGTTCGTGATGATGGTCCCGGCAATCATTGCCGCGGAAAAACGCGGAAAAATGAAAATTGTGCTGCTGTCGGCGATCGGTCTTATCCTGATCGGACAGTTGTTGTTGGGCGTCGCACCGCATACGATTCTGAGTGTGGCGGCGATCCTCTTTGTCTACTTTCTCGGCTTCAATATTCTTGAGGCGTCGCAGCCTTCGCTGGTGTCGAAACTGGCGCCGGGCACCCGCAAGGGCGCGGCGGCCGGCGTGTACAACACCACCCAGTCGATCGGTCTTGCGCTGGGCGGGGTGGTCGGTGGATGGCTGCTCAAGGTGGACGGGCAGAGCGCAGTCTTTTTCACTTGCTCTGGGCTGGTGTTTTGCTGGCTTATAATCGCGGCAAATATGAAACAGCCGCCGCGCAAGAAGGCGTAGCTGCGCCCCCAACTCTGGCGCTTCGCGCCAGGCCTCCCGGCGGGTTCAATGCCCCAAGGGACTTCCTTCGGTGCGGAAAACCTGGGGCGGCCAGGCGTTTTATTGACAGAACTCACCCGGCGGCGGGCTGAGGCGCAGTTCCGGTCTCGGGCCCACTGGCTTGAGACGCGAATCGCGCGTTGCCGCGCCGCCCGCAACGGAATCAACAGGAGAAACTCATGGCATCCGTGAACAAGGTCATTCTCGTCGGCAATCTCGGAGCCGATCCGGAAGTTCGTTATCTTCCGAGCGGCGACGCAGTGGCGAACATCCGCCTTGCGACGACGGACCGGTACAAGGACAAAGCGTCCGGCGAAATGAAGGAAGCAACCGAATGGCACCGTGTGGCGTTCTTCGGCAAGCTTGCTGAAATCGTGAACCAATATCTGAAGAAGGGTTCGTCGGTGTATCTGGAAGGGCGCATCCGCACCCGTAAGTGGCAGGCTCAGGACGGCACTGACCGTTACTCGACCGAAATCGTCGCCGATCAGATGCAAATGCTGGGTGGTCGTGGCGGCTCGACGGGCGGCGGCGACGACGAAGGCGGTTACAGCCGCGGTGAGCCGTCGGAGCGTAGCGGCGGTGGTGGTGGCCGCGCGGTCGCGGGCGGTGGCGCTTCGCGCGGCGGCAGCGGTGGTGGCGGTGGTGGTTCGAGCCGTCCGAGCGCGCCGGCCGGTGGTGGCTTTGATGAGATGGATGACGATATTCCGTTCTGAGGTCTCGTAACCGAAAACTGTAAAGATCAACCCCGCCTTTTGGTGGGGTTTTTCTTTTTGTATCTGGGATTCCGAGCTTTTCCTGACCCGCAACATTTGCCGGAGGGGTACCGCGGCTGCCGGCGATTCTTTGTTCGTAACTATTACCGTCAAGGTCGGGCGCCGACGGCCCGGACGGGTGGCCTTCGCCGGGGGCTGCCACGAAAAAGTCGTAAACATTGCCTACGTTGAATCGGAAGCATCAGGGAGAAGCCGATGCATACCCGATTTCACGTGGTCACGGTCCTGCATCCGAGCGGCGAACGTCTGCCGGTCCTGCTGGACGCCGAGAGGCAACCGATACCTTGGGTCAACGCGTATCTGATCAAACGCCTGCGCCCCCGGCTGTCCGTCAGCAGCCTCGTCAAGACGCTATACGTTCTGGGCTATCTGTGGACATGGGCGGCGACGGAAGCGTTTCCCCTTGAGGCGCGACTCGTATCCGGCGAAGGGCTGACGCAGGACGAAATCGTCAGCCAGCTCTACCCATGGCTACGGCGCAACTTCCAGGTGGCGGGGAAAGTCCGCAAGCTGGTTGTCTCACCTGGCACCGTGACATTCCGGCTGAACGTCGTTTCGCAATGTGTCGTGTGGCACCTCGAATGCGCGATGTCGGCGATGCCCGTGGGCAGCCCGGAAATCCGTGACGTACGGGCCCGCCTGACGCTCATCAAGCGCAGCTTCGCTAACGCGGCGCGAGCTCGCCTGCCGTCCGCCGTGCATGCGGCGCCGCTGTCCGCCGAACAGCTGCAGCGCTTGTTGCAGGTCTGCCATCCCGACGCTTGCGACAATCCTTGGAAAAAGCCGTATCGCCAGCGCAACTTCCTGATCGTGTTGATGATGGCAACACTCGGCGTGCGGCGGGGTGAACTGCTCAAGCTCCGGGTTTCGGACTGCCACCTGGGCCGCACCATTCCCGAAATCCGCGTCGAGCGCTCGCCAGACGATCCTGCTGATCCACGGATCAACGAGCCGCAGGTCAAGACAGAGTCGAGACATCTGCCGTGCGATGCCTCGCTGGCCAGATACCTCAACGAGTACATCTGTAGAACGCGCCGAACGATTCCCGGAGCCAGTAGGAGTCCGTTCCTGTTTCTGAGTCGGGGTGGCCAACCGATGAGCCTCGTGCGTATGAACGGTCTCCTTGGTCAGGTTGCCGCCGTTCACCCCGAATTCTACGACCTGCACCCGCACAGCCTGCGCAGCACCTGCGCCACCAACTTCCGGGCGGCAGGGCTGCGCAACGGCCTGGATGAAGAGCGCATCGACAAGGACATGATGTACTTCTTCGGCTGGCGGTCGGCCGACTCGGTGAGGCCGTATATCGACGCTGCGATCCGGCGGGAATCATGCGAGATCAGCCTGAGCTACCAGGCTTCGCTCTTCGGCAGATCAATCGTCGGGAGCGACGTGTGACGAACAGTGACGTGAACCGGGCCATGGCCGCACACCTGCGGCGGTACGGACTGCCTGCGTTGCCAGACTACATCGTGGACCGCGATGGACGGCGGATGGATCTCAATGGCCTCGTATGGAAATTCAATGTCGTCACCGCACACGTTGCAGTCGACTGGTCCAGCCTCGCCGACTGCAACGTGATCGTGAGCTATGCGCTGCGGCGATGGGCGGTGCAGCTTCTTACACAGCAATCCGGTGCGACCGTCGCGGGTGCCATAAAGACAACGACAGCAGCGCTGAGTGGGCGGCCCGTCTGTGACGATATGTCGACCGGCGAACTGCAGGTGCTGTGGCAGCATCTCTCGGTAATCGATGATCCGTTGCGGCTGCGTGCAGCCCTGTGCGCCTCGGTGGAGAAGGCAATTCAGGCCCTGCGTGTACGGAAAGCGATGGACGAGTTTTACGTCCTGCGGAGCTGGTACATCTGGTCGTCAGAAATGCTGGACTGCCTCGGTTTCGATGTGGAGTTCGCGCTGGAACTCGATGAAATCCGGATCCCAACGCGGCCATCGCGCCTTGCCGTTGAACTGGACGACGAGGAGTGTGGCCCGCTCTGGGATACGGAGGTGACGCTGCTCCGTCGCGCGCTGCTCGACGACAGATCTATGGAGCGGGGCGACGTGATGCAGCGCACGGCCGTCGCGCTCAGTCTTGCGTATGGCCGCAATCCGGCCAACTTCTGCCTGCTGCGTGAGACGGATTTGAGGAACGCTCTCGAAGGGTTCGACGTGCCTGCCCACTGGGTGCTGGCCATTCCGAGAATCAAGAAGCCGGGCGTTGGCGTGCGACAGGTGTTCGTCGAGGAGCCCGTCAGCGATGAGTTGGTAGGCCTCTTGAGGGAGTTGATTGATGTCAACAAGACAGTCGATTGCGGCAACCGTCCTAGGCCGCTCTTCATGCGATGCGATGTCGACGAATGGCATGAGGGGACGGATACGGGCGAATACGCGTACCACATCACTGCCCAGTCGTTCACTCGACTGGTACAGCAGTTCTCAAAGCGCATGAATCTCGTATCGCCTCGCACCGCGCGTCCCCTTCGCATTAGCTCACGCCGGTTGCGTTACACGTTCGCGACGACGATGGTCGAACTTGGCGTATCGAGAAGGGTTCTGGCTGCAATGCTCGACCATTCGGATACACAACACGTCCAGGTCTATTACTCGCTGAAGGGGACGCGGCTGACCACCATCCTTGACCGTGCCGCCGCGCTGAAGATCGGGCCGCTGATGAGGCTGTTCCGTGGGACGCTGGTGCCGTCAGCGTCATATGCCGTGAACGGATCCGATCCCAAGAAAAGCATCCGGTTTGTTGGAGACGTGTCGGCTGTACCGCCGGTTGAAATTGGCGCCTGCGGACAGGAGCGGCTCTGCGCCCTCGATCCGCCGTTCTCCTGCTACCTCTGCCCGAAATTCCAGCCTTATGCGGAAGCTGACCATCAAGCCGTTCTGAACGAACTGCTCGCGAGCCGCGAGGACCGTCAAACGAAGTACGGTTCGCGCCTGTCGATCCAGCTCGATGATGTCATCTATGCCGTTGCGCAGGTCGTCCGGGAGGTTGAAGACTATGTCCGCCGACTTCGCAAGAAGACGTAAATCGATGGCCGCGCCCACCTGCTCGGTCGGCGTGCTGTCGGCTAACTGGATCGTCAACCGTGCGGCGCTTGTATCCAGAGCCAAGGCTGCAGTTCCGTTTGCGAGCGTGGCCTGGGACAGTTCGACCTGGGACGTGTCAGAGACCTACCGGCACCGCACGCGCGCGTACAAGGCAGACCGGCCTGCACAGCGGTTGCTGTTCACACAACATAGCTTCAGGCCTCGCATACACGGTGCGCCGCTGTGCGGGCCGTTTGGTGATGTCGTGAAGTCGCTGGTGTGTCTGCGGCATCGTCAACGGGGCCAGTCGGCGGGCAGCCACATGGTGTTCGTCCGGGCCACGCGCTACGTATTCGATGCGCTTGCGGATCGTGATCACGACATCGGTGAACTGACGGCGGACCACCTGGACGCTGCTGCTGCGGTGCTGTTTGAACGTGAGTGTGAGTCATCCGCATACAAGGTCGTCGGCCATATGGAAGAGTTTGCGGACGCACTGGATCGTAATGGTCTGTGTCGCCTGCGACTCGACTGGCGCTGCCGGCGTAAATCCCGTCCGCGATCGATGACGCCCGACCGTATCGACGCTGCGGCTCGGGAGGCCAGGCCAGCGAGCCGTCTGCCAGATGAGGACGCCGTCCGGGCGATCGGTTACCTGTACCAGCGGATTCCGCGCGGCGTATCGCCGCATGATTCGGTCAGTGCCGATCGCATCATGATCCTGATCGCAACCGTGATGGTGTGTACCGGCTTGCGTATCGGCGAAATGCTAACCCTGCCCGAGAAGCCACTCTCGCTGGCCGAGGACGGCTGCAAGATTCTGCGCTATGCGCGCTTGAAGGGACGGGCCGACGATGTGGGCGTCGAGTGGGAAAGCAAACCATTGCTGACGGAAACGGAGCAGGTCGTCGAGGAGGCGCTGACTGAACTGCGCGAAGCAACACGGGGAGGGCGGCAGGTCGCCCGGGCCTTCCATGAATCGGGTGAGCTGCTCACAGCCATACCGTTGCCGGTGGAAATTGTTGGTCCCTCGTTGCCCGCGATACTGGGATTGCGCAGCAATGCGGTCGCGCAGTTCCTGAAAGCGCGGAGCATTGCGTACAAGATTGTTGGCGGGAAGATACGCGTCGCTCGCGGCGCGTTGCTGAGAGGAGTCAGGGGCGACCACTGGATGTCGCCCACGATACCGGGCGCGCCCGGCCGCGGCCTCGCACTCCACGAAGCGCTCTGCGTTGCTTATACAAACCAGATGCATCGCGGCACCCGGACGACGCTGACCTATGCGGCGCGTCCGATCACGGACCAGAACGTGCGCGACTTCCTGACGGGGCGTGGTGTCATCAGCTCGGTCTTCGACCGCTACGCGATCGTCGACAGTAAGGGTGGCCACATAAACGTCCGCTCGCATGGGTTCCGCCACTTCCTGAATCACTTGCTCGATGAGGGTGGTGCGCCGGATCTCGTCCAGACCAAATGGTTCGGGCGCAAGCACGCGGCCGACACGAAGGCCTATCAGCACATGACGCCCGGCCAAAAAGCCACGCAGGTAGTGACGGACATCATGAGCGGTCGCATCAGCGGTGCGGTGACGGAGATAGCGACGGTATTGCCAGTCGAGCGCGCGCACACGTTTCTGTCAGCACGCATCCATGCCGTCCATGATGTCGGGCCGGGGATGTGCATCCACGACTTCCAGATGGCGCCATGTCCGCGTCATCTGCAGTGCTCGGCCAATTGCGACGAATATATCTGGCTGAGGCACGACGCGCCGCGATCAGACGAACTCAAGAGACAGGCAGCCGTCGTCTACGTGAGCCTGCAGAATGTCCAGATGCAGATCGACGGACAGGCGCTGGTCGAACCGGACTGGATGAGGCACCTGCGTATCCGGTACGAGCAGCTGATGGCGCAACTGGCGACCCTGGACTTCGATGAAGCTGACCTTGTGCGCTATATCGACGAAGGGGGCTGCAATGCCGAAAGCGATCCGGGCTAACTCGAAGATCAGCGAGCGCAAGGCTGCGGGGATCGTCGCTGAACTTGATCGCTGGCGGGACGGTGAACTCGGCATAAAGCTCACATGGGAGCGGATCGAAGCGTTCTCCGGGTTCACACGGCAGGCACTCAGTCGCCACCCTGACATCTTGCGCGCCTACCAGCAAGCGAAGCGTGCACTCGCGGCTCCGGATCGACGTTCCCGGTCGCGCTCCCGTGGTGACGAGCTCACGTATCTTGATCAGACCGTCGAGAGTCTGCGTATGCAGATTAGACGTTATGAAACATTGGAGCAGCAGTGGCTGCAGCGTTGGCAGCGCATTGCGTACCATTGTTCCCGAAAAGGCATGAGTATCGAGGAATTGGATCGTCCGCTGGATGACCTCAACCGGAAAGGTACGTAGAGGCGAAAGCAGGGTCGATTGCGCGAGGATTCACCGAATTGGCTGTTGGGCACACGCTTTACACTGAATCGTGACTCGCGCTCCAGGCGCATCGACCGATTGCGCAGCAGGCACGGGCACGTCCAGTGCCAATCTTTACGAATCCAGACTGCCCAACGTCGCGACGGTCGGCCTGTTCTGCGTCGCGTGGCAATGTTTACGCAATTACGGGACAGAACCGTTCTGACGCTGGCGTCAGACGTGTGAATGCAAAAAACCCCGCTTTCTAGCGGGGTTTTTTTATTGGGTGCGCCCGGCAGGGCGCACTCACTCAGAGGTGAAAGTCCTCTACACGCCCGGCAAGGGGAAGTGTTAGCCGAACGGCAAGGGTGTCGCGGGCGACCGCGAATCTGAAGGAAGCCGAAGGCAAAGCGCTGGCCTGACGAACAGGAAGCGGATATGAGGCGGCGTAGCGGGGTGAGGTGTCCCATATCACTGAAGCCCAGTACTTGCACGGAACGCTACGACGTATATCCGACAGGCATAAGCGTGAAGGTGGGTGCGTCATACCCGGGGAGATCTGCATGCGTGCCTTGTGCTACCGGCATCGAGAGGTGTCGGGATGCGCCTGCAGAAGTCAGCAGAGGGCATATTAGGTTGGGGGCAAGGCGGTGAGCCAATGAGAACCTCGACTGAAGGCCTGAACATTGAACAACGCGATTAGGACATCCGACCTCGATGCTGAGCGACGACGCAACAAGGCAGGCAACTGCGCCCAACGGGGGAGGAGGCGAACGGAATTCGCTGAGGACCGCGCCGGGTGCCGAGCCCGGCACGGCGGCGGATGAGCAAACGAAAGCGGAAGGGCCGCGGCAGATGGATGCCGTGGTTGAACGAGCCAACTTATGGCAAGCGTATGAGCGGGTCATGCAGAACAAGGGGGCACCAGGAGTCGACGGACTCACGGTCGCTGAGTTCAAGGCATGGCTGCAACAGCGCTGGCCGAGCGTCAAGGCAGCACTGCTGGCCGGCGACTATGTCCCGGCGGCGATCCGCAAGGTGGAAATACCGAAGCCAAATGGTGGGGTGCGGACACTGGGGATACCGACGGTACTGGATCGCCTGATTCAGCAGGCGCTGCTGCAAGTTCTGCAACCGGAATTCGAACCTGAATTCTCCGGGCACAGCTACGGGTTCCGCCCGGGCCGCAACGCCTGGCAAGCGGTACAACGAGCGCAAAGCTATCTGAAGGAAGGCCGCCGATGGGTGGTTGACCTCGACCTGGAGAAATTCTTTGACCGGGTGAACCACGACATTCTGATGTCGCGGGTAGCTCGGCGGGTCAAGGATGAGCGGGTTCTGAAGCTGATTCGGCGCTACCTGGAAGCGGGCATGATGTCAGAGGGTGTCGTCAGCGTGAGGACGGAAGGTACGCCGCAGGGCGGACCGCTGTCACCATTGCTGTCGAATATCCTGCTGACAGACCTGGATCGCGAACTGGAGCGCCGGGGACACCGGTTCTGCCGCTACGCCGACGACTGCAACATCTACGTTAAAAGCGAAACGGCAGGGCACCGCGCGATGGACGCGATCACCGGTTACCTGGAAAAGAAGCTCAAGCTTCGGGTAAATCGAGAGAAAAGCGCCGTTGCCCGACCTTGGACCCGGAAGTTTCTGGGTTACAGCTTTACGTGGCACAAACAGGCTCGTCTGAAGGTCGCGGAAAGCAGTCTGAAGCGACTCAAAGACCGGGTGCGTGAAATCGTGGCTGGGAACGCCTCGCGCAAGCTCGGCGACACGATTGCAGCGCTGAATCCGGTGCTACGCGGCTGGACCTCGTACTTCCGGCTAACGGAGGTCAAAGGGGTGTTGCAGGATTTGGACGGGTGGATACGACGCAAACTGCGCTGCCTGCTATGGCGGCAATGGAAGCGCCCGGCTACCCGGAACAGGAAGCTACAGGCTCGCGGGCTGGACTCGACGCGGGCGTGGAAATCGGCCAGCAATGGCCGAGGTCCTTGGTGGAACGCCGGTGCGAGCCACATGAACGCGGCCTACCCCAAGAGCTTCTTTGATGCCTCAGGGTTGGTTTCGCTGCTGGACACCCAGCGGCGCTTCCAGTGTGTTTGATGAACCGCCGTATGCGGAACCGCATGTGCGGTGGTGTGAGAGGGCGACGGGGGCAACCCCGTCCCCTACTCGATGCCACGGGTGAGTCGCCTGCCTGGTTGGCGGCGCGAGGGCGTGTCGCTCGCGCGGCGCCCCCTTCGATATTTAGCCTCTCGGTACGCTGCCGGACAGCGTTTTACTGCCACCGAGGGTAAACCTTCCAGCATGGTCCGGCGTGCCTCCGCGGTCCGTTTTCGCTGATCGGCGGACTGCCCCCACAAACCCGCCTTGACTTTCACTTATTTGCCGCCAATACTGAATCCATACTTTGTACGGACAAAGTAACAAATGCGTACAAGTCACCCAAAACAGGAGACGGAAATGGAGTCCGACGTTGCAGTAACAACCCGCATCCGCGCCAGCTATGGCCGCTACCTCGAAGATTTCCACGTAGGCGATATCTACGAACACCGGCCAGGGCGCACCATCACCGAAGCCGACAACATCCACTTCTCGCTGCTGACGATGAACTTCCATCCGATGCATTGCGACGTCGCCTACGCGGCCAAAAGCGAATTCGGCCGCCTGCTCGTCAATAGCGGCCTAACGGTCGCCGTGGTGCTGGGGCTGTCGGTGAACGACGTCAGCGGCAAGGCGATCGCCAACCTCGGCTGGAAAGAGATCCGCCTCACCGCTCCGGTGTTTTGCGGCGACACGATCTACGCGGAATCCGAAGTACTCGAAAAGCGCGAATCGAAATCCCGTCCGGGGCAGGGCATCGTCACCGTGCAGACTCGCGCGTTCAAACAGGACGGCACGCCGATCATGGACTTCGTGCGCAGCGCACTGGTGCCGAAGCGTGGAAACGGCGTAGGCGACTGACACGTCTGCACGGCTCGGTCGTTGGGACACCGCGCCCACGACTCACGCAGCCAGACAAAACAAACAGCAGCACACGGCGCCAACCTGTCGGCAAGAGCAGGCGGCGCGCGAATCCCGGCGGCGCAAGAACAACGCGCCGCAATGCGGCAAGCGTAAGCAGAGCGGCATGCACACCAAGGAGACAAAGGTGGCTATCGGTATCGTCAATTCGGGCGCGCGACTAGATCGCCTGCCTATCGCGTCCTTCCACTGGAAGGTTCTAGGGCTCATCAGCGCCGGGGCCTTTCTCGACGCGTTCGACATCTATCTCGCCGCCGGCGCGCTGGGCGCCATGGTGAAGTCGGGCTTCTCCGATCTGAGGCTGAACGCGCTGTTCATCTCGGTGACCTTTCTCGGCATGCTGATCGGCGCGGGTTTCGCCGGCTATCTGGGTGACCGCTTCGGGCGCCGCTCGTCATATCAGACCAACCTGCTGATTTTCGGCATCGCGTCGATCGCCGCGTGTTTTGTCCCAAGCATGAGCTGGCTAATCGCCTTGCGCTTGATCATGGGCATCGGCCTTGGCGCTGAGTTGGTGGTTGCAGCCGGCACCCTGTGCGAATTCATTCCGCCTGCTTCACGCGGCCGGTGGACCGCCTTGCTGGCGTTCATCATCAACTCCGGTTTGCTGGTGTCGACCGCAGTGGGTTACGTCGTGATCCCGCATCTCGGCTGGCGCTATATGTTCGCGATTGCGGGCATCGGCGCGATCATCGTGTGGGTGCTGCGGCATCGTATGCCTGAATCGCCGCGCTGGCTCGAATCAGTGGGCCGCGCCGAAGAAGCCGAGGCGACGGTCTCAGCGATCGAGCAGCAGGTGCAGCGTCAAAAGGGGCCTTTGCCACCAGTCAAACGCACCGAAAGTCTTGAAGTGCCGAAAGCGCCGTTCTCCGCCCTGTTCTCACACGCGATGCTCGGCCGCACGCTGGTCGCCGCATTGACTGCAGTCGCGGTGAATATTTCGGTGTACGGCTTTGTTGCCTGGCTGCCGACCTTCTTCGTGAAGGAAGGGCTGACCATCGTGCAGTCGCTCGGCTTCACGACGTTGATGGCGTTCGGCGCGCCGGGCGGCGCGGTGATCGGCTTTCTGTGCGCGGACCGCCTCGGCCGTGCGCGTGGTCTCGTGGTCTTCGCGATCGCGACCATCGCGGTCGGTTTCGTCTATCCGAACATGCACGCGGGGTGGGCGATCAGTCTGGTCGGTTTTATCTTGATCACCTGCATCTACACGGTCGCGACGCTCGGCCTCTTTGCCTACATCCCCGAACTGTTTCCGACCGAGTTGCGCTTGCGCGGTACCGGCACGGCCGGCGTATGCGGACGCGCTGCCTCAATGACGACGCCGTATTTTGCGGTGCTGCTCTACAACTCGTTTGGCGTGGCCGGCGTGCTGGCGATGGTCAGCGGCGTGCTGGCGTTGTTGGTGGTCGGCATTCTGTTGCTGCGTGTCGAGACCAATCAGCATTCGCTCGAGCAGATCTCGCCGAGCCTCGATACCAGCGCGGATCCGATGCCCGCTACCCAGCAAGGATAAATCCTCATGACTCCACTGATTCCCGCCGCCACGCTCTCCGATCAGTACGCACGTTTCGGTCTGAGTCTGCAATTGCGCGATGTTCCGCGTGCCGTGCAGACGCGCGCCAAGCATCTGATTCTCGATGCCGTCGGCATTGCGCTGGCGTCGCGCGGTTATACATACGCCGATGTATCGCTTGCGGCATTCTCCGAACTCGGCAGCGGCACCTCGCCGGTGATCGGTTTTGGCAGGCGTCTCGCCCTGCGCGATGCCGCGGTGATGAACGGCGTGCTGATTCACGGCCTCGATTTTGACGACACGCATTCGCGCGGCGTTATCCATTCGACGACCAGCGCATTGCCCTGCGTCCTGGCGCTTGCCGATCGCGACGACATGAGCGGCGTGGATCTGCTCGCCGCCTATATCGTAGCTATGGAAGTGTCGACGCGCGTGGCATCCGCCGCGAAAGGCGGCTTCCATCAGGCCGGTTTTCATCCGACGGGTCTAGTCGGCGCGTTCGGCTGCGCGGTCGCGGCGGCGCGTTTGCTGCATCTGGATGAGCTTCAGGTTGCTCACGCACAAGGCATCGTTCTATCGATGGCGGCAGGCAGCCTCGAATTCCTCGAAGACGGCGCGTGGACCAAGCGCGCTCATCCTGGTTTCGCTGCCGCGTCCGGCATCACCGCTGCGACGCTCGCCAAGCACGGTTTCACCGGTCCGCGCTCGGCCTATGAAGGACGCTTCGGTCTGTACGCCAGCCACTTGGGCAAGCGCCTTGACGCCGCCGATCAGCAGCTTGCGATCGAAGGACTCGGCAGCACCTGGCAGATCGACGAAGTCGCGATCAAGCCACTGCCCGCTTGCCACTTCACGCACGCGGTGGCCGATGCGGCGATTGCGTTGCATCGCGAGCATCGTTTTTCTGCGGACGCCCTTGACTCGATAAAGCGCGTGGTGGCCAAGGTGCCGCGTGGAACGGTCGAGGTCGTTTGCGAGCCGCTCGAGCCGAAGCGCAGACCGGTGACCAGCTACGACGCGCAATTCAGCGTGCCCTACATCGTCGCCACCGCCTTGCTGAAAGGCCGCTTCACGCTCGACGAACTCGAACCGGCCGCGCTCGCCGATCCCGCCGTGCTGGCGCTGGCCGCACGCGTCGATTACGAAATCGATCCGGATACCACCTTCCCACGTCACTACACCGGCGAAGTCGTCGTGGAACGCAGCGACGGCACACGCGTCGCACATCGCGAGGCGATCAATCGGGGTTGCGCCGATCGACCCGTGAGCAACGACGACATCGTCGCCAAGTTCTACGCGAACGCTCAGCGCACCGTATCTCGCAGTACCGCAGAACAGATCGCTCAGGCCGTATTGCAACTCGATGAACGTCCGGCGCGCGCACTCGCCGACACGCTCGCCGGATCCACCGAATCTTCAAGGACGTCATCATGACCGCCACCGAACTCGACACACTGGACAACGATCAACTGATTCTCGACTCGCTGGACCGCTTCCTTGAAACCGAAGTGCGGCCCTACGTTCACAAGTTCGATCACGACGACATCTATCCGGCAGAGATCGTCGAGAAGATGAAGGAGATGGGCCTGTTCGGTTGCATCATCGATCCCGAATACGGCGGCTTGGGCCTATCGACCCGCACGTACGCGCAGATCATCACGCGGATCGCACGCGTGTGGATGTCGGTGAGCGGCATCATCAATTCGCATCTGATTCTCGCGATGCTGGTGCAACGCAACGGCACGCCCGAGCAGAAGAGCAAGTATCTGCCGAAGTTCGCTACGGGCGAATGGCGCGGCGGTATCGGCCTGACGGAGCCCGACTGCGGCACCGATCTGCAGGCGATTCGCACCACCGCGAAACGTGTTGGTGACGAGTACATCGTGAATGGCAATAAGACCTGGATCACCAATAGTAAGCACGGCAATACGCTTGCGCTGCTGGTGAAGACGGACCCAGCCGCGCAGCCGCGTCATCGTGGGATGAGTTTGCTGCTGGTGCAGAAGGGACCGGGCTTCGAAGTCAGCCGTCAGCTCGAAAAGCTCGGCTATAAAGGCATCGATACCTGCGAGCTGTCATTCAACGATTTTCACGTCCCCGCCGACGCATTGATCGGCGGCGTGGAAGGCAAGGGCTTGCAGCAGATACTCGGCGGTCTCGAACTCGGACGGATCAATGTGGCCGCGCGTGGCGTCGGCATTGCGCAGGCGGCGCTCGAAGAATCGGTCAGCTATTCACAGCAACGCAAGACCTTTGGCAAACCGATCTGCGAACACCAGGCGATTCAACTGAAGCTCGGTGAAATGGCGACGCGCGTCGAGGCTGGCCGCCTGCTGGTCGACGCCGCCGCGCAGAAGTACGACCGCGGCGAGCGCTGCGATATGGAGGCCGGTATGGCGAAATACTTCGCCACCGAAGCCGCGCTGGAAAACAGCATCGAGGCCATGCGCATTCACGGCGCGTACGGTTATTCGAAGGAATACAACGTCGAGCGGCTGTATCGCGATGCGCCGCTGCTGGTGATCGGCGAAGGCACCAACGAGATGCAACGCATCATCATCGCCAAGCAGTTGATCGAACGGAGTCCGGTATGAGTCTGCCCCTTTCCGGCGTGCGCGTGCTCGCCATCGAACAATATGGCGCTGGGCCGTTCGCGACCCAGCATCTCGCGGACCTCGGCGCGGAGATCATCAAGATCGAGCATCCGAGCAATGGCGGCGATGTGGGCCGCGCGGTCGGCCCGTATTTTTTCGGCGAAGGCGATAGTCACTTTTTCGAAGCGTTCAATCGCAACAAGTGCAGCTTGACGCTTGATCTGAAGAAGCCGGAAGCGCGTGCTGTACTGCTTGATCTGGTCGCGAAGAGCGACGCCGTGTTCAACAATCTGCGCGGCGATTTGCCGGTGAAACTCGGTGTCACCTATGACCAGTTGTGCGAGGCCAATCCGAAGATCGTCTGCGGGCATCTGTCGGCGTATGGCCGCACTGGCAGTCGCGCGGCATGGCCGGGCTACGACTATCTGATGCAGGCCGAGGCCGGTTATCTGTCGGTGACCGGTGAGCCCGATAGTCCGCCGGCGCGTTTCGGTTTGTCGATCATCGATCTGATGACCGGTACGACCGCCGCGATGGCGTTGCTCGCCGGTCTGGTGGATGCAAAGACCTCGGGCAAGGGGCGCGATATCGACGTGAGCCTCTTCGACGTCGCGCTGCATAACCTCGCGTATGTTGCCACGTGGTATCTGAATGGCGGCGTGGTGACGGGGCGCGAGAACCGCTCGTCGCATCCTTCGCTCACACCGAGCCAGTTGTACAAGACGCAGGACGGCTGGATCTTCCTGATGTGCAACAAGGAGAAGTTCTGGGGCGTGCTTGCCGAAGTGGTCGACAAACCGTCGTGGGTCACCGATCCGCGTTTCTGCAACTTCCAGGCGCGTCTCGCGAATCGTGAGTTGGTGCAGACCGAACTCGACGCGGTGCTCTCGACCGCGACCACTGCGCAGTGGCTCGAACGGTTCGGCGGCCGCGTCCCGGCCGCGCCGGTGTTCGACGTTAAGGAGGCGCTGGAGAATCCGTTCGTCGCCGAGCGCGAATGCGTGGTGAATGCTGAGCATCCACGCTTTGGCAAGATTCGCGGCGTGGCCGCGCCGGTGCGGGTCGACGAACCCCTGCCGATGCGCGCTGCACCGGATATCGGTCAGGATACCCAGCGCCTCCTCGACGAATTGGGCTACAGCCCGGAAAGGATTGCTTTGCTGAGGGAGGCGGGTGTGGTGCAATAAGGCTGGGCGGGTACAACTGCCCGCTCCTTCACTTCATTGCACACCGAGATGGCCACCACGACAGTCCTTGGGCAACAGCCGCGTTACATGCAGCTGGCACAGACGCTCCTCAACGAGATTCAGGGCGGCCGGTTTCCTATCGGCGCTTTGCTGCCCACCGAGTTCGAGTTATGCGAGCAGTTCGGCGCGAGCCGCTTCACGGTGCGGCAGGCGATCAAGCAACTCGAGCAGCGTGGTCTCGTGGACCGGCGCCCCGGCATCGGCACCCGCGTGAAGGCGACGCAGAGCGAGACCGCGTACCGTCAGGTTATGGAGCGGTTGAGCGATCTGCACCGTTATACGGCCGACACCGAGCTGGAGATTGCCTCGACGCAAACAATCGAGATCGACGACGCGGAACTGCTCGAGCGGCTCAATGCGAAACCGGGCGAAACGTGGCTGCTGGCCGAGGGGATTCGCCGAACACCTGACAGCGTCGAGCCGATCTGCCACACCGAGGTGTATATCCACCCGGCGTTCCGATCGCTGACGGGGCTGAGCGGCAGGTCTCACGTACCGATCTACACGCTGATCGAAAAACAGTTCGGCGAGCAGATCACCGAAGTGCAGCAGGAAATCCGCGCGATCGCGATGCCGGCGAAACTCGCGCAACGTTTGAACGCAAAGGTGCGTTCACCGGCGCTGTGGTTGTGCCGTCGTTATCTGAACCGTCGTGGGCAACTGGTGGAACTCACGATCAGTGTTCACCCGGCGGATCGCTATAGCTATTCCGAAACGTTTCAACTTGATTGGCACGCGAACTAGGCAGCACCTGGCCGCGTGCTGCTGAAGGAGAGCAGCATGGACGCACGCAGTTATCTGTTCGTCCCGGGCGACCGGCCCGAGCGCTTTATGAAGGCGCTCGACGCGGGCGCCGACGCGGTGGTGATCGATCTGGAAGACGCGGTCGCGCCGGCCGCCAAGGAGCATGCACGCGAGGGCTTGCAGCGCTGGCTAATGACGGCGGATCGTTCGCGGTTGATTGTTCGCGTGAACGCGGTGGGCACGCCGTGGCATGCCGAAGACGTGGAGATGGTTAGCCGCTCTGGCGCTTCGGTCGTGATGGTGCCGAAGTCAGACAGTGCACAGCAACTTGCCGATGTTGCTACACGGTTGCCGTCGCAGGTAAGAATCGTGGCGCTGATCGAGACCGTCGCGGGCGTGGTGGCGATGCGCGAGATTGCCGCCGTGCCGTCAGTCGGGCGGCTTGCGTTCGGGACGGTCGATTTTTGCGGCGATGCCGGGATTGAAGGGCTGGGCGTTGAGCTGGATTATGTGCGCTCGCAAATGGTGATCGAATCGCGGTATGCCGGCCTCGCTGCGCCAATTGATGGCGTGACGTTGGAGCTCGATAACCTTGAGCGATTGACTGCGCAGGTTGCTACTGCGCGACGGTTTGGGTTCACCGGAAAGCTTTGTATTCACCCTAAGCAGGTGGACCCGGTGAATCGCGGGTTCGCTCCGAGCGAAGAGGAGCGGCGCTGGGCCGCGCGGGTGTTGGCCGCTTGCAGCGAGCATCCAGAAGGGGCATTTGCAGTGGACGGCAAACTGGTCGATAAGCCGATCGTCGATCGCGCGAGGAGGATTTCCGAGTTCGAAGTGCTGGCGCCGTGATCGCTTTTGCCTTCCGCAGCGAGGCTCTTCCGTACACCGCAAGCATGCGGACGAAGGCATGGCCAACGCTGCGGGAAAATCGACAATGCCGCCGCCAACGGTAACAACCTCTCACCGCCTGAGGTGTTCGAGCGCATCTCTCATAGGCGAACTGGCAATAACAATCGGCCCGGTGAACGGTGTGTCCAGATCGGCAATCACATAGATAGCAGACGCAATCGACACGGCGCCAAGCGAGATCATGACCATCGCCAACGCATTGCGCGGTGCGATCAATCCGAAGCTGAGAAAAATCACGCACAACCAGAACGTCAGCGTCATGAAGAATGGCAGGGAAATTGAACTGTGCGCTTCCTCGATGATCTTCCATCGAGCATCCACAGCTCGCCGATATTGCGTCAACGCATCATTAAGCGCGCGCTGTTGTAGCGGATCATGCGCCCGCAATTGCCGCAACTGCCTGCCCACCGCGGTCAGCATATCGCCGAGCCGCACGTTCTCCAGTTTCTGCGTGCTGTCCTGCGTGCCGATATCCCTCGGGTAGTCACCGGTTGGAGCCGGCTCATTGGGCCATGTCGATGCAATTGCAGCCGCGGTGTACAGGCGCAGCAGGCGCCGGGCCTCATCCGTATCGCTGCCGTATTCCCGCATGGTCGTGTCGAACTCGATCAGGTCAGCCGCGAAGGTGCGCAAATCATTCGACTCGGTATCGAAGCTGGATTTCGCGGACGCCGTCATCAACCCGAGCACCAAAGCGGCAAACGTGACCAGCATGCCCATAACCAGTTGGATGAGCTGCACGGTTTCGTGCGCCTTGTGCTCCTCGGGCAGCAGCGGTCGCACCCACACACCCAGGGCGGTTGCGACGAGCAATAAAGCGAAAACCAGCAGAGCCGAGCCTATTTCTGACATAGAAATGCTCCGGAGACACTTGCCTCGTCACTTTCTACCAACAACTGCCCGCCGGCCACCCGGGTAGTCCCGCAAATGCCCTTGCGCGACCGGCCGCTGACTTCCATTCGTATGTTGATGTATCGCAGACGGATGCGCCATCAACCATAAAGTTTTCTGTCTTCTCGCCGTAGACCATCTATGTGGCATTCGCTTAAATTTCAAACAAAAGTTGCGAACCTGGCCGTACGGGCTTGGGCGCAGCACGCGTGACCGAGGCTAATTTTCTGCACATTCGGTCAGGCAGCCCAATGGAGACAAGCCCGATGCTGAAAAATCTATCGATTCGAACCTGCCTGACCCTGATGATTGCGTTCTTCGGCGTGGCGCTGCTGTTCGGCGCCGCCGCCGGCCTGTTGTCGTTGCGTTCGAGCAACGCGTCGCTCCAGCAGATGTACACCGTGGACACGCCCGCCGTCGCCGATCTCGAAGGCAGTGCGGGACAGCTGCTGCGCTTGCGTCTGGCGCTGGCGACCTACGCATCGTTGGTTGATCTGAACGATCAGGACGGTGCGAACGCGGTGCTCAAGCGCTTTGATCAGTACCAGAAAGCGTCGAACGATCGCCTTGCCCACTATGTGAGCCGCGCGAGCACGGATGCCGACGAACAGCGCCTCATCAAGGACATGCAGGACAAGCGCGACACTTTCCTGCACGAGGGCGTT
Organism: Burkholderia sp. GAS332; assembly: GCA_900142905.1. Lineage (NCBI taxonomy): Bacteria > Pseudomonadati > Pseudomonadota > Betaproteobacteria > Burkholderiales > Burkholderiaceae > Burkholderia > Burkholderia sp. GAS332. Next base: position 4,592,909 of record FSRV01000001.1, on the reverse strand, counting down.
GATCCGGCGCTGGCCGCGCTCAAGTCTGGTGACAGAACCGCATTCGAGCAGTTGCAGGCGCACAAGCTGCCGTCGCTTTATAGCGCGTATGAAAAGGCGATGCTGACGCTTGAGCAATTGCAACTCGATCACGGCGCGCAGCGCTATCAGGATGCGCAGGACCTGTTCTACGCGATCTGTGTTGCGGTGGCGATTGGCATGGCGCTGTCGCTGCTGGGCTCCTTGATCGGGAGGGCGGTCATGGTGCGGGCCATTGTGAGCCCGGTCGATGCGACCATTGCGCAGTTTCAGCGGATTGCCAATGGCGATTTGACCAGCCAGATCGATGTGACGAGCAATAACGAAATGGGCCGTCTTGCGGCGGCGTTGCGCAAGATGCAGGACTCGCTGATCGAGACGGTGAACGCCGTGCGTCACGGTACGGAATCGATCGATTCGGGTGTGAGCGAGATTGCGGCAGGCAATACCGATTTGTCGCAACGTACCGAGGAGCAGGCTGCGTCGCTCGAAGAAACGGCGGCGAGTATCGAAGAGCTGACCTCGACGGTCAAGCAGACGGCGGATAACGCGAAGCAGGCGAGCGCGCTGGCGCAGGGTGCGTCGAGCCTGGCGGCACAGGGTGGCGATTTGACCGAACAGGTGGTGGGCACGATGCATGGCATCGTCGACGACTCGCGGCGGATTGCCGACATTGTCGGCGTCATTGAAGGGATTGCGTTCCAGACCAATATTCTGGCGCTGAACGCGGCGGTCGAGGCGGCGCGCGCGGGCGAGCAGGGGCGTGGCTTCGCGGTGGTGGCGAGTGAAGTGCGGTCGTTGGCACAGCGCAGCGCTGCGGCGGCCAAGGAGATCAAAGGGTTGATCGATGCGTCGACGGCGCGGGTGCAGGCTGGCTCGCAACTGGTTGAACGCTCGGGCTCGACGATGACCGAGATTGTGGAGGCGATTTCCCGCGTGAGTTCGATTATGGGTGAGATTGCGGCGGCGGCGATTGAGCAGAGTACTGGGATCGATCAGGTGAATCTGGCTGTTGCGCAGATGGATGAGGTGACTCAGCAGAACGCTGCGCTGGTGGAGGAGGCTGCTGCGGCGGCTAGTTCGCTGGAGGATCAGGCTCGCAGGTTGACTTCGGCGGTGGCTGTGTTTCAGACAGGGAGTGGGGTTTCTGCTTTTGGTGGGCGGCGTGGTGGAGTTGCTGCTGCGCCGGCTATGAGAGATTTGGGTGGGGTTGTCACGGGTTGATGTTTTTTTTGCCTTCGTGGCGCTTTTGTCTGTGCGCCTGCGGTGTTGGCCTTTCCTTGATTTCTTATTGGTTTATTAGCGTTGCCCCTGTGCGGGGCGGCACCTACTTTTCTTTGCCGGCCGCAAAGAAAAGTAGGCAAAAGAAAGCGGCTCGAAGCCCCTGCTAAGCGGGTTTCTCGCACAGTTACGGTAGTGGTGCATCTGGAATCTGTGCCCTCGCACATTCCGCGTTCGTGACAAGGCAGTCATACTTCCGGCGGCGCTGCGCGCGCCGACGCGTATTTCACAAAACCGACCACCCGGTTTTCGTACTCGCGGTTCATTCGGCGCCGCGCCTCGCCGAGGCGAAGCCGATGGCCCCCACCGCACTAAACGAAGCCCTAGGTTTCCCATGCAGACCCATCCGCGACGCACGCAGTGCGGAGTGGGAGCTGATGAGTGCTTTGTCACTCACGCTGAAGGTGCGAGGGCACGGATTCCAGATGCACCACTACCGTGGCTGTGCGGGGGACCCGCTTAGCAGGGGGTTCTAGCCGCTTTCTTTTGCCTACTTTTCTTTGCGGCGGGCAAAGAAAAGTAGGTGCCGCCCCGCACAGGGGCAACGCTAATAGACCAATAAGAAATCAAGGAAAGGCCAACGCCGCAGGCGTACAGACAGAAGCGCCGCGCAGGCAAAAGAACAAGAAAATGCCAACGCCGCAGGCGTACAGACAGAAGCGCCGCGCAGGCAAAAGAACAAGGAAAGGCCAACGCCGCAGGCGTACAGACAAGAGCGCCGCGAAGGCAAACACTCCCCTACTACATAGCAGCATAATACTTAGCCAAACTATCAATCTCCGCCGGCGTCATCTGCCGTGCCACATTCCGCATCTGCTCATTTATATCGTTATGCCGGGCGCCGGAAGCAAACGCCCGCATCTGCGCAGCGAGATAAACAGAAGACTGTCCACCAAGCCAAGGCGCCGCCCCCTTACGATCCAACTGCCCATGGCAAGCAGCACAAGGCGCAATATTCCGCTGCGGATCACCTTGCATCGCAAGCTTCACAGCGTTCGCATCCGGCCCCACGCCAGTGGGCAAAACCTCAGCCGCAGGCGCCCTCGGCAGGGAAGCATAGTAAGCCGCCAGATCATGCAGATCCTGATCGCTACGAGCCGCAATAATCGGCTGCATAACCGCGTTCTGCCGCACGCCGTTCTGATAATCGCGCAATTCTTTATAGACCACATCAGCATACTGCCCGGCCAACGCGGGCGCCGTCACCTGCACCGTGCCTTGCACGCCATGACACATCGAGCAATTCTGCGTCGCGATCGTCGCACCGCGGCCAATCGAATCCGCGTCAGCACGCACCCGCCGAAAAGGCGGCAAGACCACAACTTCGCTCGGCGCCGGCCCTGCAATATTGGCGCCCCCATACCAACTCGACGGCGCCCCCGCGGCGCTGCAAATCGTCGCCCATAAGCCTCGCTCGCTAAAGGTACTGTTCGCCGACGGCAACCAGATGAAGCCGATCAGTATCGACACGACAGCAATCGCAATCGTGCCGCCAAGGCTCACCGTGAACCACGGGTTGCGTAAGCTGAAGACGCGTTCCTGACTCATCGCTGCGCTCCGACGACAACTGCCGGCACCGACGTCTGCGGCAATCTGAGCAACTGAACGATCGGCACACTGTAGTTGACAACCGTCAGCCCGATCATCAACGCCACCCACAAGCCGAAACTATTGAGCGCGGCAGGCACGTGCTCCACCGGTTGCACCGCGCTCGCGAAACGGAAACTCTGTTGCTGTACCTGCGGCCCGAATTGCGACTTCGCAAGGATGTAGATGAACAGCACGCCGGACACCACCAGGATCAGTCCTCCCACCGCCGACATGCCAACCCAGAACGCCTGCGATTCCATCCCCGGCATGGTGTAGTCGTAATACGCCATGCGGCGTGGCGCGCCGAGCAAGCCGACGTAGTGCCACGGCAGCGTCGTCACCATCATGCCGATGAACCACAACCACAGTTGTGTACGCACCAGCTTCACCGATGCAATCGCGCGGCCGGTCAGTTGCGGCCACAGTTCATACGCGATCGCGAAGTACATGATGACGATCGCGCCGCCGAAAATCAGATGGAAGTGGCCGGTCACCCACTGCGTGTTGTGCACCGTCGAGTTCAACTGGTAACTCATGTTGATCAGGCCGCCCGCACCGCCAAGGCCCAGCATCACGAACGAAAACGCGATCACGAGCATCATCGGGTTCTGCCACGGCAACGCGGTCAACCAGCCGAACGCGCCCTTGCCGCCGCGCAACCGCCCGGCGATTTCCACCGATGCGCAGATGGTGAACACCGTCAGCAACGTCGGCACCGACACCATGCCGGTAAACACCGCATGCAGGAACTTGAAGCCCGAGCCGACCTGCGGATCGGCGAACAGGTGATGAATGCCGATCGGCATGGCGAACACGAGAAACAGAATGAACGACACGCGCGCCATCGAGTCACTGTAGAGTCGTCCGCCGATCGCACGCGGCACGAGCGTGTAGTACGCGATGTAAGCAGGTATCAGCCAGAAATACACGATCGCGTGCAGCGTCCACGAAAACAGGATGCGTGAAAGACCTGCGTCGATTGTGTTGGTTAGACCGAAGGCAACGGGCAATATCTGGAACAGGATTTCGAGCGCCGCGCCGATCGCGGTCCAGGCCCACAGATACGCGCCCGCCACGTTGGCGAACATCGCAAGCGGGATCGGCTTGCCGGGATTGGCGCGTTTCCAGATGCGCAGATTTACGTGCATTAGCGCAACCCAGATCCACGAGCCGACAACCACCAGCACCACACCGAGGTAATAAAACGGACTGCCGATCATCGGCGGATAGAAGGTGTAGAGCACCGAGGCCTTGCCGAGCGCGACCGGGACCATCGCCATCACCGCGCCAACCGCCAGCATGATGAATGCGGCCCATGCCCATTTGAGACCCACTAGCCGCTGCGCGAGCGCGAGTTCGACGATCGCGTAGCCGAAGCCCATCGACACCAGGGTGGGCAGCACGTAAGCCATCACCGAACCGTGCGCGGTCACCGATCGATAGTAGAGTTCGGGATCGCCGACCCAGGGCAGCAGCGGGCTGCGTACCAGCATCTGCCATGCGCCAAGCAGCAGCGCGATCAGAAACGCGATGAAGGCCAGCCAGAAATGCGCGAGAACGAGTCGCTTAGCGTGAAACACAGCTGAGCCTCCGTGATTGTCGGGCTTGCTCGAAGAAGGTTGCTTTGTCGATGACCTTGACGTGCGCCCACATGGTCTGGTGGCCGAAGCCGCAGAACTCGTGGCACGGCATGGTGTGTTCATCGGGTTTGTCGAAGCGCGTGTTCAGCGTGGACACATAGCCGGGCACGACCATCGTGTTGATGTTGGTGTCGGTGACCAGCAGGCCGTGCACGACATCGGCGCTAGTGGTGCGGATCGTGATCGGCGTGTCGGCAGGCACCAGCAGGCATTGCGGCGTGAACGAATACTGCTGCGCGATGAACCGCACGACTACCGAGCCATCCGGCTCGACGGCGCTGCCGAGGTTGTCTTCGACGAATTCGCCGGACAGTTGCAGGCGCGAAGGATCGATCGTCTCGACCCGTGACGGCGGCATCATCGCCCAATGCAGCCCCGAGAACACGATGACGGCGAGCATCAGCACGATCAGCGCCGAGGCAAAAATCGCCCAGCGGCGTTCCGCGCGTAAGGCGACTTCGTGGCCGCTGCCCGGTTGGTGATTGGAATCAGTCGACATAGTCAGTGGATGACGCCGCGCGGCAGAAAGACAAGAAAGTAGAAGCCGAACCAGATCGCCATGACGATCAGCGTGGCCACACCGGCCACGGCGATTGCGCCATGCGGACCGGCCGCGACGACGCGTTCCACTTCTTCATCCGTAGGCGGGGCCGCGCTGTGGGTATCGTTCGCTTCCATCTGGAGGTTCTCCGGTGCAGCGGTTCAGGTTCAGTGCAGCGGCGCCTTGCGCAACTCGTTGACCTCGCGGGACGTCACCGGCTGGCCATGATTACCCCACGCAGTGCGGATATACGTGACGACGGCGGCGGCATCGGTGTCGTTCAGTTCCTGCCCGAAAGGCGGCATGCCGTACGGCTCGGGATTGCGCATGGTGCCGGGCGGGAAGCCACCATTCAGCACGATGCGGATCGGGTTGACCGCGGAGTCCATTTCGATCGACTGGTTACGTGCGAGCGGCGGGTAGTGCTGCAACTGACCCTCGCCGTTTGCGCCGTGGCAGAGCGCGCACTTGTCAGCGTAGATTTTTTCGCCGAGCGCGAACACATTGGTGTTGGTCGGCGCGGACGGGCCCGACTTGCGCCCGCGATTGTCCGGTAACGTCTTGAGATAGACCGCCATCGCCTTGACGTCGTCTTCCGTCATGTACTGAAGGCTGTGATAGGTGACTTCGGCCATCGGCCCGTACACGGCGCCGCGATCGGAAATGCCTGCCTGTAGCAGGTCGACGATGTCCTTGATGCTCCAGTCGCCGAGACCGCCGTCCTTGTCAGACGTCAGCGACGGCGCGTACCAGTTCTGCACCGGAATCAGCCCGCCGGCGAACTGCTCGCTTTGCGACGAGCCGCCGAGCATGTTGATCTTGGTGTGGCACATCGTGCAGTGTCCGAGCCCATCGACGAGATAGGCACCGCGATTCCATTCGACCGATTTGGTCGGGTCCGGCTGGAACTCGCCTTCACGGAAGTACAGCGTGCGCCAGCCGTACAGCAGCTTGCGCTGGTTGAACGGGAAGCGCAGCGTGTGCTTGTGGTTCGGCTCGCGTACCGGTGCCACGGACTTCAGATAGGCGAAGATTGCGTTCGAGTCTTCACGCGTGACCTTGGTGTACTGGGCAATCGGCATTGCGGGGTAGAGCAGGGTGCCGTCCGGCGTGCGGCCGGTGCGCATCATCTTGAAGAACGCTTCCTCGCTCCATGTGCCGATGCCGTATTGCGCATCCGGTGTGATGTTCGGCGAATAGAGCGTACCGAACGGCGTATCCATGGCAAGGCCGCCGGCGAACAGTTTGCCGCGCGGCGCGGTGTGGCAGGCGACGCAGTCGCCGGCGCGCGCCAGATACTCGCCGCGTTTGACGATGTCGGGGCGGGTGTCGGCTGTGTCGCCGGTGGCCGTTGCAGCCGTGGTAGCAGGCACCGGTTCAGCGGCGCTTGCTTCAGCGACTAGCAAGGCGCGCGGTGCGCCGGAAAGTGCGGCGTTGCCGGCGACGATCAAGCCGGCAATCAGCAAGCCGCACACGAGCGAAACAGCAGGGCGACGGCACTTCGTCATGGCGTACGAAACTGGGCGGATCGAGCGGAAGGTCGGCTTCATTGCGGTTGGCTCCCGCATGCGAGCGGCAGCCGCTCAGCGGACGCCGGCGCGGGCCGCGGATCGGCAGGGCGCGGCTGGCGCGCGAGCCAGCTCGATACCGCGGTGATGTCCTTGTCCGTCAGCTTGACGGCGATCGAATGCATACAGTCCGGCGCAAGCGCGTGCCGTGTGCCCGAGCGCCACGTGCCCATCTGCCCGGCGATGTAGCTCGCGTGCAGGCCAAGCAGGCCCGGAATGCCGGGTTGCGTACCCGTCATGCGTGCGCCATGACAGGCGATGCACGCCGGGATCTTGCGCGCCGGGTCGCCTTGGGTGACGAGCCGTTGTCCGGCTGCGAGCACCGCCGGTGCGACGTCGGTGTGATCGGCATTGGGGTAGGGTGGTTGCAGGTCGGCGAAGTACTGGCTGATCTTGCGCAGATAGTCGTCCGGCAGAAAGGCGAGCAGGTAACCCATCGGCGGATAGGTGCGGCCGCCGTCACGGAACGCGGTTAACTGATTGAACAGGTAGTCGGCCGGTTTGCCGGCGATACGCGGAAAGTAATCGTTGTTCAGGCCTTGGCCTTGTACGCCATGACACGAGGTGCAGGCGCGCACGCGCTCGTCCATGGCCGAGGGCATCGCGCCTGATGCGTCAGTGGCTGCGAACGCCGCGCCACTCAACATGACGTAAGACACCAACAGGATCGAAAATCCGATAGTTCTACGATGCACGCCAGGCCTCGTCGGGGGAACGGTTATTTTCGCTATTTATTTTTCACGCGTTCGCTCATGAATTCACTTATGGATTCGATGAATGATGCGTGACAAGCCTGCCAATTCTTCTTTTATAACGACTGCATGAACAGCAAATCGAAACGGACTTTTTAAGGAGGCACAGTATTGAACCGATGCGGCAATGCGATTGCTTTACCAAACAATGATCTGCCTGAGAGCGCCGTTGGGCGGCGGCTTTCGGGCTGAGGTAATAACGCTTAATACGTCCGGAAGACGTGTAGCAGATTGCAGGAATTTATCCGATGCGTCAATAAAAAGTGAGGGGCGATCGGTCGCGTACTTGATTAGCATAGACGTCGAATAGGGCGTCTTCAATATTTATTCCGCATCTGGTTTGAGTGCGGGCTGCATTGTCGAATGCGATTGATGTACTGCTCCATGCTGCTGCGGGGATTCATGAGTCGCACCGTGTGCATCGACGCCCAGCGTATCAACTGAAGAGTCGCATCAACGCCATGCGTGCATTGCTGACGAGTTCGCTTTCGCCGATTCGCCCCGGCAACAGATGAAACTCGACGGGAGGCAGTGCGGGCAACCCGACACTCGACGGGCAGGCCACCACGCCCCCACCGATCGACGATTCGTTCAGGCAGGAAATGCCCAGCCCGGCCTTCAACGCCAGTTGCAGGCCGGCCACGCCGGACGCCGAATGCGACACCAGATACGGCACTTTGTGCTCGTCGAGGAGCTTCACGACGAAGCGCTGCAACTGGCAACTCGACGGCAGCAATACCAGCGGATAAGGCGTGGCCGGTCGCGGACTGGCATCGGCCGCGCTGACCCACAGCAGTTTCTCGCGCCGCACCACCGTGCTTGGCGCGTCGGCGTCGGCGCGCCGGCTGGTGGCGCGCGTGTTCCCGGTGACGAGCCGCAACGAGAGGCCGATGTCGTACGACGCATCGTCGCCGGCGCTGCTGTCGATCACGGCGCTCGGCAGCACGGTGACGTGCAGCTTCAGGCGTGGGTGCTGTTCCGAAAACAGCTTAAGAATGCGCGCGATGTCGAGCGGACGGTAGTAGTCCGTGATGGCGATGCGCAGTTCGCCGTCGAGCGAGCGGCCGTGGAGGTCTTCGAACGCCGCCTCGCTCATGGCGATGATGCGCTGCGCGTGATCGAGCAGGCGGCTGCCGGCCGGCGTGGCGGTCACACCCTGCTTGCTGCGCACGAACAGCGTCTGGCCGGCGCGCTCCTCGAGTTTCTTCAACTGCTCGCTCACCGACGACTGCGACAGGAACACACGCTCCGCACCCGCCGAGACGCTGCCCGATTCGGCGACGGCGACGAAGGTGCGCAGCTGTGTCAGGTCAAATCCGCGTTGGCTCATGATTCGGTATATCCGATGGAAGTCATCTGAATTTCCGGCTTTTCCGATGGTTTGCCCAGCCGTAGGATACCTCCAATTCATTCATTGTGGAGGCTGTGATGGGAAACGAATCGATTGCTGCCGTGCGGGTCCCGGGTGCGCGTGCAGCAAGCCATCGGTGGAAGGTGCTGGGCGTCGGCTTTGCGGCGAATGCGAGTTTTTCGGCCGCTTTCTCAGGGATTCCGACCACGGCGGTGTTTTTGCGCTCGGGCTATCACCTCGGTAATGATGGGCTGGGATTGGTGCTCGGCATGCTCGGTTTGGGTATTGCGCTCAGCGAGTTGCCATGGGGCCTCCTGACCGACCGTTGGGGCGACCGGCGCGTGCTGCTGCTCGGACTTCTTTCGACTGCCGCGGCGCTAGCCGGGCTGGCATTGTTCGTAGTGCCATCCGGCACGCATGTGCCGAGCGTGGCGACGCTCGCGCTCGGTTTGCTGCTGGTCGGCCTGCTTGGCGGCAGCGTCAACGGTTCGAGTGGCCGCGCGGTGATGGCCTGGTTTCGCGAGGGTGAGCGCGGCCTCGCGATGAGTATCCGGCAGACCGCGGTGCCGGCCGGCGGTGGTTTGGGGGCGCTGATCTTGCCGGTGCTCGCCTCGAGATTCGGCTTTGCCAGCGCGTACACGGTGCTGGCGCTTGCGTGCGCGATGACCGCGGGGTTCGCCTGGTGCTGGTTGCACGAACCCTCGCATGCCGAAGGGAATGACGCGGGTGCAGCTCGCCACGCAGGCGCTGCGGGTGCGATGCCGGTGAAGGTTTCTCCATTACGCGACGTCGGCATCTGGCGTGTGGCGCTCGGCGCCGGCGCATTGTGCGTGCCCCAACTTGCTGTCGTGACGTTCGGGACCGTCTTCCTCCACGACTTCAGCCGTGCCGGTGTGCTGGCAATCAGCGTGACAATGGCTGCGGTGCAAACGGGCGCGGCGATTGCGCGGGTCTGGAGCGGAGCGTGGACCGACCGGCGCGGCAATCGACGCGCTTACATGCGCGCCTGCAGTGTGCTGACCGCGGTGCTGTTCGCCTCGCTCGCTTTGGTGACGGGCTTGGCCGGCCTGCACCACGCGGCGATGACCGTGGTGTTCGCGCTGATGATCGTGCTGGGCGGCGTAAGCGCGTCCGCATGGCACGGCGTGGCCTTCACGGAACTCGCGACGCTCGCCGGGACGAGCCGTGCAGGGACCGCACTCGCGATCGGCAACACCTGCGTCTTTCTCACGTTGTTCCTGACGCCGCTCGCGATTCCGCTGCTGTTGTCGGTGGGTTCGTGGCCAATGGTGTGGGCAGTAGCCAGCGTGTGCGCATTGATCGCGCTACCGGTATTTCCGCGTGCCGCTCGCGCCAGCAAGCTGGCGGCGGCGGCGCGCACTTGTGATGCCACATGATGGGGCAAGGGTGGCCGGCGGCGTGAGGCCGCTGGTCCTATTCGTTATTTTCCAGGCGATGGGAGCGGCGGGGGCGCGCTCTCATCGCTGCGTTGTTTTACAGCCGGAAATAAACAGCGAGAGAGAAATTTTCGAGCATTCAAATTGCATAAATACGCATTCCTATTTTTATAGCTTCGCAATGGGATATCAAATTCTCGGTGGGTTTCGGAACGATCCGATTTTCGCCCGGTTGTAGCGGTGGTTTTATGGCCGACCATGGCGCGCCATCCTAGGCCGGGAGGCAGCCAAAACAAGTGTGACGCGAGTGGGATTATCCCTGCGCGTTCGCCGAATACACCTACAACAACCGAGAGAAGTCATAGTGAAACTTCGAGTTATTCTGGCGGACGATCATCCTTTCGTTTTGCTTGGCGTTCGGGCCGCGCTGGAAATGCATGCCGGTGTCACCGTTGTCGGCGAAGCGGCGACGCCCATTTCATTGATCAGACTGCTGCAGAGCACGCCATGCGATGTGCTCGTCACCGACCTGACGATGCCGGAGGAATCTGGCGCGGTTGAAGATGGACTGAATCTTGTCAGGCGAATCCGATCTGGCTGGCCATCGTTGCACATCGTCGTGATGACAGCTCTGACGAACACTGCGATTCTGCGTGCCATCGTGTCAGACAGCGTTGTCAGCACGCTCAGCAAAATGGAAACAATGGATGAACTCTGGCAAGCGATCGAGGCTGCCAGTAGGGGGAAGGTCTACATCGGCCGTTCCATCATCGAAGCGCTTGCGCAGCCCCCGGACGAGGCCTGCGATTTGCCGCCGGTTCCACGGTTGTCCCGCAGACAGGCGGAGGTAATAAGACTGTTCGTACGTGGTCAATCGATCTCCGAGATCGCGATAGCGCTCGGATGTCATCGCCGAACCGTCACCCGTCAAAAACGCGAAGCCATGGCCAAACTAGGCGTCGCCAATGATCCCGGTCTCTTTGCTTATGTTCGCGCACATGGAGTTTCTGTAAGTTAAATCGCATAGCTAATCAATTATTCGGGTGAGTGAATTGAGATAATTCAGAGCGATCTTATTTTTATCTCGCGAAATATGTTTAATCATCGCGGCAGGGCCAGTTGCTCCGGAGAGGGCGACAGGGAATCTAGGTAGGGGGAGAAAGAGACGATGAACGATAACGCCGACTTAAGTACACCTGTTCGAACCATCATCGCGGACGATCATCCACTCGTTCTGTTGGCGATCGAAAATCTGATGTTGGGCTATCCGGACATGCAAATCGTTGGTCGCGCCGCTGACGCTGCCGAACTTTTTAAGGAAGTCGATCGTACTCCATGCGACCTCGTTCTCATGGACCTCTACATGCGAGGAGGCTTCTATGGCGACGGACTGGAAGCCGTCAGGCAGTTCAAGATGCGCTATCCCGAGGTTGCACTCGTCGTCCTCACCATGGAAACCGAGGCTGCCGCGCTGAGAAAGGTGATCGCGCTCGGTGTCGATGGGCTGATCAGTAAACGCGACCGGATCGATCTGATTCACGTGGCGGTCGTCACGGCACGGGCTCGTGAGTGCTATCTCGGGCCGGCGGTGCGCGCGCTGATTGCCGATGCAACGGTTGCGCAACGGTTCGATTTTGTCCGGCAAATGTTGTCGCGCCGCGAACTGGAGGTGTTCACGCAATACGCCTCTGGGCTTGCTGTAACAGAGATCGCCGCGCGATTTGGGCGCAGTGTCAAGACAATCAGTGCCCAGAAATGTACCGCCATGCGCAAGCTCGGCCTGCACAGCGACGCGGAGATGTTCCGCTTCGCCGTCGAGCACGGTGTGATCTCTGAAGATTGCGTGCAGAACTGGCGCTGAGCCGACGAGACGTCGTGCCGGTTTCCTGGCATGACGAACAGGAGATGCACTTGGCATAGCCCGGGGATGCACGTCGCGTGCAGGGAGTGCCAGTCGATAAGCCAACAAAAAATGACACAAAAGATCCGAGTCATCGTGGCCGACGATCACGATTGCGTTCGTGTTGGCGTCATACGCCTGCTGCAACGGACACCGCACATCGAGATAGTCGGAGAGGCGCCCGATACCCAAACGCTGGCCGAATTGCTCGACACCCATGTGTGCGACGTCGTCGTGTCGGATATAGGCATGCCGGGGATTCACGGTGCCAACAACGCCGTGTCGTTCCTGCGCCGCCTGTTGCGGAGCCGGCCGCTGCCCTGCGTCGTCATCCTGACGATGATTTGCCATGCGCACATGCTGTCGGGACTGTTGCACCTCGGCGTGGCCGGCATCGTCGACAAGCGCGATACCGCCACGGCGTTGATCGATGCGATTGAGGCGGCCGTTGCCGGCCAGGTTTATTTGTCGGATCAGGCGCGGTCTGCAATTGAAGCTTCCGACACGCCACTGCAGCCGCGCGCGGGCGTGCTGAGCGTACGCGAATGGGAGGTCTTCCAGCTTTATGTGCAAGGTCTCGCCGTGCACGAGATTGCGGCACGTCTGCAGCGCAGCGGCAAGACCATCAGCACGCAGAAGCGTAGTGCGATGCGCAAGCTCGGTCTCGAGACAGAAAACGACCTCATCGACTACGCGAGACAGATAGGGTTGGCCTGACAGTCGTGTGAGAGAACCTGTCTCGACAATCGATGGTTCCTAGGAATTTAGGAGTCTTCTGATTGGTTGGGTGACGTTGCCGCTTCATAGTTCTGAATTGGCTGAGGCTCGAGTTCCAACGCCCGCCTGACGAAAGCAGTCGTTTCGCCATGCTGTGCAATGCCGAGCCTGGAAAATTCAGGCAGATGTCTGGCGGCTGGTGTGCTGCGCCGTCTGCCATTTGCACACATACTGGGAGGCGGCATGATGGCGCTAGGCAAGCGGTTATGGGTCGAGGGGGTCGGGACAGCCTGGGTGGTGTTCATCGGCTGCGGCAGCATTGTATTGAACACCGGCGTGGTGCAGCAAGGCTACGGCGTGCTCGAGGTGTCCCTCGCATTCGGTCTCGCGCTCGCCACGGCGAGCTACGCATTCGGCGCGATCTCCGGCGCGCACTTCAACCCGGCTGTCACGATTGGCTTCACGGTCGCGCACCGTTTCCCGGTTCGGGATCTGCTGCCTTACATTGCCGCTCAGATTCTCGGGGCCATCGGGGCCGCAGCGCTGCTTGCTTACGTGGCGAGCGGCCGCCCCGGCTTCGAACTGACCGCGAGCGAATTCGCGGCGAACGGTTTCGGCGACCATTCTCCAGCCGATTATCAACTTCATTCTGCACTCGTCGTCGAGCTTGCATTGTCGTTCGCTTTCGTCCTGGCCAGTCTGATGATGGCCGGCCGGCGAAGCTTGCGGCCGATCGCACCGCTGGTCGCCGGCGCGTGTCTGACGATCGTGTACATGGTGTCGATTCCGGTGACCAACGGTTCGATCAATCCCGCCCGCTCTACCGGTCAGGCGTTGTTCGTCGGCGACTGGGCACTCGACCAGCTCTGGCTGTTCTGGGCTGCGCCGCTGCTGGGCGGCGTCGCCGCCGGTGCGCTGTTTTCACTTTTCTGCGGCAAGTCCGGCCGGCATGATGCGTCGCTCGCCGACAGGCAGGGCGAAGTCGCGTGAGCGCCGCCTGGCTTCTTTTCATGGGATCCTCTATGAAACTCCAGCGTGGTGTCGCGGTGAGGCGGATGGTGCGATGTGTATCGCAGTGCCTGCTCGTCGTGCTCATGTTTGTCGTCACGCAGATGCACCCGGCGGTGGCCCAGCCGTTCGCCGGGTCTTCGCATCCACAAGTCGCTGGCGCATTTCCTGGTAAATTGACCGTCGGTGTGCTGGCTAACGGATGGTTGCCTTTCGACGGGCTTCAGAATGGTCAGCCAACCGGGTTGAGCGCCGACTATTTACGCGCGCTGGTTGGACCCAACGTGGTGATCGAGTCCAAAGCGTTTCCAGACATGCCGCAGCTTCTTGCCGCGGCCTGCGCCGGCAACGTCGATCTGGTCATGAGCCTTGCTCGCACACCCGAACGGGAACGCTGCTTCAGCTTCACCGCGCCGTACTTTCGGGCATCCGCATCGATAGTGGTCCGCCGCGACGGCGATGGCTACGCGAGTGCCGCTCAGCTTGCCGGCGCGCGCCTCGCGGTCGAGAAAGGGTTTGCGCTGGAGCGCTCGTTGCGCGAGCGCTTTCCGCGTGCCCAGCTCGAAACCTTCGCAAACACTCACGCGGCGCTCCAGGCAGTTGCGCAAGGCGATGCCGACGCCTATCTCGGCTTTACGCCCGCCGTTCAGTACGCGTTGGCCACCGAGGAATTCCGCGGACTGCGCGTCGCTTTCGAGGAGCGCGGCAGAATCGCTGACCTGCGCTTCGCCGTGCCGCGCAACCGGGGGGCGTTGCGTGACCAACTCGACCACGCCCTCGCGTCGATGAATCCGGCCGACGATACGGCGATTCGCATGCGCTGGCTCTCCGGCAGCTTCGACGCGCACGCTGCGCCCACTGCGCGGCGTCTTGTGCTGACACCGGACGAGCAAGCCTGGCTCCGTTCGCTGCCGCCGTTGCAGGTGGGTTTCGATGACGACTGGCTGCCGTTCAGTGATGTCGACGAGTCCGGCCATCCCGCCGGCATTACCGCTGACTATCTGGACTATTTGAGCCACGCGCTGGGCGTCGTGTTCAACCGTGCCCACACGGGCAACTGGCCCGCAACCATCGAAGCTTTCCGGCGCGGCGATCTGGCGATTCTGGCTACCTCTTCCAGCAACGATCCACGTCTGAAGAGCGCGCTGCACACCCGTGCATACGAAAGCTATCCGCTTGTGATCGTCGGGCGCGAAGACGAACCGGCTGCGCGCGCGCTCAACGATTTCGCCTCGCGGCGAATTGTGGTCTCGTCGCATATTGCCGGCTCGATTCCGCTCGCGATCGACAATATTCCGGCCGCCAATATCAATATCGCTGTCGCGCCCAGCCTGGACGACGCGCTCAAGATGGTCGTGAACGGCCAGGCAGACGTCCTGGTTGGTAACGTAGCCGCCATCGATATCGTGCTCAAGCAACGTTACGCCGGTGTCCTCAAGATCCTCGGCACGGCGGGCGAATCCGACGCGCTCGGTTTTGCGGTGCGCCTCGATCTGGGCCCGCTCGCCGGCTTGATCGACCGTGCGTTGCTGGCTATGCCGTCGGCGGAGAAGCAGCGCATCCGGCAGAAGTGGGTGACCGGCAGTGCGGCAGAGTCGGGAACATGGAGCGTGACTGCACTGCGCCTTCTGCCGGTGCTCATCGGCATCGGTATCGTATTGCTGGTCACGCTGCGCGCTTACCTGCTGCTGCAACGTGAAGTCAGGTTGCGCAAACAGATCGAACGCGAGCTCGCGCTCCAACTGAACTTTCAGGAAACCATGATGGAGATGGTTCCGTATCCGCTCGTCGCCAAAGATCTGGATGGGCGCTACATCGCGGTCAACCGGGCGTATGAAGAAGCGTGTGGTTTGCGCCGCGAAGCGGTGATCGGACGCACGGCCGTGGACGTCCAGACATGGGGCGAAGTCAACAGCCACGTTCTGGACGACCTCACCCGCAAGATGCTGATAGGCGGCGAACCGGCACAGGCGGAACTCCAGTTTGAACGCGGCGCGGGCGATCTGCGGCACGGCCTGTTCTGGACACGGATCTGTCACAGCAGCGACGGCAAGCCGAGTTGCGTGCTCGGAACGATGGTCGACATTACCGATATCCGGCGTGCTGAAATGCTTGCGCGCGAAACCGAGCGGCGCCTTTTCGACGTCACGCGCTCATTGCCAGCCGTCGTCTTTCAACTGCGCCGCACCGTGGACGGTGCCTATTCGTTTCCCTATGTCGGCGGCGACACGCGACATCTGCTAGGTGGCGAGCGCGCCTCGTCGGTGAGCCGCGACGAGATCAATTTCAGGCGCGTATGCGAAGAAGACCGGCCTTTCGTGCTGGCCGAGCTGGAACGATCGGCGCGCTGCGCAACGCCGGTGAATATGGAGTTTCGCTTCGACGTGGAGCAGGGACTCAAGTGGGCGCGCGCGGAGCTGGTGCCGCGCCGCGAGAAGGATGGCAGCGTTGTGTGGAGCGGCTATTGGGTGGACGCGAGCGTCGAGCACGCGCGGTCCGAGGAACTCGCGCGAGCGCGCGACGTGGCCGAAGCCGCCTCGCGCGCAAAAGATGACTTTGTCGCGATGATGAGTCACGAAATCCGTACGCCGATGAACGGCGTGCTCGGTCTTGTGGAAGTGCTGGAGCGCACGCCGCTCAATGCGGATCAAGGGGAAATGCTGAGCATGATCCACGAGTCGGCGGGGGCATTGCTGCAGATTCTGGACGACCTGCTCGACTATTCGAAGATCGAGGCGGGGCGGCTGACCATCGAAGCCGAACCCATCGATATACGCGAACTGGTCGACAACGCCGTCGGTTTGCTCGCGGGTCGCGCTCACGAAAAGGGGCTGAAGGTCCGCGTGGATATCGCGCCCGAAGTCGCGGCTACGCTACGTGGTGACAGCGTGCGATTGCGGCAGATCCTGTTCAATCTGCTCGGCAATGCCATTAAGTTCACGCCGGAGGGCGAGGTCGACGTGCAGGTTGCGGTCGTCGATCAGACCGGCGACGCGCAGACGCTCGAAATGACCGTCGAAGACACCGGCATCGGCATTGCAGCGGAGGTGCAGGCGCGACTGTTCGAGCCGTTCGTGCAGGCGGAATCGTCGACCACCCGCCGTTTCGGCGGCACCGGTCTAGGCCTGACGATCTGCCGCAAGCTGATCGACCTGATGAGCGGCACCCTCGAATTGCGCAGCGAGCCTGGGGTCGGTACGCGTATGGCGGTGCGCCTCACCATGCCTGTGGCATCGCAGCGTTATTCCGTGAGCGGCTTGCGCGGCAAGCGCGGCGTCGTGGCGACGGGTGACGCGCGGGTCGCGCAGGCGTTGATGCATTTCGGCGAGGCGCTCGGACTCGAGTTGCGCCGCGTGTCGCCCGATGCAGCCGAACTCGGTGATCCGATTGCTCTCGCAGGCGTGGATATGATTTTCGTGAGCGAGGATAGGGTGCTGCCCGTCAGCGGCGGGTCCAGTCCGCGGATCATCTGCCTGACCGAGAAGCCGAAGCCGACTGGCTACCGTATCCTCGACAACAACGTGCGCGTCAGTATCAACCCGATCTCGTGGCGCGGCCTCGGCGCGGCGTGCGCCGCGGCGATGACGGGGCTGCCGTCGGTGGCGCCGCGTTCGGCCGGCATGCCGCGCGTGGCTGAAGGCGCCACCGTGCCGCCGGACCGTGAACGGGCAATTGCCAGCGGACGGCTGATCCTGGTTGCAGAAGACCATCCGGTCAATCAGGAACTGATCCGTCATCAACTGGCCTTGCTCGGTTTTGCCTGCGACGTGACGAACGACGGCGTCGAGGCGCTGGCCGCACTCGAACAAATCAGCTATGGATGTCTGATCACGGACTGCCACATGCCGAACCTGTCCGGCTACGAGTTGGCGCGGCGCATCCGGGAGCGGGAACAGGGTGGTGCGCACCATCTGCCGATCCTGGGAATTACGGCGAACACCGCGCCAGAAGACCTGAAGCTATGTTGTGACGCGGGTATGGATGACTGCCTCGTCAAGCCGACGCGGCTCGCTACGCTGCGCGACTACCTGAGCCGTTGGTTCGGCACGGACAGCGCACGGCAAACCGCACCCGTTGAGACGGTCGGCGTGCCACCCGTTTCCGGGCCGGATGTGCGCGGCGCTCCCGAGCCATTCGTTCCGGTCGACCTGGGTCACATGACGCAGTTATGGGGGAGCGAATCGACCGTTAAGGCATTGCTCGATTCGTTCGTTTCTTCGGTGCGCGAAGACGTGCAGGCATTGGCGCCGCTTCTCGAGCGCATCGAGATTGAGCGTCTGCGCGAGTGGCATCATCGCGTGGCAGGGGCGGCGAGCGTGTTGCAGTACCCGCCGCTGCTCAACGCGTTGGAAGACTACCGCCGGGACATTACCGTCAAGGCACCAGAACGCTTGCGCAGCGACGGGCTGGTGTTGGCGAGCAAGTGCAATGCGATGCTGGATGGAATCGAGGAGCAGGCAGCATTGCTGGCGTGACGTTTTGTCGCGCAGCAGCGAGGCGAGGCCGCTGGCGTCTTGCTCGCGTGATCGCATTGGCGCGCGCGAGCTTGAATCCAAGCGGCGAATTGGGGGAAGGGGGAAGGCGAAAAAAAACGCGGCCGAAGCCGCGTTAAAGATTTGGAGACATCCCTCGATGAAGGAGTCACTTCTCGCAGAAAGAAGCATAACCGGAGCTGCGCAAAAGATTCATTACAAAATGCGCAATTAACTGTTTGTAAATATCGATGAAAGTGTCGACCCGGCTCTGTTTCGTAAATAGTCGACGGCGAATTCAACAAATGAGAGTGTTTTGGCGGACACGTGCCGGTGCCCGGGGTACGCCAGCGAGACCTCGTTATCCGCCCCTTTGATCCGGTAGTCCGGCGGTAGCTGCAAAAGCGCACCGCTCATCAGATCCGCCGAAACATGATGCTCCGGGAGGATGGTCATACCCATGTCGGCGAGGGCAGCCTGCTCCTGGCGTTGCCGCACACGCGTGGCAGTCGAACGGCTCGAACCACTGGAATTAGTTCGTCCTGCAGACTGACTACGCGCTGTCCAGACGCACCGATCTGTACGCCGAAGACGTCGCATAGGTCGGCGCAAACAGCCTCGACGGATATGCACTAGTATGTGGTGGCTCTGCGCGTCGCCGACATTTCGGTGCGGCAGTGCATCAAAGTCCGGAGAAGACCATGATTGCGCTTCGAAAACTGAATTTTGCCGTGGTGGTATGGGCGTTGGCGTCGGGTGTCGCCTTCGCGGATACGGTGGCGTTGAAGGCCGATCTCGAGCCTTCGAGCGAAGTGCCGCCGCGCGTGAGTCACGGGCACGGCATGTTGAATGCCACGTTCGATACGTCGACCAAGTCCCTGCAATGGACGGTCACCTATGAAGGGCTGAGCGGCCCGGCCACCGCTGCGCACTTCCACGGTCCGGCGCCGGTCGGGCAGAACGCCAAGGTCCAGGTGCCGATCGCAAAAGACGCGCTCGCGAGCCCGATCAAAGGATCGGCGGCGCTCACCGAACAGCAGGTGACGGACCTGATGGCGGGGCAGTGGTACTTCAACGTCCACACTGAGCAGAACCCGACGGGCGAGATTCGCGGACAGGTTTTGCCGGCGAACTAAATAAAAAGAAAAGGCTTGCCCGCTGGTGCGCGGGCTTTTTCAGGATTAGAAGCCATCGTCCACCGGTGCGGTGGCGAACGCACGTACCATGACGGGACACTATTGAAGGAGCGTGTCCCAATGAGCTGGCAAAGCGCACTCGCGTGCTGGTATCTGCGTAGGCAGTTTCGACCGCAAACCCTCAAGCCGGGTGTCAATGTCGAAAAAGCGCGTGCGCTCACAAGCCGGCGCGCCTGGTCGCCGCGCGTGCCCGGTGGCTGGCGTCTGCGCGAATTGTACGGGCCGGACGATCGGCCGCTGAGGGGGGAGTGGATCGAGCGCGCTGACGGCGTATCGACTTCCGGGAACGGCCCGACCGTGCTGTATTGCCACGGCGGCGGCTACTATTTCTGTTCGCCGTTGACGCATCGCTCCATCGTATTCGGCTTGGCCACGCGTGCGAATGCACCGATCTTTTCCCTCGACTACCGGCTCGCACCGGAGCACCGCTTTCCGGTCGCGCTCGACGATGCGGCCGCGGCCTACCGTCAACTGGTTGCGGACGGCACGCCGCCCGAGTCGATCGTGATCGCGGGGGATTCCGCGGGCGGCGGCCTTGCGCTTGCTACGCTGGTCGCCTTGCGCGACGCCGGCGATCCGCTTCCTGCCGGCTGCCTGCTGTTCTCGCCGTGGACCGATTTGGCCGCTACCGGCGCCACCATCCGCACCAACGACGGTCTCGATCCCATGTTCAGCGGTCCCGCTATTGGCCGTGCCGCCAGGGTCTATCTCGGCGACACGCCCGCCACGCATCCCTACGCTTCGCCGCTCTATGCCGACCTGCACGGCTTGCCGCCGCTCTTCATCATGGCGGGCAGCACCGAAGTCCTGCTCGACGACTCGCAACGTGTTGCCGATAAGGCGCGCGCCGCGGGCGTCGACTGCGAATTCGAGGTGTGGAAGAAGATGCCGCACGTCTGGCCGCTGTTCTCTCCGTTCATTCCTGAGGCGAACCGCGCGCTCGACCACGCCGCGGCTTTTGTGCGGCGTGTGACGAGCGGCGCGACGAAGGCTGCTCAGCCATCCAGGGTGACGTCCATCGCCTGATAGGCGGCCTCGACCGGTTCCTGGCCGTAGCGCCGCTCCAGCCGCCGCACGGTGAAGTGACCGTGCGCGACCTGCTGGAAGTGGTCGATGAACACCGTATTGACCATCGCGCCGAGCACTGCGCCGATCGCCGGAATCGACTTGGCGGCGATCTGCTCGCTCACCTGCACCGAAAAGCGTGAGGCAATCGTGTTCAGCAGCCGCAGCAAGGCCGCGGAGCCATGCGCGGTGAAGCCTTTCGTCGCGATTTCGGAGGAAGCCTTCGACACCGCCTGCGCCAGCGCGCCGCGCATGATGAAGTAGCCGAAGTCGGCGTCGTCGTCGGCTTTCGAGGTGCCGCCCATGCCGAGCACCGTCAGGCATTGCAGTTGCGTGTCGATCGACGTCAGATCCTCGCCTTCGCTGCGCGCGATATCGCAGATCGAGCGGAACATCAGTGTGGTCGTGACCGGCAATTCGACGGGCAACGCGAACAGACCGAAGGCGCCGCCGGCCGCACCGGTGGTGGCCACGGCGAACTTGTGCAGCAGGTTGCTCGGCTTGTCGGGCACGATCAGGGGCGAGGCGCCGGCCTGCCGCCCCAGCGTGCGCAGCGCGATCGATAGACACTTGCGCAGCGCCAGTTCCGTCGCATCCGTGACCTTTTCATTGGCAAAAGCCGGCATGCGCGAGAGCAATTTCTCGAGCGGCGAGCCGACGATGCTCGCCAGTTTCATCGCCAGCGCGGGGCTCTCCAGTTCGTGTTTCGCGCGTCGCAGCGCGTTCAGGTCTTCGTCCGATAAGGATTGTGATGCGAGCGAACTCGGCTCCATGTGCCTCCCTGGCGTCATGTGTTGTCCATTCTTCAGTCGATTGCCAGCGCGATGAACCGTTCCAGCGCGCTCCAGCTTAGAGCATCACCTCGTGGTATGATTCCCAATCGTTTGACGAGTCAACTGTTGCTCTATCAAAAATGACTGTCCATACCGCAGCCCACCACTCGAGCGGGCAAGTTTTACCTTTCCGGGAATCGCTACTGGCGATGCTCGGGATTTCCTTCGTCTCGATGCTGGTCGCCCTCGACCAGACAGTGGTCGGCACCGCGTTGCCCACGATCGTTTCGGAGCTGAAGGGTTTCGAGCTTTACGCGTGGGTCGCCACGTCGTATTTGCTGACCTCGGTGATTACCGTGCCGATCTTCGGCCGGCTCGGCGATTACTACGGGCGCAAGCCGTTCGTGATCGCATCGATCGTCGTGTTCACGGGGGCTTCGGTGCTGTGCGGCGCCGCCAACAACATGCTGTTCCTCGTGCTCGCTCGCGGCTTGCAAGGCATTGGCGGCGGCATGCTGGTCGGCACCGCCTTTGCGTGCATTCCCGATCTCTTCCCCGACTCGGTCGTGCGACTGCGCTGGCAGGTGCTGATGAGTTCGGCGTTCGGTATTGCGAATGCGGTGGGGCCGTCGCTCGGTGGTTTTCTCACGCAGTACTACGGCTGGCGCTCGGTGTTCTACGTGAATCTGCCGGTTGGTTTGCTGTCGCTGTATTTCGTCTGGCGCTTCCTGCCGCATCTGCGGCATGTCGAACACGAAGGGAAGATGCGGCTCGATTGGCCGGGTGCACTGCTGATCGCGGTGGCGCTCGGCTCGCTGCAGTTGTTCGTCGAGTTGTTGCCGAAGCACGGCGTCACGTTGAGCGCCTTCGCGCTGCTCGCCTTGAGCGTCGCCTCGGCGTACGGGTTGTGGCAGTGGGAAAAGCGCTGCCCGACGGCGATTTTGCCCGTCGACATGTTTCGCAATCGCAGTCTGGCCGCGCTCTTCACGCTCGCCGTGCTGGGCGGCTTCACGATGTTCTCGTTGCTGTTCTACGCACCGTTGTTGTTCCAGGGCGGTTTCGGGATGTCGCCGAACGAAGCGGGGCTCGTCATTACGCCGCTCGTCGTGTTCATCACGATCGGTAGTATCGCCAACGGACGTATCGTCTCGCGTGTGCGCAATCCGAATCTGATGCTGTACGTCGGCTTCGCGCTGGTGGCGCTCGCGTGCCTCGGTGTGGTCGTCGCGACGCGCTCCATGCCGCATTGGCTGCTGATGTCGTTCATGGTGCTCGGCGGCCTCGGTCTCGGCTTCGTCATGCCGAATCTGACGATTTTCGCGCAGCAGACAGCCGGCCGCGAACACCTCGGTATCGCCACCGCGCTGCTGCAGTCGCTGCGGATGATCGGCGGGATGATCGGCACCGCGCTGACCGGCACGCTAATCACGCATATGTACGCAAGTGGTGTACGCAGCGCGCTTGAAAACGATCACGCATCGCAGTGGTTCTCCGACCTCGGCGACCCGCAAATCCTGATCAATCGCGACGCGCAAACGACCTTGCTCGGCCAACTGGCGCACGCGGGCCACAACGGCGCGATGCTGCTCGAGAGTGCGCGCGAGGCGCTCGTTTCGGCGATTCATCTGGGTCTTGCGCTGGCGGCGATCATCGCCGTGGTGTCCGTGTGGCAAAGCCGCCGTGTGCCGCCGATCAAGCTCCAGCGCAAGCTCGAGCCGGTGATTCACGCGGATTGATTTTTTAGCCTTATCGTTTTACTGACAGATTATGGAACAACAGGACCGCGTCGCCGTTATGCAGCAATTCGGGCGCACTTATCGGGCGTTCATGTCGGCGTTCGAGGCCCAGGTTGGCCACCCGTTGCCACGCTGGCGCATTCTGCTCGCGCTGCACGAGCAGGCCGGCGAGTCGTCGCAGAAGCGGCTGGTCGAGCGCCTGCGCGTCGATCCGGGCGCGCTTACGCGACAGTTGAAAACGCTCGAGGGTTTGGGCTGGATTGCTCGCAGCATGGATACGCGCGATAACCGCGTGACCAATGTGCGGTTGACGGAAGCGGGGCAGTCGGCGACTGAAGCCAGCCTGCCGCGTCGCAACGCTTTTTTGCACGACACGATGGCGGCATTGCCCGACGATGCGCTGAGCGCGCTGTCGGGCGCCTTGAAGATGCTGGAAGCGCGGATCGGTGAAGTGGCGGCGACTGCTGGCGCTGCAGGCGCGGATTCTGCAGTTCCTTCGCAAGCATCGGAAGCGGTTGGCACTGTTCCGGCGCGTTAGACCTGACAGACGAAAGAGCCGCCGACTCAGCGCGGCAGCCGCTGCGAATGACACGACCCGAACCGGGGCCATGAACCTCATAAACCTCATGAACGTCATCGGCGTGAAGAAGGGCGCGCCACCTTACGGTGAAGCGCGCCGTTTGCACCAAGATCAGAAGAACGTTTCGATCACTTCAGTGACGCGATACGACGGATCGAGCACCAGCACCTGACGCCATTTGTCGAACGTCAGGCACGGGTGCGAGATGTCGAACGCGATCATGTCGCCCACCTTCAGATCGGCGCCCGCGGGAATTCGCAGATACGCGTGCTGGTCCATCAAGCCAAAAATCTCCCAGCCTTCGCTCGCCGCGATATCGCGCGGCGCTTCGCTGCCCGGACGATAGTGGCGCGCCGGTTCGGGCATGCCCGCGTCGAATGCGGAATCGCGTTTGCCCAGACCGATGATGGCGCGATCCGGTTCCGGGATCGATTGCACGTACGCCCACAGTTGCAGCGCCGGCAACAGGCCTTCGCCCATTTTCTTCGCGACCGGATTGCGCGCGAAAATGTCCGTTTGCGCCTTGCGGTAGACGCCGACGTCATGCGTCAGATAGCAGCCGGGCCGCAGCACGACTTCGACCTTGCCGGTCTCCGAGGCCTTCACGAATTCTTCCGCGACCACGTCGTACCAGGCCGAGCCGGCGCCTGACAGAACGGCCGGCGTGCGGGCAAAACGTCCTTCCTCGACGAGCTTGCGCGTCACAGCCACGGCGCTCTGCAGGAACTCGCGCACTTCGTGTTCTTCTTTCAGCACACCTTCATACAATTCGACGCCTGCCAGCTTCAACACGTCCGGATAGCGCGCGATCGCTTCGAGCACCGCGTTGCGCTGCGCTTCGTCGCGCACGCCGGTGCGCCCGCCCGGCACGCCGAGTTCGAGCAGCACCTGCAGCGGTTTGCGCACCGACGTGAAAAACTGCCCCAGTTGCTCGACGCCTTCGACCGAATCGACGAGGCAGAAGAATTCGAAATCAGGGTCGCTCAGCAACTCGGCGACCATCATCATGTTGTGGCGGCCAACTAACTGGTTGGCCATCAGAATGCGCGAAACACCGCCGTGATACGCCGCGCGCACCTGATGCGCGGTGGCGAGCGTGATGCCCCATGCGCCGGTTTCGAGTTGACGGCGGAACAACTGCGGCGCCATGGTGGTTTTGCCGTGCGGCGCGAGCTTAACGCCGTATTCCGCAACGAACGCTTGCATCCACTTCAAGTTGTGTTCCACACGATCCGCGTACAGCACAGCGGCGGGCAGACTCACGTCTTCGTTCAGCAGGTTCCACTCGAGGCGCGCGGCATCCTTGAGTTGGATGCTGGTGCCCGGAACCATGCCCAAGCCCTTGCTATAAGGATCAATCGTTGCGCCCTGATAGTTTGTAACTTTCATGTCTCCCTGCTCCATCGTCCAGTTAAATTGAATCAAAGTTGACTTTACTATGTTACCGAAAGTACGATGGTTGAAGAAATGTTATTTAGTACCACGGCTTGCTGGAGGCTCTTTGTAAGCCTTCGCGAGACACCCTACCGTCCGCAATGAACTCAACTGCTGAACCGCTGGCTTTCGACATCGTCGCGCGCATCGCCGAGTGCGCGCCGGAACTGCGTTCGGCCGAACGGAAGGTTGCAGCACTGATTCTCGACGACCTGACCGGTGCATCGCGCGCCAGCATTGGCGCGCTCGCGCAGCAGGCGGAAGTGAGCGTCGCGACCGTGACACGCTTTGCCAAGGCGGTCGGTTGCCGCGACGTGCGGGAGTTGAAGCTGCGGCTCGCGCAGGCGGCCGCCGTCGGCCAGCGCTTCCTGCAAGCGGGTGGACCCACAGACGCGCCCGAGCCCATCGCCACCCGCGTGTTCGACGAACTGCAGACCGCGCTCGCTCACAACCACCAGTTGCTGCGTCAGGCGCCTTTAGACGAAGCGGCGGCCGTGTTGCGCGCCGCGCGAATGATCTATGTATTCGGCATGGGCGGCGGCTCGACGGCATTGGCCGACGAGATGCGCTTCCGGCTCGTGCGCCTCGGCCGGCCGGTTGCGACCTATCAGGACGGCTTGTTGCAGCGCATGGTGGCGAGCACGGTGTCGCGCGAGTGCGTGGTGATCGCGTTGTCCACCACCGGGCGCGTGCCTGAGATGGTCGAGAACTGCAAGATCGCGCGCAGCTATGGCGCGACGGTGATTGCCCTGACCGCGCCGGCTTCGCCGTTGGCCAAACTGGCCGATTGGGTGATCCCGATCGTCGCCTTTGAAACCGATTTCATTTACAAGCCGTCGTCGTCGCGTTACGCGATGATGATGGCGCTCGATGTGCTCGTCACCGAACTAGCCGTCAGTCAGGGCGACGAGAGCCGTGAATTGCTGCGCCGCATGAAGCACGCGCTCGACGCGCACCGTGGCGGCGGAGATCGACAACCGTTAGGAGACTGATCCATGCATTCGCATCCCGAAGCCGCCGATACGCTGATCGTCGGCGCGCAACTGTACGACGGCACGGGCGCGCCGCCGGTCGAACGCGACGTTGCGATTCGCGACGGCCACATCGCCGCGATCGGCAATCTGTCGAACTGGCTCGCCGAAGAGGTGATCGAGGCCAATGGCCGCGCGCTGGCGCCCGGTTTCATCGACGTTCATACGCATGACGACACGCACGTGATCCGTTCACCGCAGATGCTGCCGAAGATCACCCAGGGCGTGACGACGGTGATCGTCGGCAATTGCGGGATCAGTGCGTCGCCGGTATCGCTGAAGGGCGATCCGCCTGATCCGATGAACCTGCTCGGCGACCGCGGCGCGTTTCAATACCCGACCTTTGCTGCCTACGTCGAGGCGGTGAACGCCGCGCGTCCCGCGGTGAATGTCGGCGCTTTGATTGGGCACACGGCGTTGCGCAGCAACCAGATGGACCGGCTCGATCGCGCGGCGACCGCGGAGGAAATCGACGGCATGCGCGCGCAACTCGAAGAGGCGTTGTCGAACGGGGCGTTGGGTTTGAGCTCGGGACTCGCGTACGGCTCCGCCTTCTCCGCGCCGACCGAAGAGGTGATGGCGCTGGCCGAGCCGCTTGCCGCCGCTGGCGCGCTTTACACCACGCACATGCGCACCGAGTTCGACGCGATTCTCGACGCGATGGACGAAGCGTATCGGGTGGGCCGTCACGCGCATGTGCCGGTGGTGATTTCGCATCTGAAGTGCGCGGGGCCATCGAACTGGGGGCGTAGCGTTGAGGTGCTGGAGTCGCTGGAAGGCGCGCGTCGTTTGCAGCCGATCGGCTGCGATTGCTACCCGTACAACCGCAGTTCGTCGACGCTCGATCTGAAGCAGGTGACGGGCGACATCGACATCACGATTACGTGGTCCGAGCCGCATCCCGAGATGGCGGGCAAGCTGGTGAAGGAGATTGCCGCCGAGTGGGGCGTGACGCAACAGGAGGCGGGCAAGCGCTTGCAGCCGGCGGGCGCGGTGTATCACAACATGTCCGAGGACGATGTGCGGCGCATTCTGTCGCATCCCGCGACGATGGTCGGCTCCGATGGTTTGCCGAACGATCCGCTGCCGCATCCGCGGTTGTGGGGAGCGTTTCCGCGGGTGCTTGGGCATTACGTGCGCGATGCGAACCTGTTGCCGCTCGAAGAGGCGGTGCGCAAGATGACCAGCTTGTCGGCGCGCCGGTTTGGGTTGGCGCAACGGGGCGAGGTGCATGTCGGTTATCACGCGGATCTGGTGTTATTCGACCCGGCCAAGGTGCGCGATGCGGCGACGTTCGAGAAGCCGCAACAGGCGGCGGACGGGATCGACGCGGTGTGGGTGAACGGCGTGTTGACTTACCGCGATGGTGAGGTGACGGGCGAGCGAGCCGGGCATTTTGTGGCGCGTGGCGCGGCGTCGAAGGGTGATGCGCACGGCGCGTTTTGATTTTTTTGTTTTCTTTTTCTGATTGATGTGGCATGCGGTTGTGGCGTTGCTCGCGCTGCGTGCTGGACTTTTTAAGGAGTTGGATGATGAAGCGATATGGTGTTGAAGGTGGTAAGGGTACGGGTGGTCAACATATGCCCTTTGCTCGGGCAGTTGAAGCGGATGGCTGGTTGTTCGTTTCCGGGCAGACGCCGATGGAAAACGGTGAGGTGATCAATGGCGGGATCGTTGAGCAATCGCACAAGGCGATTCAGAATGTTTTCGCTATTTTGAAAGAAGCCGGGTATGGGGCGGAGCATGTTGTTCGATGCGGTGTGTGGCTTGATGATCCGCGGGACTTTGCTTCTTTCAACAAGGTGTTTCGGGAGTATTTTGGCGAGAATCCGCCGGCTCGGGCATGTGTGGTTTCTTCGATGGTGATCGATTGCCGGGTTGAGGTTGATTGCGTTGCTTATAAGAAGCCTTCGGCTTAAACGGGTTTGGGCTTGCTGCAGGCGTTGATTGTGATTTGTTGGTGCGCTTGTGGGGTTGGCCTTTCCTTGATTTGATATTGGTTTATTAGCGCTGCCCCTGTGCGGGGCGGCACCTACTTTTCTTTGCCGGCCGCAAAGAAAAGTAGGCAAAAGAAAGCGGCTCGAAGCCCCTGCTAAGCGGGTCTCTCGCACAGTTACGGTAGTGGTGCATCTGGAATCTGTGCCCTCGCACATTCCGCGTTCGTGACAAGGCAATCATACTTCCGGCGGCGCTGCGCGCGCCGAAGCGCACTTCACCAAACCATCTGCTCGCTTTGGCGCCGGTCTTCGATTTGGCGCAATGGCTCACCGTTCCGCAGCAACGCGCTATGAGGCGCCGATGCTTCATTCGGAGCCCACGCTCGCGCTACGGCGCACCTGTGCATTTTGCGGCCAGGTATCAGGCGCCTCACCTCGCCGAAGCATGGTCCCCATCGCACCAAACGGACCCGCAGGTTTCCGATGCAGAGGTCTCCGCGCCGAGGCGACACCGCCCCCAAACGAAGCCCCGGTTTCCCAGGCAGACCCGTTCGCGCCAAGGCGAAGCCGATGGCCCCCACCGCTCCCAAACGAAGCCCCTGGTTTCCCTGGTAGACCCATCCGCGACGCACGCAGTGCGGAGTGGGCGCTGATGAGCGCTTTGTCACCAACGCAGAATGTGCGAGGGCACGGATTCCAGATGCACCACTACCGTGGCTGTGCGGGGGCCCCGCTTAGCAGGGGCTTCGAGCCGCTTTCTTTGCTTATCTTTCTTTGCGGCGGCAAAGAAAGTAAGTGCCGCCCCGCACAGGGGCGACGCTAATAAACCACTAACAATTCAAGGAAAGGCCAACCC
Organism: Burkholderia sp. GAS332; assembly: GCA_900142905.1. Classification (NCBI taxonomy): domain Bacteria; kingdom Pseudomonadati; phylum Pseudomonadota; class Betaproteobacteria; order Burkholderiales; family Burkholderiaceae; genus Burkholderia; species Burkholderia sp. GAS332. The sequence continues at coordinate 4,564,066 of FSRV01000001.1, read as the reverse complement.
CGCAGGCACACAGAAACAAGCGCCGCGCAGGCAAACAAATCAGAAAAAGCCCAACGCCGCAGGCAAACAGACCAACAAGCGCCGCAGGCAATAAACCGCCGAACCTTATTGCCTCGCCAACCGCAAATTATCCGGCATCGGCAAATTATAGTTAGTGCGAAACGGATTAATATCCAGCCCCCCCCGGCGGGTATACCGCGCATAAACCGCAAGCTTCACCGGCCGGCAGGCCTTAAGAACATCGATAAAAATCCTCTCGACACACTGCTCATGAAACCCGGTGTGATTCCGATAGGAGATGATGTACCGCAGCAACCCAGCATGATCGATCTGCGGCCCGACATAATGAATCTGCACGCTGCCCCAGTCAGGCTGCCCGGTCACCGGACAATTCGACTTCAGCAAATTAGAGAACAACGTCTCTTCAACCGGCGCTTCATCAAGCGCCGCCTTGAGCAACGAAGCATCAGGCTGATAAACATCCGTATCCAGATCGAGCCGATCCAGCGACAAGCCTTCAAACTCTTCCATCTGCAATTTGCCGAACTCATACGGCGCAGTCAGATGAACAGAAACAGTCGCACCGCAAGCAGCGGAAACATCCCGCTTGATCGTGTCGCGCACCATTTCCATCGACTCGAACGCCGTCTGCGCAAACGACCCAAGATAGAGCTTGAACGACTTCGACTCGACAATATTCGGCGAATCAGCCGGCACGAAGAAAGTCGCCACCGCAATCTGCGGCTTGCCGCGCGCATTCAGCCAGGAAAGCTCGTAGGCATTCCAGATGTCCGTGCCGAAAAACGGCAACTGCGCGCCAATCCCAATCGCCTCGCGTGCATTCTTCCGGGCAATCGGAAAGAGCAGCGAAGCGTCATATTGTTCGGTGTAAGCGGAAGGCTTACCCAGCGGTGACTGTTCAGGTGTCATGATGCGTTCACGATGCCACTCAGCACGTGCCCCGTCGCCGTCACGACGCGGGCCGATTCGCAATGGCCAATTTGGTCGTCGAAGAAAAAGTCCGGCTCGAACTCGCGCAAAAACGCGCTCTTGTCGAGGCCGCCGAGGAACATCGCTTCGTCGATTTCGATGTTCCACGCCATCAAGGTACGGATTGCCCGCTCATGCGCCGGAGCTGAGCGCGCCGTGACCAATGCCGTACGAATATGCATCGGTGCGGCTTCGTCCGCGAGTTTCTGTAGCCGGTGCAGCGCTTCGAGCAACGGCTTCAAAGGCCCATCCGCGAGCGGCAAATCCTTGTTGTGCATCTCATGGCCGACGAACGCCCGCAGGCCATCCTTCTGAAACACGCGCTCGGCTTCGTCGGAAAACAGCACGGCGTCGCCGTCGAAGGCAATCCGGATTTCGTCCGGATACTTACTCGCCATTTTCGCCGATTCGGGCAAGACGCGCGCAGCCGGAAATCCGGCAGCCAATGCATCACGCACATCGTCCTGATTCGCGGACAAAAACAGCGACGCGTTCAACGGCTTCAGATAGCCAAATGGTGCGCGCCCACGTGTAAACACGCCACGCTCGATCGCTAGCCCATATTCCCGGCACGAATGAAATGCGCGCAATCCGCTAATCGGATCGCTGCGCGACAGGATCACGACTTCGACCCGGTGGCCGCCTGCATTCAACGCCAGCAACTTGCGGATCAGCGGAAACGCGACACCCGGTTTGGCAGGCACGGCCAGTCGCTCGCGCTGCAGTGCTTCATAAGCTTGCAGGTCGCCGTCCTCGTACACGCGGTTCTCTTCCTCGAAGTCGAACAGCGCGCGCGACGAGATTGCCACCACCAGTTTGTCGACAAGCGAAATAGCCATCTGCGCGTTTCGGTCCTGAAAGATCAAGCGAGGAACAAGCGGTACACCGGGTTCTGCGTTTCTTCCCAGTACGGATAACCGAGCGTTGCGAGAAAGCGTTCGAACTCGCTGTTCTCGCTCTCCGGCACCTGGATGCCCACCAGAATCGAACTGTAGTCCGCCCCCTGGTTGCGATAGTGGAACAGGCTGATATTCCAGTTCGGCGCCATCGACGACAGAAACTTCATCAGCGCACCCGGCCGCTCCGGAAACTCGAAGCGGAACAGACGTTCGTCGTGGGCCAGCGGCGAGCGTCCGCCGACCATGTAGCGGATGTGCTGCTTCGACAGTTCATCGAAAGTCAGATCGACAGTGGCAAAGCCGTGCGCTTCAAATGCGCCCGCGATCTGCGCCGATTCGCTGCGATTGCGGATCTGCACACCGACGAAGATATGGGCGGAGTTTGCATCCGCAATCCGGTAGTTGAACTCGGTAACGCTGCGCGTGCCCACCAGCTCGCAGAAACGCCGGAAGCTGCCGCGCTCCTCGGGGATCGTCACGGCGAACACGGCTTCACGGGCTTCACCGACTTCGGCGCGCTCGGCCACGAAACGCATGCGGTCGAAATTCATGTTCGCGCCGGACGTGATCGCGATCAGCGTCTGGTTCTCGATGCCTTCGCGCTCGGCATACTGTTTGGCGCCTGCCACGGCCAGCGCGCCGGCCGGCTCCAGCACGCTGCGGGTGTCCTGGAACACGTCCTTGATCGCGGCGCACAGTGCATCGGTGTCCACCAGCAGCACGTCGTCGAGATATTCACGGCACAGGCGGAAGGTTTCCTCGCCGACCAGCTTGACCGCGGTGCCGTCCGAAAACAGCCCCACTTCGTTCAGCGTGACCCGTTCACCCGCTTTCAGCGACGCGGCCATTGCGCACGAGTCATCGGTCTGTACGCCGATCACCTTGATCTCCGGGCGCACCGATTTCACGTATGCAGCGACGCCTGCCGCCAGGCCACCACCGCCGATCGGCACGAAGATCGCGTGGATCGGACCTTGATGCTGGCTGAGAATTTCCATCGCGACCGTGCCCTGGCCGGCGATCACATACGGATCGTCGAACGGGTGAACAAACGTCAGGCCGCGTTCTTCCTGCAGCTTCACCGCATGTCCGTACGCGTCGCTATAGGACTCGCCGAACTGCACCACCTCGACCGTCGCCCCGCCATGTGCACGCACCGCATCGACCTTCACCTGCGGGGTCGTCACCGGCACCACAATGATCGCCTTTACGCCCATGCGGGCCGCCGACAGCGCGACGCCCTGCGCATGATTGCCCGCCGATGCGGTAATCACGCCACGCTCCAGCGCTTCCGCCGGAATATGCGCCATCTTGTTGTACGCGCCGCGCACCTTGAACGAGAACACCGGCTGGTTGTCCTCGCGTTTCAGATAAACCGGATTACGCAACCGTGCCGACAGATTCGGCGCGCGTTCGAGTTCGGTCTCGCGGGCCACGTCGTAGACGCGCGCGGTCAGGGTTTTCTTCAGGTAGTCGTGGGAAGCCATGCGGGTGGCGCGGTGCGCTTTGCGGGACGGGAAAGGGTCAATGATAGCGCCAACGGTGCGCGCTCTGGCCTTCAGCGTATCCGCGAGAGCCGTCAGCAAAGGCCCGCCCGACCGTCCGGTCGGAGAATTGTTCGCATGCGCGTGTGGGTGCCGTTCAGCACAAAAACGCTCAAAGGCCCGCCACGACTCCGATTTCAGCCGTCAACGCGCTATCGGATCATGGGGTAGAATTCCACTTTGGAATAAGGATCGGAAGATGCACTGGCAGCCTCGGATCGCCCATTTGATGCCCGTCCCGCGTGAGTCTCGTCCCGCGGCGGAGCGTCACGTCCGCCAGCGGCACCTCCGCCACGCACGATCGTGTAGCTGTCTCTGAGCACCGCGAAGCGACTGATGTGGGTAGGCCGTCGGTCGGGCTTCGCTCCCCATAGAAGATTTCCAGCATTGCGCCCCACGCGCACTGTCAGCCGGCGCCTCATTCATGAGCGCGTCGGGTTGACCCACCGAGTCGTCCGAACATGAACGCACCTCAAGTTTTCGATCCGCACGGGGCCGCCACTGCGGTGGCCGCCGATCCCGAAGCGCGTCTGCGCGAAATTCCCTATAACTACACGTCGTTCTCCGACCGCGAAATCGTCATCCGTCTGCTGGGCGACGAAGCCTGGGCGGCTTTGGCCGAACTGCGCGCGGAACGCCGCACCGGCCGTTCGGCGCGGATGCTGTACGAAGTGCTCGGCGACATCTGGGTCGTACGGCGCAATCCTTACCTGCAAGACGATCTGCTCGACAATCCGAAGCGCCGCGCGCTGCTGATCGAGGCGCTGCATCACCGTCTGACCGAGATCGAGAAGCGCCGTCGCGCTGATCTGGTCGAGCACGGCGACGAAGCGGGCATCGATCGGGCCGCTCGCGTTGAAACGCTGGTGGCGGCTGCGCGCCGCGCCGTCGACGATTTCGAGAGCGAATTCCAGAAGACCTTCGATCTGCGCCGTCGCGCGAACAAGGTACTGGGCAAGGTCACGGAAAAAGACAACATCAAGTTCGACGGCCTGTCCCGTGTTTCGCACGTGACCGACGCGACCGACTGGCGCGTCGAGTACCCGTTCGTCGTGCTGACGCCGGATACCGAAGCCGAGATTGCAGGCATGATCAAGGCGTGTTTCGAACTCGGTCTGACCGTGATCCCGCGCGGAGGCGGCACGGGCTACACGGGCGGCGCGGTGCCGCTCACGCCGTTCTCGGCCGTTATCAACACCGAAAAGCTCGAACAACTTGGCGCGGTCGAGATGACCGAACTGCCGGGCGTTGACCGCAAGGTGGCGACGATTTTCTCCGGCGCGGGCGTGGTCACACGCCGTGTGACCGAAGCGGCCGAGCAGGCCGGCTTCGTGTTCGCCGTCGATCCGACCTCGCTGGATGCATCCTGCGTCGGCGGCAACGTCGCGATGAACGCGGGTGGCAAGAAGGCGGTGCTGTGGGGCACGGCGCTCGACAACCTGGCCTGGTGGCGCATGGTCGACCCGGAAGGGAACTGGCTCGAAGTCACGCGTCTGGACCACAACCTTGGCAAGATTCACGACATCGAAGTCGCGCGTTTCGAGCTGAAGTGGTTCGACGGCCGGTACGCGCCGGGCGAAAAGCTGCTGCGCACGGAAGCGCTCGACATCAAGGGCCGTGTGTTCCGTAAGGAAGGGCTGGGCAAGGACGTCACGGACAAATTCCTCGCCGGTCTGCCGGGCGTGCAGAAGGAGGGCTGCGATGGCCTGATCACGTCGGCGCGCTGGGTGCTGCACAAGATGCCGGCCCATACGCGCACGGTCTGCCTCGAATTCTTTGGCCAGGCCCGTGAAGCGATTCCGAGCATCGTCGAGATCAAAGACTATCTGTTCGAAACGTCGAAGCAGGGCGGCGCGATTCTCGCCGGCCTCGAGCATCTGGACGAGCGCTATCTGCGCGCGGTCGGTTATGCGACCAAGAGCAAGCGCAACGCGTTTCCAAAAATGGTGCTGATCGGCGACATCGTCGGCGACGACGCGGATGCGGTCGCGCACGCCACCTCGGAAGTCGTGCGCATGGCCAACGGCAAGAGCGGCGAAGGTTTCGTCGCGGTCAACGCCGAGGCGCGCAAGCGTTTCTGGCTCGACCGCAGCCGTACCGCCGCGATCGCCAAGCATACCAACGCGTTCAAGATCAACGAAGACGTGGTGATCCCGCTCGACCGGATGGGCGAGTACACCGACGGCATCGAACGCATCAATATCGAACTGTCGATCAAGAACAAGCTGCAACTGGTCGACGCGTTGGAAGCGTTCTTCAAGGGTGGCAAGCTGCCGCTCGGCAAGAGCGACGACGCCAACGAGATCCCGAGCGCAGAGTTGCTCGAAGATCGCGTGCAACAGGCGCTCGATCTGCTGAAGAAAGTGCGTACGCGCTGGGAATTCCTGCGCGACAAGCTCGATCTGTCCTTGCGCGAGGCGCAGCACTATCTGGTCGGCCTCGGCTACGAAGGGCTGGCGGAGAAGTTCGCCGATCGCGTCGACGCGCAGGCGGACGCCACCGTGTTCCACATCACCCAGGACCGGACGATCCGCGTGTCGTGGAAGGCGGAGATCCGCGCTGAGTTGCGTCAGATCTTCAACGGCGGCGAATTCAAGCCGATCCTCGAAGAAGCCCAGGCGATCCACAAGCAGGTCCTGCGTGGCCGCGTGTTCGTCGCGCTGCACATGCACGCGGGCGACGGCAATGTCCACACGAACCTGCCGGTCAACTCCGACAACTACGAGATGCTGCAGGACGCCCACACGGCGGTCGCCCGCATCATGAAGCTGGCGCGTTCGCTCGACGGCGTGATTTCCGGCGAGCACGGCATCGGCATTACCAAGCTCGAGTTCCTGACTGACGAGGAGATTGGCGAATTCCGCGCGTACAAGCAACGCGTCGATCCGCATGGCCGCTTTAATGCGGGCAAGCTGCTCGCAGGCGCCGATCTGCGTAACGCCTACACGCCGAGCTTCGGCCTGATGGGTTACGAATCGCTGATCATGCAGCAGTCCGACATTGGCGCGATTTCCGAGTCGATCAAAGACTGTTTGCGTTGCGGCAAGTGCAAGCCGGTGTGCGCGACCCACGTGCCGCGCGCGAACCTGCTGTACAGCCCGCGCAACAAGATTCTCGCTACGTCCTTGCTGGTCGAGGCCTTCCTGTACGAAGAGCAGACGCGTCGCGGCGTATCGATCAAGCACTGGGACGAGTTCAACGACGTCGCCGATCACTGCACGGTCTGTCACAAATGCGTGACGCCATGTCCGGTGAAGATCGACTTCGGCGACGTGACGATGAACATGCGCAACCTGCTGCGCAAAATGGGCAAGAAGAAGTTCAATCCGGGCAACGCGGCCGGCATGTTCTTCCTGAACGCCACCAACCCGCAGACCATCAACCTCGCGCGCACCGCGATGATGGGCATCGGCTACAAGGCGCAGCGCCTCGGCAACGACATGCTGAAGAAGTTCGCGAAGAAGCAGACGGCGCACCCGCCAGCAACCGTCGGCAAGCCCAAGGTCACGCAGCAGGTGATTCACTTCATGAACAAGAAGATGCCGGGCAATCTGCCGAAGAAAACCGCGCGCGCCTTGCTGGACATCGAGGACAACAAGATTGTCCCGATCATCCGCAACCCGAAGACGACCACTGCCGATACGGAAGCGGTGTTCTACTTCCCGGGTTGTGGCTCCGAGCGGCTTTTCTCGCAAGTCGGTCTGGCGACGCAAGCCATGCTGTGGGAAGCGGGCGTGCAAACCGTGCTGCCGCCGGGCTATCTGTGTTGCGGCTATCCGCAGCGCGGCTCGGGCCAGTTCGACAAGGCCGAGCAGATCGTCACGGATAACCGCGTGCTGTTCCACCGCGTCGCGAATACCCTGAACTACCTCGACATCAAGACGGTGGTGGTGTCGTGCGGCACGTGTTACGACCAGCTCGCCGGCTACGAATTCGAGAAGATCTTCCCGGGCTGCCGGATTATCGACATCCACGAGTTCTTGCTCGAGAAGGGTATCAAGCTCGAAGGCGTCAACGGCGTGCGCTACATGTACCACGACCCGTGCCACTCGCCGATCAAGACGATGGACCCGGTCAAGCTCGTCAATCAGCTGATGGGGTCGGAGAATGACGGCTACAAGATCGAGAAGAACGATCGCTGCTGTGGCGAATCCGGCACACTCGCGGTGACGCGCCCAGACATTTCGACGCAAGTCCGCTTCCGCAAGGAAGAGGAAATGCGCAAGGGCGCCGCGAAGCTGCGGGGTATTCCTTTAGTGGCCGAGGCGGGTGCGAATGGGATCAATGCGGCCAATGCGTCGGCCGGCGCGGCGGGTGCGCCGGACGGCTCCGCGCTCAAGGCGGGCAACGGGGCGCAACCGAACGGCGTCACCGACGTGAAGATCCTGACGAGCTGCCCGTCCTGTCTGCAAGGCCTGTCGCGTTACAACGAAGACGCGGGCACCGAGGCGGACTACATCGTCGTCGAGATGGCGCGTCACGTGCTTGGCGAAGACTGGATGGCGGATTACGTCCAGCGGGCGAACAATGGCGGAATCGAGCGCGTGCTGGTTTAATGGCACGACTGACGATTTTTGCCTGAGGACGACGATGGACTGCGTTTTTTGCCGTGAAGATGGCGGCGATGTGCTGTGGCAGGACGACACCCTGCGTGTCGTCCTCGCCGACGAACACGATTACCCGGGTTTGTGCCGGGTAGTCTGGAACAAGCATGTCGCTGAGTTTTCCGATCTCGCCGGAACCGACCGCGATCGCGTGATGCAGGCCGTGTACGCGGTCGAGCGGGCGATCCGGCGCATTCTTCAGCCGGTGAAGGTCAACCTGGCGAGCCTTGGCAACCAGGTGCCGCACGTGCACTGGCATGTGATTCCGCGTTTTTCGAACGACGCTCATTTCCCGCTGCCGATCTGGGCGCCGCGCCAACGCACGGTGTCCGAAGCCATGCTGTCGTCGCGCCGCGCGCAAGCGACCTTGCTGCGCGAGGCGGTGCGGCAGGAAATCGAACAGGCTCTTGGCTGAGCGCCACCAAATCTGTCGTTTCGCGCCAGGCCCCTCCGAGGGGGTTAAGAAAACTTGGGGCGCCCCGGCGCCAAGATGAATGCCCCCAAACCTGTCGCTTCGCCACAGGCCCCCCGAGGGGGTTAAAAAAACTTGGGGCGGCCCGGCGTTTTTTTATGATGAGGTCAACATGAGCGGACTGACTCCCGATACCCCGGTGCCGACCGGCGTGGTCGTGCATTCCAAATCGCGCGTACTCGAATTGCAATACGCAAATGGCGAAACGTATCGCCTGCCGTTCGAACTGCTGCGCGTGTATTCGCCGTCAGCAGAAGTGATGGGCCATGGGCCCGGCCAGGAAACGTTGCAGACCGGCAAGCGCGACGTCACGATCACGATGATCGAAGGCGTCGGCAACTATGCCCTGCAGCCGACTTTCTCGGACGGGCATGCCACCGGCATCTATTCCTGGGACCTGCTGCACGACATGGCTGTCCGCCAGGATGAACTCTGGCGCGATTATCTCGCCAAACTTCAGGCAGCCGGCGTCGACCGCGACGCACCGATGGTGCCAGCCGGGGCTGCGCACGGGCACTGTCACTAACCGGTGCTGCACACGGGCTGTCCTAGCCGGTGCTGCACACGGACACTGTCACTAGCCGGTGCTGCACACGGACACTGTCACTGATACGATTCGCCCTGATCGCCGCACTGATGCGGCGCAACATTTCAGAATACGCGAAAGGACGAGCGCGATGAGCAAAACCCACTTCGGCTTTCAATCGGTCGACGAACAGGAAAAAGCGCAGAAGGTGGCGGGCGTGTTCCACTCGGTCGCCTCCAACTACGACTTGATGAATGACCTGATGTCGGGCGGGTTGCACCGGGCGTGGAAGATGTTCACGATCGCCCAGGCCAACGTCCGGCCGGGCTTCAAGGTGCTCGACATCGCCGGGGGCACGGGCGATCTGTCGAAGGCCTTTGCCAAACAGGCGGGCGAAAGCGGCGAAGTCTGGCACACCGACATCAATGAATCGATGCTGCGGGTGGGCCGCGACCGCCTGCTGGACAAGGGCGTGATCACGCCGGCGCTGCTCTGCGACGCCGAAAAGATCCCCTTTCCGGACAATTACTTCGATGTGGTGACGGTGGCCTTCGGCTTGCGCAACATGACGCACAAGGATGTGGCGCTGGCCGAGATGCGCCGCGTGTTGAAGCCGGCAGGCCGTCTGCTGGTGCTGGAGTTCTCGAAGGTGTGGGATCCGCTTAAAAAGGTCTACGACGTCTATTCGTTCAAGGTGTTGCCGTGGCTTGGCGACCGCTTCGCGAAGGACGCCGAGAGCTACCGTTACCTGGCGGAATCGATCCGGATGCATCCGGACCAGGAAACTTTAAAAACAATGATGGAACAAGCGGGCCTGGACGGCGTCAAATATTACAATTTGTCAGCTGGCGTGGTAGCTTTACATGTGGGGACCAAATACTAGGGTCCCTAACCCATCGATTTTTAAAGGAAAGTACGAAAATGTCCGATTCAGGTGTGTTATCTCCCCGTAAGGTTAAGCGGTCGTTGGTGAGAAGAATCGGACTGATCGCGATGGTCGGTCTGATCATGGCCGGCTCTCTCGCCTCGCTCGATGCGGAAGCTCGCCGCATGGGCGGTGGCCGTAGTCTTGGCCGTCAGTCGAACACGGTTCAGCAGCAGTCGACCCCGTCGCAACCTTCCCAAAGCAATCAGGCCATGCAGCAGCGCGCGCAGCCGGCACCGGCGCCCGCGCCGACGCCGGCCGCCGCGCCTAACCGCTCGCGCTGGCTTGGACCGATCGCCGGTCTCGCGGCCGGTCTCGGTATCGCCGCGTTGTTGTCGCACTTCGGCCTCGGCGGCGCGTTTGCCGGCGCGATGGCCAACATCATCGTGATCGCGGTGATCGCCATGATCGGTATCTGGCTGATCCGCCGCTTCATGGGCCGTAAGCGTAATACCGCGCAACCGGCGTACGCCGGCAGCTCGCCGTCGCTGAACGCAGGCGGGACCGGTTACTCGCAGGAGCCGCGTTACAGCGCGCCGTCCACCGGCTCGTACCTCGAGCCGCAAGGCAGCCCGCTGACCACGCCGTCCGTCAACGCCGCGCCTTCGATCCCGGCCGGCTTCGATTCGGAAGCGTTCCTGCGCAACGCCAAGGTTTACTTTGTGCGCCTGCAAGCCGCGTGGGACGTCGGCAACACGGAAGACATCCGCGAATTCACCACGCCGGAAATGTTCGCCGAAGTGAGGGTCGATCTGTCGTCGCGCGGTGCCGAGTCCAATCTGACGGACGTGGTGCAACTGAACGCGGAGTTGCTGGGCGTCGAAGAACGCGCGACCGAATACTTCGCCAGCGTGCGCTTCTCCGGGTTGATCCGCGAATCGGCGGGTGCGGCGGCTGAGCCGTTCGTCGAAGTCTGGAACTTGACGAAGGCGAACCGCCCGGGCGAAGGCTGGCTGCTGGCCGGCATTCAGCAGGTCGAGCAGCACTGAGGCAGCGGTGAGCCGGCGCGCGGTGAGCACGGCTCGTCCTGATTTCGCAGAAAACGTTGGCCGTTCGGCATAGCAAGCCGCGAAGCGAACGGACGTTACAATAGGAACCCGCGCGGGCAACTCGCCTGCGCGGGTTTTTTCTTGCCACTTTCAATGACCCTCGCCGCCAAGCCCTTCGCTGCTGCCGTCAATCACCTGCTCGCCCGCGAATCGTGGGCCCGTGAGCGCCTCGCCCCCTATGCGGGCAAGACCGCCAAACTGTCCTGTCCGCCAGTCGTGCTGATGTCGCTGGTGCAGCCAGACGGCTATCTGAGTGCGGTCGATGAAACCGAGGCGCAGCAGTTCGACGTGACGATCTCGGTGCCGTCCGATGCGCTGCCAGCCTTTGTGCAAGGCGGTCAGGCCGCCGTGATGAAGCACGTCAAGATCGAAGGCGATGCCGAGTTTGCGACGGTGATCGCCAAGCTCGCCGAGCATTTGCGCTGGGAGCCGGAAGAGGATCTGGCGAAGCTGATCGGCGACGGCCCGGCGTGGCGGGTGGCGTCGGTCGTGCGCACGGTCGGCGAACATGCGCGGCGCACCGGCCGCAATCTGCTCGATACGGCTGCCGAATACCTGCTCGACGAAAATCCGCAACTGGTGCGGCGCGCCGCGCTGGAGGACTTCAACGTCGAACTGGCCCGTACCCGCGATGCTTTGGCGCGCGTGGAAAAGCGCCTCGAACGTCTTGAACAGAAGGTCGAAGCCCGCGGCGCAGATGCGCCGGGCGGCGCCGCCACGTTGCGCGGCACGCGCTAGTCACCGGGCACAACTATGCGTTTTCTGCGTTTCCTCAAGATTTTCTTTACGGTCATCCGCTTCGGTCTCGATGAGATGATGCTCAGCCGCGTCAACGACCGGCGTGTGCGTCTGCTGTTGCGTATCACCACGATCGGCCGCAAGTTCGACGCGCCGCCGGGTGTGCGCTTGCGGCTCGCGCTCGAAAGCCTCGGGCCGATCTTCGTCAAGTTCGGCCAGGTGCTATCCACGCGGCGCGATCTGCTGCCGGTCGATATCGCGAACGAACTGGCGAAGCTGCAGGACCAGGTGCCCCCGTTCGACTCGGCGGTGGCGATCGGGTTGGTCGAGAAGTCGCTCGGCGCCCCTGTCGACGTGCTGTTCGACGATTTCGAGCGGGTGCCGGTGGCGAGTGCGTCGATCGCGCAGGTTCACTTTGCGAAGGTGAAGGCCGGGCAGCACGCGGGCAAGGCGGTCGCCGTGAAGGTGCTGCGGCCAAACATGTTGCCGGTGATCGACTCCGACCTGGCCTTGCTGCGCGACATCGCCGTCTGGGCTGAGCGCCTGTGGGCCGACGGCAAGCGCCTCAAGCCGCGCGAGGTGGTCGCCGAATTCGACAAGTATTTGCACGACGAACTCGATCTGATGCGCGAAGCGGCCAACGGCAGCCAGCTGCGCCGCAATTTTGCCGGGCTCGATCTGCTGCTCGTGCCGGAAATGTACTGGGAGTTCTGCACGCCCACGGTGCTGGTGATGGAGCGCATGGTCGGCGTACCGATCAGCCAGGTGGAGACGCTGCGCGCGGCGGGCGTCGATATTCCTAAGCTGGCACGCGAAGGCGTCGAGATTTTCTTCACTCAGGTGTTCCGCGACGGTTTTTTTCACGCCGACATGCACCCGGGCAACATTCAGGTGAGCCTCAATCCGGCGCACTTCGGCCGGTATATCGCGCTCGACTTCGGCATCATCGGCGCGCTGTCGGATTTCGATAAGAACTACCTCGCCCAGAACTTCCTCGCTTTCTTCAAGCGTGACTACCACCGCGTCGCCACGCTGCATCTGGAGTCGGGCTGGGTGCCGCCCACTACCCGGGTCGAGGAACTGGAAAGCGCGATCCGCGCGGTGTGCGAGCCCTATTTCGATCGCGCGTTGAAGGATATTTCGCTCGGTCAGGTGTTGATGCGCCTGTTCTCGACCTCGCGCCGCTTCAACGTGGAAATCCAGCCGCAACTGGTGCTGCTGCAAAAAACCATGCTGAACGTGGAAGGGCTCGGCCGTTCGCTCGATCCTGAGCTGGATCTGTGGAAGACGGCCAAGCCCTATCTCGAACGCTGGATGAACGAGCAGATCGGTCTGCGCGGCTGGTACGAGCGGCTGAAGATCGAGGCGCCGCAGTGGAGCAAGACGCTGCCACAGCTGCCACGCCTGATTCATCACGTGTTGGCCGCACGCCACGACACGACGCGCGGCGCAAATGACGACATGATTCGCCAGATTCTGCTCGAGCAAAAGCGCACCAACCGGTTGTTGCAAGGCTTGCTGCTGTTCGGCGTGGCGGTCGGTGTCGGCGCGGTGCTGGCGCGGGCGTTTCTGGCGTTCGCCTACGGCGGTTGATCCAAGATCCAGACGAGGCATGCCATGAGCGACCCGAACCCGCCTTCCGCGCCTGACTTCGCGACCCGCGATCCCAATTCGCCCGAGTTCTGGGACGAGCGCTTCGAGCACCATTTCACGCCGTGGGATCAGGCGGGCGTGCCGGCGGCCTTCCAGTCATTCGCCGAACGGCATCGCGACGCTGCGGTATTGATTCCAGGTTGCGGCAGTGCTTACGAAGCGCTATGGCTGGCGCAGCAAGGCAATCCGGTCCGGGCGATCGATTTTTCGCCCGCCGCCGTCGCCGCGGCACGCGAACAGCTGGGCGCGCAGCATGGGCAATGGGTCGAGCAGGCTGACTTCTTCGCTTACACGCCGCCGTTCACGCCCGCATGGATCTACGAGCGCGCGTTCCTGTGCGCGTTGCCGTTGGCGCGCCGCGCAGACTACGCCCGGCGAATGGCCGAGTTGTTGCCCGGCGGTGCGTTGCTGGCGGGTTTCTTTTTCATTGGAGCGACGCCGAAAGGGCCACCGTTCGGTATCGAGCGCACCGAGCTCGATGCGTTGCTTACACCGTACTTCGATCTGATCGAAGACGAGGCCGTCCACGATTCGATTGCCGTCTTCGCCGGCCGCGAGCGCTGGATGACCTGGCGCCGCCGTGCCTGATCACGCTGTCGCGCGTGCCGGCGGCTTGAGCCGCACTTGATTCGATCACGGCCGCCCCCATTTACGTGAACGGCGGCTGCGCCTGGCGCTCGCCCCCAAAATCCGGGGGAGGGGTGTCGTTTGCGGCTATAATTCAAGGCTTTGCAAGCGTTTACAAGATTTCAGTAGGGAAAAGTTCATGCCGATCTACGCTTATCGTTGCGAGTCATGCGGCTTCGGGAAAGACGTGCTTCAGAAAATGAGCGACCCGCAGTTGACGCAATGTCCCGAATGCGGGAAAGACACCTTTCGCAAGCAGGTGACTGCAGCCGGTTTCCAGTTGAAGGGCTCCGGCTGGTATGTAACCGATTTCCGCGGCGGCAACAGCGGCGCGAGCGCGCCGGCCAAGCCCGACGCGAATGACGGCCCGAATGCGAATTCGGGCGAAAACGCTGCAGCTGGGAATGAGGGCGCAGCGAAATCCGACACGGCTTCGGCCAACGGCACGGCTGCCTCCGGTTCAACGGGCGCAGCCGCAACGCCTGCCGCGCCCGCTGCCGCACCGGCCGCACCGGCCGCATCGGCGAGTTCGAGCGGTTCCGGCAGCGCCTAGTGGGACTGCCGCCCTTCGGGGCGGCGCACATGCCGCGCGTCGGGTATCGGCTCGCGCGGCTTTCTGGCGGTACACATGACGACGAAAAAAACGACGCTCAAATCGGTGTTCCTGACTGGCCTGCTGGTGCTGGTGCCTCTGGCTATCACACTGTGGGTGCTCGGTCTGATCATCGGCACGATGGACCAGACGCTGTTGCTGCTGCCGACCTCATGGCAGCCGGAGCGTGCGCTCGGCTTCCGTCTGCCGGGCCTCGGCGCGGTACTGACACTGGCGTTCATCTTTGTCGTCGGTCTGTTGACGCAAAACTTCATCGGCCAGAAGCTCGTGAAGTGGTGGGAAGTCGTGGTCGCCCACATTCCGGTGGTCGGCCCGATCTACACCAGCGTGAAACAGGTGTCGGACACTTTGTTGTCGAGCAGCGGCAATGCGTTTCGCAAGGCGCTCCTGATCGAGTACCCGCGCCGCGGCTCCTATACGATTGCGTTTCTGACCGGCATTCCGGGCGGCGACGTGGTCAACCACCTGAAAGAAGATCACGTCAGCGTGTATGTGCCGACTACGCCGAACCCAACGTCCGGCTTCTTCCTGATGGTGCCCAAGAGCGAAGTGATCGAACTCGACATGACGGTCGACGCCGCGCTCAAGTACATCGTCTCGATGGGCGTCGTGGCGCCGTCCGCGCCGCCGGCGCCGGTAGTGCGCCGCACGACAGTCGAGCCTCCGCTGTAATGCCGGTGCGCAGGGTTTGATTGCTGCGCGCCGTTCAACTAATGCAAAACGAAAGACAAACATCATGTCGATGAGATCTGAATACTGCGGTCTGGTGACCGAAGAACTGCTGGGCCAAACTGTCTCGCTGTGCGGCTGGGTAAGCCGCCGCCGCGACCATGGCGGCGTCATCTTCATCGACCTGCGCGACCGCGAAGGCCTCGTTCAGGTCGTCTGCGATCCGGATCGCGCGGAGATGTTCAAGACAGCCGAAGGCGTCCGGAACGAGTTCTGCCTGCAGATCAAGGGCGTGGTTCGCGCTCGCCCGGAAGGCACGACGAACGCTTCGCTGAAGAGCGGCAAGATCGAAGTGCTGTGCCACGAGCTGATCGTGCTGAACCCGTCGATCACGCCGCCGTTCCAGCTCGACGACGACAACCTGTCGGAAACCACGCGCCTGACCCACCGCGTGCTCGATCTGCGCCGTCCGCAGATGCAGCACAACCTGCGTTTGCGTTACCGCGTTGCGATCGAAGTGCGCAAGTATCTGGACGCGCTGGGCTTCATCGACATCGAAACGCCGATGCTCACCAAGAGCACGCCGGAAGGCGCGCGCGATTACCTCGTGCCGTCGCGTACCAACCCGGGCCAGTTCTTCGCGCTGCCGCAATCGCCGCAGTTGTTCAAGCAACTGCTGATGGTGGCGAACTTCGATCGCTACTACCAGATCGTCAAATGCTTCCGTGACGAAGACCTGCGCGCCGACCGTCAGCCGGAATTCACGCAGATCGACTGCGAAACCTCGTTCCTGTCGGAACAGGAAATCCGCGATCTGTTCGAAGCGATGATCCGTCACGTGTTCAAGGAAACGATCGGCGTCGAACTGGCCGAGAAATTCCCGGTCATGGAGTACTCGGAAGCCATGCGCCGCTTCGGTTCGGACAAGCCGGACCTGCGCGTTAAGCTCGAATTCACGGACCTGACGGACGCCGTCAAGGACGTCGACTTCAAGGTGTTCAGCACGCCGGCCAACACGAAAGACGGCCGCGTCGCGGCGATCCGCGTGCCGAAGGGCGGCGAGCTCTCGCGTGGCGACATCGACAGCTACACGGAATTCGTGCGCATCTACGGCGCGAAGGGCCTGGCATGGATCAAGGTCAACGAAGTGGCGAAGGGCCGTGACGGTCTGCAAAGCCCGATCGTCAAGAACCTGCACGACGAAGCCGTCAAGGCGATCATCGAGCGCACCGGCGCGCAAGACGGCGACATCATTTTCTTCGCGGCAGATCGCGCGAAGGTGGTGAACGACAGCCTGGGCGCACTGCGTCTGAAGATCGGTCATTCGGAATTCGGCAAGGCCAACGGCTTGGTCGAATCCGGCTGGAAGCCGCTGTGGGTGGTTGACTTCCCGATGTTCGAGTACGACGAGGAAGACAACCGCTACGTCGCCGCGCATCACCCGTTCACGAGCCCGAAGGACGAGCATCTCGAGTATCTGGAAACGGATCCGGCGCGCTGCCTCGCGAAGGCCTACGACATGGTGCTGAACGGCTGGGAAATCGGCGGCGGTTCGGTGCGTATCCACCGTGAAGAAGTGCAGAGCAAGGTGTTCCGCGCGCTGAAGATCGGTGCGGAAGAAGCGCAAGCCAAGTTCGGCTTCCTGCTCGACGCGCTGCAATACGGCGCGCCGCCGCATGGCGGTATCGCATTCGGTCTGGACCGCATCATCACGATGATGGCCGGCGCCGATTCGATCCGCGACGTGATCGCGTTCCCGAAGACGCAACGCGCGCAGTGTCTGCTCACGCAGGCGCCGAGCGAAGTGGACGAGCGCCAGTTGCGCGAGTTGCACATCCGTCTGCGTCAGCCGGAACCGAAGGTCTAAGCACAAGCACATCGAAGGCAGGCTGCCGGGGAACCGGCGGCAAAGAGCTAACGAAGAAGCAAACGAAAAAGGCGCGTGATGCGCCTTTTTCGTTTTTTGCGTTACAGTCCAAGCAACCGGTCTCGACCGCTCACCGGACAGATCGCCGACATGTACCGCGCAAGCGTTGCGCCCAGTTTTTACGCCATGCCGAAACCGCCGAAGATCCCGCAATCCGTACTCGTCATCATCCATACGCCCGCGCTCGACGTGCTGTTGATCCGGCGTGCCGATCACGCAGATTTCTGGCAATCGGTGACTGGTTCGAAAGACCGGCTCGACGAACCCTTCATTGAGACGGCGGCGCGCGAAGTGGCCGAGGAAACCGGCATTGTGGTTGGCGGTACGCTTGTGCCGCACAGCGCGCTGTTCGACTGGCAGTACTCGATCGAATATGAGATCTACCCCCAGTTCCGGCATCGCTATGCCGAGGGCGTGATCCACAACACCGAACATTGGTTCAGCCTGGAAGTACCCGAGCAGCTCGAGGTGACGCTCGCACCGCGCGAGCACACGGCGTTTCTGTGGCTGCCGTATGAAGAGGCGGCCTCGCGCTGCTTTTCGTCGTCGAATGCCGACGCGATCCTGCAATTGCCGAAGCGGCTCGCTGGGCGCCTGAATGGCCAGCCCAAGGAGCGTGCCCGGTGAGCGTCGGCGGCGCGCGCCGTTTCGCGCGACTCCGTCAATCGCTGCTCGGCCGCCGCTATTGGCAACGCTACCGCTTTACCAGCGGCAATGACGTCAAGCTGCTGCGTTCCGGCGAGGAGTTCTTCGCCGCGCTGATCGAACGCATCGACGCGGCGCAAAGCGACGTTGCTCTGGAAACCTATATTTTCTGTGGTGACAGCGCGGGTCAGGCCGTCAGCGCGGCGTTGATGCGCGCCGTGGCGCGCGGCGTAAAGGTGCGTGTGATTACCGACGGTATTGGCACCGAGCGCCTACCGATGTTCAACGAGTGGCCGCTCGCCGGCATCGACCATCGCATCTACAACCCGCATCTGTTCGGCCGCTTCGGCTTCTCGCGTACGCACCGCAAGATCGCGGTGGTGGACGATCAGTTCGGCTATTGCGGCGGCATCAACATCGTCGACGATTACGAGAACAACGGCGAGAAGCTGCCCTACCGGCGCTGGGATTTCGCCGTGGAACTGCACGGGCCGGTGGTCGCCGATATCCGCCAGGCGTTCGAGGTGCAATGGCGCCGCATTCAGCTCGGGCATCGGCCTCTGGAGTCGCTTGAGCCCGATTTCGGGCCGAAGACCATGGCGTCCCTCGGCACCTTACGCCGCCGGCGCCGCAACCGTAACGAGGCGCTTTGGGCCGGCGGACAGCCTTGCGTGGCCTTCGTCGCACGTGACAACCTGATCAATCGCCGGGCCATCGAAAAGGCGTATCTGACCGCGATCGGCCAGGCGCGCAGCGAAGTGCTGCTGGCCAACCCGTACTTCATGCCGGGCCGCAAGCTGCGGCGTGCGCTGGTATTCGCGGCGCGGCGCGGCGTCGACGTGAAGCTCATCATCGGGCGCAAGGAGTTCAAGGCGCTCGATTACGCGGTGCCGTTCCTGTATCGTGCGCTGCTCAAAGCCGGCGTGCAGATCGCCGAGTACGAGAAAACCATGCTGCACGGCAAGGTCGCCGTGGTGGATTCGAACTGGGGGACGGTCGGCTCGTCGAACCTCGACGCATTGAGCCTGATGCTCAACAACGAAGCCAACGTGGTGCTGGTGAACGACCCGTCGATCGACGCGCTGCGCGAAGCGATCCTCGCCGCGTTCAAGGAATCGCGCCGGATCGACGAGGCGCGCTATGATGCCCGTCCGGCGGGCGAGCGCGTGCTCAACTGGCTTGCCTACACGACCTATCGGGCCGTGATGAAGCTATTAACGGTGGGTGGCTATGACTAGCTCATCGGCACCTCGCACATAACCGCAAGGGCGCAGCGTCAATGAAAGGAAAAAAAGAAGGCAAACGCCTCTAAAAAATCTCCTTCCTCTGATTGACGGATGACGCAGAATTGAAACCGGGTTAGAAACCGGTTTCTAATAAAGTCCTTGTTTCGCGGACGGTCGCACACAATAATAGTACGGCCGTTCGATTTTCTTTCGGTCACATTAGAACGGTAAAAAAGCTATGCGAAAAGGCGAACAAACACGAGTCGCGATTCTCGAAGCAGCACTGGATCTGGCAAGCCGCGACGGACTGGAAGGTCTGACGATTGGGCTGCTGGCCGAGCGCATGCAGATGAGCAAAAGCGGCGTGTTCGCGCATTTCGGGTCGCGCGAGGACTTGCAGGTCGAAGTCGTCCGCGAATACCACCGTCGTTTTGAAGACGAGGTGTTTTTCCCGAGCTTGCGTGAACCGCGTGGATTGCCGCGCTTGCGCGCGATGATCTCTCGCTGGATCGAGAAACGCATTCAGGAAGTCACCACCGGGTGCATCTATATCAGCGGCGCGGTCGAGTATGACGACCGTGGGGACAACCCGGTGCGCGAGCAACTGGTGTCGAGCGTGACGATCTGGCGTGCGGCGCTCACTCGTGCCATTTCGCAGGCGATGGAAGAAGGGCATCTGCGTGCCGATACCGATCCGCAGCTGATGTTGTTCGAACTGTACAGCTTCACGCTCGGCCTGCATCACGACGCGCGCTTCCTGCACTTGCCGGATGCCGTGCGTCTTACGTGGGCCGCGCTGGAAAAATTGATTGTTTCGTATCAGAGCGAAAGCCGTTAGCAAGGCCGCCGAACTTAAACAGATTCAGCGGCGCTGAAAGATCCGATCCACGGACTCAGCTAACGGTCTGGCTCCTTGTCAAACTTGGGAGAGAGAGTCATGGGACAGTACGCCGCGCCGCTGCGCGACATGCAATTCGTATTGCACGAGCTGCTTAACGTCGAAGCCGAGATCAAGCAGATGCCGAAGCACGCGGATCTCGACGCGGACACGATCAACGCCGTGCTCGAAGAGGCCGGCAAGTTCTGCTCCGAAGTGCTGTTCCCGCTCAATCACAGCGGCGACCAGGAAGGCTGCACGTACGTCGGCGACGGCGTCGTGACCACGCCGAAGGGCTTCAAGGAAGCCTATAAGCAATATGTGGAAGCCGGTTGGCCGGCACTCGGCTGCGATCCGGAATATGGCGGCCAGGGCCTGCCCGCGTTCGTCAACAACGCGCTGTATGAAATGCTGAACTCGGCGAACCAGGCGTGGACGATGTACCCGGGTCTGTCGCATGGCGCGTACGAATGTCTGCACGCGCACGGCACGCCGGAACTGCAGCAACGCTACCTGCCGAAGCTGGTCGCGGGCGTCTGGACCGGCACGATGTGTCTGACCGAGCCGCATTGCGGCACCGACCTCGGCATCCTGCGCACCAAGGCCGAACCGAATAGCGACGGCTCGTACGCGATCAGCGGCACGAAGATCTTCATCTCCAGCGGCGAACACGATCTCGCGGAGAACATCGTCCACCTGGTGCTCGCACGTCTGCCGGGCGCACCGAATGGCACCAAGGGTATTTCGCTCTTCATCGTGCCGAAGTTCATCCCGAACGAAGCGGGCGAGCCGGGCGAGCGCAATGGCGTGAAGTGCGGTTCCATCGAACACAAGATGGGCATTCACGGCAACGCGACCGCGGTGATCAATCTGGACAACGCGAAGGGCTGGCTGGTCGGTGAGCCGAACAAGGGCTTGAACGCGATGTTCGTGATGATGAACGCCGCGCGTCTGGGCGTCGGCATGCAGAGCCTGGGCCTGACCGAAATCGGTTATCAGAATTCGTTGACGTACGCGAAAGAGCGTCTGCAAATGCGTTCGCTGACCGGCCCGAAGGCGCCGGAAAAAGCGGCTGACCCGATCATCGTCCACCCGGACGTGCGCCGCATGCTGCTCACGCAGAAGGCCTACGCTGAAGGCGCGCGGGCGTTCTCGTACTGGTCCGCGCTGCACATCGACAAGGAACTGTCGCACGCCGACGAATCGGTGCGTAAGGAAGCGGCCGATCTGGTCGCGCTGCTCACGCCGATCCTGAAGGCATTCCTCTCCGACAACGCGTTCGAGAGCACCAACCACGCCATGCAGATCTACGGCGGCCACGGCTTCATCACCGAGTGGGGCATGGAGCAATACGTGCGCGACGCGCGTATCAACATGATCTACGAGGGCACCAACGCGATTCAGGCGCTCGACTTGCTGGGCCGCAAGATTCTCGGCGACATGGGCGCCAAGATGAAGAAGTTCGGCAAGCTGGTGTCGGATTTCGTCGAAGCGGAAGGCGTGAAGCCGGAAATGCAGGAGTTCATCAACCCGCTCGCCGACATCGGCGACAAGGTGCAGAAGCTGACGATGGAAATCGGCATGAAGGCCATGCAGAACCCGGACGAAGTCGGCGCCGCCGCCGTGCCGTATCTGCGCACCGTCGGCCACCTGGTGTTCTCGTACTTCTGGGCGCGCATGGCACGTATCGCGCTGGACAACGAAGCATCGGGCGATCCGTTCTACAAGGCGAAGCTCGCGACCGCCCGCTTCTACTTCGCGAAGCTGCTGCCGGAAACGGCCATGACGATCCGTCAGGCACGCGCCGGTTCGAAGTCGATGATGGACGTCGAAGAGTCGCTGTTCTAAAGCACACACTTCACGGCAAGCGCCACGCCCTCAAGCGGCGTGGCGCCTTCCACCGCCACAAGCCACACATCGCGAACGTAAGAGACACATTCGCGACACCGCATAACTCCCCGGAGGAACGACGTGAGCAATCTGATCATTCGCAAGGTAGCCGTGCTCGGCGCCGGCGTGATGGGCGCGCAGATCGCCGCGCACCTGATCAACGCCAAGGTGCCCGTGCTGCTGTTCGACCTGCCTGCCAAAGAAGGCCCGAAGAACGCGATCGCCCTGAAGGCGATCGAGAATCTGAAGAAGCTGTCGCCCGCGCCGTTCGGCGTGAAGGACGACGCGCAATATATCCAGCCCGCGAATTACGACGACGACATCGAGAAGCTCGCCGAGTGCGACCTCGTGATCGAAGCGATCGCCGAACGCATGGACTGGAAGCACGACCTGTACAAGAAGGTGTCGCCGCACATTGCGCCGAATGCGATCTTCGCGACCAATACGTCGGGTCTGTCGATCACCGAGCTGTCGAACGGTTTCTCGGATGAGCTGAAGGCGCGCTTCTGCGGCGTGCACTTCTTCAATCCGCCGCGCTACATGCACCTGGTCGAACTGATTCCGACCGCGACGACGCGTCCGGAAATTCTCGATCAGCTCGAATCGTTCCTGACGAGCGTGGTCGGCAAAGGTGTGGTGCGGGCGAAAGACACGCCGAACTTCATCGCCAACCGCGTCGGTATTTTCTCGATCCTCGCCGTGATTACGGAAGCCGCCAAGTTCGGCCTGCGTTTCGACGAAGTGGACGACCTGACCGGTTCACGCCTGGGCCGTGCGAAGTCCGCAACGTTCCGCACCGCTGACGTGGTCGGTCTCGATACGATGGCGCACGTTATCAAGACGATGCAGGACACGCTGAAGGACGATCCGTTCTTCCCGGTCTACGAAACGCCGCCTGTGCTGGCCGAACTCGTGAAGAAGGGCGCACTCGGTCAGAAGACCGGCGGCGGCTTCTACAAGAAGGAAGGCAAGGCGATCAAAGTGCTCGACCCGAAGACGGGCACGTACGTCGACGGCGGCGCGAAGGCCGACGAACTGGTCGGCCGCATTCTGAAGCGTCCGGCGGCAGAGCGTCTGAAGCTCCTGCGTGAATCGGAGCATCCGCAAGCGCAATTCCTGTGGTCGATTTTCCGCGACGTGTATCACTACATCGGCGTGCATCTGGAATCGATCGCTGACAACGCGCGTGACGTCGATCTGGCCATCCGTTGGGGCTTCGGCTGGAACGAAGGTCCGTTCGAAGGCTGGCAGACGGCCGGCTGGAAGCAGGTCGCCGAATGGGTGCAGGAAGACATCGCGGCCGGCAAGGCGCTGTCGAACGTGCCGCTGCCGTCGTGGGTGCTGGAAGGTCCGGTTGCCGAGAAGGGCGGCGTGCATACGAACGAAGGTTCGTGGTCGCCGGCTTCGAAGACGTTCGTGCCGCGCTCGTCGCTGTCGGTCTACGACAAGCAGGTGTTCCGCGCACCGCTGGTCGGCGAAACGTCGGCTGATCCGAAGACCTACGGCAAGACGCTGTTCGAAACCGACGCCGTGCGCGCATGGGTCGACGACCGTGCAGGCGAGAACGACGTCCTGATCGTGTCGTTCAAGAGCAAGATGAACACGATCGGACCGTCGGTGATCGACGGTCTGACGCAGGCTATCGAACTGGCCGAGAAGGACTACAAGGGTCTGGTCGTGTGGCAGCCGACGTCGCTGAAACTCGGCACGCCGGGCGGCCCGTTCTCCGCGGGTGCGAACCTCGAAGAAGCCATGCCTGCATTCATGATGGGTGGCGCGAAGGGCATCGAACCGTTCGTGAAGAAATTCCAGCAAGGCATGCTGCGCGTGAAGTACGCGAGCGTGCCGGTCATCTCGGCGGTGTCGGGCATCGCGCTCGGCGGCGGTTGCGAGTTGGCGCTGCATAGCGCGAAGCGTGTCGCGCACATCGAAAGCTATTTCGGTCTGGTGGAAGTCGGCGTGGGTCTCGTGCCCGCGGGCGGCGGCTTGAAGGAAGCGGCACTGCGCGCAGCGGAAGCCGCAACCGCAGCCGGCGCGACCAATGACCTGCTGAAGTTCGTGCAGAAGTCGTTCGAAAACGCGGCAATGGCGAAGGTCTCGGCCTCGGCACTCGACGCCCGCGCAATGGGCTATCTGAAGCCGTCCGACACGATCGTCTTCAACGTGTTCGAACTGCTCGACATCGCGAAGAAGGAAGCGCGCGCGCTGTCCGCCTCGGGCTATCGTCCGCCGCTGCGTGTCACGCAAGTACCGGTGGCGGGCCGCTCGGCGATTGCGACCATCAAGGCATCGCTCGTCAACATGCGCGACGGCCGTTTCATCAGCGAGCACGATTTCCTGATCGCCAGCCGCATCGCGGAAGCGGTGTGCGGCGGTGACGTGGAAGCCGGCAGCCTCGTCGACGAAGAATGGCTGCTCAAACTCGAGCGTCAAGCGTTCGTCGATCTGCTCGGCACGCAAAAGACGCAGGAACGGATCATGGGCATGCTGCAAACCGGCAAGCCGGTGCGCAACTAAGCGACGAGCGGACAGCATCCATATGCATGGGACGGGAGTAAGCGCTAAAGCGCTAACTCCCGTCGACAAAGGAGAGCTTTAAATGACAAAGCAATTGCAAGACGCATACATCGTCGCCGCGAGCCGCACGCCGATCGGCAAGGCGCCGCGCGGGATGTTCAAGAACACGCGCCCGGACGAACTGCTGGTGCACGCGATCAAGTCGGCCGTGGCGCAAGTGCCCGGCCTCGATACGAAGGTGATCGAAGACGCAATCATCGGCTGTGCGATTCCGGAAGCGGAACAGGGCCTGAACGTCGCTCGGATGGGCGCGTTGCTGGCGGGCCTGCCGAACTCGGTAGGCGGCGTCACGGTGAACCGCTTCTGCGCTTCGGGCCTGACGGCGTTGGCCATGGCGGCTGACCGGATTCGCGTCGGCGAATCGGACGCGATGATCGCGGGCGGCTGCGAATCGATGAGCATGGTGCCGATGATGGGCAACAAGCCCTCGATGTCGCCGCATATCTTCGATCGCAACGAAGACATCGGTATCGCCTACGGTATGGGCCTGACCGCGGAGAAGGTCGCCGAGCGCTGGAAGATCAGCCGCGAAGCGCAAGACGCGTTCTCGGTCGAATCGCACCGCCGCGCCATCGCCGCGCAGCAAGCCGGCGAGTTCAACGACGAAATCGCCGCGTACACGATCACCGAACGTTTCCCCGACCTCGCGACCGGCGAAGTGCGTATCAAGACGCGTGAAGTCGCGCTCGACGAAGGCCCGCGTGCGGAAACGTCGCTGGAAGGTCTGGCAAAACTGCGCGCGGTGTTCGCGAACAAGGGTTCGGTGACGGCGGGCAACAGCTCGCAAACATCGGACGGCGCGGGTGCGCTGATCGTCGTGTCGGAAAAGATGCTGAAGGAATTCAACCTGACGCCGCTCGCCCGTTTCGTCAGCTTCGCCGTGCGCGGCGTGCCGCCGGAAATCATGGGTATCGGTCCGAAAGAAGCGATTCCGGCCGCACTGAAGGCCGCCGGCCTGAAGATCGACGACATGGACTGGATCGAGCTGAACGAAGCGTTCGCCGCGCAATCGCTGGCGGTGATTCAGGACCTCGGTCTCGATCCGTCGAAGATCAACCCGCTCGGTGGTGCGATCGCACTCGGCCACCCGCTGGGTGCAACGGGCGCGATTCGTGCGTCGACGGTTGTGCACGGCCTGCGCCGCCGTAACTTCAAGTACGGCATGGTGACAATGTGCGTCGGTACCGGCATGGGCGCCGCGGGCATTATCGAACGTCTGTAATCGTGTTTGCCATGGTCCCCGCGCTGGTCCCCGCAGCGAACACTGCGGGGATCCCTGCAGTGATTCCCTAGGGACCGCGGAAACGGTTCGCTGGCCACTTGGCTTGCGAACCGTTTTTTCCATTCAGCAGCAACCAGGAGTACGAGGAGATGACAATGGATATTCTGGTCGAGCGCGCCGACGGCGTGCTGACGATTGCTTTCAACCGGCCCGAAAGGAAAAACGCGATCACGGCCGCGATGTATCAGACGATGGCCGACGCATTGGTCGAAGCGCAGGGCGACACATCGATCCGGGCGATTCTGATTCGCGGCAGCGCCGGCATTTTCAGCGCCGGCAACGATCTCGACGACTTCATGAAGAGGCCGCCAGGCGGCGAAGACGCACCGGTGTTCCAGTTCCTGCGTGCGATCAGTTCGGCGGAGAAGCCGGTGGTGGCGTCGGTGGCGGGACCGGCAGTCGGGATCGGCACGACGCTCCTGCTGCACTGCGATCTGGTCTACGCAGCCAATACGGCGAGCTTTTCGCTGCCGTTCACGCAACTCGGGCTGTGTCCGGAAGCGGCGTCGAGTTTGCTGTTGCAGCGCGTGGCCGGTTATCAGGCCGCAGCGGAAAAGCTGCTGCTCGGCGAAGCGTTCGACGCTGCCGAAGCGCACCGTATGGGTTTCGTGAATCGCGTGTTGCCCGCGGCTGAAGTCGATGCGTTTGCAGTCGCGCAAGCGGCGAAGCTGGCGGCGCTGCCGGCGTCGTCGCTGCGGGTGACGAAGAGTCTGATGAAGCGCGCCAGCCAGCATGAGCTGCAAACGCAGATGAGCGAGGAAGCGGTGCACTTCAGCAAGATGCTGATCGCGCCGGAAGCGCGCGAGGCGTTCAAGGCGTTCTTCGAGAAGCGCAAGCCGGACTTCCGGCAGTTCGACTGAACCGGCTGCGGTCAGGCGCCTGAGGTAATGAAAATGCCTCAGGTGCTTGAGGATGCTTCAGACGCTCAAGATTGCGTCGGCTGCAAGGTGTCGTAGTCGACGTAGCTGGTTTCCCGGCAGAAGCTGACCAGCCGTACGCCCGCTTTGCGAGCGATCGCAATCGCCAGCGACGACGGCGCCGAAATGGTCGCGACCATCGGCACGTCGACACGCGCAGCCTTGCGCACCAGCTCGTAGCTGGCGCGGCTCGACAGAAACACAAAACCTTCCCGGGTATCCACGCGGTCGAGCACCAGTTGGCCGATCAGCTTGTCGAGCGCGTTGTGACGGCCGACATCCTCGAACGCGTAGCGGATCGCACCTGCCGCATCGCACCATGCCGCGGCGTGCAAGCCGCCGGTGAGACGCGTCAGCGCTTGGTGTTCCGGCAACGCGCGAGCGGCTCGAGCGATCGCATCCGGCGCGAGCCGTTGTAGAAAGCCCGTGTCCGGCACGCGTTCCGGTTTCAGATCCAGCAGATCGATGCTTTCGATTCCGCATACGCCGCAGCCGGTACGCCCGGCGAGCGCGCGGCGCTTTTCCTTCAGCGCGACGAACGCCTGCTGCACCACCTTCAATTGCACTTCGGCATGCGGCAATTCGTCATCGTCGTGCAGCTCGACCTCGATGTCCTGAATGTCGCTGCCGCGTTCCACGATTCCTTCCGAAATCGCAAAACCGACCGCGAACGCTTCCAGATCTCGCGGCGTGCACATCATCACCGCGTGCGAAATGCCGTTGAAGACGAGCGCCACCGGCCACTCCTGACCGACATGATCGGTGACGGTTTCGACCGCTGCGCCGCGGTGCCGGTGCACCTGACGCTCCACGGCGCCCGGCTGCCCGGCTGTTTCCAGTTCGTTCAAGTTGCTTCACTCCTTTCATGCTGCGCGCGTTTCTGCGGCTTGCAGCTTTTGCCCGGCGGCGCGACGCAGCACCAGACCGTGCCGCTATTGCGCGAATAAGGTTCTAAAATACCTCAAGCTGGGCTTGCGCGTTGCCCGTCACCAAAGGGGAATACTGTCATGGGACTCAACGAAGCACCGCTTCTGTTCAACTTCGAAGTCGCGTCTTCGGAGAATTTCGCCTACATCCCGATGTCGGTGCGCTTCAATCTCGATCGCTTCGGGTTGCGCATCACGCTCGCGCAGTGGCAATTGCTGCCGCTCGAGGACCGCAAGCTGCTGGCACGCTTTCCAGTCGACGAAGGTGTGGAAATCGAGCCGAATTTCGACCACGCGCTGTTCGAAATGCTGCGAACCCACGCGAATGTCGAGCCGGAGTGGTTCACGCCCGAAGAAGCGCCCGCCTGGCGCCGCACGGATACCGTGCCTGAGGGCGTCGTGCATCAGGCGGGGCTGGCCGGCCTGCCCACCCCGGGCATTGCCCAGTGGGCCGAACTCGAGCCGTTCAAGCGCTACGTACTCGCCAAATTGTCGCGCAAGCCGGAAGGCAACCACGACTTCATTCCCGCGATGAAGGAATTTGGCGCGGCCGGCTAGGCGCGGCCGGCTAGGTGCGGCCGGCTAGGTGCGGCCGGCTAGGCAAATTATTTTGCGTTCCCCCTCAATCTCTTCCGAACCCTGCCGTTATCCATGGGTTGGCGCGTAAAAAGACTCGACTCGATGCGACCCGACGCACCGAAAGCGACCCCCGCGCTCCCGCCCTCAGAACGATTGACGTTCGGAACCCATGACTCCTTTTTTATCGAAGCGGCTGCTGATCAATCTGGCAGTCGTCGCCGCGGCGGTCGGCGCGAACGCGTTCGTCGCCTATACGCAGATTTGCGGCCAGCGCGACGCCGACGTGCGCATGCTGCGGTCGACGAACGTGCGTCAGAATCTCGACGCCTACCGTACCGCGCTTGACGGCGGACTGGCCGCGCTCGGCCGTTTCGAAGCCTCGGGTGAGGCCGCGCCTGTCAACGAGGCTGCCGCCATGGCGAACTCGCTGGCCGGTCTGGAGCGCAATTTGCGCACAGCGCTCACCGGCGAACCGGCCATGCTCGACACGCTCGCCAAACTGAGCGCGGACAGTCACGCACTGCAACACGACATCGACGATGCGCTGTTGAAGAGCGCCAGCGCCAAGCCGAACGAATCGCGCGCATGGGCGGCCTCGGCCTATACCCATCTCGGGCTGGGTCTCGACCAGGTGGAAGCCAGTCTGGCGGCGTTACGCAAGCAGGAGAGTCAGGCGTTGCAGGCGTCGCTTGCGGCGTCCGCGAGCGAAACCCAGCGCGCCATGTTCCTGCTGATCGTGACGATGCTGGCCGGCAGCACGCTTCTGATCTTCACGTTCGGCGCCCGCGAAAGCAGCGCGCGCGAGAAGCTGCGCACCGTCCGCGCGCTCGGCCGCAACGACGAGCGGTTTCGCAACCTGTTCGACGACCATCCGGTGCCGATGTACATCTTCGAGCGCGAGACGCTGCGCTTTCTCGCCGTCAACGCGGCGGCGATCCAGCAATACGGCTACTCGGAAAGCGAATTTCTCGACATGACGATTCGCGCGATCCGGCCGAATGCCGAAATCTCGCGCCTCGAATCGCACCTGCAGCGCAGCGACGTCCTGCAACATGGCCGCACGATGGCGGGCGTCTGGCATCACCGCCGCAAGGACGGTTCAACGATCAGCGCCGACATTTCGTATCACGCGCTCAACTTCATGGGTCGTGCCGCCTTCTTTGTACTGGCCGACGACGTCACCGATCAGATCAACGCCGAAGCCGAGGCGCAGCGTTCGAACCAGATGCTTGAAACGGTGATGGACAACATCCCGCAGCGCATTTTCTGGAAAGATCAGGAGTCGCGCTATCTCGGCTGCAACATGGCGTTCGCGCGCGATGCGGGGCTTTCTTACCCTGAGCAGGTAGTCGGCAAGAGCGACAGCGATATGCCGTGGCGCGCCTTCGCCGGCCTGCTGAACGAGCACGATAAAGAGGTGGTGACCACCGGCGTGCCGAAAATGAATTTCGAGGTCGACCTGGTGATCGACGGCGTGCACCGCACCACGGTCACGAGCAAGCTGCCGTTCACTGACAGCGACGGCCGCGTGCTCGGCGTGCTCGGTTCCTACACGGACATCACCGAGCGCAAGCGCTCCGATCTGGCTTTGCGTCTGCAAAGCCGCGCGCTCGATGCCAGCGTCAACGCGATTCTGATTACCGCGCCGTCGCCGACGGGCAATCTGATCGAATACGTGAACCCCGCGTTCATGCGTATCACCGGTTACGATCCCGCCGAAGTGATCGGCCACGATTGCCGCGTGCTGCAGCGTGACGACCGCGACCAGGAAGGCGTCGCGTTGATCCGCCAGTCGCTTGCCGCGAACCGTGAGGTCAGCGCCGTGGTGCGCAACTATCGCAAGGACGGCGCGTTGTTCTGGAATCAGCTGTTCATCGCACCGGTACCGAACGCGGAGGGCGTGATCACGCATCACATCGGCGTGATCAATGACGTGACAGATCTGATCCGCTATCAGGAGCAGCTCGAATATCAGGCCAACTATGACAGTCTCACGCGGCTGCCCAATCGCAACCTGCTGCGCGATCGCTTGCAGCATGCGTTGATCGTCGCGCAGCGGCACCACAAGGGCGTCGCGGTCGTGTTCATCGATCTGGACGGCTTCAAGAACGTCAACGACAGCCTCGGCCATAGCGTCGGCGACCGTTTGCTGAGCGTGGTGGCTGAGCGGCTCGCACGTTGCACACGAACCAGCGACACAGTCGCGCGGCACGGCGGTGACGAGTTCGTGATCGTGATGACCGATACCGTCGACGAGCAGTCGCTGATCGCATGGATGGAGCGGGTGCGCGCGTCGATTTCAGAGCCGGTATGGCTCGACGGCACCGAGTTGTATGTCGGCTGCAGCATGGGCGCGAGCCTCTTCCCGCAGGACGGCGAAGACGCGGAAACGCTGATGAAAAAAGCCGACCTCGCCATGTATCGCGCGAAGGACATGGGCCGTAATACGTTCCAGTTCTACCAGCCGGAGATGAATGCGAGCGCGGGCGCGCGTCTGAATCTCGAACGGCGTTTGCGCCGTGCCTTGCGCGACAACGAGTTCCTGCTGCACTACCAGCCGCAGGTGGATATCGTGAGCGGGCAGATCGTCGGCACCGAGGCGCTGGTGCGTTGGCACGATCCGGAAGTCGGATTAGTGCTGCCGTCGTTGTTCATTCCAGTCGCCGAAGAGAGCGGCCTGATTGGGCCGCTGTCGGAATGGGTGTTGCGCGAGGCGTGCCGCCAGAACAAGGCGTGGCAGGACGAAGGTTTGCCGCCGGCGCGGGTGTCGGTGAATCTGTCGGCGCGGGTGTTCCAGCAGCGCGATATCGCGAAGCTCGTCATGCAGGTGCTGGCCGAGACAGGTCTCGAGCCGCAGTATCTCGAGCTCGAACTGACCGAAAGCACCATCATGCGCAATGCCGAAGAGGCGGTGTCGATGCTCAACGAACTGCACGCGCTGGGCATTGGCCTCGCCATCGACGACTTCGGCACCGGCTATTCGAGCCTGAGCTATCTGAAGCGCTTCCCGGTGGACCGCCTGAAGATCGACCGCTCGTTCGTGTCGGATATCGGCGTGTCGGGCGACGATGAAACGATCACCTCGGCGATCATCGCGCTCGCGCACTCGCTGAAATTGCAGGTGATCGCTGAAGGCGTGGAGACGTCGGCGCAACTCGACTTTCTGAAAGAACGTGCGTGCGACGAGATGCAGGGTTTCTACTTCGCGAAGCCGTTGTCGACGGATGCGATTTCAGCGTTGCTACAGGGCGGGGTGGGGCGGGAAGCGGTGACGGTGTAGTTCGCGGGAAGG
This sequence comes from Burkholderia sp. GAS332, assembly GCA_900142905.1. Lineage (NCBI taxonomy): Bacteria > Pseudomonadati > Pseudomonadota > Betaproteobacteria > Burkholderiales > Burkholderiaceae > Burkholderia > Burkholderia sp. GAS332. The sequence continues at coordinate 4,532,619 of FSRV01000001.1, read as the reverse complement.
CTAGACGACGCTTGCAAGGCGCTGTGGCGCGTCCGGCTCGTCGTTCGCCAGAAGCCGCGCGGCCATGAAATCGATAAACACCCGCAGCCTCGGCGGCACGCTACGTCCGGCCGGCCAGACGATGCTGATGTCGATCACCCGCTCGACGTAATCGTCGAGCACCGTGCACAGCAAACCGTCCTTCAGCGCCTGCCGTACCGAAAAATCCGGCATGCAGGCGATTCCCAGACCGCGCATGGCGAAGCACGCGCGCGTCTCAATGTTGTTGCACACCATCGAAATCGGGGGCGTAAGTTCGCGCTCGCCAGCCTCGCACCGCAACGGCCAGATCTCCAGCTTGCCGCTCGTCGGATAACGGTAGTGCAGACACACATGGTTCGCGAGATCGGCGGGCGTTTGCGGTATGCCCCGCCGGGTGAAGTAAGCCGGCGCGCCGACCAGCACCACGCCGAATGAGCCGATTTGCCGCGCGGCGAGGCGTGAATCCGCCAGCGCGCCGGTGCGCACGACGACATCGAAACCTTCGTCGATCACATCGACCACACGGTCGCTGAAGTCCAGATCCAGTTCGATCTCCGGATACGCCAGCATGAAATCGGCGAGCACCGGTAGCACTAACGAACCAACCAGTGGCAGGCTCACGCGCAAGCGGCCGCGCGGCGAGCCGGCACTTTGTGACATCTCCAGCTCCGCCGCTTCGATTTCGGCAAGGATGCGCCGGCTGCGTTCGAGGAATTGCACGCCGTCGGTGGTGAGCGTGATGCTGCGCGTGCTGCGATGAAAGAGCCGCACGCCGAGCCGTTCTTCGAGGCGTGCGATGCGCTTGCCGACCGCCGACGCCGACACGCCGAGCAGCCGCCCGGCCGTGACGAAGCTGCGTGTTTCGGCCACCTGCACGAACACCAGGAACCCGCTCAGACTTTCCACCGTCGCCTCCGATTCCGGACATGGATGTCCGCAGACTGAGGAACTCTATCCCAGTTTTTCTTCGGATGCCGGGTTCGTATGATGGCGGCACGCCTTTTCATTGGAACTGCCATGTCCGATCTGCACGAACCGTCCAACTCCTCCCGTTCTTTGCCTCACACCGCGCCGCTCCCAGCGCGCGTCGATGCGGTGATCGACGCCGCGTTGGCTTCGCGGCGCCTCGTCGGCGGCGTGGTGCTGATCGCCCAGCACGGTGAGCCCGTGTACCGTCGCGCGGCGGGCTTTGCCGATCGCGAGCGCGAGCAGCCGATGCGCGAAGACACGTTGTTTCGGCTCGCGTCGATTTCGAAGCCGATCGTGTCGACGGCCGCGATGGTGCTGGTCAGCCAGCAGCGTCTCGGACTCGACGACGCAGTCGAGCGTTATCTGCCTGAATTCACGCCGCGCGGACCGGATGGCGCGGCCGCGCGCCTCACCGTGCGGCACTTGCTGACGCATACCGCAGGCCTTGGCTACCGCTTTCTCGAAACCGACGAACAGGGTCCTTATGCCCGAGCAGGCGTCTCCGATGGCATGGATCGCGCGGGCATCACGCTCGCCGAGAACGTGCGCCGGATTGCCAGCGTGCCGTTGATGTTCGCGCCGGGCACCTCGTGGACTTACTCGCTGTCGATCGACGTGCTGGGCGCGTTGATCGAACGCGTGGCGCAGGTGCCGCTGGACGATGCCGTACGCGAACTCGTCACCGCTCCGCTCGCGATGAACGACACCGGCTTTCACACCCTCGACGAGCAGCGCCTCGCGACGCCCTACGTGAGCGACATGCCGCAACCGCATCGCCTGCGCGACAAGGAAGGCGTGACGCCGTTCGAAGGTGCGATCGGCATCGACTTCGAACCGGCGCGCGCGTTGGACCGCTACGCGTTTGCCTCGGGCGGCGCGGGCATGGTGGGTTGCGCGGACGACGTGCTGCGTTTGCTCGACACGCTGCGCGACGGCGGCGGCGCGTTGCTGCCGCGCGCGTGGGTCGACGAAATGGGCCGCAACCAGACGGGCGAGATGGGACCGCCCGATAAGCCGGGCTACGGCTTCGGCCTGGGCTTTTCAGTGCTGCGCGATCCGCTCGCCGCCGATTCGCCGGAGTCACCCGGCACCTGGCGCTGGGGTGGCGCGTACGGCCATTCATGGTTCGTCGACCGCAGTCGCGGTTTGAGCGTCGTCGCGCTCACCAACACGTTGTACGAAGGGATGTCGGGAGCGTTCGTCAACGCGTTGCGCGATGCGGTGTACGGCGTGACCGCGCCCACGGTTCATGAGGCAAGCCGGTCATGAGCGAACTCGACATGAATCAATCCGGCGTCACGATGCGTCCGGTGCAATCGACACAGTCTGCCGGTCGTTTGCCGCTGTCAGGTTTGCTTGCGCTCGCCACGGCCGGTTTTATCACGATCCTGACCGAGGCATTGCCCGCGGGCCTGCTGCGCGAAATGAGCAGCGACCTGGGGGTGTCGGCGGCACTGATCGGGCAGCTCGTGACCGTGTATGCCGCGGGGTCGTTGCTCGCGGCGATTCCGCTGGCGATCGCGACGCGCGGCTGGCGCCGTCGTCCGCTGCTGCTGGTGGCGATCGCCGGTTTTGTCGTCGTCAATACAGTCACGACGTTGTCGACGAACTACACGCTCACGTTGGTCGCGCGGTTTTTTGCCGGCGTTTCGGCTGGTCTGGTGTGGGCGCTGCTCTCCGGCTACGCGGCGCGCATGGCGCCCGCGCATCTGCAAGGCCGGGCGATCGCGGTGGCGATGACAGGCGTGCCGGTCGCATTGTCGCTCGGTATTCCGCTCGGGGCGCTGGTGGGTGCGTCGATGGGCTGGCGTTATACGTTCGGCGCGATGAGCGTGCTGACGGTCGTGCTGCTTGGCTGGGTGCGCTGGCAGGTGCCTGATTTCGCCGGTCAGCCGGCCGGGCGGCGCACGACATTGAGCGGCGTGCTCGCTTCGCCAGGCCTCAAGCCGGTGCTTGCCGTGATGTTCGCTTACGTGCTCGCGCACACCATCCTTTACACCTACATCTCGCCGTTCCTTGCACTCGCGCATTTGCAGCAGCGCGTGGATGTGGTGCTGTTCGTGTTCGGTGCGATGGCGCTTGTGAGCATCGCGATCGTCGGCGTGCTGGTGGACCGCCACCTGCGCCGGTTGATGCTCGTCAGCGTCGCGATGTTTGGCGTGGCGACCGTGATGCTCGGTCTGGCGAGCGATCTGCCGGCCGCCGTCTATCTCAGCGTGGGCGTGTGGGGGCTCGCGTTCGGCGGCGCCGCCACGCTGTTTCAAACCGCGTCGGCGCGTGCTGCGGGCGAGGGTGCCGATGTCGCGCAATCGATGATCGTCACGGTCTGGAATCTCGCGATCGCGGGCGGCGGAGCGTTGGGTGGCATTGCGATCGACCGATTTGGCGCGTTCGCGTTGCCGTGGGTCCCCGCCGCGCTGTTGATCGGCACGCTGCTGTGTATCGGCGTCAATGCGCTCCGCGGCAGAGGTACGGGCGGGGTGGACAAAACAACCGCCGCGCGCCTCGGATCCTGCGGCAGCCAATGAAAGCGCATTGGCGGTTGAGGTGCTGTTTGCCGGGTTGGTGCCGCTGTTCGAACAGAACGCGATGCACCGCGTAGCCGTTCAGCGAGTCATGCACGCTTCTGGTCAGCGTCGCATCGGCCGTCCCACAACGGAACGACGACCCGGCTTCCTCGACGCGGCCGTATTCGACCTGCCGCGTATTTCAGACGGCAGGCGTGTCGACGAATACCGGCAATCGCTCGGCCGCCTCGGAAAACGCCTGGAGCTTCGGATGTGCCGCCTTGGCGACGATCTCCGGCACGAACATCTGCGTGAAATTCCACGCGACGGCCACAGTGACGTCCACTGCGCCGAAATGGTTCGGTTCAACCGGCAGCGGGGCGGACGCGAGTTCCGCTTCGAGTTCGCGGTAAGCGGCGTGCAATTGCTCGGTCACACGATCGACCCACGGCTCATGCTGTTTATCCGCCGGACGCAGGTTGCGTTCGTAGACGATCTGAACAGTCTTCTCACAAGCGGCCAGCGCGAGGCCCGTGAGACGTGCGGCGCGCAGGCAGTGATCCGGTTGTGACGGGAAGATCCGTTGATCTGGCGCGGCGAGCGTGGCGACGTACTGCAGGATCACGGTCGAATCCATCACGCTCTGGCCGTTGTCGAGGATCAGGGTCGGCGCTTTCACGACCGGGTTGATCTTCGCGAACGCGTCATACGTGCTGAACACGGAAATCGACTGGTGTTCGAAGTCGAGCTTCAGCATCTTCAGGCAGATAGCGACCCGGCGCACGTAGGGCGAATCCAGCATTCCGATCAGTTTCATCTCATTCCCGTTAGAAGATCTATATGGCTTGTCAGGGCGGCGAGCGTGCGGCTGTTCGCCTGTCAGACGGTGCTTGCAGAGCAGCAAAGCAATAGCCTAATCGTCTCGTCACATCAAAAAAAGCAACATTAATCGACGATTTACGTCAGAATTTCTTACATGAAGCCCATTCCACCGCTTACGGCACTGCGCTGCTTCGAAGCCGTCGCCCGGCTCGGCGGTGTCACGCCGGCCGCGCGGGAGTTGCACGTCACGCATTCGGCGGTCAGTCAGCAGATCAAGGTGCTGGAAGAGTCGATGGGCGTCGCGCTGTTCGTGCGTGAAGCGCGCGGCCTGCGGCTCACCGACGACGGCCGGCTCTACGCGCTCGAAATACGCTCGGCGTTGCGCGACATCACGCAGGCGACGCGCCGCGCGCAGGCGCGCCCGCACGAAAGCGAACTGGTGATCGCGACCGTGCCGTCGTTCGCGCAGCATTGGCTCGTGCCGCGCCTCGCGAGCTTCCGTGAGGCGCATCCGTACTATCGCGTCCGCCTCCTGACGAATCTGCAGATCGAGGATTTTCGCCAGGGCACGAGTGACATTGGTATTCGCATGGGGCAGGGACATTGGCCCGACGTCGCGCAACAGAAACTATTCGACGACGACATGCTCGTGGTTGCGGCGCCGCATTTCTCGCTTGGGCCAAATGGCCGTTTTCCGCGCACGGCCGAGGACGTGCTCGCGTGTCCGCTGATCTCGAGCCCCGATGCGCCATGGAGCGACTGGTGCCAGGCGGCGCAGGTCGCCGAGCCGGCCGCTGAAGCGCTGGTGCTGTCGGCGAACGATTCGAATATCGTGATCAGCGCGGTGCTGCTCGGGCAGGGTGTCGCGCTCGAACGGCGCAGCCTCGTCGCGCACGCGCTGGCGCGAGGCGACTTGGTGCAGATCACGGACATTCGCGTGCCGTATCGCTATCCGTACTGGCTGGTGTGGCAGCAACGCGAGATCCTGAACGCGAAACAGGCGCATTTCGCACAATGGATCGACGCGCAGGTCGACGCCTATTTGCGTAGCGGCGGGTGAGATTCTGTGTCGAGTGGCGCGCGCGGGTCGCCGTTCGCGGGGGATTACCGGTTTGCGCGCGAGTGTCAGTCGTATATATTCGGGATTCCCATCTCAGACTTTACCGGGAACCATGAAGCATCGATTCACGTGGCGTTGCGCCCGCTTTTCGCTGCTCGCACTCTGTTATGGGCGTTTCGCCGTCGAATATCTTCCAATACGACTGGAGAGAACAATGACGTCTTCACCTGCAAAGAAATGGGCAGTCCTGCTGACATCGGTTGTACTGAGCGCGGCTTCGGTTGCACCGGCGTTCGCGCAAAGCGGCGGTAGTGCTCAGGCGGGCGATCAAGCCACTGCCGCCACTGCGGCCAATCCGGCGGCCGCATCCAAGGCTGCCGCCAAGGCGCAACGCAAGGCTGCCCGCAAGCAGGCGCGGGCGAAGAAGAATGCCGAGTTGAAGCAACTGGAAAGCAACGGGTATAACCCGTCGCGCAACGATCCGAACTATCCGACGGATCTCCAGAACGCGCAGAAGAAGGCGGCGGCGGGCGCGGCGGCGAGCCAGTAAGCGGGGCTGCGGGCCGGATGGAGGTTGCCGGCCCCCGGTCGTGCTTGCGCTGGGGGAGCTTGGCAAATGCAGCCTGACAAACGCAACCTTGCAAACGCAACCCGGCACAAGCACAAGGTATGAAGATAGACGAGGCGCTCAGGCGCCTCGTTTTCGTTCAATGTCCGCTGCTCAATCCAGCACCGGCAGCGCGCGTGGGCGCCGGTCGCTGTCGGTTGCGACGTAGGTCAGGGTCGCCTCGGTCACCTTCACCACGTCTTCGGTCAGGCTCATGCGCTGCGCGTAGACCTCGACTTCCACCGTCACCGAGGTGTTGCCCGTCTTGACGATATCCGCGTAGAAGCTCAGCAGATCGCCGACGAACACCGGTTGCTTGAAGACGAACGAATTGACTGCGATGGTCGCCACCCGCCCGTTGGCACGGCGGCTGGCCGGAATCGAGCCGGCGATATCCACTTGCGCCATGATCCAGCCGCCGAACACGTCGCCGTGGACGTTCGCGTCCGACGGTTGCGGCACGACGCGCAGCGCGCAAGACTTTTGCGGGAGTTGAAGGAGATCGGTCATCGGGGCACCCTTGAAATTCGTAATGGCTTGGTCGGCTCGACAGGCAGGCGGGGGATTTCACGACAACTGCACGACATAGCGGTGCAACGCAGCGGTACAGCACAGCCGCATGGCCCACGTGCAACCGACAGCCGGACGGCCCATGAAAAGCGGCGCCAGCCAGCTTCTGCGACAATAGAAAGATCAGGAATTGTACGGGAAAGCGCCCAGCCGGGTCGCGCGACATGGAGCAGGGCGTGGAGTTTGCGCGCTGCCGGTCGGCGCGCCGCTGCGAACTCCGTCGCTTCCATACTCTCCCCAGCCGATCCCATGCGCCGTACGCCCTCGTCCGAACCTTCCCCGATCTCGACCCAGCCGCGCAACGACTGGCAAACGATCCTGTCCCTGCTGCCCTATCTCGCCACCTATAAATGGCGCGTCGGCTTTGCGCTGAGCTGCCTGATCGGCGCGAAGGTCGCCAATCTCGGCGTGCCGATCGTGATGAAGCGGATCATCGACGGCCTCTCGTCGGTGAAGCATCTCACCGCGCTCGGCCGTGCGCACGACTCCCCTGGCATCGTGCTGCTGGGCGGCGTCGGTCTGATGGTGGTCGCCTATGCCGTGGTGCGGCTGTCCACCTCGCTTTTCACCGAGCTGCGCGAAATTCTGTTTGCGAAGGTGACTGAAAGTGCGGTGCGGCAGCTCGCGCTGAAAGTGTTTCGCCATTTGCATGCACTGTCGTTGCGGTTTCATCTCGATCGGCAGACGGGCGGCATGTCGCGCGATATCGAACGCGGCACGCGCGGCATCACGCAACTGATTTCGTATTCGCTGTACAGCATCCTGCCGACACTGGTCGAAGTCAGTCTCGTACTGGGATTTTTTGTCGTCAAATACGAGGCGTATTACGCGATCGTCACGTTCATTGCGCTCGCCGCTTACATCGTGTTCACCGTAAAAGTCACGGAATGGCGCACGCATTTTCGCCGCACGATGAACGACCTCGATTCAAAGGCGAATTCGCGCGCGATCGATTCGTTGCTCAACTACGAGACCGTGAAGTACTTCGGCAACGAAGAGTGGGAAGCGCAGCGTTACGACGAAAATCTCAAACGCTATCGCACAGCCGCGATCAAATCGCAGCGTTCGCTGTCGGCGCTGAACTTCGGGCAGCAGGCGATCATCGGCACGGGGCTCGTGTTCATTCTGTGGCGCGCGACCGAAGGCGTGATGGCCGGGCGCCTCACGCTCGGCGATCTGGTGTTGATCAACACCTTCATGTTGCAGCTCTATATTCCGCTGAATTTTCTCGGCGTCGTGTATCGGGAACTGAAACAGAGCCTCACCGATATGGACCGCATGTTCACGCTGCTTGGCGCGGCCCAGGAGGTGCCCGATGTGCCGGACGCGCCCGAGTTGCAGGTGAGCGGTGCGCAGGTGCGCTTCGAGCATGTGAACTTCTCGTATGAGCCGGCGCGGCAGATTCTGCACGACGTGAGCTTCACGATTCCGGCGGGCAGCACCACGGCGGTGGTCGGGCATAGCGGCTCGGGCAAATCGACGCTCGCGCGGCTGATGTTCCGCTTCTATGATCTGGATCGCGCGACGGGCGGTGCGATCACCATCGACGGGCAGGATATTCGCGACGTCACGCAGGATTCGCTGCGTGCTTCGATCGGCATCGTGCCGCAGGATACGGTGCTGTTCAACGATTCGATCTACTACAACATCGCTTATGGCCGTCCGTCGGCCACGCGTGAGGAAGTGATCGCGGCGGCGCGCGCGGCGCATATTCACGACTTCATCGAAGGGCTGCCGAAGGGGTACGAGACGCCGGTCGGCGAGCGTGGCCTGAAGTTGTCGGGCGGTGAAAAGCAGCGCGTCGCGATCGCGCGGACCATCCTCAAGAATCCGCCGATTCTGCTGTTCGACGAGGCCACGTCGGCGCTCGATTCGCGTTCGGAGCGCGCGATCCAGCATGAACTCGATCAGATCGCCCGCGAGCGTACGACGCTGATCATCGCGCACCGGCTGTCGACGGTAGTGCACGCGCAGCAGATCATCGTGATGGACAAGGGACGCATCGTCGAGCGTGGGACGCACGCCGAGTTGCTGCGCGCCAACGGCCTCTTCGCGCAGATGTGGGCGTTGCAGCAGCAACGTGCCGCAGAGGCGTCGGAGTCGGCTGAAACGGTAGGGGCGGGGGATGGCGGACGTTAAGCAAGCGGCAGTGAGGTGCGCCGCGTTTGCTTGCTCGATGGCGCGTCAAGCGTGTGCTCGGCGCTGAGCGCTTAGCATTCGGCGCCAGACCTCTGGCCTTGGTCGTAGCACGTTGAGCGGCGCGTTATCGCACGGTGCCGCTCAACGCCTTCTTGTACTCAGCGTGCGCGCAAACGCTGATCCAAAGCCTGCAGCTGCGCAGGCGTGCCGACGTTTTCCCACAAGCCTTCATACAATTCGCCGCTCGCGAGGCCGCTTGCAATCGTCTCGCGATAGTAAGGCGTCAGCGCGCGCCGCGTGCCGCGCGGCAGATCGCGAAACATGCGTGTGTCGTAGAGTCCGATGTTGCCGAACGTGAAGCGCGGTTGCGCATCGAGCGAGAGCGTTCCGTCGCGCAACCCGAAGTCGCCGTTCGGATGAAACGCCGGGTTCGGCACCATCACCAGATGCATGCCGGGCCCGGTTAGCGCCTTCAGCGCTTCGGCGCGCGTATTCAGCGTCGCGTAGTCGAAATCCGCGTAGACGTCACCACTGACTGCGACGAATACCTCGCTCCTGCCCTCATCTTCCAACAGCGGCAACGCCTGCACGATCCCGCCTGCCGTCTCCAGCGCTTCATGTTCGGCCGAGTAGCGCAGTTGCACGCCCCAGCGCGAACCGTCGCCGAGCGCGGCTTCGATCCGCTCGCCAAGCCACGCATGGTTGATCACAATGGTTTGAAAACCGGCGCGCGCGAGGCGCTCGATCTGCCAAACGATCAGCGGTTTGCCGCCCACTTCGAGCAAAGGCTTCGGGCACGCGTCGGTCAACGGACGCATGCGTTCGCCGCGCCCGGCGGCGAAAATCATCGCTTTCTTCAGGGACATCGTCATCGGTCAGAACGTGTAGCCGACTTCATTAGCGCGGCCTTCGAGATCGTCGAGCAGCTTCGCGAACGGACGCAGCGGCGCATAGCGCTCAGCGACCTTGCGGGCATAGCCGATGAAACGCGGCAGATCCTTCATGTAATGCGGTTTGCTGTCGCGGTAGTTGATCCGGCAGAACAGGCCCAACACCTTGATGTGCCGTTGCAGTCCCATCCACTCGACCTGGCGGTAGAACTCGCCGAAATCCGGATCGACGGGCAGGCCGGCTTTTTTCGCGCGCTCCCAGTAGTACACGAAGCAATCCAGCTCAAATTCTTCGTCCCAGCTGAGGAAAGCATCGCGCAGCAACGACGCGACGTCGTAGGTGATCGGGCCGTACACCGCGTCCTGGAAGTCCAGCACGCCGGGATTCACGGGATTGGGCTCGGCCGCGATCATCAGATTGCGCGGCATGAAATCGCGTAGCATGAAGACCTGCGGCTGCGCCCGGGCGCTGGCGATCAACAGCGCGAAGGTGCGATCGAGCACCCCGCGGGTCTTTTCGTCGACCTCACGGCTCAGATGGCGGCCGAGGAACCACTCGGGCATCAATTCCATCTCGCGGCGCAGGAAGGCTTCGTCGAACGGTGGCAGCACGCCTTCGCGCGACGTGAGCTGCCAGCGGATCAGCGCATCGAGCGCGTCGCGCATCAGCGAGCGGGCGCGGGGCGGGTCATCGCCGCTTTGCGCCTCGGTCAGCGCGCCGAGGTACGAATCGGTGCCCAGATCGGTGACGAGCATGAAGCCGGCGTCGAAGTCGACCTCCAGCACGCGCGGCACATGCACGTTGGCGGCCTCGAGCAATTGTGCGATTTGCACAAATTCGCGGCACTTTTCGGGCGGCGGGGCATCGACGGCGATCAGGGTGCCGGTGCTTTCGCCTTCCGCCGCCTTACCGGCGAGCCGGAAATAGCGGCGAAAACTGGCGTCGGACGAAGCCGGGGCAAGCGTGTCGAGTTCGAGCGCATAGCGTGCTGCGTGGGCGTTCAGCCAGGCCTTGAGCAGTTCGAGGCGGCTGTCGGTGAAATCTTGGGGGGTGTCTTGGGCAGAGGGCAGCGTCATGAAAACCGGCGGCAAATTCAGAGGGGCAACGTCTTGCCATATAATACCCCACGACTTTTTTGACGCGACTCACGCCAGCTTTCGCGTGTTCCGCTTTACCGCCCGCCTCATCGTTCGACAGATTGTAAATATTGATGTACAGCCGACTGTCACGGTCGGGATGTGCAGGCGGTGGATCGTGACTACAAAAGCTGACGGACGGGCCGATTCGCCAAACGATACATGCCGCCTAGACAGCTTTCCCAAACGACTCCCTCTTGTGCTGTAGTCCCGCGCAAAAGGCGGCTCGTCGCGGCGTTGATCGCCGTTCCGGGCCTGATGCCCGCGCTTGCGCACGCCCAGCTGGTGGGGGAAGCCGCGCAGCCGCAACCTATCGACGCGCCCTGGGGCATGCAACTCGCCCCGCAGCTTGAAGAACATCCGCTGCAGTCAGGGCAGAAGGCGGCCACCTTCGTACTCGGCGACTCGACCAGCGGCACTACCGACCAGGACCTGGCCGCGAAAGGCTCGGCCGAGGTGCGGCGCAATACCTTCATCATCAAGGCCGACGCCCTGCACTACGATCAGGACACGGACATGGCCGACGCGTATGGCCAGGTGCACCTGAACAACAACGGCGCCACGTTCAACGGCCCGGAAGCGCATATGCGGGTGGACTCGAGCGAAGGCTACATGTCCGCGCCGAAGTACCACTTCAACGTGACCGGTGGCTCGGGCAGCGCGGAGCGCGTCGACATGCTCGACAACGAGCGCTCGGTGTTCACAAAGGGCACGTACACGGCTTGCTCGTGTACGGACAACCCGGCCTGGTACCTCAAGGGCACCGAGTTCGATTTCGACACCGGTGCGGACGAAGGCGTCGCGTACAACAGCGTGCTGTTCTTCCAGGGCGTGCCGGTGTTCGCTTCGCCGTGGCTGTCGTTCCCGCTGTCGGGCGACCGGCGCAGCGGTATCCTGCCGCCCACGTTTTCGCTGAGTTCGTCGAACGGCTTCGAACTGTCGGTACCGTACTACTTCAACATCGCGCCGAATCGCGACCTGACGGTCACGCCGCGTCTGATCTCGAAGCGCGGCGTGCAGTTGCAGTCGACCTTCCGTTATCTGTCGCCTACGTATTCTGGCTCGATCACCGGCGAGTTCCTGCCGGACGACCACCTGACCCATACCAACCGCTACGCGCTGTATATCCAGCACAACCAGAACTTCGGCAACGGGTTCGGCGGTTATATCTACTACAACAAGGTTTCGGACAACACGTATCCGGAAGACTTGTCGTCGTCGGTCAGTCAGTTCATGAACGGCACCCAGCTCCTGTATCAGCAGGAAGCCGGGTTGACCTACAACAACGGCCCGTGGTCGGTGCTCGCCCGCGAACAGCACTGGCAGACGCTGACGCCTTCGGTGGCGCCGTACGGCCGCGAGCCGCAGTTGAACGTGAAGTACGCGAAGTACAACATCGACGGCTTCGATTACGGCGCGGAAGCGGACTACTCGAATTTCCGCATCACCACCGCGGACACCACCCAGGGTCAGCGGGTGATGTTCAACCCGTACCTGTCGTATTCGGTGGTCGGGCCCGGTTACTTCGTCACGCCGAAGGTGCAGTGGCACTTTGCGTCGTACAACCTGAGCAATATTGGCACCGACCTGCCGGCCGGCTCGCCGAAGAATTTCACTGAATCGATCCCGACGCTGAGCTTCGATACCGGCCTGGTGTTCGATCGTTCGGTGCGGATTTTCGGCCAGGATTACATCCAGACGCTGGAGCCCCGGCTTTACTACGTCTACACGCCGTACCGCAATCAGTCGCAGGCACCGCTGTTCGATACGGCCGATTCCGATTTCGGGCTGGCGGAAATCTTCACGCCGAACACCTTCGTCGGTAACGACCGGATTGCGGATGCGAACCGCCTGACCGCGGCGCTCACCACGCGCTTCATCGACCCGGCGACCGGCGACGAACGTGCGCGTTTCGTGATTGCGCAGCAGTACTATTTCCAGGATCAACGCGTTACGCTGCTGCCGACCGAGACCAGCACGCAGGCCACGCATTCGGACCTGATCGCGGGTGCGTCGCTCAAGCTCGGCGCCGGTTTCGCTTCGGAAACGGCGTTCCAATATAATGCCGACAGCAACCAGTTGACGAAGACGAGCATCGGCTTCGGCTTCAGTCCGGCCAGCGGCAAGGTGATCAACGTCGCGTACCGCTACACCCGCGCGAACACCACGCTGGACGACCAGCCGATCAATCAGGTGCTGATCTCGGGGCAATGGCCGTTGACGCACCGGGTATATGGGGTCGGGCGCTTCAATTACGATCTCGGCGGGCATCGGATCGTCGACGGTCTGATCGGCCTGCAATACGACGCCGACTGCTGGACGTTCGGCGCCGGGATTCAGCGCTATGCGAACGGCCTGAACACCTCGGGGCAGAATCAGTCGAGCACGCGGTTTCTCGCGCAGTTGACGTTCAAGGGCCTGGCGGCCGTCGACAACGGGCTGATTCCCGCGTTCCGCGCCAGCGTGGCCGGGTACACGCCGTTGCCGCCGCCGCCGCCGCCGGAAGCGCGTTTCACCAATTACGAATGACGCTCGCCCGATCATTTATAGCATGCGAAAAGACGGGCCAGGCGCGCCCGACATCATTGGAGTATCTGTGGCAATCATGAAAAAGCTTCGCTTGGCAACGCTTGCGGCCGGTCTTGCCGCTGCGGCGTCTTTCCTGTCGGTTGCGCCGGTTCAGGCGCAGGCGCTGTCGTCCGGCAATAACGGCCAGACGGTCGATACCATTGCCGCGGTGGTCAACAACGGTGTCATCACGCGGCGCGAGCTCGACGAGCGCATTGGCCTGATCACCCACCGGCTGAACCAGCAGAACGCGCCGGTCCCGCCGATGGACCAGTTGCGCCAGCAGGTGCTCAACCAGATGGTGCTGGAACGCATCCAGTTGCAGAAGGCGAAAGAAGACGGCATCACCATCGACGACGCCACCGTGCAAAAAACGCTCGAGCGGCTCGCGCAGGCGAACAACATGACGCTCGACATCTATCGCGCGCGTATCGAGGCGCAAGGCGTGCCCTGGACCACCTTCACGAACGACGCACGCACCGAGCTCACGCTCTCGCGTTTGCGTGAGAAGGAAGTGGACAGCAAGGTCACGGTGTCGGACGCCGAGGTCGCGAACTACATCGCCAGCCAGCGCGGCCCGAATGCCGGCCTGACGAGCGATCTGCACCTTCAGCATATCTTCGTGAAGGCGCCGTTGAACGCCTCGGAATCCGACATCGAAGCCGCGCAGAAAAAGGCTCAGGCCCTGCTGGCCGAAGCCAAGGGCGGCGCCGACTTCGAAAAGCTGGCGAAGTCGAATTCGCAAGCACCGGATGCGTCGAAAGGCGGCGATACGGGTTTCCAGCCGATGTCCAAGCTGCCGCCTGAGTTCGTCAAGGCCGCTTCGACGCTGCGCCCGGGTGAGGTCGATCCGGATCTGATCCGCACCAACGACGGCTTCGAAATCGTGCGCCTCGTCGATCGTCGCGCCGGCCAGGGCACCAGCTCCGACGCACCGAAGCTCGTGCAAACGCACGTTCGCCACATTCTGCTGCGCGTCGGCGACGGCATGTCCGAGCCGCAAGCGCGTCAGAAGCTGCTCGAAATCAAGAGCGAGATTGCCGCAGGCGGCGACTTCTCGAAGTTCGCGCATACCTACTCGCAGGACGGTTCGGCGTCGCAAGGCGGCGACCTCGGCTGGATCAGCCCGGGCGAGACGGTGCCGGAATTCGAGCGCGCCATGAACAGCCTGCAGGACGGTCAGATCAGCGACCCGGTGCGCAGCGAATACGGCTATCACCTGATTCAGGTGCTGGGCCGCCGCGAATCGGAAGGCTCGGTTTCGCAGCAGATGGATCTGGCGCGTCAGGCGATCGGTCAGCGCAAGGCGGAACAGGCCTACGCGGACTGGCTGCGGGAATTGCGCGATACGGCCTACGTCGAAGTAAAACCTGTCCAGGCAAGCCTGCAATAATCATCATGACCACCGCCGCGCAGTCCACCAGCCCTCTTCCGTTGCAGATCGCGATCACGACCGGCGAGCCGGCCGGCGTGGGGCCTGAGCTGACCGCGCAGGCGCTGGCGGGCGCGGCGGCGCATTGGCCGGGTGCACAGTTCACCGTGCTGGGCGATGCGGATTTGCTGGCTGAACGCGCGCGTGCGGTGGGCGTCGATTGGGCGCTGCTGCTGGCGGGCGGCAAGCGCGTGCGGGTGCAGCATCGGGCGCTCGGCGCGCCCTCGCTGGCCGGCAAGCTGGACGCCGCCAACGGCCGCTACGTGCTCGATCTGCTCGACAGCGCGATCGACGGCGCCGTGGCCGGCACGTTCGACGCGATCGTGACCGCGCCGCTGCAAAAAAGCACCATCAACGATGCCGGTGTGCCGTTCACCGGCCACACGGAATATCTGGCCGAGCGCACGCACACGCCGCGCGTGGTGATGATGCTGGCGGGCACCGGCAAGCGCCCGTTGCGCGTCGCGCTCGCTACCACGCATCTGCCGCTCAAAGACGTCTCCGCCGCGCTGACGATCGAGGGTATCGTCGAGACGCTGCGCATCGTCGATCACGATCTGCGCCACCACTTTGGTTTGCCCGCGCCGCGTATCCTCGTGACGGGTTTGAACCCGCATGCGGGCGAAAACGGTTATCTGGGCCGTGAGGAAATCGAGGTGATTTCGCCGGCACTGAAGCTCGCGAACGAGCAAGGCATTGACGCACCGGGCCCTTATCCGGCGGACACCTTGTTCCAGCCGCGTTATCTGGAGCAGGCCGACTGCGTGCTGGCGATGTTCCACGATCAGGGTCTGCCGGTGTTGAAGTACGCAACGTTTGGCGAAGGCATCAACATCACGCTGGGCTTGCCGATCATCCGCACCTCGGTGGATCACGGCACCGCGCTCGATCTGGCCGGCACCGGCCGTGCCGACGCGGGCAGTCTGATCGCCGCGATCGATACGGCGGTTTCGATGGCGCAGCACCGCCGCGGGGGCTGAGCCGGCAGTCGCGCAGAGCGGGGCCGTGAGCGCTGTTTGCCGTTTGCGCGTTCGTTGCGCGTGTTCCTGGTTGGTTCGCGGGTTGTTCCCGGCTCGTTCCCGGGTTGTTCCTATTCTCAAGCAGTTTTCCTAAAGCGTTTCTTCGATGTCCACCAGCAGACAGCAACCGGGCCGGCACCAAGGCCATATCGCGCGCAAGCGTTTCGGGCAGAATTTTCTGGTCGATATGGGCGTGATCGATTCGATCGTCGACGTGATCCGGCCGCAGCGCGGCGAGCGCATGGTCGAGATTGGGCCGGGGCTCGGCGCGCTCACTGGACCGCTGATCGAGCGTCTGGCGACGCCCGAAGCACCGTTGCACGCTGTCGAGCTGGATCGCGATCTGATCGGCCGCCTCAAGACAAAATTCGGCAACCTGCTCGAGTTGCATGCGGGCGATGCCCTTGCGTTCGACTTCGGTACACTGGCAGCGCCGGGTGAGAAGGCGTCGTTGCGCATTGTCGGCAATCTGCCGTACAACATTTCGAGCCCCTTGCTGTTTCATCTGACCGCGTTCGCGGATCGCGTGATCGATCAGCATTTCATGCTGCAAAACGAAGTGGTCGACCGCATGGTGGCGGAGCCGGGCACCAAGGCGTTCAGCCGCCTTTCGGTGATGCTGCAATACCGCTACGTGATCGACAAGCAACTCGACGTGCCGCCCGAAGCGTTTCAGCCGCCGCCGAAGGTCGATTCGGCGATCGTGCGGATGATCCCGTACGAACTGCATGAACTGCCGGCCGTGGACGAGCGTGTGCTCGGCGAAGTGGTGACGGCGGCCTTCTCGCAGCGGCGCAAGATGCTGCGCAACACCTTGGCAGCGTTTCGTGACGCGGTGGATTTCGACGCGCTAGGCTTCGATCTGCAGCGCCGCGCCGAAGATGTGCCGGTGGCCGAATATGTGCGTGTGGCGCAGATCGTGGCGGCTTCGCCGTCGCGTGGCGCCACGGCCGCGGACACCGAGACTGACGACGCCTGAGCGGCGTTGCACGGTCCTGAAGGAAGCGCGCTGCGTCCTGCAGCGCGCGTGAAACACCCCACGCCTTAAGCAGCAACCCGCTTCGCCGGCGCATTGACCAGCGCAATGCCGATCAGCACCAGCGCCGCGGCCATCAGGAAGCGCAGGTTGAACGACTCGCCGAGCAACAGCACGCCGAAGGTCACGCCGAACAACGGCGTCAGGAACGAGAACACCGACAGGCGCGACGCGATGTAACGCGTCAACAGCCAGAACCACACCAGATAGCTGACGAACGCCACGATCACCGCCTGATACGCGAGGCTCATCACGGCCAGCGGCGTGACGGCTTCCACGTGTGCCTGGCCCAGCCCCACCGCGAGCGCGAGCAACACCACCGCCGACACCGTCAATTGATAGAACAGGGTTTTGCTGGCGCTCGATTGGGCGAGGCGCGTGGCGCGCACCACCACGGTGGTCGCGGCCCACGCGATGCCGGCCAGCACGCCGAGCGCGTCGCCGGCGACGCCCTTGAGCGTCGAGCCCTGCGCCGCATGGCCGTGCAGGAAGCCGTCCGCGAATGCCAGCGCCATACCCGAAAACGCCACCAGTGTACCGAACCACTGAATGCGCCGCATCCGGTCGCCGTCGACGAACCAGTGCAGCCCGAGCGCGGTGAAGCACGGTGCGGTGTACAGAAAGACCGCCATGCGCGAGGCGCTGGTCAGCGTCAGGCCGAGAAAAATACAGACGAATTCCCCCGCGAACAGCACGCCCGCGAGCAAGCCCGCGCCCAACGTGCCGTCGTCGCGAAAGAGCGGCGTGCCGCGCGAGCGCGCCCAGCCCCATACCAGAACGGCCGCGATCGCTGAGCGCAGGCCCGCCTGGAATACCGGCGGCAGCGCCGCGTTGGTGCTTTTGATCGCGACTTGCTGGAGTCCCCAGATTGCGCACAAGCCGACCATCAGCAGGATGGCGAAGCTATCTGGCGGGCGGCGCGTGGGTAGGGCAGTGGTGCTCATGGGTTGGGTGGCGTGGCGGTCATAAGTCATACGATATCAAAACCGTCCGCGCCGCCATGCGATGACCCCACCGCCTACGCGTGCTTCTTACAAGCTGCAAGCCCTTCGATAACATAACAACACTTACGTCAGTCTATTTTCTTGCTCCCCAGGTTTCGCGCTAAGGTTCACCCACACGCATTTCGTCAGCTCATTCAAACAGCCTGTATGGGCCGTCATGCAAGGTTCCGATGCGGAGCCTGCACCGTACCTGCCGATTTGCGCGGTCTCAAATGAGCAGCGTGCCGGCACTTTGCATCAGGCGTGACGGTGTCGAAATATCCGCGCAAAGCGGGAACCTGTACGAGGAGACGATATGAAGAACGCATGCAAGTGGGCCATGGCGGCCGTGCCCACGGCGTTGGCGTGCCATATGGCACATGCCCAATCGAGCGTGACGCTCTACGGTGTAATCGACGAAAGCGTGCACTATCTGACCCACGCAAACCAGGCCGGTGATTCGTCGATCGGACTCGGCAACGGTGGCATGACGGAGAGCCGCTGGGGGATCAGAGGCGTCGAGGATCTGGGCGGCGGCTGGTCGACGTTCTTCAAGCTCGAAAACCGTTTCTACATGAATACCGGCCAAAGCGATCCCACCTTGCCGTTCTTCAATGAAGCGCAAGTGGGCGTGCGCTCGGATTCCTATGGCCAGGTCATCTTCGGCCGTCAGTACAACGCGATGATCGAGGGCATTACCATCGGCGGCTACGGCAGCAATCTCTGGATTCCGTACGATTTCAGTTTTCAGCCGGAAGTGACCATGACGGGCGGTATCTGGACCAGTAACCAGGTGCAGTACCAGGCGAAATATGACGGTTTCCATCTTGCGGCCGGCTACGCATTCGGCGGCAATGCGGGCAATTCGTACGGCAGCCAGGTCGGCGTGGCGCTCGCTTACGCACCGGGTGGTCCGTTCACCTTCGGCGGCGCGTATCAGGACTCGAAAGATTCGCTCAACGGCGCAGCCGCGAAGGCGTGGACCTTCGGCGGATCGTACACGTGGGACATGACCCGGTTCTCCGTCGGCTATATCGTCGATCAGAATGACGCCGGCTTTTCGAATTTCGCCAACGGGCCGTTCACCGCGCCCGCGTTGGCGGCGCTCAAGTACACGGACTTTTCGCGGCGTCGCATGATCATGGGTGGCATCACGCAACAGGTCGGCACCGCGTGGCACTTCGCCGCGAATGTCTGGCGCACGCTGCAGGACGGCAAGACCGCCGCACAGGACGGCTCGGCATGGCAGTATCAACTGGTCGCCGACTACAACCTGTCGAGGCGCACCGATGTCTATCTGGAAGGCGATTACTCGCTGTACCGGGGCGACCTGATCGGCGCGCAGTTGCAGGGCGTCAACGGTGTCGGGCTTGCGCAGAAGGGTAGCCAGATCGGGTTGATGGCCGGCGTGCGGCATCAGTTCTGAGGACTTACCAACTCCAGCGCGCGCCTAGATTGCCCTCCACCGTGCTGCGGTGCTCGCCGTTCACGTTCATGGTGTAACTCGCGGTGGCGAACACGCTGCCGCGCGCGCTCAAATGCGCAACCATGCCGATGCCGAACTGGGCGGCCGTGGCGGCGACATCGGTGGGAATCACGGTCGTGCCGGCGAAGGTCGCGCTATCGGTGCCGTTGAAATAGCGCCACAGATTCGCGCGCAGATAGGGTTGCCACTGCGTGCCCGCGCCTTCGAAGCTGCCTTGCAGGCGTAGGCCGAGCCGGCCCACCAGGCCATTTGCCGCGTGAAACGATACGTTCGAAATGCCGTCGTTGAGATCGTTGATCGAGGCGTGCTGCCAGATCAGTTGTGCTTGTGGTTCGAGACTGAGATTGGCGCGCAGTGGAATCGGCAGGCCGGCTTCCAGCGACGTCGTCACGGCATGTCCATGCGTGCTCGCACCGATGCCCTGATGCGACGACGGATCGAGCGTCAACGCGCTGCCCATCGCAACTGCATCGGTGTACCAGCCGCCTGGACCGATGTGCGTCCAGTAAACGCCTGCGCTGTAGGCATTGATCGAAAGCCGCCCGGCCGACAGATCGGGGAAACCGAGCGCGAAACCGTTCACGTCGCCTTGGGCGCGGGCAAAGCCGATGAAGAAACCGTAGTGATTGCGCTGACCGCTTGCGCTGCGATCCGCGTAGATATCCTGACCCACTTGCACGCCGGCCATCGTGCCGCTGAACTCGGGGTTGGCGGCACCGCCGCTGCTCTGCGAGGTGTGCTCGCCCCAGACACGCGACCATGCGGCGGCCAGCGGGCCGCTTTCGTCCAGCAGCGCCTGCTCGCCCTGGCGGTCATGGAAGGTGCCGATCTGCACGATACCGAGTTCGCGCGTAAGAACCGGGACCTCGGCATAGACGGGCACCTCCATCCGGTAGAGCGGCGTCGGCGCCGAGCCTGCGGGTGGCGGGGCGGGTAGGGAAGGGGTGCCGGCGGCGGCAACGGGGCCCGCTTGTGCGGGTGTGGGCGTCGGTGTTGGTGACGGCGAAGGCGTTGGTGACGGCGAAGGCGTTGGTGTAGGCGTTGGTGTAGGTGTGGGGGTAGGTGCAGGTGCAGGTGCAGGCGCTGCCGTTGGCGTAGGCGCCGCAGCCAGACTCGAGCGCAAATACCAGTTGTCCGCCGTTCCCGCGCTCACGCCGCCCTTGAACAGGTAGTAGGTATAAGCGCCTGCGGTCAGTGGTTTCGGCAGCGTGAATGCACTCGCCGTGGTCGTCGCGCCGTTGCTCGCCTGCACCACGAGGATACCGTCCGTGAGCGTGGCGCCGCCGGAGCCGCCGACGTTGGTGACGCCGAGCGAAGTATTGCCCGAGCCGACACCTTGCGCGATCACCAGCTTGTCGCTCGGCGAGCCGTCTCCGCCCAGCACCGTCTGCAGCAGCAAGCGGCCGTTGAGCCCCGTGTAGTTGCCGTTGATTGCCAGCGTATTGCGCGTAGCCGTCGCGCCGTTGGTCAGATCGATGGTGCCCGCATTGTTGACGTTCACGAGCTGACCGGAGGTCGCCGGCGCGATCGTCGCCGTGCCGCCAAAGCCACCCGCAAACACCGTACTGCTTGAATCGACATTGAGCGTGCCGGTCAGCGTGCCGCTATTGCCGAGCGTCAGACCGTTGTTGTCGAGCGTGAGCTGGCTGCCGTTCGTGGCGTTGATGGTCGACCAGTTTGTGAAGCGGCTAAGACCGTTCGTCTGAGTGTTGTTGAAGTTGAGAACACTCGAAACATTGCCGCCCGCAAGCAGCGGCACACCGGCGAGATTGGTGTCAGTCAGGCCGGTCAGCGTGGCGGTATCGTGGCCTGTGCCGAGCCGGATAAAACCGGCGATCGTGCCGGCACTCCAGTTGAGCGTGTCGTTGCCGGTATCCGTCCAGATCGCGCTGCCGTTGCCACCCGCGATGGTGCCGGTGTTGTTGATGGTGATGTCGATAGCACCGGTTGCGGCAATGGCCTCCGTGGTGGCGGATTCGAGCGTGCCGGTATTGTTGACGGTGGCGCCAGCGTAGGCAAACGAGAGCGTGACGTTTTGCGCGGAGAGGGTGCCGGCATTGTTGAACGTGCCGCCACCATTCGCATCGATGCCGTTGCCCTGCTTGCTGACGATGCTTGCGCCAGCTTCATTGTTGAGCGTGACGTTGCCTGAGATGTAGGCGCCGAGGCTGCCCGACCCGCTTACCGTTATCGAACCGGTGTTGGTGATGACGCCTGGCGACCTGTCGTTCGAGACAATGCCGCTCGAGCTCACACCCGAGGTGCTGATCATGCCCGCGTTCGTGATCACGTTGTTGCCAGGTCCGCTGACCGCGTTGCCATTTGTGAAGATACCCGGCGCGCCGGCGCCCGTTGTCGTGATCGTGCCGTTGTTGACGAGCGTGTCGTTATTCGTCTGCGCGGCCATGCCGGCGGAGCCGTCCCCAGTAGTCGAAAGCTGGCCGTTGTTGGTGAGCGTACCGCCGCCGGGGCTGGCGAAATCGTGCATCGCAATAGAATTGCTGCCGCTCGTCTGGATGATGCCCGTCGTGTCGTTGAGCATCGTGACCGCGGCCGCGCTATTGAACATGCCTTCGGACTCGCTGCCGGTCGTCACGATCAAGCCGCGATTAGTCAGCGCGTTTTGCCCGGCGCCCGTTCCGTGCGCTGAGATGCCGTCGAACGTGTCGCCCGTGACGCGGATTGTCCCGAGGTTGGTGACCGGGCTGCGGTCGTATACGAGGATGCCGTTGTCGCCGCTCACGTCCAGTTCGGCACCTGTCTGCACGTTCACCGCGACGTTGGTGCTGCCGGTGACCGCGGCGATCGGCCCAGTGGACGGGTTGGGGGCAGTGTTGCTGCACGTGACGGTCTGGCCGCTGACCGGCGCAGTATTGTCACAGGCGGCGAACGCAGGCTCGCATGGCACAAGGAGCGCTATTCCGAGCGCGGACGAAAGGGCTTCGAGTAGACGCAAACGAACAGGCACATGCCGCGAGCATGCACGACGCATACGGTAGTCCTCGAGTAGAACAGATCTGGGTCAGTTTCTGCTGGATTCGCTCTGTGTGCTATGCCGTCTCTTAGGATGCCGTAGTTGGACGGTGTGCAGAAGAATGTACCGTCAGATGAATTTAGTCAATGACTCGGATGACGCAGGAAGGGGGGTGGCAAGCCGCATAACCGCACGTGAAGGAAGCGGCCCGGATGGGGCGCAAAGGCGACGCAAAAGTCACGCAAAGGCCACACGTAAGTGTGGCGCGAGTCTCACTCAGGCGAGCCTTCCATGCGCCGCTTCGACCGCTGTGGATCGATCAACACGAAACCCGCCGCACCGACGATCAGCAGCAACACGCCGGTTATCCCGAAGCCGATCTCATAGCCACGGGCGTCGCCGGCCACGCCGACCAGCTTGCCCATCGCGACGGGGCCGATCAGTCCGGCGGTGGTGACGATCGAGTTGGTGATCGCGAGCAGCGCTCCGCGCCGCACCACGGGCGCGACTTCGGCGACCAGCATCGGGCCGAAGGTGAAAGTCTGAATCGCCAACGCGCTGGCGAGCCCCATCAACGCGATCTTGACGAACGGCGGCGCACCGAACAACAGTGAGCAGTACGCCAACCCGCTGACCACGCAGGCCGCGCTGATCAGTTTGCCGCGCGCCGCCTTCGATGGCACGCCGCGCTTGAGCATTCGATGCGAAACCATGGCGAGCGCGATGCCGAGCGGGATCTGCGCGGCGACTTGCAGCGCGAACAACCAACCGGCCCGGGTCGCATCAAAGCCGAGGCCGAGCCGGAAATACGCGGGCACCCAGGTGAAACCGATCGCGACCACCGCGTAGCCGACAAAGCATTGCAGCATCACGCCGATGACGGTGCGGTCGCTGAGCATGCGCCGAAAGCGCAATGGCGCAGCGCGCGGGCCGGCCGCCGCGGCGGCAAACGCGGGTGATGGGTTGTGCTGACGATTGCCCGTCTTGCCCAGGCACAGCCACAAAGCAGTCCAGCCGACGCCGACTGCGCCGAGCGTGAGAAAGGTCGCGTGCCAGTGCCACTGTTGCGAGATATAGGTGAGCAACGGTCCCGCGATGATGACGCCTGCGGTCGCCCCTTGTAGAACGATGGTGGTGGGCAGATTGCGCTCGTGGTCGTCGAACCAGGTGTAGACCACATGCAGCGCGAGTGGCGCCGCCGGCCCTTCGCCCGCACCCAGCAGGACCCGGCATAACAACAACACGGCAAAGCTGGTCGGCCATGCGAGCGGCAACTGCGCCACCGCCCAGATCAGCGCGAGTGCGGCGAGCAGCCATTTCATATTGACGCGGTCGGCAATCAGGCCGACGGCGATACCCGAAATCGAGAACAACACAAAAAACGCACTGCCGACGAGGCCGAACTGACCGTGCGTCAACTGCATGTCATGCATCATGGGGATCGCGACCAGACCGATCACGGCCTTGTCGGCGAAGTTGATCAGCATGAACAGGAACAGCGAGGCGACAATCACCCAGCGGCGCCCCTGCGCGGAGTCGCGTGCGTGGGTGGGGTGAGCCGGCGTAGCGTCGGCGCCGAGCGCCGTGCAGCGTTTCGTGCTGCTGGGGATGGTGGGCAAAACGTGTCTCCAATTCTCGCGCGGGGCGCTGGGTTTTCGCCCATTTGAGGTGGTATAAACGAATTGTTCAAGTGCATTCTCGTCATCGGGAGCTTGCAAGCTATGCATGAGGTCAATTCCCGCCGCCTTACCCATCTTATCGCGCTCGCGGAGGAAGGCAGTTTTGCGCGCGCGGCCGAGCGGGTTCATCTGAGCCAGCCGGCGTTGAGCCGCAGCATTCAGGCGCTCGAAGAGGAAGTCGGCATGAAACTGTTCGACCGCGCGGCACGCGGCGTCGCAATGACGGCGGCCGGGCGGCTGCTGGTCGAGCGCGCCCGGCGCGTGTTGTTCGAAACGCGCTGCCTGTTTCGCGACGTCGAACTGCTGAAGGCGCACGAACTCGGCGAGGTGCGCATCGGCCTCGGACCCTACGCGGCGGTCGTGCTGCTGCCGGACCTGCTGGTGGAGTTCGCGCGGCGCTTTCCGAAGATTAAAGTGGCGATCGAACTTGGCGAAGGCGATGGGCTGCTCGCCAAGCTGCGCGCCGAGCAGATCGACTTTCTGGTCACCGACCGCCGTGTGCCGCCCGTGACGCCGGATGTCACGTTGCAGCGTCTGCCGCGCCACGAGGGCGGCTGGTTCGCGCGACCGGATCATCCCTTGTTTGCGCGCGACACGGTGCCGCTCTCAGCGTTGCGCGAGTTTCCGCTGGTGTCGGTGACTTTGCCCGCGTTCATGAAGGATGCCCTGCATCGCCTGCTCAAATACCGTGCGCACGAGCAGATCCCGTTGCAGATCGAATGCAACGACGTGGCGGTGCTGAAGGACGTCGTGGCGCAGACCGATGCCGTGCTGTTCTCCACGGCGTCCGCGGTGCGGCGCGATCTGGAGACGCGGCGGCTGGCGCGCATTCCGCTCGTCAATCCGCCGCGTCTCGCGCTGGAATTCGCGCTGGTGTATCTGGCTGAGCGCACGCCTTCGCCCGCCGCGCATTCCGCGTTGGGACTCGCCGAACAGGTGATGGAGGACGCCAACCGTGCCGCGCAGGGCTTGCTGAATCCCGACGCATTGGCGACGCGAGTGGGCCGCTGAACGGTCGCCTGGGCGATTGTGTGACCCCCCCCCGTGATTACCCTGGATGCGGTTGACACCGCGATCACAATCGCGGACGATCCGGAATCCAGATTCCGGTTTGCCGTGAATTTCCACTTTCTCAGTGCAGCGAACTCAGGCTGAACACCGTATGACGACGACTTCACCACGCGGCCGCGAAGCGCAGCCCAGCAGTATCGCGGCGCCGCTTCAGACGCGCAGCCAGCAGGGTCTCGTTCGCATGTTGCAAGCCGGTCGCGAGCTGATCGAAACGAGCGGCAATCTCGACGATCTGTCGATCAACGATATCGTCGAGCGTGCGGGTACGTCGATCGGCGCGTTTTATCGCCGCTTCGACAATAAGGACAGCTTCTTCGAAGTCGTCCAGGACGCGGCGATGGAAGAGGGGCTCGCGTACGTGCGCGAGACCGTCGAGCGCGATCCGGCCTGGCGTTCGAACGATGCGGGCACGCTTGCCGACGCGGTCATTTCGTTTTATGTCGCGACGTTCCGGCGCAATCGCGGGCTGTATCACGCGTCGTTGCTGCGGGCGTCGCAGCGCAAGTCGAGCTGGGACGCCGTGAAATCGACCAATCACGAGGTTCTGGCGATCGTCGTGCCGCGTCTCGTCAGCGCGTTGGCGCAGTCGCGCGGCATCAAGAGCGATGACAACGCGACCCAGTCGCTCGAATTCGAAGTACGCGCCACGCTGCAGATGATTCTCGGCATGCTGGTCAACAGCGTGCTGAACGATCCGGGTCCTTTGTCGCTCACCAGCCGGCAACTGCGGTCATGGCTGCAAGTTCGTTTGCGACGCTGTCTCGGTTTGCCGGACGGCTGATTTTTTTACTTAAAAATCGGAATCAGAATTCCGATTCCATTAATCGACAACCGATCCAGTTGCCGCGCGATTCCTGCTACGCGCAGCCGAATATTCAAGGAGACACCGCATGAGCTCATGTTGCCCCGAACTAGTTCGTAATCCCGCCTTCGACGCGCCGCATATCGGCGAACCGCTCGATGTCGCGTTCGACGCCGGCGTGAATCTCGCCTTCGCCATTGCCGCGCCGACCGTGCCGCCGCGCCTGACCGAACACTCGCGGCGCATGGCGCAGCGCATCTATCGTGTCGCCGAGCGCGTGTATTGCGCGGTCGGTTATGCGATCGCGAACATCATCTTCGTGGTCGGCGACGACGGCATCGTGGTGATTGACGCGACCGAGGCGGTGTCCGCAGCGAAACGCATCTATGAGGACTTCTGCGCGATCGATCCGCGGCACGCCGGGCTGCCGGTCAAGGCCGTGGTCTACACGCACAACCACACGGACCACACGGGCGGCGTGCGGGCCTTCGTCGAGGAGGCCGCGCTCGAGGCGGGCAGCGTGGAGATCATCGCGCACCGCTCGTTGATGGACACCGTGATCAACAACGCGAACCTCGTCGCACCGATTCTCGCCACGCGTTCGGCGTACAGCTTCGGCACCCTGCTGCCGGCCGGCGCGACCGGCAAGGTCAACGCGGGCATCGGACCGGTGCTGATCGCCGAGCCGGCGAGCTTCTTCGCGCCCACGCGTGTGTTCGACGACAAGCTCGATATCGTGCTGGCGGGCGTGCGCTTCGAGTTCCGCTACGCGCCCTCGGAAGCTGACGACGAAATCGTCATGTGGCTGCCCGAGCTGGGCGTGCTGCTGTCGGCGGAAGTGATCCAGGGCGAGTGTCTGGCGAACGTGCATACGTTGCGCGGCACGCGTTACCGCGATCCGGTGCGCTGGTATCAGACCATCGACATGATGCGCGGCTTCAACGCGACCCATATGGTGCCGGCGCACGGGCGGCCGGTATCGGGCGCGCAGTATGTCGCCGAGGTGCTGTGCGTGTATCGCGACGCCATCCAGTTCATCCACGACCAGACCATCCGTCACATGAACTTCGGTCTGAGCCCGGACGAACTCGCCGAGGCCATTCCCGCTCTGCCGCCGCATCTCGCCGAGCATGCCTGGCTCGGCGAGTACTACGGCACGGTCAAGCATTCGGTACGACAGGTTTATAGCGGTCAACTCGGCTGGTTCGACGGCGATCCGGCGTCGCTCGATCCGCTGCCGCGGGCTGAACGGTCGGCGCGCATGATCAAGATGATGGGCGGCGTGGAAGCGGTGCGCGCCGCGGCACGCGTGGCGTTGGACGAGTCGGACTGGCGCTGGGCCGCGGAGCTGGCCACGCTGCTGGTGCGCCTCGATAAATCCGATGCCGACGCGCGCAAGCTCAAAGCGACTGCGTTGCGCGAATTGGGCTACCGCACGGTGAACACCAACTGGCGCAATTGGTATCTGAGCGCGGCGCGCGAACTCGAACACGCCTACGACGAACTCCCGTTTGGGGGCAGCGCGAGTCTCGCCTCGGCGGACGTGTTGCGCGCCCAACCGTTGCGCAATGTGTTCCAGCGCTTCAGCGTGAACGTCGATCCGGCACGTTGCGCCGACGTGCAGATGACGCTCGCATTCCGCGTGACGGATCGCAATGAAACGCATGCGCTCGAACTACGGCGTGGCGTGTTGCAGATTCACGAGCGCACCCCTTCGGCGGTCGACGTTCAACTCGCGCTTGAAACCAGCACCTTGTACGGCATGCTGCGCGACATGGCAACGCAGTTGCCGAAGTGCCTCGAGAACGGCACAGTAGTGCTCGAGCGTGGCACGGCCGGGCAGTTGCGCAGCTTCTTCGATTGCTTCGACCAGCCCGCGCGGCGAATGCCCGCGCTGACTACGCGATAGAAGCAGAGCGGCTCGCATCGGCGCGCCGGCGCTGTGGCACATCGTGCATTGGCGCATCGCGATGCGAAACCTAAGGAGGAGACATGGAAAAAATCTGGTTGAAGTCTTATCCGCCGGGCGTACCGGCGGAGGTCGATACTACGCAGTTCAGCTCCCTTGGCGACTTGCTGGAGCAGAGTTTTGAGACGCACGCGGCAGAACGCGCGTTCATCTGCATGGGCCGCGAGCTGACTTACGGCGAGCTCGATGCGAAGTCGCGCCACCTCGCGGCGTGGTTTCAATGGCTAGGCCTTGCGCGTGGGGCGCGCATTGCCGTGATGTTGCCAAATGTGTTGCAGTATCCGGTGGCCATGGCGGCCATCCTGCGTGCCGGTTACGTGGTGGTGAACGTCAATCCGCTGTACACGCCACGTGAACTCGAGCATCAGCTGAACGACAGCGGCGCGGAAGCGATCGTGCTGCTCGAACCGTTCGCGAAGACGCTCGAGGCCGTGCAGGCGAATACGTCGATCAGGCATGTCGTGCTGACCTCGATCGGCGAGATGCTCGGCGCGGGTAGTCCTGAGGTTGCGGACAATGTGCCGCCAACTGCGCGTATTACGCTGAACGATGCCATCGCGCGTGGTTCGGACGCGGGCTTCACACCTGTCACGCTTACGCAAGACGATGTGGCGGTGTTGCAATACACCGGTGGCACCACCGGCGTCTCGAAGGGCGCCACCTTGCTGCACGGCAATCTGATCGCCAACGTTCTGCAAACGGAGTTGTGGCGCGAGCCGGTCTATCGCGGGCGTACCGACATCAAGCAGTTCATCGTGGTCGTCGCGCTGCCGCTGTATCACATCTTTGGGCTGACGGTCTGCGGCCTGCTGACGATGCGTTGCGGCGGCATGGGCATCCTGATTCCGAATCCGCGCGATCTGCCGGGGCTGATCAAAGCCTTGCAAGGCTACGCGATCAGCTCGTTCCCCGGTGTGAACACCATGTTCAACGCGCTGCTGAACGAACCCGACTTCAAAACGCTCGACTTCTCCAAGCTGGTCCAATCGAACGGTGGCGGCATGGCTGTGCAGCAGGCTGTCGCGCAACGTTGGCAAGCGCTGACCGGCGTGCCGATCGTCGAAGGCTATGGGCTCTCGGAAACCTCGCCGTGCGCCACGACCAATCTGCCGATGTCCACCGCGTTCACCGGAACGGTCGGCTTGCCGTTGCCGTCCACGGATATTTCGATCCGCGACGACGCCGGCCACGAAGTGCCGCTCGGCGAACGCGGCGAAATCTGCATTCGTGGGCCGCAGGTGATGGCCGGCTACTGGAACCGTCCTGATGAAACCGCGAAGGTGATGACGCCGGATGGCTTCTTCAAATCCGGCGACATCGGTGTGATGACGGAAGAGGGCTTCGTGAAGATCGTCGACCGGAAGAAGGACATGATTCTGGTGTCGGGATTCAACGTCTATCCGAACGAAATCGAGGATGTGGTGGCGAAGCACCCGGGCGTGTTTGAGGTCGTGGCGGTCGGCGTGCCGGACGCGGACGCTGGCGAGGTCGTGAAGCTCTACGTGGTGAAGAAAGATCCGGCGCTCACCGACGCGGATATTTTTTCGTTCTGCAAGGAGCAACTGACGGGGTACAAGCGTCCCAAGATCATCGAGTTCCGCAGCGAGTTGCCGAAGACCAACGTCGGCAAGATTCTGCGGCGCGCATTGCGCGACGAGGTGAAGAGCGCGGGCTGAAAACGGGCGTGCCATGCGCCTCGCCGCGTGTGGCACGCGCTGCAGCGTGGCGTGATTCCGGGTACATTGTCGTTCTCGACATCACGCACTAGGGAGTACACGATGCGCCTGCTTCATACCATGCTCCGGGTCGGCGACCTGGACCGTTCGATTGCCTTCTACACCGACCTGCTCGGGATGAAATTGCTGCGCCGCGATGACTATCCGGACGGCAAGTTCACGCTTGCTTTCGTGGGCTATGAAGACGAACGCGACGGCACCGTCCTTGAACTCACCCACAACTGGGACACGCCGTCGTATGACCTCGGCACCGGCTTCGGGCACCTCGCAGTCGAAGTCGAAGACGCGTACGCGGCATGCGACAAGATCAAGGCCCAGGGCGGCAAGGTCGTGCGCGAAGCGGGTCCGATGAAACACGGCACCACCGTGATCGCCTTCGTCGAAGATCCGGACGGCTACAAGATCGAGTTCATTCAGAAGAAAAAGTGACGTAAGCGGCGGGGCGAGGACAAGCGATGAATAACAGCAATCCCTACTTCAAAGAACTTGGCGACATCCACGTCGAAATCCAGGCTTTATTCGACGGCTCCGCGGATCACGGCGCGCTGGATCGCATCATGGCGCGCTTCGCACCGCAATTCACGCTGGTCATGCCGTCCGGTCTCGCACTGGACTTCACGGGCCTGCGCGAGATTTTCGCGAAGCTGAACGGCGCGCGCCCCGGCTCGCAGATCACGATCCGCGATATGGAGATCGTGTCCGAGTATCCGTCGGGTGCAGTGGTGAAATATCGTGAGTATCAGCGCGACAGCGCGGGCAATGCGAACGTGCGGCGCTCGACTGCGGTGATGGACCTCGACGCGCACGGCAAGGTGACGTGGCGTCACCTGCAGGAAACCTTCTGTACGGACTGAGTTGCGGGCTTCTGAAGGCCGGCGCTTCGCGTTGAGGCGCCGGCTTCAAGGCTCCAAGGCTCCAAGGCTTCATGACCGAAGGCCGAAGACCGAAGTCTTGAAGGGCCGAAGCAGGCCCGTAGGCTTTAAAGCGTCGGCAGCAATTCCGGCGGATGCGACTTCAACGTCTGCCGCGCTTCGCGGAATTCCGGAAAAATCGATTCGACTGTTTGCCAGAAGCGCGGACTGTGATTCATCTCGCGCAGATGCGCGAGCTCGTGCGCGACGACGTAATCGATGATCGACAGCGGGAAGTGGATGAGCCGCCAGTTCAGGCGGATTTTGCCGTCGCTCGAACAGCTGCCCCAACGCGTGGCCGCCGAAGAGAGTGCATACGCGCGATAGTTGACGCCCAGCTTCTCTGCGTAGATCTCGAGGCGCTCGCCGAACAGGCGTTTTGCTTCGCCTTGCAGCCAGCCTTGCACACGATCCTTGATCTGCTGAGGGTCCGCTTGCAACGGCAGCGGCACTTGCAGCGCGGCTTCCTCCGCGTTGAACGCGAGCGTGCCTTGTGGCGAGCCGAGCTTTACGCGCACCGGCTGGCCGAGATACGGCACTTCCGCACCATCTTTCCAGTCAACCTTGGGCAACGCACGCTGTTCGACACGCGTTTGCCATTCGATCAGCTTCGTAAAAATCCAACGCTGCTTTTCGGTGATGGCGGTTTCGATATCCGCGAGCGTGACCCAGCGTGGTGCAGTGATCATCAAGCCGGTGCTGTCGATCGCAAAGCC
Organism: Burkholderia sp. GAS332; assembly: GCA_900142905.1. Lineage (NCBI taxonomy): Bacteria > Pseudomonadati > Pseudomonadota > Betaproteobacteria > Burkholderiales > Burkholderiaceae > Burkholderia > Burkholderia sp. GAS332. Next base: position 4,501,515 of record FSRV01000001.1, on the reverse strand, counting down.
GATCGAGCGGCGTGCCGAGCGTTTGAGCACGTAGTGCAGCGTGCGCGAACCGAGGGTGAGGCTGCGCAGCTTGCTGCCGTCCGGTGCGAGCGGCACGGCCGGTTGCTGCCCGCTCTGCGAGCCCGTTGAAGGCTCGGACGGTGACGGGGACGACGACGTCGACCCCGGCTCAGCGAAGAGCGGGAGATCGAGCTGCCGGTTATCAAGCGCCGCAGCGGGCTGCGGCGTAGGAGACTTCTGCATCGGATTCGGCATCGCGCAAATACGCCTTCGAGGGCGCGGGCGCGTCAGATTGGTGCGGCGGCGGAGGTGCTTTCCGCCGCGCGGTACGCGGTAGGATCGATGCGACGCATTTCAGCTTCGATCCACGTTTCGACGCGCGTGTTCACTTCATCGGGCGTGAGCCCCGTCGTGTCGATCGGCTTGCCGATCGACACTGTGACTATACCCGCATATTTGAGAAACGAGTTGCGCGGCCACACACGTCCGGCGTTGTGCGCGATCGGCACGACGGGCGCGCCGGTGGCAATGGCAAAACGCGCACCGCCTGTTTTGTACTTGCCTTGCTTGCCGGTCGGCGTACGCGTGCCTTCCGGAAACATGATCACCCAGGCCCCTTCCGCCATGCGTTGCTTGCCTTGTTTGATGACCGATTCGAACGCGTACTTGCCTTCCTTGCGGTCGATGTGAACCATCTTCAGCATGCCCAATGCCCAGCCGAAGAACGGCACGTACAGCAGTTCGCGCTTGAACACGTAGCACAGCGGGCGTGGCATCAGCGCCGGAAACGCCAGCGTTTCCCATGCCGATTGATGCTTGGACAGCAGCACGGCCGGACCCTCGGGCAGGTTCTCAAAGCCCTCGATGTTGTAGCGGATGCCGTTCAGCCAGCGCACCGTGTGGAGCGTGGCGCGGCACCAGCCGGCCGCCATCCAGTAGCGATTGTCGGCGCGCATGAACGGAAACGCGATGAAGCACGCGGTTGCGTACGGCACCGTGAAGAGCACGAAATAGATCAGCAGCAACAGAGAACGAATGAAGCGCATCGGCGTGGTCAGTGAGGGTGGGGGACGCGCGTGGTGCGCGTCACTCGTGCGCGTCGGCAAGGAAGTCGAGTGCGAACGCGCGCAGGTCGTCGTGCACGCGCGTGCCTTCGGGCAGGCCGCCGGCGGCGAGCGTCTTGCGGCCCTTGCCGGTCAGCACCAGATGCGTTGGATGGCCGAGCGACGCGCCCGCTTGCAGGTCGCGCATCGCGTCGCCGACCACCGGCGTATGCTGCGGATCGACTTCGAAACGCTCGGCGATCATCTTCAGCATGCCGGGCTTCGGCTTGCGGCATTCGCAGTGATCTTGCGCCGTATGCGGACAGAAGAACACCGCGTCGATGCGCCCGCCGACCGCCGCCGCCATGCGATGCATTTTCAGATGCATTGCGTTGAGCGCGTTCATGTCGAAGAGACCGCGGCCGATGCCGGACTGGTTGGTCGCGATCGCGACGCGATAACCCGCCTGGTTCAGTCGCGCGATCGCTTCGAGCGAACCGGGCAGGGCAACCCATTCGTCCGGCGACTTGATGAATGCGTCGGAATCGACGTTGATCACGCCGTCGCGGTCGAGGATTACCACTTTTTTGGTCGGCATGGCGCGGGGCTCAGGCGGCGAGTCGGGAAATGTCGGCGACGCAATTCATCTGCTGATGCAGCGCGCCGAGCAAAGCCAGACGGTTGGCGCGCAACGCCGGATCTTCGGCGTTGACCATCACGTCGTTGAAGAACGTGTCGACCGGTTCGCGCAACGCGGCGAGCGCGGTCAGCGCGCCCGTGTAGTCGCGCACGGCGAGTTGCGATTGCACGCGCGGTGCGACCTGTTCTAGTTGCGCATGCAAGGCTTTTTCCGCCGCTTCGGTCAGCAGCGTGGCCTGCACGCCACCGTTCGTGGCGCTTTCGGACTTCTTCAGGATGTTCGAAATGCGCTTGTTGGCTGCCGCGAGCGAGGCCGCTTCCGGCAGCGCCGCGAATTCGCGCACTGCATCGAGGCGCGCGACGATGTCGTCGAGGCGCGTCGGGTTCAGTGCCAGCACGGCGTCGATTTCGCCCGGCGCGTAGCCGCGTTCGCGCAGCAAGCCGCGCAGGCGGTCCATACTGAATTCGTAGATCGCTTGCGTCGAATCGGCGACGCCCGGCACGGCGGCGAATTGCGCGTAAGCAGTGCGCAGCAGTTCGACCAGATCGACCGGCAGTTGCTTCTCGACCAGAATCCGCAGCACGCCGAGCGCATGACGGCGCAGCGCGAACGGGTCTTTCTCGCCGGTCGGTTGCAGGCCGATGCCCCAGATGCCGACCAGCGTTTCGAGCTTGTCGGCGAGCGCGACGACGGTGCCGGTTGCCGTGGCCGGCAATGCATCGCCGGAGAAACGCGGCTGGTAGTGTTCCGAGCAAGCCAGCGCGACTTCTTCCGGCTCGCCATCGTGGCGCGCGTAGTACGTGCCCATCGTGCCTTGCAGTTCGGGGAATTCGCCGACCATGTCGGTGATCAGGTCGGCTTTGGCCAGACGTGCAGCGCGCTTCGCGAGCGCGACATCCGCGCCGATCAGCGAGGCAATTGCACCCGCCAGCGCTTCGACGCGCTCGACGCGTTGCAGCGCCGAACCCAGTTTGTTGTGATAGACGACGTTGGCGAGCAGCGGCACGCGGTCGGCGAGCGGCTTCTTCTTGTCCTGCTCGAAGAAGAACTTCGCATCAGCCAGACGCGGACGCACCACGCGCTCGTTACCTTCGACGATATCGCCCGGCGTCTTCGTTTCGATGTTCGACACGATCAGGAAGCGCGAGCGCAGCTTGCCGTTCGCATCCGTCAACGCGAAGTATTTCTGGTTCGTCTGCATCGTCAGGATCAGGCATTCCTGCGGCACTTGCAGGAATTCGTCCTCGAAACGGCAGGCGTAGACCACGGGCCATTCGACTAGCGAATTCACTTCATCCAGCAGCGATTCCGGCATCACGACCTGGTCGCCGTCGGCTTGCGCGAGCAGATGCGTGCGGATGGTTTCCTTGCGGTCGGCGAAATTCGCGACCACGCGGCCCCTGTGCAGCAGCGTATCGGCGTATGAATCCGCGTGCTGGATCTGCACGAGTCCTTCGGACAGGAAGCGGTGGCCGAGCGTGGTGTCGTCGGCATCGACGCCCAGTGCGGTGACCGGCACGACCTGTTCACCGTGCAACGTGGTCAGACGATGCGCCGGACGCACGAACTGCACACTGGTGCCGTCCGGGCGCTGATACGTCATCGGCTTCGGAATTGGCAACTTGGCGATCGTTTCGTCGAGCGCGCTTTGCAGGCCTTCGGCGAGCGTGGCGCCTGGCGCGGCGTAGCGCAGGAAGAAGGCTTCGGCCTTACCGTCCTGCGCGCGCTCCAGGTCGTTCACCGAAAAATCGGGGAAGCCGAGCGCGGCCAGTTTCTTGGCGAGCGGCGCGGTGGGCTGGCCGTCTTTATCGAGCGCGACGGAAACCGGCAGCACTTTTTCGCGCACGTGTTTTTCCGGCGCGACCGAACGCACGTTCTTGATCGTGACGGCGAGGCGGCGCGGTGTGGCGTAGCGTTCGAACGACAGTTCGCCTTCGACCAGGTCGCGCGCCGCGAGGCGCTGCGCAATGCCTTCGGCGAAGGCGTCGCCGAGGCGCGCGAGCGCTTTCGGCGGCAGTTCTTCGGTCAGCAGCTCGACGAGCAGGGTAGCTTGATGGGGTTGAGTCATTTCTTGGTGTTCTCGTCTCGTCAGTCCGGATCGATCTTGCGTTCGATTTTCAGCGGCGGTGCCCAGGCGGGCATGGCGGCATCCTGTTCGTCGGTCGTCAGGCCGGGCACGCCGTGCACCGGATTGCCGAGCATCGGGAAACCGAGCTTCTCGCGCGAGTCGTAGTAAGCCTGTGCGACCAGACGCGACAGCGCGCGAATCCGGCCGATGTAGGCCGCACGTTCCGTGACGGAAATCGCCCCGCGGGCGTCGAGCAGGTTGAACGTGTGGCCGGCCTTCAGCACCAGTTCATAAGCGGGCAGCGCAATCTGCGCTTCGATCATGCGCTTGGCTTCTGCTTCATAGCTGTTGAAGAACGTGAACAGCAGATCGACGTTCGCATGCTCGAAGTTGTAGGTCGACTGTTCGACTTCGTTCTGGTGGTACACGTCGCCGTAAGTCAGGCGGCGGAGTTCCGGGCCGTTCGGGCCTTGCTCTTCCCACTCGGTCCAGACCAGGTCGTAGACGTTCTCGACCTTTTGCAGATACATCGCGAGACGTTCGAGACCGTAGGTGATTTCGCCGAGCACCGGCTTGCAGTCCAGACCGCCGACCTGCTGGAAGTAGGTGAACTGGGTCACTTCCATGCCGTTCAGCCAGACTTCCCAGCCGAGACCCCAGGCGCCGAGCGTGGGGTTTTCCCAGTCGTCTTCGACGAAGCGCACGTCGTTCTGCTTCAGATCGAAGCCGAGCGCTTCAAGCGAGCCGAGGTACAGGTCGAGGATGTTTTCCGGCGCCGGCTTCAGCACGACCTGGTACTGGTAGTAATGCTGCAGGCGGTTCGGGTTCTCGCCGTAGCGGCCGTCTTTCGGGCGACGTGACGGCTGCACATAGGCGGCTCGCCACGGTTCCGGACCGATCGCGCGCAGGAAAGTATGGACGTGGGACGTGCCCGCGCCGACTTCCATGTCGATCGGCTGGAGCAACGCGCAACCCTGCTTATCCCAGTAGGACTGCAGTGTCAGGATGATTTGCTGAAACGTGAGCATGAAGTGCCTTTCGGGCATAGGGCCGCCGCAAACGCCGGAGCGCGCGAGCTGGCCGTGGAGCGAAGTGCTAAACCGTAGATTTTAACGGAAAGGGAGGGGGGTGTCCGTTTTGCGGGGTCGGACTGCGCTGAGAGGGTTCTCCAAACGAAAAAAGGCCGCTTCAGGCGGCCGATTGTCGTTTGTCGTCTCGGGAAGTGCCCCTGTGCGTTACTAACTGCTCAAACTCATCAACGCATGCGTTGCCGAATCCGTCACCTCGACAAACCCATCAATCTCCATTTCCAGCTCCCTCGGTAGCGCGAGCATATTGCACGACACCAGGCGGCCGTAGATATTCTCCGCGCGTCCAAAGAAATTGCCCGTGTTGAACAAAGGCGGCAAGTGCCACCACAACCGGTATTCCTTCGACCACAACCACTCGATCAGCGCCTGTGACTGATCGAGCCGGTCGTTCTCCACATAAATCACAGGCCGCGAGCGGCCAATCGTTTCCTCAGCCCCCAGCAGCGCGTTCAACTCGAACCCTTCCACGTCGAGCTTCAGCAGTCCAACCGTATGCGAGCGCAGCACGTCGTCCAGGCGCACGCACGGAACCGGGAGCGTATCCGCCGCGGCCTCCGTCTGCATCGACACCCCACCGAAGTTGCCCGGCGCATCATAGTCCGGCTGCGCAAAATGCAGCGTCCCCGCAGTCGCCCCGCACGCATACGGCCAGGCCAGCACGTTACGCACACCATTGGCCGCGAGATTCGCACAGAGATTCTGAAAGATCACCGGCTGAGGCTCGAACGCGACGAGCACCTGGCGACGCGCCTGCGCTTCACGCGCGAGCATGACCGTATGCACGCCGATATTCGCGCCGACTTCCACGACGATGCCAGGTTGCACCAGCAACTGTCGCAACACGGCAGATTCGAGTTCGCTGCATTCACCGTATTCGATGAGTGCGCGGCCGAGATAGAAGTCGTTTGGATTGGCGAGCATCCAGCCATGACGGGTCTGGACGAGTCGCGTGTGCTCGCCGAGCGGCAGCGGGACAGAAGAGGGCGTAACCATGGACATTGAGCGGGAAAAGAGACCCCCGCAAATGTACGGTTCGCCGCTGTCCTTGTATATGAGACGAGCTCTTAAGGATTCTTATTTTTCTGCAAGAACTTGCCGTCAAAATCTAAGACTCAGGCGGCGATCGGCTCACGAGCCAATCGCCGCTACAATCGGCTTACGTCGCGGCTAGTTCGATCTTCGGCGCAAACGAATCGCTTTGCGCCATAGGCCAATATTTTTCGTACAGCGTGTAGCGATAGTTGCCGTTCAGCAGATCGTTCGGTTCGAGATACTTCAACAGTTCGGACATCAACCTGACCTCATGCGACGATACCCGCCGCACGATGTGATGCGCGCGCAGTTCCGCTGGGTGCTTGAGCCCCGTGGCCTGAATGATTTCCTTCAGCGCATGCAGCGTATTGTGATGGAAGTTGAACACGCGATCGGCCTTGTCCGGCACCACCAAAGCACGCTGGCGCACCGGATCCTGCGTCGCGACGCCCGTCGGACAGCGGCCGGTGTGGCAGGTCTGCGCCTGAATGCAACCGACCGCGAACATGAAGCCACGCGCCGCGTTGACCCAATCCGCACCGATCGCCAGCGTCTTCGTGATGTCGAATGCGGTAATCATCTTGCCGCTTGCGCCGATGCGGACGCGCTGACGCAAGCCGATACCGACCAGCGTGTTATGCACCAGCAGCAGGCCTTCCTGCAACGGCACGCCGACGTGATCGGTGAATTCCAGCGGCGCTGCGCCCGTGCCGCCCTCCGCACCGTCGACCACGATGAAGTCCGGCAGAATCCCCGTCTCCAGCATGGCCTTCGCAATGCCGAAGAATTCCCACGGATGCCCGATGCACAGCTTGAACCCGGTCGGCTTGCCGCCGGACAGCGTGCGCAAGCGGTCGACAAATTCGAGCAGGCCGCGCGGCGTCGAGAATTCGGAGTGGGTGGCGGGCGAGATGCAATCGCGGCCTATCGGCACGCCGCGCGTTTCCGCAATCTCGGGCGTGATCTTCGCAGCCGGCAGCACGCCGCCGTGACCGGGCTTCGCGCCTTGCGAGAGCTTCACCTCGATCATCTTCACTTGCGGCTCAGCGGCCTGCTTCGCAAACTTCTCTGCGCTGAAGGTGCCGTCGTCGTTACGGCAGCCGAAGTAACCCGAAGCGATTTCCCAGATGATGTCGCCACCATGCTCGCGGTGGTATTTCGACATCGAGCCTTCGCCCGTGTCGTGCGCGAAGTTGCCTTTCTTCGCACCGAGGTTCAGCGCCATGATCGCGTTCGCCGACAGCGAGCCGAAGCTCATCGCGGAGACGTTGAAGATCGACATCGAGTAGGGCTGCGCACGGTCCGGTCCGACGACGATACGAAAGTCGTGGTTATCGATTTTGGTCGGCGCGAGCGAGTGGCTGATCCATTCGTGCGCGACAGCTTTGACGTCGAGTTCGGTGCCGTACGGGCGGCTATCCACGTCGTTCTTCGCGCGCTGATAGACGATGCTGCGTTGCGCGCGAGAGAACGGTTTCTCGTCGGTATCGTCCTCGACGAAATACTGGCGGATTTCCGGGCGGATGAATTCGAACAGGAAACGGAAGTGGCCCCACAGCGGGTAGTTGCGCAGAATCGCGTGGCGTTGCTGGTTCAGGTCGAACAAGCCGAGCGCGACGAGCGCCACCGGTACGATGATCCAGAACCACGAAATGTGATGCGTCGCGGCCAGCACCGCACAGAGGGCGAGCAGAGCAACTGCGCACCACATCGCCAGATAACGTCGAGAAAACATGGGGACTCCAGTGCAGTGAGGATCGTCGCGGAGGGATCGTCGACGCTGTCGGCGCAGACGGAATCCGTCGCGAAGGGAAACGAACAACTGCTTGTTATGGTGAAGCTAGCTGCGGCTCGAAGGTGAATCGCGTGGGTGAAGCGTGAAGTCAGAAGCTTAAAGATGCGGCATGCAGGTGAGACAGGAAGGTAAAGCGGGTGCGGCGACGCCAGGCGTTGCCGCACGATCGAACCCATGGCTCAACGGGCGGTGAGCAACGCAGCCTTTTGCGGCTGGCGCGCCGTTGGCTGGCCGGTCACCGCGTGTTCGATGATGCCGCCGCCGAGACACACGTCGCCATCGTAGAGCACCGCAGATTGCCCCGGTGTGACAGCCCATTGGGCGGCGTCGAAATTCAGTTCGAAGAGGTCACCACCAACACCCGTCGCGTCGCCCGCCACACTTGCAGCCGCGCTTGCAGCCGCGCTGAACGTGCACGGCGCATCCGCTTGCCGGTAGCGGGTTTTCGCGCCGCACGCGAAGCCGTCGGCCGGCGGCTCGCCTGCCACCCAGCTCGTATTGCCCGCGCTCAACGTATGGCTGAGCAGCCACGGATGGTCGTGGCCTTGCGCGACATACAGCGTGTTCGACGCAATATCCTTCCCGGCGACGAACCATGGCTCGCCGCTGCCGTCCTTGCTGCCGCCGAGGCCGATGCCCTTACGCTGTCCGAACGTGTAGAACGCGAGACCGATGTGTTCGCCGACCACTTTGCCGTCGGTGGTTTTCATCGGACCGGGTTGGGTCGGCAGATAGCGGTTCAGGAAGTCGCGGAACGGCCGTTCACCGATAAAGCAAATGCCGGTCGAATCTTTCTTCTTCGCATTCGGCAGCGCGATCTGCTCGGCGATCTCGCGGACCTTGGTTTTCGGGATCTCGCCCAGAGGAAACAGCGTTTTCGACAACTGCGCCTGATTCAGGCGATGCAGGAAGTACGATTGATCCTTCGTATGATCTAACGCCTTTAACAGTTCGAAGCGGCCGTTGTTCTCACGCACGCGCGCATAGTGGCCGGTCGCGATGGTTTCCGCGCCGAGCGACATCGCGTGATCGAGGAAGGCCTTGAACTTGATTTCAGCGTTGCACAGCACGTCCGGATTCGGCGTGCGGCCGGCCGAGTACTCGCGCAGAAATTCGGCAAACACGCGGTCTTTGTACTCGGCGGCGAAGTTGACCGCTTCGACGTCGATGCCGATCAGGTCCGCCACCGAGACGACGTCGATCCAGTCCTGCCGTGTCGAACAGTACTCGCTGTCGTCGTCGTCTTCCCAGTTTTTCATGAACAGGCCGACCACGTCGTAGCCTTGTTCCTTCAGCAGCCACGCGGTAACCGACGAATCGACGCCGCCCGACATGCCTACTACGACTTTCTGCTTGCTCATAAGGTGCTCACTGGGTACTGCGTGACTTCATTGATCGTGGGTTGACCGTGTTGCCCGGTCGCCTGGCTGGCCGCTCATGACGGCTCTGGCCCGTTTATGACGGGGGAGGCCTGGCAATCCCTGCTTACGTCTATTTATGCCTGCTTGCGCCCGACCGAATGCGTGTGCACGAAGTCGAGCGGGAAACGCCGCCCCGCGAGGTAATCGTCGAGACATTGCATGACGAGCGGGGTGCGATGCCGCTCAGGGCACGCGCGCAATTCGTCGGCGCTCATCCACAGCGTGCGGACAATGTCGGGATCGAGCGTGCGCTCTACATCCGCTGCGCCGCTCGTGCCGCAATAGGTGAAGCGCAGATACGTCACGCCCTCACTGCCGGGCCGCTCGAAATGCGTCATATACATGCCGACCAGCGCCTCGGGCGTGAACGGATGGGCGGTTTCTTCGAGCGTTTCGCGGATGACCGCTTCCAGAAGCGTTTCGCCCGCTTCCAGATGGCCGGCGGGCTGATTCAGGCGCAGGCCGTCGGCGGTATGTTCCTCGACCACGAGAAAACGCCCGTCACGCTCGACGATGGCCGCAACGGTGACGTGCGGCAGCCAGGTTTCCGGTTTCATGGGTGCGCATTTTACCGTTTATGGGCCAGGGCTGCCGGGAAGCGGGCGATCAAGACCCCCGGATTGTCCCCGATTTCTGCGCACCCCCAGGTTTCGGTTAAAGTGAGGCCGTTAGCCGTTGCACTTGCAAGCCGGCGTGCCTCGTCGGCAGCTCTGTCGTAAAACAGGAAGTCGAGGAGGAGAAAAGATGCACATCGGAGTGCCAGCCGAGACGCGCGCGCACGAAACCCGCGTCGCCGCGACGCCCGAAACGGTCAAGAAGTACGTGACCCAGGGCCACCGGGTCACGATCCAGAGCGGCGCCGGCACCGGCGCCAGTTTTCCTGACGAAGCCTTTACAGCCGCCGGCGCGGAAATCGTCGACGCGGCCACTGCTTTTGGGGCTGATCTCGTCCTCAAGGTCCAGTCCCCGACTGATGCCGAGTTGCCGCTTCTGAAGCGCGGCGCGACGCTGGTCGGCATGCTCGATCCGTTTAATACCGAAAACTCATCAAAGCTGGCGGCTGCGGGCGTCACCGCGTTCGCTTTGGAAGCCGCGCCGCGGACTACCCGCGCGCAGAGCCTCGACGTGCTGTCATCGCAGGCGAACATTGCCGGGTACAAGGCGGTGCTGCTGGCGGCCACGCTTTATCCGCGCTTCATGCCGATGCTGATGACCGCTGCGGGTACCGTGAAAGCGGCCCGTGTGCTGATTCTCGGCGCGGGCGTGGCCGGTCTGCAGGCGATTGCGACCGCCAAGCGCCTGGGCGCGGTGATCGAAGCCTCCGACGTGCGTCCGGCGGTCAAGGAGCAGATCGAATCGCTCGGCGCCAAATTCCTCGATGTGCCTTACGAAACCGATGAAGAGCGCGAAGCCGCGCAGGGCGTGGGCGGTTATGCGCGGCCGATGCCGCCTTCGTGGCTGGCGCGCCAGTCGGTGCTGGTCCACGAGCGGGCCAAACAGGCCGACGTGGTGATTTCCACCGCGCTGATTCCAGGCCGGGCCGCACCGACGCTGATCTCGGTGGAAACCGTGCAGGCGATGAAACCCGGCTCCGTGCTGGTGGACCTGGCGGCAGGACGCGGCGCCGAGTACGAAGGCCGGCGCGGCGGCAACTGTCCGCTCACCGAAGCCGATCAGGTCGTCCTGAAGCATGGCGTGACGATCGTCGGCTATACGAACCTGGCCTCGATGGTGCCCGCCGACGCGTCGTCCTTATACGCGCGCAACCTGCTCGACTTCCTCAAGCTGATCATCACCAAGGAAGGCGCCCTGAACATCGATCTCGCAGACGACATCGTCGCGGCCACGCTGCTGGCCCGCGACGGCGAAGTCACGCGCAAGACCTGAAGCGAATTACTACCTAGGAGAACGGCGATGGAAGTCATCAACCACACCGTCATCAACCTGATCATCTTCGTGCTGGCGATCTACGTCGGCTATCACGTCGTCTGGAACGTCACGCCCGCGCTGCACACGCCGCTGATGGCCGTGACCAACGCGATCTCGGCGATCGTGATCGTCGGCGCGATGCTGGCCGCGGGCCTCACGCTCGGCACGCCCGGCAAGTTCTTCGGCACGCTGGCCGTCGCGCTCGCGGCGGTGAACGTGTTCGGCGGATTTCTCGTGACGAGGCGAATGCTGGAGATGTTCCGCAAGAAAGAGCCGAAGAAGCTCCCCGCTGACAAGGCACAATCCACGACCAGGGAGAACGCGTAATGAGTCTGAACGTCGTCACGCTGCTTTATCTGGTCGCGTCGGTCTGCTTCATCCAGGCGCTCAAGGGGCTGTCGAATCCGAAGACGGCGCGCACCGGCAACACCTTCGGCATGGTCGGGATGGCGATTGCCATTCTTACGACCATTGCGCTGATCGTTAAGCAGGCCGCCGGGCTCGGCTCGAATCTGGCGCTCGGCCTTGGCCTGCTGTTTGCCGCGCTGATTGTCGGCGGCGCGATCGGCGCGTTCGTCGCGGCGCGCGTCGAGATGACCAAGATGCCGGAACTGGTCGCGGCGATGCACTCGCTGATCGGTCTTGCCGCAGTCTGTATCGCGTATGCGGTGGTGTCGGAGCCGTCGGCCTTCGGCCTCGTCGATCCGGACAATCCGATTCCGGGCTTCCTGCCTTACGGCAATCGCGTCGAGCTGTTTATCGGCACGTTCGTCGGCGCGATTACGTTCTCCGGGTCGGTGATCGCGTTCGGCAAGCTGTCGGGCAAGTACAAGTTCCGGCTGTTCCAGGGCGCACCGGTCGTCTATGCAGGGCAGCACCTGATCAACCTGCTGCTCGCGCTCGCCATGCTCGGCTTCGGCGTGATCTTCTTCCTCACGCAATCGTGGCTGCCGTTCATCATCATGACGCTGATTGCGTTCGTGCTCGGTGTGCTGATCATCATTCCGATCGGCGGCGCGGATATGCCGGTGGTGGTGTCGATGCTCAACTCGTATTCGGGCTGGGCGGCGGCGGGCATCGGCTTCTCGCTGAACAATCCGATGCTGATTATTGCGGGCTCGCTGGTGGGTTCGTCGGGTGCGATCCTGTCGTACATCATGTGCCGCGCGATGAACCGCTCGTTCTTCAACGTGATTCTCGGCGGCTTCGGGAATGAAGCGGGCGCAGCGGCGGCGGGTGGGTCGGCGGAGCAGCGTCCGGTGAAATCCGGTTCGGCCGATGATGCGTCGTTCATGCTCGGCAATGCTGAAACGGTGGTGATCGTGCCGGGTTATGGGCTCGCGGTCGCGCGTGCACAGCATGCGTTGAAGGAGCTGACCGACAAGCTGGTCGAGAAGGGCATCGAGGTGAAGTACGCGATTCACCCGGTGGCCGGTCGGATGCCGGGACACATGAACGTGCTGCTCGCCGAAGCCGAAGTGCCGTACGACATGGTCTACGAAATGGACGACATCAACGGCGAGTTCGGTCAGGTCGACGTGGTGCTGGTGCTCGGCGCGAACGACGTGGTGAATCCGGCGGCGAAGACCGATCCGAAGTCGCCGATCGCGGGCATGCCGATCATTGAGGCGTACAAGGCGCGCACGGTTATCGTGAACAAGCGGTCGATGGCGGCGGGTTACGCCGGTCTCGACAACGACCTGTTCTACATGGACAAGACGATGATGGTGTTCGGCGACGCGAAGAAGGTGATCGAAGATATGGTGAAGGCGGTGGAGTAACGCGCCTTGGCGGTTCGCGGCTTGCCTCGGGGCGGGCGGCGAACCGTCGGTCATGCAGCCTGGGCGCGTCTGCATCCTTACCGCGGCTTCGCATTCACATGCCGAAGCCAATCCGCCAAGCGTCGTCCTTCCTGATCCGGATACGATTCGAGCACCTGAAGATCTTGGATCCTCTCCAACCCGAAATTGCGGAAATCGCTGCGCAATTCGCACCACGCGCCGAGTGTCCAACGCGCGCCCCAATAAGCCAGGGCCAGCGGCCACACGCGCCGCTCGGTCGCCGCGCCATTTGCATCGGTATAGGCAAAGCTCGCCACCTGACGTGCATCGATTGCCCGATGCAGCGCATCCACCTTCGCTGAAAAATCCGCCTTGATGTGAAACGACGGCGCGAAGATCGCCAGACGTTCGAGCGTTACGCGCTTGTCGGCGGGCATCGCCGAGGCGATCTTCGCCAGCGCCCCGCGCGCCCCGCTCGCGAAACCGGCGCCGCCCCACGATTCGAGCATCCGCGCGCCGGCTGCGAGCGCGGCCAGTTCATCGGCGGTGAAGGTGAGGGGCGGCAGGCTCGCCGCGCGGCTCAACCGATAGCCGATACCCGCTTCGCCTTCGATTGGCACGCCTGACAGTTGCAGATCGCGCACGTCGCGATAGACGGTGCGCAGCGAGATATTCAGCCAGTCGGCGAGTTGTTGCGCGGTAGTCAGACGCCGTCCGCGTAACAGTTCGGCGATCTGGAACAGGCGGTCGGCGCGGCGCGTCATCGTGGGCGTCTTGTAGAAAAGGACGGGGACAGCCCCACGATGATAGCGCCGCATGTTGCGCTCCGGTCGGCGTTCTGCGCGGTGCCTGCTGGCCGCCGCGCTGGTGCGTCGCGTCGCGTGGTGTATTAACCGTTGGTCAGCGAGTGCAGGCCGAGGCGGTTGCCTTCCGTATCGGTGAAGAACGCGATGTAGCCGATGTCCTGCGGTAGCTTGATCACCGGACCATCGGTCTTGCCGCCGGCCTTTTCGACGCGGGCGAGGGTGGCGTCGACGGTCGGTTGCGCGTTCAGATAGACGAGCACACCGTCGCCGGCCGGCTTCATCGACGGGCTATGGACGATTGCGCCGCCGGTGGCCGGTTCCTCGTAGCCGAAGATGGCAATCGGCTGGCCGCCGATTTCCTGGCGATTCAGTTTGACGTCGAGCGCGGCTTCATAAAAGCGAACGGCGCGATCGAAATCGACGGACGGAATCTCGAACCACGCAACAACTTTGGATGATGCGGACATGACACTCTCCTGTGAATGGCGGTAAGCCGTGCAAAGCGCCGGATGGCGTGAGAAGGAGTGTGCGTGGGGGCTACTGACAGCGTAGTGTCAGTAGGGAGTGGCGGGTGTGGCAAAAGGACGTGGCGGACGATGAGCGAGCATGTGCGCTGGCAGCAATGGCGGGATGGCAGCGATGGCAGCGATGGCAGCGATGGCAGAGAGGGCAGAGAGGGCAGAGAGGGCAGAGAGGGCAGAGAGGGCAGAGAGGGCAGAGAGGGCAGAGAGGGCAGAGATGGTGCGGCGGGCTGGAGCAGAGGGGCGGAGAAGTCGGGGTGGCAGCAGGAGGAGCCCAACGCCGGCCGATCGCTGAGGTACAGGCAAAAAAAGCCGCGGATTGGATCCGCGGCTTTTTTCGATGCTGCTCAGGCTCAAGCTCAAGCTCAGGTTGCTGGCGTGTCGTTGTTCTGCGGCCGTTGCCGGACGCTACCCGCGATCAGATCGAAGCGGAACAGCCGGCATTCGAGCGCGCCGTTAAAGAGCGGCGTTTTGGTCGATTCACGCAGACGCAACTGGCCCGGCAGCTTGCGATCCGAAGTGAGAATAAACGCATGCCAGCCGGTAAAGCGCTGCTTCAGCGCATCGCCGAGCGACTGGAAAAACTCGCTGTCCGGCGCTTCTTCCTGGGCTCGGTGGAAGCTGTCGTCGTCACGGCCTTCACGCGTGGCGCGGCCTTCGCGGATTTCGCCGCGTGCGTTGCGGCCGCGCACTTCGATCCGCTCGCCATACGGCGGATTCGCGACGAGAATGCCCGGCTCGGACGACGGTGCGGTCATGCCGCGCGCGTCGACCTGTTTGAGCGGAATCGACGGCAGACCGGCGCGCTGGAAGTTCGCACGCGCCTTGTCCAGCATGTCGCCGGAAATATCGCTACCGAAAATCTGCAGATCGGCGCGCGAGGTGCGGGCGGCGTGCTTGGCGTCGAGCGCGGCGGCCTTCAGCGTTTGCCAGGTCTTGGCCTCGAATTGCTTGAGCTTCTCGAAGCCGAAGCGGCGCTCCGCGCCCGGCGCGATATTCAGCGCCACTTGCGCGGCTTCCGCGAGGAAGGTGCCACTGCCGCACATCGGGTCGTACAGCGGCGTGCCGGCGGTCCAGCCGGTCAGACGCAGGATGCCGGCCGCGAGATTCTCGCGCAGCGGCGCCGCACCCTTGTCGAGGCGCCAGCCGCGCTTGAAGAGCGGGTCGCCGGAGGTGTCGAGGTAGAGCGTGCAATCGGTGGCGGTGAGGAACGCGAACACGCGCACGTCGGGCATGGCGGTGTCGATGTTCGGACGCGCACCGCTCACTTCACGCAGACGGTCGCAGATCGCGTCCTTGACGCGCAGCGTCGTGAATTCGAGGCTGCGCAGCGGCGATTTGATCGCGGTGACGTCCACGCGCAGCGTTTCGTTCGCCGAGAACCACTGCTCCCAGCGCTGTTCGAGCGCGAGCGCGTAAATGTCCTGTTCGCTGCGATACGGCCGATGCGCGATTTTCAGCAGCACGCGGCTCGCGAGGCGCGAGTGCAGGTTGGCGGCCATGCCGGCGGCCCAGCCTCCGCGGAAATGCACGCCGCCGGGCACTTGCGCGCCGGCCGTGAACGGCGCGCCGTTCAGGTGCTTCGCGGCAATTTCGGCGAGCTCGGTGGCGAGCGAGGCTTCAAGGCCGCGCGGACAGGGAAGGAAGAAATCGAAGGACATTGAGGTTGCCGGAAGGCGTTAGATAAGGCGCTATTGTACGCGGTCGGGGTGCGGGGCCGTTTTGGCCGGCCATACCAGCTCCAGCGGATGCCTGAACACCCGTTGCCAGATCGCGCCGCGCAGCGAGCGCACCGCATTGCGCCGCAAGTCGCGCGATTTCACCGCCATGTAGAAGGCGAGCGCGAAACTCACGGCCACGTTGAGGATCGCCATGCTGCCGACGCCCGCGACCGCCCACCACAACTCCGGCAACTTCAACGCGTCTTTGCCGAGCACGCCGAGTGCGATGCCGATCGAGCCGGCGCTCAGCGTCACGTGACGCACCTCGAACGTGAAGGCGAAGGCGGTGAGGATCGCCGGCACGAGGCCAAGCATCAGGCCGAGCGTGATGTTGCCCACGACGCCCGCCACGTTCGTGCGGCAAAACGCGGCGAGCCGGGCCGCGCCGGCCACGCCGAGCGTCATGCGCAGGCGCCGGTTATAGGCGAGCGCATCGGCCACGCGATGCAGGACGAACCAGTTGTCCGCCCACCCTGACAGCAAACTCGACGACCACAGCAACACGCCGGTCAGCGCGGCATAGAACGGCGTCGGTCCCAGCAGCGAGAACGAGTGCAGTGTGGCGTGGGCTTTCTCGGGCGAAATGATGTTGGCGTTGAACAGCGCATGCCACAGTAATTGCACGCCGAAGCACACGGGAAACACCAACAGCACGTTGCCGAGCACGGCGGCTGCCTGCGTGCGCATCAATGCGGTGACCGAACTCACGAAGCTGTCGACGCCTGCCGGCGTGCCGACGCCGTCCAATTCGCGGGCGAGCGTGGGTGCGGTCATCGCCGGCTGCTTGGTGGCGAGCGAGAAGTGCAGGAAGTGAATCAGCAGGAAGCTGGCCGCATAGTTGATGCCGGCGAGCAGGCCTTCGAACATCGATTGCAGATGTACGCCGGTGATGGCGAATTTCACGCAGACCGTGACCACGGTGACGAGTCCGCCGCCGGCTGCCATGCGCAGCATCTTCAGGTATTCGGCGCGATCGCGTGCGATGTAGTGCTCGCCGGTATCGGCGCTGTACTCGACGACCTTGCGCGCCAGCAATGAGAAATTGCTGCGCACGAGATGCGCGACGCTCTGGCTTGCGTGATTGGCGTTCACCAGTTCGGCGGTGAGACGCGCGCCGGCGTGCGGATCGTCCGGCGCCATCCAGGTGTTCAGCAGGTGCTCCGCGCGCACGATGCGCATGCGCATCCGTTCGACCTGGAACACGATATCGACACTGACGCCGTTGCGATAGAGATGGGCGAAGACGTTGTCGGTAGCGCTGCGGCATTCGTCGAGCAGCAGGCGCAGATAGTTGACCTCATGCAGCAGCTTGTCTTGCGGGGCGCCTGCACTGACGTCCTGATGGGCCGCTTCGACGGCGAGCATGGCGCGCGTGAGCCGGTAGAACGGCTGCTTTTCCATGGCGACGCGCACGTCGCTGGCATCGCCGGCGTCCACTTCGCCGAGACGGCTGCGGACTGTTTGCGAGAGACCGGTCGAACTGATCTGGCAGGTGAGATTGTGCAGGGCGGCCAGCAGGTCGAGCGAGAACGGGGTGGTGTCGCGATGTTCGTTGTCGTCCTCTTCATAGTCGAAGAGGGCGCGGATGCGGGTGAGCAGATCGGTTGGCAGACTGGCGATCCATTCGGCGTCGCGTTCCTGGCTGAACATCAGGGTGACGATCGCGCGCAGATCGCGCCGGTTCGGCGCGGGGGGGATAAGTGAGGCTTCGAGGCGTTCGAAGAGTGCGCCGAAGAAGCCGGAGTGCACGGGCATGCCTGCATCGCAGAGAAGCGAGAGGCCGTCGCTTTCGCGCAGGAGCGCGCGGAGAATGCCGGCGACGTTGGCCTTCCAGGCCGGGTTACGGTCCAGCACGTGGAGGAGATAACGGACTCTTGCGTGCGCCAGGGTTGAGCGTGAGGTAGCGTTTTCGACGGTGTTATCGAGTTGCTCGGGTTGGACGGCGCGGCCGCGGTGGATCCAGTGGGCGAGCTCGATCAGCCATTCACTGCGGTCTGGATAGGGCGCCGTCTTGTCTGCGATCGCTAGGAGCGCGTCCAGTTGGTGGCCGCCGTCGCGGGAGGCTCGCCATTTTTTTATGAATCTTTTGATTGAGGTGAACATTTTGGTTTTTTGCCCTACGGGGTTGTTGCCTGCGGCGCTTAGGGTTCGGTTAGCTGGAAGGATATGGCATGTGGTTTTTGTGCTGGTTGATGTTTTGCACTATTTTGCTTTTTTGCCTTCGCGGCGCTTGTTCGTCTGTGTGCCTGTGGCGTTGGCCTTTCCTTGATCTGACTTTTTGGCCTCTCCTTGATTTGTTAGTGGTCTATTAGCGTTGCCCCTGTGCGGGGCGGCACCTACTTTTCTTTGCCGGCCGCAAAGAAAAGTAGGCAAAAGAAAGCGGCTCGAAGCCCCTGCTAAGCGGGTTTCTCGCACAGTTACGGTAGTGGTGCATCTGGAATCTGTGCCCTCGCACATTCAGCGTTGGTGACAAAGGGCTCATCAGCGCCCACTCCGCACTGCGTGCGTCGCGGATGGGTCTGCCAGGGAAACCAAGGGCTTCGTTTGGGGGCGGTGGGGGCCATCGGCCTCGCCTCGCCGAAGCGCCTCTGCATTCATGGGCGAACCACACTTCAAATGAAATCTCGATCTGTCGCACTCGCACTCGCACTCGCACTCGCACTCGCACTCGCACTCGCACTCGCAGTGGCAGTGGCAGTGGCACTCGCAGTGGCGATGCAATGACGAGTTACGGTGCAGCGCAAGACACGAGAGCTTAAACGTAGCGGGTGGTTTTAAGAATTGCTCTTCGGCGCGCGCAGCGCCGCCGGAAGTATGACTGCTTTGTCACCAAGGCTGAATGTGCGAGGGCACAGATTCCAGATGCACCACTACCGTAGCTGTGCGGGGGACCCGCTTAGCAGGGGCTTCTAGCCGCTTTCTTTGCTTATCTTTCTTTGCGGCGGCAAAGAAAGTAAGTGTGTAGTGGTCCAATGACTCTGGACACCTCTAAAGGGGATAATTCTCCAACTGAGGTGAGAGATGAGCAGACGGAACATAAGCGACGAATTCAAGGCAGAAGCGGTGCAACTGGTCGTGGCGCAGGGTTATTCATTCGCCAAGGCCTGCGAGGCACTGGGCGTGGGGGACACGGCGTTGCGGCGATGGGTCGCGCAGTGGCGAGCTGAACAGGCCGAGCCGCCGCGCACGGAGGTGCAGATCACGGCTGATCAGCGGCGGATCCGGGAACTGGAAGCGCGGGTAATCGAGCTCGAAAGGGAGCGCGAGATACTAAAAAAATCCACGGCCTTCTTCGTCAAGGAAATGGATCGCTCCTCGAAGTGATCCATTCGCTGAAGAAGGCCTGGCCAGTGAATGTGATGTGCCGGTTGCTGAAGGTGCCGCGAAGCAGCTATTACGCCTTTGCCGGGCGGCCCGTCAAGGCCGCTGCTTCACCCACCCTGCTCGCGGCAGTGCGTGAAATTCACCGCGAAAGCCGCGCCAGCTATGGCAGCCGCAGGATGGCCCTGGCATTGCAGCAGCGAGGCCACGCGATAGGACGTTACCGCGCACGCTCATTGATGAAGGAGGCGCAACTGGCGGTGGCCCGACGACGGACGCATCGCTACCGCAAAGCTGACGGTGAAGCACTGGTTGCCCCGAATCTGCTTGAGCGTCGTTTCGAGCCGCCGTCGATCAACCAGGTGTGGGCGGGAGACATTACCTACGTGAGAACGCTTCAGGGCTGGTCCTACCTGGCTATCGTGATGGATCTGTATTCGCGCCGTATCGTCGGCTGGGCGTTTGCACTGGTGCCCGACACGGTGCTGGTTCTAAAGGCTTTGCAGCAGGCTCGGGACCATCGAAAGCCGCCGCCGGGCCTGATGTTCCACTCGGATCAGGGATGCCAGTACACCAGCGCGCACTTCGTGAACGAACTGAAGGCAAACAGCATCATCCAGAGCATGAGCAGAAAGGGAAACTGCTGGGACAACGCGCCGGTGGAACGATTCTTTAGAAGTCTGAAAAGCGAATGGATCAACGAGAAAGGGTACCCCGATCACGCGCATGCCGAACGCGACATCGGGGCCTACATCGACGGCTTTTACAACTACAGGCGCATTCATTCGGCGGCAGACGATCTACCGCCGGCACGATGCGAAGCTTCACTTTTTTAATGTTTCCCCTTTCAGGGTGTCCATGTTTACTTGACCACTACAGTGCCGCCCCGCACAGGGGCAACGCTAATAGACCACTAACAAATCAAGGAGAGGCCAAAAAGTCAGATCAAGGAAAGGCCAACGCTGTAGGCAAACAGACAGAAAGCGCCGCGCAGGCAAACAGATCAAGGAAAGGCCAACGCCATAGGCTCACAGTCAAGAAAGCGCCGCGCGGGCAACCAACCCAAGGAAATGTCAACACCGCCAGGCCCCAACCGAAAACATCACCCCGCGAAGCGCCTGCAAACAACCACGCGCCCGCAGGGCAAACAAAACCGTCAACTACTCGCACCAGCAGCAGCAACAGCAGAAGGACACGCCGGCACGGCAAAACCAGCACCCTTAGCCCCAACCTTCCCTTGCGGAGCAGCAGCGGCCATAGTCTTCACAGCGCTAGCCACCTGCCCAGCAATCTGCTGCAACGCGGCCCGATGCCCATCAACAAGCGCATCATACCCACCGCTAACCGGCTCACTCACCACACTCCGGCAAGTCATCACAGCCGTACCCCGCACAGCCCGCACACTCCAAACCGCATCGATCAACGCATGCGACCCCGGCCATGACTCGAACCGCTGCACATTCATGCTAACCCGGTACACCGGCGTCGCATCCGAATACGCAGTCCCATACACATCGATCGTACCCAACTGCTGCGTCAGACTCGTCGACAACGCCCGACGAATCTCGTCACCCGGCAACGAAGCCCAACGCTCCTGTTCGAGCACCTGAACCTGCGTCGGTCCCGTCTGCACTACCAGCTGATTCTTCGCCACCTGCGGCGGGACATCGATCGGCGCGACTTCAATCAGCCACGCCGGCGCAGCCGACGTCCGGGCGCTAACCGGCGCCGCGGATCCGGCAGCCGCGCCATCCGCGCCGAGCGTATAAAAGCGGCTGCTCGGCGACGAACACGCCGCCATCGCCACCAGTCCGGCCAGAGCACCGACATAAACAGCGCCGCGCACAAGCCCGCGCGGCGGGCGGGGGAGCCGGGCAAACATCATGGTTTATCTCCTGATTTACCGCGCAATAACGATTCCGGATGACGCTCCAGATAATCCGACAGCGCATTCAGCGACTGCAACGTGCGGGTCAGTTCCTGCAACGCCTGATGAACATCCGACTGCAACGGCGAGTCCTGCTGCAACGTCGCCTGGGCCGAACCGAAAGTCTGTTTCGCCGCCGCCAGGGTGTCGCGCGCCTCCGGCACGACTTCCTTGTCGAGTCGCGTGAACAGCTGGTCAGCATTCTTCAGCGCGCTGTTCAGGTTCGTACCGATCTCGTCGAACGGCACCTTGTCGAGCTTCTTCGCAATGTCGGCGACTTGCAGTTGCAGTTCGTCGAGCGTGTTCGGAATGGTCGGCAATTCGAGCGGATCGCCCGTGACGTCAACCGTGGCCGGCGGCGCTTTCGGGAAGATATCGAGCGCCACGTACAACTGGCTCGTAATCAGATTGCCGGTGCGCAACTGGCCGCGCAGACCATGCTTGACGAGCTGTTGCAGCAAGGTTTGCCCCGCGAGGGTGCCCGGCGTCGGCGCGGTTTCGCGGAAACGCTTGCCGAGGCGGTCCGGGTACAGGTTCATCGTCACCGGCATCGTGAAGCTGCGCGTCTTCGGATCGTAGTCGATACCGATGTTGGTCACCTGACCGAGCACGATGCCGCGGAAATCGACCGTCGCGCCGACCGATAGCCCACGCAGCGACTGATTGAAGTTCATCACCACACGCAATGGGACGCCGTCCGGTTCGCGCATCGCGTCCTGTTCATCCGAGCCGAGGCGGAACGTCATGTTGTTCGGCGCCTGCGCGCCGACACCCTGACCAGGCGGCGACTGGAACGACAGGCCACCGACGATCACCGTCGCAAGCGACTGCGTATTCAGCTTGAAGCCGCTCGAATCGAGCCGCAGATCGACGCCGCTCGCATGCCACCAGCGCGAATTGGTGCCGACGTACTGGTCGAATGGCGCCGACACGAACACCTGCATCGTCACGCCGGTGCCGTCCTTGTCCAGCGAGAAGCCGACCACCTGGCCGACCTGTACGCGCCGGTAGAAAATCGGCGAGCCGATGTCGATCGAGCCAAGCGACTCGCCGTGCAGAACGAACTGGTGGCCCTTCTGGTCGCCGGTGATAGGCGGCGGCGTTTCGAGGCCGACGAAGTCCTTCTCGGTGTCCGGTGAATGGCCGGCGTCCGCGCCGATGTAGGCGCCCGAAAGCAGCGTGGTCAGTCCGGACACGCCACTCGCGCCGACCCGAGGGCGCACCACCCAGAAGCGCGAATCCTTGACCGCGAAGTCTTCGCCTTCCTTGGTGAGCTGCACCTGAACCAGCACGTGCGACAGATCTTTCGAGAGCGTGATGGTCTTCACCGAGCCGACGTCGACGTCCTTGTACTTGACCTTGGTCTTGCCGGGCTCGAGCCCTTCGGCGCTGGTGAACGTGATTGTGATGGTCGGGCCTTTTTCGGTCACCGACTTGATCACGAGCGCGAGGCCGATCAGCGCGGCGATCAGCGGAATCACCCAGACGAGCGAGGGCAGCCAGCGGCTGCGCGGCTCGATGTCGGGGTCTGGCAGTTGGGGCGGCAGCTTGGGTCCGTTCGAATCGTTGCGCGGCGCATCGGAGGCGGGCGTCGGTCCTTGCGGGCTAGTCATGGTCGAGGTCCTGAGGTTTTTGAGTGCTGCCTTCCACGTTGTCCCAGATGAGCCGTGGATCGAATTGCATGGATGCCATCATCGTCAGAATCACCACCGAGCCGAAGGCGATTGCGCCCGGCCCGGCCGTGATCACAGCAAGCGACTTGAAACGCACCAGCGCGACGGTCAGTGTGACGACGAACACGTCGAGCATCGACCAGCGCCCGATCTTTTCGACCATCCGGTACAGCGTGGTGCGCTGATCCGGCCGCCAGCGCGAGCGGCGCTGCGCGGTGGCTGTGAGCAGCACCAGCACACTGAGCTTGAGCATCGGCACCATGATGCTGGCGATGAACACGATCACGGCCAACGGCCAGTCGCCCGAGGTCCAGAAGTACACGACACCGCTCATGATGGTGTCGTCTTCCGAACCGAGTAGCGAGGACGTATGCATCACCGGCAGCAGATTCGCGGGAATATACAGCAAGGCCGCGGCGATCAGCAGTGCCCAGGTGCGCATCAGGCTATCGGGGTGGCGCGAGTGAAGGACCGCGCCGCAGCGTCCACAGTGCTGCGGCGTGACGGAGCGGATACGCGGCTCGACGCGTCCGCACGCATGGCAAGCGACCAGACCCGCGCGCTTGGCGGTCACGTATTTCATCGTGCACTCATCCCTGATGCGGCGCCGGCGGCACGCCCGGTGGCAATGCGGATTGGGGCGCGCCTTGCACGTCAGGCGGCGGGGGTGGCCCGGCAAGCGAACTGACGGCAGCCGCCGCACTGTCCGCGGAGCTTCGCGGCTGCGGTTTCTGGTTGGGGTTTTCCATTTCGTCGGCAAGGTCCCACAGCACGCGTGGATCGAACGTGAGGACCACCGCGATCATCAGCGTCAGCACACCGAACGCGAATAGCGCTGCTTCGGGAATCACGCGCGCGAGACTCACCATCTTCACAATGGTGATCAGCACGCCGAGCATGAACACTTCGATCATGCCCCACGGCCGCACGAATTGAATGGCGCGCAATACGCGGTTGAAGGCGGGTGGCACGTAGCCGGCGCGCAGGGGGATCAGCACGTAGAGCAGGGCGACCAGCTCGGTCAGCGGGAACAGAATGGTCGAACAGAACACCATGACCGCGACGATCTGCATGTCCTCGCCCCACAGCGCGATGAGCGCGCCGAACAGCGTGGTTTGCGAGGTGATGCCGCTGGTTTCGAGTTCGACGATCGGGAAAGCCTGGGCGATCACGAAGGTGATCAGCGCGGCCAGTGTCATCGCACAAATACTGTCGAGCTTGCGGGAGACGCCGCGATAGAGCGTCGCGCCGCAGCGCGGACAGCATGCGACCACCCGCCCGACAAGCCGGGGCTTGCGGAACAGCGCATCGCATTCATGGCACGCGATCAGGTTGTCATGTTCCATACGGCAGAAGGGCGAACGACGTGAGGGGAAGCATGCAATGCCGGTTTTAGGGCAGGCCGGGAGAAAGCGTGGAGCAATAGTACCAAACGCGCTTCGTCGTCGGGCCGGCCATTGCATCCGGTGCAACCGGTGGACCAGGCGGCATCGGAGGCAGGGCTAGTCTTACATAAAAATACTCACTTCTGACACCATTCGTCCCCAATTGTTCAATACCATTCTGCACGCATAAAAACTTTCCGCCTGACCGCATTCCGGGCAACCGCTGCCAGCTTTTTCCGCTTGCGGTAGCATGGCGGCCTTGGCGTGTGCCGCAGCCACCACGCTTTCTATCGAGTCGCACAATGCAACATGCATGGGCAGCGTGGAATAGCAGGGTCGGCTGCGCCGTTAACTTCTCTTAGCTTGCGTTGACCTGTCATGGCACTCAATCCTTCATTCGGTGGCCGCGAGTCGTACACGCGGACTGCCATCGCCTTTCACTGGCTGATCGCGCTGCTGATCGTGTGCGGCTTCGCGCTCGGTTGGGTGATGACCGACATCCCCGGCTTCACGCCCACCAAGCTGCGCTACTTTTCGTACCACAAGTGGATCGGCGTGACGGTGTTCGCGCTTGCCGTGTTGCGCATTCTGTGGCGCGCCACCCACGCAGCCCCGCCGATGCCGCGCCGCATGCCGGCCTGGCAGCGCGGCGCCGCGCATCTCACGCATCTGCTGCTCTACGTGCTGATGATCGTGATTCCCGTCTCCGGCTATCTGTATAGCTCGGCGGCCAACGTGCCGGTGGTGTACCTCGGTCTGATTCCGCTGCCGCGTCTGATCGCACCGGACCCGCATCTCAAGGAACTGCTGAAGAACGTGCACATCGCGTTGAATTACACCTTGCTTGTGCTGGTCGCGCTGCATGTCGCGGCGGCGCTCAAGCATCAATGGCTGGATCGCGACGGCCTGCTGTCGCGCATGCTCCCTTTCATCAAATAAGGATAACCATGAAAGTTTCGTTTTATCGCTACATGCTCGCCGCGGTCGCGGCGGCCTCGCTGACCGCGGCCGGCAGTGCGCTCGCGCAGGTCGACGTCGCTAAAAGCTCGGTGACGGCAACGTCGAAGCAGATGAACGTGCCGGTGGAAGGCAAGTTCGGTAAATTCACCGCGCAGGTGAAGTTCGATCCGGCAAAACCGGCCGACGGCAGTGCGCAGTTCAGCATCGACGTGGGCACTTACGATCTCGGCGACGACAGCTACAACGACCAGGTGCGCGGCAAGGACTGGTTCGACGCGAAGACCTATCCGACTGCCACCTTCGTGTCGAGCGCGATTGCGCCGGCCGGCGGGAATCAGTTCAAAGTCACGGGCAAGCTGACCATCAAGGGTAAATCGCAGACCGTCGTGGTGCCGGTCACGGTCACCGAGCAGGGCGCGACGCAGACGTTCGACGGGTCACTGCCGATCAAGCGTTCGCAATTCGACATCGGCACCGGCGAATGGAAAGACACTTCTGTGGTCGCCGATGAGGTGGTGATCAAGTTTCATATCGTTGCAGCACGCAAGTGACGTTCGCTGCGCGCTTGGCGCGCAGCCGCTTTCCTTCAGGCATTGCAGAAACATAAGGAGCATGAATTGAAAACATCCCTGTTGATCGCCGTCGGCGCATTGGCTTCTTCTTTCTCGCTCGGCGCGTTTGCCGCAGCGGACACCTATCAGCTCGACCCGACCCACACGTATCCGAGCTTCGAGGCGGATCACTTCGGCGGCCTCTCGGTGTGGCGCGGCAAGTTCACCAAGAGCTCCGGCACGGTCACGCTCGACCGCGCGGCGAAAACCGGCACGGTGGACGTCACGGTTGATCCGGCTTCGGTCGAAACCGGCAACACCAAGCTCGACGACCATCTGAAGACAGACACGTTCTTCGACGTGACCAAGTATCCGTCGGTGACCTACAAAGGCACCGATATCAAGTTCGACGGCGATAAGCCGGTCGAAGTGATCGGCAGCTTGACGATCCGCGGCGTGACCAAGCCGCTGAACCTGACGATCGAATCGTTCAAGTGCATGCAGCACCCGGTGCTCAAGCGCGAAGTGTGCGGCGTGGAAGCGAGCGCGCATTTCAACCGCAACGATTACGGCATGGATTTCGGCGCGAAGTACGGCTTCAACATGGATACCAAGCTGCATATTCAAGCTGAAGGCATCAAGCAATAAACGCTTTAACGAGCCTGTTGCGTATTCATATTTAATCCCACGCGTGGCGCGGCCGTTGCGCCGCAACAAAAAAACCGCTTCGTTCGCTTTTGCGATGAAGCGGTTTTTTATTGCCTGTGTGAAGCGCCGGAAGCCCTATGCCGTGGCCATCGCCAATTTGCCGCTCGCCTCGTTTTAATTTTTCAGGTACATAGAGCGCTGACGCCGTATTGGTTGTGCGCGCATCCAGTTCGGCAGAGTGGGGGCGCAAGGCCTACATTAATAATATTCGCGCGCATTGGAGATCTGCATGAATGCAACGACAGCGGCAAGCCTGGCGGGAAGCCGGCGCAATTCGTGGCGCGCGGTGGTCGCCGCCTCGATCGGCAACGCGCTGGAATGGTTCGATCTGGTGGTGTACGGTTTTTTCGCGGTCATCATCGCGAAGCTGTTTTTTCCGGCGGGCAACGACACGGTTTCACTGCTGCTGACGCTGGGTACCTTCGGCGTGTCGTTCTTCATGCGGCCGCTTGGCGCGATCGTGATCGGTGCTTACGCCGACCGCGCCGGACGCAAAGCGGCGCTCACCTTGTCGATCCTGCTGATGATGTGCGGCACGCTGATCATCGCGGTTCTGCCGACGTATCAAAGCATCGGCATTGCCGCGCCCGTGATTCTCGTGTTGGCGCGTCTGATGCAAGGCTTTTCGGCAGGCGGCGAGTTCGGTAGTGCCACGGCTTTTCTCGCGGAACACGTACCGGGGCGGCGTGGTTTCTTCGCAAGCTGGCAGGTTGCGAGCCAGGGGCTCACCACGCTGCTCGCCGCCGGCTTCGGCGTACTGTTGACCGGCAAGCTGTCGCCGGAGCAGATGGCCTCGTGGGGCTGGCGTGTGCCGTTCTTCTTTGGTCTCCTGATCGGGCCGGTTGCGTGGTACATCCGCACCAAACTCGACGAAACGCCTGAGTTTCTCGCGGCTGAGCAAACCACCACGCCGCTGCGCGATACCTTCACCAGCCAGAAGCTCCGCCTGCTTATTGCGATCGGCGTGGTGGTGCTCGGGACGGTGTCGACCTATCTGGTGCTGTTCATGCCGACTTACGGCGTGAAGCAATTGGGGTTGGCGCCGTCGGTTGCGTTCGCCGCGATTGCGCTGACCGGTGTGATTCAGATGGTGTTTTCGCCACTGGTCGGCCATCTGTCGGACCGCCACGGGCGCACCACGATCATGCTGATATCGGCGCTGCTGCTTCTCGTGCTGATCAACCCAGCGTTCGTGTATCTGGTCGCGCATCCGACCTTCGGCACGCTGATGGTGCTGCAGATCGTGTTCGGCTTTCTGATGACCGGCTACTTCGCGGCGCTGCCGGGTTTGCTCTCCGAGATGTTCCCAGTGCAAACGCGTACGACCGGCATGTCGCTGGCCTATAACATCGCCGTCACGATCTTCGGCGGCTTTGGGCCGTTCATCATCGCATGGCTGATCAGCTTCACGGGGTCGAAGGCCGCGCCGAGCTACTACATGATTTTTGCCGCGGTCATCAGCCTGGTGGCGCTGATGGCGGCGCGCCGCAAGCTTGGGTTCCGCTAACGCGTTGCCGCGCTGTCCTGCTGTACCTGTTGCGCGACAGCGCTCGGCGAGCGTGTAGGGTGCGTGGACAGCGAGACAGAACAGGACGGCAAAGGCGGTAAACGTAAAAGGCCGGTTCGAGAGAACCGGCCTTTTACATTGCGAGGTCTGCCTACAGCAAGCTCAGACTTGCGCGCCTGCGTTCGGATCGTCTGGATCGGTGCGTTCCTTCTTGTCCTTCAACAGATCTTCACGCTTCACGCCGAGCCACATGGCGAGTGCCGCCGCGACGAACACCGACGAGTAGATGCCGAACAGAATACCGACCGTCAGCGCCAATGCGAAGTAGTGCAGCGTCGGGCCGCCGAACAGGAACATCGACAGCACCATCATCTGCGTACAACCGTGGGTGATGATGGTTCGCGACATCGTGCTGGTGATCGCGTGGTTGATCACCTCGGTCACGGTCAACTTGCGTTCGCGGCGGAAGGTTTCGCGAATCCGGTCGAAAATAACGACGGATTCGTTCACCGAATAGCCGAGCACTGCAAGCACCGCCGCCAGCACCGACAGTGAGAACTCCCACTGGAAGAACGCGAAGAAGCCGAGAATGATGATCACGTCGTGCAAGTTCGCGATCACGCCGGCCACGGCGTACTTCCATTCGAAGCGGAACGACAGGTAGATCACGATGCCGATCACCACGCAGGCCAGCGCCATCAGGCCGTCGGTCGCGAGTTCCTTGCCGACCTGCGGGCCGACGAACTCCACGCGTTGCAACTGCACCTGCGGATCCTGCCCCTTCAGCGCGCCCATCACCTGGTCGCTCTGTTGCGCCGAGGTATAGCCTTGCTTGAGCGGCAGACGGATCAGCACGTCGCGCGAGGTGCCGAAGTTCTGCACTTGCGCGTCGGGATAGCCGAGCTTGTTGAGCGTGTTACGCACCGGATCGAGCGGCGCGGCACCCGGATACTGCACTTCGACGACGGTACCGCCGGTGAATTCCACCGACAGATGCAGCCCGCGATGCAGCAGGAAAAACACAGCAGCGACGAACGTCAGCAGCGAGATTACGTTGAAAATCAACGCATGCCGCATGAACGGAATGTCTTTGCGAAAACGGAAAAATTCCATGGTCTTGTTCTCCGGGACTCAGCGGGATGAACCCGGTTTCTGCGGCGTATTAGACGCGTCGCGACGGCGCACGGTCGGTTTGGCACGCGCCTGGGCCCCAGCTTTCGCCTTGGGCTTGGCGCTTGCCGCGGCGACGGCGCGTGCGGTATCGGTCGCAGCATCGTCGTTACCGAGGTAGGCGGCAGCGCCGTCGATACCTTCCGGTTGAGGACGCCACACCTGGCCGATGGCCAGCGACTTGAGCTTCTTCTTGCCGCCGTACCAGAAGTTGACGATACCGCGCGAGAAGAACACAGCCGAGAACATCGACGTCAAGATGCCGATACAGTGGACCATCGCGAAGCCGCGCACCGGGCCGGAGCCGAAGGCGAGCAGCGCGAGGCCGGCGATCAGCGTGGTGACGTTCGAGTCGAGAATCGTCGCCCATGCATGCGCGTAGCCGTTCTGGATCGCCAGTTGCGGCGCTGCGCCGTGGCGCAGTTCTTCACGAATGCGTTCGTTGATCAGCACGTTCGCGTCGATCGCCATACCGAGCGCGAGCGCGATAGCAGCGATACCCGGCAAGGTGAGCGTGGCCTGCAACATGGACAGCACGGCGATCAGCAGCAGCAGGTTGACCGACAGGCCGATCATCGAGATCACGCCGAACAGCATGTAGTACGCGATCATGAAGACGGCGATCGCCACGAAGCCCCACACCACCGAGTGAAAGCCCTTCTGGATGTTGTCCGCGCCGAGGCTCGGACCGATCGTGCGTTCTTCGATGATGTCCATCGGCGCTGCCAGCGAGCCGGCGCGCAGCAGCAGCGCGAGGTCGGCGGCGGCTTGCGGGGTCGGCTGGCCGGTGATCTGGAAGCGGTCGCCCAGTTCAGACTGGATGGTCGCCACCGTCAGCACTTCGCCCTTACCCTTTTCGAACAGCACCATCGCCATCGGCTTGCCGATGTTGTCGCGCGACACGCTGCGCACCGCGCGGCCACCCGCCGAATCCAGACGGATGTTGACCGACGGACGCTGATGTTCGTCGAAGCCCGCCGACGCGTCGATGATGCGGTCACCCGTGAAGATGATCTGCTTGCGCAGCAGCACCGGCGTCTGGTTGCCCTGGGTGAACAACTCGTCACCCGGCGGCACCGGATCACCCGGATTCGGATGCGTGTTGACCGGATCGGCGAGGCGCGCTTCGAGCGTTGCCGTGCGGCCGATGATGTCCTTGGCCTTCGCCGTGTCCTGCACACCCGGCAGTTCGACCACGATACGGTCGGAGCCTTGCTGCTGGATCACCGGCTCGGCCACGCCGAGTTCGTTCACACGGTTATGCAGCGTGGTGATGTTCTGCTTGAGCGCGGCGTCCTGCACGGCTTTCTGCACCACCGGCGTGAACGTGCCGACCAGTTGCACACCGCCGTCTGGGTTCGCTTGCGAGGCCCACTGGAGTTCGCTGATGCCGCGGCCCAGTTGCTTGGATGCCGCGTCTGCCGTGGCCTGGTCGGCGAAATTGATCACCACCGTCTGGTTGACGCGGTTCACGCCGCCGTCGCGGATGTTGTTGTCACGCAGCATGGTGCGCGCATCCGATGCGTCGGAATCGAGCTTCTTGTTCAGCGCGCCGGCCATGTCGACCTGCAGCAGGAAGTGCACGCCACCGCGCAAGTCCAGACCGAGGTACATCGGCAACGCGTGCAGGGCAGTCAGCCAGCGCGGCGATGCGCTTTGCAGATTCAGTGCCACAACGAATTGCGGATCGGTCGGATCGCTGTTCAGCGACTTCTGCAACAGGTCCTTCACGCGCAATTGCGTGTCGGTGTCAGGCACACGCACGCGGATGTTCGCGTTGAGCGACGAATTGTCGAACGTGACTTCGTCAGGCTTGATCTGATTGGCAGCGAGCGCCGCTTCGACAGCCGACAGCGTGGTCGAGTCGAGCTTGACCGTTGCCTTGCCGCTCGACACCTGCACCGCCGGCGCTTCGCCGTACAGATTGGGCAGCGTGTACACGAGGCCGATGACCAGAGCCACCAGCATCACGGCATATTTCCAGAGGGGGTAACGATTCATGAGTGGTCCAACGGGAAGGTTGGCTTGGAAGCGATGCGTCCGGCGATGAGCGCGGGCGGTTCAGCGTTGTTCTGCGAGAACCGCCGGCGAGGCCGCGCCAGACGCGAGAGAGCAGGCCTTACAGCGACTTGATCGTGCCCTTCGGGAGAATCGTCGTGACCGACGCTTTTTGCACGGTAATTTCCGTGCCTTCCGAGATTTCGACGCCGACGTAAGCTTCACCCACCTTGGTCACCTTGCCGACGATGCCGCCATTCGTCACCACTTCATCGCCCTTGGCCATGGCGGCGAGCATGTTGCGATGTTCCTTCTGGCGCTTCATTTGCGGGCGAATCATGATGAAGTACAGCACGCCGAACATCAGGATCAGCGGCAAGAAGCTCATCAGGTTCGATTCAATGCCACCTGCTGCTGTGCCTTGGGCGAAGGCATTGGAAATGAACGACACGTTGGTCTCTCCGTTATAAGTCAAAACGATCAAAAAAATCAGCCGGTTATTCTACCACCGGCCAGGCAGGCGTCGGCGCGGCGAATCGGCTTTGCGATCAACCGTTTAAAGCCTTTTTCGGCGTCAACGAAAGTTAATTGTAAGGTTTTCTGCGCGACGCCGATGGATTCCTCGGGCAAATTTGTCAGCTGATTGCCGATCGCCGGCTAGTCGATGCCGCGCGCGCGATTCTCGTGGAAGCGCTTGCGGAAAGGCTCGAACAGCTTTGCGTCGATCGCGTCGCGCATTTCCTGCATCAGTTCGAGGTAGTAGTGCAGGTTGTGGATCGTGTTCAACTGCGCACCGAGGATTTCCCCTACACGATGCAGATGGTGCAGGTAGCCGCGGGTGAAATTTCTGCAGGTGTAGCAGCCGCATTGCTCGTCGAGCGGGCGCAGCGAATTCTTGTGCGCGGCGTTGCGGATCTTGATGTCGCCGAAACGCGTGAAGAGCCAGCCGTTGCGGGCGTTGCGGGTCGGCATCACGCAGTCGAACATGTCGACGCCGGCGGCGACGCCCGCCACCAGATCTTCCGGCGTGCCGACGCCCATCAGGTAGTGCGGCTTGTCGGCGGGCAGCTTCGGGCCGATATGGTTCAGCACGCGCATCATGTCTTCCTTCGGCTCGCCGACCGACAGGCCGCCGATGGCGAGACCGTGGAAATCCATCTCCGCGAGACCGGCCAGCGACTCGTCGCGCAGGTCCTCGAACATGCCGCCCTGGACGATGCCGAACAACGCGTTCGGATTGCCCAGGCGGTTGAATTCATCGATGGAGCGCTGGGCCCAGCGCATCGACATGCGCATCGAATCGGCGGCGTCCTGGTGCGAAGTCGGCACGTTGTTGGTCGCGTACGGCGTGCATTCGTCGAACTGCATGACGATGTCCGAGTTCAGCACCTTCTGGATCTGCATTGACACTTCAGGCGACAGGAAGAGCTTGTCGCCGTTGATCGGCGATGCGAACGTAACGCCATCTTCGGTGATTTTACGCAGATCGCCCAGCGAAAACACCTGAAAACCACCCGAGTCCGTCAGGATCGGCTTCTTCCAGCCCATGAAATCGTGCAGGCCGCCGTGCGCCTCGATCGTTTCCAGACCCGGACGCAGCCACAGGTGGAACGTGTTGCCGAGGATGATCTGCGCATGCATTTCCTCGAGCTCGCGCGGCTGGACCGCTTTCACCGTGCCGTAGGTACCGACCGGCATGAAAATCGGCGTTTCGACCACGCCGTGATTCAGCGTGACGCGGCCGCGCCGTGCCTGGCCGTCGGTGCCGAGCAGTTCGAAATTGAGGCCGTTTTCAGGGCGCGAGTGGGTGCTTTCGCAGGTACTGCAAGTACCGCTTGTATCGTGGGTATGACCGTCGGTCATGGGTTAACTCCTGTGCTACCGGAAAACAGTCCGGCGCGAACAATGAACGCCACCGGGTAAGCCACGGCGGCTGGGTAAAGAAAAATCGAGATGCAGCGCGGATCTGTCGCTGCACGCAGATGCAGGAGGGCAGCAACGACTGCCGCTACATCAACACAGCAAGGAGCGGCAGACTACCGCGCGCGCTGCCGGCGCGCAACGCTGTCGCACGGGATATCGCCATGCGGCACGAAATGGTTCAGCCGTCGCGGCGCGTCAGCAGCATCGCGTCGCCGTAGCTGAAGAAGCGGTAACGCTGTTCGATCGCGTGGCGATACGCTTCGCGAATCGTTTCGACGCCGGCGAATGCCGACACCAGCATCAGCAACGTCGACTTCGGCAAATGGAAATTGGTCACCAGCCGGTCGACCACGCGGAATGTGTAGCCCGGCGTGATGAAGATGTCGGTTTCCGTGCTGGCCGCGCCGAGCGGGCGTCCGGCGGCGTCCGCATCGCGCGCGGCGGCTTCGAGCGCGCGCATCGACGTCGTGCCCACCGCGATCACGCGATTACCGCGCGCCCGCGTCGCCGCGATCTTGTCGGCGACCGATTGCGGCAGGTGGTACCACTCGCTGTGCATCTTGTGCTCGGCCAGATTCTCCACCCGCACCGGCTGGAAGGTGCCCGCGCCGACGTGCAGCGTCAGCGTCGCGCGTTCCACACCTTTCGCGTCGAGCCGCGCGAGCAGCGCGTTGTCGAAATGCAGGCCGGCGGTGGGCGCCGCCACCGCGCCCGGGTTTTGCGCGAACACCGTCTGGTAGCGGGTTTCGTCGGTCGCGTCGGGATCGTGCTCGATGTACGGCGGCAGCGGCAGTCGGCCGAATTGCTCGATCAGCGTCAGGCAGTCGTCCGGAAAATGCAGCGTGTAGAACGGCTCGACGCGTTCGCCGACCGTCACATCGAACGCGTCGGCGAGGCGGATCGTGGTGCCCGGCTGCGGGCTCTTGCTCGCACGGATCTGCGCGAGCGCCGTGCGCTCGCCGGTGAGGCGCTCTACCAGCACTTCGATCTTGCCGCCACTGGCCTTCTGGCCGAGGAAGCGCGCCTTCAGGACCTTGGTATCGTTGAAGATCAGCAGATCGCCGGCCGCGATGCATTCGGGCAGCTCGGCAAAACGGCGGTCGATCAGGCGCGCAGCGTCGGCGGCATCGGCCGGGTTGGCCACTTCGAGCAGACGGCTGGCACTGCGCTCGGGCAGCGCGACTTGCGCGATCAGCTCGGGTGGCAGATCGAAATCGAAATCGGAAAGCGTAAACATGCGGACGACTGGAGGCGAATTGGGACGGAATTGAGCCGAAGCTGGAGCCGGGCGGCTATGATTGCGGGACGCCGGAGCGGCCCGCGAGCCCGCGCGCTATATGGCGGCGACACCTTTGACAGCCGATATTGTACTTGCGAAGCAACCCATGCCTTTGTCCGAACGCCGATTGCCCTCCGCTACCGATGAAGTGAGCGCCGAGCCCAAGCGCCGCGTCTCGCGGGGCAAAGCAGCGGCGGCGGACGTGAACGACCGCGGCGCGAGTGTCGTGCCGGAGAGCGACAAGGCCGCGCGTGAAGGTGAAATGATTGACCCATTCGGTGACAAGCCTGCCGGCAAACCGGCGGGCAAAGCCACCAGGAAGCCTGCTGCCGAAACCAGCGCCAAGCCCCCGGCCAAACCCGTCGACAAGCTGGCCAAACTCGGTCTCACGCGCGACATCGATCTGGTGCTGCATCTGCCGATGCGCTACGAAGACGAGACCTCGCTGACGCCGATAGGACATCTGCTGCCGGGCGGCATCGCGCAGACGGAAGGCGTGGTGTTCGATAACGAGATCGCCTATCGCCCGCGCCGCCAGTTGCTGGTGAAACTGCGCGACGACGCAGGCGACGAGCTCGTGCTGCGCTTTCTGAATTTCTACGGTTCGCAGGTCAAGCAGATGGCGATCGGCGCGCGCTTGCGGGTGCGCGGCGACGTGCGCGGCGGTTTCTTCGGCATGGAAATGGTGCATCCGGCGGTGCGTGTCGTCGACGAGGATACGCCGCTGCCGCAGGCGCTGACACCGGTGTATCCGAGCACCGCGGGCGTGACCCAGGCGTACCTGCGCAAGTCGATCGACAACGCGTTGTCGCGTACGTCCTTGCCGGAACTGCTGCCGGAGCCGATCGCGCAAGCGTATATGCAGCCACTCGGCGTGCCGGCGCTGATGGACGCGGTGCGCACGCTGCATCATCCGGGTGTGCAGGCCGATGAAAACGCGCTGATGGACGGCACGCATCCGGCGTGGGTGCGGATCAAGTTCGAAGAATTGCTGGCGCAGCAGATGTCGCTGAAGCGCGCGCATGATGAGCGCCGCTCGCGTGCAGCGCCTGCCATGCAGCGTCGCAAGGAAGGCGATGAGTCGGCGCTGGTGGCGCGTTTGCTGAAGGCGCTGCCGTTTTCGCTGACGGCGGCACAGGAGCGCGTGGGCGGCGAGATCGCGCTCGACCTCACGCAGCCCCATCCGATGCAGCGGCTTTTACAGGGCGACGTCGGTAGCGGCAAGACGATCGTGGCCGCGCTGGCCGCCGCGCAAGCGATTGATGCCGGCTACCAGGCCGCGCTGATGGCACCGACCGAAATCCTCGCCGAACAGCACGCGCGCAAATTGCGCGGCTGGCTGGAGCCGCTGGGCGTGAGCGTCGCGTGGCTGGCCGGCAGTCTGAAGACAAAGGAAAAGCGCGCGGCGATCGAAGCCGCCGCGCTCGGCACCGCGCAACTCGTGATCGGCACGCACGCGATCATTCAGGACGCGGTCGAGTTTGCGCGGCTGGGGTTGGTGATCGTCGACGAACAGCACCGCTTTGGCGTGGCGCAGCGGCTCGCGTTGCGCGCCAAGGCGCGCAACGCCGCCGACGGCGCGCACGATTTCCAGCCGCATCAATTGATGATGTCCGCGACGCCGATCCCCCGCACGCTCGCGATGACCTACTACGCCGATCTCGACGTCTCGACCATCGATGAATTGCCGCCCGGGCGCACGCCGATTCTGACCAAGCTGGTCTCCGACGCGCGGCGCGAAGAGGTGATTGGGCGCGTGCGTGAGGCTGCGTTGACGGGACGGCAGGTGTACTGGGTGTGTCCGCTGATCGAGGAAAGCGAGACCTTGCAGTTGCAGACGGCGGTGGAGACGTACGAAACGCTGGTAGCCGCGTTGCCCGAACTGAACGTTGGACTGGTGCACGGACGTCTCGCGCCGGCCGAGAAGGCGGCGGTGATGGATGCGTTCACGCGCAACGAGGTGCAGTTGCTGGTCGCGACCACGGTGATTGAAGTGGGGGTCGATGTGCCGAACGCATCGTTAATGGTGATCGAACACGCGGAGCGGTTCGGTTTGGCGCAATTGCACCAGTTACGGGGACGGGTGGGGCGCGGGAGTGCGGCGTCGGTGTGTGTGCTGCTCTATACCGGGCCGTTGTCGATGACTGCACGGGCGCGGTTACAGACCATGCGGGAGACGACTGACGGGTTTGAAATCGCGCGCAGGGACCTCGAAATTCGTGGGCCAGGGGAATTTCTGGGCGCGCGGCAGTCGGGCGCAGCCATGTTGCGCTTTGCTGACCTCCAGAATGATCAGTGGCTGATCGAGCCTGCCAGAGAGGCCGCCGCGGCTTTGCTCGAGCAGTATCCCGAGGTGGTGATGCAGCACCTCGCCCGGTGGCTTGGGGCTCGGGAGCAGTATCTAAAGGCTTGAGGCTGTGCGGCCGGCGGGACGTCCCGCCGGGCGCGCGCCGCGAAGAAGACCAAAAGGTTGGCGAACCGACCCTATAGGTGTATAACTAGAACCTATCAATATCATTGCTCTGATTGGTCCCCCAATGACGCTCACCGAATTGAAATACATCGTCGCGGTAGCGCGCGAACGGCACTTCGGCCGGGCCGCCGAAGCGTGTTTCGTCAGCCAGCCGACCCTGTCGGTGGCAATCAAAAAGCTCGAAGACGAGCTCAACGTTCAGATCTTCGAACGCGGCACCAGCGAAGTCAGCGTCACGCCGATCGGCGAGCAGATCGTCACGCAAGCGCAACGCGTCCTCGAACAAACGCTTGCCATCAAGGAAATCGCCAAGCAAGGCAAAGATCCGCTGGTCGGGCCGCTGCGCCTCGGCGTGATCTATACGATCGGGCCGTATCTGCTGCCTACGCTCGTCAAACAGATGATCAAGCGCGTCCCGCAGATGCCGCTGATGCTGCAGGAAAACTACACGGTCAAGCTGATCGAACTGCTCAAGCAAGGCGAAATCGACGTCGCCATCATGGCGTTGCCGTTCCCGGAAACGGGCCTGATGCAGCGCCCGCTCTATGACGAGCCGTTTGTCGTCGCGCTGCCATCCGGTCACGAGTGGGAAAACCGTCCGAAGATCGACGCCGAAGATTTGAAGCAGGAAACCATGCTGCTGCTCGGCAGCGGCCATTGCTTCCGTGACCATGTGCTGGGCGTCTGCCCTGAACTGATGCGTTTCTCGCAAAACGCGGACGGTATTCAGAAGACCTTCGAAGGGTCGTCGCTGGAAACCATTCGCCACATGGTGGCGAGCGGCGTCGGGATTACTGTGCTGCCGCGCATGTCGGTGCAAGAGGTCAAGCCGCACGCCGGTGGTATCGACGCGGGCCTGCTCAGCTACGTCGCCTTCGGTGAGCCGGTGCCGGATCGCCGCGTGGTGCTCGCCTGGCGCAAGAGCTTCACGCGCATGCCGGCCATTGAGGCCATCTGCGACGCCATCAGCTCCTGCGATCTGCAGGGCGTCAAAAAGCTCGATTTGCCTGTCGCCGTCAACTAAGCGGCACGCTGTACCCAGGCCGACCGCCGCCCAGCCGGCGGCCGGTCGGGCGATCGCCCAAGGTGGCGAGAGTCGCCCTCCCTATCGAATAGATAAAATTAATCAAACACGTTAATTCGATAGCGTTGATATAGTCTCCTCCATGGATCGCCCGATCCCATAAGACCTGGAGGAAATCATGACGCCATCGAACTCGCAGCAAGTCAAAACCGTCGCCGCTCAATCCACCCGCGTGACCACAGGCTCCTTCGCAGCCTCGATTCAGGGCATGCGCACGGTCGCGTTGTCCTTGCTGGTCGATCGGGCCCTGTCCGCATGAGCTGTAGGCATCGGCGCGCCGCGCCTCTCCCGCCAATCTGTTTCCAATAAAAGCCACTCAGGAGTCCAGCATGTCCGAACGTAAGCTCACCAATGCAGCCGGCGCACCCGTTGCCGACAACCAGAATTCGATGACCGCCGGCGCGCGCGGTCCGGTTGTTCTGCAAGACGTCTGGCTGCTCGAAAAACTCGCTCACTTCGACCGCGAAGTGATTCCGGAACGCCGCGTTCACGCCAAAGGTTCGGGCGCGTTCGGCACGCTAAAGGTCACGCACGACATCTCGCGTTTCACGAAGGCGAAGGTGTTCGCCCAGGTCGGTAAGGACACGCCGCTCTTCATGCGATTTTCGACGGTGGCGGGCGAACGCGGCGCCGCCGATGCGGAACGCGACGTGCGTGGTTTCTCGATCAAGTTCTATACGGAAGAAGGGAATTGGGACGTGGTCGGCAACAACACGCCGGTCTTCTTCATCCGCGATCCGCTGAAGTTCCCGGACTTCATCCACACGCAAAAGCGCGACCCGTACACCAACATGCGTAGCAATGTTGCGGCATGGGACTTCTGGTCGCGTCATCCGGAGTCGTTGCATCAGGTCACCATCCTGATGAGCGATCGCGGCATTCCGCAGAACTACCGCCAGATGCACGGCTTCGGTTCGCACACGTACTCGTTCATCAACGCGAACAACGAACGTTTCTGGGTGAAGTTCCACTTCAAGTCGATGCAAGGCGTCGAGAACTTTACCGATGCCGAAGCGGCGCAAGTGGTCGCACAGAACCGTGAAAGCGCGCAACAGGATTTGCTTGCGAACATCGACGCAGGCAACTTCCCGAAATGGCGTTTTGCCATTCAGGTAATGCCGGAAGCGGACGCGGCAAACTATCGCTTCAATCCGTTCGACATCACGAAAGTGTGGTCGCAGAAGGATTACCCGTTGATCGACGTCGGCACGATCGAGTTGAATCGCAATGCGGAGAACTATTTCGCAGACGTAGAGCAGGCGGCGTTCACGCCGGCCAACGTGGTGCCGGGTATCGGCTTCTCGCCGGACCGCCTGCTGCAAGGCCGTTTGTTCTCGTATGGCGACACTCAGCGCTACCGCCTCGGCACCAATCACCATCAGATTCCGGTGAATGCGCCGCGCTGCCCGGTCCACCATTCGTTCCATCGCGACGGCGCGATGCGCACGGACGGCAACCTCGGCGGCAACGTGAACTATGAGCCGAACCGCTTCGGCGACTTCGCGCAGGACAGCAACGCAGCGGAGCCGCCGCTCGCAGCGGGTACGGTCGATCGTTACGATCATCGCCAGGACGACGACTACTACACGCAGCCGGGTATGTTGTTTGCGCTCTTCGATACGGCGCAACGGCAGCGCCTGTTCGGCAACATCGCGCGCCATATCAACGGTGTGCCGCACGAGATCGTTGCGCGTCAGATCGAGCATTTCCGCCGTGCCGATCCGGCCTATGCGGAAGGCGTGATCGCCGCGCTTGCCGAGCTCGCTGAAGGCGGCAAGAAGTAAGCAGTTGAAGTGAAGCGATGCAGCAAAGCGGGGCGCATCGGCGCCCCGCCGGTATAGATACGAATCAAGGGAGCTCGATCATGATCCAGATGATGATGTCCACCATCGGCGGCTCGTCGGCCACACGCGGCGCGCAACAGCGGCAAGCATTGACGCTGCGCAAGTTAGTGGGATTCGCGATCGTCTCGAGCGGACTGGCGGTGATCGTTGCGCAACCCGTGCAACACGCGCTCGGTGCGTGATTGAGCGCGAGGCTATGGGTGCGGCAAGCGACCACGCGTCACACGATCGCAGCTGCGTTCTAAGCTAAACTGTCGGGCGTTCGATGTGCCGGGTCTGCTACCCGCACACCGTCACTCTACCGACCGGTTCGTATCACTCTTCAAGGGAGTCATCATGGCCAAGAAAGAAGCCGTACAACACGTCAATATCGGAATCAGTGACAAGGATCGCAAGAAGATTGCGGAAGGTCTGTCGCGACTGCTCGCCGACACCTACACGCTGTACCTGAAGACCCACAACTTCCATTGGAACGTGACGGGTCCGATGTTCAACACGCTGCATCTGATGTTCGAAACGCAGTACAACGAATTGGCGCTCGCGGTCGATTCGATCGCTGAACGTATCCGCGCGCTGGGCGTGCATGCGCCGGGCAGCTACAAGGAATTCGCGAAGCTGTCGTCGATTCCGGAAGCGGACGGCGTGCCGGCTGCGGAAGACATGATCCGCCAACTGGTGGAAGGCCAGGAAGCCGTGGTGCGCACCGCACGCGCGATTTTCCCGTCGACGGAAGCCGCCAACGACGAGCCGACCGCCGACTTGCTGACGCAACGCATGCAGACGCACGAAAAGACGGCGTGGATGCTGCGCTCGATGCTGGCGTAAATAGCTTGAGTGTTCCGGACGTTGAGTCTGGATTTCAGCGCCGTGCTTCGGTGTTGGCGTTGAACTGAATACAAACAAAGCCTCCCTATTCGGGAGGCTTTGTTTTTTGCGGCACCGGATTCGAGCTGTGCTTGGGCTCAGGACCCGGCTGCGGTCGCGCCTCGGTTTTGGCGCTCAGCGTGCCAGTCCCGCCGGCCTGGAGGGTGCTTGTCGCCCGCATCCCGTAAAATAGCGGCACCGCCTGCACTTCACCGAATCCGCCCATGTTCGCCCGACTTCCTCTGTATCTGCGCCTTGTGCGCATGGACAAGCCGATCGGCAGCCTGCTGCTGCTGTGGCCGACGCTCAACGCGCTGTGGATCGCGTCTGAAGGCCACCCTTCGTGGCCGCTGCTGGTGATCTTCACGGTGGGTACGGTGCTGATGCGCTCGGCGGGCTGTGCGATCAACGACTATGCGGATCGTGATTTCGATCGCTACGTGAAGCGCACGGAAAACCGGCCGATCACGTCGGGCAAGATCAAGGCATGGGAAGCGGTGGCGCTGGCGGTCGGGTTGTCACTGCTGGCCTTTCTGCTGATTTTGCCGTTGAATACGCTGACCAAGGAGCTATCGGTGGCAGCGTTGTTCGTCGCCGGGTCGTATCCATTCACGAAGCGCTTCTTTGCGATTCCGCAGGCTTACCTCGGCATCGCGTTCGGCT
The DNA here is from genome assembly GCA_900142905.1 of Burkholderia sp. GAS332. Classification (NCBI taxonomy): domain Bacteria; kingdom Pseudomonadati; phylum Pseudomonadota; class Betaproteobacteria; order Burkholderiales; family Burkholderiaceae; genus Burkholderia; species Burkholderia sp. GAS332. The sequence goes on along the minus strand of FSRV01000001.1, from coordinate 4,460,337 downwards.
TCGGCATTCCGATGGCGTTCGCCGCGATTCAGGATCACGTGCCGATGCTCGCCTGGGTCATGCTGCTGGCCAACGTGTTCTGGTCGGTGGCGTACGACACCGAATACGCGATGGTCGATCGCGACGACGACATCAAGATCGGTATCCGCACCTCGGCGCTGACCTTCGGCCGCTTCGACGTGGCGGCGATCATGCTCTGCTATGCGGTGACGCTGGGGATCTACGTCGGCATCGGCGTGATGCTGGGTTTTGGCGTCTTGTACTGGCTGGGATGGGCGGCAGCGGTGGGTTGCGCGATCTATCACTACACGTTGATTCGCAACCGTGAACGGATGGCGTGCTTTGCGGCGTTCCGTCATAACAACTGGCTGGGCGGCGCGCTGTTTGTCGGCATTGCCGCGCATTACGCGGCTGCTTCGTTTTAATTCTTCCGCGCCAGCCAACCGCGAGACCGCGCTTACAGCTTGCCGAACTCGTCGCCCATTTCCTTGGCGCGCGCATCGGCGGCGAGCACGCCGCGCACGATCGCATCCTTGATCCCACTTGCGTCGAACGACGCCAGCGCGGCGGCCGTGGTGCCACCCTTCGACGTCACACGTTCGCGTAACAGGCTCGGCGGCTCGTCGGAGTTCGCGGCCAATTGCGCCGCGCCGGTGAAGGTCGCGACAGCCAGCGCGCGGCCTTGCGCTTCATCCATGCCGAGTTGGCGCGCCGCTTCCTGCAACGCTTCGATGAAATAGAACACATACGCCGGACCGCTGCCCGAGATCGCGGTGACCGCGTCGATCTTCGCTTCGTCGTCGAACCAGACGGTTTCGCCGACGGCGCCCAGCACCTGCGACGCGAGCGCGCGGCCTGCTTCGTCGACGCTGCCGGTCGCGACGAGGCCCGTCACACCCATACCGATCAACGCCGGCGTGTTCGGCATCACGCGCACGATGCGGGCATGGCCGTTCAGCCAGCGCGACATGTCGTCCATGCGAATACCCGCGACGATGCTGATCGCCAGTTGGGCCGCCTTCAGATGCGGCGCCAGCGCCTCGGCGACGCTCTTCAGGATCTGCGGCTTCACTGCCAGCACGACGGCGTCGTACGACGCGAGCGCGGCGTCCGCGGCCGCGCCGGTCTTGATGCCGAATTGCTGCTCATTGCGCTTGCGCGCCTCTTCATTGGGGTCGATCGCGTACAGGTCGGTGGGCGCGACGCCGCGCTTGATAAGGCCGCCGATCAACGCGGCAGCCATATTGCCACCGCCGATAAAAGCAATTTTCATGATGTTCCGAAAGAAGTTACGTAAGGCGCCCAGAAAGGAAAGGCCCAAAACGGTCAGTTAGAGTAATCTCGCGCGCCGAAGATCGCCGTGCCGACGCGCACCATCGTCGCGCCTTCCAGCACGGCGGCTTCGAGGTCGCTCGACATGCCCATCGAGAGCGTATCGAGTTCGAGGCCGTCATTGCGCAGACGTTCGAACAGTTCACGGAGTTGCCGATGCGGCACGCGTTGGTCTTCGATGCTGCCGGCGGGTTCCGGAATCGCCATCAAGCCGCGCAGGTTCAGCTTCGGCAGGGCGGCGATGGCCTGCGCGACTTCCACTGCCTCGGCAATGCTCACGCCGCTTTTCGACGCTTCGCCGCTAATGTTGACTTGCAGGCACACGTTCAACGGCGGTAGGTTGTCCGGACGCTGCTCCGACAGTCGCTGCGCGATCTTCAGCCGGTCGACCGAATGCACCCAGTCGAAGCTTTCGGCAACGGGCCGCGTCTTGTTCGATTGCAATGGTCCGATGAAATGCCATTCGAGCGACGCCCGCAGATCGGCCAGCGCTTCGATCTTGGTGATGGCTTCCTGCACGTAGTTCTCACCGAACGCGCGTTGACCGGCTGCGTAGGCGGCGCGCACGTCTTCGGCGGGAAAGGTCTTCGAGACCGCGAGCAGGGTGATCGAACGCGCGTCGCGTCCGGCCACCTGCGCGGCGAGGGCGATGCGCTGCTGCACCGCTTCGAGGTTGTGAATCAGATCGGGCATGGAACGGATCCGGAAGTCCAACGAAAGACGATGATCCGGATTATACGGACAGCATGTGCTCGACCAGTTCGATCCAATGCGCGACCGGCGTCGACGTGCCGCTTTGCAGATGCGCAATGCAGCCGACGTTCGCCGACACGATCACTTGCGGCTCCTGCGCCTGCAGCCGCTCGAGCTTCTGATCGCGCAGTGCGTACGAGAGCTTGGGCTGCGTCAGCGAATAGGTGCCGGCCGAGCCGCAGCAGAGATGACTGTCGGCGGGCAGACGGACTTCGACGCCGAGCGCTGCCAGCAGATGTTCGACTTTGCCGCGCAGCTGCTGACCATGCTGCAACGTGCACGGCGGATGGAACGCCACCGTATGGATCGCGCGGCGGCGGCTCACGGCGACGAGCGCTTCTTCGAACTCCGGCAGGATCTCTGAGATGTCGCGCGTCAGTTCGGTTACGCGGCGCGCCTTTTCCGCATACGCCGGATCGTTGCGCAGCAGATGCGCGTATTCCTTGACCGTCGCGCCGCAGCCCGACGCGTTCATCACGATCGCTTCCGCACCGTCTTCGATATACGGCCACCACGCGTCGATGTTGGCGCGCAGGTCGTCGAGCGCTTCGTCGTTGTAACCCAGGTGCAGACGGATCGCCCCGCAACAGCCGGCTTCGGGCGCGATCAATGTTTCCACGCCGAGCGCGTCGAGTACTCGCGCCGTCGCGACGTTGACATTCGGCATCATGGACGGTTGCACGCAGCCCGCGAGCATCAGCATCTTGCGCGGATGTTTCGCAGTCGGCCATTCGAGCGGACGCTGCCGCGCGGGCACCTTGTCGCGCAGTTTTTTAGGCAGCAACGGGCGGATATGCTGACCGATACGCATGGCCGGCGTGAACAGCGCACTGTTCGGCACGAAGCTCGCGAGCAGCCGGCGCACCATCCGCTGACCGAGCGGGCGCGTGACTTTCTCCTCGGTGATCTTGCGGCCGATCTCGACCAGCCGGCCGTACTGCACGCCGGATGGGCAGGTGGTTTCGCAGTTTCGGCAGGTGAGGCAGCGGTCGAGATGGACCTGGGTGCTGCGCGTGACCTCGGCGCCTTCCACCATCTGCTTGATCAGATAGATGCGGCCGCGCGGGCCGTCGAGTTCGTCGCCGAGTATCTGATAGGTCGGGCAGGTCGCCGTGCAGAAACCGCAGTGCACGCAATTGCGCAGAATGGCGTCGGCTTCGTCACCATCAGGCGTGTTGCGAATGAAGTCCGCGAGGTTGGTTTGCATCGCGTCACTCAGAAGTCAGGGTAGAGACGGCCGCGATTGAAAATGCGCGCGGGGTCGAAGGCGGCTTTCAGGCCGCGATGGATTTTCATTAGCGGTGCGGGCAGCGGCGTGAAGACACCGGCGCTGCGATCGTAGCCATGGCCCGTGCGGAAGATGGTGGCGTGGCCGCCGGCCTGCTTCGCGCTCATGCGTACGGTTTGCGCGTCAGTATCGGTGATCCACCAGCGCTGGCCGCCGCCCCATTCCATCAGTTGCGCGCCGGGCAATTGCAGCGGCTCGGTGATCGAGGGCAGCGCGAGGCGCCACAGCGCGGCTTTCGGCGGGATGGCCGCAAAGAACGAGTCGGTCTGTTCGCGCAGACCTGCCCAGAAGCGCTCTGCCTCGACCGCATCGACGACTTCGCCGCCGAGCGCCGTACGCGCCGCTTTGACCGCGGCTTCCGCGCCGGCCATCCGCAAGGCCAGCGTGCCGTGACGCCATGCGCTCGCCGTGATTGGCAGCGGCCGGCCGCCCCATTCGTTGAGCTTGCGGACCGCGTCTGTGCCGTTCATTTCGAATTTGAGCGTGGTTTCGGCCTGCGGCAGCGGCAGCACTTTGACCGACAGTTCGAGGATCAGCCCGAGGGTGCCGAGCGAGCCCGCCATTAAACGCGAGACGTCGTAACCGGCGACGTTTTTCACCACCTGGCCGCCGAAATGCAGCGTCTGGCCCTGGCCGTTCATGATCACCGTGCCGAGCACGAAGTCGCGCGCCGCACCGGCGGACGGGCGGCGCGGACCGGCGATGCCCGCCGCAACGCAGCCGCCGAAGGTGGCCTGGGGCCCGAAGTGGGGCGGTTCGAAGGCGAGCATCTGATCGTGTTCGGCGAGCGCGGCCTCGATCTCCAGCAGGGGGGTGCCCGCGCGCGCGGTAATGACCAGTTCGGCCGGATCGTAGGCGATGATGCCGCGATAAGCGCGCGTGTCGAGGATGTCACCTTCCAGCGTCTGACCGTACCAGTCTTTGGTGCCGCCGCCACGGATGCGCAATGTGCGCCCTTCGGCGCTGGCTGAACGCACGCGTTCAGACCAAACGGCGACGATGTCGTCCTCTTCCATGGTGCCCTGCTTCGTTGTGTTTCGATTGATTGTACCGGGCGGGGGCTCGCTGGCAACCCGGAGCGGACCCGCATCGGGTAATCAGGGTGGGAGCGGGGAAGTAGCACCGGCGCGGGTATGCGCGGTGCGTCGGCGGAAGATGGGAAGCGGCGAAGGGGGCGACGGAGCGGCGAACGCGCGGCGCGGGCCGACGTTCGCGCCACCTACCCTACAGTCGCGGGGCGCGAGGGGAAGCCCGCCGCTCGCCTTAAAACCGCGGCAAATCCGGATGGGGCAACAGGCCGCCGCGCACATGCATCTTGCCGTACTCGGCGCAACGCGCGCGGGTGGGAATACCCTTGTCGGGGTTCAGTAAGCCGGGCGGGTCGAAGGCGCGCTTGACCGCGTGAAACGCGTCGCGCTCTTCAGGCGAGAACTGCACGCACATTGAATTGATTTTCTCGATGCCGACGCCATGCTCGCCCGTCACCGTGCCGCCCAGTTCGACGCAGGTTTCGAGAATGTCGCAACCGAACGCTTCAGCCCGATGCCACTCGTCCATATCGTTGCCGTTGAACAGGATCAGCGGATGCATGTTGCCATCGCCGGCGTGGAACACGTTGATGCAGCGCAGGCCGTATTTCTTCTCCATCACTTCGATGCGCGCCAGCAGCGGTCCGATACTGCGGCGCGGCACGGTGCCGTCCATGCAGTAGTAGTCGGGCGAAATGCGGCCTGCCGCCGGAAACGCGTTTTTGCGTCCGGACCAGAAGCGCAGGCGTTCGTTTTCCGAACGTGAAATCTGGATGCGGGTGGCGCCCTGTTCGCGCAGCACCGCGGTCATACGGACGATTTCGTCGGCGACTTCTTCCGGCGTGCCGTCCGATTCGCACAGCAGGATCGCTGCGGCGTCGAGGTCGTAACCCGCGTTGACGAACTCTTCGACGGCGCGCGTGGCCGGTTTGTCCATCATTTCCAGACCCGCTGGAATGATGCCCGCTGCAATGATGCCGGCGACTGCGTCGCCGCCTTTCACGACGTCGTCGAAACTGGCCATGATGACCTGCGCCGTTTGCGGCTTCGGGATCAACTTGACGGTGACTTCGGTGACGATCGCGAACATGCCTTCGCTGCCGATCAACACCGCGAGCAGATCGAGGCCTGGCGCGTCCGGTGCGAGTGAACCGAATTCGACGATTTCGCCTTCCATCGTCACGGCGCGCACACGCAGCACGTTGTGTACGGTCAGGCCGTATTTGAGGCAGTGCACGCCGCCCGAGTTCTCGGAGACGTTGCCGCCGATCGTGCAGGCGATCTGCGACGACGGATCGGGCGCGTAGTAAAGGCCATACGGGGCCGCAGCTTCGGAAATCGACAGATTGCGCACGCCCGGCTGGACCGTCGCGGTCCGGGCATACGAGTCAACTTCGACGATCTTCCGGAAGCGCGCCAGCGATACCACCACGCCGTGACGAATCGGCATCGCCCCGCCGGACAAACCGGTGCCCGCGCCGCGTGGCACGATCGGCACGTCAAGCCGGTGACAGATCTGCACGATGCGCTGCACCTGCGATTCCGTCTCGGGCAACGCCACCGCGAGCGGCAGACGCCTGTAGGCGGCGAGGCCGTCGCACTCGTAGGCAACGGTGTCTTCTTCGCGATACAGCAGACAGTGGGTTGGCAGTACGGCCATCAGCGCTTGCACGACTTCGCGCTGGCGCTGGGCGAGAACTTCGGCCGTCAGTTCGACGGGTGCGTTCATATGACGTGTCTCCTCGTGTCTTTCACCGTGCGTGCCAGGTCAAGGCTGGTTGTGCGGCAGCAGGCGTTGTGGCTGCCGCTGCCGCTGGTCTCTGCCTCTGTCGCAACTGAGCTGAGCTTAGCTGAGCGCCGACGACGCCTCAAGCCGCCCAGGAGAAGATCTTGCCCGGGTTCATCAGATTGCGCGGATCAAGCGCGTGCTTGATGGAGCGCATCGTGTCGACGGCGACTTCACCGTGTTCTTCGAGCAGGAAATTCATCTTGTGCAACCCGACACCGTGCTCGCCCGTGCAGGTGCCGTCCATGCGCAGCGCGCGCTGCACGATGCGATGGTTCAGGCGTTCGGCTTCGGCGAGCTCTTCCGGTTTGTTCGGATCGATCAGGATCGCGACGTGGAAGTTGCCATCGCCGACATGGCCGACGATCGGGCAGGGCAGCGGCGACGCGTTCAGATCCTGCTCCGTTTCCACCACACATTCCGCGAGGCGCGAGATCGGCACGCAGACATCGGTCGTAACGGCGCGGCAGCCGGGTTTCAGTTGCAGCATCGCGAAATAGGCGTTGTGGCGCGCGTTCCACAGACGGCTGCGGTCTTCCGGGCGGGTCGCCCATTCGAAGCCTTCGCCCGCATTCTGCGCGGCGATTTCCTGCACCAGTTCGGCTTGCTCTTTCACCCCGGCTTCGGTGCCGTGGAATTCGAAGAAGAGTGTGGGCGCTTCACGCAGCGTCAGATTCGAATGGCGATTGATCGAGCGGATCGCGAGCGAGTCGACGAACTCGACGCGCGCAATCGGCACGCCCATCTGAATCGTTTCGATGACGGCGCGCACCGCATCGCCCATCGACGGGAACGTGCAGACCGCAGCCGAAACCGCCTCGGGCTGCGGGTAAAGCCGAACGGTGATTTCGGTAATGACGCCGAGCGTGCCTTCAGAACCGACGAACAGGCGCGTGAGGTCGTAACCCGCCGCCGACTTGCGCGCGCGCGTGCCGGTTTTGATCACGCGGCCGTCGGCGAGCACCACGGTCAGCCCGAGTACGTTTTCGCGCATCGTGCCGTAGCGCACCGCATTCGTACCCGAGGCGCGCGTGGCCGACATGCCGCCGATGCTCGCGTCCGCACCCGGGTCGATCGGGAAAAACAGGCCGGTGTCGCGCAGCGCTTCGTTCAACTGCTTGCGCGAGATACCGGGTTCGACCGTGACGGTCAGATCTTCGGCGTTGATTGACAACACGCGGTTCATTTCCGACAGGTCGATCGACACGCCGCCTTGCACCGCCAGCAGATGTCCTTCGAGCGACGAACCGTTGCCGTAGGGGATGATCGGTACGTTGTACTGGCCGCACAGCCTGACGATGGTTTGCACGTCTTCCGTATTGCGCGCGAATACGACGGCGTCGGGCAGTTGGGGATCGAACGGCGATTCATCGCGGCCATGGTGCGCGCGGACAGCCTCTGCTGTGGACACGCGTTCGCCGAAAGCGGCTTTGAGTTCGGCCAGCAACTCGGCGGGAAACGGCCGGCGCAGTGGGGCCGGCGGCACGGGATGGTTCACGCATGTCTCCTGATATTGGGACGGAGCTGTTCTACAGCTTGTGCTTCATTTTACGCCGATCACCCGCGGGCCGGCGTCGGGACCGATTGCCGCTCCTATAATGGCGGCGACCTCACGATGCGCGCAATATGGACAAACGCGGTGGCCTGTCTGGTGGCTCACTGACCGGATTCGCCGGATGGACTCACCGGCGCCGCGCTAACGCATCGTCACTGAATGAATGCATGGGAGACATCATGGGCAACCGCTTGAGCAAGATCGCCACCCGTACGGGCGATGACGGCACCACCGGTCTCGGCGACGGCCGGCGCGTGCGCAAAGACAGCGCGCGCATTGCCGCAATCGGCGACGTCGACGAACTCAATTCGAATCTCGGCGTGTTGCTGTGTGAGGCGCTGCCTGACAACGTGCGGGCGGGGCTGGTCGCGATTCAGCACGACCTGTTCGATCTTGGCGGCGAGCTCTGCATCCCCGGCCATACGATGATTACCGATAAGCACCTCGGCCAACTCGACGATTGGCTGGCCGACTACAACGCGACCCTGCCGCCATTGAAGGAATTCATTCTGCCCGCTGGCTCGCGTGCGGCCGCGCTTGCGCACGTGTGCCGTACGGTGTGCCGGCGCGCCGAGCGGTCGATCGTCGCCCTGGGTGAAGACGAGCCGGTCAATGAGGCGCCGCGCCAGTATGTGAACCGGCTGTCCGACCTGCTGTTCGTGCTCGCGCGCGTGCTCAATCGCGCAGACGGCGGCAGCGACGTGTTATGGCGGCATGATCGTAGCGCCGGCTAACAGAGGGCTTCAGTCCCTGCTTCGGTCCCTTTAAACGCTGTGACAATCTGTCCGGTGCAAAGCGCCCCCTTAAAGATGTATTGTAAATGCATCTTTAAGGAGAAGTTGTTATGCCCGCTCTCACCGCCGACCAGATCGCCCGCGTCAAAGCCACCGTTCCGGTGCTCGCCGTACACGGCACGACCATCACCCAGCACTTCTACAAGCGCATGTTCGCGCACCATCCCGAGTTGAAGAACGTGTTCAACCAGACTCACCAGAAGAGCGGCAGTCAGCCGGAAACGCTGGCGAAGGCGGTGTATGCGTACGCCGCCAATATCGATAACCTCAGTGCGCTGGGCCCGACCGTCTCGCGAATCGCGCATAAGCACGCGAGTCTGAATATCCGGCCGGAACAGTATCCGATCGTCGGGCGCCATCTGTTGGGCGCAATCGTCGATGTGCTCGGCGACGCAGTCGATCAGGAGACGCTCGGCGCATGGGAAGTCGCGTATGGGCAGCTCGCGGATATCTTCATCGGCGCGGAGGCAAAGCTCTATGAAGGTGCGGCGTGGAGCGGCTTTCGCCCGTTCAAAGTGGCGCGCAAGGAAGTGGAGAGCGATGAGATCACGTCGTTCTATCTAACGCCTGCCGACGGCTCGCCCGCCTGTGGCTTCGAACCCGGCCAATATCTGAGCGTGAAGCGATTCGTGGATCAACTCGGCGTCGATCAGCCGCGGCAGTACAGTTTGTCGGATGCACCCAACGGTAACTGGCTGCGTATTTCGGTGAAGCGCGAGGCCGGCCGCGAGGACACTGCGCCCGGCCATGTATCGAACCTCATGCACGACGGTGTGGAAGTGGGCACGGTAGTGCATGTCAGCGCGCCAATGGGCGATTTCATGTTGGACCGCCAGAAGACGACACCGGTGGTGCTGATGAGCGGTGGCGTAGGCGTGACCCCGATGACCTCGATGCTGTCCACGTTACTCGCCGACCAGAGTGAGCGCAGCGTGACCTTCGTGCATGCCTGCCGCAATGGCCGCGTGCATGCGTTCCGGCAGTGGCTTAACGATACGGTCTCAGCGCATCCTAACGTTACGCGCGCGGTGTTCTACGAAGCCGTTGACGCGCGCGATCGCGCCGGCATCGACTACGATTTTGAAGGCCGTCTCGACCTCGCGAAAATCGCCGACAAGCTGATCGTTCCCGATGCGGATTACTACCTCTGTGGGCCGGTGCCGTTCATGCGCGCGCAATGCGAGGCGTTGGCCTCGCTTGGTGTGGATGCGGCACGGATTCACACTGAAGTGTTCGGTTCAGGCGTAGTGCAGTGAAGCGAGGGCGCGTGGCAAGCCGGGTGTGAAAGCAGGCGGGGGTATGCGCCTTACCCAACCGCCAGGGTGACTGGCTTGCCAATCCGGCTCATCATTTCGACCAGAGTATCGATAGTGAACTTGGTGGTCTTCTTGTTGACCACGTCCGACACGCGCGGCCGCGACACCATCAGAATCTCAGCCGCCTCGGCCTGCTTTAGATGATGCTGTTCGATCCAGCTGGACAGCTCGGTCATCAGTTGCTCCTTGAGCAGCCGCGTATCGTTGATCTGTTTTTGCGACGCTGCGTGCAGGCGCTTCGCTTCTTCGGCGGAGAAGCCGAGTTCGAGGAACAGGTTGGCGCCGGGTTTTGTTACGTGACGGATTTTCGTGTCGATCGTCATTTGTTAAGTTTTCCTATCATTGATGATGGCGCGGTACCGCATCTCGGCAATCTTTCTATCCTGCGGCGCCAGCTTCTGCGTTTTCTTCTGGAAGCAATGCAGTACGTACAACGCTTCCACGAACTTGGTGACATACATCACGCGGTAAATACCGTCAGCTTCCTTGATGCGAATCTCGCGCGTTCCGGCGCCGATCGAATCAAACGGCTTCCAATCGTCGGGGTCCAGTCCTGCCTGAATCTTGCCAAGCTGAAATCCGGCCCGGCGACGCGGCTCTTCGGGAAAGGCGAGTAAATCGTGATAGCTGGAGCCCATCCAGCGAATTTCTTTTTCCTGCTCCATAGCCGCCTTTCATGTACAAAATCTTATACGCAACACCCAGCCAGGTCAAGTCGTATCCGACCCGGCGACGAGTTGTTACGGTACAGAGGCGGCTCATGGAGCACCATTCGTCCGTTCGGCTAACAAAAAAAACCCGGCTGCATGAGCCGGGTTTTCGTTGAACCAACTACAGCAATCGCGCAGAGACGTTCAGTTGCCGCTGCCGCGTGCCACACGCCGTTGCTTGACCGCTTCGGCGAGGCCTTCCAGCACGGCGACGCTTTCATCCCAGCCGATGCACGCATCGGTGATGCTCTGGCCGTACGTCAGCGTGCAGCCTTCCTGCAGATCCTGACGGCCGGCAATCAGATGCGATTCCACCATCACGCCGACAATCCGTTCGTCACCCGAAGCAATCTGGCGGCCGATGTCCGCACACACCGGAATCTGGTTCTCGTGTTTCTTGGAGCTGTTCGCGTGGCTTGCGTCGATCATCAGACGCGCGGCAAGACCGGCCTTGCCGATGTCGGCGCATGCCGCATTGACACTGTCCGCGTCGTAGTTCGGCGTCTTGCCGCCGCGCAGGATGATGTGGCAATCCTCATTGCCGGCGGTCGAGACGATCGCCGAGTGGCCGCCCTTCGTGACGGACAGGAAATGATGCGGCTGCGAGGCGGCCTTGATCGCGTCGACGGCGATTTTGACGTTGCCGTCCGTGCCGTTCTTGAAGCCGACCGGGCACGACAGTCCCGAAGCCAGTTCGCGATGCACTTGCGATTCGGTCGTCCGCGCGCCAATCGCACCCCACGAGATCAGATCGGCGATGTACTGCGGGCTGATCATGTCGAGGTATTCGGTGCCGGCCGGCAGGCCGAGTTCGTTGATACGCAGCAGCAGTTCACGCGCGGTGCGCAGGCCGTCGTTGATCTTGAAGCTGTTGTCCATGTGCGGGTCGTTGATGAGACCCTTCCAGCCCACCGTCGTACGCGGCTTTTCGAAGTACACCCGCATCACGATTTCGAGCTCGCCGGCGAAGCGCTTGCGCTGCTCGACCAGACGCCCGGCGTATTCCATCGCCGCCTTCGTATCGTGAATCGAGCACGGTCCGATGATGACGATCAGACGGTCTTCCATGCCGTGCAGGATGCGATGCATCGCATTGCGCGAGTTGTAGATCACGTCGGACACCGTTTCGTCGCAGGCGAATTCGCGGATCAGGTGAGCGGGCGGCGTGAGTTCTTTCAATTCGCGGATGCGGACATCGTCGGTGTTGTGCGGGGGCATGCTTGTTCTCCTGAATCGGGTCGTAGCGTGTTCGCGCGGGCAACGAAGGCTGCGATCAGACAGCAATCAGGCAGCGATGCCAGGGCGAACAACAATCAAAAAGATTTCAACGGCAAAAGTTTCAAAGGCGTGGGGCGAAAAAAAACCGCCAGGCTAGCTGGCGGTTTTCGTGAATTCTGGGTGTCTTGCGTGCACTAACACCCCTCTCGATCCGCCAGCGGTCTGAGATGCCAAAAAAAGTAAAAGTAAAACTTGGCGGACATGGCGAAATAGGTCGCTGGTCAAAAAGGGTGAGTGACTTTATAACCCGTGCAAGCTGGGCTGGCAAGCCGCAAGGTGTAAAAATGCGGCAAATCCGCATACTTCGAGCATTATGTGCACGAAGTATGCGTCTGTATCAAATTCAGGCCGTACCGCCAACCGTCATCTTGTCGATACGCAGTGTCGGCTGACCGACGCCGACCGGCACGCTCTGGCCTTCCTTGCCGCACACGCCGACGCCCGAATCGAGCTTCATGTCGTTGCCGATCATGCTGACGAATTTGAGCGATTCCGGCCCGCTACCGATCAGCGTCGCGCCCTTGACCGGGTAGGTGACCTTGCCGTTTTCGATCATGTACGCCTCGGAGGCCGAGAACACGAACTTGCCGTTGGTGATGTCGACCTGGCCGCCGCCGAAGTTCACGGCGTACAAACCGTTCTTCACGGACGCGATGATTTCCTGCGGGTCCTTGTCACCGTTGAGCATGTACGTGTTGGTCATGCGCGGCATCGGCAGCGCGGCGTACGATTCGCGGCGCGCGTTGCCGGTGACCGGCATCTTCATCAGGCGTGCGTTCAGCGTGTCCTGGATGTAGCCCTTCAGGATGCCGTCTTCGATCAGCGTCGTGCACTGGGTCGGATTGCCTTCGTCGTCGATGTTCAGCGAGCCGCGGCGATTCGGCAGCGTGCCGTCGTCCACCACCGTCACGCCCTTCGCCGCAACCCGCTCGCCGATTCGACCCGCGAACGCCGACGATCCCTTGCGGTTGAAGTCGCCTTCGAGGCCGTGGCCGATCGCTTCGTGCAGCAGCACGCCGGGCCAGCCCGGTCCGAGCACGACGGTCATCGCGCCGGCCGGAGCCGGACGGGCGTCGAGGTTCACCAGCGCCGCATGCACGGCGTCGTCGACGTAACGCGACAGCACTTCGTCAGTGAAATAGCCATAGTCGAAGCGGCCACCGCCGCCGCCGCTGCCGATTTCGCGGCGGCCGTTCTGCTCCGCGATCACCGTGACCGACACGCGCACGAGCGGACGGATATCGGCCGCAAAGCCGCCGTCGCTGCGCGCCACCAGCACCACGTCGTATTCGCCGGCGAGGCCAGCCATCACTTGCTGGATGCGCGGATCGCGGCCGCGCGCCATCTGTTCGATACGCTCGAGCAGCTTGACCTTGGCGGTTGCGTCGAGGGAGTGCAGCGGATCGGACGGCAGGTACAGATCGCGCCCGGCGATGCCGGTCAGCGACGAGGCCGCCTTGATCTTCTGCTTGCCGCCGCCCGCCTTGGCAATCGAACGGGTGGCGAGCGCCGCCTGACGGATCGCTTCGGGCGACAGATCGTCCGAATACGCAAAGGCCGTGCGATCGCCCGATACGGCGCGCACGCCGACACCCTGGTCGATGCTGAAGCTGCCCGACTTCACGATGCCTTCTTCGAGACTCCACGCTTCGCTGCGCGTGTACTGGAAGTACAGGTCGGCGTAATCGATCTTGTGCGTGAAGATTTCGGCGAGCGTGCGGGTGAGCAGGGATTCGTCGAGACCGTAGGGCGTCAGGAGAATGTCCTTGGCGGTGGCGAGATTACGGATACCGGGTTCGATGATGTTCATGCGAAGTATGTTCTGCTCGATACGAAGGATTCGGTTAGCGCTTCTATCACTATATGAGTGACGGGCGCCGCACTTTCAATGTCAGGTAACACCTCAGCAGCTCAGCACGCGGTGACGCCAGGCGGGCAGGCTTTGCCGCACTTCGTCGATACGCGCGCGCTCGAGATTGCCGGCCACCACGCCGGCGCCTTCGTCGCGCGCCGCGACGATTTCGCCCCACGGGTCGATCAGCATGCTGTGGCCCCATGTCCGGCGGCCATTTTCATGTTTGCCGCCTTGCGCGGCAGCCAGCACGTAGCACTGGTTTTCGACCGCCCGGGCGCGCAGCAGCATCTCCCAATGCGCGCGGCCGGTGGTGTAAGTGAACGCCGACGGCACCACGATCAGCGCGCAGTCGCCCATGCGCCGGTACAGCTCCGGAAAGCGCAAATCGTAGCAGACCGACAGGCCGACCCGGCCGAACGGCGCTTCGAAGGTGCGGACTTCGCCGCCGGGGCAGATGGTGCGTGCCTCGTCGAACGATTCCTCGCCCTTTTCGAAGTTGAACAGGTGGATCTTGTCGTAGCGCGCGGCCTCGTTGCCGTGCGGGTCGAACACCAGCGTGGTGTTGAGCACGCGCGACGCTTCCGGCGACATCAACGGCAAGGTGCCACCGATCACCCACACCTTGTGGCGGCGCGCGGCGTCGGCGAGAAAGCGCTGGATCGGGCCGTCCTGGTAGGGCTCGCGCACGGCGAGCTTGTCCGTGTCCTTGAAGCCCATGAAACAGAAGTACTCGGGCAGCAGGACGAGTTGCGCGCCGTCGGCGGCGGCTTCGGCAATCAGGCGTTCCGCTTCGGCCAGATTGCGCTCGCGATCCGGCGTGCTCACCATCTGCAACGCGGCAACCCGGAAGGCGCTTTCGGAAGGCCCGCTGGACGCCGCGGTGGGCGAGGCAGGGGACGAAGCGGTGGACGAGGATGAAGAGACGTGTGTTTCGCTCATGAGCGTTTCGAAAAACTCCCGGCAAGGCGGCGGCGCGAACCGCTGTCGCCGCATACGTCGTTCAAGGCTGGCTTGGGCACGCGGTGCGGCACTGCGCTGTTCCGATCAAACAAAGGGGCGAATCAAGCTCAGTGCGCTTCCACGGCCGAAGCCGGAGCGTCCATCTTACCGCGATCGCTCTTCACCCGCTCGATGTGCGGTTTCGACCACGAACCGGTGATCGCGTACTCGCGTGCAAACGCCGTGGAGACCGATTTGCTGAACGCCAGATCGGCCACCAGCGCGCCAAGCCCGAGCAGCGGATTGATCACGGTCGCGGCGATTACGGCGGCGCCGGCGCTGACGGTCGGCACGATCTCCACGTGCAGATCCTGGGTTTCCTGCGCGAGATCGACTGAACCCTTCATCTCAGCGCGGGCCGGCGCCGTCACCATCTCGAAGTTCTCGGTGCGGCCAATGCCATTGTTGATCTGACCCGTGCCGGTGACGCGCTCGAACGGCAGTCCTTCGCCGATCACGTCGCGGAAATTGAGCGTGGCGAAACGCGCGAGGCTTTGCAGGCTGAGCACACCCAGCAGTTTCGCGACGCCCGGGTCGACCTTGAGAATCTGCCCATGGCGCAAATCGACCGCGAGATTGCCGTTGAGCGTCGGATAGTCGATCGTGGTCGGGCCGCCGCGCCATACCACCTTGCCCGACAGCGTGCCGTTGCCGGCCTTGATCGTGTGCGGCTGGCCGAAGCGCTCCAGCAGCGCGCCGGCGTCCTTGATGTCGAGTTTGAAATCGAACACCGTACGGCGCGGCGTCGCTTCGTCGGCGGTGTTGCCGAGACCCGTCGAGGTGCGCCAGTTCGCGGTGGCGGTCAGCGTGGCGGCGGGGTTGGTGATGTCCAGCTTGTCGAGTTGCCAGACCGGCACACCGTCTTCTTCGAAGTTGTGCGCGTCGACTTCGAGCCGGCCTATGTTGCGATCGCGCACGATCAACTCATCGACCACCAGATCGATCGACGGCATGTTCTGCGCCGGCGCGGAAATGGCCTGGCCGAGCAGGTCCTTGTCGGCGGCCGACGGAATCACCACGCGGGCAAAGCGCGCCTGCAGCGTGCCCGGCGATTCCTTGTTGGCGCCCGGCAACCACGAAACGTGGCCCGACACCTGGTTCGACGCGATGTTGGCCTGCCATTTGCCGTCCGCATGCGATGCGCCGACGATCACGCTGTCCCAGTGCCGCTTGAGCAGCGTCAGCGTACCGATGTGCAGCGCGAAGCGGTTCGGCAGGAATTGCGCGAGCGTCGGATTCGGCGTCACCGGCGCGGCGGGCGCAGGCGATGGCGCTTCCTTGTTGCGCATCTGCGTGACGAGCGCGCGCCAGGCGTCGGCGTCGAACGCTTCGACGTCGACGGCGGCGATCACGCCATCGGACGGCAAGTCGGCAGGCTTGTTGACGCCGATCGCGCCGCGCATAACCGTCGGCGGCGTTTTCGGCTGGTAGCGCAGCACATAGGTGGCGGCAATCGGGCCGAAGGTGAGGTCGGCGCGTTCCAGACCGGCTTCGCTCGCGTCGCTGGAGGGGCTGACCGCGAAGCGCAGCGGCATCGGCGTGCCGACCGGTTTGTTGAACGGCGCGGGAAAGTCGAGCGCGAGGCCGGTCAGATCGGAGTTCGCCGTGACCTCCGGCAAGCGCCCCTTGGCGCCGCGCACGTTGAGCGCGTAAGGCGCGCTGCCGCTCATGCGCGTCAGCACCTCGGCGGCCGGGCCATGCAGATTCAGGCCGCGCGCGGCGTCCACTGCGATATGGCCGCCAAGGTTGAGTGCATACGTGCCGTCCTGCTTCAGGCCGCCATTCGCGTGCACGTCGCCGCCGAGAAACTGACCCGAGAGCCGGTCGACCTGCGCCGTATGCTCGGTAAAGCGGACCTTGCCGTTCAGTTGCGACAAAGGCGGCACGTTATCGACCGTCAAACGATTGTTCTGGAAGCCCACCGCGCCTTCCACGCCGATATGCGGCTTCGGCGTGCGCGGCACGGTCAGTTTGAGCGCCAGCGCGGCGGGCCCTTCGGCGCGCACTTTCGCGGTCGCATGTTTGGCCATGATGCCGAGCGAGCTCTGGTCGACGTAGTCGAGCATGTCGGCAAGGGGCCCGCGGGCGTTGCCCGTGATGATGAGGTCGGACGCCTTGGTGCCGAGATCGTCGATCCTGCCGTTCACCTTGTTTAAAGCGACCTGCTTGTAACGGGCGCGGTCGACATCGAAGCGCAGCACGTTTTCCTTGAGCTCGAACACGCCGTCAATGGCGTCCAGCGGCGGCCACACGTTCGGTGTGCCGTTCTTCATCTTGCGCGGTGGGTACGGCGAAGGGTCGAACTTGCCGCCCTTGAACGGCGCGACGATATGGAAGATCCCGGCCTCCGGAGCGCGGGAGTAAGGGAATTTGGTCAGGTCGCCGTGTATTTCGATCGTCGCGCCGTGCGATACGCCGGCTTGCAGCCCGTGGCCCAGGTAGGTGCGCAGCTTTTCGCTGATGCTGGTCGGCAGATAGCGGACGATGCGCGTGACCTGCGCGCGCTGGAAGTCGGCTTTGAGGTCGAGCGAGCCGCGCCCATGGCCTGGGTTGCTGTAATTGGCGGTGGCGGTGGCGTTCGCGTCCGCGTTCGAGATGCCGAAGTCGGCCAGTTTAACGGTGAAGGCACGGTGATTCTCGCCCGGCGCCTTCGGCGAGATGGTCCAGTCTGCCCGGCCATGCAGGCGGTCGAGTTTCAGGCGGGGATCGTCGAACACGCCCGGCAGCGTAATGGCGACATTCGATGTGTTGAGCGTGGCGGTGCCGTGGTTTTCGTCGGCGTCGACACTGCCCCACAGGTTTTCGATGCCGGGAATGCCCGCACGCGGGTGATTCAGCGGGGTGAGCCCCGGTGGCGGTTCCTGCGCGGCGAAGCTGATGCCTTGCAGGTCACCCTTGAAACGATAACGCTCGATCGGCTCGGCGCCGCTCGGCCGGTGGTCGCTGCCCGCTTCGCCGGATTCGGGTTTGCCGCGTTCCATTTCGATCACATAGTTCGCCACCATGCCGCGCGGATTGAAGCGCACCAGATTGTTCAGCAAGGGCCGCGGAAACGGCAGCGCGCGGCTGAATTCGGCGAGGATGCCCAGGTCGACACGGTCGCCGCTGACGCTGACGAGCTGTCCATGCTGCAGCGAGGCCGTCCGGAAGCGGCCGTTCAGCGTGGATAGCGCAAGGGTGCGGGTGAGCGGCGTGCCGTCGTAGAGCGGGGGCTGGCCGAGCTCGGCGTGCAAGTCGTTCAGTTGCAGCGTGTAGTCGCCAGGGGCGGCCTCGACGCGCCACGAGAAATTGGCGATCGGCACGACCAGCTTGGGTTGGGTCGGGCGCACCCGCATGGCGACATCCGTACCGGCCAGTTGGCCGCTTGCGGACGTCATACGACCATCGGCGAAGTCGGCCCAGATCGCATTGTCGATGCGGCCGGCGAACATCTCGATCGGGAAATTGATATAGCCCGCGAGGGTCGGCAGATCGACCGGACCGGTCGACATATAGACCTGGCCGGCCCAGTTGACCGGCTTGCCGATCGCGGAGAGGCGGGCGTGTTTGAAATGGGTACGGAAGTCGATCGGCCCGTGCAGGACATGGCCGTCGGCGGGCGCTTGCAACGCGAGCTGGTGATCGTAGCCGTCGTTGAGAATCGCGATCCGGATGTCGCGCAGGGCAAGCTCCGGCGCGTTATGCTGCGCATCGCGCCAGCGCAGCACGCCGCCGCGCACCACGATCGCCTGTTGCCGCAACAGCCACGTGGACAAGGTGTCGTTCCCGCTGTGCCGGGTCGGCACCGGCACGCCCGCCACCGAAATGACGCCGTCGCTGCTGCGTGACACCAGCACGTCGGGCTGATCGACGATCAGGCTGGAAAGCGCGGGATGGAACTGCCAGAGCGACTTCCACGAGAGCGCGGCGGTGGCGTGCGGAATGGTCAGCGCCGCTTTGCCTTCCGGGTCGCGGATGACGATATCGGTGACGTCGAGGCCCGGCTGGAAGCCGCTCCAATGTGGCGCCAGCTTGCCGATGGTGAACTGCGTGTGCAGCTTCTCGGAGACTATGGCTTCGATGCGTGGCCGGAACGCGTCGACGCGCGGCAGCAACACGTAACGCAAGCCGAGAAACAGACCCGCCGCGATGAAGTAGAAGGCGAGTGCGAGCGCCAGCACCACGTGGGACGTCCGATGCAGCACCACATGGGCGCTTCCGCTCGCGGGCCGGACCTGCCTGGTTTCGTGCGGGTCGGCGGATTCGTTTCGCTCGGACATGCTGCGGCGGGTGGGCGTATGGTAGTTTTGCGAATTAACGACGAAATGTAACACACGGGAAAGCGTCGGCGAACTTCCGGCAAACCCTTTCTCCATGCCGTCTCGCGACCTGCGCGAGGCCGCCGGACCGCGCTTGGACCCGTGTGCTGCAGCGAACTGAACCACGCTGATCAAGCAACGAGCGAGCCAGACCCTTGATGACTGACGCCACACTCCTGAGTTCCAGCTATTCACATTACGCGGCGCGCGCCGCGGCGGCTCGTCCGCAAATCGTGGCGCAGGTGGCGGCGCTCGCGTCCGCCCCCCTCACACGCGAACGGATCGACGCGCGCTTTGACGTGCTGTGTGCCGAGGCAGCCGGCGCGGGCGGTGGCCCATTGAGCGAGGATGCACTCAAACGGGCCTTGCGCCAATTGCGCACCGAGGTATTTTGCGCCGTGATGGAGCGTGATCTGGCGGGCGAGGCGGATGTCGCCGAAGTCACCGGCGCGATGACCGATCTCGCGGAGACGACGATCCAGCGTGCACTCGCGGTCGTGTCCGCCGAGCTCGAAATTCTCTACGGCGAACCGCGCGGACCGCAGGGCGAGCGGCTCGCGCTCGGCGTGGTCGGGATGGGCAAGCTGGGTGGCCGCGAGCTGAATGTGTCGTCGGATATCGACCTGATCTTCGTCTATGAAGAGGACGGCGAGACCGCGGGCGGTCAGCGTTCGCCGATCGCGACGCAAGACTTTTTTACGCGTCTGGGTAAGCGCCTGATCGGCGCATTGGCCGAGGTGACCGCCGACGGTTACGTGTTCCGGGTCGATATGCGCTTGCGGCCGAACGGCGACTCGGGGCCGCTCGTGTGCAGCCTCGGCATGCTCGAAGAGTATTTCTACGTGCAGGGCCGCGAGTGGGAGCGCTATGCATGGATCAAGGGCCGGCTCGTGTCCGAAGGCACGAGCGAGGCGGCAGAGCGGCTGCAGAAGCAGCTCGACGCGATCGTCACGCCGTTCGTCTATCGGCGTTATCTCGACTTCGGCGTGATCAGCGCGATTCGCGCGCTGCATTTGCAGATTCGCCAGGAAGCGCAGCGGCGCGCCTCGATGCGGCCCGACAAGGCCGACGACATCAAGCTGGGCCGCGGCGGCATCCGCGAAATCGAATTCAGCGCGCAGGTTTTTCAGCTGATCCGGGGCGGCCAGGATGCCGGCTTCCGGGTGCGGCCGACGCTCGCCGTTTTGCGGCACGCGGCGACGCATGGGCTGATCGATACCTCGGTCTGCGTGAAGCTTTCGCAGGCGTACCGCTTCCTGCGCGAGCTCGAACACCGTCTGCAATACCGCAACGACGCGCAAACCCATGCGATGCCGGTGGATCCGGAGGAGCGCGTGGCGCTCGCGCGCGCCATGGGCTGCGACGACTATGCCGCGCTGATGTTCAAGCTCGACGTGCACCGCGAGTTCGTCGAGCAGCAGTTCGACCAGATTTTTGCCGACAAGGTGAGCGGCCGCGACGGCTGCGGCGCACCGGAAGACGGCGCGGCGGCATGGGTCTGGAGCAGCGCCCTCGCCGACGACAGTGCTGACGACGCACTTCGCGCGCGCCTGATCGAACTGGGCGTGCCCGAGCCTGGCGAGCTGCTCGCACGCTTGCGCGCGGTGTGGCAGTCGTCGCGTTACGCGGGGCTCGCCGAGCGGAGCCGCCAACGGTTCGATATCGTCGCCCAGCGTGCGCTGGAAGCCGCGCGGACGTTGGAGCCACCCGAACGGCGCGGCGATACGGTGGCGCGTTTCTTCGACCTGCTGGAAGCCGTGAGCCGGCGCGGCGCGTACCTCGCGCTGCTGACGGAATATCCGCAGGCGCTGCATCGGGTGCTCTCGGTGCTGGGTGGTTCGCGCTGGGCCGCCGGCTATCTGATTCGCCACCCGCAATTGCTCGACGAACTCCTCGATGACGAGGCGATGGACAGTCCGTTCGACTGGCCTGAATTCAAGCGCACGCTGCGCTTGCGTCTGGCCGCGGCGGATGGCATCGAGCAACAGATGGACCTGCTGCGCCACGCGCATCAGGCCGAGGTGTTTCGCATCCTGCTGATCGATCTGGCCGGCCGGCTGAGTGTCGAACATGTGAGCGACCGCCTGTCCGAGCTCGCCGACGCCGTGCTCGACGTGACGCTCGAAGCGGTCTGGAAGCAGCTGGCCAAACGCCACCGCGAGGTGCCGAAGTTTGCGGTGATCGCATATGGCAAGCTGGGCGGCAAGGAGCTCGGTTATGCGTCCGACCTCGACGTGATCTTCCTCTACGACGATCCGGACGATGCCGCCGCCGACGTCTATGCGACCTACACCCGCCGCCTTATCACCTGGCTGACGACGGCGACCGGCGCGGGCACCTTGTTCGATGTCGACTTGCGGCTGCGGCCGAACGGCGAGTCGGGCCTGCTCGTCACCGATCTGGACGCGTTCCGCCGTTATCAACTGCGCGAAGGCGACGCCGCGAATACAGCGTGGGTGTGGGAGCATCAGGCCTTGAGCCGCGCGCGCTACTGCGCGGGCGACGCCGAAATCGGCGCGAAATTCGAGCAGATCCGCGAACAGGTGCTGACCACGCCGCGCGAAGCCGCGCCGCTCGCGAAGGAAATCGTCGAGATGCGCGAGCGCGTCGAGGCCGGGCATCCAAACCATACGGCGCTGTTCGACCTGAAGCACGATCGCGGCGGCATGGTCGATATCGAATTCACTGTCCAGTACTGGGTGTTGTTGCACGCGGCGAGCGATCCTGAACTGATCCGCAATACCGGCAACATTGCGCTGCTGCGTGAAGTGTCGCGCTTTGGCTTGATGAGCGAGGCGGAAGCGGAGACAGTCGGCGCGGCTTATCGGATCTACCGGAAGTTGCAGCACAAGCTGCGGCTGGACGGGATGGAGAAGGCGCGGGTCGATCCGGCGCTGGTGGTGGCTCAGCGCGAAGCCGTGCTGCGGCTTTGGGAGCGGGTGTTTGGCGAAGGTTGAAAAGCGCGAGGTGCGTCGCGCACCTCGCGTTCGCCGATGGCCGCGATGATTGCCAGCCCGAGTTCCTAAGCCGCCAGCATTTCCTTCGCATGCTTGCGCGTAGTCGCGGTGATCTCCAGTCCCCCGAGCATCCGCGCAACTTCTTCGACGCGGCTCGCGCGGTCCAGCGAGGTCACGCTGCTGACCGTGCCGCCCTTGCCGTTGCCCGCCTTCGCCACCTGGAAATGATGGTCGCCGCGGGCGGCGACCTGCGGCAAGTGTGTGACGCACAGCACCTGGCGCGCCTGTCCCAGTTGATGCAGCAGCCGTCCAACCACTTCGGCGACGCCGCCGCCGATCCCCGTGTCCACTTCGTCGAAGATCAGGGTGGGTATCGGGCTCGCGGCGCTCGCGATGACGGCCAAGGCGAGACTGATCCGCGCCAGTTCGCCACCTGAGGCGACCTTCGCGAGCGGCCGCAGCGGCACACCGGCATGGCCGGCGACGCGGAATTCGACCTGTTCGAGCCCGTGCGCGCCGCCTTCCGGCAGCGGGACCAGCGCCACTTCAAAGCTGCCGCCTTTCATCGACAGTTCCTGCATGCCGGTGGTCACGGCGGCGCCCAACGCCTTGCCGGCCTTGGCGCGCGCCTTCGACAGTTTTTTAGCTTCGGTGAGGAAGGCTTCTTTGGCTTGGGCAACGGCTGCGTGCAGGCTGTCGAGATCGGCTGCGGCGTCGAGCGCGGCAAGTTGCGCGCGGCGCGCTTCGTGTTCTTCCGGCAGCGTTTCCGGTTGCAGGCGGAATTTGCGCGCGGCCGAGTGCAGCGCGTCGAGACGCTTTTCGACCTGGGCGAGCCGGTCGGGATCGAGGTCGAGCTTCTGCGCGTAGTGGCTGAGCGAATAGGCCGCTTCCTGCAACTGGATCTCGGCCGGCTCCAGCGCTGCCAGCACGTCGTTCAGTGCCGGGTCGATCTCAGCGAGGTCGCGCATCTTCGACACGATCGAGGCGAGATGCGTGATCATCGCCTCGTCCGATTCGGACAGCGCGCCGAGCACCCCTTGAACGCCGTCGATCAGATTGGCCGAATGCGACAGGCGCCGGTGCTCGGTGTTGACCTCCTCCCATTCGCCCGGTTGCGGCGAAAGTTTGTCCAGTTCCGTGAGCTGCCAGGCGAGGCGCTCGCGCTCCAGTTGCAATTCGCGGTCGCGCGATTGCGCATGCTCGACGGCCTGCACCTTGTCGCGCCACGACCGCCATGCACGGGAGACGGTTGCCGCGGTTTCCGTGAGGCCGGCATGGGTGTCGAACAGTTCGCGTTGCGCGTCCGGACGCATCAGCAACTGGTGCGCGTGCTGCCCGTGAATGTCCACCAGCATCTCGCCGACTTCGCGCAACTGCGTGAGCGTCGCCGCCGTGCCGTTGATGAACGCCCGCGAGCGGCCGTTCGCATCCACCACGCGACGCAGCATGACGGTGCTGCCGTGATGGCCGTCGCCGGCTGTCGTGCCGAGCGCCTGGTCGTCGAGCCATTGCTCGACTTGCGCATGCGCCTCGAACTCCGCGGTGATGTCGGCACGGCTTTCGCCGGTGCGCACCACGTTCGCATCGGCGCGGGCGCCGAGCGCGAGGGCCAGGGCGTCGATCAGGATCGACTTGCCGGCGCCTGTTTCGCCTGAGAAAACGGTAAAGCCGCTGTCGAATTCGAGATCGAGCGCGGCGACGATGACGAAGTCGCGTATCGAGAGGTGGCGAAGCATGGAGGTCGTCTGATGAGCTTGATAGTCAGGGTTCGGCAGCGGCGGCGTTCGCGTTCCGGCGGCCGGCGTTCCGGGGGCCGGCATTCCGGGGGCCGGCATTCCGGGGGGGCCGCCTTCCGGCGGCTGGCGTTTCCGGTGTTCCGGTCCGGCGTTCCGGCCGCTCAGGGCTTGGTATCTTCTTCGTGCGACGGGTACTCGTTCCAGTGCAGCTTCTTGCGCAGCGTAGCGAAGTGGCTGTAGCCGACCGGGTGCAGCATCGGCACCGTATGACGCGAGCGGCGCACTTCGATCGTGTCGCCCAATTCCAGCGAGGTGAACGACTGCATGTCGAAATTGACGTTCACTTCGCGGCCCGAGACGATCTGGATGCTCACCTTGGAGTCGTCCGGCAGCACGATGGGCCGGTTCGACAGCGCATGCGGCGCGATCGGCACCAGCACGATGCCTTGTAATTGCGGATGCAGAATCGGCCCCTGCGAAGACAGCGCGTAGGCGGTCGAACCCGTGGGCGTGGCGACGATCAGTCCGTCCGAGCGCTGGTTGTACATGAAGCGCCCGTCCACCGAAACATGCAGTTCCGCCATCCCCGAGAAACCGCTACGGTTGACCACCACGTCGTTGAAGGCCAGCGCGTGATAGATCGGGGTGCCACCGCGCATGATGCGCGCTTCGAGCAGCATGCGTTCTTCCCGCTCGAATTTGCCGGCAAGCATTTGCGGCACGATCTCGCGCATGTCGGAGATCGGAATGTCGGTAATGAAGCCGAGCCGCCCGTGGTTGATGCCGATCAACGGCGTGCGATAGGGCGCAAGCTGGCGGCCAATGCCTAGCATTGTGCCGTCGCCGCCCAGCACCACGGCAACGTCGGCACGCGCGCCGATCTCGGCGGGACGCAGCGCCGGATAGTCGGTGACGCCGATTTCGGCAGCCGTGTCGGCTTCGAACACGACCTCGAAGCCGCGTCTGGCAATGCACGAGGCGAGCGCGGTCAGCGGCTCGCCGATGCCCGGCGTATTGTTGCGCCCGACGAGCGCGACGGTCTTGAACTGGCTGGTCACTTGCATGCCGGCATTACACCATAGGTAGGGGCTGAAAAGAACCGCAGACAGACCCGGTAGCGGGCCTGCGCAAGCGGGCTGCCAGCACATGGGGCGATTATCGTTAGAATGGTGAAGCCTTGATGACATGCGCGCCGGTTGTAGACCGGCGGCGCGAGATAGTCAGGGGTTGGCGCCGTTAGCGCTCGCTGTAGTCGCGTCATTGAGCTAAAATTTTCCGTCATGCTAGATCCCCGCGCACAAACCCTCCTCAAAACGCTGATCGA
This sequence comes from Burkholderia sp. GAS332, assembly GCA_900142905.1. Lineage (NCBI taxonomy): Bacteria > Pseudomonadati > Pseudomonadota > Betaproteobacteria > Burkholderiales > Burkholderiaceae > Burkholderia > Burkholderia sp. GAS332. Next base: position 4,435,328 of record FSRV01000001.1, on the reverse strand, counting down.
GCGCTATATCGCCGAAGGTCAGCCGGTCGGCTCGCGCACGTTGTCACGCTATTCCGGCCTCGAGCTGAGTCCGGCGACGATCCGCAACGTGATGTCCGATCTCGAGGACCTGGGGCTCGTGATCAGTCCGCATACTTCCGCGGGTCGCATCCCGACGCCGCGTGGCTACCGGCTGTTCGTCGATACCATGCTGACGGTGGAATCCGCGGCAGACGAAGAAGCGGTGATGCGCGCAGTCAAGACTACGCTGCAGGCGGGCGAACCGCAGAAAATCGTCGCCGCGGCGGCCAGCGTGCTGTCCAATCTGTCGCAGTTCGCCGGCGTGGTGCTCACGCCACGGCGCAGCCACGTGTTCAAGCAGATCGAGTTCATGCGCCTGTCGGACAAACGCATCCTGCTGATCATCGTGACGCCCGAAGGCGACGTGCAGAACCGCATCATGGCGACCCAGCGTGACTTTTCGCCGTCGCAGCTGGTGGAAGCCTCCAATTACATCAACGCGCACTTCGCGGGCCTCTCGTTCGACGACGTGCGCCGCCGCCTGCGCGAAGAAATCGACGAGCTGCGCGGCGACATGACCACGCTGATGCACGCCGCGGTCACGGCCAGCACGGATGAAACCGACACCGGCGAACACGTGTTGATTTCCGGCGAGCGCAACCTGCTCGAAGTCGCCGACCTGTCGTCGGATATGGCGCGCTTGCGCAAGCTGTTCGATGTGTTCGACCAAAAGACCAGTCTCCTTCAGTTGCTCGACGTGTCGAGTCACGCCGCGGGCGTGCAGATTTTCATCGGCGGCGAGTCGAATCTCGTGCCTATCGAAGAAATGAGCGTGGTGACCGCGCCTTATGAGGTGAATGGCAAGATCGTCGGCACGCTCGGCGTGATCGGGCCGACCCGCATGGCCTACAACCGCGTGATTCCGATTGTCGATATCACCGCGCGGCTGCTTTCCATCACGCTCAGCCAGCAGTAATTCCCGGCGTCTGCAGGCTACGGCACCGCATGCTGCAAATGATGCGGGACGGCGCGCGCCTTGCCAATTGGCCGAATGGCCAGGGGGCCCTGGCGGACCTTGTCATGGACCGCGCCGCTATAATGAATCCCACCTGAACCGACTCCCCGCCTAAAGCGGTGACCTCTGCTGCCTATGCGCTTCGACCTCGAGCGGCCATCACAGAACGCCACGTCACACCGTGTCGCCGTGTTGCTGATCAATCTTGGCACGCCCGACGCGCCGACGCCGCGTGCGGTCCGTCGCTATCTCGCGCAGTTTCTGTCCGATCCTCGCGTGGTCGAAATTCCGGCGCTGCTCTGGCAGGTGATCCTGCGGGTGCTGATTTTGCCGTTCAGGAGCCGTACGTCAGCGAAGAAGTACGCGGCCGTGTGGATGCCGGAAGGCTCGCCGTTGCGTGTCTTCACGGAGAAACAGGTAGAGGGGTTGCGCCATCTGCTGCAATTGAACGACTACACGGTGCTGGTCGACTACGCCATGCGCTATGGCACGCCGGGGATCCCGGCCATGCTGAACCAGCTCAAGCTGGCGGGGGCCGAGCGCGTGCTGCTGATGCCCATGTATCCGCAATACTCTTCGTCGACCACGGCCACGGCTTTCGACGACGCCTTTTCAGCTCTCAAGCGCATGCGCAATCAGCCGGAAGTCCGCACGGTGCGCCAGTACGCCGATCATCCGGCGTATATCGCCGCGCTCGCCGCTCAGGTGCATCATTACTGGCATCAGCACGGCCGGCCGGACTTCGCGGCGGGCGACAAGCTGGTGCTGAGCTTTCACGGCGTGCCCAGGCGCACGATGGATCTCGGCGATCCGTACCACGAGCAATGCCAGCAGACCGGCGCGCTTTTGATGCAGGCGCTGGGATTGACGCAGGTGGAATGCCGCATCACATTTCAGTCGCGGTTCGGCAAGGCCGAATGGCTGCAGCCGTACACCGCCCCCACGCTGAAGGAATTGGGCTCGGCGGGCGTGCGGCGTGCCGACGTGTTCTGTCCGGGCTTTACCGCCGATTGCCTTGAAACGATTGAAGAAATCGGCATGGAAGTACGCGACGAGTTCCTGCAGGCGGGCGGCAAGGAGTTCCATCGGATTCCCTGCGTGAACGCCTCGCAGCCGTGGATCGCCGCGCTAGGCGAGATCGTCGCGCAGAATCTGCAGGGCTGGCCCGTGCAAGCTGCGCCGGTGCCGCACACGACCGGAGCTTAAGCAGGCTCATGAATTACAGGATTTCAACCGAACCGGGCGCGAAGCTGCGCATCGACAAATGGCTTTGGGCGGCGCGCTTCTTCAAGACCCGCTCGCTGGCGGCGGACGCCGTCGACAAAGGGCATGTGCGCATCGGCGGCGCCAGCATCAAGCCGGCCAAAGATGTGCGGGTCGGCGATCGGGTCGAGATCGAGATCGAACGGATTGTGTGGCAGGTGGAAGTGCTGGGCGTGTGCGACGTGCGTGGCCCAGCCAGCGTCGCGCAGACGCTTTATGCGGAAACCGAAGAGAGCAAGGCGAAACGCCAGGTCGAGCAGGAGCGGCGCAAGACATACCGCGAACCGGCCGCCGCTTTACACGGCAGGCCGACCAAGCGCGACCGGCGCACTATCGACAAACTTGCAGGTGGGGATTGAACAATTGTTCCATCGCCGCGTGCACACCGCCGTACTCGGTGGTGTGATCGTTGACGGCCCCGGACATGCAGATGGTCGTGGTACCCGCGATCAGTACCAATGCGACCACCGATATTGCAAAGGTCAGTTTCACGGTACTCCCCTTGGGAAGATTCAGGACGGAAACAGGCAAATAGGGTGTAATTGCAAGAAATCGGTAAGGTGCACGTCAGATTAGGGTTAACGTGTCTTTTCCGATGCTTTATTGGAGCATAGGCCACTTGGTTAGCGCACTCAATCTCCATCTGATTGCGACGTAATAATGGTTGTAACCGGGCATTTCCGCCGCACGTCCGTGGTGCGAAAAGTTCCGGGAGAGGCGCTTGAAATGGGCCTTTCCGGCCCCATCTGCCGTTCCGATACGCGTTAACGCATCAAGCTGTGCACCAAGTTGTCTGTGGCAATTTTGCAACGCACAAATTGAGCTAGCTTTGACGCGTTGCCGCCACCGTTAGCTTTAACTTTTTATCGACTTTCAGCGACATGGAAAACACGCAAGAAAACCCGACGAGCCAGAATCCCACGCCCGCCGACGAAACCGCGCGCCAGGCCGCGGAGGCCGCAGCATCCCAGCAGGATGTGGCTGCAAACGCGGCGCCTGAAGCGCCGACAGTCGGCGCGGACGCCGCCTTGGCCGAAGCTGAGGCGAAAATTGTCGAGCTGCAGGAGAGCTTCCTGCGGGCGAAGGCTGAGACTGAGAACGTGCGCCGCCGCGCCCAGGAAGACGTCGCCAAGGCCCACAAGTTCGCGATCGAAAGCTTTGCTGAACATTTGCTGCCGGTGGTCGACAGCCTCGAAGCAGCGGTTGCCCACTCGTCCGACGACCTGCAGAAGGTTCGTGAAGGTGTCGAACTCACGCTGCGCCAACTCTCCGGCGCGTTGGAGAAGGGCCGCGTCGTCGCCCTGAACCCGGTTGGCGAGAAGTTCGACCCGCACCGTCACCAGGCTATTTCGATGGTACCGGCCGAGCAGGAGCCGAACACCGTTGTTGCTGTGCTGCAAAAAGGCTTCGTGATCGCCGATCGCGTGCTGCGTCCGGCTCTCGTCACCGTCGCGGCGCCGAAGTAAGCATAAAAGGCTGCGTCGCAAGTCGTTTGTCAGTCGTTTGTCAGCCGTCTGTTCCGCCTGACAGGTACCGTCATGGCCAACATTCCCGTTGATGCCACGGCGTTCGCCGTCAGGTGGTTTCACAGCAACGTCTACGAGCATCGCGAACCAGGTCGGCGTTTCATGCTTCACGGCGTGCCCACCTGGTTCTTCTTTTACCGTGGCCAGCGGCTCGGCCGCGCAACCGGCCGGCACGGCCTCGGGCAGTTCGATGCGGCGGACGCGGCCGCGTGGGACAAGATCCGGGTGGCCAATGCGGCCGGCAGCGCGACCTTTGGTGAAAAAAGCGGCAAAAGTTCGGCCGATTGAAAAAAATTAAAGACCGCATCGTAAAAGAGGTCTTGAAAACGATGCGGACGCACTTATGTTGAGTGCAGGTAGGAATTGAGAGCGGATCGCCTTACCGCCAACTGGGCAAAAAAGGCGATTCCCGCAGCGATCAAAGTCAGGAGATTAGTAAAAATGGGCAAAATCATCGGCATCGACCTCGGCACGACCAACTCGTGCGTGGCGATCATGGAAGGCAATTCGGTCAAAGTGATCGAGAACTCGGAAGGCGCGCGCACCACGCCGTCGATCATCGCGTACATGGAAGACGGCGAAATTCTCGTCGGCGCGCCGGCTAAGCGTCAGTCGGTTACGAACCCGAAGAACACGCTGTACGCCGTCAAGCGTCTGATCGGCCGCCGTTTCGAAGAAAAGGAAGTGCAGAAAGACATCGGTCTGATGCCGTACAAGATCATGAAGGCCGACAACGGCGACGCATGGATCGAAGTGCGCGACCAGAAGCTGGCGCCGCCGCAAATCTCGGCGGAAACCCTGCGCAAGATGAAGAAGACCGCTGAAGACTACCTCGGCGAGCCGGTCACGGAAGCCGTGATCACGGTTCCCGCGTACTTCAACGACAGCCAGCGTCAGGCAACCAAAGACGCAGGCCGCATCGCCGGTCTGGAAGTGAAGCGGATCATCAATGAGCCGACCGCAGCCGCTCTGGCATTCGGTCTGGACAAAGCCGAAAAGGGCGACCGCAAGATCGCGGTGTATGACCTGGGCGGCGGCACGTTCGACGTCTCGATCATCGAAATCGCGGATGTGGACGGCGAAATGCAGTTCGAAGTGCTGTCCACGAACGGCGATACGTTCCTTGGCGGTGAAGACTTCGACCAGCGCATCATCGATTACATCATCGGCGAGTTCAAGAAGGAACAGGGCGTCGACCTGTCGAAAGACGTGCTCGCGCTGCAACGCCTGAAGGAATCGGCTGAAAAGGCGAAGATCGAACTGTCGTCGAGCCAGCAAACCGAAATCAACCTGCCGTACATCACGGCCGACGCGTCGGGTCCGAAGCACTTGAACCTGAAAATTACGCGCGCCAAGCTGGAAGCGCTGGTTGAAGAGCTGATCGAGCGCACCATCGAACCGTGCCGCACGGCGATCAAGGACGCAGGCGTGAAGGTCGGCGAAATCGACGACGTGATTCTGGTCGGCGGTATGACCCGTATGCCGAAGGTGCAGGACAAGGTTAAGGAATTCTTCGGCAAGGAGCCGCGCCGTGACGTGAACCCGGACGAAGCCGTGGCCGTTGGCGCCGCGATTCAAGGCCAGGTGCTGTCGGGCGACCGCACGGACGTTCTGCTGCTCGACGTGACCCCGCTGTCGCTCGGTATCGAAACGCTCGGCGGCGTGATGACGAAGATGATCAACAAGAACACCACGATCCCGACCAAGCACGCACAGGTCTACTCGACGGCTGACGACAATCAGGGCGCTGTGACGATCAAGGTGTTCCAGGGCGAACGCGAAATGGCAGCGGGCAACAAGCTGCTGGGCGAGTTCAACCTCGAAGGCATTCCGCCGGCACCGCGCGGCACGCCGCAGATCGAAGTGAGCTTCGACATCGACGCGAACGGTATTCTGCACGTCGGCGCGAAAGACAAGGCGACCGGCAAGGAAAACCGCATCACGATCAAGGCGAACTCGGGTCTGTCCGAAGCCGAAATCGAAAAGATGGTGAAGGACGCCGAAGCGAACGCGGAAGAAGATCACAAGCTGCGTGAGCTGGCCGATGCCCGCAACCAGGGCGACGCGCTGGTCCACAGCACGAAGAAGGCGCTCACCGAATACGGCGACAAGCTGGACGCCAGCGAGAAGGAAGCGATCGAAACCGCGCTGAAGGACCTCGAAGAAACGCTGAAGAGCAATTCGAGCGACAAGGCCGCGATCGAAGCCAAGATCGAAGTGGTGGCGACCGCCTCGCAGAAGATGGGCGAGAAGATGTACGCCGACATGCAGGCTGCGCAAGGTGCCGAAGCTGCGGCAGCAGGCGCGGCAGGTGCGGGCGCATCGGCAGCGGGTGGCGCGAGCCAGCAGCAGGACGACGTGGTCGACGCCGACTTCAAGGAAGTGAAGAAAGACTAAAGCCAGGTCGCAATTCGACCGTAAAGCCGCACACAGCACTGTGTGCGGCCTGGCTGCAAAACGGTTTGCTCCCGTCCGGGTGCATGAACCTGCAAAGCGGTTATCGCGCCTGGTGAGCCTTTTTGGGCTCTCCGGGCACATTTGTTTTATGGAGGGCGTTGTCTGAGCCGCGTAGAAAACGGTTTGAACAGCGGCCGGACGAGTCGCAAGACTCCAGCATTCAAGAGGAGCCACCGCGCCCCATTGCGCGAGTGGCGTTGAACCGATATGGCGAAACGGGATTACTACGAGGTTCTGGGCGTCGCAAAGAACGCGAGCGACGACGAAATCAAGAAGGCTTATCGCAAGCTTGCGATGAAGCACCACCCTGACCGCAATCCGGGCAACAAGGATGCGGAAGGGCATTTCAAAGAGGTGAAGGAAGCCTATGAAATGCTGTCGGACTCGCAAAAGCGTGCTGCGTACGATCAGTACGGCCACGCGGGCGTCGATCCGAACATGGGTGGAGCCGGTGCGCAAGGCTTCGGCGGTTTTGCCGATGCGTTCGGCGATATTTTTGGCGACATTTTCGGCCAGGCGGCCGGCGGTGCCGCCCGCGGCGGCGCAGGCCGTGCCGGCCCGCAGGTGTATCGCGGCGCCGATCTGCGCTACAGCATGGAAATCACGCTGGAACAGGCTGCACACGGCTACGACACGCAGATTCGCGTGCCGAGCTGGGTGTCGTGCGAAATCTGTCACGGTTCGGGCGCGAAGCCCGGCACCAAGCCGGAAACCTGCCCGACCTGTAGCGGTTCGGGTTCGGTGCGGATGTCGCAGGGCTTCTTCAGCATCCAGCAGACCTGCCCGAAGTGCCACGGCACCGGCACCTATATCCCTGACCCGTGCGGCCACTGCCACGGCGCGGGCAAGGTGAAGGAAACCAAGACGCTGGAAGTGAAGATCCCGGCCGGTATCGACGACGGCATGCGCATCCGCTCGGCCGGCAACGGTGAGCCGGGTATCAACGGCGGTCCGTCGGGCGATCTGTACGTCGAGATTCACATCAAGCAACACTCGGTGTTCGAGCGCGACGGCGACGACCTGCATTGCCAGATGCCGATTCCGTTCACCACGGCGGCACTCGGCGGCGAAATCGAAGTGCCGACTCTCGCGGGCCGCGCAAGCTTCACGGTGCCGGAAGGCACGCAGTCGGGCAAGACGTTCCGTCTGCGTGGCAAGGGTATCAAGGGGCTGCGTTCGAGCATTGCCGGCGATCTGTACGTGCATGTGCAAGTCGAAACGCCGGTCAAGCTCACCGAACCGCAGCGCGAGTTGCTTCAGCAATTCGAGAAGGCACTCGTGGAAGGCGGCGCGCGGCATAGCCCGCAAAGCAAGAGCTGGTTCGATCGGGTGAAGAGCTTCTTCGATTAATGGCAGTTTGATTTGGCGGCAAGCATGACGGCAGATGAGCGCGACGCAGTTTTCGCGTTGCTCGACGATTGCGACGCGACGGCGGCGCGCCGTTCGAGTCGTCTGTACACCGGTTTTGTGCATGAACGGGTTTGCGCGGACGCCGCGCAACTTGAAACCGTGTGCGAGACCGTGGCCGCGGATACACGGCGTGGTTTGCATGCCGTTGTGCTCGCCGACTACGAGTTTGGCCGGGGTCTTCTCGACGGCGGCCAAACTCACCAGGCATTGAAAGAAACGCAGCGTGGCGATGCCACGCTGCGTTTTTTATTGTTTGAACGTTGCGAGAAACTGTCGCGCGATGACGTCGATACGTGGCTTGTGGAACACGACGGCGGCGCAGCCGAGGCGTCGGTGGCGGGCACGGCGAACGTGCGCGCGAGCGTCGATCCCAAGCAATTCAATGAAGCGATCGACGCGATCCATGCCGCCCTGCGCGCGGGCGATTCTTATCAGGTGAACTACACGTATCGGCTTGATTTCGATGTATTCGGCTCGCCGACCGCACTTTATCGGCGCCTGCGAGCCCGTCAGCCGGTGCCATACGGTGCGCTGATCGCGTTGCCGGGCGAAAAGTGGGTCTTGTCGTGCTCGCCGGAGTTGTTCATCGAGAAAGAGGGCGCCATGTTGCGCGCCCGGCCGATGAAAGGCACGGCGCCGCGCTCAGCCGATCCCATTGCCGATCGCCATGCCGCCGAGTTCCTCGCAAACGACCCGAAAAATCGCGCCGAAAACGTGATGATCGTCGACCTGCTGCGCAACGACCTGTCGCGCGTGGCGCAGACGGGTTCGGTCAATGTGCCGGCGCTGTTTACGGTCGAGCCGTATGCGTCGGTCTGGCAGATGACGTCAACGGTGCATTCGACATTGCGCGCCGGCACGTCTTTCGCCGGGATCATGCGCGCGCTGTTCCCTTGCGGATCGATCACCGGTGCGCCGAAGCATCGCACGATGCAATTGATCGACGAGCTCGAAAGCACACCGCGTGGACTCTACACTGGCGCGATCGGTTGGCTCGATGCACCTGCGGTTGCTGCTGAAGTCGCCGCCACTTCCAGTGCCAACACTGCTGTTGACGCCGCTGGCGTTGCCACTGTCGCCGCAGTATCTTTAGGCGCCACGCCCTCAGTCACTGCAAGCAACGTCGCCTGCGGCGATTTTTGCCTGTCCGTCGCGATCCGCACGTTGACCTTAAGCCCGACCGCGCAGCCGGGTGAGCTAAAAGGCAAGATGGGCGTGGGCGCGGGAATCGTGCTCGACAGCGTCGCCGTCGATGAATATGCGGAGTGCCAGCTGAAGGCCAGCTTTCTAACCGGCGCCGAACCGGGATTCGAGCTCTTCGAAACGATGGTTGCGACGCGGGAAGAGGGCGTGCGGCATCTGTCGCGCCATCTCGCGCGCCTTTCGGCGAGTGCCGCGACGCTGGGTTTCAAACTCGACGGCGAAATTGAAATTCGCGCGCAAATCGCAGGGAAATGTGCAGCGTTGCCAGCGCAAACCCCGCACCGTATGCGCCTCGCGCTGAGCAAAAACGGCACCGTACACATCACTGCGGCCGTGCTGACGCCGCTGGCCGACTCGACGGTCGGCGTGCTGCTCGCGCCGGACCACGCGTTCTCCGCGACGAACGCCAATGATCCGCTGCTGCGCCACAAAACCACGCGCCGCGCCGAATACGATCGCGGCTGGCGCGAAGCGGAAGCAAAGGGTGCTTTCGACACGCTGTTCTTCAATGAGCGCGGCGAGTTGACCGAAGGCGGCCGGTCGAATGTGTTTGTGAAACTGGCCGGGCGGTGGTGGACGCCGCCATTAAAATCGGGCGTGCTGCCCGGGATCATGCGAGGCGTGCTGCTAGAGGATACGAGCCTTCAAGCGGCTGAACGCGTGCTGACGCGGGGCGATGTGCAGAATGCCGAAGCGCTTCTGGTGTGCAACGCACTGCGAGGTGCGGTACAGGCGCACGTACAGGGCTAAGGCTTTGTGAGGCTACTTGCTGCAGGCTTTGAGCGTCGGGTGCCCCCGCATTGTCTCAACTGTGACGAACCGGCACGAAGCGGATCATCCATCCGGACAGGCGGGCGAGCCATGTGGATTCGCGCACGTCATGCGGCGCGGTGGCGTGGTTGCGGATTTCCGCGACGTCGATCAGGCAAAAGGGGCTCATGGTCATCTCTCTTCGGCAAGCGGCTAAGCCGCGTTAACAAGGTAGACGAAGATAGACGACCAGATTCTCAAGCGATATCAGACGGGTCCCAAAGAGGACAAACCGGGACAAACAGGCCCAACCGCGCCCGCACAACGCAATCCGCTATCAGATTGCGCGTTCAGAACGTGTGCTCCGGCCCCGGAAACGAGCCGTCCTTCACCGCACGCACATACGCTTCCACGGCAGCCTGGATGTTCGGCTGCCCCTGCATGAAATCCTTCACGAAGCGCGGCCGCTTGCCGGGGAAAATGCCCAGCATGTCGTGCAGCACCAGCACCTGACCCGAGCAGTCCACGCCTGCACCGATGCCGATCGTCGGAATTCGCAATTGCTTCGTGGCTTCACTCGCGAGCAGCGTTGGGATCGCTTCCATGACGATCAGTTGAGCACCCGCATTTTGCACGGCGAGCGAGTCGCGCAACAACTGGCTCGCGCCCGCTTCGGTCTTGCCCTGCACCTTGAAGCCGCCAAACGCATGCACCGATTGCGGCGTCAGACCGACGTGCGCGCACACCGGAACCGACCGCTCGACCAGAAAGCGCACCGTCTCCGCGAGCCACTCACCCCCCTCGAGCTTCACCATCTGCGCGCCGGCACGCATGAGTTCCACCGAACTCCTGAAGGCGTCTTCCGGCGTGCCGTACGTGCCGAACGGCAAGTCGGCTACCACCAGCGCCGAGGGCCGCGCCCGCGCCACGCTTGCCGTGTGATACGCGATTTCGGTGAGCGTCACCGGCAGCGTGGTCGTCTGGCCTTGCAGCACGTTGCCGAGCGAGTCGCCGATCAACAGCACGTCGACGCCCGCGCGATCCAGCAGTGCGGCGAAGCTCGCGTCGTAACAGGTCAGCATGGCGATTCTTTCGCCGGCGTCGCGCATCGCCTGCAGTTTCGGCACGGTGATGGCGTTCCGGCTCGCTTCCTGCAAATAGGTCATGGGGAATAATCCGTTGGGAAAAGAGGTAGGCGCGCCGCTTAAAGCGACGTGCCTTTGACAAAGAATTCCTTGCGGCCGCGCATGGTTTCGATGCGTTCGGTGAGTAGCGCAAGGTCCGCGTCCGAGTCGAGCGGATTCAGATGTTCAGCGTTGACCGTCAGCACGGGTGCGCGGTCGTAGTGATAGAAAAACTCGTTGTAGGCGTCGCAGAGCGCGTGCAGATAGGCATCGGAGATCTGCAGTTCCATGGGCACGGCGCGCTTCTGGATACGTGCGAACAGCACTTCAGGACTGGCTTGCAGGTAGACCACGAAATCCGGCGCAGGTCCACTTACGTCGAGTCGTGCGGCGAGTGCGCGATAAAGTTGCCACTCGTCTTCCTGCAACGTCAGACGCGCGAAGATGTCGTTCTTCTGCGTCATGAAATCGGTGATTAGCGGTGTGCCCGCCACATTCGCGGCCAGCACTTCCTGGACCTGCTGCGCGCGCTGCAAAGCGAAGTGCAATTGCGTCGGCAGCGCATAGCGCGTCGTGTCGCGATAAAAGCGTTCGAGAAAGGGGTTGTCCTGCGGCCGCTCGAACAGTTCCTGCATCGACCAGCGCTGTGCGAGCCGCCGTGCGAGTGACGTCTTGCCGACGCCGATCGGCCCTTCGATCGCGAGATAGCTGAAAGGCGGGCGCAGTTGCGGCGCGGTGACCGTGAGCGGTGGCGAATTCATTCGCAACGGCCCTTGTCCGCAGCAGGGGCGCCGGCATTCAATGCATTGAGCATTGGACACTGGCAAGGCCCCTTGACCTTTTCGATACGTTGATCGCTTACGCCGTCAAGCAACGCCTCGGCACGGCCGTGTTGTGGGATGATCAGCGCGGCGTCGATTTCGACCAACGGCACGAGTGCAAAGGCGCGTTCGATCAAACGCGGGTGCGGCACGATCAGATCGGCTTCGTCGATCGATTGATCGCCGTAGAGCAAGATGTCCAGATCGAGCGTGCGCGGTGCGTTGCGAAACGGCCGCTCGCGGCCGAACTGATGCTCGATCTTGTGGCACAGCGCGAGCAGATGCCGCACGGGGAGCGTCGTTTCGACCTTCACGACGCAGTTGAAATAGTCGTCACCGCCCGCGTCAATCGGGGCAGTGCGATACAGGCTCGACTTGGCGAGCACGGAGATGGTGTGCTGTTGTGCCAGGCACACCACCGCGTCTTTCAGGGTCTGGCGCGCGTCCCCGAGATTCGCGCCGAGGCCGAGATAGGCAACCGTCATGGCATAACTTCCTGCAACTATCGTTCGACGGCTGCAGCCAACGCTGTGTCAGTCTTCGTGCGGGCCGTCATGACCCGCATCGCTGGCTGTGCGTTCGGCTTGCGTGCCGCCCTCCATTCCGTCGCCCGGTTTGCGGGTTCTGGCGCCACTGCTGCGCCGCCGTCGTTTTCTGGGGCTTCGGTCCTTCCCGCCTTGCGTGAGCAATGTCTCACGCGCAGCGACGTCTCCTTCGATGAACTCCGTCCACCACGCACCGACCGACTCTTCGAGTTCGCCCGATTCGCAGCGCAACAGGAGGAAATCATACCCCGCTCTAAATCTTTGGTGTTCCAGCAGCTTCAGCGCGCTTCTTCCCGAGCGTTTCTCGAGGCGCAGCTGCAGGCCCCAGATCTCGCGCATATCCGACGAAAAGCGCTTGTGGATCGCGAGCTTCTCGGTTTGCATGTCGAGGACTTCGTCCATCGCGCGATGCAGGGCCGGCACCGGATATTCCCCGTTCGCTTCGAATTGTTGCCAGCGCGTCTGGACGTCGTGCCACAGCAGCGTGGCGAACAGGAAGCCTGGCGAAACCGGCTTGCCGGCCCGCACACGGGCGTCCGTATTGGTCAGCGCGAGCGTAATGAATTTTTCGCCGATCGGCTGCTCCAGCACCACGTCGAGCAGGGGCAGCAGACCGTGATGCAGGCCTTCCTGGCGCAGACGTTTCAAGCACGCGAGCGCGTGGCCCGACAGCATCAGCTTGAGCATCTCGTCGAACAGACGCGCGGCCGGCACGTTGTTGATCAGATCGGCCATGTTGGCGATCGGCGCGCGGGTCGTGTCTTCGATCTCGAACTCGAGTTTGGCGGCAAAACGCACCACGCGCAGCATGCGCACCGGATCCTCGCGATAACGGGTCGCAGGGTCGCCGATCATGCGCAACAGACGCGCACGCATGTCGGCCATGCCGTTGTGATAGTCCAGCACGGTTTGCGTGGCCGGATCGTAGTACATCGCGTTGATCGTGAAGTCGCGGCGCGTGGCGTCTTCATGCTGCTCGCCCCAGACGTTGTCGCGCAGCACGCGGCCGCTCGCGTCCACCGCATGCGTGCGGCGGTCGAGCTCGTCGCGCTTGAGGCGGCGCGGCGGCGCTGCGTCGGCCGCGGGCGGATCGACCAGCGCGCGGAACGTCGAGGTTTCGATGATTTCCTGGCCGAACTGCACGTGCACGATCTGGAACCGGCGGCCGATAATGCGCGCGCGGCGGAACAGCTTCTGCACCTGTTCGGGCGTGGCGTCGGTTGCGACGTCGAAGTCTTTCGGCTTAATGCCGAGCAGCAGATCGCGCACCGCACCGCCGACGATAAACGCGCGATGCCCGGCTTCCTGTAGACCCTCGGTGACGCGAATCGCGTTTCTCGAGATCAGCGATTGATCGATACCGTGCACGTCGTGCGGAATGATGACCGGCACGTCGGGGTCCCGCACGGCTGGGGCGGCGGGGCGCGCCGGCTTACGGCGCGCTTTGCTGGCGCTGGACGCATTGCGTGCCGGTGCCTCGCCGGTGTCGTCTGCTTCGGCGGGCGGGGTGTCGTCAGCGGGCGCCGAGTCCTGGCCGAATAGCTTGCGGATAAGTTTTTTGATCACGAGGGTTGGAAGAGTTCGAGGATGCGCCAGCCTTTGGCCTGCGCATGGGCGCGCAATGTGTCGTCGGGATTGGTCGCGATCGGATCGGTGACCTTGTCGAGCAGCGGGATGTCGTTGTGCGAGTCGCTATAGAAATAGCTGTGCTCGAAGTCGCTCCAGGTCTTGCCAAGCGATGCCAGCCACGCCTCAGTACGGACGATCTTGCCTTCTTTGTAGCTCGGCGTGCCGGTGGGGCGGCCGGTGTACGGCGAATGCGGCTGACCGTCGACGGTTTCCGCCTCGCAGGCGATCAGCGCATCCACGCCGAACGCCTGGGCGATCGGGCGGGTGATGAATTCGTTGGTCGCGGTGACCACGCAGCACAGGTCGCCGGCTTCACGGTGCTCCCTGACCAGCTCCAGCGCGACCGGAAAGATCGCCGGCTTGATCACTTCGTGCATGTACTGCGCGTGAAGGTCCGCAAGCTGGGCGCGCGTGTATTTCGCGAGCGGCGTGAGCATGGCGATCAGATAAGCGTGAATGTCCAGCTTGCCGGCCTTGTAGTCGGCGAAAAAGCGGTCGTTTTCACGAGCGAAATTTTCGGCGTCGACCATGCCTTGTTTCACCATGAAGCGGCCCCATTCGTGGTCGCTGTCGGTGGGAATGAGGGTGTGGTCGAGGTCGAAGAGTGCGAGGTTAGCCATGGGGGCCTATTTTACTTGAAGCGGCGGCGGGGGACGCAGATGACGCGGACGAGGCGGGTGCCGTGCGCCGATCATCGGCGTCGGGCGAGGCCAGCATGGTGCGTAGAAGCGGCAGTGTGACCGCGCGTTTTTGTTCGAGCGAGAAGCGGTCGAGCGCGTCGAGCAACGCCATCAGGCTCGGCATGTCGCGGCGGAAATGCGTGAGCAGGTAGGCGGGGACGTCGTCGGCGAGCATGAGGCCGCGCTCACGGGCGGCGTGTTTCAGCACGGCGGCTTTGCCTTCGTCCGGCAGTGGCGCGAGGTGAAACACGAGGCCCCAGCCGAGGCGCGTGCGCAGATCTTCGCGCACCGTCATGCCGATCGGCGGCGCATTGCCCGCCGCGACGAGCGCGCTGGTCGGATGCGCGCGCACTTCGTTGAACAGGTTGAACACGGCAATCTGCTGCGCCGCGGACAGGCCGTCGCAATCGTCGATCGCATACAGCGCGACGCGCGGGTCGAACGTGAAGGCGGCAAGGCTGCTCTGCGGACCGGCAAAACGCGCATGGCCCGGCGGCGCTTCGTGGACCAGCGCCTGCAACAGATGCGTGCGGCCGCTGCCGGCTTCGCCCCAGAGGTAGAAGGTGCGATCGGCCACCGGCCCGGCCGCGAGCGCGTTGTCGAGCTCGCGCAGCCGCGTGACCAGCTCGGCGTTGGCGCCGGCGAAGAAATTGTCGAATGTCGATGGCGGCGGGGTGCCGAGATCGAGCGTCAGTTGACGAAGCACAGTAGGTTAATGCCGAAAATGAGGCTTGGGCCGCAAATGGCCCGCACTTCGGGCCTGAAACGTCAAAGAACTGTCAATGAGCAGTCAATGACTCAGTTGTTGTAAAGCGTGCTCGCCAGATAGCTCTGACGCAACTCGCGCATCGCTACCGACAGAATGGCGCTGACCGGCAGCGCCAGCAACACGCCGAAAAAGCCGAACAGCTGACCAAACGCGAGCAACGCGAAGATAACCGCGAGCGGGTGCAGGCCGATCCGTTCGCCGACGAGGCGCGGCGTGAGATAAAAGCTTTCCACGATCTGGCCAACGCCGTAAATCAATGCGACGGCGCCGAAGCCGTACCAGTCGCCGAACTGTAGCAGTGCCGCGAGCAGCGCCAGGGCGAGCCCGGTTGCGAAACCGATGTACGGGATGAACACGGCAAGGCCCGTGAAAATACCCACCGGCAGCGCGATCTCGAAGCCGGCGATGGTCAGCGCAATCGCATAATAGACCGCGAGCACCGCCATCACGAGCAACTGGCCGCGCAGGTACTGCGACAGCATCTGGTCCATGTCGCGCGCAAGTTGCAGCGTCTTGTCGAGCCAGCGGCGCGGCACCACGATCTGCATGCGCGCGAGCATGCGGTTCCAGTCGTACAGCAGATAAAACAGCACGAGCGGCACCATCACGAGGTTGCCGACCACCGTCATCATTACGTTGCCGCTGGTGCGGATCGAGGTCCATGCATACTGGGCGACCTGTTGCGCGCTGCCCTCGAGCTGCCCCATCACCAGATCGCGGATGCTGGCGAAATCGAGCGAGTCGGCAAGGCCCAGCATGGCCAGCTTGGGTTGCAGCCAGGCGCTCGCGTGCGCAAACAGCACAGGCACCTGCTGCTTCAGTTGCGGACCTTCTTTCTGGATGACGGCCAGCACCAGCAGCACGAGCAGCGTGATCAGCAACGAAAACAGCAGCATCATCAGCAAGGCGGCAAGTCCGCGCGGCACACGGCGGCGCACCATCCACGCGACGCCCGGTTGCAGAATGTACGCGAGAATGGCACCGAGCAGGAACGGTGTGAGGACCGGACTCAGGAGCCAAAGCAGAATGCCGACAACCAGCGCGATCGCCAGCCAGATGAGGGCGCGGCGCTGCACAGGCGTCAGGATCGAGGAGTTCTGTTGCAAAGTTGTTTCCCAGGTGTCGTCCCGACCGGAAGATTCAGGATGATTCAAATTCCAGCCAGACGGCCGGCAACTCTGTATGGGACCAGAGTAAGCGCTGAAGCGCCAACTCTGGTCGGCATCGGGTAAAATCGCATTTTACCGACCTTCTTGCCCTTCCCCATGAATCAACCGAAATCCGCCCCTGACGCCCAAGGGTTGTCGTATCGCGACGCCGGCGTGGACATCGACGCGGGCGACGCCCTTGTTGACGCGATCAAGCCCTTTGCCAAAAAGACGATGCGCGACGGCGTGCTGGGCGGCATCGGCGGGTTTGGCGCGCTGTTCGAAGTGCCGAAGAAATACAAGGAACCGGTGCTGGTGTCGGGCACGGACGGTGTCGGCACCAAGCTGCGCCTCGCGTTTCAACTGAACAAACACGACACCGTCGGCCAGGATCTGGTGGCGATGAGCGTCAACGACATTCTGGTGCAGGGCGCCGAGCCGCTGTTCTTCCTCGATTATTTCGCTTGCGGCAAGCTGGACGTCGCTACGGCGGCAACGGTCGTGAAGGGTATCGCGCATGGCTGCGAACTGTCCGGCTGCGCGCTGATCGGCGGCGAGACGGCTGAAATGCCGGGCATGTACCCAGACGGTGAATACGATCTGGCCGGTTTTGCGGTCGGCGCGGTAGAAAAGAGCAAGATTATCGACGGCAGCACGATCGCCCCGGGTGATGTGGTGCTGGGTTTGGCGTCCAGCGGCATCCATTCGAACGGTTTTTCGCTGGTGCGCAAGATCATCGAGCGTGCGCAGCCGGATTTGAACGCGGATTTTGATGGCCGTTCGTTGGCCGATGCGTTGATGGCGCCGACGCATATTTACGTGAAGCCTTTGCTGGCCTTGATGCAGCAGATCGCTGTGAAGGGTATGGCGCACATCACCGGCGGCGGGCTGGTCGAGAATATTCCGCGCGTTCTGCGTGAAGGCCTGACGGCTGAACTGGATCACCGTGGCTGGCCGCTGCCGCCGCTGTTCTCGTGGCTGCAGAAGCACGGCGGCGTGGCGGATGCGGAAATGCACCGCGTGTTCAACTGCGGGATCGGGATGGCGGTGGTGGTTTCTGCTGCTGATGCCGATGCTGCGATCGCGTCGTTGTCGGCGGCTGGCGAGCAGGTCTGGAAGATCGGCGTGATTCGCGAGAGCGCGGCCGGTGAAGCTCAAACGGTAGTCATCTAACCAGTCAGCTTCACCCAAGGCTGGTTTGCCTGCGCGTCGTATTGAAAGAAGGCGCCGCGCGGGCAAAAACCTCAAATCAGTTCTTCAATCAAGCTGACGACCTGCGCAGTCGCGCCGGGATCGCAGCAATCCACCACAACCCGCTCTGTCATGCTGCGCAGCCACGTGAGTTGCCGCTTGCACAATTGCCGGGTAGCAAAGACCCCTTTATCCCGCATGGTCGAATAATCGACCGCCCTGTCGAGATATTCCCAGACCTGCCGATATCCCACGCAGCGCATGGACGGCATCTCCGGCGACAGATCCCCGCGCGCGCGCAATTTCACCACTTCGTCGATAAAGCCGTCGGCCAGCATGGCATCGAAGCGCTTTTCGATGCGCGCATGCAGCACGCTCCGGTCGGAAGGCTCCAGCGCAATCGGCACGAAACGCCACGCCAAGGCGGCGTCATCCGTTCGAGCAGGTGCGGCCAGCAAAGCGGACATCGCTTGCCCGGTCAGCATGAAAACTTCGAGCGCCCGCTGAATTCGCTGCGAATCGTTCGGCGCGAGTCGCGCAGCCGTAACGGGATCGACCGCGGCAAGCCGTGCATGCATTGCCGGCCAGCCGTCACGTGCGGCGTCGGCATCGAGCGTCGCACGCACCTCGGCATCGGCGGCGGGCAGGTCGTTGAGTCCCTGAGTGAGCGCCTTGTAGTACAGCATGGTCCCGCCGACCAATAACGGCAGACGCCCGCGCGCGCGGATCTCGCCGATCAGGCGCAACGCATCGCTGCGAAATTCCGCCGCCGAATACGCGTTGGCCGGATCGACGATATCGATCAGATGATGCGGCGCCACCGCGCGTTCTTCCGGCGTCGGCTTGGCGGTGCCGATATCCATCTCGCGATAGACCAGCGCCGAATCGACACTGATGATTTCCACCGGCCGCCGTGCGGCCAGCGCCAGCGCGGCGGCGGTTTTGCCGGATGCGGTGGGGCCGAGCAGGCAAGGGACCGGCGTGGGGGCGTGTGAAGTCATAGGCAAGACGGCACGCGCCGGAAAAGCGTAATCAGGCGCACCGTCATTGCCCACGCATGAACAGCCGATCGAGATCGGACAGCGTCAACTGATACCACGTCGGACGCCCGTGGTTGCATTGGTCGGCGCGTTCGGTCGCCTCCATCTGGCGCAGCAGCGCGTTCATCTCGTCGAGCGTCAGGCGCCGGTTCGCGCGCACCGCGTGATGGCAGGCGAGCGTGCCGAGCAGTTCGTGCTGACGCTCGGTCAACACGCGTGAACCCCCGAAGGCATGCAGGTCGGAGAGAACCGCGCGGGCCAGCGCCTGCAGATCGGCATCTTTCAGCAAGGCGGGCACGGCGCGGATTGCGAGCGTGGTCGGCGACAGCACGGCGAGGTCGAAACCGAGCGCGTCCAGTGTGTCGCGCTCTTCTTCGACTGTGCCGATTTCGATCGGATCGGCCTGCATGGTCTGCGGGATCAGCAGCGGCTGCACGGCGATTGTGCGATCGGCCAGCGCATTCTTGAACTGCTCGTACAGGATGCGCTCGTGCGCCGCGTGCATGTCGACAATTACCAGCCCGTGCGCGTTCTGCGCGAGCACATAGATGCCGTGAATCTGGCCGAGGGCGAAGCCGAGCGGTTGCTCGTCTGAGGCATTGAACGCGGGCGATGCGTATGGCCCTGAGGTGCTGTACGGGGACGGCCCTTCCGCAGCCGAGTCGCGCGCTTCGAACAATGTCGCGCCTTCCGCCGTGCCGGTGTTCGTGTCTCTACGGCCGAAAAGCGCGTCGTAGAACGCCAGCGGTTGGGCAACCGGCAGCGTGCCCTGTGTCATGCGCGCCTGGCGCATCCAGGTATTGCCCGGCTGCGAGGATCCGAATCCGCTTCCCATTCCACCGCCGAGGCCGCCCGCGCCAGTGCCGAAGCCACCGCCGCCTGCGCCTAGGCCCGCACCGCCCAGCGGCGTAGCGCCGAACGAAGCCGGCCCACCCGGCGATGCTTCCAGATGCGCCGCATGCCCGCCGGCGGTTGTTTCCGGCGACGCGCCCGCGTGCCGCGCCAACGCGCGCTGCACCGCATGGAACACGAACTGGTGGATCGAACGCGAATCGCGAAACCGCACTTCGATTTTCGACGGATGCACGTTCACATCGACCGCTTCTGGCGGCAGATCGAGAAACAGCACGTAGGACGGATAGCGGTCGCCGTGCAGCACGTCTTCGTAGGCGGCGCGCACGGCGTGCGTGAGCAGCTTATCGCGCACGAACCGGCCATTGACGAAGAAATACTGCTGATCGGCACGCCCGCGGCTCGCGGTCGGCAGGCCGGCGCAGCCGTAGACGGCGAGCGGTCCGGCGGATTCGTCGAGCGGCAGATGCGCCGTCGCGAATGTCTCGCCAAGAATCTTCGCGACCCGCGCGGGCGGCTCGCTGGCGTTCCAGTGTTCGACCGCCTTGCCGTTATGCAGGACCGAAATCGCCACATCCGGGCGCGCCAAGGCAGCCCGGCGAATCTGTTCGAGACAATGGCCGAGTTCGGTCTGCTCGCTTTTCAGGAATTTGCGGCGCGCGGGCGTGTTGAAGTACAGCTCGCGGACCTCGATCGTGGTGCCCTGGGTACCGGCCGCGGGGCTCAGTACACCGGTTTGCGCGTCGACGCGAACGGCGTGCGGCGCGTCGACGGTGCGGCTCGTGATGGCCATCTGCGCGACCGACGCAATCGACGCCAGCGCTTCACCGCGAAACCCCAGCGTGGCGACCGCTTCCAGTTCGGCGAGCGAGCGGATCTTGCTGGTCGCGTGCCGCATCAGCGCGAGCGCGAGTTCGTTTTCGGGGATGCCGCAGCCGTCGTCGGTGATCGAGATGCGTTTGACGCCACCTTCGTCGAGCAGGATGCGCAGCGTTTGCGCGCCGGCGTCGAGCGCATTTTCCAGCAATTCCTTGACTACCGAGGCCGGCCGCTCGACCACTTCGCCGGCGGCAATCTGGCTGATCAGTTGATCGGGAAGGGGCTGGATCGCCCGCAACGGGCGTGGGACGGGCGCGGCGGCGGAAACTGCGGCCGCGTCGGCGGTGCCGGCAGGCGTTTCGGAGAATTCTGACATGGCGAAATTATAGCGATTCGGCGCGCGCAGTTTTTTTATCGCAGCGGGGCACTTTCGGTATCATGACGCGGTCAATTTCCGGCGGCGAGCACGCGCTCGCTGCGCATTACCCGCAAGGCTGCTGACGCCGCCGTTCCCGCCACGGTCACATTCCCTTAATAAAGGACGCTTTTGGACACGCTGCTACACTTCGTCAATCTTGTCTTGCATATCGACAAGTTTCTGGGCGACTTCATTCACGTGTACGGCACCTGGGTCTACGCGGTGCTGTTTCTTATCGTTTTCTGTGAAACCGGGCTGGTCGTTCTGCCTTTTCTGCCAGGCGATTCCCTGCTGTTCATCGGTGGTGCCTTCTGCGCGAGCGGTGAAATGAACCTCGGCCTGCTGATCGTGCTGCTGCTTGTTGCGGCGGTCGCCGGCAACACGGTCAACTACATGATTGGGCGGGCCATCGGACCACGGGTGTTCAATTCGCACATCCCTTTCCTTGAGCGCTTCCTCGATCGAGCCGCGCTGCAGAAGACCCATAACTTCTATGAAAAGCATGGCGGCAAGACGATCGTCCTGGCGCGTTTCATTCCGGTGGTGCGCACCTTCGCGCCGTTCGTTGCCGGCGCCTCGGAGATGACCGTCAGCCGGTTCCAGTTGTTCAACATCCTTGGCGCGCTGTTGTGGGTATTGCTGCTGGTGTTGCTCGGCTACTTCTTCGGCAACATTCCGTTCATCCGTCAATATCTGAACGTGATCGTGCTGGTGGGTATCGGCGCGGCCGTGGTGCCGGTTGTGCTTGGCGCGTTGTGGAAAGTGACGCGTAAGAACGCCGCGGCCAAGCAAGGTAGCCGCTGACGCCTCGTGTAGTACGAAGCTAGACGAACAAACGGCGTCGCGAATCTCGCGACGCCGTTTTCGTTTGTGCGGTCTGGCTTCCGGTGAGTGGGTCCGCTCAGACAGCGAAAAAACGCTTCACCTTAGCGAACATCAACCCCAGTCCAGCGCGCTAGGTCTCGATCGTGCTCAACTGACGATACGCGGCGCAATCGGCGTTTCCGGCGTCGGATAGCCTGCGTCCTTGAAGGTCTGGATGATCGCGCGGTTGGTGTCGAAGTAGACCTGCCAGTAATGGTCGGTGTGCGTGTAGGGACGCACGCACAGCAACGGCCCTTCCGGCGTGAAGCTCAGCACTTCGATATCCGGTGCGGGACTTTCGGCCACGTTGGGAATCTGCGTAACGGCTGCCTTCAGCCGGTTCATCGCATCCGTAGGATCGACGCCATTCGCAATCTTCGCGGTCAGCTCGACGCGCCGCACCGGCAATGCGCTGTAGTTCGAGATCGTGTCCGAAAAGATCTTGTTGTTGCCGACGATGGTCGTCACATTGTCGGGCGTCACGATGGTGGTGCCGAACAGCCCCAGTTCCGAGACCGTGCCCGTGACGCCGCCCGCCGTGACGTAATCGCCCACCTTGAATGGTCGTAGCACCTGCATGAAGATGCCTGCCGCGAAGTGGGCGAGCAAGCCGCCCCACGCGGTGCCGATTGCAAGACCGAGGCCGGCGAGCAAGGCGGCGAACGAGGTCGTCTGGACGCCGAACACTTGCAGGATCGCGAGGATCAGCAGCAGGTTCAGCAGCGCGCCGAGAATCGAACCGAGGTAGTGAGCGAGGGTGGGATCGACGCGGCCGTTTTTTGCCAGCAGTTTGCGAAGCAGGCCGGTGATCAGGCCAATGACCCAGCGGCCGACGACCCACAAGACAATCGCGCCAAGTACCTTGGTGCCGAGGTCGATGCCTCGAGTCATGATGAACACGCGTACGGTATCGAGATCCAAGATGTTCCTCGCTGGTAAAGTTGCCTTCGACTGATTGAACGACGGTAGTGCAATACAGCGGCAAATGCCCGGCAGCGGGCGCAGACGGTAACTCTCAATCTTCGGAAGTTATACGCGACGGCGCGCGCAGACGCAAGGTCCGTTCCTGCTGATGATGCGGATTGCGTGAAGGGAGAAACCGGGCTGCGTGGGATTACATCGGCAGATGTGATTCGGAGTACGGGGATGTGCGAATGACCAGTGGTTTGTCGTTCGTTTTGGCGGCCCGCGCGCGACGTGCCGCGTTCCGCCACGCCAACGCGGCAATGGCTGCCAGCCCATACGCGCTGCCGCGTTCGAAGAATGCGCTCGACGTGCTGAACTGGCCATAGCGGCTCTGCGCATCGGCGAACACGAGAAAAGTCAACGCGGCATCGAGCAGCAAGGCAGTCAAGGCCAGCGCGACGAAAATATGCGTGCCATTGAGCGCGGCGCCGGGTACGAGCCGGTTGCACAGATGACACACGCACAGCACGGTAGCCAGCAAAGTAAGGTTCGAGACGAGGCCGAACAGAAAATTAGTCATGTTGACGGAATGAAAGCGCAGGAATCTGCGGTATTGCCAAGGCGTCTGCTCACGCAGCGTGGCAGCGTGATGCGCAGAATCGCCGGCGATCATTGCACGTCTTTATGTCTCAATAAATATCAATGTTCGGAGTCCGTTGTATCGGGTCAGAATCGAAGAGGCCTGATGTAGGAATGTCCTCAACATTGCCTGCGTCATGATGATGGGCGCTGTGAGAATGTTTCGCGTCCGTGCGAAAGACCGGGGCGATATCGCTTCGATTCCGCCGGCGTCGCGCGTCACATCAGAAGTGGTATGAAAGACCAATTTGCAGCGTCGGATACCATCGATAGGGCGAGGCTTTGTCCCTCAGTTGTTGCAAGCCGGTCGCGATAATGTCCTGGCTCATGGCAGGACCCGCGGCCTGCGTCAGAGCCGGCGACAACGTATAGGACGAGCGCGGTACGCCATAAGCGACGCCGAGATCGACCACAAGGCCGAATCCTTTGGCGGCGGGTCGCAAGCCGTAGCCCACGCCCAGATAAGGCATCACAGTGGGATACTTGACGGTGGCGGTCGCATACTCGCCCGGAAAGGCCGGCGTGGTCGTGCCTTTGAATGTGTAGGTGCCGTTCGTGGGAACGGAATTGCCGCTGACCTCATCGTCCGTGAAGCGGAGGCCGGCGGTGACGCGAAAGCCGCTGTTCGACCACGGGAACAGATCGCCGTAGAGACCGCCCTGGCGAAGACGCACGCCGTCGTCATAGCGATTGCCGCCTACCGTAAAGTCATGCGAGAGGTTGATCGCGTTGAAGTCCGCGTGCAGGCCGAACCAGGACGTGACGTTCAGCGCCGCGCCGATGCCAACCCCGAGCGTCCCGCCCTCAACGAATACTTCCTGAGCGTGCGACGTTTCGATCGAGATTGCCAAACCGATTGCCAAACCTACTACCCAGACTACTTTTGCAGTGTTCATGGGCGCCCCCCTGGGCGGTTGGGCAGCGGGGGCGTTTGGCCGGGCAGCCCTGTCTCGTGGTCTTTTTGGGGTGCTCTCCGGCACCGTGAAACGATCATGCTTGCGTAAGACGTGAGCGGTCTGTGGGCTGCCGAACTATCCGGACCGTCGAAGCTTTCCGTTTGCTTGCCACAAATCTTTAACGATCCGCAGCGAGAATGGCGCTCGTGCCCTGAGTGGCATTCTTTTTCAGCCTGTTTTGCACACGTGTGCAACGCGTAATGACGACTCCGCCAATCCAATGAGATATCGCATGAAACTGTTCAGTAGCCTGCGCGCCGTATCCGTCGCCGTCGTCCTATCCGTCGTGACGTTGAGTGTCAGCGCAGCCGATCTCGTGATCGCGGGTCGCGATGACATCTATGGCCGCGGCTTGGCGGAGGCCGTCGCCGGTTTCACGAAGCTGCATCCCGGTGCCGACATCGAGCTGCTGAAGCTGCCCAATGCGAATCTCTATCAGAAGCTGAAGCTGTCGATGCGCGAAGGGACCGGCGCATACGACCTCGTCATGATGGACGACACCTGGTCGCCCGAATTCATCGCGAACGGATGGCTCAAGCCGCTGCCTGCCACGCTGGCCGATGCGGACATGGTCGCGTCGACCGTCGCGCTCGGCCGCGCGCAGTCGGGTGGTCTGTACGCGTTGCCGGTGGTCGGCAACGTTGAAATGTTCGCCTACCGCCGCGACCTGCTCGCGAAATACAAGCTGCAGCCGCCGCGCAACTGGGACGAGGTGCTGAAGATTGCACAGGTCGCCGGCGGTGCGGATGCGAACGTATCCGGCGTGGTGTTTCGCGGCACCAAGGGTAACCCCGTCGTGACGGGTTTCCTGCCGATTCTGTGGGCGTACGGCGGTGACGTGATCGACCAGGGTGGCAAGGTGACGATCGATTCCCCGCAAGCGCTGGCGGCGTTGAAGATGTTCGTCGCGCTGAAAACCTATGCGCCGAAGGACGTTGCGGTTTACGGCGCGGCTGAAGTGCGCGACGCCTTGCAAAAGGGTGCCGCGGTGCAGGCACTCGAGGTGTGGCCGGCATGGATTCCGGCGCTCGACGATCCGAAACAGTCGCGCGTGGTCGGCGAGGTTGCGTTGCAGGCGCCGCCCGGACAAGTCAAAGGACCGTCGCCGATGTTAGGCATCTGGCAGATGGCCATTCCGAAAGACGCGCCGCATGCGCCGCTGGCACAGGAATTCCTCACCTATCTGACCGCGCGCGACACGCAGACGCGCCTCGCCGCGATGGGCATTCCGCCGACCCGCAAGAGCGTGTTCGAAGACCCGGCACTCGTGCAGCAATTCCGCTGGTATCCGGATCAGCTCAAGGCGCTCGAGGCAGGCCGTGCCCGCCCGCGTGTGAAGGACTGGCAGCAGATCGAGAGCATTCTGGGGGACGCGTTGCAACTTGTGCTGACAGGGCAGCTCGCGCCTGACGCAGCACTGCATCAGGCCGCCCAGAAGATCACGCCGGCGATGGCCGCCGTAGCCAAATAACGTCGCGACATTGAACTATCCCATGAGCGCCGTGCGTCGTTCTTTGCCACTGGTCTTGCTGGTCGGGCCGTCTGTGCTGGTACTTGGCGTACTGGCGCTATACCCGGTCCTGCGAGTGCTGGTCGATTCATTCTTCAACGTCGACTATGCGTCGGGGCAGCGCGCATTTACCGGGCTGGAAAATTATCGTGCGGTGCTCGCGGACAGTGAATTTGCGGCCAGTTTCTTCAATACGCTGCAATTCACGGTGGTGGCCTCGGTTAGCGAGGTTGTGCTGGGCGGCGCGTTGGCGCTACTGTTTTCCCGTGCGTTTCGTGGCCGCCGCTTCGTCATACCGCTCCTCATTCTGCCGATGATGCTGTCGACGCTGGTGTGCTCGGCAATCTGGCGCAACTGGCTGAACTACAGCGGGTTTCTGAACGCCTTGCTTGCGGTGTTCGGTTTGCCGGGCGTGCAATGGCTGTCCGATCCGAATCTGGCGATCTGGTCGCTCATTCTGGTGGACGTGTGGCAATGGACACCGATGGCATTCCTGATCATTCTTGCCGGCTTGCAGTCCATCGCCCCCGAGCTGTATGAGGCGGCCCGTACCGACGGTGCGAGCGAGTGGCAATGCCTGCGTCACATCACGCTGCCGCTTATCGTTCCGCAGATCGTGCTGGCGCTGCTACTGCGCTCGATCGACACCTTCAAGCTGTTCGACAAGGTGTATGCACTCACAGGCGGCGGTCCTGGGAACGCAACCCAGACCCTGTCGACCTACATCTATGACACCGGCTTTCGGTTCTTCAATATGGGGCCGGCCAGCGCGGCTTCGGTGATGATGCTGCTGGTCTCGGCCGTGCTGGTCTCGGCGAACGTATGGTTGTCGATCCGCAAGGCAGGCGCATGATGAATTCCGCTACGCCATCCCCGGCTTTTCGTCCGACGGGCCAGCATGCGGTGCTTTGGCTGCTACGGGCCGTCGCACTGATTCTGTTGCTGCTGCCCTGCATCTGGATGCTTGGCGCCGCGTTCACGCCGACCCTCGAGCGTCTCGATCATCCGCTCGCACTGTGGCCGCACGAGCCGACCTTGCAGCACTTCGAGTCGGTATGGGCAAGCGGCATCGGCCGCCAGTTGCTGAATTCGCTGCTCGTCAGTTGCGGCACCACGCTGCTTTCGCTGACGCTCGCATTTCCGGCCGCCTATGCACTCGTGCGCCTGCGGTTTCCGGGGCGCCTCGACCTGCTGTTCCTGATGCTGGTGCTCGCGGTCAAGCTGATGCCGCCGATTACGGTGGCGGTGCCGTTGTTCACGCTCGCGAAGAACCTGCATCTGCTCGATTCCGAACTCGGACTGATGCTCGCCTACCAGGTGTACACGCTGCCGCTGTCGATCTGGATGCTGCTTTCGTTCGTGCGCGAAGTGCCCATCGAGTATGAAGAGGCGGCCTGCCTCGATGGCGCCGGCCTCACCCGGCGGCTCGTGCATATCGTGCTGCCGCTGTGCGCGCCTGGGCTCGTCGCCACCGCGATCTTTGTGCTGATTACCGCCTGGAATGAATTTCTGCTTGCGCTGCTGTTTCTCTCCACGCCGAGCCGCTTCACGCTGCCGCTCGCCGTGGCCGGTTATGTCACGGAAAACGGTATTGATTGGGGCGATCTGATGAGCGTCGGAATGATCGCCTCGTTGCCGACCCTGGCAGTCGCAGGATACGTGCAGCGTTACCTGTTGCGCGGTTTTTCCGGCGGGCTGAAGTAGATCGAATAAAGCAGGCGTCACGCGCGGTTCGATGGCGCCTGCGTCAGGTGACTTTGTCAATGTGTCGGGTGCCTGGGTGGCGCCCGTCTACCTACCACACTGGAGATCCATTCAAATGAAGAAGCACTTGGTGGTCGCGATGGCGGCTGCAGGCCTTGCAGCAACCACGACGGCCCAGGCTCAGAGCAGCGTCACGCTCTACGGGGTCATCGATAACGGCATCGTCTATCAGAGCAGCAGTACGTCGCGCGGCTCGACGACGGGTGGCCACTCGGCCGTCACGATGTCGAACGGCGCATGGGCCGGTAGCCGGTTTGGCCTGAAGGGCAGCGAAGATCTCGGTGGCGGTACGAAGGCGATCTTCCAGCTCGAAGCCGGCGTGAACAGCGCGAACGGTCAGTCGCAATTCACGGGCGGGATGTTTACGCGCCAGGAATGGGTGGGCTTGACGAACCCGGTCTACGGTACGCTCACGGCAGGCCGCCAGTACACGTCGTACTACTCGCTGCTCTCGCCGTACAGCCCGACGACCTATCTGACGGGTTTCTTCGGCGCACATCCAGGCGACATCGATTCGCTCGACACGACGATCCGCGCGAACAATTCGCTCGTCTATACGTCGCCGAAGTTCTACGGCTTTACGGTGAGCGGTTCGTATGCGCTCGGCGGCGTAGCGGGCAGCACCAATGCCGGCTCGACCTGGAGCGCGGCGATCCAGTACCTGAACGGCCCGTTCGGTATTGCAGCCGGTTTCCAGCGCGTCAACAATTCGACGCCCGGCGGTGGTGCATGGGGTGCGGCCTCGACGACGAACTCAGGCGGCCAGCCTGGGGTCTCGGCCATCAACAATGGCTACCAGACCGCGCAAGGACAGCAGCGCGTCGCGGTGACGGCCGGCTATCGGTTCTCGCCGGCGTGGGACGTGTCGGTGTCGTACTCGAACGTTCAGTACATCCCGGGCGTGGGTTCGTCGTTCCGCAGCACGGCGACCTTCAACACGGCGGGCGCGGCATTGCACTGGAAGCCGACGGTGAGCTGGGATTTCGCAGGCGGCTACAGCTACACGCGCGCGACCCAGTCGAATGCCATCACGAGCGCCGCGCAATACCATCAGATCTCGCTGACGCAGTACTACAGCCTGTCGACGCGTACGGGTCTGTATCTGGGTGAGGCGTATCAGCACGCGAGCGGCAAGACGATCGGCTCGAACGGCGTGAATATCATCAACGCCACGGCGTCGATTGGCGACGGCTTTGGCGGCTCCCCGTCGTCGACGGGGAGTCAGGTCGCAGCGGGTGTCGGCATCCTGCACCGGTTCTGACAATGGCCGCCGCCGCTGCAAGGCGGCGTGCGGCGCTCAAATCCGCAGTTGTATGGGCTTCCCCTCGCCGCATACGCGGCAGGGGAGGCCGCCATGTGCAGCGGCATTGCTCCGTGGCTGAATCGACGGTAATACGACAAGGAATACAGGGTGGCTACACTCACACTCCGTGCGGTCTGCAAGACGCGCCACGGTCGGCAGCAGGTTTTGCGCGACATCGATCTCGATGTCGCGGACGGCGAATTTGTTGTGCTGGTCGGTCCGTCGGGTTGCGGCAAATCGACCCTGTTGAGGATGACGGCCGGACTCGAGAGCATCACGTCCGGCGATATCAGGATCGGCTCGCGCATCGTCAATCAGGTTGAGCCGCAGGACCGCAATGTCGCGATGGTGTTTCAGAACTACGCACTCTATCCCCACATGACGGTGGCGCAGAACATCGCCTTCGGTCTGCGGATGCGCGGCATGGCGCCGGAGAAGGTTCGCGAGCGCGTCGCGGCAACGGCACAGATGCTTTCGCTCGACGCCTTGCTTGAGCGCAAGCCGCATGCGTTATCGGGTGGACAGCGGCAGCGGGTCGCCATGGGGCGCGCGATCGTGCGCGAACCTGAGCTCTTTCTGTTCGACGAGCCGTTGTCCAACCTCGATGCCAAACTGCGTAGTCAGATGCGTGCGGAGATTCGCAACCTGCACATGCGCCTCGGCACGACGACGCTCTATGTCACGCACGATCAGGTTGAGGCGATGACCCTCGCGCAACGCATCGTCGTGCTGAATCAAGGCAGCATCGAGCAGATCGGGACTCCGGAGCAAATCTACGAACGTCCGCAGAGTACCTTTGTCGCCAGCTTTATGGGCGCGCCCGCGATGAATCTGCTGCACGGCCGCCTGTCTGACGACCGGCTGCATTTCCACGTCAACGATGGACCGAGGATTTCCATTGCCGGCGCGAGCGATTCCGGCGCGGCCATCGTGGCCGGTCGCGAGTACGTGCTTGGCGTTCGACCCGAGCATGTGATGGTTGCGGTCGGCGGCGACGAATCCGATCAGCAGATACGCCTGTCCGTCGATGCGTGTGAGATGTTGGGCGCCGACAATCTCGCATTCGGCAGGCTGGGCAAGCAGAGTCTGGTGGTGCGTCTGCCGTATCACCGCCGACCCGCGCCGGGCGAGCAACTCGGCGTCACGTTGCCGGCCGCACAACTCCATTTTTTCGATGGGCAGCGTGGCCAGCGTGTAGCTTGAGCGGCGTTCAGGCGCAGCTTTTTCGCACCACGCCCGCTACCTGCACCACAGAGGTACGGGAGTCGCCGGAGAACGCGTCCATACGGTCGACCAGCATGTCGATCGCGGCATTCGCCAGACCGCGCGTGTCCTGCTGGATGGTGGTGAGTTGGTAGTTTTCATAGCTGGCGGCGGGGATATCATCGAAACCCACTACCCGAAGTTCTTCAGGTACGCGTATCGCAAAGTGTTGCCGTGCGGCATCGATAAAACCCAATGCGAGCAAATCGGACGAGCAGAACACGCCGTCCGGACGCGCTTTCTGTTTCAGCAGCGCATGGGCGGCCGCTATGCCGCATTGGTAGGTATCGGCCGCCGTGACGTGCGTCTCGACCGGATGGGAGACGTGCGGGTTTTGCTTGGCAATGCGCTGGATTGCGCGAGAAAAACCGGTGCCGCGCGCTTTGCCGTTGTAGCTGGTCTTTGTCGGTCCAACGAAAGCAAGCCGCGTAGCACCGGCATCGACCAGCATTTGCGCGGCCAGCGCGGAGCCTGCCATGTTATCGCTTACCACGACGTCCGCACCGGGCAGATTCGATGCACGGTTGATCATCACCACAGGAATTTCGCCTTCGAGGTACTGGCGAGCGAGGCCGAGCGGGGGAGACGCGGAAGTCATGATGATGCCGGCGATCCGGTAGCTCAGCAGCATGTCGAGCGAGTGTTTGATTTGCACGGGATCTTCCGCGTTCATCACGAGCGGTGTGAGCTGGTGGCGCCCGAGCGCCGCGATGATCTGGGAAAGCAGCTTCGCGCGAAACGGGTTTTCGAAACCCGCGGTGACGACGCCGATCATGCTGCTGCGCTGCATGATCATTTCGCGCGCGATCAGGTTGACTTGATAGCCGAGCGTGCGGGCAGCCTCCATCACGCGCTCCCGTGTCTCGGGGGCGATGCTGGCGGTCGGCGAGAAGGCGCGCGATACGGCAGAACGCGACACACCGGCGTGGCGCGCCACATCGGCGGCGGTAACCCAAAGCGTTTGTTTCTTCGGCATGTATTAACGAGTGAAGGGACGCGAAGCCAGCTTCGCCCAGCTTGCCCGATCAAGAGGACAAGAAGATGACCGTCAAACAATATACAACGGAAGAAAGTGATTTCCAGGCCACTTAACCCATTACACCCCATGAACACTGATATTGCCGCCCCGGCGCTGGCTTGCTGGATGTCGACCCTGTCCGACGATTTTGCGTTGAACCAATTGACTTTGCCGGGCAGTCACGACAGCTGCGCCTATACCGTCGAAGATTCGCTCGCGAAGACGCAGGGCGCAACCCTGGTGGAACAGTTGGAGCATGGCGTGCGGGTACTCGATATTCGCTGCCGGCATGAGGGCGATGTATTTCACATCAATCACGCGCGCATTCCGCTTGGCCTGATGTTCGACGATGTCATCGCCGCGTGCGCGGGTTTTCTCGCGCGGCATCCCGGCGAATGCATCGTGATGTCGGTGAAGGACGAATGCGGCGACCAGGACTGCACACGTAGTTTCGCGCAGACGTTCGGGTCGTATATCGAGCGGTATGCAGAGGTGCGTTGGTATCTGGGTGACACCATTCCGCGTCTGGGCGACGTACGTGGCTCGATCGTGCTATTGCGACGCTTCGTAAGCGAGTCCGAGCTGGGGATCGATCTGTCGATGTGGCCTGACAACGCCACGTTCGAACTCGACCGGCCGGGGGCGGCCTTCGCCATTCAGGACGAATTCCGCGTACCGGTAGAGGCGTCGATAGACTACAAATACCGTGCGATCGAGGCGCTCCTTGTTCTCACCGGGCAGCGCACGCTGGAGCGCTGGATCGTCAATTTCTGCAGCGGCACCGGGATGGGCGCCAACCCACGCAAGGTGGCCTGCGGGAGCGGCCGGCGTCGCGGTATCAATGACACGCTGGCCGAGCGCCTCGTGACTTACGAGGGGCCGTGCGGAACCATGATGATCGACTTCTGCGAGTACGCGGACTGGGCGCTGGTTCGTGCGCTGGTGGCACGCAATGTGAGCGGGCTTCTGACGGTGACGTAGTTCGACTTATCCGGAACGTGACGCGTCATGTGCAAACAGGCGCTACCGCGTGACCTCTAAGGAGGGATTTCTGACGGGGCCGGATAACCCTTGATGCCGCGCTGTTTCCCCCTTTGTTTTCAGTCAACTTTGCTACCGGACGGTCGCCATGCCTGTCCGCAAAAGGATTCAGGTTCATGCATCCCATGCTCAATATCGCCATCAACGCCGCACGCCGCGCAGCCCAGATCATCAACCGCGCGTCATTCGACCTCGATCTGCTCCAGGTCAGCAAGAAGCAGCACAACGATTTCGTCACGGAGGTCGATAAGGCGTCGGAAGCGGCAATCATCGATACGCTGACGACCGCGTACCCTGATCACGCGATTCTCGCCGAAGAATCCGGCCAGTCGGACAACGAGTCAGAATACCAATGGATCATCGATCCACTCGACGGCACCACGAATTTCATCCACGGCTTTCCGTACTACTGCGTGTCGATTGCCCTCGCGCACAAGGGTATCGTCACGCAGGCCGTGGTCTACGACCCGACCCGCAACGACCTGTTTACCGCCACGCGTGGCTGTGGTGCATTCCTGAACGACCGTCGCATTCGTGTGGCGGGACGTGACCGTCTCGCCGACGGCCTGATCGGCACCGGCTTCCCGTTCCGCGACACGGCCGACCTCGAAGCCTACACACGCCTGTTCGCCGAAATGACCGGGGCCTGCGCCGGGTTGCGCCGTCCGGGCGCGGGCGCGCTCGATCTCGCGAACGTCGCGGCCGGGCGCCTCGACGGCTTCTTCGAACAGGGCTCCAGCGCGTGGGACATGGCGGCAGGCAGCCTGCTGATCACGGAAGCCGGCGGCCTCGTTGGCGACTATGTCGGCGGTTCTGATTTCCTGCGCCTCGGTGAAATCGTCGCCGGCAATCCGAAGTTGTACGCGCAGATGGTGCCCATGCTCACGGGCTACAGCCGCACGAAACAGAGATTGTCCTGAAGCCTGTGGAGCTGAAGAGGGGGCGTTCATTTTGCCCCCTCTTTTCAGGTGTTTTTCACGCGGCTGCATGGGCTATTGCGGCTGCTACAACGGGCCAGCGAAGCAGACGGGCGAAGCATGTCTGCGAAGCTGACCAACGAGACAGATCAGCTCGACACGTAGCGTGAAGGCAGCGGCGGCGCGCTGGGCGGAATCGTCACGAGCGACGTATTCAGCCAGCTTTGCGGCGTACCGTTTGAATTGGCGTACGCGCCGACGTAAGGCATCATCAGCGTCGTCTGATACACCTGCGGTGTCCAGCCGGCCGGTGCGAGGAAGATCGACGTTGCGCGCTTCTCGCTATAGGCGGAAGCGCCGTACGTCGAGATGTTCCAGAGCGTCTGCTGATACGTATCGTAGTCCGCATTGTGGCGCGAGCCGCCAGCCTGCCAACCCTCCAGTTGAATGAAGGTGTTGTACGTGCCGCTGCCGGCGAGCAGGTTATTGACCGTGCGACCGTACAGGAATGAGAGGATGAGCCCGCAGTTCTCAGGCGCGAAATCGTTGCCTACGCTAAGGTAGTATTTTCCCGTCGTATTGAGAAGCGATGTGTAGTGCGAATTGCCGATGTCGACCGCGGTTGTGAGGCCGCTTGCACCCATGTAGGTATCGAAAGCCTGCATCGACACGCCGGCTGGCAGGTCGTTCGTTGCGCTGATCGCAACGAGGTGTGAACCTGCCGCGAGCAGGGTCAGGAACGCCGAAATGCTCGCCGCATTCCAGTTACCTGCTGCATCGGCAAAGGCGAATGGCTGATAACCCGTGAGATTGAACACGGCCGGGTTCGAGCCTGCCTGATAGGTAATCTGCGGCACCCACATCGTCAGCGGGCCATTGTTTGCGGCGCTTTTCACGTAGCTGCTCAAGCTATCGATCAATTGCGCGTCGGCGCTTGGTAGCGTCGTGTACGACGCGCCCTTCAGCCAGCGCTGCACCCATTGCGCGACGAATCCCGCTAACTGGCCGCCCGTGAAATCGGCAGGCGGTACGTAACCGTTCGGGCCCGTATTCTGGTAAGCCGACTGGATGACGGCGGCGCTGCGAATGCCGGAGCCGAACATGCTGTTTGCGAAGTCCTGGCAGTTGTTGCGCGGTGGCGTCCCGAGCAGGGCGAGCGGGGCGACCCAGGCACCGCTGCTCGTGGCGACGCCTCTGTATAGATTGACGTTCGCGACCGCATCGTGACCCGAGAAGGTCGCTGCGTTCGCCCCCGATACGTAGCCTGATGACGGCGTAACGGTTACGGTCGTCGGCGACGAGCCGAAGGGATGAACGTAGGACACGGCGAAGCTGGCATCGCCTCCCGCAAGGCGGAACGAACCTGTGCAGTCGCCCCAACTGTTCGATGCGCTGACCGCGGTGGCCTGACCGACAGCAATCTGCGCGGCCGACGCTTGCGGCTGCGAGCCGCTTTGGCTCGCAGGGTTGCCGTAGGCGAGC
The DNA here is from genome assembly GCA_900142905.1 of Burkholderia sp. GAS332. Lineage (NCBI taxonomy): Bacteria > Pseudomonadati > Pseudomonadota > Betaproteobacteria > Burkholderiales > Burkholderiaceae > Burkholderia > Burkholderia sp. GAS332. The sequence continues at coordinate 4,401,005 of FSRV01000001.1, read as the reverse complement.
GCGAGGTCGGGAATCCAGTTGGTGAGATTGATCGTCATCGAGCGTCCCGCCAGACTGCGATTGGTCGCCGTGTCCTTCGCGGACATCGAGGCCGCTGCTGGGGAGCCGGTATCGCCGCCGCAGGCGGACAGCGCCGCCACCAGCGGCGAGAGGGCGAGCGCCGCACTGCCCTTGATGAAATGACGGCGCTGCGCGGGCATCGACAGCTTCGGTTTTGTTCGAGTCATGAGAAATCCTGTCCAAGGTTCAAAGAGAAAGTCCGCGACGTGCCCTAAGCGTTGCACACGTGTGCAACGCCGATCACTATGACAGCAGGCAGGGGCAGCGCCGGCGGTATTTATGCTTGAATTGTGTGAAAGGATGACGACATCGCGTCGACTCTGTGTCAGAAGCCGGGGGCGTTAACGGAATCTGAGGAGACGATCGCGAACAGCGACTCGTCGAGTTAGCGGAGCAAAGAAAAAGGGCTTGCACGCTGACGCGTGCAAGCCCTTGAATCTTTTGGTAGGCCGTACGGGATTCGAACCTGTGACCAACGGATTAAAAGTCCGCTGCTCTACCAGCTGAGCTAACGACCCAAAAGAGAAGCGAGATTATAGCGATAGCATCCGTGGGCTGTCAACCCATGGCGGTTAGGCGAGCTATCCGCACTCCAGATAGTGAAAAGCCCGAGGTATTACTACCCCGGGCTTTCCAGCGAGAGGCGCGTGTGGCTGTTGATTTGGAGACTGCTTAGCCACTGCGCGTTACATCAACTGCTAAACCTTGTACGACTACTTGATCTGCTCCAGCTTGCTCTGAGCCGACTGCGCGACGTCCGAGCCGCTGTACTGCGCGACGATCTGCTCCAGCGTCTTCTTGGCCGCGGCCTTCTGACCCTGCTCGAGCTGATTGTTCGCAATCGCGAGCAGCGCGTCCGGTGCGCGCGGATGCTGCGGGTAGTTCTTCACCACACCTTGCCAGGTCGCCGTCGAACCCTTGTAGTCGCGCAGCGCATACAGCGCGTTGCCGAGCCAGTACTGAGCGGTCGGCTGGTAAGGGCTGTTCGGATACTTGGAGATGAAGCTGCGGAACGATGCCGCCGCATTCTTGAAGTCGCCGTTGCGGAACAACTGTGAAGCCGCATTGAACGAATCGGTCTCACCCGGCTGCACCTCGCCCTGGACGCCGTCCACCGTCTGCTGTTGCGGCTCGAATTTCTTCAGCCGCGTGTCCAGATCGGTGTAGTAGTCCTTCTGCTGTTTTTGCAGCGTGGAGAGTTGGTTGCCCATATCCTCGTTCTGCCCACGCAACGTCGCGACCTGCTGATTCAGCTGATCGAGGCGGTTGGACTGATCGAGGATCGTGCGCTGTGCGGCCGACAGTTGGCTCGACAGGCTATCGGTCTTCGAACGCAGATCGAGAATGGCCTGGCGGGCCTGATCGTCGTCGAATATGCCCGCATGCGCAGGCACAGCCGCGAAGGCCGTGCCCGCGACGCAGGCCGCTGCGGCAAACCGCAGCCAGGAGAAACGATGCGTCATTCGGCTCATCACCTGTTACTTACTGTTGGTACACGAGGTCGGCGCGGCGGTTTTGTGCCCACGACGATTCGTCATGACCGGTCGCTTGCGGCTTTTCCTTGCCGAGGCTCACGGCTTCCATTTGCGAGTCCGCCACGCCCATCAGCGACAGCGAACGGCGCACAGCTTCAGCACGCTTCTGGCCGAGTGCCAGGTTGTACTCGCTGGTGCCGCGTTCGTCGGTGTTGCCCTGGATCAGGACGTGACGTTCCGGGTGGCTCTTCAGATATTGCGCGTGTTGTTGCAGCAGCGATTGGTAGTCGTCCTTGACCGAGTAGCTGTCGAAGTCGAAGTAGATGCTGCGCTTGGCGAGCGGGCTGTTCGGATCGTTCAGCGGATCGACGTTGACCTGAGCGACATCAGTCGGATTCGGTTGCGTCGAAACTGCACCACCCTTGTTAGCGTTTTCGTCGAGCTTGACGCCCGAGTGACATGCGGCCAGCGCACCGACCATCAATACGGCAAATGCGAAACGAAGTTTTGACATCATTTTGTGACTCTCCTTGTGTTATTGCATCAACAGTTACTGCATAAACGGGCCCCAGGACGGCTCGCGTACGCTGCCACCCTGAACGGACAGGACCTGCCGAGTGCGACCGTCGGTCGATACTGCGGCCAACACGCCACGGCCGTTCACCTGTGTGGCGTAAAGAATGTACTGACCGTTCGCCGCGAAGCTCGGCGATTCGTCATGTGTGGTGTCCGTCAGTCCCGTGGCCGTATTGCCTTGCAGGTCCTGGATATACAGCTTGAAGCCACCGCCGACACGCGAGATATAGGCAAGCTGCTTGCCGTCCGGGCTGATGCGCGGGCTCGTGTTGTAGTTGCCCGTGAAGGTCACGCGCTGCGCGGCGCCGGCGTTCTCGCCCTGGGCCGGCATCTTGTAGATCTGCGGTTGACCGCCGCGGTCGCTGGTGAAATAGATCGATTGGCCGTCAGGAGAGAAGCACGGTTCAGTGTCGATCGAGGTGCCTTGCGTCAGGCGCCGCAGGCCGCTGCCGTCCGCATTGACGGCGAAAATCTGCGTGTTGCCGGTGCGCGAGAGCGCGACGGCCAGCGTGCGGCCGTCCGGCGACCACGCCGGCGCACTGTTGTTACCCTTCTGGTCCGATACGATCACGCGACGGCCCGTAGGCAGGTCGTGGATATAGACGATCGGCTTCTTCTTTTCGAATGAAACGTAAGCCACCTTGGTGCCGTCAGGCGACCATGCCGGCGAGATGATCGGCTCGGGGCTCGACAGCGCGATGTGCGCGTCCTGGCCGTCCGAATCGGAAATCTGCAATTGATAACGGCCGCCGGTCTTGATGACGTACGAGAGGCGCGTGGCGAACACGCCGCGGCCGCCCATCAGCTTCGCGTAGATGTAGTCCGCGACTTTGTGCGCACTCATGCGCAAGCCGCTTTCCGGGCTCACCAGCACGAGGCCGCCAAGGCTTTCGCCCTTGACCGTGTCGTACAGTTTAAAACGCACTTCATACTGGCCGTTCGGCAAGCGGTTCACGCTGCCCGACACGAACGCGTTGGCGCCCTTGGCCTTCCAGCTGCCGAGGTCGACGGAATCGGTTTCAGAGACCGGTGTGCTGCCCGCGTCGATATTGGTGAATTTCCCGCTGCGTTGCAGATCCTGACGCACGATCGTGCTGACCTGCTGCGGCGAGTTCGCTTCATTGGCGAAATTCGCCGTTGCGATCGGAAACTGCGTGGACCCGACGCCCGTCACGAGGACGTTGAGTTGCGCGTTGGCGGCGCCGCCAACGGCGATCAGGCACGACGCTACAAGTGTCCGCAGGCCTAGCTTGGTCATCAAACTCATGCTGAATGGTTTCCCCAAAAACGGTTTTACTAACACTTCATGACAGCAGAGAGACCCGAAAACAACTAATTCGTTCCCGGGCGCGCCGCGCTGGGCGGGGCGCGGCGTCTGCTGTCAACTGACTGTCAAATTGCTGCAATCAACCGGCCGGGCGCAACGTAATCAGGAAGCTGGTCGGTGTCTTGCCGTCAATATCCTGCGGCATCGGATCAGTACGCCGAACGGCCCGCAGTGCAGCGTCGTCCCACGCCGCGTTGCCGCTGCTGCGCGAAATCGTTGCGCCTAGCAAGGTGCCGGTCGGCGAGCAGCGCACGGAGACCACGGTCTCCAGCCCTTCGGTCTCGCCGCCCCACGAGATGTTCGGCCGCACGGCGCGTCGCACCTTGTCGGAGTACCCCGGCGAGGTTGCCGTGCCACCTGAACCGCTACCCGTGCCGCTCTTCGCAAGCCCGTTGCCGGTCGAGCCTTCGCCACCCGCCGAACCCTGCATCTGGGCAAGCCGCGCACGACGCTCCGCATCCAGCTTCTTGGCCTGCGCAGCAGCGTCGGCCTGAGCCTTGGCCTTCGCCGCTTTCTGCGCATCGGCCTTCTTCTGCGCGTCAGCTTCGGCCTGTTTCTGCTGTTCCTGCTGCTGTTCTTTCAACTGCTGCTGCTTTTGCTGTTCGGCCAATTGCTGCTGCTTCAGTTTCTCGGCCTGCTGCTGTTGCTGTTGTTGCAACTGTTTCTGCTTGGCCGCCGCGGCTTTTTGCGCGGCGAGTTGCGCAGCCTGATCGGCCGCCAGTTGCTGCTGGCGCTTCGCGTCGGCTTCCTGCTGGGCTTGCAGCTTCTGCTGACGCTGCTGCTCAGCCAGTTGCGCCTGGCGGGCCGCTTCCTGCTGCTGGCGTTTCTTTTCCTGCAGCGCGATGTCGGCCTGTTCGTCCGGCAACGGCGGGGCAGGGGCTACCGGGACGGGCGGCGGTGGAGGCTGGCGCGGGATGGCCGTATCGGGCACCTCGGTCCATAGTTCGGCTTCCGCGCCGGCCGGCGTGCTGTTCTGCCATTGAATGCCGTGATACAGGAAAAATCCGAGCAGCGCATGCATCACCAGCGCGAACGCAAAGGCTCGCCCGGTGCCGCGTTCACGCGGTGGCTGGAGCGGGTATTCGGAATTCTTGCGGATCATTGCGATTTGACGAGCAGTCCAACGCGCTTGACGCCCTGAGCTTTCAACTCGGACATCACATTCATCACGACTTCGTACCGCACGGTCTTGTCGGCCGCGATCACGACCGGCTGGTCGGGATGCGATTGCGCGCGGTCGGCAATGAAGCCGTGCAGGTCGGCCTTCGTCATGTCTTCCTGTTGCTGCGCGCCCGCGTCGTCCTTGTATTTGACGCTCATATTGCCGTCTGCGCGAATATTGACGATCACAGGCGGAGTCTGCTGCTGCGGCGCGGCGCCGCCGACGGTGGGCAGATTGACGATCGACGGGGCGACGAGTGGCGCGGTCACCATGAAGATCACGAGGAGCACGAGCATCACGTCGATGTACGGCACGACGTTGATGTCGGCCATCGCGCGGCGCTGACGGGAGCCGCGCATGCTGGAGGAAGAGCCTGCCATCGTGGACTCCTTACTGTGCCTGACGCTGCAAAATGTTCGAGAACTCTTCGATAAACGTCTCGAAGCGGATCGCCAGACGGTCGATGTCGTGCGCGTAGCGGTTGTAGGCGACCACGGCCGGAATCGCGGCGAACAGGCCGATTGCGGTGGCGGTCAGCGCTTCGGCAATACCCGGCGCGACGTTCGCAAGCGTAGCCTGCTGCACGTTGGCGAGGCCGCGGAACGCATTCATGATCCCCCAAACCGTGCCGAACAGACCGATATACGGGCTGACCGAACCGACCGACGCGAGAAACGCCAGATTGGCTTCGAGCACGTCCATTTCACGCTGGAACGCGGCGCGCATGGCACGGCGTGCGCCGTCGAGAATCGCGCCTGAATCGTTCAGGCGCTTTTCCTTGCCCTTCAGGAATTCGCGCATGCCGGACTCGAAAATCCGTTCCAGTGCGCCGATCGTGTGGCGATTGTTCGCGGCGCTCTGATAGAGCGCCTGCAGGTCGCCGCCCGACCAGAAATCGCGTTCGAAGCGTTCAGTTTGCGCGCGCGCCCGGCGGATCGCAAACCACTTGCGGAAGATGAAAGTCCACGACAACAGCGACAGTAGAAGCAGCAGCGCCATGACGGCCTGCGCCAGCAGGCTCGCATTGAGTACGAGGGAAATGATCGAAAGATCTTGTGTAGTGTTCATAAAGGTTCGTTTTAACGTCCCGGAAGGGGGCGTCCGGCTGCAAGGTCACTCGAAGCTTGCCGTGAGCAAAACGGAAGCATCGGCAATATTGCAAGCCGAACCATGCTTTGTGTTGCTTGATCGATATGAGTTCACTGGCCCCGTAACAACGGGGTTCAGTCGTTGTCCGTTGACAGACCGCGGTCATTCACGTTCGGCCCGCGCCGCAAAGCAGCGAGAACCGGCGGAGGAATCGCGGCCGGCCGCAGCGCAATGCGGTCGACACAGCCCACCCGGATGGACCCGGTGGCAAGCAGCGTGCCGTCCCGCCACGCTTCCTGCGCAAAATCGACGGATGCGCGGCCAAGACGCTCGATTCGGCTCACGACTTTGACGATGTCGTCGAGCCGGGCCGGCGCCCGATAGTCGACCGCGGCGCTGCGCACGATGAAGATTGCGTCTGCTTCGTCGGCCAGCCGGTTCTGGTCGACGCCGCATGCGCGCAGCCATTCGGTGCGCGCCCGCTCGAAAAATTTCAGGTAATTCGCGTAAAACACGATGCCGCCGGCGTCGGTATCTTCGTAGTACACGCGGATTGGCCACGTGAAGCCGATTTCCGTGCCGGGCTGGCTGGTCGACATATTCATGCCGCGCATTTTACCGGAACGCACCCCCCGAGGTCTGTTTCAAGATGTGCGCCCCGCCCGGCGGGCCTCAGCCGCGATTTCAGCCGCAATGTCACCCGCGATGAACCGACAAAGCGGAGAACGATTGGGCCACCGGCATCAGCTCGATCGTGTTGATGTTGACGTGGGCAGGCCGGGTAGCGATCCAGTAGATCGAGTCGGCGATATCCTCGGGTGTCAACGGTTGTACGTTCTCGTACATTTTGGCCGCTCTTTCGTCGTTTCCGCGGAAACGCACGTTCGAGAATTCGGTGCCGCCGCACAGGCCCGGCTCGACGTTGGTCACGCGCAATGCCGTACCGGTCAGATCAGCACGTAGATTCAGACTGAACTGGTGCACGAACGCCTTGGTGGCGCCATAGACGTTGCCGCCCGCATACGGCCAGCTGCCGGCCGCCGAACCCAGGTTGAAAATGTGGCCGCGGTTGCGCTCCACCATGCCTGGCAGGAGCGCGTGCGTGATCTGCACCAGGCCCGTGCAGTTGGTCTCGATCATGGTGTTCCATTCGTCGAGGTTCGCCTTTTGCGCCGGCTCGACGCCGAGCGCGAGGCCGGCGTTATTGACGAGCACGTCGAGCGCGGCGAAATCGGCGGGCAGCGAGGCCGGCACGGCTTCGACGGCGGCGCGGTCGCGCACGTCGAGTTCATATGGCAGAAGGGCGTCGCCGAGTTCGTCGGCGAGTGCCTGCAGGCGGTCCTTACGGCGCGCGGTGGCGACGACCCGATGGCCGCCCTTGACGAAAGCGCGAGCGATAGCGGCGCCGAATCCCGCGGACGCTCCGGTGACGAACACGATCATTGCAGTTCCCTGGTTGGTAAAAGAGAAAGGTCCCAAGCCTACTTCCAATGCGGCGCTGCGGCAAGGATGAACCAGCCGTACAAGCGGCTGTGGCAGAGACGCGGAGCGGGTTCCGGGCGCGCTTTTATCAGACTTTTGCGCGCCGCCCGCACCGGCGCCATAACCGGCTGCGCGAGCGCCCGCCGGGCTGGCAGGAAGCCGGTTGCCTATTCGATCCTCTTCCAATAAACTAACGCGCTCATCCCTGCGTGACTGGCGATAGAACCGGTTCAAGCAATCGGGTTCAAGGTGGAACAACCCACCGTGAAGCGCAGGGTGCCGTTTTGCCGTTCGCCTGGGCAGCCGTGATCCGCGCGCATTGATCTGCGCTGGCGGTGGCTGTCCTGCCTCGCGTGTGCGGCGACTCTCTATCCGCCACGTCAGGGCTGGCCCAGCCGCCAGCAGCGCTGCGTACCCTCTACGCAAGATTCGGCGCACGATCCGGTCAACCTGAACACACTCAACGGAATCCGTATGTTTGACAGAGCCCAAAGCACCATCGCCAACGTCGATCCTGAACTCTGGAAGGTCATTGAGCAGGAAAACCGCCGTCAGGAAGAGCACATCGAGCTGATCGCGTCGGAAAACTACACGAGCCCGGCCGTGATGGCTGCGCAGGGCTCGCAACTCACCAACAAGTACGCCGAAGGGTATCCGGGCAAGCGCTACTACGGCGGTTGCGAATATGTCGACATCGCCGAGCAACTGGCGATCGACCGCGTCAAACAACTGTTCGGCGCTGAAGCCGCCAACGTGCAGCCGAACTCCGGCTCGCAGGCGAACCAGGGCGTGTTCTTCGCCATGCTCAAGCCGGGCGACACGATCATGGGCATGAGCCTCGCGCACGGCGGTCACTTGACGCACGGTTCGCCGGTCAACATGTCGGGCAAGTGGTTCAACGTGGTGAGCTACGGCCTGAACGAAGCTGAAGACATCGACTACGACGCGGCCGAGAAGCTGGCTCAGGAACATAAGCCGAAGCTGATCGTGGCGGGCGCCTCCGCATTCGCGCTGCGTATCGATTTCGAACGCATGTCGAAGATCGCCAAGTCGGTCGGTGCGTACTTCATGGTCGACATGGCGCACTATGCCGGCCTGATCGCCGCAGGTGTCTACCCGAACCCGGTGCCGCACGCCGATTTCGTCACCACCACCACGCACAAGAGCCTGCGCGGCCCGCGCGGCGGCGTGATCCTGATGAAAGCCGAGTTCGAAAAGCAGATCAACTCGGCCATTTTCCCGGGCATTCAGGGTGGTCCGCTGATGCACGTGATCGCCGGCAAGGCCGTCGCGTTCAAGGAAGCCCTGTCGCCGGAGTTCAAGGTGTATCAGCAGCAAGTCGTCGAGAACGCGCGCGTGCTGGCTGAAACGCTGGTCAAGCGTGGTCTGCGCATCGTCTCGGGCCGCACCGAAAGCCACGTGATGCTGGTCGACCTGCGCGCGAAGAAGATCACCGGCAAGGCAGCGGAAGCTGCGCTCGGCGCCGCGCACATCACGGTCAACAAGAACGCGATTCCGAACGACCCGGAAAAGCCGTTCGTCACGAGCGGCGTGCGTCTCGGCTCGCCGGCCATGACCACGCGCGGCTTCGGCGTCAAGGAAGCGGAGCAGGTGGGTAACCTGATCGCCGACGTGCTGGACAACCCGGAAGACGCAGCCACCATCGAACGTGTGCGTGCGCAAGTCGCCGAGCTGACCCAGCGTTTCCCGGTTTACCGCTAAGCCGCCATGCACTGCCCCTTCTGCCGTCACGCCGATACGCAAGTTGTGGATTCCCGCGTATCCGAAGACGGCGCCACGATTCGCCGGCGCCGCCGCTGCCCGGCCTGCGACAAACGTTTCACGACGTATGAGCGGGTCGAGCTGGCGTTGCCGTCGGTCGTCAAGAAGGATGGCAGCCGCACGGAATTCGATCGCCGCAAGATCGTCGCGAGCATGCAACTGGCGCTGCGTAAGCGCCCTGTGGCGGCGGACGCGATCGACGCGGCAGTCGCCCGCATCGAGTATCAACTGCTCGGCAGCGGCGAGCGCGAGGTGCGCAGCGAGCGCCTCGGCGAACTCGTGATGAACGAGTTGCGTGCGCTCGATACCATTGCCTATGTTCGTTTCGCCTCTGTCTACCGGCGCTTCGAAGACGTCTCCGAATTCGAGGACGTGATCGAAGAATTTCGCCGCGCCTCTTCTCCTCCCAAGCCGTCTCGCAAGCGCTGATTGCTGCCGCGCCTGAAATTGCGCGCCAGTTTTTATTGTCCGCTGCGTAGGTTTGCGCATCTGCATCTCCGCTCCCGTTGTGGTTCGTCACGCGTGCATTTTTGCGCGGGATAGCGTCCGAGTGCCACCTGGCCATTCGGCCGATTGTTGAGTCGTTTGCGAATCGCTAGATTGGCTGCATTCTTTGAAACGATCAGGGATGCAGATGAAATGGGAAGCAGTCTGTTTGAAGCCGTGCCGCGGCTTTACGCTTGTCGAAACACTGGCCGTTGTCGCGCTTCTGGCGGTGATCGCAGTGATGGCGACACCATCGTTCGTTGCCTGGCACCTGCGGGACCAGGTCGACGCACGCGCGAAAGCGCTAGCTTCAACCCTCGCGTTTGCGCGCAGCGAAGCATTGCGCCGCGGCGCTCGCGTCACGGTGTGCCGAATCGACGCGGCGCGCCATTGTCTTGCCGCAGGGCAAGCTTGCGGCAATGGCGTCACCGACTGGTCGTGCGGCTGGGCCGTGTTGGCCGAGCGCGGTGGCACGCTCTCGCTACTGCGCGCGCATCCTTTGCTCGCAGCGGTCAGCATTACCGGGACGCAGACCAATCTCACGTTTACGCCGCCGGCGGGGCAGTTGATCGGCACCTTTCGCAGCTTCGATATTGCACCGCGTCTGCCGTCGAAATCGACTCAGGGCGACAAGTGGCGGCGCTGCATCCGCATCGCGGCGGGCGGGCGCGCGCGGATCGTCGAGGGCGCGTGTGGAGCGGCATCATGAATCCATACCCGTTGAAGTTATCGGTGCGCAGCTATCCAGCAAGGCGTACAACACGGCATAGAGGCAGCTCGCTGATTGAAGTGATGCTGGCCGTTACCCTGATGGCGGTGACGGCGCTCGGGATGATTGCCGGTCAATTGTGGACTGCGCGCGAAGCCCGTGCGACGGCAATGCACGAGCACGCAGCATGGATAGCCGATTCCGTTGTCGAAGCGATGCGCGAATCCTCAGCAGGCGATTCTGCGATCAGGCAATGGCGCACGCGTGCAACGGCGCTGTTGCCGCATGGCGAAGCGTCGGTCGTGGAAAGCGGCGGCGTGTCCGCCGCACGTGTCACGTGGACAGCCCTGCGTGACGTGCCGCGCGCCGACGATGTCATCGACAAGCCCGCGTCGTGCGGCGGCGCGGATGTTCCGGCGGGCTCCTCATGCGTTGCGCTGGCGTTTGCGAAATGACGCAGCGTAAGGTTATTGCGCGTGGCCATACGCTCGTCGAGTTTGTGATCGCTATTACGCTGGGGCTGGTGGTGACCGCCGGCGCGGTCTCGCTCTATACAACTCAGCGTAGCGTGTTCGAGCGCGCGGGTGACGCGATGCGGATCCGCGAAGCCGGCCTGGCCGCGCTGACGTTGATGGGGCAGCAACTTCAAATGGCCGGCTTCGTGCCCGCGGACGTCGTGCGGTTCAATAGTCCGCCGCCGTTATTCGGTTGTTCGGGCGGCCGCCCGACCGGTGCGGATGACAGCGTGGCCTGCGAGGCATTGCCGAGCCCCTCAGACGGCATCGTGGTTCGCTATGTCGGGGACAACGTGTCGACGTGGCCGTCAGCGACCGGCCAATCGACCGACTGCCTCGGGCAAGCTGTAACGAACTCCAGTGCAGCACTTGGCGGGCAGGGCGTGTTGGTGGTCAACCGATACTTCGCCAGGGTCAGTGCTTCGACGGGGGAGCCCGAACTTTACTGCGAGGGCAACGGCAAGGCGGGGTCCGCGCAGCCGCTGGTCGAAGGCATCGAACGCGTGCGGTTCAAATACTGGCTGGCCGGCGGCCTGACGGCAATAGATGCGGCGGCGGTGACGACCGGTCAATGGGCAAAAATCGTCGCCGTCGATCTCTGCGTGCTCGTCCGCGGCGCTCCGCAAGGACGGCGTGTGCGCTATGTCGATTGCGACGGCCTGAGCGCGCTTGGCGCCGACATGCGGGCGAGGCAGGCTTTCTGGAGGCGGGTAGCGCTACGCAATCATGCGGAGGATTCCCTATGACAGGAGGACCTCGCCATGCAACGCAGCGCGCGGCATCGAAACACGTGGCACGTCTTATCCGTACCCGGCGTCGATTGCGCGTTCGCCATAGCGGTACCGTCTTGCCGATCGTCCTGCTGATTTCCGCAATGATGTTGACCACCTCCGCGGCCTGGTTCGAAACATCGCTTGCGGCGGCGCGCGGCGCTAGCAACGTGCGCGACTATTTGCAGGCATTTCATGCCGCGGATTCGGCGCTGAACTTATGCGCACGGAGCCTGATTGCCGTGCCAGGTTTCGAGCCACAGCCAGTGACGTCGCTCGCACCCGGTGAGCCGACGCAATGGACGCGCGAAGCCGCGTTCGAGGCTGGCGCCGTCGCGCCTGTCGCGCAATGGCCCGGATCGCTGCGTGTGCCGCAATGTTTGATCGAAGCGTGGCGGCTGAGCAATCGCGCCAATGCCCGAGCCTATTTACTGACTTCGCGTGGTTTTGGCCGAACCAAAGAGTCGCAGGTCTGGTTGCAGATGGAGCTCGTAATCGCAGGTGAGCAAATCGAGCGCCATTGGCGTCGCGTCGCCGCACGCCCATTTTGACGGGAGGAGCATGACGAGGCCGCCACCATCCGCATTCACGCTTTTGGAACTGATGATCGCGCTGGCAATAGCTGCCACGCTGGTTGTGTTTGCCGTGCCCTCGTATCGGAGTCATGTTGCGCGAACACACCGGGTCGACGCGGCGTCCGCCCTTTATCGGGCAGCGCTATTCGTCGAGGGCGCGGCAAGCGACGGCACCGCGACATTGCCCCCGGGTCTGGATCAGGCGCCGCAATTCGGTACGCCAATCTACCGATTGCACGTGCTGCCGGCGGACGAAGCAAACGGTGGCTATTCGGTAGAAGCAGCGCCGACCGAAATCGGCCCTATGCGCGACGATGCTTGCGGCATCTTCACCCTGGATGCGACAGGGCTGCGAGGCAATAGAAGCGGTACGCGCGGTACAAGCGGTACAGCGCCGGCAAGCGGCGAGTGCTGGAATACGAGCTAGGGCGCGCTACTGAGGGGCGCGCCGACCAGGGAACCGATACTCAATGGAAGGCAGGAAGGCAGGAAAGCAGGAAGGCAGGAAGGCAGGAAGGCAGGAAGGCAGACAGCCCCTTCCTGCACAGCGCTTCAATACCCGCTATCGTCAGCCCGTTCTTTGCCGCGGGTGGACGCGGCGGAATCTTTCTTTATCTGCTGCCAGATTCGATACGCTTCCCAGCCGGCAAGCGCAAGGCTGCCCCATTTGAGCACGGGTTTTGCGCCCGCGGCAATGGTCGAGCGCAGCGGTTTGGCCAATATCAGCGAAGCGATCGAACTGATGATCGGATACTGTTTGAGGAGTGCGCCGATGCTGCCCGCGTTGAGAAAGCTCGTCTTCGATCCGCTGCCCGTGCGCATGCCACCGAAGCCCGGCACAATGAATCTGAGCCAGCTGAAGTGCGTGACGGCCTGCCGCAATTGGATGGTTGCTTGAGCGAGTTCCATGCGCTCGACATCCGCGCGCACCATCAGCAGTTCCTTGCGCAGCGCTCGCAGGTGCGGCGCACTCAGATCTCTGGCCTGGGGGCGTCTGTTGCGGAAGGCGGTATCGGAATGGCTTTGGCTCATGGCGTGTCGGCGGCAGTGGAAGTGGGGCGGTGAAACTGTGCTGCAAATCGCTCGAGGTGTTGACGATGTATCTGCGAAGGCGCTGGGCGTTGAGGCACGCCCATGAGCCCGTTACGCCTGCCGCATCACGGTTTGCGGAACAGGTCGCGGTCTTTTTCAAACTCGGCAAGGGTGGCTTCGAACACCATTGGTGCATTGCGCAACCCGCTGCGTGCTTTCAGCGCACAGGCTATGCCTGCAATGGCATAAACCGCCGTGATGCAGGCGAGCGCTTGCCATCGGTAGGTGTCCCAGAACGCGATGGCGATCAGCGCCGTCAATGCGATCAAGGCCATGGTTGCGAGCATCATGGCCGCGAGGCCGAGGAACAGCACGCCGAGCAGACGGTCTTTTTCTTCGGCGATTTCGATGCCGACCAGCTCGAGCCGTGTTTGCATCATGGCAAACACGGATCCGATGATACGGCGCAACGGACTATGTTCGCCGTGCTGCGATTGTGTTTCGATCGTCATGGCTTTGAGCGTTGCGCGTGAAGGCCTAACCGGCGCGTGAAAACGAGCGCGCCAACAGAAGCGGACCGGCCTGGCGTGCGCCGGTCAACTCGATTCGCGGGTGTGCCGGACGCGGTTTGCCCGGCAGCGTCACCCGTGTTACTTGCGGTTGATCAACAGCCCAAGCAGAACGCCGACGCCCGCGGCGATGCCGATGGATGCCCACGGATGCTCGTGCACGTAGTCGTCAGTGGCGCGGGCGGCCTTCTTGCCTTTCTCGACCACCACGACCTGCACGTCAGCCGCCTTTTCCTTAGCCTGCTTCAGGCGCGAAAGCGCCGTTTCACGCAGTTCCGAAGCGCGCTCGCCGGTGGCGCTCGCGGCTTGTTTCAGCAAATCTTCAGCGTCCGCGAGGACGGTTTTGATATCCGACATCAATCTCTCCTTGTTGACTTCCGACATTGACAGCTCCCTTCGTCTCACGTCACGCGTGAATCGTAACCAAAGAAACGGCTGCTGGCGAGCGCAGCGCTCGATTCATGAAAACGAACGCACGAACCGTTCCCGGTTGAAGCAATGTCTTAAAAACTCCACCTTTGCGGCACTGTGCAGCAAAGCTTGACTAAGATGGAGTTGATCTGTCCCGCAAAGTTTCCACTAAATTGATCGAAATTACAAAAACGCATAAATTAGTGACGCAATGTTGGTTCGTTGTGCACTATCCCTCCCTTATGCTGTAGCTTTGCCGGGCGCACCTGAGTGGGGCGCCGCGGGCGAATGCTTGCGCGGAATGTCCGAACACCATCAAGGAGGATGCACTATGAGTCTACGTCTTGGCGATATCGCACCGGATTTCGAACAGGAGTCGAGTGTCGGCCACATCAAGTTCCACGAATGGCTGGGCGATAGTTGGGGCGTGCTGTTCTCGCACCCCGCTGACTTCACGCCGGTCTGCACGACCGAGCTGGGTTTGACGGCGAAACTGGCCAGCGAATTCGAGAAGCGTAATGTGAAGACGATCGCTTTGTCGGTCGACAGTGCTGAATCGCACAAGGAATGGATCAAGGACATCAACGAGACGCAAGCCGCCAATGTCGGCTTCCCGATTCTCGCCGACGGCGATCGCAAGGTCTCTGAGCTGTACGACATGATCCACCCGAACGCCAATGAAACGCTCACGGTCCGGTCGCTGTTCGTGATCGATCCGAAAAAGAAGGTGCGTTTGATCATTACGTACCCGGCCAGCACGGGGCGCAACTTCGACGAAGTGCTGCGCGTGATCGACTCGCTGCAACTCACTGACAACCACTCGGTCGCCACGCCCGGCAACTGGAAGCAGGGCGATGACGTGGTGATCGTGCCGTCGTTGAAGGACGAAGAAGTCATCCGGCAGAAATTCCCGAAGGGCTACAAAGCGCTGCGCCCGTACCTGCGCCTGACGCCGCAGCCGAACAAGTAAGCGGCTGATGAGTCGCGAAGCGCACCGATAGCTTCAACGCGGTGTCGCAACGAAAAAAGGCCGGTTCAAAAGATGAACCGGCCTTTTTCTTTTCTACGCTTCGATTTTCTATTCAGCGGCCAGGACGAAACGCCGCCATCAACGCAATTGACGCATCAGAAAAACGCCTGAATCCCCGTCTGCGCGCGCCCGAGAATCAGCGCGTGAATGTCGTGCGTACCTTCATACGTGTTCACGACTTCCAGATTGACCAGATGCCGCGCGATGCCGAACTCGTCCGAGATACCGTTGCCGCCGAGCATGTCGCGCGCGAGCCGTGCAATGTCCAGCGCCTTGCCGCACGAATTGCGCTTCATGATCGACGTGATCTCGACGGCGGCCGTGCCTTCGTCCTTCATCCGACCGAGGCGCAGCACGCCTTGCAGGCCGAGCGTGATTTCGGTTTGCATGTCGGCGAGCTTCTTCTGGATCAACTGGTTCGCGGCGAGCGGCCGGCCGAACTGCTTGCGATCCAGCACGTATTGACGCGCGGTGTGCCAGCACGCTTCAGCCGCGCCGAGCGCGCCCCAGGCAATACCGTAGCGCGCCGAGTTCAGGCAGGTGAACGGACCGCGCAAGCCGCTGACTTCGGGGAAGCGGTTTTCTTCCGGCACGAACACATCGTCGAGAACAATCTCGCCGGTGATCGACGCACGCAGGCCCACCTTGCTATGGATGGTCGGCGCCGACAGCCCCTTCCACCCCTTCTCGAGAATGAAGCCGCGGATCGAATCCTTGCCGTCTTCCTCGAGCTTCGCCCACACGACGAACACGTCGGCGATCGGCGAATTGGTGATCCACATCTTCGAGCCCGACAGCGAATAGCCGCCGTCGACCTTCTTCGCCCGCGTGATCATGCTGCCCGGATCGGAGCCGTGGTTCGGTTCGGTCAGGCCGAAGCAGCCGATCCATTCGCCGGTGACGAGCTTGGGCAGGTACTTCTGCTTTTGCGCTTCCGAGCCGAATTCATAGATCGGCACCATGACGAGCGATGACTGCACCGACATCATCGACCGGTAGCCGGAATCGACGCGCTCCACTTCACGCGCGATCAGACCGTACGCCACGTAGTTCAGACCGGGGCCGCCGTATTGCTCGGGAATCGTCGGGCCGAGCAGGCCGAGTTCGCCCATCTCGCGGAAGATTTCGATGTCGGTCTTCTCGTGACGGAACGCCTCGAGCACGCGCGGCTGTAGCTTGTCCTGCGCGTAAGCGGCGGCGGCGTCGCGCACCATGCGCTCGTCTTCGGTGAGCTGCTGATCCAGCAGCAGCGGGTCTTCCCAGTGAAACTGCGCGGCCTCTGCCATGACGTATCTCCTGATTCCTTGCTTGACTAAAACGAGCTTGAGCTTGACTTAAGTTCCGCTATGCGAAACAATGTTTTGCAAACCACGACCGAGTGTATCACCACATGCTGCCCACATCCACTCTCTCCGAACCGCTCGACGAGCGCAAATTCGTCGTCGCCCTCGCACGTGGGTTGGACTTGCTGCGCGCGTTCAAGCCGGGCGAAACGATGCTCGGCAATCGCGATTTCGTCGAACGCACGGGGTTGCCGAAGGCGACCGTCAACCGTTTGGCCTACACGCTGACCGTGCTCGGCTATCTGCGGCTCGACGAAACTCTCGGTAAATATGCGCTCGACGCCGGCGTGCTGTCGCTCGGTTTCGCGTTGCTCTCGGGAACCGACACGCTCGAACTCGCGCGCCCGCATATGCGCACCTTTGCGCGCGAAGTGGGCGCGGCGGTGTCGCTCGGGTGCCGCGACGGCCTCGACATGATTTATCTGGAGACGATCCGCAGCGAAACCGCGCTGACGCTCGGACTCGCCTCCGGTTCGAAACTGTCGATGCTGACCAGCTCGATGGGGCGCGCGTATCTGGCGGTGCAGCCGTTGGACGTGCGCGCCGCCTTGCTGGTCGAGCTTAAGAAGGCCGCGGGCAAAGAGAGCGCTGCGTTGCTGGCAGACGCCGAAAAGGAAATCGAAGCCTTCGCGCAGGAACGCTGCTGCTATTCGTTCCGCGCGTGGCATGACGACGTGAACGCGGTCGCGGTGCCGTTTCGCGAGCCGCGCGAAGGCCGCTGGCTGGTACTGAGTTGCAGCGGGCCGGCGTCGTCGATGGGGGAGGAGGTGTTTCGGGAGACCGTGGCGCCGCGCCTGAAGGCGCTGGCGCGTCGCTTGGGTGATACCGGTTAAGCGGGTGGGTTAAGCGCCTGGCAGCGAACCCAATCACACCGCCCGATCATGATAGTGCGCGGTAAACAGCGGCCCTTGCACGAAGCGCACGTCGTACTGTTGCAGCGCGACGAATTGCGGCTCATCCACCACCCGATTGAAAATCAGCGGAATCCGCAGCCGGCTCGCATAGCCGACTAGCGGCTTCACCATGGCGTCGCGCAACGCGACCGCCGCATCCATTTTGATGAAGTCGAGCCGCGCTGTTTCCGACACCGACAGAATCTGCCCCGCGTTCGACAGATTGCCCGCCACCTTGAAACCATAGCGCTGATAGCTCGTGGTCAGATAGCCGAGGAATGTCTTGTGCGCGACCGCCGCCGCCGGCAACTCGATCACCACCCGCGACGGGTTCAGTCCGAACGACACCAGCACGGTCGAGAAATGCCGTCCGTGGTCGTACTTGACGCTCTTGAGCAGCCGCTCGTGCACGCGCAGAAACAGCAGCCCGTGGCGCTGCGCACCGAAGAAATTGATCGCGTGCAGCGCGCGTGACATGCGGTCGAGCGCGACCAGTTTCTGATCGTCGGCGATTCGCTCGAAGGGGTCGAAGATATCAAAGGGCGCGCCGTCGAGACGCTGCGTGACCGCCTGAAACCCAAGCTCATCGCCGAAACGGTCCACGCCCTCGGCACCCGACGACAACGACTGCGCCAACGCATGCACGCTGATATCGAAGATCGGCTCATAGCTACTGGCGAGTTCGATGCCGTCGAACTGCGCCAGCGCGATCTCGCTATGCACGCCGGTTCCCATCGCCAGATGTTCGCCGAGAAAGGGGTGATCGGCGGCGCGTGCAATCAGGTTGGGGATGGTCGGCGGAATCATGTAGGCGTGTGGATGGCGATAGGTCAGCGCTCAGCGCTCGGCAACGCAACTTGGTTGCCTCTTCCACTGATGGTAGCAGTCCGGACCGCGCGCACTTGAACAAAATGCTCATAACGTTATCGGCCGAACGCTTGTCGCCACGGGCTGTCGGCGCTTTCGTGGCGCGCTTCCAGGGTATACGTTAATTTCACTATACGTAATTAGTTTTACCATACGTAAATTGTGGCGTGGCTGCGATGGCGATTTTGTTGGCGTTTTCGTTTCCCTTTCGGGAAAGGACACGTTTCCTGATCGCCGAGCGAGCCCGCGCAGTTATCAGACAATCCAGTCAGGATGAGGGGACGACCCGATGAGCGCTAAACCGGCTGCGGCCGCCGCCAATGTGATCGAAGTCGAGCGCGTGCTCGGCGAAACGCATCACCCGGCATTTCAGTTGATGTTGCTCGTGTTATGCGGGCTGTGCCTCGTGATCGACGGCTTCGACGCGCAAGCGATGGGCTACGTCGCGCCGAGCGTGATCGGTGAATGGCATGTCTCGAAGGCGGCGCTCGGGCCCGTGTTCAGCGCCAGTCTGTTCGGCATGTTGCTGGGCGCGTTGGGCTTGTCGGTGCTGGCTGACCGCATTGGCCGGCGTCCGGTGTTGATCGGCGCGACGTTTTTCTTCGCGTTGTCGATGCTGGCCACGCCCTTCGTCACCACGATTCCCGCATTGATCACGCTGCGCTTTATCACCGGGCTTGGCCTCGGCTGCATCATGCCGAACGCGATGGCGCTGGTCGGCGAGTTCTCCACCCCAGCGCATCGCGTCAAGCGCATGATGCTGGTGTCGTGTGGCTTCACGCTGGGCGCGGCGCTCGGTGGTTTTATCAGTGCCGCGCTGATTCCTGCGTACGGCTGGCGCGCGGTGTTCTGGGTGGGCGGCGCGGTGCCCTTGCTGCTCGCGTTCGCGATGCTGGCAGCGTTGCCGGAGTCGCTGCAATTCCTCGTCCTCAAAGGGCGCAGCGATCGCGCGTTGCGCTGGCTCGCGAAGTTCGATCCGACGCTGCCGATCGATGCGAACACGCGTGTCGTCGTGCGTGAGAAGGGCAACGGCGGCGCACCGGTCGCCGAACTGTTCCGCGCGGGTCGCGGTCCTGTCACGCTGATTCTGTGGGCGATCAGTTTCATGAACCTGATCGATCTTTATTTCCTGTCGAACTGGCTACCCACGGTGATGCGCGATGCCGGTTATTCGCCGGGCACGGCGGTGATCGTCGGCACGGTGCTGCAAACCGGCGGCGTGGTCGGCACCTTGTTGCTCGGCTGGTTCATCGAGCGGTTTGGTTTTGTGCGCGTGCTGTTCGTGTGTTTCGCGGGCGCGGCACTGGCGGTCGGCACCATCGGTACGGTGGCGCACGCGTTGCCGTGGCTGTTGCTGGTCGTGTTCGCAGGCGGCTTCTGCGTGGTCGGCGGACAGCCGGCGGTCAACGCGCTGGCCGGCCATTTTTATCCGACTACGCTGCGCTCCACCGGCATCGGCTGGAGCCTGGGTATCGGGCGCATCGGGTCGGTGATCGGGCCGCTGGTCGGCGGACAACTGATCGCGCTGAACTGGTCGAATGAATCGCTGTTTCATGCGGCCGCTGTGCCGGTGATGTGCTCCGCGTTGCTGGTGATCGCGCTGGCCGCGGCGACGCGGCAAGGCGGCGGCAGCCCATCCGAACCGCGAACCGCCTGAGACAGACAGCGCACGTCGAGAGATCAAGTATCAACGGAGAACCTTGTATGGATACCCAAACCCGCACGCCGAATACCGCCAGCTCGCGGCTCGAAATCGAGCCGGGCTACCAGACGGGATTCGCGAACGAATTTGCTACGGAGGCCTTGCCGGGCGCGTTGCCCGAAGGCCGTAATTCGCCGCAACGCGCGGCCTATGGCTTGTACGCCGAGCAATTGTCGGGCACGGCATTCACTGCGCCGCGCGGACATAACCGCCGTTCGTGGTTGTACCGGATTCGTCCGGCGGCAGTTCACAAGCCGTTCACGCAACTGCCCTCGGACCGGCTCGTCGCCAACTTCGCCGAGGTACCGCCGACGCCGCCGAACCAGTTGCGCTGGGATGCCTTGCCGATGCCCACCGAGCCGACTGATTTCGTCGACGGCTGGGTGACGATGGCGGGCAACGGTTCAGCCGAAGCGATGAACGGCTGCGCGATCCACCTGTACGCGGCGAACCGCTCGATGAAGGATCGGTTCTTCTACAGCGCCGACGGCGAATTGCTGATCGTGCCGCAGGAAGGCCGCCTGCATATCGCGACCGAAATGGGCCAACTCGATGTCGAGCCGTTCGAAATCGCGGTGATTCCACGTGGCGTGCGCTTCGCGGTGAGCCTGCCGGATGGCACGGCGCGCGGTTATATCTGTGAGAACTTCGGCGCGCTGCTGCGTCTGCCGGATCTCGGCCCGATCGGCTCGAACGGCCTGGCCAACCCGCGCGACTTCCTCACGCCGCATGCCGCTTACGAAGATCGCGAAGGCGACTTCGAACTCGTCGCCAAGATGAACGGCAATCTGTGGCGCGCGGACATCGGTCACTCGCCGCTCGACGTGGTCGCGTGGCACGGCAATTACGCGCCGTACAAATACGACCTGCGCCGTTTCAACACGATCGGCTCGATCAGCTTCGACCATCCGGACCCGTCGATTTTCCTGGTATTGCAATCGCAAAGCGATACGCCGGGTGTCGACACGATCGACTTCGTGATTTTCCCGCCGCGCTGGCTTGCGGCCGAAGACACGTTCCGACCACCCTGGTTCCATCGCAACGTCGCGAGCGAATTCATGGGCCTCGTGCACGGCGTGTACGACGCGAAGGCCGAGGGCTTCGTGCCGGGCGGCGCGAGTCTGCACAACTGCATGTCGGGTCATGGGCCGGACGCGGACACCTTCGAGAAAGCGTCGCATAGCGATACGACCACGCCGAAGAAAGTCGGCGACACCATGGCCTTCATGTTCGAAACGCGCACGCTGATCAAGCCGACCCGTTTCGCGCTCGAAACCGCGCAATTGCAGGCGGATTACTACGAGTGCTGGCAAGGTCTCAAGAAACACTTCAACCCGGAGCAACGATGAACGCATTGAGCGATCTTCAAGCGACGCTCGATCCGTCGCGCAAGAGCTGGGTCGAGTCGGCTAACGACTCGACCAACGATTTTTCGATCCAGAACCTGCCGTTCGGCATTTTCAGCGACAAGACCAACGCCGCGCGCCGCGTGGGCGTGGCGATCGGCGATCAGATCGTCGATCTGAGTGTCCTCAAGTCCGCTGGCTTGCTCAAGCTCCCAATCGCCACGGCCGATCAATTCGTTGCGGTGAAAGACCGGGCGTTTGAGCAGGACACGCTCAACGATTTCATCTCGCTTGGCCGCGATACGTGGCGCAGCGTGCGCATCCAGTTGAGCAATCTGCTGGCGCGCGACACCGCGACCTTGCGCGACGCCGCCGCCTTGCGTTCGAAAGCACTGGTGCGTCAGTCCGATGCGCAACTGCATCTGCCCGTGCAGATTCCGGGCTACACCGATTTCTATTCGTCGAAGGAGCACGCGACGAACGTCGGTTCGATGTTCCGCGATCCGAAGAATGCGCTGTTGCCGAACTGGTCGGAGATGCCGATCGGTTACAACGGACGCGCCTCGTCGGTGGTGGTGAGCGGCACGCCGGTGCGGCGTCCTAACGGGCAGTTGAAACTGCCGGATCAGGAGCGTCCGGTGTTCGGCGCATGCCGCAAGCTGGATATCGAACTGGAGACGGGTTTCGTGATCGGCAGCGGCAATGCGCTGGGCGAGGCGATTGCCTGTGCCGATGCCGAAGCGCACATCTTCGGCATGGTGCTGCTGAACGACTGGAGCGCGCGCGATATTCAGCAATGGGAATACGTGCCGCTCGGTCCGTTCAACGCGAAGACATTCGCGACGACGATCTCGCCGTGGATCGTGACGCTCGACGCGCTCGAACCGTTCCGCGTCGAGCAGCCGGCGCAGGAGCCGCAGCCTTTGGCGTACTTGCGCCACGACGGCAAGCACGCGTTCGACATCTCGCTGGAGGTGACGCTGCGGCCGCAGGCGGCAAAGCAGGCCACCACGATCTCGCGGACCAACTTCAAGCATATGTACTGGACGATGGCGCAACAGCTCGCGCATCACACGGTATCGGGCTGCAATACGCGGGTTGGCGATCTGATGGGTTCGGGCACGATCAGCGGCCCGACGGCCGACTCATGCGGCAGCCTGCTCGAGTCCACCTGGAACGGCAAGAATCCGTTGGAATTGAAGGAAGGCGGCACACGAGGGTTTATCGAAGACGGCGACGAACTGACGCTTGCCGGCTGGTGCCAGGGCGATGGCTACCGCGTGGGCTTCGGCACCTGTGTCGGGGAGATTCTGCCGGCGCAGCGCTAAAACTGCGAGCTTAGGCGAAAGGCCGGCGAACGTGAACTGCAACAAGTTGGACAGAGATCCGACCTTTGGGGTGCAGTTCAACGACGCCGGCCTTTTCGTTTGATGCGCCTGTGCTCGTTCGAGAAGCTAGCCCATAAGCTAGCGAACGTACCAAAGGCCGTGGTCGTAGAGTATCGACAGAACTTTGTGATCGTCCGTAGCGCCGCGCGCCAGTGCGTTCGCCACGTTAAGGCATGCGGCAGCCGTGTTGCCCGCGAGAAAGCCCGATGTCCGTGCGAAGACGTTGCGTGTCTCCACCACTTCTTCAAATGACACGGTCAGGATGTCGTCAATCAGACTCCAGTCGAGAAAAGGCGGCGCGACGCCTACCGCCATCCCTTCGAGCTTGTGATCGATAAAGATGCCGTTGCGCGAGTCGCATCCTTGCGGTTCCACCAGCACGACCGCGACCGCATACCCTGCCAGCTGAAGCGCTTTGGTGATGCCGACCAGACTCGCCCCGGTTCCCGCACACGCCACAAAGGTCAGCCTCCTCACTTGGGGCCATGCCTTGAGTTGCGCGGCAATCTCGGGTCCGGTTTCAAATTCATGCGCGGCGACGTTCGCAGCGTTGCCAAACTGATCGGTGTAGAAGTAGCTTCGCCCACGCTCTTCCGCGTGGAGTAGATGCCATTCCACGACCTCACGCGGCGTCGCGCCGCGTTCGAGCATCTCAAGGCCAATGAGACGAGCGCCGAATAGTTCGAGGCAGCGACGTTTGACGGCGCTGAATCCCAACCCGACCGCAAGTTCGACACCGACGCCGTGCGTGTGACATGCGATCGCGAGTCCAAAGCCGAAGTTGCCGCCGGTCTTTTCGATCACCGTGGTCTGGCCAGGAACAATGTTGCCGTTGGCGATCGCATTCCGAACGATAAAGCGGGCCGCCCGCACTTTGTGGCTGCCGCCGGGGTTGTCGCATTCGAACTTGACGAGCAAACCGGGGCGCACTTCGCGAAGCGGTGTAGCGGGGCCAGCTTGCGTGTCGATGGGGACGCAGGCCGGCCGAAGTCTGTCAACCAGCTTCAGCGTCATGTTCGAAGCGCCTCGCCAACAGACGACCGGGGCTCTCGCATGCAGATCCATGTCAGACAGGCCGCGGCGAGGCACAGAGCGAGGCAGAGCAGGTTGGTGTTCCGCCAGCCGATCCAGGCCTGTAGCGGGGCCGGGGCAAACGCACCCACCGTTGCGAAGATTGCGATGATGGAGTCGTTAATGCCCTGCATGCGGTGGCGATTGTGCTCCGTTAACGTATAGGCCAGCAGCGCACCACCGCCGACGTAGCCGAAATTCCAGCCCACGCCGAGCATGATCAGGCCAGCGACGACCGCGCCCAGACCTGAACCGCAGATACCCAACACCGCTGAGCCGGCCAGCAACGCATAGCCGGCGAGCAGCGTATTGCGGTGGCCTGCGCGGACCAGAATCGTGCCGGTCACGAAGGATGGCGCGAACATGGCGATGACGTGTCCCTGGATCGCCAGGGAACTCGTGTCAAACGACACGCACATCGACTCCATCAGCAGCGACGCTTGAACCATCAGCATATTCATGATGAGGTAGCTGAGCGCCGAGGCGACGACTGCGACGATGATGGGTGCCAGACGCGTGACGGAGCGCGCTTCGACCGGCTGCGCGGCAGTCGCCACCGCCACGGCCGGGCGCCAGAGCGCGATGAGCGCGATAGTGGCGAGTCCGAGCAAAACGAAGGATGCGTAGCACAACGAGAACGTCGCAAAACCGCTGACATCGCGCAAACCGATCGATAGAAGCGGGCCGCTGATTGCGGCGATGATCCCGCCGGCCACGACAAGCGAGACGCCTTTGGGCCGCATCTCGGGCGCGAGTCCGTCAACGGCGGCAAAGCGGTAGAAGTTCGCGAACGCGACGTAGACGCCAAGCAACGCGTGTGCGACGACCAGTTGCGCAAAGCTGGCGTGCCTAACCGCGTCGTAGCCAATGCAGCCGGCCGCTATGAGACAGATTGCACCAAGCAGAAAGCCATTTTTCCGCCCGTAGCGACGCATAAAGCTCGCGGCGGGATACGTGGCGAGCGCGACCGCTGCAAACTGGCAGCCGTATGGCACGGTGGCCCACGCGTGGTTCGGCGCGAGCTTGCCGCCGACTAGTGCGGCAATCGTGACGGACACCACGGCGGCTGTCAGGTTCATGGCCTGACAGAGCGTCAAAAGGTACGTTCTGCCGGGCAGTTTGCCGGGTCTGATCGAGGCTGGATCTGACGTGGCGAAAACGCGCTTCATGACGGCTCTCCGCCTGAAGCAGCGCCACTCGAGCCTGCGTGGAATGACGCGACATCGAAGCGTGCCTCGTCGAATTGACACGACAAGCGTTCTTTGCCCGCACCCATGCTCTTGCGGCGAACGGCTATGCGTCCGATCGGCGCCGTGTTGCCGATGTGCGTGCCACCGCAAGGCATGACGTTGCCTTCGCATGCCCAATATCGCGCGTCGATATGGTCGGGGTGTGCGTAAGTCAGAACCGCGCTGCCGCGGACGACGAAATCATTGGCGATCTGCTCGATGGCCAGGACTTCCTCGGATGAAAAGCGGCGGCTAACCCCGAAATCGAAACGCGCTCCATCCGGGCGGATATGGCAACCGAGTGTCCACGCGAGCGCGTCGGATCGAACCTGTCCGACCCCCAGATACAGCAGGTGCGACGCTGTGTGGCTCAAGGACAACTGTGCGCGGCGCATGCGGTCGATGCCAATCTGCATGGCGTTGCCCGTATTCAGGCTCGCGAGATGGTGAACGTCGTCGGGATGAATCACGTGTTCGACGACCCCGCCTGTTTGAATATCAGGGAAGCCGGCGATGTTGGCTCGTTGCCCGTACATCTTCCGCGCGTGAATGAACCGGATTGCCCTGCCTTCAGGTAACGTCAATGTGCCCATGTCGGACTCCTGGCCGCCACCTTCGGGATAGGCGACGGTGGCAGCCAGTTCAACATAGTCTTTGCCGACCTTTGAAACGAGCGAATCGGTCTGGTATAAGAAGGTGTCCGAATAATAAAGTTTTTCGGTAGACCGTGGGAATGAAAGCATGGGGTGGGTAACCTCGTCTTAGGCTGTCCGGTCTGACGCGTGTGGGGTCACCCCATCACGAACGACTTGTGTTTCTGACCGAAGCGTGACTATTGAACCTGACGCAATGCTGTACGTGACACAGCAATGGGTGCCGATGAAGACATCGTTTCCGATATGAATGTTGCCGAAAATGCGCGCGAATGCGCCGATCTGTACGCGATCTCCCAGCGTGGGATGGCGCTTCACGGACGAATTGCCGGCGATACCCGCTGCCCCTAACGTGACGCCGCCAAGCATGTAGCAATCGTCGCCGATCACGCTGGTCTCGCCGATGACCACGCCCCAGCCGTGGTCAAGAATGAATCGCCGGCCGATTTCGCTGCGGGGATGAATTTCTGCACCGGACAGAAGCTTGCCGCGATTGCCGATGAGCGAGGCGTAGGCTTCCAATTCCTGGCGTGAGCATGTGTCGAGACTGTTGATCGTCAGCAACGCATGGGCGAGGCGGTAATGCAGCGTCGCTTTGTATGACGTGGATCCTGCGAGCGTGGCATGCCATGAGCCGCGCTGGGCAGGGTCTTTGGAAAGGAAGGCATGCAGATCTTCGTGCGCGACATGGCATGCGTGGGTAAAGCAGGGATGCGCCAGAATCGCCCTGGTCAGCTTGGGCGGCGTGCACTCCATCAAAGCGGCCCGCAGCAGCGTGGCTACGGCTTGGTACGATTCCGAGGTTGCATGGCACGCCCGATCGTCTGCGACCGATACTTCTCCGGTTCCCTGCGAAGCAAGACGAATGGGCCGCAGCGCTTCAGAATCTCCAGCTGAAACTAAGACATCTCTCATACTTTCTTAATTTATATAGGAATACGTATGGATGAGTGTGCCTGAATCTGCGGCGATTTTGTTGTGAGAAATTTCCCAAAATGATTGGGCGTTGAGGTCCCGGTCAACGGGGCAGAGGTGCCGCTGTTCGCCGCCTATCTAACCATTCCCCGCGCGAGGCTCCGTCGCCGCTCCCACCCGGCCGCCGCCAGAAATGCCACTGCCCCGGCGAGCAGCACGCCGACCATCGCATCGTTGCCGACCCCCTTCATCAACGCCCCAGCCACCACCGGCCCACCAAAACTGGCTGCGCTCCACGACGCCCCCACCAGCGAACTGGCCGACACCAGCGCGACACCGCGAAACCGCTCGCCGCAGGCGACCAGCGACAGCGTATAGATCGCCCCAGCCGTCGCGCCGAGCACATAGAGCAGCGGCCAGCACAGCCACGGCGATGCAATCGCCCAGGGCAGAAACGGCAGCAGCACCACGACGATCACGCCGCAGCCGATATGCACGCGTTCGCGGCCGAGCCGATCGGCGAGCCAGCCAATTGGAAACTGCATGGTCGTATCGCCGAGCAGCAGAGCCGACGCGAACAGGACCGCCACCTCGCTAGTAATACCGTGCGCCATGGCGAAGAGCGGCAGCAGCGACAGCGCAATCGTATCGAACAACGCGAAAAAGCCCGTACCGATCACGAGCGCCGGCATCTGCGGCAACACATGGCGCCAACTGCCGTGCGCCGCGTGTTCATCCTCCGACGCGTGCGACGTCTTGCGGATACTGGCGAGCGTCGGCAAAGCCAACAGGAAGATCGCGCCGCAAATCAGAAAGCGCCAGTGCACTAAATCGTCGATCTGGCTCACCAGCACCGGCCCGGCCATCTGGAATAGCGTGAAGTTGGTCGCGTAGATCGCGACGACACGACCGCGCGTGGCGTCGTCGGCGAGCTGGTTGACCCATGCCTCGCCGATCGTGAAGAGCAGCATCAGCGCAGCGCCGCACAGCACGCGCAGCACCGCCCATATCCAAAGGTTTGAGGTGAGTTGCATCAGCGCGGTTGCCAGCGCGACCACCAGCACCGCGCCGACGATCACCTGGCGGCCGCCGAAGCGCGCCGCGATCCAGGCTGCCACCGGCACGACGATAAGGCCGCCGCCCGCCTGCGCGGCGGTCAGCAGGCCGACCACGTCCGTACCGTAGCCCGCTTGCGTGAGCGCGAGGGCCGTGAGCGGAAGCGTGGCGCCGCTGCCGAGTCCGACTACGGCGACGCTGAGAATGAGCGCGAGGAAATCGCGTGTGAGGATGACTTTCATCGGGCGAGATGCTACTACGGTCTCACCCGAAGCGACCGGCCATTCGGTCGCAGCTTCAATCAGCGGGCATAAGCACGAAAAGGGACTACCCGGCCACCGCCATCCGTTGCGCGCGCCGCTCGATCGACACCGACCACAGCGTCAGTGCCAGCGCACCGATCGAGGTCGCCACACCGACCCACGGCAGTGTGGTGAGCGGCGCGCCCGCGCCGATCGCCATACCGCCGAGCCACGCGCCCGTTGCATTGCCGAGGTTGAACGCGCCTTGATTTAGCGTTGAGGCCAGATTCGGCGCATGGCTCGCGCGGTCGACGATCAGCATTTGCAGCGGCGGCACGATCGCGAAGGCCAGAATGCCCCATACGAAGATCGTGATCATCGCGGGGATCTCCGCGTGCATCGTGCCGGCGAAAATGGTCAGAATCACGACGATCGCGAGCAGGAACGCAACCAGCGAGGGCATCAGCCGCCAGTCCGCGAGCTTGCCGCCGAGCGTGCTGCCTACCGTTAAGCCGAGGCCGAACAGCAACAGCACGAACGTGACCGCATGCGGCGTGAAACCGCTCACGTCTTCGAGAATCGGCGTGATGTAGGTGAAGGTGGAAAACAGGCTGGCCGACGCGAGCACGCTGATGCCGAGCACCATCAGCACTTGCGGGTTCTTCAGCACGCTGAATTCGCGGACGAGGCTGGCCTTTTGCATTTCGATCTTCGCCGGCAGGCATACCGCGAGTGCGCCCGCAGCGAGAATGCCGATGCCCGTGACCGCCCAGAAGGTCGCCCGCCAGCCCACTGCCTGGCCGAGCGCTGTGCCGAGCGGCACGCCGAGCACGTTGGCGAGCGTCAAGCCCGTGAACATCAGCGCGATGGCCTGCGCGCGACGGTTCGGCGCGACCAGACCGGCAGCGACCACCGAACCGATACCGAAGAACGCGCCATGGCAAAACGCCGTGACGATGCGCGCGGCCATCAGCACCGCGTAGCCGGGCGCGATCGCGCACAGCAGATTGCCGACGATGAAGACGCCGATCAGGCTCATCAAGGCCTTCTTGCGCGGCATGTTGGCCACGGCGATCGCGACGATCGGCGCGCCGATGGTGACACCGAGCGCATACGCCGAGACCAGCATGCCAGCTGCCGGAATCGACACGGACAGATCGCGCGCGACATCGGGCAACAGCCCCATGATCACAAATTCAGTGGTACCGATTCCAAAGGCGGCAACGGCAAGGGCGAGCAGGGGTAAAGGCATGGTGACGGAGCGTGAATCGGCACGACGGGAAGCGTCGTGCGGCAGGCGCGCATTTTTCGGGACGAGAACGCATGCGCCATGCGAGGGGAAAACAGTAGGGGATTCTACCTAAGTCAAAACACCCTTGCTGGGCGTCAAGCCGGCTGTTGTTTTTTGCTGAAAGCCGACTTGGAGCACGCGTTGGCGCGCTTCGACGTGTAATCGCCTGCGCAATGGCGCTGTTTTATGGCGTACTGTCGTCTGACTTGAAGGTGTTGCCGTGACGGCCGGCGCCTTCGGCGAAACGTGCGGCGCCGGTCACGCCCTCGTTGAATACCGCCTGATAGCCGCCGGCGCCTTCGCGTCGCAGCGCCAGGGCGAGATCCTCGAGCGTGCTGTTTTCCAATGCAGAGCGGCGATCCGCCAGCAGCGCTGCCTGCGGAAAGGCCGCCAGTTCAGCCGCCAACTGCTCCGCCGCCGCGCGTGCTTCGCCCTTGCGTACGACGCGGTTGGCGAGACCGAAGCCGAGCGCTTCCTGCGCGTCCACCGCGCGGCCGGTCAGAATCAGATCGAGCGCCCGCGACAGCCCGATCAGTCGCGGCAAACGGATCGTGCCGCCATCGATTAGCGGAATTCCGACACGCCGGCAGAACACGCCGAGCACGGCATCTTCTTCGACCACGCGCAGATCGCACATCGCGGCCAGTTCGAGGCCGCCCGCGACCGCATAGCCGGTAATCGCGGCGATCACCGGTTTGCTGAAGCTCATGCGCGTCGGTCCCATCGGACCGGGACCGCTGCCGTCGGCGTGCAGTTCATTGCGGCGGGTCTCGTCGGCGAGCGCGCTGAGATCCGCGCCGGCGCAGAAGGTGCCACCCGCGCCGAACAGCACGGCCGCGCGCCATGCCGGCTCCGCTTCGAAGCGGCGGAAGGCGGCGCTGAGCGCTTCCGCGGTAGGACGGTCGACGGCATTCCGGCGCATGGGCCGGTCGAGCACGATGGTGGCGACGCGGGTGTCCTCGTTGGCTTCGATGCGCACGTGTTCATTCAAATAATGCGGGGTTATCATCGTCGTGTCCGTAGAGGTTCGTGTCCGGTCGCTCATGCCGGGTCTTCATGCCGTGTGATTAATACCGTTGGTTGTCATGCATCTTTCACAATCGGCTCGTAGCGTTAGCGCTCTTTTGACGCGCTGGCGTTTTTTGACTAACTCATCGAGCCTGCCTTTGCCCTTGTCCAATTCATCGTCCGCAGCCACGCCGGCCTCTGCCGAGACGGTCTGGAACGTGCCTCTGTATGAGCATGACCATCCATGGTACGACCATGTGCGCCTGAAGCGCGTCTTCGTGACTGACGGCACGCGCCATCAAGTGGTCATGGTCGATGCGCGCAAGCTGCTGGAATGCGCGGATCGCGACAACACGGATTATGTGTTGAAGCCGGTCGCCGAATGGCATGCGGGCAAGGTGCGCGGCATCCGCGAATTTCTCGATCCGGGCAATCCGCGCATTCCACAGATGCCGTATGTGACGATCTCGACGCGTCGCGCGCCGGGTCTGCTGGGTTGGGTCGGTCTCGAGCGCGAGGGCGTGGTGGCGTTTCGCAATGGCCAGCATCGCGCGCGTTATCTGGCCGACGCGGGCGCGCGCTGGTTTCCGGTGGAAGTCCACGAGCGCGAGGCGGCCTTGCTGCGCGAGATGTGCGGTGCAGCGGACGACGCTCGCACGGCGATCCGCCCGATCACATTGGATGGCGGCGGCAACCCCTAACTTCGCGCCTGCACGACATTGCGCGGCGTGCCGGCCTGCCATGCCGCGACGTTATCGAGCGTGGTCTGCGCGATCTCGTTCATCGCCTCGCGCGTGAAGAAGGCCTGGTGCGCGGTGACGATCACGTTCGGGAACATCAACAGGCGTGCCAGCACGTCGTCCTGCAACGGCAGATTCGAGTGGTCCTCGAAAAAGAGGCCGCCTTCTTCCTCGTACACGTCGAGCCCGAGATGGCCGAGCTGGCCGTCCTTCAACGCGCCGATCAGCGCATTGCTTTCGACAAGGCCGCCACGCCCGGTATTGATCAGCATCGCGCCCCGCTTCATCTTCGCGAGCGCGGGCCCGTCGATCAGATGGTAGGTGTCGGGCACCAGCGGACAATGCAGGCTGACGACGTCGCTTTCCGCCAGCAGCGTGTCGAGCGGCACGTAGCGCGCGCCGAGCGCGAGCAGGTCGTCGGCCGGCGTGCCGGGATCATAGGCGAGCACCTGCATGCCGAAACCCGCCATGATGCGGCCGAATACGCGGCCGATCATGCCGGTGCCGATCACGCCCACCGTCTTGCCGTGCAGGTCGAAGCCGAGCAGCCCATGTAGCGAGAAATCGCCTTCACGTGTGCGTGCGACCGCGCGCGGCAAGCGCCGGTTCAGCGCCAGAATCAGACCGACGGCATGTTCGGCAACCGCGTACGGCGAGTAGGCCGGCACCCGTGCAACCGTCATGCCGAGACGTTCGGCTGCGGCCAGGTCGACGTGATTGAAGCCCGCTGAGCGCAGCGCGATCATGCGCGTGCCGCCGGCATGGAGGCGTTCCAGGACGGCGGCGTCGACGTTGTCGTTGACGAATGGGCAGACCACGTCATAGCCCTGGGCGAGGACCGCGGTTTCGACATCGAGGTGCGATTCCTGGAAGTGCAGTTCATAGCGATGCGTACCGTTGGCCTCGGCGAACGTGTTGCTGTCGTATGGGCGGCTGCTGAACAGGATCATGCGCATGAATGGCTCCGAAGGAAGCGTGCCGGCGCGCTGAATGTCGGCTCACGGCGCGGCACGCGGGCAGGGCAGTATATCGGCCCTTAATGGTAATGATCGCCGCTTGTGATACGCGGTCCGAAAACCATTTCAACCTTTGCTAAAGATCATCTTCTGCGAAGCGAAAGCGGCTGCAATTGAAAATCATATTGACAGCGCTGCCGAACTACAATATTTATTAAAAAAGAAGTCTCAAAAATGCATGAACATATCGTGCTGAGAACGGGCCATCAGCAGGGCTTGTCTTTTTCGACGCATTAGACAACTTCGCGAGGAATGTGTGACTGTCGAGCTTGCTGAAAAGTATTTCACTATCTTCGCTGCATTGCGGCATGTCTTTTTTGACGCCAAGCGCGTCATGCCATTGCCATAAAGTTTCCATTCAATGGAATCCGGTTATGCCGGATGCGTCATTCCAGAGTTATGGCAGCTCGGATCGAATTCGCTTCAAAATCCAGAAAGAGTTCTTCAACTTTCTGCTAATAAACCGTCAATCGGCGAGCCAATATGATCGGTGAATTGCTGAGATCTCAACCGGAGATCGCGCTGTTCGCAAGCCTTGCAATCGGATACTTCATTGGTTCGTTTCGCGTGGGGCCAATCCAGCTCGGGGGCGTCTGCGGCACCTTGATCGTGGCCCTGGTACTGGGTCAGACGGGCGCGCGGCTTGCCCCCGATCTGAAGAACATCGCCTTTGCGCTGTTCATCTTCGCGTTGGGCTTCACCGGTGGGCCGCAGTTCTTTGCCAATATCGGCCGGGGCTGGCGCTATGGCTTGCTGTCGGTGGTCGAGATCGTCTCGGTGCTGGTGCTGATCATGATCGCGGTCGTTGTGATGCGGCTCGACGCGGGCACGGCGGCCGGCTTGCTGGCCGGCGCCGCGACGGAGTCAGCCGTGATTGGCACGGCTTCGGAGGCGATTGCCAAGCTTGGCTTTAGCGACGCCGAGACGCTGCGTTTGCAGGCCAACATCGTGACCGCGTACAGCGTGAGCTACCTGTTCGGCCTGATCACCATCGTCCTGTTCACCAGCCAGTTCGCGCCGCTGCTGTTGCGCGTCAATTTGCGTGAAGAAGCCGAGCGCGTGTGGCACAAACTCGGCGGCGACGGTGCCTTCGGCGAGGGCCAGCGGGCCGCGGCGCCGGCGCTCGTCGGCCGCGCGTTCCGGGTCGGCACGGCGGCCGTCGGGACAATCCAGGCGTTGGAACAGACGTACGGCTTCAATCTCACCATCGAGCGGGTTCGGCGCAGCGGAGCTGATGTGACGGTCGAGCCGCACCTGAGGTTGGCGGCCGGCGACCTGATTCTCGTAGGCGGCCGCCGCGAAGCGATCGTGGCCGCGGCGCCCAGCCTTGGCGAAGAAGTGGCGGATGCCGGCTTTGGCCAGATCATGGCGGAGCAGCTCGACGTTGTGCTGACGAGCAGCGAGGCGCATGGTCTGACGATTGCGCAGCTGCGCGAACGGGCGAAGCCGGAAGAAGGGCGCGGCGTCTATATCGCAGCCGTCACGCGGCTCGAAACCACGGTGCCCGCGCTGCCCGGCACCGAGCTCAATCGTGGCGACGTGCTGACGCTGGTGGGCGCGAAAACCGACGTCGAGCGCGGCGCGCGGCATCTGGGCTACGTGCTCACCGCGACCCAGAAAACCGACTTCGTCTATCTCGGCCTGGGCGTCCTGGTCGGCATGGCGATTGGCCATCTCGGCGGGCGCATCGGCGGCGTGTCGGTCGCGCTCGGCACGGGCGGCGGCTGCCTGCTGTCGGGTCTGCTGTTCGGCTGGATCCGTTCGTGCCATCCCTTAGTCGGCTCGCTGCCTTCGGCTGCCGCGCAAATTCTCAAGGACTTCGGCCTTGCCACCTTTATTGCCGCCGTCGGGCTGTCGGCGGGACCCGATGCCATCAAGCTGGTGCGCGAATACGGTTTGGCATTGCCCGTCGCCGGCATCCTGATGGTGCTCGTGCCCGGTTTGCTGTCGCTCTGGATCGGCCGCGTGTTTCTCAAGCTCGAAACGCCCATGCTGCTCGGCGCCATTGCCGGTCAGCAATGCAGCACGCCGGCGATCAGCGCGCTGGTCGGCGTGACCGGCAATTCGACGCCGGTGATCGGCTACACGATCACCTATGCACTCTCGAACATTCTGTTGCCGTTGATGGGGCCAATCGTGGTCGGCCTCGCCGGGAAGTTCGGCTAGGCGGGCAGATGGGCTGCGCGCGGTGTGTGGCGCGCAGTCGACCGCATGCGGATGCTGTGAGGTCCGTATGCCTATGCAGCACCCAGTACTCAGTATCGCAAACTATCCAGCGAGGGCACGATGGACTGGCTACATCACATTTTTCAGAAATCACCCGAGATTGCGCTGTTTTTGTCACTCGCAGTCGGCTACTTCATCGGGCAGATCAACTTCGGCAAATTCCAGTTAGGCGGCGTAGGCGGTTCCTTGCTCGCCGCGGTCGTGATCAGTCAGGCAGGTGTGACGATCGACAACGGCGTGAAATCGGTGATGTTCGCCGTGTTCATTTACGCCGTCGGCTACGACTCCGGACCGGGTTTCTTCAACTCGCTGAACCGCAAGACGCTGCGTGAGATCGCGATGGCGATCTTTCTCGCCGTCTCCGCACTGGTCACCGTGGTGGTCTGCGCGAAGCTGTTCCATCTGAACAAGGGTCTCGCCGCGGGTCTTGCGGGTGGCGCGCTGACGCAGTCGGCGATCATCGGCACGGCCGGCGACGCCATCGCGCGTCTCGGTCTGCCCGCCGATCAGGTCAAGTCGCTGCAGTCCGACGTGGCGATTGCCTACGCGGTGACCTACGTGTTCGGCTCGCTCGGCGCGATCATCGTGTGCGTGAACATCCTGCCGAAGTTCATGGGGCAAGGGTTGCGAGAGGCGTCGATCGAAGCGGAGAAGGAACTGTCTGCAGGTGCGTCGTCACTCGGTGCGGGGCAAATTCGTGCGTTGCCTGAACTGGTGGGGCGTGCGTACAAGATCGATGTCAGCGCCGGGAAAACGGTCAAGGCAGTCGAGACCCAGCATCAGGATATGTTGACGATCGAGAAGATCAAGCGTGACGGCCAGCAACTCGACCCGACGCCCGATCTGGTGTTGAAACCCGATGACGTGGTGCTGGTGGTCGGCCGCCGCGAGGCTGTGGTCGAATTTGGCGCGAGCGGAGGCGAGGTTGCCACCGTCGAGGACGTCGGCGTCGTCATGCAATCGCGCGAAGGCGTGTTCACACGCAAAGGCATGAACCACACGACGATCGCCGCCGCACGCGAAGTCGTGGATCGCGACATGCGCCACGGCGTCTTCATCCAGAGCGCCTCGCGTGCCGGCCAGCCGCTGCCGATTCTGCCCGAAACCAAGCTCGAGCACGGCGACGTCATCACCTTCTACGGTTCGCCGAAGGACACCAAGCGCGCCGTCGATGCAGCCGGCTACGAGCTGCCGTACAGCAACAAGACAGACTTCATCTATATGGGCGTCGGCCTCGTGCTCGGTCTGCTGATCGGCCTGATCGTCCTCAACGTGGGCGGCATTCCGCTCACACTCGGTTCGGGTGGTGGCTGTCTGCTGGCCGGTTTGCTGTTCGGCTGGATGCGCGGCAAACATCCGATGTACGGCGCGATGCCGGCGGCGGCTTCGCAGTTGCTGAAGGACTTTGGTCTCGCGGCGTTCGTTGCGGTGGTCGGCTTGAACTCCGGCTTGCAGGCGGTCGTGACAGTCAAGCAGAGCGGCATGACGATCTTCCTGCTCGGCGTGTTCGTCACCTTGTTCCCCCTGCTCCTGACCATGCTGTTCGGCCGCTACGTGCTGGGCTACAAGAACGCGGCGATTCTGGCCGGTGCGCTGTCGGGTTCGCGCAGCGCCAACCCGGCGTTCGGCGGTGTGCTCGACAAGGCCGAAAGCGCTGTGCCGACCGTGCCGTTCGCGATCACCTATGCGATTGCGAATGTCGCGTTGACGTTGCTCGGACCGCTCGTGGTCGGGCTGGTTTAGCCGGGTGTAGTACGCGCATCTATCGATCTCTCTTACGCCGGCGTCAACTGAACGTGTCCCTCGCGACGCCGGCGTTATTCACTTGCTCATTGGAGAACGCATCATGGCAAAAGAGAAAAGCGGCAAGAAACAAGGCGACATGGCTCAAGCCGGCTTTGCGGCGCTCAGCCCGTTCGAACTCAAGGACGAACTGATCAAGGCCGCCGGTGGCGGCGCGGTAGAGCGTGCGGCGAATGCATCGATGCTCAACGCCGGCCGCGGCAACCCGAACTTCCTCGCGACGATTCCGCGCCACGGCTTCTGGCAGCTCGGTCTCTTTGCGATGCGCGAGTCAGAGCGTTCGTTCGCCTATATGCCGGAGGGCGTCGGCGGCTTCCCGCGCCGCGAAGGGCTCACGGAGCGCTTCGATTTGTTCCTGCGTGAAAACAAGGGCGTGCCCGGCATCGACTTTCTGCGCGGCGCCGTGTCGTATGTGCGCGACCAGCTCGGCTACTCCGCGGGCGACTTTCTCTATGAAATGTGCGAGGGCATTCTGGCGTCGAACTATCCGGTGCCGGACCGGATGCTCAAGTTGTCCGAACTCATTGTCGGGCAGTACCTGCGCAAGGAGATGATCGGCAACCATCCGTTCGTCGGCGAGTTCGACGTGTTTGCCGTAGAAGGCGGCACGGCGGCGATGACCTACATCTTCAACACGATGCGCGAGAATCACCTGATCAAGCCGGGTGACACGATTGCGCTCGGCTTGCCGATCTTCACGCCGTACATCGAAATTCCGCGCCTTAACGACTATCAGCTGAACGTCGTCAATGTCGAAGCCACGGTGGAAAGCGGCTGGCAATATTCGAAGAAGGAACTCGACAAGCTGCGCGATCCGAAGGTGAAGGCGTTCTTCCTCGTGAACCCGAGCAACCCGCCTTCGGTAAAGATGGACGACGAGAGCCTTCAATACATCGCCGACATCGTCAAGGAACGCCCCGATCTGATTCTGTTGACCGACGACGTGTACGGCACCTTCGCCGACGACTTCGTCTCGCTGTTCGCGCTCGCGCCGAAGAACACCATTCTCGTGTACTCGTACTCGAAGTATTTCGGCGCGACCGGCTGGCGTCTCGGCGCGATTGCGACGCATCGCGACAACGTGCTCGACAAGCTGATCGCCGAGCTGCCGAAGGACGCGAAGAAGCAGTTGCACGAGCGTTATGAATCGATCACGACCGAACCGGACAAGCTCAAGTTCATCGATCGGCTGGTCGCCGACAGCCGCACCGTCGCGCTGAATCACACGGCGGGTTTGTCGACGCCGCAGCAGGTGCAGATGGTGTTGTTCTCGTTGTTCGCGCTGATGGATACGCCCGACGCGTATAAGAACGCGTTGAAGCGCCTGATCCGCAAGCGCAAACAGGCGCTGTACGAAGAGGTCGGCATTTCGTTCGACGACGACGATCCGAACCAGGTCGACTACTACACGATTCTCGACATCGAGTTCCTCGGCGAGAAGATGTTCGGGCGTGAATTCGTCGAATGGTTGCTGAAGAACACCGAGCCGTCCGAATTGCTGTTCCGCCTCGCACGTGAAGCGCGCGTGGTGCTGTTGCCGGGACGTGGCTTCGGTACACAGCATCCGTCCGGGCGGGTGTCGCTGGCTAATCTGAACGAGTCGGACTATCGGCAGATTGGCCGCGCGATGCGCAAGCTGATCGAGGAGTATGTCGAGCGGTATAACGCCGCAACCGGCAAGAAGCTCGATAAGACCAAGGTGAAGTGACAAACTCCTTGCGCAATTGCGCAGATCGGTGAATGATCGGACGAACGGCCCCGCCAGTGTCATTGCTGGCGGGGCCGCTTGTTCCTTTGCGTCCTGACATTCACGTACCGATCATGCCGACTTCAACCTCTCCCTCCGTTTCTACCGCAGTGCCTTGTCCGGTTGTCGAATCGCTCGACGCCATTCTTCCGGAAGAGCCGTTACTGATGATGGGCGCCGGCCCCGTGCCGATTCCCGCGGCGGTTGCCAAGGCCAATACGGTGGTGATCAATCACCTGGGCAGCACGATGGTGAAGGTGATTGGCCAGGTGAAGACCATGGCGCGCTACGTCTTCCAGACGAATTCGAAGTGGGTGCTGGGTGTCGCAGGGCCGGGTTCTGCCGCGATGGAAATGGCAATCTCCAACCTCGCGTGGGAAGGCACGAAAGTGCTGAGCATCAAGAACGGGTTTTTCAGCGAGCGGATGGCGGAGATGGGCCGGCGCGTCGGCGCGCAGGTTGTCACGCTCGACGTCGAGGATGGCACGGTAGCGAGCCTTGAAAGCGTCGCCGAGGCGATCCGCCGCGAGCGGCCGGAGATCGTCACGGTGGTGCAGGGCGAGACGTCCAATACCGTGTGGAATCATCATTTGAAGGACATTGCCGCGCTCGCGAAAGCCGCTGGTGCGCTGGTCATTGTCGACGCGGTGTGTACGCTGAGCACGATGCCGCTGGAGATGGACGCGTGGGGGATCGATGCGGTGATTACGGGCGGGCAGAAGGGTTTGTCCTCGATCCCGGGAGTCTCGCTGATCGCGTTTTCGGATGAGGCATGGGCGCGTGTGAAAGGGCGGACGGCGCCGAACGCGCATTGGTGTCTTGATGCGTCGCTGGCGGAGAATTTCTGGCATAACGCAGGCTATCACTATACGGCCCCGGTGTCGGGGGTGCTGGCGTTGCATGAGGCGCTGCGTCTCGTGTGCGCTGAGACGCTTGAGAAGCGCTTTGCGCGGCATTTGAAGTGCTCGGTGGCGCTGCAGGCGGGGATTACTGCGCTGGGTTTGCAGTTGTACGCGCCGGCGGCTTGTCGGTTGAATTCGGTTGTTGGGATTGTTGTGCCGGAGCGGTTGAGTCCTGCTGATATCTGTGGGCATATTTCGCGGCACCATCAGGTGGAGATCTCGGGTTCGTTTGGGTTGCCGATTGTGCGGATTGGGCAGATGGGGGAGCAGTGTCGGGAACACAACCTGTTCAGGACCTTGCATGCGCTTGGGCGGACGATGGTGGATCTGGGGGTTAAGGTTGAGTTGCCGGCTGGCGTGGCGGCGCTTGAGCGGGGGTTGTCGGAAGGGAAATGAGGGTTTGCCCGCGCAGCGCTTGCTTGGCTGTATGCCTACGGCGTTGGCCTTTCCTTGCTTTGTTAGTGGTTTATTAGCGTTGCCCCTGTGCGGGGCGGCACTTACTTTCTTTGCCGCCGCAAAGAAAGATAAGCAAAGAAAGCGGCTAGAAGCCCCTGCTAAGCGGGTCCCCCGCGCAGTTACGGTAGTGGTGCATCTGGAATCTGTGCCCTCGCGCATTCGGCGTGAGTGACAAGGCGCTCATCCTTCCCGCCTCGCACGATGTGCTCGCCGGAAGGGTCAGTCAGAAAACATGAGCTTCGTTTGGACGCGGTGGGGCCATCGGCTTCGCCTCGGCGACGCTGGAGCGCATTGGGGCGCTGTACAAGATCGAAGATCCGATCCGCGGCAAACCACCCGACGAACGGCAGGCGCTTCGGCGGGCACATGCCAGGCCACTGCTTGAAGGCATGCGAGCCTAGCTCACGGCGGTGCTCGAGACGCTCTCGCGCAAGTCCAACACCAGTCGAGCAATCCTGTACGCGCTAAACCGTTGGGACGCGCTCACACGCTATTGCAATGATGGGCACCTCGAAATCGACAACCTGCCGGTCGACCGTGCTTTGCGCGGTGTGGCCATCGGTCGGCGCAATTACCTGTTCGCCGGCGCGGATTCCGGCGGCGAACGGGCTGCTGCGTTTTACAGCCTGATCGGCACAGCCAAACTCAATGGTGTCGGTCCCGAAACCTATTTGCGCCACGTCCTCGCGCGAATCGCCGCGCACCAGATCAACCGTATTGATGAACTGCTGCCGTGGAACGTGAGCGTCGGGCAGTAGCGAGGCGATAATATGGTTCTCC
Source organism: Burkholderia sp. GAS332 (assembly GCA_900142905.1). Lineage (NCBI taxonomy): Bacteria > Pseudomonadati > Pseudomonadota > Betaproteobacteria > Burkholderiales > Burkholderiaceae > Burkholderia > Burkholderia sp. GAS332. The sequence continues at coordinate 4,361,281 of FSRV01000001.1, read as the reverse complement.
CCGTGTCTCTCGCTCATCTCATGGCCAAGTCCTACCAGTTGTACACCCTTCGCGTCCAGATTCGAGACATCAATCCCCCTATCTGGCGTCGTGTCCGGGTTGAAGGGTTCGAGTCGCTGCGCAAGCTTCATCACATTCTGCAGGCGGCATTCGGCTGGACCGCCTCGCACCTGCATGAGTTCGAGATTGACGACAAAACGTATGCCATGTTCGATCTTGACGATGTGTTGGACTCGATGGACCCGGACAACACCTTCGACGATCGGAAGACCCGGCTACAGAAGGTCGCCTATCCTGGCGTGAGCTTCCTCTACAAATACGACTTTGGTGATGGTTGGGAACACGACATCGTGGTGGAGAAGATCGAACCCGTCGAGTGCGAGCCAGACGGCTGTGCGCGCATCCTTGCCGGAGCACGTGCGTGTCCGCCTGAAGACGTTGGCGGTCCGTTTGGATACCAGGGGTTCCTCGACACGCTACGCGAGCGGCCTGACAGCGAAGAAGCGAAAGACTACCGGCGCTGGGTTGGCGAAGACTTCGATGCCGAACTGTTTGATCGGCGCGCTGCGAATGCCACACTCCTGCGTATGGCATGGAACCGCTGGGGCGGTAAATAGACCCACCGTCAAGACGTGGTCTGCGCAACGCTTACGTTGAAAACGGCAAGCTGCTCTTTGAAGTGCCGCGGCAACGAATATGGCTGGCCGCTTTGCGAAGTGCCGCAGGCATAGCGTACGGCGAGCTGCCTTTTGAGGTCCTGTGGGCATCGAACGCGGCGGGTAGCCTTGTGAATTACCTCCGAGCGAACAAACGGCACCTGGTTTGATGAACTACCGCGTCGGCGCGCGCAGCGCCGCCGGAAGTATGACGGCTTTGTCACCAGGGCCGAATGTGCGAGAGCACAGATTCCAGATGCACCACTACCGTGGCTGCGCGGGGGACCCGCTTAGCAGGGGCTTCTAGCCGCTTTCTTTGCTTATCTTTCTTTGCGGCGGCAAAGAAAGTAAGTGCCGCCCCGCACAGGGGCAACGCTAATAGACCACTAAGAATGCAAGGAAAGGCCAACGCCGCAGGCAAACAGACAAAGCGTCCCACAGGCAAAAAAATCAGGTCGCCGCAGGCGCATTAGGCGCTCGCGAATTCCGCAAATACATCATGGTCGACAGCACGACGGCCATCGCGGATGCCACCGCCGCAAAAAGAAACACCTGCGCATAGCCGAACTCCCCAGCGATATACCCGGCCAGCGGCCCAGTAATCCCTAGCGAGAGATCAAGAAACACCGAATAAGCCGACAAAGCCGCGCCGCGGCTAGCCGGCGGCACAAGCCCAACCGCTTCAACGCCAAGCGCAGGAAACACCAACGCAAACCCAAACCCGGTCAACGCCGCCCCCGCGAGGGCAATATGCGGCTCCGGCGCCAGCCACAACATCAACAACCCGGCGCATTCAAACGAAAACGAAGCAATCGCGACCCGAAACCCGCCGTAGGCCTTAATCGTGTTGGCGAATAACAGACGCGCCCCAATGAACAGCGTGCCAAAAACAGTCAACGACAAAGCCGCATTAGGCCAATGCCGCGCGGCATAAAACAGCGTGATGAACGTCGCAATCGACCCAAATCCGGCCGAACCCAGCGCCAACCCGATCCCGTGCGGCAGCACCCGCGTCAACACGCTCCGGTACGACATCCGCTCGCCGTGCACGATCGGCACCGGTGCAATGGGCCGCGCCAGATAAAACCCCAGCGCCGCCAGCAAAATCACCAGAATGCCCAACGCGGCGAACCCGACCCCGTGCGCAATCGCCACACCAAGTGGCGCGCCAACCGCGAGCGCCCCATAAGTGGCAATACCGTTCCACGAAATCACCTTGGCGTTGTTGCTCGTGCCCACCCGGCCAATGCCCCACAGAATCGCGCCGGTGCCGCACAGGCTCTCACCGAAGCCGAGCACGAGACGGCTGCACACCAGCAATCCCAGGCTCAACACCGGCCAGCGCCCACACAACACGGCGATCAGCAACAAAACCCCACTCGCACCGCAACCCAGCAAGCCGATCGACACCGTCCGCTTCGGCCCCAACGTGTCGGCCGAACGACCGGCGAGCGGCCGCGATGCCAGCGTCGCCAGGTACTGCACGCTGATCGCCGCGCCCGCCAGGATCGCGCTGTAACCCAGGTCGTCGTGGACGTAGCCAGGCAGCACCGCGAGCGGAATTCCGATCGTCAAGTAGCAAAGAAATGTGAAAAAGACGACCGGAATGATCTGCATGGTCGTCGCAAAATCGCTGCGAGGTGTCGCTGAGTCGGTGGACATGGGGAAAACGAGACTTGAAAACGGCGGAAAGGCGTGATTTTCCCATGGAACCGATTCCCTTGCAGGAGTTGCTTAATAATTTCCACGCCTAAAAAGTGGTGCCGGAGCCATATAGTCGTTCGTTTTCACCCTGCACGAGCGGTCCTTTCATACGTAACGGATCAAGAGATCCTAGGCGGAAATGGCCATAAAACTACAATTTAACTAAAAATACGCCAAAGCAGCCATATCGCCATAAGCCAACCGACCCTCAAACCCATCTCTATATCGTTTCGCGAATATGTCCCGCATGCGATCCCTGCTATGGGTTGTATTTATTGATGATGATAGTTTTCGAACCATCATCGCAGCACGTCCCAACGGACACAGAACATTGAGAGTAACGAGACATGACTGAGCCGATTCGCTTCTACCACCGCAACGCGATCCGTGAGATCAAGGATGCGCCCGTCACCCGCACCGTCCTGCAGTATCTGCGCGAGGACGCACATTGCACCGGCACCAAGGAAGGTTGCGCCGAGGGCGACTGTGGCGCGTGCACGGTCGTGATCGGCGAGCGCAACGAGGCGGGCGGCGTCGACTTCAAGGCGGTCAACGCCTGTATCCAGTTCGTGCCGACGTTGGACGGCAAAGCGCTCTACACCGTCGAAGACCTGCGTCAGCCGGACGGCTCGCTGCATCCGGTGCAGGAAGCGATGGTCGAGTGCCACGGCTCGCAATGCGGTTTCTGCACGCCGGGCTTCGTGATGTCGATGTGGTCGCTGTACGAAAAGCACGGCCACGAACACAGCTGCGCGAACAAGACCGTGCCGTCGCGCGACGCGATCAGCAACGCGCTGACCGGCAACCTGTGCCGCTGCACCGGCTATCGTCCGATCGTCGACGCCGCCGTGCGCATGTTCGAAGCCCCCGCGCCGAAGGCTCCGGTCAATGTCGAAGCGCTGTCGAAAACGCTCGCCACGCTCGAGCGCAAGGACACCTTCCACTACCAGCACGCCGGCCAGCAGTTCGACGCGCCGCGCACCGTCGCCGCGCTCGCGAAAATCAAGGAAGCCGAACCGGCCACCCGTATTCTCGCCGGCAGCACGGACATCGGTCTGTGGGTCACCAAGATGATGCGCGAGCTCGGCAACATCGTGTATGTCGGGCAGATCGCCGAATTGCAGAAGCTCGAAACCAACGACGACTGGATCGAAATCGGCGCGGGCGTCAGCGTCGAACGGGCTTACGCGGAAATTGCAAAGCAATATCCGGAACTCACCGAAATGTGGCAACGCTTCGCCTCGCTGCCGATCCGCAATGCCGGCACGCTTGGCGGCAACATCGCCAACGGTTCGCCGATCGGCGATTCGATGCCTGGCCTGATCGCACTCGGTGCGCATGTGATTGTGCGCGGTGGCGAGATTGAACGCGAAATGCCGCTCGAAGACCTGTACCTCGCGTATCAGAAGAAAGACATGGCGGAGCATGAATTCGTCGTCGGATTGAAGGTGCCGACCCGCACCGGTGTGCGCGCGAACCTGCAGTTCCGCACCTACAAGCTGTCGAAGCGTTTCGACTCGGACATCTCGGCCGTGTGCGCCGCGTTCTCCTTCATCGCCGACGGCAACGTGATCCGCGAGCCGCGCATTGCGTTTGGCGGCATGGCCGCCACGTCGAAGCGCGCGACGCATGCCGAAGCCGTGTTGCGCGACGCTGAATGGCACGAAGCGACCGCGCAGGCCGCGATGCTCGCGCTCGGCAACGACTACGCGCCGCTGAGCGACATGCGCGCCACGAGCAACTATCGCCTCGAAGCGGCGAAGAACACGTTGTACCGCTTCTGGCTCGAAACGCGTCCGAACAATCCGCTGCCGAAGAGCGCACTGGATGTTCGTGCAGTTGCCGCTGCCTGCGCCCCGGCCGGCGCGAGCGCCTGAGACGCCATAAGAATTCGGAGAACACCAGAATGAATCAGCACGCCGAACCGATCCTGAAAGACCTTCAGGATCTCGACGACTTTACCCAGGTCCACATCTCGCGTCCGCACGAGTCCGCGCATTTGCACGTGAGCGGCCGCGCCACTTATACCGACGACATTCCGACGCTCGCCGGCACGCTGCACGCCGCGCTCGGCCTGTCGCCGAAAGCGCACGCGAAGATCGTCTCGATGTCGCTCGACAAAGTGCGCGCCACGCCCGGCGTGGTGGCGATCTTCACCGCGCAAGATATCCCCGGCGTCAACGACGTCGGCCCGATCATCCACGGCGACGATCCGATTCTCGCCGACGGTATCGTGCAATACGTCGGTCAGCCGATGTTCATCGTGGTCGCGACCTCGCATGAAACCGCGCGTCTGGCTGCGCGCCGCGCCGAAGTCGTCTACGAAGAGTTGCCCGCGATTCTCACCGCGCAGCAGGCCCGCGCCGCGAATCAACACGTCCTGCCGCCGATGAAACTCGCGCGCGGCGAAGCCGGTACGAAGATCGCCCGTGCGGCGCGTCGCGAAGCCGGCGAGATGCTGCTTGGCGGCCAGGAACAGTTCTATCTGGAAGGCCAGATTTCGTACGCGGTGCCGAAGGACGACGACGGCATGCACGTCTACTGTTCGACGCAGCACCCGACCGAAATGCAGCACATGGTCGCGCACGCGTTGGGCGTGGCGTCGCACAACGTGCTGATCGAATGCCGCCGGATGGGCGGCGGCTTCGGCGGCAAGGAATCGCAATCGGGTCTGTTCGCCTGCTGCGCGGCGCTGGCTGCATGGAAGCTGCTGTGCCCGGTCAAGCTGCGTCCGGATCGCGACGACGACATGATGGTCACCGGCAAGCGCCACGATTTCCACTACACGTATGAAGTGGGCTACGACGACAAGGGTGTGATCGACGGCGTGACGGTCGACATGACCTCGCGTTGCGGCTTCTCCGCCGACCTGTCCGGCCCGGTGATGACGCGTGCGCTGTGCCACTTCGACAACGCGTACTGGTTGTCCGACGTGACGATCGACGGCTTCTGCGGCAAGACTAATACACAGTCGAATACCGCATTCCGCGGCTTCGGCGGTCCGCAAGGCGCGTTCGCGATCGAGTACATCATGGACAACGTCGCGCGCTCGGTCGGCGAGGATTCGCTGGACGTGCGCCGTCGGAATCTGTACGGCAAGACCGAGCGCAACCAGACGCCGTATGGTCAGGTGGTCGAAGACAACGTCATTCACGAACTGATCGACGAACTCGAAGCCACCAGCGAATACCGCGCGCGCCGTGCGGCGATCAATGAGTTCAATGCGAACAACGAAGTGCTGAAGAAGGGCCTGGCGCTGACGCCGGTCAAGTTCGGTATCGCGTTCAACGTGACCCACTTCAACCAGGCCGGCGCGCTGGTGCACATCTACACCGACGGTTCGGTACTGGTGAACCACGGCGGCACCGAAATGGGCCAGGGCTTGAACACGAAGGTCGCACAGGTCGTCGCGCATGAACTGGGTATCGGCTTTAACCGGATCCGCGTCACGGCGACCGATACGAGCAAGATCGCCAATACGTCGGCGACCGCTGCATCGACCGGTTCGGACCTGAACGGCAAGGCGGCGCAAGACGCCGCGCGGCAGTTGCGCGAACGTCTGTCGGCCTTCGCCGCCGAGCGTTACGGCGCAGGGCAGGTGGCCGCCTCGGCAGTGCGTTTTGTGCACGACCGCGTAGTGGTCGGCGACGTGATCGTGCCGTTCGAAGAAGTGATCGCGAAGGCCTATGTCGCGCGTGTCCAGTTGTGGTCGGACGGCTTCTACGCGACGCCGAAGCTCTACTGGGATCAATCGAAGCTGCAAGGCCGGCCGTTCTACTACTACTCGTACGGCGCGGCCGTGTCGGAAGTGGTAATCGATACGCTGACCGGCGAAATGCGCGTGCTGCGCGCGGACGCTTTGCATGACGTGGGCGCATCGCTGAACCCGGCGCTCGACGTCGGCCAGGTGGAAGGCGCGTTCATTCAGGGCATGGGCTGGCTCACGACCGAAGAACTGTGGTGGAACACGGGCGGCAAGCTGATGACGCACGCGCCGTCCACCTACAAGATTCCGACCGTCAACGATACGCCGCCCGATTTCCGTGTGCGTCTGTTCAAGAACCGCAATGCGGAGGACAGCATTCACCGTTCGAAGGCGACCGGCGAGCCGCCGCTGCTGCTGCCGTTCTCGGTGTTCTTTGCCGTGCGCGATGCGGTGTCGGCCGTGGGTAACCACAAGGTCAACCCGCCGCTGAACGCGCCTGCAACCAGCGAGGAGATCCTCAAGGCAGTCGGCGCAGTGCGGGCCGCTACTGCGGCGGCGCGGCAGTAAGCGCGTGAGTCCTGGTCGAACCCCGGCGTGACCGCCGGGGCGCGCCATGAAGCGCCTGCAAGTGGCCAGCTAACGCAAATCGTGCAAATATCGTAACCAACTGGATTGATCGCCATGAACGACTTTTCTTCCGTTCAGATCGGCCGGCGCAGCGCCGTTCAAGCGCCGCGTCCGGCGCCGATGCACATCGTGCTGTTCGGCGCGGGGCACGTCGGCCATGCGCTCGTCACGCTGCTCGGCAGCTTGCCGTGTGTCGTCCAGTGGGTCGATGAGCGCGACGAACTGTTCCCCGACGAAACCCCGGCCAATGTGCAGGTGGAAGCGACGGACACGCCTGATGCGATCGTCGACACGGCGCCGCCCGGCGCGTATTTCCTCGTGATGACGCATAACCACGCGCTCGATTTTTCACTCGCCGCGCGCATCATGCGGCGGCGCGATTTCACCTACTTCGGCATGATCGGGTCGAAGACGAAGCGCGTGAAATTCGAGCGTCGTTTGCTGGATCGCGGCGTGGAGCTGGACCGGCTGGTGGAGATGACGTGCCCGATCGGCGTGACCGGCATTGTCGATAAGGCGCCTGCGGCGATTGCGGTCGCGGTATGTGCCGAGTTGCTGCAGATTCGTGCGCGCGAGGCCGCGGCGCAGGCGGCGACGCAGAAGCTCTACGCGAACGTGTGAGGGGGCAGACGCGGCCTGGCGTAAGGAGTTCAACGTAAGGCCCGCAACGTTAATCACGCAAGATAAAAGCGCGCAGCGTAAAGCGCTCGACGTGAAACTCGTAACGTAATGCGTTCAGGGTAGTGACGTTCAGCGTAAAGGACCTACCCGGGGCTCACCCCCGCCAAACTTCAAACCAGAACGTCAGCCCGTCGCGGCTGACGTTTCCTTTTTCGGCGACCGTTTTGCGCGCCGCACCTTCTGCGCGATCAGTTCGTCCGACACCTGCGACATCAACGTACGCAGCCAGCCGACATCGCTCGGCCGGTCCGGTTGCGGATGCCATAGCTGGTAGCACTTGATGCGCGGAAACGGAATCGGCACCTCGACCACCGCGAGCGGCAGGATACTCGCGTAATGCGCCGCGAAACGGCGTGTCGTCGTGAAGATCAGATCCGATTGCAGCAGCGTTTGCGGCACGAGGCCGAAATAGGGCAGCGTGGCGACGATGCGCCGGTCGGCGCGAGCCCGCGCAAAGCCGATGTCGACGGCGCCGCCGCGTGCGCCGCTATACGGCGTCGGCGCAAGGTGCGGCGCGGCTAGGTACGCTTCGCGCGTGAGCGGCGTGCGAGTCAGCGGATGATCGGCGCGCATCAGGCATACCACCGTATCGGAGAACAGATCGCTGCGCCCGAAACGCGGATCGGGTTTCGGCCAGTTGCCGATCACGAGATCGAGTTCGCCCGCGTCGAGTGCGGCGGAATGGTCGAGCATTGGGCTCAGCGAATCGATCTCCAGACGCGCATGCGGCGCCGCCTCGCGAAACTGCGCGATCACGGTGGGCATGAAGAAGTCGTTCAGATAATCCGGCGCGGCCACGCGGAAGGTGCGGCGCGAGCGGCCCGGATCGAAATCGCCGTGCGGCGTCGCCACAAAATCGACTTCGCGCAGCACACGTTGCGCCGAGGCCAGCAACGATTCGCCGTATTCGGTCGGCACCATGCCCGACTTGCCGCGCACGAGGATCGGGTCGTTCAGCGTCTCGCGCAGTTTGCGCAGCGCGGTGCTGATGGCGGGCTGGGTCTGATTCAGACGCAATGCCGTTTGTGTGACGCTGCGCTCGACGAGCAACGTGCGCAGCACGCGCACGAGCCAGATATCGAGGGAGGCGGCGGAGTCGTCGTCCATGGTTTAGGTGAAGCGATACAAGCAGGTCGGGCCCGGATGAAGCGTCGTACGGAGCCGCCCGCGAGCCAGATCGCGAGAGCAGGGCACAAAGGTTATAACCTTAGGCCCGTTTGCCGTGTGGCGGCATAGCGGCCACGGTATGGCCGGCATCAGGACGGCCCTTTTGACGCAATCTCGGCTGCTGCGATGCGCGCGGCGTGCCTTATTTGCACGAAGCTTACGATATGCCTTCGCCTAGCTGGCCGCTAAGCCTGAAGGCAGCGAACTGACCCGTTTCACTTCCTTCGAATCGAGCCAGTTCGGCGTGCGTGCGCAATACAGCACCATAGGCAACGCGTCTTCGCCCCAGAACAATTGATCGTTCAGGTAGAAGGTCGGCACGCCGTAGACGCCCAGACCGATCGCATCCGCGGTGTTGCGCTGCAATTGCGCCTTCACGTCTTCATTCTTGATGAGTTCCGGGCCGTCAGGCATCCCGACGCGCTCGCACAGTTCGGCGAACGCTGTATCGCTCGACGGATCGCGGCCTTCGCGCCAGATGAAACGGAAAATCTCGCGCACGAAGCTGATGTCGCCCTTCGCCGCGGTGGCGAGCAGGAGCGGCTTCATCGAGTCGAACGGATGGGTCGGCGGCATCTTGAACGGAATGCCGAGCTGCTCCGCGCGAAACAGCGCGTGGCGGTACATGAAGGTGCGCTTCGCGGGCACGTTGTAAGCGGGCAGCTGGCCCCAGTGGCGATACAGATCGGTCAGGACGACCGGCGTGAACGCGAAGTCGAAGCCCGGCCATTTATCGTGTTGCTCGAGCAACAGGTAGGTGAACGGCGAGACAAAATCGTAAAACCACAGCGGTTGCCTGGCGTCGGTGCCAACGGTCATAAATGTCTCCCGGATTGCCCGTTCCGAACGATGCTGTCTGCTGGATCGTCGGATTTGTAATGATCTTACGCGGTGCAGCCGCCGCTTGCACCGGTCAATAGGGTTTCGGGCCGGCGACGGCCGGCTCGGCGGACGTCGAACCCGGCTCGGGACCATCGCCCGACTCGCCGGATTCGTCCGACTCGCCCGCCGCATCGCGCTGAGCCTCGCGGTTATGGGTGAGCCGCTCGCGCACGAAGCCGATATGCTCGCGCAGCACGTAGAACTGGTCCGCGTAGGCGAGTGGCATTTTCAGACCGTTCACCGACTCTTCGATCGCATCGAGCCGTTCCATGAGCGAGGCGCGTTCGGCGGGCGAGTGGTCGCTGAGCGCACTGCGTTCGATCGCGATCAGCGCGCCGTACCAGCGATAGATGCGTGATTTCACGCGCCATGCATACAGCGAGGGCACGACGCGCAGCGCCGGAATCAGCAGCACGATCAGCGGCACCACGATCACCAGCAGCCGGTCCGCGAGACTCGCCAGCCAGAACGGCAGGACCCGGTAGAGGAAGCTCTTGCCTGACTTGTAGTAACGGGCGGCGTCGTCGCTTATCGGGAAATCGTGGGCGAGCGGCGCGGGGAATTCGCCGGCGCGCTGCAGGATGTTCGCCTTCCCGTGGACCTCGCGTGCCGCTTCGATCAGCAGATCGGACAGGGCCGGATGCAGCGAGTCGCGCGCCACCAGTTCAGCGGTCGGCGCAACCATATGCATCGGGGCGGACGGCAGATTCTTACCGAGGTCGAACGCGCCCATCGGTATCTCGAGTTGCGTCAGATACGGAAAACGGCGGGTGTAGGCATCGGCCTGGGTGAAGTCGTAAAACTGCACATTCGGCGTGCGATTGAGCTTGCCCATCACCGCGGGTTGCGCCGAATCGCCAGCCAGAAACGCCGCGTCGACTTTGCCGGCGACGAGTGCCTGGGCGGCGTCGTCGCCCGAGAGTGGCAGCAGTTTGGTCGCACCGCCCGGTTCGATGCCGTTGGCCTTGAGCAGCGCGAGCGCCAGTTCGCGCGTGCCGCTGCCCTCGGCGCCGACCGCGAGGCGCAAACCCTTGAATTCGGAGAGCCGTGCCACCGTCGGTCCGTGGTAGAAGATCGCCAACGGCACATACGCCACGCTGCCGAGCGACATCAGGCCCTCGCGTGCTGTGCCGGGGGCGATGCCGTCCTGCACGAAGGCGACGTCGACGTTCGACTTCGGGTCGGAGAGCCGCTTGAGATTCTGCACCGAGCCTTCCGACGACAACACGTTCAGGGTGATACGGTTGCGCGCCAGGATCGCCTTGTACTTCTGCGCCGCGTTCCAGAAGGTGCTGCCTTCGGGGCCGGCGCTGATCGTCAGCGTACTGGGCGGGGCGGGCTGGATCAGGCGCACGGCGACCCAGATCGCCGCGGCGGCGATCAGCAGGAGCGGTCCGAACGAGACCGCCAGATCGCGCCAGGAGATCGCCACGAAACGGGCGACGAGACGGGGAGGGCGTTTGCGGCCGGTGGCTGGCTTCATCAGGTGACGTGACGGCTACGGTCGAAAGTGAACAGGGTGGTGGCGCTCTGCGGCGCGCGAACTGGGGGCGGGGCGCTCGCGCCATGCCGGGCTGGCCGCCGCGCAAGACGTACAAGACGTACAAGCTGCGCGGCAGCGCGTGTCGCGCCGATGGTACCTGAGAATCGCACGGCGGCGCAGCGTCCAGCTAGGGCGGGCGCGGTCAAACCCGTAACAATTCGTGAACGGCGCATGAACGACGCGTGAACGGCCGATGACCGGCGCATGAACGTCCGATGAACTCCGCCCGGATCAAAATATGAACGGCGCATGAATAAAACACGATCCATGCGCTTATGGCAACCCGCAGTCACCCCGATGTATGACTAAACCCTTTGCGCTTCTGGCGCGGCTAGATTAAATTGTGGATCGCTGCCGCGAACAGATGTTTGCGCAGCGCGACCCGGCACGACAGACAAGAACCGGGCGCGCTGGCGGACTTCGCGGCTTGCCGGCTCTCGTACCGCATCGCATGTGTGGCATCGCATGCGGCTCACTATGCGGCTAACTTCAGCCGGCCTCTCTCGCCTCTCGCACACTGTGTTGCAGCCATAGTCGGCCGTCGCTGAGCCGCGCGTTGTCGCGTCGGAAGCATGGCCGCCGGTAGTCGTAACGAAGCCGCTTTTACATGCGGTCCAATGTGTAGCTAAGGAGAATAGAAACTATGAAATCGGTCGGTTTTCTGAAAACGCTGGGCTCGGTCGTGGCAATGGTGGTGGCGTGCAATGTGTACGCTCAGGCAAGCGATGCGACGGCTACGGGCACGACTGCAGCGCCGGCTGCAAGTGCCAAGGCCGGCAAGAAGGCCAATAGCCAACTGGGTCGCAAAGTGCGCGCTGCGCTCGCCAAGGCGCAAGGCATCGATGTGTCGAGCATCGCCGTGCGCGCGCGTGGCGGCGCGGTGACCTTGACGGGCTCGGTGCCTGAGCAAGGCCAGATCGACGCTGCCGGCGATGTGGCCAAGGGCGTCGCCGGTGTGACGTCAGTGTCGAACAAGCTGACCGTTGTGCAACAGTAAGACAGCTGCATTGAGCAGGCCGCAATAGGCGGTTTGCCATCAGCGCACGAGGCGCCGGCAGGCGCTGAGGGCTGCATAGGACAGTGCATGCGATTCGATATCGCGATGCGCCATCGTGATGCATGTCAGCGCGAGGGCTCCGGCGAATACCCGGGGCCTTTTTTTCGATTAATTTTTTGTGGCGATGATTTTTGAAACGGTGATGATGGGTTGTGTCAGTTCCGGGCTGAACGCCCGCGCCGCAACGGCGCGTCTGTGTGCTGTGACACACAATTGACGCGTCGCGAAGCGTACTGTGATGCAAGCGGAACCGGAGTCAACGCCATGGAATCCACGCGTTTGCGTTATACCGATCTGCCGATCAGCGATCGGGCGGCTTTCGAACTGGTGTGCGCGCGGCATGGTTTTGCGCCGGCGCATTTCGACATCAGCGCCTGTCCGGACCCGGGCGATGCCGCGCACGAGCGACTCGTCACAGTGCGGCGCGGCGGCTGGGCGCAGTCGTATCACGATCATCACGGGCAGTGGGTCAGACAGTTCGAGACCGATCTGACCTGCCGGTTTTTCAAATAGAGCGGCTTAGGTCTAGGTGCGCTGGCGTGTTTGCCGGCTCTTGAGGCAAGTACCTCAGGCCGGCGCTTCAAGCCGGCTATCAAGGTTGCCCGTCAGGCTCGCCACTTTACGACAGCACGAGGCGTCCGCCGACCAGCGTGAGCGTGGCGGCGAGCAAATTGCGCAGCAGCGCATCCGGCGCGCGCGACGACAGATAGCTGCCGACCGCGATGCCCGGCAAAGACCCCACCAGCAGCGACAGCAGCATCGACCAGTCGACCGAGCCCAACAGCCAATGGCCGGCGCCCGCCAGCAGCGTGAGCGGCACCGCATGCGCGATATCGGAGCCGACGATGCGGGTGGTCGGCAGCAACGGATACAGCAGCAGCAACACCGTCACGCCGATGGCGCCCGCCCCCACCGAAGTCAGCGACACCAGCACGCCCAGCACCGCGCCGGTCAGCATGGTGAGCGCGAGCGTGCGCCCTTGCCTGGGGGCGCGCTGACGGCGTGCGCCGAGCGCCGCGAGTTGCGGGCGGAATACCAGCGCCACCGCCGTCACCAGCAGGGCGGCGCCGAGCACGATCTGGATCAGCCGGCTCGTGCCCGGTGTGTCCATTCCGTAACGATGCAGCAGGATCAAGGTAATGGTTGCCGCCGGTACGCTGCCGGCCGCGAGGCGCAGGGTGATCTGCCAGTCGACGGAGCCTTTCAGACCGTGCACCAGCGTGCCGGTCGCCTTGGTGGCGGCCGCGTACAGCAGATCGGTGCCGACCGCCGTGGCCGGATGCACGTTGAACAGCAGGACCAGGATCGGCGTCATCAGCGAGCCGCCGCCGACGCCCGTCAGTCCGACCAGAAAGCCGACGAACAGGCCGGAGACGGAGTACAGCAGATCGATGTGGGGAAGAGCCATTGAGCAGACCGCTGACGGTCGGGTGGGTTGGACAGGTTAGGGGGCAAGGCCGGCGCGCACATGGCTTCGACTGTCGACGATGGTCGGCGATAGGGCGCGGCGGCGCGGCGAAAACGACTATTGTCGCAAAACTGCGGCGCTTGCGTATGAAGCGCTACGACTGGCCCTGCTGCGCCGCCTGCATCCGGTCGATCAGCGCCAGCACTTCGGGCCGGCTCTCGCCCTTTGCATGCACGAAGTAGTAAGTCAGCGGCGAGGCGATTTCGTGGCGGCTGACCCGCACGAGACCGCTGCGCCGCAGATACGCGTCGGCGAACGGCACGCGTGCCAGCGCCACGCCGAGTCCCGCTTCGGCGGCGGCTAGCACCAGTGTGTAGTCTTCGAAGCGCCGATCCTGCGCGCGCGGTTTCAGCGGAATAGCCAACGCGTCGAACCACGCGCGCCAGCCGGTCACATCCGAGTCGTGCAAGAGCGGCACATCGAGCAGCGCGGCCTCGCCACGTTTGTGCCGTTGCTTTGCCAGTTGCGCGGCGAGCGCGGGATGCGCAACCGGATAGAGCGTCTCCGGCAGGAAAGGCTTGACCTCGAGCTGACGCCAACTGCCGCGCCCGTAACGAATCGCCAGATCCGCTTCGCCGCCGGCGATGTCCACGTTGCGGTGGTCGATATCCAACTGGATGCGCAGCGCCGGGGCGGCGCTCTCGAACGTCGCCTGGCGCTCGAAGAACCACAGCTTGGCGAAAGCGGGCACGACGCTCAGCTTGACCAACTGCGGGCTGCGCGGCGAGCGCCACTGGTCCGCCGCGCTGTCGATGATGCCGAACGCCTGCTCGATCCGCCCCACGAAGCGCTGCCCGTCCGGTGTGAGCCGCACGCCGCGCGCATGGCGTTCGAACAACGTCATGCCGAGCCAGTTCTCGACCGCGGCGACCCGCCGGCTGATCGCGCCGTGCGTCAATCCGGCCACCTCGGCGGCAGCGACAAACGAGCCTTCGCGGGCGACCGTGCAGACGGTTTCGAGGCTAGCGAGCGGCGGCCGTGCCGACGAGGCGGGTGATCTTGGCAAGAGGGTGTGAGCCATTTTCACATCACGATGTTCATTTGTGCGCTAGCTTAGCAGCTCGCCGCGCGGCACCATCTGCGGATGAACACACTCACTTCATCCCCATCGCCCCGTTCAGCGCGGCAGCCGCTGCTGGCGGCAGGCGCGGTCGCCTTCACCATCGTGTCCTGGGCGTCTGCTTTTCCATTCATTCGCATCGGCTTGCAGGGTTTGCCGCCTTTGCAATTGGCGGCGGCGCGTTTTGCGACCGCGGCGCTGCTGGTAATCGCGTGGCTTGCGTACCGGCGCCCGCGCTTGCCGACCTGGCGCGACGGTCTGCGTTTCGTACTGTGCGGTTTCCTCGGCATCGCGCTTTACAACGCGCTGCTCAATACCGGCGAGAAGACGGTGGCGCCAGGCGCGGCGAGTTTCATCGTCAATACGCTGCCGATTTTCACGGCGCTGCTGGCCGCTGCGTTTCTCGGCGAGCGATTCAATCGCTGGGGATGGCTCGGCTCGCTCATTAGTCTCGCCGGCATCGCGGTGATTGCGTGGGGTCAGCCCGGCGGGTTGACGCTCGGCGCGGGCAGTACGTTGATTCTCGGCGCGGCGCTGTGTTCGGCGAGTTACTTCGTGCTGCAGCGCCGCCTGATTCCGGTCTACGGGGCGCTGACCTGTACCGCCTACACGTTGCTGGCTGGGGCGGTGTTGCTGGCGCCGTGGCTGCCGGGCGCGTTGAGTTCGCTTGGCAGTGCGCCGCACGGCACGTTGCAGGCGGTGCTGGTGCTCGGTGTGTTTCCTGCGGCGCTCGGCTATGCGACGTGGACCTTCGCGCTGGGCTACTTTGGCGCCGCGCGTGCGGCCAATTTCCTGTATCTGACGCCTGCGGTGGCGACGGCGTTATCCGCCGTGCTGACCGGCGAGCGCCCGGGTCTCGCGACGCTATGCGGTGGTTTGCTGGCGATTGCCGGTGTGGTGTTCGTGGCGCTGCGCGGTCGCTCGTGAGTCCGAAGGTGCGACTGTGAGCGTCCCTGCGCAGCGCTGTTCATTCCGCTCAAAGCGCGCGGCGAATCTCGACGATCCCGAACGCGGCCAGCGTGATCCCGACGAACCGGTCGATCGCCACGCGCAGCTTGCTGCCGATCGCGTGACGCGCGAGCGACACCACGGTCACGAGGAAACACCACCACGCGATCGAACCGCAAAACACGCCACCGACGGTGGTCAGCGCGATGCTCGATGAAAACGCCCCACGCGGCGCTAGCGTCGTGAACAGCGCGGCGAACATGATGACGGTTTGCGGATTCGTCAACGTAAGTAGTAACGAACTCGCATACGCGCGCAGCGCGCCGGCGCGGCCCACCTGCGCGAGCTTGCCGTTGCTGTCGCCATTGCCGTTGGCCGTCTCGGCGGGCGCTTTTTGCAGCAAGGCACGCACGCCGAGATACAGCAGAAACAGACCGGCGAGCAGATGCAAGGGCCGGTCGTAGGCGAGCATGAACTGCGAAATGCCGACAAGGCCAAGCGCCGCGATCAGGCCATAAACCGCGTCGCCGGTCGCAATGCCGAAGCCGATTGCGAGCCCCGCGCGCGGGCCGCCGGTCAGCGTGCGGCGAATGCACAGCATGCCCATCGGGCCGACCGGTGCGGCGATTGCGAGGCCGACGCCGGCGGAGGTGACGAAGAGACTGGCGGTGAACATGGGCAAGCCTTTATAGGTTGTTCTGATTAGTGGTTGGGCGCGGGAGCGGAATCTTCGCGTGCGGCGCGCCCTCAAGCATAGCCAGACCGAAAATCCCGGGCAAGACTAGAGGGATCAAGCAGTGCAAACCAGCACGCCGGCCGTAGATACCCTGGGACGGATTCGGCCGCCGCCATCCTCGGGCATAATTTTCCCACTTCAAATACCCAGGGCATGCGCCTTCATGTGGCAAATCGATCAGGTGACGTTGCGCTTGTTCATCGCCGTCTGCGAGGAAGGTACGATCGCGCGTGCGGCTGAACGCGAGTTCATCGCACCGTCCGCAGTCAGCAAACGGCTCGCCGATCTCGAAGCGCTGGTCGACGTCGCCCTGCTCTCGCGCAGCCAGCGCGGCGTGCGCGCGACCGCCGCCGGTGAAGCGCTGCTCAGGCATGCACGTCTCATCATGCGCGGCCACGAACGGTTGCAGGCGGAGCTCAGCGAATATGCGGCTGGCGCACGCGGTCATGTACGGGTGCTGGCGAATGTGTCGTCGATGGTCGAGTTTCTGCCCGAGGCGTTGGCGGTGTTTCTGAAGGCCAATCCGCAGGTTCGTGTCGATGTCGAAGAGCGCGTCAGCACCGAGATCGTGCGCGGTCTGGAAGAGGGGGTGGCCGATCTCGGCATCTGCCGCGATGCGGTGCCGATGGGCGGTCTCGACGTGCTGCAGTATCGCTCCGATCATCTCGCGCTGATTGTGCCGCGCGATCATCCACTGGCCGGTGAGGCCGCAATCAGCTTCGCGCAGACCCTGGCATTCGATCATCTCGGGCTCGCATCGAACGCGTCGATGAACGCGCTGATGCAGCGTATCGCGTTGGAAAAAGGCCACGAGCTCAACTATCGAACCTACGTCTCGACCTTCGACGCCGCGTATCGTTTTATCCAGGCGGGCCTTGCGGTCGCGATCCTGCCGGGCGAGGCGCTGCCCAGGCATGCCGCCGACGAATACGGCATCGTCGCCGTACCGTTGCGTGAAGCGTGGGCAGAGCGGCGCTTCGTGATCTGCATGCGCGACCGCAATGCGCTGACGCTGACGGCGTCGCACTTACTCGATCATCTGCTGCGCTCCGTTTGAGCGCCTTCTGAAAAGCCCTTAAGGGTTTCCCCTTGGCGGCGGCACACGCCCGTCCCGCTTGCCTGAGCCGCCATCGCCAGCGGCGATGGAGTGCGTCGTCAACGCAGACTTTGCCACACAGCCGCGTGCGGGCAAGCTGTCGCTCAGTTGCTTCATTCCCCGCATTCCACGCAAGATTCAAGACCGGGATTCAAGACCATGAGTGACACCCAGGAGCGCGTCGTCGTGACCGAAGTCGGCATGCGCGACGGCCTGCAAAGCATTGCCCGCACGATGCCCACCGAGTCCAAACGGCGCTGGATCGACGCCGCCTATGCCGCCGGCGTGCGGCATATGGAAGTCGCGTCGTTCGTGCCGGCGAAGCTGCTGCCGCAAATGGCCGACGCCGACGAAGTGATCGCCCACGCGCTCACCTACGACGATCTGATCGTGACGGCGTTGGTGCCGAACCTGAAGGGTGCACAGCGCGCGCTCGAGTCCGGCGTGCACCGGATCGTTGCGCCGATTTCAGTGAGCACGGCGCATAGCCTCGCCAATGTTCGTAAGACCCCTGCCGAGATGATCGAAGCATTTGCCGCGATGCGCGAGTTGATCGACAGCGCGGCTAGCGCGAACACGCGGCGTGTCGAACTGATCGCTGGATTGTCGACGGTATTCGGTTGCACGCTGCAAGGCGCGGTGCCGTACGCCGATATCGCCACGATTGCGCGCGCCGCGTTGCAGGCGGGCGCCGACGTCATTGCACTCGGCGACACCACCGGCGAGGCGACGCCGCGCCAGGTCGGCGAAATCATCGAACTGGTGCGTGAAGTCGCTGGCAGCAAGCTGCGTTCGCTGCATTTCCATGACACGCGTGGCCTCGGTCTTGCGAATACGCTGATCGCGCTGCAGCACGGCATCCGCGAATTCGACGCGTCGCTGGCCGGCCTTGGCGGCTGTCCCCATGCTCCGGGTGCGACCGGCAACGTGAACACCGAAGACCTCGTGTTCATGCTCGACAGCATGGGCTACGAGACCGGTATTGACCTCGCCAGACTCATCGCATCGCGCGCCATACTCGCCGACGCGTTACCCGGCGAACCGCTGTACGGCTATCTGGCGCGTGCCGGTTTGCCGAAGCAATTCAGCGTCGTCGCTCAACGTTTTGATCCGTCCGAATCACAGGTGCAGTCATGAATCCGTTTTCTTCTACGTCCGCTTCCTCAGCTTCTTCCGCCTCTGCATCTTCAACGGAGCAGCAGGGCGCGTTGCCGCTTGCGGGCATTCGCGTGGTCGAGTTGTCGCATATGGTGATGGGGCCGACATGCGGGATGATTCTTGGCGACCTCGGCGCTGAAGTCATCAAGGTCGAGCCGCCGCGCGGTGACGGTACGCGCCGTCTGCTCGGTACAGGTGCGGGCTTCTTTCGCACCTTCAATCGCAACAAGAAGAGTGTCGCGCTCGATCTCGAAAGCGAAGCGGGACTGGCCGCGCTGCACAAGCTGGTCGACACCGCCGACGTATTCGTCGAGAACTTCAAGCCGGGCCGCATGGCGAGCCTGGGCCTCGATTACGCGTCGCTGCGCGAACGCAATCCCAAGCTGATTTACGTCTCGCATAAGGGCTTTCTGAACGGTCCGTACGAACACCGTCTCGCGCTCGACGAAGTCGTGCAGATGATGGCCGGCCTCGCCTACATGACCGGGCCGGTAGGCCGGCCGTTGCGTGCGGGCAGTTCGGTCAACGACATCATGGGCGGCATGTTCGGCGCGATCGGCGTGCTTGCCGCGTTGCACGAACGGCATACGAGCGGACGCGGCAAGGAAGTGCAGAGCGCGCTGTTCGAAAACTGTGTGCTGCTCTCCGCGCAACACATGCAGCAGTTCGCCGCGACCGGCGTGCCCGCTGCACCGATGCCCGAGCGCATCAGCGCATGGGCCGTCTACGACGTGTTCCGGCTCGCCAACGACGAGCAGATGTTCATCGCCGCCACCGGCGATGGGCAGTGGCGCGCGCTATGCGCGATCCTCGACCGCGCCGACCTGCTGGCCGACCCGCGCCTCGCGACCAACAACGACCGCGTGCTGGCGCGCGAATGGTTGCTGAAGACGCTTGGCGAAACCTTGAGTGGCTTCGAAGGCGCGGCACTCGTGCCGTTGTTTGAGCGCGATCACATTCCGTTCGCGTCGATCACGAAACCCGAAGACCTGTTCGACGATCCGCATCTGAACCAGAGCGGCGGCCTTGCGCGACTGACGCTCGATGACGGAAGCGAAACCGCGATGCCCTTGTTGCCGATTTCGATGGATGGCGCGCGTTTGCAGCCGCGCCAGCCGATCGCAAAGATCGGCGAGCACACCGCCGACGTGCTGCGTGGGTTGGGTTACGACGACACGCAGATTGTGGCGCTGGGTGGCGGCGTGGCGCAGGCGCCGCAAGAAGCGGCGTGAGCGGAGCGGGTGACGAAGCGTTGAGCGAAGGTGCTGGCGCACAGCGCCCTATGAGGCGTCCCGCGTAAATGGCTGAGCGTAGCGACCCTGCCTACGGACGCTCCATACGTCGAGCGTAGTTAATCAATCTCATCCGGCGTCAGACCGGAACTCAGCAACTATTTTGCATGGGACCGGAGTAAGCGCTGAAGCGCTAACTCCGGTCGACAATGGAGACAGACGATGAAGTCGTCGAATCAAGCGGTGTTTTCGACAGCGGTCGGCGATGCCGGCGCGCTGGGTGGTTTGCCCTCAGGCACCGGCGCATCCGCGGGTGGCCGCGCTGAAGAGATCGCGCTGGACGGCGCGCGTATTTCCGCGCGGCTCGACCGCTTGCCCGCCACGCGCTCGGTCTGGCACCTGGTGATGCTGCTGAGCCTCGGCCTCTTCTTCGAACTGTACGACCTGATGTTCTCCGGCTATATCGCGCCGGGTCTCGTGCGCAGCGGCATTCTCACCGCGACGACGCATGGTCTGTTCGGCACCAGCGGCGTGGCGAGTTTCATCGCGGCGTTGTTCGCGGGGCTGTTCATCGGTACGGCGGCATGCGGTTTTCTTGCCGACCGCTTCGGCCGGCGTGCGATCTTCACATGGTCGCTGCTGTGGTACACCGCGGCCAACATCATCATGGCGTTCCAGGACACGGCGCTCGGGCTCAATCTCTGGCGCTTCATCGCGGGGATTGGCATCGGCGTGGAGATCGTGACGATCGGTACATACATCTCCGAGTTGGTGCCAAAGCATGTGCGCGGCCGCGCGTCGGCCTTTTCGCAAGCGGTCGGTTTCTGTGCGGTACCTATCGTCGCGTTTCTATCGTATTTGCTGGTGCCGCACCGTTACTTCGGACTCGACGGCTGGCGTCTGGTTGTGCTGACCGGTGTAGTCGGCGCAATCGTGGTGTGGTGGATTCGTCTGCGTTTGCCGGAGAGCCCACGCTGGCTCGCACAGAAAGGCCGCATCGAGGAAGCCGACGCGGTGATGAAGCGACTCGAAGCGCGCGTCGAACGGGAATATGGACGGCCTTTGCCGGAGCCGGCCTTACCTGAGCCGGTGCGCGCACGTGCGGCGTTTCGCGATCTGCTGGTGCCGCCGTATCGCAAGCGCACGCTGATGCTGATCATTTTCCACGTGTTCCAGACGATGGGGTATTACGGCTTCGCGAACTGGATTCCGACGTTGCTGATCAGGCAGGGGATAACGGTCACGACGAGTTTGATGTACGCGAGCATCATTGCGATTGCGGCGCCCCTTGGACCGTTGTTGGGGATGCTGATTGCCGACCGCTTCGAGCGAAAGACGGTGATTATCTGCATGGCGGCGGTGAACGTGGTGTGCGGGCTGCTGTTCAGCCAGGCGCGGGAGACGGTGTTGCTGGTGAGCTTGGGCGTGTGCCTGGTGCTGGCGGGCAACATTATTTCCTATAGCTATCACGCATATCAGGCGGAGCTGTTTCCGACCAGTATTCGGGCTAGGGCAGTGGGATTTGTTTATTCGTGGAGCCGGATTTCGGCGATGTTTTCCGCGTTTGTGATTGCGGGATGCTTGAACCGCTTTGGCGTGAACGGGGTGTTTGTGTTTATTTCAGGCGCGATGGTGATCGTCATGCTGGCCATCGGGACGCTTGGGCCGAAGACGCGGGATGTCGCGTTGGAGGATATTTCGCGGTAATGGGTGGGTGACGCCCGCCTGGCGGGGCGGGCTTACTTGCTTAGTGCTTCTTTTGTGTCGCCGATGTGCTCGGTGCTACGCGGATCGGCGGCGCGCCGGACGGCGAAGTGGCCGGTTTTAGTTTCTTCTCCTGTTTCGGTTTCTTCGCTTCGCGGTTACTGCGTACTTGACCTTTTGCCATGATGGACCCCCCAGTTGGCGTTGTCGCTCCGTAAGGGAGCAGTGGAGTAGTGTGCGCTGATTTTGGGGTTTATGGGTGGGTTTTCGGTTTTTGCCTGCTCGGCGCTTTCGTCTGGTTGCCTATGGCGTGAACTGCACCCCAACGGTTGGATCGCTGTCCAACTTTTGGGGCGCAGTTCAGCAATCGCACCTTCTTCTTTAGGGCTAACCGATGCGGTAGACCCTGGGGCACTTGGAGGGGGCGACGCACGGCTATATCACGCACTACGCAGCGAAAGGGAGAACGCTGCGTTAAGTGTTACCTTCCCCTGTTCGTGGACCGACTACGCGCTTCGCAACTTTAGTGACCGTATCGCCCGAAAGTGTCGCCTGGTTTCGTTCAAGTGGCGAATACTCGATCACAGTAATACTACAGGCACTCGCGAGCGAACTAGTGCCAAGCGTTGTACATGCGATGAAGAACGCAAGCGTGAGACATGCTATTTTCATGGCCTCTCAAAGAAGAAGCCCCGCGTATGCGGGCACTATATGGCTAACAGTGCGTTACTTATCTGCGCAGACAGGAATTAACGTTACTTCCGCTCTTGTACCCGTCGGCTCATATTTATCGTTCGGGATTGTGGGTTTGTAGACATGAGCTATAACGCCCATTGTGGTGGATCCGACTCCGAGAACATCTAGCGTTTGCTTAACGTTTTTGGCTCGATCTTCCGCGGTGCCTTGCGGATCATGTTCGCGCTTATCAGCCAAGCCGACGATAGAAACTCCTTCGAGAGTAGACCTTTTGCTGCGTGTATCTACGATCCAATTTGCAAGGGAGAGGATTTCTGAGTTATTGATCTCACTAGAATTGAAGTCGAAATTGATATCTTTCGTTTGTCCCAGTTGGCTCGCCGGACTGGAGCAAGCGAAGGCGCTTGACATGGCAAGCGCGGATAGCATCGACAAGGCAATACGTTTCAATTTAATCCCCTTCAACGATGTAGCCAGTTACGCTGTCTGCGCTGTTGAGAACTAAATCGGGATTTCCTTGCGCCCAATCTCGCAACGTGCGAGCGATTGTGTATTTGTTATCCTTGGTCGCAAGGGTATCCATGACTAGGCACTGTGTTGCTATTGCTCCGGCGTGGTACCACCGCAAGGACTATCGCAACCGGTCAGCCCGCATGCAGGCTCGAATTCAACTTTTATCTGATTGCGCTCGCCCAAGGGCGCGGGCGAAGTAGCACGCCAGATCTTGGTATCGATGTTGATATGCTGCGGAGCTACTCCCAGACTCTGGAGATATCCACTCACGGACTCTGCACGACGGCGGGCAAGTACCGAAGCATCACGGTCGCGCTCATCCGCGAAGCCGTAGATAGCGACTGGCCCCTCCCTGGCGGCACTATCGCGAACGGTTGCCAGCAGGTCCGCTAGCTTTAGCAGATCAACGTTTGAAAGCGCAGTAACGGAACGTCCCATCTTGCCGCCGTACTGCAAGGCGAAACTGCATGCGTTAGCGTGACTCGCAAAAGAGACGCCGATAACGCTAGTCAGTGCAAAGGACGTACCAAGCAATATTGTCCGCATTCTTGAGAGCCATTGCGGGCTCGTTTTCTGCAAGGCGTTTACCAAGAAGTTGTCCAAACATAGTGCCACGAATGCAAGAGTAATCTCAATGGCTTGCATCATAGTCCCCGGAGCCAAACAAGCGACTGTCGGCGAGGCACCTTCGTCGCTCGCGTAAGGAAAGCCCCGCCGAAGCGGGGCGGACATTGCTCAATCGTCCTGACTGGGATTGGTTAATTCATCAAGACGCTGTTTCGTGATTCGGGTCATGCAATCCCAAAAGTCAATAAAGCGCAACGATGCCTGGCCAACTTGATACACTTCCGCGTAACACTCATTGTCCCTGTAGAGTTGCCAGTTTGATTGGGCTTTCTTGAAGAACGGAAGTGCTTCAGGTTCGTCATTAGCCCGGTGCCCCCGGTCGCTACCTTTCGTGACATTTTCTATCTGAGCGAATTTATTATTCAGAGTCTCAATAGCCGCCTCATAGCGAAATTGGGCGCAGGCAGACAAATCCATCGTACCCAGCATTTCGTTCTTGCAGTACGATGCAACCTGCTGACGGGTTTTCCCTGAAAAATACGTACTAGTAGGCTTTGCCTTTTTGTAGTCAAATTCAGCCCCGTAGATCGATGATGAGGCGTAGGCTGCATTGGCGATCAAAAGTAGAACAACCAATATACTAGTGGCGCGCATCATAAATCCCGGTTTCAAAGAGGTTGGCTTCCAGACGGCGACGCCATGGTACACGTTGCGAAACAAACGAACGGATTACGTCCCGCATTCTGTTGTACTCGCCGTGATTTAAAAAGTCCGCCAGGTGATTCGAGCGTGATTCTGGATACCACGGATCACCGTTTCTCGGATACGGTCCAGTATTAAAGAGGACTGACACGAGTGCATCATATTCGTACTGGTATAGAGGTACTCTAACATCCCGATTAATCGCGGCTTCGATAGGCCGCAAATTCACTTCAAAAAACCCTCTGGCGCGCTCAACCGATATCACGTCGCCAATCCTGAGATTATCGGCTGGAAGCACTTTGTGCCCAAATCCAACGGTAGGAATGCCGTACCCGTCGTCGTAGACCTTCACGATGAACCCATCAACAACCGGCTTTCCCTGATAAGTCCCATTTGTCACGCCGCTTTCGAGAACGGCCATAAAGGTATAGCCCTGGGGCGAAAGTTTCCACGGCTTGCAAAGCCGCCCCGATTGGACAACTACGCAGGAATTCGGATCGGTATTTGTCGTCGCGGTTGCGAGTGCATCAGACATTAAGCCTCCTGTCTGTGACCAAGATAAACACGAACGGACCGAGCGCCGTCCGTTTCATAACGTGCGGTGCGTCCGCGTGAATCGGTTACGCCGTGCCTCAAGTCACCGGAGGGCAACTTGATCGTATAGTAGGTATCGGGCATCGCTTTGCCGTCGCCGTCCATCAATGTGAACTGTTCGTCGTATGTCGCTATCGACGGTGCAAGCGACCGCGCGGCAGTCCCCGATGCGTCGCCGCGATCATGGATGACCCACCTACGCCCATACACCGCGATGATGCGAGGGTGGTCAGGACATTTGCATGACACCCAGTCACCCCCGACAGCCTGACGCCGCCCGCCGTTCACCAGATCAATCATGCGGCGCGCGCTGCTTACGCCCGCGCCTCCGATAATGACGCCCTGGCTATCACATGCCTGGCAATAAGCCGGATCACCGATAAACACCATGCGGCGAGGCCGCCCGCTTTCATCCGTAATCGTTCCACAATGTCCGCTCGCGAAAACCTGACTACCCTTTCCGCTCGTCAGTGGATCGCCTTCAACTGCTGCATAGTAGGTGCCTGCCATGTTTAGCTCCGTGCCCCTTACTGGCGCGTGAGCGCAACGCGGTGTTCGTCCACGGGGACAAAGGTCGTTGACGTGCGCGGCTCGCGGTGCGGGCTGTCCGTGATGACATCGCCGTTGTCCAGCAGACTGCCAACGACCGCATAGGCATGGTTTGCATTGCCTGGAATGCCGACGCCGGTAATGATGCGTGCGCGGCTGCCGTCCTGGTACTGGACGAAATCGCCAATGCTCGCGGCGTATCGCTGCGTTTCGCCAACTTCCCAGGCGCTTGACGCTTCGAGCACGACGCCGCCCCGCGCGGTTGTTGCACCGCGTGTTGCGAAACGAGCCACGGGTTTTCTTGGTGGCGGCGTCCAGGCAGGGTCGAACAGGCCCGCGATCTTTTCGCCATCCTTCACGGTTACGTCAGCATCAAGCTCGGACCACAGCGTTTCGATGATGCGGTCGCCGTTGCTGAGACTGCTGCCGACAATCGCAGCGGGGCGATCTGCAATGACAAAAGCGAAACCGGCGCCATCGGTAATGACGGCCTCGCTGCCGTCGCGGTAGGTGACAACACAGCCCACGGTCGCGACCGGCAAACCGGCAAGATGAAAAGTTGAGCCGGTAGACACACGACCGCCGCGCTCGGTGCGCGCGCCGATGGTGGCGAACAGGTACGTCGTCTGGTTTTCCTTCTGTTCCGGCATCTTCAAGTCTCCTGCGTGAATGAGCACGGCTTCGGCTGCCACGTAAGGGCAGGCACGCTATTAAGCGCGTGCGGAAAATCCAGCCTAGCTGAATACAGAAACAGAACGAATAGGAAAAGCCCGAAAAATCACAAACCACTTCATGCCGTACCACGGCGATTGCGCGAAACGTTACAGATGGTGGCGGGACTGTTGTAAACCCGCTTGAAGGCGCGTTTACTCTGGCTTTTGTGGCCGGGAAAAAGCGATGCCGGAAGACGTGCTGAGTATTGAAGAGGCGTTTGACGATTTACGCGATCCGCGCAGTCGCACGCCAGTCACGGGGCAAATGTAAAGATTAGTTATAATTTGCGCGTTTAGCCTGATTGGTTGATCGTCTTAAAAAATAGGTGCGTTAGATTGTTCCTGCCGTTAGACAAAACGGCGCGGGTTTAGCAGCCCGCAGTAGAGAATCGCACTACCTACGAAAGTGGGTAGTGCCCAGCCATGCTCGCCTTTTCTATGGGCGGGCCGTGGGGGGAGAGCCGCAAGGCTCGCCGGTTCTGATTCTCTACCCGGTCTGCTAATCCGCCTACGTGCCCGCTCACCCCATCTTTTAGCGAGTGTCGGGCGATTCAGGAACGAACCGGAAATCGCACCATGAGCAAATCTACTACGAAGACCCAACCCGCAACACGTCCCGCCGTTGACGCTCTCCAATACGAAAAACTAGCACTATCGGCGCACAATTTGTGTGGTCGCCAGTTGGACCAACTCAGGAGACTGGTTACTCTTGCGGCCTCAATATGCAGGACTCCTTCCATGACGCGGGACGAACGGCAAAACCAGAAAGCGCTGTTGGAACTGCTGGTCGAGACTGCCGAAGGTTATGAGCGGGAGCTCGAATGCGACCTCGAACTGTACCGGGTGATTGCACTCGATGCTAAGGGGATTGCTCACAGTCGTATCACGGCTAGATGTGCTGCGAACCTTCTGTCTGAGGCAGCGCAGGCGGCAGTGGAAACCAAGGCTGACGCGGAGCCGAGTATGGCTGCAACGCGCGAGCCTGTACGGGCAAGCGCTACTGCGAGGGCCGGTGAGCAGCAATCAGCCGCGCAGCACTAACCAACAATAACGGCCGCCGCGTCGCCGCAGCCAAGAAGGCGCGTTCAAATCGCGCCTTTTTTATTGCCTCTTGCGGTTTTTCTCGCGGGCAAGCTTGGCGGTCGGCATGAACCGAACTTCAATCTGCGCGGCGCTTACTGCTGCGCCAGGTCTCCGATGGCAATTCCCCGAATTGCCCGCGATACTCGCTCGAGAAATTCCCAAAATGCCAGAACCCCCATCGGGTAGCGACCTCGGTAACGGATGCGGCGCCTCTTAGTTCGCGCCGCACGTGATCAAGCCGAACCGCTCGTATATACGCTGAAGGATTCACACCAAGGGTATCCTCAAACGCATATTGCAACGTTCGCCGGCTCGCGTGAAACCGCGCACATAGCTCGGCAACGGACAGCGGGCAATCCGGCGACTCTTCCACCACCTCGCGAATCCCTCTCACGAGTTGCCAATTCCGCGCGGTACGTGCCTCGAGATTCCCGTGCGGGTCCGCATGCTGCATGCCCTGCAATGTCTCAGCGAGACCGAAGATCACCGACTTCTCAAACGACGCCGCAACACCGGCATCCTCGAGCAACGTCGGCGTCGCCGCCACGGCATCAAGCAAATGCTTCAGGACCTCGCGAAAGCCCTGCAATCTCGCAGGATCGACATTCAATACGCCAGGCTTCGCGCCCAGCAGCGACGTAATTTCATCGAGCTGCGAGCGCACCCGTTCATCACCAATCGCGCCAGGCTCGATCTCCAGATTCACCACGACGTGCTTGTCGGGCGACAAAAACTCAAACCCACCATCGCCAGAAAACACATGCAGTCCGTCACGATGACTCGTCTGCCCGCACAGCAGTGCATGCCCTTCGAGTTGAAATGGAATGCCTACGGCGAGCTTGGACCGCGCCACCTGGCCGCGTTGATAGACCGTGCGGTTCAAGCGTTCCACCAGCACCCGCACACCGCCCGCGGCGAAAGAACTTACCGAGCCGTCAAAGGCGCCGCGCGAAATCTGGCAATAGCTCTGGTTCCACGCGTCGAGCAACATCGCCTGCTCGTCGATGTTCCGGCAACAGCGAATCTCGACGGCGCTGCTTGTCTGATTGACCGGCTGCATAGCTTCTCCCGATTCTGGTGGCGCTCCCCGAAAGCCTCGTGCCGATCAGTGTATGCGAAAAAAAATTTACGTCGCAGTGCCGGAGCGACCCATCCGGGGCACACATGTGGCTTCCTGCCCCGTGCCCGCACAGATCATGAGCACGGCGGCTGCCCGATACGGCAAGCATCCAAGTCTGGATGTAATGCATTTGTCAGTAAGCCGGATTTTTACGGGATTTTTACTTTTTTGCCAATTTTGGATAGTCGCCGCTTTTTGCCGCCCCTACTTTGTGCACAACGCAACGCAATCCAACGCACTGCACTGAACACTGGAACGGGAGTCACGCATGAGCAGATCGGCAGGCAGGCTTGAGGGCAAGATCGCAATCGTGTCAGGCGGTGCAACCGGCGCGGGCGGCGCGGCGTCGCTGCTGTTCGCGCAGGAAGGCGCGCAGGTCGCCGTGGTCGATATCAATACCGATGCAGGCGAGGAAGTCGTGACGCGAATTCGCACGGCAGGCGGCACAGCCGAACTGTTCGCCGCCGATGTGTCGAAGCGCGAAGCCGTGGACGCCGCCGTGGCGAACGTCATGGCGCGCTTCGGCCGCATCGACGTGCTGTTCAATCACGCCGGCAGCATCGTCGTGAAGCCGTTCGTCGATACCACGGACGAAGACTACGACTGGCTCATGAACGTCAACGTGAAAAGCATGTTCATGATGACGCGCGCGGTGCTGCCGCACATGCTCGCCGCGGGCGGCGGTTCGATTGTGTGCACGGCGTCGATTTCGTCGGTGGCGGCCACGCCGCTCGAAGTGCTGTACTGCACGACCAAAGGCGCGTGCGCCATGTTCGCGCGGTCGATTGCCGTCGAGTATCGCGACCGTGGCATTCGCTGCAATGCCGTGTGTCCCGGTTTCATCGATACGCCGCATGGGCGCCGTGAAATCAGCGCGCTCGCGAAGTATGGCTTCGATGCGAGCGAGGCGGCGCTGTCGGTGCAGCAGGGCCGTCTGTGCGCACCGGAAGAAGTCGCGCGCGCCGCGCTCTTTCTCGCCAGCGACGACGCCAGTTTCGTCAACGGCGCGCACCTGTACGTCGACAACTGCTTCACGGCTGCGTGAGCCGGTCCTTCGTCGCGCGGTCACGCCTCTGCATCGCTTAGCCGCTTCGTCTTAACCCTGTTCAAAGGATCGCGTCATGGACATCAACACGGCCGTGCCGTCGGCGGAATCCGCCGACAACGACGTCAAGCTGTTGCACAAGATGGGCTACGCGCAGGAACTGTCCCGGCGCATGGGCGCGTTCTCGAACTTCGCGGTGTCGTTCTCGCTGATCTGCATTCTGTCGGGCGGCATCACGTCGTTCCAGATGGGCTTGTCAGCGGCGGGTGGGGCGTCGATCGGACTCGGCTGGCCGCTCGGCTCTCTGTTCGCGTTGATCGTTGCGGCGGCAATGGCGCAGATCGCTTCGTCGTATCCGACGGCCGGCGGTCTTTATCATTGGAGCTCGATTCTCGGCGGCAAATTGTGGGGCTGGCTCACCGCGTGGATGAATCTGCTCGGTCTCGTGTTCGTGGTCGCCGCGATCAATTACGGGACCTATGATCCGTTCTTCCGCACGCTGATCGCACCGATGTTCGGCGTGAGTCCCGATTCGCTCGGCTGGTGGCAACAGACGCTCTTTCTGACGGCGATCACCGCTTCGCAAGCGTTCCTGAATCATCGCGGTATTCGCATCACCAGCAAGATCACGGACCTGTCGGGTTATCTGATCTTTGTGGTGACGGTCATGCTGGTGGTGTCCCTGCTGGTGTATTCGCCGGTCAAGATCGATCTGTCGCGGCTCTATACCTTCACCAACTTCACGGGTGTCGACGGCGGCGCGTGGCCCAAGCAGACCATCGCCATGGCGTTTCTGTCCGGCCTGCTGCTGACCGCTTATACGATTACGGGTTTCGACGCTTCCGCGCATACCTCGGAGGAAACGCATCAGGCGGCGCGCAATGTGCCGCGCGGCATTGTCGGCTCCGTGTTCTGGTCGACCACGTTTGGCTACGTGATGGTGTGCGCCTTCGTGCTGGTGATGCCGGATATCGGCGCGGGGGTGAAACAGGGCACCGGGTTCTTCGAAGCGATTCTTGCGCCGATTCCGGGGCCGCTGCGCATCCTGATCGAATTGCTGATGTTCTTTATCAACTACGTATGCGGTCTCGCCGCCGTCACGTCGACCTCGCGCATGATGTTCGCGTTTGCCCGCGACGGCGGCTTGCCTGGCTCGAAGTGGCTGCGCAAAGTGAATGCGGCACACCGCACGCCCGGCGCGGCGATTTGGACCTCGGCGGTGCTGGCGATCGTGGTGACGTTGTACGGCGATGCGTTCACCGTGCTGAGCGCGGGGAGTGCGGTGTTCCTGTTCATCTCCTATGCGATGCCGATTGCGGCGGGCATTTTCGCCGAGGGGCGCACGTGGAAGGAAAAAGGGCCGTTCCAGTTGGGCATGCTGTCCAAGCCGTTCGCGGTGGCGGCGGTGTTCGGCGCACTGGTGCTCGCCTATGTCGGCATGCAGCCGCCCAATCAGAAAGTGGTGTACGTGATTGTCGGTTTGCTCGCGGTGCTGCTGGCGATCTGGTACGGCGCGGGCGTGCGCAAGAGCTTCGCGGGACCGCCGATCGGCAAGGTGTCGAAGGAGCGGGAGCGTGAATTGAGCGGGATGGAGGGGCAACTGGGGGAGAGCTGAGCAAGCTGGCTCGCGTGCTTCATGCCCCAAAAAATAACGTCAGCCGGCCCAGAGAGGCCGGCTGACGTTTTGACATCTACCGCGAGATGCGGCGTTCGCGAGTTAGATACCGGTGTATCCCACCGGAACCGTCGAGTTGGCCTGGGCGACCGACGCGTTGTTCGACACGACATACACCGGCGATTCGGTGAGGTTGAGCGTGAGCGTACCGTTGGTGTAATTCACGCTGGACGCATTGCCCATCATGTCGATCACCTTCACGGTGCCGCTCGTGCCCGGCGCATCCACGGCGAGGCTATACGGCACGCTGTAGCTTGAACTGAAGCCGACGCTCGCGTCCCACACGCTATTGTTGTGGGTCCACAAAGCGGTGATCACCGCGCCGTTGCCGACCTGCTGGAACGCGTAGGCGTAGACGCCGGTCGGCGTGCCGTTCACCGCTCCGAGCGAATGGGTGCCGTCGAGCGTGTGCGTCATCGCGGCGATCGCCATCGCGACCGGCTTCGGACTGATGTTCGTCGCGCCGAATGCGCCTTGCGCGTCGTTCAGATCGAAGAACGTGCCGTAGCCGACTTCACCCGGATAGTCCGCCCCATAGAACACGTAGGTCTGATCCGCCCCTTCACCCAGCGTGATGATGTGCATGCGCGCCGCGACCGCCGCTTGTGCGTACAACACGTTCGAGGTCGGATAGTTCGGACCGTACGAGGTCCCGAGGTCGTAGCTGATGCCGGCTTCCGTCGAGAACAGCTTCATGCCCGGACGGTAGTCGGTGGCCATTTCCGCGCGCAGACCGCGCATCTGGCCGCGCAGCGAACCTGAAGCCGTGGACGGATCGGCATCGTAACGCTCAGGCGGATGAGACGGGGACGTGCCCGCGTCGTAGTAACCGTGCGTGGAGACGGCGTCGATGTATTTGCCGAAGCCGAGCGACGCGATGCGCTGCAGGCGCGTCGTGGTCAGGCTCGGGAACGCATCGGTCGGGCCCATCACCACCGCGTTCGGATCGGTCGAATGGATGCCTTGATAGACGGACTGATAGAGCGCGACGAAGTTGGCGTCCGTGTCAGTCCAGAATTCGTTGGGCTCCCACGTCACCTGATAGTAGTTGGCCGACTGCTGCGGGAAATAGGTGGTGCGAATCGTGTTCGATTCCGTACCGACGCGGCTCATGTAGTTCTGATAATACGAAAGACTGGTCGGTATGGTCGTGTCGTCCTGGAACGCGCCGGTGGGGCTCGCCCACGCGGGAATCCCGTCGAGGCGGATCAGGCGCATCACGTTGCCGGTCGTGTAGAACGGATCGAGATTGTTGGCCGCCGGATTAAACGTGTTCGGTGCGCTCGGTTCCATGGTCGAGAGCTGGCGGTCGTCGATGGTCGACGAGATACCGAGGTCGGCGAGCAGCGGGCCGTTGTCGTTCGCGCCCTGCATGCCGAAGCGGTGCTGCTCCTGATGCGCGTAGGTGACGGCAGGCACGACCTGGGAGAGGTTCGGCAGCACGCCGAAGGTCGCGATGCCGACCGGACGCGTGCCGGCCTGCGGCAACTGGCCACCGTTCTGCGCGAGCGTGCCCGTCGCGGCGAAATAGCCGGCGAGCGTCGAGGTGCAACTGAGCGTGATGGTGTTCGAACCACTGGGTACGGCGGTGCTGCCGCTCGCTGCGACCCTGCCGAGGGTGTCCGTGACGCTCCAGTTCAGGGTGTCCGCGGACGAAACGTTGGTGGTGAACGCGAGCGGGAAGGTGCTGCCGGAAGCGAAGATGCGTGTGCCGTCAGCACTGGGCGTGTCGGCGGAAAGGGGGGCGCTGCCGGTGCCTGCCGAGATGGCCGGCGACGTACAGCTAAGTGCCGCGACGGTGCTGCCCGCGCCGTTCACCGTAGCGGTGCCGCCGGTGCTGCTGTTTCCCGCCGCAGCCAGGTTGGTCGAGCCGGACGGGCTGGCGGTGCCGTTGAGCTGGGTGGCTGCGTTGCTGCTGGAGCCGTTACTGCCGCCGCCACCGCCGCAGCCTGCTAGTGCCAGTGAAAGTGTTGAGAGTAGGAGTAATTGCGATTTCATCAATCTCTAACCAATGCGTAAGCTGAACATTCGTTCGCCTCTTCGCGCGATGCGCGTCGGGAGACGGAGCGAACATCCGGGGTTCAATGGCAAGCCAGTCGATGACCGAGGCTTCGACACTTGCCGTCCTGGGCGCGCAACGGTTCAGTTGCGCGAAGGTGATGCCTTCCCGGGCTGTGGGCCCCAAACGCATTTCTCTGCAGAGAAATTCATATCGTACAAATCCGTGCCGCTCGTCATGGCGGGTTTGGCGGAATTGGACGGCCGGGGAAGGTACGACGAAAACAATCAGCGTCTTGAAGAACCGTGCAATTCACATCGCAGTTCTTAAGTTCATGGCGCCGTTCGACGAACTTTTGTCTGTCCTGTAAGGAAGACGGGCCCTGATGAGAACAATCGACCGCAACAATACGCATGACTGTGCTTAAAAGAAGTAACGAGTCGTTACGTATGATCAATAACGTGGTACTAATTGCATTGATCACATCAAACAATATGTATGGCGATACCAGTCTTTATCCGCCACGTAAAATTGGGGTCGAAAAAATTTGTAATGGATGCCTAACTAGTCGAATCGGTGCAATCCGCAGAGAAATGGGGGATAGCGCTCATTCCATAGCTGATGGAACCTTGGAGTTGGCGGGAAAATGCTGGACCTTCGGTGTAAGGTTTCCTCGCGATAGTAGCTTCGCGGCGGAACTGTCGCTGTTTTACGAAAGATGAGGCCGCACCCCGAGAAAAGGGGCGCGCCAGATAAACGACGATCGGGTGCCGATGTTTGTTGGGGCCGGTACTTACTGGTCGGCATGTCCATCCGCCGCGCAAAAAAGGGCGGTTATCCAGAGAGATGAATCGTGAGAATTCTTCAGTTGATTCACGCACCGCGGCTATCCGGGGCAGAGGTACTGGTAAAAGGGCTCGCGATTTATCATCAACGCGGGGGCCATGAGGTCTGTATTACATCGCTGCTTCCACAACAGGATGATTTCGCCGACATTCACGCGGAGCTTCAGGCCGCCGGCGTCACCTGCCTGTTCCCGAGCATCCACCACGGCAAGGTGGGCAAACTGCTGCACCTGTATCGCGTGGTGCGTCAGTTCCGTCCTGACTTCATCGTGGCCCATGCCACGCTCGCCGCGCTCTATGTGCGTCTTTTGCCTGTGCATACGCCGATTGCCTGGGTGATGCACTCTGGCGTCAACGACTTCGAGAACGGCGCCCTCAAGCGGGCCGAGCGCCTGCTGTCACGGCGGGCGAGGGCGATCATCGGCGTGTCGCAGCAAAATATCGACGACTACCTGCGGGAAATCGGCAAACATCCGGCCATGGTCGTGATCCCGAATGGCGTGGACGCGTCGCTGTTTGCCGAGGACAACGGCACGTCGGCATCGGACGTCGCCGTGCCTGCCAAGCAGATTGTTCAGCTAGGCCGCTATATAGAAGGTAAGCGTCAGTTGGACACGATCCGCGCGTTCGAGCGTGTCGTGCAGAGCGAACCCGAGGCGAGCTTGCTGCTGTGCGGCGTCGTCGAGGAGATCCCCTATCACGAGGCGGTGCTGTCGCTCGTTCATCAACTCGGGTTGGAAAGCCGCGTGACCGTGTGCGGGCCGCGCTCGGATGTCGCCGCGATCCTTCGCGCTTCGCGTGTCTTTGCGATGCCTTCGCGCTTTGAAGCGCAGAGTATCGGTTTTCTGGAGGCGCTCGCCTCGGGTATTCCTGTCGTCGCGAGCCGAATTCCGTCGTTCGGTTTTGCCAGTGGATTTGCCGGCGTCAATCTAGTCGATACGACCGATCCGGAGGTCTACGGCCGGGCATTGCTCAGGGCGCTCGACATGCCGCGTGCGAACCGGCAACTGGCGGGCTACACGCTGCATGACACGGCTGATCGCTACATGACGATCGCGCGGCAATTCGTCCGGCCGTTGCGGGTGTCGGCCTGAACTGGCGCGGATCGACCGGCTTGCGCTACTGCGCTAACCGATCGATCCGCACCGTCTCCGAGAACAGCCCCGGCAGTTCGCCGAGATCCTGGGCGGGGCCCAGGGCGAAGCCGTTTCCTACCGGATAGCGCGTCAGCGCCGGTGCGCCGCCGGTGAAATAGAAATCGCCGAGCGTCGCGTCGGTTCTTCGATAAAGCACGAGCGCCGCGTTACCCTTGTCACGCACGAAGACCGGGAAGACATCCGACCACGACATGCCCTGCAAGGTCGCTGCCCGGACAGGCACACTGGCTGCATCCGCCGTGTCGAGGGTGGTGACGTCGATGAGCGCATCGTCGTTCGTGCCGTCGAGATGCGGCGTTAGCAGGACCAGTGTGTTGCTCGCTGTGCCATGCACGGCACCGACCGTGACCTTGACGAAGTCCGGTAGAAAATTCGCCGGCAGTACCTTGCGCTCACCGATTGTCATGCGCGTGCCGTCGTTGGCGATGGGCGTGAGCGCGAGCCGTCCGTCCGCACCGTCCAGCGCAACCAGTGACGCGCGCGCTGCAGCAGCTTGCACCGGCAGAAGATTGACGTTCTGTCGCAGGGTTCTTGCTTCGGCCATCAACGTCGGCGCCGAGCCGGTGGAGCCCGTGGACGACACCATCCAGAGGTCGAGCCCGCTATCGGTTCGCTTCTGCGTGATCAGCACGCCGGCTCGTCCCGTTCCACTGAAATCCGCCGCCACATACTGCTGGGTCAGCTCGGGCCTGAACGCACTGCTGGTCTGGAGCCAGAGACGGGGGGCTTCGAAGCGCTCGCCGGTACTGCGAAGCAACCAGAACGCGGTGCCGCCCTGGCGCGCGGTGATGACCATCAAGTCAGCCTTGCCGTTGCCATCGAAATCACCGAGCAGGAAGCGGGCGCTGTCGAAGCACAGCGTGTTAGCCGTGCAACTCGGCGCCGTAGCGCTTGGATCGAACGGGACGGTGCTGGCGTACCACAGGGCGGGGCGTGATGCTTTCGCGAGCGACGCAGCATACACGTTGAAGCCGGGTCCATCGTGTTGGCGCTGCACGTAGACCGCGGATGCGTCTCCCGTGCCGGCGACGTCGCCAACCATCGCGGTGGCGAGCCGCAGGTCGGTGGCCTGGGTATGTTGCGTGGTTGCCCAACGGTAGCGCGTGGTGAGCGAAGTGCAGCCGCGCATGGTGAGCCGGCCGTCGTTTTCACCGAGGCAATGCCGCAGTGGCGTATAGACAAGGCCGAAGTCCCACGGTGTCCAGCGCTGCGCCATGTCCCATTGATCGCAGGCCTCGGAGATCAGATAGCCGTCGCGTTCGGCGACGCATTGCGAAGTCGCGACGCTGACGAGCGCGGCGTTCTGCGTATTGCCGGGATAGACGGTCAGTGGATCCCAGCGCCATTGTTGCGTGGATGAACCCGTGCACGCGGCGAGTGTCGGCGCCTGGCCGCTGCCCGCGGAGGTCAGGCAGCGGTCCGCTGCCGCATTGAAGAGTTGAATGGGCCGCGCCTGAAAATCCGCGACGCGGTGATCGCTGCGATCGGCAAAGGCATAGCGGCGCGCGATCCAATTACCGTTCCACTGGAACTCGCCGAATACCTCCGGAGACTCGTTGCCGTCGACGGAAAAATAGCTGGCGACAATGTCGCGCTTGCGCTGCACTTCAGCCGCCGGAACGTTGCCGGGCCAGTCGCCGGTCGGATAGGTGATGTGGTACACGATCGGCACACTTTTGTTCAGCGTCTGGGCGACGTGGCGTGTGATGCGCGCGGAGTAAATGTGATCGGGATGTTCGAGAAACGGTACGGTGTCCGGATTGAGCGTGTAGATTTGCGACGCTTCGGCGAGTATCACTTTCAGCGTGGCCGACAACGAGGCCCGATCGTATTGCACACGCACGGAACCGTCAGCGTTCATCGGATAGGTAGAGAGCGTGGCGTGCTGTTCCCACAAAAGGCCGAGCGGTACGCGGCCGCCGCGCACGGCGCCGCCGGGTAGCCGGAGTTCGAGCAGACGGACCTGCGGCTTCGCCTTCAGCACCATCTGATGCACGAGCTTGCCGGCGATCGGAATATTCGTTTCGATCCATTCGTCAGGCACCCCCGCCATGCGCGCATAAGCGAGCCGCGAAGCCCGTTCGCGAGTCTGTACATAAGCGAAATCCGCACCGTTGGCGCCACCGATCAGATGCACGGTGGTGATGCACCAGCCGGCGTCGAGCCGTTCGCTGATGGCGGGGTCCACGAAGAGCAGGTCGTCATCGAGGTGGGCGACGACCGTGACCAGGGTGCCGGCGCCGCAATTGGCCGCGTGTGCCGAGCCGGGGAGGAAAGCGAAGAAAAGTAGCGCTAGGAAAGCAATGGATGAATCGCGAACGAGTCTGGCTGCCGATGATCGCATGTTGATTCGAGCCCTGGAGGTGGACTCGATCATACTGTATCGGCGTGGGCCGCCACGTTGGCGAACTCACAGTCGGCGTCACTTTGCGCGCCGGCAATGGGCGATGCCGACGCCGGGGGCGCTAACGCTGACGGTGACCTTGGCGCTAGCGCTGGCGTTAGCGGAAATAAGCCTTGGTGTTCTCGTGAACATCGGCGCGCGCGAGCAGCGCCGAAGGTGCGAGCCAGAGATATTCGCTGTGCTGGTCGAGCCGGCCGACGGGGGCGGTGCTGGTGAGTTGCAGCGCATAGGCGAGCACGATGTAGTGCGTCGACACGTCAGGCTCAGCGGCGAAGTTGTCCTGGTAGTGGTGCTCGAAAACGCCTTCGAAGCGGGCCGCCGAGCGCGCCAGTTTCGCGATGCCCAATTCGGCGTCGGCAATGCGTGCGAACGCGGTGTCGAGCGTTTCGTCTTTAAGAATGCGCCCGCCAGGCACAAACCATGTGCCGCGCGCCGGGCGATTGCGACGATGGCCGATCAGCACGCGGCCCGCGGCGTCGCTGACGATCAGATCGATCGCGACCAGCGGCGTCAGACGCACCACGTCCAGGAAATCGATCTCGGTCAGCATGTCATCTCCCGTGGGGCGTGCACTGTTTGAGCGCACGGCGATCCTGAAGGTCCTAATAGTCGTGAGGGTGCTCATCGTCCCGGGTAAGGCGATTTGAGACATTCGCCAGCAGCAGGGCGACCAGCACCGCGCCGACCGTTGCGAAGAGAAACGCCCCGGCCATCGCGGCTAGCACCATCAGGGTCCATGCGAGGCCGTTCATCTCTCGGCTCCAGCGCGTTGATGTGCATGCGAACCAGCACCCGCCTGGATTCTACGTGCGCGAACAACGGGCTGCCCTGTCACATCACGCCGAAGTATCGGCACATCGCGACAGCGAGTGCGCTGTCGAAATGCCTACGGCGGCCACGACGCGTACGACGCGCCACGCGCGGCCCGTCTAGCGAGGAACGTAACCTTCCGGGGTCATGACCGCGTCCTTGAACACGCCGGCGTTGTCGGAGACCACATAGATGGGCGTCGGCGACAGCTTGAGGCTCGCGACACCGTCCCGATACGGCAGGGTCGACGCGTTGCCCATCATGTCGAACACCGTCACTTCGCCCGACGTGCCGGGTGCGTCGACCCGCAGACGATAGTCCGCGCTCTGGCTCGCGCTGAAGCCGGTTTTGGCGTTCCATGCGTCGTTGTCATGCGTCCACAGCGCGGTCACGATTTTGCCGCCGCCGAGCCGCCGGAATGCGTACGCATAAACGCCTTTTGGCAAATTCCTGAGCGGCCCGAGCGTATCCGTTCCGTCGATGATCCGCGTCATCGCCGCCACCGCGAGCGCGGCAGGTTTGGGGCTGATGTGAGCGGGGCCGTAGGCGCCATCCGGATGATCGAGTTCGAAGAAAATTCCGTAGCCTGGCGCGGCGTCTGGCATGTCGGCGAGGTAGAACACATAGGTCATGTCCGCGCCTTCGCCGAGCAGGATGAGATGCGTGCGCGCCACGACCGCGGCTTGCGCATACAGCACGTTCGCGCCCGGGTAGTTCTTGCCATACGCCTGACCAATGTCGTAGCTGATACCGGTTTCGGTGACGAACAGCGGCGCACCGGGTTTCAGGTACTGATGCAGTTCATGGCGCAGCGCGCGCATCGCGGCGGGCAGCGCGCCTTGCACGGTGCCAAGATTCTGCGGGTCGGCGACGCGCTCGGGCGGATGCGACGGCGTCGTGCCGATGTCGTAATACCCGTGAATGGTCATGCCATCCATATAGCGGCCGATTCCAAGCGGACCGAGACGGCGCATCTTCTCGACATTGGTCTGCACCGCGGCGTACGTCACCCCCATCACCACGGCATGCGGGTCCGTCTGATGAATACCCTCCCAGACCGCCTTGTACATCGCCACGAAATTTGCGTCTGTATCGCGCCATGGCAGACCGCCATCGGCGTCCGGCTCCCACGTCACCTGATAGTAGTTGTCGCGCTGTTTGGGGAAGTAGGTCGTCCGCGTGCGGTTGGACTCGGCGCCGACTTTAGCCATATAGTCCCGCATTTGCGCGAGCGAGGTTGGCGCGTAGCTATGCGTCTCTTTGCCGGTCGGGCTGGCCCACTGAGGAATGCCATCGAGCTGGATCAGGCGCATGATGTCGCCACGCCGGAAGTAGGGGACTAACTGCTTGCTGGCGGGATCGAACGTGCCTGCGTTTTTCGGCTCTTCCATATACCAGTTGCGGTTGTCGTTCGCCCATGAAAGGCCGAGCGCCGTATAGACCGGCCGATAGCCGTCGCCGTCGCAGCAATGCTGCCCGGGCGCAAGGTAGGCGGTGCCCTGTCCGCCGAATCGATGCAGGTCTTCATAGGGGAAGCGTACGGCGGGTAACACAGCGGCGGTGTCAGGCAGTACGCCGAAAGTGGCGATGCCCGCAGGACGTGTACCGCGCGATTCGAGCTGGCCGTGTGCGCGTTCCAGCGAAGCGGAGACGGCGAAGTAGCCGGCCACGGTCGACGCGCAACTGAGCGTGGATAGCGTGGCGCCCGCGGCAACGGGGAAGCGGCCGCTGGCGCGCACGGCATTCCAGCTGTCGCGGATCTGCCAGTCGAGCGTGTCGCTTTGCGCCGGACGGGTGGTGAAGACGAGCGCGAACGGTTTGTCCGCTGTGAACAGGCGCGTGCCGTCGCTCGGCGTGTCCGCTTCCAGCAGATCGCCATCTGCGGACGCGCGCACCTGCGAGGTGGGTGGGGCGCAGCGCAGGCCCTGTCCGGGCGGCGCCTTCAATGCAGTGGGCGCGGTGGCTGTCGATTCCGGCGCGGCGGCTGGCGCAGTGCCCGGGTTCGCCGCCGCCGCTCTCGCTGCCGTGCCCGCGTCAGCCGCGGTAACCGCAACCGCGCAACGCTTCTCCACGCCGGGCGCTGGATCGCCGAACACACCGTTATTGCAATCGGCGCTGTTCGAAAACGTCTTCACTACATGCTGCGCGACTGTGCCGTACAGCACGTCACGCGTGCCGCTGAATCGGCAGGTGCCGTACTCCGCCGCGCAGGGTGTCCACTTTCTGCCGTCGGCCGTTAGATCGGCGGGGCTCGTGCTGTCCGGACCGGCTGCAGGCGCTGCTGCGCTGCACGGGCCGGCCGCGAGGGCGAGCAGGATAAACGCCGCTGCCGAGGCAGCGGCGCGCAGCACTAAGCCGCGTGTGGCGAAGGCGGCGGCGAGTGGTCGCAGCGCGCGATGTTCACGTACATTCGACATGTGTTCCCCGTGTCGTTCGACGTATAGATTGCCGGCGGCAAGGCGTCGTTCAATGGCTAGTTGACCAGGCCAGACCCGCCTCAGGCTACCTTGCATCGTAATGTGTTGCGGAAACCGCATAGGCCATTTCCGCAATTGAGTGGCGGAATCGTACCGGCTCTCATCCGACAGAATCCGCCATTGGCCCGCCTATTGCCGGGCGGGCTAAAGTTGTCTTATTGCCGTGTTTCACGTTTGAAACATTAATCGTCCTGTTTATATTCTCCAGATCCTATAACAACGAATTAAATAATTTTGTCGCTCAAAAAGTGCTTATATTGGAGCCTGTTTTACATGTCTCTGCGGACCGAATATATCGTCAGAAGAAAGCCCCTTGGGCATCTGGTAAAAGCAGCGGCGGGTAAGAGCAAGGCGGCTGCGCTCATTCTGACGGCGTGATGGGAAGAAGTCACTTCAAATCTGCGGAATGGCGGGCGGATCAAATTGCAACTCAAGCATTTCGAGTAGCGATTGTATGTGTGCCAGCGCACGAAAAAACACATTAATTGGCATTAAGATTCGCAGAACGTAAATCCATTCATATGCAGAATCGGCAATTAATTCGTCGAAAAAAACGCAGTGGCGGGATTGTTCTGAAAATGATTGGTAGGCCACCATATCAAAACGCCAACATGTCTGCAGTTTCGGTCATGGCGGCTAAATGCTTGATTGCGGATGGCTATGATGCACTGCACAGAGCATCCCTCTGTGTTGGCGTTCAAGGTTGAAAAATCGATCCGTTTTATGGTGAGAGGATGACTATGACCTGCGCGAGTCTCGAGTCTGCAATGCTGCGCTGGGTGCATGCACCGAACAAGGGTATGCGTCGCATCGCAATACTGATGTTCAACGACTGCTCGCTGCAGGGCGCGGGCGTGGTTGCCGAGGTGTTTCAGGCTGCGAACGAGCTGGCATCGTCCGGCTCGGGCGGCTGGTTGTATGACGTTTCCTTCCTGTCGGCCGACGGCGGCATGGTGACCTCGTCATCCGCACTGCGGGTCTGGACCGACGGACTTGACGCGCGGCATTACGGCGGCTTCGACGCGCTGTATGTCGCCGGTGGCAAAGGCGCGTTCGCCGCAGCCGGCGACGAGCGGCTCATTGCCTGGTTACGGCGCGTACGCCGCAATACCGGCATGATCCGGCCGATCGCGGAAGGGCGCGCGCTGCTCGAGGCGGCCTATGTCCCGGACAGCAAGGAAAGCGGTGATTTCCGCCAGCAGCAGCCGATGCCGTCGCGCCAGAGCGAGCAGAACGGCGATGCGGGCGACCGGCTTGAATCGATGAGAAGCGCGCTGGCCATGATCAAGCGCGACCTTGGCGGCGCGACTGCCCGCACGGTCGCTGAGCGGCTGCTCGCCGACTCGTGCTCTAACCTCGCACCGCTGCTTGGCGAAGACGGTGGTTTGAGCCCCGGCGACAAAGTGCGCGCGGCGGCTCGCTGGCTGCAAGAGAATTGTCAGCAGTCGATTTCGATTGCCGATGCGGCTCAGTTCGCCGCAATGAGCGAGCGCAACTTCCTGCGCCGCTTCAAGATGGAAATGGGTATCACGCCCTCGAGTTTCCTGTTGCATGAGCGCCTTGCGGTGACCTGCAGCCTGCTGACCGAGTCGGAATTGCCGGTGGACAAGATTGCCCGGCGCACCGGCATGGGTAACGGTGACCGCCTCGCGAAGGTGTTCCGCAAGCGGATGAGAATTTCCCCCACTGAGTTCCGGATTCAAAGCCGCCGAATGGTCGGGGGATAGCGTACGCGGCCGCGAGCCGGCCGACCGCGCCCACCACGCAGTAGATTCACGCAGTGCTTCGGTAAATATTTCGTTGATCTCACAGAATTATAAGGAATGCGAATATGTTGACTCAGGGAGCTGTGAGCGCTACGTCGGTGAACCCGGACGGCGCCGGAGCCGGGACCGCTGGCGCGCATTGCGCGCGCATCGTCCCGGTCATTCTTGCCGGTGGTTCGGGCACGCGGCTGTGGCCACTGTCGCGTGAAAACTATCCGAAGCAACTGATCGACGTCGTCGGCTCCGACTCGTTGCTGCAGGCGACCGCACGGCGTATGGACGGATTTCCCGCCGGCTGGAACGTGGACGTGTCGCCGATCATCGTGTGCGGCGAAGAACACCGGTTTGTGATTACCGAACAACTTCTTGAAA
This sequence comes from Burkholderia sp. GAS332, assembly GCA_900142905.1. Lineage (NCBI taxonomy): Bacteria > Pseudomonadati > Pseudomonadota > Betaproteobacteria > Burkholderiales > Burkholderiaceae > Burkholderia > Burkholderia sp. GAS332. Next base: position 4,318,769 of record FSRV01000001.1, on the reverse strand, counting down.
ACGGCGTGGCCGCGCGTCTGATCGTCGAGCCTGCACGGCGTGATACGGCGCCGGCGTTGACGCTGGCGGCGTCGCTCGCGTGCGCGGACGGTGACGACGCGATTCTCATCGTCATGCCGGCCGACCACTCGATTGGGGACGTGCCCGCGCTGCAAGGCGCGCTGGAATGCGCCGCCAGGTACGCGGAACGGGGCGCGATCGCCACGCTGGGCGTGCCGCCCACGCGCCCCGATACGGGCTTCGGCTATATCCGCATCGGCGCGGCATTGCCTGATGGCGGCCATGTGATCGACGGCTTCGTCGAAAAGCCGGCCGAGGAAATCGCCGCGCAATACGTCGCCGCGGGCACGTACTGGTGGAACGCCGGGATCTTTGTCGTGCGGGCGCGCGTGTGGCTCGATACGTTAAAACGCCTGCAGCCCGAGATGCACGCGGCCTGCGAACGCGCATTCGTGGACGGCCGCACCGAAGGTGCGTATTTCCGTCCGCTGGTGGACGCTTTTCTCAGTTCGCCCGCTGACTCGATCGACTACGCGGTGATGGAGCATCTGACGGACGTGAGCGACGTGAGCGCCACGGACGAGGCGGCTGCGACCCACGACACGGACCCGCAAGAAGGGGCCGCCGCGAATCCGTCCGGCGTTGTCGTGCGACTCGATGCCGGCTGGTCGGATCTCGGCTCCTGGGACGCCGTCTGGGCGGCGATGGAGAAGGACGCCAACGGCAATGCCGGGCGCGGCCGGGTGGCGTTCGAAGGCGCGGTGTCGAGCTATGCGCATTCCGAAGGCCGGCTCGTCGCCTGTGTCGGCACGACCAATGTGGTGGTCGTCGAAACGGCAGACGCCGTGCTGGTGGTCGACCGTTCGCATGTGCAGGACGTCAAGGGTCTGGTGTCGCGCATCAAGGCGCAGCACGCACCCGAGGCCGATGCGCATCGCAAGGTGCGCCGCCCATGGGGCTTCTACGATTCCATCGACCACGGCGAACGCTTCCAGGTGAAGCGCATCGTCGTCACGCCGGGCGCGAAGCTGTCGCTCCAATTGCATCACCACCGTGCCGAACACTGGGTCGTCGTGCGCGGCACGGCGCTCGTCACGCGCGGCGAAGAGCAGTTCCTGCTGAGTGAAAACGAATCGACCTACATCCCGCTCGGCACGCGTCACCGGCTCGAGAATCCCGGCAAAGTGCCGCTCGAAATCATTGAAATCCAGTCTGGCACCTATCTCGGTGAAGACGACATTGTGAGGTTCAACGACAACTACGGCCGCTGCTCCTAACAGCGCGTCCGGAATCATGTGCGGACAAGAACGACAGGTAAGAACGAGGTAAGCAAAATGCGCAAGTTTCAGGATTTGCTCGCGCGGGTTTTCGATGTCGCGTTGGTGCTCGCGGGTGCGGCGGTAGCGTCGCAGATCCGCTTTGATTACCTCGCTCAATCCGGGTTCTATTGGGCGCTGGTGATGTTTTCCGCTGCCTTCGCGCTGGCCATCTTTCCAGCGTTCGGCGTGTATGAATCATGGCGCGGCCGTTCCAAGCTCTCGCTGGCCGGGCAGGTGTCGCTCGCATGGCTGATGGTGCAGGGCAGTGCGCTCGTGCTGATGTATTCGCTGCACCGCATCGACTTCGTGTCGCGGCTGTGGTTCTCGTATTGGACCGCGGTAACGGGCGGCCTGCTGATCGCTTACCGGCTGATCACGCATGCGGTGCTGGCGCGCGCGCGCAGCGCCGGTTTGAACCTGCATCAGGTCGCGATTGTCGGCAGCGGCTCGCAATGCGACGCGATCATTCGCCGGATCGAATCGGAGCCGGGCACAGGCTTTCGCGCCACGGCCGTCTACAACACGCGCCCGGATGTGTCGGCTGTTTCCAGCACGCGAGTACCTGTCTGCGAGACGGTGGACGCGCTTGCCGATTACATTCGCAGCAACGATGTGCACGAGCTTTGGCTGATGTTGTCGCTCGCCGAAGAGCCGCTGATCTGCAAGCTGATCAGCGAGTTCCGTGACGATCTGGTGAATATCCGTTTCATGCCGGATGTGCGCAGCATTGCCTTGTTCGATGGCAGCGGCGTGATCGATCTGCTCGGCGTGCCGGCGATTAACCTCGTGGCCTCGCCCCTGTCGGCCAGTTCGATGCTGAAGAAAGAAATCTTCGACCGCCTGTTCGCCGCGACGGCGTTGATCGGCCTCGCGCCGATCCTGCTCGCCATTGCGCTTGCGGTGAAGCTCTCGTCGCGTGGCCCGGTGCTCTTCAAGCAGAAGCGTAAAGGCGCGGACGGCCGGGTCTTCACGATCTACAAATTCCGCTCGATGCGTCTGCATACCGAGAAAAAAGGCACGCTCAGACAGGCGACGCGCGACGATCCGCGCGTCACGAGAGTCGGCGCATTTCTACGCCGCACGAGCCTCGACGAACTGCCGCAGTTCTTCAACGTGTTGCGTGGCGACATGTCGGTCGTTGGACCGCGTCCCCATGCACTCGAGCACGACGACCTCTATCAGAAAGTGGTCGCCGGCTACATCAATCGCTATCGGATCAAGCCGGGCATTACAGGCTGGGCGCAGATCAACGGCTTTCGTGGCGAAACCGACCGCATCGAGAAGATGGAGCGTCGCGTCGAACATGACCTGTACTACCTGGGGCATTGGTCGTTCGCGCTCGATATGCGGATCATCGGCGCGACGATTGTCGCCGGACTGGTGCATCGAAACGCTTACTAAGTAGTTAACAAGCACGCTGGGCGCTACCTCCCCCGAGGACGAAGCCCTGGCGCAAGGAGGAAACACCATGAGCTCGCTTGGTTTACGCACGGGAAGTCTCGTGATTCTCACTGCTTCAGCACTGCTTTCCGGATGCGGGGAAGTACCGGGTCAACGGATGATTACGCCAGCCGCGCTTCAGGACACGGGTGGGGATTACAGCACAGAAGCGTCGCAGCAACAGCAGATCCAGATTACCGATATCAACCTCGCGCTGCTGCGCAAGATGAACGCGGCGCAGACGTCCGCGCAACTCCCACCGCAGACGCTCGCGCTGTTCGGCAAACCGTCGGCTTACAAGGTCGGCCCCGGCGATGTGCTGCAGATCGTTGTGTGGGACCACCCGGAACTCGCCGCTGCGCTTGGCCAGCCTGCGCAGAACACAAAACCGACAGATGCCGCGCCCGGTTTTCTGATCGACGAAAACGGCGACATCCAGTTCCCGTACGCCGGCAATTTGCACGTGGCAGGCAAGGACGTCGCATCGATCCAGAAGGAACTGCATAAGCGCCTGGGCAACGTGTATCAGAAGCCCGAGGTGACGGTGCGGGTGGCCTCGTTCCGAAACGCGCAGGTTTACGTCGATGGCGAAGTACGCACCCCTGGCGCGCAGTCGGTCACCGACATCCCGCTGTCGCTGACGAGCGTGATTGGCCAGGGCGGCGGCTTCACCGCGAATGCGGATCGCAGCCGGGTGGAGTTGATCCGTAACGGCGTCACGTATCCGCTCAACGTGTCTGACATGATCAAGCGCGGCCACAATCCGTCGGACATCTACCTTCAGGCCGGCGACATGGTGCGGGTGTCTTCGCGCGAAGACAGCGGCGTGTATGTGATGGGCGAGGTCAACAAGCCGGCGACCATCGTGCCGATGCCTAACGGTTCGATGACGCTTTCGCAGGCCCTGTCCGACAGCGGCAGCTTCGACTCGAACACGGCGGCGGCCAGACAGTTGTTCGTGATCCGCAATTCGACCAGCGACTCGCCGCAGGTCTACCACCTCGATGCGACCTCGCCGGTGTCCATGATCCTCGCCAATCAGTTCGAGCTCCAACCGAAGGACGTCGTGTATGTCGGTCAAGGCGGGCTGGTCCGCTTCAACCGTGTGTTGAACCTGCTGCTGCCGGCGATCAACGCGGCTGTGACGGGTGCCATTCTTGCGAAATAACAATCGTGCAACGTGACCTTGAACCGCCGGGCTTTGTTGGGTGAACAAAATGGCAATTAACTTCGAAAACCGCTATACCGACGTGTCCGGATCGGACGAGCTGCATCTGTCGGACTACCTGCGCACGATCGTGAGGGGCTGGCGCACGATCGTGATGGTGACGCTGATCGCACTCGCGCTGGGGTGCGCGTATGCGTTCCTCGCGCCACCGACGTATCGCGCGGATGTCCTGTTCCACGTCGAGGACAAGACGGCGAACGCCAACGCGAACGGCAAGGATTCCTTGCCGCCGCTCACCGGCATGTTCGACACCAAGCCCTCGACGGCGGCGGAGATCGAGCTGTTGAAGTCACGGCTCGTCACCGAGGAAACGGTCAAGAGCCTGCACCTCGACATTACGGCTGGGCCGCGCACCCTGCCGTTCATCGGCGGGATGATCGCGGGGCTGGTGAACGGGCAATGGGGCTTCAGGTTGCCGTCGTTCATCAACCTGTCGGGCTACGCATGGGGTAACGAGAGCATTGCCGTGTCGCGCTTCGACACCACGAAGGATTTCTACGACACGACCTTCACGCTGATTGCGGGCGAGGGCGGGTCGTACGTGCTGCGCGACAAGAACGGTATTGCGATTCTCTCCGGCCATGTCGGCGAGACCGTGGAAACCGATACCGCCGACGGCCCGATCGCGTTGCACGTCGACAAGCTGGTCGGCGAGCCCGGCTCGCGTTTCGAACTGCAGCGCGCCTCGACGCTGGGGACCGTGGACCGCTTGCAAAAGGCACTCGTGGTCGCCGAGACCACATTGCAGTCCGGCGTGATCCGCACGAGCCTCGAAGGCGGCGACCCGGCGCTGACCGCGGCGATCGTCAACAGCATGGCGCGCGAATTCGTGCGTCAGGATGTGGAGAGCCGTTCGACCGAAGCGGAGCATATGCTGGCCTTCCTCGATCAGCAATTGCCTGGCTTGCGCAAGGAACTCGACGACGCCGAGCAACGCTATAACAAGTTCCGTAACCAGCACGGCACGGTCGATCTCGGTGAAGAAAGCCGCCTGCTGCTGCAGCAGGTGGTCGACAACAAGACCAAGCTGCTCGATCTGCAGCAGCAACGCGCGGAGATGTTGCAGCGCTTCACGCCGAACCACCCGGCGGTAGCCGCGCTCGACGCGCAGATCGCAGCATTGGAGGGCGCGGCGGCCAACATGAACCGCAGCGTGGCCGTGATGCCCGATACCGAGCAGACCGCGTTGCGCCTGCTGCGCGACGTGCACGTCGACACGGAGCTCTATACCAATCTGTTGAACAGCGCGCAGCAACTCCGGGTGGCGAAAGCCGGCCAGGTGGGCAACGTGCGGGTGGTGGACTTCGCCGAAACGCCTGACGAGCCCGTGCGGCCGAAGCGCGTGCTGGCGATCCTGATCTCGCTCGGCGGCGGCGTGCTGATCGGCATCATGCTGACCTTCTTCAAGCGCGCGATGTACGGCGGGGTGGAACGTCCGGATGAACTCGAAGCGGTGCTCGGCGTACCGGTGTTCGCGATCGTGCCGCGCAGCCAGACTCAGTTGCGTTTGCAGGAAAACGTCATGCTGCGCCGCCGCGGGCTTCATGTGCTCGCGCAGCAGGCGCCGGAAGACATCGCCGTGGAAGGCGTGCGCAATCTGCGGACCTCGTTGCAGTTGTCGCTCGATCACGCCGAGAACAACGTCGTGATGATCACGGGTTCGCGGCCCGACACCGGCAAGTCGTTCCTGTCGGTGAATCTGGCGGCGCTGGTGGCGTCGGCGAACAAGCGGGTGCTGATTATCGACGGCGACATGCGGCGCGGCGACGTCCATTCGCATTTCGGCATCGGCCATCAGCCGGGCCTCTCGGATGTGCTGAGCGGCGGCGATCTCGGCTCGATGATCCAGCGCGACGTGTTGCCCGGACTCGATGTGCTCGCCAAGGGCACGCTGCCCTCGCATCCGTCTGAATTGCTGATGAGCAAGCGCTTCGAAACGATGCTCGAAGAATTGAAATCGCACTACGACATCGTGATCGTCGATACACCGCCTGTGCTCGCCGTGACCGACTCGACGGTGATCGGCAAGTACGCCGGCACCACGCTGCTGGTGGTGCGCCACGGCCGCCATCCGTTGAACGAGATTGCCGAGACGGCCAAGCGCCTCTTCAACGGTGGCGTATCGCTCAAAGGGGTGTTGCTCACCGATGTGCCTCAGGAAGGGGCATTCCTCGGTTCTGGCTATCAGGGCGGTTATTACGGTTACGACAGCATTGCCGGCTAAGGGTTGATGCAGCGGCGGCCCCGTGACGGGGCCGGCCACTCGAGCGTGCTGTTGCACGGACATCGCAAAGTTCAACGAAGAGAGGGTTCCATGAAACGTAAGGTCGCGTTGATCACCGGTATCACTGGACAGGACGGGTCGTATCTAGCTGAGCTGCTGCTCAGCAAGGATTACGACGTACATGGCATCAAACGCAGGTCATCGCTGTTCAATACAGACCGGATCGATCATCTCTATCGCGACCCGCACGATCCCGATCAGCGACTCTTTCTGCATCATGCCGATCTGACCGACTCGACCAGCATCCTGCGCGTGATCCAGCGTGTCGAGCCCGACGAGATCTACAACCTCGCGGCGCAGAGCCACGTGGCGGTGTCGTTCGAGGAACCGGAATACACGGCCAATGCGGACGGCCTCGGCGCCTTGCGGATTCTCGAAGCGATCCGCATTCTGGGGCTGCAGCACAAGACGCGTTTTTATCAGGCCTCCACCTCGGAGCTGTACGGCCTCGTGCAACAGGTGCCGCAGTCCGAGACCACGCCGTTCTATCCGCGCAGCCCGTATGCGGTCGCCAAGCTGTTTGCCTACTGGACCACGGTCAATTACCGCGAGGCGTACGGGCTCTACGCCTGCAACGGGATTCTGTTCAATCACGAATCGCCGGTGCGGGGCGAGACCTTCGTCACGCGCAAGATCACGCGCGCCGTGGCACGTATTGCGGTGGGCATGCAGAAAACCTTGTACCTCGGCAATCTCTCGGCGTTGCGCGACTGGGGCCACGCGCGCGACTACGTGGAGATGCAATGGCGCATGCTGCAACAGCAGCAGCCGGAGGACTACGTCATCGCCACCGGCGTGCAGTACAGCGTGCGTGAGTTCGTTCAGCACGCCGCCGCCGAGTTGGGTGTCACGGTGCGCTTCGAAGGCAGCGGCGTGGATGAGGTCGGCATTGTCGAGAAGGTGGAAGGGCGCGAGATCAAGATGTCGCCCGGCGATGTGATCGTGCGTGTCGATCCGCGCTACTTCCGGCCCGCCGAAGTCGAGACGCTGCTGGGCGATCCGTCGAAAGCCCATGCGCAGCTCGGCTGGAAGCCGACTACGCCGTTCAGCGCGCTCGTCAAGGAAATGGTGCGGGCGGACTATCAGATTGCAAGACGTGACGCGCTTGTCACGCTGGCCGGTTTCACGGCATTGGAACATCACGAGTAAACGGCGATGAACAAACACGCACGCATCTTCGTCGCGGGCCACCGTGGCATGGTCGGCTCCGCGCTGGTCCGGCGGCTGAATGCCGAGGGTTACCACAACGTTGTCACGCGTTCGCGAGCAGAGCTCGACCTCAAGGATCAGGCGGCCGTGAACCGCTTCTTCGAGCAGGACAAGATCGACGTGGTGCTGCTCGCGGCCGCGCGCGTAGGCGGTATTCTCGCCAACGCGTCGCAGCCGGGTGAATTCATCTATGAAAACCTGGTGATCGAAACCAACGTGATTCACGCCGCGTATCGTGCCCAGGTCGAGCGGCTGGTGTTCTTCGGTTCGTCGTGCATTTATCCGAAGCAATGTCCGCAGCCGATCCGCGAGGAGTATCTGCTGAGCTCGCCGCTGGAGCCGACCAACGACGCCTACGCGATTGCGAAGATCGCCGGCCTCAAGCTGTGCGAGGCGTACAACCGCGAGTACGGCACACAGTACGTCTCGTTGATGCCGACCAATCTGTACGGCCCGAACGACAACTACGACCTGAACAGCAGCCATGTCTTGCCGGCGCTCCTGAGGAAGGCGCACGAAGCGAAAGTGAACGGCGCCGCGACCTTGACGGTGTGGGGATCGGGCACGCCGCGCCGGGAGTTTCTGCACGTCGACGATCTCGCCGCGGCGACGCTCTTCGTGCTCGAGCACAACGTGACCGAAGGCCTGTTCAACGTCGGGGTGGGTGAAGACCTGTCGATTCGCGAGCTGGCCGAATGCATCTGCAAGGTGGCCGGCTTCGACGGCGAACTCGTTTTCGACGCCTCCAAACCCGACGGCACGCCGCGCAAGCTGCTTGACGTATCGCGGCTCGCGAAAATGGGTTGGCACGCGACCATTGGCCTTGAAGAGGGCATCGCGTCCACGTATCGGGAATTCGTTGCATTACACGCTGGCTCGACACCCGCCGCCATGCAGGCCTAGGCGCGCACTGAAGGCCGTCGAGCGCGATTCCGGAATTGAGATTGCAGGGACGCGTGGGGCGTTTCGCGCGAGTCGCGTGCAACGCACACAGGGACGATTTTTCGAGGAGTTGCATAAAAATGACTGCGTCAGTCACGATCTTCCACAACGTCGTATGGTCGCGTCACAAGGGTGTCGTGTTCTCCGCTTTGCATAACATTTCGTCATCCGGCGCGATTCGCTACTCGATGGTGCAGATCGCGGACACCGAACACGATCGTGTCGGCTTTTCAGATGTCGACTATTCGTACCATCGCTATCCGATGCAAAAGTTGTTCGACGGTTGCTACGAGGATGTGCCGACGCTGAAGATGATCGCGCGGCTCACCTGGGAAGTCCTGCGAACCAAGTCGGATCTGATCGTTCTGCCGGGCTACCACCGTCCGGAATACTGGGCCATGCTGGCGGCGTGCATCGTGACCGGCAAGCGGCGCGCGGTGTTCTGCGATTCGACCGCGCGCGACCGGCCCAAGAAGCTGTTGACATCGATTCCGAAGCGCGTGTTCTTCTCGCTCTGTGACGGCTATTTCGGCTTCGGCGAGCGCAGCCGCGAGTATCTGCTGTCACTCGGGGCGAAGGGCGACAAGATTTTCGTGCCCTGTCAGGCCGCCGCCTTGCCCGGCTCGTTCTCGCCGGAGCGCGCGCTGGTCGAGCGGGTCGCCGCGCGCGCCGGCAATCCGCCGGTGTTTCTCTATGTGGGCCGTCTCTCGGAAGAGAAGGGCATCGGCACGCTGATCGAGGCGTTCGCCGGCTTGCGGCGGCGTATTCCAGCGGCGAAGTTGCGCATTGTCGGCACGGGGCCGATGGCGGAGGCACTGCACGCGGAGGTGGCCAAGCTCGAGTTGGGCGACGCCGTCACGTTCGCCGGCAGTTTGCAGGACGAACCGCTCACCCGCGAGTATTACGGCGCGACCTGCATGGTGCTGCCGAGCTACAGCGAGCCGTGGGGACTCGTCGTCAACGAGGCGCTCGCGCATGGCTGCCCGGCGGTGGTCAGCGAGAGTTGCGGCTGTGTGCCGGAACTGGTGATCGACGGCGTGAGCGGCTATGCATTCACGGCGGGCGACGTCGCCGGACTGCAGCGCACGATGCTCAAGGCGATGGAGGCGTTCGCCGACGCCGGCGGTACGGCGCGCCGTTGCATGGATGTGATTCGCCGATTCGATCCCCCTTCCGCTGCGGCCAATATCGCTCGTGGCTGCGCGCTGATGTTGAGCGACTGAAGCCTCTCACGGGCCCGTTGCGCATGTGAAGCGCTAATACGTTCTGGCAGCCACAATGAAGATCCTGATCTACGGCCTCAACTACGCGCCCGAACTGACGGGAGTGGGCAAGTACACGGCGGAGATGGCTGTGCTGCTGGCCAGCCGCGGTCACGAGGTTCGTGTGGTGTGCGCGCCGCCTTATTACCCTGATTGGCGCGTTGCCGCGGACTACGTGTCCTGGCGGTATCAGCGCGAGGAGCGCGACGGTGTGTCGATCTGGCGCGCGCCGCTGTGGGTGCCGGCGCGCCCCAGCGGGCTGAAGCGAATGGTGCATCTGGCGAGCTTCGCGGCGAGCTCGTTGCCGCTGCTCGTCCGGCAGGTGCTGTGGCGCCCCGATGCGGCAATGCTGATCGCGCCGACCCTGATGTGCGCGCCGGCTGCACTGGCGCTCGCACGACTCGCGGGTGCGAGTGCCTGGCTGCACATTCAGGACTTCGAGGTCGATGCGGCTTTCGATCTGGGTCTACTGAAAAGCTCGCGCGCAGCGCGCGTGGCGCGTTGGATCGAAAGCACGCTGCTGCGGCGCTTCGATACCGTGTCGTCGATTACGCCGCAGATGAGTGCGCGTGCGGTGGTCAAGGGTGTCGAGCCATCGCGGGTCGTGTCCTTGCCCAACTGGGTCGATGTATCGACTATTTTTCCGCTGGCGCGCGCGAGCGACTACCGGCGTGTGCTGGGCATTCCGGTGGACCAGAAGGTGGTGCTGTACTCGGGCAACATGGGGGCGAAACAGGGCATCGAAACGCTCGCCGATGCGGCGGCGTTGCTTGCCGCACGGGCCGATGTCACCTTCGTTTTCTGCGGCAGCGGCGCGGCGAAAGCGAGTTTGATCGAGCGCTGCGCGGGATTGACGAACTGCGTTTTTATTCCGCTGCAACCGGTGGAACGCCTGAACGAACTGCTCAATCTCGCCGACATTCATGTTCTGCCGCAACGTGGCGATGCCGCGGATCTGGTGATGCCGTCGAAGCTCACCGGCATGTTCGCAAGCGGGCGCGCAGTGGTGGCCATGGCGCGGCACGGCACGGGTCTCTACGACGCGGTGTCGCCGCGCGGCGTGGTCGTGCCGCCGGACAACGTCAAGGCTTTGGTGGCGGCAATCACCGTGCTGGTGAGCGATCGCGAACGCCGCGCCGCGCTCGGCCGGGCCGCACGCCATTATGCGGAGCGCGCGCTATCGCCGGAGTCGACGATTCGCACCTTCGAAGAGCGGCTCGCGACGCTGGTGCGCGAGCCTCGTGGCGAGCATGCGCACGTGGAGCCGTATTTTGGCGCCCCGAAGTCTTCAACCGCTGTGGCCGGGCGGCGGCGCAAGCCGGCTACAACGGAGGAAGCCGCGCCGGATTGATCCGGCAAGCGGCCATCTCATGAATGGGATATCACCACGGGGATTTGTAGACGGCGTGTTTGCCCGGATCGTACGGATCGGCGTAAGTGGCTTTCGCCGCGCCCTCGGGCATCAAGCCGTCGGCCGCATTCGGGCCGCCCGGCTGGCCGGCCACGCGCACCTTGCCGTTGGCGGCGGCCTGCGCCTTGTTGCGTTGTTGGCCCTTGCCCACAGCCGGCTGACCGCCTTGCCCGCCCAACACCGTCATGCGTTGTTCGTCGAGCAACGCGGCCTGCTGGGCGTCGGCGGTATTGCCTTGTTGCGCGTCTGGCGAACCGTAATCGCGCGGCGCGCCGAGCAACTGGGCTTCGCTGTTGCGCTGCGCGGCGCCGGGGTTGGCGGGTGCCGCTGGGGCAGGGGTGCCGTAGCTCGTCGCAGCCGTAGCGGCAAGGGCCGGCGCAGCGGGCGCGGGTGCTGCGTTCTGCGCGAGCGCCGGCGCGGCGGATGTGCCGATGTAGGTGGCGATGGCAAGAAGCAGCAGGGTGGTGGTACGTGGAAACGAGATGGTCATCGTATGCCCCAGGAAGATGCGGTCTCAATAGAGCTATCGTGCGCCAACTGGCACGTGTGCAGCCGCCAAAACGCTTGCCTGTACGGCCATGAATCCAGGGTCAGTAAGGACTGGTAACATAATGTAACCATGATGCGCGGGTATGTCGATTCCCGTTCGTGGTGTGGAGAAAGATGATGGGTAACGTTGCCGACGATCCGCAGATCGGGCGCATGCCGCAAGTCGACGGTGTTCGCGACGATGGCCGTGTGATCGACCTGAGCCAGGCGGGAAAGGGAAACTATTGCGCGAAGCGCGGCGCCCTGATCGAGCTCATCTGGTTTGTCGTTGAAGCCTGCGTGATCAACAACAAGTTGCTGCCGTTTTCCTCGGTCCGGGTTGCGCTGTTACGCCTGTTCGGCGCGAAGATCGGCATGGGTTGCCGCTTTGTGCACCCGTTGCGCGTGAAGTCGCCGTGGAACCTGGAGGTGGGCAATAACTGCTGGTTCGGCGTCGACGTCTGGATCTATAACCAGGCGCTGATCCGCATCGGCTCGAATGTCTGTATTTCCCAAGGGACGTTCCTGAGTGCCGGCTCTCACGACATGAGCACCACGATGGATCTGCGCGTGGCGCCGATCGTCATCGAGGATGGCGTCTGGATTACGTCGAAATGTGTTGTGCAGATGGGTGTGACGATCGGCCGCTCGGCCGTGGTGACGCCCTTGTCTGTCGTGCATCGTTCACTCGATCCAGAGGGGGTGTATGGCGGCAATCCCTGTCGATTTATCCGGAAACGGTTCGATTCCGTGACCTGAAGCACAGATAGAGAACCGCAGCGTTTATACGCTGAGGAGGCCAAGTCGTTGACACGCCGGAATGCCGGCGGACGCAGTGGGATTATTGTCGATCGACGCTGTTGATCGACGCCCGCGGCGATGCCGATGCTGTGTCCGGTAACGACATGTGCGTGGTTTGCTTGCCAGCCCCGGTTGGATGAGTAGCCGGATTGACGCACTTAGAGATGCGTAAAAAAGATGGGGAGTAGGGATGTTCATCGATACTCGTACTGTTGAACACAACACAGTCATTGAAACGACGGTCTGCATTATCGGCGGCGGTGTCGCCGGCATTACGCTTGCACGGGAAATGTCGAAGGCGGGGGTCGACACCTGTGTGCTCGAAAGCGGGGGCTTCGGGCCTGACGATGAAACCCGCGATCTTTATCGCGGCGAGAACGCCGGACTGCCCTATACGTTTGCGGACGGCTCGCGCAGCCGCTACTTCGGCGGCAGCAGCAATTGTTGGGGCGGCTGGTGCCGCCCGCTCGATCCGTGGGACTTCGAGAAGCGCGACTGGATCCCGCACAGCGGCTGGCCGTTCGGCCTCGACGAACTGGCGCCGTACTACGCGCGTACCCATGAACTGCTGAAGCTCGGCCCGCAGAATTTCGATCCTGCCTACTGGGAGCGCGAGATCGGGCGCCACGACGTGCGCCGCATTCCGCTCGCGACCGGCGATATGCGCGATACCGTCGCGCAGTTCAGCCCACCCGTGCGCTTTGGCAAGGCCTATCGCGACGAGTTGTCGCGCTCGTCTCGGGTGCGCGTGTTTTTGTATGCGAATGTCCTGAATATCGACGCCGACGCCCAGGGCACCTCCATTTCGCGGCTCCAGGTGGCGACCTTCAGTGGCCGCAAGATGACGGTGGTCGCCAGGATGTTCGTGCTGGCCACGGGCGGCATCGAGAACGCACGCCTCCTGCTGGCCTCGAACAACGTGCAGGCGGCAGGCCTCGGCAATGCCAACGATCTGGTGGGCCGCTACTTCATGGATCACCCGCGGATGATGTGCGGGAAAGTGCGTTTCCGTCCGGGCAACGCTCGCAATAAGCTATACGACATCAAGTATCACTATCAGAATGCCGCCGTGTCGGCGCACGGCACGAAGATATCCTCACAGTTCGCACCGAAGCAGGAGTTGATGGAGCGCGAGAAGCTGTTGAATTCGCGCGTATGGCTCTATTCGCGCTGGTTCGGCGAAGGAACCGCAGGGTCCGAAGCACTGATCCACTGCAAGGAAGCGCTGTTGCAAAAGGACCAGCCGGGCCGCAGGCTGAAAACGGATGTCGCGACGATGATCGCGCACCCGCTGCACACCGTGGGTTACGGTTTGACGCGGCTCCTGCAATGGCCGGTACTGATCACCGACGTGACGTTGCAGGCCATCGTCGAAGCGGTGCCCGATCCCGATAGCCGGGTCACGTTGTCGGCCGATAAGCGGGACCGGTTCGGCATGCCGCGCGTGAAGGTGGAGTGGCGTCTGGGCGACCAGGTGCAGCGCACCTTCGACAAGACCTTCGCGTTGCTCGCGCAGGAGTTGCAGATGGCCGGCATCGCGGACGTCGAACTCGATGCGCCGCTCGAAGGCCGGCCGTGGCCGGCGAAGCTGGAGGGCACGTGGCACCACATGGGCACCACGCGTATGCACGAATCGCCACGTGAAGGCGTGGTCGATCGCGATTGCAAGGTGCATGGGATGAGCAACCTCTACGTGGCGGGCAGCTCGGTGTTTCCCACCGTCGGCGCCAATTTCCCGACCATCACGATCGCGGCGCTTGCCCTACGCCTCGCGGGTCATCTGGTGCGGCAACTGGAGGTGCCGGATATCGTCGGCAACGCACGGGGCGACGCCGCCAACAGTTCGGTGATGTCGACTCAGGCGCAGCAGCCTCAAGCCGGCACGCTGCCGATCGCAGCCTCGACCTTGACGCCGTTGATGAAAGAGCAGTGAGGAACGGCCGGCCGGTGACCGGTGACCGTGTGCGCCTGGCGGCGCACGGTCACCGGCTCGGTTGAGTGGCTTCGCGCAGCGTGGGGAGCGTGTTCTCACGCGTTTCGCCGGCGCTGCCCTTCGTTTCGAGCAGAGCGGCCAACGCGCTGACCATGGTCTCGACCCGGAAGCGCGCTTCGAAAGTGCGGGTCGCCTGAGCGCGCATGGCGGCGCGCGCGGTGTCGTCGAGTTCGAGCCAGCGCACGAGATTCTTTTCCGTACCCTCGACCGTGTCGGCGGCAACCATTCCTGCGCCGTCCGCTTCGATCTCGCGCCACACGTTGACCTTGTCGGAGATCAGCGCCGGCAGTCCGCAGCCGAGCGCTTCCGCAACCGCCACGCCGAAGTTCTCCTGATGCGAGGGCAGAACGAATACGTCGCTGGCGAGAAACGCGCCCCACTTGAGATCACCCTGCAGCATGCCCGGCAGACTGATGCGGTGCGCGATACCGGCCGCCTGGGCCTGGGCGCGCAGACTGGCCACCCAGCCGGTCTCGTCGGGACCCGCGATCATGAGATGCAGCGAAGGATCGCGGCTGGCGACGCGCGCGAAGGCATCGATCAGCAGATCGCAGCCTTTTTTCACATGCACGCGGCCGAGAAACAGCACGATGCGTTTGCCGCGCAAGCCGGGCACGGCTTGCAGGAAGGCTTCGCGTAAGGGCGCGGCTTCAAGCGGCGGCACGCTTGTGCCGTACGGCACGACCTGTTCATGCGCCCGGTACAGCCAGAACGATTGACGCGCGCGGGTGCGCTCTTCCTCAGTCGTATAGATGACGGCGCGTGCGTCGCGCAACACCCGGTATTCGGCCCACGGCCAGTACAGCCACTTCTTCAGATGCTTGAGCGGGTAAGCCTGTTTGAACCACGGGTCGAGCATGCCGTGCACGTACACGTAGTAGGGCACGCCGCTTTGGCGCAGCGCTTTCCATGCCGCGAAGCCGTGGTACTGCCACAAACCGTGCACGATGACCGCATCGAACCGGTTCGCGTTGGCGACGAGCCACGGTGCGAGTTGCGCGCTGTAGCTGTAGCGGCTGTTGACCGGGCCGAACGCGTGGACCGGAAACGGAAAGGCGGCCAGGTAGGCGTCGCCGGGGGCATCGCAGGTGGCCACTTCGATTTCGTGCCCGGCATCCTGCATCGCCACGCCGCTGCGGCGCACGCCTTCAACCGGGCCGCCGGCGCGGGGATCGATACTGGCAAGCAGATGGAGGATTTTCATCGGGCGAGTTTCGGTCGATTGGAGCGTTGCGTCGACGGGGTTCGCGACACGAGGGCGCCGAACGGACTGGAGCCGGGCGCAGCGTTTGCCGCGCCCGACATGCCGAGGGCGGTGGCGAGATCGGCGCGGCCCATGCCGGGCTGGATTCTGCCCGGCAACTCAGGCATCGCGGCCGGGCGCACATGCGGTGGCTTAGGCGCGCGCTTCACCCGTGCCGGCAGCGCACGCTGCAATCGCGCATGCGTGGCGATCATCAGGCCGAGGGCGATGCCGAATACCAGCCCTGAGAAACGCGGTCCGAGCGGATTGCCGCCGATCGAGGTCGCCGGCAGCGCGGCAAACAGCATGATGGCGCGTCCTAGCACCGGCAGCATGGGCGCGTCGGGAACCACCGCGCGCCAGTAGCGATACGAGGAGAAGCAGATCGCCAGTGCGGCCAGGGTCGCCAAAGGCATGGCGATACCGAACAGGAGTCCGCCCGCGAAGAGCTGATAGACCCAGAAGTTGTGGCCCGCGGCCCATTCGTTGATCGCGTAGAAGTCCTTCTCGCTGATCTGGCCGGCGAGGTCCGGCAGGTAGACTGGGGAATAGCGATAGTAGTGACCGTAGCCCGCGCCGAACAGCAGGGTTTCCGGCTCCGCCGTCACCTGGTCATACTGATCGCGCATCTCGGCGAGACGGGTGATGGTGGTCGGATCCTTGCCGGTGACGGTTTCCTCCGACGCGAAAATGCGCTCGGTCCAGTGCTCGGCGACGCTCGGAAAGCTCAGCGCCGCGATGCCGGCCACGCCGGCCAGCACGGCGCCGGCGATCAGGGTACGGGCGGCTGCGCGCCAGATATGCTGGATCGACGGGGCGGACAGCCCCATGGCGACCAGGAACAGCAAGACGGTGCCGATAAGCAAACTGCGCGTGACGCTCAGCAACTCGATGATCACGCTGACGGAGAACACGGCAATGGTGAAAAAGGAAAAGCGCTTGGCGACGATGAATTCGTGCAGCAGCACGCCTTGCAGCCCGAGCAAGGTCACGGAGATGATGCGATAGCGCACATCCTCGAGATCGCCACCGGTTGCCATGCCGTAGAGGAAGGTGAATATGAGACTGACTACGTTGGCAAAGAATATGGCTCGCTCGAACTGCGAGATTCTGTATTCGCTCCACGGGCGGCAGGCTACGAGATAGCCCAGCAAAAACAGCGCGAACGGCAGTAACACGCGCAGATAATTGCCGGTGTCGTTATCCTGAACGAACTGGGCGACGATGCTGCCGAACACGCACAGCACCAGGCTGAAGGTGACGATCGAGCGCAACCGCGAGCGGTCGTGAAAGCGTGGCGCAATCAGCACAAGGGCGAGCCCCGCGGCGATGGCCGGTAGCACCAGCGCGGTCTGCGCGAAATGGCCTACGTTGGCGTCAGTCGCTTTGTAGTCGAATGCAAGCGGTAACAGAAAAAACCATATCCAGAGCGTCGCATACTGATGGCGCATTGCTGATTCCTCCCCGTGCTGTCGATCCGCCGTCGGTCTGTAGCGGACGGTCTCGCATCGGGTCATTGTGCGGGAAACTCCCCGCTTAGCCCTCGCGCTTATGCGGTTTCGTCGCCGATTGCCTGGATTCTGGCGACGGTGGCAAGGGCGGTCCCTGCAAGACGCGCGCACACTTCGTTATGTTGTCGGTCAATGCCTTGATGTTGGCGCGCACGCACGCGTGCCGGCACCGAAGATGCAAAAAGGGACATGCGCCCACGAATGGTGACAGGGGAGAACAACATGAAATTATTTGGCGGGGCGGGACCCGCAACGGGCAGCCGGGCCATCGAGCTGGATTTCGTGCGCGGCATCGCGATTATCATGGTGATGGGCTTTCATTTTCACGCTGTTCATACTGACAATTTCCTGATTCATATCATCGAGTACCCCCTGAAGAGTTTCGGTCGCGAAGGGGTCAATCTGTTCTTTACGCTCAGCGGCTTTCTGGTTGGCGGCCTGCTGCTTCGACAGTACGCCGAAACAGGCAACGTCGACGCCAAGCGCTTTATCATCCGGCGGATTTTCCGCATCTGGCCGGCGTATTACATCCTGATCGCCTTTCATGTGCTGGCCGGGCGCCATCCGTGGAATACCTTTCTGTTCCAGAACCTGACCCACCTGCAGAACTATCTGGGTACCTCGATTACCCAGACCTGGAGTCTCGCGGTCGAAGAACACTTTTATCTCGTCCTGCCGGCGCTGTTGCTGATATTCGCGCGCTGGCGCCTCGGTGCTTGGACGATCGTCGGTGTGCTCACGGGAATCTGCGCGGTGGTGCTCACCGCGCGCTGCTTCGCGGTGGCGGGTGGCAACCTGGAAGGGGCATTCGCGTACACGCAATATCGCATCGACAGTTTGCTGGTCGGCGTGATTCTGTCCGCGATCTACTGGATGAAACCAGGCGTCTATCATCAACTCGCGAAGCGCAAGTGGCTGCTGGTCGCCTGCATCGTGATGCTATGCGCGTGGCTCGCCTTTGCAACGCCACACTTCGCGCTCGACGAAAGCATTGGTTATACGATTCAGGCGATCGGTTTCGCCGCGCTGATTGTGTTCGTGCTGGAGTATTCGGGATCGCTGCGTTCGTCGTGGGTGTATCGCGGGGTCGCCTGGATCGGTCTCTATTCGTACGGCATTTACCTCTGGCATTCGCTTGCGCTCGCCCCCGGTGACATGCTGATTCGCAAAGCGACCGCCATGGGTCTTGCCCCGAGCGTGATCTGGATTGTGGCGCTCGCCGCGCAGTTCGCGTTCGCGATTGCGATTGGCTATGTCACGACCCGCGCGATCGAGTATCCGTTCCTGCGGATGCGCAATGCGATGTTCCCGGAAAAGCGCAGCAGTTCGGTGCGGGAAGAAGTGCCGGTGGCGGGCGGCCAGTTGTCCTGAACAACCCAACCGAGCGGCCGGCCCTGCTGCCGGCTGTGGGTTGGCGCGTAGCGCCAGCCTTCGGGGTTCTGCCGAGGTGATGGCGTGTCGAACGGTGTGTTGCCGCCGAATCAGGCCATCTGCTGAAGCAAGGTCTGCTTGAATTGCCGGAGTGTATGCCGCGACAGCAGATCTTCGCGTTCCGCCGGCACGGCTTGCGGCGCGTGCGGCCACGAGGTCATCGTCTCGGTGATCGCATGGCCGATCGAGGCGGAGCTCAGGTCGTGCAGAATCGGTCCCAGTTCGCAGCGCCGGCTGAACCAGCCGATCAGTCCGTCTTCCGTTGCAATCACGGGTTTGCCGAAGCGGTATGCCTGCACGAGCACGCCGCTCATTCCATAGTGTCCCTTGTAGCCTAGCCAGACTGCGTCGCAGGCGGAGAACAGATCGCGCTCGACGTCGTTTGCAATGAACGAGTCCAGGATCAGCGGCGCGGGCGTGAGGCTGCGCACATGATTACGCATGAAATGGCGCGTGCCCGCGTCCTGCTCACCGGCGACGATCAGCGTGGGCGCATGCTCCAGACGCGTCAACGCGTGGACCAGTTCGTAGATGCCTTTGCGTTCGGTGATCGAACCGTACACCAGCAGATAACGTTGCGTGGGATCCAGGCCGAGCCGCTCGCGGGCCAGCACCGGATTTTCCGCTTGCTCGTCGGGAAACGGGTCCGCGACGTAGGCGACGGCCGCGCTGTGCTTCGAGGCGTGGTGCGCCGACCACTCGGGCAAGGTGGGGTCGATGGTCAGCAAGGTGCGCAGGCCGGCGGTCCGTACGGCGCGCTTGAAAAGCAGGGCCTTGATCGCATTCACGACCGGTCGATCCGGCGACTTGATGCCGACTTTGTGATGATGAAAGGTCGAGCGCATCGTGATACCGATCCACGGGGTTTTGCCGAACGGCGAGCCGAGAAACGGCAGCCCGTAGAAGAAGTAATCGACATAGGGCACGACTACCAGCCTGATCGGTTGCGCGCGGCTGACGATCCGATGCACACGCTTGAAATAGCGGTGAAAGCGCGAGTACTGGTTCGACTTGCCCAGCAGCCCGCGTGGCCGCTCGTCGGGATCGACGAACGCGATTTGCAGATCCGCGCGGTTCGCCGCGACGATCTGTCTGGCGAGCGGATGGTCTTCGTTACCGGATTCCGTCGCGAGCATGCACGGGTAGCCGGCTTCCGTGCAGGCCTGCATGGTCCATTCGACATAGCGCCAGCGATGGCCGGTGAGGTTGGGCTCCACAATCAGGACGTAGTCTTGTTCCATCGATGCGGTAGTCGTCAGTGGTCGAATGCGTTATGGAAAAGCACCCTCGCGCCGCCCGTCCGGGGGCGCTAGCTGAACAACGTTAGCATCGGCGGCGGCAGTGGACCTGTCTATTTGACTCGCTCTGTGGGTCAACGTACTAGCCCGCCATGGGTTCGGCTGAACCGGCCTAGCTGATGGCGGTTGTCGCCGATTCTCTCGCGGTAAGGTCATACATAGTATTTGACGGAAAAGCTCGCCAGCTTGCTGGTGCGACCTCACTATTTTGCGCCGGCGGCGTTTCGCAGCGATGCGTTGAATCGCTGCGCGTGGCCGATTCAGCGGCGCTCCGATTCAACGGAGAACCAGCTTGCGGGCGATCAGGCTTCCGGCATTCTCGATAGCGGCCAGTTTCGGCGCGAGCGCGGCGACATGGGTGCTGTTGCAGCAGTTCGCCGTGCGCGGACTCGTAGCAATCAAATTTCTTGCGATTGGCCGGATGCTCGGGCCGGCGGCGATTGGCAGCGTGAGCGTGGCCTTGCTCGCGGTGGCGATTGCCGAGGCCCTATCGGACACGGGTCTTGCGCAAGCGGTCATCCAAGGAGAGCACCCGCCGACGCGTTCGCAACTCGGCGCGGTGTGGACGACGCTGACAGCGCGCGGCGTGCTCATCTCGCTGCTGCTGGTCGCGCTCGCGCCATTGCTGAGCAGCCAGTTTCATTTGAACGGTTCACTGGTGCTGATTCAGCTTGCGGCGCTGCTGCCGCTCTTGCGCGGACTGGCATCGCCCACGTACTACCTCGTGCAGCGCGAGCGGCGGTTCCAGCATATTGCCGGCGTCGAGGTGGCCGCGGCATTCGTCGATTGCTCGACCGGTCTGGTGCTCGCGTATTGCGGTGCCGGGGCGGCCTCGGTGCTGATCGGCCTCGTGGCCGCTGAAAGCCTGAAAAGCGTCCTGACCTGGGCGACGATGAAACCGCGTCCGCCAATTCGCGCTGTCTGGTCGGGCATCGGTCAGTACCTGGGCTTCAGCCGCTGGATCTGGGCGAGCAGTGTGGTTAATCTGCTGCTCAACCAGTTCGACAAGGTGGTGGTCGGCAAACTGCTTGGCCCGGCGCAACTGGGCGGCTATCAGATGTCGTCGCGGCTCGCGCAGATGCTGCTTGCCGACGCTGCAATCGCCATGTCGCAATACCTGTTCCCCACCTTCGCGGCGCATCATCGCCGGAGTCCGCAGTCGGCATCGCGGCTGATCAAGCTCTACCTGCTCGTGATCGCGATCGGGTTGGCGGCGTTTGTCGAAGTGCTGAGGTTGATCGCCGAGCCACTCTTCTCGCTGATTCTCGGCGCGGCCTGGTTGCCTGCGGTGCCGCTGTTCAGAATTCTGGTGATCAATATGGCGATCGGCGCGTTGATCGCCGTGCTGGTCGCTTATCTGCGCGCGGTGGGTGACGCGAAGGCAACCGTGCATGCGTCGCTTATTCAGGTCGTTGTGCTGCTGGTCAGCGTGCCGCCGGCGGTTCATTGGTGGGGCGTG
Organism: Burkholderia sp. GAS332; assembly: GCA_900142905.1. Taxonomy (NCBI): domain Bacteria; kingdom Pseudomonadati; phylum Pseudomonadota; class Betaproteobacteria; order Burkholderiales; family Burkholderiaceae; genus Burkholderia; species Burkholderia sp. GAS332. The sequence goes on along the minus strand of FSRV01000001.1, from coordinate 4,297,410 downwards.
ACGGGCATTGCCTGGTCCATGACCCTGGGCCTGGGTTGCGCCGCGGCGTGGATGCTGTTCAGGACGCTGACTGCAAGGGTTCCATGATGCGTGTCTTACATCTGGTTCTGGCGCCGCGTTTGTCGGGCGCCGAAGTCCTCGCGAAGGATCTGGCTATCGATCAAAGCGCCGAGGGCATGGCGGTGTGTGTGGCCTCGCTGTTGCCCGCGCATGCCGAATTCGTGCCGTTGCAGGACGATCTGCAGCAGCAGGGCGTGCAGTGCTGGTTTCCGCCGCGGCGCCACAGCTTCGCCGGCAAACTGTGGAATCTGTTCGTCGCGGTGCGGCGATTTCGCCCGGACGTGATTTTCGCGCACGCCACGATTCCTTCGTTTTACGCGCGCGCATTGCCGCTACGGGTGCCGGTCGTGTATGTCATGCATTCGGCGATCAACGACTTCGAGCGGCCGTTATTCCGGCGCATTGAGCACATCCTGTCGGGACGCGCGCGGGTGGTGATCAGCGTATCGCAACAAGGCGTGACCGACTACATGCAGGCCATTGGGCCGCATCCTTCGATGACCGTGGTGCCCAACGGGGTCGACCTCGGGCGCTTCGCGTTTACCGACGGCGCCGGGCGTAGCGGCCGGGCGCCTGAGGTTGTACAGATTGGGCGCTATGCGTCGGAGAAGAACCAGCTTCTGACGGTACGCGCCTTCGGCGAGGTGCTCGAGCGGGTGACGGACGCGCGCCTCGTCCTGTACGGCGTGGTCGAGGATCGGGATTACCAGCACGCGGTTATCCGCCTCGTGCGGGAGCTGGGACTCGCGGACCGTGTCGTGGTGGCGGGACCGCGCTCCGACGTGGCGAGCGTGCTGTCGGAGTCGAGTGTGTTCGTCATGCCCTCGCGCAGCGAGGCGCATAGCGTGGCGTTTCTCGAAGCGCTGGCCTCCGGTATTCCGATCGTCGCGAGCAGGATTCCGTCGTTTGCGTTTGCGAGCGGGTTTCCCGGCGTGCAGCTGGTCGACACAGACGATGTCTCGTCCTACGCGGATGCGATTGTCGTGGCGCTAGGTCAGACGCGGGCGCAACGCTCGCTTGCCGGCCTGACACTCAGGGACACGGCGGCCCGCTACCGGGCGATCGCGCAGCAGGTCAGTCATCATCATCTGGCGGTATCGGTCCGCTAGTTCACCTGACGATCTCTCCCGCACCCACGGCCCGCCGCGTTCAATGGTGGCTGATCGCGATGCTGCGTTCCTCGGGTGTCGCCTCGGGTGCGGAGGCCGGTGGCCACGCGCTCGCCAGGTCGGACTCGCGCACCGCGAGCGAGACGAGAAGCTGGGCTTCCTTGCTGCTCGAATCGAGCTGCAGCGCATCGCCGGCCTTGTGCCAGACGCAGGTCCATCGCGCGATATAGCCACAACCGCGTGCCACGCTCAGTAGCGCGTCCCGTTGCTGTTCACGCTCGGCCACGGCTGCGCGCATGCGCTGAGCTTCGGGGTTGTCCGGCTGTACCGCGATGGCCGCTGCCAGGCGCGCTTTCGTCGCCGACAGATTGTTCTGCTGCAGATTGGCGCGTGCGGCTCTAATCTGCTTCGAGGCATCCACGCGGGGCTTGTCGGGCGGCTTGCTGGTCTGGCCGCCTGGATTGCGCTTCGCCTCGGCCGATGCGGTCACCGTGCGGCTTGGCGCCGGCAGCGTAGACGCCGGTGGCGGGGTAGGCGGGGTTCGCACGGGTGCGGGCCTCACCGGCGTTTGAGCGACGAACACAGGCGCGGATCGGTGAGCCACGGCAAGCGGCGGCCCGGCGTTCTGGGTCTTCACTTTGCCGGATACCGCGATGGGGGTGCCCTCGACCGAGTCGTTGCTGTGGATGAACCCCAGGTAGACGGCGGAGGCCACGACCAGTACCGACGCACCGAGCACCAAAGGCTGGCGCAGTCGCTGCGAGGCGGGAGCCGTGACCGGCGACGCCGTGGCGACGGCGGACGGATCGATCAAGTCGCGCGAGGAGGGACGCCAGATGCGCGGCGTAATCAGCCGGGCGGGCAGCATCGGCTCGGTGTCTTCCAGCGGGACTTGCAGGGGCGGTGGGGGCGTGGGGCGCGCGCCGAGTGAATCGACCGGACGCGCGTGGCATTGCGGGCATGGCGTAAAGCGGCCGGCTAGCGGCGCACCGCAGTGCTCGCATTGGGGGTAATCATGCTGATCGGAAGTAACGTCGCTAAGCATTGCCGTTTCGCAAGTGGGCGTCGAATACCGGCGCCACAATCAAGAAAAACAAGGCACCGCAACGAGGCTTGCAAGCGGGATTACTGTGCGACGACGTAACCCCGTGCCTGCATACATGCGCCGTACGCGGCCCAATACTGTGTCATTGGCGGCTCGGGTGCCGGCAGAGGTGGAAGCTTCACACCGGATGCCGCTGCTGTCTCCGAGGCGCCGTTATCCGCGATGGTGGCCGATGCCGGCGTGGCAGCCGCGGTCGTTGCGCTTGCGGCTGCGTTCGCCGCTGTGGTCGAACTCGCTGTCTTCGTTGCCGCTGCGGTGGCAGTCTTAGCCGTCGCTGTATTCGTGGCGGGCTCGCTTGCACCCGGTGCGGCTGCGGGCATACCGGTGCCCGGCGGCGCCGCTGAAAAACTGCTGGGGGGCAAGGGGGGCCGCGACGGCGCACCCGTCGACGATGTTTTGGTGGCCGCGGGCTGGCGCGGCGGAAGCTGCGATTCGTGCGCGATGTTGATCTTGGTCTGCTTGTTGGCCGTGGCGTAGCACATCGCGGTGTCGATGCTGCGCTGATAAGCGCTTTGACTCCGGATTGGATAGACGAGCGGCTGCCATGCGAAGGCAGAACTGCTAAACACCCCTATCGTCAACACTGTATATGTTTTGATTCGCATCGCAGTCGCTCCCGCAGCGATGTTTCGCCGTTCGCCGGCAATCGCGCTTCGCGGGATGTTGTCGTGGCTGCTGATTCTGCCGCTAAACGGCGGCTCACTGCCGCGAAGGCTGCTTGTTCGAGCGTAACACCGGGCCTTGTCGACTGAAGGTGCCGCATAGCGCGTGAAAACGCCATTCTGCAGTCGTATCACGACATATTCGCGTGTTTTTTATGCGGGAGAGGTCCGGCAACTGTAGCGCGCTGTGCCCGGACCCATCCGTCTGCACAATGCCCGGCGCTCGCCACAGTGACATGAACGCTCCACTCGGGCGCCGGATCGTGTGTGTGAGAGCGCACTTAACTTAGGCGGAGAACAGCGCTTACTGGGTACGGTTTTACTGTCTGACGTAACGTGCATGCCATTCGGCAATCCAACCCTGACGCGAGACGCTAACCGCTATCAGCACTCAGAACAATGAAACCTGTCATTTTCAATGGGCATTTTGGCTGGTTGCATCCAGCCGACGGTAACAAGGGTGTGGTGCTTTGCAACCCCTTCGGACACGAGGCAATGTGGCTGCATCAAGCGCTGCGCGAACTCGCGCAGCGTCTGGCCGCACGTGGCGTGCCGGTTTTGCGTTTCGACTATCGAGGGACAGGCGATTCCATTGATGGCGAAGGTCTAGTGTGCCCCACCGATTGGGCCGGCGAAGTGCTCGAGGCAATCGACTACCTGACGCGCATCACCGGCATCGAGCGGGTTTCCCTCGCGGGGTTTCGCTTAGGCGCAACGGTCGCTGCATGGGCGGCGCGCAAGCGCGAAATCGAATCCATCGCCATGCTCGCTCCGGTTCGCTCGACGCGCCTTTTCTGGCGCGAAATGAACATCCTGAATCAGACCTGGCGACAGACTGCAGGTGTTGACGAAGATCATGAGCACACGCCACCCGGGGCGCGGGACATCATGGGTCACCGGGTCAGTGCGGCGGCGCTCGAAACGATCGGCGATCTCGACCTGTGCGACGAACCACAACGACCCGCGCAGCGGATCCTGATCGCTCACAGTGGCCAGCGCGATGGCACGCACGCGCTCAGTGCCCACTATGAAAGCCATGGTGCGCGCGTGGAGTCTATGGCCTTCGAAAACTATACGCAGGTACTCCAGACCGCATGGCTGACCGAGCTCCCGGAATTACTGTTGGACAGGGTAGCGGATTGGCTGTCGGAGGGTGTTGAGCCGTGTGTCCGAGCGCCGGCAGTGCCGGTCGAGCCGAGCCCGGTACTCGTCAGCGCGTCCGCGACGGAATACCCGCTGCACATCGGAGACGGGAGCGTTTTTGGCATCCTGTGCGAACCTGCCACGCGGCGCACCGCGCCTGAGCACACGCCCGTGCTTCTTATCGCCAATACGGCCGCCACGCATCACGTCGGCGACGGACGTTTTGGCGTGGAGCTCGCACGGGAGCTCGCGCAGCGCGGTTTCGCGTCGCTGCGAATCGACGCCGAAGGGCTTGGCGACAGTTGTGGCGCGGCACGCACCGGCGGTCCGGGCCAAACGGTCCTCGATGCGATGGGCAAGGACCTGTCCCATGCGGCGGATTGGCTCGCCGGGCGCGGTTACCGCGACGTCGTCGTGTTCGGTATCTGCGCGGGGGCCTACGTGGCGCTACAGGCGACGAGACTGAACCGCGCGGTGCGTGGACTCATCATGATCAATCCGGTCGCCTTCGTCCTGCCGGACGGCTGTACGATGCAAAGCGCGGCCAAACGCAGACCGGGGTCGCCACGCGTGTATCTGCGCTCCATGGTGCGCACCGGGAAGTGGCTCGAGGTGATGCGCGGCGAGGCGCGGCTGGGTCCCGCTCTGCGCACGATGTGGCGGCACGCCGTTGCGCATGTACAGGACAGGGTAGCGGCCTGGAGCGGCGAAGCACTGTACCCGGCGACGGAAAGCCATGAGGCCCGCAAGCTGTTTCAGCGATTGGGCGCGGACGGCGTTCACATTCGTCTGCTCTTTAGCCCGCGAGACCACAGTCTCGGCGAACTTCACATGCACTTTGGTGTGAACGGCCGCCGCCTGAATAAACTCTCACGTGCGCGTGTGCTCATGATCCGCACTATGGATCATGAGGTGCTGAGCCGGATTGCTCGGGAAGATGTGACGGCCGTATGCGAGGAGCTGCTATACGCGGCGTTCGTTACCGCCGCGACGGACGAGAAAATCTTCCCCGTAGCGAAAGCGCTCGGCGCCGCGGTTGCATCGCGCCCCGCTCATGCAGGCCTTGGCGCGGGAAAGGAGAGAGGTGCGAGTCGCGAATCGGACCTGCCGGCACGTTCTCCCCGGGCCAAAAACTCCGCGTAACGCGACACGCTTCTGTCTAGCGCGCTTCAACGGCTTGCGCTTTGCTCCATTGCGTGACTTCGGACGCGTTGCTGTCGATCCAGCTTGAAACGGGGACGACCTTGCCATGACAAATCACAATGAGCGCGATAGCGGTCGCGGCGAACGGCGTGGAGTCGTGCATCGAAAACTTTCCGACTGAAAAGGTTCGGACACGAGACTGACCCATCAGGCTGTAGGTCATGCCGGCGATCAGCGTGCCGAGCATCCATCCGGTCACGACTTCGGCGGTTGAATGCAAGCCCATGAGGACCCGCGACACGCCGATCGCCACTGCGCAAGCGAGGCCGAACAGGTAAGCCAGACCAACCGTGCGTGGTTTTGCCTGAGTCGCGCAGAGGCCAAAGGTCGTCGGATAGACCGCGCTGGACAGCATGGAATGGCCACTGATGACCGCAAAATTCAGCGCAGGGATTTCGACCCCCCATCCTGCATGGGCAAGCCTGCTCGCTGCCACGGCCAATACGCCCACACTGAAACAGCTTGTCCACGCAACCAGTGGCCGCCACGCGCGCGTCGCTGCAAGCCACAACATGACGACACCTGCGAGGAGTGATGTCAGGTAAGGATCGCCGAAATTAGTGACATAAGATAGCAGCCGCACAGTAACTCCCTACGTTAGACAGGTCGATTGACTTGCTAAAAACTTGTTTGGCACTCCGCGAAAAAACAGCGGCTATGCGGGTGTGAAAGTTGCACTCAGTGGCCACGCTACGGGGCATTCGCGTCTGTCACATGCTGTTCCATTTTCTCCGTATAACATGGTCGCGTGATGCGCTATGTGCGGCTCGGAACCGACAGCGACCGGCACGCTGCATCGATTTGGCGGGTGCGCGTCGCGTGACAACAACGCTGCAGACGACATAGCGCACTGCCCTGAGTGATCTCAACGTTCTCTGTTGATTGGTAAGGGAATACCGCGGCCGGCGGCGAGCGAACCCAGCGTGTGGCGCAAATAAGAGCGATAGTTTGGCGGATGGTGACACGCATAATGGACAACCCTAGGTATCGTCAGATATGACGAGATTCGTCTGATTTAATGCTGTCCTCATAAGGAGTCTTGAGGGAGTGGTTTGTCTGATGTAAGCACCTGATTTGGTGACGTTCAACTTACCTGACCAGTCAACAAGAATTGCTGTTGCGTGGAAGTCGTTTTTATTCACCGATCCGCATACGACAATTTCAACAATCCGCATACTAAATGCGGTGATAGACCTGGCAACCTTGGGTGAAGGATCATCAACAGGAAAAGGTTCCGATTTGGACAATCCATCTTATCGATCGCTAGTTTATGTATCCCGTTCCCACGAGCGGAGTCTGTGCGACAAGCTTGGACAACGTGGCTGGGACGTCGCGGCGCTGAGGTCCGTCCGGGAGGCGAGGGCCTATCTCGCCGCACGCCGTCCAACCGTCGGCGTGTTCGACTTTGCGAGCGGCTTCTCGTCGCGCGAACTTGCCAGTTTTCAATCCTGTTTCGCCACGCGGGGAGTAGGCTGGGTCGGCATCCTCGCCGCCCCTCAGCTAGCGAACGAAGTTCAGCGCGGTGTGATTCGCCGGTATTTCTCACGGTTTGTCACCGTTCCTTATGAGCTCGACAGCATGGTCGACACCATCGGTCATGAGCACGGCATGGTGGTACTCAATGCGGAAACAGATGCGCTCACGGGGGACGATGAAATAGTGGGTACCTGTCCCGCGATGAAAGATCTGTTTCGCGCCATCACCAAAGTGGCGAACAGCGAAGCCCCCGTGCTGATTTCCGGCGAGTCGGGCACGGGTAAGGAACTGACGGCCGTGGCGATCCATAAGCGTTCGGTCCGGCGCAACGGCCCCCTGGTCGCGATCAACTGCGGGGCGCTTCCCTATCATCTCGTGCAGTCCGAGTTGTTCGGGTATGAACGCGGCGCCTTCACGGGTGCGTTTCAACGCAAAATCGGCCGCATCGAATCCGCGCACGGCGGCACGTTGTTCCTCGACGAGATCGGTGATTTGCCATTGGAAAGTCAGTCTATCGTGCTGCGTTTTCTGCAGGACAGGAAGATTCAGCGGCTCGGAGGCACGGAGTCCATCGATGTGGACGTACGGATCATTTCCGCCACGAACGTCGCGCTCGAAAAGGCCATCGCCGAGCAAACGTTTCGCGAAGATCTCTATCACCGGCTGTGTGTGCTGCGCATTGCGGAGCCGCCGCTCAGAGAACGTGGTGAGGACATCGAGGTACTCGCGTATCACATGTTGGAAAAATACCGCGCCGACGCCGCGCATCAGATCCGCGGATTCTCCGGTGAAGCGATTAGAGCGATGTACGCGCATAGCTGGCCCGGCAATGTTCGCGAACTCGTGAACCGCGTTCGTCGCGCGATCGTGATGTCGGATGGGCGCGTGCTGGGCCCGGCCGATCTGGAACTGGACTATATGCTGAGCGAGGGCGACAACACGCTGACCCAGGTGCGCGAAGACGCGGAACGAAAGGCGATTGAAGCGGCCCTGCGCCGTCATCGAGGCCGGTCACTCCCTGCGGCCCGCGAGCTCGACATCTCGCGCGCGACGCTGTACCGGCTAATGGCGAACCACGGTGAGCGTGCGCATCAGGACAGCATTCCCACTGCCACGCGACGCCAGGCGGCTGTGCCTGCCGCGTGCGACGAGGAACAGGAAGCATGGAAGGCGCGCTACGCCAAAGTGGGTAACGCGCGGCGCAAAGATTGAGCGCGTCAGGAAGGCAGGCGTCCATAGTTGTCCTCGAACCTGACAATGTCGTCTTCGCCTAGATACGTACCAGATTGCACCTCGATGATCTCAAGCGGTGTCTTTCCCGGGTTGCTCAGACGATGCACCGTGCCGAGCGGAATATAGGTAGACTGATTTTCACTGAGCAGGAAGGTCTTTTCACCGCACGTCACCTGCGCTGTTCCGCGAACGACGACCCAATGCTCTGCCCGGTGATGATGCATCTGCAGGGACAGGCTCTCGCCCGGCTTGACCACGATCCGCTTCACCTGAAAGCGATCGCCCGAGTCCAGCGAATCATAAAAACCCCAAGGCCTATGCACCTTGCGATGGTGATCCACTTCCGAACCATGCTCGGCGCGAATCCGTGACACGACGGCGTTGATCTGCTGGGCGTTCTGCTTGTCCGCGACGAGAATTGCATCCACTGTCTCGACCACGATTACGCCCTCCAAACCCACGCACGCTATGAGGCGGCCTTGGGAGTGCGCAAAGGTGTTGATGGTGTCTTCGAAGACGACCCGGCCGCGCGCCACGTTCCCATGCGGATCCTTCGGCATCATCTGCCACACGGCATCCCATGAGCCGACGTCTGACCACGACGAATCCATCGGCACGACAACGCCGCAGGTGCCTTTACATTCGCCAAGCCGCTCCATGACACCGTAGTCGATTGATTCATCCGGACAATCGTCGAAATCTTTCGCAGCGAGATGCACGAACTTGCCGTCCAGTGAACGGTTGCGATGCGCGGCCTCGCAAGTGGCGTAAATCGACGGGTGCAGTGCGTGGATAACCGATAGCCAGACCGACGCCCGAACCACGAAGATGCCGCTGTTCCACCAATATTCGCCGGACCGGACGTACTGCTCCGCCAGTTCACGGTGCGGCTTTTCGACGAACCGGTCGATCACGAAACCGCCGTCGTGTCCCAAGGGCACGCCTACGCGAATGTATCCGTAGCCCGGTTCCGCATGACGCGGCACGACGCCGATGGCGACGACAGCGCCGTCGGCGGCATAGTGCGCGGCGCGCGACACGGCATCCTGGAACGCGATTGCATCGGGGACCACATGGTCTGCAGGCATCACAACGAGCACGGCATCCTTGTCCCCGGCGACGGCCTCGAGGGCCGCCGCGGTCAGCGCGGGCGCGGTGTTGTGGGCGGACGGTTCAAGAAGAAGGCGAGAGGGTTTGCCGCACTCGTTTAGCTGTTCGGCACTGACGTGGCCATGATTCTCACCACAGACCAGCAGCAGGGTGCTGGAAACCGGCCACCACGCTTCGAGGCCATCAAGGCGTCGTGCGGTCGTGGCCAGCAGTGACTCTTCCCCAATCAGCTCGATAAGCTGCTTCGGATACTGCTCGCGCGAGAGGGGCCACAGTCTCGTGCCGGCACCGCCCGCGAGAATCACCGGCTGGATCGATAGACGCTCGTCAGTCATGGAGGTGAACTGCAGCAGTTTCGATTGGGGCGCAAATGCGGTAGTCATCTGGTGGCTCCGTTTCAGATGGGCAAGCTTTCGTCGTGGCGACGTGCTTTTCCCCTGAATCAGATAACAAAGTGGTAACGACCACACCCTATGTTGATGACGGAGGCCGCTCTGTGCGGATTCGAACTTAACGGTTTGCGAGGTAGGGGCGTAATAGGCGAAGCACGGCTACCCGTGCTAATCCGCGTGTCGTTTAAAGTGATGATTCGTATGACCATAAATAAAAATAAAGGATAGCGAACTAATTCGTGAGCCATGAGGTTTGGGGGCACAGGCTGGTTCAGAAGGAATGCTTCATAACTGAGACACTTTTCGTTCGAAAATGGGTGTCCGGCTCGACGACTTCGCGTGCACGCGCGGGGGCGTGTGGGGCCTGGTTCCTTTCCGCCGGAGCCCGCAGGGCGGGCGTTTACCCTGATCCGCACCGCGTCGCAGCAATTGCCGCGCCGCATCAAAGAAAATCGTTGAGCGCGTAAAGTCGTTCAGATATGAGACGGTTCGCGGACGGAATCGGGTTCGAACTCGACCTCTCATAATAAATATCATTAAAAACAGGCATTTAAAACGCATGGCACGCCTCTGGCTAAAGAGGGTATGCCGATGGAGCAATGTCTTCGGGCATTTCGACCAGGTGCTTCAGTAGGACTATCGCAGTGCAGTAATTTTTGGGCGGTACACCGTTGCCCTCACATTTTGCATGCCTTCTGGCGTGCGAGGATCAGCCGGAAACGACTATGCTCGACTTTACGAACGATCAATTTGCGAACCACCTGCTTGCTGTCGTACCAGAGCCTGAGATGGCATTGATGGCGCCTCATCTCAAGCTTCAGCGACTACGCGCTGGCGAATTACTTTCGGACTCAGGCGAAACCGTCAAACACGTGTACTTCCCAACTACCGCCATTGTGTCGATGGTCTTTCTGATGGCGGATGGCGCAACGGCGGAGGTGGCGGCTGTCGGTAACGAAGGCGTCATTGGCGTGCCGGTGTTGATGGGCGGAGCGACCATGCCCAACCGCATGGAAGTGCGCAGTGGCGGCTACGCGTACGCCATGAACGCCCAGGTATTCAAGCGCGAGTTCGAGCAGCATGGGCCCGTCCACAAGCTGATGCTGCTTTACATCCAGGCGTTGCTCACCCAGATCGCCCAGAATGCGCTGTGCAACCGGCACCATCACATCGTCAAACAGGTCTGCACCTGGCTCCTGCTTACCCATGATCGACTGAAGTCGGACGAACTCGTGGTCACTCAACAGTTGATCGCGACCATGCTCGGCGTCCGTCGCGAGGGTGTGACAGACGCGGCGGGCAAGCTCCAGGATGCCGGACTGATCAGCATGCGTCGAGGTCATATTACGGTGCTCGATCGCGCAGGTCTGGAAGGGCATGCCTGCGAGTGCTATGGAATCGTCAAGCGGGAATTCCGCCGGCTGCTGCTCGCCAGTGTCGCAGAGAAGGAGAGCGGCACACCGGTTGTGTCGGCGCAGCCCATGTACCGCAGAGACAGGGAGCGTGAATTCCAGGTGGCCTGTAGCGGACGTTGAGGTGGGCCGATCTCAGTTGCCGCGTTTGTCATGATTGCCCGTTCGCAGGACGGACGTTAGCCAGCGCCACGTCGTGCGCATACGAAATGGGGCCAGGTGTGGGTGCCGGCTTGCGCCGCCAACTTGCCGCCTTGCTTCGACTTCGTCCGGCGATAGTGAGCGTTCTGTCCGTTCATCGGTGCGCCGTGCCGCCACGCATAACGACACGGCAAAAATTACCGCAATCATTTCGAGTACGGCAAGGATGATCAAAAGGTGCATGGCGTCCACGAAAAGTCGCGCGGTAGTGCGCGGGATAATGGGTTGACAGTCATAGTCTGACATACGGCGCAGACCGGCTATTTTTCAAAGAACTGCCGATGTACGCCTCTGTTCGGCGAATACACCTCATCGACGGGCGGCCGGCAGCGCGCTGCGATTCGGCGTGCGAACCACTTTGTCAATGATGCTGAAACGGAACAGCTGGCGGGAACTGTGTTCGCATTCGCACATTTCTCATGATGTGTGGCGACTACAGTCACTGGCGATGTGCTACTTCAGCCTCTTACGACGATGCTCAAACGCAGCCTGCTTGCCAACTATGCTGGCCAGATTGCTACCGTTACGCTCGGCATCGTCATGGTGCCGGCGTACGTGCGATGTCTTGGCGTCGAGGCGTATGGTCTGATCGCGCTCAATGCCGTGCTGCAAGCGTGGGTGCAGATATTGGATCTTGGGCTTTCGCCCACGTTGTGTCGTGAACTTGCGCGCGCGCAGGATAAAGCATCGAGAAAGGAGGCGGGCGTCCTCCTGCAGTCACTCGAGAAATTCGTGGCGGCCATGTGCATGGCGCTCGTCGTGCTGGCGATGTTGACGGCGCCGTTCTTCGCGAAAGACTGGTTGCACGCTGCCGGATTGCCTACGCGCGAAATCGAAATCGCGTTTGTGCTGATGGTTTTAACCGCTTCATCGCGTTGGCTTTCTTCGGCCTATCGAGGGGGCATGGTGGGCATCGACAGGCAAACCACGCTCAATGTCGTGATCGTGGGCTTTGCCGTCATTCGCGCAGTGCTCGTTGTCCCCGTCATCGCGCGATGGCCGCGAGTCGACGTTTTTTTCCTGTGGCAACTGGGCGCGCTTGTCGGCGAAAGCTTGACCATGCGATTCCTGCTTGGCCGCGCGATTAAAGCACCGCTGCTGACGCGAACCTTTTCGCGCGCTACGTTGACGGCGCGCGCGAGATTGTCGCTCTCCATCGCGTTCTCCGCGCTCGTGTGGGCGACCACGACGCAGATCGACAAGATCATTCTGTCGAAGGTTCTGCCGCTGCATGCATTCGGCGTATTCAGCATGGCAACGCTGCTCGCCAGCGGTATCTTGCTGCTGGCCAATCCTATTCAGCAGGCCTTCACTCCGCGCTTTGCCGCCGACGGCGTGGGCGGCAGCCGGAACATCTTATCGAGCTATCTTCTCGCGAGCGAGATCACGATGATCGTGGTCATTCCGGTTGCCATGATCTTCGCGATAGCGCCTGATCTCGTTCTCAGGCTGTGGTCGACGACTGCGCCCTCAACGCCGGAAGCCTGGCGCATCCTGCAGTGCTATGCAGTCGGTAACGCATGTACCGCTATTGCGGAGCTGGTTTTCCTCGTGCAATACGCGCAAGGAAATCTCACGCTGCAAATCAGGGGGAACGTTGCTTTCCTGGTCATCCTCGTACCGGCCGTTTTTTTCGGTTCGTTCAACGATGGTGCGGTCGGCGTAGCGTATGCGTGGCTTGCGTTGAGTCTGTTCCGGGTGCTTGTCTGGGTCAGTATCGTGCACCGTAAATTCCTGCCTGGCATCAACGTGAAGTGGTACAGGGGGATGGCGGCGCGCGTCGCGGCGACGGGATTAGTCGGCTTCGTATTTCATTACACAAACCTGCGCCAGGGATCGAGAGTCCAGATTTTTGTTTTCCTCCTCCTCATGTGGCTGTCAATGATGGTGGCCGCCGTTGCCACCTCGCCGATCTCGCAACGTAAAGCGCGCAATCTCGCCGGGCGTCTCGTCTTCAACTGAAGGCGCTGCCTGTTCTCTTCGACGCGATCGTCGACGAAGTCTCAAATTCTTGCTTCAGCCGGAAGACCTTCTGTGCGAATTCGAACCGAAGGGTATCGGGGTGCCGCCTAGGATCGGCAGTAATGGCGCACTGCGGCATGACCGCGCCACGGTTGCTGAGCCGTTCAATCATGGAGGTATCGCGATGAGGGTTGCAATTGTTCACGAATGGTTAGTGACATTTGGCGGGTCCGAACGAGTGGTTGAACAAATGATTGAATGCTTCCCCGAAGCGGATGTCTTTAGCTTGATCGACTTTATGGAGGATCGTACTTTTTTGAAGGGGAAAAGGGCGAAGACTTCGTTTGTGCAGAAGCTGCCGTTCGCCAAACGGAAGTACCGTAACTATCTGCCGCTCTTTCCGCTAGCCGTCGAGCAGTTTGACCTGTCTGCTTACGATCTGATTATTTCAAGTTCGCATGCCGTTGCGAAGGGCGTGCTGGTAGGACCCGATCAGCTTCATATCAGTTACATCCATTCACCCATCCGCTATGCGTGGGATCTGCAGCATCAGTACCTGACGGAATCGAATCTGTTGAAGGGTTTTCGTTCGCTGTTCGCCCGCGTCGCGCTGCATTATCTGCGCACGTGGGACGTGCGTACGGCAAATGGCGTCGATACGTTCATCGCCAATTCCGACTTCATCGCGCGCCGTGTCAATCGTGTCTACCGCCGCGATTCGACCGTCGTGTACCCCCCGGTAGACACCGAGGCGTTTGGCTTGAGCACGCATAAAGAGTCGTTCTACGTCACGGTCTCGAGAATGGTGCCGTACAAAAAAGTGGACCTGGTCGTGGAAGCCTTTTCGGGCATGCCTGAGCGTTCGCTGGTCGTGATCGGGGACGGACCGGATATGGCAAAGATCCGTGCCAAAGCGGGACCCAACGTCATTGTCATGGGGCATCAGCCCTTCGCTGTCCTCAAGGACTATCTGCAACGTGCACGGGCATTTGTATTCGCCGCAGAGGAAGACTTCGGCATTTCGATTGTGGAGGCGCAGGCGTGCGGCACACCGGTGATTGCGTTCGGCAAGGGCGGGGCATGTGAAACGGTGATCGACGATACCCATCCGCAGCCGACAGGCGTGTTCTTCGAGGAGCAGACCGTTGAATCTGTGCAGGCTGCGGTCCGCAGATTCGAAGCAGGCGCCCATAAATTTTTGCCCGAGAGTTGTCGCGCCAATGCGGAGCGGTTTTCCGAGGCGGCGTTTCGTCGGGGGTTCCTTGCAGTGGTCCTGAAAGCGATGGAATCACACCAGAATTTGCGGGTCTGGCGCAAGTTCCGTGCGGCAATTCGACCGCCCGTTCGTGCCATCACGATCGAAGACGAAGCAGCGGAGCTTGGCGTGTCTTCGCTTCGATCCTAATCGGTTTGGAAAGTCGGCCGGCTGCACAATACGAGGAAATGCCAAGTGAACTCAACCGTCAGAATCGAGTATGCGTCACTGCCTGAACTGGCCGTCAATCCATTTCCGGCTCTGACGAATAAGGTCGCCCTGGCAGCCGCGGATATTGTGGGCTTCACGGTAGCCCTGTTAGTGACGAATCACGTGGGAAAATTTGCTACCGAGGCGCCGAGGAGTGTGTGGGCGATCTTCTCCCATCAGCCCATGCTGATCTACATGGCGCTCGCCTGTGTTGGGACAGCGTGGTTCTGGGCGAGACTGCGGCACTACACGTGTCGCCGGCCGATGTGGCGTGAACTCCAGGAGATTTTCCGGATGCTGATCGTGCTCGCGGTCGTTCATCTGGCGCTTACCGCGTTGACCAAGGGGACGTTCTCGCGCGGATGGTGGGCATTGACGTGGAGCGGCGCCCTAGTCCTCGTGCCCGCGTTCCGGTCGCTAACCAAGCGCGCGCTCGATTGGGCAAACCTGTGGAAGCGGCCGACACTGATTGTGGGGTGTGGCGAAAGCGCGTTGGAAGCGAGGCGCGCGCTGTCGAATCAGTCGTTTCTGGGCGTGGACGTGATCGCCTATGTCGCGCCCGACACCCAGGCAGCCGCGGACAAAGAGGCGATCTTTGTGTCGGATGCCCCCATTCTGCAGGGCTTGACCCCCGCGACGTTCAGATCGTTGCCGGGGGTGCAGGTCGTGATAGCGCTGGAACACGATCACCGGGCCTTGCGCGACATGTGGGTTCGTGGACTCACGAAGTACGGCATTCGGGACGTTACTGTGATGGCATCGATGCGTGGCGTGCCGTTGTGCGGCACCGACATCTCGTACTTCTTCGGCCATGAAGTAATGATGTTGCGCGTGCAAAACAACCTGGCGCGATTTTCGGCCAGAGTGCTCAAGCGAATCTTCGACGTTGCGGTGGGCGGGTTTCTGTTAATCATGCTGCTGCCTATCTTCGCGGTTATTGCGGCTCTAGTGGCGAGGGACGGTGGCGCTGCGTTCTTTGGGCACACCCGGATCGGGCAGAACGGAAAGAAGTTCAGCTGCTACAAATTTCGCTCGATGGTGCCTAACGCCGACAAGGTGTTGAAGGAATTGCTTGAGCGCGATCCAGCCGCAAGAGCCGAATGGGAGAAGGATTTCAAACTGAAGGACGATGTCCGGATCACATCAATTGGCGCGCTACTGCGTAAAACCAGCCTCGACGAGTTGCCGCAGTTATGGAACGTGCTGCGCGGGGACATGAGCCTTGTGGGACCACGCCCGGTCATCGAGAAGGAGATCGCAAGGTACGGTGAGGAGGCTGCCTATTACTTATTGGCAAAACCGGGTATGACAGGTCTCTGGCAGGTAAGCGGCCGTAACGATACGGATTACGCGCGGCGCGTATTCCTCGACGCATGGTATGTGAAAAACTGGTCGCTTTGGTACGACATCATGATTATGTTGAAGACGGTTGGCGTGGTGGTCCGGCGTGATGGCGCGTACTGATCCCGGCGATGGCGATGCTGGCGCGTACTCGTTTGCTACGCGCGGCAACACGCGGTTGTCGCGATAGGACGGCGTATCTGGAGCGGCTTCTATCGGCTGGGTCATGGCCGGGGGCCATGATCATCTGATTCTTCAGTTCGACGGCCGGTCCGGAATGAGATAACGAGGAAGCGGACCCACTCGCCAATCGAAGCTTTGCGCGGTAATCGTCACGGGGGTTTCGACACCTTGCCAGTCGCGCTGGATATATTTCCCGGCTGGCAGGCGTAGGGATGCCACACTTTCCTTGCCGTCAGTGGTCCAGCCGGCGATGACTGGATCATCTGTCCCGTACTGATACGCCTTGACATTGTCCGTGTCGACTAGCGCCTTTGCCCAGTTGCGCTTGCCAACCGTGCTGCTCAACACGGAAGCAGCGACGAACGCTGGTTTGGGTGTCAGATCGTGGTGCAGCAAGCCAAAATTATGTTCGATGTTGTTGATGTCGGTGCCATCGTCGACAAAGTCATACCAGAACAACACCCGAACCGCGCCATAGCGCCGCGAGAGCAAATAAGTGCGCACCAGATTGGCCGCCTGCGTTGCCTCATCTTGTCCCGGGTCTTTGGGATTCACGGGCCAGCCCATTTCCGTCACCCAAACCTGGAGAGGTAGGCCGTCGGATTTCACATGTAGTGCTGTAAGTTCTTTCAGGTAGGGCCATACCGTCGGAACGCTCACGGAATCGATCGGGGCACCCGTCGCCTTATATCCCCTTTCCGGTGTATTGGGTGGCATATAGGGGTGGACGCTAAAGCCGTCCTGGTCGTTCAGACTGCCTTCCTTGATCATCGCAACCAGGCAGTCGCCGCCGGGGCCGCCACCCGCGCCGCCGCCGCCGCAGGAAATGACCGACGCATCCGGGCTGACCCCCTTGACGGCGCTGAACGTGTCGTTCAACAGGGAAGAATAGGCGGCGGGGCTGATCTTGCTGAAGTCCGGCTCATTCCATACCTCCCAATGTTTAACTGTCCCGCCGTAGCGGGCGACCACAGCGTCAACGTAGCCCACGAAACGCTTCCGGGCCTCGGGTGACTGCGGGAAGTTCGACGTCGAAAAAAGCGCTGGATAGGCGGTCGCATTACCATAATCGAGCACGACTAAAGGCGAGATCCCGAGACGCTTACATGCGGCAAGGTAGGTGTCGTAGCGCGCCGGAAAGTTGAAGACGCCTGGCCTTTTCTCGATTGCCTCCCAATAGAGTTCGTCCCGGATCCACGAGAACCCGGCCTGCTTGACGAGCGGCAACAGCACCGAGGGCGGTGCGCCACCTTGAGCGAAGTGGGTGACGACACCGAAGTCGGAAGGCCCCACTTCGTTGCGTTTCGTGACGACAGCCAGCGTGCTTGCTGTCTTGTCGAGCGTTTCTCCATCCGGCGATTTCAGGGTTGCGTCGACGCGGAACAAACCAGAACGCGGTATCGCGACGCCGACTTCGATTGCCTTTCCTCCCTGCATGTTGCTGATGGTTCTCTCGTACGAGGCGAGCGGGACCGGCATCAACTTGCCGTCGCTGTCAAAGGGGAAAACGCTGACCGTTACCTTCGCCTGGTGCAGATCGTCCGGCGCTGAAACATCGAAGCGGAGGATCTTCTTTCCGTTTGTCAGCATGACTTGCGAGCCTGGCGGACTAAGCAGTTGCAGCGTCGACTGTGCGTATGAGCTGTTTGAGAAAGCCAGAAACAGTAATGCAGTTAGCGTAGTGCGCCTGAATTGGCGTGGTTTGAACAAGCTTCGGCGGAGATGAATCGTCAGCATTGGATCATCCTCGTTGAATCGCTCATGGAAATAACTCAGTCGGCTCGACAAGCAAAGACGCCGACGCTGAGAGGCCACGCGGGACGTCGCCTTTCCCAGGCAACAAGCCGGACCAAAATAGGATGTGCCGTTCTACTCATCAGTGCGGAATCGAACTTTCAAAGCTGTCGCCGGTGCCGGATCACACCTACTTTCCCCGCCGGACCTTGTGTGTGAAACCGTACTGATCGAGTTTCCCGCGAGATCGCTTAATGCAAGCTCGGACTGGCTATCGGCCGGTCGGCCAATTTCGACGCCGATGCCGTTTGGTGCACTGAAATAGTGCGGCAAATCGGGAACGGCGATGGGTATCACACGGCGTAAGCGAAACCTGGGCGCACGGCATTGCTGGCGCAGGATCATCTCGAGAGGTATCTGATGGACGACGTTACGGAGCGATCCAACGCTCAGCGGAAAGAGGGCTCTGTTCAGGCGGCAGCGCCAACCGACGCCGGCGCGATGCGAAGTACCCAACGGCAGGCGCCATTCGCGGGTTTTGCAATTAACGGGAAATTTGCGTCTCAGCGGATCACTGGCGTGCAGCGCGTTGGCTATGAACTGGCGATGGCGTTTCAGCGACTGTTTCCCGAGGACACCGATCTCCCGCTGCTGCTTCCTGTTGACGCACGCACGGAGGTCGACTTACCGAAAGCAAAAACGGTCGGACGCCGGCTGAAGGGCGCCCTGTGGGAGCAATTCGCACTGCCGTTCGCGACCGGCGGGCGAACCCTGCTTAGCCTCTGCAATATGGGGCCACTGTTCGCACGTCGTCAGGTCGTGATGATGCATGACGTGGCCGTCTATGATCTGCCGGAGAATTATTCCTGGAAGTTCAGGTTGTGGTATCGATTCGCGTTTTCGATTTTGAAGCACAGCGCCAGCCACATTGTGACGGTGTCCGAATTCTCGAAAGAAAGAATCATGGCGCGCCTCGGTATCGACGCGTCGCGTATTTCGGTCGTCTGGAATGGCGTGGACCACTTTGACAGAATCGCAGCAGATCAGTCGATTCTGTCACGGCTGGATCTACAGCATGACGCTTATGTGCTCGCGGTCGGCAATCTTTCAGTCGGCAAAAACCTCGCCCGCGTGCTTGCCGCTATCGAGCAACTGAGCGAGCGTCACGACTGGAAGTTTGTGGTCGTTGGCGGATGCGATTTGCGGATCTTCAATCCCAAAGCCAAGGCGGGCTACGACCTCTCGAAGAACATCATCGCCGCCGGCTTCGTGTCCGATGGTGAGTTGCGTGCGCTGTATGAAAATGCGGCCTGTTTTGTGTTTCCCTCGTTGTATGAAGGCTTCGGACTGCCACCGCTTGAGGCGATGTTGTGCGGCTGTCCCGTCGTTGTATCGCGTGAAGCGTCGCTGCCGGAAATATGCGGCGATGCCGCGGTCTATTGCGACGCGCGCTCCGTCGAAGACATCGCCGACAAGGTGGCCCAGTTGATGGGCGACGCAGCGCTGCGCGACACCTTGCGCGCACGTGGCAGGGAGCATGCACGCCACTTCCGGTGGGAGCGGTCCGCACGTCAGCTGCTGGATGTTCTGGAGCGTCAACTCGGGGCGGGCGAGGCCACTCGCCCGGTCTGCGCGCCTCCCGTCGCATCGAGGTTTTGAGTTGCAGCGCTTGCCGGGTAGGCACGACGCCGCACGACGCCTTGAGCCTCGGTGCGATTCCGAACATAGCCTTGCGTATGTCACCAAGTACTCTTCCCTTGTAGAGCGCGCCGCGCTTGCTGGACAAGAGACAGGCATGCAGCAATACAGAGTCTTGGTGATCAACGATTTCGAGCAAAAGGGTGGGGCGGAGGTCGTCTATCGGCAGTCCGCTGACCTTCTACGTGCAATGTCCGGCGTGGAAGTGGAATGTTTCGACGTCAGCCGATTCCACGGGAGTTCGTCGTTGCTGTCGAGATCGTGGAACGTGGCGGCGGCACGCGCACTGAAGCAAACCGTTATCACCTATCGCCCGCATCGTATTCTTGTCCACAACTACCACAACGCGTTATCGGCTTCGGTCCTCGGCGTGATCGCTCGATACAAGCGGGAGTTGGGCTACGCCACGTATATGACGTGTCACGATTTTCATCTTGTCTATTACAACCCGACGCTGCACTACGTTGTGAACGGCCATATCAAGCATTTGACGCTGGACGCGTTGCGAACCGGGCATGTCCTGAAGTTGCGCGCCAGCACCAAAGGTGCAGTCCACGACATTTGTTCGAAGGCCTACTGGCATGCAGTGCGGGCGGTGTACAAACCGGAGCGCATCTTCGACCGGTTAATTTGTCCCAGTGACTTCATGCAGGAGGCCTTGCATCGGAGAGGGATCGACAACACAGTCGTCCTTTATAACCCCTCGGTCGTGGCAGAGACGAACAAACCGGTAAGCGTACGCGATCGGGAGCGCTTCAATCTTGCATTTGTCGGACGCATCGCCCGCGAGAAGGGTCTCGCGGAGTTTATTGCGCTCGCGAGCTCGATTGATTTTGCGCGTATTGAGCGCATCGGTGTTTTTGGCGAC
This sequence comes from Burkholderia sp. GAS332, assembly GCA_900142905.1. Classification (NCBI taxonomy): domain Bacteria; kingdom Pseudomonadati; phylum Pseudomonadota; class Betaproteobacteria; order Burkholderiales; family Burkholderiaceae; genus Burkholderia; species Burkholderia sp. GAS332. Next base: position 4,277,053 of record FSRV01000001.1, on the reverse strand, counting down.
GGTCCTGACCGCGAGGCGATCGAGCGACGCTATGCGCCGCTGGTCGAGTCGGGAAAGCTTATTTTCTTCGGTAACCTGCCACAGGACCGGCTATTCTCCGAGCTACGACGTTTTGCAGACGCAATCGTGCTGCCGTCCGTGGGGATGGAAGTCGCACCGCTCGTCATTGTCGAGGCAGCGATGCTGGGCTTGCCCACGTTGATGCGGGAAGGCGCTCATCGATTGGATTTCGGCAATGCCGTCGGCAGTAAGATCACTTATCGTGATGACCCGCAGAGTATTCGCGCAGCACTCGATGAGCTTGCCGTGCACCTCGCGACACCCGAGAGACGGTACGACGTGAGCGAATTTTTGCCTCAATGTTATGCGGAGCGTCTGGCGCACATCATGCGCTTGACCTAGACCCAGACACGTTTTGCTACCCACACGCATTACACGCGGATTCTATAGGTGACGCTGGCCGAAAACTACTTAACACATCTAAGCGACAAGAAATCGATCGGGCACTAGAAACGGTATGGGCCGACGGTTACCGATTCAACAGACAGTTAAGATCCACGGACTGACTTACTATGGCCCACCCAATATTGCGGAACATGTTCGCGCTGTCAGTCTTGCAGGTGGCGAATATGGTGCTGCCGCTTGCGACACTGCCGTATCTGTTCCGCGTGCTGGGCCCCGACCACTTTGGCGCCTATGTGTTTGCTCAGGCGGTGATTGCCTATCTGGTCTTGCTGACCGACTATGGCTTCATTTTGTCAGCCACGGGCGAGATTGCAAAGGTGCAGAACGACCGTGACGCTGTGTCGCGAATCTTCTGGAAAACGCAGGCGGCCAAGATCCTTGTAGCGGGCGTCGGTCTTGCACTTCTGGTGGTGGGCGTTTTGCTGGTGCCGAAACTGATCGAGCTTCGGCCCATCATGTTTGCGACCTTTCCGCTCGTCATCGGCTCGGTGCTATTTCCGCAGTGGCTCTTTCAGGGTTTGGAGCGGATGTCCTTTGTCACCATTTCGACATTGAGCGCACGCCTGCTTGTCATCCCCGCTACCTATCTTCTCGTTCACTCGCCCGGTGACACGTGGCGAGCGGCGCTCATCGCATCAATGAGCACCGTGGTCGCCGGGATTATCTCGCTGATACTGATCGCACGCTTGAGACTGATCTCGTTCCATCTTCCGAGCGCCGGTGATGTCATCGGCGCTTTTCAGGAAGGGTGGCACGTATTCATCGCAACTGCCGCCATCAGCCTGTACACGACAACGAACAGCGTACTGCTCGGATTTCTGGCGGGCAACGTCACGCTAGGTTACTTTGGTGCCGCCGACAAGATTCGGAACGTGGTGCAGGCCCTGATAGCGCCGCTCACCAACGCGCTGTATCCGCGCGTCAATGCACTGTTTGCCGAAGATGCCACGAAGGCCTTTGCACTGGTGCGCAAAGCACTTTATGCGCTGAGCGCCATCATGCTCGCCGTATCGATCATGCTCTGGGCGCTTGCGCCATGGATCGTTCGCGTCGGTATGGGACCTCAATACGCGCCGGCGGTCGACGTTCTACGGTGGATGGCGTTCGTGCCGTGGCTGGTGGCCCTGAGTAATGTCCTTGGGCTCCAGATGATGCTGCCGCTCGGCATGAAGAAGAAATTCAGCGAGATCCTGCTGGGATCCGGGGTGTTCAACGTCGCGCTGTTAGTGCCGCTCTCGATTCGCTTTGGCGCACAAGGCGCGGCAATGTCCATACTTGCAACCGAAACGCTTGTTACCGGCTGCATGGCGTTTTATCTCATTCAGAAAAGAGTCCCGGTCTTCGTGACACGAGCCGCGTCGGTTGATGAATGTTGAACGCGCGAGTGTATTGAAAGGCGTTGACGTCGGCGCGCTATCGCATCCGAACGTCGACGCACGGAGAATGGCTATCGTGAAACTGGATTGTCGCGACGACGCGGCATTCGAGCTAATCTGACGCACTCTTCGCGGCGACAGCCTTGTCAGGCTCAGGACTTGCCATCAGAGACTTTTTCCAGTCGGTCGGCCTGACCGTATCGAACTGTGTTCGACCCACCGCCTGCTCGAAGTAGCGGACATAGAGCATGATGACGCTTAAACGGCGGTCACCAAAAACCAGAATTCGAACCAGCCTTCTGGCAAAAATCGACGCAGCCCAGAACGGCGCGGGGCCGCGATGCCGAAACACCATATCGACATAATTGCGCAGCCCGCACGCGTACTTCCACTGCGTAGCCGCAGGCATGCGCCTGGTTTCGTACCACGCGCGCAATGAGCGCGGGCGCTGCGCCAGATCCCGGTTTTCTCCGTCCTTGTGCGTCATGTGGGAGGCGGTGACGCAACGCAGTTCACCGATGCCGCTCAGACGTGCGGTGTACTCGACATCGTCGTTCCACACAAAGTACTCGTGCGCGGGGAAGCCTACGCGTCGAATCGCATCGTGCCGGATGCACGCGCCGACGAACGACATATAGTCGGTCTTGAAGGAATCGGCCGCGTGGTATTCGGGCTTTGGCGCAATCAGTCGCATCCGTTCATCGAAGGTGCCCTGATGCCAGAACTGCACACGCCGATCGATGCCAAATACCGCGCCGCAGAGTGCCACAACGTCAGTGCGTGCGGCCTCCTGGGACACCATGAGCTGTTCGAGCGCATCGGGCATGGGTTCTGCGTCATCGTCCATGAGCCAGTACCAATCGTAGCCTTTGGAAAATGCGGTTCTGATGCCCGTTGCGAACCCTCCTGCGCCGCCCGTGTTGCTCTCCGACAGAACGACGACAACCCTGTCGTGCTTCGCCTCGACGGCAGCCAGATACTCGCGCGAACCGTCGTTGCTGCCGTTGTCGACGACGTAAATCGCATCGACGGGCCGCGTTTGAGCAAGCAGCGCCTCGACACATTCTTGCAGTAGGGTACGCCGGTTGTACGAAACAACGATTGCTGCAACGCGCACCGTGTTCATTGGATCAGCTCCTCGGCGATCAGCGCCTCGGCAGCTTTCAGCGCAGCGCCGACGACCTGGTCCATATTGTAGTAACGATATTGTGCGAGCCTCCCGACAAACGTCACATCGGGTGTGGCCTCCGCGAGTTCGTTATAGCGCTTGTACAGCGCCTCGTTTTCGGGGCGAGGAATGGGATAGTAGGGCTCGCCATCGGCGCGCGGATACTCCATCACAATCGACGTGCCACTATGCTGCTGGCCGGTCAGATGCTTGAATTCCGTGATCCGCGTGTAGTCCTGGTCGTTGGGATAGTTGATCGTCCCGGTCTGCTGGAAGCGTTCCACGTCGCTTAAATGTTCATGCCGAAACATCAGGCTGCGGTAGGGGAGTTTGCCGAAGCGAAAATCGAAATAGGCGTCGATGGGCCCTGTATAGACCGTATGTTGTCGTTCCACGGCCGATCTTATGGCGCGAAAATCCTCCGACAAACGCACCTCGATATTCGGATGCTCAAGCATCCTTTCGAACATCGACGTGTAACCCTGGGCGGGCATGAACTGGAACGCATCGGTGAAGTAACGGTCGTCGTCGTTCGCGCGGGTCGGTATGCGTGCGGCGACGCCCGCCGATAGTTCAGAGAGGTCGAGTCCCCACTGCTTTTGCGTATAGCCTCGGAAGAACTTCTCGCACAGGTCGCTGCCTACGCTGCTCAGCACGACGTCTTCGCTCGTCACGATGCGGTCGCGGGGCTCCCGCACGGATTCAAGGTACGCCGTCGCGCCCTGCTCGTTCAGATCAAGGCCGTATAGCTTGTTGATCGTCGTCCGGTTGATGGGGATGGGATAAAACTCTCCGTCCAGGTGAGCGAGCACACGATGCTCGTAGAGCCGCCAGTCGGTGAAATTCGAGAGGTACTCGAAGATTCTTTTGCCAGAGGTATGAAAGATGTGCGGCCCGTATGGATGAATCAGCACGCCATTTTGATCATGACAATCGAACGCATTTCCGCCAATGTGATTCCGTTTATCGATGATCAGCACTTGCTTGCCGGCAGCCGCAAGGCGCTCAGCACACACTGCGCCGGCGAAGCCAGCCCCCACGATCAAGACGTCATATTTCATCTCTCGAAGTCCTTTGGAAAAATGCGCAACAGTGACTGCCATTCACGGCGTTAGCGGCACATGAATAGCCGTGGAGGGCTCAGGTGCCAAACGGCACCACTGCTGCATGGACAAGCGCATGGCCTTGCACTCGCCACCTTCGAAAAACACATCCACGCTGCGAAAGCAAACTCGAACAGGACGGCGCCCGGGAATACGGTGTCTTGCGCTATGCCCGACAGATAACGCCGCCGAGAAGAAGGGTGCCTCCTCGGTATTTCGGCTTCGGTACGTTTGCGCACACAGCGGGGGGCGGTGGCACGACGCATTCGGGTTTCTTACTCGTTACTCAGGGTTGCGTACTTCGGCAGGAAGGGCGGAATTTTCGTATGGAGAACGAATCACCTTGTATCCCACAACCTTCAGACTACAGAACGGACAGCTGTAGTTGGCTTCAATGGAGTCGCACGGATTTGATATGAATATTCGGCACCATAATGCTTTTGTCAGACGAAAGCATTGGTGAAGTTAATTGATATAGGGGTTCGCTTCTTTTCTCGTGTATCTGTTTCACTACCATATTAATCAGACAAATGAAAAATAGAAGGGAATACACCTATTCGTATGAATAAATGTCAATGGAAAATCGTAATTTATGCGGGATGGCGTATCGATCAGAGCCGCCAGAACCCGCTTAGTAGAAGGGTTGGCGCACAAAACGCACGTTTTGTGAATTAATAATTAATAGAATTATTTATTTTTCCGCATTGCACGAACGCCACAGTCGTATGTGCGGCCGCGCACACATGTTCTCTCTTTCTTCATCTGAAATGCGAAGTTTTGCCTCCACTCATAAGTATGGAGAAAGTTCGCCTTATCGCCGCGCTTTTACATCCAGTTACAACATACGAAAAAGACTGACGAATATACTGCGATCCCCAACCGAAATGCGTAAGTCGTACTCATGACGTTACCCGACCGATCAAAAAATCAGCAAGATCTTCTACAGTCTGTCCCTTCTTTAGTTCCAGCTGCATCTGTCCCTCGGAGGAAATTTCTCGCCGGCCTGGTCGCAGGCGCCGGATCAATTGCGCTTTCCGCGTGCGGTGGCGGTTCGAGCGGCGACTCGCCTGCCGCAGTGGCCAACGACGCGAGCGTGGCCAACAAGGCCAGCTCAAGTAGTAGTTTTACGGTGACCGCGCCCGCGGCCAACGCGACTGTATCCGGTACTGTCACGGTGACCGGCACGGCCGGCAGCAAGTGGGTCAACGTGTGTGTGTTCGACAACGCGACTGGCGCGAAGATTGGCGCCGACACCACACCGAGTGGCGGTAAGTTCGCTATCCCCATTAATACGGCCCAACTATCCGCGGGTTCGCATCAGTTCAACGTGATGGGATTCACCGTCGCGGCGGGACAGCCGGGCGGCACCAAGACCACTGTGTCTGTCACAGTCACGGTCGCCAGCACAACTTCCGGCGCACTGTTCTACGGCATGAACGGCCACCTTGCCTATCCCACCGGCATCTACGCCACGATGTCACCGGCTGCCCAGTTGGCGTTGCTCAAGGATCTTGGCTGCACGATCTATCGCGTCGACGTAGCCGACGGCGGCATGGCCCAAACGGTTGCCAACGCATTGACCGGTGCGTTTGCCGGCAGCGGAGTAGGCATCATGCCGGTGCTCAACCCGGTTTCGGCCGGCTGGGACCAGACAGGTACGGAAGCGGCGGCCTACACGCTGGGCTACAACCTGGCGGTCGCGTGCACTACACCGCTCAAGGGGCTCGTCAAGTACATCGAGTGTGGCAATGAGCTCGACTCGGACGGCCTGGTGACAAGCGGTGACGGCAGCCAAACGATCGACTACAGCCCCGCTATCTGGCCGGCATTTCGCGGTGTCATCCGTGGCATGATCGACGGCGTCAAGGCGATCGATCCGACGATCGAGTGCGGCGTCAATGTCGGTATCCCGCTCGCCTATCGCGCGTTGCAGATGCTGTGGACCGGCATCACGCCGGATGGCTCTGCTAATGGCGTTTCAGGTGCGGAGATCATCCGCTGGGACTACACGACGTACCACTGGTATCAGAGTTCAGGCGATATCCAGTGTGGATGGCAAAACAACGCATGCATGAACGTGCTGCAAGTTCTGCAGGAGTCCTTTAACGTGCCGATCTGGTTGACGGAATGGGGTTGGTCCGGCGCTCAGGACACGCCTGCGCAAGCGGCGAGTTACGTGACCACGGCAATGACGGAGTACCGGCAGGTCATGAGTCAGTACAACATTCAGTCCATCATGATGTACTGCCTCATCGATCCGGACTACGGCCTCGTGCAAGAGGATGGCGTCACGAAGAACCCGGCCTACACGAGCTTCAAGCAATTCGTGGCCGCGAATCCGGTCTGATCCGACTCATCGCGCTAACGTACTAATGTACTAGCGAACCCAAGCCTTCACCTCCGCAGCCCACGCGCTCTCTCCGAGCCGTGGGCTGTTTCTTTTTGTCGGAAAACCTGCGTGACGCGACTTGGACTCGTGTGCGATATAGCACAGACGGCGTTGCTGCGACGCCACAATCTGTGCAATCTCTGAGGCGCGTTCGAGGAGCGGCGCTCTCGAGCCAGCGATTCGTTCCGGTTCCAATCAACAAGGAGTCCGTCGTATGAATACGAGTGTTTCCGGTAATACGCCGGGTGTGCTGCGGAACAACGTGGACGCGTTCTCCGCCGGCGAACTGGCACGGCTGATCGTGGACAATCTGGGGTTGGTGATTTGCATTGTCCTGCTGGTGACCGGGCTATCCGCGTTGTACGCGTTCGCGGCGACCCCTGTCTATTCCGCGGATGCATTGGTCAAGGTCGATTTCCCTCAGCCCAACGCGCTCGGCGAGGCGTCGAAGGCGCAGGAGCAGGTCATTCCTCCCACGCTCCCCACCGAGGCCGAGATCCAGATCATCCAAAGCCGGAGCGTGCTTGAGCCGGTGATCAAGAAATTCAAGCAGGACATTTCAATTACGCCACACCACATCCCGGTGATCGGTGCGATCAGCCGGCAATTCGCCACGCCAGGCGCGCCGATGCCGGCGCCCATCGGTTTGACCTCGTATGCATGGGGCGGAGAAGAGGCATCTGTCGGCTCACTGAGCGTCCCGGCCGGTCTCGAAGACAAACCGCTGACCTTGACCGTCCTCGATGGCGGCCGCTACCGTCTCGCCGATCCGACGACCGGGCGCACGCTCGTCGAGGGTGCAGCCGGCATACCGGTCGAGGCCAACGGTGTGGCGCTCACCATGGAGCGACTCATCGCGCGCCCTGGAACCGAATTCACGATCGTGCGCTTTAGCGACGTCAAGGCAATCGAACGCTTCCTGCATCAGTTGAAAGTCAGTGAGTCGGGCAAGGATACCGGCGTTGTGCAGATCGTCTATGAAAACGCCGATCCGGAGCTGGCTCAGGCTATTGCCAACGGCATCGCCCAGGGCTATATCGCGTCCCACATCGCCCAGCACCGCGCCGAGGCCCTCACGACCCGTGAGTTCATTGTCGGCGAGCTGCCGCAGCTTCGCGCCAACCTGACGCAAGCCGAGGCCGAACTGAGCCAGTACAGAACCGCGTCAAGCTCGATGCAGGCGGGTACCGAAGCCGCGTCCTACCTTCAGGGCAGCATTGAATTCGACCGCCAGATCGCGCTGCTCAAGGTACAAAAAGCGGCGCTGGAAAGTCACTTTGCGCCAAACTCACGTGATGTGCAGACGGTCGATAGCCAGCTCCAGCTTCTCCAGAATGCTAAAAGCGCGTTCGAAGCGCGCTTTGACCAGTTGCCCGCCTCCGAGCGCCGGGCGGCCGACCTCACGCGTAACGTAAAGGTTGCCGAAGATATCTACGTTGCGATGGTCAACAAGTCTAATGAGCTGGCGGTGACGCAGGCCGGCACACTGGGCAACGTGCACATCATCGACACCGCGCTGTTGCCCGTGGACCCTGTGAAACCCAAACGCCCCCTGATTATCGGCGTGGGCGCCGTCGGCGGTCTGATGGCGGCGATCCTGTACGTCTTTATCCGGCGCCTGGGGTCGTCCGCCCTTGAGAGCGCGCGGGCGGCCGAGCGCCATTTGAACCTGCCTGTCTTTGGTCACGTGTTGTTCAGTGACGAGCAGGCCCGCCTGGACCGCGCGCAGATTTCGAACTCGCAGTCGGAGAAGAGACGCCTCTCCGGTAGTGCACAGCAGAAAGTGGCCGCCCGTCCAACCGGATCGCCCGCCAGATTGACCTATTCCGGCGCTGTTGCGCAAGACATCCTGTTCGCCGCCGGCCGCTTCCTGCTCGCCACTGACGGGCACGACGACATACCGCTCGAGGCCCTGCGGGGCATACGTGCGTCGTTGCAGCGGCAGATTCAGGATGCCGCGAATAACGTGCTTGTGGTGACGGGTGCCACGCCCGGCACGGGAAAAAGCTTTATATCGTCCAATCTGGCGGTTCTCAACGCGCAGGCCGGCAAGCGAGTATTGCTGATCGACGGCGATATGCGCCGAGGCCAATTGGCCGCCATTTTGAAGCAGACCGGCGCCGGTGGCCTCGCCGAAGTCCTGAGTGGCGAGGTCGACGTTGATCACGTCATTCGCAACACAGGTGTTCATGGACTTTCTTTCATCGCTGCGGGCCGGTTCCCATCCAATCCGTCGCAGTTGCTCTCGACACCTCGCATGCACCAACTCCTTAACCATCTCGGCGAGCGATATGACTTGATCATCGTCGATACCCCGCCGGTACTAGCGGTCAGCGATGCCAACCTGATCGCCTCTCTCGCGGGCTCGACGGTGCTTGTGGTACGTCCGAACGCCCAGAGCGAACGGGAGCTGGGGGAAACCGCGCAACGTCTCGATCTTGCCGGCGCGCGTCTGGTCGGCATGATCTTCAACGCGATGCCGCGCCGGCGCAGCGAGAAGCGCAGTTATGGCTATGCGGTTGCCTATTCTGCAGCGAGTACCCCGCAACAGCATGTTGCATCGTGATCGTCGCCGGCGGGTCGCGTCCAGTTGCCCAGGCAGCTGGATAGCGACGTGCTGGACGACTGGAGGAGGCAAGCGTAAGCGTCTTGCCTCGCGCGGTTTTGCATTGAGAAAACAATGTACTCCAGACTAATATCCGCGTTGTTCTACATGTTCTTCACCTGCGTGATTCTCAATCCGCAGGTGGACGGGACTACCCTATATTTTTATCTTGTGATCCCGTTTCTTGATCCGGAGTTCTCCCGTTTTCTTAGCGGTACGGTCCGTCGCTGGGCCGGACCGTTGCTCATTGCGGTTGCGGCAAGTGCGTTGACGTCTCCTTCCGGCGCGGTGCGGGTCCTGTCGATTGCCATCTGCATTGGCTACCTGATGTACACGACAGAGCGCCGCATCAGCTATCTTCATCCATGGATGGTCATCAACGTCCTGTTTGCCATCGTGCAGTTCGCGATGTACTACATCGACCATGACATGGCGTACCTCATCGGACCGACGAATCTTTCGCAACTGATCTGGGGGGACTATGCGACCAGTACTTATACGAACTTCTTCGAGGTGTTCTACTTTGCCCGCGTCTCGGGATTTTCGCGCGAGGCGGGATTCTTCTCTTCGTTGCTGGTGACGTCTTTTATCATGTACCTATTCAGCGATTCACCCAATAAAAAAGTGATCGCTATTTACCTCATCGGCCTCTTCATTAGCTTCTCGAAATCGTCGATGACGCTGTTCCTTTTTGCTGCGCTCTATCCTGTACGTGACAGATTGCGCTCGCTCCATCCACTGACGATACTGATTGCCTACTATGTGGCGATGTCGGCGATCTCGCTGTATCTTGCCTCCAACGATTTCTTCGACTCGGAAACATTTGGCCACCGGTTGGCCGGCTACGCCTTCATGTTCGATGGGCGGCTAGAGGATATTGTCACGGGCCTCACCGCACATGACATGATCGCGCACTACAAGTACCTTCCCTATATCCGGCTGATCCAGGACGATATGGAGGCCTCCGGCGTGCCGTTTGCCGGTCTCCCGGCCACTGTCGCCGAAATGGGGCTCTTTAGTACATTGATTCTTCTCGGCGTCATCGCGTTTACCGCGAGTGACGGCTTCGTCATGCTGATTTTCCTGCTCGTGAGCGCCACCGTGAGCGTGACCACGGTTACATCCTTTATTCCGCTTGCATACCTGATTTGCTACTGGCCTCGGTTCGCTGCGTACAGCGCTAACCGCGTAGAGCTTTCGCAGCAATTCCAGCCACTTCCACGGTACGGTAAGACTTAGTTTTACCGTGTCAGTGTGACGGACTGCGACACGATTCTCCCTCCAATTTATTCTTCCGATTTTTTTGGCGATTGTGCGTCTGCGCACTGAGCGGGCCGCTCTGCGGCCCTAGGGTTAACGCGCGGCGGCAGGCTCGACCGGTAGTGCGTTGAGACTGTCGACAGCGCAACTTCCAGCGATGCTTTCAAGCGCTCACGTACGTATGATGACCAGGGAATCGAGAGTATGGCGAGCCGATACGGTTCTGATCAGATAGCAGGGGTCGTCGTGGGTGCCTCGCTGAACGGACTCGGCGTGGCGAGGTCACTCGCCTGCGCGGGCATTCCGGTCATAGCGGTCGACACGAGGATGACGCGTTCGGGAATGTGGAGCCGTTACGTACGCGCTCATTTCATCAAAAGCCTTATCGGAAAAGCTTTTGTCGATGACATGATCGAACTCGGCAAACGGTTCAGTGAGCCCCCCGTTCTTATATTGACCGAAGAAGACGCGGTGCACGCGGTGTCGGAAAATCGAGAAGCGCTTTCCAAGTGGTTTCGCTTCCGTCTTCCGATCGACGCCACCGTCAAGATGTTGTGTAGCAAGGCAGGATTTCACGACTTCGCCCTGAAGCATCAATTTCCGGTTCCGCGGTCCGTGATTCTCGAGAAACTGTCCGACATTGAATATCTATCGGAATTACGCTATCCGTGCGTGCTGAAACCGGATGACAAACGCAATGTATTGAGGGGCGAGCGGGAACGCGCGGTTCGCGTCGACTCTCCTAGCGCTGCACGCGCGCAGGCTATCGCGATGCTTGCCACGCCTGGCGGCGTCATAGCGCAGGAGTGGATCGAGGGGCCTGACAGCAACATCTATTTCACGCTGTTCTATCGGGGGAGCGGTGGGAGCGTAGTCAGCATCTTTACCGGGCGCAAGGTTCTCAGTTCTCCGCCCGGTGTCGGGAATACCGCTGTATGCGTTGCCGCGCCCGAAGCTCGCGAAGTGCTCGAACCGTTGACATTGTCGTTTGCCGAGCGGGCGGGTTTCGAGGGCATGGGTAGCATCGAATACAAGTGGGACGACAACCATAGGCAGTTCGTGATGGTCGAGCCGACGGTCGGCCGTACGGACTGGCAGGAAGAAATCGCCACGCTGTGCGGGGTCAACATTCCGCTTGCCGCTTACCGGCATGAACTCGGACTGCCGCCCGTACCAGAGCCGTCGTGCCGGGTGCCGGTCGCGTGGCGCGCGACGATGGCCGAGCGCGTGCCGCTTCATCTGCTGGCCGAGCGTACGAAGATTGTTGATGGATATTTTCGCTGGAGCGATCCCTGTCCGGCACTGCAGTTTTATTGCCTTCTTAGTCCGCTGCAGCGCTTGAAGCGCGCATTGAAGGCGACGAGGGCACTCAGACTGTTGCAGGTGAAAGTTTAGTGTGGGCTGGTATTTGACAACGTGTCGTGCTTCGCAACGCCGGCCTCGAGTCTGGGCGCCTGGAAGCCGTGAGTGCTGTCCCTGGATGGAGATGATCAATGTCGTTCACTGACACCGCAATCATTGGCGCAGGGCCATATGGATCGTCTTTGGCCGCCCACCTGAGCGCCGCGGGTGTGGCCCATCAGATTCTCGGCCAGCCGATGCGCGCCTGGATCAACTTCATGCCGCCTGGCATGCTTCTGCGCTCCGAGGCGTTCGCGTCGAACCTCCATGCGCCGCAACGCGGATTCACGCTGGAGGATTACTACCGCCAGAAGGGGATGCGCTATCAGCCGATGGGTATGGAGTTGCCGCTCGAGACATTCGTGGACTACGCGTGCTGGTTTCAGTCGAACCTGGTCGACAATATCCAGGCGGTCGACGTCGTCAGTCTGCGACGTGTCGACGGGCACTTTCAATTGGCGTTGAGCGACGGCCGCTCCCTCGTCGCGCGCAAGGTAGTGATCGCCTTAGGACTCAAGGGCTTCGCGCAAACCCCTGTCGTACTGCAAGGTCTACCCGAACGCTATGCCTCTCATTCGGCGCTATATGGCGACCTTGCATGGGCGCAAGGCAAAGACGTCGCGATTGTCGGCGGCGGACAGTCTGCGCTGGGACTCGCCGCGCTGCTGCACGAGCAAGGATCGCGGGTTCACATTCTCATGCGCGAAGCGGGCGTGATATGGCATCCAAGGCCGCAAGCTTCGCGTGGCATCCTGGCCAGGCTGGTGCGTCCCGACGCTGGCTTGGGACGAGGTTGGCGCTCGCTCTTCCTGTCTGAGTATCCGCGCCTTTTCCATATGCTCGGTCGAGCGCGGCGCCAGCAGATCATGGAGAAGTCGTACGGAGCGTCCGGCGCCTGGTGGTTGCGCGATCGGGTCGTCGGCAAGGTGACGATCTCGTTTCGGACCGAGGTCCGTTCCGCCGCGGTCGAGAAGGATCAGGTCATCTTGCACGTGATAAGCGAGAACAGGGAATCGTCTGTTGCCGCCGACCATGTCATCGCCGCGACCGGCTTCAAGACCGATATGCGTCAGCATGCGTTTCTATCGAAAGACATCGTGGACGCGATTTCGGTCGACGGCGGCCTGCCCGAGCTCACGTCCAACTTCGAGACACAGGTTCGTGGCCTCTATGTGATCGGACCGGCCTCCGCTCATAGCTTTGGGCCCGTCATGCGTTTTGTCTACGGCGCGAGGCACGCCGCGCCCAGTGTTGCGCGGCATATCGCCAACGCGTTGAAAGTGGGTGCGAGAGACGGCGTGTGGCCCACTGCCGAAGGCGCCGTGCTCGAGCGAACGAGTGAGTAGCCGCATCCTTTCAGGCAGTCCGCCGGGTCCTTAATGTCCAGATTCAGCACAAGACCGGGCGCAATCTTCGCGGCACCGGGTTCTTCGAAACGCACAGAGCGGAGAAGCGAGATGAATCGAGGTAAGGCATTAATCAAGGAAGCGCTTGCTGTGCTGGTCGTCTTGACAGGCATTGCACGAGCGACGCGCGTGTGGCTATGGCGCGACCGGGTGGCGGTCCTGCTCTATCACGACCCCGACCCGGCGACGCTCGACAGGCATCTCGCCTACCTTCGGAAAATATGTGATCTGGTGCCGCTGACAGATGTCGCTGCGCCCGGCCGCGGACGCCCCCGCGCGGCCATCACATTTGACGACGGGCATGTGGGCAACGCAGCTTTGCTGCCGATCTTCATCAAGCACAACGTCCGGCCGACGATCTTTCTCTGCAGTAGCATCGTCGGCCGTTCGCGCAGCCATTGGTGGCTGCATCCCGGTTCCGTGCAGGCGGGCCACGAACGGTTGAAGCGCATGACGAATGTGGAGCGCCTGGCCGAACTCGCGGCACACGGTTACCACCAGGACGCCGATGATCGGGCGACCGGCCTCAGCATCGAGCACATTGAAACCATGCGGGCGTACGTGGACTTTCAGGCTCATACGCGGTTCCATCCCGTGCTGACCCGGTGCAGCGATATTGAATGCGCAGACGAAATCGGCAACAGCAAGCATGAAATCGAGGTGCTGCTGCGCGATGTTTGCGAACACTTTGCCTACCCGAACGGCAACTATGGCGATCGCGAAGTCAGTTTCGTGGCAGCGGCGGGTTACAAGAGTGCGCGCACATGCGACGTCGGTTGGAACGATTATCAGAGTGATCCGTTTCGACTGCGCACGATTATCGTCGACGACAGTGCGTCGACGCGGCGATTCGCGGCGCAATTGACCGGCATTCCGCTCTTCTTGCACTACCTGAAGAAAGGTGGCAGTTGGAACGGGCGGTTTCCTCAGTTTTAATGGCGCGCTGCCGTTATGTTGCGCTACGTGTACTGGCAAACATAGCCGTCGAATTGGACGCGCTAAGATCTCCCGAGCGAGAAATTCCGGTCAATACCGTCCACGTTTTGCTTGATCCCATTTGTGCATTGAAAAAGGAGCGGGGAGATGCAGCGCTGCAGGGTATTGCTGATCAACGATTTTTTGCACATGGGCGGCGCGGAGATTGTTTATAAACAATCCGCGAAGCTTTTGAGTACATTGCCAGGGGTGGATGTCGAGCGCTTCGACGACAGTCGATTCGTTATGCAAACTTCCATACTGTCGAGAATCTGGAATGTTGCTGCCGCTCGCGCGCTCGAGCAAACCATTCTCAGGTTTCGGCCGCATCGGGTGCTGGTGCATAACTACCATAACGCCCTCTCGCCTTCGATACTGAGCGTGATCGCGCGTTACAAGCGCGATCTGGGCTACCGCACGTATCATACGTGCCACGACTACCATCTCGTCTATTACAACCCGGCGATGCAATACTTCGAGAATGGCCGGCCCCTGATTCTTCCGCTTGAAGCCTTGAGCACGCGCACTGCGTTCACGCTTCGTTCGTCGCCCAAAGGTCTCATGCACGACCTCATGACCAAGACGTACTGGCATGCCGTGCGTGCGGCGTGTCAGCCGTCGCGCGTATTCGATCAGATACTTTGCCCCAGTCCGTTCATGCAGGAAGCGTTGAACCGCTGCGGGATCGATAACACGGTGATTCTGCATAATCCGTCCGCTGTACCCACTCCGCTGATTCCCTTGGCCATCCGCGGCAAGACGCGCTTCAACCTGGCGTTTGCTGGAAGAATTGCGCAGGAAAAAGGCCTCGCGCAGTTCATCGAGCTTGCGCAAGCGGCGGACTTCGAGCACATCGACGCTATTGGTGTTTATGGGGAGGGTCCGGAGCGAGCGGTCATCGAGCAACGCTTCGCGTCACTCATTGAGCGTGGCAAGCTGATTTTTTTCGGCAGCATGCCGCAGGAGAAGTTGTTCGCGGATATGCGGCGCTTCGCCGATGCCGTCATCGTGCCGTCGGTGTGCGCGGAAAACGCGCCGCTCATCATCATCGAGGCCGCGATGCTCGGCCTGCCTGCACTTGTTCGCGATGGCGGAAGCATGGCGACGACCGCAGACGCTGTAGGCAACAAGATCAAATTCAGCACTGATCCGGAGAGTCTGAAGCGGGCGCTTGGGCAACTGGCCACGCATCTATCGAACCCTGAGAGAAAGTACGACGTCGGCCAGTATCTGCCTGAGTATTATGCTGAGCGCCTTGCCGAGATTATGGATATCGGCGAAGGCGCGATACCTTCCGCACACCGTTCGTTCGCCGCTGACAACGCCCAATCGTCTGGCGTGTTGCGGTAGCGACGAACCTTGCCTGAACCTATCTGAAGCTGCGTGAGGGCGGTGCGATCAGGAGCGATCGGCCGCCTCAGCCCAGAGCCTTATTCGCAATACTGAAAGAGGATCTCAAGTCCCTTTTTGAGGACTCGAGTTGGCTGTTGGTCGACGAGCATATAGACGGCCTTGCAGCGGCGCGTGGGACGCTTATGCCGAAACGGTCCCCAGCCTGGAAGAGAGGCGGCGATACTTGACGAGTCTAAGCACCGGCTTTTCAATCAGGGGGTACGTTACAGACGAAAGTGCGACGGTCGCTATCGTGCCAATGCTGCACAACATGTCAGCGTTGGCCGTGTGCAGCAGTCCCTTCTTGAGAAGGCCGGCGGCGAGCATCGTGAGGAACCCATGCGAGAGGTAGATCGAGTAAGACGCGTCACCGAGAAATAGCAGCGCCTTTGACGTGACGGGTTTTGCCATGTCGTAGATCACCACACCCAGCACGATTGCGAAAGCTGGGATGCCGAAAATGATCACGCGATAATTGTCGATTGAAACACCTCGCCAAGTCGTGTAAATCATTACAAAAAAACCAATCACAGCGGCAGCCAGCGCAAAATATGCCAACCGGGCCCCGATAGCCATGCGTGCGGTCATTTTCGCGATCTGTGCCGCCACCACGCCAAAAATGAATTCGCAGATCAGTGGCGAACCGGTCAGGTACAAGACAGACGCATCATGCGTGGTACTTCTCGCCACCAGAAAAATTGCCAAAAATACCAAACTTAAAAACACGGCCATGAACCGATCCGGCACACGGACCATCAGTGCCGCTGCAAAAAACACGTAAAAATAAGCTTCGAATGATAGCGTCCATCCCTGCGACAGAACAGGCTGAAAGGGTTCGATCGTGTTCGCCAGCGGCCACAGCAAAAGCGAAGCAATGATTGTCTTGATGCCTGGGAATGCATGGGCTTTGTGAATGAATCCAGCGATCCACAGCATCAGTACTACAGCTGTCCAGAGCCAATAAAGTGGAATTACACGTTCGATACGGCGCGTGATGAACACCCGCGCGTCACGCATACCAGCCGCATTGTCCCGGCGCGTGTAAGCCATGATGAAACCGCTAATGACAAAGAAGATGTCTACGCCGGCAGGGCCAATTCGGTGGAGTCCGTAGAGAAGGGTATCTGTCGCTGCTCCATGATAGTCATAGACCGCCGTGGACACGTGAAAATAGACGACCAGAATTACCGCGACTGCGCGGAGCGCTTGTAACCCGCCAAGCTTTATAGGGCTTGACTTTGCGGAGAATGAAGACATTTCTTTGATCTCGCTTGATCGGCCGCGCCGCGTAAATTTTTCACATTAAGCAATCTGCCAAATGCCGTTTCCCACAATCGGTCACTGTAAGAGACCATAACTGTCAGGTGCTGCCAAAACGCGGTTTGATTCAGCCACACTTCTCGAAGCCGAACGAGATATTGATGGCGGCGACGTGTTGTCAGGAGACTTAAGCAATGGCGAAGGTGGCCGCCAACGGTGACTTCAATCCCTGTGGCGTCGCCTTCGTGCCTAACGGCTTACGGCACAAGTCGCCAGATCATCACGCGCGTTCGCGCGTTGGCTCGGAATGCGAGTGCTAGCAACATTTCCAGGTGCCGTCTGCTCGAGGGTTGAATAGCCGAAATTTGGCCAGACTACTCACTGAACGAGGCGGACTGTCGCATAGATCAGTCGCTAGAGGTGATGCCCAAGGTTGGGTGCGTGTGGCGTTGCAGGACGGTTCTTTCGAATTGCCGCCAGAGATTCAGGCCGCTGGGGCGAAATTCACGAGCGACGCTGCCGAGAGAAGTCTCTCTGGACTAACGTTTCACGGCAGGAGCGGGCGTGGGTCATAGAAGCCAGACGGAGTTTTCCCCTGGAGTTTGCGTGAGTCAATGGGGCTTGAAAACAGATGTCCTCGGAAAAGAGGGCGCGCATCCAAAGCCATAACGGCCAACGGCCGATATCGACACATTAGTCCTGAGTGGCCACATCGGTAGCGTCGGCCTGTACCAGTGCGCGCACGAGCAGGTACACGGCTGGCAAGTTGTCGTCATCACGTCGCCAGTCGACGGGTTCGTCGAGATCCATCCCGGACAAACGACTGTCCTCAAACCGGACAAACGTCGAGCGTACTGTCTCGCTGTGCCTCGAACAGAAGCCCCGATTTTCAAAGACCTGTTCGTCGATTGTCAGCAGCGTGCGCCAGGTCGGCACTCGCGCGCCATTTGAGTAACGGCGACGGCCACTGTCGAGATAACGACCCGCGACCGTGGCAATGATCTGCTGGAGGTCGAGCGACGCGCTGCGGAGTGCACGTTCGAGGGCGGCAGGATTGATGTCGTGGACATCCATATCAAGAGCAGAGTCGTTAATCATGCTGTTATCTTCCTGAGGACTCGTGGTAACTCGCAGCATCAAAGTTGATGCTTCAACAACGTTTGATTTCGTTGTGCCAACAACTGGCGGATCTGGGCAAGATAGCTATCGCCGACCGTGCAGTCTTCAACAGGCCGGCTGGGCTGATGAGGCGTTGGTGGACGTACGCCGAGATAGCGGCACACCGCGGACACGTACGGTTTGCCGTTGCCTCCCAGATGTCGCGCAGCAGCAGCCACGCGCACGTCTCCGACATGCTTGCGCAACCACGCAAGCGTTTCGCGATCACCGTCGTTCAAGATGCGGATGAGCTGATTCATGACCGATCCTGTATATAAAAACAGTACTGTTAATTTATACAGTATTTGGCCGGGATGCAAGTCAATTCGCAAGAAGTTGGACTCGGCGGAAAGAGAAGATGGCGATCAAAGTAGATGCGCGGTTGGTCGTCGAGCACGCGGAGGAGGCTGCCGGTTGTGCCGCTCCGGCTTCGCAAGCCTCCGAGATCCCGCCCTTCGCGCAAGAGAATAAAATCAGGACCTGGTCGAGTTCAGCCTTTGAGCAGTTTCGCCGTGATACCGCCAATCAGCGGTATTGAAAGCAGACAAATTGCCTCTTAAAACTACATGAAAACGTTCATATCGGCCGTTCTGTTGTGCCTATCTACGACAATCGCGCACGCCGCTGGAATAAAGTTCGTTCAAATTCCGCCTGATGCCAACGGCCCGGCGTTACGAGCGATAGTGTGGACACCGTGCGCAGAGCCTGCCCAAGAGGTACCGATCGGGCCATATGTCCTGAAGGGGCGGCGCGACTGTCCGACCGTTGGCGAAAAGCTTCCCCTGGTTGTCATTTCACACGGCCATGGCGGATCGCTCCTTGGCCACCATGACCTTGCCGAGACGCTTGCCGACGCGGGCTTTGTCGTGGCAGCAATCAATCATCCAGGCGATACGTTCTCTGATTCGACTCGCGCGGGCGAGATGTCTGTGTTCGTCGAGCGACCGACCGATATAAAACGTCTTATCGACTACATGTTGAGCGCGGCGCCCGACGCAGCCAGAATCGACCCGGAACGGATAGGTTTTTTTGGTTTTTCACGTGGCGGCTACACGGGCCTGGTGTTGGCTGGCGGCAACCCGGATTTCCTGCACGCCGATGTTCCTTGCACGGACCCGAAAGCCCCGATTTGCGAACAGATCCGACGTCGAGAGGTACCCACCGATCCCCTGACTCACGACGCGCGGATCAAAGCCTTTATCCTGGCGGACCCGCTCAATGTATTCCCGACCGCGGAGAGCCTGAAGAATGTGAAAGCGCCAATTCAGCTTTGGGCTTCCCAGTTCGGCGGCGATGGCGTGCTGCCGCACAACGCTCCCGCGCTCGCCAACGCCCTTCCTCACAGACCTGACTATCACCTTGTTCCCAACGCAGCGCATTTTGCCTTTCTTGCTCCATGCTCCGCGGCAATGAAGAACGATGCGCCGGAAATCTGCGTAGATGCGAACGGCTTCGATCGCACGGCCTTTCACAAGCAGTTTGACGAAATGGCGCTGACGTTTTTTCAAGCGAATGTTCGGTAGATCCCAACGTGCGCCGTGCTTCTGGTGGGCTGTCTCTACAGCGCCGGCGCCGTGAATGCCTGCCTTGTTGTAGCCGAAAACGAACACGGTTCCGCTGGTGATTTGATGGGGTTCAGGATGAGAGGGATGGCCATGACTTTTCCTTGATGCGGCTTACTGGATATTGGCTGGAGGATCCGGTATGAAGTGGACTACCACTATTCCAAGTAATCCGAGCACGCACAGAGAAGCCAGGAAATAACAAATACGCTCAGCGAGCGTCGTCCTGCGTTTTTTGCGTTTAGGGGCATTACGGTTCCTGCTGAACGTGCGAATGCCCTGATCTTCGAGCGCTTCCTGCTGTAATTCCTTGTGCAGATTGTCCATATGCTCGCTTTTTTACTTTTGTCTTACATTTGAAGATCTGGAATGATCTCAGATATTTGTAAGACTTGCGTCCATAACTGAACCCCGAGCTGCTGGACACGGAGAGCGCTAGTATGGCCACCGCTGGCCGTATCATGTTTTTCGAATTTCCAGCGTGTGGCTGAAGAATGTGAGCGGTTCCGGGGTTTACCCTGGACTAAGCGCTGATCGCGAAGTTTCGCTACCGGACGCGGCCAGAAAAGGTCCGGTCTCGGACGGCAGATGGGATGCCGCAGAGTAGCGACTGCTAATCTAAGTCATTGTTTTTGCATGAAAGTCTGTGCCGTCGCCGCGTCCGGCTGTACGTGGCGAGTTCAAACTTAGCTGACCAGAAGTTCAAAGCTAAGCGAATCACGACATCTCGACCGCCACATCCCTTCTTGAATTTGTCACCACCCGTCCATATAATTAGCACTCGCTGCACGAGAGTGCTAACAACATCGCCGGTTGGCTCAGCCAGCCGGGTTTTCTCAGCGTTCTTCAGTCTCAATCAAGAGAGGAGTATGTATGAACCTTCGTCCTTTGCATGATCGCGTGATCGTCAAACGTCTGGATCAAGAAACCAAGACTGCGTCGGGCATCGTGATCCCCGAAGCCGCAGCAGAAAAGCCGGATCAAGGCGAAATTCTGGCAGTCGGCCCGGGCAAGCGTGACGACAAAGGCGCACAAATCGCCCTCGACGTGAAGGTTGGTGACCGCGTCCTGTTCGGCAAGTACGCAGGCCAGACCGTCAAGGTCGACGGCAACGAACTGCTCGTGATGCGCGAAGAAGACATCATGGCCGTGGTGCAGAAGTAAGCGCTGGTCGCTACTTTTCCCGGTCATATCCCAAAGAATTCAAGGAGTTAGAAGATGGCAGCTAAAGACGTCGTATTCGGTGATTCCGCCCGTGCCAAGATGGTTGAAGGCGTGAACATCCTCGCGAACGCTGTGAAGGTCACGCTGGGCCCGAAGGGTCGCAACGTTGTCCTGGAACGCAGCTTCGGCGGCCCGACGGTCACCAAGGATGGTGTTTCGGTCGCGAAAGAGATCGAACTGAAAGACAAGCTCCAGAACATGGGCGCACAAATGGTCAAGGAAGTTGCTTCCAAGACCAGCGACAACGCAGGTGACGGCACCACGACCGCAACGGTTCTGGCTCAGTCGATCGTCCGCGAAGGCATGAAGTACGTCGCATCGGGCATGAACCCGATGGACCTGAAGCGCGGTATCGACAAGGCTGTGACGGCCGCGATCGAAGAACTGCGCAAGATCAGCAAGCCGTGCACGACCAACAAGGAAATCGCTCAAGTCGGCGCGATCTCGGCGAACAGCGATTCGTCGATCGGCGACCGTATCGCTGAAGCGATGGACAAGGTTGGCAAGGAAGGCGTCATCACGGTTGAAGACGGCAAGTCGTTGCAAGACGAGCTGGACGTGGTCGAAGGTATGCAATTCGACCGCGGCTACCTGTCGCCGTATTTCATCAACAACCCGGACAAGCAAGTTGCTGTGCTCGAGAACCCGTTCGTGCTGCTGCACGACAAGAAGGTCTCGAACATTCGTGACCTCCTCCCGGTCCTGGAACAAGTCGCTAAGGCTGGCCGTCCGCTGCTGATCATCGCAGAAGACGTCGAAGGCGAAGCGCTGGCTACGCTGGTTGTGAACAACATCCGCGGCATCCTGAAGACGGTTGCTGTCAAGGCTCCGGGCTTTGGCGATCGTCGTAAGGCCATGCTGGAAGACATCGCGATCCTGACCGGCGGTCAAGTTATCGCTGAAGAAACCGGCCTGACGCTCGAAAAGGCAACGCTGGCTGAACTGGGCCAAGCGAAGCGTATCGAAGTGGGCAAGGAAAACACGACGATCATCGACGGCGCTGGCGAAGCTGCAACGATCGAAGCGCGCGTCAAGCAAGTGCGCACGCAGATCGAAGAAGCAACGTCGGACTACGACCGTGAAAAGCTGCAAGAACGCGTTGCCAAGCTGGCAGGCGGCGTTGCAGTGATCAAGGTCGGCGCTGCGACCGAAGTCGAAATGAAGGAAAAGAAGGCACGTGTCGAAGACGCACTGCACGCAACGCGCGCAGCTGTGGAAGAAGGCATCGTGGCTGGTGGCGGCGTTGCGCTGATCCGTGCACGTACGGCAATCGCTGGCCTGAAGGGCGCTAACGCCGATCAGGACGCAGGTATCAAGATCGTGCTGCGCGCGATGGAAGAGCCGCTGCGCCAGATCGTCACGAACGGTGGCGAAGAAGCCAGCGTCGTGGTGGCGGCTGTTGCTGCTGGCACGGGCAACTACGGCTACAACGCAGCAACTGGCGAGTACGTCGACCTGGTTGACGCAGGTGTCGTGGACCCGACGAAGGTGACGCGCACGGCGCTGCAAAACGCAGCTTCGGTCGCTGGCCTGCTGTTGACCACCGACGCAGCTGTTTGCGAACTGCCGAAGGAAGATGCTCCGATGGGCGGCGGTATGCCCGGCGGCATGGGCGGCATGGGCATGGACATGTAATTTCCATTGGGCCTCATCTGAGGCTCGGTTGGAAACACATGGGGAAGTGGGCCGCGAGGCGTGCTTCCCAAAACAAAAAACCCGCAGAAATGCGGGTTTTTTGTTTTGGGGCAAGCGGTGAGGCGTTCCGTTGAACGCTCAATATTGGGTGTGCGCTTCGCAGCTGGGATCCGCCAGACAGTTATCGCGCAAGTAGGCGAATAGTTTCCCGACGCTTTCGGCCGGCGTTTGCATGGCGGTGTCGATTTTCAACTCAGGGTCGGCCGGGGCTTCATAGGGCGCGGATACGCCGGTAAACGACGCAATCTCGCCAGCCCGGGCTTTGGCATAAAGACCTTTCGGATCACGACGGGCGCAGGTGTCGACGGAGGCTGACAGGTAGGTCTCGATGAAATTGCTGGGCCCGACAATTTCGCGCGCCATCGCTCTGTCTTCGAGCATGGGCGAGATAAGCGCCGTGATGACGATAAGACCCGCGTCGTTCATCAATTGAGCCACGTGCGCCACTCGGCGAATATTTTCACGCCGGTCTTTCTTGTCAAAGCTGAGATCGCATGCCAAACCGTGGCGGATATTGTCGCCGTCGAGGACATAGCACGCGTGGCCGAGCGATACGAGTCGCTGTTCAAGTTCGAAGGCGATGGTTGACTTGCCCGCCCCGGACAACCCGGTCAGCCAGATCGTAACCGGCTTGTGGCGGAACATTTGCATTCTGTCGCGGGTAGTCACTTCGCCGTGGACGCGTTGCAGGAAGGTGCGGGGCCCGTCCGAAGCACCGATGGGCAGGGCAACTTGAATCGGCGAAGACATAGGCTGACGTGGCGGGATTACGAATCGTAAAGTCTAACCTGACAATAAGCGGCGCGTTGTAACGTTTGATTACAAGTTAGAAAGTGTATTTACATCTCGCAGTGGAGGGTAGAGGGCTGTTCGAAAAGAAAAAACCCGCAGAAATGCGGGTTTTTGGGGGCGCTGTTTGATTACAGCGGTAATGCTTGCCATGCGCCTGCCGCTCATGCAGTCGGTGCCTAGTGCCGTGCCTCGCCCGGCGCGACGTCCTTGCCGGTCGCGGGTGGCGTGTCGTCATCGCTGCTGCGGGCCCAGAAGAAACGGTCCGGCAGATACGCGCCCATTCCTGGCCGGAATGCGTTGCGTATCGCCTGGTACAGATACTCCTGCGCCTCGCGTACCGCTTCCGCCGGCTCTTGGCCATTAGCCAGCAAGGCGGCAATCGCGGCGCCGAGCGTATCCGTGATGCCCATGATCCGGTGGCTGCCGCGGTCCCACATATCCTGGCGCAACTGGCCGTCTTCGCTGAACAGCGTGTTGACGAGCCGGTGCGTGCCGGTTTCCGTCGACAGAATGTATTCACAGCCCTGCGACAGCAGATGCGAGATCGCCGCGTCGAGGCTCGGCGCTTCGGCGTCGCCGTCCGGCTGAGCGAGGGCAAGCAGCGTGGCCGAATCGGCGACCAGCAAGGTGGTTTGCGGCGCCAGCAGATCGGCGATCGCTTCGCGTAGTTCGTCGGCGGCGAGCACATGTTCGTCGTCGAGCGTGAAGTCGGGGGCGAGGATCAGCGGGATGTCGTCGTAATCGGCGACCACTTCCGCAATCGCGCTCACCACTTCCGCGCGCGTGCATGCGCCGACCTTGAACGCGGCGATCGGCATGTCTTCGAGCAGCATCCGGGCCTGGGTCGCGACCACTTCAGGGTCGAGCCCGGTGACTTCGTCGCAGCTGGCCGAGTCGCGCACGGTATAGCCCGTGAGCACGGAGACGCCATGGCAGCCCATGCTGGCAAGGGTCATCAGGTCGGCTTGCAGGCCGGAGCCACCGGTGGGATCGGAGAGGCCGAAGGTGAGGACGATCGGAGGCGTGTCGCTGGGCATGAAGATTTACAAAAAGGAGCTGTATTTAGGCGCAGAGGGTGCGCAATCGGCTCAATTATGCGGCCTAAACCGTTGTGAAGGCGTTTTTTCGCATTCTTCGGCGTGCTGCCGCAAATCAGCAGCAGGTAAGTGGCAAGTCAGCGGCAAGTGGGCGCGGCCCCATGCCGCAAGCGCCAGCCAAACCGACGCAAGCCTCTAGCCAAAGGCCGCCGCACGCTGCGATTGGGCGTTTCTGATTGCTAGGCATTGGGGCGGCAACACGGTACCATCATGGCTCCCGTTTCCACGGACTCTACGACGCGACACAAGAATGGAATATCAAAGCTGGATGTGCCTGATTTGCGGCTGGATTTACGACGAAGAAGCCGGTTTGCCGGACGAAGGCATTGCGCCGGGCACCCGCTGGGAAGACGTTCCCATTAACTGGACTTGCCCGGAATGCGGCGCGCGCAAGGAAGACTTCGAGATGGTCCAGATCTGAGGTCCGAGGGGCAAGCGGCGGTGTCCCGCTGAGTGCCATGCTGAGTGCTTGCGGCGCGGCGTTTTGCATACGGCGTCGGCCGGATCGAACGCGGTTCACGCGTTCGGAACGCTGCTCCAACGCGTCGACGCGGAACGTCACCGGTCGCGCCGTGTCGCAGCGGTAGTCTGTCATTGTTCTGTCGCCAGTTCGCGCGTTAGCCGATCAGTCTCTCGTGCGGCGCTAAGCGGCGGCCCGTCAGCTTCCTGTCGACTGCCCATGACTCTTCGATCCGCAGCACCCGATTCCTTCGATGCATTGCCGAATCCGCGCGGCGGCGCGGTCCGTTCCGCGGAGCTGGCGCTGGCCGAGGCGCTGCTGGCGTTCGAGCAACACAGTGAGAGCACCTCGGCGCTGCTGCGCGCGTCGCACGCATTGCGCGAGGCCGGCTGGCTGAGCGCGCAGCGCTTCGCGGACGCGCTGGTGCGGCTCTCGCCTTTGGCCGAGGGCGATCCGGTTGACGCGGACAGCGCGCGGCCGGTGTTCGGCGCGGCGTTGCGCGATTTCCGCGCGGCGCTCGAGCGCCACAATCTGCGCGAGCTGTCCTGCTCACCCACACTGTTCAATCACTATCGCGCGCTCTGTACCCATCTGTCGGAGCACACGCCCGGTTCGACCGTCGCTTTCGAAGATCTCGCGCTCTGCGCCCGCCCGGTGCCGCCGGTGTCGCTGCATGCCCAGTCCGCGGATCAACTGGCCCATTTGCGGGCGCGCTACGAGCGCGCGCTGCTGCCGGTGTTGCGCTCGCAGCCCGATAGCAGCGGTGCCGCGCTGGCGTTCACGAACGCGGCGCTCGACGAGTTGGACGCCGTCCTGACCGAACTCACCGGCCCGGACCCGTACGATTTCTGGCGCCTCGCCAAAGCCTGCGCCAAGGCGCTGCGCGTCAGCGGCCGCGCCACCGGGGAAGCCGACGCGCGGCGTTTCTATGCGCGCTGCAACCTCACGCTGGCCGATCATGCGCGGGGGATCGAGCGCGCGCCGCGTTCACTGGTACGCGCGACGCTGGCGCTGTTGTGGCGCGACTACGCGTTGTTCGGCGCCGCGGCAGAAGATGCCGATCAGGTTGAGGTGCTGCACGACTATGGTTTGACGGTCGATTGGCACGTCGCGGGCACCCAGGCATCCGAAATGCTTTGGGAAGCGGGCGCCGTGCAGGCGCAGGCGATCAGCGCGACTCGCACCACGTTGACGCGAGAGCTGGGTGTGCTGACCGTCAACGCGCACGCCTACGAAGACTTCCTGCAATCCGCGGATGCAGCGATTTCAGCGCTAACTGAGCACGCCCGCGCGGCCGATCAGCCGGAGAAAGCCGATCCGAGCGAAGCGCTGCAGGCGGGCGACGCCGCCTACCGGCTTGGCGCTGCCGCGTGCGCGCTGGGCCTCGGCCACGTGGCGCTGGTGGCCGACGCGCTCGGGCTGGCGTGGCGCCGACGCGCGCACGCCGGCGTATCGACGCCGGCGGTGCGCTCCCACGTCATCGTCGGCGCGCCGGCGGCGCGCACGCTGGAGCAGACTGCCGAAGCGTTGCGCGCGATGCTGCACAAAGTGGCGGCGGGCGTCGCGCCCGCTGGAAGCCGCGCCGCGCTGGCCGCGTTGACGCGTTCGATCGAACAGGGTGGCGCCTGATCTGCTGTGGTATGCAGCTGCACGTCCTGTGCGCCGGCAAGCATCCTCAGCCCGCTGCAGCGAGGCGCCCTGTTCGAACCCCTAGGCACGCGGCATGCGTGCCAAAAACACCGCTAAGCCGCACCGTGGACAAGGCCCGCGTGCGTGATAGAGTGCAACTTGATTCGCCGTCGATGGCTCGCGGCGCCCTTCATCGCGCACATCGCGGTTCGGCGCTTAAAGCCCGCCATCCTGCATCGTCTTTGCTAAAATTCGAACTATGTCCAAGAGTACCGATCGCATCAATCTGACCAACCAGTTCCTGATCGCCATGCCGAACATGGCCGATCCCACGTTTTCAGGAACGGTGGTCTACCTTTGCGATCACAGTGAGCGCGGTGCGCTCGGCCTCGTGATCAACCGGCCGACCGATATCGACCTGGAAGCGCTCTTCAGTCGCATCGATCTCAAGCTCGAGATCGAACCCCTTCTTCATGTGCCCGTGTATTTCGGCGGCCCGGTGCAAACCGAGCGCGGCTTCGTGCTGCACGATCCGAAAGACGGCAATGCCTATACGTCGTCAATGTCGGTGCCAGGCGGGCTCGAGATGACCACCTCGAAAGACGTGCTCGAAGCCGTCGCGAGCGGCACCGGTCCGGAGCGCTTCCTGCTCACGCTCGGCCATGCCGGCTGGGGCGCCGGTCAGCTCGAAGAAGAAATTTCCAAGAACGGCTGGCTCACGGTCGAAGCCGACCCGAAAATCGTGTTCGACGTGCCTGCGGAAGAGCGTCTGGAAGCGGCGCTCGCGCTGCTCGGCATTTCGCTGTCGATGCTGTCGGGCGAGGCGGGGCACGCATGAGCTTGCCGGCCGGACGTGAGGCGACGCTGCTTGCGTTCGACTATGGTGAAAAGCGGATTGGCGTGGCGGTGGGCAATTCGCTCACCCGCAGCGCACGGCCGCTCGTGATCGTGCAGAACCGCAGCCGCGAATATCGTTTCGAGGCAGTCGGCAAGCTGATCGCCGAGTGGAAACCGGACGCGCTGGTGGTCGGCTTGCCGATGCACCCGGACGGCACGCCGCACGAAATGACCCAACTCGCGAAGCGCTTCGGTAATCAGCTGAATGGCCGCTTCAATCTGCCGGTGACGTGGATCGACGAGCGCTATTCGTCAGTCGAAGCGAAGGCGGAAATCCGCGCCGGCAACGGCCGCGCCGATATGCTTGACGCCGAAGCCGCCAGCATCATCCTCCAGCAATATCTAGACGGACTTTCCGACGATCATGAGTTCCATTGACGCCGAAGCGCTCTACAGCGCTTTGCTCGAACAGATTCGTGCCGCGTATGGTGACAGGCTCGGCATCGGGCAAGACGGCGCCGAAGGCGCCGTGCTGGCCGGCATCTACAGCGGTGGGGCGTGGCTAGCCGAGCGTCTTGCGCGCGACCTGCATGTGCCGAGCTTCGGGGTGGTGAATGTCGCGTTGCATCGCGACGACTATGCGAAAAAAGGCCTGCACTCGCAGGCGAGCCCGACCTCGCTGCCGTTTTCCGTGGACAAGCGCCGCATCGTACTGGTGGACGACGTGCTGTACACCGGCCGTACGATTCGCGCGGCGCTGAACGAGTTGTACGACTACGGCCGGCCGGCATCGATCGAGCTGGCCGTGCTGGCCGATCGCGGTGGACGCGAGTTGCCGGTGGCGGCGCGGTTTGTCGGCGGCGTGGTGCAGGTGCCTGCCGATGCGACGCTGGTGCTGGCCCGCGAAGCGGACACCGCCGGCGGCAATCAGCGATTCACCTTTCACACTGAAGCGCGCGTGGATTGAACGCGGCTCGGCCCCTTGAGCGAGACCGCAGTCGGCGCGCCGCATTCGTGCACGTATTAAGCAAGAGCGTTTCGAACCGACCATGCGCGTGTTGTGCGCCATGTTTGCCCGGAACCCTCACACGCAGTCAGCATCGACACCGAACACGTTGAAGCCCGTATTTGAAGCAGGTACCCCATGAACACCGCCACCCAGGCCACCCAGGATTCAGCCGACAGCGCCACCGAGCGCTTCCGTTATGGCTTCCTGAAGGGCAATCCGCAGCTCACGAAAAACGGCGAGCTCAAACATCTGTTGTCGATTGAGGGATTGCCGAAGGCGATCGTCAATCACATTCTCGATACCGCCGACCAGTTCGTCAGCGTGACCGATCGCGAAGTGAAGAAGGTGCCGCTGTTGCGCGGCAAGTCGGTGTTCAACCTGTTCTTCGAGAACTCGACGCGCACCCGCACGACCTTCGAGATCGCCGCGACGCGCCTGTCGGCGGACGTGCTGAATCTGAACATCAATGCTTCGTCGACGAGCAAGGGTGAGTCGCTGCTCGACACGATCAACAACCTCTCGGCGATGCATGCCGATATGTTTGTCGTGCGTCATGCATCGAGCGGCGCGCCGTACCTGATCGCCCAGCACTGTGCGCCGCACGTGCATGTGATCAATGCCGGCGACGGCCGTCACGCGCACCCGACCCAGGGTCTGCTCGACATGTACACGATTCGCCACTACAAGAAGGATTTCACCAATCTGCGTGTGGCGATCGTCGGCGACATTCTGCATTCGCGCGTTGCGCGCTCGGACATTCATGCGCTGACCACGCTTGGCGTGCCGGAAGTGCGTGCAATCGGGCCGCGCACGCTGCTGCCGGGCGGTCTTGAGCAGATGGGCGTGCGCGTCTTCCATAACCTCGACGAAGGTCTGAAAGACGTCGACGTGATCATCATGCTGCGTCTGCAAAACGAGCGGATGAGCGGCGCGTTGCTGCCATCGGCGCAAGAGTACTTCAAGAGCTGGGGGCTGACGCCGGAGCGCCTCGCGCTCGCCAAGCCCGATGCGATTGTGATGCACCCGGGTCCGATGAATCGCGGCGTCGAAATCGATTCGCAGGTGGCCGATGGCCCGCAATCGGTGATTCTGAATCAGGTCACGTTCGGCATCGCGGTGCGCATGGCGGTGATGGGGATCGTCGCGGGTAATCACGATTGATCTCGCCGCGGCACGCACCAATACACGCACCCACGCACGCGACAAGTCACGCAGAACTTAGCTGAACGCTTGGCTAAACATTGAGGCAGCGCATGACGATTCATATTCAAGGTGGTACGCTGATCGATCCGGCAGCGGGCACCGAACAGCAGCAGGACATTTTTATCGCGGAAGGGAAGATCGTCGCCATCGGCAACGCGCCCGCTGATTTTCAGGCCGAGAAGACGATCGACGCCAAAGGTTTGTCGATCGTGCCGGGCCTCGTCGACCTGTCCGCGCGCTTGCGCGAACCGGGCTACGAACACAAGGCGACGCTCGAGTCCGAAATGGCCGCGGCGCTCGCAGGCGGCGTGACGAGTCTCGTGTGTCCGCCGGACACCGATCCGACGCTCGATGAACCGGGCCTCGTCGAGATGCTCAAGTTCCGCGCGCGCAATCTGAACCAGGCACATGTGTATCCGCTCGGCGCGTTGACCGTTGGACTGAAAGGCCAGGTCATCACCGAGATGGTTCAACTGACCGAAGCGGGCTGTATCGGTTTTTCGCAGGCCGACGTGCCGGTCGTCGACACGCAGGTATTGATGCGTGCGTTGCAGTACGCAAAGACCTACGGCTACACCGTGTGGCTGCGTCCGGTCGATGCGTATCTCGGCAAGGGCGGTGTGGCCGCGAGCGGTGCGCTGGCGTCGCGGCTCGGTTTGTCGGGCGTGCCGGTGTCGGCTGAGACGATCGCGCTGCACACGATCTTCGAACTGGTCCGCGTGACCGGGGCGCGGGTGCATCTGTCGCATGTGTCGTCGGCGGCCGGCATCGAGTTGATGCGCGCGGCCAAGGCCGAGGGCTTGCCGGTGTCGTGCGACGTCACCGTGAACCACGTGCACCTGATTGACCTCGACATCGGCTACTTCGATGCGCAGTTCCGGCTCGATCCGCCGCTGCGCCAGCAGCGCGATCGCGAAGCGATACGCGCGGGTCTCGTCGACGGTACGATCGACGCGATCTGCTCCGACCACACGCCGGTCGACGACGACGAAAAGCTCTTGCCGTTTGCCGAAGCCACGCCGGGCGCGACGGGTCTCGAGCTGTTCCTGTCGCTCACGGTCAAATGGGCCGACGAAGCGCGCGTTCCGTTGGCCAAGGCGCTGAACCGCATCACTACGGCGCCGGCCGATGTGCTGAAGCTGGAGGCGGCCGGTCGCATCGCCGTGGGCGCCGCCGCCGATCTCTGCGTGTTCGACCGCAACGCGTATTGGCGCGTCGAGCCGCGCGCCTTGAAGAGTCAGGGGCACAACACACCGTTCCTCGGCTACGAACTGCCGGCGCGCGTGCGGGCGACCATCGTGTCCGGTCACGTCGCGTTCGAACAGCGCTAATATCCGCGTCATTGCCCAGTTACGGAAAGCTCCGACAATGAAGCTCGCGTTACGCAAGGCCTGTCTTATCGCGCATCTGCTGCACGGCATGTGGATCGTCGCGACGCGCTTTCCCAAAGCCGGTGCAGAAGGGCGGCAGACGCTCAACCGTGAATGGTCGCTGAAAATGCTGCGTCTATGCGGCATGCAGCTCGTCGTGCATAACGACAGTGCGCGGCTCGACCGCGGCGTGCTGGTGGTCGCCAATCACATCTCGTGGATCGACATCTACGTGATCAACGCGTGGCGGCCCACGCCGTTCGTCTCGAAGGCCGAGATCCGGCAGTGGCCGGTGGTTGGCTGGCTGGCGCAGCAACTGGACACGGTGTTCATCCAGCGCGAGAAGCGCAGCGATGCGAAGCGGATCATGCACGAACTGTCCGACCGCCTGGGCGCGGGTGAACTGATGTGCGTGTTTCCTGAGGGGACGACGTCAAATGGTCTGGCGCTGTTGCCGTTTCACGCGAATATGTTCCAGGCGGCCGTGTCGGCCTCGGTGCCGGTGCAGCCGCTTTGCATCATGTATGAAGATGCGCACGGCCGGCAATCTACCGCGCCTGCGTATATCGACGACCTGAC
Organism: Burkholderia sp. GAS332; assembly: GCA_900142905.1. Lineage (NCBI taxonomy): Bacteria > Pseudomonadati > Pseudomonadota > Betaproteobacteria > Burkholderiales > Burkholderiaceae > Burkholderia > Burkholderia sp. GAS332. The sequence goes on along the minus strand of FSRV01000001.1, from coordinate 4,245,638 downwards.
GCTGGCTGATTCGCTGAATATGTTGTTGCGCGGCGGCCCGTTGACCGCGCACGTGTATGTCGGCGCGCCGCTTGCGCCGGGTGCGGATCGGCGCACGCTGGCGGCGGAGGCGGAAGGGGTGATTGGAATGGCGTTGCGGGAGATGCAGGGCGGCATGACGAAATCCGGTGCTGCGATCGCGGCGTCGATCACATCGCCCAAGGTCTCTGACGCCTCCAATACCGCGCCGGCGCTGATCGAACCCGTCGATCAGTCCAGCCGGTCGGCCTAGCGGGGCTGCCTAGTTGCCGCCGCCTGGCACGCGGCAAGTCTCGCAGTCGACCTGGGTCAGCGTGCGCTCCGTTGGATTTTGCGCGAGACGCACCGCAGAGAGTTTCTCACCCCATACGCAGCCGGAATCCAGGCCGATCAGGTTGTCGCGCAAGGTCAAGCCGAGCGCGGCCCAATGGCCGAACACCACAGTGATGTCCGCGGTCTTGCGCGACGGCACGTCGAACCACGGCATGCTGCCCGGCGGCGCGGAATTCAGGCCGCCGCTGGTGCTGAAATCCATCACGCCTTCGGCATTGCAGAAGCGAATGCGCGTCAATGTGCTGCACGTCAGGCGCAGCCGTTCGATGCCCTTGATGCCGGGCGTCCAGCGATTCGGCTCGTTGCCGTAGAGTCCCGCGAGCGTTTCCTTCCAGTTCGGCGCGCGCAGCGCCCGTTGCAATTCCTCGGCGAGTTCCATCGTCAGGGCGGCGTCCCATTGCGGCAGCACGCCTGCATGCACCATCAGCATGCCGTGCTCGAAATGCGCGAGCGGACGGTGGCGGACCCATTCGAGCAGGTCGGCGGCGTCCGGCGCAGCGAGAATATCGTCGATCGTGTCGCCTTTCTTCGATTTGCGAATCCCCGCCGACACCGACAGCAGATGCAGGTCGTGGTTACCCAGCACGGGCACCGCGAGGTCTCCCAGCGCGATGATGTCGCGCAGCGTGGCGAGCGATTCGGAGCCGCGGTTGATCAGATCGCCCGCGAACCACAACGGCGTGCCTTCGGGCGGCGCGGCTTTGGCCAGCAATTGCTGGAACGGTTTTCGGCAGCCTTGCAGGTCGCCGAAAGCGAGAGGCAGCGGGTGCGGCTGCATGGTGGCAATGGAAGCAGCAGGAGAAGCGATGGTGGAAACGGTGGAGGATGTCATCGAGAAGTCGGTGCAGTTCGATGCACGCGGTTACGAACAAGGCGTGCTGCGTTGGGCGGTGCAACAAGCTAGCGTGACATAATAGCTGGTTTGAAGCACGGATATCGCGGCATGCACCGTCAGGAATCGCCAGCAACGGGCACTGCCGGGGCGTGCTGCCAGGGGCACCGCCACCGGCGCGCGCGATATTGCACTACAACAGGATGACCCTCGTGAACGGAGAAAGCATGTCGTCTGCTGATGCGAAGCAACCTATTCGCACCCTCGTTACCGGGGCGAGCGGCTTCACGGGCCGCTATCTGGTCGACAACCTGCTCGGTCGCGGCCATACCGTGATCGAAACGATGGCCGGGCGCAACGAGCCTGAAACGCCGACGCGCCTCAGGCTCGACATTACGTCGCCTGACGCATGCCGGCGCGTGATCGAAGCCGCGCGGCCCGACTACATTGTGCATCTGGCCGCGATCAGCTTCGTGGGCCACAACGATCCGCTCGACTTTTACCGCGTCAACGTGATCGGCACGCTGAATCTGCTGGAGGCCTGTGCGGCCGTCGGCCATACGCCGCGCAAGCTGTTGATCGCGAGCAGCGCGAATGTGTACGGCAATGTCACGAGCGACGCCATCGACGAAACCTTCCCGGTCACGCCGGTGAACCACTATGCCGCCAGCAAGGCGGCCATGGAAACGATGGTGCGGACCTGGTTCGACCGGCTGCCCATCCTGATCGTACGGCCGTTTAACTACACCGGCCGCGGCCAGGCGTCGAATTTCCTCGTGCCGAAGATCGTCGAGCATTTCGCGCGTCGCGAACCGGCTATCGAGCTCGGCAATATCGACGTGGCGCGTGATTTCTCGGACGTGCGCTACGTGGCGAGCGCGTATGAGGCTTTGCTCGACTCAGAGGCCGCTGCTGAAACGGTCAATGTCTGTACCGGCACGCCGTACACACTGCGGGACATTCTGTCGGCGGCCAGCGATCTGACCGGGCATGAGCTCGAGATCCGGATCAATCCTGCTTTCGTCCGACAAACCGACGTGAAGATGCTGGCCGGGTCGCCGGCCAAGCTGCGCTCGCTGGTGCCGAAGGTCGAGGCGATTCCGTTCATGGATACGCTGCGCTGGATGTTGCCGGCTTAATTCGCGGAACCGGCGGCATCTGCGGCCATTTGTCGCTATCTTGTGCTGTAGCGCCGTGTCAAATCATTCCCTTGATGCGCAGTGGAAACGAAACTTGTCAAGCTGTTTCAAGTTGTTAGGTTGCTAGTTTTTGCACCGGGCGGCTTTATAATCGTGGTTTCATAAGATTGGCGTTTGAGCGCCTGCCCGCGGTGCGAGGGGTGGCGGCAAGCGTTGACAAGAATCGGACACCACAACGCGGGGTGCGCAGGTCGGCGAGCTGATTCCGATCTGCAACCAACATCTAGAAGGGAATTTCATGATCCTGGTAACGGGCGGTGCCGGCTTTATCGGCGCCAATTTCGTGCTCGACTGGCTCGATGCGTCGGACGAAGCGGTGCTGAATGTCGATAAGCTGACCTACGCCGGCAATCTGGGCACGCTCAAGTCGCAACAAGCCAACCCCAAGCACGTCTTCGTACGTGCCGATATCTGCGATCGCGCCGCGCTCGACGCGCTTTTCGCCGAGCACAAGCCGCGTGCCGTGCTGCACTTCGCCGCAGAGAGCCATGTGGATCGTTCGATTCACGGCCCGGCTGATTTCGTGCAGACCAACGTGGTCGGCACCTTCACGTTGCTCGAAGCCACCCGTCAGTACTGGAATGCGCTCGGCGAGGCCGACAAGGCAGCGTTCCGTTTCCTGCACGTCTCGACCGACGAAGTGTTCGGCTCGCTGTCCGCCACCGATCCGCAATTCTCCGAAACCACGCCGTACGCGCCGAATAGCCCCTATTCGGCCACCAAGGCGGGTTCCGACCATCTGGTGCGCGCCTACCATCATACGTATGGCCTGCCGGTGCTCACCACGAACTGCTCGAACAACTACGGCCCGTACCAGTTCCCCGAGAAGCTGATTCCACTGATGATCGCCAACGGGCTCGCCGGCAAGGCGCTGCCGGTTTACGGCGACGGTCAGAACGTGCGCGACTGGTTGTATGTCGGCGACCATTGCAGCGCGATCCGCGAAGTGCTCGCGCGCGGCACGCCGGGCGAAACGTACAACATCGGCGGCTGGAACGAAAAGAAGAACCTCGACGTCGTGCATACGCTGTGCGACCTGCTCGATCAATTGCGTCCGAAGGCGGGTGCCTCGTACCGCGACCAGATCACCTACGTGAAGGATCGTCCGGGCCACGACCGCCGTTATGCGATCGACGCTCGCAAGCTCGAGCGCGAGCTCGGCTGGAAGCCGGCTGAGACGTTCGAAACAGGCCTCGCGAAGACGGTTCAGTGGTATCTGGACAATCAGGCGTGGTCTGACGAAGTCGCTTCGGGCGAGTATCGGAAGTGGGTGGAGACCAACTACGCGCAGCGCGCGTAAGGGCACGGCAATGGCGCGCAAAGGCATTATTCTCGCGGGTGGATCGGGCACGCGCCTGTATCCGATTACGCACGTCGTCTCCAAGCAGTTGCTGCCGGTCTACGACAAACCGATGATCTACTACCCGCTGTCCACGCTGATGGTGGCGGGTATTCGTGACGTCCTGATCATCTCCACGCCGCAGGACACGCCGCGTTTCGAGGCGATGCTGGGCGACGGCAGCCAGTGGGGCATGAACATTCAGTACGCGGTTCAGCCTTCGCCGGACGGTCTCGCGCAGGCGTTCATCATCGGCCGCGATTTTGTGGGCAACGATCCGTCGGCGCTGATTCTTGGCGACAACATCTTCTACGGCCACGATCTCGCGAAGCAGCTGGAGCGTGCAAATGAGAAAGACGAAGGCGCGACCGTCTTCGCTTATCACGTGCACGATCCTGAGCGTTACGGCGTCGTCGAATTCGACAAGCAGTTCCGCGCGCTGTCGATCGAAGAGAAGCCGGTCAAGCCGCGCTCGAACTACGCTGTAACCGGCTTGTACTTCTACGACAAGCAGGTCTGCGATATCGCGGCGGACATCAAGCCGTCGCCGCGTGGCGAGCTCGAAATCACCGACGTCAACTCGCGTTATCTGGCCAACGCCGCGCTCAATGTCGAGATCATGGGCCGTGGCTATGCGTGGCTCGACACGGGTACGCACGATTCGCTGATCGAAGCGGCTACGTTTATCGCGACGCTGCAAAAGCGCCAGGGCCTGGTGGTCGCGTGTCCGGAAGAGATCGCGTACCGGCAGGCGTGGATCGACGGCGAGCAACTGCTTGCGCTCGCCAAACCGCTGGCGAAGAACGCGTACGGCAAGTATCTGCAAAACCTTCTTACGGACCAAGTTGCATGGCCATCCAAGTAACCGCTACGGCGCTGCCTGAAGTCAAAATCATCGAGCCGAAAGTGTTCGGCGACGCACGGGGCTTTTTCTTCGAAAGCTTCAATGCGCTCGAGTTTGCCGAGCAGGTCGAGCCTGGCGTCGAGTTCGTGCAGGACAACCATTCGCGCTCCGCGAAAGGCGTGCTGCGCGGCTTGCATTACCAGATCCAGAACGCCCAGGGCAAGCTCGTGCGCGTGGTTGAAGGTGAAGTGTTCGACGTGGCTGTCGACATCCGCAAGAGTTCGCCGAATTTCGGCAAGTGGGTGGGCGTGACGCTGTCGGTTGAGAACCATCGGCAGTTGTGGGTGCCGCCTGGTTTCGCTCACGGCTTCGTCGTGTTGTCGGAATCGGCGCAGTTCCTCTACAAAACCACCGACTACTGGTTCCCGGAGTACGAGCGCAGCATCGTCTGGAACGATCCTGCGGTGGGCATTGAGTGGCCGATCGACTTCGAGCCGTTGCTGGCCGCGAAAGACGCGGCGGGCAAGCGTCTTGCCGATGCTGAAGTCTACGCCTAAGGGAGGGCCGCATGAGTGCACATGATGCCAGGCGGACGATTCTCGTCACCGGTGTAAATGGCCAGGTTGGCTTCGAACTCGCGCGTACGCTGCAAGGGCTCGGCAACGTGGTCGCGGTCGACCGCGCCACGCTGGATCTGTCCAATCTGGACCAGGTGCGCGCCGTCGTTCGTGACGTGCGGCCGGCGCTGATCGTCAATCCCGCGGCCTACACTGCGGTCGACAAGGCCGAAGAGGAGTTTGACCTCGCCATGCGCATCAATGGCGAGGCGCCAGGCGTGCTGGCTGAGGAGGCGGAAAAGCTCGGCGCAACGCTGATTCACTATTCGACCGATTACGTGTTCAATGGCGAGAAAGATGGCGCCTACGTCGAAGACGATCCCACCGATCCGCAGAATGTGTATGGACGCACCAAGCTCGCCGGCGAGCAGGCTATTGCCGCGACCGGCGCGAATCATTTGATCATTCGGACGAGTTGGGTGTACGGCATGCGCGGCAAGAATTTCTTGCTGACGATGCTGCGCCTGGGCGCCGACCGTCCGGAGTTGAAGGTGGTTGCCGACCAGTTTGGCGCGCCTACATGGAGCAACACGATTGCAACCTCGACGGCACATCTTGTGGCACAAGGCGTAGCGGCTAGTAGCATGGACTGGTGGCGCGAGCGCACGGGAATCTATCATTTGACGTCGAGCGGCGAAACCTCGTGGTGCGGATTTGCCAGAGCGATTCTGGATACGGCCATGGGCGATAAGGCGCCCAAGGTTTTACCGATTCCAGCGAGCGAATATCCTGTGCCTGCTAAGCGTCCCGTGAATTCGCGACTCTCCCATCGTAAATTGTCCGAAACGTTTGGTTTGTGTTTGCCTACTTGGGATGAGGCGTTGCGGCTTTGCATGGCCGAGCAACATGCATAACGTCGGTCTATACATGACGCTGTTTTTGCTGCATGCGCAGCCTGGCAGCCCATCCGCGCTTTTATGAGTTCAGTCAGCCGGGATTGGCCGCCTGAAAACACGTCAACTGGAATTGTTGTCGTCTTTTATCGGCCCGACGCCGCCTGCGTGCGAAGGGCGAACCGTCTCGCCGAAGCGGGGCCTTGTATCGTCGTCGACAATACGGAGCAGGTGTGCACTTCCGGGGAGCTGGGGCTCGATGAGCGTGTCGTTTATGTTCCGAACGGAAGTAACCGTGGCATTGCGACTGCGATCAATCAAGGCGTCGAGTTGCTCCTGAGGGCTGGCTGCCGCTACGCACTCGTATTCGATCAGGATAGCGAGCCGTCGTCGCATCTGCTTGGAGCGTTGCCAATCGCCTTGGCGACAGCGCTAAGCCAGCACGCCAAGGTCGCATTGATCGGTCCGGCGTACGAGGATTTGCGTCTCGGTGGTGTCGCGCCGTTCGTGCGCTTTGGCTATCTCAGGCTGCGGCGCGTTGAGCCCGTCGGTACGCGGCCGTTGTCTGTGGACTTCCTGATTACTTCGGGCTCATGCATTAACCTCGCTGCCTGGAGAGAGATCGGTCCAATGGAGGATGACTTATTCATCGACTTTGTCGATCTCGAATGGTGCGTGCGTGCGCGTGCCAAGGGCTATGAACTGTTGGGCGCGCCGACTGTACGGCTTGCTCACGAACTAGGCGGGGAGCCCGTGCGTATTTTTGGCCGACCCTATCCGTCCCATAGTCCGCTTCGCCACTACTACTTGTTTCGTAACGCGGTCTCCCTGATCAAGCGCGATTACGTTCCGTGGAGCTGGAAATCGACTGAGCTGATCAAGTTTCCGTTTCGTTTGGCTATCTATGGATTGTTCCTGCAGCCGCGGCTCGAGCATCTACGCATGGCTTTTATAGGTATCTGGCACGGGTTGATCGGTCGAATGGGCCGGCTTGAGCAACGGTGACGCACCACGGCCGCGACGACGAACGATCGCTGCACCATCTTCAACTGAAGGCTAAAAGCCCACATGTTTAATTTAATTCTCAAAGATCTAAAGCAAAGTATTGCCTCCTGGCGTCTCTGGATGTTGCTTGGGTGGCTTGAGGTCAGGCAGCGCTATGCCCGTTCGCGGCTAGGGCCGTTCTGGCTCACTGTTAGCATGGGCGTGCTCGTTGGCTCGATCGGAGTCGTTTATGGCACGCTTTTCGGACAGAAAATGAGCGACTATCTTCCGTTTCTGGCGATCAGTCTTGTCATGTGGGGGACCTTCTCACAGATCGTGACTGAGGGGAGCACCGCGTACATCAACAGCGGTCAATATATACGCCAGGCATCGACGCCGAAGCTGATTTTTATGCTGCAAGTGCTTTGGCGCAACCTCGTCATCCTTGGACATAACTTTCTGATCATCGTGTTGCTGCTGGTGATTTTCGGCGTGAAGAGCTGGGAAACACTGCCGGTGTTCATTCCCGCCTTGGTGCTCTACATGTGCAACGCGCTGTGGATCGCGATGGTTGCAGGCCTTCTGTCCGCGCGTTTTCGTGACTTGCCGCAAATGGTTGCAGCCCTGATGCAGATCGCGTTCTATGTGACTCCGGTTATTTATAGGCCGAACGCATTGAATCGCTTTTCGTTCATCGTTGAGTGGAATCCGCTGGCATATCTCATCGAACTGGTACGCGCTCCGCTGGTAGGACAAATGCCCAGCGCGACGACATGGGTCGTCACGATCGCAATGTGCGTGTTGGGCTGGCTATTCGCACTTGCATTGACAGGTCGTTTTTTGAAGCGCATTCCGTACTGGGTTTAAGAGATCAACATGGCATACATCGAACTTAAGGGCGCAACGCTCGACTTACCCATTTTTGACGTACAGGGTCGTTCGCTGAAGAAGAAAGTCATGAGCATGGGCCGTCGCAACACCATTGCGGAAGGTAGTGATGGGGTGGTTGTCGTTCGTGCGCTTGACAACATTGACCTCCGCTTCGAGAGCGGTGACCGGATCGGCCTGATCGGTCAAAACGGCGCGGGCAAGTCCACGTTACTGCGAACGATGGCGGGCATCTATGCTCCTACCGCCGGGGATGTCGTGAGCGAAGGAAAGATCGTGACGCTGCTCGACATCGGGTTGGGCATGGATGAGAACTCGTCGGGCATTCAGAATATTCGTTTGAGAGGTCTGTTGCTCGGCATGACCGACGCCGAAATTCGTGCCAAGCAGCAGTCAATCGGTGAATTCAGTGAGCTCGGCGACTATCTTGATCTCCCGTTGCGGACGTATTCGAGCGGTATGCGGGTCCGCTTAGCTTTCGCTGTCTCGACGGCAGTTGATGCCGAGATTCTCCTTCTGGACGAAGTGATGGGTGTCGGTGACGCATCGTTTATGCACAAGGCAGAGCAGCGCCTCGCAGACTTGCACAGTCGCGCGGAGATCGTGGTGCTCGCTATGCATTCCAATAGCGAGATTCGCAAAGTGTGCAACAAGGCTCTCTGGATGGAGCGCGGTAGGGTTCGGGCGTTTGGTCCCGTCGAGGAAGTGGTCTCTGCATACGAATCATCCGTGTGAGTGGCGGAGCATCTGGCGTGTGCTCGAATTGCGCGAATCGCGCGCCGGATGCTCATCGATCTGCCGATAGTTGCAGATCGGGGTTCTGTTCTGTCGAATGCTGTTCAGATCAGGGAGCAACACCCCTTAGTCAAGATTCTGTAATTGTCACAACCTGTTTCCAGTTAACCGGGACCCCATGCGATGAAGACGTTGAAAGAACTCTATGAGCTGCACCATGGGAAAGTGTCGGATAAATGGTCAATTTATCTATCCGAGTATGAGCGGCTGCTCAGGGAGTTTCGCGACTCGCCGGTTAATCTGCTGGAAATCGGAATTCAGAATGGGGGGTCGCTTGAAATATGGGCGGAATTTCTTAAAGCCCATAACAGGATAATCGGTTGTGACATAAACACGGATTGCGCCCGCCTCGAATATGCTGACCCGCGCATTGTCGTGGTGATCGGCGATGCGAACCAGCCGGAGGTGGAGCGGGAAATCGCCAGGCACGCGGAATCTCTTCACATTGTGATCGATGATGGGTCGCATCGATCCGGCGATATCATTAAATCTTTCCTGCTTTATTTTCCCAAGCTTATTGATGGTGGGATCTTTATCGCGGAAGATCTTCATTGCAGTTACTGGCAGGAATTCGATGGCGGACTACATTATCCGCATTCGTCGATGGCCTTTTTCAAGGCGTTGGCCGATATAGTCAATCGTGAGCACTGGGGTGTTAGTAAAACCGGCGCGGATCTGCTGCGTGGGTTCTATGAGCATTACGACTGCGAGCCCCATGTCGACATATCGGCGTCGATACACTCGGTCGAATTTGTCAATTCCGTATGTATCGTCCGCAAGATGCCGGCAGCGCAAAACATTCTTGGTCCTCGTGTCATTGCCGGTTGCGAAGAAATAGTGGCGGGAGGTTCGGCCGCCATGCAGCAGATGACTATCGACCGCATCACACCGGACCAGAGTGCGAACAAGTGGTCCATCGTCGAGAGTGCGTCGGCGGCGCAGTGGGAAAAGCAGTGGGAAGAAACGAAGGCATTGAGGGCGAGCGTAGCCGTGCTGAATGATCAGATCGGGGCGCGAGAGCAGCAAATTGCGGCACTTACGAGCGAGGTCGAGCAATATGAACGCCAGTTAGCCGGTCTGCAGCAGGCCGTCCAGCGATACGAAAGCGAAGCCAATGGTCTACGGGCAGAACTGGCCGATGACCGGCAGGCTTTTGATCGATACGAACATCAGATTGCCGGATTGCGTAACGATGTTGTTCGCCGCGATGTGCGCATGTTGCGGCTTCAAGGCGACATCAATGCGCTTGTTAGTTCGACCAGTTGGCGTTTGACGGCGCCTTTGCGACGGTCCGTCACGCAGATGTTACGCGTGCGACACGTGGCGAGTGTGGGTATGCGCTCAGTTCGGGCGAACGGAGGCCTGAAGGCTGCCGTTCGGAAGGCAACTGAACTGTATTCTAAAGAAGGTCTTTCGGGATTGCGCAGCCGCTTGGCAGGGCGGGCAGGCGCTGCTTCTGCGCGGCAGAACGATTATGACCGCTGGATTCAGACCTATGATCTGATGGGCGATCAGGAGCGCGAAGCTATTCGCGAGCGGATCGCGGCGATGCCCAGTCAACCGCTGATTTCGGTGATCATGCCGACCTATAACCCAAAAGCGGAGTGGCTGAAGGAGGCGATAGAGTCGGTACGGATGCAACTTTATCCTCACTGGGAGCTTTGCATTGCGGATGACCTGTCATCCGACCTGACGACGCGGTCAATTCTCGAGGAATATCGTCAGAAGGACTCACGTATCAAGGTCGTTTTCCGGGAACAGAACGGCCACATTTCGGCTGCTTCGAACAGCGCACTTGGTGTCTCCGATGGCGACTGGATCGCTTTGCTTGATCACGACGATCTATTGCCGGAACACGCGCTGTATTGCGTGGCTAAAGCGATCATTGCGAATCCAGAAGCGAGTCTCTTTTATAGTGACGAAGACAAGATCGATGCTTCCGGCCGCCGCTACGATCCGTATTTTAAATGCGACTGGAATCTGGATTTGTTTTACTCGCAGAATATGTTTTGCCATTTGGGCGTATTTAAACGCGAGCTGGTCGAGGCCATCGGCGGTTTCCGGGTGGGACTGGAAGGGTCGCAAGATTACGATCTGGTGCTGCGATGTGTCGAGCGCGCTGGTAGCAAAGCAGTGCGTCATATTCCGCACGTCTTGTACCACTGGCGCGCGCATTCAGAGAGCACCGCTAAGAATGTTGCCGTCAAACCGTATGCTGCAGTAGCCGGTGAACGCGCGCTCAACGAACATTTCACGCGGCAGGACGTAGTGTGCCGGGTAGAGTGGGTGGGCAACGGCTACAGGGCGTTTTACGGGTTGCCCGCCACGCTGCCGCTTGTCAGTCTAATCATTCCGACGCGCAACGGGCTCGACCTCATTCGCCGCTGCATAGAAAGCATTGTCGATAGAACGACTTATCCAAACTATGAGATCTTGATTGTCGACAACGGCTCAGACGACCCGGAAGTGCTTCAGTATTTCACTTCGTTGAGCACTGATGCACGCATTCGGGTGTGTCGTGATGATCGGCCCTTCAATTATTCCGCGCTCAACAACCAGGCTGCTTTGCAGGCCAAGGGTGAGCTTCTCGGTCTCGTCAATAACGACATCGAAGTCATTTCGCCCGACTGGCTGTCGGAAATGGTACGTCTGGCCCTGCAGCCGTCGGTGGGCGCTGTGGGTGCGAGATTACTTTATCCGGACGACAGGCTGCAGCACGGAGGTATCGTGCTAGGAATTGGTGGGGTCGCCGGCCACGCCAATAAATATGTGCGGCCACCGTATGCCAACTATTTTGAGAGAACTGCTCTCATTTCCGCATTTTCGGCGGTCACCGCGGCGTGCCTGATTGTGCGTAGATCCGTTTTCCAGGAGGTCAAAGGGTTGAACGAAAAGGATTTGACAGTTGCTTTCAATGATGTCGATTTTTGCTTGCGTGTTGCTGAGGCCGGCTATAGGAATGTTTGCACACCGTATGCCGAGCTCTATCACTATGAGTCGGCGACACGCGGTTACGAGGATGACCCCTTAAAGCGGGCTCGTTTCCTGTCGGAAATGGACTACATGCGTAAGCGCTGGGGACAGCTGCTAGCGAAGGATCCTTGTTATAGCCCTAACTTGAGTTTGGAGTATGAGGATTTCAGTCTCGCTTGGCCGCCTCGCGTTACGCTTCTGGACTAAGGCAACGCATATCCCTGGCCGGGCGCTATCTTTGCGCGAAATTTAGCTGATGATCGCGCCGGCGGTAGCGCTCTAGTGGTCGGCATAGCGGGTTCGATAAACAGCGTCGCTGGGTTAATGTCAAGCATTGTTGGGCGTCGTCGTGCGCTACAAAATGCGGGTATTAAGTAGGCCGACCCAACAGTTGGGATGAGCATGCGGTTCCGGTATATGGATAGCCGTATGGCCCGCGACGTACACCTGAACTGAGGGCGGCAACAGTTTCCGGTTGTATGTCAATGTCGAGCAATGCTTACCGGTTTCGATCAACGGTGAGGAATATGCCCAAGCCTGCCGCAAGGCCAGCAGTGTATTCTCACGAACATCGAGCGCGCTGCAAGCCACGCCGCTTGCGACAATTGGAACAGTTGGAAGCCGCTCGCGGGAAGGATCCCGCCCGGGAACGATCCGTTATGCGGACGCGTTCGCGTTCTGGACACAAATATTTTTACGGTAATATCGATGATGCGCTCAATCTTTCGCCAATTACGGCCTACTGCGCGCCCCTCACACGACGTAGGGGCGGCGACGCTGCAACGCAAGAGCGCGCTCTTAAAGCGTCACGTCAGAGCTCGGTTCCTGGCGCATCGGCTCAGGCACGATCCGAAGCTGGAACTTGCATCGTTCTTCGATGCCACCTGGTACCTTACGCACTACCCCGATGTGCGTACGAGCAAAGTCGACCCCCTTCTGCATTACCTGATGTACGGCGCAACTGAGGGGCGCAACCCGAGCGCGACGTTCGATACCAAATGGTATTTGATGCGCAACGCCGATGTCCGGGCGCTTGGCGTCAACCCGCTCGTGCATTATCTCCTCCATGGTCGACGGGAGGGGCGAACTCCTGGCACGCAGGTTGGCATGTATGCGTCCGGCGATCTCTCTGCGCGATCCAAAGCAGAACTACCTTCACACTTGAGCACGTGGTTAAAGGCGTTACCCGACGGCGATGCTCCGATCGGCCAATTGGGGAGTACCGGAAGGTTGGAGCCTTATGCTTCCTGGCGAGCGGTGAATGTCCTAAGCGAGGTTGATGTTGACGAGTTAAGGCATGCGCTGGCTCAAAGAGCTGGCAAGCTGCCAAAAATCTCGATCATCACGCCCGTCTACAACACCGATCCCAAACTGTTCGGGCTTCTTGAGCGCGCCGTGGCGGGCCAAATCTACACGGACTGGGAATGGTGTATTGCCAACGATGGCAGTCCGTCGCCGCATGTAGCTGCGATGCTGGAGCGTGCACAGTCGCTTGATAGTCGAATCAAGGTCGTGCACCTGGAAAAAAATGGGGGAATAAGCGTTGCGACCAATGCCGCTGTGGAAATCGCAGCAGGCGAAGTGATCGCATTTGTCGATCACGACGACCTGATTACGCCTGACTGTCTCGCGGAGATTGCGCTTTACTATGCCGACCACGCAGACGCGGACATTGTCTACAGCGACGACGACAAGGTGGACCTTGCCGGGAGGCACTTCGCGCCGCAGTTCAAACCGGACTGGTCGCCAGTGTTACTGCTGTCGTATATGTATTTGGGTCATATTTTCACGGTACGGAGGTCGTTGTTCAGGGAAATCGGCGGCTTCCGCAAGCCTTTTGACGGATCGCAAGACTTCGATTTTGCGTTGCGTGCAGTCGAACGGGCGCGCCACGTGGGTCATGTGCCAAAGATTCTGTACAACTGGCGAGTGGTTCCCGGTTCGACGGCGGCATCGGGAGACGCGAAACCTGAGAGCTTCGAAGCGGGGCGCAAGGCGGTAGAAGAGGCCGTCGGACGACGAGGCTTGAAAGACGCTCGTGTCGTCCAGCCGGACTGGGCGAAGGCAGCCAAGGTCGGGATGTTCGAGATCGACTTCCCGCATGACGGGCCGTCTGTTTCGATCGTCATTCCGACTAAAAACCAGTTCTCGTTTATTAAAACGTGTGTCGATTCGCTCGCACGGACTCGTTACCGTAATTTCGACGTGCTGGTGGTCGATAACGACAGCGACGATCCAAGGACAATCGAATATCTTAAGTCGCTGAAAGATCGACCGCGGCATGAAGTCGTTCGTATTCCTAGTAAAGGAGGCCGCTTCAGTTTCTCGGCATTAATGAACGAAGCGGTCACGCATGCTCGCGGCGAATACGTGTTGTTCCTCAATAACGACACTGAGGTGATCAGCGATATCTGGCTCAGTGCGATGATGGGCTACGCGCAGATGGAAAAGGTGGGCGCTGTCGGTGCGCGACTGTATTTCGAGGACCGTACGATCCAGCACGCCGGTATCGTTCACGGTTATAACGAAGGTATGGTCGGACACGCTTTCAGATGCAAGCCGTCGCACGACTGGGGTTATCTGGGCTTCATTCGTACCGCTCGCGAATATTCAGCCGTTACGGCTGCTTGCCTTGTCACGCCGCGGAAACTGTTCCTCGACATCGGCGGATTCGACGAGACCAACTTTGCCGTTGCCTACAATGACGTTGATTATTGCTATCGTCTTGTGCAGGCGGGATGGAACTGTGTGTACGCGCCGCAGGCCGAACTATTCCACTTCGAAGGCAAGTCGAGAGGGTCGAAAGATAATCCTCTCGAGATCACGGCGTTTCGTCGTAAATACGGCCAATGGAACGATCGCTGGTACAACCGCAATCTTTCTCTCGAAAACGAGTGGTTCGAACCCGGCGCGATTCATTCCCAGACCCGTCGCGATGGACCGGTGCACGTGGTGTTCGTGACGCACAACCTGAACTTTGAGGGTGCCCCGATCTTCCTGTTCGATCTTGTCAAGGGCCTAGTCGATCACGGCAGCGTGAAGGCCACAATCGTATCGCCGTGGGATGGCCCATTGCGTGCCGATTTCGAAAGTGCGGGCTTCAAAGTCCATGTGCTGAACGATCCATCCGTCATGAACGATGAGTATGCTGTATCGGCGACGCTCGAGACGGTCGGCAGCGTTTTCAAACATCTCGGTGCGGACGTCGTTCTGGCCAATACGCTCGTGACGTTTTGGGCTATCGCTGGCGCAACCGCGGCCGGCATCCCATCAATCTGGTGCCAGCACGAAAGCGAGCCGTGGAATACGTACTTTGACTACCTCCCGCTGGCAGCGCGGAGGGTTGCTTATGGCGCCTTCGCTCAGGCCTATCGGGTGCTCTACGTTGCAGAGGCCACCCGCCGCGCCTGGCGCGATGTCGAGACGCGTGGGAACCTGCAGGTGATCCGCTACGGCATTCCACCGCAACGCCTTGCCGAGGAAACAGGGCGCTGGTCACGCGAGGAGGCTCGGTCCAAACTCGATGTCAACGAAGACGATATCGTCGTAGTGGTCGTCGGTACCATCTGCCACCGAAAAGGACAACTCGATCTTGCCCAGGCATTCGCCCTTATGTCTTCGCAAGTTCAGCAACGCGTTCGTGTATTTTTGGCGGGCAAATCGGGAGAGGCCGCCTATTTCGATGAGATAGAAAAGGTGATATCCGCGCTGCCGGCCGCGGTTCGGGAGCGGGTAACATTGACTGGCCCAGTGGAGGATCCTTTCGTCTACTACAGTGCCGCGGATATTTACGTCTGTAGTTCCCATATCGAAAGTGCGCCGCGCGTACTCGTGGAGGCAATGGCTTGCGGTCTGCCTATCATTACCACACCGGTTTTTGGCATTCCCGAGCAGGTCAAGGAGGACGTCAATGCACTTTTCTATGACGCCGGTGACGTGAAGCAGCTTTCGAAACTCGTATCCGCGTTGGCAACCAACAACGAGCTTCGAGACCGGCTTCGCTCAAGAAGTAAAGCTGTTCTCGAGAGTTTGCCTGGGTTCGAAGAGATGATCATCGGGTATACGAAGGTCATACGAGAGGCAGCACCTGTCGAGGTTCGATCACTCAAGGACGAGCGCTGGTACGCCACGCGCCAAGCTTGAGCGGCTACACGTTGTATTAACAATTTTTTATGAGATTGGGAAATGAACATATTTCCGAGCGCTTACTACGAGGACTGCGGTAAGTTCAGCGAAGACTACTTCGCTGGAATCGCAAAGGCTACGGCGTCCGTGGATCGAACTGAAATCACGCGGGCTGCTGCACTTCTGAAGGACGTCATCGAGCGTAACGGCACCGTATTTGCGTGCGGAAACGGCGGGTCTGCTGCTATCTCCAATCATCTGACGTGTGACTGCTTGAAGGGGATTCGCAACGGCACGACCGTAAAGCCGAATGTCTACAGCCTTGCGTCCACAGTTGAGTTGATTACCGCTATCGCGAACGACTTCGCGTACGACCAGATTTTCTCGTTCCAGCTGGAAAGTCACGGAAAGGAGGGGGATCTGCTGATCGCTATCAGCTCGTCCGGTAGCTCTCCGAACATTCTCGAAGCATTGCGTCGGGCCCGGGAGCTGGGCATGAAGTCGATTGCGATGACCGGGTTCTCGGGTGGTGAAGCGGCGCAGCTCGCTGACGTCAATCTCTGGGTGAAGGCTGATAATTACGGCATCGTCGAAGACGTCCACCAAAGCCTGATGCATATCCTTGCGCAACATGCACGCCAGCAGTACATGAAGGACAGGTCATCTATCGGAACGGTGAAGTTTTAGAAGGCGTGCTCGGGGCTTCCGCCTTCCTGGTACTTGAGGTTTAGGGCCGGGCGGCCGCGCAATTTTGTCTCGGCGCGGCGCCCACCAAAGCCATGTGTAATTAGGCCGCTGTCTTAGCGGCGTTGGAGACGACATTCATGCTGATTTATGTAACTGGTGCAGCGGGTTTTATCGGTAGTCATCTGGTGGACCGCTTGCTTTCGCTCGGACATCGCGTAATCGGTACCGACAACCTTGTGCGGGGCACGAAAGCGAACCTCGAGCTTGCATTCCAGAATGAAAACTTCCGCTTCTTCGAACTCGATATTACGGACAGGGCAGCTGTCGAAGCCGTGCTGCACCCCGTATTTGCCGCCGAAGAACGCGTCGATACAGTATGGCATCTTGCTGCAAATTCGGATATCGCAGCGGGCGTGGCGGATCCGGAAATCGACTTGCGCGATACTTTCATGACCACGTTTGAGACTCTCGCGATCGCCAGAAAGTTTGGCATGCGTCAGCTTGCGTTCGCCTCGACGTCAGCCGTGTATGGCGAGACCCCGGAGCGTCTTGTCGAGACGCTCGGTCCGTTGCTTCCGATCTCCGCGTATGGCGCGATGAAGCTGGCCGGTGAAGCGATCATCAGTGCCGCGGCCGAATCGTTCTTGGAGCGTGCGTGGATTTTCCGTTTTCCTAACGTTGTTGGCAGCCGCGGTACGCACGGCGTCATTCGCGACTTGATCGACAAACTTCTGATCAATCGGCAAGAGCTGGAAGTGTTGGGCGATGGCGAGCAAAAGAAGCCGTATCTCCACGTCGCTGATCTTGTGAATGCGATGATATTCATCTGGCAATCGGCCAACGAACGGCGGGCTCTCTATAACATCGGGCCCGAGGACGACGGCGCTAAAGTCTCCTTCATTGCCAGTTCCATCGTCGAAGCATCGAAGACGAACGCGCGGTTGCGATACACCGGGGGTGATCGTGGGTGGGTCGGCGATGTGCCTCGCTTCAGCTACTCGGTCGAGAAGCTGGCGAAGCTCGGCTGGCGTCCGTCCGGCGGTTCGGAAGCAGCGGTGCGCCGTGCGATTGACGAGTTGATTGAAGAGCGCGGGTTGGTTTGACACTATGCAAGTCATAATTCTCGCAGGCGGCAGGGGCACCCGTCTCAAGCTAATCACTGGCGATTTGCCGAAGCCTTTGGTCGACGTTTGTGGTGAACCGCTGCTTGGCAGGCAACTCGAATTGATTGCTGCTACCCAGACGTGCCGAGACGTCCTTATTCTCACGGGCTACGGCGCGGAAGAAATCAGCCAGTATTGCGGTGACGGCGAGCGTTGGGGGCTGAGCGTGCGTTGCGTCACCGAGCATAATGCCAGAGGAACAGCAGGCGCCGTGCTCGACGCGCAGCAGCTTCTCGATCCCGCGTTTATCGTTATGTACGGTGATACGGTGCTGGATGTGGACCTGGATCGCCTGGTCGCTGCGCATCAGAAGGCCAATGCTGCTGCGACTCTCTTTCTGCATCCCAATGACCATCCGTACGATTCAGATATCGTGACGGTGGATGGAGACGGCTACGTTCGCGCGTTCATGCCCTATCCTCACGCTGAAGGCGTAGATCTGCCCAATCTTGTCAACGCCGGCTTGTACGTCCTGCAACGGGACGCTCTGGCTGGACTGGATGGCTTGCCCGATAAGCCCGATTTCGGCAAGCACGTTTTTGCCCGAATGTTGGCGCGCGGACAGAAGATCCTTGCATACAAGAGTCCTGAATATATTAAGGATGCCGGGACGCCTGATCGAATCGCCAAGGTTCGAAAGGATTTCGCAAGTGGTCGTGTTGCACGGATGTCGCTAAGGGAGGCCGTGCCGGCGATTTTTCTGGATCGGGACGGCGTGTTGAACGAAGAGCGCAACCGTGTTTCTCGCGCCGACGACCTCGTATTGCTCCCAGGGGTCGAAGGGGCGGTAAGGAGGCTTAACCAATCCTCGTATCGTACCGTTGTGGTTACTAATCAACCGGTTGTGGCGCGCGGCGACTGCACGGAAGAGGAGTTGGCAGGCATTCATGCGCGTCTGGATACGTTGCTCGGTGCAAAGGGTGCGTTTGTCGACAGTCTGTATTATTGTCCGCACCACCCCGATGGTGGATTCCCGGGCGAGGTTGCCGAGCTGAAGCGCGTATGCGATTGTCGCAAGCCTGCCACCGGCTTGATCGATCGCGCGAAGGCCGAACTGAACTTGGCGTTACGAGGATCATGGATGGTCGGTGACACGACCACTGATCTCGAGCTTGCGCGGCGAGCGGGAATTCGCTCAATTCTCGTGCGCACCGGGCACGGCGGGCGAGACGGCCGATACAAGGTGACTGCCGATTTCGTCGTTCCCGCACTGTCCGAAGCAGTGAGCCTGATTCTCGACCAGTGGCCGATTCTTTCGGAAAGCGCGGCCACGATCGTGGCCGACATTAAGGAAGGCGACGTCGTATTGATAGGTGGCGCTGCGAGGTCCGGAAAATCCAGTTTTGCGTCCACGGTGTCGATCGCATTACGAGAGAAGGGGATGCGTGCCATCGTCATATCGCTCGATAGCTGGTTGCGCTCGCTCGATTCGCGCGGTGCGGGGGTATTGGGTCGTTACGACATGGCGGAAGCTGAGCGTAAATTGCTTGCGCTGGTCGAGGAGCGACAGCGCATCGTGACGCCGCGATATGACGAGATGACCTGGACCAGCGTTCCTGACGCCGTGCAGATCGAGGCGGATAGGGGTGACGTCATCATCATCGAGGGATGTCCTGCACTCACCAGCCCTTCGCTGTTAGCCATAGCAAAGCATCGAATATTCCTGGAATGCGAAGGAGATGTTCGTCATCGGCGATTCGTTGCCGAGTACGAGCGTCGTGGGATGGCGGCAGCTGAAATTGAGTCGCTATATACCACTCGAAATGAGGATGAGGTGCCCTTGATACGAGAGAGTGCTGCAGTCGCTGATCACCGTATTTTGCTTAAGGAATTGCAACAATGATTATTACGAAGACTCCACTACGTCTCAGTTTTGTGGGAGGTGGGAGTGACATTCCCAGCTACTACCGTGAGCACGGCGGTGCGGTTCTGAGTACCTCGATCGACAAGTTTGTCTATCTGACACTGAACAAGCGCTTCGATCACACGCTTAGGGTGAGCTATTCGCAAACTGAAGAGGTTGAGACAGTTGAGCAGGTTCAGCATCGCCTCGTGAAGGCCATTCTGATAAAGCTGGGAATTAAGGGCGGTCTTGAGATTACCTCGATGGCGGACGTCCCATCGCGTGGAAGCGGCCTCGGTTCATCGAGCGCGTTTACGGTTGGACTGCTGCACTGCGCATACGCCTATTTGGGTGTCTACAAGTCAAAGCAGGAACTCGCCGCCGAGGCTTGTGAAATCGAAATTGATATTCTTAAAGAACCAATTGGAAAGCAGGACCAGTACGGCTCGGCGATGGGCGGCGTCAATTTCATTCGCTTCAATCCGGACGACACAATCGACATCGAACCCGTGGTGTCACCGAAGGGCGTGATTCAAGCGGTAGAAGAGTCCTTGATCATGTTCTATACGGGCATTACCCGGTCGGCATCGGCGCTCCTTCAAAAGCAATCGGACGTGATGGCCTCCGACCAACTCAAGCGCAGGACGATGCATCGAATGGTCGAACTGGCTGATGTCATGCGACGGGAACTTACAGCATCGAATATCGACGCGGTGGGCGAAATACTGCACGAAAACTGGCAGCTCAAGAAAAGTCTGACCGAGGGTATTTCGAGCGGTTTCATTGACGATTGTTACGAGTCTGCAATGGCAGCCGGAGCGACCGGCGGAAAGCTTCTGGGTGCGGGTGGCGGCGGCTTCCTCGTGTTCTTTGCACCGAAAGAGAAGCACCCCGCGATCAAGACGGCTCTTTCACATTTGCGGCACTTCGAATTCCAGTTCGAGCGCCAAGGAACCGGCGTCATCTTCCACCACCATTAAGCAGTTTTCCTCCATGTGCTCCAGGGTTGCGAATGACTCGCGGCCAACAGGATCCACCACCTGGCGCACGCTGCCGCGCCAGGTGCGCATTGCGGACGCTGTCCGTGCTATTGCTATTCCGCGCTAATGACGTCGAGTAGTCGAACTTCTGGAAAGCGTCCAAATGTCATTTTTCTCAATCTGGCCGATGCTCGCCATTGTGACGGTATGCGTCACCCTGCTGTCCCTGCCTCGCCCATTCCGCTTTTTAGACAATCTACCGACGGCCTCCGTCCACCGTATGGACTCACTAGACGGCCTGCGCGGAATCCTTGCCGTTGCTGTGGTGTTCCACCATTTGGTGATCAAGCGTTGGGCACTAGTGACAGGCCGGTGGGAGCTGCCGCCGTCGCATTTCTACTCGTTGCTGGGACAGGCCGGCGTCGCGGTCTTCTTTATGATTACGGGTTATTTATTCTGGGGGCGTCTGATTGATAGCGGAGGGCAAAATAATTGGGCGAAGCTATACATAAATCGGTTCTTTAGAATCGTGCCATTGTATATGTTGGTGATATTTTCCTATATTTTAGTCGTGCTGGTACGCGCTCATTTTCAAGTCCATATTCCGATTCGTGAATTCGCTAGCCAACTCGTGCAATGGCTATCGTTTGGGGCGGTGGCGCGCCCGGAACCGCTGTTAGGCGATACCCGGTCGTTGAGCGTGACCAGTCAGACGTGGACACTCTACTACGAATGGATCTTCTATTTCGCATTGCCATTATTGGCGGTATTCGCGAAGGCCCGTAGCCCTCTCGCAATTTCGCTCGCTGCGCTCGCGCTTGTCTTGAATATCGAAGGACTCATCGGTGAGCCCAACAGATATTTCGTCGCGCAATTTCTGCTTGGAATGGTCGCTGCCTCGTTCATTAGGACGTATCCGGACTTGAAGGGCGACGGTCCCATTCGTTCACTCGTCGCCTTGGCGAGCGCAACCTGCGCTTTCAAATTCACCGATACAGCTTACTCGACTGGCGCCGTTATTTTTATGGGCGCTTTCTTTCTGTTTATCGCTTCAGGAACATCGCTGTTTGGCTTGCTAACACTTCGAGGAACGAGACGGATGGGCCATATGAGCTACAGCATCTATCTGTTGCATGGACTCGTGTTGACTATCGTTATGGCGCCATCAGTTCTCGGTAAAAGCGCTTTAATTTCGCCGACGAATTTTTGGGCAGTGGCGTTTTGTACTTTCTCTGCGGTGATCGCCGTATCGACGTTGACCTTCCAGTTTATTGAGCGCACCGGGATGAAGCTCGGCAAATCAATAACGGACCGTCGCAGCCGTACGGGCGCTAGCCCGAAACTCGCGGCGTGACAAACTGCCCGCTTAGCAAGCGGCCCATCACGTCCTTGGCCGATGGGGCGCAGTGTGCTTTGCGCTATACCTTGAGCCAGCGGCGTAACGCCCGCAGTGGCGCGGTAATGCGCCACGATGTAGATTTGAGAACCTCGTCATAGGCGGCGCGTAACCTTTCAGCTTCGTTTCTTACTTGTTTGACTGCCGCTGTTTCCAGATAGTTGACAGTTGCCTCTTTATCAAAGGGCGGGGTGGCCGGTCCACGGACTTTGTCGCAAAGTGCCGCGATGTGTACATCCAGGCCTGGAGGCGGCTTTCCGTGTAAAGCTTGATTGAGGCCATAGGCAACGCTGATGTCGTGTTGCAACACTCGCTGAATTTGCTCGTCGGGCAGATTTTGCTGCGAAAGAATATATTGGCACAGCGTTAATTCGAAGTGTTCGCTGTCGTGAACGAAAGCAATCTGCATCCCGGTATCTCGCCAACCGTGTGCCGACCATTGTTTAATCCACCACTCCTTGTTAAATAACAGGTTGTGCGATGGATCACTGCGCAAATTGATCAGGTGCTGGAATGTATCGCCGACATAGGGACCACTTCCAATAATCGGGAGCATGTGGAACTGAATTCCGGTTCGGCAGACTCTCGTCATCTCGGTGAAGGCGGCGTCTTTAATGTCGGTCGGCAAATGTTCAAGTGAATGGACCGAATAAACGACGTCAAAGTAGTTGTCGTCGAATGGTATTGACTCTGCGCCGGACAAGATGATGTTGGGATGCTCCCGGTTATCGATCGCCCATTGTGAGACATCGATGCCGTGCGCTTCGACGCCGAGATCATTCAAATGTTTTACAACGATACCGGTGGCACAACCAATCTCAAGGACTCGCTTGGGGCGGAAGCATTTGATTATTGTCTCGGCTACTTCAAAGTAAGTGCGATTGCGACGCGCACCCTCCTTGTAGCCTCGGTATTGAGTCCCCCGTTGGGAGCCGTCCTGAAAATACGCTTCGTCGTAGTGTTGGTAACGCTCGTCAACCACGGTAAGTGTCATGCTGACTCTCCGGCGTTCGAACTTTCGAGATTCACGTAGGAATTCTACCGATGGATCTGGCCGGCGAGTACAACATCCGCACTTTCCGTCGACTGTCGGTAGGTTTCGTCTGCTGAAAATCTGAAGGGCCTTCCTTCAGTTGTATGGCGATCTTGTGCGACCTAGCCTATGTATCGTAATCGACCCGGTCGCGTCTGGGGGATTCTGACGCGGAGAACTATGCCTCTACCATGGAAATCGAACCTGGCTACGCAGGTTCGAACGTTGCATCTTTTGCCTGACTTGCGTCATTGTTGATGCTCAAGGGGAGCGGTACCGGTCTTTTACTTCGAGATATATCGTTGCAAAGCCCGGAGCGGCGCGGTGATGCGCCACGACTTTGATTGCAACAGTTGCATTAGCTTGCGGTTTGCCTCTTCCAGTGCGACGTCCCGTGCGCTGGCACTCTGCTCCAGAGTCCTTATGGTTGCCGCCAGCGCTTCTAGGGCAGCCTGTTGCGTGGCGGCCGTGGCTTCTAGCGAAGTCAGTCGTGTGGCCACCGTATCCTCGAGGGACCGAATGGTCGATGCCATGACTTCCAGCGCAGCCCGAGCCTCGGATTTTTCGCTATTAACGTTCTCTATAGCGCTTTCCGCTTGCCGTACACGCGATTCGGCTTTTTCAAGCGCACGCTGAAGATCCTCGGCACGCAGTTCGCGGCCATTGCATTCGTCGCTCAACTGCGACAGCCGCTGCTCGACCCGCGCCAAGTGACGCAGTACAGGCGAGATGTCGTCGAGATAAGACTGCGCGGCGGACAGTGCGGTTTCACCGGTTGGAGTGAGCTGCCCGTTCCCTTTTATCGACGCGAACTCTAGCGCATTAAACAATTCGCCGACTTGCCGCGGAGCGGAAGATACAACTGCAAGGTCTTGAGCCTCAAATCGCGCGTGCCGCAATCGGCTTTCAAGAAATTCTTGCTCGAATTCGTGCACGCGCTCGAGATCCAGCGGTAAATTTAACTGCCTGGAAATGCGCTCGAGTTCTCGGCTTGGCTCTTCGAGCAACCTGTCGTACTCGACGAGTGCGCGAAGCAATCCGCGTGTCTGCTGCAGGGCCGGAACGGTATGCGCAAGCCAAAGCAGATAGGTCTTCTCATCAGGAAACTGATCGCGCTTTTCGAGCGAGCGGCTCACGCTGATAGGGTTACGGATTGCGACGATATAAGCGACGCGAATTCTTATCGCATCGAAGACGGGTTGCCAAAACGGAAGCAGGCGCGAAATGCGGGGGTCTTTGAGTGCAAAAATCTTACTTTGGCATTTCTCACGTAAGATTTCGATAGCTCGCGTCCTCAATGCAGTCAAGTCCGACTTTTCGATCCGGCTGATCTCAACGAGCTCCAGACTGTGCCACTCAGCCTTCGCGGCCTTCATAACGTCGACATTGATTGCATGAATGTCGAGATCTTCGAAGAATCCTTTCTCGTTTATTTCGGCTGCGGGGGGGTTGAGATTGTCTCCGAACTCCGCGCCCATCGTCTCCATCGCGCGGGTGATCACGCTCGTGCCACTGCGGTGCATGCCCAAAACTACGATGAGAGTATTCTCGCTTAACACTTCCGTGGTGAATTCTGTGCTGACGGTGGCTTGCATGGCAGGTTCAATAGGTCATCTGGCTAAGTGGCTGGCGATCAGGCTCGCTGCCGACGAAGACACGATCGGGTTGCCGACAAGCAAAGGCTGTTCCAATTGAATAGTACCAACACCTGATCACGGGTGACAAAACGGCGTCAGTTGGGGAGGATTGCCAAACCCGCCGAAGGAGCCGTGGCAGGGGGCGCTACTTCCGACCGGATTCGCTTGCAGCGTGCTGGTTTGGTGAAGGGCAGGCATCCACAATGCCGTCGGGGACGCTCCGATGCACACCGACGCAGGGCAGGCTGTGCATGACGGAGTCAGAGGCGATGCAAAGAACAGCATCCGATAAAGCGGAGGAAAGGGCTGAAACAACGTTAGTTGTTTGATGACACCGGTTGAGTGCTCTGATTCAGCGGACGCGATCGCCGGAGCAACTGCTCCAGTCGTTTTTTCATTCCGCGATATAAGCGCTGTTCGGCTACGCCGAACATGAGTCCAAGTGACAAGCCAAAAATTACGACGGAGACAATTGTTACGATCCAACTGTGCGAGCCATTCCAGAGCGCAAGCAACACAGTGATGGCGGTGATATGAAAGAGGTACAGGCCGTAAGACGCATCGCCAAATTTGACCACCACTGAGTCCGCGCTGAGCGGCTTAACGTGATCGCGTTCAATAGCGTAGGCCAGCACCAGCATCGACGAGATTGCTTGTGTTACGAGGATCAAAAATGTCGAATTGGTAACTTGTGCCAGCAGAGCGGTTCCGAGCGCCCAGATCGGAAAAAATTTGTGCCAACGGCGCACGAATGATGACTGGGCGTAGAAATAAATGATGACGCCCCCGATAAAGGGCAGGTTGCGGCTGGAAACGAATATGCCAGTCAGCACCGGGTAACGATCGGTATATCCGTGGCCCAACACTTGAGCGCCTAAGATAATCGCCAGCCAGAGAAGGCTGAACTCAAGAATTTTTCTGCGTCCAGGCACGGCCAAAAAAACAAAAAACAGGATGTAAAAAAATACCTCGTGAACTAATGACCATTCCACCCGCAACGGGTAAGGGATTTCACCGGCAGGAACTAAAAGCAGGGATTGCCATGTAAACCCTTCAGCATGCCAGTTGAAAGAGTGAAAGAAGAAAAGCTTGATTGCGGCAGCAAGTAAGCACGCAAACCAGAACGCCGGGTAAATTCGCAGCATCCGTATTGCCAGAAATGCCAATGGCGACTGGTTGCGAGAGGAGTGCGTAATGACGAAACCCGATATGCAGAAGAACAGGCCCACCGACCAGCCCCCCGCCCAACCGAAATAATCTCGCGTGGCGTCATCGATCGTGCCGGGGAATTTCATGTGCCAAAAAATGACTGAATGCCCTAGTACTACTGCGGCAGCAGCGAAAAATCTCAGTGCCTGAACATGATTGAAACGAATGTCGGTGGCGTACATTTGGGTTCGTTGCACTGGCTGAGCATGACTGTCGATGTGAATCGCGAATCCTACGCCCGGAGGAGGAATCTGACAAGGCGCGGTATATGTCTGACAAGTCGATGGTAAATAGACGGCGTTAAGCAGAAGTCGGCAGGTTTACCCTAGTTTTCGCGTCTGGACTGACGGCGTGCTGCCTGCCACTCCCTGGCACGAATATCGTGGGCGGTCGGCAAGGAGCGGGGCGTTCGTTTGCGCTGGTGACATCCGGCGGCATTGCCGGCCCGCGCCCCAGTACCTGCAGTCCGATGATCTATAATTCGCTTGGCCAGAGGCGGTTGCGAGTCAGCGCAACACGGGAACGCCATCCAGCCTTCACGTTGGGCTAAAAATCGGCGAACGTCATCGATACGATCAGTTCCCACATTCGCTCAAGTTGTTAGCGGCGTTTCCGGACTCGAAGCGACGGCGAAACAGGCCTGTTTCACAGGTAACAAAAGTAAAACGCAATTGCCCAAGGTCGACATTTTGCGCACACTCCCGGCGGTAGGGCGATGCTGGCGCATAAAAATGTAGCCTCCAAGATACGTCGGTTTTTTACATGAATATCAAAAGTGAGTCAGGCAGCGAGATCAACAGCCTCTCTGTGTCCGTCGTAGTCTATCGGCCTGAAAGACAGCAACTCGCGCAGACACTTCAAAGTCTTGCCCTAGCTTTCGATGCGTTGACCGAGGTGTATCCATCCATTGGACTATCCGTCTGTCTTGTGGACAATGGCGGCCTGCCGGACATGACGGCTGCAGTCGACAAGCTGCGTTCCCGCGGCGCAACGTGCTCGGTTATCGCCGGTCAGGGCAATGTTGGCTACGGCCGCGGGCACAATCTGGCCATCGGGCGCTCGGCGAGCGTTTATCACCTGGTGCTGAATCCAGATATCGATCTGGATCGCGACGCGCTCAAGTGCGCGTTGGAATTTTTGGAATGGCACCAGGACGTGGGTCTTCTGACTCCTCGCATCGGCGACGAAGGGGGGCGCATCCAATACTTGTGCCGCCGCTTTCCGACGCTATTGGATCTGCTTGTGCGTGGTTTCCTCCCCGCTCGCGCGCGCAGTTTTTTCAAGGAGCGACTGGCTCGCTATGAAATGCAGGATTTGATCAACGACCTTGACATCGTTTGGGATCCGCCGATTGTCAGCGGCTGCTTCATGCTATTTCGCACCTCGGTGCTTAAGACGCTCGCGGGTTTCGATCCGAGGTACTTCCTCTATTTCGAAGACTACGATCTGAGCCTGCGCACGCATGAGGTTGCCCGCATCGCCTATATGCCGGCGGTGCGTGTCCTTCACCACGGTGGCGGGGCGGCACGCAAAGGTTCCGCGCATATCCGGATGTTCATCGCATCGGCGTTTCGCTTCTTCAATCGATTCGGGTGGAAGTGGGTATGAGTCACGTTGTCGTGAGCGGGGCGAACGGGTTCGTCGGCCGGGCGCTGTGCCGCGTGCTTGTCGAGGCCGGCCACACTGTCACGGGGCTCGTGCGTCGGCCAGGGGGGGGGTGGACGGCGTGATGGAATGGGTCTATGCAGGGGAGGACTTCGGGGAGATCGCGCAGTCGTGGCCGACTGGTTTGAAGTGCGATTGTGTGGTTCATCTTGCGGCGCGCGTGCATGTAATGAACGATAATGCTCCCGATCCGGAGGCCGCGTTTCGAGCGACGAATGTTGAGGGTACGCTGCGCCTCTCGGCCGCCGCGCAGCAACATGGCGCGCGACGTTTTCTGTTCTTAAGCAGCATTAAGGCCGTGGCGGAGCGGGACAATGGTAAGCCGCTGTGCGAGAGCGACGCACCCTCTCCCGAGGATGCGTACGGCCGTTCGAAGCGAGAGGCCGAGGATGCGCTCGTTCGGTTTGGCGATGCGACGGGGTTGGACGTGGTCGTTGTACGGTCGCCGCTTGTGTATGGGCCGCAAGTGCGCGCCAATTTCCTCCGCCTGATGGACGCTGTCTGGCAAGGCGTACCGCTACCGATTGGCGCGATTGGGGCTCGTCGCAGTCTGTTGTACGTCGGCAATCTGGCAGACGCACTAGTGCGTTGTGCATTCGACCCACAAGCAACGCGCGGATGCTTTCACGTTGCCGACGCCAATGCTCCAACCGTTGCGGAGTTGGCGCGTTCGCTTGCGCTCCACCTAGGCAAGCCCTCACGGCTGCTACCGGTGCCGGCGAGCTGGCTGGGAGCGGCGGGCCGTCTGACTGGCCGCTCAGAGCAGGTGAGTCGGCTGATCGGCAGCTTGCGAGTCGAAACGGCGCACATTCGCGACGTGCTTGGCTGGCAGCCGCCGTTTTCTATGGACGATGGGCTGGCGGCGACGGCAGACTGGTATCGTTCGACCCATTGAGCCCGCCGATGCAGATGCAAGATTTGTTGATTTCCCAATGGACGGTCCTCGCCGTTGTTGCGTTGGCTGCCGTCTGTCTATGCGGCGCGATCCTATTCGTATTACTGAAAACGGGCTTGGCCTGGCGGCTTGCCACTGACGTTCCAAACGACCGTTCTCTGCACGTGCGACCTACGCCGCGGGTTGGCGGTTGGGGCATCGTGCCGGTAGCAGTCGCGGCGACATTGCTACTGGCGCCGAGCTTGTGGTGTGCTGCTCTTGGTGCCGCTTTCCTGGCCGCGGTTTCGCAAATCGACGACCGACGCGGATTGTCGGCACGAGTCAGGTTCGCCGCGCATCTGGTCGCCGTGATCGGGCTGGTTGTGCTCTTTCCCGCCGATGCTCCCTGGTGGGTTTTGGTAATTCTTGCCTTTTTGATGATATGGCTGGTTAATCTTTACAATTTCATGGACGGCGCAGACGGTCTGGCGGGCGGCATGGCGCTGTTTGGCTTCGCGGGTTATGCGGCAGGGGCGCTGCTTAGCGACCACCCCTTGCCAGAACTCGCGTGGTCTGCAGCGGCGATTTCAGGCGCAGCGTTCGGCTTCCTGTTGTTTAATTTCCACCCGGCACGCATTTTTCTTGGTGATGCTGGATCGATCTCACTGGGCTTCCTGGCTGGCGCACTCGGTTATTGGGGCTGGCGCGGCGGTGTGTGGCCGGTCTGGTTCCCAATCCTCGTGTTCGCGCCGTTCATCGCGGATGCCTCAATCACGCTCGCACGCCGACTGCTTCGTGGCGAAAAATTTTGGCAGGCGCACCGCGAGCACTACTATCAACGTATGGTGCGCTCCGGGATCGGGCACGCCAGGACAGCTTTGACGTGGTACGTACTAATGGTAGCTGGCATAATGTTTGCTATTTGTGCACTTGGCCGCTCTGCGATTTTTCAATCGTGTGTGCTCGCCGTTTGGATCGTCGTTCTCTGCGCAGCAGGCGCTTTAGTTGATATGCGCTGGCGTCGTTTCCAATCAACACTGTCCGATAACTGAGGTATGACGCTGATGCTAAGAAACAAGGCCACGTGGCTGTCTTTCAGCGCTTTCCTTTTCGACTTGTGCGCGGTCGCCGCCGCTTGGCTGATCGCCTACATCATCCGCTTCAATGGCGTGGTCCCTGAAGACTTCAGGGTCGGGGCGATGCATTCGCTCCTCTGGGTCCTGCCGACTTACGGCGTCATGTTCCGTATCTTCGGCCTATACCGCGGCATGTGGGTCTTTGCGAGCTTGCCGGACCTCGTACGTATATCGAAAGCAGTCATCGCTGGGGCGCTTGTCGCCATGGTTGTTTCGGTGCTGATCCAACCTATGCCGATCGTGCCGCGCTCGGTGCTGGTGGTGTCGCCGCTATTCTTATTCCTCGCGATGGGTGGATCCCGCGCGCTGTATCGTGCGACCAAAGAGTTCTATCTTTACGGTGGGCTTGTCGCGCAAGGCAAGCCAGTGATCGTGCTGGGGGCAGGCAACGCGGGTGCGAGTCTCGCTCGCGAGCTGTCGCGTTCGAGCGAATGGCGTCTTGTCGGCCTGCTCGACGACGATGTTTCCAAGCACGGACGTGAGATCTATGGCTACAAAGTGCTCGGTTCGATAAGCGAATTGCCGCAATTGGCCGAGACGCTGAAGACCGAATACGCAATCATTGCCATTCCTTCCGCCACGGTGGATGTGCAGCGGCGTGTAGCGACGCTATGCGTACGCGCCGGCGTACGAGCGCTCGTGCTGCCTGCGCTAACCGACGTCACGCAAGGCCAGGCGTTTCTATCGCGCGTGCGACAGATCGACCTCGAAGATTTGCTGGGCCGTGATCCGATCATTATCGATACACCCCACGTAGAAGCACTGCTGCATGACAAGATAGTGATGGTCACCGGCGCAGGCGGGTCTATCGGCTCAGAATTGTGCCGCCAGATCTTGCGCTTCCAGCCGGCTCAACTCATTGCTTATGATTTGTCTGAATTCGCGATATATCGGCTTACTGAAGAGTTGAACGAGCGTTTTCCGGGCGTGTCGGTGATTCCGGTCATCGGTGATGCCAAGGACTCGCTGCTGCTCGATCAGGTTATGTCGCGCCACACGCCGCATATCGTATTTCATGCGGCCGCGTATAAACACGTCCCGCTAATGGAAGAACAGAACGCATGGCAGGCCGTGCGCAATAATGTGCTCGGCACCTATCGGGTGGGCCGCGCGGCGATTCGTCATGATGTAAAGCATTTCGTTCTGATCTCGACCGACAAGGCTGTCAATCCGACTAACGTCATGGGGGCGAGCAAACGTCTGGCGGAAATGGCGTGTCAGGCATTGCAGCAGACTAGCTCGCGTACACAGTTCGAGACAGTTCGGTTCGGGAACGTACTCGGTAGCGCCGGCAGTGTCATTCCGAAGTTCCAGCAGCAGATTGCGAAGGGCGGCCCCGTCACCGTGACGCACCCCGAGATTACGCGCTTCTTCATGACCATCCCGGAAGCGTCGCAGCTCGTGTTGCAAGCGTCGAGCATGGGGCATGGCGGCGAGATCTTTATCCTCGACATGGGCGAGCCGGTGAAGATCGTCGACCTGGCTCGCGACTTGATTCGCTTGTACGGCTTTAGCGAGGAGCAGATTCGGATCGTGTTTACGGGTCTGCGGCCTGGCGAAAAGCTTTACGAAGAGCTACTGGCTTGCGACGAAACGACGACACGCACGCCGCATCCTAAATTGCGGACCGCACGTGCGCGTGAAGTGTCGGATGATCTGTTGGACAAGTTGCTGCCGTGGCTTATGCAGCATCGCGTATTAAGCGACGACGAGGTACGCCGCGACCTGCGCCGCTGGGTGCCGGAATATCAACCGGCCACTGCGGCGGCGTTGCGTAGTGTCCGCAACGTTACACCCGTCACGCGGGCTTCCTAGTGCACTCAGTGGTAACTCCAGTCGCTGACTCATGCATGAAAAAAATCACCTTGGAGCGTAATGCCGTTCAGTTAAGCCAGAACGGCATTTTCGTTTGTCGAGCGGGAAGTAGTTGCAAACGCCGTGCAGGGATATTAATTTTTCGGCGCGATGCTCTCCATGCACCTACCTGTCTTCTCGGAGTGCAACAGCCGATCTTTTGTCGATGTCCTTCGCGGGAAAATACCGGCCCCGAATGCGAAAGGAGCACTTCTCAATGTAGAAACACGTGATGTTTGGTAGAGAAAGAGAACGCACTCACGCTTTCACAATCAGCCCTTGGCCCGTAGGAAGGCTGGCAATCGGGACCTCGTTGGCCGCAGCCCAGATGTCCATTCCTTCCTTTTGGGGCTGGTAGCCATAGTAAGCATAATCGTCTAGCAGGACGATACCTCCAGTGGGTATGCGCGCCCACATGGATTCGATCGCTGCCACCTCGGGGGGGCTGCAGTTTAGATCGATATGCAAGAAAGCAATTGCGCTTGACTGAATTTCGCCTAGAGTCTCGGGAATGCTCCCAGCGACAATTTTTTTGTTACGCCATTCTGCGAAGTTTTGTTCGACGAGCGGCAGATTGTTGGTATAGAAGCCGTTTTCGAGCTCTTTCTTATTTTTCTCGAGTACTCCGCCTTCTTTTTCTAGGTCCGAAACATAGCGTTCATCGAGACCCATGAACGTATCAAGTAAATAGAACATGCGCCCGGTCGAGTCCCAGTTCAGGGCATGCATGATCGCAGAACTTAAAAAGCCACGATTCACGCCGCACTCAACAAAATCACCCTCAAGGCGAGCTGCCGATCGCGCTGCCCATAGTCCGATGTGGACGCGCCAGTACCATTGATAATCAGCCGATGAAGCCGCCACGCCTCGATCGTAAGCATCTTTGAACGCAGGCGAATCCATGAAGTCGTGGTTGTGCGTTGAGAAGAGGCCGTCAAATTCATATGGTCGATCTAATTTGGGACGCAGAATTGGTGAAAGCCTTTTGTAGGACCTCCCTTCGGAATGGCCGTAGGACAAATAGTGTTCAGCTGCGTCCATCCCGGCCTTGCGGACGTCTGGATTGAGGTCGAGATATTCTTCGGCATCGAAATCTGCGGGCAGCACTACTTCGTTCATAGAGTTTCCTTGGCGGTTCAGCAGTATTTCGTCACATTATCCGCCAAGCTTACGAGGCGAACAGTGGGCTCAACGGAGGTTCCCGTCGCACATTGATCTTGTATTGAAAAAGGCGCTCATAGAGCGCCTTTTCTGTCACCGCCATACACATTGCCAACTAGCAGAGGAAATCAAAAGCCTCTACAAGGATTGGGCGCCATGGTACTCGTGGCCTTGGTCGCCACCGCCACGGCCGACAGTGCCGCAATTGTCCCCACCACCTTCAACGTCTTCGTCAGCGGATCCGACGCTGTGTCAACCGAGTCGCTCACTTGCCTATGTGTGTAGGCCGTGCATTCCGGCTGGGTACTCACCGCAGCCACCGGTCTGGTGCTCCAAACGATATTGTCCGATGCAGTGTTGGCGAACGCCGGCAGACTGACTGCCAACGCACCGAACGAGAAAAGATAGGCTTTCCACTTCATGACGGAACCCCTGCTATGAATGAGTGCGCCGATGATATTCGCGTTTGCCGCTTTCACGCAAACAAAGCGCCGATTTTATGCGCCTTACTTAGTGCTTCCCCTTCCTCACCACCATCCACCTAGGCGACTTAAACCGCACAATGCTCACATAGAGCCATACATAAGTCGCCGCAAACACCACCACAAAACAGAACAGATGCAGCGTATGCCGCCAGAACAACGTCGCCGGCACGACTGCGATCAGACATAGCAACCAGAGATAAGGCGAGGTCAGCGAGTTCCGCCGCGTCAGTTCTCGCGCCGTTCTGGCGCCGACCGCCCAGCGCATCAGCCGCTTATAAACCAGCATATGCAGATGCACGCCGTCGGGAATCCCCGGCGACATCCCGCGAATAAACTTCTTCCGGTAGATCGAGAAGCAGGTCTCGAAGATCGGGTACATGAAAAGCAGCACCGGATACCACGCCGACACATCACGATTACGCATCACCAGCATGATCGACAGCTCGGCGAGCATGAAGCCGATGAAGTACGCGCCGCCGTCGCCGAGGAAAATCAGCCCCGCCGGAAAATTCCAGATGAAGAAACCGAGCACCGCGCCCATCATCATGAACGATGCCGACAGCACGATCGGATCGGACACCTGGAACGCCACATAAGCGAGCGACGCGAACATCATGAACGCAACCATCGATGCGAGGCCATTGAAGCCGTCGATGATATTGATTGCATTGGCGAGCGCCGCGACGGCCAGCACGGTGACCGCGCACGAGATCACCGCATACGAGAGCAGAAAATCAAGCGGCGGCACGCTGATGCGCGTGACAGCGATATCCAGCAGGAAATAGGCGAGGGCGGCGGCGGCCATCGTGCAGACGAGCCGCGCGAGCGGCGAGACGCGCTTGGTCAGATCCTCGACCAATCCCGAGCCGAACGCCGGCATGCCGCACGCGATCAACCCCAGAATGCCGCCCGACACAGCCGGATAGGCATGATGCAGCTGCACGGCGGACACGATCAGCCCGACCAGAATCCCGGCGCCGCCGATGCGCGGCACCGGGCGCACATGGAATTTCTGCACGCCGGCCAGATCGGTATCGGTGGAGAATTTTTCATGCAGATGCGCATAGCGCACGATCAACAGCGTGATCAGCAGTGAAACGAGAAAGCCGAGCGCAAAACTAAGCATGAAAGTGGGCCTGAGCGAAGACGCCGAATTATACAAACGAAACGCAGACCGTCCTGAAAAGCAGCGTTTGCGCCACGCAGGCGAAAATCCCAGATAGTGGAGCTTTAACCGCCCGCAAAGCCATGCCTGTCATGGATTTCACCTATACAACGAGGTCCCCGGAAGGCCGTTAACCTAGATGCGGCGAAGTGTAAGTTGCCGGCGAAAGGACGGTCGCCGATGCATCGCGGGGTTCGCCGCCGATCAATAAGACGTTCCGGAGACCCAATGCTAAACAACATCACCATTCGCGGTGGCCTGACGCTCGTCATCAGCGTGTTTGTCGCTTTTCTGCTGACCGTGATCGGCGTCGGCTATGGCGCGCTCAAGCTCGCGAATAGCAGTCTCGACGAGACTCAGCACAGCGCCGTTGCACTGTCGCATCTGAAGGCGAGCTCGGAGAAGCTGCTGCAAGTGCAGCTCGCGCTCGGCTCCTATCAGACGCTCTTCAGCGTCGGCAAGCAGACTGACGACTTGTTGCCGGCCGCGCATAAGGTGCTGGTCGAATCGAACAATGACTTCGGCAGTTACATGGCCGGCCCGTTCGCGAGCGAGGACGAGAAGAAGCTCGCGCAGAACGTCGAGCAGGCGCGTAGCGCGCTCGTCGATAAGGCGATCGAACCGGAATTCAAGGCGCTCACCGACTTTGACTTCAACACCTTCCGCAACATCCAGGGTGAAACGGCGAACGCCTTTTACGCGACCTATTCGAAGTCCATCGACGCGCTGCAGCGCTTGCAGATGGACAGCCAGCGCAAGCAGGCCGAGACGGCGGCGCAGCGTTTCCAACTGGCGACGCTGCTGTTCGCGGGGATCGGGGTGATTGCCATCGTGATCGGGGTGATGGCGCGTGTCGGCTTGTCGGCGGCGGTGATCAAGCCGGTCAATGCGACCATCAAACACTTCGAGCGCATTGCCGCGGGCGATCTGACGATCGCAATCAAAAGCAGATCGCGCAACGAGATGGGCCAGTTACTAAGCGCGCTGACGAAGATGCGCGACGGCCTCGTGGAGACGGTGGCGAAGGTGCGGGGCAGTACGACGGCGATTACGCAAGGTGCGAATGAGATCGCCTCAGGCAACGCCGACCTGTCGTCGCGCACCGAGCAGCAAGCAGCGGCACTTCAGCAAACCGCGGCGAGCATGGAGCAACTCTCAGCAACGGTGAAGCAGAACGCCGACAACGCGAAGCAGGCGAACCGGTTGGCGCAGGGTGCGTTGGATACGGTGACGCGTGGTGGCGCAGTGGTGTCGCGCGTCACCGAGACGATGGATGGGATCACGGAGTCGTCGCGTAAGGTGGCCGAGATCATCGGCATGATCGAGGGGATCGCGTTTCAGACCAACATCCTCGCCTTGAACGCTGCCGTCGAGGCAGCCCGCGCGGGGGAACAGGGCCGCGGCTTTGCCGTCGTTGCTTCGGAAGTGCGTAGCCTCGCGCAGCGCTCCGGCTCGGCTGCGAAGGAGATCAAGGAATTGATCGGCGAATCGGCCACCAAGGTAGCGCAGGGGGCATCGCTCGTGTCCGACGCACAGAAGACGATTCACGAAGCGATGGACGCGGTTCAACGCGTCACGGGCGTCATGAATGAGATTGAGGCGTCAGCACTCGAACAGAGCGACGGTATCGAGCAGGTCAACAAGGCAGTCTCGCAGATCGACGAAGTGACCCAGCACAATGCAGCACTCGTTGAAGAAGCCGCCGCGGCGGCGAAATCTCTGGAAGAGCACGCGGTTGCATTGCGTGATGCAGTCGCGGTGTTTCGGGTGGCGGATTAGAGTGCTCGGATCTCGATGACTCGCCCCCGAATATGAGCACTATGCTTTCTCCGCACGCCCATACGTGTCTTCGAATCGCACAATGTCATCTTCACCGAGATAGGCGCCGGATTGCACTTCGATTAGTTCGAGCGGGATCTTGCCCGGGTTCTTCAGGCGGTGCGTGATTCCCAGTGGAATATAGGTCGACTGGTTCTCTGTAAGGATGATCTCATTGTCACCGTTCGTCACGAGTGCTGTGCCCTTTACGACGACCCAGTGCTCGGCACGGTGATGATGCATCTGCAGGCTCAGCTGTGCGCCAGGACGGACGACGATGCGTTTGACCTGGAAGCGGTCGCCGCTGTCGATGCCCTCGTACGAGCCCCAGGGACGTGCCACACGACGATGCGTGACTGACTCGTGGCGGCCCGCCGCATTTAACCGGGCAACAATTTTCCTGACGTCCTGAACCTGGTCCCGATGGGCGACCAGTACGGCGTCAGCGGTCTCGACGATGACGACGTTATCGAGGCCGATGGCGGCCACCAGGCGATGCTCCGCGCGAACATATGAGTTGCTCATCGCTTCGGTGAGGACGTCGCCGAGAAGCGAATTACCCTGGCCATCGTGTTCCGCGATGTCGGCAAGCGCTGTCCACGAGCCGATATCGTTCCAACCGAGGTTCGTTGTGGCAATGACCGCAGCGCGTTTTGTTTTCTCCATCACAGCGTGGTCGATCGAAACGTTCGGGCAGGAGGCGAAGGTTTGAGCGTCGAGACGAGTGAAGTCGTTGTCGAGCTGCGCCCCATTGAGTGCAAGTTCTGCCTGCGCGGCGATTTCTGGCTCGTAATGACGCAGTTCTTCCATGAAGGTCGAAGCCTGCAGCATGAACATGCCGCTGTTCCAGAAGTAGCCGCCTTCACCAAGGAAACGCTGCGCCGTGGCCTCGTCCGGTTTTTCGACGAATGCATCCACTACGAACGCATGCGTATTTCCGTCAAGATGCGCACCTGCACGGATGTAGCCATAGCCAGTGTGCGGCTCGGTTGGTGTAATACCGAAGGTGACCAGATACCGCTCTTTGGCGATCTGAGCCGCGGCTTCGATTGCCTCGACGAACGCTGCTTCGCCGGTAATCACGTGATCCGATGGCAGAACGAGCAGGAGGGATTCCGGGGATTCGCGCATCGCTGCCAGCGCGGCAACTGCAATGGCAGGCGCGGTGTTACGGCTGACAGGCTCCAGGATGATCGATGCCGGTTCAATATCTACCTGTCGAAACTGTTCGGCGACCAGAAAGCGCTGTTCATTATTCGTGACGACGATGGGAGCGGCAACGTTCTTGATACCTCCCAGGCGCAATGCAGTTTGTTGAACCAACGTGTTTTCGCCGGTCAACCTGAGATACTGCTTCGGGTATCCACCCCGGGACATTGGCCACAGTCGGGTACCGCTTCCGCCGCAAAGAATCACTGGATGAATGTACATGGTCTCATTCCCTGTCTAAGATTTTTTGTATTCGCAGATGTGTATGTTAGCGCGGGCATCAACGTGCCGTTGGGGCGCGGCATTGCTCATGGATACTTTCGCGCCCGTGCGCGTTGCATGCCATGCCAACGGCACGAGCGCGCTGCTGCCGGAGAGCGTGCCCGATCGATGAGTGCCATTCATTGACGCGCAATCGACGGCGACGGAATCCCTGTCTGGCGATTCTCTGACTCCGCCGTCGAGCAATCAACTCAGGCAAACCCCCGCGGATTCGCCGCCTGCCACCGCCAGTGATCCGCGCACATCCGCTCGATTCCAAACTCCGCGCGCCAGATCCACAACGTGGATATAGTCCCGCACCCCGGTGCCATCCGGCGTTTCATAGCCGCCACCGAACACCCGCAATTTCTCGAGCTTGCCGACAGCCACCTGCGCCACATACGGCATCAGGTTATTCGGAATTCCCGCCGGATCTTCCCCAATCAGCCCGCTCTCATACGCGCCAACCGGATTGAAATAGCGTAGCGTCGCGATTCGCCAGGATGGATCCGCCACCTCCAGATCACGCAAAACCTGCTCGGCAATCAGCTTCGACTGCCCATAAGGATTGGTGGCCGACAGCGGAAACGATTCATCGATTGGCGAGCTCTTCGGCACGCCATACACCGTCGCCGACGAACTGAACACGAACTGCTTCACGTTGCGGTCGCGCATCACGCCGAGCAGCGTCAGCAAACTGCCGACGTTATTGCTGTAGTACTCGATCGTCTCGGCTATTTCTCCATTGCGATTTCCCCCGGGCGTGCCTGAAAGGGCCGCTATCTCGGGCGACGAAATTGGGAATCCACATTCCTGGATATTCTTGATTCAATCTGAACCACCCTGAAAAAAAGTGCTGGTAGAAATCTGCGTCGGCGACCGTGTTGTTGCAAGCAGCTTGACCGGTGGTTACCGGCCGGACCTCACCGAGGCCGGCTATCCGACTTCGGACGCCGGCTTCTCTATTCAGCTTCCCGAGTCTGCAATGGGCGGATTCCGAGTCGCTGTCGCGGGTTCGTCGGAGATTTTGCATGGCACCGGGACATGGCAGTGTGGGTGGCATCGCGCCTGAACCCAGTGCGCTTAGTGAGACGCGCGCATAGGCTTGGGGCGCGCATACGACCGCGCCCCGGGCTATCGGTTATGAGTGAGATTGAGGCGTTGGCACTCGAACAGAGCGATGGTATGAAGCAGGTCAACAAGGCGGTCTCGCAGATCGACGAAGTTACCCAGCACAATGCAGCGCTCGTTGAAGAAGCCGCCGCGGCGGCGAAGTCTCTGGAAGAGCACGCGATTGCGTTGCGTGATGCAGTCGCGGTGTTTCGGGTGGCGGATTAGAGCGCTCGGATCTCAATGACTCGCCCCCGAATATGAGCGCTATGCCTTCTCCGTACGCCCATACATGTCTTCGAATCGCACAATGTCATCTTCACCGAGGTAGGCGCCGGATTGCGCTTCGATTAATTCGAGCGGGATCTTGTCTGGGTTCTTCAGGCAGTGCGTGATTCCAAGTGGAATATAGGTCGATTGGTTTTCTGTCAGGGTGATTTCGTCGCCACCGTTCGTGACGAGTGCTGTGCCTTTCACCACCACCCAGTGCTCGGCACGGTGATGCCTGCATCTGCAGGTTCAGTTGCGCGCCAGGGCGGACGACGATGCGTTTGGCCTGAAAGCGGTCGTCGCTGTCGATGCCTTCGTATTCGTTGCATCTTTCCTCAGTCGTTTGGATGCCGAATGTCTGCGAAGGTTGATGCCATTCGTCATTCAAAAAGAATGCGGTAATTTTCAGATGAATTTATGACGTGATTATCATCTCGACGTATCTTTTTTCTGCCTGTAGTATTGCCACTAAAATGCGCATTGAATAACTTAGGAACGCAAAATTCGAAGTATACCGACACATAGCAGTCCTGTCATCTTTCCGTGTGACGAATAAAAATTTAACAAACTGGAGACTCCATGACGCAGACCTCATCCCACGTGCTCGTGCCAACGGACTGTCCGAGAGAGAGCACTCGTCCCGTGCAACGTTCGAACGTGGTGAAGGATGTTGCGATTGTTCTGTACGACGGTTTTTCGTTGCCCTCCGCGGATACGCTTGCCGAAGCTCTGCATGTCGCTAATGAGTTGCAATCGAAAAGTTCCAGTAATTCACTTACGTACCGCGTGAATCTCATCTCGGCTCGCGGGGGCGCGGTAACGTGCTCGTCATCAATGTCTGTCTGGACAGAGCGGTTGGCCGCGCGTCACTTCGATCGTCTCGACATCCTCTTCATTCCCGGTGGAAGTGGTGTCGCGCGCGCTTCCGCCGACGACAACCTCATTGATCTGTTGCGATTGGCTTGTGCAAGAAGCGTCAGCGTCACGGCGATCGGGAATGGTCATATGGTCTTGTCGGCCGCCGGCGTGGCACGGCGCGATTGGCCTTCCATGCAGCAGGACATTCATCTCAAGTCTTCATCCGCGAGCGCTCCGGAGCATGATCGCGACCAAGCTTTGATGACCTCGCTCGCACTGCTCAAGACGGATCTGGGCGCGGAGTTGGCCGTGCGCGTGGCGGACCGTCTCGGTTCGGGCGGCCACCACTCGCTGGCCTTCACGATCGGAGAGATGGATGCAACAACGCTCGACGAGAAAGCGCGTGCGTCGGCCCGCTGGCTTGTCCAGAACTGCGCAAAGCCAATATCAGTGGGCGATGCGGCGCGGACGTCTTCGATGAGTGAGCGCAATTTTCTGCGTCTGTTCAAACGGGAGATCGGTGTCACGCCGTCAAAGTACCTTCTTCGTGCGCGTCTCGACCTCACGTGCAAGATGCTCGCGAATAGCGATCTTCCGGTGGATAAGATCGCTCGCAGAACCGGTCTTAGCAACGGAGAGAGGCTTTCGAAGCTTTTCCGTAAAGAGCTCTCGATGTCGCCTACCGAGTTCCGGGCGCGGAGTCAACGAAAGAGCTGACGCATGAAGAACGTGAGACGGTTCGGTGGCTTGCCGCCTACGTGGGTTTAGCCTGGCTCCAGCGCGACGCCGACCGAGTTGACGGCGCTCCATAACTCGGTGCCTTCATTCGCAGTC
Organism: Burkholderia sp. GAS332; assembly: GCA_900142905.1. Lineage (NCBI taxonomy): Bacteria > Pseudomonadati > Pseudomonadota > Betaproteobacteria > Burkholderiales > Burkholderiaceae > Burkholderia > Burkholderia sp. GAS332. Next base: position 4,205,210 of record FSRV01000001.1, on the reverse strand, counting down.
GCAATTACCGGTCTGCCGCCCGACAACATTGGACCACGCTTCGAAGGCATGACGAGATCCGCAGCACCGGCAAGCTGTGGAAGGACATACATGTCCGCAAGCCCCTCGACCGCCAGTCAGGCTGACCAGGGCGACATCGAATTCGGTGCGGCGAATCTGGGCGACACCCGTCTGACGAGCCTACTTGTATCGTTAACCCGGAGGCTTGCCAGCACACCGAAGTGTTCGTTCCTACGCTAGATGGACGCCGCTGAACTCAAGGCGGCTTACCGCTTCTTCGATAACGAACAGGTCGATACCGACGGGGTGCTCGCACCTCACATCGCAAACGCGAGATAGATTTCGCGCTATCCATTGGGTGTCCGGCACGTCAGCCAACACCATGCCATTTTCGGCCAGCCTTTTTGTATTACGTTGGTTTGGTAGCTATGCTCACTCAGGCTGACTTGACCTATGGTGCGGGGCCGCATGCCCGGCGCGGGCGGTCATGGCCTGGAGATACGCGGGGATGCGTCGTTCGTCGAAGTCAAGCAGGAGTCGCATCTCGGGGGCGTGACAGGGTGCGCCTGGATTCCCTTGGATAGCATCGCTGCGATCCTGGCCCAAACAAAATGAATGGTGCGAATGATGGATAGGGGATTGAGGATGATACCTGTTAATGAACCGCTGCTTGACGGTAACGAGGCGCGGTATTTGGGCGAATGCATAGTCAGCGGATGGATTTCCGCGGACGGGGCGTTTGTAGAAAAATTCGAAAATGGAATGGCGGAACAGATGAACCGCCGCTACGCAGTTTCCGTCGCGAACGGGACAGCTGCGCTCGACATAGCCGTAGCGAGTTTGAAGATCGGACCTGGAGACGAAGTGATACTGCCCGCCCACACGATCATCTCTTGTGCGGCCGCGGTGGTAAAAGCCGGCGCGAAGCCGGTGCTGGTCGATTCCGATCCCGTGACGTGGAATATGGACGTGACGAAGATCGAAGGCGCCATTACTCCCCGTACACGAGCAATCATGGTGGTCCATATTTTCGGGCTGCCAGTGGATATGGACCCAGTTATCGAACTCGCATCCAGATACGGGATTCCGATCATCGAAGACGCCGCGCAAGCTATCGGCCTGACATACAAAGGCCGCCCTTGCGGAAGCTTCGGTGCTATCTCTTGTCTTAGCTTTTATTCGAACAAGAACATCACGACGGGAGAAGGCGGCATGGTGTTGTGCAACGACGAGGCGCTCCATGCGCGGGCCAAGAGTTTGCGCAACCTTTGCTTCATGCCGAAACGGCGGTTCATCCATGAGGAGCTGGGTTGGAATTACAGGATGAGCAATCTTCAAGCTGCCGTTGGACTTGCCCAGTTGGAAAGTCTCACGAGGCATACGCTTCGAAAGCGGCAAATCGGGCACAGGTACGGTCGTCTGCTGCATGACGTGGCGGGGCTCGAACTATCTCCGCCATCTGAACCTTACGGTGAAAGTATCTTTTGGGTTTATGGCTTGATCCTGAAGGACGATATCCCCTTAAGCGGGGACGAAGCCCGCGCGCACCTGGCCGAACTGGGCGTAGACACGCGACCTTTCTTTTGGCCCATGCACGAACAGCCGGTGTTTCGAAAGATGGGACTCTTCACCGACGAGCGTTATCCAATAGCGGAGCGCATGGGCCGGCGCGGATTCTATTTGCCGAGCGGACTTGCGCTGACAGATGAAAAGCAGGACCGCGTGGTCGGCGCGGTCAGACAACTAATGGAATCGCTCTAATGAACGTAGGTCGACCCTATTCGAAATACAACGACATGTCCTGATATGCACTTTTTCATCTGTAGAACGAACTGGCCGGCTCGCACCTTTCATTTTCTGGCCGGCCGGTGTGACGCGACCCTCTCCTGCTAGGGAGCCGACATGTCGCGCATCGACCCATCGTGCTCTCGAGGAGCGGTCTCGGCGATGATCCGGCGGGTCGGGTCGATTGTTCGATCGCGCTTGTTTCCACAGGGGGGCAGTGCATCGAGTGAGCGGGACAAGGACCGGTATATACGCGCTGGACGTTCGATGGTTTTCAACGCCGTGAGCGCCGCGTTGGGATTGATGGTCCTCCTGTGTTCTGTTTCATTGACACTTCCCTACCTGGGTCAGGAGCGCTTTGGCGTCTGGATGACCATTTCGAGTCTTGCCGCCATGCTCTCCCTGCTCGATCTGGGCGTGGGAAACGGCTTGGTCAATCTCGTCGCTCATGCGAAATCGACGGACGAGCGCTGGAGGCTGCAGACGATCGTCAGTCGCGGAGTGTGGTTGCTGATTGCTATCGGCGTGCTCGCGGCTTTGGTCCTCGCCGGCGCACTGAGCGTCGTCGGGCTTCACAGGGTCATCAAGATCCGATCACAGATGGCCGCGCACGAGGCGCAAACATCAGTTCTTGTTTTCATCGCGCTCTTTTGCGCAAACATTCCGCTAGGCGGCGTCAGAAAGGTCTTTCAAGGCTTGCAGCGCGCATGGGAGCCTCATATTGCCTCTTCGATTGGATATCTGTGCGCACTGCCCCTGCTGTTTGCGTGTGCCAGGTACCACGCGCCGATCCCTTATCTGATTGGTGCAACCTATGGCATGCAGGTTTTCGGTTCGTTGTTATTGTTGATACGGTTGTACCGGGAGAAAATCTTTTCCTTTCGTCCGGACAGGAGTACTTCTGCGTGGCATGACTGGAAAGTGCTCCTGAGCTCCGGCTGGGTGTTCTTTGCGTTGCAGATAGGAGCAATGTGCGGGTGGGGAAGCGACGCGCTGATCGTGTCGCACATCCTGGGTGCGTCCGAAGTAGCCCGGCTTGCAATCGCACAGCGGCTATTCCAATTCGTGCCCGTGACAGTAGCGATGCTGACAGGACCCCTGTGGGGACTCTACGCGGACGCGAAAGCGAGGGGGGATCGGCTGTTCATCCTGAACACGCTCAAGATCTCGCTGTCCGCTGTCAGTCTGCTTGCGTTGCTGATGAGCGGCACGATACTTCTAGCGTCGCCGTGGCTTCTGCACCTCTGGATAGGGGCGCGTCTGCAAGTGCCTGCGCTGCTACTTTGCGCGGTGGCAGTCTGGGTCGTCCTCGACTCCTTCGGAAGTGCTTTTGCGATCTTTATGAACGGCATGGGAGAGCTGAGATCGCAACTGTTTGCAGTCGGGCTGTTTTGCGCCACGGCGCTGCCGCTGAAGATCATCTTGCTGAATGCGCTCGGGTCGGTGGCATGGGTGGTCTGGTCAACCGTGTTCGCGAGCTTGTTCGCCGATTATGCGATTTTTATGGTGTTCTTCAGAAAGCAGATATTCCGGCACGTTTCGGCGATCGATGGGGCAGCCGATGGAGCGCTCGCCGAACCACAGACACGAGTCTCCTAATGCGCGGCCGTCGGCATACCACGCGAATGGAGGGAACCTGGCTTGTCGGAGACGGTCGGCCAACACCTTGTCGATATCGGTCAGTGGATATCCTGGCGCAGAACCGCAGCATACGATCATGATGACCTTATGCACCTTGGGTCGATGAATAGGATTATTTGCATTGTCAAGTGATAGCCCCTATGCGGCCAGGCCCGTCACCTGTTTTTCCATGCCGCTTCGCGTGCCCGGTGCCAAACCGGCGGCGACGATGCTTGAAGATCTGTTCGGAGAACTTCCCATCGAATCGACCAGGAAATAAAATGGTCAAGCTGAACCTCGTGCACTTTTTCCTCGCGATAGTGTGCGTATTCACGTTGCAGATTGGATATACCGTCCACTTGTCGGTCGCGGGCGCGTGTTTCGTCGTGGCGCTTATTTACGGTCTCAGAAATTTGACGCTTCTTTCCTTGGGTCTCGCGCTGGCCGGTGCGGTGTTCCTCGTCGTGCCGATCATTTTTGCTCCGGGTGGAATTTCGTTCGACATGCTGGTCCGCGCGGGCAGGGAAGCGCTTTGTCTTTTTATCCTTGTCGCATTCAAGAACATAAAACCGAGGTTCGATCAAGCGGCTCATGTACGAATCAGGCGTGCGCTGTGGATCATCATTTTGGGTCTCCTTCTGATCACGGCCTTGCAGGCCATCGATCTGTACACTGCTCGCAGCGGCAGGTTCTTTTTACCCTATAACCTGCTGCCTAAACCCATCAGTCTCGCGAACTGCGGCACATCGGCAGATTGCTGGCTGAAATTTGGCGCGGAGCATGGTGTCCTCACGCTAATACGCCCGGCCGCGACTTATGCGGAGCCTTCCTATCTAGGTTTCGTCATCTTATGTCTGGTGTTCGCAAGTCAAAAAGTCATGTCCACGAATCGAGCCGAAAGAACATGCTTCGTGGTAGTCGGCATGGTGATCGCCTTGCTTGCCCAAACGGCATCGGGAATTGCCGCGCTCATTGCTGTGCTACTTGTCACCAATTGGAAAGCGTTGTCCAGAAACGTCGGCATCATGCTTCTCGGTCTTGCGTTCCTGGTCGGTGCGGCGGTTCTGCTAGGCGACAGATTGGAGGCATTGATGTATGGCTCGGACGAGTCGGGTCGTATTCGACTGATATACCCGTTCCTGGCGATGGGTCAAATGCTTGAAAAAGGCTATATCTTCGGTGTCCCTTCCGAGTCTCTTTCATACGTGGTCAGGGGCGACTTCGCGGCGGCGGCAGGGTTCACGGCTGGTGCAAGTGACAACGCGTTGATCAATATGTTCCTGCTATATGGCGTTGGCGGGTTTGCGGTACTGGCTATTCTTTTCGCTCGAAACAGCTTTGCCGAGATCGTACTCCTTGTGCTGTCGATGCAGTTCAATGGGGCGATATTCATGTATGACAAAGTCATATTGATCTCCTTGGCTTTGCTTCTCTATAAAGGACAGTTTGAGACCCGGAGCGCTTCGCGCCCCGTGAGCGCGAGGACCATCGCCTTCCCTGCGGAGGCCGCCGATGAAACCCTGGGCAGGGCCGCCCCCCAAGTCGTTACGGCCTCGAGCGTTTCATGAGGAAAGCGTTCATTATCCTGAGCACCGCGTTGATGATTTTGTGTGCCGAATACGCCAACGCTTTTAAGCTTTATGTCGCGCCCGACGGCAGCAATCTGGCCTCTGGCCGGTCACTGAATATTGGCAGTTCCAACGGCCCGCTTGCGGACCTTGGAGAAGCGGTAAGGCGCGTTATCGCGTTCCGGAGGAAGCCAGGCTTCTCGTCAACACCCATTGCCATTGCGATCGTGGATGGGGTGTATCGCGTGTCGAGTCCAATCGTGATTCCCGCTGGGGCATCCGGTTCGCCCAATGCCCCGCTATGCATCTATGCCATTCATCCGGGCACGGTGTGGATCAGCGGCGGGAAACCGCTTGCCGGGTTTCGGACACTCAGGCCAGGCGAAGCCGGCGAGTTGACAGGTGCCTCGAGGATTGCGGTCCGTGTTCTCGATCTTTCGGGCAGTGGGCTCGTGTTGCACGACCTGGAGCGCCACGGTTGGGGTGCGGAACCGGAGGTCGCAAACACGGAACTCTATTTTAATGGCGAGCGAATGCCGCTTGCGCGTTGGCCAAAATCTGACTATGCCCATATCGCAGCAGTGAAGGGCAAGACTGGCCAGCAATTCGTGGCGGACCAGCCTCTGCCCGCCGGCTTCATCCTGGGACGGGGGGCGTGGGCAGTAGGCTATTGGTACTACGACTGGTCGATGGAAGCGCTGCCGGTGACGGTAACTGATGGTCGTACGGACTCGTTCGAGTTGGGCGGCACGCCGGCCTTCTCCATGCGCACCGGGCAAAGATTTTTTATTCAGAACGTGCTGTCACAACTGGTATCTCCACGCGACTGGGTTTTAGATGCAGCAAACCAGCGAATCTATTTCTGGCCTCCGTCCAGCGATCTCTCGCACGCCGAGGTATCTGACGCGGAAACGCTGCTAAGGATCGAGGGTGCGAGCCATATCGATCTGACCGGTTTGAATTTCAAGCTAGCACGAGGTCCGGCGATCGTCATCCGCGACTCGCAGAGCGTGCAGATCCGCAACGCGGAGATCCGGGGCATTGGGGGACGGGCGATTGACGCGACGGGCAAAAACATCGAGGTTGCCGGCAACCGGATCCACGATGTTGGAGATGGGGGGGTGTACCTTTCCGGCGGAGATCGCAAAACGCTAACCCCTGGCAACCTGGTGGCAAAGGACAACGATATTTACGATTTTAATCTGTGGAACACCACCTACCGGCCCGGAATACGCCTGGCGGGTGTGGGCAACGTCGCTGAGCGTAATCGCATTTACGATGCCCCTCACGTTGCGATCATGATCGACGGCAACGACAACGTCGTCAGGTTCAATGACATCCATGACGTGGTGAAAAGTACCAGCGATGCCGGTGCGATCTATCTGGGGCGTGACTGGACGGAGCGCGGTAACGCGATCGTCGGCAATTTTCTGCACAACGTAGGCGAGGGGTCGTCAGATGCGCGGGGTGTGTACCTCGACGACATGGTGAGCGGCACAACCGTCCAACGAAATGTTTTCTACAAGGTTCCCAATGCGGTCTACGTCGGTGGCGGACGAGACACCGCCGTAGAAGAAAACCTGTTTGTCGACAGTGTGCCTCCCATCAGCATCGACGACCGCGGTTTGACGTGGCAGGCCGACGCGGTAACCGATCCGAAGGGACAGTTGAGGATGGCCTTGCATGCTGTTCCCTATCAGGGGGATGCTTATGGGAAATATCCCAATCTTCGCAACATTCTCGTGGACGATGTGGGCGCGCCTAAATATAACGAGTTGAGCAATAACTTGATGATTAGGAGCGGATGCGTGGTCCTTTCAGGCCCTGGCTTTCTGAATAAGCGATTCTTGCCGAAGTCAACGGAGAACGTGTGTGTCGACCGAACCGATGTCTTTCAATTTTCCGAGCGTAGGCCTCGCCTAAAGGACTTTGATTTACCCGCCGCGTTTCGTCCGCGGCCACCCGCTTTTGACGCACTACCGCCGAGGCATGCCGGTCCTCGAACTGACGAAGGCGCGTGCGCCACAAACCCGTGAACGGCGCCGCGATGGATAGCGACAGCCGGCCACTTCGTGCTTTGATTCGTTGATGACAGCCTTCTATTATTTTTCGTTTAAAAAACATTAGTATAACGAAAGGAACGAGCATCCTCTTGGACGATCCTGGATGCCGGGATCTAGAACGCGGGCGCGTTGCGGTGCCCAACCCCAACAGGCAGCCAACACCTTGCCGTTATCGGTCACCAATTTTCCTGGTCGCGGCGGTGCTGACTATGCTGGTAGGGGCGACGACGCTGAACAGGGTGAGGGTGCGCGATCTTGAAGACCTTACAGCAAACTGGGCGTCGTAGCTTGCTGCGGGGAACTAGAAAGGAACGGCAAGCCGACGTCATCAAATCAAACATGTTTTTTGCCTTCATCTCAGGGATAACATGCTGAATTACATTCGTTCTCGTTGGGCGCCGCGGATGACGGACGCTTCAGTAGCGTCTCTAGCGACAGTTGCGTGCGAACTCGAAACCCGTAGCGGCCAGACACTTGAGACGAGAACGCCCCCGAGCCGCAATCTGACCCGGCCGGTCAGGCTGGTGGTATTCCTCGAACAAGACAGCCTCGCCGGAGGAGGCTATCAGCAGGCGAAGAACGCCGCGCTCCTTGTAAAGAAGCTGCCTGCCAGTCTTTGCAACGTCGTGTTCGTGACAACACGTGAATCATCCGTGGAAGACCTGCGTCGAAGCGGGATCGAGGCGGTGTATTTTCCCATGAGGCGGTGGAGGCGGCTTGCGACGAGCCTGCGGGTAAAGCTTACGCATATGGCGCCATTTAGCGTGCTGAACAATCCCGCGAAGCTGAATGCGATCGATCGCTTCCTCGGCACGCTGAAGGCTGACTTGGTGTACTTTACGAATCCCTCGCAACTCGCGCTGCTCACGGAGCATTTCAACTACCTGTTCACTGTCTGGGATCTTTCGCATCGCGATGAGGTCGAGTTCCCGGAGGTGCGGATCAGGAGGGAGTTCGAGCGCCGGGAAATACTCTATCAATCGGCGCTCAAGAAAGCGTCCGGCATTTTCGTCGACTCGGTTGCCGGGAAAGACAACGTGGTGAGACGGTATTGCATCGACAGTGACCGGGTGCACGTAGTACCGTTCTCGCCGGCTGTCGGAATATTGCTGTCGGATGACGAGTACGCGCAGGGATACATCGATATCAAAGCGAAGTATCAGCTGACAAGCGACTACGTCTACTACCCGGCGCAATTCTGGCCTCATAAGAATCACGTCTACTTGCTTCGCGGCCTGCGGAGTCTGGAAGATAAATTCGGTATTCGTTTGGGTGCCGTCTTCTCCGGGCGCGACTTCGGTAACAAGACCTACGTGCATTCCATCGCGGCGGACCTCGGCCTCGACGACAGAGTCGTGTTCACCGGGTTCGTTCCCGATGACGAAATTCCGTATCTATACCGCCAAGCAGTGGCGTTGGTGATGCCGACATATTTTGGCCCGACCAATTTGCCACCGCTAGAGGCGTTCAAGCTAGGCGTGCCCGTTCTGTATTCGGACCTCACGGCGTTGCGGGATCAGGTCGGGGACGCTGGCGTGCTGCTGGACCTGAATGATCCGGGCAGCATGGCGGATGGTCTTCACGAGATCATGACGCAACCGGAATTTCGAATGCAGTTGATCGAGAGAGGCAGGCAGCGCATTGAAGCGCTTGGGGACGCCGGGAGGCTTGCAACCCTGCACGAAGCAATCGAGCGGTTCCAGGCGAGAAAAATGTGTTGGGGGAGTTCCATATGGACGGGGTGATTACACGCGCGTCCTGAGGGCGTGGTCACCGGGTCGAGAGAGTGTCTGACGAGAGTGTTGATAATTGATTCGGCATACTATCAATGGCGTAGATTGATACTGCAGGGAGACGGTCAGTCGGCCAACATCATGCTGTTTTCGGTCAGCGCTTTCGTATTGCTTTGACTGGTGACTATGCTTCGTCAGTCGGATCGGATGTGTGTTTCGCGCGGCGAGCCGCGTTCAATGCGAGACCACGCGCGGATCGATGGCGAATACGCAAGAAAGCGATCAACGAAAATTAGGAGACCTTCAAATGGCGTTGCAATCATTGGACAGCGAAACGATCGAGTGTGCAGATCCCGAAGTGATTTCTCACGAGGGCTCGATGCTGGCGATGATCCTTCCAGATTCCTATTCAAAGGGTGGAGTGAATTTCTTCACCCCTGATAATTTCTCCCAGCAGCTCGCCTACATAGAACATCCGCGCGGCACGGTCATTCCGGCACATGTCCACAATCACATCATGCGGCAAGTCGAGTACACGCAAGAGGTGCTCTTTGTAAAACGTGGACGCCTGCGTGTCGATTTTTATGCTCCGGATCGGACTTACCTCACGAGCCGCACGCTTGGTGCAGGCGACGTGATCCTGCTTGCCTCGGGCGGTCATGGGTTCGAGGTACTGGAGGATGCGTCGTTTGTCGAGGTCAAGCAGGGACCGTATCTCGGGGGGCTCGACAAGGTGCGCTTCGAGCCGCACAGGTAGCGCCCACTGGCTGACCTTCTGCCGTAACCGCATCGGGCCGATATGAAGTCAGTCGATTGGTTGCTGATGCCGTTAGTGGCGACCAACTCAACGCAGACATGAACGCCTGACCGCATCGCAGACTTGTTCTCGGTGACGGCGCGACAAACTAAAGCAGGCAGGAGTGTACCTTGAGAATTCTTCATGTAATTGCTTCGGCACATCCTCGTAGCGGCGGTCCTATTGAGGCCCTGACGAGACTCTCTGCACATTTGAAGACGGTGGGGCATCGTCTCGATGTCGTTTGCCTCGATCCGGCCGGAGCGGGTGCAGACGACGGGGCATTCGGAAGCGTCGTCCGTCTTGGGCATCGTGGTGGCAAATATTCGTTGAATGTCCGGCTGGTGCCGTGGTTGAAGACTGCGGCGAGAGACTACGACGCGGTCGTGGTGAACGGCCTATGGCAATTCCACGGCCTGGCTGTCCTGTTCGCGTTGCGCGGCCAGGGCATTCCCTATTTCGTGGTGCCGCATGGAATGATGGACCCTTGGTTTAATAAAGCGTACCCCGGAAAGTGGGTCAAGAAGCTCGCCTATTGGATGCTCGTTGAACGTCACTTGCTCAAAGGCGCGCAGAACGTCATCTTCACATCCGAGAGCGAAAGGGTATTGGCTCAGTCGGCGTTCCCATTCTACAAATCCAGGGAAGCCGTGATGGTATACGGGACTGCCCCGCCACCCACCGATTATGCCCAGCCTGGGGAAGGCGAACAAGCGAATCGGGCGCTGGAAAATGAAGACGGGGAGCGGAAAAATATCATTCTTTATATTGGACGGATCCACGAGAAGAAGGGCTGCGACTTGCTGATCCGCGCTTACTCCGATCTCGGAAGTGAGTGCAAGAATTATCGGGTGGTCATTGCGGGCCCCGACGATAACGCTCTCGCGGGAATGCTGAAGATGCGAGCGGAAGAGCTCAGCATTGGCTCCGGGATTTCCTGGCCCGGCATGGTTACCGGGGCGGTGAAATGGTCGTTGATGCGATCCGCAGACGTACTTGTTTTGCCGTCGCATCAGGAGAACTTTGGCGTCTCGGTTGCTGAGGCGCTTGGGTGCGGTGTTCCTGTACTTATCACGAAAAAGGTGGCGATCTGGGAGGAGGTGGTCGCGGATCAAGCCGGGTTCGCGGACAGCGATGACCAAGCGGGGGTAAGCCGCCTCCTGAGAAAGTGGGCGTCCACGCCGGCGGCAACCAAAGCGGCGATGCGATTCAATGCGTTGGCGTGTTTCAACAACCGGTTCCATATCGAGAGGGTCGCTCAAAGCTACGTGGACATAGTGGGGCGCACGGCGATGACGCGTGGATCGCTGCAGCACGATCAGGCGGCTACAGATTAGTCGTAGGGTGGTGTCGCGGGACCGCCAAGGTCTTGCCAATATTCGTCAGCCGTTGGGTCGTGTGCATTGCAATGCCTAAGCTTTCGAGGGGATGTTTGCGTGGCTTGGGCTTGGGAAAGGTATCGGGGGCGCAACGAGAATATCGTGTCCATCTGAGCTGGATAAGGTGCATGCGTTGATGCTGGGTTGCGTTCTCCAGAATTCGAAAAGCGAGTTTAATTTTATGGCTGTCATAACACCAATCCCGTACGACGCAGCGAAGTCGGAGGGGACCCTCCTGTCCGATTATTTGTACGTCGTGCTCGAATCGTGGCGTTCAATTCTCATTGTCGTGCTGACAATATCTTGCCTAGGAGCGCTATATGCGACGATCGCGCAGCCAGTGTATCGCGCAGATGTATTGATTCAGATAGAGACCAACGCCGATACGGCCGCCTCGTCGGACAAGGAGGCGCTCGGACAGCTCGCCGCGATATTCGACACCAAGGCGAAGGCGACCTCCGACGCGGAGATGGAACTGATCCGCTCGCGTCTTGTTGTAGGCGGCGCCGTTACACAGCTTGGTCTGGATGTCATTGTCGAGCCTCGTTATTTTCCAGTAGTTGGTCGATGGCTGGCGGGACTCTATGACGGCGTGGGACCGGCAAATTCATTTCTTGGTCTCGGTTCGTTTGCGTGGGGCGGCGAAGACATAAAAGTGTCGATCTTCAAGCTGCCACCGAAGTCAAAGTTGTTCGGACGCAAATTCATGGTCGTTGCACAGCCGAATGCATCATTCGATCTTATCGGCCCCGACGGACAGATGCTTGGACACGGCAGAATTGGACAAGAATTGACCGCGTCGTTGGAGCACGAGACAATTAGCTTGCTGATCAGCGAGTTGACGGCGCGCGCGAGCACGGAGTTTAAGCTGGTCGCCGATTCGCCACTCGAAACAATACAGCGCCTGCAGGACGCGCTCGTAATCTCCGAAAAAACGAAGCAGTCGGGTGTCGTCGGCCTTTCCCTGGACGGGACGAATCCGACACTCGTTGCCAACGTCGTCAATGCCATCGCTGAACAATATGTAGCCCAGGACGTAGCCCGACGATCGGCGGACGCCGAGCACTCACTCTCTTTCCTTGACGAGCAGTTGCCGAAACTGCGGCACGAGATGGAGGGCGCGGAGGAGCGGTACAACGCCTTTAGAAACAGTAAGGGCACGGTTGATTTGAGCACCGAGAGCCGTTTGCTGCTGCAGCAGATGGTCGATAGGGAAAACATCACGAACAATCTTTTAGGAGAGCGAGAAGACCTGAGTCATCATTATCGGGGTGGTTTTCCGCAACTCGATGCCCTGAATGCGAAGATCGTCTTGTCGCAGCAGGAGCAGGATGCGTTGAGCAAGCGCATCGCGGCCTTGCCCGATATGGAACAGACGGCACTGCGGTTGATGCGCGATGTGCAAGTCAACACGCAGTTGTACACGAATCTCCTGAACAGTGCCGAGCAACTACGGGTTGTAAAGGCTGGCCACGCCGGCAACGTTCGAGTGGTGGATTACGCGATCGCGCCAGAGAAACCGATTAAGCCAAAATGGAAGATGGTCGTCGCGCTTTCTGCTTTGGTCGGACTTGGAGCGGGCGTTGCGTACGCCTTCCTTCGGCGGGCGCTGTATGGCGGCGTAGAGCGTTCGGACGAGATGGAGAGGGCGCTCGGGGTTGGCGTTTGTGCTGTCGTTCCACACAGCAACAAGCAACTGCGTCTCCAGGAGAAAGCTCGACGCGGCGTCCCCGGCCCGCACGTTCTTGCGATCCTCGCTCCGAATGACGCCGCCATTGAAGGCATGCGAAGCCTGCGGACCGCTTTGCACTCGTTCGACAACATTGCCTCGAACAACATTGTCATGATCACGGGGTCACGTCCGGGCGTCGGCAAGTCGTTCATGGCCGTCAACCTTGCGGCGGTCATGGCGGCTGGCGGTAAGCGCGTGCTTCTGATCGACGCCGACATGCGGCAGGGAAACCTGCATGCCTCGTTCAATGTGGACCGCAACCCGGGTCTGTGCGAGCTTCTGGGCGGGGCTGATGTGGAGGATGTCCTGATACGGAACGTGGCGCAGGGAGTCGATTTGATCCCTCGCGGCGAGATGCCTGAAAACCCCGCGGATCTGCTGATAAGCCCACGCTTGAAGGACGTGCTGGGGCGGGCATCGACGCTATATGACGCCGTCATCATTGATACACCACCGGTACTCGCGGTCACGGACGCGAGTTTGATCGGACAGTTCGCGGGGACGACATTGCTCGTGGCGCGCCATGGGCGCCACAGTATTCCGGAAATGGCAGATACCATCAAACGGCTGCGTCACAGTGGCGTATCCATTGGAGGAATTCTGTTCACGGACGTTCCATCCAGAAAGATTGGATATCACAACGGCTATGAGGATTCCTATAACTATGGCAAAAACATAAGTCAGGATCGCCATACGAAATGGTTATCCGACCACCGCATATAGAGTCAAAAAAGATGTGAGGCAATGTGCAGAAAATTGCGCTAGTCGCCGACGAAATTGCTAGGGGACCATTTAAGTAAGGCGCGCTGATTCATCCAAGGATATGGGGGAAGTCAGCGCCTCCGAATGACTTCGCACCGGATCCATCGGAAAACCGGAAGGAAGCCAATTTTTTTGCATACAATTCGGTGTGCGAATTAAGTGCTACATGGAGAAAATCATGCTGGTTTTTATAGCTCCATATAATCCCGTGCAAGGCAACGAAGGGCGGGGTCTGGGCGCAACGCGGAAGATCGAATTCTTCCTGTCTTTGGCTGCTCGCCTTTCAGATGAGGTCGTTCTTATCAATACCGCGCACGCGACCAAGGGCTGGAGCAAACGCCAGCAACGGAGAATACGCGTCGGCGACGCATCGATCCATGAAATTACTCTCCGCACCTATCCAAGGCGTCCTGTCGGAAAGCTATTGAACTTGCTGGAAATTGGCGCCGTGAGCGAGGAACTTGCATCGCTGGGGAATCCGACCGCAGTGTGGATTTATAACGCGTATGTATTCGAATCGATGCTTGCGCGAGAACTGACGCGACGATTCGGCGCGAAGCTGATCTTCGAGTTCGAAGACTGGTTGCTGTCTCGTCGTTCGTGGCATCCGAAGCCGCTTATGGATTTCTTTGCGTGGCGCTATTTTCTTCCTGAGCCGGCGTTGTGTCTCGCGGTTAACTCAAATCTGTCGTCGCTCGAAAGGCGGCGCAGTGGGTGCCCTGTTGTCATGTGTCCAGGTATCGTGGCGGCAGGGCTGTTGAGTGCGTGTCAAACACGACCGGCGTTTTCGAAGCGGGCGGACGCCTCGGTGGTGGTCGGATATTTCGGCGGGCTCAGTATTGAAAAGGGTGCCGATGTGCTGCTCGACCTCATCAGGTCGAGCTCGGATGAGTTTGTCTTTTCCGTCTGCGGTGTCGGACCATTGTCCCAAGAGTTTCGGAAGCTCGCAGAAGAATGTGACAGGTTGCATTTCCATGGCCGGGTTGACGATCCGACCTTGTTCAGGCTGATCTCGGAATGCGACGTTCTGGTCAATATCCACTCGTCCATCGAGAAGATGGCGAACGGTATTTTCCCGTTCAAGGTCATTGAATATGTTGCGGCCGGCCGGCTTGTCATATCGACACCGATTCCTGAAATGGGAATAGCGGAGATCGCTGACGCGATATGTGTCACTACCCCTGACGTACAGTCGGTAGCGGCTTGGCTGGCGGTCGCGAAAGAGACATTTAACCGGAAGCGCGCGGTAATCGATCGTGCGATGGTCGCCGCAGGGACGGTCTTGTCGGCAGGCGCAATGGAGAAAGCAATCTCCGGTGTCCTGAGGGGCTCGGTCCTGCGGGGTGCTGATGTGATGAATGATCCCGTCACTTCGGGTGTGGGCATGGAGGAGCTGTGACCCAAGTGGGCCGAGCATGAGACGGTTGCCCGAAACCCTTGCCGGGCTTCATTTCGTGGTCTTCGCAATGCTCATGCTCGTTCATGCCGTGCCAGTACTTCAAAGTGCCTAACACGCTCCAGGCGATTCCGCAATCGACTCAGGCGAATCCGTGCGGATTGCCGGCCTGCCACCGCCAATGATCCGCACACATCCGCTCGATTCCAAACTCCGCGCGCCAGCCAAGCACATTCAAAGCCGCTGCCGGATCCGCAAAACACGAAGCCACATCACCCGGCCGCCGCGCCACGATCTCATAAGGCACAGGCCGCCCGGAAGCCTTCTCGAACGCCTTCACGACATCGATCACGCTATATCCCTGGCCCGTCCCAAGATTCACCACAAAACTGGCATCCCGCTTAACCAGCGCATCCAGCGCAGCCAGATGCCCGCGCGCCAGATCCACGACGTGGATATAGTCCCGCACCCCCGTGCCATCCGGCGTTTCATAGTCGCCGCCAAACACCCGCAGCTTCTCCAGCTTACCCACCGCGACCTGCGCCACATACGGCATCAGGTTATTCGGAATCCCTGCCGGATCCTCCCCAATCAACCCGCTTTCATGCGCGCCAACCGGATTGAAATAGCGCAGCGTCGCAATCCGCCAGGAAGGATCCGCCACTTCCAGATCACGCAAAACCTGCTCGGCAATCAGCTTCGACTGTCCATAAGGATTGGTGGCCGACAGCGGAAACGATTCATCGATCGGCGAGCTCTTCGGCACGCCATACACTGTCGCCGATGAGCTGAACACGAACTGCTTTACGTTGCGATCGCGCATCACGCCGAGCAGCGTCAGCAAACTGCCGACGTTATTGCTGTAGTACTCGATCGGCTTGGCAACCGATTCGCCCACCGCCTTCAGCGCGGCAAAGTGAATCGCGCCGGTGATCGGGTGGGCGTCGAAAATACGGTTGAGCGCCGCTTCATCACGCGCGTCGGCTTCGTAGAAGCTCACGGCCTTGCCGGTGATCGTCTCCACGCGCCGCAGCGATTCGCGATTGCTGTTCACGAGATTGTCGATTACCACGACGTCGTAGCCGCCGTTCAGCAGTTCGACACATGTGTGCGAGCCGATAAATCCTGCACCGCCCGTTACCAGAATCGTACCCTTCGTGCTCATCCTGTTGCTCCGTTAAAGTAAAACGCCCGTCATTTTCTGCACCAGGTCCTTATACGTTTCGACGACGACGCGTTCGTCGAACTCTTGCGCGACTTTCTGTCGGCCGCGTTCAGCCATTGCGCGGCGCTCGGGGCCACTCATGTCGAGCATGTGCGCCAGCTTTGCCGCGAGACTCTCTGCATTGCGCACTTCGCACAGCAATCCATTGACGCCGTCCGCCACCACCTCGCGGCAGCCGGGCACATCCGTCGTCACAATCGGCCGGCCCATCGCAGACGCTTCCATCAGCGTGCGCGGCACGCCTTCGCGATAGGACGGCAGGACGACGCAGTCTGCATCGGCGATGAAGGGCCGTACGTCGTGCGCCTCGCCCAGATACTCGATGACGCCTTCCTGCTCCCACGCGGCCACTTCTTCGCGTGTGATCGCGCTAGGGTTGTCGACGCCGACCGGCCCGAGCAATTGGAACCGCGCCTGCGGGTAACGTTCACGCAAACGCCGCGCGGCTTCGACATATTCGGCCACACCCTTGTCCCACAAGAGCCGCCCGATCAGCACGAACTTGAATTCCGCCCGCTCCGGCAGTGGCGTGAAGGCGAACTGTTCGAGATCGACGCCTTCGCCATGCAAAAGACGCGCACGCTCGGGATGCACCAGCAAATTCTGCTCAATGAACGCGGCCTGGTCGTCGCGATTCAAAAACCAGATTTCGCGCGGGAAGCGGAACGCGAAACGGTACAGTTTTTTGGCCACTTGCGCGGCGCGGCTCTGCTGGATGAACACGTAGCCGAGCCCGGTCGTTACCGCCACCGACTGCACGCCCGCCAGTTTCGCGGCAACCGAGCCGTAGATGTTCGGCTTGATTGTGTAGTGGAACACGACATGCGGGCGAATGCTTCGATACAAACGATACAACGACAAAAGTGTGCGCAGGTCGTCGCGCGGATTGGTGCCTTTGGACGCCACCGGCAATTCGATGCAGCGGCATCCCATCGCCGTGAGCAGGTCGAACGTGCGGTCGCGCGGCGCGAGCACCGTCACGTCGACCCCGCGTCCGACCAGCATGCGGATCAGCCCTTGCCGATACGTATAGATTGCCCAGGCGGTGTTACAGACCAGTGTAATGCGTAGCGCGGGCGTCGATTTCAAGGCAGGCTTCATGCGGGAACGGGCTCGACGGTGAATGACGGAGTGAATGACGGGGCAACAGAATCAGTGGCTTGCACGCGGCGCGAGCAACGTGCGTTTGATCCGTTGCAATGCGCGGTAAGGTGTGACGAGATGCAGCAGATTTTTGGCGAGACCCAGCCAGTCGTACAGATTGGCGGCGTTGAAGTAGCGCAATTGCAGCCGCAGCGTTGAGCCGACTTGGCGGCGGCGTTTGGTCGCGCTAATGCCGCCTTCGTTGAGTTCGTAGTAGAGCCCGAGCTCCGGCAGATTGGCGCAGTTGTAGCGCTCCATCAGACGCACGAACAGATCGAGGTCTTCGGCGGAGGGATAGGCCGCGCGATAGTTGCCGACTGCACGGACCGCGTCGATGCGCAGCATCATCGAAGGATGCGCGAGGCATGAACGGAAGAAGCGCAGACGCCGGATCTCATTCGGCTCGGCCGGCGGCGTCAGCATGAAAAGCGGCTTGCCTTCACGCGTGACGACCTGCGTCCACATGCCGAGGCCGGCCACCTGCGGATGCAATTCCATGAACACGCGTTGTTTGGCGAGCCGTTGCGGCACGCTGCGATCGCCCGCGTCGATGCGTGCTGCGTAGCGAAAGCCGCGCTGCGCAAGCGCATCGATGCCGGTTTGCAGTGCGCGTTCGATGCCGCCGTTCTGCGGCATACGCAGCACTTCGATTTCCATGTTCGGGATCGCCGGTGCGACGATCGGCGGCGTGCTGCCGTCGTCGACGATCAGAACGTGGACCGGCGCGCTTTCGCTGAATGAGGCCAGCGTGAGATCGACGTCGGCCTGGCCGTTGTACGCGGGCATCAGGACGGCGACGTCGTCGAGGGCACTATGCGCGGCGGCGGATGAATTCGTCATGGGCGCAATTTGAAACGAATGTAATAAAGATTAACTGATGCGGCGGCGAGATAACCAGCCGCCAGACCCACCAGCGCACCGTAAGCGCCAAGCCGCGGAATCGTCAGCAGATTGACGACGAACGCCACGGCCAGCGCCAGCAGCCACTTCGAGAGCAGCACGAATTTGGCCTGATATTTCAGCACGATCAGATTGCCGATCGCTTCGATGCCGGCCGGCACGGAAAGCCACACGGCCCAGCGGAAAATCTCGATGGCGCCTTCGAAGTCCGGCCCAAACACGCGGCGGATGATGAAACCCGCCAGCAGATCCAGCACGATCGCGCCGCTCACCATCAGCGCGGCGGTCATGGCGGTGAGCCGCCACACGTTGCGGCGCAATTGCGCGGCGTCCTGCACGCGGTAGATAAAGGCCGGCGCGATCGTCTGAGCGAGCATCAGCGCGAGCGTGATCCAGTTTTCGTTCAACTGCTGCGCGGCGGAATAGCGGCCGAGGTCGGCGAAGGAAATCGCCCGCTCGAGCATCAGTCTGTCCAGTTTCAGGAACAGATACATACAGATCAGGCCGAGCCAGAACACCGTGCCCGCGGTCGCGAAGTGCTTGAAGAGCGAGCGGTCGAGGTGCCAGCCGAGCTTGCCGCCATGCCGGCGGATGTAATAGATCAGCAGAACCGCGCCGATCAACGCCGATTCGGCGGCCCACAGCCAGCCAAAGCGCGCGGGCGTTGCCGCCGCGCGCACCAGCAGATAGACGAAGCAGGCCTTCAGCACCGCGGTGCTCATGCTGGTGAGCAGCTGCGGCTTGCTGTACGTCATGCTTTGCAGCCACGCGTTGATCACGCCGACGAACGGTTCGCGAAACAGCATCGTCACCGCAAGACCGGCGAGCATGGCGCCCACCAGCGGGTCGAAGAAGTGCAACGCGATGCCGAGCCAGGTAAGCAGCAGCGCTGCGACGGACACCGAAAAGCGCAGTGTGAAGGCGCTGCCGAGCACCGTGCCCAATTGAGCCGGCGGCCGGTTGACGATAGTGGGAACCAGAATTTCCGCGCCGCACACCCAGGTGATCGGCGAAAGCACCAGCAGCAGCGTGTTCGCGTACTGCCATTTGCCGAAGGTATCCGGCCCGAAGTAGCGCGCCAGCATGCCGCTGATCACGATCGCCACGCCGATTTGCGTGAGCCGCTCCAGCCCGAGCCAGACGATATTGGTGAAGGCGCGTGTGACGTCGGGGTTGGCGAAGCGTTTGAGCGTCAGCATCCGGTCGACGCTCGCCAATGCGGTTGAACCGGTTGCGCGCGCGACGCAGTTTGCGCGGCGCCAAGCTGCGCGATCGCCCATCCGCAGGCCGACTGTCGCGGCAACTTTACAAAAGGTGGGCGTCTAAGCATTAGAATGGGAATCTATTAGGGTATGTCCGAAAGGCGCAATTATAAGTTGGAACCGGATCGCTTCCGGCAAGGGCGCATCGCTCGGTTCAGCAGACTGTTTTACCGATCTCTCGGCGATGCGCCGGTCAAAATTTTCCATTGCACGCAAGTGAGCCAACATGATCTCCAAATCTATTTTCAAGGCGTATGACATTCGCGGCGTAATCGGCAAGACGCTCGACGCCGACGCAGCGCGTTCGATCGGTCGCGCTTTCGGCAGCGAAGTGCGGGCGCAAGGCGGCGACGCCGTGGTGGTCGCGCGTGACGGGCGCCTCTCGGGTCCCGAGCTGATCCAGGCACTGTCAGACGGTCTGCGTGCGGCCGGCGTCGACGTGGTCAACGTCGGCATGGTGCCGACGCCGGTCGGCTACTTCGCGGCCAGCGTGCCGTTGCAGCTCGACGGCGGCGAACGCCGCGTCGATTCGTGCATCGTCGTGACGGGCAGCCACAATCCGCCTGATTACAACGGCTTCAAGATGGTCCTGCGCGGTGCGGCCATTTACGGCGAGCAGATCCTCGCGCTGCATCAGCGCATCGTCGACGAAAACTTCGCTGACGGTAGCGGCACGTACACCGAGTACGACATTGCCGATGCGTATCTGGATCGCATCGCCAGCGACGTCAAGCTCGCGCGCCCGATCAAGATCGTGGTCGACACCGGCAACGGCGTGGCGGGCGGTCTCGCGCCGAAGCTCTTCAAGAAGCTCGGCTGCGAACTGGTGGAGCTGTTCACCGAGATCGACGGCAACTTCCCGAACCATCACCCGGACCCGGCTCACCCGGAAAACCTCCAGGACGTGATCCGCGCGCTGAAGGAATCGGACGCTGAAATCGGCTTCGCATTCGACGGCGACGGCGACCGCCTGGGCGTTGTCACCAAAGACGGCCAGATCATCTATCCGGACCGCCAGTTGATGCTGTTCGCCGAAGAAGTGCTGTCGCGCAACAAGGGCGCGCAGATCATTTACGACGTGAAGTGCACGCGCAATCTGGCCAAGTGGGTCAAGGAGAAGGGCGGCGAGCCGCTGATGTGGAAGACCGGCCACTCGCTGGTCAAGGCGAAGCTGCGCGAAACTGGCGCGCCGTTGGCAGGCGAAATGAGCGGCCACGTGTTCTTCAAGGACCGCTGGTACGGCTTCGACGACGGTTTGTACACGGGCGCGCGCCTGCTCGAAATCCTCACGCGCGTGGCAGATCCGAGCAAGCTGCTGAACTCGCTGCCGAACTCGAATTCCACGCCGGAACTGCAATTGAAGCTCGAAGAAGGCGAAAACTTCGAACTGATCGCGCGTTTGCAGCAAAACGCGAAGTTCACCGGCGCGGACGACATCGTGAAGATCGACGGCCTGCGTGTCGAGTACCCGGACGGCTTTGGCCTCGCGCGTTCGTCGAACACTACGCCGGTGGTGGTCATGCGTTTCGAAGCCGATAGCGACGAAGCGCTTAAACGCATCCAGGAAGACTTCCGCCGCGTGATCATGGCGGAGAAGCCGGACGCGAAGCTGCCGTTCTAAAGGCTCAAACGGCGGCGCGGTTCTTCGTGAACCGCGGCTGCCGTCGAACGCGGCGCGGGTTTCACTTACCGCGCCGCGTTTTTTCATGCCATTTACCTGTGGCGGGATAGAATTGCGATCCTCGTGAGAAAACGCCGGGCCGCCCCAAGTTTTCTCACCCCCCTCGGGGGGCCTGGCGCGAAGCGACAGGTTTGGGGGCTCTCTCAACGCACTTCGGGCCGGATAGCCGGTTTTCCCACACTTGAGCGTGCAAAAGATACTAATCGTGAGGGTGTCGTCATTGGGCGACGTCGTTCACAACATGCCGGTGATCGCCGACATCCGACGCCGCCATCCCGAGGCCCAGATCGACTGGCTCGTCGAAGAAAGCTTCGTCGGGCTCGTGGAGCTGGTCAGCGGCGTGCGGCGGGCGATTCCCGTATCGCTGCGGCGCTGGCGCAAGCGCATCCTGTCGGTCGACAACTGGCGCGAGATCGGCGCGTTTCGCCGCGCGCTCGCGGCTGAGCACTACGACCTCGTGATCGACTGCCAGGGGCTCATCAAGACCGCGTGGGTCGCGAGCATGGCTCGCGGGCCGCTGGTCGGCCTCGCCAACCGTACCGAAGGCGCGGGCTTCGAATGGCCGGTGCGCTTCTTCTACGACAAGCGGGTGCCGATCGAGCCACGCACCCATGTGGTCGAGCGAACGCGCCAACTGGTGGCCGCGGCGCTGAACGATCCGCAGCCGCAACCCACCGACGATATCGACTTCGGCATTGACACCGGGCGCGCGGCGCTGGCGTTGTCGGAGGCGAATCTGAACCTGCCGGTGCCTTACGTGGTGTTCGTGCACGCCACCTCGCGCGCCGACAAGCAGTGGCCCGATACCGCGTGGATCGAACTCGGCCAGTCTTTGGTGCGGCGCGGCGCGTCGATCGTGCTGCCGTGGGGCAGCGAGGAAGAGCGCGTCACCAGCGAGCGTCTGGCGAAGGAATTCGGCGGTGCGGCCATCGTGCCGCCCAAGCTGTCGTTGCCGGCGGTGGTCGGCCTGATCGACGGCGCCGCCGCGACCGTCGGCGTTGACACAGGTCTAGTTCACATTGCGGCAGCGCTGAAGCGGCCGACGGTCGAGTTGTACAATTTCTCCACCGCGTGGCGTACCGGCGGCTACTGGTCACCGAACGTCGTCAATCTCGGCACGGCCGGCAAGCCGCCCACGCTGCAAGAAGTCAAGTCCGCGCTGGCCGGATTCGGCCTGCTCTAATGGTGTAACGCGGCACGCTTCGCCTTACGCTCCATCCGTTTTCAAGGGCGACCATGAACGAAACCCAGATCATCGAAGTAGCGAACGCTGACTGGCACGGACGCAATCTGTCCGTGCCGCGCGAGATGCTGCTGGCCGGCGTCGAACGCGGCAAGGTGCTGTATTTCCCGAATCTGCGCTTTGCGATCGAAGGCGGCGAACAGGCGTTGCTCGATCCCGCACTGGCCGATCCAAGCCGTAAGAACATCAGTCTTGAGCCGAACGGCGGCGCGCTGCATGGCGTGGCCGGCGACGCGGTCACGCAATCGGCGGTGCGCGCGCTGGTCGCGCGTTATCAGTCCAACGCACGGACGTTGGTCGATGGGCTCTTTCCCGAATACAACGGCAGACTGCGCGTCGCGCCGACGAGCCTGCGGCTGCATCAAGTGGAAGGGCGCGAGACGTCCTGGCGTAAGGACGATAGCCGTTTGCACGTCGATGCCTTTCCGTCGCGGCCGAACTATGGCGAGCGCATCCTGCGCGTGTTCACCAACGTCAATCCGCATGGTGCACCGCGCGTTTGGCGTGTCGGCGAACCGTTCGAGGACATGGCCAAGCGCTTCCTGCCGCGCATCAAACCGCAGATGCCGGGTTCCGCGTGGCTGCTGAACTTGCTGCACGTGACCAAATCGCCGCGCAGCGAATATGACCATCTGATGCTGAATCTGCACGACGGCATGAAGGCCGATCTCGAGTATCAGAAGTCGAGCCCGCAGGAGACCATGCCGTTTCCGCCGGGCAGCGTGTGGGTGTGTTTCTCCGACCAGACTTCGCATGCGGTGATGTCCGGCCAGTTCATGCTGGAGCAGACCTTCTTCCTGCCGGTCAAGGCGATGGCGCAGCCGGATTGCGCACCGCTCGGCATTCTCGAGCGCCTGAAGGGCAGGGCGCTGGTTTGAGCGCCGCTGTCGTTTTCGATCGCGCTGTGAAACTCGCTTTTGCATTTGGATTCGCGCCTGAGCGCGCGGAGTCCCGATGCTGAGGGCGGTTTATAACGGGCTCTGGTGGATCGTCGCGCCGCTCGCCGTGCTGCGCTTGCTGATCCGGTCGCGCAAGGAGCGGGGCTATCGCGAGCATATCGCCGAGCGTTTCGGCTACTCGCGCGGCCGGTTGCCAGAAGACAATGCGCCGCTGATCTGGGTGCACGCGGTGTCGGTGGGCGAGACGCGCGCCGCGCAACCGCTCATCGACGCGCTGATGAAGGCGCGGCCCGACGCGCGGATTCTTTTGACGCATATGACGCCGAGCGGCCGCGCCACTGGCGAGGAAATTTTCGGCGACCGTGTATTGCGCAGCTATCTGCCGTATGACATGCCGCACGCGGTGCGGCGGTTTCTGCGGGCGTGGCGGCCGTCGCTTGGTCTGGTGATGGAAACCGAAGTGTGGCCGACGCTGATCGACGAATGCCGTCGCGCGGACGTGCCGCTCGTGCTGACCAATGCGCGGATGTCGGCGCGCTCGTTTAAGCGCGCGGCCAAGTTCGGGCATGCCACCAAGGACGTGTTTGGCGGATTTGCGCGGGTACTGGCGCAGAGTCCATCGGATGCGGAGCGGCTGACCGCACTCGGTGCGCGTAATGTCGCGGTGCTCGGCAATCTGAAGTTCGATATGAGCACGCCGCCGGAACTGGCGGCGCGGGGTCATGCGTGGCGCGCGGCGATCGGCACGCGGCCCGTGTGGGTCGCGGCGAGTACGCGCGAAGGCGAAGAGGAGCTGGTGCTGCAGGCATTCGCGGCGCTCGGCATCGACGACGCGTTGCTGATCCTGGTGCCGCGTCATCCGCAACGGTTTAACGAAGTGGCGGCGTTGGTCGAGAAAGCTGGCTTGCGGCTTGAGCGGCGTTCTATGTGGGCGCCGAGCGCGGCGGTAGCGTCGGCGGGCTCAGGCGCGGGCGGCGGAGTGCCTGCTTTGGCGTCAGGTGTGAACGTGCTGCTCGGTGATTCGATGGGTGAGTTGGGCGCTTACTACGCCGCTTCGGATCTGGCGTTTATCGGCGGGAGTTTGCTGCCGCTGGGCGGGCAGAATCTGATTGAGGCATGTGCGGTCGGCGTGCCGGTGCTGATCGGGCCGCATGTGTTCAACTTCACGCAAGCCACGGCGGATGCGGTCGCGGCGGGTGCGGCGGTGCAGGTGCAAGATCCGGCTGATCTGGCGCGAGCGCTGCGCGAGCTCTTCGGCGACAAGGCAAGGCGGATGGCGATGGGCGGCGCGGCCTCGGCGTTTGCCGCGCGCCATCGTGGCGCGACGACGCGGACCGTCGATGTGTTGATGGCGTTGTTGCCGGAGTAGTCGTTCGAGTACCGTGAAATGTGGCGCTTGTCTTATCGGCTTGTGCGCCAATAAATCATATATTCTGCGAACATCGGGCGCGCGCATTGACCGCCTTCTGATTCGAAACGCTTTTTCCACTGCTGCCATGACGCTCTTTACTGACCTCGGTTTTCAATGGGATCGCGCTGCGATTCCGCAGGATTTGCCGACCCATTCCACTAAGCGAGTGTGCTTCCGTTTTCATCGGATGCTGCCTGAGTTTGTTTGGGATGCGAGCGTGCTTGAGGGCAATCCGTTCACGTTTCCTGAGGTAAAGACGCTGCTCGATGGCGTAACTGTCGGCGGCCGGAAGATTTCCGATCAGGAGCAGATTTTGAACTTGGCGGAGAGTTCGAAACATCTGCTTGCTATCGTGCAGAACGGCAGATTTGCGCTCGACAAAACGACGTTTTGCGACCTGCATCGCCTTGTGGCGCGTAACGAGGCGCTTGAGTGGGGCGTGTTCCGTGGCGAAGGAGAGGAAACGCGATACACGCCCGACGTAGCGTTGGGAGAAGCGGGGCGACATACCCCGCTGCCGACCTTGCCCGGCGCTCCTGAACTCAACCGGGTTTTTGCCGCAGGCACACGCGCACTGAC
The DNA here is from genome assembly GCA_900142905.1 of Burkholderia sp. GAS332. Lineage (NCBI taxonomy): Bacteria > Pseudomonadati > Pseudomonadota > Betaproteobacteria > Burkholderiales > Burkholderiaceae > Burkholderia > Burkholderia sp. GAS332. The sequence continues at coordinate 4,180,033 of FSRV01000001.1, read as the reverse complement.
CGATCAGGTTTCCAACGCCTTCGAGAGAGCTTGCGCTTTTTTCCTGTTCGGCGCGTTGCAGCAATTCTTCTTCGATGGCAACAAGCGCACGTCACGCTTCATGATGAATGGCGTGTTGATGTCGAACGGTATCGATGCGATCAGCGTGCCAGCGCAGCGCGCGGGCGACTTCAACGAGAAGATGGTGCGCTTCTATCTGTCGAAAGATGGATCCGAAATGATGGCATTCCTGCTTGAATGCCATCCGGGCGAGTAAGGCCTCAGACCTTCAACAGCCCCTTTTTCTCGATAAACTTCACCACCACATCCAGTCCGTCGAGCGCCTTCAGGTTGCACATCACGAAGGGACGCTCGCCGCGCATCTTCTTGGCATCCGAAGCCATCACATCGAGATTCGCGCCGACCATCGGCGCGAGGTCGGTCTTGTTGATCACCAGCAGATCCGATTTCGTAATGCCCGGGCCGCCTTTGCGCGGAACTTTCTCGCCGCCCGCCACGTCGATCACGTAGATCGTCAGGTCGGACAGTTCCGGGCTGAACGTCGCGGCGAGATTATCGCCGCCCGATTCGATGAACACGATGTCCGCATCGGGAAACCGCGTCAGCATGCGGTCGACGGCTTCGAGGTTGATTGATGCGTCTTCACGAATCGCCGTATGCGGGCAACCGCCCGTTTCGACGCCCATGATCCGTTCGGCCGGCAATGCGCCCGCCACGGTCAACAGGCGCTGATCTTCTTTCGTATAGATGTCGTTGGTGATCGCCACGAGGTCGTACTGCTCGCGCATCGCCTTGCAGAGCATTTCGAGCAGCGTGGTCTTGCCCGAGCCGACCGGGCCGCCGACGCCCACGCGCAGCGGCGGCAGTTTTTTTGTGCGGACAGGCGGGTGATGAGGTGCGTTCATGATGGATCGATTTAAGAGCGAAAGAGCCGCGAATACTGCGACTCGTGACGCGCTGACAGGATGCCCAATTGCGGCGCGAAGGTATTGATGTTTTCGGGTGGCGTGGCCAAAGCGCGCGTGACGGCGGCGTCGATCGGCTCGCGTAACGCGACGATGATGCGTTGTCCCGCAAGTTGGCCGAGCGGCACGGCCTTCAATGCGGCGGCGGCTTGATTTTCCACCCAACTGAATGCATAAGCGGCGAGCGCGGCGTCCGGCGCTGCATCGTGTGCGAAAGCGGCGAAAGCGAACGCCGTGGGTTGGGCCAGGGGCTTGAGCGATGCCAGCGTCGTGCGCCGTTCGGCGTCGCCCCATTCGAGCGACACGCACAACTGCCGTAGCGACCAGCCCATCTGTTCCGTCTCACGTCTGAGTTCCGCAGACTCACGGCTTGCCAGGAATTCGCTGTTTGCTTCTTTTAGGCCGTCTGCATCACGCGCTCGCCAGCGCTCCATCTGATGCGCAAGAAACGGCAGCTCGCCACGCGCGAGCACATCGGTCAAACCGCTCGCGATCCAGTCGCGGGCCGAATCGGCATCGGTGATGAGTTGCGCTTCGATCGCGGCTTCGAGACCTTGCGAGTAGCTGAACGCGCCGATCGGTAGGGCCGGTGACGCAAGATGCAGCAGCGCCGTGAGTTCAGCGATGCGCATGGTGGTGATGATGTCCGTGGCCGCACGATTCGTCGTGGACGTGATCGCCGTCGTTATGATCGTGCGAGTGGTCGTGCTCATGCTCATGCTCATGACCCTGCGCATGGCTATGTCCATGCTCATGATCGTGCGAATGCTCATGCCCATGATGCTCGTCGAATACCTGCTGGGCGAGCGCATAGTCTTCCGCGAAGCTCTCGTCGTGACCATGCTTGTGACCGCCGCCGTACGCGCCGGATTCCGGCTGGAACGGCATCGTCACCTGATCCACGCTGGCACCGATGCGCTTCAGCATATCGGCCAGCACCGGATCGTATTCGAGCTTCAGATAATCCGCGCCGACTTCGACCGGCGTGTGACGATTGCCGAGGTGATAGGCCGCACGGGTCAGCGTCAACGTGTCTTTCGCGCGGACAACCAGCACCGCTTCGGGCGCGGCGACCACGCGTACCAGGCCGCCATCGTCGGCGACCAGCACATCGCCGTCGCGCAGCACGGTGCCGCGCGGCAACAGCAGCGCGATTTCCTCGCCGTTATCGAGCGTTGCGGCGAGACGGCTCTTACGACGGTCGTCGAAGGCGAGCGTCAAGGTCGGCGCACGCTTCACCAGCACGGGTGCGAGCTTCAGATGCGGAGCGATCAGTTTGTCGATAGTGCGCATGGCTTAGAACAGAAAGTAACGTTGCGCCATCGGCAGCACGGTGGCCGGCTCGCAGGTCAGCAATTGACCGTCGGCGATCACCTGATAGGTTTCCGGATCGACGCTGATCGCCGGGCGCCACGCGTTGTGAATCATGTCGGCCTTCGTGATGGTGCGGCAGTTCTTCACGGCAACGATACGCTTGTTCAGGCCATAGCGTTCGCCGACGCCCGCATCGGCGGCCATCTGCGAAACGAAGGTCAGGGACGTGCGTCCCAGCGCACCGCCACGCGTCGCGAACATCTCGCGATAGTGGACCGGTTGCGGTGTTGGAATCGACGCGTTCGGGTCACCCATTTGCGCCATCGCGATCATGCCGCCCTTCAGAATCAACGACGGCTTGATGCCGAAAAACGCCGGCTCCCAGAACACCAGATCCGCCCACTTGCCCGGCTCGATCGAGCCGACTTCATGCGAGATCCCGTGCGTGATGGCCGGGTTGATTGTGTATTTGGCGACGTAACGCTTCGCGCGGAAGTTGTCGTGCCGCGCGTTGTCTTCAGGCAGCGCGCCGCGTTGCACCTTCATCTTGTGCGCGGTTTGCCACGTGCGGATGATGACTTCCCCCACGCGCCCCATCGCCTGCGAATCCGACGACAACATCGACAACGTGCCGAGGTCATGCAGGATGTCTTCGGCGGCGATGGTCTCGCGACGGATACGCGACTCGGCAAAGGCAATATCTTCCGCAATCGACGGGTCCAGGTGGTGGCACACCATCAGCATGTCGAGATGCTCTTCGAGCGTGTTGACGGTGTACGGACGCGTCGGATTCGTGGAGGAGGGCAGCACGTTCGCTTCGCCGCACACCTTGATGATGTCCGGCGCGTGGCCGCCGCCTGCGCCTTCCGTGTGATACGTGTGGATCGTGCGGCCCTTGAACGCAGCCACCGTTGCTTCGACAAAACCCGCTTCGTTTAGCGTATCCGTGTGGATCGCGACCTGCGTGTCGGTATCGTCGGCAACAGAGAGACAGTTGTCGATCGCAGCAGGCGTCGAACCCCAGTCTTCGTGCAGCTTCAAACCGATCGCACCCGCGGCGATCTGTTCAAGTGCAGGTTGCGGCTGGCTCACATTGCCCTTTCCGAGGAAGCCAATATTCATTGGATAACCATCGGCCGCTTGCAGCATGCGTTCGAGATGCCACGGACCCGGTGTACACGTCGTCGCGTTCGTGCCCGTTGCCGGACCGGTGCCGCCGCCGAGCATCGTCGTCACGCCGCTCGCCAGCGCTTCTTCAATCTGCTGCGGGCTGATGAAGTGAATGTGTGTGTCGATACCGCCCGCCGTCACGATCAGGCCTTCGCCCGCGATCACTTCGGTGGATGCGCCGATCGCGATCGTCACGTTCGGTTGGATGTCCGGGTTGCCCGCTTTACCGATTGCGGCGATGCGGCCGTTCTTAATGCCGATGTCGGCCTTGACGATGCCCCAGTGATCGAGAATCACCGCATTCGTCACGACCGTATCGACCACGTCGGCATGCACGCGTTGCGACTGGCCCATGCCGTCGCGAATCACTTTGCCGCCGCCGAACTTCACTTCTTCGCCGTAGGTCGTGAAGTCGCGTTCGACTTCGATCAGCAGTTCGGTGTCGGCGAGGCGCACGCGGTCGCCGGTCGTGGGGCCGAACATTTCCGCGTACGCGCGGCGGCCAATACGTAATGTCATGGTGTGGATCCGGAAATGAGCAGGTCGGTCAGAGCGGGCGCCCGAAGGGGTGTCACAGCTTGCCCATCACCTTGCCGTTGAAGCCGTAGACGATGCGGTCACCCGCCAGTTCGACCAGTTCGACCGTGCGTTCCTGGCCGGGCTCGAAGCGCACGGCGGTACCCGCCGCGATGTTCAGGCGGAAGCCGCGTGCCGCTTCGCGATCGAAGGAGAGCGCTTCATTCACTTCATAGAAGTGATAGTGCGAACCGATCTGCACCGGCCGGTCACCGGTATTCGACACGACCACCGTGATGGTGGTGCGGCCCGCGTTGAGTTCGTGTTCGCCGTCGTCGATGAGGAGTTCGCCGGGAATCATGGGGCTGCCCTTACGTGATTAGGGGATCGGGTGGTGAACGGTGACGAGCTTGGTGCCGTCGGGGAACGTGGCTTCGACCTGGATGTCGGGGATCATTTCCGGCACGCCTTCCATCACATCGGCGCGCGTCAGCAGTGTGGTGCCGTAGTGCATGACCTCGGCGACCGTCTTGCCGTCACGGGCCGCTTCCATCAGCGCGGCGCTGATAAAGGCGATCGCTTCCGGGTAGTTCAGTTTGAGGCCGCGAGCGCGGCGCCGTTCGGCGAGCAGCGCGGCGGTGAAGATCAGCAGCTTGTCCTTCTCGCGAGGTGTCAGCTTCATCGGATGTGTGCGTAAGGTTGCGCCGGGCCCAGCCAGGACCGGCGTCGGATGCGATGGGGGTCGCGCTTCGTTGTGCGCCATCGCGGCCGCTCGAAATGCGACGCGAAACGAACCGCGACAAGCTTACTGCCAGATCAGCTTACAAAGATATGAAGCTGAATTAACGACCCGCTTACAGGTTGGACGGCAAGGGCGCGCCGAACCATTTCTTCGACATCGTGTTGAGCGTGCCGTCCGCCTTCGCTTGGGCGATGGCGGCGTTGACCTTCGCCAGCAGCCGGCTTTCATTCTTGTTCATGCCGACGAAACATGGTGAATCCTTTATAACGAACTTAGGTTCCGGACGACGCGGCGGATTCTTCGCATTGATGGCGGCGGCGACGATATTGCCGGCGGCGATCAGTTGCACTTGACCCGAGAGAAACGCGGCGATGGTCGCGTTGTTGTCTTCGAAGCGCTTGATGGTCGCGTTCGGCGCTATCTGTGTGAGGGCGATTTCTTCGAGCGCGCCGCGGGTGGCGCCGACCGTCTTGCCGGTGAGATCGGCGGGACCCGTGACCTTGATATCGGCGGGACCGAACACGCCCTGATAGTACGGCGCATAGGCCGTCGAAAAATCGATGACTTTGTCGCGTTCAGGCGTTTTGCCGAGCGACGAGATCACCAGATCGACCTTACCTGTTTGCAGATACGGAATGCGGTTCGCGCTGTTGACTGGTACGAGTTCGAGCTTCACGTTCATCGACTTCGCGAGCATCGCGGCGGTATCGATGTCATAGCCTTGCGGCTTCATATCTGCGCCGACCGAACCGAACGGCGGATAGTCTTCCGGAACCGCGACTTTGAGCACACCGGCTTTGGCGATGTTGTCGAGCGTATCCGCGTGAGCGGCGGGCGCATGGATGGCGAGGACGGGCGAGAGCAGCAGTGCGGCGAGCCAGGCGCGACGCGCGGGGCGAAGGGTCGATCGGTTCATGTGATGTGAGCGGTGGTAGCGAGAAGCGGTCGGCTGCCGTCAGGGCGCGGCAGCATCGTGGGGGATTTCGACGCAAGGTGTGTGCCATGCCGGTGCAGCATGGGCGGGAGGGGCGAAATGCGGCTTCGTGCACCGCCGTCGGGCAATTGTGCGCATCAAAGTAGTGCATTTGTGGCTTACAACGGCGAAAGACAGCCGCCACATGAATGGGGTACCGCAACAGCGCGCATAGCGCCGCCGGAAGTATGAGGGCCTTGGTCACTCACGTCGGATGTGCGAGGGCACGGACTTCAGATGCACCACAGCCACGATCGAGCGGTGGAACCACTTATGAGCTAACGGCATGAGCCGCCCCTGTTAAATGCCCGCGATGCGGCTGACGTCTGTGCGCCGATTAGCGCCGCGCCTGCTCTGAAGCCTCCGATTTAAGCTTGTTTGTGAAGATGTGTTGCGTGGTTGAAATTTTCCGAATTGTCCTATTCGGGATTCATGCATCCCTGATGCAACGTCGAATTAGTACGCATTTCTAACGACGTATTACAACAGGGAGATTCATGAAATCAAGAAACCCCTCTCGCGGGGCTGTCGTCAACCTTGGCCGTCTGCTGGCCGCATTCGCATTACTTCTGGTCGCGTTTGGCGCAAGAGCTGACTATACGTCCGACTGCACCAGCCGCTACGCAAAATCCGGTGCGATACAAGGCACCAAATCGTGTGCGCTTACCGTGGCAAGTAACTCGCCTGGCGGTCCCGGCGGCTACTCGTGTCTTAACGACATCGATCTCATCAAGCAATGGTGCGCCGGGACTGATCCACAGCCTAATGCTGAGCCTGAGCAATCCTGTCCGGTTGCCGATCCGGTCTATCCGGGCAGCGGTGCTGTCACGCTGACTGAAAGCGACTTCGTTAGTGGTGACGATATACCGGTGGTTTTCACGCGAACCTATCGCTCAACGCCGCTCGCGAAAAATATCGGCGCGATGGGACCGGTGTGGTTCCACAGCTGGCAGCGCCAGCTGGACCTGACGAATGCCAATAGCGGGAGTTCTTCGAAGATCCTTGCGTACCGGGCGAACGGCGAGCCGCTCACATTTAACTGGTCGGGCGGATTCTGGCGCACGGCGACCTATAGCGGGCTGGTGCTATCGCAAAGCGGGATGAACTGGACTCTTTCAGACCCGACTACCGGCATCGTCGAATCGTATTCGCTGCAAGGTGTCCTGTTGTCCGAGAGGACCCGAACCGGCTTCACCCGAACGCTGACCTATGACAGCACCGGGCTGCTGACCGCGATCACCCAGCATGCCGACGGCACCCGTGCAGGCGCCGATCTCACGCTGCGGTTTGACTACGACGACAAGCGCCGTCTCTCACGCCTGAATGATCCGCTGAGCGGCATGACGCAGTATGCGTATGACGCGAACAGTAACCTCGTCTCCGTGACCTGGCCTGACGGCAACATGCGCCGGTACGTCTATGACGATACGCGGTTCAGGAACGCGATAACCGGTGAGATTGATGAAACCGGCACCCGCATCGCCACCTGGACTTATGACGCACAAGGCCGCGCCACTGCGGTGAGTCACCCGGATACCGCACGCAATGTGCAGTTCGGCTACGGCAGCGGCAAAACCACGGTTACGGACAGCCAGCGCACTACGACGGTGAACTTTTCGTCCATCGGAGGCGTGCTGCGACCTACGGGGACTAGCTCCGCCGCCCGCACGACTAGTACGACGTGGGATGCATCAGGCAACCTGCTAAAGGACACAAATCCGACCGGCGGCACTAACGAATACAGCTATGACGAGGCAGGCCGTGCCGTTCGTCTGGTGGTGCGGAATGCGTCCAGCACGACAGTCACTTCCGTACGATATGTCGACGCGACGAGCTTGATTCCTTCGATGATCGCGTCACCCAGGAAGGTGCGCGCGTTTGTCTATGACGGGCAGGGCAACGTGACGGGATTCAGCGAATTCGCCACGAACGATCCGACGGGTGAAAGTGCGTTCGATGCGAAAGCGTCCGGGCAGCAGAGGACAGTAGGTGTTAGCTACGACTCGTCAAGTCGTGTGGTGGCGGCTCTTGAATATTTCAACGGAAGCAAGACAGCTGACTGGCTGTACTTCTATGACGAGACGGGCAATCTACGCCTTGCCACCGATCGAGTATCGGGGTGGACGCTGGGCATGATGGGCAGGGACGCAGCGCACCGCGCTACCCATCTGGTTGGCGATAATCGAGAAGCACTTATCACCTACAACGCCCGAGGGCGGGTAACGCAGTTCGTTTATTACGAGTATCCGACCGCATTGAATGGAAGTCTTCATCGGATCCTGACGGTCAAATATGGTTACTCCGCCGATGGGCGAATCGTGTCCCGTACAGGCACTGTTGCAAAGAACAACGGTGGCTCGACGTTTATAGGTGCCGCGACGCCCATAACCAGCGACGAGATAGACCAGTGGCTCAACAACCTCGAAAGCGGTGTGAACCCGGCGGGGCCACCCGCCAATCGGGTTGGGTGGGTCCGCTCCATGCTCGGTGCGTTGCCAGAAGCGGGGCTGCAACCGATATGTATCGAATGCATGTTCAATCCTGCGTTGGGTTGGGCGTGGGCTATCTCCTCCGACAATGACGATCCGTTCGGGATAGTTGGTATCGCCGGAACGATACGTACTGGCGTTGATGCGATTTCGAAGCTGTGCAAGCCGACTGCAAATCAAATTTCGAGCGTCTACGAGGACAAGATCGTCGGACAAATGAAGAAGCGTGGATGGACTCAGGAGGACGTCGAGGCAACAATCGCACATCCGTCAAGGACAATACCCACCCGCGACAATAGATTTATACCTAATGGCAACGGTGCTCGACGCGACGATCCTGCCACAGCGTATATTCGCGACGACGGGCACTACGTTGTGCGCAACGACGTTGACGGCAAGATTGTGCAGGTATCAGACCGATACGACACCGGCTGGAAGTCCAAATTCTAGAGGAGGTACGATGACAAGTATCGATATCTACGCCCCGTATTTGGCACGAGCGGAGGTTTCGCCCGGCGGCGAGGTGTTTCTTACTTCTTCGGACGCGCTGCTTTTTGTTGATCATTGCGACCGGCTCGGACTAGCGATCATCGGCATCGATGGTGCGCGAATAACGTCAAATGAGAAGGAGCTTTACCTCGACGCTATTGGCGACGCATCTCCGACAAGCGTCATGCCGTGGGAAGCATTCAGAGAGTCCAGAAAGCGTTTCGCTCATAATTGTCTGCGTGAGTTCATCCGCGAAAAAGGTGCTGACACTTACTTCTCGTTTTTAGTTTTTGACGCGGCGCAATACGAAGATTCCCAGCAACGCCTGCGATAACTTGCCAACGCGCGCGGCGGTAAATAGGCAGTTCAAGATATAGCGCAATGGTAAAAAGGCGCCCGCAATGAACGGCCCTTGCATTGGATATCTATCCACTTTCGGGGGCAGTTCACAGTCGCGCCGTTTACCTTCTTGCCCGGAGGGTTTGCCGTTTGAATGGCGGTGCAGAATGATGATGGCGGGTCTCACTAGACGAGACGGTCCTGCCACAGTGCACAAACGTGAGGACAGGCTGTATGTAGTCAGGAATGGTGTAGGCGGCACGATTGTGAAATTTCGAAACGCAGCAGCAATCCAAATTGAAAATCACCCTTCTGAGGCCAGCATGACTATCCAGGATAAAATTCTTGAGAAGTATCGTTCGGCGTCGATAGGCGAGGCTGGTACGGAGATTTACGTCGAGGGGGAGGCTGCGTTGGGCATTCCCGCCGACTGCGAGAACGCCAATGTCGCAATAATTGGCGTGGATACATTCACCATCACTCAGGGATCCACATACCCTCACCTTGACGGTATTATGGATTTTTCGCCAAGGATCCAACGGGCGTGGGATGACTTTCGGCAGCGGTGCAATAAGGCCGCGCTGGAGTTCATGCAAGAGATGTGCTCGGAGAAAGGTCGCGACACCTACTTTTCGTTCGTGATAATCGATATTGACGCATACGAAGAGACGCAGAGCCAACTTCGTTAGTTGCCACTATTCCATCTAATCGGCACATGAAAAAGACGCGAGCAATCGCGTCTTTTTCGTTGCTGCGGTGTGGTAGCCGCTGGTGGTAGTCAGTGCTGCGCGTTCACCGCTTGCGTGCGGGCGGCGCATTTCGCGGTTGACGAGGCCAATACCCTAAGCGAACTAGACGAGGCGCGACTCACGTCGACCAAATTCGCAGCGGAACAGCCTCAACCCCATGCACAACAGGCCTCAGTTGAAGCCAGCACTGAGTCAAAGCTCGCTGCAGCATCTCCATAGACCGCGAAACCGCCCGCACGAGCAAAACCCCGTCAGTGACACAGGAAGCCGCCGCCCGCACCGAATCATCAAACGGCAACTGGGCAGTAAGCACCTCAGCGAGTGCATCATCGCAGGCCGCCCCGACCGCCCAGAGCGTCCCATACGCAGGAAACCCGGCAAGCCCTTGCGCGGCATCCCGCAGTGAATCTTCCGCGCTGAGGCTCGCACGCTCGAGCCACAGCGCCTCGCCATTCGCCCCAACGATCCGCGATACGGCTCGCAACTGCCCCGTCGACCACCGCTCACCTGCCGCTTGCCGCCCAAGTTGAGTCGCATCCCACCCAATTGCGGTCGCCCCTTGACCAAGCGTCAGCGAAAAATCCAGCATCGCGTTGGCGTGATCGAAAACAATATTGTTCTGCGGTAGCCAGTCGAGCTTCGCCTGGGGGCCGACACGCACCGCAATATTCTGCCGTGCCGCACGGCCATTGGACTTGTACCACTTGGTCGCGCCGGGCGTGGTAATCACAGCGTGCGCGCTATCGCCGACGACAACATCGATATCGAGTTGATCGCCGCCCGCGATCCCACCCGGCGGATGCACGATCACTGCGTGGCAGATCGCATGGCCTTCCGGATAGAGCGGCCGTTGCACGCGCAACGGCCCGTCATGCAGCCGATGCTTGAGCGTGGTCCGCTCGCCCTCTTTGACGAAGCCGAGTTCGAGGCGCGCACGCCATTGCGAGTGCGCGGTCGGTTGCGCGGTGGCGAGTGCAGCGTGGTTTTCGTGAAGCGACATACGAGCGGACTTGCGAATGAATGAGCGGCTGGGCGCGGTATTGGGCACAGTAACGGACGCGGCAACAGACGCGTCAATGCGCAGCGTGCCCGCAGCGTTAGGCAACGACGAGCCGCGTTGCCACAGGATGCGGCGAGAATAGCACGCTGCGCTGTTTGTACTGTTTGTGCCGCTCAGACGGCGATCAGTGCACGTACGCCATCCGTATCCATGTTGGCGCCTTCACCACCCGCGACGATTTCACCGCGGCTCATCACCCAATACCGATCCGCGATCTCTTTGGCGAAGTCGTAATACTGTTCGACGAGCAGCACGGTCATGCCCATTTCTTCGACCAGCTGACGCAACGTGCGGCCAATGTCCTGAATGATCGAGGGCTGGATACCTTCGGTGGGTTCATCGAGGATGAGCAATTGCGGATCGCTCATCAGCGCACGGCCGATTGCGAGCTGTTGTTGTTGACCGCCGGAGAGATCGCCGCCACGGCGGCTGCGCATGTCCTTCAGGACTGGGAAGAGTTCGTAGATACGATCTGGGATTTTCTTCGGGGCTTTTTTGCTGGCAGCGCCGACCAACAGATTTTCTTCGACTGTCAGGCGGGGGAAGATGTCACGGCCTTGCGGGACGTAGGCGAGGCCTTTTTCTACACGCGAGTAGGTCGGCAGCTTGGTGATCGGCGCACCGCGCCAGGCAATCGAGCCGCTCTTGGTTTGGACGACGCCCATCAGGCATCGAAGCAAGGTTGTTTTGCCCACGCCATTGCGACCCAGCAGCACGGTGAGCTTGCCGTCAGGCACGGTGAGTTTCACATCACGAAGAATGTGGCTGCCGCCGTAGTACTGGTTGAGGTTTTCTACTTCTAGCATGTCGGTCGATCCTTGATTTCTGGTGGCTTGCTGCGGCCGTGGTTTGATTGCGGCCATTACCGCCCGAGATAAGACTCGATCACCGTCTCATCTCTTTTCACCTCATCAAGCGTACCGTGAGCGAGCACTCGCCCTTCGGCCATCACTGTGACTTTCCCCTTCTCGCCCGACAGCGCCGCGACAAACTCCATATCGTGTTCGACAACCATCATCGAACAACTCCCGCGCAAGTGATTGAGCAGCTCAGCCAATTGCATGGTCTCGTCATCGGTCATGCCAGCTGCAGGCTCATCGAGCAACAGAAGCGCCGGTTGCTGCATCAGCAACATGCCGATTTCCAGCCGCTGTTTCTGACCATGCGACAACTCGCCTGCAAGCCGTCGAGCCTCACTCTCGAGCCCAATCAAAGCCAAGGTCTCTTCAATCCGCGCTTGCGCCTCACGATCCAACCTCGCCCGCAAAGAAGCCCACCATCCCTTGTCAGCCTTCATAGCCAACTCAAGGTTCTCCCACACAGGATGCTGCTCAAAAACAGTAGGTTTCTGAAACTTCCGCCCAATGCCCGCACGTGCAATAGACGGCTCGTTCATCCGCGTCAGATCGATTGACTGCCCCAGAAAAACCTTGCCGGAATCCGGCTCGGTCTTCCCGGTGATGACATCCATCATCGTCGTCTTGCCCGCGCCGTTCGGCCCAATGATGCACCGCAGTTCACCTGCGTCGATCGACAAACTCAACGCATTCAACGCGCGAAACCCATCGAAACTCACGGTGACGTCTTCAAGGTACAGAATCGTCCCGTGCGAAATATCGATCTCGCCCGGCACCACCGCGTGCCCCATGCTGGCGACGCCGCTTAGCGATCGTTCAGCCGGCTCTTCAGGTAATGCAAGATCAGGAACCATCGGGTTTTCGTTCATGGGCGGTTCCTCTTGCGCGTCACCATCTCGATCAGCCCCATGATGCCGTTCGGCAACAACAGTGGGACCAGCACGAAAATCAGGCCAAGAAAGAACAACCAGTATTCAGGGAAGTTCGCCGTAAAAAAGCTCTTCGCGCCGTTCACCGCGAACGCGCCGATGATCGGTCCGATCAATGTGCCGCGTCCCCCCACTGCAACCCAGATCGCCATCTCGATCGAGTTGCCCGGCGACATCTCGCCCGGGTTGATGATGCCGACCTGCGGCACGTACAACGCGCCGGCAATCCCGCACAGAATCGCGGACACGGTCCACACAAACAGCTTGTACGCGAGCGGGCTGTAGCCGAGGAACATCAAACGCGTTTCGCCGTCACGCACCGCGGTCACTACACGCCCGAGCTTCGACGTGACAATGGCCCGTGCGCCGATGAAGGCCAGAATCAACACGGCAAATGTGATCAGCAGAAGAACAGTGCGCGTGCCCGGATGCGTAATCGGAAAACCGCCAATACGCTTGAAGTCGGTGAAGCCGTTGTTACCGCCGAAACCAGTTTCATTGCGATAGAACAGCAGCATGGCGGCAAACGTCATCGCCTGCGTGATGATCGACAGATACACGCCCTTCACCCGCGAGCGGAACGTGAAGAAGCCGAATACCCACGCGACCACGGCGGGCACCAGCACCACCAGCAACAACGCATAACCGAGATGCTGCGTGCCCTGCCAGTACCACGGCAGTTGGTGCCAGTCGAGAAACACCATGAAGTCGGGCAGGTCGCTGCCGTATTTGCCTTCGTGACCGATCGAGCGCATCAGGTACATGCCGATCGCGTAACCACCCAACGCAAAGAACAGAGCGTGTCCCAGGCTCAGAATGCCGCAATAGCCCCACACGAGATCGAGTGCCAACGCTGCAATCGCGTAGCACATGAACTTGCCGGTGATCGTCATCGCATACGCGGACAGATGGAACGCGCTCGTTTCGGGGACCACCAGCGTGGCGAAGGGCACACCGAGACCGAACACGATAATCAGGGCGATCAGCGCGAGCCATGCGCGGCGCGATAGCAACGCGGGACGCGGCGGTAAGCCGAGCGCGAAGCCGGACTGCGCCTCGCGTTCGGCTGAGGCGCCACCGCTCGCCGCGCCGACGTGAGCCGATGAAGTAGCCGATGTCATCTCATGCCTCCGCGCTACGGCCCTTGAGGGCGAACATGCCCTGCGGACGCTTCTGGATGAACAACACGATCAGCACGAGCACGGCGATCTTGGCTAACACCGCGCCCCAGAACGGTTCGATCGCCTTACTGACGAGCCCGAGCCCGAAGCCGCCGATCACCGTGCCGGCGAGTTGTCCGACGCCGCCGAGCACCACGGCCATGAACGAATCGATGATGTAGCTCTGACCGAGGTCGGGGCCCACATTGCCGATCTGCGACAGCGCACAGCCGCCCAGGCCGGCAATACCCGCGCCGAACGCGAATGCATAGGTATCGACGCGCGCGGTTTTCACACCGACGCACGCGGCCATCCGCCGGTTTTGCGTGACGGCTCGCACGAACAGGCCCAGGCGGGTCTTGGTCAGGACAGCCCACGCAATCCCCACGACGATCAGCGAGAACGCCAGAATCGCCAGCCGGTTGTACGGCAGGATCAGATTCGGCAGCACGGTTACGCCGCCGCTCATCCATGCCGGATTGATCACCTGGACGTTCTGCGCGCCGAACAGCATGCGCGTCGCCTGAATCAGGATCAGACTGACGCCGAAGGTGGTCAGCAGCGTTTCGAGCGGACGGCCGTAGAGGTGCTTCAACACCAGCCGTTCGAGCACGATACCGACCAGCCCGGCGGCGGCGAACGAAGCCGGTACCGCGAGCAGTGGATACCAGTCGAACGCGCCCGGCGCAAAGCGCTGGAACAGGTTCTGCACGACGTAGGTGGCGTACGCGCCGATCATCAGGAACTCGCCGTGCGCCATGTTGATGACGCCGATCAGCCCGTACGTGATCGCGAGGCCCAAAGCAGCGAGCAGCAGCACACTGCCGAGCGACAAGCCCGCGAACAGCGTGCCCGCGATCTGGCTGCGGCGCTGGATCGAATCGAGTTCGTCGATGCCGCTTTGCGCGGCGGCACGAACCCGCTGGTCGGTTTCGTTGAAGGTGCCGTCCGGTTTCTTCGCGACGAGCGGACGCAGCAGTTCGTTCATGTCGAGATCGTGCCGCGCGGCGACCAGTTGCACGGCTTCGAGACGCTTGGCCGGGTCGGCGTCGTGCAACGCAGTCATCGCCCACAGCGTGTCGAGGCGCTTCTTGAGCGCCGGGTCGGTTTCCTTCGCGCGCGCCGCATCGACGAGCGGTTTGATCGACGGGTCGGGGTTTTGCAGCAGCGCGGTGATGGCGGCGGCGCGTGTGGCGGCGTCGGGCGAATCGAGTTGCAGACCCGAGAGCGCGCCGGCCACTTTCGAGCGCAGCAGGTTGTTCAGGGTGACCGGTTGCGCATCGCCCGCGGCGACGGTTTTGCCGGTGACGGCATCGCGTGCCGTGTCGCCGTCCTGCAGCAGCACTTCGCTGGAATCGGTGGCGAGCGCGCTGTCTTCGGAAAGCGCTTTGAGGACCGCGAGCGATTCTTTGTCGTGGTTGGCAATCAGCTTGTCGATTGCCGCGGATTTCGCGTCGAAGTCGTCGCCGGCGAGCGGCGCGACATCGGCCGGGGTGAGCGCGAAGGCGGCAAGCGGTGCGCCCGCGAGGAGCGCAAGCGCCACGCTGCCGATGGTGCGTCGTGCTAACGTCAGGAATGAAAACGCCATGATGGCCTTTGAAGAAGAACCGGCAGGGCGGCGCGGCCTCGCGCGGTAGAGCCGCTGCCGCGCCGTCGTATTACTGCGTCGCCGTCAGTTCAGGCAACCCGCGAGCGCTTCTGGAATGCGGGAATCGAACTGACCACATCCGGCTTGCTCGAATTGCCGGCGATGTACGGGCTCCACGGTTGTGCGCGAATCGCGGTCTTGGTCCGCCACACCACGTTGAACTGGCCGTCGCCGCGCACTTCGCCGATCATCACCGGCTTGTGCAGATGGTGATTGCCGTCCATTTCGAGCGTGAAGCCCGACGGCGCGGCGAAACTCTGGCCGATCATCGCCACACGCACCTTGTCCACATCCGTGCTCTTTGCCTTCTCGACGGCCTGCTTCCACAAATGCATGCCGACGAAAGTCGCTTCCATCGGGTCATTCGTCACGCGCTTGCTGCCGCCCGGCAGATTGTTCTTCTTCACCCAATCCGCGAACATCGCCTTGAATTTGGTGTTTTCCGGGTTGCGCAGCGACATGAAGTAGTTCCATGCCGCGAGGTTGCCGACCAGCGGCTTCGTATCGATGCCGCGCAGTTCTTCTTCGCCGACCGAGAACGCGACGACCGGCACGTCGGACGCCTTCAGCCCCTGGTTGCCGAGTTCCTTGTAGAACGGCACGTTCGAGTCGCCGTTGACAGTCGAGATCACCGCGGTCTTGCCGCCCTGCGAGAAGGTCTTGATGTTCGCGACGATGGTCTGATAGTCGCTGTGGCCGAACGGCGTGTAGACCTCCTGGATATCGGCGTCCTGCACGCCTTTCGACTTGAGGAACGCGCGCAGGATCTTGTTGGTCGTGCGCGGGTACACATAGTCGGTGCCCAGCAGGAAGAAGCGTTTGGCGCCGCCGCCTTCCGTGCTCATCAGGTATTCAGTTGCCGGAATCGCCTGCTGATTTGGCGCGGCGCCCGTGTAGAACACGTTGCGCGACATTTCTTCGCCTTCGTACTGCACCGGGTAGAACAGCAGGCCGTTCAGTTCTTCGAACACCGGCAGCACCGATTTGCGCGATACCGAGGTCCAGCAGCCGAACACGACGGCGCACTTGTCCTGGGTAATCAACTGGCGTGCCTTCTCGGCGAACAGCGGCCAGTTCGACGCCGGGTCCACTACTACTGGCTCGATCTGTCGGCCCATGACACCGCCGCTGGCGTTGATCTGGGCGATGGTCATCAGCGCGGTGTCTTTGAGCGATGTCTCCGAGATCGCCATCGTGCCTGACAAGGAATGTAGAACGCCTACTTTGATCGGACCGCTGTCCGATTGCGCCTGAGCAAACGGAACCTGACCAGCAAGCGCTAGTGCGCCCGACATGGAGCCGAACTTCAACAGACTACGACGTTTCATGTGTTTCCCCTTGCCATTGATGGTGAATGTTTATGGGCGTCGATTTCCGCCAGCAGGGCTTATCCCGCATGACTTGCCGCTTATGTACTGCAAGGCACATGCCATGTCGTAATTTCGACTTGAAGTCCGCGAAGTGCGTGCTGCGGCGCGGTGATGCGAGACGTCAGTTATGCGTAACGTGGCGCGGAATTGGTGCAGGCGCAGGGCGTGCGCATCGTTCAGGTGCGTGCCGCGCCGCAACGAAGCGTGTCCATCGGCCAGCGAGCGTCGGCGGTGCAAGGTCGCTGCGCCTTTGTGCATGTGCCGTGCTCTGCCTTCACTGGAAGACCACCCACGCAAGGAGACGCGACATGAATGAGCGCGCCAGTGTCGATACACCCGATATGTCCGCGTTCTGGATGCCCTATACCGCGAACCGTCAGTTCAAGAGCGCGCCACGTCTGCTGGCGAGCGCGAAGGGGATCGGGGCATGCGGTCGCAGCTGCGGCGGCTTGCGCGACGATTGATCTGCATGAACGGGAACAACTGTTCGAACGCGCTGCGCGGATGGCGCCGATCTTCGAGAACGCGATTCACAAGCTGCGCGGCGAGCAGCATGTGATCGATGTGCGCAATCTGGGGCTGGTGGGTGGAATTGGCGCGGCGTGCTGGTGCGCCTGGGTCGCGTGCTTGTGATGTTTTCGTGCTGTGCTTCGAGAAGGGCGTGTTGACGCGTTATACCGGCGACATCTTGGCGTTCTCGCCTCCGCTCATCATCGAGGAAGCGCAGATTGATGAGATATTACAGAGCAGAGAGATATGGAAAAAAGTCGAACCCATCTTGCTTGGCAACAGGGGTTGCTATTAGTTGAGCATTTCCGGCGTGGCCCCAATCGATTCGACAACCTTGCCAGTAGCTATCTCGTGTTCGCTTGCCTGTGCGTCTAGGTCATTCGTGAAGATGTGGATCCTCGCACTGCGGTTCGCCTTCTGGCACAACGGGAATTAGCACCCGAGAACTCTGATGAAGCCGTGAAAACTTTCCGCGCCGTACGGCGGAAAGCGGTGCCACGGAGCGTCCATTCAGTCCGTCATAAATGACGCGCCGCCAATAGCCGTATCGGACTGACAGCGCAGTAGCTGCAAGTCACCGCAACCACGAAAAGGCGTAAGAAATTGCGCCGTCTTTGTCGGATTCCTATAGAGGAAACCTAATCTTTCGCGTCACATCCCTCCAAGTGCCAATCCGTCATCCTGCGCGCTGAGTAAATCGTCCTACACACAAATAAGCGATTCCTGCTTGTCCATCCCGCTCGGCATATTTAGGCTCATTTCTTACGAGTGATTACGCGAACGTAGTGTGCGAGCCCTCGATGGAGGAGCGTAATGGGCAGGATTGCCTTCGCTGCTAATCCGTTTGTTAGAAGCTTGCAGCAATAGAAATGACGTGCGTTGAAGCACGCGGACGGTTGGCATGCGGGGTCGAATTTGATGCCGCACTGCCAAACCTAAAATAGAACTAGACAGATCAATTTGATTGGCCGTAAGAGGGATGATAAGAAATATGCGAGCAAAGAGACATGAAGCCATTCGGGTCGAATTCCATAAAAATATTAATAGAGTTGGCCTGATCTGGTCGGAATTAACGTTGCGTCGCGTGCTGGCGGCCGCTGCCAGTTTTTCGCTTTCGCTGGCATTAACAGCGTGTGGTGGGAACGGTGAAGGTGACACGGTATCCAAATCAACGCCGACGACAATAAGTAACGCGGAAGTAACTGCGGCGGCGAGTGCCGCCGGGTCCAACACCGTTCCGCTGGCGATGTCGCTGAAAATGAATACGAGCGGGTTGGCGTCGGACGAGTCCAACGACCGTTTCGTCGTCAAGTACAAGGCCGGTACGGCTGAACGCCGATCGACTTCGGCGGTCAAGTCAAGACTTGACAGGTTGGCGAGTGCCTTTCCTGCGAGGGTGCGCCATTTACGCCGCATGGGCCTCGGGGCTGACGTCGTGACAACCGAGCGCAAGCTGAACGGTAAGGACGCGATGGCATTCATGCGCGCCATTGCATCGGACCCTAACGTTGAGTATGTCGAAGTCGATGCAGAAATGCACACCGACATGATTCCGAGCGATGTGGACTACGGAATGCAGTGGGGCTTTACGCCAAACGAGGGAGCCAACAATCAACTTGGCGGCATTCGCGCAGAGCGCGCATGGGACATTAGTAATGGTTCCGGGGTGGTGATTGCCATGCTGGATAACGGTGTAACTAGTCATAGCGACCTCGATGCCAATATCCTGCCCGGATACGACTTTACCGGTAGCAATCCGGGTGGCAACGGATCGAATCCTGGCATTACGACAGAAAGATGTTCTGTCACTTGGCACGGTACGCACGTGGCAGGCATCCTTGCGGCGGTAACCAATAACGGAAAAGGTGTGGCAGGGACCGCGTGGGGCGGAAAGGTCGTGCCAGTTCGCGTGCTCAACGGATGCGGCTCCGGCCTAATGTCGAATGTCGCTGACGGGATAACGTGGGCGTCAGGAGGCAGTGTTGATGGCGTCCCAGCGAATCCTTTTCCGGCAAAGGTTATTAACCTGAGCCTTGGCGGCAACGGGTCCTGCAGTCGCACATACCAGAACGCAATTAATGATGCAGTCAATCGCGGGGTTTCGGTTGTCGTCGCAGCAGGTAACGAAAACCTGAACGCGGCCTTCTATCAGCCTGGCAATTGTCTTAACGTTATCGTTGTCTCTGGCCACAATGCCGACGGCACGCGAGTGAATGACGCCAACTACGGATCGATCGTTGACGTGTCGGCTCCCGGAGCCAACATCTTGTCTACCTGGAACTATGGGACCGCTACGCCGACTGTGGGCGATGCATACGTATATCTGACCGGTACATCAATGGCTACCCCGTTCGTGTCCGGCGTCATCGCGCTGGCGCAGGCAGTTGCACCCAAGCCTCTAACGCCGGCAGAAATGCGGAATCTGCTTATGCAAAACGCGCGCGCGTTCCCAGTTGGTGCACGCGATCAGCCTCGTGGCGCGGGCATGCTTGACGCTGTGGCGACTGTGGCTGCAGCCAGGTCAGGAAAAACTCCGGTGGCGGCGAATTTTACGTGCTCACAAAGCGACCAACTAATGCAGGTGACATGCACGGATTTTTCCACTGCTCGGGGCTCGGCAATCAAGTCATGGGCCTGGAATTTCGGCGATGGCCGGTCCGTAGCGGTGAGTACGCAATCAGTCAATCCAACTGTGTGGTTCGATAATCCCGGCACGTACGATTTCACATTGACAGTTACGGATATCAACGGGGTTGTGAGCAGGTTGACGCGTCGTTTTGATGTGATCCCTCCGACCGTTACTGACATAACCGGTTACTGGCAGTATGGCGTCAGATTCGGAGCGAAGGTTAATGAAAAGGTCTATTTTGTGGCGTACGCGGCGGCAATTCCGCGTGCAGCGATGACCCGGTACATGGAATTCACCTTAGCCTCTGAATCGCTTGGCGAGGTTGCAAAACTAGATGGAAGATTCGGCACCCTTTCAATGGAAGATCCAGATTGCTCATCCCTTATGTCTGGGGGGAAGGCCGCGACCTGTCGAGTGCAAATGTTTAATGGGCCCTTTTACATTATGGTGACATCCATCACACCGCTGAATGGCTCCATTCGGTACGACGTTGGATTTTGGAACGGCATACCGGATCGGAGTACCGGGCTGTGAGCAAAAGGCAACGATTATGACGTTAGACCGGCGCCTCGTGGCGCCGGTCTAACGTGTCACTTTGTGCGCAATTGCTGGAAGTCAGAAGGCAACGAACGGCCCAGTCTGCGTACCGATCTTGGCGCCTTCGAGTACGGTGTACACGCTACGGCCGAAGAAGAACGGCAGACCCCACACGAAGTAATTGGAGAGGGTTTGATAAGCCCCTAGACTGTCAAATGCAGCGTACTGGCTGGCCATCAGGTTCATCGCATTGCCCACCTGGAACGACGCCGCCACGGACGTGGTTGCACCATTGCTGGGTTTGAGCGCAGCGGTCAGGCTAAGCGCAGACGACGGGATGTACATCAACGAATATTTGTTGACCGGAATGGTGCCGTCTTGGAAGAAGTTCGCGCCTGTACCGCTATCAATCGCGCTTTGGGCGAACGATTTACCCATGTAAATGGTCGTGAAGAATCCGGTCTGGTCCACAGGCACGACATTCGCTGTTGACGGCAGCACATTGTTTTGACGCGTGCCGACGCCGAACACCAGTTCGCCCGTGGCCGTGGCCTGACCGTCGGCGGGCAATGCTGGCAAGCGGATGATTGTGCCGTTGTTGTCCGAAGTGAAGTTGGCTACCGGATTCATGACCTGCGTGTCGAGCGGTACGCGTGTGCGGGTGCACGAGGACGGGGACGCGCAATAGTAGTAGTACGCCGGAGAGGCGGACTGTGCAGCGCTAGGGAAGTCACGCGCCCTATGACCGATGCCGATCACACCGTTTGCGCCGAGCGCGGCAGCCGTACTGAGGTCCGTGCCACCGCGTGGGACGCAACTCGCGAGTCCGGTGGCATACGCGCTCTCACCGATCACCTGGACCGGCAGATTGCCAGCGGTCTTGCCGCCAATTGTCACATCGGCCCGTTTGACCTCCCCCCAAGTGTAGCCAGAGGCGAACGGCGCACATTGGGCAATTGGCGCACCGCCGGTCGGGTCGTCCGTGGCCCCGGTCTGTGCTGGCAATCGGGAGGCGAGCGTCGAACCCAAGGCACTGGCCATCACGCGCACGCCGATCGAACCGGTGTCGAGCAACATATGATCGACGGTGGAGCATTGCGTGCTGCCTTGTGAGCCGGGGAGGCATATGGTTGCGCTCACATAGAGCATATTGGCATCGGCACCAGGTATCGTGCGATCGACGACGATCGGGACGATGTTGCTGTCGGCGACTGGCGTCGGAGTCGGAGTCGGAGTCGGAGTCGGAGTCGGAGTCGGAGTCGGAGTCGGAGTCGGAGTCGGTGTCGGTGTCGGTGTCGGTGTCGGTGTCGGAGTCGGAGTCGGAGTCGGAGTTGGTGTCGGCGTCGGAGTCGGAGTCGGAGTCGGAGTCGGCGTCGGTGTCGGAGTCGGAGTCGGAGTCGGAGTCGGCGTCGGAGTCGGAGTCGGAGTCGGAGTCGGTGTCGGAGTTGGTGTCGGAGTCGGAGTCGGAGTCGGCGTTGGAGCCGGAGTTGGAGTTGGAGCCGGAGCCGGACTCGGCGCAGGCGTCGGGCTTGGCGTCGGCGTTGCCGGCTTATCGTTGTCCTTAGTCGCGTTCGAATTGCCGTCGTCGCCACCGCCACCACCGCAGGCCGAAAGAGCCAAACTGGCCGTTAGCAGCGCGAAGCAAAGTTTTTTATTGAAAGTCGTCATGTTTCTTGTGTTCCGTGAAATCGATGTGCCGCGTCACTGCAGATCGTCAGCACGGACATTCGCGGGGACGAGACGCGGCAGAACGGCCTTGCCGAAGAAGTTTCCGGCTCGACCCGCCGACTCGATCTGAAAATCACCGTTGCGTTCGATCAACGGACCGGTGCCGCGCGCGCGTCCCGCACCGGCGGAGGCTGCGTTCGGAAAGTAGCTGCCGAGTAGCGCAACCATGTCGGGGCGAATCGGCCCTTGCCACGTGACGGCGAATACCACATTGGTAGGCAGCACGTATTCGCGAATCCTGACGCCATCGGTGTCATATGATTCACGCACGGTATAAGCCCCGGTGGATGCAGAAGAGGAATTAGGCGCTGCCGACTGGAGCAAGGACTTCGGGGCTGAACCCGCACCCGGTGCACCACCCAATGCCGCATACGACGCGAGCGGCAAAAGCGCCGACACGGCCAGTACGATCTTTACAAGTTTCATCACATTGCTCCAAAAAACAGGTCGGAGCATGTTGCCTGCGGGGGATTATTGAGAGGCTCTGAAAAGTCTTAACCGTGAGTAGGAAACATCGATGCGATTCGGCCAATTCTGCACGGTGGCGGGAGATAGGAGGCCGGCGCTTTGCGACGCCGCCTCCCAAACAAAACACACCCAATCGTCAGAACGCGACGAACGGTCCGGTCAGCTTACCGATCTTGGCGTTGCCGATCACCGTATACACGCTGCGGCCATAGAAGAACGGCAGGCCCCAGAGGAACATGCGGCTGTGCAGGGAGTACGCACCGACGTTGTTGTACGCAGCATTACCGCTTGCCGTCAGGTTCAGGGCGTTCTCGACCGGGAAAGTCACGCTAACAGGCGGACTGGAACCGTTCGTGGGCTCCATCGTTGCCGTCAGGTTGAGCGGGCTCGATGGCGTGTACCACCCGGAAGTCGCGTTAATCGTGTCGTCCGGGAACAGGTACGCATTCGTGCCGCTATCGATCGCGCTCCAGTTAAGCACGGTGCCGTGATACTGGGTCGTCATATTGCCGTACTCGTCGAGCGCAAAGATGTTGGCATTGGCCGGCGGCGTATTGTTCGACTGGGTGCCAATGCCGAATATCAACTGACCGGAGACACCCGCCTGGCCACTCGCTGGAATCGCCGGCAAGCGGATGACCACGCCGTTGTAATCGGCGTCGAATGCCGCAACCGGGTTCATCACCTCCTTGGCAACTGTCATGCTCGTACTGACGCAGGAATTCGCCGACGTGCAGTAGTAGTAGAGCCCAGGTACCGCCTTCGTCAACGCATCCTTGGAGTCTTGCGTGAAGTGTCCAATTCCCAGGATACCGTTGGCGCCTAAGCTCTTGGCGGTGCTGAGGTCGGCCCCACCGCGCGCAATGCATTCCGCCGGCGTGGTGAATGCATCGTCGCCGGTCACCTGGATCGGAATGTTGCTCGCCGTCCGGTTACCGATCGTGATGTCGGCGCGCTTGACCGAGCCCCATGTGAAGCCGGAGGCGAACGTCATGCATTCGGCGATCGGGAAGGCGCCAGTATCGTCGTCGGGAGCACCGGCTTGCGTGAGCAACTGGGGATTGAGCGACTGCAGCGCGCTGGCCGCAACGCGTACGCCGGTTGACCCGGTGTCGACCAGCATGCGGTCGACGGTCACGCAGGACCCTTTGCCCTGCGTGCCGGGCGCGCACACCTGGATCGAGGCGTACAGCATGTTGATGCTGCCCATCGAGTTGTCGACGCGAACTGTTACCGCGTTGTTCTTGTCGGTTTTGATGTTGCTCGTATAGCCGGCGTTACCCGAGCCGCTGGTCCCGCCGGAGCCGTTGGGCGGGGTGATCCAGTCGGGCGTTGCGTTCCAGCCGATGGAGCTGCCGTCACTGTTGCTTTCGCTGCTTCCACCGCCGCAAGCCGCAAGTAGAACGCTGGTAGCCGTCATGGCCGCCCAGAACGTTTTGTGAATGGTTTTCATATTTTTCCGTAACTCGGTGGCCGTCTTATTTCAGATCGCCCGGGCGAACGCTGGCGGGTTTCAGGCGAGGGAGATAGGCGACGCCGTAGAAGTGGCCCAGGCGGCCAGCGGACTCGACGCGAAAGTCGTCATTGCCTTCGACCATGGGGCCGGGCCCGCGCACACGGCTTTCACCCGCGTTTACGTAGTTGGGGAAATAGCTGCCGAGCAGCGCCTTCATATCCGGCCGTATCGGCCCTTCCCAAGTGACCGCGAACACGACATTGCTGGGCAGCACGTATTCGCGGATCGTGACGCCGTCGGCGTCGCGCGACTCGCGCACGGAGTAGGGCGTCGCGGCGGTTGTGCTGGCCGCGCCCGTGCTTGCAGCGGCGGCAGACTTTGGCGTGGCGCTCAGCATCGACGGAGAGGATGAACTGGAGTTCGGCGCGCCGCCCAAAGCCGCATACGAAGCAAGCGGCAACAGCGTTGCCGCCAGCATCGCGATCTTCAAAATTCTCATCACCTTGCTCCTCCAAAAATGGTCGGAGCATGGTGCCCGGGCAGAGATCAGGAAACCGTACGAAAATTCTGCGGCGCGGACCGGAAGGATCGCAATGAAAGGAGGGTGTCAGGGAGGTCGAAGACGGTCAACGCCCTGAAGATATGCGATGCGTCACAGGCGTCGGAAAACAGCGACAAGCGGCAGACAGCTCACGCGCGCAACGAATGGAACGTTGCGCGGTTAGAGGGTCAAACGGGGAACGAAAAAAGATGAAGCGAATCGGTTTACAGCGGCGCCGCCGCATTCGGCAACGCTCGCCGCCCGAGCTTCCCGGCGGCGCCTCTGGCCGCGACACCCGGATGCGGCACCGTCGGCACGCGTGGGAGCGCGGTCAACGAGCCATCGTCGACCGGTGACAGCAGCGCGCTCAATTGCAGCACGTCCTGATCAGTGAGATTCGCGGTGGAAGCCTTCAGCTTGAGGCTATTGATCAGCGTGTCATACCGCGCCTTCGCCAGATCTCTGCGCGCCGAGAACAGCTGATCCTGCGCATTGAGCACGTCGATATTGATCCGCACGCCGACCTGATAGCCAAGCAGATTCGACTCAAGCGAGGTGTTCGCCGATCGCTCGGCAGTCTGCAACGCTCGCACTTGCGCGAGCCCGCTCATCACACCGAGAAAGGCCTGACGCGCCGACAGCGCAGCATTGCGCCGAGCCGTATCGAGATCGGCGGCAGCCTGGTCTTCAAGTGCGAGCGTTTGACGCACACGGCTTTGCGTCGCGCCGCCCGCAAAGATCGGAATCGTGACCTGCACGCCGATCGTGCTGTTCGTGTAGGTGGACCCCAGGTTGCCCAGTTCCGCAGCGAGCGCCGGTGTGCCCGGTGCCGGCGTATTCGCACCACTGCCAAAGCCACCGCCGAAATTGCCACCGAAGTTACCCGCGCCTGCTGCACCCAGACTGCTGCGCGAGCGGCTCGCGACGAGGTCGACGGTCGGCAGATGGCCGGCCTTGGCTTTCGAGGTCTCGCGCTGCGCGGTTTCCAGCGCGATCTGCTTCAACGCGACCTGATAGTTCGCGTCAGTGGCCGCATCGACCCACAGATTGATGTCGGCGGGCACGGGCGGCGGCAGCGGCGCGCCGGCGGCCAGTCCGTCCACACGTTCGACCGGATGCCCAACAATCTGCTGCAACGCTGCCAGCTTCACCGCGAGATCGTTCTGGGCGGCAATTTCCTGCGAGGTCGCCTGATCGTATTTAGCCTGGGCTTCGTTCGTATCGGTGATCGTCGTGTTGCCGACTTCGAAGGAACGCTTGGCGGATTCAAGCTGCTGCGCGATCGACGCCTTCTGCGAGCGCACAATCGCGAGGCTGTCCTGAGAGGCGAGCGCGTCGAAATACGCCTGGCCGAGCCGCACGATCAGATCCTGCCGCGCTTGCGCAAACGAAGCCTGCGCCGAATCCACCGCGAGCTTGCCCTGCGCATAGCCGTACCAGCTATCGACGTGAATCAGCGGCTGCGTGAGCGAAATCACGTAGCCATTGCTATTGCCGTAGGAGGAAGGAAAGCCGCCGCCGAAATCGGTGCTCTGGCGGTTCGCGATGAGCGACGCCGAGACTTGCGGCAGCAGTTTGGCGCGCGCGAGCGGCAGCTCTTCGCTATTGGCGGCCAGCGCCGCACGCGCGCTTTGCAGCTGCGCGTCGTTGGAGAGCGCTTCGTCGTAGAGCTGCGACAGGCCGACGGCCTGCGCCGTGATCGGAAGACCCGCTAGAACTGCGCAAGCAAGCGCCAGAGCGGCCGCGAG
Organism: Burkholderia sp. GAS332; assembly: GCA_900142905.1. NCBI lineage: Bacteria > Pseudomonadati > Pseudomonadota > Betaproteobacteria > Burkholderiales > Burkholderiaceae > Burkholderia > Burkholderia sp. GAS332. The sequence continues at coordinate 4,153,646 of FSRV01000001.1, read as the reverse complement.
GGCCGGCGCTCGCTGGCGGATCATCGCGACCGTGCGATCAGTAGGTAGGAACGGACGGATCGACCTGACGCGACCACGCGTCGATTCCGCCTTGCAGATTGAAGACGTTGGTGTGGCCGCGCGATTCGAGGAACATCGCGACCTGGGCGCTGCGTGCGCCGTGATGGCATACGCAGACGATTTGCGCGTCGTCGTCGAGTTCTTCGCTGCGCGTGGGAATCTCACGCATCGGAATCAACACGGCGCCGGCGATTGACGCCGTCTGAATTTCCCACGGTTCGCGCACGTCGAGCAGCACGGGCGCGGGACGTGATTGATCGGCGAGCCATTCGGCGAGCGCCGGAGCGGTCAGATTTTGCATCAGCAGGACATCCAGTTCAGCGGCCGGCAGCGTGCCGGCCGTCCAGAAAAACGTGCGAATTAAAACTTGAAGCGCGGCGGCTGCACGGCGTTGATCAGCGGCTCGACATAGGTTTCGAACACGTCGGCGATACGGTACTGCTTCTCGTCGATACGCGTGATGACCTGCGCCTTCATGACCGGCGCGGTGCCGACGAAAGCGGCCAGACGGCCCCCGATCTTCAGATGTTCGAGGATTTCCTGCGGCAGCACCGGCAGGCCGCCCGAGACGCAGATCACGTCGTACGGTGCAGCGCCGGCCCAGCCGCGCGACGCGTCGCCGGTGACGACTTCGGCGTTCAGCACGCCGTTGGCGATCAGGTTGTTCTTCGCCAGCTCCGCCAGTTCCGGTTCGATATCGACCGTCAGCACGTGCTGCGCGCGGTGCGCGAGCAGGGCGGCCATGTAACCCGAGCCGGCGCCGATTTCGAGCACGCTTTCGTGTTTCTTCACCGCCAGTTCCTGCAGCACGCGCGCTTCGACGCGCGGCGCCAGCATGTGCTGGCCGGCCGGCAGCGGCACTTCGAAGTCGACGAAGGCCAGATCGCGGTAGACGGGGGGGACGAAGTTTTCACGCTTGACGATCGAGAGCAGATTCAGCACGTCCTGGTCGAGCACTTCCCAGGGGCGGATCTGCTGTTCGATCATGTTGAAACGCGCTTGCTCGATGTTCATGGTGGATTCGGCAGTGTGGTTTGGCGAGTTTGCGATTCTTTGCCACTGACCGGCGGCCTCGGGGTACAACGCCGGGGTACAACCCGGTATGCAGGCCACGGCAGGGTAACTGCGGGATTGTACCAAATGGCGGCACGAACCGACCCCGCCGCGGGCAGTGCGCCGCTGGGCGCGCCCCGGACGGGCTCTCGCCGTGCCGGCCCGCCCCCGTGTTAATCCCTAGCGATCCGTCCTTGCGATTCCTGCTTCTATCGCTCAAAAATGTAATCGATTACATTTTTGAGGCAAATTCACGTGTCCAAGCCGGTGTCCAAAGCAGCCCCCGCGACGTCGTCGAAGACTCGACCGCAGCCTGAGGGGCAGCCGCTGCGGCCGGCCGAGAGCCTTTCGATTGCCCAGGTGGCGGAGCAGGCGGGCGTCTCGGTGGCGACGGTGTCGCGCGTGCTGAACGGCCATGAGAACGTGCGGCCTGCCACGCGCGACAAGGTATTGGCGGCGGTCGACGCCAGCGGCTATCGCGTCAACGAACTCGCGCGCAACCTGCGCACCGCCGAAAGCCGCCTGCTACTGACGATGGTGCCCGACGTCGGCAATCCCTTCTACGCGGAGATCGTGCGCGGGATCGACAGTGTCGCGCGCCAGCACGGCTATTTCATGCTGCTATGCGACACGGGCGCGGATCCGGGGCGCGAGCGCAGCTATTTCGATCTGCTGCGGCGGCGCCGCGCGGATGGCGCGATCTGCCTCGATCCGGCGACCATCCAGCAGGCGCTCGGTGAGGCATCCAGCGCGCTGCCGTGGGTCGCGTGCTGCGAGTTCGATCCGGCGATGGGCGTGCCGTATGTCGGCATCGATAATTATCGGGCGGCGGGCGACGCGGTGCGGCATCTGCTCGCACGCGGCCATCGGCGCATCGGGCTGATCAATTCGGATGTCGACTATCTGTACGCGCGGCAGCGTCAGCAGGGCTATCTGGACGCGTTGGCCGAAGCGGGCATCACGCCGGACGAGCGTTGGCGCATGAACCTGAACAGTCTCGACTACGAGGCGGGCGCATCGGCGGCGGCTTTGCTGATGCAGCAGCCTGACGCGCCGAGCGCGATCTTCGCCGTTTCCGACACGCTGGCGATCGGTGTGATCCATGGCTTGCGCAACGTCGGCAAGCGCGTACCGGACGATGTTGCCGTGGTCGGCTTCGACGATATTTCGCTGGCCGCGCAAATCGATCCGCCGCTGACCACCATTGCCCAGCCGATGCGCGAACTCGGCGAAACGGCCGCGCGCCTGCTGCTGCAGCGGCTCGCGAATCCGTTGGCGAACGTGCCGGGCGTGCTGCTGCCGCATCGGCTCGTGATTCGCAGGAGTGCGTGAGCCATGAGCCTCGCCATTCGCTTCGACGATATCCGCAAAGACTTCGGGCCGGTGCGCGTGCTGCACGGGGTGAGCTTCGAGTTGGCGCCGGGGCGCATCTACGGCTTGCTCGGCGAGAACGGCGCGGGCAAATCGACGCTGATGAAAATCCTCGCCGGCTACGAAACGGCGACCTCGGGCACCTTGCTGGTCGACGGCCACGCGCAGCAGTTCATCGGTTCGCGCGATGCGGAAGCGGACGGCATCGTGCTGATTCACCAGGAGTTCAATCTCGCCGAGCATCTGACGATCGCTCAGAACATGTATCTCGGTCATGAAAAAAAGCGTGGCTGGTTCGTCGACGATGCGGCAATGCGTGCCGAGGCCGCGCGTTATCTTGCGCAGGTCGGCCTCCAGAAAGCGCCGGATACGAAAGTGCGCGAGTTGATCGTCGCGGAAAAGCAGATGGTGGAAATCGCCAAGGCGCTGTCACGCCGCGCGCGTTTGCTCATCATGGATGAACCGACCGCCACGCTCACGCCCTCCGAAACCGAACGCCTCTTCGCGCTGATGGCAAAGCTGAAGGCCGATGGCGTGACCATCGTCTACATCTCGCACAAGCTGGATGAAGTCGAGCGCATCACCGACGAAGTGATCGTGATGCGAGACGGCCGCTTCGTCGCGCGCAGCGAAACCGCGGGACTCGCGCGGCAGCAGATGGCTAATTTGATGGTCGGGCGCGACGTGTCCGATATGTTCCCTGACAAGATCGCCGTGCTTGCCGATGCGCCGATCGCGTTGAAAGTCGACGGTCTCGCCGTACCGGACTGGGTGGAAGACCTGAGCTTCGAGGTGCGCGCCGGCGAAGTGCTGGGCTTTGCCGGCCTCGTCGGCGCGGGTCGCACCGAAGCCTTCGAAGCGATCATCGGCCTGCGCAAACGCACGGCGGGCCGCATCGAAATCGCCGGCCGCCGCGCCGATCTGAAGAGCCCGCGCGACGCCATGCGCCACGGCCTCACCTACCTGAGCGAAGACCGCAAGGGCAAAGGCCTGCATGTGAATCTAAGCCTGCAGGACAACGTCACGCTGATGACGCTTGAACGCTACGCGCATCCGCTGCTCGATATGAAAGCGGGGCGCGCGGCGTTGACGAAAGCGGTGACTGACTTCGGCATTCGCACGGGCGATCTGTCGAGCCGCGCGCGCATGCTCTCCGGCGGCAATCAGCAGAAGCTCGCGCTCGCCAAGTTCCTGCAGCCCGACCCGAACGTGATCGTGCTCGACGAGCCGACTCGCGGCGTCGATGTCGGCGCGAAACGCGACATCTATTTCCTGATCCATCGTCTCGCCGCGCAGGGCCGCGCGGTGATCGTCATCTCATCCGAACTGATCGAGCTGATCGGCTTGTGTCACCGCGTTGCCGTGATGCGCGCGGGACGCCTGCAAACCACGCTCACGCTCGAGCATCTGACCGAAGAGGAGTTGATCGCCCATGCGACCGGCACCCACTGAAGCCGTCCAATCCGGCCGTGCGTTGCGCTTCGCGCATCGTCTGTATGCACTCGGGCCGCTCGTTGGGCTGATCGTGTTGTGCATCGTCGGCACGCTGCTCAACCGCGATTTCGCGACGCTCGACAACCTGATGAACGTGCTCACGCGCACCTCGTTCATCGGCATCATCGCGGTCGGCATGACCTTCGTGATCATCTCGGGTGGCATCGATCTGTCGGTCGGGTCGATGGCGGCGCTGATCGCGGGCAGCATGATCTGGCTGATGAACGGACTTGCTGCGGGTGTCGGCGGTCATACCGTCGCACCTTTGCTGATTGTGACGCTCGGCATTGTGTTAGCGCTGGTGCTCGGCGGTTTGTTCGGCTGCGCGCATGGGCTGCTGATTACCAAGGGGCGCATCGAGCCGTTCATCGTGACGTTGGGCACGTTGGGGATTTTTCGCGCGGTGCTGACTTGGCTCGCGGATGGCGGCGCGCTGACTTTGGATAACTCGCTGTCCGACTTATACGGGCCGGTTTATTACGCGAGTCTGTTTGGCGTGCCGGTCCCGATCTGGGTGTTCCTGGTCGTCGCAGCGGGTGGCGCGTTGATCCTCAACCGCACCGCGTTCGGCCGCCACGTGCAAGCGATCGGCTCCAACGAGCAGGTCGCGCGCTACGCGGCGATTCGCGTCGATACCGTGAAGATCATTACGTACGTGTTGCTCGGCATCTGTGTTGGCGTGGCGACGGTGCTGTACGTACCGCGGCTCGGTTCGGCCACGCCGACCACCGGTTTGCTGTGGGAGCTCGAAGCGATTGCATCGGTGGTGGTGGGCGGCACTGCGCTTAAGGGCGGCGAAGGGCGCGTAGTTGGAACGGTGATCGGCGCGATCCTGCTTTCGGTGATCGCCAACATTCTGAATCTGACCAGCATCATCAGCGTGTATCTGAACGCGGCGGTGCAGGGCGTGGTGATTATCTTCGTTGCTTTCGTGCAGCGCGGACGGCGGTAGGTGGCAGGCGTTGAGCTTTAAGGGATACAACGGCAAGTTTGAGAATCGGGGCGCGTGAACGCCTCATAAACGTAACTATGTTGCATGGGTAAGCGCTAAAGCGCTAACTCTGGTCGACACAGGAGACACAACCATGAAGCAGGTCATTCGAGCGGTCGGCGCCGGCATGCTGGCGTTGGGGATACTGGGCACGGCAAACATTGCGCGTGCGGATGAGAAGGTAATACTGGGCGTCGCGATTCCAACAGCCGACCACGGCTTCACGGGCGGTATCGTCTGGTGGGCGAACAAGGCGAAGGCCGATCTCGAGAAAGCGCATCCCGATCTTAAGGTGATCGTGAAGACCGCGGCCGGTGCGCCCGAACAGGCGAACCAGTTGCAAGATCTGGTGACGGTGAACAAGATCAACGCGCTGGTGATTTTCCCGTATGAATCGGCTTCGCTCACGCAGCCGGTTGCACAGGTGAAGAAGAAGGGCGTGTATGTGACGGTGGTGGATCGCGGTCTGACGGATACCAGCGCACAGGACGCCTACGTTGCGGGTGACAACACCGCGTTCGGCAAGATTCCCGCCGAGTATCTGGCGAAAGCACTCGACGGCAAGGGCGACATTGTTGCGCTGCGCGGCATTCCGACCACGCTCGACAACGAACGCTGGACCGCCTTCACGAACGTGATCAAGAACTATCCGGACATGAAGATCCTCGACGCCAAGTACGCGAACTGGAATCGCGACGACGCCTTCAAGGTGATGCAGGACTACCTCACGCGCTTCAAGCATATCGACGCGGTCTGGGCCGCGGACGACGACATGGCCGTGGGCGTCCTCAAGGCGATCGAGCAGGCCAAGCGCTCCGACATCAAGATCGTGTTCGGCGGCGCGGGGTCGAAGGGCATGGTGAAGAACGTGATGGACGGCGCACCGATGATCAAGGCGGACGTGTCGTATTCGCCGAAATTCATCTATGACGCGATCAAGCTCACCGCTGAAGCGCGTCTGAAGGGCGACAAACTGCCGCCGACCACGATCATTCCGTCGGTGCTGATCACGAAGGAAAACGCGCAGCAGTTCTATTTTCCTGACTCGCCGTTCTGATCCATGGCATCCGGAGCGCGCTTGCCGTGTTTCAGTCGCAGAGGCATGACAGGCGCGCCCCAGTTCGAGGAGCCGTACGATGAAAACCATCAAAGGGCCGGCGATCTTTCTGGCCCAGTTCATGGGCGACGAGGTGCCGTTCGACAACCTCGCGCATCTGGCTGGCTGGGCGGCGAGTCTTGGCTTCAAGGGGATTCAGGTGCCGTGCGATACGCGCCTGATCGATCTCGAACAGGCGGCGGCAAGCCAGAGCTATTGCGACGAGTTGCGTGAAATCGCGGAAGACGCGGGCGTGACCATCACCGAACTGTCGACGCACTTGCAAGGGCAACTCGTCGCGGTGCATCCGGCCTATGACACGTTGTTCGACGGCTTTGCGGCGCAGCATGTGCGCGGCAACCCTGCTGCACGCACGCAGTGGGCGGTCGATCAGATGAAACTGGCGGCCAAGGCGTCGCAACGTTTGGGGTTGAGCACTCACGTGTCGTTTTCCGGCGCGCTGGCGTGGCCGTACCTCTATCCGTGGCCGCAGCGTCCCGCAGGGTTGATAGAAGCCGCCTTCGACGAACTCGCGCGCCGCTGGACGCCGATTCTCGATGCGTTCGACGAAGCCGGCGTCGACGTGTGCTACGAACTGCATCCGGGCGAGGACCTGCACGACGGCGTGACCTTCGAGCGCTTTCTGGATGCGGTGAAGCAACACCCGCGCGCGAACATCCTCTACGACCCGAGCCATTTCGTGCTGCAGCAACTCGATTACCTCGCCTTCATCGACATCTATCACGAGCGCATCAAGGCGTTCCATGTGAAGGACGCGGAGTTTCGTCCGAACGGCAAGCAAGGCGTGTATGGCGGCTATAGCGGTTGGGTCGAACGCGCGGGGCGTTTCCGGTCCCTTGGCGACGGGCAGATCGATTTCGGCGCGATCTTCTCGAAGATGGCGCAATACGATTTTCCGGGCTGGGCGGTGCTGGAATGGGAGTGCGCGCTGAAGCATCCTCAGGACGGCGCCCGTGAAGGCGCGGAGTTCATTCGCCGACACATCATTCGCGTGGCCGACCATGCGTTCGATGATTTCGCGGGCAGCGGTGTGGATGCTGCACAATTAAAGCGTGTGCTTGGCATTTGACCGCGATCTGAAGGCAAGCGGGCCGTGGGCCGTGAAGCGGCAGAAGCAGATCGCTAAGGAGTGAGAGCGATGCCACAACGAAGACTCAGGCTCGGCATGGTCGGCGGCGGGCAGGGCGCGTTTATCGGCGCGGTGCATCGAATCGCGGCGCGGCTCGACGACCGGTTCGAACTGGTGGCGGGCGCGTTGTCGTCCGATCCGCAACGCGCGCAAGCGAGCGCTGCCGAAGCCGGTATCGCACGCAGCTATGCAGACTGGGGCGAAATGGCGCACGCCGAAGCCGCGCGCGACGACGGTATCGATGCGGTTGCGATCGTCACGCCGAATCATCTGCATGCACCGGTGGCGACGGCTTTTCTCGAAGCGGGTATTCATGTGATCTGCGACAAGCCGCTGGCGATTTCGTTGGCGGAAGGCGAGGCCCTAGCGAAGCTCGCGCGCGAGAAGAACAAGCTGTTCGCGTTGACGCATACGTATTCCGGTTACCCATTGGTACGCCATGCTCGTGAGCTCGTCGAAAACGGTGCACTCGGCGAAATACGCGTGGTGCAAGTCGAATACGCGCAGGACTGGCTGGCTGAACCGATAGAAACGAGCGGCACGAACAAACAGGCGGGCTGGCGCACGGATCCGTCATTGGCGGGTCCTGCCGGCTGTCTCGGCGACATCGGCACGCATGCGTATCACCTCGCTGCTTTCATCACCGGGATGACGCCGTCGTCGCTATCCGCCGAGTTGCACACGTTTGTGCCGGGACGCCGTATCGACGACCACGTGCAGGCGATGCTGCGCTATCCCAACGGCGCGCGCGGCATGCTATGGGCGAGCCAGGTGGCGAGCGGCGCGGAGAATGCGCTGCGTCTGCGGGTGTATGGGACGAAAGCGAGTCTTGCGTTCGATCAGGAGAGTCCGAACGAATTGTGGTTCACGCCGCTGGGCGGAACGGCCGAGCGCCTGATGCGCGGACGTGTGAAAAGCGCGGTCGCGGCGCATGCAACGCGTGTGCCACAGGGACATCCTGAGGGTTATCTGGAAGCGTTCGCGCAGTTGTACAAGGATGCGGCGCTACAGATCGAAGCGTTGAATGCGGGCCAGCCATTGCCCGCCGAAAGCCTTCTGCTCACAACGGTGGATGACGGTGTGGCGGGCCTGCGTTTTATCAATGCGGTGTTGGCAAGCAGCGCAGCGGACGGTCAGTGGCGCGCAATAGAACCTGGCTGACTGTGGGCCCGTGACGCGCACACCCGGCAGCGAAGGGTGCCATTCAGTTTCAACGCCGCCTGATTTTCAACCAGGCCTTGAGCGTACCGAGGTCCTGGAACTCCACCAGATCGTACTCGAGCGACGCGATCTGTTCCCGCAGCATAAAAACGTCCTCCGTCAGCCCGTGCATTACCTTCTTCGGCGTGATGGAAGCCATCGGGTCAAGCCCGTAGCGTTCCTTGAACGCCATTTCGACAAACATAATTTCGTCGTCGAGTTCGCCTACCTGCTCCTTCAGTATCTTGTTGTAATGCTTGAGGCGGTCTTCGCTCAGGTTATCGAGCGCGTTCTGATCGATGTGTTCCAGTTCGAGTTGCAATTCGAGCAACCGCAGCAGGTTGTTCTTGCTGTAGGCCTCGTTGACTCGTTGCATCAGCGCGGTTTTCCGTTTGCGTTCCTCTGGATCGCTTTCGCGATCGGGATGCAGCGCGCTGGCCAGCTTTCGATACACCTCGCGAATCGAGCGGCTCAATTGCGCTTCTTCTTCCTCGCGGCGTGCTTCGGCCGCTATTTGCTTTGCCGTCTTCTTTTTTGGGGCGCGTTGCGCCTGACGCGCCTGATGTTCCGCCGCTTGCGAAGCGTCGTCCTGTTCGATATGCGCCTGCAGGCGATCCAGAACTTCATCGGGCGAGTTCATGTCGATGTCGTCCAGTTCGACGCCTAATACCGTCTCCAGCATCGATTTCATTTCGTCTAACTCGAACGCTCTTTCGTCGTCGTAGTCGGACCCGCTGTGCCGGTTGTATAGCGCTTTCAGCTCGTCGCTATCTTCTTCCCCGAGACACCTCGCCGCCAGATCGACAATGAATGCTGAAAGGGTGCGCCGTTCGGTCTGCGTGATACGTTTCTGGTTGCTCTGTTCGTCGAGAAGGTGCGCCATCCGCGCACGCAAATGTTGCATTTTCTGCGTCAGCGGCAGCAGTTCATTCACGTACTTTTGCTGGAACGCGGGCGCGAACTCTTCCCACGCGCTCAAACTGGCACGCCGCTTTTCGATCTGTTTGATCAGCGTGTTGAACGCTTTCTGGCCCTTCGACAGGGTGGGTTGATTGTGGTCCGGTGCGATGCTGACAGACTTGGTGCTTGTCTTGGTCATGGAGCGGATATCTGCGGTCGTCAAATGGGGGGCGCTGCCTAGCTGCCCTTGCTCTTCTTGAGCTGCGCTTCGAACGCTATATCGAGCTTGCTGGCCTTGCGCGGTTTTGGCGGTCCGAATCCGTCGACGAATTTGACGAAGTCGTCGAGCGTCAGCGGATCGGAGACTTTCTTGTCCGTGCCGCTTGATTTGTCGACCAGGTAAAACAGGCCGCCTGACAGGCTGATCGCGGCGAACTGCGGATTGCCGCTGCGGGTTTTCAGCCGTTCGACTGCGTGGATGGCTCGGGTGGTGCGCATGATGAGGGAAACGGCAAATTGAAGGTATGCACTTTAACAGCAATCCGCGGCGCTGCTTGCCTGTTGGCGGTTGATGAGCTGTGCCGGGGTGCGTGCGCATTACCTCATGCGCCAGGGATTATCTCGCCGCGTTTGCGGACCATCGGGAAGGGGCGGCCACGGGTCGTGAGTCGAAAACATGTACGATTTTTAGAGCATGTACGATTTTATGATACATTAATAAAAATCGTACACGAGTACACCATGCCGCACCCTGCCAATTCGTTTCTTGAAACGCAGATTCTCGAAGAAGCGTGCGATGCATTCGAACGCTCGACCGGCATCTACACGGCGAAGCCGGTTCGTAAAGTCGTTCCGTACGGCGACGCCGCCATTGAATTCGACCTATCCGGACGGAAATTTGCGATGCCTGTGCTTATCAAGACACGGGCGAGCGCAGTGGATATCGCGAACATTATTCTCGGGCAACATCGTCCCCATACAATGAAGCCGCGTTCGCCCCAGCGCCCGCTCATGCTGGTCGCGCCCCACGTCGACCCGGAACTCGCCGGCCGTCTGATCGAGCAGAACGTGCCGTTTCTGGACGCGGCGGGTAACGCGTTTCTGAGCGAGCCTGAAGGTATGGTCATGATCAGCGGCCGGCCAAAACCGCGGCATGCGCAAAAGCCGCAGACAGGGCGTGCCACCACGCGCAAAGGACTGCAGGTGATGTTCGCTATAGCGACACAGCCTGGCCTCGTCTCGCAGCCGTATAGAACTATCGCCCAGGCCTCTGGCGTGGCATTGAGCACGGCAAACCAGGTCATCGACGATCTGCAGTTCCGTGGGCTTGTCGCGCTGAAGAGCAGCGGCGAGCGCATCTTTCCCGACTGGCAGAAATTTGTCTTCGAGTGGGCCAGCCTCTATCAGACCCGCCTGCGATTCAAACTCGGTGCGCGGCGCTTCGCGAGCACGACGCCTGACTGGTGGCGCGTGTTCGACTTCGCAAGTTTCGACGCTCGACTCGGTGGCGAGTCGGCGGCCGACATCCTGACGCATGAACTGAAGGCCGCGAACGTCACCCTGTACAGCCGTGCTCCGCTAGGCAGTCAGTTCTTGCTGAACGCTCGGTTGCGCCCTGATCCACGTGGCGATGTCGAGATCCTTGAATCATTCTGGCCGGAGTCTCTTGAGCGTGGCTGGACGGAACCTGGCCGCCTGCCGCTAGTTCACCCGTTCCTCATCTACGCGGACCTCGTCGCCTCGGGCGATAGCCGTAATCTTTCCACCGCCACGCAAATCTATGAGCAGTACATTACCCAGCCTTAAGGTTGCCGAAGCGCGGCCCGTGCATCCAGTCACCGCAGCGCTGCTTGCCAGGGTCCAGGAGGCCGCGCATCAGCTCGGCGTGAAGTTTGTTGTGGCAGGCGCAACCGCACGGGATCTCGTGCTTTGGCATGTGCACGGCATTCGCGCGGAGCGTGCCACGCGCGACGTCGACGTTGCGGTTTGTGCGATCAGCTGGGATGCGTATGGCGCCCTGATCGCCGGGCTCGAGCAGACAGGACTCTTCAGGGCGAGTATCAAGGCGCAGCACACCCTGGTTTTTGATGATCCGGACGTCGGTCGGCCGGTGCCGTTGGACCTGGTTCCGTTCGGCGATCTCGAGGCCCCTGAAGGTTCGGTCACCTGGCCGCCCCGGGGCGACGTTGTGATGAATGTTCTCGGATTCCGGGAGGCCGTCGATACGTCTGTCGAGATAGACATTGGTGAACGCCTCGTGGTGCCGGTTGTGAGCCTGCCGTGCCTTGCGCTTCTAAAAATTCTTGCATGGCACGACCGGCGTGCCTCCAAGAATACCGATGCATCGGACCTGCTTCTGATTCTTCGCAACTACTGCGACGCAGGCAATGCGGATCGCATCTGGGTGGACGGTGGAGACCTGCTCGAGTTGCATGATTTCGATATGGGTCTTGCGGCGTCGGCGCTGCTTGGCCGCGAATCGCGACAGATTGCTTCGGCCGTAACGTTCGATGCCGTCTCGGCAATCCTCTCGGACGAGGCCGTGTACGACACGCTGAGGCGTGACATGCTGGCCCGTGCCGTCGTTCAGATGCTGGACGACTTCGCCGATGGATCCGACCGGACGTTGTCAGCTTTCCGGGATGCGTTCCTAGGCATATCCGGCAGCGCTTGAGCGGGTCGGGAACGGGTGACGAGGCTCTTCTTGAACAGCACACCGGCAAGTGCGGCGACCGCCGGATGCGCGGCGTCCGCGTGATCAATCGCGGCTATTGCTCCAGTTTGACGGCGCTGACTTTGCTGAATTTTTTCCGCAGCCAATCCGCCCAATCCTCCAGCACCGTGTAGACCACCGGCACCACCACCAGCGTCAGAATCGACGACGTGATCACGCCGCCAATCACCGTCTGCCCGAGCGGACCGCGTTGCTCGCCGCCTTCTCCGAGCGCCGCCGCCAGCGGCAGCATGCCGAAGATCATCGCCAGCGTAGTCATCAAAATCGGCCGCAGACGCACCCGCGCCGCTTCGAGCAACGCTTCACGCCGCTCCATGACGCGGCCCTTGCCGGACGCGTCGAGCAGGGTGCCGCGCCGCGCCTGATTCGCGAAGTCGATCAGCAAAATCGCGTTCTTCGTCACGAGACCCATCAGCATCACGAAGCCGATGATCGAAAACATGTTCAAGGTACTGCCGAACAGAAGCAGCGCGATCAGCACGCCGATCAACGTAAGCGGCAGCGATGCCATGATCGCGAGCGGCTGCGCGAAGCTCGCGAACTGCGACGCAAGAATCATGTAGATGAAGATTACCGCGAGCGCCAGCGCCTCTACCGCGTACACGAACGATTCGTTCATGCTCTTGGTCGAGCCTTCGAATCGATAGTGGTAGCCCGCCGGCAGATGCATCGCGTCGAGCGTCTTGGCGACGTCCGAGGCGACTTCGCCGGGCGAGCGGCCATTCACGTTCGCCGACAGCATCACTTCACGTTGCAGGTCGCGCCGGTTCAACACATCGGGACCGGTCGTCTTGACGATATCCGCGATCTGCCTCAGCGGCACCAGCACGGGCGCGCCGTTCGCGTCGGTGCGGTTGGTTGCGATCATCAGCTTGGCGAGATCGTCGACGTCCTGACGCTGCGAGCGCGGCAAGCGCACGCTGACGTCGTAGTCCTGGTCGTCGGGTGCGCGCCATGTGCTGATGGCGTCGCCCGAGAGCAGCGGCCGCAACGCGGTGCCGATATCGGCCACACCCACGCCGAGGTCAGACGCCAGTTCGCGCTTCACATTGATCGCGACGATCGGCTTGTCCGCCTTGAGACTCGAATCGAGGTCGACGAGGCCCGGGATTTTTGCCATCCGTGCCTGTGCCGCATCCGAAAGCCGGCGCAGTTCGTCGATGTTGTCGCCCTGCAAGCTCAACTGGATCGCTTTCGTGCTGCCGGCGCCGTCGGGCATGCCGATTTCGGTGATCGAGACACCCGCCACCGAGGCGAGCCGCGCGCGAAACGCATCGTTCAATTCGACCATGCCGCGCGTGCGGTCGCGCCGGTCTTTCAGGCGCACGGTGATCAGCGCGGTGTTTTTGCCTTGCGTGTTGCCCGAGTTGACCGTTGCGTAGCTGAAGCGCACTTCGGGGTAGGTGGCGAGAATCGCCTGCACCTGCTTCACTTTCTCCGACGTGGCTTCGAGCGAGGTGCCCACCGGGGTGTTCAAGCCGATCTGCGTTTCGGAGAAGTCCGCATTCGGCACGAACTCGGTGCCGACGAACGGCACCAGAAACAGGCTGCCGAAGAACGTGGCCGCCGCCACGACCAGTGTGATCGCGCGATGCTTCAGCGACCAGCCGAGCAGGCGCTGATAGAAGGCGGTGAGCTGGTCGATCTGCTTGTCGAACAGATGCAGGGAACGTTCGATGATGCGTCCATAGCGATAGCCTTTGCGGCCGGTATCCGCATCGTGCAGATCGGGGTCGGGCCAGATAGAGGACAGCATCGGGTCGAGCGTGAACGACACGAACATCGAGATCAGCACGGCGGCGGCCACCGTGATGCCGAACTGATGGAAGAAGCGGCCGATAATGCCGCCCATGAAGCCCACCGGCAGAAACACCGCGACGATCGAGAAGGTGGTCGCCAGCACGGCGAGCGCGATTTCCTTGGTGCCGTCGAGCGCAGCCGTGCGGTGATCGGCGCCGAGTTGCACGTGCCGCACGATGTTCTCGCGCACCACGATCGCGTCGTCGATCAACAAGCCGACGCATAAGGACAGCGCCATCAGCGTGATCACGTTAATCGTGAAGCCGCACGCGTACATCACCGCGAAGGTGCCGATCAGCGCGATCGGCAGCGTGAGGCCGGTAATCACCGTGCTGCGCCACGAACCGAGGAACAGGAACACGATCAGCACCGTCAGAAGCGCGCCTTCGAGCAAGGTGCGCTTCACTTCGTTGACGCTTTCTTCGATGTTGATCGACGAATCGTCGGTGATATCGAGTTTGACGCCGGGTGGCAGTTGCGGTTGCAGAAGGGCGACGGCGTCACGCACGCCGTGCGCGACGTCGACGGTGTTCTCACCCTGCGCCTTGATGATCGACAGGAACAGCGCGCGCTGGCCATTGAGCAACGCCATGCTGTCGGGTTCCTGCTGACCGTCCACCACATCGGCGACCTGATCGAGCGTGACCGGTTGCGTCGTCGATGAAGCAGTCGGGATCGCCGACTGTGCGCCGCGCCGCGCGACGATGATGCGTTTGAAGTCGTCCGGTTTCTCGAAACGGCCTTTGACCTGCACGGTCTGTTCGACATTGCTCGATGTGAGCGGCCCAGCCGGAATCTCCTGATTCTCGTTCTGCACCGCACGGATCACCTGATCGACGCCGATCGAAAGCGCCTGCAGCTTCTCCGGATTCACGTCGATCTGCACCTGCCGCTTCACGCCGCCCACCAGCGAGACCGAGCCGACGCCGCGCACCGTTTCGAGCCGCTTGCGCACGATCTGATCGGCGACGGTGGTGAGATCGCGCGTGGACAACGACGCGCCCGGCGCGTTCGAGATGGCCACTGTGATGATCGGCATATCCGACGGGTCATAGCGCAGCACACGCGGGTCCTTCACGCCGTCGCGCAGATCGGGGCGGATCAGCGCGATTTTGTCGCGCACGTCCTGGGCGGCCTGCACCGCATCCACCGAAAGATCGAATTGCACGATCACGACCGACTGCGCGTCGTACGAACGCGAAGTGATTTCGTCGATGCCGCTGATCGTGTTGACCGCTTCCTCGATCTTGCGCGTGACGTCCGATTCGACCGATTCCGGCGACGCCCCCGGATACGCGGTCTGCACCACGACGACAGGGAACGCGATGTCCGGGAACTGATCGACTTTGAGCCGCTGATAAGAGAACAGCCCCATGACGAGAAGCGCCATCATCATCATCGTGGCGAGCACCGGGTTGCCGATGCTGATGCGGGTGAACCACATAGGCGAGGGCTCCGGTCAGCGCGCGTTGCTTGCGCTCGGCACGCTGGCCGCTTGCGGTGCAGCTTGTCCAGGCTGCCTTGGCTGAGCGGGCTGCACCACATGCACCGTGCTGCCGATTCGCAATGAGCCGAGATTGTTCTTCACGATCTGCTGGCCAAGCGCCAAAGGGCCGCCGACGATCTCGGTCCATGTGTTGCCGTCGGCATCGCCGGTCGCGCCGGTCTCTACCGCTTGCTCGACCAGCTTGCCGTTGACGAGCGCATAGACGCTGTGACGCGTGCCGTCTGTACGGATGGCGGTGGCCGGGACGACCAGCACGTTCTGCCGGCTGCCGACCGAGATCGTGCCGGCGCCGAACATGCCGACCCGCAGCGTGCCCGATGGGTTGGCGACTTGCACATACACCATGATCGAACGCGAGCCGGCTTGCGCGGCCGGGTTGATGCGCGTGATCGCGCCCTGGATGGGGGTGTCGATACCGTCGAAAGCGATCTGGATCGGCTGGCCGATGCGAACGCGGCCGATCTCGCCGACCGGCACTGGCGCTTCCAGTTCGAGTGTGCGCAGATCAACCACATCGAACAGCTTGGTATCGACGGCGAGTTTTTCGCCCGGTTCAACCGAGCGCGAGGCGATCTGTCCATCGAGCGGCGAGCGCACGACGGTATCGTCCAAAGACAGATTCGACGACGCCAGCGCCGCCTTCGCCGCATCGAGATTCGCGCGCGCGATTTGATACTGGCTTTGCGCGGTGTCGAAGGCGTTTTTCGAAATGAAGCCCTTTTCGACTAGCACGCGGTTGTTGTCGAGTGTCTGTTTGGCGATGTCGAGTTGGCCGGCCATGGCCGCCATCTGGCCACGGGTCTGTTCGGCGCGGGCGACATAGTCGCGGGCGTCGATCTTGGCGAGGATCTGGCCGGTCTTGACCGAATCGCCTTCACGCACCATGACGTCGAGCGCGGAGCCGGCGACTTTGGATTTGACCGCCGCTTGCGTGACCGCGCGTAGCGAACCGGTCAGCGGCAGCGTTTCGGAGAGCGTGCGGCGGCTGACGGTGGTGAGATCGTCCGGGGCGAATTCGACGACGGAGGAGGGGGCCTCGGCGCCGACGGCGACGGCGCCGCTGCGCTTCCTGATGGCGTGGCCGATCGAGATGACGAGGATCACAACGGCTACAACGGCGGCGATGATGATGCGTTTTCTGGTTTTTAGCATGCGCGCTCTGACGGACTTCACGAACTGGCGATCCGCGGTGGTGGCCCTGTGGTCTCAAGGCGCCCCGCGCTCGCACGGAATCGGCAAATTAGCCAGAACTCGCCGTTCACTGCAAGCTGGCCGTCAGCATGTTACACGCAGCTTGCATGGCGCGCGCCGCTCGAACGGTGTGCGCGGGCGGCAGGCGTGCAGATTGACTAAAAGTGACAAATTCAGACGGAAAGACGGTGGCTGTGGGTCGTGGGATGCGCGTGCGGAACCGGGATGGAACCCGCCGCGCATGCCACGCTCACTGACTCAGGTAAACGAACTTGCCGTTCTTGATGATGCCCATCACGCTCGCGCGCTGATCCAGGCCGACGTGGTCCTTCGGGCTGGTGTTGACCACGCCGTTCGGCACGACCAGTTCATGCGCGTGCTCCAGTTCGTCGCGCAACGCAACGCGGAAAGCCGGCGTGCCCGGTTGCGCCGTCTTCAACGCGCGCGCCACCGCATCCTCCAAACGCGGATACACGCCTGCCGCATCGCCCGCGAACTGGGTCACACTGCCCGGACCGTACTTCGCTTCGTATTCGTTGGTGAACGCGAGCGCCGCCTTCTTCGCCGGATGATCGGCCGGCAGCGTGCGCGCCACCACGACCGGCTGGGTCGGGAACAGCGTGCCTTCCACATCTTTGCCGCCCAGCTTGATGAACTCGGGCGTGGCGATGCCGTGCGTCTGATAGATCGGGCCTTTGAAGCCGCGTTCGATCAACGTGCGCTGCGGCAGCACGGTCGGCGTGCCGGCTCCGGCGATCAGGATCGCGTCGGGCTTGGCCGCCATCAGCTTGAGGATCTGCCCGGTGACGCTGGCATCGGTGCGGTTATAGCGCTCGGTGGCCACTAACTGAATATGCCGCAAGGCCGCGAATTTGCTGAACTCGTTGAGCCAGCTCTCGCCGTAACCGTCCGCGAAACCGATGAAGCCCACCGTCTTGACGTTGTGGTTCGACATGTAGCGCGTCATCACGTCGGCCATCGCGCTGTCGGTCTGCGCCATCTTGTAGGCCCACACCTTCTTGCCTTCCTGCGGCTCGACCACGCTCGCCGAACCGACCAGCGTGATCATCGGCGTTTGGCTTTCGGCGACCGGATCGAGTGCGGCCATCGCCGCCGGCGTGATATTCGGGCCGACGATCACGTCGACGTGGTCTTCATTGATCAGCTTGTGGATGTTGCGCACCGCGTTGCCCGGATCGGAGCCGTCGTCGAGGAAGATGTAGTCGGCTTTCTGGCCGGCGATCGTGGCGGGCCACATCAGCATCGCGTTCTTGCTGGTAATGCCGATCACGGCCGCGGGGCCGGTGCTCGACAGATCGATGCCGACCTTGATGTCGGCCTGTGCTGCGGTGGCGAGCAGGAGCGCGCCAAGAGCGGCGAGGCCGCTGATTTTTTTCTTATACGACATCATCGAAAGGTCTCCGTAGCGGGAAGCGGGGTGATATCAAAGTTCGTAGGTTTCGTGCTCGCCTTTGAGTGCCTGTTCGATCAGCTTGCGGTTCATGCTCGGCGACAGCAGTTCGACGAGCGTATACACATAGCTGCGCAAATAGGCGCCCTGTTTCAGCGCGACCCGCGTCACGTTGCTGCCGAACAGGTGGCCGACCGGCATCGCCCGCAGGTGGCGGTCGCGCTCGGCATTGAACGCGATGTCCGCCATAATGCCGACGCCCAGACCCAGTTCGACGTAGGTCTTGATCACGTCGGCGTCGATCGCCTCCAGCACGATGTCCGGATGCAAGCCGCGCAGGCGGAACGCCTCGTTGATCTTGGTGCGGCCGGCGAACGCGTTGTCGTAGGTAATCAGCGGATATTGGGTCAGATCATCCAGCGACAAAAGTTTGCGGTCGAGCAACGGATGATCCGGCTGCATCACGGCGACGTGGTGCCACTGGAAGCAGGGCAGCGAAACCAGTTCCTTATAGTTAGCGATCGCTTCGGTAGCAATACAGAGGTCGGCCTGGTCGTGGATGACCATCTCGGCGACCTGGGTCGGGCTGCCTTGCAGAATTGAAAGGTGAACTTTGGGGTAGCGCTTCTTGAATTCGGCGATCGCGGCCGGAAGTGAGTAGCGCGCCTGGGTGTGGGTGGCGGCGATCACCAGGTTGCCCTGATCCTGGGCTGCGTAATCTTTACCGACCCGCTTGAGGCTCTCCACTTCCTGCAGAATCTTCTCAACCGACTGAAGAATGATGCGCCCCGGCTCCGTCAGCGAGCGCACGCGCTTGCCGTGGCGGGTGAAGATTTCGACGCCCAGCTCGTCTTCCAGCTCGATGATCGCCTTGGAGACGCCCGGCTGGCTTGTAAACAGGGCTTTGGCCGCTTCGGTCAGGTTGAAATTCTGCCGCACAGCCTCGCGGACGAAGCGGAATTGATGCAGGTTCATATATAACCTCTCCGCATATCAAAAGAATTTTTTAGTCGTTTGAAATATAAGGCGAGTTTATTACGATCTGTCCATCTTTTTCAATATGGATATCTGCATTTGTCATAAGCAAATGAGCGAAGGGTCTAAACCTTCCCTCAACTGGGCTGACAAATGGAGATATCTAGGGCGCGGCGGAACCGGACCGTCGCGTATCACGCAAATTGTGGGGTCCCCGAATGTACCAATACGATCAGTACGACCAGACCATCGTCGATGAGCGGGTCGCGCAATACGCCGATCAGGTTCGCCGCCGCTTGTCGGGCGAATTGAGCGAAGAGGAGTTCCGTCCGCTGCGCCTGCAGAACGGCCTGTACATGCAGCGTCACGCGTACATGCACCGCATCGCGATTCCGTACGGCAACCTGCGCAGCGACCAGATGCGCGTGCTGGCCCAGATCGCGCGCGAGCACGACCGCGGCTACGGGCATTTTTCGACGCGCTCGAACATCCAGTACAACTGGATCCAGCTCGAAGAAACGCCGGAAATCCTGCGCAAGCTTGCTGCCGTGCAGATGCACGGCATCCAGACCTCGGGCAACTGTATCCGTAACATCACGGCCGATCAGTTCGCGGGCGTGGCGCCGGACGAAGTGGTTGATCCGCGTCCGTGGGCAGAAATCCTGCGCCAATGGTCGACGTTCCACCCGGAATTCGCCTGGCTGCCGCGTAAGTTCAAGATCGCCGTGTCGGGTTCGAAGGAAGACCGCGCTGCCGTGCAGATTCACGACATGGGCGTGTATCTGAAGAAGAACGAGCAGGGCGAGCTGGTGGCCGACATCCTGGCGGGCGGCGGCATGGGCCGTACGCCGATCATCGGCGCGATCATCCGTAAAGATCTGCCGTGGCAACACCTGTTGACCTACTGCGAAGCCGTGCTGCGCGTGTACAACCGCTACGGCCGCCGCGACAACATGTACAAGGCGCGGATCAAGATTCTCGTGAAGGCCTTGAGCCCGGAGAAATTCTCGGCGCAGGTCGAAGAAGAATGGCAGCACCTGAAGGACGGTCCGTCGACGCTCACGCAAGCGGAAGTGGATCGCGTGTCGCAATACTTCCAGCCGCCGGTGTATGAAAAGCTGGCCGACACGGATGCATCGTTCGAAACGCATTTGCTGGAAAACCGTGCGTTCGCGCGCTGGGTTGAACGCAACGTGCGTCCGCATAAGGTGTCGGGCTATTCGTCGGTCACGCTGTCGCTGAAGCCGACCACGATCGCCCCGGGTGACGCCACCGACACGCAGATGGAAGCGGTCGCCGATTGGGCCGACGAATACTCGCTCGGCGAGATCCGCGTGTCGCACGAACAGAACCTGATTCTCGCGAACGTGAAGAAGCGCGACCTGTTCGCGCTGTGGGAAAAGGCCAAGGCGCAAGGTTTTGCGACGCCGAACATCGGTTTGCTGACCGACATCATCGCGTGCCCGGGCGGTGATTTCTGCTCGCTCGCGAATGCGAAGTCGATTCCGATCGCGCTGGCGATTCAGGAACGTTTCAGCGATCTCGACTACGTGTACGACCTCGGCGATGTGTCGCTGAACATCTCGGGTTGTATCAATGCTTGCGGTCACCACCACATCGGCAACATCGGCATTCTGGGCGTCGATAAGGACGGCTCGGAGTGGTATCAGGTGACGCTCGGCGGCGAGCAGGGTACGGGCGCCACGGGCGCGCATCTCGGCCGCGTGATCGGCCCGTCGTTCTCGGCGGAAGAAATGCCGGACGTGATCAGCAAGGTGATCGATACGTTCGTGGAAAACCGCCACGAAGGCGAACGCTTCGTCGAAACGTACAACCGCATCGGCATGACCCCGTTCAAGGAACGCGTGTACGCCTCGCGTCAACCGGCTCACGCGTAACCGCGAAAAGGATACTGAACAGATGGCTTCTATCATCAAGAACCGCGCGATCGTCAACGATGACTGGACGGTGGTGCGCGCCGCTGAAGACGGCACGCTGCCCGCAGTCGATGCCTTGCCGGCCGGTAAAGTGCTGGTGCCGCTCGCGCTGTGGCAGGCTGAGCGCGCTGCGCTGCTCGCTTCGCGCAGCGCCGCTGAAATCGGCGTGTGGCTTGCGCCGGATAGCGAACCGGCGGATATCGTCGGCGACTTCGACACGATCGCACTGATCGGCGTGGACTTCCCGGTGTTCCGCGACGGCCGTGGTTATAGCATCGGCCGCCTGTTGCGCGAGCGTTATGGCTACAAGGGCGAACTGCGCGCGATCGGCGACGTGCTGCGCGATCAACTGACGTTCATGTTCCGTTGCGGCTTCGACGCTTATGCATTGCGTGAAGACAAAGATTTCGACGACGCGCTCAAGGCGTTCGACGAATTCAGCTTCAACTATCAGGGCGCGGTGAACTCGTCGCCGCTGTTCCGCCGCCGCGAAGCGGGCGAACTGGCGAAGGCCTCGGCATGAGCGACGTCCAATCGCTCACGCCGGAGCTCGCTGCGAAGGTCGAGCGCCTCGATGCGCTGCTCGACTCGATCGCCGCACGCCACGCGAACGTGAAGCTCGCCAGCAGCCTTGCAGCGGAAGACATGCTGCTCACGCACGCGATCCTGTCGCGCGGCGTGAAGATCGGCATTTTCTCGCTGAACACGGGCCGTTTGCATGCGGAAACGCTCGGGATGCTTGACCGCGTGAAAGAGCGCTACGGGTATGATATCGAGCAGTTTCATCCGCAAGCTGCAGCGGTTGAAGAATATGTCGGTTCGCACGGTCTGAACGCGTTTTACGAAAGCGTCGATCTGCGCAAGCGTTGCTGCGAAATCCGTAAGGTCGAGCCGTTGAACCGCGCGCTGTCGGATGTCAGCGCATGGGTGACGGGCCAGCGCCGCGAACAGTCGGTGACGCGTGCCGAACTGCACGAGGAAGAACTCGATGCGGCGCGCAATATCGCCAAGTTCAATCCGCTGACGGACTGGACCGAAGCTGAAGTGTGGGACTATTTGAAAGCGTTCGACGTGCCGGTCAATCCGCTGCATGCGCGCGGTTACCCGAGCATCGGCTGCGAGCCTTGTACCCGCGCGATCCGTCCCGGTGAAGACAGCCGGGCAGGGCGCTGGTGGTGGGAGTCGCGCGATACGAAGGAATGTGGACTGCATATCACGACGATTACGCCGATCCCTGTCAGCAGCAGCGAGAACGCTTCGGCATAAAGCATTCAGGCGGTTCAGGCCTTGGTTTTTAGCTTGAACGCCGCACATACCGATTTGAATACTTCCGCCTGGGTGGGCAACCGCCCCCCAGGCGAATCAACGAAGGACCCAAACATGAGCACCACGCTCGATTCCACTGTGAATGCACCGCTTACCAACACCGCGAACCGGATGGATCATCTCGATTGGCTCGAAGCCGAGTCGATTCACATCCTGCGCGAACTGGTCGCCGAATGCAGCAAGCCTGCACTGCTGTTTTCGGGCGGTAAGGATTCGGTCGTGGTGCTGCACCTCGCGCTGAAGGCCTTCGGCATTGGCGCGAATCGCAAGACCGTGCTGCCGTTCCCGCTCGTGCATATCGACACCGGCCACAACTACGACGAAGTGATCGACTTCCGCGATCGCCGCGCGAAAGAAATCGGCGCCGAACTGGTGGTGGGTCACGTTGAGGATTCGATCAAGCGCGGCACGGTGCGTCTGCGCCGCGAACTGGATTCGCGCAACGCGGCGCAAGCCGTGACGCTGCTCGAAACGATCGCGGAACATGAGTACACCGCGTTGATCGGCGGCGCGCGCCGCGACGAAGAAAAGGCTCGTGCAAAAGAACGGATCTTCTCGTTCCGCGACGAATTCGGCCAATGGGATCCGAAGGCGCAGCGCCCGGAACTGTGGAGCCTGTATAACGCGCGTCTGCATAACGGCGAACACCTGCGCGTGTTCCCGATCTCGAACTGGACCGAACTCGATGTGTGGCAATACATCGCCCGCGAACAGCTCGAACTGCCGTCGATCTATTACGCGCATCAACGCGAGATCGTGCGCCGCAACGGCCTGCTCGTGCCGGTCACGCCGCTCACGCCGATGCGTGAAGGCGAGACCAGCGAAACCGCGCTGGTGCGTTTCCGTACCGTGGGCGATATCAGCTGCACGTGCCCGGTGGAAAGCGATGCCGATGATCTCGAGAAGATCATCGCCGAAACGGCCGTGACCGAAATCACGGAGCGCGGCGCGACGCGGATGGACGATCAGGTCTCCGAAGCCGCGATGGAACAGCGTAAGAAGCAAGGTTATTTCTAAGCATCGGACCGGAGTAAGAGCTTTGCATGGGACCAGAGTAACGCGCTAAAGCGCGAACTCTGGTCGACAGCTAAAGCGCTAACTCCGGTCGACAGAGGACAAGACAATCATGAGCGGTATTCACCAACCAGAAGACCTCGGCGTGCTGCGATTCATCACTGCGGGCAGCGTCGACGACGGCAAGAGCACGTTGATCGGGCGCCTGCTGTACGACAGCAAGGCTGTGCTGTCCGATCAGCTCTCGGCACTGTCGCGCGCGAAGAATAAGCGTACTGTTGGCGACGAAATCGATCTGTCGCTGCTGACCGACGGCCTCGAAGCCGAACGCGAGCAGGGCATTACGATCGACGTGGCTTACCGCTATTTCGCAACGGCGAAGCGCAAGTTCATCATTGCCGACACGCCGGGCCACGAGCAGTACACGCGCAACATGGTGACGGGCGCATCGACCGCGCACGCAGCGATCATCCTGGTCGACGCGACCCGTGTGACGTTTGTCGATGGCGTGGCGCAACTGCTGCCGCAAACCAAGCGTCATAGCGCGATCGTGAAGCTGCTCGGCTTGCAGCACGCGATCGTCGCGATCAACAAGATGGACCTGGTCGACTACAGCGAAACGCGCTTCAACGAGATTCGCGATGCGTATGTCGAACTCGCGCGCCAACTGGGTCTGGAGGATGTGCGCTTCGTGCCGGTGTCGGCGCTGAAGGGCGACAACATCGTGACCGCTAGCGAAAGCATGCCGTGGTACGCAGGCGAGCCGCTGCTCGATTTGCTCGAAGCGTTGCCTGTGGATGTTCCGACGGGCCAGGCGCTGCGTTTCCCGGTGCAATGGGTCGCGCGTCAGGACGGCAGCCAGGCCGACGATTTCCGCGGCTACATGGGCCGTGTCGAAGCCGGTGAGGTGAAGGTTGGCGACACCATCATCGTGCTGCCGGCGAACCGCGAAGCAACGGTTGCCGAGATCATCGCGCCGGTGGTGGGCGGCACGGCGGCGGTGGACCGCGCGTTTGCCGGTCAAACCGTGACGATCCGTTTGGCGGAAGACGTGGACGTGTCGCGTGGCGATACCTTCGTGCTGCGCGAAGCGGCGCCGGAGCCGGCGAAGAAGCTGGAAGCCGATCTGTGCTGGTTCGACGACACGCCGCTGTCGACGCAACGCAAGTACTTGCTGAAGCAGACCACTAACACGGTGTTCGCGCGGATCGGTGCGATCAAGGAAGTGCTTGACGTGCATACGCTGTCGCAGGCGACCGATCGCAAGGACCTGACGATGAACGACATCGGCCGCGTGTCGCTGACGTTGCAAAAGCCGCTGGTATGCGACGTGTACGACTCGCATCAGGGCACGGGTGCATTCGTGCTGATCGACGAAGCGACGCACCACACGGTCGCGGCCGGGATGATCCGGTCGTTTTCGGCTTGAGTCACTGAGTGGGTCACTAACGCGCGGTCGCGGCTTCGGGTTTCGCACGAACTGGACGAATGGGGTTGAGGCGAATGGGTAAGGTGTATCTGATCGGTGCAGGGCCAGGGGCTGCGGATCTCATCACGGTGCGCGGCGCGCGGCTGCTCGGCATGGCGGATGTGGTGTTGCATGACGCGCTGGTCGAGCCGGCAATGCTTGACTATGCGCCTTCCCACGCGCGGCGGATTGCGGTTGGCAAGCGTTGTGGGCAGTTGTCGACGGCGCAACAGTTCATCAACAAGCAGATCGTGGATGCGGCTTTGGAGCACGATGTCGTGGTGCGTCTGAAGGGTGGCGATCCGATGTTGTTCGGACGTGCCGATGAGGAGATGCGGGCGCTGGAAGCTGCTGGTATTGAGTATGAGGTTGTGCCTGGGATTACGGCTGCGCTGGCTAGTGCGGCTACTTTGAAGCGTTCGTTGACGCTTCGCGGCGTGTCTCGTAGCGTTGCGTTGGCTACGCATAGCCGGGCGGCTGATACTGCGGCGATTCGTGAGCAGGTGAATGCTGATTCGCTCGTGTTTTACATGGGGCGGGATAGTGGGCCTGAGATCGCTCAACAGTTGATTGATGCTGGGCGCGATGGGGCCACTCCCGTGGCGATTGTCGAAGCCTGTAGTACGGCTCGTGAGCGGATGCTCACACTCACGCTTTCGGAGCTCGCCTGCGGTGAGGCTCAGCAGTGGCTTGATGCTTCGCAGCCTAGTCTTCTTATGATCGGGGAGGCTTTTGCTGCTCGGCAGCAGGTTGTCCGCTCCGCGGATGGGCTTTTGGTGGCGGCTTAAGGGTTGGTTTTTGCCTTCGCGCGCGCGTTTCTGTGCGCTTACGGCGTTGGCCTTTCCTTGAATTCTTAGTGGTCTATTAGCGTTGCCCCTGTGCGGGGCGGCACCTACTTTTCTTTGCCTGCCGCAAAGAAAAGTAGGCAAAAGAAAGCGGCTCGAACCCCCTGCTAAGCGGGTCCCTCGCACAGCCACGGTAGTGGTGCATCTGGAATCTGTGTTCTCGCACATTCGGCGTGAGTGACAAGGGCGTCATACTTCCGGCGGCGCTGCGCGCGCCGACGCGGTACTTCACCAAACCGTACGTGGCCGGCGGCGCTCAGCGGTACTTCATCAAGCCAAAAGTTCTTGCCAGCACGCAGGGGACATCCGGCAAACCACTCGCTATCGTTGTACTCACCGCTGCTTCACTAGATTGATAGCTGCTTCCGGCGTTCGGGCACACTTGCGATCGTTAGCGTCTTGAGTTAAAAATTCATTGAATGATGCTGCTCACGTACTAAAGTGTTTTGTCTGGCACTTGAGGCGAGGAGGCAACGATGAGCAGACGGCGGTCACGCAAACCGTTTGTCTGGAGCAAGTCAGCTGATGAACACTGCTAGCCTCGAACGGTTTTATGTGCGGGTTCGGAAGGCTGCAGCAGGAGCACTATCACTATGAATATCAATACCGACGCAATTGACGAAGTCGCCTTGGCGCTTCTCTACCTGACCCTGCATGACCGATACCGCGCATGGAAGGGTTTCGACTGGGATGTGCTGAACCGACTCCATGAAAGAGGCTTCATCGACGACCCGGTCAACAAGACGAAGTCAGTGATCTTTACGGAGGAAGGGCTGCGCGAATCCGAGCGGCTTTTTAATCAGCACTTCGTCATTCCGGAAAGCACGGAGAATTGACTCAACGAACTTCTGACTCACGAGAGTAGCTGCTCAATTCACCAAGCGTCAGTTCAAAAGACCGGTATTTTCAGCGCATCGCCAAGGCGAAGCCGATGGCTCCCACGACGCCCAAACGAAGCCGCGGGTTTGCATGGTGGACCTTTCCGGCGAGCACGTAGTGCGAGGCGGGAGGTATGACTGCTGCGTCACTAACGCGGAGTGTGCGGGAGCACAGATTCCAGATGCACCACTACCGTGGCTGCGCGAGGGACCCGCTTAGCAGGGGGGGCTAGCCGCTTTCTTTGCTTATCTTTCTTTGCGGCGGCAAAGAAAGTAAGTGCCGCCCCGCACAGGGGCAACGCTAATAGACCACTAATCTTACTGTGTCAGCTAAAAGCGATACCTGGTAGTATGAAGTAATAGCGACTACGGGGTATCGGAATGGCAGACGATCTCGATGAATTTGACGCGTATCTCGACCATCTGGCACAGGAGTTAGGGCACGCTAATCGCCACGCCGGCCTTAAAGGCTACTGTTCCGGTCTGGTGATGCCACTGTCAAGGAAGAGCGTCGAGCCGATGGCTGCGCATATTGATCCGCTTCATGCCAGTGCGAAGCATCAGTCGCTCCACCATTTTGTTGCCAAGGCCGAATGGTCCGACAAGGCGATCATGCGACGGGTGCGCGAATGGGTGATGCCGGTGCTAGGCGCGCATGCCGCTGAAGAGGCCGGCTACTACTGGATTATTGACGACACAGGCTTTCCAAAGAAGGGTCGCCATTCGGTGGGCGTTGCACGTCAGTACTGTGGCCAACTCGGCAAACAGGACAACTGTCAGGTCGCAGTGAGTTTATCGATCGCAACGCAACGCGGCAGCCTGCCTATCGCCTGGCAACTGTATGTTCCCAGGGAGTGGATTGACGATCGGGAACGTGCCCGTCGCGCCGGCATTCCTGACGATCAGGCCTTCGCAACGAAGCCACAGATTGCGCTGACCCAACTGCGCGAAGCGATTGCATCCGGGATTGTGCCGGGTATCGTGCTGGCCGATGCAGGATATGGTGATGAAACGGCCTTTCGGGAAGGGATAAGCGAACTGGGTTTGTTATACGCCGTGGGGATCCGTCCGGGCACCTCAGTATGGGCACCGGGTACGGCGCCGCTCGCGCCCAAGCCCTGGAATGGGCGTGGCAACGCACCGACACTGCTGCGTCGCGCACCCGGCCACGAACCGCAGGCGGTCAAGGCGCTGGCCATGCAATTACCTGCGAACACCTGGCAGACCGTCACCTGGCGGGAAGGCAGCAACGCGGCACTCTCCTCGCGCTTTGCCGCCGTGCGGGTTCGTCCCGCTCATCAGGACTATTGGCGCACTACCCAGCGCGAGGAAGAGTGGCTACTCATCGAATGGCCCGAGGGAGATAAAGAGCCGCTCAAGTACTTTCTCAGTACCGCTCCGGGGGAGGCGACACTTGAACAGCTTGTATCGGTAACCAAGATGCGCTGGCGCATCGAGCGCGACTATCAGGATCTGAAGCAGGAATTCGGACTGGGTCACTACGAAGGTCGCGGCTGGCGTGGCTTTCACCACCACGCCACGCTGAGTATTGCCGCATATGGGTTTCTGATGGCCCAGAGACTCAGGATGGGATCAGGCAGCGGCGATAAAAAAAACTTCATCGAACGCACGCTGCCTGCGCTTCCCGCGGATTACATCGCACGCGGCAGTCCAGCGCGCACAACGCCACGTTCCTGACTCCATCACGACGTTGCGTATCCTGCTCGGACTGCGACTAACGCAACGTCTGCACCATTCATCGCAACGGTGGCACGAAAAATACGTGACACAGTAAGACTAAGAAATCAAGGAAAGGCCAACGCCGCAGGCATACAGACAAGCGCCGCGAAGGCAGAGAAAAGAAGAAAAGACCAACACCGCAGGTGTAAAACCACCACACCGCGAGAGCAAAAAGAGTTCAAACCTGCCGAAGGCAATACCCAGCAACAGCGTCCAACACCCCCTCATCCTCACCAACCGCGACAGCGCACTTAATCTCGACAGAAGGGTGCAACCGGCGACACCGCTCGATCACCTCCGGCAGATCTCTGCGAACATGCCCACCTTGCCCAAAAAACACAGGCACAACCGTCACACCAGAACACCCGTCGGAGACAAGAGAACCCACAGCGGTAGGCAAATCCGGCTCCATCAACTCAAGAAAGGCCAACAAAACCGGCCCAGCCTCAGCATCAGAACCGCGCGCAGCGCGAACCTTCTCAGCAAGCCTCTCAAATGGCTCGCGCCAGCGCACATCCCGCGCGCCATGCCCAAACAGCACCAACCCATGCGTAGCCATGGCAACCGCTCCTAATGGCGATCAACCCACTTCAACCCAACCAGCCCAAGCACCAGATAAACGAGCCCCGGCGTCGCCGCGGTCAACGGCGCGGGCCACGTATTCAACGTGCCGATATGCGAGAACAGCGTGTTGAACAGCTGGAAACTCATCCCCAGCATAATCCCGCCGAAAACCTTCACCCCCACCACGCCGGCGCGCGTATGCAGATACGCAAACGGCAGCGACAGCACCAGCATCACAAACACCGCAAACGGATACAGCAGCTTGCGCCACAGCGCAATTTCATACCGCTGCGTATCCTGATGATTCTCGGTCAAATGCTGGATGTAGCGGAACAGATTGAACATCGACATCCGATCCGGCGACACCAGCAGCACCGACAAGATCTGCGGCGTCAGTTCCGAGCGCAGCGAATACTCCGGCAACTCCACCTGCTTGGCACGGTACACCGGATTCAACGCATCGGCCGGCGTGCCCGGAGGAGGCGGGACGTCGATCAATTGCGTGTCCGTCACGCCCGTCAGCTGCCAATGACCCGGTGGCTGATACGTGCCGCTCTTCGCAATCCGCACGTTCGAGAGGCGGAACTTCGAATCGAATTCGTAAATCCGCACGTTGCTGATCGTCGCGTCCGGCTTCAACTCGCCGACGTTCACGAAGCGCGTCACCTGCTCGCCGTCCGCTCGCGCAGTGAGCGTGTCCTTCACCCAGACACCCGACTCGAAGTTGGTCGATACCGACGACCCCAATGCCTCGAGCCGCACGCGTTCCGACAACTGATCGGTGTACGGACCGACCACTTCGCCGATCAGGTAAGTCAGGAACACCAGCGGAATGCCGATCTTCATGAGCGAGCGCAGCGCCTGATTGGTGGCGAGGCCGGACACGCGAAAAATCGTGTACTCGGAGTTCGCCGCCATTTGCGCGAACACGTAGATCGCGCTGATCAACGCAGCGACCGGAATGATCTCGTAGAAGCGCGACGGTGTTTGCAGCGCGACGCGCAGCACCGCGTACTGGAACTTATAGTTGCCGTGGCCGACGGAGTTCAGTTCGTTGATCAGATCGAAGAAGAAGAACAGACCCGAAAACGCGAACAGAATAAAGATGAACGTGAGATAAATCTGACGCGCGAAGTACCTTTCATAGATGCGCATCGGTCAGGCCCCCTGCGAACGGTGGAACATCGCCCGCGTGAATAGCGGCCGGTTGCGCACGCGCAGCCAGAAGATGAACGCGACGATCACCGCCACAATGATGTGCAGGCCCACCAGACCGACGCCGAACGACAACTTGCCCTGCTCCATCCATGACTGCACCACGTTCAACAGATTCGAGTACGTTAGATAGATCAGGACGGCCATCACCAGATTGATCGTGCGGCTGCGCCGCGGGTTCTGGTGCGCAAGCGGAATCGCCAGCAGCATCAGGTTGATTGCGATCAGCGGCAGGCCCGCGCGCCAGGCGAATTCGGCGAGATTGTCGTCGGTGGGGTTGCGCAGGAGCGTGAGCGTAGGCAAACCGGTGGTCGTCGGCGTATTGACGACCGGCTGGCTCTGGATCTTCAGGCCATAGCGTTCGAATTCCATGATGCGGAAATCGGGGTGCCCCGGTTCGCCGTCATAGCGACGGCCGTTTTCCAGCACGACGAAGCGGTCGCCGTTCTTGTGTGTTTCGGTGTGGCCGGTTTTCGACACGACCACGTTGACTTTGCCGTTTTCCGTGCTGGTCACGAACACGTTCTCGACGCGCGCCTGGTCGGGCGACATCTTCTCGATGAAGAACACGCGGTGGTTGGTGGCCGACTCACGGAATTGACCCGGCGCGAGCAGCGAGACTTCGTCACGCTGCTGGAAGCGCGCGCGGATCAACTTGCTCTGCTGATTCGACCACGGCCAGCCGACGAACACGAAGAACATGATGAGAATGATGATCGGCGTGGCGAAAATACCGATCGGCTTGATGAAGCGGGTCAAACTGACACCCGAGGCGAGCCAGACCACCATCTCGGAGTCTTTGTACCAGCGGGTCAGGACGAACAGGATCGACACGAACAGGGTCGCGACGAGCATGATGGCCACGTAGCCGATCACGGTCAGGCCGATCAGGACCAGCACGTCGCGCGGGTCGATCTCGCCCGAAGCGGCGAAGCCGACGATGCGGATCATCATCGTCGTCAGCACGAGCGTGAGCAGAACCATGAACACGGCACCAGCCGTATACGCGAGTTCGCGCTGGAGGGAGCGTTCGAAGATCATTATTGATGATGAGAAGGGGCGCTCTCAGTGACGCACGGGTTAGTTCCCGTCACGCCTCCGGTGCAGCCGCCGCGGGAAAAATAGCGGATAATTGCGGCTTTCATCCTAAGCCCAGATTTTATCCGAGGACAAGCGCGATGGACTTTAGCATAAAAGCCTGTGATTGGACCAAAGGCTCGTCAAACGGTTTCCTGACCGGGAAATCAGATTGCATCGTAATCGGCGTGTTCGAGTCGCAAACGCTCTCGGGCGCTGCGCTGGAGATCGACGCGGCCACCAAGGGCCTGCTGACCCGCATCATCAAGGCCGGCGACATGGACGGCAAGGCCGGCACCACGCTGTTCCTGCACGAAGTCTCCGGCATCGGCGCTTCGCGCGTGCTGCTGGTCGGCCTCGGCAAGCAGGATGCTTTCAGCCAGAAAGCCTACGGCGAAGCCGTGCGGGCCGCCTGGCGCGCATTGCTCGGCACCAAGATTGTCCAGGTCACCTTCACGCTCGCCCAACTGCCGATCCTCGAGCGCTCGGCCGATTGGGGCGTGCGCGCCGCAATCCTCGCGCTGCGCGAGCTGACCTACAAGTTCACGCAGATGAAGAGCAAGCCGGAGAACGGACCGCGCGCCTTGAAGCGCATCGTGTTCAGCGTCAATACCGGCGACGAGAAGGCCGCCAAGCTGGCGGCCAAGCAGGGCGCCGCGCTCGCCAACGGCATGGACCTGACGCGCGACCTGGGCAACCTGCCGAGCAATGTCTGCACGCCGACTTACCTTGCCAACACGGCGAAGAAGCTCGCCAAAGACTGGAAGCTGAAGGTCGAAGTGCTCGGCGAAAAGCAATGCGAAGCGCTGAAGATGGGCTCGTTCCTGTCGGTCACGGCGGGCTCGGTCGAACCGGCCCAGTTCATCGTGCTGCAGTACCAAGGCGGCGCCGCGAAAGCCGCGCCGGTGGTGCTGGTCGGCAAGGGCGTCACGTTCGACACCGGCGGCATTTCGCTGAAGCCGGGCGAAGGCATGGATGAGATGAAGTACGACATGTGCGGCGCCGGTTCGGTGCTGGGCACGTTGCGCGCCGTCGCCGAAATGGGCCTGAAGATCAACGTGGTCGGCATCATCCCGGCCGTCGAGAACATGCCGTCGGCCACCGCCACCAAGCCGGGCGACATCGTCACCAGCATGAAGGGCCTGACGATCGAAGTGCTGAACACGGACGCCGAAGGCCGGCTGATCCTGTGCGACGCGCTGACCTATGCCGAGCGCTTCAAGCCGGCAGCCGTGATCGACATCGCTACGCTGACGGGCGCCTGCATCATTGCGCTGGGTCATCACAACAGCGGCCTGTTCTCGAAAGACGACGCGCTGGCGGGCGAACTGCTCGATGCGTCGCGCGAAGCCTCCGACCCGGCCTGGCGCATGCCGCTCGACGATGAGTATCAGGATCAGCTCAAGTCGAATTTCGCCGACCTCGCCAACATCGGCGGGCGTCCGGCAGGCAGCGTGACGGCGGCGTGCTTCCTGTCGCGCTTCACCGAAACGTACCCGTGGGCGCATCTGGACATCGCCGGCACCGCATGGAAGAGCGGCGCCGCCAAGGGCGCTACGGGTCGTCCAGTGCCGTTGCTCGCGCAGTTCTTGATCGATCGGGCCGCGGACGGTCGCGCTGCACAATGACGCATTGCAGTAAGGTTGTGGGCGTCGCAGTAGACGCAAAGCGGAGCCGCGGATGACGAGAATCGATTTTCACTCGAACGTCGGCGATTCGCTGCTGTATGCGTGCCGCCTGATCCGCAAGGCGTATCAGGCGGGCCAGCCGACCATCGTGCTGGCCGAGCCCGAGCGCCTGCGGGCTTTCGACGAACAGTTGTGGACGTTCTCGCCACTCGACTTCGTGCCGCACTGCATGGCGGGCACGCCGCTCGCCGCGCAAACGCCGATCGTGCTGGCGTCGAGCCTCGATGATGTGCCGCACCATCAGGTGCTGCTCAATCTCGGCGCCACGGTGCCGGCGCAGTTCGCGCGCTTCGAAAGATTGCTGGAAGTGGTCGGTAACGCACACGACGAACTCGCTGCGGGCCGCGAACGCTATCGTTTCTATCGTGATCGCGGCTATGCTTTGAACAACTACAAGCAAGGCAGCTAGGTTTCATTTCGACCGCGTCGCGTGGTGTTTTGTCATAGGGATTCGACGCGTGCGCGGCCTGCTTCAGGCTGGACTCAAACACGGAGAGTGCACGTGTCCGATCCTAACGATAGTTCGATCCCGGTTCTGCACGAGATTCTCGTACCGGGCAATCCTGCCACGGCGCGCCATGCGCCGAGCGGCGCGGGGGCGCCGGCTACGCAGCCGGTGTCTGATGCCGAAGGGGCGCAAGAACCGGTCTTCGCGCCGGAACCCAGGCAGGAGTCGGTGCCGGTGCTTGCGCCAGAATCCGAGCACGCGCCGGAAACGCAGCACACTAAGGAGGAGCCGACGCTCGCGCCGGAGCCTGCGCATGGGTCAGAGCACGCGCATCCGGCAGAACACGCTCATCCGAAAAAACGCGCCAGGGCACACCACGCTGCCGATCATCGGCACGCACATGAGCCGGCCTTTGCGCCGTCAGCGGGCGTCTTCGATCGGGCTGAACCGCATGCGCCGATTGATGCCGGCGCGCTTGTGCCGCCGGATCTTGCTCACGACGCGCTCGCGCAACCGCAGCCGAATCTCGATGCGGATGTCATCGCCGAACGTCTGCGTGGACGGTTCGCGGGCTTTCTGACGGGCGAGGGGCGGGGCATCATCGAAGCGCGCTGCCGCGATGCGTTGCAGGATCACACGTCATGGCTCGTCAACCAGATCACGCGCGAAGTTGCGCTGGCTCTGGAGACCGAATTGACCGGCTGGGTAAGGGAAGCGGTTGATCAGGAGATCGCGCGCCGCTCGGGCAACGCTTGATCATGGCAGAGGGCGCGCCTTTATCCGGGGGCGCTCACCACTTTTACCAAGCGGCGCTCATTTGAGCGCCGTCATTCATTTGAGCGTCATCACCCAGTTCGCCAGCGTAGCCGCCTGATCGGGTGTGAGCTGCGTATTCGCGGGCATCGGCACTGAGCCCCAGACGCCCGTGCTGCCATCCAGAATCTTGTGCTTCAGATAGCTGGCGGCATCTTCGCGGCCGGCATATTTTGCGGCGACATCATGCAGCGCCGGTCCCATGAAGGGACGCGTCACCGAGTGGCAGCTCATGCAGTTCTGCTGCTGGGCAAGCACGAGGCCCGCGGGGGGCTCCGCGTGCGCCGCCGGACTGCCGGCGCTTAACGCGACGCTCAGCACGCCGACCGCTGCAAGCGCTGCATACGACATTGATTTCATTCTGGTCTCCGTCGGTGCAGGTGCCCGACTCGTGGTGCACGCATTATAAAAGGAAAGGGGCGCACGGTTTCCCGTGCGCCCCTTTGCGCTTTTACGTAGCTTATGTAACTTAGGTCGCGGCGAGCCGCACCACGGGTCCGCCCCGGAGAACCGAGGCGAATCAGCGGCGCGTGCTCAAGGTGCGCTTAGCCCGTCACCGCGCCCTTGTTGGCCGGTAGTGCCAACGCGGAATACTTCGCCAGCACGCCGCGCGTGTAACGCGGCTTCGGTTGCTGCCATGCCGCGCGGCGGCGTTGCAGTTCGGCGTCGTCGATATTCAGTTGCAGGAGCAGCTTGTGCGCGTCGATCGTAATCGAATCGCCTTCCTGTACGAACGCGATCGTGCCGCCCACGAACGCTTCCGGCGCGACGTGACCGACCACCATGCCCCACGTGCCGCCCGAGAAGCGGCCGTCGGTGATGAGGCCGACGGTTTCGCCGAGGCCCTTGCCGATGATCGCCGACGTCGGCGCGAGCATTTCCGGCATGCCAGGGCCGCCCTTCGGACCGAGGTAACGCAGCACGACCACGTCGCCGGCGACGATCTTGTCGGCCAGAATGGCTTCCAGCGCGCTTTGCTCGTCGTCGAACACCCGCGCCGGACCGGTGATAACCGGGTTCTTCAGGCCGGTGATCTTGGCGACCGCGCCGTCAACGGCCAGGTTGCCCTTCAGGATCGCCAGGTGGCCTTCCTTGTACAGCGCCTGCTCGATCGGGAAGATCACTTGCTGATCGGCGCGCGGCTTGCTCGGCACGTCTTTTAGTTCTTCAGCGATCGTCTTGCCGGTGATCGTGATGCAATCGCCGTGCAGCAGACCTGCGTCGAGCAGAATCTTCATGACTTGCGGAATACCGCCGGCCTTGTGCAGATCGGTCGCCACAAACTGGCCTGACGGCTTCAGGTTGCAGATCACCGGCACCTTCTTGCGCATGCGCTCGAAGTCTTCGATGGTCCATTCCACTTCAGCCGCGTGGGCGATGGCGAGGAAGTGCAGCACGGCATTGGTCGAGCCGCCCGTGGCCATGAGCACGGCCACCGCGTTTTCGATCGATTTTTTGGTGACGATGTCGCGCGGCTTCAGATCTTTCCTGACCGCTTCGACCAGCACGCGTGCCGATTCGGCTGCCGAGTCGACCTTTTCCTGGTCCGGATTGGCCATCGTCGACGAATACAGCAGCGACATGCCCAGCGCTTCGAACGACGAGCTCATCGTGTTGGCGGTGTACATGCCGCCGCACGAACCCGTAGACGGGCACGCGTTCTTTTCGACCCCTTCGAAATCTTCTTGCGACATCCGGCCGGCCGTGAATTCGCCCACTGCTTCGAACGACGACACGATGGTCAGGTCGGTGCCCTTCCAGTTGCCCGGACGGATCGTGCCGCCATACACGTAGATGCTCGGCACGTTCGTGCGCAACATGCCGATCATGCCGCCTGGCATGTTCTTGTCGCAGCCGCCGATCACGACCACGCCGTCCATCCACTGACCTTGCACGCAGGTCTCGATACAGTCGGCGATGACTTCGCGCGACACGAGCGAATACTTCATGCCTTCGGTGCCCATCGACATGCCGTCCGAAATCGTCGGCGTGCCGAAGATCTGCGGATTCGCGTCCGAGCCCTTGACCGCGGCGACGGCCGCGTCGGCCAGACGCTGCAGGCCGGCGTTACACGGCGTGATGGTCGAGTGGCCGTTGGCGATGCCGATCATCGGCTTGTCGAAATCTTCTTTCTGATAGCCGAGTGCGTAGTACATCGAGCGGTTCGGTGAACGCGCCACGCCTTGCGTGATGTTCTTCGAACGACGGTTGTATGCCATGGGGGAACTCCGATCTGTTTTGTTTTGATCCGTGCTGCGTGTTTGCCGCCCAGTGGGGGCGGCAGGCGCGGCGCCGACGTCGCCAATGCGCTTGCCGGCAGGTACGACGGCGCTTCAGTCCAGTTTAGTTCCGACGCGT
Source organism: Burkholderia sp. GAS332 (assembly GCA_900142905.1). Classification (NCBI taxonomy): domain Bacteria; kingdom Pseudomonadati; phylum Pseudomonadota; class Betaproteobacteria; order Burkholderiales; family Burkholderiaceae; genus Burkholderia; species Burkholderia sp. GAS332. The sequence goes on along the minus strand of FSRV01000001.1, from coordinate 4,117,342 downwards.
CGCACAAGGATGCAGTTTTGCTAAGCGTGTGTCCAATATATTATTCAGGCTCGATTAGGTCGTAAAATATATTAATCATGTTGCCCGCCACCCCTGACCTGCGCCAGTTGCGCTATTTCGTGACCGTCGCCGAAGAAAAGCACTTTGGACGGGCGGCGGCGCGCCTTTCCATGACACAGCCGCCGTTGTCGCAGGCCATTCGCGCGCTGGAGGCGACGCTCGGTGTCGAGTTGTTCGCTCGCACCAAGCGCTCGGTCGAACTGACATCGGTAGGTGCCGACCTGCTGCCAGAAGTGCAGCGCTTGCTGGCGAGTGCCGAGGGGCTGCGGCCGCTGGCGCAGAGCCTCGTGCGAGGCGAGGCGGGGGCGTTGTCGCTGGCTTTCGTCTCAACGGCCGATTACGGCTTGCTGCCGCTGCTACTGCGCGATTTCGGCGCTCGCCATCCACGGGTGCGCCTCGAATTGACCGAAGCCACCAGCGACGTGCAGGTCGACGAACTCGTGGCCGGGCGCATCGATGCGGGTCTCGTGATCGCGCCGCTACCGTCGCGCCATGCCACCCAGCTGTCGTGGCTGCCGATCGCCCGCGAGCCGCTGGTCATTGCGATGTCGACGGAAACGGCGGCGCGTGTGGGCAATGCCACGGGGTCCAAGGCAGACCCGCGCGCCGAGTGGCTGGACACGCCGATTAGCCTGCGCGACGTCGCCGACGAGGCGCTCGTGATTTTCCCAAGACGTTTGGCGCCAAGCTTTTATGACATCATTATGGATTGCTACGGCATGGCGGGCCTCGCACCCCGGGTCGGCCAGGAGGCGATCCAGATGCAGACGATCGTGAGCCTCGTGTCGGCCGGCATAGGCGTCGCACTGGTGCCGCAATCGTTGCGTAACCTGCGCCGCACGGGGGTTGTGTACCGGCCACTTGCCGAATCAGTGCCGGCGATCGAAACGGGGCTGGTCTGGCGCACGGCGGAGGTGAGTCCGGTGTTGGCCGGCTTCATCGAGATCGTGCGGGTCCATGCGGCCACCAGCGAGACGCAATTCGCGGCGCCTCGTGTTTAGACTCGACGCCGCCGCGAACGCATTGCAAGCCGAACCGTCCAACGCATGCGCCGCAGGGTGCGCAAACCGCCGGCTGTTACCTGAAAATTGACGAGAAATCCGTTTCTGAACCTGAACTGCCCATAACAACACGATGCTCATTCACCCGAATTTCGACCCCGTTGCCATTCATCTGGGGCCGCTCGCTGTGCGCTGGTATGGACTGATGTACCTCGTCGCCTTCATCGCGGCGATCGTTGTCGGCCGGCTGCGGCTGCGTTTGCCGTATGTCGCCGCGCAAGGCTGGACCGCCAAGGACATCGACGACATGCTGTTCTACGGCGTGCTCGGTACGATTTTCGGTGGCCGGCTCGGCTACGTGCTGTTCTACAAGGCAAGCTTTTACTTCGCGCATCCGCTCGACATCTTCAAGGTGTGGGAGGGTGGCATGTCGTTCCACGGCGGCTTCCTCGGCGTGACGCTGGCGATGGTGCTGTTCGCGTATCAGCGCAAACGCTCGTGGCTGCAGGTCACCGATTTCGTCGCACCGATGGTGCCCACGGGGCTCGCGGCAGGGCGCCTCGGCAACTTCATTAACGGCGAGTTGTGGGGCCGTGTGACCGATCCGTCGGCACCGTGGGCGATGCTGTTTCCAGGCGCCGCGCCGGACGACGCCGCGTGGCTCACCACGCATCCGCAACTGGCCGCGCAATGGCATCTGAACGAAGTGTTCGCGCAATATCACATGTTGCCGCGTCATCCGTCGGAGTTGTATGAGATTGCGCTCGAAGGCGTGGCGCTGTTCTTCGTGCTGTTCTTCTTCTCGCGCAAACCGAAGCCCATGGGCGCAATTTCCGCGGTGTTCCTGATCGGCTACGGCCTGGCCCGCTTCACAGTGGAATTCGCGCGCGAGCCGGACGACTTCCTGGGCCTGCTCGCCATGGGTCTCTCAATGGGCCAATGGCTCTCGCTGCCGATGATCCTCGTCGGTATCGGGCTGCTGGTGTGGTCCTATCGCCGTGCGCGGCGTGAACCGGCGCAGGCGGCCGGCGCGAACTGAGCGCTACGTTTTATCGTAGTGAGCAGCCAATGAAAAAAGCCACGGCATGCCGTGGCTTTTTCCTTTACAGCAGACCCTCTAGCGTAAAACGCGTTACTTCATCTGCACCGAGCCCGACACGTTGACCGTCACAGTCGACGTACCGCCTTCAATCGGTACCGGCGCGGATGCCTTCGCATCGGCGCTCATTGCCCGCGCGCTCATCATCATCATCGGACGCGGCATGACGCCGTTGTGCCCGACGTTGACTTCACGAATCGAATAGCCGCTGTAGCCAAACGCCTGTGCCGATGAAGCCGCTTGCTCACGGAACGACTTGATGGCCTCGCCCGTGAGCTTCTGCTCCGCGGTACGCTGCGCTTCAGGCGACAGCGAGAACTGCACGTTGCCGACTTGCATGATCGATGCCATCTGGCCCGCGAGCTTCGATGCCGCGGCGAAGTCGTGCGATTCGAGCACAACTTCGGTACGGCCACGCCATGCGGAAATGCGGCCGTCACGATCGGTGGACGGGTAGATCGAGAAGGACCCGGTGCGAGCCGTGACACCGCTTACCCCCTTGGCTTTTTGCAGAGCCGCATCGGCACGCTGATTCAGCGTGGAGGTGAGCGCGGACGGATCGCTCGCTTCCTGTTCGTAGAACAGCGTGATATCGACGACGTCTTGCGGCACTTCAGCGCTTGCCTGCGCATTCAGCGACAGCACGCCCGCGGGCTGATACTGCGCTACGCTCTGCGCTCGAGCCATGGTCGGCGTCAGCGCGAGTGCGACAGGGGTGGCGCATACGAGAGCGAGAGCGAGTGCACGTGCGGTGTTTTTCGTCATTCTTGGACTCCTTGCTTGAACAGGTTGTGCACGATTGGAGCGAACGCCGTGCAATGGCACAACGTTTGCGAGCCCGTTAGGCGCTTGTAACCTGGGCTTGGTTCCCTAATTTGACGTTTCTTCAACGTTTGCCTTCATCCGCGTGCAGCATTGCACGTGATCTCGTGCGACCCTGGGTCGCATGTGCGTATGCAACGTCAAACAAGACGCTTGGTGATGAAGCGCCATTCGGCTTCAGTGACCGGCGTGATCGACAGGCGGTTGCCTCTGGCGAGCACGCGCATGTCCTTCAATTCCTCATGCTCGCGCAGCGCGGCAAGCGGAATCAACGGGATCTTCTTCTTGAATACGACATCGACGAGTAGCCAGCGCGGCGTTTCCTGCGACGACTTCGGGTCGTAGTAGGGGCTCTTCTTGTCGAATTGAGTCGGGTCCGGATAGGCGGTGGACGATACTTCCGCGAGCCCCGCAATGCCCGGCTCGGGACAACTCGAGTGATAGAACAGCACACCGTCGCCGACCTGCATCATGTCGCGCATGAAGTTGCGCGCCTGATAGTTGCGCACGCCAGTCCACGGCAACGTGTGTTGCGGCGCCTCTACGAGATGGTCGATGCTTGCTTCGTCCGGTTCGGACTTCATTAGCCAGTAGCGCATGAATCGAATTGAACGTTAAGGGTTTGAAGAGTCAGAGGAAAAATCGAGGCCCAAAGAAAAACGGCATCGAACCGAAGTCCGATGCCGTTTTGAATGGGTCCCCGCCTTAGCCGCTAGGCCGGCATCCTGAACCGGGGGTTCAGAATTGGTCGCAGTTAGCAGCACTTCGGGTACATCAGACAGAGTGACGCGCACACCCGTGCTACAAATTTCCACAACCGTGCACATGGCATTGGTTCAAGGAATATATGACCTTGGCGAACCAGGCAGGGAAGTCAAACCATTTGAACTCAAACGTTTGCTGAGTCTCTGCTCATGCATTCCGCTTGAATTCGCCGCCGATCTCAGGACCGGCCGCTTGAAATTGTTCGAGACTGCTGGGTACTTACTGCATGCTGTACTGCTGAATCACAGTACCCAGTTGTTCGTTCATTTGATGCATTGTACGCCGGATTTCTTCTGCGGGAAATGCTTCTCCGTGTCGCACGCTTGATTGCAGCTTAAGCAGTTCCGATGCCAGCGACAGCGCGGCCATGACGGCAATGCGATCCGTGCCACGCACGTTGCTGTTGTTGCGGATCTTCGACATCTCGGCGTCGACGCGTGCCACCGCTTCAAGCAGCGCGCCTTCAGTTTCCGGCGAGCAGGCGAGGCGATAGGGCACGCCGAGAATCGATACTTCGATCTGCTTGGTGGTCATGCATTTTCTCCGTGGCGGGTGACGTCGCTCTCCGCATCGACCTCATGCGGTGCGGCCTCGAGCAGATCGAGCTGATTGTCTGGCTCGCTGTGCGCGCGAGCCCGTGGCAGCTTTTCGAGGATCGCATTCAGGCGTACCTGTGCGTCGTCGATCTTGGCCGACAGTGCGTCGCGTTCCGCTTGCAGTGCATCGCGCTCCTCGCGCATCAACGCGAGTTCAGTGCGCGTGGCCTCTGCTTCGGCACGCGATTGGGCGAGCTGATCTTCTAGCGCGAGCCGCGCTTCATTGTGGCGTTGGCTGATCGCGATCAGCTTGCCGATATTTTGTGAAAGTGTTTCGAGTTCGGTGAGCATCTGCTGCGTCCTCTAAAGACATTGCATTTTAGCGCGGAATGTCGCAGGTTCCGACAATTGTCTCGTTTCGAGACGTAACAACATGGCTTTGTGCAGGCTTTTATCGACCTTATGATGAAAAACGCCTCGTGCATCGGACAATAACCTGCACATAACAGAACAGATTGCGCACAGATTAACCATTCTTGACGGACCCGAAGGCCGCTTCTAAACTGGCCGCACTCTGGTGCCCGCGCGCGCTTTTCCACAGTGCGCGCAGTTAAACGGGAAGCAGGGTGCGCCGTTTGCCTGAACGCGCGAACCTGCGCTGCCCCCCGCAACGGTAAGCGACCGCATTCGTCATGCAGGTCGATTCTGATCGTGTGTTTGAAGCTGAACCCGCGAGTGTGCCACTGCGCGTCACGCGTGGGAAGGCGGGATCGATGTGCCGCTAGCCCGGATCCCGGCCAGAGGGAGAGGGTCGTCCCAGCGCAAACGTAAAATAGCGCGGGCGCCTTCGCGGGGGCCTCGCGGGTGCCACGTTACGCATCGGCCGGCGGGGAGGCGGGCCGGACACGCTATCCACAGGAATATCATCCCATGCTGTCCCCGATCGCTCGCGCGGCGTTGCTCGCCCTTCGCGGGTCTGCCACGAAGACGTGGTACGTGGCCGCGCAAATCCAGAACCTGTTGAACAAGGACTATGAAACGGCCTACTCGTATGACCCGCCGCGGCGTGGTGCGCATGTCACGGCTGGTTGGCAGCAGCAGTGACGAATGGACTTGCATGAGAAGGCGCCGATGAACCGCAGCTCAAGCCCGATGCCTACGACCACGCTGCGCGTGATGAGTGTGAAGCGCGCGGCCGCGATCTGGCTCGCGCTCGCGGGCATCGCACTGGCTGTGCTGATGGCGTCGCTCGCGCTGGGCAGCGTGTCGCTCGCGCCTGCACGCGTCTTGGCGGCGCTGCTGCCTGCGCACGCGCCGCATGTCGAGTCCGCCGATCTGGCCGGCGAGATCGTGCGCAAGCTGCGCTTGCCGCGCGCGCTGGCCGGCTTCGCATGCGGCGCGTTGCTTGCACTGGCGGGTGCGCTGCTGCAAGTGCTGTTGCGCAATCCGCTGGCCGAACCCTACGTGTTAGGTGTGTCGGGCGGTGCGGCGACGTTCGCGCTGGTCGCGATGATCGCCGGTTGCGCGTGGTGGATCGTCGATGCCAGTGCGTTCGCCGGCGCCTTCGTGTCGATCCTGCTGGTGCTCGGCCTCGCACGCCGCGAGTTGTGGCGGGGCGAGCCGCAGGATACGTCGCCGCGTTTGCTGCTGACCGGCGCGGTGATCGCGGCCGGCTGGGGGGCTGTCATTACGTTGCTGCTCAACCTCGCGCCAGACAATCGTCTGCGCGGCATGCTGTTCTGGCTGACCGGCGATCTGAATGGCGGCGCGATGCCATGGACAGCGCTCGCCGCGCTTTTCGTCGTGCTCGTGGCAATCGTGCCCGCCGCGCCGCGCCTGAATGTGCTGCTGCGGGGCGACGCTGCCGCGCAGGCGCTCGGCGTCGCTGTGATGCCGCTGCGCTTGCGCGTGTATCTGGTAGCGTCGCTGGCGGCGGCCGCGGCGGTGACCACGGCAGGCACCATCGGTTTTGTCGGGCTCGTGGTGCCACATATGTTGCGGCTCGCGTTCGGCAACGATCAGCGCATGCTGCTGCCGGCTGCTGCGCTCGGTGGCGGTGTCGCGGTGATGGGCGCGGATTTGATCGCGCGTACCGTGATTGCGCCGGGGCAATTGCCGGTCGGCGTGATCACGTCGATCGTCGGCGTGCCGGTGTTTCTGTGGATGCTGTTGCGCAGGCGCCGATGATGAACGCACACAACGCCTCGCATCCTGCGCTCAGCGCGCAACGCCTGACCTTGCGTGCGGGCATGCGCACCTTGCTCGACGCATTCACGCATACATTCTATGCAGGCGAGATCTGGTGTATCGCTGGGCCCAACGGTGCTGGCAAGACGACGTTGCTCTCCACGCTCGCCGGTTTGGCGCAACCGTCGGCGGGGCATGTCGAACTCGACGGCGTGCGTCTTGCCGACTGGCAGCCGTTGCCGCTCGCGCAGCGTCGCGCGCTGATGCCGCAAAGCGCTGCGGACGCGTTCAGCGCGAGCGTGCTCGACATCGTGATGCTGAACCGCTTCCCGCATCTGACCGGCTGGGGGTGGGAGGGCGAGGCCGATCGCGCTGCCGCGCATGCCGCGTTGGATGGTTTGGGTCTCACCGCCTTCGCTGCGCGCGACGTGCTGTCGCTGTCGGGTGGCGAACGTCAACGTGTCGCGCTGGCGGCGGTATTGTGCCAGGAGGCGCCGCTGTTGCTGCTTGACGAACCGCTCTCGCATCTGGATCTGCATCACCAGATCGACTGTCTCGAAGCGCTGACCGCCTGGACGCGCGCGCCTCGGCGTACAGTGATGTTTTCGTGCCATGACCTGAACCTCGCGCGCCGCTTTGCGACGCATGCGCTGCTGCTCGACGGCAACGGCGGCGCGTATGCTGGACCGGTGCACGACGTGCTAACGCCTACGCTGACGAGCCGCGCGTTTGGCTATCCGCTGATTCTGATTCGCGACGGCGAGTATGAGGCGCTGATTCCCGCGCCGCGCTCGCGTCACGAATCGCCTGCGGCTGATGACACACCGGCAGGCTAAGCGTTTTATAAAAACACTCTCTCTTCTAGAAACGTCTATGACTTCTTTACCAGCTTTGCAGGGATTGACCGAAGTCGAACCGCTGGATCTCACGCTGCGTGCCGAACTGCAACACATCATCGATACCAAGACCAAGCCGCCCGGCAGTCTTGGGCGGCTCGAGACGCTCGCGCGCCAGATGGGGTTGATCCAGCGTACAACGCACCCCACGGTGGAACGTCCGGCGATGATCGTGTTCGCCGGCGACCACGGCATTGCGCAGGAAGGCGTGAGCCCTTATCCGCAAGCGGTGACCGCGCAAATGGCCGCTAACTTTCTCGCGGGCGGCGCGGCGATCAATGCCTTGAGCCGCGTGTCGGGTGTCGAACTCGAAGTGGTCAACTCAGGCATTGCAACGCCGCTGCCGTCGACCGAGGGTCTCATCGACATTCCAGTTGCGGCCGGCACGCGCAACTTCGCGCACGAACCCGCGATGACGCATGAACAGGCGCTTGCCGCGATGCAGGCGGGTGCCGCTCGTGTGCGGTATCACGCGTCGCTCGGCACCAACGTGATTGGCTTCGGCGAAATGGGCATTGCGAATACGTCGTCGGCCGCGTGTCTGATGAGCCGCCTGTGCGGCGTGCCGATCGACGAATGCGTTGGACGTGGTACGGGTCTCGACAACGCGGGTCTCGCGAAAAAGCGCAACGTACTCGCGTCGGCGCTCGCGCATCACGCTGTTTCCAACGATCCGCTCGCGGTGCTCGCCACTTTCGGTGGCTTCGAAATCGCCATGATGACGGGCGCGTATCTCGCCGCCGCGCAGGCCCGTATGACGATCCTTGTCGACGGTTTCATCGCGACCGCGGCATTGCTGGTGGCCGATGCATTCGCACCGAACGTGCGCGAGTATTGTGTGTTCGCGCATGCGTCGAACGAGGCGGGGCATCGGCGCATGCTCGATCACTTCGGCGCGCTGCCCTTGCTTTCGCTCGATATGCGTCTCGGCGAAGGCACGGGCGCGGCGCTCGCCGTGCCGCTGCTGCGCGCGGCGGTGGCGTTCGTCAACGAAATGGCGAGCTTCGAATCGGCCGGCGTCGCGAATCGCGATGCTTGAGCCGTTATACGAAGCGCTGCGATACGAGGCGCCGTCATATAGAAACGTGCATCCGGCTTACTCATGAACCCGCTCGCGGAGCTGCGCTATTTCTTCACGGCCCTAGGTTATTTCACGCGCGTGCCGGTGCCGCGTTGGGTCGGCTATGAGCCGCACTATCTGAATGCGGCGGCGCGTTATTTTCCGCTCGTCGGTCTATTGATCGGCGGATTGAGCGCACTGGTTTATCTCGCGGCGTTGCATGTCTTCCCCGCGGGTGTTGCGGTGCTGCTGTCGATGGCTGCGTCGCTTCTCGTGACCGGTGCGTTTCACGAGGACGGCCTCGCCGATTGCGTCGATGCGTTCGGTGGCGCCTATACGCGCGAGGACGTGTTGCGCATCATGCACGATTCGCGCATCGGTGCTTTCGGCGCCATCGCGCTCGTGATCGCGCTAGCACTGAAGTGGCAAACGCTCTCTGCATTGCCGCCGATGCGCGCCGCAAGTCTGATGATTGCGGCGCATGCGGCAAGCCGTGTATTTGCGATCAGCTATCTGGCTACGCTCGACTATGTGCGCGCCGAAGGTAAAGCCAAGCCGGTCGCGCAGCGCTTGAGTGGTCCCGCGTTGCTGTGCGCCGCGGTGTTCGGTTTGCCGTTGTTGCTCTGGCCGAACGGGCTGGATTCGCCGAATTGGCGTTTCGCGTGCGTGACGCTCGCCGTATTGCTGGCACTGCGCTTTGCATTGGGCCGCTATTTCGTCAGACGCATCGGTGGCTACACCGGCGACTGCCTCGGCTTCGCGCAACAGATCTTTGAACTGAGCATCTACCTCGTGGGGCTCGCATGGATATCGTCCTGATTCGTCATCCGGCCGTCGCGCTCGATGCGGGCGTGTGTTATGGCCACAGCGACGTGGCGCTTGCCGAGGACGCCGAGATATCGGCAAGTGCCCTTGCACTGAAACTGGCAACCTTGCAGGTCCCGCCGCCGCGTGTGTTGATGTCGAGCCCGCTGACACGTTGCGCGACGCTGGCTGCGGTCATGGCGAACGATTTCGGCTGTGCGCTCAGCCATGACGATCGGCTGAAGGAAATGGACTTCGGCGATTGGGAGCAGCAGCGCTGGGACGCGATCGATCGCGAGCTGCTCGACGACTGGGCAGCCAACTTCGAACACGCCCGTGCGCATGGCGGCGAGAGCGTCGCGCAATTCGTCGCGCGGGTGCGGGCGTGGTTCGACGCGTTCGCGCAAACGCGCGAGTTGTCGCCGGCGTATGTCGTCACGCATGCCGGTGTCATGCGGGTGATCGCTTCGCTGGTGCTGGACGTGCCGCTGGAACGTTGTCTGCGGTGGTCGCTGGAGATGGCCGGGGTTGTGTGGTTGCGCAGGGATGAGGCGCAGCAGCAGTGGGCGCTGGTGAGGTGGAATGCGTGAGGGCTTGATGCCTGCCGTTTCCCCCGAATTGCGTCAGTCTCGCCTTATTCGTGACACTTTTTTAGAGAATTTGTCATGAAAAACTGAAATCGCGACACTTTTAGACGGAAAAAGTGTCGCGATTAACCTGATTTGTGCCACAATCCTAGGAAAAGTGTCGCGATTTGGATTTATCGTGACACATGGGCTCCAGGGTGGCACGCATGAACAGCAGCGGCATCAAGCAGGAATTGGATCTGATCGAGCAACTCATCGCAGCAAGCGCTGAGGGGCGGGGCGTTCGTGCGCTTGCTGCGGCACTTGCCACGCGCCGCCACCCCATGCAGCGCCGCACGCTGCAACGTCGTCTCGACGTGCTGCTCGAGGCTGGCCGGATCATCGCGGAAGGTGCCGGCCGGGCAGTGGCGTACAAGCAGGCGTCCGCTTCCAGCGCAGTTGTTTCCCCCACCCAGGTTGTCATCGGCGCAAGCACGTCCGGTGAGGCCTACGTGCCCGTGTCGAGCGCGGGCCTCGAGGTGCGCGCGGAAGTGAACAGGCCACTGCACGAGCGCCGACCGGTCGGCTATAACCGCGCGTTTCTCGAACGCTATCGTCCGAATCAGGACGCGTATTTATCGCAAGCGCAGCGTACACGTCTGCATGAGTGGGGCCGCACGTCGGCGGATGGTCGGCCGGCCGGTACTTACGCGCGCGACATCATGAGCCGGCTTCTGATTGATTTGTCGTGGGCGTCGTCACGGCTCGAGGGCAATACCTACACGCGGCTCGACACCGTACGGCTGATCGAGCAAGGGCACATTGCGGAAGGCAAGGACGCCCAGGAAACGCAGATGATCCTCAATCACAAGGCCGCGATCGAAATGATTGTCGAGAGCGCCGAAGAGGTGGGTTTCAACCGGTTCACCGTGCTGAACCTTCACGCGATTCTTTCCGACAACCTGATGTCCGACCCGTTCGCCAGCGGCCGTTTGCGCGTGCGCGAAGTGGAGATCAGCGGCACCGTATTTTTCCCGCTCGCCGTGCCTCAGCAGATCGCGGAATGTTTCGATGCGGTGTTGAACAAGGCCGCGCAGATCGACGACCCCTTCGAGCAGGCTTTCTTCAGCATGGTGCACCTGCCGTATCTGCAGCCGTTCGAAGACGTCAACAAACGGGTATCACGTCTGACCGCGAATATTCCGCTGATCCGGCAGAATCTGTGTCCGCTGTCGTTTATCGACGTTCCCGAAAAGGCCTACGTCGACGGCACGCTCGGTGTGTATGAGGCCAATCGCGTCGAGTTGTTGCGCGATGTCTTCATCTGGGCGTACGAGCGTTCGTGTCAGCGTTATCTTGCGATTCGACAATCGATCGGCGAGCCGGATGCGTTTCGCCTCAAGTATCGCAATGCGTTGATACAGGTGGTGCAGGAGGTGATTCGCGGCGGCCTTGCTGGCACGCGCGGCGAGATCGAAGCGCTCGCACAGAATCTGGTGGCTGCGGGCGATATGTCCTCGTTCGTCGACGCGATCCAGTCCGATCTCGATCAACTTTATCTGGGCAATGTCGCGCGATATCGGTTGCGGCTTTCCGAATTCGAGCAGTGGCCGTTCAAGCGGGCAGACGCCGTCTCACGTTAATACGGCACTTCCTGCTTCACGGCCTTCGCAGCGGCGTCATTGCGCGCCGGTCTTCCTCCGCGAACGCGCCAGGTCTAGGTCTTCGCACATTTGCTTCGCCCCTTGCGCAATACGTGGCGCCGGCCGGTTGATCAGATCGCCGTCGATGGCGAACAGATTGTTGTTCGCCACCGCCTTCAGACTCGGCCACGCGCGCCATGTGTCGAGTTGCGGCAGGGTCGTGTCCGGTTTGGTCGCGCCGGGCGCGGCGGTGAAGATCGCTTCCGGATTCGCTGCGAGCACCGCTTCAGTCGAAACGGTCGGCACCAGCGGTTCGAGTTTCGCAAACACATTGCGGCCGCCGCACAGCGCAATCACATCGCTGACCATATGTTCGCCGTTGAGCGTCATCAACGGTTGATCCCACACCTGATAGAACACACTGACAGGCGGCCGGCTCGCATACTGCGTGCGCAGTTGTGCGATGTCCCGACGATAGGCCGCCGCCGCCGCGTCGGCGGTCGGCGAGGTGCCGAGCAATTGCCCGAGCTTCGTCAGCGACACGGCAATATCGTCGAGATGATGCGGTTCGCTGAAGAACAGCGGCACATGCATCTCGCGCAGGCGATCAAGCTGGCGCTGCGCATTGCCATGCCGCCACACGACGATCAGGTCGGGCTTCAACGCGACGATCCGTTCGAGGTCGAGCGCCTTGTTGTCGCCGACGCGCGGCAGTTGCTTCGCTTCAGCCGGATAGTCGCTGTAGGACACAGCGCCAACCATTTTCGCGCCACCGCCCGTGGCATACAGCAGCTCGGTCACATGCGGCGCGAGACTAATGACGCGCTGTGCGGGCGCAGGCAGTGTGACTGTTGCGCCGGAGTCGTCGGTGACGGTGATCGCGGCGTACGCATGCACCGCGCTCGCGAAAAGTGCTGCGGCGATGGCGAAGCGTGAAAATCGAATCATCGAATAGTCTCGCGCAAACTCGCTTCGAAGCGCGCCCATTCCGCATCGCTCGCAGGCAGCCCGAAACGCACGCTGCCTGACGCCGTGAATAGCCGTGTCCACACGCCGCGTCGCGCCAATGCTTCATGCAGAGCGGCGGCGCGAGCATCGCCGGTCCACGCGAAGAGCGGCGTGCTGTGTGTGGCGAAACCTTGTGCATGCAACAGACTCACCAGACGGGCGCTTTCGGCGTCGAGCCGGGTACGCATCTGCTGTTGCCACACGTCGTCTTCGAACGCGGCTTTGACGGCATGGCGAGCCGGTCCGCTGACCGTCCACGCGCCGAGCGTATGCCGCAATGCGTCGAGCCAGGCCGGCGCACCGAGTACGAAGCCCGCGCGCACGCCGGCGAGCCCGAAGAATTTCCCCGGCGAACGTAACACGATCAACCCATCGAGATGGGTGCTTGCCGCGAGCGACGCCGAAGGCATCGCATCGGCGAAGGCTTCGTCGACCAGCAGCGTGCCGCCGCGCGCGGTGAGTTGCGCATGCCAGTGCAGCAGCTTGCCGGCGCTCAGATGCTCCGCAGTCGGATTGTTAGGATTCACGACGACTACATGGGTGAGCACGTCGGGCAAGGTGTCCCAGGAGACATCCAGTGGCACGACTTCGTGTCCTGCCCGTTCGAATGCAGGACCATATTCGCTGTACGTGAGCGGCGCGATGCCAACCCGGGCTCGTGGCAGCAGCGAGGGCAGCGCGCGAATCGCCGCCTGGCTTCCCGCTACGGGCAGAACGTGCGCGGCATCGGGCGCGCCATAGTAACGGGCGGCACGGGCCGCAAAACCGTCGCCGTCGTCGGGCAGACGGCGCCAGACATCGGCGGGAACCGGCGGCACCGGATAACCGTGCGGATTGATCCCCGTCGACAGGTCGAGCCATTGCGCGTACGGAATGCCGTAACGCTCAGCCGCCTCGTGCAGATTGCCGCCATGGACCACGGCGTTGAGCGCGGTGCCGGGTTCAGCCCGGTGACCCGCCGTTCGATCAACCATGAAAGGGCACACTCAGCAAAGCCAGCACGATCAGCACCGCCAGCCAGAGAATGACCGTGCGCTCGACCAGCATCAACGCCGCCGTGACATGGCTGGCCTTCGCGGGGTGTCCGAAGCCTAGCGTCGGCCGGTGTTCGAGCGTGCCGTGATAAACCGCGGGGCCGCCGATCAATACGTTCAGACTACCGGCGCCTGAAGCCATGACCGGCCCGGCGTTCGGACTATCCCAACGCGGCGCCTGTTCACGCCAGCAATGCAGCGCGGTGCGCGTGTCGCCGAGCAACGCGTAACTTGCCGCGGTGAGGCGCGCGGGAATCCAGTTGAGCACGTCGTCGATGCGCGCGGCGGCCCAGCCGAAACGCAAGTAGCGCGGCGTGCGGTAGCCCCACATGGCATCGAGCGTGTTGGCCAGACGAAACCCCAGCGCGCCCGGACCGCCCGCGATCGCGAACCAGAACAGCGCGCCGAAGATCGCGTCGTTGCCGTTTTCGAGCGCCGATTCGACGGCCGCCCGCGATAGTGCCGCTTCGTCGGCGTGAGCCGTTTCGCGCGATACGATGCGTGCGGTCAGCAAACGCGCTTGTGGGAGATCGCGTTGCGTCAACGCCTCTGCGATCGGCGCAATGTGATCGTGCAGACTGCGTGCGCCGAGCGCGAACCACAGCAACACGACATGCACCGCGCAGGCTGCAAAAAATGGCAGCACGGCGACGAGCCACCAGGCGATCAGCACCGGCGGCATGACGGCCAGCGCCCACGCGAGCAGCCCTTTGAGCCGCAAGCGCCGGCCGGTGTTGTAGCGCTTTTCGAGGCGCATCGCCCATGTGCCGAACCCGACCAGCGGATGGGCGGTGCGCGGCTCACCGAGCCAGCGGTCGACGGCGACGCCCGCCGTTGCCAGGGTAACAGTCAGAGGAAGCGACAGCATCACGCGCGGCCTGCTGTTTTCAAGGTGAGCGGCAAGCCCGCGACCATCATGGTGACGTGCGTGCTCAACGCGGCGACGCGCTGATTGAGCCGCCCGAGTTCGTCGACATAGAGCCGCGTTTCCGCGCCGAGCGGCACCACGCCCAGGCCGATTTCATTACTGACCACGATGATCTTGCCTTTGGCGTTGAGGAGCGCCGCTTCGAACGCGGCAAAGTGCGCTTGATAATGATCGACCGGCAAACCGTCGCCGTCGGGTGGGCACAGCAGGTTGGCGAGCCACAGCGTCAGGCAGTCGATCAGCATGCAATGGCCGGGCGTGTCGATTTGCGTCACGGCGGCGGCCAGATCGACGTCCGCTTCGTGCAAAGCCCAATGCGCCGGACGCCGCTCGCGATGATGCGCGATGCGCGCGCTGAACTCGGCGTCGTCGGCCGTGCGCGCGGTGGCGATGTACGTGACGGGGAGGGCGCTGTCGTTCGCCAGTTGTTCGGCGTGCACGCTCTTGCCCGAACGGGCGCCGCCGAGAACGAAAGTGAGGTCGCGGGGAATCATCGTGTGATTGTACCGGCGTGCAGCGCGTGCCGGCACGATGGGATAATGCCGCGTTCATTGCCTGCGTTTATTGCCCATTCACCGCCGAGCCCGACATTCCGTGACTGCCACTTCGACCCTGCATGACGCCCTACCTGTGCCGCGCGGCACGCTGATGATTCAGGGCACTACGTCCGATGCGGGCAAGAGCACGCTCGTCGCGGGTTTGTGCCGCCTCGCGCGCCGCGCCGGCGTACGGGTCGCGCCATTCAAGCCGCAGAACATGGCGCTCAATAGCGCGGTGACGGTCGATGGCGGCGAGATCGGCCGCGCGCAGGCCTTGCAGGCGGTGGCCGCGGGCATCGCCGCGCACACCGATCTGAACCCCGTGCTGCTCAAACCGACGAGCGATCGTGGTGCGCAAGTGATCATCCACGGCAAGGCGCGCATGAATCTCGATGCACGCGCGTATCACGACTACAAGCCGGTCGCGTTCGAGGCTGTGCTGGAATCGTATGCGCGTTTGCAAGCGGCGTACGACACGATTTTTGTCGAAGGCGCAGGGAGTCCCGCCGAGATCAATCTGCGCGACCGCGATATCGCCAACATGGGTTTCGCCGAAGCGGTCGACTGTCCGGTCGTGCTGGTGGCCGACATCGACCGCGGCGGGGTGTTCGCGCATCTGACCGGTACGCTCGCCTGTCTGTCGGCCAGCGAGCAGGCGCGTGTGCGTGGTTTCATCATCAACCGTTTTCGCGGCGACATCAGTTTGCTCAAGCCCGGCCTCGACTGGCTCGAAGCGAAGACCGGCAAGCCGGTGCTTGGCGTGGTGCCCTACCTGCACGGCCTGACGCTCGACGCCGAAGACATGCTGCCGCCCCAACTGCGCGCCGCGCACAGCGGTGATACGGGGCGGATGTTGCGAGTGGTCGTGCCGGTGTTGCCCCACATCAGCAATCACACCGATTTCGATGCGCTGCGCGCGCATCCGCAGGTCGACTTTCATTACGTGCGAAGCGGCACGCCGCCTCCGCCGGCCGATCTGATCATCCTGCCGGGCTCGAAGAATGTGCCGGGCGATCTGGCCTTTCTGCGCGCGCAAGGCTGGGATGCGGTGCTGCAACGGCATCTACGCTACGGTGGCCGGGTTATCGGGATTTGCGGCGGCATGCAGATGCTCGGACGTGAAGTGGCCGATCCGCACGGCGTGGAAGGGGCGCCTGGAACGAGCGCGGGCCTCGGCTGGCTCGATTATTCGACGGTGCTGACGCGCGAAAAAACGCTCAAGAACGTGACGGGGCGTCTCGCATTGCCCGGTTCACCCGAGGTCTCAGGCTACGAGATTCACATGGGCGAGACACAAGGTCCGGCGCTCAACTCGCCTGCGCTGCAATTGGGCGCTACGGGTGAGGCTTATCCCGACGGTGCGATCTCGGCCGATGGCCAGATCCTCGCCACCTACGTGCACGGTCTGTTCGACACGCCGGCCGCGTGCGCCGCACTGCTGGCGTGGGCGGGTTTAAGCGACGCCGAGACAATCGACTACCCGGCGCTGCGTGAGGCGTCGCTGGAACGCCTCGCCGACACACTCGCCGAGCACCTCGATCTCTCAAAGCTCTTTGCTGCAATTGGCTGACGAAGATCGACCGGATGGTGCTGATTAAATCCTATTGGGAAGTAATCAAAGCCTGAAAAGCAGTTTTTCGTCTTGTATGGTTCGAATACAGTCTTGACATCGACGGCCGCTGCGGGCCGTTTCTCTCATAAAGGACTCGTTATGAACTCGAACCGCTCCGCCGATCTGGCCGCTTTGCTGCTTCGCCTTGCCTTGGGTGTCCTGTATCTCGCCCACAGTCTGCAAAAGATCTTTGTTTTCACGCTGCCGGGAACGGCGCAATTTTTCGTCTCACTGGGCTTGCCGGGTTGGCTCGGCTACGTGACGGCGTTCGTCGAATTGATCGGCGGTATCGCGCTGCTGCTCGGCGTGCAGGTCCGCTGGGTCGCGCTGGTGCTGCTGCCGTTCATGCTCGGCGCGATGTCGGCGCATCTGCACAACGGCTGGGGGTTCGCGTCGCCGAACGGCGGCTGGGAATATCCGGCCTTCTGGGCGGTGACCTTGGCGGTGCAGTCGCTGCTCGGCGGCGGCGCACTGGCGCTGAGCAGCGCGAAGGCGCCACGCGCAGTGGCCGCCTGATACGTTCGCGCGGCTGTTCGGGCGGTGTGCCGGATCTGGCACACCCGTAGAACGTCAAACCGACAAAGCGCCCAAGCGCCCAAGTGCCCAAGCACCAGGCCACTAGGCCACCAGGCCGCTCCGGCACTCCGCCTCTCCGGAGGACAAAAAAAGCACGCGCCGTCAGGCCGCGTGCTTTTTTTTGTTGGCGCCAAGCCAGGGCACGTCGAACCCTCCACCGTGCCCCCGCGTCGGTCAATACAACACAATTTGCGTGCAGCGAAACAGCGCCATCGTCTTGCCGTTCGGATCGGTGACGGTGGCGTCCCACACCTGCGTGCTGCGGCCCAGATGCACGGCCTTGGCGACCGCGCGGATCGTGCCTTCCGTCGCCGTGCCGAGAAAATTGCTCTTCAGCTCGACGGTCGTGAAATTGCGCGCCGTCTCGGGCAGATGCGCAAGGCATGCGTAGCCGCAGGCGGTATCGGCGAGGCCGATCACGGTGGCGGCATGCAAAAAGCCGTTCGGCGCCAGCAATTCCTCGCGCACGGTCAATTCCGCGGTCAGGGCGCCTTGCTCCAGCGCCAGAACATGCACGCCCAGCAAGCCGGGCAGCTTGCCCTTCTGACGTTCATGCAGGCGCTCGGCGGTGTATTCCGGACGGAGTTTGCTCATGAGATTGGGGTCCTCGATGGAAAAAACAGCGGTGAAGGGCAGTCAATAGCCGTTTGGGGGCTTCGGCCCCGGTGCATTTGTCGATATTATCAACGGCTGGATCGATGGGTGAACCTGAAACCGGTTCGGCTCAGGACCCATCGGCGCAAGTCAGAGCAAACTGCGCGGCAAACCGGCTGGCGACGCCCAGCCTTCTTTCCGGGAGAATTCATGACGGTGATCGTGGTGGCGAATCCGAAGGGCGGCGTGGGCAAAAGCACGCTGTCCACCAATCTGGCCGGCTATTTCGCATCGCTCGGGGAATGGGTCGCGCTGGCGGACCTCGACAAACAGCAGTCCGCGCACGCCTGGCTGTCGCTGCGGCCCCCTGCGCTGCCGCCCATCGAGACCTGGGAGGTCGACCTAGAAAACCCCGCCAAACCACCCCGAGGTCTGGAACACGCGGTCATCGACACGCCGGCCGGGTTGCACGGCAACCGCCTCGGCATCGCGCTGGACCTGGCCGACAAGGTGATCGTGCCGCTGCAGCCGTCCATGTTCGATATTCTCGCCACCCAGGATTTTCTCGAGCGGCTGGCGAAGGAGAAGGCGGTCAGGAAAGGCGGGATCGAGATCGGTGTGGTGGGCATGCGGGTCGACTCGCGCACGCGCTCAGCGGAGCAGTTGCATCGATTTGTCGAGGGGTTGAAGCTGCCGGTGCTGGGCTATTTGCGCGACACGCAGAATTACGTGCAACTGGCGGCGCACGGCCTGACCTTGTGGGATGTCGCGAAAAGCCGCGTGGAGAAGGATCTGGAGCAGTGGCAGCCGATCATCGAATGGACCAACGGCGCCGGCAAGAAGGCTTGAGGTGAATCAGCAGGCGGCGTGGCCGCCCGCTGCGCTGCATGGAGCCGTGCGGCGAAAGCCCGGCTCGGGTCCGGCTCAGGTCCAGTTCTGGGTCGGCACGTGATCGCGGCTGCCCTTGATCTTGTTGTTGTCGTCGACGAACACCAGATCCGGTTTCCAGCCTGCTCTCAGTTCCGCTTCGTCGACCACCGCGAATGCCGCGATGATCACCAGATCGCCCAACTGCGCGCGCCGCGCGGCCGAGCCGTTCAGCGAAATCATGCCGCTGCCGCGTTCGCCCTTGATCGCGTACGTCGAGAAACGCTCGCCGTTGTTGATGTTCCAGATGTCGATCCGCTCGTTTTCAACGATATTCGCGGCTTCCAGCAAGTCCTCGTCGATCGCGCACGAGCCTTCGTAATGCAGTTCGCAGTGCGTGACCGCGACGCGATGGATTTTCGACTTCAGCATGTTTCGTTGCATGACTAATCCCTTGTGCTTCTAATGCGCGTTCGCGCAGCCTAAGACCGCTTCAGATTTCGAGGTTGTCGATGAGACGGGTGGTGCCGAGCTTGGCGGCCGCCAGCACGACCAGCTCCGCGTTCGCGTCTTGCGGGCCCGGCGGCAGCAGATTCGAGCGCTTGCGCACCGCGATGTAATCAGGTTGCCAGCCGCGCGCAGCCAGCGTCGCCATTGCCGCCTGTTCGATTTTTGCGAAGTCGCGATCGCCGGCGAGCACCGCATCGCGTACGCGATTGAGCTCGGCGGCCAGCACCGGCGCCTCAGCGCGCTCGTCCGCCGCCAGAAAGCGGTTGCGCGAGCTGAGCGCGAGGCCGTCGGTGTCACGCACGGTTTCGGCGGCGATGATGTCGGTCGGCAGCGCGAATTGGTGGCACATGCTGCGCACGATCATCAACTGCTGGTAATCCTTCTTGCCGAACACCGCGACGCGCGGCTGCACGCACGACATCAGCTTCATCACCACGGTGCACACGCCCTGGAAGAACCCGGGCCGGAATTCGCCTTCGAGGATATCGCCCAGATCGTGCGGCGGATGCACGCGGTATTCCTGCGGCTGGGGGTACAGATCCTGCTCGGTCGGCGCGAACAGCACGTAGACGCCTTCTTTCTGCAGCTTGTCGATGTCGGCTTCGAGCGTGCGCGGGTATTTGTCGAAATCTTCGTTCGGGCCGAACTGCAGACGGTTGACGAAGATGCTCGCCACCACCGGATCGCCGTGCTGGCGCGCGAGGCGCATCAGCGACAGATGACCCTCGTGCAGATTGCCCATGGTCGGCACAAAGGCGGTGCGATTCTGGCCGCGCAACTGGTCGCGCAATTCATGGATCGAGCTGATGACTTTCATGATCGGACAGGGATTCCCTCGCGCGGCGCGAGGCCCGGTTGGCGCAAAAACTCAGATTTTCGCGTGACCCGCGGCCTCACCGGTGATGACAGGTTCGGAGCGCCGGATTGTAGTGGATTTGTTCCCGGGGTGCACCCACCGAAACGGGGAGGCTGCGGCAGCGACAGCGTATGCAAGCCCCGTTTCGCGGCTTCAGGCCGGCAGATAGGCGAGGCGCACATAGATCGGTGCGAACGGCTCGGCCTGGGTGATTTCGACGAGCGACTCACGGCACAACTCGAGCATGGCGATGAAATTCACCACGACCACCGGCACGCCCTTGCTTGTGTCGAACAGATCTGAGAACTCCACGAAGCGCGCGTTTTGCAGTCGCCGCAGGATCGCGCTCATGTGCTCGCGCACGGACAATTCCTCGCGCGAAATCTTGTGATGCTGGACGAGCTTGGCGCGCTTGATCACGTCGGCCCACGCGGCGCGCAGATCTTCGCTATCCACATCCGGAAAGCGCGGCGTGATGCTTTGCTCGATGTACACCTCGGCGCGCAGGAAATCGCGGCCAAGCTGCGGCAGATGGTCGATACGCTGTGCGGCGAGCTTCATCTGCTCGTATTCGAGCAGGCGGCGGACCAGTTCGGCGCGCGGATCTTCGGCTTCGTCACCGCTATCGGCCTTCTTGACCGGCAACAGCATGCGCGACTTGATCTCGATCAGCATCGCGGCCATCAGCAGATACTCGGACGCAAGTTCGAGATTGGTCTGACGCAGCTGGTCGACGTAACCGAGGTATTGAACCGTGACGTCCGCCATCGGGATGTCGAGCACGTTGAAGTTCTGCTTGCGGATCAGGTACAGCAACAGATCCAGTGGGCCTTCGAACGTTTCGAGAAACACCTCGAGCGCGTCTGGCGGAATGTACAGATCCGTCGGCAGCTTGAAGAGCGGTTCGCCGTACAGGCGTGCGAAAGCAATGCCGTCGACGGTGTCCGGCGTTGAATCGGTGGCGGGCGCGGCAAGCGCGGCGTCGGGCCCCGGCTTGGCGCCCTTCGCCTCGTCGGCGTGACTCACGCGCTTAAAAGTTTTGATAGTACGAGTAAGGCGTCTGCTCTACGCGCGAGGCTTTCTGCTCGGCGCGTTCTTCGAGGTCGATCGGCTGTTTGTCCCACAGCAGCGACCGGCCACGACGCTGCTCAGCTTCCAGGTTCGGTTTTTGTTGCTTGAGCTGGTTCAGGAACTGCGTGATGTCCGATTGATACATGGCTAGACGTCCGTGGTGTGGGGAGTGGCGGCTGCTCAGCGGGAACAAGCGGAAACCCGCGCGGCAACGCTGCTATTCCATAATTTTACCGCATGCGCCGCGCGTGGTCGAAAAACGGCGGCCGGCACGAGCGGCCGGCATGCAAAAATGCCTGGAACCCGCCTTGCTGCGATGCGTCAAAGGCGGGCGCATGGCCGGCGGGGCGGTGTCGGGTTCGCCGGTTGGGTCGGCGGTCCCTCCCTTTTTTGAGATATAGCGGCTTCGCCGATGTGGTCAAATAGCGAGCTTCGGCCGCTGCGGCGAGCCTGAGCGACAGAATTCATCAACCACGGCCGGAGGTCCTGTTTGGCGGGGTGTGCGATCGAAGTGCCGCGTGTGCGGCGCGGCAAAACCGGCGGCGAGCGCGGGCGTCAGACGCCCATTCGGCGCTGGCTGCGCGCGTGGCTGGCGTTCGGCATCGTCATGCTCATGCTTGCCACGGTCGACGCCCACGCGGCGCGGCGCGCGGCCGCCAGCTACAAGGTCGATATCGAAGCCACGCCGCGCTCGCTGCGCAAGCTACTCGAAGCGCACCTGGACGTGGCGCGCTTCGCCAAGCGTCCCGACATCAGCGACGACCAGTTCGAATTTCTGATGACCGCCGTCCCCCAGCAGGTGCGCGATCTGGCCGCCACGCAGGGCTATTTCACGCCGGTGGTGCGTACCGACGTGCGAACCGTCGACGACCAGAAGCGCGTGACAGTAAGCGTCGATCCCGGCCCGCAAACCCTCATCACGTCGATTTCACTGTCGTTTCGCGGCCCGGTGCTGACCGAAGACCCGGCGCAGGAAAACGCCACGCGCTTCGCGTTTTCGCTGCATGAAGGCGATCCGTTTTCGCAAGGCGGCTGGGACGATGCGAAAAACGCGTCGCTCAAGGCGTTGCAGGCACGCCGTTACTTGGGCGCGAAGATCTACCACTCCGAGGCTCGGATTGACCCGCGCACGCACGAAGCGAAATTGTCGGTGACGTATGACAGCGGCCCGACCTTCACGATGGGCAAACTCGACGTATCCGGCACGCGGCGTTATCCGGAACAGATCGTCAACGACGTGAATCCGATTTCGGCCGGCGACATCTACGACGTGCAGCGCGTCGCGGAATTGCAGCGGCAGTTGCAGAACACGCCGTACTACGCGAGCGTTGCGATCGACGTGGATAGCGACCCGGCCAAGCCGGTCGAGACGCCGGTGCACGTGAAGGTGTCGGAATATCCGTACAACAGCATTCGCGGCGGGGTGGGTTATTCGACCGACAACGGCCCGTTGATCCAGGGTTCGTATTCGTATCTCGACACGTTCGGCAAAGCGTGGCCGTTCACGGTCGAGGGCCGTCTCGACCAGATCCAGCAGTACGGGCAAATTCAGCTCGCGATGCCGCCCGGGCCGCGTGCGTGGACCAATAGCGTGCTGGCTTCCTACACCACGACCGACGTGTCCGACACACGCATCTACAGTATCCGCGGTGGCTTGCAGCGGGCCCGGACGTCGCAATACATCGACTACAGCTACTCGATCCTTTATTACCAGGACCGGCTCGACCAGAATGCGATTGCACCGACCACCAGCCGCGCGCTGGTGCCGGCATGGTCGTGGACCCGCCGCAATACCGACGACCCGCTGTTCCCCCGCTCGGGCAACCTGATTCACGTTGAAGCGGGTTTCGCGGTCAAAGGCCTGCTGACCGATCAGACGTTCGCGCGCGGCTACGCCCGTGGCCAGCAGTACCTGCCGATCGGCAAGGAAGACCTGGTGCTGTTCCGTGCCGAACTCGGCGGCGTGTTCACGAGCGGCAGTTCGAGCGGGATTCCGGCTTCGCTGCTGTTCCGCGCAGGGGGCTCGAATTCGATACGTGGCTACAGCTATCAGAGCATTGGTAATACCGTCGACGGCTCGGTGCTGCCCACCAAATATCTCGTGACGGCGGCGGCCGAATATCAACACTGGTTCAGTCACGACTGGGGCGCAGCGGCGTTCTTCGACGTCGGCACCGCCACCGATACGTGGGGCGAGAAAGTCTTTTATCCCGGTGTCGGTGTCGGGGCGCGCTGGCGCAGCCCGGTCGGCCCGGTCAATGTCGATCTCGCTTACGGGATCCGCAACAGGAGCGTGCGGCCGTATTTGACGCTCGGTATTGCCTTCTGATGGAAACCTGCTTTTACATGATCCACGCATGACCACGGACGCTTCCGCCCAGCCACCTACGCAGCCGCCCGGCGCTCCTCCGCCCGGACAGCAGCCACCGCCCGACGCGCCGCAGCGCCGTCGTGGCCGATTGCTGCTGAAAACGCTTGCGTGGACGCTCGCCGTGCTGGTGTTGCTGGTGGCTGTGGCGCTCGGCCTGCTGTACGGCGCGCTGACGACTGAGCGCGGCACGGCTTACGCGTGGCAGGCGGCTGTCAAACTGCTCGACGGCAAGCTGACCGGCACGCTGGAGAGCGGTGCGCTCTCGAAGGGCGTGCAGCTGCGGCAGGTGCGCTGGCGCAGTCTCGACGGCAGCGGCACGGATATCCAGATCGACCGCGTGGCCGGCCGCTGGGAGCTGACGCACCAGCCTTGGCGCTTCATGATCGACTATCTGCATATCGGTACGATCGACGCTCGTATCGGCGCTTCGTCGTCGAGCAGCAGCGGGCCGTTGAAACTGCCGCAAGACTTGCGCTTGCCGATGCAAGTCGACGTGCGCGACGTGCAGGTCGACAAACTGCTGTTGCGCGAGGGCGGGTCGACGACCGAGCTGTCCCGTTTCATGTTTCATGGCCGCAGCGACGGCCGGCACCATGAGGCTGCGATCGAACGGCTGGACACGCCGTTCGGCGCAGTGACGGCGGAGGCGAAGCTCGACGGGGTACGGCCGTTCCCGCTGAGCGGCGATGTCGGCTATTCCGGCAAGGTTAACAACGAGCCGGTGCAGGTGGGCGGCCATCTGAGCGGTACGCTGGAGAATCTTGTTGCCGAACTCGATGCCAGCGGCATGAAGCTCACCGGCCATGCCCGGGTCGAGGCCACGCCGTTCAGCGACGTGCCGTTGAAACGCGCCACGCTGACTTTCGACCATATCAATCCGCAGGCGTTTGCGCCTGGTGCGCCGCTGGCGGATCTGGCGGTGCGCGCTGAACTGCAGCCGGTGGGGCAGGACGCAACGGGTGCGGTGACGTTGGGTGCTGCCAGTGGGGCCAGCGGGGTGAGTGTTGCCGGCGCGGCGAATACGGCGAGTTCCGCCAGCGCTTCCGGCCCCGTGAGCACCGCCGGTGCCAGCAGCGCTACCGGTATAGCCGAGCCGCACGTTGTCAAAAACGGCAAAGGCGGCGTCAACAGCGATGCAGCAGCAAAAGCCGCCGCAGGTTTCGCCGTCGCGGGCCATGTCTCGATCGTCAACGCCAAACCGGGTGCGATCGACCAGCACCTGCTGCCTTTGGTCGACGCGCAAACCGACGTGCGCCTCGACGCCCAGGCGCAGCGCATCTCGAACCTGAAGGTGCGGCTCGTGAAGAGCGCCACGCTCACCGGCGGCGGCGCGCTGACCGGCAAGCGCGGCCAGTTCGATCTGCAAGTCGCCGGGCTCGACCTGAACGCCCTCGAAGCGACCGTGCGGCCCACCCAGCTTTCCGGTCCGATCG
This sequence comes from Burkholderia sp. GAS332, assembly GCA_900142905.1. Taxonomy (NCBI): domain Bacteria; kingdom Pseudomonadati; phylum Pseudomonadota; class Betaproteobacteria; order Burkholderiales; family Burkholderiaceae; genus Burkholderia; species Burkholderia sp. GAS332. The sequence goes on along the minus strand of FSRV01000001.1, from coordinate 4,092,504 downwards.
GCATCCGTCTGAACGACGACATACAAAGCCTGACCCTCGATCTCGCGGACCCGAAAGCAGGATTGCGCGCCCAAGGCAAGGTGACCTTCGACCCCGCGCGAATGAGCTTCAACGACGTTCGTGTCACATCGGGTAAAGGCCGCATCGATCTGTCTGGCGCGCTCAAGCACGACGCGAATTCCACCTATAACCTGAAAGCGCAGTTGACCGATTTCGATCCGTTGACGCTGACGTCGCAGATGCCGTCGCGCACGCCGGTAACGGGCGCGGCTCCCACGGCGAACAAGGCCAAAAACAAGCAAGCCGCACAAGGCGTGGCAGAAGCCGGCAGTACGGCCGGTGCGAAAAGCGCGGCCCCCGCCGACCAAGCCGCCGCCGCAGTAAAAAACACGGCCAAGGCCGCCGTGCGGACCGAAGTGGTTCAACGTAAAGCGCCGCCGCCCAAGCGTGCCGCGCCGCCGGCCCACAAGATCGAGGCGCGCGTGAACGGCACGCTCACCGCGGCCGGCGTGCTCGGTCCGGTCTTTACCACCAAGGCCGAATTCAAACTCGGTCCGAGCGTCTACGACGGCCTGCCGTTGACGGGCGGCGGCGTGGTCCAGCTAGCCGGCTCGCGGATTCTGCCGAGCCGCGCGAATCTCTCGGTGGCGGGCAATCAGGTGGACTTGCAGGGCAGCTTCGGCGCGCGCGGCGACCGCCTGCGTTTTCGCGTCGATGCGCCGGAACTCGATCGTCTCGGGTTTGGTCTCGCTGGTCTGATCGCCGCGGACGGCGACGTCACCGGCTCGTTTGCGCATCCGAATGTCGTGCTGAACTACAAGGCAGACAGTGTCGTGTTCAGCAGTAACCGCATTGGCCATGCGGAAGGCCACGCCGAATTGCGCGACGGCGCGAACGGCGCGCTCGTCTTCACGACTGACGCGCGCGACCTCAGCGCCGGCGGCGTCGATCTCACCACGCTCACGGCGCGCCTGTCCGGCACGCGCGCCAACCATACGCTGGAGGCGGCCGCCACCGGCAAACTGCAGGACCGTCCGCTCGATCTGACGCTCGCGGCCAACGGCAAGCTGACCGAAGCTCGCGATGGCACGCGCTGGGACGGCACCGTGACCCGCCTGCAGAACCGCGGCACACCGGCGCTGAACCTCGAGTCACCGCTCGCCGTGAGCGCCGGGCCGAACCGCCTGACGCTCGGCGCGACGCGCCTCACGCTCGAAGGCGCGGTGCTGAGCCTGAAATCGTTTGCTTTCGACCACGGCAAGATCCAGTCCGCGGGCACCTTGACCGACATTTCGCTCGCGCGCCTGCAGGATTTGCGGCACGAGATCACCGGCGAACCGCCGGCCGTCAAAACCGATCTGGTGTTCGACGGCGACTGGGATTTCGCGCTCGGCAGCACCGCGACCGGCCACATTCAGTTGAAGCGTCGCGGCGGCGATGTCACGGTCGAAATCGGACGTGGTTTGGCCTCGCTGGGCATTACCGATATGAGCGCGCGTGCCGAATTCAGTGGTGGCAACCGGCTGAATGCGACTATCCACGCGCAGGCCAGCCGGATCGGCGTGATCGACGCCGACGCGCATACCATGCTCGTGACGCGTGACGGCTTCCTGAGCGTCAACGAAGAGGGCGCGGTGAGCGGCAACATCATTGCGAACGTGCCGTCGCTGAAAACGACCGGCGGCCTGTTCGGCCCGAGCTATCTGCTGGACGGCCACCTCGCGCTCAAACTCGCGCTCGGCGGCACAGTCGCCAAGCCGAATCTGACGGGGTCGCTGCTCGGCGACGGTTTGTCGGCGACGATGGTCAACCAGGGCGTGCAGTTGAAAGACGGCGTGGTGCGTATCGCGCTCTCGCAAAATCTGGTGGATTTCCAGCAGGTGGAGTTTCATGGCGCGAGCGGCACGTTGCGCGCAACCGGCCGTGTGCGTCTGGATGGCGCCCAGCCGGATCTGTCCGCTAGCATCGTCGCGGATAAGCTGGAGTTGTTCGCGTCGCCGGACCGCAATCTCTCGCTGTCGGGTAGCGCGAGCGTGGCAAACGGCGGCACCGAGGGCGGTATGGCGATCAACGGCAAATTCGTGGTCGATCACGCGCTGTTCGATATGCCGGAGCAATCCGCGCCGACACTCGGCGACGACGTGGTGGTGGTGCGTCCGGACGGCACGGTGGCGGGCGAGCGGCCACCGCCGCAGGTGGCGGGCACGAACAAGCCGATCGGCCCGTTTGCGCCACGCGCCAATATCGACATCAATCTCGGCAACAGCTTCCGTTTCCGCGGCATGGGCGCGGACCTCGGCCTGAGCGGTACGATCACGGCGATGAGCGCGCCGAACCTGCCGTTGCGGGCGGTCGGCAATGTCCGCGTGACGCAGGGCTCGACCTATACCGCGTTCGGCCGCAAGCTCAACATCGAGAACGGCTTCTTCACGTTCAACGGTCCGGTCGCCAATCCGGGCATCAACATCCTGGCAATGCGCCGCAATCAGCAGGTCGAGGCGGGCGTGCAGGTCACGGGCACGGTTCAGTTCCCGGTGGCGAAGCTGATTTCCGAGCCGAACGTGCCGGACAACGAAAAGCTCTCGTGGCTGCTGTTTGGACACGGCACGGATCAGGGCAATAACCTCGGTCAGCAAAGCACCATGACGACGGCGCTCGCGTTGCTCGGCAGTGCAAGCGGCAAGCGGATTGCGCAGACTTTCGGGCTCGACGAGTTTTCGATCGGGCGAAGCGAAGTCGGGCTGACCGATCCCCAGGTGGTGATGGTGTCGAAGGCGATCAACGAGTGGCTTGTGATCGGCTACGAGCAGGGTCTGCAGTCGGCGAGCAATGCGATCAAGGCGACCATCAACCTGACGCGCTATTGGTCGGTGGCGGCTTATGGCGGCACGTTCGACGGGCTCGAGCTGCTTTATACGCGGCGCTTCGACCGGGTCCAGTGGTGACACCTGGAGCGCCGCGTCCGGTAATGCACGGGCGCGGCGCTCTCATACGTCGATCATCCGCGTTCATTGCGCGGCATACGCGGTCTTGCTCAGTTCTTCAAACTTCTTTCTGCGGTCCTGCTCGCTCTGCAGGCGAGACCACGTCCGATCGGATACCGAGTAATCGGACTTGATCCCGGATGCGTCGTTCTGCGACGCGGCATCGGTTTGAACGGTCTTGATCGTGTTGCCTTGCAGATTGCGTACCTCCAGGGTGTGCTCTCCGGTCGCGGTGAGATAGAAGCCGTCTTTGAACAGCAGCGCCGCGTTGTTGCGATTGAGCCAGTTGGCTCGCTCCTGCTGTTGGTCCTGAGTGGCGTTGCGTATGAACGAGCCGGTGTCTGCATAGGTCGACGGGCCGCCGGGCAAGGACGTCACGAAGTGGGTGGTTCCAACGGGCAAAGCCGAATCCGGGTCCTTGTCGAATTCATACTGCGTTCGGGCGCTGCCGGCGCTGCTGTCGTGATACGAGTCAATGCTTTTCGGCGGCGAATAGGACTTGTTGCTGCTGTCGGTCAGCTTCCACTGCGAATAGCTACTGTCATAGTCGTGGTCACTCACATACGCATAGCCTGCAGAGGAATAGGTGAGCACCTTGTTGTCTTCTTCGTGAACCAGGCGGTTGTCCTGGTAGCGGAACACGCCATTCCTGCTTTGCGGATCCTTGGGCGCGTAGTCGAGATACAGATAGCCGTTGCCGCCCACCCGCAAGACTTCGTCTTCGCCGAGTACCCTAGTGTGAAACCGGCCGTCGTCGCCCATGCGGAATGTGTGATGACCGTCCACGTCGGCTGCTCTGTTTGTGACGGTGACGTCGGTGTTGCCGGGGCCGTTGGGCGAGAAGACCTGCCCTGCCGGCGTGTGGACGTTGGCCTGTAGCGTGCCATAGGCGCCGTTGTGAGCGATGAGTTCTACCGGCCCGCGATAGTCCTGGCCCTTGGCCTGCTGGTCGTTCAGGTAGCCAATTTTTTCCAGCGCGTGGTTGTAGAAGCTCGCCTGAGTCAGGTTTGGCTCCTGCGTCGGCACATAGGTGGTGGTGTCGTTGTGCGTCTGCGTCGTGACGAACGGTCGATGCGCGCTGTCGTTCCATGCCGTGTTGTCGGCGGCGAAGCGCGACAGTTGCGGCTGGGCGCCGGCGGTGCGGGTCTGGTCGTAGACGTCCCAGCGATAGTCGGGATTGGCCGTGAACTTCCCGAGCTTGCCGTTTTCCATTTTCTGCCAGCCGCGAATCTGCGTGTAGTCGATGCGGCCCATTGCGGCGACTTCGCCAGTGTCGGGGCGGCGCGCACTCGCGCCGAGCGAGGCATCGAGGTCGACCATGTTGGGCGTGGGCGCGACCGCATAGACATAACCGTTCTTTGCGTCGGCGAGGGCCGGATTCTGCTGCGCCGTCTCGAGCTTGCGGAAGGTGCCGAGATAGCCGGAACCGTCGATCACGGAGGGGTTGGTCGCGACGTCGAAATTGTGCAGATCGAGGTTGACCTTGCCGAGCGGCGTCTGTTCGGCGCTGAAGCCGCCGAGCTTCCTCAGGTCTGCCGGCGTGACGATGGACGGGCGATATAGCGCCATTGGCTGGCGCTCGCCTTCGGTGTCGGCACTGCGCTTGAGTTCGTCGCGCGGCGGTGGCTGGTAGCCCGACGGGCCCGGCTGGTCGAAGTCGGGTAGCCGGGGCAGGTCGACGCGCGGTGGTGTGAGGGACGGCACAGGCACGGGCTGCGGCTCGTAGTCATCGGACATGAAGTTTGGGGGTAGCGGCGCGGGCAGTGCCGCCATTCCGTAGCTTCCACCGATTGTTCCAAGGCGTTCGCGCGCCAGCGGGTGCTGGAGCACATTCTGCATCGCATAGTAGGACGTGCTCGCGGAGGTGAAGCCACCTAGTCCGGGGTATGCGGCCGGGGTATAGTGGCTCACGGCGTATGCCATCTGAGCGAAATTGTCGTAGCGAAATGCGCCCTGACTAGGGTCATATAGCGTGTATGCGTCGGTGCGATAGTCGCCGTCGGCATGTGTCCGTTGGACGCTCATGACGTGCCCCGGGCGTTCTACCGAAAAGACGCCGCTGGGCGTGTTTCTCAGCGAGAGTCCGATCAGGGCGAAGGTGTTGGGATGCCCCATCGTCTCTCCCTGCGGGGTGTAGGGTGAGGCGAAGTGCTCTTCGAGATCGGTGATCAGCGCGGTGCCGCTTCGTAATCCGGCGGTGCCCGGGTGCCGGATATAACCCGGCAATTCCCGCGAATCGCCGCTCCAGTTCCCATCGCTCTGCAAATTTCTGATCGAGGCGAGCATGGCGGTTCTTGTCTGTCCGCCTTGCGCGTAGGCTCGTCCTACTGCGTTTGCCGAATCGAACAGATTGCCTTGCCGCGTGCTGGTGGCCGCCCCCTGCATGACCTTCAACGTACAGCCAAGGCAACCCGACTCGATTGGGCGCCCTTGCGCGACCGCCTGAACTCTAGGGTTGCTTGCCATGTCGTCCTGATTCAGATAGGACGACGTGACACCGCTCGCCGCTGACGAGGGACAAAAAAGCGTGTCCGCGATGCCAAAGCGGGTCGCCTGTTCCGGTGTGGGGTTCGCTGGCGCAAGGCTCGGACGCAAATTGATGGTGACGCCGCGGTACTGAATACTGGTTGCGCCGGCGGGGGGGCGGTCAGTTTGCGGTTTTGGCGTCGGCGAGCGCGACGTTCGGCCGTCATTGCCGGTGGTGGCGTGGCGAATGCGCTCGTGAGTCGGTATGGGCGGCAACCGTTTGCGATCGGCCGCTTCAGCCGGCGCGGGTTGATCGGCAGATCGCCGGGCCGGCCTGCTGTCTGTCGACTCTGCATCGTCTGTGAGAGTGTCGATGGTAGTACTGTTTCGATAGCTGTCAACGCGCATGGAAACTCCTTGATTAGTAAGCACCATGATGATGAGCTGTACATATTAAGAAGGCCGAGTCTCGTGTCTGTTCGAGTCGGCGCGTGTCGCTGCGGCTGTTGTCGTTCCCTCAGAGATGGCTGAAATAGCCTGCGCTAGGGAAAGGTGTGTCCAAAGACACTTCATGCCACGCAGTTAAGCTTGACGGCATTCCTGTTCGTGGAGGTAGTACAGGGGTTATAAACGGCGCGCCTTGATCAATGGCGTCTTGTGCGTGCCTTCAGCGTTTGCGCGAACCACGCAACGTGTTACGCAATGAGAAACGGCCCAGTCGCAGATGCGACTGGGCCGTCAAATCAAGACTTCGATGCTATGCCGTTCGAGACCTCAAAAAGGGACCTCAGCTGAACGACACAAGTCCAAAGACATGTTTTTTACACGAGCGACAACACTCGCGCCGCCTTATTTCACCCGCATGCCCGGCTTTGCGCCGCTATCCGGCTCGAGCACGTACAGGCCCGGTTCGGCTTTCTCATCAGTCGCGGAGGCCGCCAGCACCATCCCTTCGGACAGGCCGAATTTCATCTTGCGGGGGGCGAGGTTCGCGACCATCACCGTCAGCTTGCCGACCAGTTGCTCCGGCTGATAGGCCGACTTGATGCCCGAGAACACGTTGCGTGTTTTCTCTTCGCCGACGTCGAGCGTCAGTTGCAGCAGCTTGTCCGAGCCTTCCACCGCCTTGCAGTCGACGATCTTCGCGATGCGCAGATCGATCTTGGCGAAGTCGTCGATCGAGATGATGCCCGGTGTTTCGTCCTTGTCGGCGGCCGCGGCTTTCGCTGCCTTCGACTTGGTCTTTGCATCCGCCGGCGCCGCAGCCTCCGGCGTGGCTTGCAGCGAGTCGCGATTCGCTGCGATGAGCGCCTCGATCTGCTTCGGATCGACGCGCGTCATCAAATGCTTGTACGCATTGATCGGACGCGCGGAGCTCAACGGCACATTCGCGTCGGCCCACACCAGCGGCTCGATACCGAGGAAGGCTTCGACCGCTTCCGCCAGTTTCGGCAACACCGGCTTGAGCGCCAGCGACAGCAGGCGGAACGCCTCGATACTCACGCTGCAGGTTTCGTGCAATGCGACTGCGTTGGCCGGATCTTTCGCCTGATCCCAGGGCTTGGCGGTGTCGACGTATGCATTGACCGCGTCGGCCAGTTCCATGGTCTGACGTAGCGCGCGGTTGTACTCGCGCGCTTCGTAGTTCGCGGCGATTTGCGGCACGGCGGCGCGCAGCGTGGCGAGCAGCGGGTGCTGCATCGCGCTGTCCTGCACGCGACCGTCGAAACGCTTGATCAGGAAGCCGGCCGCGCGGCTCGCGATGTTCACGTATTTGCCGACCAGATCGCTGTTCACGCGCGCCTGGAAGTCGTCGAGGTTCAGGTCGAGGTCTTCCATCGTGCTGTTCAGCTTGGCGGCGAAGTAGTAGCGCAGCCATTCCGGATTGAGGCCCGTGTCGATCACGCTTTGCGCCGTGATGAATGTGCCGCGCGACTTCGACATCTTGGCGCCGTCCACCGTCAGGAAGCCGTGCGCGAACACGTTGGTCGGCGTGCGGTGGCCCGAGAATTCGAGCATGGCCGGCCAGAACAGCGTGTGGAAATACAGAATGTCTTTGCCGATGAAGTGATACTGCTCGGCGGTCGAGCCCTTGCGAATCCACGCGTCGAAATCGAGGCCACGTTTTTCGGCAAGGTTCTTGAAGCTCGCGTAGTAGCCGACCGGTGCGTCCAGCCACACGTAGAAATACTTGCCCGGCGCGCCCGGAATTTCGAAGCCGAAGTACGGCGCGTCGCGCGAAATATCCCAGTCGGCGAGCTTGGCTTCGCCGGCGTCGCCGAGCCATTCGCGCATCTTGTTGGTGGCTTCCGGCTGTGCGAGGCCGCTGACCCACGCGCGCAGGAAATTCTCGCAGCGCGGATCGGACAGGCGGAAAAAGTAGTGCGTCGAGGTCTTACGAATCGGCGTGGCGCCCGAGACGACCGAATACGGATTGACCAGTTCGGTCGGCAGGTAGGTCGAACCGCATACTTCGCAACTGTCGCCGTATTGATCCTTCGCGCCGCACTTCGGGCATTCGCCCTTGATGAACCGGTCCGGCAGGAACATTTCCTTGACGGGGTCGTAGGCCTGTTCGATCTCGCGCGCTTCGATCAGGCCGGCGTCCTTGAGCGCAAGGTAGACCGATTCGCTCAGCACGCGATTCTCTTCGGAATCGGTCGAGTAGTAATTGTCGAACGAAATCCCGAAGCTGTCGAAATCGCGCTTGTGCTCTTGCCAGACGCGGTCGATCAGCTGCTTCGGCGTCAGACCTTCCTTCTCCGCGCGCAGCATGACCGGCGTGCCGTGCGTGTCGTCGGCGCCCACGTAGTAGACCTCGTGCCCGTGCATTCGCAACGTCCGGACCCAGATGTCCGTCTGGATATATTCGACCAGATGGCCAATATGGATTTGCCCATTCGCATACGGAAGGGCCGACGTGACGAGAACCTGGCGACGGCCTGACGGCGCGCCTGCGGAGAGATCGGTTGCGGGTGCTGACATAAGGATGGTGGGAGCCTGCGGTGGGACGAAACGTTGATTCTAGCAGGGCAGGCGCCCGGCGCGGACTGGGGCGCCTCGGCTGGGCGGTTACTGGCGCGGGCAGCTTTGTCCCGCAATCCCCCAAGGGGACTTCCTTCGGGGCGGGGGACTTCCTGCGGGGCGAAAAGCGAGCGCCCAAAAAAAACCGGGGCTATTAACCCCGGAGCAACAACGACAAGAGGAGAATGGTGACGCGCCGGCTTCGCCAGCCACGTACCGTAAAGACAGACCGCGGATTTTCGGCAGAGTTCGAAATTTTTTTCGTTCTCGTGCGAGATTCTCCTTCCTCCGCTTTTTACGGCGTACCGGACGCCAGCGGCAAAAGCCTGGCGCCCGGCGGCATCGTCCTCTTTCCTGCTGTGCCCTTATTGCGTGGCGTGCTGAGCCGTGGCGCGCAGATAGATTTCCACACGGCGGTTTGCTGCACGGCCGGCTTCGGTGTTGTTGTCAGCGATCGGCTGGTTCTGGCCCATGCCTGATGCCGACAGGCGTTGCGGCGCAACGCCGCGTTGCCCCAGATAGCCCGTCACGCTTTCCGCGCGGTTGACCGACAGCGTCTGGTTGTAAGCCGGCTGACCCGTGCTATCCGTATAGCCGATCACTTGGGCGATCAGTTCCGGATTCTGTTGCATGGTCTGCGTCAGCTGATCCAGTACCGGCGCGAACGACGGCTTGACCGCATAGCTGTTGGTGTCGAACGTGACCGAGCTCGGGATGTTCAGCTTGAGCGAGCCGTCCGGCTGTTCGGTGATCTGCGTGCCGGTACCCTTGGTGGCGCCCGACAGCTTGTTGTGAATGGCTTGCCAGTTGTAGCCGGTGATGCCGCCGACCGCTGCGCCAGCGCCCGCGCCGATTGCCGCGCCCTTGCCGCCGCCGAAGATCGCACCGATTGCCGCGCCGGTGGCGGCGCCCACGCCTGTGCCGACGGCCGTGTCAGTGCCTTGTTGGCTTGCGCAGCCTGCCAGCAGCGAACCGGCCACGGCGAAAACGGCAAAGCGAGTCATGATTTTTGCATTCATTTTTTGATTCCTCTTGAGTGAAGCGGGTGGAAGCGATAAATCTATCCGCTGGACGTGACGGTCGTAAAGCATGCAAGTCGATAATACGAGAATCCTGCGTCTTCTCCCGTCCCGGTCCGACAGTGGAGAAGGGTCTTCCGGCAAGGCTTGGCGTCAGCCACTACAATGATGACTGAAGTACGCAGCGATGCGACCCCATGGCGTTCCGCCTGCCCGAAGGGTGCACGGCAAGCCCGGTTTTAGCAATGCTGTCTAACAATTTTTTTCAAAATCCGGCGTGCGGCCGAAGCTTCGATTCCGCCGCGCCGCAAGTGTTCCCCACGGAGTGTCAATGAGTATCGATCGGGCTTTGGTCGACGCCGCCCTCGCGGCCGTCACTGACCCCAACACGGGCAAGCCCTACGCGGTTGCCAAGAACATCAAGAATGTGACCGTGGAGGGTGACACGGTTAGCCTCGAGGTGGTACTCGGCTATCCGGCCAAACGGCAGTTTGAAGCGGTCCGCGCACAATTTGCCGACGCGCTGAAAGCCGTCTCCGGCGTGGCGAACGCACGCGTCGAGGTGTCCCAGAACATCGCTGCGCACACCGTGCAGCGCGGCGTCAAACTATTGCCGAACGTTAAAAACATCGTCGCGGTGGCGTCGGGCAAGGGTGGCGTCGGCAAGAGCACGACCGCCGTGAACCTCGCGCTGGCACTGGCGAGCGAAGGCGCGTCGGTCGGCATCCTCGACGCGGACATCTACGGCCCCTCGCTGCCGATGATGCTCGGGATTACCGGCCGTCCGGAATCGCCCGACGAAAAGTCGATGAACCCGATGACCGGCCACGGCTTGCAGGCCAACTCGATCGGCTTTCTGATCGAGCAGGACAACCCGATGGTGTGGCGCGGCCCGATGGCCACTTCAGCGCTCGAACAGCTGTTGCGGCAGACCAACTGGCAGGACCTCGACTACCTGATCGTCGACATGCCGCCGGGCACCGGCGACATTCAGCTGACCTTGTCGCAGCGCGTGCCGGTAACGGGCGCCGTGATCGTCACCACGCCGCAGGACATCGCGCTGCTCGACGCGAAGAAGGGCCTCAAGATGTTCGAGAAGGTCGGCATTCCGATCCTCGGCATTGTCGAGAACATGGGGATGCATATCTGCTCGAATTGCGGCCACGAAGAGCATATCTTCGGCGCGGGCGGCGGCGAGCGGATGGGCAAAGAGTATGGCGTCGACGTGCTCGGCAGCCTGCCGCTCGATATCGCCATCCGTGAGCAGGCCGACTCCGGCACACCGACCGTCGTGGCGGATCCGGAAGGGCGTATCGCTGAGATCTACCGGTCGATTGCGCGCAAGGTTGCGGTCCATATCGCCGAGCGGGCTCGCGACATGACCTCCAAATTTCCCAGCATCGTTGTCCAGAACACCTGAGTAGCCATTCGGACAAGGGGTCAAAGCGGGGCCAAGGCGTCAATTTGCGCCTGGTCTCGCGGTATCATGTCGACTTCACAAGTTCGGCTCAGCGGCCGCAGGGGCGGCCGCCAGGCCGGCAAGAGGATCGCATGGGAAAACGAATCGACGGGCAGGCGGTGCATGCGTTCATCGTCCTGGCTGCCAGCAGCGTGCTGTTATGCGGCTGTAGCACGTTCCTGAGACCACAGGAAAAGCGTGCCGACGCGCAGTTGCTGCCCACCGTGGGCAATCAGGCGCGCGGCCTCGTCACGTTCATCGAGCGTTCGGACGGCGTGCAGGTCACCTACAATCTCGCGGGCTTGCCGCCCGATAGCGATCACGCTCTGCAGATCCACGAGCGCGGCGACTGCAATGCCGCCGACGGCTCCAGCGCCGGCCAGGTGTTCTCGCCGGCAGCCGAGCGTCTCAAAGCAGGCGCCCGGGTCGAAGGCGACCTTGGCAACATCCACGCGGACGCGAACGGTGTGGCCACCGGCTTCATTGTTGCGCCGGACGTGTCGCTTGACGGTATCCGCTCGGTGTTGCAACGCGCCGTGCTGCTGCATCACGACGCGAGCGACCCTTACGCGTATCCGCAGCATGGCGCAGGCCCCGCGCTCGCGTGCGGGCTGATTCGCCAATGAGCGCCTACGCGCCGCGTGCGTCGTCTGCGTGCGGCGCGGCTGCTTGACCGCATTGCCACGGCTTCAGCACGGGTAGCGGGCCGCACTCAGGCTCTACTCGCAGCAGCATTCTCCCGATCGCGTAAAATAAGCGCCTTTCGTTGGGGGCGCAGAGCCCGGGGCGCGTAGCCGGCGGCGCCGAGTCCGGGGTGCGTAGTCCGGGGGCGTCCGTTTGAACGGCGTTCCGCTCAGGCCCTCCCCCGCGAGTTTGCCTAAAGTTGCCCGGTATCTACCGGGTTGTTACCCGTCACACACCTGTCACTCAAGTCGAGCAGCGTTCACCTATGACTATCAAATCCGACAAGTGGATCCGGCGCATGGCCGAGTCGCACAACATGATCGAACCGTTTGCACCCGATCAGGTCCGCGTTTCCGAAGACGGCCGGAAGATTGTCAGCTACGGCACGTCGAGCTACGGCTACGACATCCGCTGCGCCGACGAATTCAAGATTTTCACCAATATCAACTCGACGATCGTCGATCCGAAGAACTTTGACGAGAAGTCGTTTGTCGACTTCAAGGGTGATGTCTGCATCATCCCGCCGAATTCGTTCGCGCTGGCTCGCACGGTTGAGTATTTCCGCATTCCGCGCAGCGTCCTGACCGTGTGCCTGGGCAAATCCACCTATGCGCGTTGCGGGATCATCGTCAACGTCACGCCGTTCGAGCCGGAATGGGAAGGGCACGTCACGCTCGAATTCTCGAATACGACACCTTTGCCTGCGAAAATCTACGCGAACGAAGGCGTCGCCCAGGTGCTGTTTTTCGAAAGCGACGAAATTTGTGAAACGTCGTACGCGGATCGCGGCGGCAAATATCAAGGTCAGCACGGCGTCACGTTGCCCAAGACGTGACGTCGGCAGCGTACTGACCCACCAGCTATTCGGGTGACCGCTGCTTAGTCAAATGCAGCGGTCGTTCTTTTTGGAGAATCGCCCATGAAGTTTCGTTTTCCCGTCGTCATCATCGACGAAGATTTTCGCTCCGAGAACATCTCGGGTTCCGGCATCCGGGCTTTGGCCGAAGCTATCGAGAAAGAAGGCGCGGAAGTGCTCGGGTTGACGAGCTACGGCGACCTGACTTCGTTCGCGCAGCAGTCGAGCCGCGCGTCGTGCTTTATCCTGTCGATCGACGACGACGAGCTGCTGCCGTATGCCGAAAACGTCGTCGTGGAAGGCGAGACGCCGGAACTGGCGGCCGCGATCATCGCGCTGCGCGGGTTCGTGACGGAAGTGCGCCGCCGCAACGCGGACATTCCGATCTTCCTGTACGGCGAAACGCGCACCTCGCGCCATTTGCCGAACGACATCCTGCGCGAACTGCATGGCTTCATCCACATGTTCGAGGACACGCCGGAGTTCGTCGCGCGCCACATCATCCGCGAAACCAAGGTGTACCTGGATTCGCTCTCGCCGCCGTTCTTCAAGGAACTGGTGCAGTACGCGGACGAAGGCTCTTATTCCTGGCATTGCCCGGGGCACTCGGGCGGCGTCGCGTTCCTGAAGAGCCCGCTTGGCCAGATGTTCCACCAGTTCTTCGGCGAGAACATGCTGCGCGCCGACGTCTGCAATGCCGTCGACGAACTCGGGCAACTGCTCGACCACACCGGCCCGATTGCGGCCTCCGAGCGCAATGCCGCGCGTATTTTCAGCGCCGACCACGTGTTCTTCGTGACCAACGGCACGTCGACCTCGAACAAGATCGTCTGGCACGGCACGGTGGCGCCGGGCGACATCGTGCTGGTGGACCGCAACTGCCACAAGTCGATCCTGCACGCGATCACCATGACCGGCGCGATTCCGGTGTTCCTCACGCCCACGCGGAATAACTTCGGCATCATCGGTCCGATTCCGCGCAGCGAGTTCGAACCGGAAAACATCAAGAAGAAGATCCTCGCGAATCCGTTCGCACGCGAGGCGATGGCGAAAAACCCGAACCTCAAGCCGCGCATCCTGACCATCACGCAGAGCACCTACGACGGCGTGATCTACAACGTCGAGATGATCAAGGAAATGCTGGGCGACTGGCTCGATACGCTGCACTTCGACGAAGCCTGGCTGCCGCACGCCGAGTTCCACGAGTTCTATCAGGACATGCATGCGATCGGCGCGGGCCGTCCGCGCATCGGCGCACTGGTGTTCGCGACGCACTCCACGCACAAGCTGCTGGCGGGTATTTCGCAGGCATCGCAGATCGTCGTGCAAGATTCGAAGAACAGCCGTTTCGACAAGCACCGCTTCAACGAAGCGTATCTGATGCACACGTCGACCAGCCCGCAGTACGCGATCATCGCGTCGTGCGACGTGGCTGCGGCCATGATGGAAGCGCCGGGCGGCACGGCTCTGGTTGAAGAGTCGATTGCCGAAGCGCTCGACTTCCGCCGCGCCATGCGCAAGGTCGACGACGAATACGCTGACGACTGGTTCTTCAAGGTGTGGGGTCCGGAGACGTTCGCGGAAGAGGGCATCGGCTCGCGTGAAGACTGGATGCTGCGCCCGAACGATGCGTGGCATGGCTTCGGCGCGCTCGCGGATGGTTTTAATATGCTCGACCCGATCAAGGCGACCATCGTCACGCCGGGCCTGGACATGGACGGCGGCTTTGGTGAATCGGGCATTCCTGCTGCGATCGTCACGAAGTATCTGGCCGAGCACGGCATCATTGTCGAGAAGACCGGTCTGTATTCGTTCTTCATCATGTTCACGATCGGCATCACCAAGGGCCGTTGGAACTCGATGGTCACCGAACTCCAGCAGTTCAAGGACGACTACGACAACAACCAGCCGCTGTGGCGCGTGCTGCCCAAGTTTGTCGCGCATCATCCGATGTATGAGCGTGTCGGTCTGCGCGATCTGTGCCAGCAGATTCACAGCGTCTACCGCGCGAACGACATTGCGCGCCTGACGACCGAGATGTACCTGTCGAGCATGGAACCGGCGATGAAGCCGTCGGATGCATTCGCCAAGCTCGCGCACCGCGAGATCGACCGGGTACCGATCGACGAACTCGAAGGCCGCGTCACGTCGATTCTGTTGACGCCGTATCCGCCGGGCATTCCGCTGCTGATTCCGGGCGAGCGCTTCAACAAGACCATCGTCAACTATCTGCGTTTCGCGCGCGAGTTCAACGAGCGCTTCCCGGGTTTCCACACGGATATCCATGGGCTGGTCGGCGAAACCATCAACGGGCGCATCGAATACTTCGTCGATTGCGTGCGCGCCTGACGATGAGGGGAGTGACGTCCCGGTTGGGCGCTGACGTCTGGCGGCGCGCGTTTGGCGCGCTCGCCTTGACGTCGGCGGTGGTGCTCGGCGCGGTGCTTGCTGTGACGCTCGGTGTGATGCCTTCGGCGGCGCGTGCCGAAGTCGCCGCCGCCGATCCGATCGACGCGTCGATGCGCGCCTGTCTTGCACGCAGCGACATGTCGCCGACGACGGGGCAGGTGCAGTGCATGGACAACGCGCGGATCGGCTGGAAGGCCGCGTTGGACGGCGCGTGGCAGCAGCTTCAGGCGAAGTTGCCGCAAACGCAACGCAAACCGTGGGAAAGGAGCCAGGCAAGCTGGCAGGCCTCGCGCGATGTCGAGAAGCAGTTGCTGGCGGCTGTGTTCGCGACGACGCACGGCTCGATGTACGTGTTGGCCGAAGCCGATATGCAGTTGCAGCCGGTGCGTGACCGCGCGCTTGCGCTACGCAGCGCGGTGGCCAGAATCAGCGCCGGCGGCGACCTGCCGCGCCGTCCGCGCGCCTGTACCGCGGACGCGCAATGCGAACACGCGATGTTCGATCTGAACCGGTATTACCGGCGCTTGCAAGCGAGGATGCCGGTGCGCTCGCGCCCGACGCTTGTGCGCGCACAAAGGGCTTGGACCGCGTATCTCAACGCCACCACGCCGGTGATCGATGAGCGTGGGCGCATCGACATCATCGGCGCACGGGTGGCCACGCTCAAACGTTTGTCGGAGACCGTCGGCAACGATTGAGTGCACGTGGCTTACGTGAGCACGTGGGTTTCGGTTTGCGGCAAGGGCCGCGCAAATACCGGCTCCCCTAGCAGGTCGCGCATAGCGTCTTCGATACTGAGCGACATGGTTTCGAGCGCGAGATCGTTGTCGTCGGTGCCGAAGGGCTCTTCGATCTGCGAAGCGATTGCTTCGTGAGCCATGAAGGTGTACGCGACGAACACGGCGAAGACCGGCGTGAAGATCCCGATGCTGTCGACCAGTCCGAATGGCAGGACTGCGCAGAAGAAATACACCGTGCGGTGAATCATCACCGAGTAGGCAAAGGGCAGCGGCGTCGACGCGATGCGCTCGCAACCGCCGATCACATCCGACAGACCATTCAAGTTTCGATCGAAGGCGAGCACCGCCATCGGATCGATCGCGCCTGCTTGTGCGTGGCGTTGCACCCATTCGCCGAGGAACAGCAGGAGTGTCGCCGGTTTGTAGCGCGACGCTATGACGCGGTCGAAAAGCGCTTTGGGCAGGCGTGCCGCGAGATCGTCATGCGGGTCGCTGTTGCGGAGCTGGTGACGCAGGGCATGGGGGAGGGCGCTGAGGGCGGCGACGAATGCCTTGATGTCTTCCTTCGGTAGCTGTTTGTTTTGCAGCGTGAGTGCCTGGCGGGTGAGCGAGCGGGATTCGTTCAGCAACTGGCCCCAGAGCTTGCGGGCTTCCCACCAGCGGTCGTAGCTGGCGTTGTTCCGGAAGCCGAGAAAGACCGCTAACGCTATGCCTACCAGCGAGAATGGGGCGGTGGTGTTGAGATTGAGGGAGACCGGCAGCAGGTGGTCGTGGGCGGCCACGGCGACGATCGCAATGCAGAATATCAGGGATAGCCTTGGCAGCAGCTGCGGGAGGACGGAGCCTTTCCACGCAAGCAGCATGCGGAACCAATGGAGATGGGGGCGGATGATCATCAGGGTTCGGTTCGGGTTTTTTTTGCCTTCGGCGGGTGGGGGTTAATTATCGCCCTTTTTGGTTGGTTGCCTGTGCGGGGCTTTGTTTTTGTATGCCTACGGCGGTGGGATTTTCTTGGTTTGTTTGCCTGCGCGGCGCTTGTTTCTGTGTGCCTATGGCGTTGGCCTTCCCTTGATTTGTTATTGGTTTATTAGCGTTGCCCCTGTGCGGGGCGGCACTTACTTTCTTTGCCGCCGCAAAGAAAGATAAGCAAAGAAAGCGGCTAGAAGCCCCTGCTAAGCGGGTCCCCCGCGCAGTGGCGGTAGTGGTGCATCTGGAATCTGTGTTCCCGCACACTCCGCGTTAGTGACACAGCAGTCATACTTCCCGCCTCGCACTGCGTGCTCGCCGGAAGGGTTCGTCATGCAAACCCGCGGCTTCGTTTGAGCGTCGTGGGGGCCATCGGCTTCGCCTCGGCGATGCACTGAAAATACCGGATGGTCTTTTGGGCGCGCCGCTGGGCGCATTAAGCGGCTAGCGAGCGCTACCGCACTCCATGCGCCAGAAGCAGCTATTGATCTAATGAAGCAGCAGTGAGTACAACGGTAGCTAGTGGATTGCCGGATTTCCGCTGCGTGCCGGCAACAACGTCTAGCTTAATGAAGTACTGCTGAGCGTCGGCAATAGCACGCGGTTTGAAGAGGTGCCGTTGAGCATCGGCAATAGCACGTGGTTTGAAGAGGTGCCGTTGGGCATCGGCAACAACGCGCGGTTTGATGAGGTGCCGTTGAGCATCGGCAACAACGCGCGGTTTGATGAGGTGCCGTTGAGCATCGGCAGCAACGCGCGGTTTGAAGAGGTGCCGTTGAGCATCGGCAGCAACGCGCGGTTTGAAGAGGTGCCGTTGGGCATCGGCAGCAACGCGCGGTTTGAAGAGGTGCCGTTGAGCATCGGCACCAACGCACGGTTTGGTGAAATACCGCAGAGCGTCGGCGACAGCGCACGGTTTGACGAAGTACCGTGTCGGCGCGCGCAGCGCCGCCGGAAGTATGACTGCTTTGTCACTCACGCTGAATGTGCGAGGACACGGATTCCAGATGCACCACTACCGCGACTGTGCGGGGGACCCGCTTAGCAGGGGGGTCTAGCCGCTTTCTTTGCTTATCTTTCTTTGCGGCGGCAAAGAAAGTAAGTGCCGCCCCGCACAGCAATGCTCTCAACTTAAGCCCCATTTCATCAAGCAAGCTTGTACGCGAGATGGTGATGGGGCTTGGCTTTTCTGGGCGGTCGTGGGTAAGAGCGCGAGGGCTGGATACGACATCGGGCCTGGTGGATGGCCGGCATGACTTTGGGCAGCAGGTTCAGGCAGTGTTCAATCCGTAGCAGGCACGCGCCGAGGATCGGCTTGAGGGCACCCAGCGCATAAACACGGTCAGGACGGCTGGCAGGTGCGTCATCGTGAGACGCATCGTCGAGATCGCTGAGCAGTGTGCACAGGTTGTCGGCGACGGTTTTTGCGCCGAAGTCCTGCTGCAGCGCCAGGTAGTCCAGCCCCGTGACGGCCTCCAGCCGCAGCCGGTGCTTGAGCCGTTTGAACGCTTCCTCGATGCGCCAGCGCTGATGATAGAGCGCCCCGAAGGTGGCAGCCGGATAGCGCTGGCGATCGAGCAGCGAGGTCATCAGCACGCGAACACGTCCGCCAGGAGTGACATCGCGGATCAGGCGCACCGTGGTGGGCGTGCGCACCAGTTCATAGTCAAGGGCGTCCTGTTCATTGGGCGCGGCCAGTGTCACGATTCGCTCAGCCTCGCCACTGCGCGCAAAGGCGGTGACGCACGTCCAGGCGCGTGCATCCACGCGCAGACAGAACGGGATCTCGCGCTGCGCCAGCGCGGCCACCATCATGTTGCCGAGATAGCCGCGATCGAGCAGCAGCAGATCGGTGTGCGGTTGCAGTACGTCCAGCGCTTCGAACAGCATCTGCCGCTCGGAGCCGTCGGCCGGATGAAGCGCGGCGTGCAGGGTCAGTTCGGGCCCCGGCAGGAACAGCGCAAATGCGTAGTGGTCGGCGCGCAGATCATGGCCTTCGCGCGTGCCTACCCGCAGACGGCTACCGTCGGCTGCGACCAGCCTCAGGCCATTCCAGCGCATCGAATCAATGTAGGGTTGGGCCAGCTCGATCAGGCGCGCGCGGGCCAGTTCGAACAGCTCGGCCGACAGGCCGCGGCGCGCCTTGCTGAAGGCCTGTGCACTTACCGCCCGGGTGCGCACCGTTTGCCCGCGCAACGCGCCAAACAGCCCATCGAGCTCGGCCTGCACGCTCGTGCGCATGCCCGACATCATCAACGCTGCTATGCGTGGCAGCGTCAGGATGCGATTGCGGGTAAAGGCAGTGGGAGAACGGCGAACACGCTCAGCGAGCGCCGGATCGAACAGGAAATCGGAGAACTCAGCCAGGAGTTGGGAAGACGCTGGTATTTGAGTTCATATCGTTTATTTATCAATCAGTTATGCGATGAAGTTTACAGGGCAAACGCCCCGTATACAAGCCCTTTCGGGCTTAAGTTGAGAGCATTGCCCCGCACAGGGGCAACGCTAATAGACCAATAACAAATCAAGGAAAGGCCAACGCCGCAGGCACACAGAAACAAGCGCCGCGCAGGCAAACAAATCAAGGAAAGCCCAATGCCGCAGGCATACAGACGAAACAAACGCCAGGCAGGCAACCCGACCAAGAAATGGCCAACGCCGCAGGCAACCAACCCAAGCCGCCGCGAAGGCCAAAAACCTCCTTAATCCCGCGCCGAAGAAGCCGCCCCATGACTCAACCAATCAAGCACAGCAGTAGCATCATCATCCGCCCCCTGTCGCGCCTTAGCGACAGTCTCAGCCACATCCGCGCTAGGCACGGCGCGCCGAATCGCCACCCCAACAGCAAGAATATCAATCATGACGAGATGCAAAATCCGCGAAATCATCGACAACTGCGACTCGCGAATCTCAATGTGATCGGTCTCCAGCGCAACAGTAGCCCGCTTCGCCAAAGGTGTATTACTAGACGTAATGGCAATCACCTTAGCCCCCGCCTGCATGGCGACATCCAGCACCCGCAGTAGCTCAGGCGCACGCCCCGACTTCGACACGGCAACGATCACATCACCTTTGCCAAGCAACGCGGCGGAAGCCGCCTGCATATACAGATCGCCATAGGCAATCGTCGGAATGCCAAACCGGAAGAACTTGTAATGCGCATCCTGCGCGACAATATTCGAATTGCCGAGACCATAAAACTCGATCCGCCGCGCACCGTTCAACAAATCGATCGCCCGCTCGACCTGGTCGAAATTCAAATGCTCGCGCAACTGCAAAATCGCGGAAATCGTATTGTCCAGCACCTTCGCGCCGAAGTCCGTCGCGGTATCGCCCAGATGCACTTGGCTATGACTCACCGGAATCGTGCCGGTCAAACCCGTCGCCAGCTTCAGCTTGAAATCCGACAAACCCTGGCAGCCGAGTGAACGGCAAAAGCGGATCACCGTCGGCTGGCTCACGTCAGCCTTGCGCGCGATATCCACAATCGGATCGTTGATGATGGACCGCGGATGATTCAACGCGAGATCGGCCACGCGGCGTTCGGCCGGCGTCAACGCATCGCGCATCTGGCGAATCCGCTCGAACACGGCCGATGAACTGCCGCCCGCGCGGTTCGACAACTGCTCCGCAAGAATCGCCGAAACCCCCAGAAACGCGGGATATTCAGCGGTAATCACGTAGGTCGGCACGTTCTGCAAATAGGCCTCGAAGCGGCCCTTCGCCTCGAACCGTTTGCGAAACGACGAACGCGCGAAGAATTCACCAAGCCGCGGCACAACACCGCCGCCAATGTAGATGCCGCCCAACGCGCCGAGCGTCACCGCGATATTGCCCGCGAAGGTACCGAGAATGCCGCAGAACACATCGACGGATTCGGCCGCGAGCGGCTCGCCTTCCATCGCGCGCTTGACGATCTCGATCGTGTCGACGTTCGCCGCCACGCGTTTCTTGTCGCGACCCGCCAGCGCACGGTAAATCACTTCGAGGCCGGGACCCGCTGCCACACGTTCGAACGAGACGTGCGACCACTTCTTGCGTGCGTAGTGCAGCACGATGTCTTCGCGTTCGTCGGCCGGCGCGAAGGTGGCGTGGCCGCCTTCGCTGCCGAGCGCGATCCAGCGGTCGTCGGCAGGAATCAGGCCGGATACGCCCATGCCGGTGCCAGGGCCTAGCAAGCCGATTACACTGTTCGGGCGACGCGAGCCGCCGCCCACCTGCACGCGCTGCGTGTCGGTCAGGCCGGGCAGCGCCATGGCCAACGCGGTAAAGTCGTTCACCACGAGCAGCGTGTCGAAACCAAGCGCACGGCGCGTGGCTTCGATCGAAAAGCTCCAGTCATGGTTGGTCATGCTGACCTGATCGCCGTCGACCGGGTTCGCAATCGCAATCGCCGCGTGATTCACGCGGCCGATCTTGGTGTCCTTCAGATACTTCTTGATGACTTCGGCCACGCCCGGATAGTCCGCGCACGGATAGACCTGCACCGAGCCGATCTCGCCCGGGCTGTATTCGAGCGCGAAGCGCGCATTGGTGCCGCCGATGTCGGCGAGCAGCCTCGGTCCATCGGCGTGCTGGCCCGCGCCCGGAACAGCCTTAGTTTGCACACCAGTAGACATCGAGTCTCACTCCCTTGTCGTTTGCCAACTGCGAGATGGCATTTTTTTGTAGCGAAGCGGCGGCGGCATTCAGCACGTCCATCTTTCGCGGTCCTGCGATCAGCAAAAACAGGTGCTTGACTTCTTTCAAGGCGGAGAGCGACCAGCTCACGCGAGCATGCGGCGCGCTGCCGGGATGCACGGCCACGAAACGTTCGAGCGTGGTGATCGCCTCGTCCCATTCGGGCGCATCCGCGAAAATCGACGCGGTGTGGCCGTCTTCGCCCATGCCGAGAATCGCGACGTCCGGCACGGCGCTAAAGCGCGAGTCGGCGTTCAGCGCGGCAACGTGCGCGTTAAGGTCTTGCGTCGTGTCGACCAGCGGCCAGAAAGCGGCGTTCTTCGCGGCGTTCTGCAACAGCGTGTCATGCACGAGTTGCGAATTGCTCGCGCTGTCCGTTTCCGGCACCCAGCGGTCGTCGACCAGCGTCACGGCAATGCGCGCCCAGTCGAAGGACTGCGTGGACAACGTCTGCAGGAACGGACGCGGACTCGTGCCGCCGGACACTGCAAGCATGGCCGGGCGCACGCCAAGAGTGGACGTGCCGGTCGCGGACGTGCCGGTTACGGACGTGGCCGCCTGTGCGGCGAGCGACGCATGTAACGCGTCGCCAACCGCTTTCGCCAACGCGTCGGATTGGGCGCGTTGATCGTCGAAAGCGTGAAGCTGGATCACTTCTCCTCCGTGCTGCTTTCTTGTTAGATCTGCGGAACGTGCTGTACTGCTTTCACGCGATGCCTGCAAGCGGGATGACTTGCAGGCGCCTTCGTGATACCGGCGCCATTCCGTTAAGTTCGTCGGTGGGTCTTGCAGGCGCTGTGCTGTGCTTCGATCGGCATCGCGATCAGGATCAGGCAAGGCACAGCGCCATCATTCAGCGGGTTCAATTCTCTTCTTCGAGCCAGCAGGTGCCGTGCTGCGCCAACATCGCGCTCGCGGCGGCCGGTCCCCACGTGCCTGCTGCATACGGCTTGGGCGGCTTGTTCGACGTGGCCCATTCGTTGAGGATCGGTTCGACCCAGCGCCATGCTGCTTCCTGCTCATCGCGCCGCACAAACAACGCGAGGCGGCCATTGATGACATCGAGCAGCAGGCGCTGATACGCCTCCATCTGCCCTTCGCGGAAGAACCGGTCGAACGCGAGGTCGAGGTGGACGCTGGCGAGATTCATGCCTTCGCCCGGCTGCTTCGCGAGACAGTAGAGGCGAATGGTCTCGTTCGGCTGCAAACGGATCACGAGACGGTTTGCACCGCCGCGTAACGCGGACGCGCCCAATGCCGAATGCGGCACCGCACGAAAATTCACCACGATCTCAGCGACACGATCCGCGAGACGCTTGCCCGTGCGCAGGAAGAACGGCACGCCGGCCCAGCGCCAGTTCTCGATTTCCACCTTCAAGGCAACAAAGGTTTCAGTCGTGCTGTCCGGCTTCACGCCTGGCTCGGTAGCATACGCCGGCACCGCGCTGCCGCGGATCCCGCCCGCATGATACTGGCCACGCACCGCGACCTTGCCGATATCGCGCGGATCGATCGGCTTCAACGCGCGCAGCACGCGCAGTTTTTCGTCACGGACCGAATCGGAGTCCATCGAATGCGGCGGTTCCATCGCGACGATGGAAAGCAGTTGCAGCAAATGGTTCTGCACCATGTCGCGCAATGCGCCGGTGTTGTCGTAGAAGTCGCCGCGCGCTTCCACGCCGAGTTCTTCCGCAATCGTGATCTGAATGCTTTCCACCCATTCACGGCGCCACAACGGTTCGAACAGCACATTGCCGAAGCGCAGCGCGAGCAGGTTCTGCACCGGCTCCTTACCGAGGTAGTGGTCGATCCGGTAGATCTGTTCTTCAGCGAAGATTTCGCCGACTGCATCATTAATTGCGTTGGACGACTTGAGGTCGTAGCCGAGCGGTTTTTCCAGCACGATGCGCGAATTTTCGTTGAGCCCCACCGACGCCAGCGCGTGGCAGATCGGCACGAATAGCGATGGACCCGTGGCCAGATAGAACACGCGGATGCCAGGCCGTCCGCTCAAGGCGTCGCGCAGCAGCGTGAAGTCTTCGGGGTTGCCGAGGTCGATCTTCACGAACTCGATACGGTCGAGGAAGCTCGCCCATGCGGTTTCATCCACACCGTTCTTCGATACGTGCGGCTTGACGTGCTCATTGACCCAGTCAATGTAGGCCGCCCGATCGGCCACATGCCGCGCCACCGCGACGATCTTGCCGCTGTCGGCCAGCATGCCACCTGCACGGTGCGCTTCAAACAGTGCCGGCAGGATCTTGCGCATCGACAGATCGCCGGTTCCGCCGAAGAGAACGAAGGTGAAGCTTGAGTCGGTTTGCATGAGTCTCCGTCGATATCCTGGGGCCGCCGTCGGGACCGAAAAGGGCGACCGTAGTCCGATAAAATAATTTTTGACACTGAATTGTAGTTTAACTACAATCCAAATCAAGAGGTAGCGCTAATTCGATGAAAAAAGCGTGCGCTGTGAGGCTGGAAGCGCGTTTTTCCGAATCGGCAGGCGTCCCCTCCATGTTAACGGACATTGCGTGCGGACACGTGCCAGCATGCCCCCGGCGGTCGTTACGGAAAGCCGGAAGGCGGGTCTGGTGTCAGGGTTAACGTGTGAGGCACCTCGAGTCTGCCGCGCGCGACGCGGGCAGGCAAAAATCAAAAGAGGAGACAGTCAGTTGCATCCCGATCCACTCATCTCTTGAGCTTCCAGCGGCCGAATAGCGGTCCGTCTGCACATGCCTTAGGCATGCGCCTGACCGTGCTCGATCGCCCAGTGTTTTGCCTGTTTGAACCAACCACAGCACCCTGGCGACATCAGGGGCCATTTGTTTTTTGTTCAGGTGTCTGGAGGAGATAAGCAATGAAATTTCGCGCGATCATGGGCGCTTTGTGCGCCGCGGGTCTGATGTGTGGCGTCTCGGCTGTGCAAGCTGCCGAGTCGATCGAAGTGTTGCACTGGTGGACTTCGGGCGGCGAATCGAAAGCTGTCGGCGTCCTCAAGGACGACATGACGAAGCAGGGTTACACGTGGAAGGACTTCGCGGTTGCTGGCGGCGCAGGTGCGGCCGCCATGACGGCACTCAAGACGCAGGTGATCTCGGGCAATGCACCGAGCGCTGCGCAGATCAAGGGTCCGCTGATCCAGGACTGGGCTTCGCAAGGTGTGCTGGTGCCGATCGACGCTGCAGCAGGCGACTGGAAGAAGAACCTGCCGCCGGAAATCGACAAGATCATGCACGCAGACGGTCATTACGTTGCTGCACCGTTCTCGGTGCACCGCGTGAACTGGCTGTACATCAACAAGGCAGCGCTGGACAAGGCAGGCGGCAAGGTGCCGACCACGTGGCCTGAGTTCTTCGCGGTGGCCGACAAGATGAAGGCCGCGGGCATCCAGCCGATCGCGATGGGCGGTCAGCCGTGGCAAGACCTGACGCTGTGGGAAGACGTCGTGCTGTCGCAAGGGCCGGCCTTCTACAAGAAGGCGCTGGTCGACCTCGACGAGAAGACGCTGACGTCGGACCAGATGGTCGGCGTGTTCGACACGGTCCGCAAGATCCAGGGCTACTTCGACGCGGGCCGTACGGGCCGTGACTGGAACCTGGCCACGGCCATGGTGATCAATGGCAAGGCCGGCATGCAGTTCATGGGCGACTGGGCGAAGGGTGAATTCGCCAACGCCGGCAAGAAGGCTGGCTCGGACTACATCTGCGCCGCGGTGCCCGGCACGGAAAAGGCCTACACGTTCAACGTCGACTCGTTCGTGTTCTTCCAGCAGAAGGGCCAGACGGGCGCAACGCCGGGTCAGTTGGCACTGGCCAAGACGATCATGTCGCCGGACTTCCAGGAACAGTTCAGCCTGAACAAGGGCTCAATCCCGGTTCGTCTGGGCGTGTCGATGGCCAAGTTCGACGACTGCGCGAAGAAGTCGTACGCGGATGAACAAGTGGCGATCAAGTCGGGCGGCTATGTGCCTTCGCTGGCACACGGCATGGCGCAACCGGATGCAGCAGCCGGCGCGATCTCGGACGTGGTCACGAAGTTCATGAACTCGCAGCAAGATTCGAAGACCGCGGTTGCCGCGCTCGCGAAGGCTGCGAAGACCAAGTAAGCGACGTAAGCGAAGCTGCGCGCCTGGCGGTTCCCTTCGTGGGTGCCGGGCGCGTTCTTCGGATTGCTTGCAGCCGTTGCGCTACTTAGGGCGAGAGACTTCACCCCTGGTTTCATCGAGTCACACCTATGCCGTTCCGGCCTTGCGTGTTCCATGCGTGAGCGCACCGGCGGTACAGTTTCAGCAGGAGTCGAGTAGTGACTGCTTCTATCAGCGGAAACGGGAAAACGGCCACCGTGACCCGCCGCACGTCGCCGATGGCGGCCCTTGCCGATCGCTGGATTCCGAAGCTGGTGCTCGCACCCAGCGTCGTGATCAGCCTGATCTTCGTGTATGGCTTCATCGCTATTACCGGCTTTCTGTCGCTGTCGAATTCGCGACTGATGCCGCGTTATGATTTTGTCGGTCTCGATCGTTATCGCGAACTGTTCGATAACGATGTGTTCTGGACCTCGGCTGCCAACCTCGGCTGGTTCGGCATTCCGTTTATCGGTATCTGTATCGGCCTCGGTCTGTTCCTCGCGATCCTGCTCGATCAGCAGATCCGCAATGAAGGCGCGCTACGCGCCGTGTTCCTGTACCCGATGGCGCTTTCGTTCATCGTGACGGGTACGGCGTGGCAATGGATCATGACGCCGAGCGTCGGCCTCGAAAAAGTGTTTCACGACTGGGGCTGGACGAGCTTCTCGTTCAGCTGGCTCGGCGACCCCGACAAGGCGATTTTCTGCGTCGTGATCGCAGCCGTGTGGCAGTCCACCGGCTTCGTGATGGCGCTGTTCCTCGCGGGCTTGCGCGGCGTCGACGGGGAAATCTTCAAGGCCGCGCAGATGGACGGCGCGGGCTTGCCGACCATCTATCGCAAGATCGTGATTCCGAGCATGCGCCCGGTGTTCTTCTCCGTGCTGCTGATTCTCTGCCACATCACGATCAAGACCTTCGACCTGGTCGTCGCGTTGACCGCGGGCGGTCCGGGTACGTCTTCATCGCTGCCGGCTATTTTCATGTACACGTTTTCGTTCAACCGCGGGCAGCTGGGCGTCGGCGCGGCATCGTCGATGATGATGCTCGCCACCGTTGTGGCCGTGCTCGTGCCGCTGATGTATCTGGAATCGAGGAGCACGCGCAATGCAGCCTAAGATGACGATCAGCCGTGCCGTCATTTATGCGGCCTTGATTCTGTTCGCCCTGTATTTCCTGTTCCCGCTGTACGTGATGCTGTCCACGTCGTTCAAGGACATCGATCAGCTGCGCACCGGCAACCTGCTCACGCCGCCGACGCACTGGACCATCGATCCGTGGATCAAGGCCTGGAGCGGTGCGTGTACCGGGGTGCGCTGCGACGGTATGCAGCCGTTCTTCATGAACTCGGTACGGATGGTGATTCCGGCCGTGCTGATCTCGTCGATTATCGGCGCGTTCAACGGTTACGTCCTCACGCACTGGCGCTTCCGTGGCGCGGATCCGATCTTCACGATGATCCTGGTCGGCTGCTTCATTCCGTTCCAGGCGATCCTGCTGCCGATGGCACGCTTCGAAGGCTTGCTCGGCCTGTCGAATTCGATCACCGGTCTGGTGGTGGTGCACGTGATCTACGGTATCGCCTTCACCACGATGTTCTTCCGCAACTTCTACGTGAGCATTCCGGCTGAACTCGTGAAGGCCGCGCGGATCGACGGTGCGGGGTTCTTCACGATCTTCACGAAGATTCTGATGCCGGTGTCGCTGCCGATTTTCATGGTGTGCCTGATCTGGCAATTCACGCAGATCTGGAATGACTTCCTGTTCGGGATTGTGTTCTCCGGTGTCGATTCGATGCCGATCACGGTGGCGCTGAATAACCTCGTGAACACCTCGACCGGCGTGAAGGAATACAACGTGGATATGGCTGGCGCGATCATCGCGGCACTGCCGACCTTGCTCGTCTATATCGTCGCGGGACGCTATTTCGTACGCGGCCTGACAGCGGGCGCAGTGAAGGGCTAAACCCGGGGCTAACCCTACGCATCGCGGCGGGGCGTCGTTGATCGTGCGCCGCCGTCATCCGACCAGAGTTTTCAAGCAGTACCAGAGACAAGAGGATTCACAGCATGGCAAGCCTTTCCATCCGTGACGTGTACAAGACTTACCCGAACGGGGTGCCGGTCCTGAAGGGTGTCAACATCGACATCGAAGACGGCCAGTTCCTGATTCTCGTGGGCGGCTCGGGCTGCGGGAAATCGACGCTGCTCAACATGATCGCCGGCCTCGAAACCGTGACCAAGGGCGAGATCCAGATCGACGGCAAGACGGTCAACAACCTCTCGCCGAAAGATCGCGACATCGCGATGGTGTTCCAGTCGTATGCACTGTATCCCTCGATGACGGTGCGCGAGAACATCTCGTTCGGCCTGGGTATCCGCAAGGTGCCGAAGCAGGAGCAGGCGCAGATCGTCGACCGCGTGTCGAACACGCTGCAGATCACGCACTTGCTGGACCGCAAGCCGGGTCAGCTCTCCGGTGGTCAGCGTCAGCGTGTGGCCATGGGCCGTGCGCTCGCGCGCGATCCGGTGATGTTCCTGTTCGACGAACCGCTGTCGAACCTCGACGCGAAGCTGCGGATCGAGATGCGTTCGGAAATCAAGCTGCTGCATCAACGCCTCGGCACGACGATCGTCTATGTGACGCACGATCAGATCGAAGCGATGACGCTCGGCGACCGCATCGCGGTGATGAAAGACGGCATCGTCCAGCAGTTTGGCGCACCGCAAGAAATCTACGACTCGCCGGCGAATCTGTTCGTGGCCGGCTTCATCGGCGCGCCGCCGATGAACTTTATCCAGGGCAAGCTGGTGGAGCAGGGCTCTGGCGTCGGCATCGAACTGGATACGGGCACGGCGCGCAATGTGTTGAATCTGCCGTTCGATTCGGCGAAGGTGAAGTCGCACATTGGGCGCGAAGTGATTCTCGGCTTGCGCCCGGAGCGGATCACGGACGCACGCGGTGCGCATGGCGACCACGCGAACCTGCAGGCGATCGACGTGAATGTCGACGTGATCGAGCCGACCGGTCCGGACACGCTGGTGTTCGCGCAGGTGAACGGCAAGCGCATTGTGAGCCGCGTACACCCGGCTTCGAATCCGCAGCCCTTGTCGACGACGACCTTGCTGTTCGACGCGTCGAAGGCGGTGTTGTTCGATCCGACTAATGAAGAGCGGATTGCCTGAGGCGAATTATTCGCTGAGCCATTCGAGTTGAAAAAAGCCCCATGCGTTGCGAAGCGCATGGGGCTTTCTTTTGTTGTTTGCTAGCGCTCTTTGCGCAAGGCCCGTGTCGTCCCTGCGCCGTGGCGTTCAGGTGTTCGTGATGCGCAGATCCGGATTGTTCCGCGCCAGTTCGGTGACCCACTCGGTGAAGGCACGAAGCCGTGAACTCAGATTGCGGCGATGCGCGTACAAAATAGATAGCGGCGTGCCAGGGGTCGTGTAGGTCGTGAGGATTTCCTTGAGCGCGCCTTGCGCGATCAGATCCGCGACCATGAAGCGCGACGGCTGGATGATGCCGTGGCCGAGCGCGCTCGCGCCGATATAAACGCTGCCGTCGTTCACCGCGAGCACGCTCTTCAACGTGACCTTGACGATCTCGCCGTCCACCTGGTACTCGAACGGGAAGGTCTTGCCGCTACGCGCGGAAACGTAGTTGACCGCGCGATGCTCGCTGAGCTCTTCGAGCGTGGTCGGCGTGCCGTATTTCTCCAGATAGGCGGGCGACGCGCAGGTCACGATCCGCGCCTGGCCGATGTGCCGCGCGACGAGACTCGACTCCTCCGGCGTGCCCATGCGGATCACGCAATCCACCCCGTCCTGAATCAGATCGATATTGCGATCCGCCAGCCCGAGCCGCACGTCGATCTCGGGGTATTGCCGGTAGAAATCGTCGAGCGCGGGCAGCAGCAGCGCACGGGCGAGCGTGCCGGACGTATCGACGCGGATCGTGCCGCTCGGATTCTCGCGCTTGTTCGACAGCGACGATTCGGCATCGGCGACTTCCGCGAGGATGCGCACGCAGCGGTCGTAAAACAGCGCGCCGTCTTCGGTGACGCTGACCTGCCGCGTCGAACGGTTCAGGAGCCGCACGCCGACGTGTTCTTCCAGCGCCTGAATCGTGCGGCTGACTTTGGCGCGGGGCAGGTCGAGCGATTCAGATACTTTGGTGAAGCTGTTCGCTTCGACCACACGCGTAAATATCTCCATCGCTTCGAAACGGTCCATGTTTTGCCTTTTGTAAGTAATGGGCGGAAGTGGGTTTCGAAGTGAAGTGTATAGGGTGGAAATCGTGTTGTCGCGATGGGCGCGGGCACGCAAGCGGGCCACCCGCTTGCCCCGCGCGTCTGCCGGTGGATTCACCGGACAGTGCCGGGTCAGTGCGTTCAATCCCGGTCGGGCGCGCCGAGCGGGAACAGCGGGCGGTACGGGCGCGCTTCGTCGACCGCGCGTGCGAACGATGGCCGGGCCAGCAGGCGCTTGCGGTAGGAGAGCACGTGCTCAAAAGCCGGGCCGATGCGATGCGTCCAGTCGGCATAGAACAGGAACGGCGCGGCGCCGCAATCGGCGAGGCTGAAGGTATCGCCAGCCGCCCATTCGCGCCCGGCCATCACCTTGTCGAGCCAGCCGTAGGCGGTGTCGAGCATGTCGCGGGCCTCCGCCACGGCGCGCGGGTCACGCTCCGGCTCGGCGCGCATGCTGTCGTACACGATCTTTTGCTGCGGCGTCGAGATGTAGTTGTCGAAAAAGCGATCCATGCTGCGCACTTCCAGCGCGGCGCGGGCATCGGCCGGCAGGAGCGGCACCGGTCCCGGGTGATACAAGCCGAGATATTCGATGATGATGCTCGCCTCCGGCACGGTCCGGCTGCCGTCGACCAGCACGGGAAATCGCTTGATCGGCCAGAGTGCGGCGAGCTCCGCGATGACCTGTGCGTCGTCGTGCGACAGCTTGCGTAGTTCGAACGGCGTACCGTTTTCGTATAGCGCGGTCAGGACCTTCTGACAGTACGAGGAGAAGGGGTGGGCATAAAGCTTCAGGGTCATCGTGGTCACCTTGGACGGTTGCTGGGCGCGCTGTGGCGCAATGACGGCCCGAGGGGGCCGTTTACCCGACGACGA
This sequence comes from Burkholderia sp. GAS332, assembly GCA_900142905.1. Taxonomy (NCBI): domain Bacteria; kingdom Pseudomonadati; phylum Pseudomonadota; class Betaproteobacteria; order Burkholderiales; family Burkholderiaceae; genus Burkholderia; species Burkholderia sp. GAS332. The sequence continues at coordinate 4,061,972 of FSRV01000001.1, read as the reverse complement.
ACGGCAGCAACAGAAATCGACAAACGCGGGCATCAAGCCGCGGTGGCGGCGCGCGGTAATCGAACGGACCTGCCTAAAAAACCAGCACGGGCTTGAGGCGCGGTATTCCTACGACAAATCTTCACAATATTTCATGGAAATATGGCGTAACATTTGAAACAATTGTAAGGATGCGGATGGGGCGAATACGGGGAAATCGCGCCGCACCAGATCCAGTCTCAACGACATCGCACATAAATAGCAACTGAGATTGCCGGCGGTTGTGCGTCGCAATGACAGCAGCGCATCTTCCAATTAAAGCCACTGAGTAACGATTGTCCAGAACGGAGACCACGATGGGGTACCAGCAAGGTTTGAGCGGAGTGTCGGCAGCGTCGCAGGATCTCGACGTGATCGGCAACAACGTTGCCAACTCGCATACGGTTGGCTTCAAGAGCGGCGCTGCGCAATTCGCGGACATGTACGCCAATTCCGTGGCGACCGCGGTAAGCAATCAGGTTGGTATCGGTACGAAGCTCTCCGAAGTGCAGCAGCAGTTCTCGCAAGGCACGATCAGCAGCACCAACCAGGCGCTCAACGTCGCGATCAACGGCAACGGTTTCTTCCAACTGTCGAATAACGGCTCGCAGGTGTATTCGCGCAATGGCGTGTTCCAGCTCGACAAGAACGGCTTCATCACCAACGCGCAAGGCCTGCAACTGATGGGCTACGGCGCGAGCGCCGCGGGCGTCATCAACACCGCGCAAACCGTACCGCTCAGCGTGCCGACCGCGAACATTGCGCCGCAAGCGACGACCAAAATTGTTGCCGGCCTGAACCTGAACGCGCAGGACAAGCTGATGCTCGGCACGCCGACCGTGAAGGCCGGCGCCAACACCGGCATGCTCACGACACCCGGGGCGACCATCACGCATCCCGCTTCGGGCACGAACAACGACAACTACACCGTCAAGTTCACGAGCGCGACTGCCTACACCGTGACGGACAATACGCTCGGCACGTCGACTGCCGGCACGTACACGTCCGGTACGGCGATCCCGCTCGGCAATGGCCAGACCATCACGTTCAACGGCACGCCGGCCGTCAACGACAGCTACACGATCGCGCCGACGCCGATCGCGTTCAACCAGAACACCAATACGACGTACAACTATTCGACCAGCACGACGGCTTACGACTCGCTAGGCGGCTCGCAGACGGTCAATATGTACTTCACCAAAACCGCGGCGGGCACGTGGGATGTCTACGCGGGGCCCTCGACCGGCGCCGCGCAACTGATCGGTCACGCGAACTTCAATTCGTCGGGCACGCTGCTCGGCACCACCGACAAGAACGGCGTCGCCACCACCACGCCGTTCGTCTTCAACTTCGGCATTCCGACCACGGACGGTTCGTCGACGCCGCAGAACTTGGCGCTCAACATTGCGGGCACGACGCAGTACGGCGGCAAGAACGGTGTGAACTCGCTGCAGCCCGACGGCTACGCAGCCGGCACGCTGACGGGCTTCACGATTGGCGCCGACGGCACGCTGAACGGCAACTATTCGAACCAGCAAACCGCGGCGCTCGGGCAGATCGTGCTCGCGAACTTCTCGAATCAGAACGGTCTCGTGAATCTGGGCAACAACGCGTTTCAGCAGACCTCTCAGTCGGGCGTCGCGCAGATCTCCGCGCCAGGCTCGACCAACCACGGCGTGCTGCAAGGCGGGGCGGTGGAAAACTCGAACGTCGATCTGACAAGCGAACTGGTGAAGATGATTACCGCGCAACGCAACTATCAGGCGAACGCGCAGACGATCAAGACGCAAAAGACGGTCGACCAGACTTTGATGAACCTTTAAACCATCGCGACGCTGTCGCAGACGGAGTATTCATGAAACCGGCGCGATATTCGCGCCGGGTGATGGGCGTTTATCGTCAGCAGGTTTTCTTCGTGACCGCCATGTGGGCCACGAAGACGACCTCCAATACGTTCTCGAGCCAGTACGCTGGCTCGCGATGTCGAGCACGAAGTGCCGATTCATTTATGCCGACTCAATTAGTTAGGATCACAAATGTAATGCATAAAGACTACACAAAACTCGACAAAATATATTGAAGCTGAAGCTTGGCAGATCTATCAAGTTTATTTTTCTCAGGCCGTCAATCCTGATGCGGTGAACATCAGTGAATGTCTTCACCGTTGCCGATGTCGGTAATAAATCCAATGCTTATTTGAGAGATCTTCCATGCTCGGAATCAATAGCAATATCAATTCGCTAGTTGCGCAGCAGAACCTCAATGGCTCGCAAAGCGCCCTCTCGCAAGCCATCACGCGCCTGTCGTCGGGTAAGCGCATCAGCAGCGCAGCTGACGATGCAGCAGGTCTGGCGATCGCGACGCGTATGCAAACGCAGATCAACGGCCTGAACCAGGGCGTGTCGAATGCCAACGACGGCGTGTCGATGATTCAAACCGCATCGAGCGCACTGTCGTCGCTGACGTCCAGCCTGCAACGTATCCGCCAGCTGGCCGTGCAAGCATCGACCGGCACGCTGTCGGCGAGCGACCAGGCCGCTTTGCAGAAGGAAGTGTCGGCGCAGATCTCGGAAGTGAACCGTATCGCATCGCAAACAACGTACAACGGCACGAACATTCTGAACGGCACGGCAGGTACGGTGACGTTCCAGGTCGGTGCGAACGTCGGCCAGACGATCAGCCTGAACCTGAGCCAGTCGATGTCGGCTGCACAGATCGGTGGCGGCCTGGTCCAAACGGGGCAAACCGTCGGCACGATTGCGGTGAGCCTGAATGCTTCGGGCGCTTACACGAGCGCCGGCGCGACGATCACGTCGATCAACGTGCTGTCGGACGGCCAGGGCGGCTACACGTTCACCGACCAGAACAACACGGCAATCGCGTCGGGCGTCGCAACCGCGATCTTCAGTTCGGGCACGGCTTCGGGCACGGGCACAGCCGTCACCACGCTGGCGCTTGCCGCCGCAGCGCTGCCGACGACCGGCGCCGCCTCCACGACGGCAATCGCCAGCGTCAACCAGATCAACGCGATCAACGCGCCGCCGACCGTTTCGGGCCTGAACATCGGCACGATCACGGGCGCAAACCAGGCCATGGTCTCGATCGACAATGCGCTGCAGATGGTGAACAACCTGCAGGCAACGCTGGGTGCGGCGCAAAACCGCTTCACCGCGATCGCCACGTCGCAGCAAGCCGAATCGACCGACCTGTCGTCGGCACAGTCGCAAATCACGGACGCCAACTTCGCACAAGAAACGGCCAACCTGAGCAAGGCGCAAGTGCTGCAACAAGCGGGTATCTCGGTGTTGGCGCAAGCTAACTCGAACCCGCAGCAAGTGCTGAAGCTCCTGCAGTAAGCGCTGACGGAGTGACGGCGGTGCGTCGCGTGTTTCCAGCGACGGCGCACCGCCGGGTTGCAAGCGCCCGGACGCGCCATGACTTCGGGCGACCCTATTTCTTCAGAAAGTGGTGCCGCGCCGTACCACGTCGGTGATTGAGCGCAAAACGCTCGTTTTTCCGCCAAGACGCATGCGATTTAGATCGCGCCGGACCATTTCCGGAGAAACGTCACAAATGGTTGAAGAAATGTGGTGTAACATTTGAAAACTTTGTAAGAGACGCCGATGCGACCGGACACATGGCGCAACTGAACGGGCCCGGGGCGTCACACCAGAAATAACGAATAACTCGACGCACGGAGCCTTTTGCATGTCATCGATCACCACTACGTCTGTGAATAGCGCGACCTCCAACGCGCAGAGCCAGTTGCAGCAAGCGGCGCAATCGATTATCAGCGGTTCCACCGGTAATTCGACCATGGACGTGGCATCGCTGGTGTCGGCCCTTGTGAATGCGAAGACGGCCGGTCAGACGGCGGCGCTGAAGGCCAAACAGACGAGCGATAGCACCGTTCTGTCGGCTTACGGCGCCCTGAGCTCCGCGTTGAGCGCATTGCAGGCGGCGATCAAGAGTCTCTCGGACGGAACCACCCTGTCGACCTTCGGGGCCACCGCGAGCGGCAAGGGTATGGACCCGAAGGCCGGTGCCGGCGCGGTCGCCGGCAGCTACACGATCGACGTCAAGCAAATCGCCGCGTCGCAGAGTCTGTCGTCGGCGGCGTTCGACGCCACCGCCAAGCTGGGCACCGGCAAGCTGACTATCGAGGTCGGCGGCAAGTCGATGGATGTCACGGTCGACAGCACCAACAACACGTTGACGGGTATTGCCAACGCGATCAACAAAGCGGGCAACAATCCGGGCGTTACGGCCACGATCGTGACCGGCACGGGCGGCGCCCACCTGGTGCTGCGCTCGACCACCACCGGCGCGACCAACACGATCAACGTGTCCACGGGCGAGCTCCAGGACGACAATGGCCTGTCGAGCCTCGGCGTGACCTCGACGCCTGGTGCGAACGGTGCGGCGTCTTCGATCGTGTCGTCGGATTCCAACAAGGCCTGGCGGCAAAGCGAGGCCGCTCAGGACGCGCTATTCACCGTCGGCGGGATTGAGGCGAGTAGTTCCAGCAACGCGGTCACCTCGGCGATTTCCGGCGTCACGCTGAATCTGTCGAGCGCCGCGGTCGGCACCACGCAGACGCTGACGATCGCGTCGGACACGGCCGCGCAGAATACGGCCATCACCAACTTCGCCAATCTCTACAACACCGTCGTCACGACCATCAACTCGCTGTCCTCGTACGACAAGTCGTCGAAGACCGCCGGCGCGCTGCTCGGCGACTCGACGCTGACGACGATCAAGAACACGTTGGCGTCGATCATCGGCGGCGGCGTCGGCACGGGGACGTCAGCGGTGGGGCTCGCTTCGATCGGCATTTCGCTGAAGGGCGATCCGGCGGACGGCACCCTGGTGATCGATAACAAGAAGCTGACTGCGGCGCTCACCAACAGCCCGGCGCAGATCGCCACGTTGTTCAATTCGACCAACGGCCTTGGCGTCAAATTGAACAAGAGCATTACCGACTTCGTGAAGACGGGCGGCATCATCGACACCCGTAGCACGGCGCTGAATGCCGACCTGAAGAGCATCACGGCGCAGCAGACCACGCTCGCCAACTACAGCGCGGCGTTGACGAAGCAGTACCAGAATCAGTTCACCGCGCTCAACACGTTGATGGCGACGATGAACAACAATTCCAACTACCTGACGGCGCTGTTTGGCGGTTCGAAGAGTGCAGGGGCGTTGGCGACCAACAAGTAAGGCGGCTTAAAAGCGCGCGCCACCTGGCGCCAGGCGGCGCGCTTTTAATGGGGCTAGTTTGGTGAAGCATGCCTGGCGAAGCAAGCCCATTGATGCAGGCTTAGTGAAGCAAGCTCATTGAAGCAAGCTTAGTGAGGCAGGCGCACGTTGAACCTGAACGTCACCAGTCTCGCCAGCAGGATGAAGGCGGTGGCGATCAACACGCTGTACACCGTATCGACGTTCATGTAGTCCAGCAGCACGTACAGCCAACACCCCACAAAAGCGCATGTCGCATAGGGCCGCGAGTCGCGCAAAATCAGCGGCACCTCGTTGCACAGCACGTCGCGGATCACGCCGCCGAATACGCCCGTCAACACTCCCATCATCACCGACGTGAACCACGGCATCTGCGCGTCGTGCGCGATCGACGTGCCGGAAATACTGAACAAGCCGAGTCCCACGGCATCGGCCACCAGCAAGACCCGTTCGGAGAGCAGGCGCGACGTCATTTTCAATAGCGTCGGCGCGAACAACGACATCACGAAAATCGCGATCAGATAAGCCTGGTGTTCGACCCAGTAGAAGGGCCGCCGTTCGAGCAGCACGTCGCGCAACGTCCCGCCGCCGAACGCCGTCGCGATCGCCACGAGAAAGGTCCCTACCGCATCGAGCCGGCGGGTCCTGGCTTCGATAAACCCCGAAATCGCGTACGCGAAAAGAGCCAGCGCCTCCATGATGGTCAGCGCCAGCCTCGGATGGATCACCGGGACTCCGTCAGTATTTGGGGGAAACCGGCAATGTCCCCGGCTGCAGCAGCACGACCACCGCACCCGCGCCGCCGTCATGGGCACGCGCCTGACAGAAGGCGATGACCTCGGACTTTTGCACGAGCCACGCGCGCACCTTGCCCTTAAGGACAGGTTCTTTACCGATCGATCCCAGGCCCTTGCCGTGAATGACGCGCAAACACCGCTGGCCACGCTTGACCGATTCACGAATGAACTCGGCCAACGCCTCGCGCGCCTCCTCGCGACGCATGCCGTGCAGATCGATTTGCGCCTGCACGATCCAATCGCCACGCCGCAGTTTGCGCACGACCTCCTGGCTGATGCCGGGCCGGCAGTAGGACAGCGTTTCGTCGGTGTCGAGCAGGATCTCGGGATCGAACTCGTCGGAGATCGCTTCGTGCAGCACGGCTTCTTCGTCGAGTTTGGTTTGCACCGGCAGCGGCGACGGGGGATTGCGCGGCAAGCTGGCGCGTTGCGGGACAGCCAGCGGTGCAACTGCGCCGATCTCGCGGCGAAACAGATCGGCATCCGCCGACGCTTCGCGCTGCGCTGCCACTGCCGCCACACGTTCGCGCTCACGCCGTTGCGTGTCGCCCTTTAACGCATCGCGCAAGGCGCCAAGCCCGGCTAGACCCGCAGCCGGCTCGATCTTCGGTTTGACCACGGGTGCGGCCGTCTCGGGCGCGGGCCTGGCAACGGCACGTGCGCGCTTCGGTTCGCTAGGGTGGGGCTGATTCTTCGGCATATCAGTAATACACGCAGAAAAGTAGATCGAACGCGCGACGCCGGTTGCGGCGCCGAAACCGGCCACGGCGCATCGCAACGCCTGGCCGTGGGGCCGGGCAAGCGTACACGCAAGGGCGCAGAACGACGCCAGCCTCGCGCCGGAACGACACAAAAAAGGCCGCTGGCTTCTCAGCCGCGGCCTTCTTTCAAGCAAGCGGCCAGGCCATGCCCAGCCGCCATTTTACCGTCGTGCTTACCCTCGCAGATTCCCGGGATGCTTAACGCTCGGCTTCCGCGCTCATCACGTGCTCGCCGATCTCGTCGAGGGTTTCCAGATAGCGTTGCGCGTCGAGTGCGGCCATGCAGCCCGTGCCTGCGCTGGTGATCGCCTGACGATAGACGTGGTCTTGTACGTCGCCCGCTGCGAACACGCCCGGCACGCTGGTTGCCGTTGCGAAACCGTTCAGGCCACCCTTGGTGATGATGTAGCCGTTCTTCATCTCCAGTTGGCCTTCGAAAATGTCCGTGTTCGGCTTGTGGCCGATCGCGACGAAGATGCCTTGCAGTGCGATGTCCGTGGTGTCGCCGGTTTTGGTGTTCTTGATGCGCAGACCCGTCACGCCGGACTGGTCGCCCGTCACTTCGTCGAGCGTGCTGTTCCACTTGATCTCGACCACGCCTTCCTTTTCCTTCGCCAGCAGACGATCGATCAGGATCGGTTCGGCGCGGAACTTGTCGCGGCGATGGATCACCGTCACTTTCTTGGCGATGCCGGAAAGATAGAGGGCTTCCTCGACTGCGGTATTGCCGCCGCCGATCACGGCCACATGTTGTTGCTTGTAGAAGAAGCCGTCGCAGGTGGCGCAAGCCGACACGCCTTTGCCCATGAACAATTCTTCAGACGGCAGGCCGAGATACTGCGCCGATGCGCCGGTCGAGATGATCAGGGAATCGCAGGTGTATTCGCCCGAATCGCCGATCAGGCGGATCGGTTTCTCATCCAGCTTGGCCGTATGGATGTGGTCGAAAATGATTTCCGTGTTGAAGCGCTCGGCGTGCTCCAGAAAGCGCCCCATCAGTTCCGGGCCTTGCACGCCATGAGCGTCAGCTGGCCAGTTTTCGACGTCGGTCGTGGTCATCAGCTGGCCGCCCTGGGCCAGACCCGTGACGAGTACCGGCGACAGGTTGGCGCGTGCCGCGTAGACCGCCGCCGTGTAGCCGGCGGGGCCGGAGCCGAGAATCAGAACTTTGGCGTGTTTCGTGGAAGTTGCGGGCATGATCGAATCCTTTTACGGCGCCCGGCTCGCCCATGCGAGGCCGCGCGACTTGAGCTGAAACTATAGATGGGTATCAGAGCGGCATTATAAAGGGCGGCACGCCGGCCTGCTCCATGAAGCTTTCCGATCGTGGCGATAGCGTTGCCGCGGGCTTCGGCAGCCTTTCGTGAGGCCAATCGGCTAAGTTACCGTCATTTACAGCCTTGCGTGAGGCACTGCGTTTACAATAGGCCGCATCGATGGACCCGGCAGCCGGGACCGGGTCCGGAGCCGCCGTGGGCGCCGCTTCGGGCCGCGACTCTGGCAGCAAATCGGCCACACAAGCAACAGGATCAATGGCAAAAGCTCCCTATTCCGCGAGCGCGCAGGCATTGCCGCACCGCATGTCGCGCCTCTTCACCGAAATCCGCTGGATCTTGCAGGTCGCGCTCGGCGTGTTCCTGCTCATGGCGCTCGTCAGCTACAGCCGGCACGATCCGAGCTGGACGCATGCCGCGCAGGTCGATCACATCGCCAACTGGGCGGGCCGCGTCGGCGCGTGGACGTCCGACATCCTGCTGCTGCTGTTCGGTCTGTCCGCCTACTGGTGGATCGTGCTGCTCGGCCGCCATATCTCCGCCAATTACCGCCGCATTACCCGTAACGAGGAACTCGAGGACGACGCGCCGCGCGATGCCGGCTGGCTCGCGGACGCGTTCGCGTTCATGCTGGTGTTGCTCGCCTGCGACGGTATCGAAGCGCTGCGCATGTGGTCGCTGAAAGTGCAGTTGCCGCGTGCGCCGGGCGGCGTGATCGGCGAGGCGGTCGCGCGCGGGGTGTCCCATGCACTCGGCTTCACGGGCGGTACGTTGGCCCTGCTGATCGTGCTCGGCATTGGTTTGTCCCTGTATTTCCGTTTTTCGTGGCTGTCGGTGTCGGAAAAGGTCGGTGAATCGATCATTTCCGCGGTCACGTTCGCCAAGCTGCGCCGCGAGGCCGGCCGCGACCGTAAATTGGGCGAAGCCGCCGCCGTCAAGCGCGAAGGCAAGGTCGAAAAGGGCCGCGTGCGGATCGAGGAGCACGAGCCGGTCATGATCGTGCCGCCGGTCGTCACGCCCGCCAAGTCGGAGCGTGTCGAGAAAGAGCGGCAAGTGCCGCTGTTCACAGACCTGCCGGGCGACTCCACCTTGCCGCCGATCTCGCTGCTCGACGCGGCGCCCGCTGCGCAGGAAACCATTTCCGCCGATACGCTCGAATTCACCTCGCGTCTGATCGAGAAAAAGCTCAAGGACTTCGGCGTCGAGGTGAGCGTGGTCGCCGCGTATCCGGGCCCGGTCGTCACGCGTTACGAAATCGAGCCGGCCACCGGCGTGAAGGGCAGCCAGATTGTCGGTCTGGCGAAAGATCTGGCGCGTTCGCTGTCGCTGGTGTCGATTCGCGTGGTCGAAACGATTCCGGGCAAGAATTTCATGGCGCTGGAGTTGCCGAACCAGCGCCGTCAGACCGTCAGTCTCTCGGAGATTCTCGGTTCGGCGGTGTATGCGGACGCGGCTTCGCCGCTCACCATGGGCCTCGGCAAGGACATCGGCGGCAAGCCGGTGTGCGCCGACCTCGCGAAAATGCCGCACTTGCTGGTGGCCGGTACGACCGGTTCGGGCAAGTCGGTGGGTATCAACGCGATGATCCTGTCGCTGCTCTACAAGGCAAGCGCCGACCAGGTCCGCATGATCCTGATCGATCCGAAGATGCTCGAAATGAGCGTCTACGAAGGCATTCCGCATCTGCTCTGTCCGGTGGTGACGGACATGCGCCAGGCGGGACATGCGCTCAATTGGGCGGTGGCCGAAATGGAGCGCCGCTACAAGCTGATGAGCAAGCTCGGCGTGCGTAACCTCGCCGGTTACAACAACAAGATCGACGAAGCCGCTAAGCGCGAAGAGAAGCTGCCGAATCCGTTCAGCCTGACGCCGGACGATCCGGAGCCGCTGTCGCGCCTGCCGAACATCGTCGTCGTGATCGACGAATTGGCCGATCTGATGATGGTGGTCGGCAAGAAGGTCGAAGAGCTGATCGCGCGGATCGCGCAGAAAGCGCGCGCGGCGGGCATCCACCTGATTCTGGCGACACAGCGTCCGTCGGTCGACGTGATTACCGGTCTGATCAAGGCCAACGTGCCGACGCGGATGGCGTTCCAGGTGTCGTCGAAGATCGACTCGCGCACGATTCTCGACCAGCAGGGCGCGGAATCGCTGCTCGGCATGGGCGACATGCTGTACCTGCCGCCGGGCAGCGGCTTGCCGGTGCGTGTGCATGGCGCGTTCGTATCGGACGAGGAAGTGCATCGCGTCGTCGACAAGCTCAAGGAGCAGGGCGAACCGAACTATATCGAGGGCATTCTCGAAGGCGGCGTAACGGGCGAGGGCGACGAAGGCTCCGCGGGCGCCGGGGGAAGCGGTTCGGGCGACGGCGAGGCAGACCCGTTATACGACCAGGCGGTCGACGTGGTGCTGAAGAACCGCCGCGCGTCGATCTCGCTGGTGCAGCGGCATTTGCGCATCGGCTATAACCGCGCGGCGCGCCTGCTCGAGCAGATGGAGAACTCGGGCGTGGTGTCGGCGATGTCGTCGAACGGCAATCGCGAAATTCTTGCGCCGGCGCGGGAAGCGGAATAGGCCATCCCTACGGCTATTGCACCGAACCAGCCGCAAAGCGCAGCGTATAAGGCCCCGCGCATAAGTCCTGTTTAAGGCTTCTTGCTTAAGCTGTCACCCAAGGCCGAGGGCGCGTCCCTCGGCTTCGCGGTTCAAGCTAACCGCGACGGTCAGGCGGTCGCAGCCCCCAAAGCCCGCCGCCGTGACCGCCCAACAAATTCAATCAAGGGAGAAAACACCATGCAGTCATTCGCGCAGCAGCACGCACGACAGCGTGCTCAACCCAGCCGTTTCGGCCAACTTGCTCGCACGATCGTGCGTGGCGTCGGCAGTGTGGCGATCGGTGCGTCGATGCTTGTTGCATCGCAGGCATTCGCGAGCGGCACCGAGCAACTGAAGGCGTTCGTCGCGCAAGTCCACTCAGCGCGCGGCACGTTCGTGCAGCAGGAAGTGCGTGCGCCGAGCAAGGCGCAGGGTGCAAACGGTGCGAGTGGCGTGCTGTCCACGGCTGGCAAGACCGGCACGTCGAGCGGCACGTTCACGTTCGCGCGTCCCGGCAAGTTCATCTGGCAATACGAGAAGCCTTATGCACAATTGCTGCAAGCCGACGGCGACAAGCTCTACGTGTATGACAAGGATCTGAATCAGGTGACGGTGCGCAGCCTCGGTGGCGCGCTCGGCGCGAGCCCGGCGGCGATCCTGTTCGGCAGCAACGATCTGGAAAAGAACTTCACGCTGCGTGATGCAGGCGTGAAGGCCGGCATCGACTGGCTCGAACTGACGCCGAAGGCGAAAGACACGCAGTTTCAGCGCATCGGCATCGGCTTCAAGGACGGCAATCTTGAGGCGATGGAATTGCACGATGTGTTCGGTAACGTGACGCTGCTGACCTTCTCGAACATCCAGAAGAACCCGCCGCTGCCAGCCGACGCGTTCAAGTTCACGGTGCCGAAGGGTGCGGACGTGATCAACGGGTAAGTTGATTGCTGTAGCAGTTTGATTGGCAGACAGGCCGCGTCATCGAGCGCGGCCTTTTCAATTGCTGATCGAGTGCCGATGGGTCGCCGATGGGTCGCCGATGGCGCGGCGCGCCGGGTGTGCCGAACCCCTAGTCATCCACTTCCAGCACCTGCGCGGGGTGCGCGGCCTTCATATCGTCGATAAACGCTTCAACGATATCCGTTCGATGCTGACGCGCCCGCGTGACCCTATGAAACGCCACGCTTGCGGTGATGCTTGCTCAGCTTACGCGTAAGCCGTCTTCCGGACCGACACCAGCGCCAGATAGCACACCGCACCAATCGCCAGCGAAGGCAACGTAGCGCCCAGATCCGGCAGCCATTGATTGATTGCCTGATACGACACGATCCCGATTGCCCACGACGCGAACGCGCTCAAATGCCAGCCACCCGAGAAGCCGTAACGGCCGCGCACATCGCCGAGAACGGCGGCTTCAATGCGACGCTTGCGGACGATGAAGTGATCCACGAGCACCACGCCGAACAGCGGCGCGAACACCGAGCCGATCAGCAACAGGAAGTTCTGATACTTCGCCATCGGCACAAGCAAGGCGATCGCCGTGCACAACGCGCCGAATGCCGCCGACAACAACGGCACAGTGGCGCGCGTCCAGAACGTGCCGGTCGAGACCGCGGCCGAGTGGATATCGGCGAACGCGTTGTCCACTTCGTCGATCAGGATCAGCAGCAGGGCGAGGCCGCCGCCTGCTTGCGCCAGCGCGCCGGTCAGCAGCGCATCGCCACCGCCGGCCGCGAGACCGTAGATCGCGCCGAGTGCATAAAACCAGATGTTCGCAATGCCATAGCCGAGCAGCGTGCCGCGGAAAGTCTCGCCCGGGCGTCGGCCGAAACGCGTGTAGTCGGAGATCAGCGGCAGCCACGAGAGCGGCATCGCGACCACCAGATCGATGGCGCCGCCGAACGACATCTCGCCGGTGCCGGGACGGCGCATCAGCGCGGCGAGATCATGCTTGGCCAGCAGATTCCACGAGAGCCACGCGGCGCCCGCCAGCAGCAGCCAGATGCCCCACGTGCGCAGAAAACGCCGCACGAACGACAGTGGGCCGCTGATCGCCAGCAGCGTTGCAAGCAAGCCGAACACCACGGTCCAGATCAGCGGCATCGAGAAGCCGAAGGCTTGCTTGGCGAGCGCATCGGCGGAATCTCGCATCACGATCACCTCGAACGAGCCCCAGCCGACCAGTTGCACCGCGTTTAGCACGGCAGGCACCGAGGCGCCGCGCACACCGAGCGTCGGCCGCAGCGAGGACATCGCGGCAAGGCCGGTGTCCGTACCGATGATGCCGACCAGCGCGAGCAGCACCACGCCGATCACGCTGCCGATCACGATCGCCAGCAACGCATGCGGCAGCGACAGCCCCGGCACCAGCAGTGCGCCCGCTTGCGCGACCAGCAGGCCGATGCCGAGCGAGAACCAGAGCGCGAAAGCGTCGCCGGTGCGGAACGCGCGGCGCGCGTCGGGCACCGGCGTGAGCGGTGCGTAGGTGGAGCCGGCGTCGCCGACGAGTGGATCTTGAGCCATCTAATCGTATTCCTCTTGGTATTGCTTGTATGTTCGCGTGCGATGCCGGTGTTGCCGGCCGAGCCGCGCGCGATGTTAGCCTGTCAGGCTGTCGGCGAGATTACGGGCTGATCGGCGCGCTCATCGCCCGAGCGCCGTCACTGTCATAATGCAGGTCGTTGCCCGCACCCCCGCGTGCCGGCTTTGTCCATCCGGCAGCACGCCGCCTTCATACGGACTGCGTCCGGAAAAGCCGAGATTATCCCCAAAACGTCATGTTTGAAGAAACCCGTGCCAATGTTCCGCTCGCCGAACGCCTGCGGCCCCGCAATATCGACGAAGTGATCGGCCAGAAGCACCTGCTCGGCCCGAACAAGCCGCTGCGGGTCGCCTTCGAATCCGGCGAAGCCCACTCGATGATCCTTTGGGGCCCTCCCGGCGTCGGCAAAACCACGCTCGCGCGGCTCATGGCCGATGCGTTTCATGCCGAGTTCATCGCGTTGTCGGCGGTGCTCTCGGGCGTGAAGGATATCCGCGAAGCCGTGGAGACCGCGCAGATTCATCGCGCGAACGGGCATCAGACACTCGTGTTCGTCGACGAAGTGCATCGCTTTAACAAGAGCCAGCAGGATGCGTTCTTGCCGCACGTCGAGTCGGGGCTGTTCGTGTTCGTCGGCGCGACGACCGAGAATCCGTCGTTCGAGGTGAATAGCGCATTGCTCTCGCGTGCCGCCGTCTACGTGCTGAAAAGCCTCACCGACGAAGAACAGCGCGAACTGCTCGACCGCGCGCAGAAAGAACTCGGCGGCCTCACGTTCACCGACGAAGCCCGCGACGCCCTGATCGGTTCCGCCGATGGCGATGGCCGCAAGCTGCTGAACAACCTGGAAATCGTCGCGCGCGCGGCGGCCCAGCAGAAGAGCACCGAAATCGACGGCGCCTTGCTCGGCAGCGCGCTCGCCGAGAATCTGCGCCGCTTCGACAAAGGCGGCGACGCATTCTACGACCAGATCAGCGCGCTGCATAAATCAGTGCGCGGCAGCAGCCCGGACGGCGCGCTCTACTGGTTCTGCCGCATGCTCGACGGTGGCGCGGACCCGCGTTATCTCGCGCGCCGCATTGTGCGCATGGCGTGGGAAGACATCGGCCTCGCCGACCCGCGCGCGGCCCGCATCGCGCTCGACGCCTCCGAAACCTACGAGCGCCTCGGCACGCCCGAGGGCGAACTGGCGCTGGCGCAGGCGATCATCTATCTGGCGGTCGCACCGAAATCGAACGCCGGGTACAACGCGTACAACGAGGCGCGCCGTTTCGTCAGCAAGGACCAGTCGCGCGGCGTGCCGGTGCATTTGCGTAACGCGCCGACCAAGCTGATGAAGGAACTCGGCTACGGTCACGAATACCGCTATGCGCACGACGAACCCGATGCCTACGCGGCCGGCGAGACCTATCTGCCGGACACCATGCGCGACCCGCATTGGTACGAGCCGACGCCGCGCGGTCTTGAAGGCAAGATCGGCGACAAGATGGCGCGTCTGGCCGAACTCGACGCACAGTGGCGCAGCGAGAACAAGCCTAAAAAGAGTTGAGCGTTTTCGCGTGTGCTTCTGCGGCCGTTTCAGAGGCCGTGTCGCCATTCCGCACGCCTTGACCATCTAACGCACCGGCCGCCCGCGCCGGTGCGCTAAAATCGCTGCTTCATACAACGAACACCCGCCCCATCCCATGCTCGACATCCAGCTGCTGCGCAAAGACCTCGACGGCGTCGCCAAGCGCCTCGCCGACCGCGGCTATACCCTCGACGTGGCGGCCTTTACCGCGCTCGAAGCGGAACGCCGCGACACCCAGACCCGTACCGAAGAGATGCAGGCGCGCCGCAACACCCTGTCGAAGCAGATCGGCGGGATGAAAGGGCGGGGCGAGGACACGTCGGCGCTGATGGCCGAAGTGGGCGGTATCGGCGACGAGATGAAGGCGTCGGCGGCGAAGCTGGACGATATCCAGAAGCGCCTGTCCGACCTGCTGCTCGGCGTGCCGAACCTGGCGCACGAAAGCGTGCCGATGGGTCAGGACGAAACCGGGAATGTCGAAGTGCGCCGCTGGGGCACGCCGCGCCAGTTCGAGTTCGAGGTGAAGGATCACGTCGACGTCGGCACGCCGCTCGGCCTCGATTTCGAGACCGGCGCGAAACTGTCGGGCGCGCGTTTCACCTTGCTGCGCGGCCAGATTGCGCGGCTGCATCGTGCGCTGGCGCAGTTCATGATCGACACGCACACGCTGCACCACGGCTACACCGAGGTGTACACGCCGTACATCGTGAATCCCGAGATTCTGTACGGCACCGGCCAACTGCCGAAATTCGCCGACGATATGTTCCGCGTCGAGAAGGGCGGTGACGAGAACACGGTCACGCAGTATCTGATTTCGACGTCGGAAATTTCGCTGACGAACACGGTGCGCGACAGCATCGTCGAAGCGGACGCGCTGCCGATCAAACTGACCGCGCATTCGCCGTGCTTCCGCTCGGAAGCAGGCTCATATGGCCGCGACACGCGTGGCCTGATCCGCCAGCATCAGTTCGACAAGGTCGAGATGGTGCAGATCGTCGCGCCGGAGGCGTCGTATGACGCGCTGGAGCAGATGGTCGGCCATGCTGAGGCGATTCTGCAGAAGCTGGAATTGCCGTATCGCGTGATTACGCTGTGCACGGGCGACATGGGTTTCTCGGCTGCCAAGACGTATGACCTCGAAGTGTGGGTGCCTGCGCAGAACACGTACCGCGAGATCTCGAGCTGCTCGAATACAGAGTCGTTCCAGGCCCGCCGGATGCAGGCGCGTTTCCGCAATGCGCAAGGCAAGCCGGAGCTAGTGCATACGCTGAACGGTTCGGGTCTGGCGGTTGGCCGCACGCTCGTGGCCGTGCTGGAGAATTTCCAGAACGCGGATGGTTCGGTGACGGTACCGGCGGCGCTGCGTCCTTACCTCGGTGGGGTGGAACGGCTGGAAGTACCGGCAGCCTGATGCGTGCCGCGCTGATGCGCGGCTAATCACGCGACCGATAGCCTAGCCTTTTTGAAATTTTTTTGACGAGGGGCTTGGAAATCGTATTCAGCTGTTCTATAATCTTTCTCTCCCAAGCAGCGACCCGCTTGGATCTGACTCAGTAGCAACCCAGCAGCCTCGTTGTTGCGAGTTGGAAGACCCGGAAAGGTGGCAGAGTGGTCGAATGCGCTGGACTCGAAATCCAGTGTACCTTTAGGGGTACCGTGAGTTCGAATCTCACCCTTTCCGCCAAATTTAAAAACCCCGTAGAACGAAAGTTCTGCGGGGTTTTTGCTTGTGGGGTTGTGCTGCGCAACGCGGGTAACGTCGCAGGCCTATCTCAAGCTGCCTGCCATGTTCGGAACCTTTAATGTCTTGCGGTCGTTGCCCCAGACCGGGGACCGTGCGACGCTGTGGAAATATCTTTGTCACGCGACGTTCAGTGCCGCACAGTTTTTCCTGTGCGGAGGCTTCACATTCTGTCGACGTCGCATCAACCCTGATCGCTAAAAACGCAAACCATCCAGGGAAATAAGCGACCACGGAGGCGGAGTGAGATCGATCAGGGGGGCGGCATTCTCAGTGCGAGCGGGCCTCGGGCCAAGTGCTCCCACCTGGGTACTGTTGCAGCAGCTTTTCGTGCGCGGTCTTGTCGCGGTGAAGTTTCTCGCGCTCGGACGCATTCTCGGGCCGTCGGCGATCGGGAGCGTCAGCATCGCGCTGCTCGGGGTCGCGATCGCGGAATCCCTTTCCGACACGGGTCTCCCTCAGGCGGTCATCCAGGGGACCAATGCGCCGACTCGTTCAGAACTCGCCGCCGTCTGGACCACGCTCGCGACACGCGGCCTGCTGGTCGCGCTGCTGCTGATCGCACTCGCGCCGGTGATGAACAGCCAGTTTCACCTCGGCAATGCACTCGTCCTGTTACAGCTTGCGGCAGCGCTGCCGCTGATTCGCGGCGTTGCATCGCCCGCTTACTATGTGGTCCAGCGCAATCGCGGCTTCCAGCACATCGCGGGGATCGAAATCGCCGCGGCGTTTGTTGATTGCTGCACGGGCCTCGCGTTCGCGTTCGGCGGAGCGGGCGCCTACTCATTGCTGATCGGCATGATCGTCGGCGAAACGCTGAAAAGCACCCTCACGTGGGCGACCATGAAGCCGCGGCCACCGATTCGGGCCGCATGGTCGGGGATCGGCCATTACATTGGCTTTAGCCGCTGGATCTGGGCGGGGAGCGTCGTGAATCTACTGCTCAACCAGTTCGACAAGGTTGTTGTCGGGAAACTGCTCGGGCCGGCGCAACTGGGCGCGTATCAGATGTCGTCAAAGCTCGCGCAGATGTTGCTGACGGACGCGGCGTTTGCGATGGGGCAATACCTGTTTCCAACGTTTTCGGCGCAACACCGGCATGACGCGCGCGTGGCGGCGCGGCTTGTCAAGCTGTACCTGGTTATCGTCGCTTGCGGCCTGACGATGTTCGTCGTGCTGCTGCGGATGACTGCGGAGCCGCTCTTCGCGTTGATTCTCGGTCCCGCGTGGATGTCGGCGGTCCCGCTCTTCAAAATTTTCGTCATCAACATGGCAATCGGCGCATTGATCGCGGTGCTCGTCGCCTACTTGCGCGCGGTCGGCGATGCCAAGGCGACGACGCACGCGTCGCTGATACAGATGGTCATTCTGTTCGCGATCGTGCCGCCCCTGACCCACTACTGGGGGGTGACGGGGATCGCGTGGTCGATGACGGTCGGTATGGGTTCGGCCGCCACGTGGATGCTCTATCGAACCTTGAGGCGGCATGACGCGCCTTCTTTCCCCTAGGCCGGCTGGCCCATCCTAAACGAAGCAACAAACGCGACGCCGCGCCGAACACCAGCTGAAGCGCCGGCGTCGCCATCCAGCCTGTCCTCGCAAATCGCACCTCGAGTCCAGACGCCTCGTCGCGAGAATTAAGGATTTCTTCATTCAGCCTCCATGGGCGAAACGCTCACGCACAAGCAGCATGTCATCAGGCGTCTCGCATCAAAACGCCCTTCAGGCTCCCGGTGTATGGGCGCAGGGAATTACTTCCCTAGCCGCGCCATGGAGGCCTTTCCTGAATTAACTTTCCGGAGTCAAGCAAAATGAAAGCCCTTCAAATTATGGCCGCCGGCGCCATCGCCTTCGCCGTTGGCAGCGCTTACGCGCAAGACGCTTCAACGCAAGCGCAGCCTTCCCAGGACTTGGCCACCACCGCGGTAGGCGGCACGCCGTCGACCAGCAGTGAAATGGGATCGCCGACCGGCAAAAGCCGCCAGCAGGTCTACAACGAACTGATCCAATCGCAGCACAACGGTGAAGCAGACCGCATGAAAGATCTATTCAAAGGTGGACAGTGAACGACGCATCCGGCGTTGCCTCGCGATCGCCGGATCGCCGGACCGCCGGACCGCCGGACCGCGGATTCGCCGACCATGATTGTGTTCAGAAGCCGGCCCGCTTCACCACGCTTCGGAATTGCCCGGCCGAAAGATAGCGCTGAAACCAGGGGTTGTTGCGCAGTTCGCACACACGCGACGAGCGTTCGGCAAGCGCAGCCTCGAGCCAATGGAACATTTCGGGCGGTCTGGCGAGTCTGGCGTAGATCTCGGCAAGCAGTAGCGGCGAGATGTAGCCCGAGCGGTGCCTAACGAGCAGATCGTCGAGGAGCCAGCGTAAGACCGCATCGTGGCCACCGCTTTCCCACTGGGTGCGGATCGCCTGTGCGCGGGCGTGCGCGCCGCACGAGGCCAGTGCCTCTGTGGTGGCTTCCACGGCTTCCTTGAACAAGCCCTTTATTTCGAATGCCGTGGCCAATAGCTGATAGATAAGCGGCGAGCGCTCGCTCCGCTCGCCGGAAAAATACTCTTTCATCACTTCATCGTGGCGGCCCGACATCACCAGACCGAAGGCCCGTGAGCCCTTGAACGCGAGCGGATCGATCTGTTCGGCGCGTTTCAATTGCGCATGTCCTTCCGGCTCGCGTCCGATAGCCAGCAAACCCCTCGCGTACAGCCTGCGGGCCTCGGGATAGCTGGGGTTCAGGCGCAGCGCTTCAAGAAACTCTGCTTCAGCTTTGCGCCAGTCCCAGTCGTAGAAATAGTGAACCGCAGCCATCGCTTGATGGGCCTCGGGCAGCCCAGGATCCAGTTCCAACGCACGTTCGGCTGCAACGCGGGCGAGCGGCCAACCTTGCTCAGGCGGATAAAGACCGTGTACGACCGTCGAGCCATGAAAGTTCGACAGGCCGACATAGCCGAGCGCGTAGGTCGGATCGAGTTCGACTGCGCTCTCGAAGTAGACTCGGCTGCGAAAAAAATCTTCGCCGCTGATCGCGTGGTGCGCGGAAAACCCCGCATCGAAGTGCACGCGCCGGTACCAGAAGTACCGGCCACGCAAGTAAGCGTCGTGAGCGGCCGGGTCGATGGGCAACCGTCTTGCCAGCATCGTTTGCTGCTGTTCAGTCAGGGTCGGCGCCACTTCGGCGACCAATGCCGCGCCGATCTCCTTCTGGATATCGAGCGCGCTTCGCGACATGGGCTCGTAAGCGTGGCTCCAGACCTGCACCTGATCGGCGCACCGGATCAACTGAGCAAGGATTCGGAAGCGTTGACCTTCCTGAGTCAAGGAGCCCTCGAGGACATAGTCCACCGCGAGCTCGCGCGCGATCTCGGCAATGCTTTTTTCGGTGCGGCGGTATCGGGCGGCGGTGGTCCTCGCGATGACCATCAATCGGCCCGGTTTGAGGGCGCCGAGCGTGGCGGACGTTTCAGCCGCCAACGCATCGCAGAAGCTGTCCTGCGCCGCGTCGCCGGTCATGTTTGCAAAAGGCAGGACGATCACACGAACGGCGGGCGTTGGGCCGGGTTGGGATTCGGCGGGCGATGGCGCCTCGATGCCATCCAGCCGGTAGCCTTTGCCCTTGACTGTCTTGACGTACTGCGGGTTCACCGGATCGTCGTTCAGGGCGATGCGGATCTTCCTCACCACGGTGTTCAAGCCGTTCTCGGTGTCACGAAAGGAATTCGCCCCCCACAAGGCCCGCACGATCTCCGCGCGCGGGACGAGTTCTCCCGCCCGTGTCGCCAGCAGGATGAGCAGTTCCATTGGCTTGTGCTCGAGACGCACTTCCTCGCCGGCTCGGCGCAGCTGGTAGCGGTCGACGTCGAGTTCGAAGTCGGAGAACCTGACGAGTCCGGACGTCTTCATCTGCTCTCCAGTGTTATCGAACTCGCGGGTTACTTCGGACTTTATATTAGGTCACCTGGAGCGCCTCAGAATGCCTGTACGCCTTCCGTATCCAGGCACGATCGGTCAGTTTGGCGAATGCGACGGCCATTACCGCGGCAGCTGACCCGTACGTCAATCCGGGTGTAGCGATCGCCTGGATTGATCTCATTCGCATAATCGACGGGTATTTTCTCGTTCGGGTGAGCGTATTCGCTTGCAGTGAATGGTAAGCATGAAAGCAATTAGAAAATAAATTGATATGTTTTTGTCATAAAGGCTGCAGCCTGAATTCGACGCGTGCCGCTACTGATCACCAGACCGATCCGAACTCGTGATTCGCCGAATGATGGTGAAAAATAGGTGGCACTTCCCGAGTTGCCTGAGTGCCTGTAAAGTCATACAGCGTTTTCGCGGCAGGCCCAAAAATATAGACGCCAGGCGCATAGCCACAACGATGTCCCGAGCAGTTTGCAAAATCAGTTTTGTAAAACAAGCTTCAAAAGGGGATTTACATGTCAGTTGGCAATTCGGTCGTTGACACGACCACGAGCAGCACGAAATACAAAGTCATCAAGTGGTCGATTATCGGGCTGTGCATCGCTATCGGTGCGCCGCTCGCGATCCTGCTGGTCAAAGGACTGGTCGGCCTGATCATCGCGGCGGTCATCGGGCTTGCGGCGATCAATTTCGGTCCCGTTCTCGCCATGAAATTCGCGAACCAGAAAGTCAAGATGTTCGTGAACGAAGCGAAGTCGAACCCAATCGAGACGCTCTACAACGAACTGGCCGAAAAGCAGGAAGGCGCGGAGCGGTTCAAGAAGAGCATCACCGACTTCCGCACCGAAGTGAAAAACTTCGAAGACAAGACCGCGCAGTTCAAAAAGCAATATCCCGAAGACGCGGCGCGTTTCGAAACCCAACTCGCGACGATGAAAAAACTGCTCGCTTTTCGCGAGGGGCGTTATAAGCAGGTGCAGGACGAACTCAAGCGTTTTTCCGACGCAATCGATCGCGCCAAAGCGCTGTGGGACATGTCGCAATCCGCGCAACGCATGAACAAGATTGCCGGCATGCAAACCAGCGACACCTTCGCGCAAATCAAAACGGATGCCGCGCTCGACTCCGTGATGAACTCGGTGAACAAGGCATTTTCCGAAATGGAAACGTCGCTGATGGAAAGTGCGGAAGTGCAGCAAGCCACGGCCGCCACCGCCGCCGAAATGGCCGCGATCAATCCGCCCGCTCAGCAACTCGGCTCGCCTACAGCACCCAAATAATCAGGCGCGCAGCGCTCGACCACTCAACTCGATCGAAAAATAATGAAGAAAATTCTGGGTTCGGTTCTTTTCCTGATCTTGCTGGCTGCCGGTTGGTATATCCACGAAGGCGGCTTCAAAACCCCCAATTACGGCCAGAGCGTCGACAAAGATGCTGCCGCGGTGAATGGGATAGACACCGGCAACAGCAGCAGCGCCGACGTCAAAACGCCGGCCCCGAGTAACCCGGACGGTTTCGTGCCCAACAAGGACACGCTGAAGTCGATCTTGAGCAACGGTGTCGTCCGTATCAGCGTCGAGAATCCTTCGCGGCCGTTTTACTCGGAAGACGACGGCAAGCCGCAAGGCTTCAATGTCGACTTCGCCAATCTGCTGTTCGCCCAGAAAGAGTTCACCTCGGGCGACCATCCGGTCATCACGGTTGACACGCATCACGGCGTGGACACGTATCCGGCGGTCCCCGAGCAACTGACGAAAACCGACAAGCAAGGCAACACCGTCGTCGACGTCGCCATGGACGGCCTGACATTCCCGGACAACACACCGAGCGGCGTTGTCTATTCGATTCCCTATGTTGAGGACTTCGGCTATTCGTTGATCGTCGCCAAGGGTTCGACGGTCCGCTCCGCGGCCGATCTCGCGGGCAAAACGGTCGGCGTGCTGCAGGGCGATCCGGACGTGAAGGCGTTTGTCGAGAAAGCGTTCCCGAATAGCAAAATCGTCGAGCTGTCGGATGCGAGTATCGAAGGGCAGCGGTCGTGGATGTCGCACTTCCTGGACGAGCGTCAGGTCGACGCAATCGTCTACGACTATCCCTTCGGCGTATCGGAGATCAAGGGCACCGATCTGACGTTCGCAGTCACGAAGCTGGACGGCTCCAACCTGTCGTACAAAATCGGCGTGCGCAAGGAAGACGGTGCGCTCCTGATCTACCTGAACTCCGCGATCGCGAAGGTCAAGCAGTCGCCGGCTTATCTGGACCTGTTGCGTAAATATTTCATCAGCGACCAGGTGCTGACGACGGCCGCGACCGGCGGTGAGAAGACCTACGTCGTCCGCTCGGGTGACACGCTGAATGGGATTGCCGCGAGTCAGTTGGGAAGTGGTGCGCGATTTGTCGACGTGCAGAAACGCAATAACCTTCCGAACCCCAACCTTATCCTGATCGGTCAGCACCTGATCATTCCCGTGCGCTGACGCCGTAGACTTTTTTGCCAGGCTCCCAAGGCCCGGCCTGAAAGAAGGCCTTGACCGGGGCGCGAGCGCACCGCGCCCGCTGTCCCTGTCCTGTCCCTGTCCCTGTCCCGTCGGGTTCGCGTGCACGCGTCCACCGCCAATCCGCCACTTTTGCATCCATTTCAGCCCCCGCTGCGTAAATCCCCACAAGGACGCGCAAACCCCGCCACACCCAACTAACCGATCGCGCGCCCCCAAGACCAGGAGGCGCGCTCATGACCCACCCCGCACCGACCTCACCCCTGCTGCGCGGCTCGCGGGTCGCGGTTATCGGCGCCGGTATCTCGGGTTTAGCCAGTGCCTATTTGCTGGCGCGCAACCATCAGGTGACGCTGTTCGAATCGGCCGGCTATGCGGGCGGCCACACCAACACCGTGGACGTCACGCTCGAGGGCCACACGCATCCGGTCGACACCGGTTTTCTGGTTTTCAACGATCGCACCTACCCGAACCTGATCGCGCTGTTCGCCGAACTGGGCGTCGAATCGCACCCGAGCGACATGACCTTCTCGGTCTCGCTCGACGAAGGCCGCCTCGAATGGGCCGGCACCAGCCTGAACACCGTGTTCGCGCAACGCAGCAACCTGTTCTCGCCGACCTTTATCGGCATGCTGCGCGACATCTTGCGTTTCAACGGTAGTGCGCAGCGCAATCTCGAACTCGCGATAGAAACGCGCGCGTCGATGGGCGAACTGCTGACGGCCGGTGGTTACGGCAGCGCGTTCCAGCGCCACTACCTGCTGCCGATGGCCGCGGCGATCTGGTCGAGCGCGACCGCCGATATCCTTGCCTTCCCGGCCACCACGTTCCTGCGCTTCTGCCTGAACCACGCGCTGCTGCAGGTGAACCGGCGGCCGCAGTGGAAGACGGTGGTCGGAGGAGGGCGCGAGTATGTACGCCGCATCGTCGGCACGCTCGACGATGTCCGCATCGGTACTGCGGTTAGGGGCGTACGGCGCGATGCTGACGGTGTCGATGTCTTCACGGACAACGGCACGGAGCGTTTTGACGCGCTGGTGCTCGCCACCCACGCGCCGACTTCGCTGCGCCTGCTGGATAACGACGCCGATCAGCACGAGCGCAGCGTACTGAGCGCGGTGCGCTGCCAGCCGAACGTCGCCGTGCTGCATACGGATACGAATCTGCTGCCGCGGCGTCGGCGCGTGTGGTCGGCGTGGAATTATCTGGGAAGCTGCGGCGTCGACGGCACGCATCCGGTGTGTGTCAGCTATCTGGTCAACCAGCTCCAGCCGCTGCCGTTCAGGACACCGCTCGTCGTCACGCTCAATCCGGTGACGCAGCCCGCGCCGGGCACCGAGCTGCGCCGCTTCGTCTACGATCATCCGCTGTTCGATCTGGCCGCCATCGACGCGCAGCACCGTCTGCCGTCGCTGCAAGGCAAGCGCCGCACCTGGTTCGCGGGCGCATGGACGGGCTACGGTTTTCACGAGGACGGTCTGAAATCGGCCCTGCGCGTCGCCGCCGATTTCGACGCGTCACCGGCGTGGGCCACGCTATGAATCCCGCTCGCGCCGACGTCGATCCGGCCGCCTGGCTGTTGACGGGCCAGGTGATGCACGAGCGTCTGCGGCCGAAGCACCATCGCTTCGCGTATCCAGTGTTCTATGTGCGCTGCGATCTGGATCGTCTGACGTCGCTCGATAGCGGATGGTTTGGCATCGACCGCTGGCGTCCGCTCAGCCTTCACACACGCGACCACGGTCCGCGCGATGGCAGCGATCTCGCCTCATGGATGCGCGCGCAACTATCGGTGGCGGGTATTGAACAAGCGGACGGCAAGATCTGGCTGCAAGCCTTCCCGCGCGTGTTCGGTTATGCGTTCAATCCGGTCAGTTTCTGGTTTTGCCACGATCGCGACTGCAATCTGCGTGCGCTGTTGGCCGAGGTGCGCAATACCTTCGGCGATCGCCACAGCTATCTGCTAAGCGCTGCGGGCAATGCGCCGATCACGGGGGATACCGCGCTCACATGCCGCAAAGTGCTGCACGTGTCGCCGTTTTGCCGCGTCGAGGGGCGCTACGAATTTCGCGTCAGGGAGACGCCGAATCGTGCATCGGTTTCGATCGATTACGAAGACGTTGACGGGCTTCTGATCCGTACGGCGTTGGGTGGCCGTTTAAAACCCTTAACGCGTTCGACAGCGCTTGCTGCGCTGATCCGTCAGCCGCTGCTGACCGTTGGCGTTGTCGCAAGAATTCATTGGCAGGCGCTGCGTCTCGCCATTAAAAAAGCGCCGTTCTACGGCAAAAATCCCGCGCCGGGTCGCACCGCCGACGCACCCACCGACCACGCCGCAGCCGGCCAACCGTCCGCCGCTGCGCGCCCCATTTCGTCCGATTGAGGAGATTCAGCCATGGCGCTTTCAAGAACCCTGAGCGGGCACCGAACCATCCCCGCGTCGGGCCGTCTGTTTCTATCTCTGCTCGAGCGGATTCAGGTTGGGCATCTGGTGCTGATCACGCCCGACGGTCAGCAGCGCGTGTTCGGCGATCCACACGCGGCGCCGGGCGCGCGCCTCGAGCTGCGCGACTGGCGTGCCTGCGGCGCGATTCTGCGCAAAGGCGATATTGGCTTTGCCGATGCATGGCGCGCGTTCTGGGTCGATACGCCCGATCTGGCCACCTTGCTGCGCGTCGCCATCCGCAACGAACGCGCGCTGCAACGCACCGTCTACGGCGGCTGGCTCGCGCAACTCTGGTACGGGCTGCGTCATAAACTGAGGCCCAATACGCGCTCGGGTAGCCGGCGCAATATTCACGCGCACTACGACATCGGTAACGCGTTCTACTCGCAGTGGCTGGACCCGACGTTCACGTATTCGAGCGCAGTGTTCGACGGCAATGTCTATCAATCGCTCGAAGACGCGCAGCATGCGAAGTATCAACGCATCATCGATACGCTGGGTTTGTGCGCAGGCATGCGCATTCTGGAAATCGGCTGCGGGTGGGGCGGTTTTGCGATGCACGCTGCGCGCCACGGCATTTATGTACACGGCGTAACGATCTCTCCTGCGCAGCTCGAATTCGCTCAGGAGCGTGTGAGCGAAGCGGGCCTGAGCGACCGGGTGCACCTCGAATTGCGCGACTACCGTACGTTGACAGGCCAATACGACGGTATCGTATCGATCGAAATGTTCGAAGCCGTCGGCGAAAAATTCTGGCCGACGTACTTCCGCATCTTGCGCGAACGTCTTCAGCCTGGCGCACGCGCGCTCGTGCAAACCATCACGATCGACGACCCGCACTTCGCGGCGTATCGCGCGACCAGTGACTTCATCCGCGAATTCATTTTTCCGGGCGGTATGCTGCCGAGCCCGCGGCGATTCATCGAAGCCGCGCGGCGTGGCAAGCTCGCGGCGCACACGTCGTTGGCGTTCGGTTGCGATTACGCCGAGACCCTGCGCCGCTGGCGCAGCGCGTTCGAGGCTCAGCTCGATGCGATCCGCGCGCAAGGCTTCGATGAGATTTTCGTTCGGACGTGGCGCCTGTATCTGGCGTACTGCGAAGCCGGTTTCGACGAAGGACGCACGGACGTGATGCAATTCGTGCTCGCCTCGGCGGACTGACATGCGTGCGCTCGCGGCTATCGTGCTGGTGTTGTGGGCGACCGCCGCCTGCGCCGATTGGCGCGGCGACGTGCAGTCCGCGAAACTTGTGGGCGAGGGCGATTTCAGGGTGTTCGGCTTCACGCTCTATCGCGCGCAGATGTGGAGTGACCGCGTGCCCGTCGACTATGACGAACGCTTTGCGCTGCACATCATTTACGCTCGCGGTATCAAGCGCGAGCGTTTCGTCGACGCCGGTATGAACGAGATCGAGCGTCTTGCGAGCGCGCCGATTCCGGCGGATACGCTGGCGCACTGGCGCGCGGATATGATGCAGGCGTTCGTCGACGTCGCGCCCGGCGACCAGTTAAGCGCGGTCTACTTGCCGGATAAGGGCGTGCGTTTCTATGCCGGCGACCGTATGACTGGCGAGTTCGACGATCCCGCATTCGCGCGGGCTTTTTTCGGCATCTGGCTCGACCCGTCGACACGCGCGCCGACCTTGCGCAAGCAGTTGCTCGGCATAACGCAGTAAGGCGCACCCCTTGCGTATGCAATTGCCCGGCATGACGCTATAGGGCGCATAGCGCGCGCGTCGTGCCTCACGTCGAAAAGCCGGCGAGCTGGACCAGCAGAACGATATTGAGCGCCAGCACGACGACTGTGCCGGCCACCGCGGCGATCGTGGTCGTGCGACGATTCCTGTAGCGGCCCATCAAATCCCCGCGCGACGTGAACCACACCAGCGCGATCATCGGCACTGGCAGCGCGATGCTCAATACGACCTGGCTCAGCACCAGCGCGCGTGTCGCATCCACGCCGCAGGCGACCACCACGAAGGCCGGCACCATCGTAATCAGCCGCCGCGCCCACACGGGGATGCGAAAGCCGACGAAGCCCTGCATGATCATCTGCCCGGCCATCGTGCCGACGACCGAACTCGATATGCCGGACGCAATCAATGCCGCAAGAAAGAAACCTGCCGCCGCGCCGCCGAGCAGCGGCGTGAGCGTGTGCCATGCGGTTTCGATGCTGGCGATATCGGCGTGACCGGCATGAAACGCGCTCGACGCCATGATGACCATCGCCATGTTGATGAGCCCGGCGACGCCGAGCGCGACCACCACCTCGATGTTCGAAAAGCGCAGCAGCTTGGTGCACTCGCCTTCGTTGCGCGGCTTCACGCGATTCTGCGTGAGTCCCGAATGCAGGAATATCACATGCGGCATCACCGTGGCGCCGATAATGCCGACCGAAATCGTCAGCGCATTGCTGTCGGGAATGCTCGGTGTGAACGTATGTTTGACGGCCGACGGCCAATGCACCGGCGCAATCAGCAACTCGGCGAGATACGACAGGCCGATCACACCGACCAGTGCCGCGATCGCCAGTTCGAGTGGGCGAAAGCCGCGTTTCTCGAACTGCAGCAAACCATAGGTGATGGCGGCGGTGATCAACATGCTGGGCATCATCGGTAGATGCGTCAGTAACGAGACGCCGATCGCGCCGCCGACGAACTCCGCCAGATCGGTCGCCATCGCCGCGATTTCGCTGATACCCCACATTGCCAGCACGCAACGGTGCGGCAGTGCCGCGCGGCATAGCTCGGCGAGATTGCTTCCGGTCACGAGCCCAAGCTTGGCGGACAAAGACTGAAACAGCATCGCCACGATATTCGCCACGGCGACCACCCACAGCAGCGTATAGCCGTAGCCGGCGCCCGCCTGAATATTGGTGGCGAAGTTGCCCGGGTCCATATACGCGATCGAGGCCACCACCGCCGGTCCGACAAAAGGCAGCATCGCCCGCAAGCCGCGGCGCCGTCCCGCCAGCGTCTCGCGGATGTCGAAGCGGGTCTGTTCCGTGAGGGTCTGAGGCACGGCGGCCTGACTCATCGCTTCGTTCATTGACTGCTCCTGTCCGTCTTCAAGCGTTCAAGGCGATGCAGCGGGCGACCGGCCAACGGGTGAACGCGATCGTCATCGCGGCGGCTCGTTGCCGGTGCAGCGGGACCAGCACGTTGCGTTTTTCAGGCGCTCATGTTGAGCACACCGTTCACGCCGTTCGGGAAGAAGCCACCCTTGGTCGCCACCGAACTCGTCAGATAGACGATGTTGAGCACGTTGCCATAGCCGCGGCTGAAGGCGAGCCCGTTGCTGTCGAGCGGGACGATGTTCGACGAGCCGGGCGTCGCGCCGGTGATGCCCTGATCGTCGTGGCCGTTGTTGTCGAGGCTGTCGCGCGCGGCGGAGATCGCGTTGGCGGCAGTGTAGATACTCGCCGTGTCGACCCCCTTTGCGAACAGCACCGTGCGCACGAGCCCCGCGTGATAGGCCTCGGCCGCGAGAATGCCGGCAGCCGCTTCGAGAAAGGTCTTGTTGCTGATGAGCGGGGAGGCGCCTTTGTAGGCCGTTACGCCGACGTCTTCGAAGATGAACGCACCGAGCAGGAAGTTGTTGTCGTTCGCATACGGATTGAATGCCACGCCCGCGCCGACCAGTCCCGCTGCGCGCGCCGCGTTCGAGAACGCACCGTTGGGATTGGTGCCGCCGATGTCGATCGAGGGCATCGCCACGGCCGCGCTGCCCAACGCACTGCGCAGAAAGTTGACGTGTTCGCGCTCGTCATTGGCGATCTCGTTCGCATAGGCCTGCACCACCGGATCCTGGAACGGCACTTGCTGCCCAGGGATGACCGTGCCCATCGTACCGACTCCGGCCGTCATGCTAGCCGCGAGGCCCGCACCCGTCGTCGCATACGTATAGAACTGCGATTCGAGGTACTCCAGATTCAGCGCAAAGTTCAGTATTTCCGGGTCGGTCGGCGCGCTCTGGGCTGACGCGCTCGATCCGGAGCCCCCGCCGCACGCACTGATCAGCGTGCCGCCGACCAAACCTAAACCCAGGCCGCCAGCGTTGCGGAAAAACTGTCTGCGTTGCAGGCGCCGTTCAACCCGGCGGTCAAATGCACCGATAAGTTCTGCTGATTTATTGCTGGATTCCGACATGCTTGTGCTCCTCAGATGGTTCGCTGCCAATGCCCAGGACTCGCAACGCATACGCGTGGAAAACGGCTACTCGCGCGCTGTACAAACGCAAATCGCGGACACAAAAGGAGGCCCCGTTCTTCTGAGAAGAACTAAACGATGGAGGGGAAGAAAGCGAGTCCTCAATCGCCTTTACGGAGCGAATACGTTGGCAGATGCAACCCTCGCAAAAGATTTCTGTGTGCGCTCGCAACATGAGGCGGGCCGATGTCGGGGTGCCGGTTTTTGACGGCCGCTCGGCGCCATGCCGGAAGCACCCGACGAGCAGGCCCGGCCCGGCTCGCGGAGGCCGTCCGGCGATCCTCTGTACAATTGGGCGATCGTCAACATCGCACCTCGACCGAATTCATGGCCATTTCCTACAAGACTCCCGACGACATCGCCAAGCTGCGCATTTCCGGCCGCCTCGCGGCCGACGTACTGGCGATGATCGGCGAGCACGTCAAGGCTGGCGTCTCCACCGACGAGCTCGACGCCCTGTGCAACGACTACATTGTCAATACGCAAAAGTCGATTCCGGCAAATGTCGGCTATCTGGGATTTCCGAAAACCGTTTGCACGTCCGTCAACCAGGTGGTGTGCCACGGCATTCCCAACCGCAATGAAATCCTGAAAGACGGCGACATCGTCAATATCGACGTCGCAATCATCAAAGATGGCTATTTCGGCGACACCAGCCGCATGTATTGCGTCGGCCAGCCGAGCACGGTGGCGCGCCAGCTGATCGACACGACCTATGAGGCGATGCTGGCCGGTATCCGCGAGGTGAAGCCGGGTGCTACGCTCGGCGACGTCGGCTACGCGATCCAGAAGGTTGCGCAGCGCGACGGCTTCTCGATCGTGCGCGACTACTGCGGGCACGGCATCGGCAAGGTCTACCACGAAGACCCGCAAGTGCTGCACTACGGTCAACCGGGGCAGGGCGTGCGGCTGAAGCCGGGCATGGTCTTCACGATCGAGCCGATGATCAACGCCGGCCGCGCCGGCACCGCGGTGCAGCGTGACGGCTGGACCGTGGTCACCAAAGACCGTTCGTTGTCGGCGCAATGGGAGCATATGATCGCCGTGACCGAAGAGGGTTACGAGCTGCTCACGCCATGGCCGGACGGCACCGGCGATTACGAAGCGCCTTGAATACGTGGCCGGCGCGCCTCAGGAACCGTCGTTTCAAGGCGGTGGGCGCGCGAATTGCTGCGCCGTTGGCGCGCGGCTCCTGGTCTTTGGACCTGCGCTGCGGTCCGATCCAGTAAATAAGGATTTGACTCGCGCGCCGGTTCGGTTAAAGCTACGCCTTAGGGTTTCAAGGGGTTTTCGTCTGCATGAGTACGTCATTGACCGTTCGCCGTATCGCCGCTGATCAGGGCACCGTTTTCCGCGAACTCCGTACTGCGTCGCTGCGGGAGGCGCCCTATGCCTTCGGCGAAACGCTAGAAGACGCGTTGTCGGCGGATGCCGCCACGTTCGACGCCACCGCCGCCGAGCACGCTGTTTCGTTTATCGTGACCAGTTTCATCCTCTATACCGAGGGCCATCCGGCAGGACTGATCGAAGCGCATTTCGACGACGCCGCGGCGCGCCGCGCGTTCGTCTGCGAGTTGTGGGTGGCGCCGGCCGTGCGTCATCTGCGAGGCGGCGAGTTGCTGGTCGACACCGCCAGCACCTGGCTCGCCAGTGAAGGCGCCACCGAAATCTACGCGTGGGTCGCCGACGCCAACCGCAATGCGATGCGCTTTTACGAGGCGCTCGGCTTCGGTCCGACCGGCGAGCATCGGCGGGTCGTGCGTGTGCCCGAGCAGGCCGAAAGCCTGCTGGTGCGCCATGTGCCGACCACGTCGCAGGTGTTTCAGCAGTGATCCCGCGAGCGGCGCGTGTCCCTGCCGCTCACATCCCATCCGCGTCGCTACAGCGTTCATGGCCGAGTGCATGGCCCAATGAGCGGCCCAAGCGCGGCCTGAAAGGCCGAGGCGTGGCTACGTCATGGGCATTCAGGCCGCAGGGGCGCGTTCTCCCGGCAAAAAAACTCGCTCCCCGCCTGGACGCCTGTAAAATACGCAAAATTTTTTGCCGAACGCTATGTCGCCCAAGAAATCGCCCTTTTTCGAACTCCGCAGCGGCTCTGTCGACACGCTCCTGTTTGTGGTCAAGACAACCGACCTCGACGCAATGCGTGCCGAACTGACCCGGCGCTTCGAGGCGACCCCCGAATTTTTCGCTAACGACGTCGTCGCGATCGACGTGCGCCGGCTCGCCGAGAACGAACGCGTGCCGCTCGCCGACATCGCGCAACTGCTCGACAGCGTGCGCATGCGCCCGGTCGGCGTCGTCGCCAACCCGCAGCAGCAATGGGCGGCCGAATCCGCGCTGCCGCTGCTCGAAGCGCGCGACCGCCGCGGCGCCGCAGCGAAGTCCGCGGACGAAGAGGGGGCCCATGCCGCCGCTGCCGCACCGGTTGCCACCGCCGCGACGGCCACGCCCCCGGCCGATCTGTTCACCGCCGCAGCCGGCGGGCCTCCGGAAAGCGGCACACCGGCCACGGCCGCCGCGGTCGAGCCGGCGCCCGCCGCCGAGCCAGTCCGTCTCGCCACCTCGTCGCAAACCATGGTGGTCGACAAGCCGCTGCGCTCGGGCCAGCGTATCTACGCAAAGGGCGATCTGGTCGTGCTCGGTCTGGTGAGCTACGGCGCGGAAGTGATCGCGGAAGGCAACATCCATATTTACGCGCCGCTGCGCGGCCGGGCGTTGGCCGGTGTGCAGGGCAATCACGACGCGCGCATTTTCTGCACGTGTCTCGAACCGGAACTGATCTCGATTGCGGGCATCTACCGTACAACCGAGAACCCGCTGCCGGCCGACGTGCTCGGCAAGCCGGTGCAGATCTGGCTCGAAGAAGAGAAATTGATGATCGAACCGTTGCGGCTCACCTGATCGGCGTGAAGCGCGCGCTGCCCTGAACGGTCACGGCACGCGGCGCTCCACGGCAAATCGGGCCGCACATAATTGACGAATTTGACGAACACAAGGTAAGGGTAATGGCAAAAATCATTGTGGTGACATCGGGCAAGGGTGGCGTGGGCAAGACGACCACGAGCGCGAGTTTTGCATCGGCCCTCGCATTGCGTGGCAGCAAAACCGCCGTGATCGACTTCGACGTCGGCCTGCGTAACCTCGATCTCATCATGGGCTGCGAGCGCCGCGTGGTGTACGACCTGATCAATGTGATCCAGGGCGAAGCCAACCTCAACCAGGCGCTGATCAAGGACAAGAAGTGCGAGAACCTGTTCATCCTGCCGGCCTCGCAAACGCGTGACAAAGACGCGCTGACCATGGAAGGCGTCGAGAAGGTCATCAATGACCTGATCGCGATGGACTTCGAATTCATCGTCTGCGATTCGCCGGCCGGTATCGAATCGGGCGCGCTGCTCGCCATGCACTTCGCCGACGAAGCGCTGATCGTGACCAATCCGGAAGTCTCCTCGGTGCGCGACTCGGACCGTATTCTCGGCATTCTGTCGTCCAAGACCAAGCGCGCGATCGAAAGCAAGGAGCCGATCAAGGAACACCTGCTGATCACCCGCTACAACCCGAAGCGCGTGAGCGAAGGCGAAATGCTGTCGCTCACCGACATCCAGGAAATTCTGCGCATCGATCTGATCGGTGTGATCCCGGAATCGGAAGCGGTGCTGCACGCGTCGAACCAGGGTCTGCCGGCTGTGCACCTCGACGGTACCGACGTCGCCGAAGCCTATAAAGATGTCGTGTCGCGTTTCCTCGGCGAGCAGAAGTCGCTTCGCTTTACCGATTACCAGAAGCCAGGGCTGCTGCAGCGCCTCTTCGGCACCAAGTAAGGGGAGCGCACGTCATGTCGATTCTTTCGTTTTTGCTGGGCGAGAAGAAGAAGTCCGCGTCGGTAGCGAAGGAACGCCTGCAGTTGATCATCGCGCACGAGCGCGCCGGCGGCCATGCGCCTGCCGATTACCTGCCTGCGTTGCAACGCGAACTGGTGGCCGTCATTTCAAAGTACGTGAAAATCTCCAATGACGATATTCGCGTGAGCCTGGAGCGCCAGGACGACCTCGAAGTGCTCGAGGTCAAGATCGAAATACCGCAGGCT
Organism: Burkholderia sp. GAS332; assembly: GCA_900142905.1. NCBI lineage: Bacteria > Pseudomonadati > Pseudomonadota > Betaproteobacteria > Burkholderiales > Burkholderiaceae > Burkholderia > Burkholderia sp. GAS332. The sequence continues at coordinate 4,028,268 of FSRV01000001.1, read as the reverse complement.
GGTTCCGCATAACGTGCTGCGCGCTTTGCTTCGTTTCGTCGATATGACGTCACGAGGTGGAGCGTCAGCGCTGTCTTTGTTGTGATGCTTTCTTTGCGTCGTCGCGCGCTCCTCCGTCCTGGTTCGTAGGTTCGCGACTTCGCGGTTTTGTTGCGTCCTCCCGCTGTTCCCTTGCGTCGTTCTCCTCGTCGTCCCCGCTACCCCTGTGTGCGCTCGCACGGGCCTTCTCACGCGCGTTTTCCGTGCGGCGAAATAATCCGTTGCACTTCAGCGTGCGCCGTTACACGCGCGCGGTCAGCGGTTTCGTCCCCTCGCGCATTAAACGGATAACGCCGCATTCGGTGTCCAACTACAGAGGGAAAAATGAACAAGACCTTTCGCTTGCTGATCGCCAACGCTGTTCTGATCGCGGCGGGTGCATCCGCTGTGGCATCCGCTTCAGCCGAGGAAGTCATCGTGATCGCGCCGTCCGCACCGCCGGCCGTGCGTTACGAAGCCGTGCCGGCGCCGCGCGTCGGCTATGTGTGGGATCACGGTCATTGGCGTTGGGACCACGGCCGCTATGTGTGGGCCGCGGGTCATTGGCAAGCCGAGCGCGTCGGCTACCACTGGGTGCCAGGCCACTGGGTCGAACATGGTCCGAACTATCGCTGGGTTGAAGGCCACTGGGCGTAAGTTCAAAGGCAACAGCTGTGCGCGAGGCGGCGCGTGTCAGGCCGCTCGCGCTCCTCTCCCCAGATTGACAACGCAGGCGCCGCGCACGCTCTCGGCGTAGCGCCCGCCTGCGTCTTCCAGGAAACACATGATGAAAAAGAATCTGCTTCTGATCGCCGCGCTGGCGATCATTCTCGCCGGCTGCGTGGTAGTGCCGGCGCGGCCGCTGGTGGTGCGCGCGCCGGGCGTCGTCGTTTACTGACGCGGGGTGCCGGTGCCGTCTTCAGCGGCAGCGTCGCCGTTGATCTCATCGACGACAGCCGGCGCCGGCGCTTCGACTTCGGGTACTTCCGGCACCGGTGCAGGTGCCGGGTGCGGCAGCGGCGCCCTATAGCGCTCTGCCAGCGACTCGTACAACGGCGGCGCGAACAGGCGCGCGACGCGGCTTGCGATCAACGCGGTGGCCATCAGCGAAATCACCAGTGCATGACCATCGATCATTTCCATCACGATCACGAACGACGTAATGGGCGACTGCGTGACGGCGGCCAGATAGCCCACCATCGCGAGGGCGATCAGCATCGGCAACTGCATCGAGTCGAACACCATGTGCAGCAGATTGCCGAAGCCCGCGCCGATCGACAGCGAGGGCGCGAAGATGCCGCCCGGAATGCCCGGCAGATACGAGCCGACCATCGAGATCATTTTCAGGAACGGATAGAACACGGACAGGTGCTCGTGCCCGTCGAGCAGTCCGCGCGCTTCCGCATAGCCGCTGCCGAAGGTCGTGCCGCCGGAGATGAGGCCGACCACCGCGATCACGAAACCGCACAGCGCGGCGAACACAACCGGGCGCTCGCCGTGCAATTGACGCAGGGGCGCCGGAATCCAGCGCGCGGTGTTCAGCAACAGCCAGCCGAACACGCCGCCCGCAATACCGGTGACGATCGCCGTGAGCAGGACGGCCACCGCCAGCAGATCGGGGAAGTGCGCGCCGATCTGGATGGTGCCGAAATAGGTGTAGTTGCCGTTCAGTCCGAGCGCGATCACACCGGCGATGATGATGGCCGTAATCAGCACGCCGCTCGCGCGGGCCTCGAAGCTGCGCGTGAGTTCCTCGATCGCGAACACGATGCCCGCCAGCGGCGTATTGAACGCCGCGGACAAACCCGCTGCCGCGCCCGCGAGCACCAATTGCCGTTCGATCAGCGCGTTCGAGCGGGGATACAGCCGCCGCAGATTGAACATCAGCGCGGCGCCGACCTGCACGGTCGGTCCTTCGCGGCCGATCGTGAAGCCGCCGAGAATCGCCAGAAACGACACGGCGATCTTGCCGAACAGAATCCGGAACGACAGCAGCCGCGCGCCGTACTCCCCGGGCTTGCCATGCAGGGTGGCGATGACTTGCGGAATGCCGCTGCCCTCGGCGCCGCGGAAGAACTTGCGCGTGAGCCAGACGGCGAGCGCCGCGACCGCGGGCGTGACGATCAGCGGCGCCCACACATGCTGGTGCTGCATGGTGCGGAATTCGCCGTAGCCCCAATCGATGAGTCTTGCATAGAGCACCGCCACCAGACCGACCGCGATCGCGCCGAGCCAGAAAATGCCGTATTGCCGCCACAGGCGTCTGGCGCGACGCACGATGCTGGAAGAGGGAGGAAGGAAGGCCCGGGACATGAGGATGTGCTGGCGCAAAGGGTGAATTATAAAGCGTGCCGCATCGATGGAACTGTATGAAAGCGTTATGAAATGTAGTAAAAGGGTTATTCGTAAGGTGTGCAATGTAACGCGCTGTATTGAAGACGGTACGGCGCACGGCGGCGTTCAGCCAAGATTATTCGAATCGTCGGCTAAAATAGTTTGACGTATGAACAACTAACAGGTCCTCAATGAAGCGAGTCCTTATCGTCAAGGTCACGTCACTCGGCGATATCGTGCAGGCGTTACCCGTCGTCGCCGACATCAAACGCGCGTTTCCCGGCGTTCAGGTGGACTGGGCGGCCGACGAAGCATTCGCCGAAATGGTGCATTGGAGCGAGAGCGTCGATCGCGTGCTCTCTGCACCGTTGCGCCGCTTCAAGAAGGCGCGCCGCTGGGGCGATTTCAAGGCGATTGCGGCGTCGATCGCCGAATTGCGCGCCTACCGCTACGACTTCATCATCGACATTCACGGCGTGTACAAGAGCGCGATCATCGCGTTTCTGGCGCGCTCGTCGAAGCGGATCGGCTATCAGTCCCAGGATCTGGGCGAGCGGGGCGCCGCATTTGCCTACACCGGGCGTTTCGGCCCGCGTCCGCAGGGCAACGCATGGCATGGCATGCGCATCAGCACGGGCGAGGCGCTGGGCTATGAGGTCGAAGGCCCGGCCGTCTACAACCTGCGCCTGCCCGAGCCGGCCGCCGCACCGTTCGCGGCTAACAGCGCGCCGGTCGCGGCGCTGTTCCACGCCACCTCGAAAGACGACAAGAAGTGGCCGCTGCCCCATTGGGTCGCGATCGGTCGCGAGTTGGCGCAGCGCGGTTTTCACGTGGTGTTGCCGTGGGGCTCGGAGGGCGAGCGAGCCGAGGCGGAGCACATTGCGTCGCAGGTGCCGGGTTCGACCGTCCTGCCCAAGCTGAGCGTGACGGAAATCGCGCAGATGATCGACGCGTGCGCCCTGGTGGTCGGCACCGATACGGGTTTCGTTCATCTGGCGCATGCATTGCAGAAGCGCACGGTTATGATTTTTGTGGCGACTTCGCCGTCGCATTGCGGCGTCGAGGCGCCGTTCCGCTCGATCTCGATCGGTGACGGCCATTCCGTGCCGTCGACCGCTGAGGCATTGGAGGCGATCGATTACGTGCACAGCGCGCCGCGCACCGTCGCCATGCAGCACGGCTCGGCAGCCGCCTGAGCGCAGCTTCGCTGCGCGTTCACGCAATCGTTTGGCAAAAAGAAAAGAGGCGCGACGTACAGTCGCCCAATCAAACGAGCGCTGCCACGGAACGCCTCGAAAAACGCCCGCGTCGGGGAACTACGGGCGGAGAGGAATCGCTGCAATGAACAAACTGACTCACGCACTGAGCCGCCACTTCGCGTGACCGACTCAGTTCTAAAGAGACCGCCGGCCGGCGGTCGAGTTCAATGATGCATTCATCGAGGCATGCCGCGCGAGTGCCGGCAGATTCGTGTGTCGCTCACCGGCGTCCCGCAGCCGGTCGCTCCTGGCCACGCTCTGCGTTCTGAGAAGCGTCGCGCATTACACGCCTGTTAAATCTGTCGCTTTTCGTTGAGTGCCTAATTGCCTACACGCGTTCTCTTTCGCGTGGCTACCGGTCCATTCATGGCGCATGGAAGCGCGAACCCAATCCCCTTAATTGGCGCCCCGATTCGCGCACCCGCCACGGGCAGGGTTTGCGCCGAACTCATGTGCTCAAAGCAGTATAGGCGGTGTTTTCGTCTGAGGTGAATCTGTCGTCGTCATGCTTCGAGCGCGGTCGGTTTCGGGGTTCAAACGTGTAACACCCCAGTGATCTTCTCTTACAAATGGCAACGGTCGCGCGAGGCAGGGTCGTGTTCAATCGAGTCATTCGGGGTTTCGGCTCGAATGACTCTGACTCGAAGGAGAACAATATGAAACGCTTAATCCTGACCCTGATCGCAGGCACGCTGCTGGCAACGGCGCTCGGCGGTTGCATCGTTGCACCGGCGCCTGGCTATTACTACGGCGGCGGCTATTACCATCACGGCGGTTACTACTAACGGTAACGGCTTGCGGCGCGCCTTCGGCCTCTATGCGGTGCCTGGCGCCGACGGCTGTTACTTGCCTCGCTAGGCACGGGCAGCCGCTCAAACGCTTCGGCGTACGTCAGGCTCCTTCCGGCCGCCGTGCCCAACCGGGCGCCGCGGTGTTCGACCGCTCAGGCGAGCAGCATTTCGAAAGCGATCACCGCAGTGATGGCCGCCACGTTCGCGGCCAGCGCTTCCACGACAATGCCCTTCCATGTCGCGGGACGAAAGCGCAAGGCCAAAAGAAGTGAACACAGCAACGCCAGCGCGATGATCATCACGATGTCCGCGTTGTGGAGATGGATATTCATCAGAGCCTCCCTGCTTGCCTTAGGGTTATTGAATTCGAGTATAAGCAAGTCAAAAAGACGCGCAAGGCAGGGGATTTACCAGCACCGTGCGGCAAGGCGGAGAGAACAGCGGGTACCCGCCGATGCTGCCGCAGCGCGCGTCCATGCGCGCCTGGCGGCACCGGGGTAAAGAAGCAATCAGACCATCAATGCAGCGCGCTCGCTCACATCAAGCGCGCATCGCGGGTCTCGCGCATGCATAGCACACCGATCATGCTGACAGCCGCCGCAATCGACACGTAAGCGCCGACCCACGGCAACCCGCCGTGCGCGGCCAGCACCTGTGCGATATACGGCGCGACTGACGCACCGAGAATCCCACCGAGGTTGTACGACACGCCTGCACCGGTATAGCGCACGTTGGTCGGAAACAGTTCCGGCAGCAGCGCGCCCATCGGGGCGAAGGTCACGCCCATCAGGAACAGTTCGATCACGAGGAACAGCAGCACCAGCGGCGTCTGTCCGCTGCCGAGCAAGGGCGCCATCGTGAAGCCTGACAGGATCGCGGCGATGATGCCGACGATCAGCACCGGCTTGCGGCCATAGCGGTCGCTCGCCCAGGCTGACAGCGGCGTGGCGAGCGCCATGAACACGACCGCGATGCACAGCAGGCCAAGGAAGGTCTGCCGCGGAATATGCAGCACCGACACGCCGTACGACAGCGAGAACGTCGTGGCGTTGTAGAACAGCGTGTAGCAGACCACCATCGCCAGCGCGCCGAGGACGGTCGGCAGCCAGTGCTGCGAGAACAGCGTGGCGATCGGCACCTTCACGCGCTCCTTGCGTTCGATGGCCGCCTGGAAGGCCGGCGTCTCGGCGATTTTCAAGCGCACGTATAAGCCGAGCGCGACCAGCACCGAGCTGACGAGGAACGGCACGCGCCAGCCCCAGCTGCGGAACTGTTCATCGGAGAGCGATAGGGCGAGGGCGAAGAACAGACCGTTGGACGCCAGGAAACCGATCGACGGCCCCAGTTGCGGGAACATCCCGAACCAGCCGCGTTTGCCGGCCGGCGCGTTCTCGGTGGCGAGCAGCGCTGCGCCGCCCCATTCGCCGCCGAGGCCAATACCCTGGCCAAAGCGCAGCACGCACAACAGGATCGGTGCGAGGCTGCCAATTGAGTCGTAGCCCGGCACGAAACCGATCAGCGTGGTCGACACACCCATCACCAGCAGCGAAGCCACCAGCGTCGACTTACGGCCGATCCGGTCGCCGAAGTGACCGAACAGGAACGAGCCGATCGGCCGCGCGACGAACGCGATGCCGAACGTGACGAAAGCCGACAAGGCTTGGGCAGTTGCCGAACCGTGCGGGAAAAACACCGGTCCGATGACGAGCGCCGCAGCGGTCGCATACACGTAGAAATCGTAGAACTCGATCGCGGTGCCGATGAAGCTCGCGAAGATGATCCGCGCGCTGCTGTTCTGCCCGGACGCATTGGGCTGGGCCGCGGAAATCGGCGAAGTGGACATGCAGGGTCTCCATGTGTCGTGATGCCGTTGGGCGCCGTACTGTTATGTGTGGGCGGCGTGCGTTCAGGCGGCATCTTTGTTTAAGTTCGTGCGCTTCGGCGCGTCTCGCAGGCGGTTGAAGCCATGCGTGGCGCGGGCGACGATGCGACAGCTTACAACGGCAGCCGGTAGCCGTCAGCGGTCGCGCGCGAAAGTGGCCTTGCCAGGGGGAGTAGCCAGGTGGGCTGCGTGGCGCGTGCGGGCAGCCGGGGGCCGGTTCAACGCGAGGTGCTGACGACCAGACGTCAGTCATTGCGGGTGTGGTGCATCGACTATCAGGCAGGCGACCCACGCGGATGGCGTGGCGGCGCTGCAATCGGGTTCGCGCCGCGCCAACGGGTGAGCGGGCGGCGTGAGCCGTGCCGGAAAACTCCGGCTGAGGGAATCGAAAAATTATAACGAGCGCGGCCCCGGCACAGCAAGGCGGGATGAGGCAAGGCGCCCGGCTTGCTGCGCGTCTTGCCGCTCATCCGGTCGTTGCGGCGCTGCGTTCAATCGATGGTCTGCGCTTGCGGCGAGGCGAACTCGCGCAACTGGAATTTACCGTTGTCGTTGAACAGCCAGTCTTCGAACAGTTCGAGTTGGCCACGGCCATTCAGCAATTTATCGGGCGGCTGCGGTAACGGCGAGGCGCGTCGCAAGCTGGCAAGCGCGGTGCTTTCGGCTTCGTCGTCGCCATTGGTGCGATACACCGACGACTGCAGCACCCGGCCATCGCGATCCACTGTGAACGACACCACCACCAGCGAGCGCAGCATTGCTTGCGGCGTACCGCGTAACACGTAGGAGGGACTGCGTTCGATGATGCGTTGGGCGACCGCGCTACGGTACTGGTCGAGCGTCGCGCTATTGACGGCCGCCACCGGCGTGATGACAAGCGGGCGATCAGGTGGCGTGATCGTGCAGCCTGCCAGGGCTGCGAGCGCCAAAACCGAAGCCGCCGTCAACGCGGAAGCCGCGCTATGCGCATGCAACAGGGAAGCGCTAACGCGTGAAGCGAAGCGTCCAGTCAAGCGGCGAAGGTGACGTGTGTGGGTGAACATCGTCGAGGAAAGCACTGTGACAGGATCTAACTTGATGGTAGTCAAAAAGCGCCAGGATGCAACTCTCGTTGACCCTGTGTACCGATCCCGAGCCATGTGATTTGACTTGCTTGCACTCCGCGTATGGCGTTCTTTCCATCACCTTTCTGCTACATGCATGAGCGCATTCAGTCTGATGTGATCCGCCTGACATACACCGTATTTAAACAAAGTTTGTCACGCCGATCCGCACACAACAGGACTTCTAAGAGTTTTCCTATTGTGTCAACAGCCTCACGTCCATAGCGTGGGCCGGGCCATCGGGCGAAGCGCCGCAGCGCGATCATGAGTCGCGTGCGACCGGCGCTACGCGAGCCGATCGGTCCTGTCCATCCCGACAACGAGGTATCGTTTGGAACACTCTTCCTTTGCGTTGACGCGCACGCAATCCCGCACGTTGGCGCACGCCGCCGCCGGTCCCAATCTCTGCGCCGTCTACCGGATCGACGGCCGTCCAGACGTCGAGCGTCTGTCCGCCGCCGTGGCGCAACTGGTGGCGCATTGCCGGCCGCTTGCCTACCGGCTCGTCGAAGCCGAACAGGGCATGCGCTGGGTCATCCGCCGTGATGTGCGCGCGGAACTGAATGTCATCGATCTCGACGGGCGTGACACGCGTGACGAAGCCGCCGTGCTGTCGTTGATCGACGGCCTATGCGCGCGTGCCTTCCGCATGGACGCCGGACTGCCGTGGGCGTTCACGCTGTTACGTGCCGGCGCGCGCAGTTATCTGGTGTTCGCCTGCCATCCCGCCTTGCTCGACCGTTTTTCGCTGACGCCGTTGTTCAACGCGCTGTCCCGGGCCTATCGCGGCGAGGCGCCGGGCGCACCGCTCGGCATCGATCAGCAAGGCCTGCTCGACGCCGAGCGTGAACTCCTCGCGAGCGAGCGTTTGCAGACCGACCTCGATTTCTGGATCGGCCAGGTGGGCGACGCCTCGTTCGAATGGCATGCGCCGCGCCGGCAGAATGCGCTCGCCGACAGCAGCTTTAGCGTGCGCCTCGACGCGCAAACAGGCGCTGCATTGCGCAACGAGGCCAAGGCGCTCGGCGTCGCGCCGGATCTGCTGATCAAACTGTGTGTTCACGTGCTGCTGCGCCGCATGACCGGCAGCCGTGCGGTGCTCACCGTGCATCATCAGCGCGGCCGCTGCCAGCGCGACGAGACGATCGGTTTCGACGAACGGCGGCGTCTCCTGAAAACCGACTTCGACGACACGATGACGTTGCGGCAGTTTCTACGGCACGCGGCGGTGCGCGCCGAGATGGCCGATTTTCACGCCGAACTCCCGGCCTTCGAGGTGCAGCACGATATCGAGCGGCGCGAGCCGGGTTTCGTGCGCGCCACCAATGTGGTGTGCGAGACCGACAGCTTGCCCTACGACGCGCTCACGCTCGGCACGCTGCCGGCGGCGTTGCTGGCACCGTACTCGCGCCGTTTCTCGCACGAGGACGTGGGCGTCTATCTCGATGTGCGCGAGGAGATCGCGTTGCACGTGCATAGCCGCCATCCCCAGGAACTCGACGGCTTGCGTCTCGCGTTCGAGCATTTGACGGCGCTGCTCGGGCGCGTCGGCGAGAGTCTCGAGCAGAAACTCGATGCGATCGATCTTTATACGCCGGCGTTGCGGCAGCATTGCGCAGCATGGTCAGATGGCGGCCCGCTCGCGGCACCCGCGCGCGACGTGCTCGATCTGTTCGCGCAGGCAGCGCACGAACACGCCGAGCATCCGGCGGTCAGCGGCCCGGACGCTGCTTTCACTTACGCGCAACTGGCGCTCGCCACACAGCGTGTGGGCGCAGCCCTTGCCGCGCGCGAGCCGGACGCAGCGGATCGGCGGGACGCGTTGGTCGGCATTTGCGTCTCGCGCGGGGCGTGCATCGTTCCGGCGATGTTCGGCGTGCTCGCCAGTGGCGCGGGCTATTTGCCGCTCGATCCGCAGATGCCCGATGAGCGCTTGCGCTACATCGTCGAGGATTCACAACTGCGAGCCGTGATTGTCGACGCGGCGACGCACGAGCGCTTGAGCGCGCTGGCCGATTGCGCGCTGTACCGGATCGAGGATCTACTCAAAGGGCCGCCGGCCGGGGCGGCTATTGCGCAATGCCCGCCGGCCGATCCGCAGCGCACCGCCTACGTGATCTATACCTCAGGCACAACGGGCAAACCCAAGGGTGTCGTCATTGAGCGCGGCATGCTGGCGCACCTGATCGCTTCGCTGGCGGGCCGCTACCGGCGTGATGCAAGCACGCGCTGGCTACAGTTCGCGTCCATCAATTTCGACGCCAGCGTGCTGGAGATCTTCAATCCGCTGATGTACGGCGGCCACCTGATTGTCGCGCCCGAAGCGGTGCGCACCGACGCCGATGCGCTGTCCGCCTTCCTCAACGCCGAACGCGTCACGCATGCATTTCTCCCGCCGGCGATTCTCAAGCTGTTGCCGCGGCGTGCGCTGCCGCATCTGGACACGGTGCTATGCGGCGGCGAAGCGAGCGACGACGAGACGATCCGTTTCTGGTCCGGCGTGTTGCGTCTGTCGAATCTATACGGGCCGACCGAGACCACCGTGCTTGCGACCGAAAACACCTTCGATGGCGACAAGCCGGCCAATCAACTGGGGCATCCGCTCCCCGGCTACCAGATTCATCTACTCGATGAGGAAGGCGAAGCGGTGCCGCTCGGGGGGATCGGCGAGATCTGCATCGGCGGCGCGGCTGTTTCACGCGGCTATCTGCTTCGGCCCGAACTGACCGGGCAGAAGTTCCGGGCGAATCCATTCGGCCCCGGCCGTCTCTATCGCTCCGGCGACCTCGGCCGTTTCCAGCCGGATGGCGCGATCGAGTTCCTCGGCCGCAGCGATTTCCAGGTGAAGATTCGCGGCTACCGGATCGAGCTCGGCGAGATCGAGGCCAGCATCGTTGAGCAGCCGGAGGTGCGCAGCGCCTATGTCGGCACGTGCGAGCGGCAGGGCGGCACGGCGCTGGTGGCCTGGTATGTGGGTGCCGCGCTGGAGCCAGCGGTGCTGCGGGATCGGCTTGCGCAACGTCTCGCGCATTACATGGTGCCGGCGTTCCTGTTGCCGATCGAGGCGCTGCCTTTGACGCTGAACGGCAAGATCGACCGCAGCAAATTGCCGGCGCCGCAAGCGCGTCCGGCTGATCATGGCGGCCGCGCTTTCGACGCCTTCGAGCTGGCGGTGCAAGCGATCTGGGCGGAGGTGCTGGGCGTGCCGCTCGAGAGCGTCGGCGAACACAGCCACTTCTTCCAGTTGGGTGGCCATTCGCTACTCGCCACGCTCGTCTGCAACCGCGTCAACGCGAGCTTGTCCGCGCCGGTCAAGCTAAAGACGCTATTCGAGCATCCGCAGTTCGACGTCTTCTGCGCAAGGGCGCGGCAGAGCGTCGAGCAAGGCGTGGCGCTGCCGCCGCTCGTCGCGCAATCAGGCGCACCCATGCCCGCGCCTGTAGCAAACCGGCTCGTACGGATGATGCACACCCGTGCGCTCGGCAAGCCTGACGATAACGCGTACAACATCGTGATGCGGGTGGACTTCGGCGGGGCCGCGAATCCGTTGCGATTGCACCAGGCGCTCATCGCCGTGCTCGAGCGCAACCCGATCTTCAACGCGAGCTTCGCGGAACGCGGCGGACAATTGCTGATGCTGCCGGGCACGGCTACCCCGCCGACGGATTGGCGCATTCCGCTAGAAAGCTGCAATGCCGGCGCTATCGATGCGCGTGCCGAAGCCATGCGCGCGCTGTGCTTGCCGCTCGACTGTGCGCCGTTGTGGCGCGCGCAACTGCTCATGTCGCCGCAAGAGAACCGCACTACCTTGCTGATCTGCATTCATCACGCGATTTTCGACGGCTGGTCGGTCAAGCTGTTGCTGGATGAACTGGCGTCGCACTATGAAGACAAGCCGGTTTCAGGAGAGCGGCTCTCGTGGTTCGACTATGGGCATTGGGCGCCGCAACTGGCGTCGTCGCCACGCTTTGCCGCCGCACGCGACTACTGGATGCGCAAGCTCGACGCCGTTGCCTTGCGTACCGAACTGTCGTTCGACGCACTGCAGCGCGAGCCCAACGCGAACCGCTCTTTGGCGCTGCATGTGCGGCCTGCCCAGATGCGGCGCCTGAAGCAGATTGCCGAGGCGCACGACATGACGTTGCCGCCCGTGCTGTTCGCGCTGTACCTCGTGTGGCTGTGGCGCGTGAGCGGCCAGCAACAACTGGCCTGTGCCTATCCGAATGCGGGCCGCGATGTCCCGGGCAGTGAGGCGATCTACGGCATGTTCGTCTCGATGGCGGTGCTGGTGCAGCGCATCGACACGCGGCAAGGTTTCGGCGAGTTGGCGCGCGCGGTGCAACGCCAGATGCTCGACGACCGCGATCATCTGCTCGCCACGCCTTACGACACCGATAACGGCCAGCTCGGCGCACTGAACACGATTTTCAGTTTGCAGAACGGCATCGAGCTAAACGGCCGCATCGGCGAGGCGGCGTATCACGCCGAGGAGCGTCCTCCGTTGACGTCGAAAGCGGACCTGTCGGCGATTTTTTACTTGCGGGCCGATGGCGGTCTGGACGGACGCTTCGAATACGACAGCTCGGTGTTGCACGCGGCCTCGGTCGAGCGGATGGCGGAGGTGTTCATGACGCTGTGCGACGCCGCGGCTCACCAGCCTGATGCGCCGGTCGGCGAGCTCGCCTGGCTGAGCGATGCGCACCATGCTCAGTGCCTGAGTTTCGCTTGCGGCGAGCCGCTACCGGATGCCCCGCAATCGATCCCTGCGCGTTTCGCCGAGGTGGTAGCGGTGCACGCGTCGCGGGTTGCCGTGCGCTACGGCGAGCAGCAGCTCAGCTATCGCGAACTCGACGCGCTCAGCGATGCCATTGCCCGCGGCTTGTCAGCCTGTGTGCCGCCCGGCGCGCGCATCGGTTTGAGCATGCAGAAGAGCGTCCTGCTGGTGGCGACCGTGCTGGGCGTGCTCAAAGCGGGGTGCGCGTATGTGCCGCTCGACCCAGCTTATCCCGCCGAGCGCTTGCGCTATTTCGTCGAAAACTGTTCGGTCGATACGGTGCTGGCCGATGAGCCGAGCCGCCGCGCGCTGGAGGCCGCCGGTCTCGGCGACTTGCGCACAATCGACCCGGCTGTGCTGGCAAATGGCGAGGCGGAAAGGCAGGCAGGGCAGCCGCACCGGCCGCACGCTGTTGCCCCCGAGGCGCTCGCTTATGTGATCCACACGTCGGGCTCGACCGGCAAGCCGAAGGGGGTGCTGGTCGAACACCACAGCGTCGTTCGGATGGTGGCCGGCGCGAGCCGCGCGCTCGGCTATGCGCCGGGCAGCGTCAGCACCCTGGCCGCGTCCACCAATTTCGACGCGAGCGTGCTCGATCTGTTCCTCGCGCTGCTGCACGGCGGCACGCTCATCGTGTTGCCGGAGGAGGTGCGCCGCGATCCGCAACTGCTGCACAGTGTGTTGAAGGCGGAGCGCGTCACGCACGCATCGCTTGCACCGGTGGTGGTGCAGAGCTTGCCGCGCGAGCCGCTGCCCGATCTGCAACTGCTCGGCTTTGGCGGCGATACGCTGGACGAACCTAGCGCCGCATGGTGGAGCGAACACACGCAACTGTTCAGCCTGTACGGCCCGACCGAAATCACGGTGATGGCCTCGTGCGGGCAAGTGCTGCCGGGTGGGCCGAGCCGCATCATCGGCAAGCCGCTGCCGGGCTACCGGCTCTATCTGCTGAATGCGCAGCGGCAACTGACGCCGCCCGGCTCGGTTGGGGAAATCTACATCGGTGGCGAAAATCTGGCGCGAGGCTACATCAATCAATCGGCCATGACGATGGAGCGCTTCGTGGTCGATCCGTTCCGCGATGCACCGTACGCACTGATGTATCGCACCGGCGATCTCGGCCGTTTTCTCGCCGACGGCACGATCGAATACTTCGGCCGCAACGACGCGCAGATCAAGCTGCGCGGTTTTCGCATCGAACTCGGCGAGATCGAGAATTGCATCGCGGCCGCGCCTGGGATTGTGCATGCCGCCTGCCGGGTGTGGGGCGAGGGCGAGGCGCGCTATCTGGCCGCTTACTACGTGGCCGCGCCGGGCGAAGGCGGCGCCGCGCCCGACGAAGACACGCTGCGCCGTCATGTGGCGCAGGCGCTGCCCGACTACATGGTGCCAGCGTGTTTTATCCGGCTGGATGCGCTACCGGCATCGCCGAACGGCAAACACGATCGCCAGGCCTTGCCGGCGCCGTCACGCGCGGGCGGTACGCCGCCGCGCGAAGGCGTCGAGCAACGCATCGCCGAAATCTGGCAGACGCTGCTGCGCGTCTCAGGCATCGCCCGCGACGATAGTTTTTTCCGGCTCGGCGGCAATTCGATTCTCGCGGTGCGGATGCAGGCGCAATTGCGCGATGCCCTCGGTATCCAGTTTCCGATGGCTGCGTTTTACCGCTCGCCGACCATCGCGACGCTCGCGGACGGCGGTCACGAGGACATGATCGAGCGCGCCATTGCCGACGCATCGCAGCCGTTCGTTGTCGAGCAGGCCGCGCCCGCTTTTTCTGACAGCGTCGAAGCAGCGCCGATTCGCACGATGCTGCTGACCGGCGCGAGCGGCTTTCTCGGCATTTACCTGCTGCACGCGTTAACGGGGCGGCTCGACAAGGTGATCTGCCTGCAACGCTGTCCGAGCGCCGCGGCTGGGCGCGCTGTCTTGCAGGACAAGGCGCGCGAGGCGGGTCTGGCGATCGACTTCAGCCGCGTCGACGTGATCCCCGCCGATCTTGCCGCGCCGCAGCTTGGACTCGACACGCCACGCTGGCGGCAACTCGCCGGGGAGGTTGACGCGATCCTGCATTGCGGCGCGTTCGTGCATCACCTGCATAGCTATGAGGCGATGAAGGGGGCAAATGTCGGCGGCACCGAGGCATTACTACGGCTCGCGCTGACGCAGCGGCAAAAGCCGTTCTGCTTCATCTCGACGCTGTCAGTCGGCGAGATGCTGGCGGGTGCCCGGCGCATCGACGAGCGCGTGAATGACGCTCGTCCCATGCTGGACAACGGCTATCTGCTGACAAAGTGGGTGGGCGAGCAACGGGTCGCGGAGTGTGCGCGCCGCTTCGGTTTGCCGGCGGTGATCGCGCGGCCGGGCAATATCACCGGCGACAGCCGCACCGGCTTCAGCAACTTCGCGCACAACCATTTCTGGCTGTTCAACAAGGGTTGCCTGCAACTGGGCGCTTATCCGGAAACGGCGCGAGAAGTCGAGATGATGCCGGTCGATCTGCTGGCGAGCGCGGTGACGGCGGTGGCGCTGTATCCGCGTCCCGGCGTCAGGGTGGCGAACCTGAACAACCCGATCGCGCTCACTCAGCGGCAGTGGTTTGATGCGCTGGCCGTCTGCGGTTTGCACGCCGAGCCGCAGACGGCGGCCGACTGGCAACGGCGGCTGGCTGATCTCGACGCATCAAACGGTCTAGCGCTGATTCGCGACTTTTATACGGGCGATCTGTCCGCTGCGCCCTTGCCGGTCGAACAGATCGGAACGTTGACGGAGCTGGCGCGGCACGGCGTGGATCTGACGATCGACTACGGCGCGCTGATCCGGCTCTACGTCGACTATCTGCGCGACGCGGGTTTTCTTGACCCGTTACGCGAGACGGCGGCGTAGCGCGCGGTAGGGGCGCACAAACGCATGCAAGCGGCCGGCGGTACATCGCCGGTGCAGCTTGCGTGCGAATTGACATACCATTGCGCCACGCCCATTCCGAAACACAAAACGACGCCATGATCACCTGCTACCTGCGCTACATCATCGACCCGTACAAACTGAAAGAATTCGAGCATTACGGCAAGCTGTGGATTCCGCTGGTCGAGAAATTCGGCGGCCGGCATCATGGCTATTTTTTGCCGTCCGAAGGCGTAAACAATGTAGCGCTCGCGATGTTCTCGTTCGAGTCGCTGGCGGCCTACGAGGCATACCGCATCAAGTCGATGGACGATTCCGACTGTCAAGCCGCGTTCGCGTATGCGGAGCAGACGCGCTGCATCGTCAGCTATGAGCGGAGTTTTTTCCGGCCGGTTTTTAGTTGATCGTGCGCTTTGTAATAGGCCGAAATATGACCGAATTTGCCCGCGGCCAAAAGACGCCTACACTTCGATTGCCTCTTTCGAGAGGCATCGGTGGAAGTCTTTCATTTAGCCCGCTTCGCGCGGGCTTTCTTTTGTGCGCGGCGCGTTGCGCAATCGACGCAATCAGTCCAGCTTGGCCACGAAAACAAAAAAGGCGAACCCGTTGGTGAGTTCGCCTTGGTTTTCGCGCGCGGCTTATGGCCCGCAGGTCATGCATGCGGCCACGTACGCCGTAATACACGCACGCACCGCTGGACGCGCCAAAGCGCGCCGTGCCTTACTTCAACGCTGCCCGCGCCGCCTTGACCGCTGCGAGCACCTGCTCGGGCGCCGTGCCACCCGGATGGTTGCGGCTCGCCACCGAACCTTCGAGCGTCAGATACGAGAACACGTCTTCGCCGATTAGATGCGCGACGTTCGGCAGTTCTTGACGCATTTCTTCGAGCGTCAGATCGGCCAGGTCGCAGCCGCGATCGGCACATACGCGAACCGCGAGCGCGACCGCTTCGTGGGCGTCGCGGAACGGCAGGCCGCGCTTGACCAGGTAGTCGGCGAGATCGGTTGCCGTGGAGAAGCCTTGCAACGCGGCGTCGCGCATGGCTTGCGGCTTCACCGAAATACCGGCGACCATTTCAGCGAAGATGCGCAGCGTATCGGCCACCGTGTCGACGGTGTCGAACAGCGGCTCCTTGTCTTCCTGATTGTCCTTGTTGTACGCGAGCGGCTGGCCTTTCATCAACGTCAGCAGCGCGATCAAATGGCCGTTCACACGGCCCGTCTTGCCACGGGCGAGTTCAGGCACGTCCGGGTTCTTCTTCTGCGGCATGATCGACGAACCGGTGCAGAACCGGTCGGCCAGATCGATGAAGCCGACGCGCGGGCTCATCCACAGCACGAGTTCTTCGGAGAAGCGGGACACGTGCGTCATCACCAGCGCTGACGCGGCCGTGAATTCGATGGCGAAATCACGATCGGACACGGCGTCCAGCGAGTTCGCGCAGATGCCGTCGAAGCCGAGCGTCTTGGCCACCGCATGACGGTCGATCGGATAGCTGGTGCCGGCCAGTGCGGCGGCGCCCAGCGGCAGACGATTCACGCGCTTGCGGCAATCGACCATGCGCTCGGCATCGCGCGAAAACATTTCGACGTAAGCCATCAGGTGATGGCCGAACGTGACCGGCTGCGCGACTTGCAGGTGCGTGAAGCCCGGCATGATGGTCGAGGCGTTTTTCTCCGCCATGTCGAGCAGGGCCGTGCGCAATTCCGTCAGCAGGCCGCCGATGCGGTCGATTTCGCCGCGCAGCCACAGGCGGATGTCGGTCGCGACCTGGTCGTTACGCGAGCGGCCCGTGTGCAGGCGCTTGCCGGCGTCGCCGATCAGCGCGGTCAGGCGCGCTTCGATGTTCAGGTGGACGTCTTCCAGATCGAGTTGCCACTCGAACTCGCCTCGCTCGATTTCACCCTTGATCTGCGCCATGCCGCGTTGGATCGCGGCGAGGTCGTCGGCGGCGATGATCTTCTGCGCGGCCAGCATCGAGGCGTGCGCGAGCGACCCTTCGATATCGACGAGCGCCAGACGCTTGTCGAAGAAAACCGACGACGTGTAGCGTTTGACAAGCTCCGACATCGGCTCCGAGAAGCGAGCCGACCAGGCTTCGCCTTTTTTGTGCAGTTGGGACGTCATGGTGTTGGGCAGTTGAACGAGGTGAGGAGGCTGACGGCGTTTGCGGACGTGCAGGCGCCGCCGAAGCGAAGAAAGACAGGGATTTTAACACTGGCGGACCGCGTCAAAGACGCCGGCCGACGGCGGCCACGTACGCCGTAGCGCGCCTCTGCTCCACTGCAGCTATTCCCGCACCAGCACGACCAGCTTCAGATCCTCGCGATGTGCGGGTTTGAAGGTGATCTGGTCGTAGACGATGCGGCCGTCGCGCGGATGGTTGAATTCGCGTCGGCCGCCTTCCCGGCCGCCGACGTCCTGCGACGCCCAGAAGCGGGCGAATGCGTCGCTGGCGGCGGTGAGCGAATCGATCAGCCCGCGGGTGGGCGCATCGTTCAGATGGCGGATCGAATCGGCCCGGAATTCGGCGGCGAGGCGCCGCGCGCGGGTTTCCCAGTCGACGATCAGCTCGCGAGCGGCCGGTTCGGTGAACGTGTAGCGCAGCAGGTTGCGGTCATGCGTGCCGTCCAGCCAGCCGACGAACAGGTCGGCGGCGCGCGCGTTCCAGGCGAGCGCATTCCACTGCCGGTCGAGCACGTAAGCCGGTGCGTTCACGAGTTGCACGGTTTCCAGCAGCGTGGCGGGCGCGTCGGCGGCGGCCGGATCGGGCTCGGCCGGGTCGCGCTGGGCCGCCAGTTCGAACAGATAGGCCCGCTCGGCGCGCGACAGTTGCAACGCGACGGCAATCCGCGCCAGCGCCTCGGCGGAGGCGGAGACCGGGCGGCCCTGTTCGATCCACGTGTACCAGGTCGGGCTCACGCCGCACAGTTGCGCGACTTCCTCGCGCCGCAAACCGGGGGTCCGGCGGCGCGGACCGGGCGGTAGGCCGAGCGCTTGCGGCGTGAGCCGTTCGCGGTGAGCGCGGATGAAATCGCCGAGTGCGCGGGCAGGCGTGGCGTCGAGCGGCGGCGGGTTGTCGGCGGAGGTCGGCGTGGTCATTCTTGTCGGGCGGCGCTTGAAGGGGGTATCGAGGGGGTGTCGGGGTGGTGTTATCGATACCAGAATAATTGCTTAACTTGTACTGGTACACGGCGGGTTCTATTGTAACGGCTGGAACGGCGCAGCGCCGTCCCGCCCCGGCCCGGGCCAAGCCCGGTCGAACCCCACATAGATAACCGGAGCCTTCCATGAAGCACCACGATCAAGTCGCCGACGCCTTCGGCTCGACCGCCGCCGCGTATTTGACGAGTCAGACGCATGCCACCGGCGCCGATCTGCAGACGCTGGCTGCATCGATCGCCGCGACACCCGACGCGAAGGTGCTCGACATGGGCTGCGGCGCAGGTCACGCGAGTTTCGCGGTCGCGCCGCACGCAAAGGAGGTGGTCGCCTACGACATCGCGCCGCAAATGCTGGAGACGGTCGTTGGCGCAGCGAAGGATCGCGGCCTCGCCAACATCCGCACGCAACAGGGCGCCGCCGAAACGCTGCCGTTCGACGACCATTCGTTCGACTGGATCATCAGCCGGATGAGCGCGCATCACTGGCACGACGTGCCGCTCGCGCTGGCCGAAGTGCGGCGCGTATTGAAGCCAGGCGGCACGGTGCTGTTCATCGACATCGCCGGCGCCGATCATCCGCTGCTCGACACGCATATTCAGGCGGTCGAATTGTTGCGTGACGGCTCGCACATCCGCGACTACCGGGCTGACGAATGGATTGCGTTGTTCGAAGCGGCCGGATTCCAGGCATCGATTCGCGAGCGCTGGCGCATCGCGATCGAGTTCAGTTCGTGGGTGGCGCGCATGCGCACGCCGGAACCGCGTGTGGTGGCGATTCGCTCGCTGTGGAACAACGCGCCCGATGAGGTGCGTCAGTATTTCGACGTGCAGGAAGACGGCTCGTTCAAGCTCGACGCGCTGATGGTCGAGGCGCGGTAACGTGGTGCGGTCTCGCGTCGCATTGAATGCATCCGAAAAAATGAGATAGTTTCTGCATGTTACGCTTCGGATTACTATGGAATCCGGAGCGTAATCATGAAGCGCTTTATTCTTTTTCTAATGACGGGCGTTCTGTTGCCATTCGGTGCGTTCGCGACGAACTATCAGGACTATTACCGCGATCGTGGCACCACGTTGCCGCGTGCAGTGTCGTCCGATCCAATGGGTTCCCCCTATTCAACGGGGGTGATGATGGGCGGTACAGCGCTGGGTTCTACGGTAAACATGCCGCGCCAGGCGCGCCGCGACCATGACGAACGCGTCCAGGCCGAGCTCGACGAGCGGGAAAAGCGGGCCCAGGCGTGGCGCGAGCCTCCGCTCAAATTCAACATTCCCGCGCCGGAAATGCCGAAGCCGGGTGCGGTCAACTGACCCGCACCCGGCTTCGTCTTTCTCACGGCTGATTCGACCGCTTAATTCGACCGCTTATTGACCCCGTGCTCGATCAGCCGGTATTACGCAGCCCCGCCGCAATTCCGTTGATGCTCAAATGAATCCCGCGCCGCACCCGCGCATTGGTATCGCCGGCGCGGTGACGCTTGAGCAACTCGACCTGCAAGTGATTCAACGGATCGAGATACGGGAAGCGGTTCTTGATCGAACGCGCGAGCAGCGGATTCTCCGCGAGCCGTTCGCTCTTACCGGTGATCTCCGACAACACCTTCGACGTACGCTCCCATTCCGCGACGATCCGCTCGAACACATGCTTGCGCAGCTTCTTGTCCGACACGAGCTGTGCGTAGCGCGAGGCCACCGCAAGGTCGGTCTTCGCCAGCACCATGTCCATGTTGGAGAGCAGGTTCGAGAAGAACGGCCAGGTCTTGTGCATCTTTTTGAGCAGCGCCAGACGGCGGGCGCGCTCGGCATCGCTCGGCGCGCTGTCCAGATGCGCGGCCACCGCGCTGCCGAAACCGTACCAGCCGGTCAGCAGCAAACGGCATTGACCCCATGAGAAGCCCCAGGGAATCGCGCGCAGGTCTTCGATCTTGCGCTGCTTCGGGTCCTGCAATTTGCGCGAAGCCGGACGGCTGCCGATGTTCAACTCGGCGATCTCCGAGATCGGCGTCGACTCGAAGAAATACTCCTTGAAGCCCGGCGTTTCGTAGACCAGCGCGCGATACGACGCCATCGCCGCGTCGGACAATTGCTGCATCGTCTCTTCGAAGGCGGGCAGTTGCGCGGGCGCAATGCCGTGCGGCAACAACGAGGCTTCGAGCGTCGCGGCCACCACCGTTTCCAGATTGCGCCGGCCGATTTCCGGATTGCCGAACTTGCTCGCGATCACTTCGCCTTGCTCGGTCAAACGGATCTGGCCGTCGACGGTGCCCGGCGGCTGCGACAGAATCGCCTGATAGGTCGGACCACCGCCCCGGCCTACCGTGCCTCCGCGTCCATGGAACAGGCGCAGGGTCACGCCGCGTTCATTGAACAGCGACACCAGCGCCAGCTCGGCGCGGTAGAGCTCCCAGTTCGACGTGAGGAAGCCGCCGTCCTTGTTGCTGTCCGAATAGCCGAGCATCACTTCCTGCTCGTTGCCCTGATGTTCGATCAGTGCATCGACGCCCGGCAGCGCGATCAGATCGCGCATGATGTGCGGTGCGTTGCGCAAGTCAGGGATCGTTTCGAACAGGGGGATCACCATCAGCCCCGCGCGCGCCGGATCGTGCGCGTCACCCAGACGGCCGTGCAGCAGGCCGGTTTCCTTCTGCAGCAACATCACTTCGACCAGATCGCTGACGGTCTCCGTGTGCGAAATGATGTAGTTGCGTACCGCGCGTGCGCCGAACTTCTCGCGTGTGACGCGGGCCTCTTCGAGCACGCCGAGTTCGCTCTTCACGAGATCGGAGTACTCGCCGTACGGCAGACGCAACGAGCGCGGCTGCGAAAGTTCGGCGAGCAGTACCTTGAGCTTGTCTTCTTCGGAGAGCGACGCGTAGTCGTCTTCGACGCCTGCGCGCTTCAGCAACTCGGCGATCACCGCTTCATGGATGTCGGAGCTTTGGCGCAAGTCGATGCTCGCCAGATGGAAGCCGAACACTTCAGCGGCGCGCGCGAGCGGCGACAGGCGCGGTGCCGCGAGCGGCGCGCCATGATGTTCGGCGAGCGAATCGATCAGCACGTGCAGGTCGCGCACGAATTCGGCGGAGTCGTCGTACGGTTTCGCGCGGATCGGCGCCGCGCCGCGGCCTGCGCTGCGCACCGGCACGCTGCCTTCGCCAAGACGCACCCGCGCACTTGCCGCGAGCCGTGTGTACATGCCGATCAGGGCGCGGCGATACGGCTCGTCGGTCCGGTGCGGCGACTGGTCGGGCGAGGCGGCGGCGAGTTCCTTCAGCGCGTCGCTGGCGCCGGCCAGCAGGTTCGACACCGACAACTCGGCGCCCAGCTTGTGCACCTGCTCCATGTAGTGCTCGAAGATCACCGCGGCCTGGCGGGTGATTGCGTTCTCGAGCGTTTCGGCCGTGACGTTCGGGTTGCCGTCGCGGTCGCCGCCGATCCAACTGCCCATCTGGAGGAACGGCGGCAGGCGCGCGTCGATGCCGTGCTCGGCGAGCGCTTCTTCGATATCGGCGTAGAGCGCCGGGATTTCTTCGAGAAAGGTGGCGCGATAGTACGACAGCGCGTTTTCGATTTCGTCGGCCACGGAGAGGCGCGAATCGCGCAGCATGCGCGTTTGCCACAGCGACGTGACGCGGGCACGCAGCATCGCTTCGTTATGCGCGCGCTCGCGGTCGGTCAACGGTTGATCGCGTTCGGCTAACAGGCTCGCGACGTCGTGCTGCGCGTCGAGAATGCTCTTGCGCTGCACCTCGGTCGGGTGAGCGGTCAGGACCGGTACGATCAGCGCGTCGTTGAAGAACTGTTGCAGCACCGGCGTCGCGGCGGCGCCCGCCTCGACGAGCCGTTCGAGCGCGTGCGCCATGGTGCCCGGTTGCGAGGTCGAGCCGGCCAGCGCGTGAATGCGGTGACGGCGATTGCGGTGGCGGTCTTCGGCGATGTTCGCAAGATGCGAGAAATAGCTGAACGCGCGTACTACGCTGACCGTTTGCTCCGGGCTCAGCGAACGCAGTTTCTTGTCGAGCGTTTGTGCCGCGGCACTGTCGTCCTCGCGGCGAAAACGCACGGCGGTCTGGCGGATCGTCTCCACCACATCGAACACCGCGTCGCCTTCCTGTTCGCGCAGCACGTCACCGAGCAGGCGTCCCAGATACCGGATGTCCTGAAACAGCGGATGATCCTTGTCCTCACGCGTGCGGCCGCTGCCTTTCGACGCGGGCACGATCGCATCCTGCGAAACGGCTTGCAGATTGGGCGCTTTGGCGGCTTGCGACGCGGCTTCGCTCGCGACGACCTTGATCTTCGGGGACTTGGCTTTGGCCGGTTTCAGCGTTTGGGCGGTGTTTGCGGCTTGCGTCGCCTTATCTGTCTTGACGGCCTTCACCGCCTTGGCCGGCGCGGAGGCTTTGGCGGACTTGGTGGTTTTGGCGACGTTAGCGGGCTGGGTTGCCTTGGCAGCTTTACCGGCGCGTTTGGCCTGCGTGGGCTGGGCAACCGTTGCTGCGGCAGAAGCGGCGTCAGCCGCGGAAGCGTTGGGCGATGCAGTGTTGCGGCGGGCAGGGCGCGCCGATCCGGAAGACGTCACGATGGGTTTCCTCAGGGAAGCCAGGGTCTGTTGAGTGATGAACTGCTACTGCGGAACTGCACTATGAGTTGCAACGTGAACTGCACGGAACCAGCACAAAGCGGTATGCACCGATGGCACTACGCCGGAGAGGGTGGCCGCGCGCGCATTTGCACAAAACGCACGAGGTGCATGACGTGCATTGCATGCACGATAGGCACGTCAGGCACGTTGCGCCGCATTGCATCATCCCGCATGCCGCGCCCCGGTGCGCGAACGACCGTGCTTGAACAGGCTGGGATGGGGCAGGCGCACGCTGCGCGAAGCCTGTCTCCTCCATCGATACCGCGCTAGCACGGCGCTCCGCTGTGCCTTGAGACACGGGGTCGCGTGCTAACATTGATTGTTATTACATCCCGTCATTCGATCAGCAAGCTAATGAACACCGAGACGTTTTTTGCGCCACCCCACACGCTTGTGATTGCGTCGCGAGAAAGCCGCCTTGCCATGTGGCAGGCGGAGCATGTGCAATGTGCGCTGCACAAATTATATCCATCTTGTGACGTAAAAATCCTCGGAATGACAACACGTGGCGATCAAATTCTCGATCGCACTTTGTCGAAGGTTGGTGGTAAGGGCCTCTTCGTCAAGGAACTGGAAGCCGCGCTGGCCGACGGCCGCGCCGATCTGGCCGTGCACTCGCTCAAAGACGTGCCGATGGAATTGCCCGCGGGCTTTGCGCTCTCCGCCATCATGGAACGCGAAGATCCGCGCGACGCGCTGGTGTCCAACGATTACGATTCGCTTGCCGCGCTGCCGGCCGGCGCCGTGGTCGGCACCTCGAGCCTGCGTCGCGAGGCCATGCTGCGCATGCGTTATCCGCACCTCGTGGTGCGGCCGTTGCGCGGCAACCTGGACACGCGCCTGTCGAAACTCGATCGCGGCGACTACGCGGCGATCATTCTTGCGGCTGCCGGTTTGAAGCGTTTGGGTCTCGGCGAGCGCATCCGCGCGCTGCTCGATCCCGAAGACAGCTTGCCCGCAGCCGGTCAGGGCGCGCTCGGCATCGAGATTCGCGCCGATCGCGCGGACCTCGCGGCATGGCTCGCGCCGCTGCATCACGAACATACGGCAGCAGCCGTCGAAGCGGAGCGGATGGTCTCGCGCGCCCTCGGCGGCAGTTGCGAAGTGCCGCTCGCGGCCTATGCACACTGGCACGACGGCGCGCTGCATCTGCGCGGCATCGTCGCCACGCCCGACGGCCAACGTGTCTTGAGTGCGCAGGCCTCGGCGCCGGCGCCCACCGTCGAGCGTGCGATTGCACTTGGCCAGGAAGTGGCGAGCGCGCTCGAACAGCAAGGCGCGATGGACATCGTCCGCGCGTTGAGCACGGCCAGCGGTCCTGCCGCAGGGTCGGGTGATGGTGCAGCGAACAGCGCGGTGACCGGCGAGTGATGGCGGCCGATATCCCGGGCAACGCATCCCCATCCGTCGGCAAGGCGGCGTTCACGGTCGTGATTACGCGACCGGCCGGTCAGTCGAACGAACTGATCGCGCAACTCACGGCCGCGGGCATTGCCGTGCTCGATTTTCCGCTGATCGACATCGCGCCTGTTACCGACGATTCACCGTTGCGCGCGGCGCTGGCTTCGCTGGAACGCTATGCACTGGTGGTGTTCGTCTCGCCCAATGCGGTCGATCATGCGTTTGCTCGCAGCGATGCGATCTGGCCGCACGCACTGCCGATCGGCGTAGTCGGGCCGGGCAGTGTGCAGGCGCTGGGCCGCCACGGTGTCACGGCGCCGGCGTACAACGTCATCAGCCCGCCGTCCGTCGCTGACGACGATACGGCACGCTTCGATTCCGAAGGCCTGTTCGCGGCGATCGATACCGCGCTCGGCGCTAGCACGCTCGAAGGCAAGCGCGTACTGATCGTGCGCGGCGACGGCGGTCGCGAATGGCTCGCCGATCGCTTGCGCGAGGCGGGCGCAGAAGTCGAAACGGTCGCGGCCTATCGCCGCCTCGTGCCGGAACCGTCAATCGGCGGCTGGGCGCGCGTGCACACGCTGCTGGCCGGCGAGCCGCACGCCTGGTTGCTCACCAGTTCGGAAGGCGTGCGCAATCTGCACGAGCTCGCGCAAGAGCATCTGACCGCCGGCGAAATCGCGCAACTGAAGCACGCCAACCTTGTCACGCCGCATCCCCGTATCGCGCAGACCGCGCGGGCATTGGGTTTTGATAGCATTACGGTGTCCGGCGCGGGCGATGATCGCATTGCCCGCGCCTTGCTTGCCTCCGTGCCGACCGTAGTTCAACCGGTACCGACCAACCCGGCTCATTCACCGGCTAAATCACGCATGACTGAAACGAACGCATCCACGAACGCCTCACCCCAGCCGGCCGCAACCACGGCGTTGCCGCCGAATCCACCCTTCACGCCCTACGAAGCGCAAAAGCGCCGCAGCGCGAGCGGACCGCTGCTGTGGTTTGTCGTGGTGATCATCGCTTGTGCGGCGGGCGTGGGCGGCTATGCGCTCAATCGCAAGGTGGAGCGCACCGAGCAGCAACTCGCGCAACGCCAGCAAGCCAACGACGCGCAGACCAACGAGTTGCGCGTCAAGACCGATCAGGCGCTGGCCACGGTGCATCAATCGGACGCGCAGGTCGCGCAACTCGAGGGCAAACTCGCTGACGCGCAAACCGCGCAGCAGGCACTGCAACAGCAATACACCGATCTCGCCCGCAATCGCGACGACTGGACGATGGCTGAGGTCGGCCAGATGCTGTCGGCCGCGAGCCAGCAGTTGCAGCTCACCGGCAATACGCAACTGGCGCTGTTTGCGCTGCAAAGCGCGGACACGCGTCTCGCCGCCTCGGATAACCCGCAGGCTGTGACCGTGCGCAAGGCGATCGCGCAAGACATCGACAAGCTGAAGGCCGCGCCGTCCACGGATCTGACCGGTATGGCGATCAAGCTCGACAACGCGATCGACCAGGTCGACGGCCTGCCGCTCTCCGGCGAAGCACCGATTGCCCACGCCACACCCAAGGCCGCTACCTGGGCCGACACGGCGAAGGTGGCCGCGGCCACCGGCGAGCCGCGCTGGAAGGTGTGGTGGCGCGAAGTCACGACCGGCATTGGCCAGCAGCTCACCAGCCTCGTGCAGGTGCGCCGCATCGACAACGCCGACGCGATGCTCGTTACGCCCGATCAAGGCTACTTCGTGCGCGAGAATCTGAAGCTGCGTTTGCTGTCGGCGCGGCTCGCGCTGCTCTCGCGCAACCAGACCACGCTGAAGTCCGATCTGCAGGCGGCGCAGGCGGCGCTCACGCGCTACTTCGACAACACGTCGAAGAAAACACAGACCGTGATCGATCTGGTCAATCAGGTGGATGCGGGCTCGGCCGCGGTTGAACTGCCGAATCTGAACACCAGTCTGCAGGCCGTCAACCAATACCGGAACCGAGGTTAATCATGGCAATCCGGGGACTTCTATGGCTCGCGCTGCTGTTCGCCATCGCGGTGGTGCTCGCGGTGGTCGGACGCTTCGACATGGGGCAGGTGCTGCTGATCTATCCGCCGTACCGCGTCGATATCTCGCTGAATCTGTTCGTGGTCGGGCTGGTGGTGCTGTTCATCCTGATCTACGCGTTGCTGCGCATCGTGCGCAATATCTGGCGCATGCCGCAGCGTGTGGCGGCCTATCGCGCCCGCTCGCGGGTCGCGAAAGCGCACGCTGCATTGCGTGACGCGATCGGCAATCTGTACGCCGGGCGTTTCTCGCGCGCTGAAAAAGCCGCGAAAGATTCGCTCACGAATGGCGACAACAAGGGCGCGGCTGGTTTGATCGCGGCCACCGCGGCGCACCGCATGCATGAATATGCGCGGCGCGACGAATGGCTCGCCCAGATCGACGAAGCCGACTGGCAGGACGCACGCCTGATGGCCACCGCCGACATGCGTGCCGATGGCCGCGACGCGGACGGCGCACTCGCCGCGTTGACTGAAATGCAGTCGCAGGGCGCACGGCGAATTCACGCGCAGCAAATCACCTTGCGCGCGCAACAGCAATTGAAGAACTGGGGCGAAGTGCTCAAGCTCGTCAAGACGCTGGAAAAACGCGAAGCGATCCATCCGGCGGTCGCGGTGCGTTTGCGTCAGCTCGCGGCGGAAAACCTGCTGCGCGACCGGCGTCATAACGCTGATGCGCTGCTGGAGTTGTGGAATTCGCTGTCGGCGACTGAACGTCATTCGCCGCGTCTCGCCGATCTCGCCGCCGAACTGCTGGTCGCGCTGAATCGTCCGCAGGAAGCGCGCAAGATCGTCGAAGAGGCGCTGGCGCAGAACTGGGACGCGCGTCTGCTACGCCGTTATCCGGACACGACCGGGGGCGATGCGTTGCCGTTGATCCAGAAGGCCGAAGGGTGGCAGAAGGATCGGCCGGAAGATGCTGATCTGATGTTTGCGTTGGGCCGCTTGTGCTTGCATCAGCAGTTGTGGGGCAAGGCGCAATCGTTCCTCGAGCGCGCGCTGAAACTGGCCGACAACGAGACGCTGAAAATTCGTTCGCATCGCGCGTTGGCGCGCTTGCATGAGCAGATCGGCGATTCCGCCAAGGCGAGCGAGCATTATCGCGAGAGTGCGTTGGCGATGAATATCGTTTGATGCTGTGATCGCTGCGGCGTTTGGTTTGCTGAATCCGGCCGTGAATTTACGCGGCCGGATTTTTTATTTGCGTTTGAATGCCTGGATCGTATAAGTCGCTGCTTGACAATTTATACCTTAACAATGGATTCCAAGGGATAAATGGCCTCAATGACGAGTTGGGATGGAAATGTGACGCAGTGCGTTTGACGGCGCTTCCCGCTCTTGCGTCACGAATCCAACCTCGTCACTTATTGACCATCTTCGCCGGCACACTGACCGCCAGCAAACCGCCGAGGATCATAAACGCCGCCAGCATATACATGCCGGAGTCGTTCGCGGCAGTCGCCTGCTTCAGCCAGCCGACCGCGTACGGGCTGAGAAAGCCCGCGAGATTGCCGATCGAATTGATCATCGCGATACCGGCTGCGGCACCCGTGCCGGCGAGGATCGCCGTCGGCAAACTCCAGAATAGCGGCAGCGTGGTCAAAATGCCCATGGTCGCGAGCGTGAGCGCGGCCATGGCCAGCAGGGTGTTGTGAGCCCACACCACAGAGAGCACGAGGCCAATTGCCCCTGCGAATGCCGGCAACGCGATATGCCAGCGCCGCTCGCGACGGCGGTCCGCGCTGCGTGATACAAGCACCATCGCGACCACCGCTGCCGCGAACGGAATCGCGGACAACAAGCCGATCATGAACGAGTCTGTCACGCCAGTCGCCTTGATGATGGTCGGCAGCCAGAAGCTCACGCCATACAGGCCCATCACGAACGAGAAGTACGTGAGGCTAAACATCAGCACGCGTCCGCTCCTGAGCACCTGGCTGATCGGCATGTCGTGCTTGGTGGCTTCTTCAGCTGATACCTGACGTTCGAGCAATTGCTTCTCTTCGTTGGTGAGCCACTTGGCCTTCGAAATGCGGTCGTCGAGCATCAGAAACACCATGATCCCGACGATCACCGACGGAATCCCTTCGAGCAGAAACAGCCACTGCCAGCCATGCCAGCCGTTCATGCCGTTGAAACTCTTCAGGATATAGCCCGACACCGGGCCGCCGATCACGCCAGACAACGCGATTGCCGTCATGAACAAGGTGGTCATGCGGCCGCGACGGTGCGCCGGATACCAGTACGTGAGGTACAGAATGATGCCGGGGAAGAAACCCGCTTCGGCGAGACCGAGCAGGAAGCGCATCACGTAGAACATGGTCGGCGTGGTGACGAACATGGTCAGCATCGAAATCACGCCCCACGACACCATGATCCGTGCGATCCACACCCGCGCCCCCACTTTGTGCAGGATCACGTTGCTCGGCACTTCGAAGATGAAATAGCCGAGGAAGAAAATCCCCGCACCGAAGCCGTAGACCGCGTCGCTCAGGCCGAGGTCGGTGGTCATTTGCAGCTTGGCGAAGCCGACGTTGACGCGGTCGAGATACGCGACCACGTAACAGAGCATCAGGAACGGCGCGAGCCGCCAGGTGACCTTTCGGTAGGTCGCCTCTTCGAACGTGGAAGGTGGCGCCCCCGCGCCGGAATGGTGGAGCGGATCTGCGGGACTAGCCATGGTGTCTCCTTTTTTCTTGTGGAAATGAAGTACCTGCTTCGATCGCGATTCTAGCCGTGCTGGATGGTTTGGCTTGCATGGCGTTTACACGCAGCGTCCGCCGTCCACTTCGAGGCATACGCCCGTGATGAACTCGGCCTCGTCCGAGGCGAGATACAGCGCCGCGTTGGCGATATCCTGCGGCGTCGAGAAGCGCCCGAGCGGAATGCCGGCCAGAAAGCGCTTGCGATTCTCCGGCGTATCTTCGACCCCCATGAACTCCGACAGCAGCGCCGTCTCGCCGATCACCGGGTTCACACAGTTCACCCGAATGCGGTCCGGGCCCAGTTCGACGGCGAGCGACTTGCTCGCGATGATCACCGCGCCTTTGCTGCCGTTGTACCAGACGAGGCCCGGCCGCGGCCGCACACCGGCCGTCGACGCGATATTGATAAAGCAGCCGCCGCCTTGCTCGCGGAAATACGGCACGAATTCCTGCACGCTCCAGTAGATGCTCTTGACGTTCACCGCATAGACGCGGTCGAACTCGGCTTCTGTGACTTCGAGCACCGGCTTGTTGCGATGCGTTGTGCCGGCATTGTTGACGACGATCTGCACGCTGCCGAAGTCTTCGAGCGCGGCCTCACGCAGTGTCTGCCAGTCCTCGCGTTGCGTGACGTTACCGGCCACCGCGATCGCCTTGCCGCCGGCGAGCGCGATTTCGCTCGCCACACGTTCGGCCGCGGGGCCGTTCAGATCGTTGACCACCACGTTCGCGCCTTCGCGCGCGTAAGTCTTTGCGATGCCTTCACCGAAACCCGAGCCGCCACCCGTGACGATGGCCGTTTTACCTGTCAACCGCATGATGTCTCCGTTGTTTGTTGTGGATGGTGATGCGCTTGCTTCTGTTTGCTTCTGCTCTCCGCGAATGCGCGTGCCTGACTAACCGTGACGAATGGCGATGGTCTTCAACACCGTGAAGCCATATAGCGCTTCGAAACCCTTTTCACGTCCATGACCTGAGTGCTTCACGCCGCCGAACGGCAGTTCGACGCCGCCGCCCGCGCCATAGTTGTTGATGAACACCTGGCCGGAGCGCAGGCGCCGTGCGAGGCGCATCTGCCGGGCACCGTCGCGCGTCCAGATGCCCGCGACCAGGCCGTACTGTGTGCCGTTGGCGAGCGAGAGCGCTTCGTCTTCGTCGGCGAACGACATCGCGGCGAGCACTGGGCCGAACACTTCGTCGCGTGCGAGACGATGGCTCGCGGGCACGTCGCGCAGCAGCGTGGGCGCTTGATAGAAGCCGCTTTCCGGCGCCTCGGGGATCACTTCACCGTGGGCTGCCATCGGGATGCCGTCGTGTTGGGCGTCGGAGAGGAAGTCCCACACGCGCTGTTGCTGCTTCGCGTTGATCAGCGGCCCGCAGTCGAGATCGGCATGCGACGGTCCGACCCGCAGCGCGTGGAACGCGCCACTTAGCCGGTCGAGCAGCGGCTCGTAAATTGCCCGGTCGATCAGCACGCGGCTGCCCGCCGAGCAGGTTTGGCCGGCGTTCTGCACGATCGCGGATACCAGCACCGGCAGCGCGGCGTCGAGATCCGCATCGGCGAACACGATTTGCGGCGATTTGCCGCCCAGTTCCAGCGTGACCGGCACGTGGTTCTCCGCGGCCATCTGCGTCACGAGCTTGCCGGTTTCGGGCGAGCCGGTGAAGGAGATGTGATCGATGCCGGGATGACGCGCGAGGGCCGCGCCTGCTTCATGCCCAAAGCCGGTGACGATATTCAGCGCGCCTGCCGGCAAACCCGCCTCGGCCGCCAGTTCGGCGACACGCAACACCGACAGGCACGCGTCTTCCGCCGGCTTGACGACGCACGCATTGCCGGTGGCGAGCGCCGCGCCGACGCTGCGGCCGAAGATCTGCATGGGGTAGTTCCACGGCACGATATGGCCGGTCACGCCGTGCGGTTCGCGGATCGTCAGCACCGTGTAGCCGGCCTGATAGGGGAGCGTTTCGCCGTGCAGTTTGTCCGCTGCACCGGCGTAAAACTCGAAATAGCGGGCCAGCGCAGCCGCATCGCCGCGCGCCTGTTTGAGCGGCTTGCCGGTGTCGCGGGCTTCGAGTTGGGCGAGTTCTTCCTGGTGGGCGGCGACCAGCATCGACAGCCGGTACAGCACACGGCCGCGTTCGGCGGCGCTCGCCTCGCCCCATGCGCCTTCGAAGGCGCGGCGGGCGGCGTGGACGGCGGCGTCGATATCCGCCGCGGTGCCGCGGGCCAGTTGAGTAAACGGCTGGCCGTCCGAAGGGTCGAGCACGGCGATCGTCTCGCCGCTTGATGCGGCAACCCATTCGCCGTTGATGAAGTGTCGGGCTTCTTCCATGCAGGCTCCTTGAAGTGTCACGCGACCGGGGTTCGGGCCGAGGTTCAAACGCGCAGTGTTCACAAACGAGAGGCACAATCGAGCGACGCCAGACGATTATCGCGCCGATCCAACCCGAGGTGCCATCGGCCGATTGGCTATAATGTCGCATTAAGCATTGTCCGGCCGCAGCGCCTCGTCCTGGCGAGTTTCACGATTCACGCCGCTCGAGTTCACGCGCCGCACACCGTGTTCCGAATTCCATCTGATCAGAGAGCGCTCATGAGCTTCAATCACGTCCCCGCAGGCAAAGACCTTCCGCAAGATTTCAACGTCATCATCGAAATCCCGGCGCAAAGCGATCCGGTGAAGTACGAAGCTGACAAGGAAACGGGCCTGCTCCACGTCGACCGTTTTATCAGTACCGGCATGCGCTATCCGGCGAATTACGGCTACATTCCGCAAACGCTGTCGGGCGACGGCGACCCGGTCGACGTGCTGGTCATCACCCCGTTCCCGCTGCTGGCTGGCTCGGTGATTCGTGCCCGCGCACTCGGCATGCTGCAAATGACCGACGAATCCGGCGTCGACGCGAAGCTGGTCGCCGTGGCGCACGACAAGGTCTGCCCGATGACCGCTGATCTCAAGTCGATCGACGACGTTCCGGCGTACCTGAAGGACCAGATCAAGCACTTCTTCGAGCAATACAAGGCGCTGGAAAAGGGCAAGTGGGTGAAGGTCGAAGGCTGGGCCGGCATCGAAGCCGCTCACAAGGAAATCACCGAAGGCGTGGCGAACTACAAGAAGTAAGCTGCGTTACACCGGTGTTGATGAAAAAACCGCGTGAGCCTGCAAGGGCCACGCGGTTTTTTCATGGGCGGGCGTTTTCAGGGATCCCACTCTGTGTTCAATGCACATTTGCCGCCCGCCCGCCCGCCCGCCCGCTTGGCTTGCCGGCCGGACGTTCCAGCGCATAGCCACAGCGCATCGACTGGATGAACCGAATGCATTTTTATATCTAAGTGTTAACCCTTATCATTCGGCTGCCGCAGCAGGTTTTCTGCCGTCGGCGTATTAATGCGCTGATGCAGCGCCAATGTGCGTTTTTGGGAGCCCACCGTCCGGATGCTGAATCGCAAGCCCAACCCTTCGTCGCCGCGCGGGTCGAGCCGTCTGTACGCGAGCCTGTATGCGCTCGTCACCGCGATCTACCGCGGCCGGCCGATATGGATGGTGTCGTTTTCGGCGAGCGAGGCCAACTTGTCAGAAGGGTTGCGAGCCGCCTGTGCGTCCACCGCCATGCTGGTGCTGGGCAATCTGCTGCACGAGCCGGCTTTCGCATGGGCCGCGATCGGCGCTTTCTGGACCTGTCTGGCCGACGCGGCCGGTTCGAATCGCGCGCGCTTCGCCTCGATGATGGGTTTTGCGCTTCTGTCGACCGTGTGCGGGGGCGTGACCGCCTTCGCGTCAGGCGAGGGGACCGTGTTCGCGGCGCTCGCCATGCTGGCATTCACGACGCTCGGCGCGTTCGGCAGGATCTGGGGTGCCGCGACCTCGCAGGTGACGATTCTCGCGGCGACCGCCTGCGTCGTGATGGTCGACCGGCCCATGCGCGACCTTCGGGAAGGCATGGCGTTTCTCGGCATCTACCTGGCTGGGTGTCTGTTTGCCGTCGTGCTGAGCCTGACCGTCTGGCGCATTCATCCGTTCGGCACGAGCCGCGCTTCGCTGCGTGCGGTGTATCTGCGTCTGGCTGACATCGCCTTCGACAGCGCGCGCCTGCTCGAGCAGCGCGCGGCCCCTAGCCAGTGGGCCACGCATGCCGCGAAATTTCGCGCCGATGCGCGGGCAACACTGGAGCGCTCGCGCAAGATACTGGCGAACGTGCCTGACTCGAGAACGGCAGGCCGGGAAACCTACGACAATCTCCTCGCCCTGCTGACCGAAAGTGAAGCGCTCTTTGCGTATCTGATAGCCGTCACCGGCGCGTGTGAAAAAAACCCGGAAGACGCCCGTCACGCCCGACGCGCGGCGCGGCTCTTGACCGGGATGGGCGAGGTTCTGCGAAGAATCGGCGCGGCCACCAACGACGCGCAATGGAACCGTCTCGCCAGCTTGCAGCTCCGTTTGCGGCGCCTCGCGAGACGACTCGAATCCGCACTGATGGAACCCGTGACACTCAAGTCCGACTTCGAGCTGGTCGATTTCGCGCCGACGACTGCGCAGCCGCTCGGGTGGTCGGACAGTGCTGCCAGACTGTTGACGCGGGCGTGGTCGACCCTTAAGGCGAACCTATCGAGTCAGTCGGTCGGCTTGCGCCACGCCGCCCGTGTGGGCGTCACGACGACCGTGGGTTTTCTGGTCATACGGGCACTTGGGCTGCCCTTCGGCTACTGGGCAACCATGGCGACGTTGCTGATCCTGCAACCGTCCATCGCCGCGACGTGGCCACGGAGTATCGAGCGTGCGGCCGGGAGCATCGTCGGGGGCGTGCTGGCGGCCGCGATCGGCTATGCGATCCATTCGCCGCTCGGTATCTCATTGGCGGTGTTTCCGCTGGTGGTGGCGACGATGGCGCTGCGTCCCGTCAGCTACAGCCTGTTCGTTCTGTTTCTGACACCGACCTTTGTACTCGTGGCTGACTTCGCGACGCCAGGCGCCAGTGAATTCGCTTACGCGCTGACGCGGCTCGGCAACAATGTGCTCGGCTGTGTATTGGCGCTGTTGGCAACGTTCTATCTGTGGCCGACGCGGGAAAAAGTCGACTATCGCGCCTATCTGAATGAGGCGGTGCGGGCCAATCTCGGGTATTTGAGGGCGGCACTGGAGTCGCCGGATCGAAGCGAGAAGGACATGGAGCGTTTGCGCCGCGCCGCCGGATTGGGCAGCAACAACGCCGAGGAGGCGATCGGCCGGATTCGACTCGAAAAGCTCGAGGACTCGATGGTCGACACGGTGACGCTGACGGTCCTGAGCGTGTTACGAAAAATGGCGGGCACCGCGACCCAGCTGCGCTTGAGTACGAACCGGCGCGACACGCACGATGAACTCGGCGCGTGGATTGCCACCACGAGTGCCGATATAGAGGCTGCATTGAACAGGACGTTACGGCCGATCCGGCGCGACCTGCCTGCGCGAGACCGGCTCTCGTCACTGGAAGCGGACGCGGTGGGGGAAATCGCGCTGATGCATCGGCTGCTTACTGAGCGGATGCGTGAGGCGAGGGGGTAGGTGGAGCGGATCTATATGTCCGTTTCGTCTGCGGCAACGGCTTCCGATTCGGGCTCGGGCGGCGGCAGCACCGATTCAAGCGTGCGCAACCCCGCAGCCAGCACTCGCTTCTCTGTGGGCGACAGGCGCTTGACCCAATACTCCGCCCGCGACGCACTCGAACGGTCCGCCAACTCAAACGACGCGAGCACCTGCACCGGCTTGCGCGAACGCGTATAGCGCGCGCCTTCACCGCTCACATGTTTCTCGAAACGCGCCTGCACGTCGACGGCAATGCCGGTGTAGACGCTGCCGTCCGAGCACTCGAGCAGATACAGAAACCACGCCATGGATGCGCTTCAGCCTTTGAACGGATTGTGTTCGCGCAGCTCGTCCACATACGCGTGGATGCTGTTCTTTTCGTTGTCGAGGAAGTGGCCGACCGCATCGGCGAAGGCCGGATGCGCGAGCCAATGCGCCGAGCGCGTGACGGTCGGCAGAAACCCGCGCGCCATCTTGTGCTCGCCCTGCGCGCCGCCTTCGAACGCACCGAGCTTCTCCTCAATGCAGAATTCGAGCGGCTGGTAGTACGCCGTTTCGAAGTGCAGGCAGGGCACATGTTCGAGCGCGCCCCAGTAACGGCCGTACAAGGTGCCACCGGTTTTCTCATCGCGTTGATACACCACGAGCGAGCTGGCAATCGGCTTGCCTTCGTATTCGGCGATCACCAGCAGCAGATTTTCCGGCATCGACGCGCCGATCATCCGGAAGAAATCGAGGTTCAGATACGGACTCGAAAAGTGCTCGCGGTAGGTTTGCCGATAACACTTGCTGAAGAATCGCCAGTCGGCGTCCTGGATATCTTCGCCGCGAATCCGGCGCATCGTCACGCCGGCTTCCTGCACCTTGCGGCGCTCGGCGCGGATGTTTTTGCGCTTCTTCTGTTCGAGCGTGGAGAGGAAATCGTCGAAGTCGCGATAGCCGTCGTTCAGCCAGTGGAACTGCACGCCTTCGCGCAGCATCATGCCCATGTCGGTCAGCGCGCTTGCCTCCGCTTCGGTCGGAAACAGCACGTGCAGCGACGACACGTCGGCTTGCTCGGCGAACGCCATCAGCGTGGCCGCCAGATGCCTGAGCGCATGCGTGTCCGCTGCGAGCAAACGGTTGCCTTGCACCGGCGTGAACGGCACCGCGCACAGCAGCTTCGGGTAGTACGGCAGACCGTTGCGTTTGTACGCATCGGCCCACGCCCAATCGAAGACGTATTCGCCGTACGAGTGTCCCTTCAGATACACGGGTGCGGCCGCCACGAGCTTGTCGGTGCGCGGGTCGGTCAGCGTGACGAATTGCGGCGCCCAGCCGGTATCGGCGACCGCACATTGGGTCGCGGAGAGCGCGCTCAAAAACTCGTGCCGCAGAAACGGCGTGGGCTGAGTTTGCTGCGCGAGGAGGGCATTCCATTCCGCGGCGCCCACCTCGGAGGGCGACGCCAGAATGCCCGTGCGATAATCAAAGCGTTCCTGGTTCAATCTGTGTGACTGTTCCCAATGAGCGACGCGTAGCGTGGTGCGACGCGTCGTTCGTTTATCCGATTTGTCCGTTCCGTCGAGCTTAACCCGCCGCGGTACTCGCAAGCCGCCTGGCTTGCCTGTCGATCCTGCCATGAAGACCCGAATCGCTCTTGCTCAAATCAATGTCACCGTCGGCGATTTCGCCGGCAATGTCGCGAAGATTGTCGCTGCCGCGCGCGCCGCGCACAACGATGGTGCGAAGCTGCTGATCGCGCCTGAACTCGCGCTATCCGGCTATCCGCCCGAAGATCTGCTGCTGCGTCCCGCGTTTTACACCGCGAGCGCGGCGGCGCTCGCCGATCTGGCCACGCAACTGAAGCCCTTCGCCGGCTTGCATGTGATTGTCGGCCATCCGCTGCGTGATTTGACGCACAGCGCGTTGACGCACAGCGCGGCAAACGGCCATGGTAATGCAAACGCGCCGATCGAGCGTGGCGTCCCGCCGGTCGATACCTTCAACGCAGCCTCGCTGATCGTGGACGGGGAGGTGGTCGGCACCTATCGCAAGCAGGATTTGCCCAATACCGAGGTGTTCGACGAGAAGCGCTACTTCGCGTCCGACCCGCAGCCGTTCGTGTTCGAACTGGACGGCGTGAAGTACGGCGTGGTGATCTGCGAGGACGCGTGGCACGCATCGGCTGCGCAAATGGCGAAGGCCGCGGGCGCGCAAGTGCTGCTGATTCCGAACGGCTCGCCGTTTCACCTGAACAAGGAAGCGGTGCGCTTCGACATTCTGCGCGCGCGGATTCGCGAGACCGGCCTACCCATGGTCTACGTGAACATGGTCGGCGCACAGGACGAACTGGTCTTCGACGGTGGCTCGTTCGTACTCGATGAAAAGGGCGAACTGGTCGCGAAGATGGCGCAGTTCGAGGAAGGCAACGCGATTGTCGAGTTCGACGGCGGCAAACCGGTGTCCACGGCGATCGCGCCGGCGCTCTCGCTCGAAGCGCAGGTGTATGCCGCGCTCGTAATGGGCGTGCGCGACTACATCAACAAGAACGGTTTCCCGGGCGCGCTGATCGGCCTGTCCGGTGGCGTGGATTCGGCGCTGGTGCTGGCTGTCGCGTGCGATGCGCTGGGCGCGGACCGCGTGCGCGCGGTGATGATGCCCTCGCGCTATACCGCGGACATTTCAACCACCGACGCCGCCGAGATGGCACGCCGCGTCGGCGTACGTTACGACGAAATCGCGATCGCGCCGATGTTCGACGCGTTCCGCAGCTCGCTCGCCGAAGAGTTCGCGGGCCGCGCCGAAGACGCTACCGAAGAAAACATTCAGGCCCGCATCCGCGGCACCTTGCTGATGGCGCTGTCGAACAAGTTCGGCTCGATCGTGCTGACCACCGGCAACAAGAGCGAAATGGCGGTGGGCTATTGCACCCTGTACGGCGACATGGCCGGCGGCTTCGCGGTGATCAAGGACATCGCCAAGACGCTGGTCTACAAGCTGTGCCACTACCGCAATCAGGCCACCACCTTCGGCAAGCAGGACGTGATCCCCGAGCGGATTCTGACGCGCGCGCCGTCCGCTGAACTGCGCGAGAACCAGACCGATCAGGACAGCTTGCCGCCATACGAAGTGCTCGATGCGATCATGCGCATGTACATGGAAGAGGACCGCTCGCTCGCGGAGATCATCGCGGCGGGCTACGCGGTCGAAGACGTAAAACGCGTCACGCGCCTCATCAAGATCAACGAGTACAAACGCCGGCAGGCGCCGATCGGCATTCGCGTCACGCATCGTGCGTTCGGCCGTGACTGGCGTTATCCGATTACGTCGGGCTATACCGAGCCGGTTCAGTGAGAAGCGAACGGCTGCTGGGGACTTAGTCCGTAGCAGACCGGAAGCGCGCGCCGGATCGCCGCAACGCATCCGGCGCAGCGTAGAATAAAAATCATCCATTTTCCTTTCGAACTTCCCATCACGAGACGAGGTCCGCCATGAAGCGCATCACTGCAGTCATCAAACCGTTCAAACTCGACGAAGTGCGCGAGGCGCTCGCTGAAGTCGGCCTCACAGGCCTAACCGTGACCGAAGTCAAAGGCTTCGGGCGTCAAAAAGGCCACACCGAGCTCTATCGTGGTGCAGAGTATGTGGTCGACTTTCTGCCGAAAGTGAAGATTGAAGTAGTTGTCGCAGACAGCCAGTGCGATCAGGTGATCGACGCGATCATCGGCGCGGCGCGTACCGGCAAGATCGGCGACGGCAAGATTTTCGTCGCGGACGTGGAGCGTGTGATCCGGATTCGCACCGGCGAGGAAAACGAAGCGGCGGTTTGAGTGGGCTGACTTCGCAAACTTAAAGCACAGGGTTCAAGCGCCGGTATTGCTTCTCGCGTTCCGGGTGCCTTGCACGCACCGCGACGGTGCGCCGGGGCAGTGGCAAAACCGTGCGCACAAATAAAAAACGGTGCGATCCCCTTTCGGACATCGCACCGATACGCGCCTCTCGCAGCAGCGTGAAAAAGATTCTCTTGGAGAACTTGCGACTACACCCCGAGGGAAGTCCCCTCGGGGAACACCGTTCGATTAGAACGAGTGTTGAATACCTGCATACACGCCCGATTGCTGGTGACCCGGCAGCGGGTTGTCCGTTGCGGTGGACGTGCCAGCATCGTCAGCATTCAGGCCGAAGTTAGCATTCTTGCTGTTGCGTGTCGTAGCGATCTGGAGATCCAGCAACGTACGCTTGGACAGGTTGTACGAACCGCCAATCGTGTAGATCGTTGCGTTGCCCGCGCCGTTGTTGCCGTTGACGTGGTACACCGCTGCGATCAGCGCTGCAGCCGGCGTTGCTTGCCACGTCACACCGCCCCATTCGTGATCGAGCGTGGTCGGCTGGCCCGGCAGAACACCCGTTGCACCTGCCGAACGGACAGCCTGGTACGCGCCCTGAATCTTGAACTGGCCGAGGAACACGTTCACGAGAGCCGAGTATTCGCGCGATGCTGCGAACACGCCGGTGGAGATGTCAGCCGCATTGGCCGGCGTCGCTGCAGCCGGACCATACAGAGCACCGTTGGCCGGGTTGCGGATTTCGTCGTACAGACCGCGAACCTGGAACAGCGAGTTCGTGTAGGTGACCTGTGCGCCAGCTTCGCGACCTTGCGGGGTCGTGCCATTGCCGTTCCAGCTCGTTGCGTTCGACAGGGCGTATTGACCGTAGAAGTCAAAGCCTGCGACCTTCGGCGACTGGTACGAAATGTTGTTGCTCGATTGCGGCCAGTTGCGGCCACGCACCAGCGACGCCGACGACCAGTTCGATTGACCGAACGGGTCGAAGTCCCACACGCCGTTCGAGATGAAGAGTTCGCGACCCAACAGCAGCGTACCGAATGCGTCATTCGACATACCGACCGTTGCCCAGCGATTGAAGAGACCGCCACCGCCAGGGCCTGCGCCCGACATGGTGTTGAAGGAGCCTTCCAACTGGAACAGGACCTTGTTGCCGCCACCGATGTCCTCAACGCCCTTCATGCCCCACAGGCTGGTACCCCAGTCGCCGCTTTCTGCTTTGAAACGGTTCGTGCTGCCAGTTGCCTGGCCGTTTGCACCGACGCCTTGCGGAACGCCCGACATATATTCCAAGCCAGCGTCCAGGCGGCCGTACAGCGTCACGCTGCTTTGGGCGTGCGCAACTACACCGGCTGTCATCAGCGCAGCGGCGAGCAAAGCTTTCTTCATCTTCTCCTCCATACCCTGTCAAAAAGTGAAACCCAGTACTGCGAATGGTGTTCGGACGCAAGCGCGCCGAACAGAAATCGGTACCAGGGAGATTAGCGGGTGGATTGGGTCTCCTGTCGTGACGGATAGCCTCAGCGGGCTATTCTTCGCGCCATGCCGATCCCTCGCCGACCGGTTCTCCTCTGTTGCTTTGAAGTCAAACTACTTTTAATGAACTTTGTTTTGCTACTTTGGTTACTAATTTATCAAAAATACACTTGAGTGGGAGAAGAAATTAGTACCGGTCTCGACTGGTGTCTCCAAATTGCAATACGAATGTGTACAAGGAATCGTTGCGATGTCCCCCAACAGGCGGGAAACCCTTATTCCGTAAGGGAATCACGGATTGGGACGAGCAACGTCAAGGATTGCCACTATTGACGCTTCAAAGGCGGCAGAGTATGGCGAAAAGAGGGTGGTTTGGGCCAGGTATGGGCCCATTTTCGAGGCCAGAATGGCCGGAATGTGCAGGTGAGCGAAGTAAAAAAGGCGCTCGTAAGCGCCTTGTAATGTGACTTTGACTACAGCCCAAATACCAGGCTGACCAACAGTCTTATTTGAGGCTGCCGGAGAGGAACTGCTTGAGCCGTTCGCTCTTCGTGTTCTTGAAGACTTCGTCCGGATGACCTTCTTCTTCGACGCGGCCTTGATGCAGGAACATCACGTGATTCGACACGTTGCGCGCGAACGCCATTTCATGGGTGA
Organism: Burkholderia sp. GAS332; assembly: GCA_900142905.1. Classification (NCBI taxonomy): domain Bacteria; kingdom Pseudomonadati; phylum Pseudomonadota; class Betaproteobacteria; order Burkholderiales; family Burkholderiaceae; genus Burkholderia; species Burkholderia sp. GAS332. The sequence goes on along the minus strand of FSRV01000001.1, from coordinate 3,987,714 downwards.
CGACGATCATCGTGCGGCCTTCTTCGGCGAGCGTCTGCATCACCTTGAGCACTTCACCGACCAGTTCGGGGTCGAGCGCGGAAGTCGGTTCGTCGAACAACATCACGTCCGGATGCATGGCCAACGCGCGCGCGATCGCGACGCGTTGCTGCTGACCGCCCGATAGATGCGACGGGTACTGCTTCTCAAGACGCGGCGCGAGGCCCACTTTCTCCAGATACTGACGTGCGCGCTCTTCGGCGTCCTTGCGCTTCAGACCCAGCACGTTGACCGGTGCCTCGATGATGTTCTCGAGCACGTTCATGTGCGACCACAGGTTGAAGTGCTGGAACACCATCGACAGCTTGGTGCGCACGCGCTGCAACTGCTTCGGATCGGACACGCGCAGCGCGCCGTTCTTGCCGGTCTGCGTACGCACTTCTTCGCCGTCGACAAAGATGCGCCCGGCGTTCGGCTGCTCGAGAAAGTTGATGCAGCGAAGCATCGTGCTCTTGCCCGAGCCGGACGAACCGATCACGCTGATCACGTCGCCGGCGTTGGCCTTCAGCGATACGCCCTTGAGGACTTCGTTATCGCCGTACTGTTTGTGAAGCTCATCGACGAAGAGCTTTTGCTTCTTGGTGTTCATCAGGGTCCTTGGCGGGCTTGCTTGCGTGGGGCTCAGTGCCCGGGTTACTTGCCTTGCGGCCGCAGGTAAGCGAGCCAGCGACGCTCGGCGCGGCGGAACAGCCACACGAGCGCAAAAGAAATGCACAGATAGAGCAGGGCGGCGAGGCCGAACGCATTGAACGACTGATACGTGGCCGAGTTCACGTCGCGCGCGATCTTGAGAATGTCCGGCACGGTCGCGGTGAAGGCGACGGTGGTGGCGTGCAGCATCAGGATCACTTCATTGCTGTAGTACGGCAACGCGCGGCGCAGTGCCGACGGCAGAATCACCCGGCGGTACAGCGTGAACGATGACATGCCATAGGCGCGCGCCGCTTCGATCTCGCCATACGGCGTGGCCTTGATCGCGCCCGCGAAAATCTCGGTGGTGTACGCGCAGGTGTTCAGCGTGAACGCGAGCAGCGTGCAATGCATGCCGTCGCGGAAGAACGCGTTGGTCAGTTCGTGATTGCGGATGATCTCGAGGCTGTACAGGCCGGTGTAGCACAGCAGCAGTTGCACATAGAGCGGTGTGCCGCGGAACACATAGGTATACAGCCACACCAGACCGGCAAGCCACTTCTTCTTCGACACCCGCGCGACCGCCAGCGGAATCGACAGGCAGAAGCCGAGCCCGATCGACACCACCAGCAGCCACAGCGTGATCACGACGCCGGTGAGGCGGTAGCCGTCGCTATATAGATAGTTGCGCCAGTATTCCTGAATGATCTCGATCATAGATCCGCCTTTCGCACGCCGGTCGAGTAACGCTTTTCGAGGTACATCAGCACGAAGTTGGACACTGTGGTGATGACGAGATAGATCGCCCCTGCAAGCAGGGTGAAGAAGAAGAACCGCAAGGTGCCCTTGCCGGCGTCCTGCGAGGCCTTGACGACGTCCGCGAGACCGATGATCGACACCAGCGCCGTGGCTTTCACCATCACCTGCCAGTTGTTGCCGATGCCGGGCAGCGCGAAGCGCATCATTTGCGGGAACATCACCCGCGAGAACACCTGCCAGCTGGTCATGCCGTAGGCCGCGCCCGCTTCGAGCTGGCCGCGCGGCACCGCCAGAAACGCGCCGCGGAAGGTCTCGGTGAAGTACGCGCCGTAGATGAAGCCGAGCACGGCGACACCGGCCACGAACGGGTCGATGTCGATCTGATCCCAGCCGAGCAGGTCGGTCAGGTTGTTCAGCCAGATCTGGATGCTGTAGAACAGCAGCAGCATCAGCACCAGGTCGGGCACGCCGCGCACGAGCGTCGTGTAGATGGTGCCGACACTATAGGAGACGCGATTCTTCGACAGTTTCGCCGCCGCGCCGAGCAGGCCCAGCACGAAAGCGAACGCCAGCGACAACACCGCCAGTTTGACGGTTTGCCAGGTGCCGTTGAGAAGCAGCGGGCCGTAGCCTTGAAGGAACATAGGGGGTCCTTGACGATGCGTTTGCGACGCACCGCGAAAGACGCGGCCAGCTCTGCACCGCGTTTGCCGCGAGCCTGAGCTCGCCGTTTCCTGCGGCGCACAGCGCACCGCTGTGCAAATCATGACTGCATGACCGTTGCCGGTCTTGCAGCGCGCTTTTCGACTCTCGTTTTGAATCGGGTTTGAAGCTGGTGTTGATGCTGCTTTTGAAGCAATGACCGACTGTATTACGAAGCCTCGGGAAAGCCCATGCGGGCGAGCCCCGAGTTAGCGACCCGGATAGATATCGAAGTCGAAGTACTGCTTTTCGAGCTTCTTGAACGTTCCGTCCTGGTGTACTTGCGCCAACGCCTGGTTGAACATCGCTTTCAGCTCGACGTCATCCTTGCGCAGGCCGATGGCCGTGCCTTCACCGATCGTCTTGGGATCTTTCACTTCCGGGCCGGCCCAGGCGAAGCCTTTGCCGCGTGGCGTCTTCAGGAACCCGGCGTCGGCTTGTAATTCGTCCTGCAAGGCGGCGTCGAGACGCCCCGAAGCGACGTCGGCGTACACCTGATCCTGATTCTGGTAGGACACCACGGTCACGCCTTTGGGCTGCCAGTACGCTTTGGCGTAAGCCTCCTGAGTCGAGCCTTGCTCGACGCCGACGCGTTTGCCCTTCAGCGATTCAGCCGTGGGCAGCAGGGGCGAGCCGGCTTTGGCGATCATGCGGGCCGGTGCGTCGAACAGCTTGTCGGAGAAATCGATCTGCGCGCGGCGCTGGTCCGTGACGGTCAGCGACGACACGATCGCGTCGAACTTCTTGCCCTTGAGCGCCGGGATGATCCCGTCCAGGTCCTGTTCGACCCACACGCACTTGACGTTCATCTTCGCGCACAGCGCTTTCGTCAAATCGACGTCGAAGCCGACGACCTGGCCGCTGGCCGCCGTCGATTCGAACGGCGGGTAGCTGGCGTCCACCCCGATGCGCACGGTTTTCCATTCTTTCGCCATGGCGCCGGTGGCCATGACGGCAAGCGCCACGCACAGTGCGGCCTTCTTCATGTTTCTCCTGGATCAAACTGATCGTCGTGGTGTGCCGATCTCGACGATCGCCGGCTTGTGGCCGGCCGTCGCTATTCTAGGCGGTCAAAATTGTCGCGCCGCGTATGGGTATTGCCTCGGTTCCGCTGCGGTCCTGCTTGGGTCTCGCCGATGTCTTTTCGACGTATCAAGCGAGATTGGCGAGGGGTGAAACCCGCGGCTGTCCCATCGCGGCCCCGGCTGCCGGGCCCGCCCGCGCGCCTTGGGCGCCCACGCGTCTCGAAAAGGGCGGTATTTTACCCGAACAGGGGCGGGGCGCCAGTGCAGGACGCAGCCGGCCGCCGGTGGGCGCGGCATGCGTTGTGCATGCGCGACGGTGTCGGGTCGCGGCCAGGTTGTTCTTGAGCGCGCTCATTCGCGGTAATGATCGACTAGCTGGCGACCAGTATGGCGAGGAGGGCCGCCGGTAGCCGGCCTGGCAGTGCCGCGGCTCTGCCGGCGCACGATTGCACGGATTTATGAAACGATCTGGTGTGCCGTTGCCGATTGTTTAGCGCGCTTCGCGCCCCTACATTCTGGGCATCGCTAATTACTCACCGGGAGATCCCCATGCTCGAGATTCGCCGTTCCGACGAACGCGGCCACGCCAATCACGGCTGGCTCGACTCGTATCACAGCTTCTCGTTTGCCGACTATCGCGACCCGCAACACGTGCATTTCGGACCGCTGCGGGTGATCAACGAAGACCGCATCGCCGGCGGCCAGGGTTTCGGCACGCACGGCCATCGCGACATGGAAATCGTCACGTATGTGCTCGAAGGCGCGCTCGCGCACCGCGACAGCATGGGCAACGGCTCGACCATCCGTCCCGGCGACGTGCAGCGCATGAGCGCCGGCACGGGTGTGCAGCACAGCGAGTTCAATGCATCGCAGGACGAGCCGGCGCACCTGCTGCAGATCTGGGTGATCCCGCAGCGCGCGGGCGACCAGCCCGGCTACGAGGAAAAACGCTTCGACGATGCCGACAAACGCGGGCGTCTGCGCGTGGTCGCCTCGCCCGACGGTCGGGACGGTTCCGTGACGATTCATGCGGATGCCTCGATCTACGCGGCGCTGATCGACGGCGCGGAACAGGCTACGTTAGCGTTGCCGAAAGGGCGGCTGGCGTATGTGCACGTGGCGCGGGGCGCGCTGACCGTGAATGGCGAGGCGCTTCAGGCCGGCGACGCCGCTAAGCTCAGCGAGACCGACACGGTAACGCTCGAAAAGGGCGACAACGCCGAAGTGCTGCTGTTCGATCTCGGTCCGCTCAACGGGTAAGCGCGGATAAGCGCCAATCACCGGCGCCAGCGGGGCATTCGTCGGCCGATGGTTGAGGGTTGCCAGCTGCAAGCGCAACGACTACCTTGGCTCGAAACAGCGAGCTGCATACAAACAAAAACGCCACGGAGAACCTTCCGTGGCGTTTTTGCGTTCGGGCGACAGCCGTGCAAGCCGCCTCCCGCCCCCCGTCTTGGCTATACCGTTTACTGATTGGCAGCCGGCGCCGACGCTGCGCCCTTCTTATGTTCCCAGCGCTCATGCATTTTCTGATGACGCGCTTCCATCTTCGCAAAACGCTGCTTCAGCGCCGTGCTGACGGTCGTCTTCTGCTGGTCGTTCAAGCCGTTATAGAACGTGAGCCACGCGTCCGAGGTTTGCTGGCGCAGTTGTGCGTCCTTCTGCTCGACTTGCTGGTGCGCGGCAGCCATGGCGTTCAGATCCAGGATCGGCTGCTGCTGCGCGGCCTTGAACTGATTCTTCATCTGCTCATGGTTGGCGCGCATGGCCTGGTGGTTCTGCTTCATTGTGTCGAGCGCGGCCTGCCATTGCTTTTCCTGATCCGCGTTCAGCTTCAACTGGTCATGCAGTTGCGACAGTTCCTTCATGAAGTGGCCATGCCAGCCGCCGGGGCCGCCTTGACCGGCGGGTTGTGCGGCATAGGCAGCGCCCGCGCCGATGGCAAGGGCAGTGGCGGCAACGGCGAGAACGCGCGACATTTTTTTGGTGGACATGTAAGACTCCCTGTAATGGAATAGCCGACGATGCAACCGGTGATAGAGGACGGCCTGCATTCGGTAAGTCACAGCGTAGAGAACTGCGCCCGGCGCTGTGTTACGTGGCTTGATGCGGCTATTACGGGTCATTACGTACGCCTTTCACGGTAACACCCGGTAACCCTTGACGGCCGTCTGAAATCGAAAACCCTTCCTGCTGCGCGTTAAACTTCATCCCATGGCTACTCAAATACTTGTTGTCGACGACGACGTCGAATTACGCGATCTGCTGCGCGACTATCTGGCCCGTCAGGGCATCGAAGTCTCGGTGCTGCACGACGCGGGCACGCTCGAGCGCAGGCTCGAACGGGAGCGCCCGGATCTGATCGTTCTCGATCTGATGATGCCGGGCGTAGACGGGCTGACCGCGCTGCGCAAGCTGCGCGCGTCGGGCGACGACATCCCTGTGATCATGCTCACCGCACGTGCTGATGACGTCGACCGTATCGTCGGGCTGGAGCTCGGCGCGGACGACTATCTCGGCAAGCCGTTCAACCCACGCGAGCTCTTGGCGCGCGTGCAGGCGGTGCTGCGGCGGCGCCGCACGCTGCCGTCGGCGGCGGCGCCGGAGCAGCGCGAGCCGTTCAACTTCGGCCGCTTCACGCTGGATTTCCAGTCGCGTACGCTGCATCTCGAAGACAAGCCGCTCACGCTGTCGGGGAGCGAATTCGCGCTTCTGAAGATTTTCGTCAATCACCCCATGCGCACGCTCACCCGTGAGCGCCTGCTCGAACTGCTGCATGGCCCGGAATACGACGGCACCGACCGCGGCATCGACGTGCAGGTGTGGCGTCTGCGTCGCATTCTCGAAACCGACCCGTCCACGCCGCGCTTCATTCAAACGGTGCGCGGGCGCGGTTACGTGTTCGTGCCGGATGGCGAACAGCATGCGCCGGCCCATTGATTCACTGTTCGGACGCCTGGCGCTGCTAGTTATTGCGGTGCTGCTGCTGTCGCATTTCGCGTGGTACGCGCTGATGCGGCTCGAGCGCAGCCAGTTGCAAACGCGCTACGCCGTCGAGGAAGCCACCTTCCTCGTCGACGCGGTGCGCCAGCACGTCGCCCGCACGCCGGACCAGCCCTTGCCGTCGCGCGTCAGGCTGGTCGATCCGGCGAGCTCCGACGTGCCGCCGGAAAACGCCAATCTGCCGGCGCCGCTTGAACGTTTCGTCGAGGACGTGCGCGATCGCATGCCCGCCGGCACCCAGGTACGGGTCGGCCAGCCAGGCCGTCCGCCCACGCTGTGGGTGCGTAGCGCCACAGATCGCAGCTGGATCGTGGTGCCGGTGCAGCCATTGCGCCCGCCGCGTTCGCTCGATCGCACGGTGCTGTGGCTCGCGATCATTTTCTCGTTCGCGGTGATGGCGGCGCTCTTTGCCGCGTGGGCGCTGCAGCAGCCGTTGCGCTCGCTCGCCCAGGCGGTGGCGCGCTTCGGCCGCGGCCTGCCGGTGCCGCCGGTGCCCGAGCGCGGCCCGCGCGAGTTGCGGCAGTTGACGCACGGTTTCAACCAGATGGTTCAGGAAGTGGCGCGTACTGAAAACGACCGGGCCGTGATGCTGGCCGGTGTCGCGCATGACCTGAAAACGCCGCTGGCACGCTTGCGGCTGCGCGCCGAAATGATGGAAGAAGTGAAGATGCGTGACGGCGTCGTGCGCGACGTCGATTCGATGACGCATATCGTCGAACAGTTTCTGATGTTCGCACACGACGGCGCCGATCGCAGCGAAGCGGTCGAAGTGGACGGGCAGTGCGAGCGCGTGGTGCGCAGCTATCGCGCGGTGGCGGCGGGTGCGCCTACTGTGCAGACTGAACTCAACGCGGGGGCGGGTTTCCTGCTGCCCGCGGCGACGCTTGACCGGATCCTGTCGAACCTGCTGGACAACGCCCATGCCTACGGCGCGCCGCCGATCGTTGTCGCCACGGCGCGCACGGCGCAAGGTTACACGCTGTCCGTGAGCGACAACGGCAGCGGTATCGCCGCCCAGGACCTGATCAATGCCAGCCGGCCGTTCGTCCGGCTCGACCCGGCACGCGGCGGCAACGGTCACAGCGGGCTGGGGCTCGCGATCGTCGAGCGTCTGGTGCGGCGTGCGGGCGGGGAGTGTGAGATCGGCAACTACGGCGGACGTGGCTTGCGGGTCTTGATGAGCTTTCCGTTCGAAGTGGTGCCGCGCGTCGCGGCAGTCTCGGAAAGCGCCTGGTAGGCTGGGTAGGTTGCGGGGGCAGCGGCGGCAGGCACCTGCCCCGCTGTATCTATGCCGCCCTGCGATGTCCGAACGCAATGTTCGGCATGCGGCGTCCGGAGGTCGATAGTGAATGCGCCGTCTGGACTGCGTATCCGGCAACCGTTGCGCTAATCTGTAAACAGCGTGTTCAACGCGTTCGCCGCGTCACTATCCACCGTATTCCACGTCACCGTTTCGGCTTCGAAGATGTAGTGCGTGGTGTACTTGCCAAGACGCGCGAGTATCTCTTCCTGAATCAGTTCCGGCGCAACATCCAGTTTCAGATACCACGCGGTCGACGACAAGCGCGTCTGGAACGCGCCGTATTCGGCCAGCAGATGGTCGAATGCGTCAGCATCCTGATCGCGACAGACGATGACCAAATTTCCCTTCATGCGAATCTCCCGTTAGAGCGGTAGCGGCAACCTCAATGTCAGGGTTGATGATACCTGCTTCGTTACGGGACGCCCGAGGCCGGGACTTGCTTTGCATCAGCCACCGCACTCATCGGGGCGCCGATCGCACTGCGGCGGGCATTGAATTTAAGCGACGATCGGCGCGCTGCCAGGTATCACCAGGCGTTGGCCACCGTCCGCGCGGGCGGCGCGGTGTCGTCGGGCGGAAGCGCTTCGGTGCGGTCGCGGCCGCCCGTCTTCGCTGCGTAAAGCGCCGTGTCGGCGCGGCTCATGATGCGCTCGGGCAGATCGTCGGACGAGAGTTCGGTGATGCCGATGCTCACGCTCAAGCCCACTGAGGCCGGCAACTTCGGCGAAGGCATCGCCTTCAGGCGCAGGCGCAAGCGTTCGACGACTTCGCGGCCCCCCGCCAGATCCGTGGACGGCAACAGCAAGCCGAACTCTTCGCCACCCAGCCGGCCGATCGCGTCGGTGCCGCGCAATTCAGCCCGGCACGTGTCGACGAAATGTTCGAGAGCGCGGTCGCCGGCGGCGTGGCCGAAGCGGTCGTTGATCTGCTTGAAGTGGTCGAGGTCGGCGATCGCCATGCACAGCGGCTCGTTGTTCGCATGCGCACGTTCGATCTCGTGGCGCAGTAAGTCGAGGAAGTAGCGTCGCGACAGCGCGCCGGTCAGCGCGTCGTGGCGCGCCTCGGCCGAGAGCAGGGTGTTGGCCGATTGCAATTGTTCGGCAAGATCGCGCGTGGCGCGATGGTGACGCCGCTCGCGCACGTACGACACCGTGATCACCCACGCGAGCGCGACGGTGCCGGCCAGCGTCAGAAACACCAGCAGATGATCGCGCTTGTGATTGCGCAGCAGTTCGGGCCAGGCCGCGAGCGGATCGACCAGATGCGCCGACAGCCCCGAGTTCAAGCCAATGCGTGACTGATACAGCGATGGCGCCGGCTGCTCGCTCAGGCCGAACAGTTGTCCGGCCACGGCTGCGGGCACCCAAGGTGCCTGTTCGCGTACCTGCGCGTCGACCTGAATCTGTATGGCGGGAAGGATTTCGCGGAGATAGATGGTCATGCGCTCGGCGGCGCTCATCTGCGTGACGGGCGAGTTCGGCAGTGCGTGGCCTTCGAGCGCGCTGTCGTGCGCCATGATGATGACGCCGTGTTCGTCGGCGACGAAGGTGCCGGTGTGCGCGACCCAGTGGCGCAGCCGCGCGATCCCCACCTTGGCCACCACGGCGCCGACCAGCAGGCCGTCGGCGTACACCGGCGCGGCGATGAAGATGCCCGGCTCGCCGCTCGAGCGGCCCACGCCATAGGCTTCCGAAAACGCACCGAGTAGGGCATTCGTCAGGTAGCTGCGCGTGCGCATGTCGACGCCGACGAATGAGCTTTCCGCGGCGAGCGGGTTATTGACGGAGTTGCTCGACGCGACGCAGGTGCCGTTGGCGTTGACGAGCCAGATCTGGTCGAGCCCGGAGAAGCCTTGCGCGTCGTGCAGGAAGTTGCTCACGGTGCCCATCTGCGGGTCTTTTAACAACGCGGTGCGCAGAGCGGGTTCCGTCGCCTGGCCGTTCGCGGCATAATTCTGGGATTGCACCAGCGCGCGCTGGACCACGTCCATTTCGGCCATGGTTGCAGGGATAGCCCGAGACATCGCGAGGTCGCTGGCGATCACCTCCGCCATGTTGTCGACGACCGACGTGGACATCTGGCGCTGCGTGCGCAAGGCCGCGTCCAGCTCTTGCTGTACCATCCGGTCCGCGACCATGCCAGCCACGAACCAGCAAACGAGCACGATCAGCGCGAAGCTGATCGGTCCGGTTGCCTGGCGCAAGGTTGTCCTGTTCATCGACCCTCTGATCCGTCTGGCTGTGACATGCAACTCGCTCATTCGTGGCAGCGCGCTGGCGCTGTTTCGCCCCTGTGGAAGCGGCTGGCGATACGCCCTCGGTGTGGGCCGCGCTGCGGCCCGGCATGACCGTAAAGAGGCGTATCGTCTCTTGATTTTAACCGTCATGGGGCCTGACGCCACCGTTATTGCGGGAATGCGAAGTGTGTCCGCCTTGCCCATCAGGTTCTTAACGGCAGTGCGTTAGCTTTCTGAATGGCTGCGCGGGTTTTCCGGGAGTTGCAAGGCGATCCCGGCCGCAATCGCGATGGCTGGAAAAGTAGCTGGCGTATGACAGTAGATGACTCGCTGCACCACGTCTGGCGATGCTGGCCAAAGCCCGTTGGTGGGGCGTTCGCCGCTATTTGCTGCTATTTGGCGCGAAAGGTTGTGCCTGAAACATAGGATGGTGTAGTGTCGTGCCGTCCAAAACAAGGAAAGCTCGCCAGCCTTCGGGCGGCGCCCGCGGCGACAGGGGAGTCCGGCTTCGCGGTAGTGGTCCCCGGCGGCTTGCCGAGGACGCGTCCGTCACCGTTCCACGCGTCGCCAACGCTAACGATTTACCGCGCACATGCGTTTTGCCATGCCTGATTTCCGCTTTCCGGACCGATCTTCAGACTGCCGCGCCGAAGCCGCGGCCTCCTTTGTGTATTTGAACATTTGTAATAATGGGGAGGACGCCTGATGGACTTCAGTTTCGACCTGAAACGCACCGCCAATGCTTCGGCGTGGCGATTGCTACCTAACGGCTGGGATTTCGTCGCCTTTCCGTTAATCATCTGCATCATCGCGATGACCGCGATCGGCTTTCATCAGACGCTAGCGCCGATGTCGACGTTGAAGACCCAGGTCATCTCGCTCGACCCGTCGAACTTGCCTGAATACGCGATGCGCACCACGCTGCGCATGCTGGCGGCGATGGTGGCGTCGCTGGTCTTCACGCTGGTTTACGGCACGCTCGCCGCAAAAAGCCGTCGTGCGGGCCTCGTGCTGGTGCCGATTCTCGACATCCTGCAGTCGGTGCCGGTGCTGGGCTACATTTCGTTTACGGTGACGTTCTTCATCGCGCTGTTTCCGGGCCGGGTGCTGGGCGCGGAACTGGCAGCGATTTTCGCGATCTTCACGAGCCAGGCGTGGAACATGACGTTCAGCTTCTACCAGTCGCTGCGCACGGTGCCGCGCGACCTGGACGAAGTCTCGCGCGGCTTTCACCTGACCGGCTGGCAGCGCTTCTGGAAGCTCGAAGTGCCGTTCTCGATGCCGGGCCTCATCTGGAACATGATGATGTCGATGTCGGGTGGCTGGTTCTTCGTGGTGGCTTCCGAAGCGATCACGGTGGGCAACAACACGATCACGCTGCCGGGGATCGGTGCGTATCTGGCCCAGGCGATCTCGGACAAGAACCTGCACGCAGTGGGCTGGGTCATTCTGGCGATGACGGTCGTGATTCTCGCTTATGACCAGTTGCTATTCCGTCCGCTGGTGGCGTGGGCCGACAAGTTCCGCATGGAAACCACCAGCTCGGGCAACGCGCCGGAATCGTGGCTGCTCGACCTCGTGCGCCGCACCCGCCTGATTCACCGCCTGCTGGTGCCGATGGGCTGGATCTTCGCCAACGCAGCACGGGTGCCGATGCGCCTGCCGTCGTTCGCCCGCGTCAGCTTCCCGATGCCGCAACGCCAGAAGTCTTCGCGTGTCGGCGACATCGTCTGGGGCATCCTCGTGATCCTCCTGACGGTGTACGTGGTCTATAGCGTGATCGCCTATGTGCGCACCGGCGTGACGCTCGACGAAGTCGGCCATGTATTCGTACTCGGCCTGATCACGCTGCTGCGCGTGGCACTGCTGATCGCCATCTCGTCAGTGATCTGGGTGCCGCTTGGCGTGCTGATCGGGCTGCGCCCGGCACTGGCCGAGAAGATCCAGCCGCTCGCGCAATTTCTTGCCGCGTTCCCGGCCAACCTGCTGTTCCCGGTGTTCGTGATCGTCATCGTGCGCTTTCACCTGAATCCGGATATCTGGCTGTCGCCGCTGATCGTGCTCGGCACCCAGTGGTATATCCTCTTCAATGTGATCGCGGGTGCCAGTTCCTATCCGAACGACTACCGCGAAGCGGCCACCAACTTTCGCATTCGTGGCTGGCAATGGTGGCGCAAGGTGATGCTGCCGGGCATTTTCCCGTATTACGTGACGGGCGCGATTACCGCCTCGGGTGGCGCGTGGAATGCGAGCATCGTCGCCGAGTTCGTGCAGTGGGGCGATACCAAGCTGGAGGCTCACGGCCTGGGCGCCTATATCGCCAAGACCACGGCCGCGGGCGACTTCCCGAAGATCATTCTCGGCATTGCCGTGATGTCCCTATTTGTGACTTTGTTTAACCGCCTGCTGTGGCGTCCGATGTACGCCTATGCCGAATCCAAGCTTCGGCTCGATTGACAGGAATTTAAAGGCAAACCGCGATGCAAAATCCTAAAGCTGCCGTAACCGCTGCGCCGGTCCAGACGCCGACAACACCGCCGCGCCTGGGTGAAGAGATTCTGGCCGTCAAGGATGTCTCCAGAGGCTTCAACAAGAATCAAGGCGAACTGCTGGTGCTCGACGATGTGAACCTGTCGCTGCGTGAAGGCGAGATCGTCGGCATGCTGGGCCGCTCGGGTTCGGGCAAGTCGACGCTCCTGCGTATCATCGCCGGCCTGATCGAACCGACCGGCGGTCAGATTGAGTACCTCGGCAAGCCGCTCGACGGTCCGGCCAAGGGTGTCGCGATGGTGTTCCAGACCTTCGCGCTGTTCCCGTGGCTGACCGTGCTGCAGAACGTGGAAGCGGGCCTCGAAGCGCAAGGCGTGGGGGCGCGTGAGCGCCGCGAACGCGCGCTGGCCGCGATCGACCTGATCGGTCTCGACGGTTTTGAAAACGCGTATCCGCGCGAGTTGTCGGGCGGCATGCGTCAGCGCGTCGGCTTTGCGCGCGCGCTGGTGGTCGATCCGACGCTGCTGCTGATGGACGAGCCGTTTTCGGCCCTCGACGTGCTGACCGCCGAAACCTTGCGTACCGACTTGCTCGACCTGTGGACGCAAGGTCGCATGCCGATCAAATCGGTGCTGATCGTCACGCACAACATCGAAGAAGCGGTGTTCATGTGCGATCGCATCCTGGTGCTGTCGTCGAACCCGGGCCGCGTGATCGCCGAGATCAAGGTGCCGTTCAAGCATCCGCGCAACCGGCTGGATCCGGCGTTCCGCCGTCTGGTCGACGAAATCTACGCCAAGATGACCGCGCGTCAGACCGGCGAAGCAACCAAGAAGGGCCTCGAGCTGCACAGCTGGTTGCCGCATGTGTCGACCAACCTGATGGCCGGTCTGATCGAAACGCTGGCCGCTGCGCCGTACCACGGCCGTGCTGACATGCCGGAAATCGCCCGCTCGCTGCATCTGGAGGTGGACGATCTGTTCCCGGTCGCCGAAGTGCTGCAGCACCTGGGCTTTGCCGACGTGCGCGAAGGCGATATTTTCCTGACGCCGCCGGCACGCGTGTTCTCGGAATTCGGCACCCAGGAGCGCAAGATGATGTTCGCCGAGCATCTGCTGCGCCACGTGCCGCTCGCCGCGCGGATCAAGAAGGTGTTGAACGAACGGCCGGGGCATCGTGCGCCGCGCGTGCGCTTCGAGCAGGAGCTGGAGGATTTTCTGTCGGACAGCGCCGCGGAAGAGACGCTCGACGCCGTGATCAACTGGGGCCGTTATGGCGAGATCTTCTCGTACAACGACCAGACGGAGATTTTCAGTCTGGAAGACGTGGAGTCTTAATTCCGGTCGAGTTGATTAAGACGCTTCAGGCAAAAAGCGGCAGGGGAGACCCAGCCGCTTTTTTTATTGCAGATTGCCCCAGCGCTCGACCGCCGGTTCCGCCGACGCCCACTTCCAACCCTTGTCCTGCTGACACGCGCTCGCCGTGTACCAGTCTTCGTGCGCGTTCGGGCCGTCGCCGTCCTGAACCGAGAACACGAAATCCTTGCACAGCGCGAGCGCCGAGCTGAACGCGCGCGTCACGCGCACCTGGCCGTGGCCGTTCTCGATCGGCAGCGTGTGCTTGACCGCCCAGGGCCGCGTTTCGCCGACCGGCATCGCACCCGCCAGCGCGGCGATCATGTTCTGCTGATCGCCGTGCATGGTGCGCATGTAGCGGTTGACGGCTTCGTCGGTCGCGGCCTGCACGGCGATACCGACGCCGATGCCGACTGCGGGGTTAGTGGTCACGAGGCCTGTTGCGACACCGGCCGCAGCACCGCTCATTGCGCCGACCGACGAACAGCCGCTCGTCAGCAGACTGGCGCCGACGCAGATCGCACCCGCCAGCACGAGCCGCAGCCTGTTGCCGGCAAGCGTCGCCGCAGGCGTGCGCGGGACCAGGGTGGCATGCGCGCCATCGACGAACCGCAGCGCTGGTAGCACGCGTTCATTCCGGAGGCGTGGAAGCGACAGCGCCCTCATTGCAGCGCGCCCCAGCGTTCGGTAGCGGGTTCGGCCGACGCCCATTTCCAGTTGTCGCCGTCACGGCAGATCGACGCGACATAGAACGCACTGCTTGCCGGCACATTCTGGGTAGCGGTCTGATCGACCGAGAAGACGATTTCCTTGCAGTCGAGCGCGCCTGTGCTGATCGTGCGGCTAACGGTGACGCGGCCGTGTTCGTCGTCTTCGATCGGTACTGAGTGCGTCACGCTCCACGGTGCGATCGCGCCGACGTCGAGCGGACCGGCGATTTTGGCGATACCGTCCTGCGTATTCTTATGGACCACCCGCTCCGAATACTGCACGCCGGCGCGGGCTGCGGCCACGGCGCCGAGACCGATGCCGGTAGCGACTGCCGCATTCCGGGTGACTTTGGCCGCGAGCGCGGCGCCCGCAACACCGGCGCCAGCGGTGGCGCCTTCCGTATAGAGCGAGCTGCATCCGCTCAATGCCGACGAGATCGCCACGGCCAACGCGACGAGCGCCGTTGTATTCGGACGCCCGCGTTTGGCCGCTTTAGACGATTTGGCTGTTGGTTTTTCCCATTCGGCCCACACCATACTTTTTTGCATTTCCCTGTCTCTGCTCCTGCAAGTGTCTTTCGTTCACCCACACGAAGCACGTGTGTGAATGGTGCGTGAGCGAAAGGCACGTCTTTCCCATCGTTGCACTATGCGCTGCCGCATTTTGCAGGATGTCATTTGTAAATGGCAGTGGAAAAGTGCAAGCAATTGCAAAAGATGGTGCGAGTCAAATCGGTTTCTGGTGAGAAGAGGCCGATTTGATTGGTGGTGCGAAGGGATTAATTATGAGATGACACGTGGCCAGAAAGGGCCGTTTCGGCCGAGAGAGGGAGGCACAACACACGCACAAGGCGGACGCAAAAAGTAGAACGTGAGCACGCAGAAAACGCCCGCGCACGCGAACGAACCGTGTGAGTACCAGGCACCGCTTATGGCCCGGTTTCTTCGTCTGTGCCTGCGTCGTCGCCGTATACGCTCAAGCGGTTGTACAGCGTTTTCAGACTCACGCCGAGCGCTTTGGCCGCGCGCCGCTTGTCGCCGCCGCAATATTTGAGCGTGCCGAGAATGATCTGTTTTTGCGCATCCGCGAGTGGGGTGCCGATCCACACGCTCATCGCGTCGCCTTGCGTCACGGGCTTTTTCACACGCGACGCGAGATGCGGATGCGGCAGCTCGACCGTCTTCTCCGCGAGAATGAACGCGCGATACACCGCGTTCTTCAACTCGCGTACGTTGCCCGGCCACGACCAGGTCCGTACGGTTTCGATCGACCGTTTGCTGAAGCTCTTGCTTGCGCCTTCCTGCTGATTCAGCAAGGCGAGAAAGTGTTGCGCGAGCAGTTCCCGATCGCTCTCTCGCTCTCGCAACGGCGGCGCGCGCAACGGAAAAACCGCGAGGCGGTACATCAGGTCTTCACGCAGACCGTTTTCCTTCACCGCGACCGCGGGGTCGCGATTGGTGGCCGCGATCACGCGCACGTCGCCGCGAATCAGTTCGGTGCCGCCGACCCGAAAAAACGTGCCTGTCTCGAGCGCGCGCAACAGCTTCACCTGACGCACTGGCGCCATTTCCGTGATTTCGTCGAGAAACAGCGTGCCGCCGTTCGCATGTTCGAAGTAGCCGATACGGCCTTGGACCGCGCTGGTGAAGCTGCCTTTTTCGTGGCCGAACAATTCGGCTTCGATGAGTTCATCGGGAATCGCGCCACAGTTCACCGCGACAAACGGTGCGTCCTTGCGGCTGCTTTGATCGTGAATCGTGCGGGCAATCAGTTCCTTGCCGGTGCCGGATTCGCCGATGATCAACGCGGTCGCGTCAGTGCTGGCGACGCGTTCGATCTGTTCGTACAGCTCGAGCATCACCGGCGACGAGCCGTATAGCAGCCCGTACGATTTCAGTCCCGCGATGCCGTCCGCGACGCGCTGCTTCGCCTGTGCCGAAGCATTGCCGCCTGCGGCGACGGTGGGCGAGTCGAGGTCGATTGACGCCATAAACAGGGAGTCCTGGGCAAATGGGTTCGGTGTTGCGGCACGCGGCCTTGGAGCGAGACGGACCCGTGCGGCCACTATCTCATAAAAATTCGATTTAACCACTTTGACGCTGCTTCCGGCAATCCGTGTGACGGTCTGTGAAATAACCCGGCGCACGCTCGGTCGAAAGTGCCTGAGCCCATTCCAGCACCGAATGAGCGCGGCAAAGTTACCGGGCACGGCGTTTGCGGCGTTCATCCGATATGCGTGTGCTTTTGCGCGACCCAGGTCAAAGCACACAGCGGCGCTGCCGGGCCGCGACCGTCAAACCCGAACGCGACGTGCGGCGCGATCCGTGGCGCTTGATCGGCATTGCCGCGGGCGGCGGCCTCTTGCCTGGCGTTCTGAGCACGCGCTAACGCGCAATGCTCGACGCCGATCTGCTTGACGACAACAAGGAGTTCACGATGGGACGACCCAGAATTGGCATCTTCGGCGCGCTGATAGCCCTCGGTGGGTTTCTGGCTGTACGCTACGTGCAGCGAAATCGTGCCGCGCAGGTTCCGGCGGCGCGTGAACTGAGCCGGTGGGAAGGCGAAGGCGGCACGGTGGCGACGCCATCCGGCAGTGTGACGGCGGCGAGTACCGGCCCATCTATGCCAGACACGGCACATGGCGCAAATGGCGCGGCACGTCTGAACGGCAAAGACGGCGCATGGCCGTTTCCGCGCAGCTGAGGGCCGCAATTCTGAGCTTGCGTACGCCGCTGCGCCGACGTTCCGCTTCGACAAGCGGCACTGGGCGCACATTACAAAATTGGCCCGATAAAACCGTATAATAGGTAAATGGACAACAATACCGCAGCATAGCGCGTCATTTTCCTGTAGATTGTTGCGGAATTGAATCAAATCAGGGTCCCGGCGCTGTTGAGACGGCGTTAGCGTGTGCTCACATCTGGGCGCACACGCGGCTCAGCGGCAAGCCGCCGGCCTGTTTTTCCAGCATGCGGTTTTGCATGTTTCCCCATTCACGCTTTCAGGTTTTCGAGACGCGATGCCACACGTACTGATTGTCGATGACGATGCCGGTACCCGCGAGGCGCTTTCCGCCATCATCGGGGAAGACGGTCTGACTACCGCCACGGCGGGCGATTTGCGCGAAGCGCGCATTCAACTGGTCCGGCAGATGCCAGACGTGGTTTTTACCGACTTGAAGCTGCCCGATGGCAGTGGAGTCGATCTGTTTGAAGATCTTGATCCGCGCTCCGGCGTGGAGGTGATCGTGATTACGGGCCACGCCACGGTGGAGTCGGCGGTCAACGCGTTGAAGATGGGCGCTACCGATTACCTGGTGAAGCCGATCAACATGCAGCGCGTGAAGGCGATCCTGTCGCGTTTGCCGCGCGCTGGCGACCTGAAGGCGGAAATCGGCACCTTGCGCGGCGAGTTGCGCCGCATGGGCCGGTTTGGTTTGATGCTCGGCAATTCACCGGCCATGCAGGAGGTCTACGACCAGATCGGCCGTGTTGCGCCGACGGCGGCCTCGGTCATGTTGGTGGGCGAATCGGGCACCGGCAAGGAAGTCGCCGCCCAGACGCTGCACGAACTCAGCTTGCGGCGCAAGCATGCCTTCCTCGCGGTGAATTGCGGCGCGATCTCGCCGAACCTGATCGAATCGGAAATGTTCGGCCACGAGCGTGGCTCGTTCACCGGCGCGGATCGTCAGCACAAAGGGTATTTCGAACGTGCGAGCGGCGGCACGCTGTTCCTCGACGAAATCACCGAAATGCCGATCGAGTTGCAGGTGAAGCTGCTACGCGTGCTGGAAACGGGCATGTTCATGCGGGTTGGCACGACCAAGGAAACCGAGACGGACGTGCGCGTGATTGCGGCGACTAACCGCGATCCTGAGCAGGCGGTGCTGGAAGGCAAGTTGCGGCTCGATTTGTACCATCGACTGAACGTGTTTCCGATTAGCTTGCCGCCGTTGCGCGACCGGGGTAAGGATGTTGAGTTGCTCGCGCAGGCGTTTCTCGATGAACTTAACGAGCGCCATAGCACGAAGAAGCATTTCCCGGCCTCGGTGAAGGATATGTTGATGTCGTATCCGTGGCCCGGTAATGTGCGCGAGCTGAAGAATTATGTGCAGCGCGCGCATATCATGTCGGGGGCGGATTCGGATAGTACGGCGACGGTGCCGTTGCAGATTACGTTGTCGAAGCCCGCGGCTGGTACGGCCATCACCATTCCGTTTGGCACCTCGCTGGCGGAAGCAGACCGGCAACTGATTCTGGCTACGCTTGAGCAGTGTGGTGGCGTGAAGACGCGTGCTGCTGAGATTCTTGGGATTAGTCTGAAGACGCTTTATAACCGGCTCGTTGAGTATGGGAATGATGCGCGGGAGGACGGCGATGCGGCTGATGAGTCGCGTGCGCTTGGGGGAGCGGTTTAAGATTGGGTGGTTTTTTTGCCTGCGCGGCGCTTTTTGGTTGTGCCCTTACGGCGTTGGCCTTTCCTTGATTTGATATTGGTCTATTAGCGTTGCCCCTGTGCGGGGCGGCACCTACTTTTCTTTGCCGGCCGCAAAGAAAAGTAGGCAAAAGAAAGCGGCTCGAAGCCCCTGCTAAGCGGGTCCCCCGCGCAGCCACGGTAGTGGTGCATCTGGAATCCGTGTCCTCGCACATTCGACGTTCGTGGCACAGCAGTCATACTTCCGGCGGCGCTGCGCGCGCCGACGCGGTAGTTCATCAAACCTGCCGCCGTTTTTACGCTCGGAGGTGATTCACAAGGCTACCCGCCGCGTTCGATGCCCGCGGCACCTCAAAAGGTAGCTCACCGCGCTCGATACCCGCGGCGCTTCGCAAGGCCACCAATGTACTCGATGCCTGCAGCGCTTCGCAAAGCCACCAGCGGTACTCGAAGCCTGCGGCGCTTCGCAAAGCCGCTAGCCATATTCAATGCGATGACACTTCACCAAGCCGTCAGTCATATTCGTTGCCGCGGCATTTCAAAGAGCCGCTTGCCGTTTTCAGCGCCTAGCCGTCTTTCGTTTGCTGCTGGCTCTGTTCGGCGTCGGTGGCCTTTCCGGATTGACACATCGGCGAGGCGAAGCCGATGGTCCCACCGAGTCCAAACGAAGCCCATGTTTTCTGATGGACCCTTCCGGCGAGCACGTAGTGCGAGGCGGGAAGTATGAGCGCCTTGTCACTCACGCGAAGTGTGCGGGAGCACGGATTCCAGATGCACCACTACCGTGGCTGTGCGGGGGACCCGCTTAGCAGGGGGTTCGAGCCGCTTTCTTTGCTTATCTTTCTTTGCGGCGGCAAAGAAAGTAAGTGCCGCCCCGCACAGCAATGCTCTCAACTTAAGCCCCATTTCATCAAGCAGGCTTGTACGCGAGATGGTGATGGGGCTTGGCTTTGCTGGGCGGTCGTGGGTAAGAGCGCGAGGGCTGGATACGACATCGGGCCTGGTGGATGGCCGGCATGACTTTGGGCAGCAGGTTCAGGCAGTGTTCAATCCGTAGCAGGCACGCGCCGAGGATTGGCTTGAGGGCACCCAGCGCATAAACACGGTCAGGACGGCTGGCAGGTGCGTCATCGTGAGACGCATCGTCGAGATCGCTGAGCAGTGTGCACAGGTTATCGGCGACGGTTTTTGCGCCGAAGTCCTGCTGCAGCGCCAGGTAGTCCAGCCCCGTGACAGCCTCCAGCCGCAGCCGGTGCTTGAGCCGTTTGAACGCTTCCTCGATGCGCCAGCGCTGATGATAGAGCGCCCCGAAGGTGGCAGCCGGATAGCGCTGGCGATCGAGCAGCGAGGTCATCAGCACGCGAACACGTCCGCCAGGAGTGACATCGCGGATCAGGCGCACCGTGGTGGGCGTGCGCACCAGTTCATAGTCAAGGGCGTCCTGTTCATTGGGCGCGGCCAGTGTCACGATTCGCTCAGCCTCGCCACTGCGCGCAAAGGCGGTGACGCACGTCCAGGCGCGTGCATCCACGCGCAGACAGAACGGGATCTCGCGCTGCGCCAGCGCGGCCACCATCATGTTGCCGAGATAGCCGCGATCAAGCAGCAGCAGATCGGCGTGCGGCTGCAGCACCTCCAGCGCTTCGAACAGCATCTGCCGCTCGGATCCGTCGGCCGGATGGAGCGCGGCGTGCAGGGTCAGCTCCGGCCCCGGCAGGAACAGGGCAAATGCGTAGTGGTCGGCGCGCAGATCATGGCCTTCGCGCGTGCCTACCCGCAGACGGCTACCGTCGGCTGCGACCAGCCTCAGGCCATTCCAGCGCATCGAATCAATGTAGGGTTGGGCCAGTTCAACCAGGCGGGCGCGGGCCAGTTCGAACAGCTCGGCCGACAGGCCGCGGCGTGCCTTGCTGAAGGCCTGTGCACTCACCGCGCGGGCGCGCACCGCCTGCCCGTGCAGCGCGCCAAACAGCCCATCGAGTTCGGCCTGCACGCTCGTGCGCATGCCCGACATTAGCAACGCGGCCATGCGTGGCAGCGTCAGGATGCGATTGCGGGTAAAGGCAGTGGGAGAAAGACGCACGCGCTCAGCGAGTGCCGGGTCGAACAGGAAATCGGAGAACTCAGCCAGGAGTTGCGAGGACGCTGGTATTTGAGTTCATATCGTTTATTTATCAATCAGTTATGCGATGAAGTTTACAGGGCAAATGCCCCGTATACAAGCCCTTTCGGGCTTAAGTTGAGAGCATTGCCCCGCACAGGGGCAACGCTAATAAACCACTAAGAATTCAAGGAAAGGCCAACGCCGTAGGCACACAGACTAACAAGCGCCGCGAAGGCAACCAGATCAAGAAAAGCCCACCGCCGCAGGCACACAGAAACAAGCGCCGCGAAGGCAAACAAATCAAGGAATGCCCAAAGCAGCGAGAATAAGGAAAGGCTAAAAGAGAACCAGAAGCAAGCGCAAACGCCGTAGGCAAGAAACCGCCGTAGGCAAGAAACCGCCGTAGGCAAGAAACCGCCGTAGGCAAGAAACCGCCGCCCACAGCGCCCCCCCACCCCGGCATAGCCCTTGCTGCGATTCAACGGAACGCAAAAACGAGGATCACCGACATGTCGGAATACGCCACCGCTCCCGCGCTTCCCCTCCCAAAACACGCTCACCGTCCCGAGCCAATCGAGCCGCCGACGCCGGATCCTGCCGAACCCGACACGACTCCGGACCCAAGTCCAACACCAGACCCGATCGAACCCGTTGCTCCGCCAATCGGCGACCCACCGCCCCAGCCCACCCAAACGCCACAAGCCAGCCGGCACCCGCCGCCACAGCCAAGAAGCATGCAACTCTGACATGGTCTGTGCGCTGAACCGCACCCCATCGCAGCAAATTTATGTACTTGTTACAAAACCGGCGCATCTTTTACCGGCAATTTGCCGTCGTGCCCCCTAGACTGTATTGATGCCGCTCTCGAAGGCGGCGGGCTTCCCCCGGAGGCATCGATCATGAGACATCCAGCACTGCGACGTTCCGCGCGCCACTCAAAGCGCGATGCCCGGCCAGGCACCAGCAACAGCGCTCCGCCGGAATCGCCAGACCCGGCAGCGCAGAACCGCGTCGCCCCCAATGCGCCGCCAGACGGCGAGCACAACCAGGGCGGCGTGCGTCCGGAAGGGCTGGAGTACCAGCGCGATCTCGGCTCGGAGCAGGACGCTTGAACCGGTCGGATGGCCGGTAAGAACGGCCCCGATTTCGTCATACAAAGCAGAAAAAAATTCTTCGCGGTGCTTCGATGTCGCGCGTTTCTGCTCGTCCGTCACATTTGCACACATATTTATTTCCAGTATCTCAAAAAACGGCACGCGACTTGCGTGCACCTCTTTGGCACATATCCGTATGCAACGAAACAACTGACCAGATGGAGTACCAATGAGCAGACTGATCGTGGTATCGAATCGTGTGGCGCCAATTCAGGAAGGCCGTCCCGCGGCAGGTGGCCTCGCGATCGGCGTGTTGGACGCGTTGAAGGAAACCGGCGGAGTCTGGTTCGGCTGGAGCGGTGAAACGGTGAGCGAGCCGTCCGCGCCCGTGATCGAGAAGCAGGGCAATGTGACGTACGCGACGGTGGGCCTCACCAAGCGCGACTATGACCAGTACTATCGCGGCTTTTCCAACGCGACACTGTGGCCGACGTTCCACTATCGCAACGACCTGTCGCGCTACGACCGGCAGGAATACGCGGGCTATCAGCGCGTCAACGCGACGCTCGCCAAGCAGCTCAAGGAGTTGCTCAAACCCGATGACATCATCTGGGTGCACGACTATCACCTGCTGCCATTCGCGCGTTGCCTGCGAGAAATCGGCGTGAAGAATCCGATCGGCTTCTTCCTGCATATTCCGTTTCCGGTTCCGGAAGTACTCCGCACGATTCCGCCGCACGAGGAATTGGTCAAAGCGATGTGCAGCTACGACGTGGTCGGTTTCCAGACCGAAGCGGACCGGCAGTCGTTCGTCGACTATATCGAGCGCGGCCAGCACGGCACCTCGAGCGAAGACGGCATGGTGCACGCCTACAACCGCTTCCTGAAAGTGGCGGCGTACCCGATCGGCATCTATCCGGACGCGATCGCCAAGGCCGCCGAGCAGTTCACCGACCGCAAGCCGGTGCGCAGTCTGCGTGACGGCATGCGCGGGCGCAAGCTGATCATGAGCGTCGACCGGCTCGATTATTCGAAGGGTTTGGTGGAGCGCTTTCAGGCGTTCGAACGGCTGCTGCTGAATGCACCAGGGTGGCACGGACGCGTTTCGCTGGTGCAGATCGCGCCGCCGACGCGCGCGGACGTGGCAACCTACCAGCGCATTCGTCAGACGCTTGAGGGTGAAGCCGGCCGCATCAACGGCCGGTTCGCGCAACTCGACTGGACGCCGATCCAGTATCTGAACCGCAAGTACGAGCGCAATCTGCTGATGGCGTTGTTCCGTCAATCGCAGGTCGGCTATGTAACGCCGCTGCGCGACGGGATGAACCTGGTCGCGAAGGAGTACGTTGCATCACAGGATCCGGCCGATCCGGGTGTACTCGTGTTGTCGCAATTTGCCGGTGCGGCCGAGCAACTGCCGGGTGCGCTGGTCGTCAATCCGTTCGATCTGTCACAGATGGCCGAGGCGCTGGAGCGCGCATTGTCGATGTCGCTCGCCGAGCGTCAGGCGCGTCATGCGGACATGATGGCGCCGATGCGCGAGAACAATCTGTCGGTCTGGCGTGATACTTTCCTTGGCGATCTGCGCAACGTCACGACCGCCGCGTCGGTGACGGCCAAAGCGGTAAAGCTCGCTGACGTGACGGCATCGTCGTCGTAGCCGCATCATCGACGGCGGCCTGGATCCCTTCAAGGACCGCGCGCGCTGATCACGTCGAACTGTTTGGACAAGGCTGAAGCATTAAAAAAGGGCGCGGACCGCAGCATGCGATTCGCGCCCTTGTTGTATCCGGGTTCAGGCGGATAAGCTGCTCAGGCCGGTCATGTGCCTATGCCTGCAACGTATTCCCGCAACAACGCATTCAGATCGGCGAGCGCTGAAGCCTGCCACGCGCTCACGCCGTTTGCACGGTGACGCGCTGCATCACCCGCAACGTACTGACCACGGCGGCGACCGCCGAAAAGCACGCGGCCACGTACAGCGCGATAGTCGGCCCATGCTGCGGCGCAATGCCGAAGATCAGCGCGACCAGCGCGGCGCCGAGCGTCTGTCCGGTCAGGCGCGCGGTGCCGAGCATGCCGCTCGCACCGCCGCTGCGCTCGCGCGGCGCGGCCGACAACATGGTCCGGTTGTTGGGCGACTGGAAGATCCCGAAGCCCGCGCCGCACAACGCCATGCGCCACGCGATCTGCATGGGCTCAGGATGCGCGCCGAGGGTGGCGAGCAGCAGCAGACCCACCGTCATCGCAGCGAGTCCGACGCCGCCCAGCCAGCCGGACGACACCTTGTCCGACAGGACACCGGCAATCGGCGCAGCAATGATAATCACCGCCGGCCACGGCGTTATCAGCAAACCGGTCTCTACTTGCGAGAAACCGAGCGCGTCCTGTAACAGAAACGGCAACGATACGAAGGCCAGCATCTGCGCGCAGAACGAACAGACCGAGGTGCCGATCGACAAGGCGAACACGGGAATGCGCAGCAAATCAATCGGCAGCAGGGGCGCGGGCTGAGTCAATTGACGGCGCACGAAGAAGTAGCCGATCACCACCGCGCCGAGTGCCTGCACGGCGACCCAGCCGAAATGCTCGCCGTGACCGAGACCATCGACGGCGAAAATCAGCAGACCGAACACGAACGCATTCATCACCGCGCTCAGATAGTCATAGGGCGACTCGTGGCCGGGATTCATCGGCAGCGCCTTGAAGCCGCCGACAATCGCCGCGATCCCGATCGGCACATTGATCGCGAACAGCCACGGCCACGTGGCGACGGCGAGTACGCCGGAAGCCACGGTCGGCCCGACTGCGGACGACACCGCGACCACCATCGCGTTGATTGCCACGCCGCGCCCGAGCTGCGCGGGGGGATAGATCATGCGCACGAGCGCGGTGTTGACACTCATGATGCCCGCCGCGCCGAAGCCTTGGACCACGCGGGCAAGCGCGAGCGTCGGCAGCGAGGTGGATAACGCGCAACCGAACGACGCCACGGTGAACAGGATCAGCCCGCCCAGGTAAATGCGCCGGTAGCCGATGCGATCGCCGAGCGACGCGAGCGGCAGCAGTGAAATGGTGATGGCGAGCTGGTAAGCGTTGACGACCCAGATCGAGCCGGCCGCGCTCGCATTCAGATTGCGCGCGATGGTCGGCAGCGCCACGTTGGCGATCGCACTGTCGAGCACCGCCAGCGTGAGGGCGAGGGCGATAACCAGCATCGCCCAGTAGCGTTGCGGAATCGGCAAGCCTTGTTCGGTGTCATCCGAGAGCGGTGTGCCGGCGGCGAGTGGAGCAACGGGGGCGGCATCGGCCGGCATCGGACTGTCCTTGCGCGATGGTTGTGCGTGCATCGTTCTTTTGATTTGGCGTGGGGTAGCTCATCGTGTTCCTACGATAAGCCACGCGCTCCGCTTACCGCCCTGGAAAGACAAGACGGCAAGCAGCGATGATGCCGGGCGCTGCGAAAGCGCACCGGCATCGCGGCTCACGCGTTATTTGAGTTCGTATAGACCGGTGTGCGTGGTCGAGTCGAGTTCGTTCAGATGCGTCATGAAGCGCGCGACCGCATTGGTGGTCTCCGCGTTGATCGGCAGATGCGGCACCTTCAGCGCATGCAGGCGGAAGATGTAGCGATGCGTTCTGTCGCCACGCGGCGGCGCGGCGCCGCCGAAGCCGACCGTGCCGTAGTCGTTGCGCAACTGCAGTGCGCCTTGCGGCAGCAGCGAGCCATCGGCCTTGCCGGCGTTGCGCGGCAGTGAGCGGACGTCAGCCGGAATGTTGACGACGACCCAGTGCCAGAAGCCGCTGCCGGTGGGCGCGTCGGGATCGTGAACGGTGAGTGCGAAGCTTTGGGTGTCGGCCGGCGGCGCGTCCCACTGCAACGTGGGCGAGATGTTCTCGCCGTCCACACCGAAAGCCTTGTCGTGGTATTCGTGGGCTTTCGGCATAAAGCCGTTGGTGGGGAAATCGTCGGACCAGAGACGGAAATCAGCCATTGTGTGCCTCCCTTCTTGAGTGGTTCTGGGATAGTCGGGGGCGTGTCTTTTTGCTGCAGGCCTGCAATTGGACTGTTGCAGGATTGCTGGCGGATTGTGGCTGCGCCGGCACGCAACAAATACCCCGAGTTAGCCAATCGAGTGTATCACCAGCGGCGTCAAGATTCGCTCGAACCGGGCAAGCTACAAGCAGCTTTCAGCCGCGCTCCTCGAAGCGCGGCGCATCGCTCTTCAACCACTCGACGAGTCGCTGCAACACGCCGTCGATATCGCGATTCGCGCCACGCAACGCACATTCCCACACCACGCCGACGCGCCAGCCACCGGCGAGCAACGCCGCCTGAACCTTGTCGTCGTTGCTGCGATTGCGGCCGATCTTGTCGCGCCAGAACTCGGGCCGTGTTTGCGGCCATTTGAAAAGATGGCAGTCGTGGCCGTGCCAGAAGCAGCCGTGCACCAGCACGACGGCGCGGTAGCGCGGCAGCACGATGTCAGGGCGGCCGGGCAGATCGCGCGCGTCCAGACGGAAACGAAAGCCCTGGCCATGCAGCAGGCTGCGGATCAGGATTTCCGGTTTCGTGTTGCGGCCGCGAATGCCGGACATCATCCGGCTGCGCGTGGCGCTGTCGACGATATCGACCATCGTCAGCGCCCGGGCAACGGATCAGGCCGCTCAGGAATAGAGCGAAAGGGTTTGCTTCGAGCCATGGCGCGTGTCCTCGGCGAGCAGCGTTTGCACATGCGGCAGCATGATGCGCGCCACTTCCCGCATCACCGGCATCACGACACTGTTGCCGAATTGCCGGTAAGCCTGCGTGTCGCTGACCGGAATCCTGAAGGTGTCGGGAAAACCCATCAGCCGGGCGCATTCGCGCGGCGTGAGGCGCCGCGGCCGCAACTGCTCGCCCTGATAGACCAGAATCTCCGAGCCGTCCTTGTGATAACGCGCGGAGAGTGTGCGCGTGACGCTGTCGGGATAGGCCATGCCGAAGCCAAAGCCGTTTCCCGCCGCACGATGCTTCGCCGCGTAGTTTTGCAGATAGGTCCAGAGATTGGGCGTGAGCGTGTACTTCTCTTGCACGCGTTTGCCGGTATGGTCGAAGAAGCGATCGTGGTCCCACGGCAGCACCGGTTCGCTGCCATCCGTGCGATGCAGGATCGAGCCCAGGCGCGGACCGCTGTCCGGCAGACGCAGATCGTCCCAGGAGAACGACGTCTTGCCGCGAAAACCGACGATGATGATGCGCTCCCGGTGCTGCGGCGTGAAATGCTGGCCGTCGACCACGCGGTAGTGCACTTCATAGCCGAGTTCGTCGCGCAAGGTCTGCAGGATCACGTCGAAGGTGCGGCCTTTGTCGTGCGAGAGCAGATTCTTCACGTTCTCCAGCAGGAACGCGGCGGGGCGCTTGGCCGCGATGATTCGCGCGACGTCGAAAAACAGTGTGCCCTGCGTCGTGCACTCGAAACCGTGCGGCCGGCCCAGCGCGTTTTTCTTGCTGACGCCGGCAATCGAGAACGGCTGGCACGGAAAGCCGCCGAGCAGCACGTCGTGGCTCGGCACCTCTTCGGCGGGAAACGAGACGATATCGCCGATCAGCGCGTGCTCGCCGTCGGCAGGGTAGTTCTCGCGATAAGTCTTGGTGGAGAAATCGTTCCACTCGCTCGTGAATACGCAGTCGCCGCCGTGCGCCTCGAAACCCATGCGAATTCCGCCTATACCGGCAAACAGATCAACGAAGCGGAACTGCGCGTCGCCTGTCGCCGCGCCGGCTTTCGCCCGGCCGCTGCTGTGGAGCAGGTCGCGCAGTGCCGGTTCGAGCATCGACGGACACGGTGTTTCGCCTTTTTCCCAGCGGCGCACCGTCTTGATGTCCTTACCGACGTGCGCGGCGATTTCGCGTTGAGTGAAGCGGGCGCGCGCCTGTTTGAGCAGGTCGAGCGGTGCGGCGAGGGTCACGGATATCCTTGCTGGGAATTTTTGCGGACATTATGACCTAAGGTCGTCCCTTTTTCCTATTTTCACTAACCGCGAGCAGAAATTTCCGGTCACACAAAGACCGCCTCCGCCTAAATGCGAGTGTCACAGTTGGACGTGTAGGCTTGTGGAGTGACGCGAATTCCCCGCGTTGCGACGTGTTCAGGCCGCGACATGGTTCGCGGCCTCTTTTTTAGCGGGGAATCGTCGGGCGGGCCGGCGCGGAAAGCCGGTCATCGAGGCTGGCAGCGCGTCAGATATGACTGGCGGCGGGCACGGGGCGTAGCGGCTGGAACGCGGTGGCGGCTGCCGGGACCCGCTCATCCCATACCGGCGGGGGTTCGGCTTCGAACTGGTCGAGTTGCAGCAGGAGGCTGTCCACCGCGCACAGATGCGAGTGAGACAGACTGCCGGTGTCGAGCAACTGATGCAGACGCTTGCGCCAATAGGTGGCCGGCAGAATCGGTCCGCCCAGGTCACCGTGTAAAGACGGCCGCATGACGCGCCGGATGTGCGCGATGTCCTGATCGATCAGCGCCGCCTGGGATGACCCGTTCAGTGTAATGAGTGTGCGTTCCATAGCCCCTCCATGGCACTTTTACGGCAAGCCGTGGCGGGACTTTAGGGTCTCCTTGAAATATTTCTTGCGAGTGGCTTCGTAGGGCGAAACGGGTTGGCGGCAGGTGCGGGCACACCCGTTGCTGAACAGGGGTACTGGCGTAACGTCGCGCCGGCATTCCAGATATCGGAGCCGAACATGAACAAGGACCAGGTCAAGGGTGTAGGCGAGCAGATCAAGGGTAAGGTCAACGAAGTGGTGGGTAAGGCCACGAACAACCCGGGTAAGGAGCTCAAGGGCGACCTTCAACAAGGCGCGGGCAAAGTGCAAAAGGCTTACGGCGACGCCAAGGAAGAGGCCAAAGACAATGCAAAGCGCAAGGCGCCGTAATTTGGCTTGCTGTGTCGCTTGATGGGAAAAGGCGCTTCGGCGCCTTTTTCGTTCTTACAAGGCTTTGGGTGTTGGGCTTCAGCCGAGCTTTACTTATCAGGTGTCAGGAATCAGCTGTCGGACGCCGCGCCGTTTTCGCCTGGGAGTAACCCGGGTTCAGCGCCGCGGATGCTCCGCGCGCCGTGCGCCACCTTTAGACTTGGCGCATCCAACAGGAAGAGGCGCCCATGACACCCGCAAAAGTGCTTTCGATGTTCGAACGGCAGTACCTGGAGGGCAAAGTGCCTGTCGACCTCGAACCCACCTGCGCGAGTTTCGCCAGTTGGCTGGCGACGACGTGGGAGCAACTCGATGGCGAGCAGAGGACGCTGCTGTTGACGGTCGGCGCGGCCTTGTGGCGCGAAGGGTATGACCTGCGTGCCGGTACGGCGACCAAGGATTTGTGGTGACGGGTGCCTTCGTGCGGCTAGGCGGTAGAGATGAGCGTCGAGTGGCCACGTTCGCGTTGGGGTGAACTGAGGCGGGCTCGCACGCGTTGTGCTGAGTCGGTTTATATTTGTCGGTCGCGCGTTCGGGTCTGTCCTTTCGGTCTTCTGGCCGATCGCTGATTCCCGCTTCCGATTTCCAGCCGCAGCTCTCGCACAAGGGTTACACCGTCACCATGACCGATCTCTCCGCCTTCCCGATCACGAAGAAATGGCCTGCCGAGCATCCGGACCGGATTCAGCTGTATTCGCTGCCGACGCCCAATGGCGTGAAGGTGTCGATCATGCTCGAAGAGACCGGTCTGCCGTATGAGCCGCATCTCGTGCGCTTCGACACCAACGATCAGATGTCCGCTGAATTCTTGTCGCTGAATCCGAACAACAAGATTCCGGCGATCATCGATCCGAACGGCCCTGACGGCAAACCGCTGCCGCTGTTCGAATCCGGCGCGATTCTGATTTACCTGGCGGACAAGAGCGGCAAATTGATGCCGCAGGATGCCGCCGGCCGTTATGAAGCGATCCAGTGGGTCATGTTCCAGATGGGCGGCATCGGCCCGATGTTCGGCCAGGTGGGCTTCTTCCACAAGTTCGCCGGCAAGGAATACGAAGACAAACGCCCGCGCGATCGTTATATCGCCGAGTCGAAGCGGCTGCTTGGGGTGCTGGATCAGCAGCTCAAAGGGCGCGACTGGATTTTGGGCGATGCCTACTCGATCGCTGATATCGCGACCTTCCCGTGGGTGCGTAATCTGATCGGCTTCTACGAAGCAGGGGATCTGGTCGGGATTGACGAGTTTTCGAATGTGAAGCGGGTGCTGGCGGCGTTCGTTGCGCGTCCGGCGGTGGTGAGGGGATTGGAGATTCCGAAACGGCCTTCGTAACTGACTGATGCGGCTGGAGGCGTCGATCGTCTCCGGCCGTTGTTCGCTTCACTTCACTTCGGTTCGCGCGTTCTGCGTGGACTGCTCGTTCCCTTACTCTCGAATCAAGGCAACTTGCCTGGATCGCCACCCATTGCGCGATAAAGGTCGCGCACAAACTCCTCGCTGACAACGTTCCACTCAGGTGAGGCATAGAGAACGTCTTCGGGATTCTTCTTCCCCTGTGCGTGACGCAGCGTGCGCACGGTCAGTTCGAGGGCCATTGCTTCGTCATAAAGGGGGTGGCCGGGGCGGAGGAGGTCGTCGTTGTCCATGCCTGATTTTCGGCGGCCGCTGGAATTACTTTAGGCCCCGCCGTGCAAGTCCCAAGAGCAGGGAAAGTCGAACTGCACGGGTTGTCCGGAAGGGCGTTCGGCATGCAGACGCGTTCTCGTAGACCGCCTGCGCATACGAGTAGATCAGTAGGTTTCGCAACCTTGGGCAGTGACGGCAACAAAAAAGCCCCGTAGCACAAAGCTGTACGGGGCTGTCTGGACATACTTGAGAGACGCTGGAGCGTTGATTGGTCCCCCCGACAGGAATCGAACCTGTATCTAGCGCTTAGGAGGCACTTGTTCTATCCATTGAACTACGGGGAGAGGACCGAACCAAAATAATCGCCGCAATCCCGCCGACTCACAACCCCCGGCAGGGACCAGGCGAGTCCAAATTCGCCAGCGAGCGCAGAGTATATCAAACACGCCCATCCGCGAGGAGGGCTGCAAAGCCCGTCCCACAAAGCAAACGGCCCAGCAGGTATCACCCACTGGGCCGCGCGAACCGCCCGGTGCACACCATCAAGCAGCGCACCCCGGTTCAATCGAGCTAACTCAGAATTCCACCACCGCAAACTCCGCCTTGCCTACATCGCACAGCGGGCAGCGCCAGTCGTCCGGAATCGCGGCGAAGCGCGTGCCCGGGGCGATACCTTCTTCGGGAAGGCCTTCTTCTTCGTTGTAGATCCAGCCGCAAATCAGGCAGACCCAGCTCTTATATTCAGTCACTTCAATTACTTCGCTCACGACGTACTCTTCTTTGGTTCAGTGCATTGATCCGCCCAGTCTGCCCCTTTTTTGGGCACGGCGGCGACCCGCAATATTACCGGAATTTGACAAACGGACCGCTAATTACCCATGCGGCATCGCCGCAAAGTGCCTGAGACGTGTCCGGGCCCGCGTGACGGACCCCGTCATACACAGCGTGTATGCTTTGATCCGCAGCTCGTCTTTTGGACAGGCGCGCCGTGCGCCTGGCATGCGTTGCGACGATCGGCCTCAGGCAACCGGAGCCGCGATCGACGGCTGTATGGCCCGCGCATGACTCTCGTTTCCCAAAAAGGAGAAAAACAATGTTTAAAAATAAATGGTTGGCCGGTACGGTACTGGCCGGGTTGCTGGCCGTAGCGGGCGCGGCGCAGGCCGCTAGCGTCTCTTTTGTGCAGCCGGCGGACGGCGCAACCGTCAGCAATCCGGTGCACGTGGTGTTCGGCGTCGAAGGGATGACGATCGCGCCGGCCGGCACGATGACGGAAGGCACGGGCCACCATCATCTGCTGATCGACGGCCAGCCGCTCCCCAAGGGCGAAGTGATCCCCGCTAACGACAAATCGCTCCACTTCGGCAAAGGCCAGACCGAAACCGACCTGACGCTGCCGCCGGGCGACCATACGCTGACGCTGCAATTCGGCGACGGCGCGCACCGCTCGTATGGCCCGGAGATGAGCAAAACCATCACCGTGCACGTGAAGTAACCTGCACGCCCAAGCGAACCGGGCGTGTGCATGCACCGCCCGGCCGCGTTTTCCCGCTCAGAATCCGTTTTGCAAGCCGGTCATTCGGCCTATCTCTTCCGGCATACAGGCACCCGCCCGTGCGCCCGGTACAATGAGCAGTTCCGACTCATCGCTGTCTTCTCCAATTCTCCATGTCGCTTTACACCATTACCGGGGCCCAACTGGCGTTCGGTCACGTCGCGTTGCTCGATCACGCGGATTTCTCTCTCGAAGCGGGCGAGCGCGTAGGGCTGATCGGCCGTAACGGCGCGGGCAAGTCGTCGCTGCTGAAAATCGTCGCCGATCTGACCAAGCCTGACGATGGCCTTGTCACGCGTCAGCAGGGGCTGACTTCGGTCTATGTGCCGCAAGAGCCGGAGTTCGATACGGACGACACGGTGTTCGAAGCGGTCGCCGCCGGCCTAACCCACGCCCGCGAACTGCTGGATCAATACGACGTGGTCGCCAATCAACTGGCTGACGAGCCGGAAGGCCCGGAGCACGATGCGCTGATGTCGCGCATGAACACGCTGCAATCGGCGCTCGACCATTCGGACGCCTGGAACTGGAGCACGCGCGTGGCCACCACGCTGCAGCAGATCGGTCTGAATGGCGAGGCTCGGGTCGGTTCGCTGTCGGGCGGGATGCAAAAGCGCGTCGCGCTGGCGCGCGCGCTGGTCGTGCAGCCGGACGTGCTTCTGCTCGACGAGCCAACCAACCACCTCGATTTCGACGGTATCCGCTGGCTCGAGGAACTGTTGGTCTCGCTGCGCGCAGGCCTGTTGTTCATCACCCACGATCGCGCGTTTCTCGACCGTGTCGCCACCCGCATCGTTGAACTGGATCGCGGGCGTCTGCTGTCGTATCCGGGCAATTTCAGCGCCTACCAGACCCGCAAGGCGCAGCAGCTTGAAATCGAGCAAGTCGAAGCAGCCAAGTTCGACAAGCTGCTCGCGCAGGAAGAAGTGTGGATTCGCAAGGGCGTGGAAGCGCGCCGTACGCGCAGCGTCGGCCGGATCGCGCGACTCGTGGAGATGCGCAACGAGCGTGCCGAACGCCGCAACGTGCAGGGCAACGTCAAGCTCGACGTGGGCCAAGGTGAGAAGTCCGGCAAGATCGTCGCCGAACTGACCGACGTCACCAAGCGCTACGGTTCGCGCACGGTGGTCGACAACTTCACGGCTACGGTGATGCGTGGCGACAAGATCGGCTTCGTCGGTCCGAACGGTGCGGGCAAGACCACGCTGCTGAAGATGATCCTCGGCGAATTGCCGCCGGACGAAGGCACGGTGCGCATCGGCACCAATCTGCAGGTCGCGTACTTCGACCAGATGCGCGCGCAACTGGATCTGGAAAAGAGCCTCGCCGATACGATCAGCCCGGGCAGCGAGTGGGTCGAAGTCAACGGCCAGAAGAAGCACGTAATGAGCTATCTGGGCGACTTCCTGTTCGCGCCGGAACGCGCGCGTTCGCCGGTCAAGTCGCTGTCGGGCGGCGAGCGCAATCGCCTGCTGCTGGC
Source organism: Burkholderia sp. GAS332 (assembly GCA_900142905.1). Lineage (NCBI taxonomy): Bacteria > Pseudomonadati > Pseudomonadota > Betaproteobacteria > Burkholderiales > Burkholderiaceae > Burkholderia > Burkholderia sp. GAS332. The sequence goes on along the minus strand of FSRV01000001.1, from coordinate 3,954,209 downwards.
GCGTCTGTTCGCGCGGCCGGCCAACGTGCTGGTGCTCGACGAACCGACCAACGACCTCGACATCCCGACGCTCGAATTGCTCGAAGAACTGCTCACCGAGTATGACGGCACCGTGCTGCTGGTCAGCCACGATCGCGCGTTTCTGGATAACGTCGCGACCTCCGTGATTGCATCGGAAGGCGCGGGCAAGTGGCGCGAGTATGTCGGCGGCTTTACCGACTGGCAGATTCAACGCGACCGCTCGCAGCAGATGGCGCAGGAGGCGCAGAAAGAGGCAGCCAAAGAAGTAGCGGCGAAAGATGCTGGCGTGCCGGCTGGCCGCAATACGCAGCGCGCCGCGAAGATGTCGTTCAAGGAACAGCGCGAGCTCGAAGCGCTGCCGGCACAGATCGCTGCGCTGGAAGCCGAGCAAAAGGCGATTGGCGCGCAACTCGAAGAAGGCTCGATCTTCGCGAAAGACGCGGCGGAAGGCACGCGGCTGACCGCACGCTACGCGGCGATCGACGAGGAGTTGCTGGCGGCGATGGAACGATGGGACGAACTGGAGAGTAAGCGGAAGTGATGGGTGAGGACGTGGCCCGAAAGGCGCATGCCTCGCTTACGCGTTTTTCAGGCCTGAAAGGAGCTGTTGGAGATCGGGTAGTTCACGTTGCAGGGTCTGCCACACGATTCCAAGGTCGATTGAAAAGGTAACCATGCGCGACACGATTGCGCATGAGGTACATTTCCTCCCACGGAACTTCGGCGTGGGCAGCGGCGAATGCCGGGTGGTCGCGCTCGATGTTACGCGCCGCCTCGCCCACGATTTCCAGATTACGAATCACGGCATCTTGTACCAATTCGTCGCCCAGAAATGTCGAATCAGTCATACCCTGCGTGTAGCGCTGAATCCGCTCGATGGCATTGAGCATATGGTCAACGTAGTCGGCCACCCGCAAATCGCTCTTTCTCACACCGGCACCGCTTCGGCAACGACGCGGGCGCGGAACGCTTCCGGAAGCGCTTTGGGAGTCAGGACGTCAACCGACACGCCGAGAAGTCTTTGCAAGCGGCTCTGAATGCGGGCGATATCCAGCAACGTCGTTTCGGGCGTCGGATCGACGAGCAGATCGAGATCGCTGTCGTCGCGGTCCTCGCCGCGAATCGCGGAGCCGAAGACGCGGGCATTGATGGCATGATGCTCGGCGACGATCTTCCTGACTTCGGTGCGATGGGCGCTGAGCGCTTCAGAAGGTCTCATTTCGGCACTCCGACAACGGCGTGGGGGAGAGTTCAGATTATATATGTGTGCCGTTCACCAGCGTCGCAATCTACCCGGATTAGCCTGTTCGCCCCCTACCAAACGGCCGATCGGACATCCGGCAAATTGCTCCCCGTATCGAAATCAGTAAAATACCCCGCGAACAGGCTTCCCCCGCCGTTCGTACCGGCTGGCCGTTGCCGGGCTGTGGAGCCCGCACCGAGCCACCGTCGAGCGCGCCCATGGGAAGCCAGGCGACAAAACAGCTTGCCCGCACTGCGGGCACCCTACCTAACCCCGTTGTTTCGTTTCGCTTTTTTTGAAAACTCAACGCATTGTCCACGGACCTGTCCACAGGACCTGTGGACAACGATGAACCGACGCACCCGAGTCAACCATGTCTACGAAAAAGCCAAACGCCGCGTATAGCGAAGCGTCGATCAAGGTGTTGAAGGGCCTGGAGCCGGTCAAGCAACGGCCCGGGATGTACACCCGCACCGAAAATCCGCTGCACATCATTCAGGAAGTTATCGACAACGCGTCGGACGAGGCCCTTGGCGGCCACGGCCGGCAAATCACGGTCACGCTGCACGCGGACCATTCGGTCTCCGTCGAAGACGACGGCCGTGGCATTCCGTTCGGCATGCATCCGGAAGAAGGCGTGCCGGTTGTCGAAATCGTTTTCACGCGCCTGCACGCGGGCGGCAAGTTCGATAAAGCCGCCGGCGGCGCCTACACGTTCTCGGGCGGCCTGCATGGCGTCGGCGTGTCGGTTACTAACGCGCTGTCCACCCGCCTCGACGTCACCGTGTGGCGCGAAGGCAAAATCGCCGAATTGAGCTTTGCCAACGGCGACGTCGCGAAGCAGCTTGAAGTACGCCCCGCGACCAAAGGCGACAAGAAGTCCGGCACGCGCGTTACCGCATGGGCTAATCCGAAATACTTCGATTCGCCGAACCTGCCGCTCGGCGAATTGCAACGTCTGCTGCGCTCGAAAGCGGTGCTGTTGCCAGGCGTCGAAGTCACGCTGATCAACGAGAAAACCGGTGAAACGCAAACCTGGAAATACGAAGACGGTTTGCGCGGCTACCTGCTCGAAGGCATGAACGGCAGCGATCTGCTGATTCCGCTGTTCGAGGGCGAGCGCTACGTCGAAAATTCACGCACGAGCGAGGAGACGTTTGCCGAAGGCGAAGGCGCCTCATGGGTCGTCGCGTGGAGCGAAGAAGGCACGCTCATGCGCGAGTCGTACGTCAATCTGATTCCGACGCCTGCCGGTGGCACGCACGAATCCGGTTTGCGTGACGGTCTGTTCCAGGCGGTGAAGAGTTTTGTCGAGTTGCACAACCTGCAACCGAAGGGCGTCAAGCTGCTGGCGGAAGACGTGTTCGCGCGCGTGTCGTTCGTGCTGTCGGCGAAGGTGCTCGATCCGCAATTCCAAGGGCAGATCAAGGAACGCCTGAATAGCCGCGATGCGGTGAAACTGGTGTCGTCGTTCTCGCGGCCGGCTTTGGAGCTGTGGCTGAATCAGCACGTCGAGCACGGCAAGAAACTCGCCGACCTCGTCATCAAGCAGGCGCAAGCACGTACCCGCGCCGGCCAGAAGGTCGAGAAGCGCAAGAGCTCGGGCGTGGCCGTTCTGCCGGGTAAGCTGACCGATTGCGAATCGACGGAAATCGGCCGCAACGAACTGTTCCTCGTCGAGGGTGACTCGGCGGGCGGTTCGGCAAAGATGGGGCGCGACAAGGAATACCAGGCGATCCTGCCGCTGCGCGGCAAGGTGCTGAATACGTGGGAAACCGAGCGCGATCGGCTGTTCGCCAACAACGAAGTGCACGACATTTCGGTGGCGATCGGCGTCGATCCGCATAGCCCGGACGACAAGGTCGATCTGTCTAATCTGCGCTACGGCAAGATCTGCATCTTGTCGGACGCTGACGTCGACGGTTCGCACATCCAGGTGCTGCTGCTCACGCTGTTCTTCAAGCATTTCCCGCAGCTGATCGAACGCGGGCATGTGTGCGTGGCGCGTCCGCCGCTGTTCCGGGTCGATGCACCCGCGCGCGGCAAGAAGCCGGCGCAAAAACTCTACGCGCTCGATGAAGGCGAACTCGAGGCGATCCTCGACAAGCTGCGCAAGGACGGTGTGCGCGAGACGCAGTGGTCCATCAGCCGCTTCAAAGGCCTCGGTGAAATGAGCGCGGAGCAGTTGTGGGACACGACGATGAACCCCGACACGCGGCGCCTGACGCCGGTGGCGCTCGGCGAACTCGACTATGACGCCACGGTGGCGCGTATGACGATGCTGATGGGCAAGGGCGAAGCGGCGTCGCGGCGCAGCTGGCTGGAAGAAAAGGGCAACGACGTGGAAGCGGATATCTGAGCGCGCTAACAGCGCCTCAGTTGAACCACTCACTTCACGCCAAACACGGATACGGAATCTAGATGGACGACGATAACACTCTCGACCTTTTCACCGAGCCGCCGCCCCCGGAAGGCGACTTCCTGACGCTCGGCAATTATGCGGAACGCCAGTACCTCGATTACGCGGTGAGCGTGGTCAAGGGCCGCGCGCTGCCGGATGTATGCGACGGCCAGAAGCCGGTGCAACGCCGCATCCTGTACGCCATGAACGACATGGGTCTCGGCGACAACGCCAAGCCTGTGAAGTCGGCGCGCGTGGTCGGGGACGTGCTGGGTAAGTACCACCCGCACGGCGACCAGTCGGCGTACGACGCGTTGGTGCGTCTCGCGCAAGATTTTTCGATGCGCTATCCGCTGATCGACGGCCAGGGCAACTTCGGTTCGCGCGACGGCGACGGCGCAGCGGCGATGCGGTACACCGAAGCGCGCCTGACGCCGATCGCGAAGCTGCTGCTCGATGAGATCGACCAGGGCACGGTCGACTTCATGAAAAACTACGACGGCGAGTTCGAAGAACCGAGGCTGTTGCCTGGGCGCTTGCCGTTCGTGTTGCTGAACGGCGCATCCGGCATTGCGGTGGGGCTGGCCACGGAAATCCCGTCGCACAACCTGCGCGAAGTGGCGGCAGCGGCGGTCGCGATGATCCGCAATCCGAAGATCGAGCACGCCGAGTTGATGCAACACATCGCCGGGCCGGACTTTCCGGGCGGCGCCCAGATCATTTCGAGCGACGCCGAAATTTCCGCGGCCTACGAAACCGGCCGCGGCAGCCTGAAGGTACGCGCCCGCTGGAAGATCGAAGAGCTCGCGCGCGGCCAGTGGCAACTGGTGATCACCGAACTGCCGCCGAACACGGCCGCGCAGAAGGTGCTCGAAGAAATTGAAGAGCAGACCAACCCGAAGATCAAGCTCGGCAAGAAGACGCTCACGCCCGAACAGTTGCAGACCAAGCAGACCATGCTCGCACTGCTCGACGCCGTGCGCGACGAGTCGGGCAGGGATGCACCGGTGCGTCTCGTGTTCGAGCCGAAGTCGAGCCGTATCGATCAAACCGAGTTCGTCAATTCGCTGCTCGCCCATACGAGTCTCGAATCGAACGCGTCGCTCAATATGGTGATGGTGGGCGGCGATGGCAGGCCGCGTCAGAAGGGCTTGAGCGAAATCATCCACGAGTGGATCGCGTTCCGCTTCGCGACGGTCACGCGCCGCACGCGTCATCGGTTGAGCAAGGTCGACGACCGGATTCATATCCTCGAAGGCCGGATGATCGTCTTTTTGAATATCGACGAAGTCATCCGCATCATCCGCGAATCGGACGAACCGAAGGCTGCGCTGATGGCCGCGTTCGGTTTGTCGGACCGGCAGACCGAAGACATTCTCGAAATCCGCTTGCGTCAGTTGGCGCGTCTCGAGAAGATCAAGATTGAGAAGGAACTGTCCGAACTGCGCGACGAGAAGGCCAAGCTCGAAGAACTGCTCGGCAGCGAATCCGCGATGAAGCGTCTGCTCATCAAGGAAATCGAAGGCGACGCGAAGCAATACGGCGACGAGCGCCGCACGCTGATCCAGCAGGAAAAGCGCGCCACGTTCGAAGCGCGCGTGGTCGACGAGCCGGTGACGGTGGTGGTGTCGCAGAAGGGTTGGGTACGCGCGCTGAAGGGCCATGGCCTGGATGTAGCCGGCTTCACGTTCAAGGCTGGCGACGGACTCTACGCAGCGTTCCAGTGCCGCACGCCGGATACGCTGGTCGCGTGGGGCAGCAATGGCCGCGTCTATTCGGTGGCGGTGGCCTTGCTGCCGGGCGGGCGAGGGGATGGTGTGCCGGTCACGTCGCTGATCGAGCTCGAGTCGGGCAGCCATCTGATGCACTACTACGCAGCTTCTGCGGATCAGGCGTTGCTGCTCGCATCGAGCAACGGCTTTGGCTTTGTCGCCAAGGTCGGCGACATGGTGAGCCGCGTGAAGGCCGGCAAGTCGTTCATGACGATCGACGCGGGCGCCGCGCCGCTCGCACCCATGCCAATGCTGCCGGATACGACGCATATCGCCTGTCTGTCTTCGGGTGGACGCCTGCTGGTGTTCGGCCTCGACGAGATGAAGACGCTCTCGGGCGGCGGACGCGGCGTCACGCTGATGGCGCTCGACGACAACGAAACGCTGGTGCAGGCGCTGTCCATCAACAAAGCGGGCGTGGTGTTGATCGGCACGCGCCGCGGTGGCCGTGTCGACGAAGAGAAGCTGAGCGGCGCCACCCTCACACCGCACATTGGCAAGCGGGCCCGCAAGGGGCGTGCGCCTGAGAGCAAGATGAAGCTCGACGGTATGCGTCCGGTGCTCGCTGCGTAATACCTAATAGCAGTACAGTGCAGGGTAGGTGGAGCAGATGGAAGTAGGTGGAAGTCAATAGAAGCAAAGTAGAGCCAGGCAAGAACGCGGCGTGTGATTCAAAGCACACGCCGCGCGTAGCCGAAATCCGAGGTGCAACGCCGTCGCGGCATGGGCGCGCTGCAATAACAACTACAAAGAATGTTAAGACGCTGCCAGTACATGGAACTGCACGCATAGCGCGCGGTCGAATGCGCTCAATAACCGCTACTAATATCACTCGTCATAAGCGGTGTGGCATCGTCGGGAGAGGAAAACAACATGAACAAAGCTATCGAAATCGCGCTCTTTTTACATCTGCTCGCGGTCGCGGTGTGGGTGGGCGGGATGGTGTTCGCGCATTTCTGTCTGCGCCCGGCGATTGCCGATCTTTCGCCGCAACTGCGCTTGCCTTTGTGGGAATCGGTGTTCGGCCGCTTCTTCAATTGGGTCGCTGCAGCCGTGCTGGTGATTCTCATCACCGGTGGCTTCCTGCTGATGCAGTTCGGTGGTGGTCACGCCACGTGGCCGTTGCATGCCATGGCCGGCCTCGGCATCGTGATGATGCTGATCTTCGGGCACATTCGCTTCGCCGTGTTCCCGCGTATTCGCCGTGCAGTGCAGGCGCAGAAGTGGCCGGACGGCGCGCAGGCGGTCGGCACGATCCGGCGTCTGGTGCTGGTGAATATCGTCCTGGGCGTGGTGACGATCGGCGTGGCGGTGCTGTCGCGCGGGTTCTGACGCCTCGTTGCTTAGGGTGGATTTCTGCTTGCGTTCCGGAGTCTGGCTTCACAGCGCGAGCGACTCACTCGCCTACGGCATGGCGTCGTAGGCCAGCCACAGCCCACACACGACCGCCACGGTCCCGTACACCACATACACCGGCACTTTGAGCTTCGCGAAGCACATGCCGGAGAACAGTGCCGTCACCAGATACACCGGTTTGAACGGCACATGCCCCGCAATGCGCAGTACGGCCACCGCAAGAAAGGCGGTAGTGACCGCGCGCAAGATCCGCATGCCGTGCTCGAAACGCGGATTGGCCTTCAACTGATGTAGATGCCGCTGCGCCAACACCACCAGGCAGCCCGACGGCACAAAAAGCGCGAGCGTTGCGATCAGCGCACCTGCCCAGCCATCCACCAGATAGCCGAAGAACGGCACCACGTTCAGCAGCGGTCCGGGCGACAACGGGGACAGCGAAAACGCCAAGGTGAAGTCGTTATCCGACACACCGATCGCTGGCGTGACGAACAGCGTCTTGAGTACCGGTAACGCTGAGAAGCCGCCACCGAACAAGGTCATGCCCGCGCCGGCCAGCCGCGGCCATAGCAGTGCCAGTTCATAGCGATGTGGCAATGGCAGGGCGAACAACACCAGCAACACGCATAGTGCAGCCAGCAACTGCCAGTCACCCCGGCCGATCGTCACGACGATGCGCGAATCGCGAACCGGACTGACCATCCACCCGGTACCGAAGGCCGCACCGAGCATCACCACGTAGGCCGCGGGACTGTGTGCATAGAAAAGCGCCACGCAACCGAGCCCCGCAGCGATCCATTCCAGCTTGCCGCGCACCAGCGCGCGCGTCTGTTTGTACCAGGTGATCGCGATCAACGTAGCCAGCACTACGCTGAAGTGATTGAGCAAGGTTTGGGAAGCGGCGGCGCGCACGAGTGGCGTGCGATAGAAGATCGCGAACAGCGTCATCAGCGTGAAAAAGGGCAGCACGCTCGCGACGCCCGCCACCCAGGCGCCAGCGCGTCCGCGCAGTGCATGCCCCAGTTGGACGGCGACATTGCAGCCCACCGGCCCGGGCACCATCCAGGCCAGCGCGATCAGATCGGAAAAGGCCACGCGCGAGAGCCGTCCCTCGCGCTCTACATAGTGATTTTCAAGTTGCGCCATCAGCGCGAGGCCGCCCCACGACAGCGCCGACAGGCCGAACACGACCCTGAACAGCGTCCATAGCGGTTCCCGTTTTCCTCGCCTGGCGGCATCCTGGCTCGTGATCGTCTGCATGGCGCCGCGGGCCTCCGCACGCGGGCGGCCCGCCCTCTGAGATCATCATTGTGTGTGTTGGCGCGGCCGGCAGCCGGCATCGCGCTATGGTGCAGTACAGCGTGAATGTAGCCGGTTTTGTGATGCTGCGGTGGGATATGCGCGGGGGCGCCGCAGACACGCTGATCGGCCGCACGCGGCGCGCATGTGCGTGACACACGCGCCGCCGCCGGACCGCGCTCAGCTATTGGTGCTCGTGCTGGCGCTTGACACGCTGCGGGTGCTGTCGGGCTCACGCGCGGTGCGGTGGCCCTTCATGCCGCATACGCCGAAGCGTTCGAGCAGTGCCGGAATCGCGTCGACCGGCACCGGACGCGAGAACAGGAAACCCTGCGCCTCGATATGGCCGAGCGCGGCGAGCCATGCAATCTGCTCTTCAGTCTCGGTGCCTTCGACCACCACCGTGAGTCCGAGCGAGCGCGCCAGATTGACGATCGCGGTGACCATCACGCACACGCTGCGGTCGCCGGGAATCGCCTGGATGAACGAACGGTCCACCTTCAGCGTGTCGACCGAGAAGCGGTTCAGGTAGGAGAGGGACGAATAGCCTGTGCCGAAATCGTCGAGCGCGATGCGCACGCCGAGGCGCTTCAACGCGAAGATCTTTTCCGAGACGAGTTCGGGATATTCCATCATCGCCGTCTCGGTGATTTCGAGTTCGAGACGGCGCGCGGAGATGCCGCTTTCCTCGATCGCGTGCGAAATGGTTTCGTACAGATCGCCGCGCCAGAACTGCACCGCAGAGATGTTCACCGCGAGCGACAGCGTGTCGTATCCCTGTTGCTGCCACAACGCCAGTTGACGGCAGGCGGTCTCGATCACGAAGTCGCCGATCGGCACGATCAGGCCGGTGGATTCGGCGACGGGAATGAATTCGTTGGCCGGAATCAGACCGTGTTGCGGATGATTCCAGCGCACCAGCGCTTCAAAGCCGGTGATGCAACGGCGCGTCAGATCGACCTTCGGCTGATAGGTGAGAAACAGTTGGCCTTCGGCGAGCGCGACGCGCAACTGCTGCTCCCACTTCATCAAATGGTCCGCGCGGTGCGACAACTGCGGCGAATAGAACTGGTAGCAGTTCTTGCCCGCGTCCTTCGCGCTGTACATGGCGAGGTCGGCTTTTTTCAGCAGGTCGATCTCGCTCTCGTTGGCGACCGAGTAGAGCGCGATGCCGATGCTCGCATGCAACACGAACGAACTGCCGCGCACCTCGAAAGGCTTGGCGAACGCGTCGGCCGCCGCTTCGGCGAGCGTGACAGCGCGCTTCTCGACGTCGTCGCCCTTAATAACCACGACGAACTCGTCGCCGCCGATGCGGCTCAACGTGCCGCCGTCGCCAATCGCGGCGGCGAGGCGTGAGGCCGTCATCTGCAGCACGATGTCGCCGGCGTTGTGGCCTAGCGTGTCGTTGACGGTCTTGAAGTTGTCGAGGTCGATGAAAAGAATCGCGAGATGTCCGAGATTGGCAGGCTGCGCGACGTCGTGCCGCAGTGTTTGCAGCGTCGCGTAGCGATTGCGCAAACCGGTCAGCAGATCGTACTCGACCAGATGCGTCATCTCACGTTCGCGCCCGAGCAGCTTGCCGATCAAACCGGTGGCCACCGCGAAGAAGCTCAGCATCGCGAGCGAGATGAAGCCCGCCATCAGCAGATAGACATTGCGCGTGTGGTTGTAGTCGGCGAATTCTTCGGCTTGCGAGAGGCCCACCAGCACGCCGAGCGGATAGCCGTCGATATGCCGGTACGAGACGATGCGCGTGACATTGTCGATCGAATCGACGTAGGTGCCCGACACATGCTCCGAGGTCGGATACGCGCCGCTCGCGGAGAATGAGCCGTTGGCGCTGTCGGCGCTGCCCGTGCGGCGCGCCAACACCGTGCCGTTGTCCGAGATCACCGCGATCACGCCTTCACGGCCGATGGCCGCGTTGTTATAGAAGTCGCTGGTGAAATAGCTCGGGTCTTCGGAGACCACTACGACGCCCGCGAACGAGCCGTCGGGATGATTCAGGCGACGCGTCATCTGCAAGGTCCAGTGGCCGGATACGCGGCCGAGGACCGGCTTGCTGATATATAACTGGTCGTCGTTTTCGTGTTCGTGAACCTTGAAGTGTTCGCGGTCCGACAGGTCGATGTGTTTGGGATTGAGTTCGGCCGTGTTGGCGATCAGCGTGCCGTGCTCGTCGATCAGCGACACCTGCACCAGCGTTTCGCTTTGCACCACGCCTTTTTCCACTGTGCTGGCGAGATCGAAATGATTCGGCGTTTTCTCGAACTCGTATTTGACGAAGCGGGTGATCTGGTCGACCTGGTGAATCGCCTTGACCGTGTGCTGCTCCAGCGCCGCGGAGAGAATCGCGGCAGAGGCCATGGCTTCACGATTCGTGGCTTCTTTCTCAACCGACAGGCGCGCGAAGATGACGGTCCAAAGCAGAATCAGCACCAGCACGCCGAGCGCGGGAATGGCGAGCAATGCGCGGCGGCGCGGCAGAGCGGGATCGCGGCGGGGTTTGGCTTCGCGCGGGTCGGAGAAGCGGAGCTGGCTCATTGGCTGGCCCATTCCCTGGCGCCGGCCATTTGCAACTGCGCGAGCATTGACTGCGCTAATTTCATGGGTGGCTGCATGGTGCCCAAGGTGCCAGAACTACTGCGCAGGAGAAGGGAGCGTGGCGTCGTGCGTGATCGTCCGCAGGTCACCGGGTACATTTCGATATTACTGAATGCCACTGGATTAAGGAAGCGTCCGTGCATCGGGTATACGCGGGCGCAACAGACCGTCCCGGCCGGTTGAATTCGCAGCCGCCGCGGCCAGCCGTGGGGCCGCGGCCCGGCAGTTGTGTTCGAATATTTCATCGGGATCCGGAATTCAGGTGTGCCAGGCCTCGGGTCATGCATAGCGCATTAATCATGCAGACGGCGCGACGTTTTGTGCGTAAGCGTGGCCGGAAGCAGCGAGACACGGCCGGCGTTCAGCGGCAGCCCGGCGGTTGCCTGCCTGCAATCGGGCGCCGCGCCGCTCATGGCAACCGGAACGTGCCGTCGACAACCGTTACCGACGGCCCACCGATCCACGTCTTGCCGGCTGCGTCGTCGTAGTGCACCGAAACGTTGCCGGCGCGGCCCAGCACGGTGCCCTGGCGGACCGTGTAGTGTGAGCCGGGACGCAACTGCTGGGCGCTCAGGAGGCCTGCGAGCGCGGCGTTCGCGCTACCCGTGACCGGATCCTCGCCGACGCCGAAGCGACCGCCTGCCATCAGGCAGCGCACTTCAAAGGTGGCGGGGCCGTCGCCGTCGTGCGGACCGTAGACGGCGAGACCATGGGTATCCATCGCATGCACGATGTCGGCGAGCGCCGCGGCATCGGGGTCGAGCGCGAGGCAGTCGCGCGCTGAATTGACGCGCACCACGAGCCATGGCGCCCCATTGTCGACCGCACAGGGTGTCGCATTGAAATCGATTGCATCGCTACGTAAAGCCGTAGTAAGTGCCGCGTATCGATCTTGGGGAAGCGCTGTGACGCGCGCGGGCGGTGCGGCGAATGCCCATGTGTCTGGGGCCGCGCCGGTCGATTCAGTCGGCGCCTTCAGCGCCTTCAATTCGACGAGGCCCACGCCGCACTGCTGCACCAGCTTACCGTGCTGCTTCGGCTGATAGCCGCTTTCGAGCAGTGCATGGGCGGTGCCGAGCGTTGGGTGACCGGCAAACGGCAATTCGCCGTGCGTCGTGAAGATGCGCACGCGATAGTCGGCGGCCGGGTCGGTCGGCTTCAGCAAGAAGGTTGTTTCGGACAGATTGGTCCAGTGCGCGATCGCCTGCATCTGATCCGCATCAAGTGCATCGGCATCGAATACCACTGCAAGCGGATTGCCTTTGAACGGCACCGACGTGAACACGTCGACCTGTTTGAAACGAACGGTGTGGGCGGGCATCGGGCGCGGTCCGGCGAATCCAGCAGGTTGGTAGGGTTCAGGGATTCTACCTGGTGACAACGGAACGATCTACCTCGCCACAAAAGCAAAACGCGCCGCAGGTGACAGACACCTTGCGACGCGTTCAGACCGCTCAGGACGATTAGCCGGACAAACCGGCAGCCCGTTCTGTTTGAGTGCGTTATTCGACTTCGGCGATCATCTCGATCTCGACGCATGCGCCGAGCGGAATCTGCGCCACGCCGAACGCCGAGCGCGCATGCTTGCCGCGCTCGCCGAACACGTCCGCGATCAGTTCGGAGGCACCGTTGGTGACCAGATGCTGCTCGGTGAACTCGAGCGTCGAGTTGACGAGGCTCATCAGTTTGACGATGCGCGTGACGCGGTTCAGATCGCCCACATGCGTATGCAGCGTGGCGAGCAGATCGATCGCGATCGAGCGCGCGGCGACCTTGCCTTCTTCGGTGGTGAGGGTGGCGCCGAGCTTGCCGGCCCACACCTTGCCGTCCTTCTTCGCGATGTGGCCCGACAGGTACACCGTGTTGCCGCTTTGCGCGCTCATCACATAGGCGGCTGCCGGCGCGCCTGCGACTGGCAGTTCGATACCCAGTTCCTTGAGCTTGTCGTACACATTTGTTTGAGCCATGGTGTGTCCTTGGTCAGTAGTGAAATTCGGTAACCCGGCCGGGTGGCCGGGGGCGCTTAGATCTTCGAGCGGATCAGTGCCGCGAGACGCGACACGCCTTCGTCGATCTTGGCCGGCGGCACCGTGACGAACGACAGGCGCAGCGTGTTGTGCTGGGCTTCGCTCGCGAAGAACGGACCACCCGGCACGAACGCGACGTTCTGCGCGACGGCTTCTTCGAGCAGCTTCATGCTGTCGATCTGCGCGGGCAGATTCACCCACACGAACATGCCGCCTTCCGGACGGTTCCAGGTGACGCCTGCCGGCATGTAGCGTTCGAGCGAGGCCAGCATCGCCGCGCATTGATCGCGGTACAGCTCACGAATGGTCGGTACGTGCGTGTCGAGGAAACCGTCTTTGATCACTTCGTACACGATGCGTTGCGTGAAGCTCGGCGTGTGCAGATCGGCGGCTTGCTTGGCTTGCACGAGCTTGAAGATCAACTCTTCAGGCGCAATGATGTAGCCGACCCGCAGGCCCGGCGCCAGCACTTTCGAGAACGAGCCGAGATGGACAATATGATCCGGCGCCATGGACAGCATGGTGGGCAGCGGAACACCTGCGTAGTCGAGCGCGCCGTAGGGATCGTCTTCGATGACCGGGAACGGTGCGGTCTTCGCAAACGCCGCCAGCGCACGGCGGCGTTCGAGCGGCAGGCGTCGGCCCGTCGGATTCTGGAAGTTCGGTTGTGCGTACAGGAGGCGCGCGCCGGCCGTTAGCTCAGGCGTGAGCGCTTCGGGGATCAGGCCTTGCTCGTCGGTCGGCACCTGCACGTAGCGCGGCTCGTACATCGAGAACGATTGCAGTGCGCCGAGGTAAGTCGGCGTTTCAACCAGGACCGGGCTATCCGGGCACACCAGCACTTTGCCGAGCAGGTCGAGTGCTTGCTGTGAACCGGTGGTGATCAGTACCTGCGACGGGCGAATCTGCGCGCCGTTCACCGAGTAGCGTTTTGCGATCCATTCGCGCAGCGGCAGGTAGCCTTCAGTCGCGCTGTATTGCAAAGCCGCGGCGGGCGCGTCGCGCAGAATGCGGTCGGATGCTTCGCGCATACGTTCGGCCGGGAAGGTCGCCGGCGAGGGCAGGCCGCCCGCGAACGAAATGACTTCAGGCCGTTCCGTGACCTTCAGGATCTCGCGAATCGCCGAGCTCGTGAGCTTGCGTGCGCGTTCGGACAGTTGCCACATGGGGGCTTTCAAGTCGCTTTGGTCCATGGTCTCCTCTGCTGGTATCTCTGGAACCGGTCAAAACTTCGATTATCGCGCGAGTTGACGACCCACGCGCGCTGCTTATTTAAGGGTCCGTAGACCCTCGGGTGTTTCAAACTCGGCGACGAGCGCCGCTGCGCCTTCCGTGGGCTCGAGTGCGATCAGGTGCGCCGCGCCCAGCCAATGCAATTGCGCGGCAATGGCGTCGGCTTGCGGATGTTCTGCTTTCAAAGCTTTCAGTGCAATGTCCGTTTCCGGCAAGACCGCCGACGGATGCCGCGGCGTATCCCACTGGATCAGCGATGGCAGCACGCCGTCGCCTGCGCCTTGCCACGCGGGGAAGGCGCCGTCGTCAGGCACCGACAGCCCCCAGCTGAAATCGCCCCGCGTCATCGGCACGATCGGTGCGATGCGCTGCGGATACTGTGTCTGCCACGCCGCGAGCCGCTTTGGCCGGTCGACTCGGGCGACCCAGTGCGACAGGTAGGGCCCTTTTTCGAGCCGCGCGTGCGTCGCCGGGTCGTCGAGGGCGAACAGCCGGGCACGCGGCGCGGCACCGTCCGCGGGTTCCGCGGCCTGCGGGTCGACCGCGATCACTTCCAGATACACGCCGCCCCAGAGGTTCAGCAGGCGATTGTGCGTGCCCATCAGCGGATGCGCGCCGCCGCCGGCCGGTGCGACGCCGAGCGTGTCGGCGACGTACTGCGTGCCCTCGTCGAGGGTACGGGCGGAAATCACGAGGTGATCGAGACGGAGCGAATGGGCAGTCATGGCGGATCAGGAAAGCGGTTTCTGCGGTAAGCCGGAAGGCGTGCCGGGTGCGGCAGCAGCGTAGCCGGGGTCGTAAGCATAACCGTTTGCCGGGTCGGCGGGCCAGAGGGATGGCGTTTGAGCTGGTCTTGCCCGAGGTCGCGTGTGAGCGGCATGGCGTAACCTGAGCCGCTTCATCATCCGTTGCTTATCTTAAATGTAGCCTCGAATGTAGCGGTGGCGACCGGCACAGTAACGGTACAATCGACTCGATACCGTTCGGTACAGTTGGAGCCCGTTATGTCCGTCCCGCTTGCCCAGATTCCCACCCCGCACGATACGGCGTCGCTGACGCTGGTCGAGCAGCTCGTCCAGTGGGCGCGCCGCCGCATTGAGGAGCGCGTATTCCGTCCCGGCATGCGCATGCCGTCGATCCGCAAGCTGGCGCTGGACAAGGGCGTGTCGCGCTTCACCGTGGTCGAGGCGTATGAGCGGCTGGTGGCGCAGGGCTACCTGGAGTCGCGGCGCGGCTCCGGTTTCTATGTGCGCGAACGATTGGGCGGTGTGCCGACGGCAGAGATCCGCACCATTGCCGCCGCGGCGCCCGCGCCGGCCACGATCGACGTCGTCTGGCTGCTGCGCAATATGCTGCATACGGGCGCGCGCCCCGAGCGTAGCCCGGGCCTCGGTTACCTGCCTGCACGTTGGCTCGACGGTGATCTGATCACTAACGCATTGCGCACGCTCGGCCGGCAAAGCGGCGCGCAGATGCTCGGCATCGGCACGCAGCAAGGTTTTTTGCCGCTGCGCCAGCAGTTGCAGACGCGGCTGGAGGAGCTGGAAATCGGCGCTTCGCCGGATCAGATTGTGATGGTGTCGGGCATTACCCAGGCCATCGACCTGATTTCGCGGATTTACGTGAAGCCGGGCGATGCGGTGATCGTCGGCGATCCGGCCTGGTTTCAGATGTTCGGGCGCTTCGCGTCGCAAGGCGCGCGGCTGGTCGGCATGCCGTACACGCCGGACGGGCCGGACCTCGACGCGCTGGAGTCGCTGATAGAGACGTGGCGGCCGAAAATGCTGGTGATCAATTCGGTGCTGCAGAATCCCACCGGCACGTCGCTCACGGCCGCGCAGGCGTTCCGCATTCTGCGGCTTGCCGAAGCGTACGACTTCATCCTCGTCGAGGACGATATTTACGGCGATCTGTGCCCGCCGAGCCATCCTGGCACGCGGCTCGCGAGCCTCGACCAGTTAAAGCGCGTGATCTACCTAGGCAGTTTTTCGAAGACGCTCGCGCCCAATCTGCGCGTGGGTTTTGTCGCCTGCGCACCGGAGGTGGCAAGGGCTGTCAGCGATCAGAAAATGCTGGTCGGCATGACGAGCCCCGAACTGAACGAGCGCGTGCTCTACAAGATTCTCACCGAGGGCCATTACCGCCGGCACGTCGAGCGGTTGCGCGCGCGGCTCGACGGCGTGCGCGAAAAATCCGTGCGGATGCTCGAAAAGACCGGCCTGAAGCTGTTCCTGACACCGGCGGCGGGCATGTTCCTGTGGGCCGATACCGGCGTCGATGCGAGCGCGCTCGCGGCCGCCGGGCACGAAGAAGGCTTTCTGCTGACGCCGGGGAGTCTGTTTTCACCGCAGCAGTCGCCGACCACGTGGATGCGTTTCAATATCGCCAACTGCGGTGACCCCGAGCTGTCGACGTTCCTGTGCCGCTATCTGGACGGCGTCGCGCGGCGTGCCTCTTGAAACCGCGCCGGCTCGCCCCAATTTAGCCGGACGATCCAGCGGTCCGGCGATCCGGTGACACGGCCTCGGCGGCCCATGTGGGCCGCGGCCGTGCGCCACGCCTGACCAGAACCCCATTCGTAACAGAGAGGAAGTCCGACCATGGCACAAGAAACCATGAGCTTTCAGGCAGAAGTTAAACAACTTCTGCACCTGATGATCCATTCGCTGTACAGCAACAAGGAAATATTTCTGCGTGAGCTGATTTCGAACGCGTCCGACGCAGCCGACAAGCTGCGCTTCGAAGCGATCGAAAACAGCGCGCTGTACGAAAACGATCCGAACCTGCGGATTCGCGTGTCCTACGACAAGGCCGCGCGCACCATCACGCTCGACGACAACGGCATCGGCATGAGTCGCGACGAAGCGATCGCCAACCTCGGCACGATCGCGCGCTCGGGCACCAAGGAATTCTTCGGCAAGCTCTCCGGCGACCAGCAGAAAGATGCGGCGCTAATCGGCCAGTTTGGCGTGGGGTTTTACTCGGGCTTCATCGTCGCGGACAAGATCACGGTTGAAACGCGCCGCGCCGGCTTGCCGGCCTCGGAAGGCGTGCGCTGGGAAAGCGCGGGCGAGGGCGATTTCGCGGTGGAGCAAATCGAACGCCCCGCGCGCGGCACGACCATCACGCTGCATCTGCGTGCCAATGAAGACGAACTGCTGTCGTCGCATCGTCTGAAGTCGATCATCCAGAAGTACTCGGATCACGTCGCGCTGCCCATCCTGATGGCGAAGGAAGAATGGGACGCAGAAAAGAGCGAGATGGTCACGAAGGACGAGGACGAGACCGTCAACCAGGCGAGCGCGCTGTGGACCCGTTCGAAGAACGACATCACCGAAGAACAGTACAAGCAGTTCTACCAGCATCTCTCGCACGATCATCAGGATCCGCTGACGTGGACGCACAACCGCGTCGAAGGCCGCAGCGAGTACACGCAGCTGCTGTATGTGCCGACGCATGCGCCGTTCGACATGTTCAACCGCGATCATCGCGCCGGCCTGAAGCTGTACGTGAAGCGCGTGTTCATCATGGACGACGCCGAGCAACTGCTGCCGGCGTATCTGCGTTTCGTGAAGGGTGTGGTCGATTCGGCTGATCTGCCGTTGAACGTGTCGCGCGAAATTTTGCAGGAAAGCCGCGACGTGAAGGCGATCCGCGAAGGCGTGACCAAGCGTTCGCTGTCGATGCTCGAAGAACTGGCGAACTCGGAGAACGAGGCCGATCGCGAAAAGTACGCCGGCTTCTGGAAGGAATTCGGTCAGGTGCTGAAGGAAGGCATCGGCGAAGATTTCGCTAATCGCGAGCGTATTGCGAAGCTGGTGCGTTTTGCGTCGACGCATACGGAATCGCCGGAGCAGACCGTGTCGCTGGCCGACTACGTCGCACGGATGAAGCCCGAGCAGACCAAGATCTACTACGTGACTGCCGACACCTGGCAAGCCGCGACCCACAGCCCGCATCTCGAAGTGTTCCGCAAGAAGGGCGTGGAAGTGCTGCTGCTGACCGATCGCGTCGATGAATGGATGCTGTCGTTCCTGAACGAATTCGACGGCAAGCCGCTGCAAAGCGTCGCGCGCGGCGATCTCGATCTGGGCGCGCTGAATGACGAAGAAAAGCAGGCGCAGGAGAAGGTCGGTGAGGAATTCAAACCGCTCGTCGAGAAGATGAAGGAAGCGCTGAAGGACAAGGCCAAGGACGTGCGCCTGACGTTCCGCTTGACCGATTCGCCGTCCTGCCTCGTGGCTGACGATGGCGAAATGAGCGGCTATCTGCAGCGTATGCTGAAGGCGGCAGGCCAGGACGCGCCGTCGTTCCATCCGATTCTCGAAGTGAATCCTGAGCATGCGCTGGTGAAGGGCTTGCACGCGGATAGCGTGAATTTCGACGACTGGTGCCATCTGCTGTTCGACCAGGCGCTGCTGGCTGAAGGCGGCGCGCTGGAAGATCCGGCTAGCTTCGTGAAGCGTACCAACGCGTTGTTGTTGGCGCGTGTGGGTTGAGCGTGCGAGTTTGAATTGAGTTTGGACCGGCGTTGCTTTGACGCTTGTGGTTGAAAAATGCGCTGCTTCGGCAGCGCATTTTTTTTGCCCCGTGCTTTACCGTCCGCCTGCCTGGCGAAGGTCTCGCGCAGGTACCTGGATGGGGCGCGCTAAGCTTTTAGTGCGCGGGCGCTTGCCCATGCAAATGACGCACTTGCGATAGCACGGAGCCGGCCAGTTCCTTTGCCTCGATGCAGGAATGAGGATCAGCCAGGACTTTCGCCGCGAGACTGCCGATCGCCGTGCTGGTCTGTTTCGACGTGTGGTGCTGCGCGAGCGCAGAACCGGCAAGTTCCTTTTCCTGATACCAGGCACCCGGACGCCGCAATACGATAGCGGCCAGATGTGCGATGCGGTCAGAAGTTTCTTTCGAGTTCGTAGTATCCAAGCCTAAGCTCCGTTGTAGTTTGTTGTCGATCCAGACGATTTTCGGGTCTGCAAAAGTCGCCTGAAAAATAATTATGGTTAACTAAGTAAAACTATTCAACGACCTTAAATTGAGATTGGTTTATGAGATGTGGAGGCGCAGTTTTGTCTTATGCTCTCGCGTTCGAAATTCGGATGGTTAAGGCGATTATTTGCAATATCCAAGTCGTTTACACATCCGATCTTATTTCTGCGATTGCGCATTGACGCGTTGCGATAGCTCTCTGTATTCCCATGTCCGACTCCGCATTGCTAAGCCCCGCCGATCCCGTGCCTCTCCTGTGGTCGATCTTGCGCGAGCAAGGTTTCGACGCCGCCGAACGACGCGCCCTCGAACTCGTTGCAGAGGGTGTCACGCCGCAATTGCACGCAGACCTGTGCGCGAGTGCAGGGCGTTTCGAAGCGGCGTATCACAGTGCATCGCAAGCGCAGGCGGTAGGCAACGGCGCGCGTTATGCCCGCGTGGCACTGTTTGCCGATGCACTCGGCCACGCCGAGGCTGCGCAGCGCAACAGTGAATTGGCGGTCACCGTGCAACCGCCCGCTGCGACGGTCGAGTGGATTGTCTGGTTGATCGATCACTGCAGTGCGCCTTCGGCAGCGGTGCACATGTTGCGCGCGTATGAGCCATACGCGCCACAAGATGCCCGAGCGCCCTGGTGGTTGGCGATTGCGCTTGCAGCGTTGCCGGATGCGAGCGCGCGAGCCGAGCGTCGTGCGGCGCTGTTGCGGACCTACGCGCTCGATCCGGCGATCCACCCCGCGTTGCCGTTGCAGCTCGTGCTGGCTTTCCGGGAGATTCGCGATTGGCCCACGGTCGAACGTGTTTGTCGTGAGGTGCTGACGCGCGATCCCGCCGATACGGAAATCGCCTGGCAACTGAGTCACGCGCAATGGCACTGCAACGGAGCCGCCGCAGCAGAGGCGACCATGCGCGCGGTCGATGCCGCCGCACCCGGCAATGCTCACGTGCTGGGCGCAATTGGTATGTATCTCGCCGAGCAGGCGCGTTTTGCGGACAGCGAAGCGGCGCTGCATGCAGCCCTTGCGCTTGACCCGTCCGCGGCGCAGGCGGCCGTCGATCTGGCCGATCTGAAGTTGCGGCGCGGTGACTGGTCGAACGGATGGCCGCATTTCGCTGCGCGTCTGACGCGCGACGACCGCGAGCCGAACAACGTCGTGACAGTGATGGCGCGGCTGTGTCCGCGCTGGCAGGGTGAACCGCTCGCCGGCAAGACCTTGCTCGTGCACAGCGAACAAGGCAACGGCGACGATATCCAGATGGTGCGCTTTGTGCCCGAGCTGGCAGCGCGCGTGCGCGACGAGGGCGGCAGGTTGGTGCTCGCGGTGCGTCAGGCACTACAGCCGCTGTTTGCGCGCTTTTACGCGGATTGCGTGTCCATCGAGGATGGACCGCTCGGCCAGCCGCACTTTGGCCTGCCGATCATGAGCGTGCCGTCGATGCTTGGCTTGCTGCCTGACCACGTGCGCGGCGCGGCATATCTGTATGCCGATGCAAGCCGCGTCACCGCATGGCGCGAGCGGGTCAGCGCAGGTGACGGACAGGCAGCGCGGTTGCATGTCGGACTTGTTTGGTCGGGCAGCCCGACGCATCGTCGCGACGCGAAGCGGTCGATTCCACTTGCAGCGCTGGCTCCTGTGCTCGCGCTGCCCAATGTGGTGTTCCATCCGCTGACGCCGGGTCGTCAAACCGATGTGGCAGCCTTGAGCGCGCTGGGGTATCGCGTTTGCGATCTGACTGCGCACTACCAGGCCGGTTTCGATGACGTGGCCGCGCACGTGAGTGCGCTCGATGCCGTGGTGACCATCGATAGCGCGCCTTTGCATTTGGGCGGCGCGTTGGGACGCCCGGTGTTGGCGATGCTCGATCGCGTTTCGCATTGGGCGTGGGGCAATGAGGAGACGCAGCCTTGGTATGACTCGGTCGCGCTGTTCCGGCAACCGCAGCCGGGCGATTGGGAGCCTGTGGTTGCCCGGGTGACTGACAGATTGCAGGCGATGATGCGCTCACACCAGCCGGGTCCGGAGAAAACACCGGCGCCGTCGGAAGGAAACAGGCTTTAAACATGTCGATACGCAACTCGATCCGCTCATCGGACCGTCCCAGCGGCGGGGAAGCGGTCAACGCCCTGGTCGCAAGCGCTGACACCCACTTCGTCGCGGGCCGGACGCAGGAAGCGATGCTCGAATACGAACGGGCACTGGAACAACAACCGCAGCATGTGCACGCGCTGCACCGCATGGGACTCGCCTGTTTTCGGGGCGATCAGGTCGAACTGTCACGGCAGTACTTGGACGAGGCGTTGACGGTTGCGCCCGAACGCGCGGACATCTGGGAGCATCGCGGCTTGCTTGCCGCGCTGCAAGGCGAGCGCGTGGCGGCTGAAGCGTTCTACCATCGTGCGTTGAACCTGGCCGGTGGTACGGCCAGTCTTCATCGGAATCTGGCCGACTGCCTGAAGCTCTCCGACCGCCTAGCCGAAGCGCGCGAGCATTACGCAGCGGCGCTAAGGCTTGATCCGGCGTTGCATCATGCGGTTCGCGCATTAGCCAGAATCAGCACCGAACTCGGACAGATTCCGGAGGCCGCGAACCTGTGGCTGCACGCATGGGCTCTCGACGCGACGCGGATTTCCGACGCGCTCGAACTGATCGCTGCCATGTCGAAAGCCGGGCGCCATGCGCAGATTGACAGCGTGCTCGCCCAGCTTCGCGCGAGTTTTGCCTCTGACGCTACCGCGTTAGGACAGTTGGCCTTCGCGCTAAACAGTGTGGATCGCTTCGGCGATGCCATTAGCGTGGCCGCTCAGGGGCTCAGCATCGATCCGCAGAACGCCGGGTTGCATCATAACGCGTCGTATGCGTTCAACATGCTCGGTGACTTTTCTCAAATGCGGCTGCATACCGTCGAGGCGGCGAAGCTGTTACCCGATGACACGCACGTGCAATTCAATCTTGCCGCAGCACAACTTCGTTTCGGCGACTTTGAACAGGGCTGGAAACAATGGCGCTGGCATGAACAACTGCCGGAAAATCACGATCTCGTCCGCCCCGATTTCCCCGAGTGGCACGGTGAGCCAGTGGCGGAAATGCGCTTCCTGCTAATCGGCGAGCAAGGGCTTGGCGATCAACTCCAGTTTCTGCGTTTCGCTGCCTGGCTGCATAGGGAGGGCGCGATCGTCGACGTGTGGATCGAGGGTCCGCTAGGCGAGTTGGCGCGTGACGCAATCGGTGTTAATGCCGCATGGACTACCCTGCCACCGGGTCCGTACGAATATTGGTGTCGAATGTTCAGGATGCCGGAGTATATGAGGCTGGATGTGCCGATGCTCCCGGTCGCGATGCCGTATCTGGTCGCTGGGGCTGAGAAGGCTCGCCACTGGAAAAATCGGCTCGATGCGATCGATAGCGTCGCTCCGAACGGGGCGCGCAAGATGCGCATCGGACTCGTGTGGGCGGGTAACCCAGCCTATGGACTCGACCGCTATCGTTCGATTTCGTTGAACGCATTGGGGCCGGTTCTCGCGCAGCTTGGGGTGAAATGGTTTTCGCTGCAAATGGGCCGTGCGCAGGATGCGGCGGCAGCTTTGCCCGCAGGCGTCGACATGCACATGCTCGGGCCCGAGATTAATAGCTTTTCCGACACCTTGGCGATTTGCAAGGCGCTCGATCTGGTGATCACCGTCGACACGGCGGTCGCGCATCTGGCCGGTGCCTCAGGCAGTCCGGTTTGGGTTCTGCTACCCACCTGCACGGATTGGCGGTGGATGGCGGACCGCGAGGATAGTCCGTGGTATCCGTCGGCACGCTTGTTCAGGCAGCGTGAGTTGGGTCGATGGGACGCGGTGCTCGACGACGTGCAGACCGCGCTGTGCGACTACGTGGCTGTCTGAAACCGGGCGCGGGGAGCGCCCGGTCGGTGGCCCGAGCGTGTCAGCGAGAGCTAACGTCTACGCCTTACTGCTTTCCCATCAGCGTATCCATCGTTTCTCCGCGCACCACGATCTCGGTGCGCCGGTTCAGCGCACGCCCTTCGGCTGTATCGTTGCTGGCGACGGGGCTGTTGTACGCGTAGCCCTTCGTCCGGATCCGGTCCATCGCCACGCCACGCGCCACGAGCGCATAACCTACCGCGGTGGCGCGTGCTTCGGAAAGCTGCTGGTTATAGTCGAGCGTGCCGACATTGTCGGTGTAGCCCTCTACCAACACCGGCTTCTTACTGCGCTTGAGCAGAACGGCTGAACGATTGACGACTGCCGCTGCATCGCCGCGCACTTCGGATTTGCCGAACTCGAACAGCGCGGCTTCGGGCAGCTTGACGGAGACACCGTTAGCGACGGGCGTTACTTCGATGCCGACGGCCTTGTTCAGCGATGTTTCGGTATCGCGGTTCAGCGGAGCGGCGCAACCCGCCATCAGTACGACAGACATTGCGCATACGGTAACGGCCAGGAATGTTCTCATGTCTCTTTCTTCTCCTTCAATATCCGATCACATGGCACGCCCTTCGATCGCGGGCGGGCCGTCGACTTGTTAAAGCACGACGGTTGTATCGCGCATCGCTGGACGAGGAGAATCGGAACTGTCTGAAATCGATCCGCTGAGTGAGGCGGTTCGCCAGGCATGGCGCTCGACTGACGTTTCCGCCGGTACGGCCGACGACGGACTCGCGATCCTCTGACACCTGCGCCGTTATAATCCGACACCATGCCTATCCGTTTCGATGCCGCCGACGCCCACTGGCGCGTCACGCCCTTACCCGGTTTGAGCGCCGCCCAGAAAGACTGGTTGACCCGCGGCGGATCACTGACCGCGCATCTGCGCACGCTCGGCGCGGTTGCCGTGCGTGTGACGCGCGAAGCCGTCGCCTTGCCGTGGGCCGACGAATACGCCGCGCTCGGCTTGGCGCCCCGTGCACCGGTGTGGGTTCGGGAGGTGGTGTTGTCGGTCGACGGTGCGCCGTTTGTCGCGGCGCATAGCGTGGCGCCACTCGCGGCGAGCGTCGGTGTCTGGCAGGCCACGCGCCGGCTGCGCACGCGGCCGCTCGCCGAGTTGCTCTACAGCGATAGCAGCGTCGCGCGATCGTCGCTGGTCAGCCGTAGGCTGACGGCGCGTCATCCGCTGTATCGACTGGCGGCGCGTGAAATCGATGACATGCCGCCGCACGCGCTGGTTGCGCGCCGCTCGGTGTTCGAGCGTCACGGTGCGCCGCTAATGGTGACCGAATGCATGCTGCCCGCGCTGTGGGCGCAACTGGCGAATCTTGTGAATACGGCGCGTGTGCCGTCTGCGCACCCAGCGTCCGCGCCCGCTCCGCAGCGCACTCATGTGCGGGAACATGGCCGGCCGCTCGAGCATACAGCGTCGCGCGCCCATGCTGCGCCGCGTGCGGAGCAAGAACACCAGGCCGATCGGAGCGCGCATGAATCCGGGCACGCGCCGGCAACAGACAGTCAGGTAAAGCGCTGATGCTGCGCGGCTTTCCTCCCGTCGTCGCGGCGCATACGCATACGCTGATACTCGGCAGTTTCCCCGGCGAGGCATCGCTCGCGGTCACGCAGTATTACGCGCATCCGCGCAATCAGTTCTGGCGTTTGCTCGGCACGGTGCTCGACGAACCGCTACTCCCCGAACTTGCTTACGAAGAGCGCCTGCGCCGCGTGCTCGCGCATGGCATCGGCGTGTGGGACGTGCTCGCCGCATGCGAGCGAGAAGGCAGTCTCGACGCCGCGATCCGCAATGCCAGCCCCAACGATTTCGTATCACTGCGCGCCCACGCGCCGCTGTTGAAGAAAGTCTGCTTCAACGGCAAGACGGCGGGCCGCTTTGCGCCGGTAATTGGCGAAGCGGGCTACGCCACCCTCGTATTGCCTTCGTCGAGTCCGGCGAATGCTATGCTCTCGTTCGACCAAAAATTGCGTCTCTGGCGCGACATCCTTACATGACGAAACTGATCAAGCGCGCCTCGGCTGAAGCCCGTGCATTCCGCAACAAAGACGCTGACGCCGGCGACCACACGCTGAACAAACAGAAAGCAGTGCGCACCAAAAAACGCGCGCTGCACGACGACGACTTGCACGATGCGCCGCAAATCGAAGCACCGCGCAAACCGCGTTTCGCGCCGGTCACGTTCTCGGAAGAGGGCGGCGTGCGTTTCCTGCATTTCGGCACGGAATGGGTGCAAGGCGCGATGCGTCTGCGCAAGCCGGATCATGTCGAACTCGAATACGCGCAGCAGATGATGGCCTGGCTGCTGTTCATCGAAACGCCCAAGCGTATCGTTCAGCTCGGCCTGGGCGCCGCGGCGCTGACCAAATTTGCGTACCGTTTCCTGAAGCGCGCGAAGGTCGAGGCGGTTGAAGTGAACCCGGCGGTGGTCGTGGCCGCGCGCACGATGTTCGAACTGCCGCACGACGATGCCCGCCTGACCGTACACGAAATGGACGCATGGGACTTCGTCAACGACCGCGCCAATCACGGCACGATCGGCGCGCTGCAAATCGACGTCTACGATGCGACCGCGCGTGGCCCGGTGCTCGACAGCGTTGGCTTTTACCGTGCGGTGCGCGCATGTCTGAGCGACGCGGGCGTGGTGACGATCAACTTGTTCGGCGATCATCCGAGCTTCGTGCGCAACATGAAGCGCCTCAACGAAGCGTTCGATGGCCGCGTGGTCGCGCTGCCGGAAGTGCATGACGGCAACCGCATCGCGATCGCCTTCTCCGGCCCGGCGCTCGACGTGCCTTTCACGGCACTGCAAGCACGCGCGAAGCTGATCGAAGCTGAACTCGGTTTGCCGGCGCGCAAGTGGATCAAGGGTCTGCAGGAATCGACCGGGCAGAACGGCGGCTCGTTCACCATCTGATGAGTGAAGCGGTCGAGCCGGGCAAGCCGGCTCGACCGCCGCAGGACCGAAAAGCCTGACCAAGCTTCCGCCGTTGCGCCCACGCGACGGTCTTCAACGCCACAACTCATCGCGCATCGCGCAGCCGATCCGCGTTCCGCTCAGGGGCTCACGCGCGCCGGGCACCGGTCATCCGGCTCCAGGCTTACGGCCGCACCGAACCTCGCCTCCCTCTTTCGAAGCAGTGCCCCGCTCGCGTCAAAGCCCCGTCCCGCCAGCCTCCAACCCACTGTCCCGTATCGGGTCGTCCCTGCTTGACCGGACGTTCACCGCTCCTATACTCTTTCGAAGCTTTCGGGGCGCCCGTGGGCAAGCGGGGCGATCCCTCGCAGGGCGGCCGTCCGCTGTGGGATCCACCACCCCGTCAAAACACGGGCCAACATTTCAATAATAGGGAAGAGGAGACGTCATGGCTCACGACGCCGACGCGAACAAAGCCAGCAAGCACTGGCTCTGGTTGCTGCTGTTGCCCTGGATCGCAATGATCTGGGTGCCGTCATATAACAAGGTCGAACCCCAACTGTTCGATTTCCCGTTCTTCTACTGGTATCAGCTCCTGTGGGTGCTGATCAGCGCGGTCATCACGGCGCTCGTGTACTTCAAGACCAAGACCCGCTCATCGGGCAAGCCGGGCAGCTCACAAGGGGGCGCACGATAATGAACGCCACCGCAACATTCGTCTTCGTTCTGTTTTTCATCGGCGTCACCATTCTCGGTTTTATCGCGGCCCATTGGCGCAAGGGCGACCTCGCCCATCTGGAAGAGTGGGGCCTCGGCGGCCGGCGCTTCGGCACCATCGTCACGTGGTTCCTGCTGGGCGGCGACCTGTACACCGCCTACACCTTCATCGCCGTACCGGCGCTGGTGTTCGGTGCGGGCGCAACCGGTTTCTTCGCGCTGCCGTACACGATCCTGATCTATCCGTTCGCGTTCGTGGTCTTCCCGAAACTGTGGAGCATCGCCAAACGTCAAGGCTACGTGACATCGGCCGACTTCGTCTCGGCTCGCTATGGCAGCCGTATGCTGGCGCTGGCGATCGCCGTGACCGGTATCGTCGCGACGATGCCCTACATCGCGCTGCAACTGGTCGGTATCGAAGTGGTGATCGGCGCCTTGGGTTTCGACACCAAGGGCTTCGTCGGCGATCTGCCGCTGATCATCGCCTTCGCGATCCTGGCGGCTTACACGTACACGTCGGGCCTGCGCGCGCCGGCCATGATCGCGGTCGTCAAGGACGTGCTGATCTATATCGTGATCTTTGCCGCGATCATCGTGATTCCGCCGCAACTGGGCGGCTTCGGCCATATCTTCAGCGTGGTGCCGCCGGCCAAGCTGCTGCTGAAGGCACCGGACGTGTCGAGCCTGAACGGCTACAGCGCGTACGCGACGCTTGCGGTGGGTTCGGCGCTCGCGCTGTTCCTGTATCCGCACTCGATCACCGCGGTGCTGTCGTCGAAGTCGGGTAACACGATCCGCCGCAACATGGCGATGCTGCCGGCTTACTCGCTGGTACTCGGCCTGCTCGCTTTGCTGGGCTTCATGGCGCTGGCTTCGGGCGTGAAGGACATGCCGGAATTCGCGCCGTACTTCAAGGCGTTCGGCCCGAACTTCGCGGTGCCGGCGCTGTTCCTGCACTTCTTCCCGTCATGGTTCGTTGGTGTGGCGTTCGCGGCGATCGGGATCGGCGCGCTGGTGCCGGCGGCGATCATGTCGATCGCGGCAGCGAACCTGTACACGCGCAACATCCACAAGGAGTTCGTGAACCGCAACATGTCGCATGAGCAGGAGACCAACGTCGCGAAGCTGGTGTCGCTGATCGTCAAGGTCGGCGCGGTCGCGTTCATTCTCGGTTTGCCGCTGACGTACGCGATTCAGCTGCAACTGCTGGGCGGCATCTGGATCATCCAGACGTTGCCGGCGATCGTGCTGGGTCTCTACACGCGCGTGCTCGACTATCGTGGCCTCCTGATCGGCTGGGCGGTCGGCATCGCTACCGGCACGTGGATGGCGATTTCGCTGAAGCTGGCGGGGTCGATCTTCACGATCCACCTGTTCGGCATGGCGATTCCGGGCTACGCGGCGGTGTGGTCGCTGATCGTCAACCTGGTGGTGTCGGTGGTGGTGAGCCTACTGGTGCGCATGCTCGGCATGCAGCGCGCCGAAGACCGCACCCGTCCGGAAGATTATCTGGACGTGGTCGAGGGCTAAGTCAGCCGGTCCGTCCCGCCTGAATGAGCAACGCCCGCAGACAAAAGTTTGCGGGCGTTTGTCTTTCCGGGGTACTCCAGGGCACGATAGCGGAACCGTCCTTCAAAGCGCCCGTCGCGCGAGCCATGGCTTCTGCCGATTCCCCCCGCGTAATCGCCCGCCGCTCGGCCATTAGCCGCATGGTGCGCACGATCACGTCGCCGTACTACCGCTATCGCCACGCGAAGGTGCTGCATAGCCTGCGCGTCGGCGTCGCCATGCTGGTGTCGATTCTCGCGACCACCGGTATCAACATTCCTCACGGTATCTGGTCGTCGGTGACGCTGCTGGTGGTGATCGGCGGCTTGCAGCATCACGGCAATATCCGCAAGAAGGCCGCCGACCGGGCGGCCGGGACGCTGCTCGGCGCGGCGATCGGTCTTGTGCTGATCCTGTTGCAGAACCTGACCGGCTCGCTGCCGCTCACCTATGTGCTGATGTCGATCGTTGCGGGAATCTGCGCCTGGTTCGCCATCGGTTCGTCGGGGTATATCGGTCTGTTGACGGCGATTACGATGTGCATCGTCGCGGGCCATGGCGACAATCTGATCGACGTCGGTCTATGGCGGACGCTGAATGTGCTGATCGGCATCGTGATCGCGCTGGCGTTTTCGTTCGCATTGCCGCTGCACGCGACCTATTCGTGGCGCTACGGGATCGCCGACAATCTGCGCGAATGCGCGCGGATCTACACCCGTTTGCTGGCAGGAGCGACGACCGACGAAGATGAGCAGGTCAAACACTTCCTCGCGATCAATAAGCGGCTGGTTCAGTTGCGCTCGCTGATGCCTTCGGTGGCGAAGGAGATCGATGTGCCGCAGGCCAGGCTCGAAGAGATCCAGCGGCTGCATCGACAGATGCTCAGTTCATTGGAATTGCTGGCGACCGGTCCGCTGATGCACGCCGATGCCGCGGCGCGCGCTGCGTATGCGCAGGTGTGTGGCGTCGAGGTGCGCGCCGTGCGTGGCACGCTGCTGGCGATGGCGCGCGGCCTGCGCTTTGGCCGTGCGACGCACTTCGGCATCCCGGCCGCGTCGCCGCTCACGCAGGCATGCGGCGACGACGTGGCGCTTGAATTGCCGCCCGACTTGCAGGGGCCGTATTGGCTCGGTCAGCGATTAGCCGAACAGGTGGATCGGCTGCGCGCGCTGTTGTTGGATACCGAGCCGAACTGGAACATCGAGCGGCATTCGCGGACTTTGCTGAAGGTGTAAGGCCCTTAGCCCTCCGGCACCGTCACCATCCACCCGAGACCGAAGCGGTCCACCACCATCCCGAAGCCCTTGCTCCAGAAGGTGGCTTGCCACGGCATCGTCACCGAACCGCCTTCGGCCAGCGCATTGAAATATTTTTCCGCCGACGCGGCGTCGTCAGCCGTCAATGAGAGGCTGAAGCCGCTGAACGTGGCCTGGGGGTCGCAATGGCCGTCGGACGCCATCCAGATCGTCGAACCGGATTTGATGCTGGCGTGCATGATCTTGTCCTCGGTGCCAGGGCGCATCTGGCTCTGCGCGTCAGGCGGCGCATCCTTGTAGCGCATCTGGAAAATCACTTCGGCGCCGATTGCTTCGCCGTAAAACTTCAGCGCTTCTTCACAACGGCCGTTGAAAAATACGTAAGGCTGAATGTCCATAATCGTCTCCCGGAATAGGGGTCAGCGGCGCCGCATGCCTTCCGTAAACGGTACCGAGGGGCGGCGTGCAGACGATTGTAGTCGTCTGTCACGGCAGCGATTGTGACAATATTTCGTAAGGAGCTGCGGGGGTGGCGCGTATCGAGCGTAAGCCTGTAAACGGCACGCGGCCCTGAACCGGAAGGCTCAGGGCCGCGTACTCGACCGCCTACTCAAGCGGCGAAGGCTAAGCTCAACGCAGCGCTTCGATCATTTTTTCCAGCTTGACGGCGTCTGCAGCGAACGCGCGGATGCCTTCAGCGAGCTTTTCGGTTGCCATGGCTTCGTCGTTGACGAGGAAGCGGAACGACGATTCGTCAACCGGCACGCGTTCGATATCCGCACTCTGGCCCATTTCTGGCGACAGCTTGCGCTCGACCTTGTCGGTGCTCTCCTGCAGCTTTTGCAGCAGATCCGGGCTGATGGTCAGTAGGTCGCAGCCGGCCAGTTCCAGAATCTGGCCCGGGGTGCGGAAGCTCGCGCCCATCACCTCGGTCTTGTAGCCGAACTTCTTGTAGTACGCGTAAATGCGGCGCACCGACTTGACGCCCGGATCGTTGGCGCCGCCGTCTTTCGCTTCGTCCCACGCGCTGCCGGCGTTCTTCTTGTACCAGTCGTAGATCCGGCCGACGAACGGCGAGATCAGTTGCGCGCCCGCTTCGGCACAGGCAGCGGCCTGGGCGAGCGAGAACAGCAGCGTCATATTGCAGTGGATGCCTTCCTTCTGCAGCACTTCGGCGGCGCGGACGCCTTCCCACGTGGAGGCCAGCTTGATCAGCACGCGTTCGCGGCCGATCCCATGGTCTTTGTACAGCGCGATCAGTTCACGACCCTTGGCGATCGACGCTTCGGTGTCGAACGACAGGCGCGCATCCACTTCGGTCGACACGCGGCCCGGGATGATCTTGAGAATTTCGGTGCCGAAGGCGATCAGCAACTGGTCGATGATGGCGCCAACCGGCTTCGACGCGTGGGCTTTCACGGTCTTTTCGAGCAGCGGCTTGTAGTCGTCTTTCTGGACCGCCTTCAGAATCAGCGACGGATTGGTGGTCGCGTCCTGCGGCTTGTACTGGGCAAGCTGCTGGAAGTCGCCGGTATCGGCCACGACGGTGGTGTATTGCTTGAGTTGGTCGAGTGCGGTTGTCATGTTCGAGCCTTCATGGCGCGCGTGCGCCGTGGTTCAGGAGAAATGAGATTGCCACCGGACGGAACAGGCACAACAGTTCCGGCGGCCGCGGGTCACGCTGCAGCGTCTGCTCCCCATGTTGGCGGAAAACGCTGCCGGATGCTTCTATTCTATGGCGGATCGCCCGATGCAGTATTGACACTTGCCCCCGGCGATCCGTTCACGGGGATTCTGGCTGCCCCATTTCGGGTGTCAATTTTTGGCGCCGGCTACTGGGCTCGTTCTGGCCCCGACTGCCGACCCCGGCTTGCTGTCGACGATTTTTCGCCTACAAACTATCGCTGACCGTTCAGGCGCGCCGGGCGTTCAGCACCAGTTGCGTCAGCACGCCCGCCACCAGTCCCCAGAACGCTGAACCGATCGACAGCAGCGTGAGGCCGGAGGCCGTCACCATGAAGGTCACCAGGGCCGCCTCGCGCTGTTTCAGGTCCTGCATCGCGTTGGCAAGGCCGCTCATGATCGAGCCGAACAGCGCGAGCGCCGCGACGGAGACCACCAGCGCCTTCGGCAGGGCGGCGAACAGCGCAGCAATGGTTGCGCCGAAGATCCCGGCGATCAGATAGAAAATGCCGGCCCAGACCGCTGCGGTGTACCGCTTGTCGCGGTTTTCATGCGCTTCGTGGCCGGTACAGATCGCCGCCGTGATCGCAGCAAGATTGATGCCGTGCGAGCCGAACGGCGCGAGCAGCAGCGAGGCGATGCCGGTTGTCGAAATCAACGGCGCGGAGGGCGTGGTGTAGCCGTCCGCACGCAGCACGGCGATCCCCGGCACGTTTTGCGACGCCATTGCAACGACGAACAAGGGAATGCCGATGCTGATGCTGGCCGCGAGCGAAAACGCCGGCATGGTGAACACCGGATGCGCGAGCGCGATGTGAAAGTGGCTGAAGTCGAGCAGCCCGAGGCCGCTGGCGGCAGCCGTGCCGACGATCAGCGTCGTCACGATCGCATAGCGCGGCGCGAGGCGTTTGACGATCAGATAGGTGAAGAACATCGTCAGCACGAGCGCGGTCTGGAACTGCGCGGCGCGGAAAATCTCGATGCCGATCTCGAACAGAATGCCCGCCAGCAAGGCCGAGGCGATGCCTGCCGGGATTTTCTTCATCAGCGTGTCGAACCAGCCGGTCAGGCCGACCACCGTCAGCAACACCGCACAGACGATAAACGCGCCGATCGCCTCAGGGTAGGCCACATGAGGCAGCGACGACACCAGCAGCGCCGCGCCGGGCGTCGACCAGGCAATCACGATCGGCGCGCGAAAGCGCAGCGAGAGACCGATCGTGCAGACAGCCATGCCGATCGACAATGCCCAGATCCACGACGAAATCTGCGCATCGGTGAGATGCGCGGCCTGGCCTGCCTGGAACATCAGCACGAGCGAACTGGTATAGCCCGTCATCATCGCGACGAAGCCGGCGACGACAGCGGATAACGAAGTATCGGCAAACGGCCTGAGCCGCCCTGCGTGTGCGTGGGCAGGGGACAAATCAGGCGAGGAAGACGGACTCATGCTGAAAATTTCTTATAGTTGGAGTGAAAACGCGACCTGGCTATTTGCTCAGCATGCGCATCGCCGTTTCGAGTCCGGCGAGGGTGAGCGGATACATGCGGTGACCGAGCACTTCCCGGATCGCGCTGACCGACTGCCGGTAGGCCCACAAGCCCTCCGGCTCCGGATTCAGCCACGCAAAATGCGGGAAGTGATCGGCGAGGCGCCGCAGCCACACGGCGCCGGCTTCGGCGTTGTTGTATTCGACCGACCCGCCCGGTTGCAGCACTTCGTACGGGCTCATGGTCGCGTCGCCGACGAAGATCAGCTTGTAGTCGGGCGTGAACTTGTGCAGCAGGTCCCACGTCGGCATGCGCTCGGCATGACGGCGGCGATTGTTCTTCCACAGGAAGTCGTACACGCAGTTGTGGAAGTAATAAAACTCGAGGTGCTTGAACTCGGCCTTGGCGGCGGAAAAGAGCTCTTCGGTGCGCTTGATGTGATCGTCCATCGAGCCGCCCACGTCGAGCAGCATCAGCACTTTCACCTTGTTGTGCCGCTCCGGCACCATCTTCAGGTCGAGCCAGCCGGCGTTCGCGGCGGTGCTGCGGATCGTGTCGGGCAGATCGAGTTCTTCGGCCGCGCCTTCGCGCGCGAAACGGCGCAAGCGGCGCAGGGCGATCTTGATGTTGCGCGTGCCGATTTCGACCTGGTCGTCGTAATCGCGATAGGCGCGCGCTTCCCACACCTTCACCGCCGTGCGATTGCCCGCCGCGTCGCCGCCGATGCGCACGCCCTCCGGGTTATAACCGCCATTGCCGAACGGCGAGGTGCCGCCCGTGCCGATCCATTTGCTGCCGCCTTCGTGGCGCTCTTTC
Organism: Burkholderia sp. GAS332; assembly: GCA_900142905.1. Lineage (NCBI taxonomy): Bacteria > Pseudomonadati > Pseudomonadota > Betaproteobacteria > Burkholderiales > Burkholderiaceae > Burkholderia > Burkholderia sp. GAS332. The sequence goes on along the minus strand of FSRV01000001.1, from coordinate 3,920,892 downwards.
TGTTCGTCGAACAGTTCCTTCAGGCGCTCCATCAGCTTGTCGAGGCCGCCCATCGCTTCGATCTGCGCTTTTTCTTCGGGCGACAGATCGCGTTGCAGCTTCTTCTTCAGCCAGTCGAGCGGAACGTCGAAAGCCAACTCCGAGGCTTGCGCGACGCCGTTGAAATACGCGCCGAACGCCTGGTCGAACTTGTCGAAATACTGCTCGTCCTTGACCAGCGTGATGCGCGCGAGATAGTAGAACTCGTCGAGCGACGGCGCGATCACATTCGCCTTCAGCGCCTCGAGCAGCGTCAGGTATTCCTTCACCGACACCGGCAGTTTGGCGGCGCGCAGCGAGTAGAAGAAGTCGATCAGCATGCTGTGTCCTCGGCGGCGGGTGTGCGGCGCGGCGCCTTCATCAACGGGTGTTAGCGGTCAACCAACGGTTAAGCAACGGTCAATCAGCGGTTGTTGCGGTTCATGAAGATCAGCCGTTCGAACAGGCTCACGTCCTGTTCGTTCTTCAGGAGCGCGCCGTGCAGCGGCGGGATGATCTGCTTCTGGTCGGACGAGCGCAGCGCTTCGGGCGGAATGTCTTCGGCGAGCAGCAGCTTCAGCCAGTCGAGCAGTTCCGACGTGGACGGTTTCTTCTTCAGGCCGGCGACGTTGCGCAGCTCGAAAAAGCTCTGCATGGCCGCGGCGAGCAGTTCTTTCTTGATGCCGGGGTAGTGCACCTCGACGATTTGCTGCATCGTCACCGGGTCGGGGAACTTGATGTAGTGGAAAAAACAGCGGCGCAGGAAGGCGTCGGGCAGCTCCTTCTCATTGTTCGACGTGATGATCACGAGCGGGCGCTTCTTGGCGCGGATCAGCTCGTGGGTCTCGTACACGTAGAACTCCATGCGGTCGAGTTCGCGCAGCAGGTCGTTCGGGAATTCGATGTCGGCCTTGTCGATCTCGTCGATCAGGAGCACCGTCTGCTCGTCCGACTCGAACGCCTGCCACAACACGCCCTTCACGATGTAGTTGCGGATGTCCTTGACGCGCTCGTCGCCGAGCTGAGAATCGCGCAGGCGCGACACCGCGTCGTACTCGTACAGGCCTTGCTGGGCCTTGGTGGTGGACTTGATATGCCACTGCAACAGCGGCATGCCGAGCGCGGCGGCGACTTCTTCGGCGAGCATCGTTTTGCCGGTGCCGGGTTCGCCCTTGATCAGCAACGGGCGCTTCAGCGTCATCGCGGCGTTGACCGCGAGCTTGAGGTCGTCAGTGGCGACGTACTGCGATGAGCCTTCAAAACGCATGGCGAGATGCTCTTTTTTGGGAAAAAACCCAGTATAAGTCAGAAGGCCTGTTGCGCTGAAACGGGCTCGCGTAAGGTGTCACCCGCGGTGTCGGACACCGGCTCGCGTGCGGTTGCGTCGCTGGCGAGCAGCCTCTACGCGTCCGGCGTGCCCGGTGGGCGGGTGCGCCGGGCGTCGGGCGTTGGGCGTCGCGGGCAATGCCGGCGGACACGCTGCAGGTGGCACGAAGCCACGCGGAGCAGGCGCGGTGGAGCAAAATGGCGCTAGCCGTGGCTTTGCGGTGGCCGGATGCGCCGCTGGCCCCGCGCGGTGGACGTTCGGCGCGGCGTCGCGGTACAATTAGCCCGATTTTTTTGGCCTGCGTGGCTACCCTATAAGAAAGACGGCGCGGGCCGTTGCCTTTCCGGGCGCCCGTTTCCCCTCAAGCCAGGTTACATGCTATGAATAAATTCGTCAGCAAACACGTCGTGATCGCAGCGCTGTCGGTGCTAGCGGGCTATGCGGCCAGTGCGCAGGCAGCGGATGTCGTCGGCAACGCGAAGGCGGGCCAAGGCAAGGTCGCGATGTGTATTGGCTGCCACGGCATCCCTGAATACCGTACGGCTTACCCTGAGGTCTACCGCGTGCCGATGCTCGGCGGCCAGAATCAGGCGTACCTCGAGAACGCCATGCACGCCTACAAGAAGGGCGACCGCCATTTCGAAACGATGCGCGCGATCACCACGTCGTTGTCGGATCAGGACATCGCCGACATCGCTGCCTACTACGCAGCGCAAAATGCCTCTTCGAAGAACAATCCCGACAAGTGATCGGCTGCGGTCACCCAACCGGTCACTCGGCTAAATATATTCGCGGGATAGGAGAATTCATGAATAAGCCCCAACAGGCACTCCACACGGTGTTCAAGGCAGCATGCGCGTCGGCGGCAGTCATCGGTCTGGTTGCAGCGAACGGCGCGTACGCCGCTGACGCCGGCAACGGCAAGGTGCTGGCCAACAATCACAACTGCGCGGCGTGCCACGGCGCCAACCTGAACAACCCGGTGAGCCCGGAATACCCGAAGCTCGCCGGTCAGCATTCCGACTACGTCTACTGGGCGCTGCGCCAGTACCAGATGGGCAACGGCAACCCGCACCTCGGTCGCAACAACGCGATCATGCAGGCGCAGGTGCAAAGCCTGTCGCCAAGCGATATGAAAGACATCGCGGCGTACATCGAATCGCTGGACGGCGCTCTGGTGCAGAAGAAGTAATCGCGTCGCGCTGTTTTTGCGTTGCTTTCAGATTGAACAACACCCCGCTTCGGCGGGGTGTTGTGCTTTTTGGGGGCACCTCAGTCCCGCGTGGCGCGCTGCTCGATGCGCTGCAAATAGGCGTCCGTGTCCGGCGGGGTGCCGGTGCGCTGCGCTTCCCAGATGGTTTCGCCGAGGCAGTCCATGATCGCGTGCTGCGCCTCGTGGGTCGAGCCGAGCCGGGCGGCGAGCCGCTCGTGCGCCGCGCGGATGCCCGGTGGCTGGTCGATCGACAACTGTTCGGTGATGGCCAGATGCATCGACAGATGCAGGAACGGGTTGGTCTGGCCGCGTTCAGGCGAGTAATCCTGAGCTTGGGCGGCTTCCGTGCTGGTCAGGTCGGCGTGATATTCCGGATGCTCGACGATCCAGTCGGCCGCGATCGCTTCGAGCGGCGTCAGAATCTCGCCTTGACGCTGCTTGCGCCAGGTGTCGGTGAAAAATTGGCGGACTTCGTCGCGGCTAGGATTGAACATCGTGGGAGCGGTGCGGTTAGTGTGGGGCGCTTGAGGCGTGCGTGCAGGGCGCCATTTTACGCCGGGGCAACGTAGCTTGCTGGCGGCGCACCGCCCTCAAAGATCCGGCGGTGGCGTCTTGGGGCGGAATTCGCACAACGGCTCGATCACGCAATGCCAGCATTCCGGCCGGCGCGCTTTGCAGACATAGCGGCCGTGCAGAATCAGCCAGTGGTGAGCATCCTGCTTGAACTCGGCGGGCGTGAATTTCTCCAGCGCCGCCTCTACGGCGCGGACGTCTTTGCCGGGCGCGAGCCCAGTTCGATTCGCAACCCGAAAGATGTGCGTATCGACGGCGATGGTCGGATGACCGAACGCCGTGTTCAGGATCACGTTCGCCGTCTTGCGGCCGACTCCCGGCAAGCTTTCGAGCGCTTCACGATCCTCCGGCACTTCGCCGCCGTACTGGTCGAGCAGAATGCGGCAGGTCGCGATCACATTCTTCGCCTTGGTCCGATACAGGCCGATCGTCTTGATGTAGCCGGCAACCCCTTCTTCGCCGAGATCAAACACCTTCTGTGGCGTGTTCGCGACCGGGAACATCTTGCGCATCGCCTTGTTCACCGACACGTCGGTGGCCTGCGCCGACAGCAGCACGGCAATCAGCAGTTCGAACGGTGTGGTGTACTCGAGCTCGGTCGTGGGATGCGGGTTGAGACTCTGAAGCGTCTCGTAGATGGCGCGGCGTTTGTTCGCGTTCATGCGCAGCGTAGAGTTAAGGGTTAGCGCTTCGTTGGCGGAATTTCAGTGTTACCCGCGGTGTTACCCGCGGTGTTGTCCGCAGCGAGTCCGAGACGGCGGCGGCGTGCTTCGGCTGCGTCGATCTGCGCCTGCACGTCGGCGCTGACGCGCTCGGTGTTCTGCGGACCCAGGCCTTTGGCGGTCAACTCGTCTTTCTTCTGGCGGGCACGCTCGAGCGCGGCCTGGATAATCGCGCGTTTTTTCGCTTCGGCGTCATCCGCTGCGGGCACGGCGACGGTTGCCGTGGCATCGATCTCTGTCGCCTGAGCGGGTGTGCTGCTGACCGCTCGCCGCGCTGCAGCACGCGCTTCGGCAGCTTCGCGTTCGCGTGCGAGACGGGCCTCACGCCGGTTGTGGCGCTCGCGCGCGGCGTCGGCCTGACTCTGGCTCCAGGCGTCCCAGCCGGTTGCGTTACCCGTGACCGAAGGCATTGCGATGCAGTCGACCGGGCAGGAGGGCACACACAGATCGCAGCCGGTACAGAGCTCGACGATGACCGTATGCATCTGCTTCGGTGCGCCAACTATTGCATCAACCGGACAAGCTTGCATGCACAACGTGCAGCCGATGCAAACTTGTTCGTCGATAACCGCCAACGGACGCGGCCGTTCGACGCCGTTGGCGGAATTGAGCGGAATCACCGGTTTGCCGAGCAGGGCGGCGAGACGCGCGATGCCTTCGGCGCCACCCGGCGGGCACTGGTTGTAGTTCGCTTCGCCACGGGCGACGGCTTCGGCATACGGACGGCATGCCGGATAGCCGCACTTGGTGCATTGCGTTTGGGGCAGCAGATCCTCGATACGGTCTGCGAGTGTTTTGGAGTCGATCACGGTCACAACGTTGGTGCTTGCCTTGCGGCCGCGTAGGCTGAACTAAATAGCACATTATCGCCGATTTCCCCAATTGCCATCCGCAATCCATGTGCCATAATCGAAGCGCTTTTTCGAAAGACCGCATAAGGGTGTTCCCCCAACCAGCCCGTTCAGTGCTGTCGGTGCAAGGCCCGAGGAGAGGCCGGCGGCGCGATCCGGATAACGCGGCTCACGAAGACGATGCCACCATGAATCAGCCGAAAATCAAAAGAGATCCTGAAGGCACGCGGCGCCGCATTCTGCTTGCGGCGGCCGAAGAGTTTGCAAATGGAGGGCTATTCGGCGCGCGCGTCGATCAGATCGCCCGCCGCGCGGAGACGAATGAACGCATGCTCTATTACTACTTCGGTAGCAAGGAGCAGCTTTTCACTGCGGTACTCGAGCACGCATTCAGCGCGCTCAATGAAGCGGAACGCGCACTCGAATTGAACGGCATTGCGCCGGTCGAGGCGGTGACACGTCTCGCGCATTTTGTTTGGGATTACTACCGCGATCATCCCGAGTTACTGCGTCTCATCAACAACGAGAATCTGCATGAGGCACGCTACATGCGGAAGTCGACGCGCATCCGCGAAATGATCTCGCCGATCGTTGCCACGCTTGGCGGCATTCTTGAGCGGGGTCAACGCGCGGGGCTATTTCGCACCAACGTCGATCCGCTGCGCTTTTACGTGACGCTGTCCGGCATGGGCTACTACATCGTGTCGAACCGCTTCACGCTCGAAGCGACACTCGGTCGCGATTTCAGCAGTGCGAGCGAACGCAGCGAAGTGATTCAGATGAACACGGAGTTGCTGCTTGCGTATCTGTTGCGGAAGTAAGCGACAGCGCGGCTGCGTATAAACAGCATAAGAAGCGTCATAAGCTGTGTCAGAAATGACAACGGCCTCTGAAGAAGAGGCCGTTGTTGATATCTGCGCGCGGTGCTCAGGCTTCGACTTTTTCCTTCGTTACCTTCGGCGCTTTATTGTGCTCGAGGATGAAGTCGCGCAATTGCGGATAGATGATGGTGCGCCAGCGACGGCCCGAGAAAATGCCATAGTGGCCGCATTTTTCCGCGGTGAAATGACGCTTGTTCGCTTCCGGAATGCCGCTGCACAACTCTTGTGCGGCGAACGTCTGCCCGTCGCCGGAAATATCGTCCAACTCGCCTTCGATCGTGAAGAGCGCGGTCTTCTTGATGTCCTGCGGACGCACCCGTTCGCCTGCGACGTCCCACGTGCCTTCGGCCAGACGGAATTCCTGGAACACGACGCGAATCGTGTCGAGGTAATAGTCCGCGTCCATGTCGAGCACGGCGTTGTATTCGTCGTAGAAGCGGCGATGTGCTTCCGCGTCGTCTTCGTCACCGCGCAGGAGGCTCTGGTAGTAGTCCCAGTGCGAGGCCGCGTGCCGCTCCGGATTCATCGCGACGAAACCGGTGTGTTGCAGGAAGCCCGGGTAAACCTTACGGCCCACGCCCGGATAGTTCGGCGGTACCGTGAAAATCACGTTATTTTCGAACCATTCATACGAGTGCTGCGTGGCGAGCGAGTTGACCGAGGTCGGGCTCTTGCGCGCGTCGATCGGGCCGCCCATCATCGTCATAGTGCGCGGCGTGTCTTCGCCGCGGCTTGCCAGCAGGGAAATGGCGGCGAGCACCGGGACGGTGGGCTGGCATACCGAGATCACATGCAGATTCTTCGCGCCGATGTGGCGGATGAATTCCTGGATGTAGGCGATGTAATCGTCGAGATGAAACTCGCCTGCTTCGAGCGGCACCATGCGTGCGTCGATCCAGTCGGTCAGGTAGACCTTGTGGTCTTGCAGCAACGTGCGCACGGTATCGCGCAGCAGCGTGGCGTGGTGCCCTGACAACGGCGCGCACACCAGCACGATCGGCTCATCTTTCAATTGGGTGACAGCGTCGCTGTCGTCGGCGAATCGCTTGAAGCGCATCAGGCGGCAAAACGGTTTCTCGATAATCGTTTGCTCGATGATCGGAATGTTATGACCGTCTTTGACAATCTGATGTAGGTTGAACTCAGGCTTTTCGTAATCTTTGCCGAGCCGGTAGAGCAGTTCGTAACCGGCTGAGAGACGTGTGGCACCGGGCACATAGGCCAATGGGCTAGCGGGATTCGCGAAAGATTTCGACGCGGCCTGGGCCCAGGCGGTGAGGGGGCTCAACATCGCCCGTTGGAATTCGTGCAGTTGGTAGAGCATGGGTGCTCCGTTTAAGCGGTTCGCATGGGGCTTGGCAAACACGCGTGTGGCGTTGCGGCAGGCCGTATTGGTTGTGGGCACATTGATTTTCGGCCAACAGTCTGCTCGATCATACTGAACAAAGCGTACTTGTGCAATGCAGCAATTTGCGCCTGGGCTGCGCGCAAACTGTCATCAAATCATGGTACTGGCGATGTTGCCGTGCCGCTATCAGGGGTTGCCGCAGCATCAAGTTCTTCTGCCGCGGTGCCGTTATGCGGCGGCTGTCCGGTCGCCAGAGCCATCGCCTGCTCGTGCTTCATCAGATTCAGGCCGGTGTGCACCAGCGCCACATGTGAAAACGCCTGCGGGAAGTTGCCGACCAGGCGCCCTGCGGCCGGATCGTACTCTTCCGCGAGCAGACCGACATCATTGCAGAGGCCGAGCAGCCGTTCGTACATGGCGATGGCTTCATCCATGCGGCCCTGCAATGCCAGGTTGTCCACCATCCAGAACGAGCACGCGAGGAAGGTGCCCTCGCCGGGCGGCAGGCCGTCGTCGTATTCCGTGGTGCGGTAGCGCATCACGAAGCCGTCGTGCATCAAGTCCTTTTCGATGGCCGCCACCGTGTCCTTGACGCGCGGATCGGTAGGCGGGAGAAAGCCGACCAGCGGCATCAGCAACACGCTCGCATCGAGCTGGTTGCTGCCGTAGGACTGGGAGAACGCGTTGAGCGCGGGATTCCATGCCTTGGCGCAGACTTCCGCGTGGATGGTCGCGCGGGTTGCGCGCCATTCATCGATCGGGCCCTCCAGCTTGAACATGTCGGCCGACCGGATGGCGCGGTCGTAGGCAACCCACGCCATCACCTTCGAGAAGGTGAAATGCTGGCGGCCGCCGCGTGTTTCCCAGATGCCTTCGTCCGGCTCTTGCCAGATCGTGTCGAGGTGGCCGAGCAACGCGCGCTGCACGTTCCATGCGGTGTCGTCTGCCTGCAGGCCGCCGACGCGCGCGAGATGCAGCGCGTTCATCACTTCGCCATAGACGTCGAGCTGGCGCTGGCCGACCGCGTTGTTGCCGATCCGCACGGGTTTGGCATCCTGATAGCCGGGCAGCCAGTCGATTTCGAATTCGGGCAGGCGCCGCTCGCCGGCGATCCCGTACATGATCTGCAACTGATCGGGCGCGCCGGCCATCACGCGGCCGAGCCAGCTGCGCCATGCGCGGGCTTCGTCGTAGTAGCCGCCGCGCATCATCGCCAGCAGCGTGATGGTGGCGTCGCGCAGCCAGCAGTAACGGTAATCCCAGTTGCGCGTGCCCCCCAACTGTTCCGGAAGCGACGTGGTGGGCGCCGCGACGATGCCGCCGGTCGGCTCGTACGCGAGCGCCTTCAGCGTAATCAGCGAACGGCGGATCTGCGCGGCCCATTTGCCCTCGACCGTGCTGCGCGCCGACCATTCGAGCCAATGGTTCTCGGTGCGGGCGAGCGACGTGTGCGGATCGCGGCCCGGCGGAATGCGCAGATGGGAGGCCGCGTAGGCCAGTGAAAACGGCACGCGCTCGCCTTCGCTCACGGTGAACTCGGCGACGGTCTTCATGTTTTCGCCGCGCAACTCGACCGGCGTGCGCAGCACCGCGGTGTCCGGGCCGACGATCGCCTTGATGCCGCTGTCGTGCTTCAGGCGATCGACCCACGGAATCGAAAAGCCGTAATCGAAGCGCAGCACCAGTTCCATCTGCATACGCACCGTGCCGCGTTTGCCGACGACGATCCGCACCATCTCCGACCAGCCGTTGCCCGGCGGCATGAAATCGATCAGCGTGACGGCGCCTTCGGGCGTTTCAAAATCGGTTTCAAGGACCAAGGTTTCGCCGCGATAACGGCGCGTAATTTTGGGCGGTGTATCCGAGACCGGCGAAATCAGCCAGCGGCCGTTGTCGGGCGTGCCGAGCAGGGCGGCGAAGCAGGCGCCGGAGTCGAAGCGCGGCCAGCACAACCAGTCGACGGACCCTTCCCGGGAGACGAGCGCGGCCGTGTGGCCGTCGCCGATGAGCGCGTAGTCTTCGATGAGTGCGGGCATGGGGCAACGTGTCAGTTTTACGCGAGGCGGGGGGCCGCCGCGCTTAGGGCCGGTTAGGGGCGTTGTCTTTACCGGACTCGCGCTATGCGCTTTGGTTCAGCACGCAATGCGGCAAAACGCGAGTTGGTAATTGTCAAATCACTGCCTACAATCATTTTTCATGCCGATGCGCGGAGCTCTCCGGATCATGCTTCGGCTTTCCCCGTGGCGTATGCAGAAACCGTTTTCGAGGACCCAAGCAATGCTGAACCCGTCGAAATCCGATTGCATCACGATTCTCTCCGCCGCCAGCGAATTGGCTGACGATTCGATGTTGCCGCTCGAACATGGCCGGCTGGGCCTGAGCCGCAACGGAATGCTGGCCGCGGCGGCGTTTCTGATCGAACGGGCCTGCTTCCGGCGTCATCAGGAAGGTGACGGTCATTATGCCGTCGGTGGATTGTCGTTGCAGGGGCGTTTGCGGCTCGATCAGCTTTCGAACGGCTGACCGCCCGCTGCACGGGTTTGCGCCGCGCGGCTGTCTGGCACCGGCGCGCTGCGCGTCGCGCGAATCGGTCGCGCAGGTACCGCTTCGCTGCGTCAATTGTTGCGCTGCCACAGCCGGTATCGAGACACGTGCCGCTTCCACGCCGGTACGCCATGCGTGCGAGACGTTGCCGGGCCGGCACGGCGCCCGGTCGCGCGCCTTTTCCTGCTCATCCTGCTAACGGTCGTCGCCTAGAAGTGGGACGCCCCCACGCCGAAGATCCCAATGATGCCGATGATGATCAGATAGAGCGCGACGATGTAGTTCAACAGACGCGGCATGACGAGAATCAGAATGCCGGCGATCAACGAAACGAGCGGGCCCAGGCTGAGTGTGACGTTCATGAAGACTCCGTAGTGTGAGAGGGGTGAGACGCGATTGAAACGCGATTGAAAAGCCGGATTCGCTGCATGATCCGACGCAACGCTTTTATACTTGCCTCGATAAAACAATTCGACCGATTGCGCGGCAGACCAGAGACACCGTTACAACCGAATCAACCAAATAACCGATGTCCAGGAGGTCCTATGCTTCGTCGTCACCAGGCCACCGTGCGTGCCGTTTCATCTCTATTGCCTTCTGCTCAATCCACCTCATGGCGCGGCGGGCGGCCAAATCCTCTGCGCTCCGCCCGCTCGATAATAAAAGGTTTCGTGCTCATGGTCTCGATTGTTGCTTCGCATGCGTTCGCGCAAGATGCGGGCCCGGCTCCGGCCGACGGCGTCTATGACATGCTGGTCGGCACTTACACCGGCGGCAAGAGCGAGGGGATATACGTCTATCGCTTCGACACGAAGACGGGCGAAGCGACCCGCGTGTCGGTCGCGCAGACGGTCAACCCGTCGTACCTGGTGGTGAGCCGTGACCGCCGCTTCGTCTACGCGGTCAACGAATTGCCCGGCGACAACGGCCCGGCCACGCAACGCGGCGGCATCAGCGCGTTTGGTTTCAACGCCGCGAGCGGCCAGCTGACCTTTCTCAACAAGGTCTCGTCGGACGGCAATGACCCGTGCTATCTGAGCCTGTCGCCGGACGGCAAATATCTGCTGACCGCGAACTATTCGGTGGCGGCCGATCCTGGCGGCAGCTTCGCGGTGTTCCCATTGCAGGCGGACGGCCAGGTGGGCGCATCCGTGCTTACGGTGCACCACGAAGGCGGCGGACCGGTGAAGGGACGTCAGGACAACTCGCATGTTCACTCCACCGTGTTCTCGCCTGACGGTCACTACCTGTTCGCGCAGGACCTGGGCGCCGACAAGTTGTACTCGTACCGCTATACGCCGGACGGTAGCCGCGGCCTGTTCGGCCCGACCGACTGGCGTTACACCCAGGAGAAAGCCGGCACGGGCCCGCGTCACCTGGTGTTCGGCGCGGATGGCAAGCATGCGTATCTGACGAGCGAACTGGCCGGCACGGTCAGCACCTTCAACTACGACGACGGCAAGCTCACGCAGGTGCAAACGATCTCGCTGTCTGAGCCGGGCTTCAAGGGCGCGGTAGGCGCTGCGGCTATTCACCTGTCACCGGACGGGCGCTTCCTGTACGCCACCAATCGCGGCGATGCGAACGATATCGTGATCTTCTCGGTCGATCCGGCCAACGGTCATCTGAAGAAGATCGGGCACCAGTCGAGCCTCGGCAAGTCGCCGCGCGAATTTGCGATCGACCCGACCGGCAATTGGCTGATCGTCGGCAATCAGAATAGCGGCACGGTGTATGTGTTCAAGCGCGATCAGCAGAGCGGCTTGCTCGAAGCGAATCCGAAGCGTATCGAGATCGATTCGCCGGTGGACTTCAAGCTGGTGTCGCCGTCGTGAGGCGGGGGCGCGCGAGATGAACTTGCGTGAGGGTGCTTTCAGCGCGTGATGTGAAAACGCTTTTCGAATAAGAAAACGGGTCGCCTCGAGCGACCCGTTTTTTTATCGGAGCCATTTGTGATCAAGACAGCGGGTTTCAAAGTTGTTTCCATCGCCCCAGGCTTTGCTTCTGGCGAGGCGATCCTGGACAGCTCTTAATCAATGCTTCCGCAGTCTAAGAGTGAAATTTCTGAAATAATGCCGATCGGGCCGATTTAGCCTGCGTGGGTAAACGCGCACTACATCGCGCGGCTTATACTCAGAAAGCCGTCGAAACAACGACGGTTCAGGCTTGGCGGCCTGAATTACTGAAACCCGCACGCCTGCTTCGGCAGGTCGTGCGTCTGCATCCGCACGCCTATTTTCTATGGGCGGGCTGTAGCAGGGAGGCCCTCGGGCCTGCCGGTTTATGGTTTCAGTACCGGTCCGCCAACCTTGCTACGTGCCCGCTCACCCCCCTCTGTTGGCAAGTGTCGGGCGATTCAGGAACGAACCGGAAATCGCACCATGACGAAAAATACCAAACAGTCGCAAACCGCCTTGCGTTCACCCGTCGACGCACTTCAGTACGAGAAACTCGCGCTTTCAACTTTCCGTTTATGTGATCAGCAATTAGACCAACTGAATCGGCTGGTTAGTCTGGCAAGCACAATCTGTCGATGCCCCACCATGACACGCGATGAGCGCCAAAGCCAACGCGCACTGCTGGAACTATTGGTAGAGACAGCCGAAGGCTATGCAAGTGACCTGATGCGTGATCGCGAGCTATATCAGGTCATCGCGCTCGATGCTAAAGGCGTACCGGACAGTCGCATCACGGCGAGGCATGCTGCGAGTCTGCTCGCCAATGCAGCAAAAGCACATGCGGTAAGCGCAGAAGAGTCTGCCGAGTCTGTCAATCAGGTGACGAGCTTGAAAATCGCGCCGCTGGCCAATGCTGAAGCACAACCCGTAACCATCCAGTAGTCGCAGCAGCATGGTGGGTACTTGGCACCCCGCAAGAAAAAAGGCGCGAAGCAATTTGCGCCTTTTTCTCGTCGATCCACGCTCGTTTCTGTGGCTTTGATAGCTCGGGCATGCGGGACTTTTTAACAGATCGCAACGAGCCATCGTGGGCCTCGGCCACTGTGACTCTGTTTCTTCGTTTCGGGTAAGAGCCGCAGATCGACGCCGACGCAATCAGATTTTTCGGAATTGTCGGATTCAAAAAGATTTCATTTTCCTTAAAAGTGTTTGTGCCTTCGTAGGCACAACGAATAACCAAAGGAGAAAAATGAAATTCCGGACATTCCAGGGCGGCCCGGCCAGCACGCTGTGCCGCTTTCTCGCCGCATTCGCGTTGTTATTGGTGGCGTTTGGCACAAACGCGAAAGACTGCTTCGAACTCTATTCCGACTCGGGCGCAACGCCCGGTACGAAGTCCTGCCGCCTCGATGTAGTCAGCAATACACCCGGCGGCATGGGGAACTACGCGTGCATCAATAACATCGCCCTGATCGATCAATGGTGTTCGGCTCCGGCGACAGATGAGCCCGAACAAAGCTGCCCAGTTGCCGATCCGGTCTATCCCGGCAATGGCGCGGTCACGCTGACGGAAGCGGATTTCGTCAGCGGCGACGATATTCCGATGTCGTTTACGCGCACCTATCGCTCGAAACCGCTTGTCAAGAATGCAGCTTGGATGGGGCCGGTCTGGTTCCATAGCTGGCAGCGCAGCCTGGATCTCGCGAATGCGAACAGCGGCAGTTCATCAAAGGTTATTGCGTATCGCGCGAATGGCGAGCCTGTCACATTCAACTGGTTAGGGGGCACCTGGCGTACTGCTGGATTTACCGGCCTGGCACTCACGCAGAACGCGTCCGGCTGGGTGCTTACGGACCTCCAGACGGAAACAGTCGAGTCGTACTCGGCGCGAGGGGTTCTGCTGTCGGAGGAGACGAAGACCCAGTTTATCCGCACGCTGACCTACGATGCATCGGGCCTGCCAACGGCGATCACCCAGCATGCTGCGGGCACGGACGCGAAGAAGGACATTACGCTTCGACTCGACTACGACGACAAGCGTCGTCTGTCGCGCCTGAACGATCCTTTGGGGCGAATGACGCAGTACGGTTACGACGCGAATAGCAATCTCGTCTCCGTTACGTGGCCGGATGGCTACACACACCGCTATGCCTATGAAGATTCCCGATTCAAGAATGCCCTGACAGGCGAGATCAATGAAGTTGGCACGCGTGTCGCGACATGGACGTATGACGCGAAAGGGCGCGCGGTAGCAGTCGACCATCCTGACGCCGCCCGCAATGTGCAGTTTGCCTATAGCACCGGCTCAACGGTCATCACCGGCAGCAAGCGCACCACAACGTTGAACACGTCGTCGATTGGCGGCGTGCTGCGTCCGACGACCAGCACGTCGATGGCAGGCAACGCCAGTAGCGCATGGGATGCATCGGGCAATCTGCTGAAAGATACAGACGCAAGCGGCGGAACGTCGGAATACAGCTACGACGAAACTGGGCGTCCCATCAAGGCGACCGTCAAGCGCGCCTCGGGGACTTCGATATCGTCGATTCGCTATGCCGATACGACGAGCTTGCGTCCGGCGATGATTGCGTCGCCGAACCTGATTCAGTCGTTCGTCTACGACTCTCGCGGAAACACGACGGGCATCGCCGAGATGCCAACGAACGACACGACCGGAATTAAAGGCTTCGATGCGCCGAAGGTTGAAGGCGCCGTCACGATGGCCTACGGCATGACGTACGACGCGACGAACCGGCTCTCGTTCGCCCAACAACTCGCCGATGGGAAGGTCGTCGCTCAATGGTTCGTGACGCGCGATGCGACCGGGAATGTATTTTCAATCTATCCCGTGGAGCGAGACGTCGCCAGCGAGGCAATTTCGCGCGATGCCGCTCACCGGATCGAGTACGGCTACAACCCGACCGGCGACTATTTCATGCGCTATGACCAGCGCGGGCGTGTCGACATCTTTACGTTCCAGGAGTACGCAAGCCCTGCGAATGGCGGTATCCGGCGCATTTTAAAAGTCAGGTTCACGTATTCGCCCGATGGCCAGGTCGTGTCACGTACGGGCACGGTTGCCAGAAACGGCAGTCTGCTGGACCTGAACGACGGCACGGATATCCCGGTTAGCGATGAGGAAATCAATCAGTGGATCGATAACTACAACTATGGAGACTCGCCTATAGCGCCCCCGGCAAACCTTCAGGGCGCACGTCAGCTTCTCCGTGCTTCTTCGCTTTCGGCTTCGACTGTGTGTGGTGGTTGCCATTTCTCGGCCGGGCTGATCGACGGCGCGGCACGGGGAATCGTGTTCGTCTGGCGACTCGTCAACAATCCCGCCGTCAAGTACGGCATCGGTCAGGGCGCGAGAAAAGCTGCTGAGAACTGGGACCGTATCAAGCAGATGTGCAAGCCTGCAGCGGAAACGGAGGTGGATGGGATTCCGCCGGGACGCATCACGTCGGAATACACAGACATCACCGCAGGCAAGAGCATTCGCAATATCAAGACTGACGTAGGCAAGGCTGAGTTCGAGGCAAACTTGATCGAAAGCGGTTACGTGCGGACGCTGAGCAAGGACGGCAAGGCAGACATCTTTACTAAGGGGGAAAGTCAGTACACTGTCCGGGAGCAATCAAACTCTGGATGGATCACTGCCGATGCCAAGCGCAGTGGGGACAACATAGCGAAGATCCGGTTGGGTGGGCAATGAGCAAGAGTGAATATTTGAAAGATAGCGAATTGTTCGATCGTTTGCGAAAACAATCGGATAAGGGCATGCATTTGGTCGCCAACGCCGTCCGATCGGGGACTGCACTGTATTTTGATTCGTCGGATATCTGCACGTTTCGCTATCACGGATTCATCCGTTCGCTACTTTCAAGTCGCGGCGAAACCTCGTTCGTGGCGTTGGTTCTGCGTCCGGCGCCAGCCGACTACTTTTATCGCCATTTCGGAAAGTTTCCAGCCCTGGTCTTTCTCCCTGAGCATTCCGATCGGGATTTCGTTGCATCACTGAATGCTGATCCGGGTGGCAGCCTGGCGGATGCATTTGATGCAAATTCTGAGCGCTATGCGGTTTTTCCACTCAGCGGGGAATGGATGATCTACGCGGATCGCAAACAGGAGCTAGCAGCGATGGCTGGACCGCCTGATGTCCTCGAGTTCGCCCGCAGCCACTATCCTTTCTCAGTATTCGAGGAGAACCCCGGGTTCGCGATCGAAGATTAAATCGAGGGAGAAGCGCGCTGAACCGAAGGGGCGCGAGCGACTGCGTTTCTTCGGTTTTATATCCAGAAAAGACGGTGCGGGCAATACAGTGCGTGGGTCCCCCAATATTTGGTGGTGCTGCCGCCGGCTATTGAGTAGCTGATGCTGAAAGGGACACGGATCAGGTTGGCGAAATGACTAACATTGGTTTTATTCAAGACGACGAGACGTTCAGGTCGCTTTGGCAGCGTGCGCACGCTTGCATGCAAAAAGTGTCAAAGATTCCGACTACGGAGTTGCTCTACTTTGACTCGTCTTCCATTGGCACGGAAAGATATCGCGATCTTATCCGCAGTCTCGCGGCATTCAGTGGAACCGGTGAACTCGCGGTGATCGTATTGAACCCCGATCCGTTCAACTATTTTCATTTTCATTTTGGTAAGTATCCGGGATTCATTGTTGAAGCACATCATAACGACGACGATTTTTTTGAAATCTTGATGATGGACCCCGGCGACAGTCCAGCCGATGCTATGGGTTTCTATTCAGAGCAGTATGTTGTGCTGCCGATTGTAGGCGAGTGGTTCATGTATGCCGATCGAGACTGGGATTGGGGCTCGGGTGTGCTATCCGGGCCGGCAGATATCATGAAGTTCGCACGAGAGTCATTCACCTTCGACGAGAATCCTGGCTAGGCGAACGAAAAAAGCGATTTCTTTAGAAAAGACGATACCGGAAATACAGTACGTGTGTCCGCTCAATATTCGGTGGTTCTACCGCCGAATATTGAGTAACCAGTGACAGGGGCGCGGTTGAGATCCGTCGTGGCAACCACCTCGTGTGTTAACAAATGAACCAACTAGACTACATACATGATCTTGCAGTGCTTATGGCGCTCTGGAGTCGCGCGAGAACGGGTGTCCAGTCGCTTGTCAACAAGTCACCGGACGAGCTGTTGTACTTCGATCCCATCGATATGGCGACACAAAATTTTTCGATCTTATACAAACGCCTGTCACTTTGCGACAGCGGCAGCCCGTTTTCTGCCTGCGGCAATTCCACTCGTCGCATACTTTTTCCGCCGCCCCCGGCGCGAGCACTTCGCGGCTTCCGTTAATCCCCATTGCAGACACCAGTCCCGCCGTCTCCATCTACTCGACGAGGCGCGCCGCGCGGCTATAACCGATGCGCAATTAACATACTCTGTTCGAGACGAATCGAACACGGGCTATCCGACTGCTGATGTTTATATCAACGACACGAAGACAACCAAAATAAGGTTGAAGTGAAATGGGAACCGTGAATGATGGCAAAGCTACAGTAAAAATTCGCTTAGGTGGGAAATGATTAATCGACAAAAAGGCAACTTTCTGAGCAATCTGGAAGATTTCTTGCCGTTATGGGATCGCGCGAACGCGGCGGTCCAGACTCTGGCCGGCTCTGCGCGGACCGAACCGACGCTTTATTTTGACTCGATCGATATCTCTACCCCGACGTTTTTCTTCTTTATCCGTGCGCTGCTAGCGTTCGAGGGCGCAGATACTTTCGCCGTACTTGCCCTCCGCCCGGATCCGTTCACCTATTTTCATCACCATTTCAAAAAATATCCGGCTTTCTTCGTCGGCCCTGAGCACAGCGTCGACGACTACTTTGCATTTTTAAATGCTGACCCGGGCGACAGCTTGGCAGATGCGTTGGCGAGCAACGCACAACGCTATGCGATTTTGCCGATCAATGGCAGTTGGTTCGTGTACGGAAACTGGAGCAAGGAAATGAGCGCCTTAACCGGACCGTCGGATGTTCTCAAGTTCAGTCAAGGGAACTATCCTTTCTTCCTCTATCCGGGTGCGAATTTTCAGATAGTTGACTAGAGCTATAGATACAAGCTGTCGTCGACAAACTAAAGGGCGCGGTTGTCGCGCCTTTTCAGATCGCGGTTTTCTCTGGGGCGCCGGAAGTCAATGAATTTGCCCGCGCAACTTTAGCCCGTGACATCGTGCGACCGGCCCCGGATTTCAAACTCATTGACTAGCGCGCCGTAGAACGTCCCTATACAGGATCACTCAGCCGCCCCCGGCGCGAGCACTTCACGGCTGCCGTTAATCCCCATTGCCGACACCAGTCCCGCCGTCTCCATCTGCTCGACGAGACGCGCCGCGCGGTTATAACCGATGCGCAATTGCCGCTGCACCGACGAGATCGAGGCGCGCCGCGTGCGTACCACGAACGCGACGGCTTCGTCGTAAAGCGGATCGGCCTCTGCCTCGGGCGTATCTCCAAACAGGTCCTGCGACGCGCCTTCGGTCGCCGGCCCATCGAGAATGCCTTCTTCGTATTGCGGTTCGCCGAACTGCTTCAGATACTCGACGATCCGATGCACTTCCTCGTCGGCGACGAATGCGCCGTGCACGCGCTGCGGGTAACCCGTACCCGGCGGCAGGAACAGCATGTCGCCCTGGCCAAGCAGCGATTCGGCGCCCATCTGATCGAGAATCGTGCGCGAGTCGATTTTCGACGACACCTGGAACGCCACGCGTGTCGGAATGTTCGCCTTGATGAGGCCCGTGATCACGTCCACAGACGGACGCTGCGTCGCCAGAATCAGGTGAATGCCGGCGGCGCGCGCCTTCTGCGCGAGACGCGCGATCAGCTCTTCGATCTTCTTGCCCGCGACCATCATCAGGTCGGCCAGCTCGTCGATCACCACCACGATCAGCGGCAGCGGCGCGAGCGGTTCCGGTGCTTCCGGCGTCAGCGAGAACGGGTTGCCGAGTTTCTTGCCCTTGGCTTCCGTATCGCGGATCTTCTGGTTGAAGCCGGCCAGGTTGCGCACGCCGACCGCGGACATGAGCCGATAGCGTTTTTCCATTTCGCCGACACACCAGTTCAGCGCGTTGGCCGCCAGCTTCATATCGGTGACGACCGGCGCGAGCAGATGCGGAATGCCTTCGTAGACCGACAGTTCCAGCATCTTCGGGTCGATCATGATGAGCCGCACTTCCTCGGGCGTCGCCTTGTAGAGCAGCGAGCAGATCATGGCGTTGATCGCCACGGATTTGCCCGAACCCGTCGTACCCGCGACCAGCATGTGCGGCGCCTTCGCCAGATCGGCGACCACCGGATGACCGGTGATGTCCTTGCCCATCGCGAGCGTCAACTGCGAATGCGAGTTCTGGTAGACGCTGGCTTCGAGGATTTCGGACAGGCGAATCGTCTGCCGCTTGGCATTCGGCAGTTCGAGACCCATGCAGGTTTTGCCGGGAATCGTCTCGACCACGCGAATTGACGTGAGGCCGAGGCCGCGCGACAAATCCTTCATCAAGCCGACGATCTGACTGCCGCGCACGCCGAGTGCGGGCTCGATTTCGAAGCGCGTGATGACCGGGCCTGCCGAATGGCCGACCACAGTGACCGGCACCTTGAACTCCTGCAGACGCTGCTCGATCAGCAGGCCGGTTTCGATGAGTTTTTCCTCTGAAACGGGTTCGACATCGGTATCGGCGAGCGCGAGCAGGTCGAGGGTCGGCAATTCGACCATCGATGCCGCGGGTGCGCGGAATTCGAAGCCATTGGCCGGGCTGTGGCCGCGCAGCGGCGTGCGCTGGACGGCGGGTTCTGCGGGTTCGGTGGGCTCTGCGGGCTCGGTCGACGCTTCAGTTGCGAAGTGGGCGGCAGAAGACGCGGTTGGGGTGGTGGGGAAGCTCGGCGCTTCCTGCGCTGTCGGTGCGCTCGGCGCGTAACCCAACCCGTCGGCGCCTTCGTCGACGATGGTGGCAGAGGCCGCCGGTGTGGCCTGAACCGCGAAGCCAGGGAAGCGAACCACATTCGACGCGTGCAATGCGGCGCTTGGCGGCTGTACTGCTGCGACCGTGGTCGAAGCGTCCGAGGCAACTGACGAGTTCAAATCGTCGGATACGTCGGATACGTCCGGTAGAGCAGGGGCGTCCACGGTTTCCGCTTCGACTGGCGCGGGTGCTTCGCTCACGCTCGCAACCTGCCATGGCGGGGTGGCGTGATGCATTGGCACGGGCGTCGCGGTGTGCGCTTGCGTGGGTGCGATCTGCGCAATGTGCGTCGTCGCGTCCTGCGACGGTGCGGGAGCCGGGGTGGACGACGGCACTTCTTCGGCGCGCATTTCGCTAACGTGAGCTACTGCCGCTGTATCAGCCGTAGTCGTCTCGTTTGACGCTGCAATTTGTGAATACGCTGCAGGTTGATCAAACGGCTGTCCCTGCTCAGTGCGCAAAGTTTCGGCACGCGCTGCTTCTGCGGGAGCGGTGATGTTGCCGACATCCGATGCCGCCACCTGCGACGGCACCGCATGACTGATCGGTTGCTCGCGTTCAGCGGGTGCGTTTGCATGGCTGTCGCTCTGATTCGCGAATTGTGTCGGTTCGTCTTCAACGAACGACGACACGTCCGTTTGCGCGTCGCTCGCCTGCAACTGGGCCGCGAAGATCTGAAACGGGGTGGGCGTCGGCGCCGGCGCTGCATACTGCGAGGCAGGTGCAGGTGCAGGTGCAGGTGCAGGTGCAGGTGCAGGTGCAGGTGCAGGTGCAGGTGCAGGTGCAGGTGCAGGTGCAGATGTCGATACCTCCGCCGGTGCGGATGCCACTGCCTGTGTCGACGCTGGTGCTGGCGGCGCTGCTGCCTGTGTCGACGCTGGAGCTGGCGGTGCCACTGCTTGTGCCGACGCCGAAGCGGGCGGTGCTATTGCTTGTGTCGACGCCGGTGCGGGGGGGCCTCTGCTTGCGCCGATGCTTCCGCCTGTGTCGATGCCAATGCGGACGCGGCTGCGACCGCCGTGCCCAACGGTGTCTGGATGAGCGGCGGCTCAATCGGCCACTGCACGACGGGCTCGGTGTTGTCCTGGATCGGCGCCCCGGATGCCGCTTCGATTCGCGGCGTCTCTACTGCCGACAGCGGCGGCGTAAGGTCCGGCGCAGTCTCGGCTACGGCCTGCAAAGGCGCGCTAACGTTCGGCGCCGCGCCGACTTCAACTTCGCTTGCACGCGACGAAGCCACACCCGATTGCCCAATCTCGACCCGTGGCTCGGTGCTCAACGAATGCGTCGTGACCATCGCGTTTTCCGCGCCGCTGCTGCGCGCGAGGCTGACGCCGGCGATGTCGGTCCAGCGCGCGGCGTTTTCCGCGATGCTGCGAAGCGTCTCCTGGACGCTGGCGGGGGGCGTGACCTTCTCCGCGGTGGCCATCGGCCGGGTATAGCTCGGTGCCGGGGCGCTGAACGAAGCCGGACGCCGCGTTGTCTGCGCCGGCGGGTTGTTGGAATTCGCGCGCGGAGCGGGCGAGAACGGCTGCTGGGCGGCTGTGGCGCGGCTTCCTTGCGCGCCGCCACGGGCTGCTGAACCCTGTATCGTCGACGGACGGCCTGCGCCGGCCGAGGCGTTCGTTGCCGAACCGGCGGCCGAACCTGACACCATCCGCGTTGCCGCCATGGTGGGCGCTACTTGCGCCGCAGCAACCGGAGAGGCGACTGCACCCGCGAGACCGGCCATACCCGTCATGCCCGAACCGGCCGCCAACGAGCCCACCGGACGTTGCTCGCCAGCCGAGCGCCGACCCACTGGCGATGCGCCATCGCGAGCCGGAGTCGTTGTCGTTCCTGATCCCGCCGTCGAACCGGCTGCGGATGCAGACGCGCGCGGCGCCGTTGCCGATTCGCGCAACCATCCAGCCGGCGCAACCGGTTCGGCCGGCATCCATGCAGCCTTGTCCGCGTTCAGCGAGTGTGTCTGGGGTGGCGTCGGTGATTGCATCGGCGCTTGCCGCGGCGTCTGGCGCGGCGGCGTTGCGGCGGACGTACGCAGCACCGGCTCCGCCTGCGTGGCCGGATTGCGCGTCTTCACAGCGCCGGCGCGCCAGCTTGCCCCGGCGCCACGCGCCGCTGCCTCCCTGGGCGCCGCTGCACCAGCGGCGCCAGTGCCAGCGGCCGCGCCGCGGCCACTCGCCGGCGGCCGCCAGACGGTCGGGCGCGCATAACGCCCAGTGTTTTTGGGCGCCATCGTATTGGTGGACGGCGACACGTGCGACGGCAAACCGTCATCGACGCTGCGATGGCGGCGCGCTTCCTCGTCGCGTTTGGCGAGGCCGCGCGACAGGCCGAGGCCGAATGCACCATCGGCCCATACGGCGACGTCGCGCCAGCGGAAGTCGATCAGCCAGGGCAGGCTGATCATGAACAGAGCGAGCGCCGCGAGCGGCGTGCCGATATGCCCGAGCAGATGACCGAAGCCCGCCGCCAGCGCATGGCCGAAACCATTCACGCTGGCCGCGCCGATCAGCGACGCCTCCAGCGTGCAACTGGCCACCATCACGCAGACGAAGCCGAGCCAAAGGCGGATCGTGCCGGGACCGCGCAGACCTGCGCCGCCTGGCAGCACCGACTTCACGAGGCGCCACAAAAGAGGAATAAACCAGACGGCTGACCCGCCGAACCAGCCGAAAACTACCGTGTGCATACTGGACATCAACGAATGACGGACGCGCAAAAACGCAATCCATCGAGTTTAACCGGCGAAGCCCGATGCTTCGAAGGCAGACGCAAGTATGCCTGCGTCAAATGGAAAAACAGTCCGGCTTATCGCCGCACTGATCGATCTGACCGGTCCGCGTACCGGTCACTTGGCGCTGCGGTCGAACGTGAGTGTGTCGCCGTTCTCGAGCACCAGTTGCATCTGCTGCGGCGCGCGCATCTGCACACCGGTGCGGTCGATGTGTTCCAGCGCGTCGAGATACGGGCCTTCGATCTGTCCACCCGGCGTCGCGCACGCCATGCGTGTGCCGCCTAGGGTGCCGAAGCTCAGCTTGCCGTCTTTCAGCGCATACGAGCCCATGTAGCGGTTGCAACCGGAAAAGCCGCTGGCGTGGCGCAGGCCTTGGGCGGTGGAGAGCACGAGCGTGATCGGCGCGCCCTGATCGGCGGACGGAATCGCTCGCGCCGTGCCGTCGGCCTGTTTCCAGCCGGTGAGTACCCAACTGGTGTCGTCGAGCAGCTGGGTGGCGGCCGGGTTGAACGGATCGGGCGGGGCGGCTTCCGAGTCGGGATGCTTCGGCATGGCGCACGCGCTGCATAGCGCGGCGACACTCAACGCGGCGATGGCCGTGCGCGCATAAGGGATGAAGCGCGCAACACGTCGCGCGGAGGAGCTTTGGAGCATGACGTCGTTCCTCTTCAAACTGGCGAAGGCGTAAGGGTAACGCACTAAGCTCGCCGCACGCGAGCGCAACGGCGTGCAGCGGACTCAAACGT
The DNA here is from genome assembly GCA_900142905.1 of Burkholderia sp. GAS332. Taxonomy (NCBI): domain Bacteria; kingdom Pseudomonadati; phylum Pseudomonadota; class Betaproteobacteria; order Burkholderiales; family Burkholderiaceae; genus Burkholderia; species Burkholderia sp. GAS332. The sequence continues at coordinate 3,898,034 of FSRV01000001.1, read as the reverse complement.
GGGCGCCGCAGCGCCCTCTGCGCGCCTTACGCGCAAATAGCAACGCGGACCCGGCGAGCAAGGCGCGGCGCGGAGCCTGCGACGTTGGCGCATCGGGTGCGGTGCGGGGTGCGCATGTTAACATCGTGTTCTACTCAATCCCACCCTCATCCGACTTTTATCTGGAGACCCCATGCAGATCGGCCAACGGATCGGCACACCCCTTTCTGAATCCGCCACGCGCGTCATGTTGCTCGGCGCCGGCGAGCTCGGCAAGGAAGTGATCATCGCGCTGCAACGGCTGGGCGTCGAAGTGATCGCGGTCGACCGTTATCCGAACGCGCCGGGCCATCAGGTCGCGCATCGGTCGCACGTGATCGACATGACCGATCGCGCCGCCTTGCGTGCACTGGTCGAACTGGAACGCCCGCACCTGATCGTCCCCGAAATCGAGGCGATCGCCACCGACGCGCTCGCCGCGATCGAAGCCGACGGTCTCGCCGAAGTGATCCCGACCGCGCGCGCCACGCAACTCACGATGAACCGCGAAGGCATCCGCCGGCTGGCCGCTGAAGAACTCGGCCTGCCGACCTCGCCGTACGCGTTCGCCGATTCGCTCGGGGAACTGCGCGCGGGCATCGCCAAGGTCGGCTATCCGTGCGTCGTGAAGCCGGTGATGTCGTCGTCGGGCAAGGGGCAGTCGGTGCTGAAGAGCGATGCCGATGTCGAAACTGCCTGGCAATATGCGTTGGCGGGCGGCCGCGTGAATCACGGCCGCGTGATCGTCGAAGGCTTTATCGACTTCGACTACGAAATCACCCAGCTGACCGTGCGCGCGATCGATCCGGCGAGCGGCGAAGTCAGCACGTATTTCTGCGACCCGATCGGCCATGTGCAGGTGGCGGGCGACTACGTCGAATCGTGGCAGCCGCAGCCGATGAGCCCGCTCGCGCTGGAACGCTCGCGCGAAGTGGCGCACAAGGTCACTGCGGCATTGGGCGGCAGGGGGCTCTTCGGCGTGGAACTTTTCGTGCGCGGCGATGACGTATGGTTTTCGGAGGTGAGTCCGCGTCCGCACGATACGGGCCTGGTCACGCTGTGCTCGCAACGCTTCTCGGAGTTTGAACTGCATGCACGCGCGATCCTCGGCTTGCCGGTGGATACGTCGCTGCGGGCGCCGGGCGCGTCGGCGGTGATTTACGGCGGTCTGGAGGAAGCCGGTATCGCGTTCGAGGGTGTCGCGGCGGCGTTGGCCGTGCCGAATGCGGATCTGCGTCTTTTCGGCAAGCCGGAGAGCTTCGTCAAGCGCCGCATGGGCGTGGCGCTGGCCACCGGCGAGAATATCGACGAGGCACGCTCGCGCGCGAAGCAGGCCGCGGCGGCGGTGCGGCCGGTTTCCACGAAGTAACGCGCGTCGGCGAGCGCCTGGCCGTACCGGCGCGCGTCGATGTGTCATGAAGTATTCGCGCGCCTCGCAAGCTCGCTGCGCGCGAAACCCGATTCATTGAAGTTCGTTGAAGTTAGAGGTAGGCATGACCCTGGAATCCCGCAAGACCATGCGGCTTGGAAGGCTGGGCCGTTTCGGCGCAATCGGCGTGTTGATCGCGCTGTGTGCCGGGATGACAGGGTGCGGCCTCGCCGCCGCGCCGTGCCGGGTTGCGTCGGCCGGCTTGAAGATTGTGCCGCTGGTCGGGCACGTGGCCGCCGCGCCGACCGACGCGTGCGCCAACGTGATCGATCCATAAGTATTCCACGACCGGCTCACGATGAGCCCCCCGCGAGCGTTCTGGACGCGCAACATAGCCGGAATCGCAGCGGTGAGCCCAGCCGTCGCGCAAGGCGCACCGCCCGTGCTTGATGTGCAACAACGATCGAGGCATCCGATGAAGAAATGGCTTGTTGCAGTCACTGCGGTAGCGGGTTTTGCGGCGCTATACGGCAATGCATGGGCCGAGCCATTGCGCCTCGCCGAGATTCAGGCCAAGAATCGCCAGACGCACAAATACACCTGCGCGACCGGCAAGATTCTGCAAGTGACTTACTGGAACACGCCAAACGGCCAAAGCTTCGCGCTCGTGCCCGTCAAGGGCCAGCAACTGTTGTTCGTCAACACGATATCGGCCTCCGGCGCGAAATATCAGGCCGGCAGCTACACCTGGTGGACCAAGGGCCCGCGCGCCGACCTGTACGACGCGACGGACGGCGAAAACGCCCCGCCTATGCTGTCCGACTGCGTCACCATCAATCGCTGAGCATGATGCGGCGGCTTTCTTCAGACCCGCCGCCTGCCTCACCTTGCCTCTGCCTTGCGGCGCTGCCCTTCTGCGCGCATCTTTTCCGTTCGAGTAGTAAGCTGTCCGGCGTGGCATCCGCTATGTCGTCATGGCATGCCGCACGCCGTTCGCGTCGCGTTGGCCGTCTTTGTCGTCGTCTTCGATTGTCCGTGACCGGACCTCAACGGGTGGGCTCAGAGCCCACGTCCGTTTCATCAAGCGAGACCCTCCATGAAAGCATCGGACCTGTTCGTCAAATCGCTGGAAGCCGAAGGTGTCGAGTACGTGTTCGGCATCCCCGGTGAAGAAAATCTCGATCTGCTCGAATCGCTGCGCCGCTCGAAAATTCGCCTGATCCTCACGCGTCACGAACAGGCGGCCGGTTTCATGGCCGCCACGTATGGCCGTCTGACCGGACGCACCGGTGTCTGTCTGGCCACCCTCGGGCCGGGCGCGACCAACTTCGTGACCGCCGCGGCGTATGCCCAGTTGGGCGGTATGCCGATGCTGATGGTGACCGGACAAAAGCCCATCAAGTCGAGCAAGCAGGGGCATTTTCAGATCGTCGACGTGGTGCGGATGATGGAGCCGCTCACCAAGTACACGCGGCAGATCGTGTCGATCGCCAATATTCCAGCCGCGGTGCGCGAGGCGGTCCGCCAGGCGGAAGAAGAACGGCCCGGCGCCGTGCACCTCGAATTGCCCGAAGACGTCGCGCACGAAGAGGGCGACGGTCACCCGATTCCGAAGAGCTTCAGCCGCCGTCCCGTCGCCGAAGAGAAGGCCGTGGCGCGCGCGGTGGAAGCGATCACGAAGGCGAAGCATCCCTTGCTGATGATCGGCGCGGGTGGCAATCGCAAGACCACCACCAAGATGTTGCGGGAATTCGTCGACCAGATCGGCATTCCGTTTTTTACGACGCAGATGGGCAAGGGCGTGATCGATGAATCGCACCCGATGTGGCTAGGCAACGCCACCTTGTCTGACGGCGACTTCGTGCACCGCGCGATCGACCACGCGGATTGCATCATCAATGTCGGCCACGACGTGATCGAGAAGCCGCCGTTCTTCATGCGCAGCGGCGACGCCGGCGAGAAGACGGTGATCCACGTCAACTTTCTCGGCGCGGAAGTCGATACGGTGTATTTCCCGCAGATCGAAGTGGTCGGCGATATCGCCAATGCGGTGTGGCAGCTCAAGGAAAGCCTCAAGGAAGGCCAGGAACATTGGGATTTCACGCGTTTCAAGGAGATCAAGCAGCACTTCGAGGCGCATCTGGTCAAAGGCCAGCACGACGATCGTTTCCCGATGTACCCGGTGCGGATCGTCAACGACGTCTATGAGACCACGCCGGTGGACGGCATCGTGTGTCTGGACAACGGCATGTACAAGATCTGGTTCGCGCGCTACTACCGCGCGCACGAACCGAATTCGCTGCTGCTCGATAACGCGTTGGCGTCGATGGGCGCCGGCTTGCCGTCGGCGATCGCGACCAAGATCGTGCACCCGGACCGCAAGGTCATGGCGGTGTGCGGCGACGGCGGCTTCATGATGAATTCGCAGGAGCTGGAAACGGCCGTGCGTCTGAAGCTCGATCTGGTGGTCCTGATTTTGCGCGACGACGCATTCGGTATGATCCGCTGGAAGCAGGAGAACATGAACTTCCCGGACTACGGCATGACGCTGCGCAACCCGGATTTCGTCGCGTATGCGGAGAGCTACGGCGCGAAGGGGCATCGCATTGAATCGGCCGCGGAATTCGCGCCGCTGCTGCGCGAATGTTTCGCGACGCCCGGCGTGCATGTGATCGATCTGCCGATCGACTACTCGGACAACGAGCGCGTGCTGAATCGCGAGATCAAGCGGCTCTCCGCACAACTATGAGTGGGGCGGCTACGCGCGGCAACGGGGTATAGCCCTTGCTGATCGCATGGCTTCTGTCAGGCATCTGGATCAAGGAGAACGTGTCATGTTGAACAAGACTTACCCGTACTACCTCGCCAACGTTGCGGTTGCCGCCAACACCGATCTCGAAGTCACGGATAAATTCAGCGGCGAAGTGGCGACCCGCGTGGCGATGGCGGACGCGGCGGCGATCGACAAGGCGATCGGCTATGCCGTCGAGGCGATGCCCGCAATGCGCGCGTTCCCGCCGTTCAAGCGTCAGGCCGTACTCGAACATTGCGTGAAGCGGTTTCGCGAGCGTTACGACGAACTAGCGCTCGCGTTGTGTATCGAAGCCGGCAAGCCGATCAACGACTCGAGAGGCGAGGTCACGCGGCTGATCGATACGTTCAAGGTGGCGGCGGAAGAGTCCGTGCGCATCGACGGCGAGATCATCAATCTGGAGATTTCGCCGCGGGCCAAGGGCTATCACGGCTATATCAAGCGTGTGCCGATCGGTCCGTGCTCATTCATCTCGCCGTTCAATTTTCCGCTGAACCTGACCGCGCACAAGGTCGCGCCAGGGATCGCGGCGGGCGTGCCGTTCGTGTTGAAACCGGCAAGCCGCACGCCGGTCGGCGCGCTCATCATGGGCGAGATTCTGGCTGAAACCGACTTGCCCAAAGGCGCCTTCTCGATTCTTCCGGCGCATCGCGACGGCGCCGATCTGTTCACCACCGACGAGCGTTTCAAGCTGCTTTCCTTTACCGGGTCACCGGCGGTGGGTTGGGAGCTTAAGAAGAAGGCCGGCAAGAAGAAGGTGGTTCTGGAGTTGGGCGGCAACGCGGCGGCGATCGTCGATGGCGATCAGGGTGAGAAGCTTGACTACGTGGTCGACCGGCTGGCGTTCGGCGCGTTCTATCAGTCCGGGCAGAGTTGCATCGGCGTGCAGCGGATTCTGGTGCACGCGAAGATTTACGATGCGCTGCGCGAGAAGCTGATTGCCAAGACCCGGTCGCTCGTCATGGGCGATCCGAAGGACGAAAAGACCTTTGTCGGGCCGATGATCTCCGAATCGGAGTCCAAACGTCTCGCCGGCTGGATGGACAGCGCGGTGCAGGCGGGCGCGAAAATCGTCGCGGGCGGCAAGGTCGACGGTGCGATGTTCGAGGCCACGCTGCTCGAAGGCGTGAAGCGCGACACCGATCTGTATCGCAAGGAAGCCTTCGGTCCGGTGGCGATTCTGGAGCGTTTCGACGATTTCGACGCCGCGCTGGCCACGGTCAACGACAGCGACTTCGGCCTGCAAGCCGGCGTGTTCACCGATTCGCTCGCCCATGCGCACCGTGCGTGGGATGTGCTCGACGTGGGCGGCGTGGTGATCAACGACGTGCCGTCGTTCCGGGTCGACAACATGCCGTATGGCGGCGTGAAAGATTCCGGGCTGGGGCGCGAGGGCGTGCGCTACGCGATCGAGGATATGACCGAGATGCGCCTGATGGTGATGCGCGAGACGTGGTGAGGGTGCGCGGTCGCTGTCACGCAACTGTCGCGGAGGCGAACTACGCTGCCAGCGAGGCACGCGGGCGCTTTGCGACGATTTGCCGACGCCCGCATCCAACCGCCGTGGGCCGGCTTTCGCCGACGTAAGCAGAAAGCCGGCAGATGCGCCATGAGTGTTTTTGCTGAAGTGCTACAATACCGGCCTTTCCGGCGGGTGTTTCCGCCGGCCGGAGCCGGCCGCATTTTTCCCGTAATACTGACGGGTCCCGTGCGGAACGCCGTGGCTCCGCCTTCATCCTGATGCCCTCTGCGGTTCCGACCGCTGCCGCGCGCACCGCGCCAAGCGCATTTTTAGCGAAAGCCACCATGTCCGACACAGCCGTCACGCCCAGTACTGCGACTTTTGATCAATTCGGTCTCGCGCCCGACATCCTGAAAGCCGTCAAAGAATCGGGCTACACCATCCCTACGCCGATCCAGGAGCAGGCGATTCCGGTCGTGCTGGCCGGCCGTGACATGATGGGCGCCGCGCAAACCGGCACCGGCAAGACCGCGAGCTTTTCGCTGCCGATCATCCAGCGTCTGCTGCCGCAGGCCAGCACGAGCGCATCGCCTGCCCGCCATCCGGTGCGCGCGCTGATCCTCACGCCGACCCGCGAGCTGGCCGACCAGGTGGCGGCGAACGTGCAGTCGTATGCGAAGCACACGGCGCTGCGCAGCGCCGTGGTGTTCGGCGGTGTCGATATGAATCCGCAGTCCGAGCAGCTGCGCCGTGGTGTCGAGATTCTGATCGCCACGCCGGGTCGTCTGCTCGATCACGTGCAGCAGAAGACGGCCAATTTGGGCCAGGTGCAGATTCTCGTGCTCGATGAAGCCGATCGGATGCTCGATATGGGCTTTCTGCCGGATCTGCAGCGCATTCTGAACCTGCTGCCGAAGGAGCGTCAGACGCTGCTGTTTTCGGCTACGTTCTCGGGTGAAATCAAGAAGCTTGCCGCCACTTATCTGCGAGATCCGCAGACGATCGAAGTCGCGCGCAGCAATTCGACTGCGACTAATGTGACGCAGATCGTTTATGAAGTGGCTGAGGGTGATAAGACTGCTGCTGTTGTTAAATTGATTCGTGATCGTGGGCTCAAGCAGGTCATTGTGTTTTGTAACAGCAAGATCGGTGCGAGCCGGCTGGCGCGCAGCCTGGAGCGCGACGGTGTGGTCGCCACGGCGATTCACGGTGACCGGACGCAGAATGAGCGGATGCAGGCTTTGGATGCGTTCAAGCGTGGTGAGATTGAGGCGCTTGTTGCCACGGATGTGGCTGCTCGTGGTTTGGATATCGCCGAGTTGCCGGCCGTGATCAATTTCGATCTGCCGTTCAATGCGGAAGATTATGTGCATCGGATTGGGCGGACTGGGCGCGCTGGGGCTTCTGGCGATGCGTTGTCGCTGTGTAGCCCGAATGAACGGAAGCAGTTGGCCGATATCGAGAAGCTGATCAAGCGGCCTCTGGATGTGCAACACCTGACCGTGGATGCGCCAGTGCGGCATCACCATGAAGAGCGTCCGCCGCGGCGTGAACGCGTGGATGGCCGTGCAGAAGGCCGCGACGAGCGGGGCGGTCGCCGGCGTCCGGGCGCTTCGTCTTCAGGTTCGTTCGATCGGCCGCATCATCATCGCGCGCAGCCTGTGGATGATTTTTTCCTCAAGCCGTATGAGCCTTCGGCGGCTTCTGTTAGGAAGGTTGAGGAGGCGGCTGCTTCGTCGGCTGCTGCTCCGCAGAAGGCTTCTTCTAAACAGCCGTTGGCTGCGTTGCTCGGTGGGTTTGGGATGCCGAGGAAGAGTACGTCTTCGTCGTAAATCGTTTTGCTGCACAGGCTCCGTCGCCAACAATGTTCCTTATTTTTGGCGTTGTGGTCTGCGAGGAAAGGCTCATAAGGACCTTTCCTGCGTATCAGTTTTTCCGCTTAGGCCGGAATGCCAATACATTAAAAGCGATACAGGCTACCAGCGCGGAGGAGCCTAGCCAATACATGCCAGACAAAGGTGTTCCTGGCACGAAAGATAGCAGTGCGAGGGCCAGCATGATGCCGCCGCCCGCCTTGAGTGCCATGACCCGACGCGTGTCTATTGGTTTATCAACGGGGCGGAAGCCCCAAAGCCCTGATCCGCTGCCATTCGCGTCGAACCATTGATTGGATGCTGGTCGCCGAAGCGCGATCACCGCAGCAAAGCGGAGAAACGCGGTAAGCACAATGAGCATTGCCGGAAGGGGCCCTGCAGCCTTTAGCCATTCGAGATTCACTTTTGTCCAGACAAGAGTGGTCGCAGCTATAAGAATAAGTAGATCACGTGCCCAGCGTCGCCCCGAATAACAAAAATAGACGGCGAGTAGATTTGCAATCACGCCAATGCATATCGCGGTGTAGCCAATTATCGTAGTTTTAGGGTCGACCAGTTTCAGCCATTCCACGTATGCTTCGCACAGGAACGCGAGTGAAAAGCTGACGAGCGCCGCTCTTATCGAGATCGGTGTTTTCACTAGTGGGACGCTAAAACTTGGTGTTTTCACAATAGTCCATCCAGCTGGTCCAGTCACTCACCTGTTGCATGTCTCCAAGATATTTGCAGTAGTTCTTTTTATATTCTGCTTCGTTTACCGGAGTCAGGCTTCCGGGTACTGGAGATCCATACGGACTAACTCCGGCGCCTCCTACGACCTGCTTGTTGCTCATGCATATAAAGAGTCCTTTGTTGATGATCACTTCATCGTACGTTGCAAGGCGGTACCCAGTCCCGTCAACGAAAGTGGACCAATAGAGGGACGAACTCGCTGTTGAAACGGGAGGGGCCAAGTTCAGCGGGACGATGCGCATCCAAGTAGTGAGCGACTTGACGTACGGCGTGAAGATCGCTTGCAAGTCAGCGGAAAGTACCAGTGCCGACAGGCCGATGGCCGCCGCAGGGCCGATCTCCGCGAGTACTAGTACATTCAAGGCTACCGTTGTCGAGGCGCTGGCCAACGTTAGCACGTCGCCTACTTGAACTTTCTTGTTGGGATCTTTCCAGTCCATTGTGATCTTAACAAGCGCTGATGTTGCAACAAGGAGATTTGTCTCTATCCGGATCGGTTGTAATATTTTTACGACGTTTGATACGGCCGCAATTAACGTTGAGCCATTCAATATTAGTGATAGCGAGTCTGACGGGGTTTGCAACGCTGAGAGTATGGCTTGATATGTGTTCATCACATTCGAACCATTTTCAACTATCTGGACCACTATTTCTGTATTTGCCATTTTTATTCTGCCCTCGATGTGCTTTCCCACGGCGCGATAACATTCACTACGTCACTGATGGAAGGGGAAGTCTTTGGGTTATTTTCGATCAGATACCGATAATAGAGTTGGGTGTTGGTATTGCGGGGCTTATAGGCGGGTTGTGCGATGAACGAATTGTTTTCAGTGAGAGTGACCGGTAAAACGTCCACTATCTGGCTGAAAGCGCGGTCTGTCGCTATCTGGATGGTTGCAGAGATGTCGCTTTTCCGGTCATCGAGATTGATGATTCGCACCCAGAAAACCCAAGCGCCGTCCTCGCGCTTAAGTGCGGTCGCACCATTTGTGAGCCGATAGCCATGCAGTTGGGTGGGTATTGCGGGCGGTGCCACGGGCGCAGCGTGAGTGAATGTCGCGGCCCCGGTGCCGGTAACAAATATGGATAATGTTCCACTGCGCAGGAAAGCACGTCGATTGGTCATGATTTGTAAAGGATGCCTAATCAGTGTGTTGGCGATATTGGTGTCGCAACACCGAGCGTAGAGTGACGGGGAAGGACCTTGAAATCAGAGAACTCTGAAATTGAGTGGGCGGAAGTCACTATCAACGCGTACTCAGGTCCCTCGCGCAGGGGATATGTCACCCGCGGGGTTCCGATGTATAACGGGGGATCTGTTTTCCGCGCTCGGAGTGCCTTGACTGCCCGCGATTGCATTGCGGGGCAAGATTGCGTGTAGCGCTGGGGCTGCCTCCGGCGTCTACGTGACAGGACGGCTCGCGGTTTGGGAGGGGCTTACTTATAGTTAGCGCTTTGCGATGTTCATCGCATGTTTTTGCGACTCATGCGGTGCGCCCATGCTGCCGTTGCAGCAGCATGAAAATTCTCCAGCGAAGCGGGCGCCGCGCTGTCCAATTCCAAGCCTAGGTGTTTTACTGCGGCAATCAGCGTGTCGAGCGGCCTCTCATGCCCCAGTGCGGTTGCGCCGTTTTGCTTGCTGAGCTTTTCGCCTTGATCGTTGGTGACCACCGGTACGTGCAAATACGTCGGCGTCGGTACGCCCAGGCAACGTTGCAGGTAAATCTGCCGGGCCGTTGAATCCATCAAGTCCGCGCCTCGCACGATGTGCGTTATGCCCGCGTCTGCATCGTCGACCACCACCGCCAATTGATACGCCCACTGGTCGTCAGCACGCTTCAGGACGAAGTCGCCGACCTCGGTGGCCAGGTTCTGCGTCTGCGTGCCCTGCCAACGGTCTTCGAATGTAATCACCGCCGCATCGTCGTCAGGTACGCGCAGGCGCCATGCGCGCGCTGGTTTGCCGTGCAAGCCGTTGCGGCAGGTGCCGGGATAGGCGAGCGTGGTGTTGCGCGCGTGCGCATGAAGCAGCGAGTCGGCAATCTCCTTGCGTGTGCAGCCGCATGGATAGAGCATGCCGCCAGCCTTCAATTGCTCGAGCGCTTCCTGATAGCGCGCAATACGATGGCTTTGCCAGACAGGCGGCTCGTCGGCATGCATGCCGAAACGTTCGAGGGTCGACAGAATGTCCTCGGCCGCGCCTGGTACGGTACGGGGTCCGTCGATATCTTCGATGCGCACAAGCCACGCTCCGCCATGCGCGCGCGCATCCAGCCAGCTTGCGAGCGCGCTCACCAGTGAGCCGAAATGCAAGGGACCGGTAGGCGACGGCGCGAAGCGTCCACGATAGGTCATGGGGCGGATGGGACTCGCCGCGATCGCGCGAAGGCGCTCGCGCTTATCACGCGACGCGTGCCGCCTTGCTGTCCGGATGGCATTCCGGACACGTCTTGCCCGCCACGTACATCGGCGATTGTTGCGCTTCGGGCGTCACCACCGCGCGGCAGCCGAAGCATTGCGCGGTCGCGGTGGGCTCAAGTTGCGGGTTGAGGGCGGTGCGGTAGTCGAACACGAAGCAGTCGCCGTGATAGTGCGCGCCGCCAACTTCCTCGAAATACTTCAGGATGCCGCCTTCGAGTTGGTACACGTTCTCGATGCCAACTTCCTTCATGTGGATCGCAGCCTTCTCGCAGCGAATCCCGCCCGTGCAGAACGACACCACCGTCTTGCCTTCGAGGTCGGCACGGTTCTGCTCGATTACCTCGGGAAACTCGCTGAATTTCGTAATGCGGTAGTCGAGCGCGTCGTCGAACGTGCCGACGTCCACTTCAAATGCATTGCGTGTGTCGAGCATGACGACCGGGCGGCCTTCGTCGTCATGGCCGCGGTCGAGCCAGCCTTTCAGCGTGGGAGCGTCGACGAACGGCGCGCGGCCAAGCTCCGGCCGGATCGCCGGCTTTTTCATCGTGATGATTTCGCGCTTGAGCTTGACCAGCATGCGAGTGAACGGCTGCTTGTCCGACAGGCTCTCCTTAAACTGCAGATTGACGAACTTGCCTTCGAACAGCGCGTCGTGACGGATGTAGTCGATGAAGGCGTCCGTGGCTTCGCGCGCGCCGGCGACAAACAGGTTGATGCCTTCAGGCGCGAGCAGGACGGTGCCGCGCAAGCCGAGCGTATTGCAGCGCTCCGTGACGAGCGGGCGCCATGCGGCGGTGTCTTCGATAGTCGCGAAATGATACGCGGCGAGATTGACGATACTCATGTGTGTCCAGCGGTAAGACGTGGCGGCGCGGAAAATGGGGCGCATTGAAACGCCTGCACCCAAACTCCATGCGGCGCGGCCACGTCGAAAAGGGCGAAACCCGTATTATCCCTCAAGCTGGCGCTTTGGCCGACTCGGCCGAATGGCTAACCCCTTGCGGCAGCGCAAACCGCTAGCAAACTCGCATGGCGCTCGTTTCCGCGCTTGCACCGGGGCTTGCGCCGGGCCACGCGCTTTGGCGAGCGAAATACCGCCGGCTTTTCTCCGGCAGGTCCGTTCAAGCGCATGAAGCGCCTCCGCTCGCGCCCGACCAACGAAACCGTCCACCGTCTGCACAACGCCGGTGTACGGTGCGCTCGCGTTTTCGTCCTAAGCCGGACGGCTAACGCGCGGCTTTGGCCTGAAAACTCCGGGAGGGTGGAGTTACAATGTCGCCCATGTCAGATCCCCGCTTCGTTCATCTCCGCGTCCACTCCGAATTCTCGATTGCCGATGGCATCGTGCGTCTTGACGACGTCGTCAAGGCCGCCGCCAAAGACGGTCAGGGTGCGCTCGCCCTTACCGACCTCGGCAACGCGTTCGGCCTCGTCCGTTTCTATAAGGAAGCCCGCGGCAAAGGGGTCAAACCCATTGCCGGCTGCGACGTCTGGATTACCAATCCGGACGACCGCGATAAGCCTTCGCGTCTGCTGCTGCTGGTCAAAGACCGGCGCGGCTATCTGAATCTGTGCGAGCTGCTGAGTAAGGCATCACTCACCAACCAGTATCGCGGTCGCGCGGAAGTCGAAGCCGGCTGGCTCGAATCCGGGCTGGGTGAAGGCCTGCTCGCGCTGTCGGGTGCGCAACAGGGCGACATTGGCCTCGCGCTCGCCGCTGGTAATGAAGAAGCGGCCAAACGCAACGCCTTGCATTGGGCGAAGGTGTTCCCCGGCGGGTTCTATATCGAACTGCAACGCAGTGGTCAGCCGGGCGGCGAGCAGTACGTGCAGCAGGCGGTTGCGCTCGCGGCGTCGCTGAAATTGCCGGTGGTGGCCACCCACCCGATGCAGTTCATGACGCCGGACGATTTCACCGCGCACGAAGCGCGCGTGTGTATTTCCGAAGGCGACATTCTGGCGAATCCGCGCCGCTCGAAGCGCTTTACGTCTGAGCAGTATTTCCGCACGCAAGAAGAGATGGTGGGGCTGTTCGCGGATCTTCCGTCGGCGCTCGCCAATAGTGTCGAAATCGCCAAGCGCTGCAACCTGACGCTCGAACTCGGCAAGCCGAAGCTGCCGCTCTTCCCGACGCCCGACGGTATGTCGCTCGACGACTACCTCGTGCAATTGTCAAAAGAGGGCCTCGAAAAGCGTCTCGAACAACTGTATCCGATTGAGGCGGAGCGCGAAGCGCAGCGCGAAACGTATTACCAGCGCCTCGAATTCGAGTGCGGCACGATCATCAAGATGGGCTTCCCGGGCTACTTCCTGATCGTTGCGGACTTCATCAACTGGGCCAAGAACAACGGCGTGCCGGTCGGTCCGGGCCGGGGCTCGGGCGCCGGTTCGCTGGTCGCGTATGCGCTCGGCGTGACCGACCTCGATCCGCTGCGCTACAACCTGCTGTTCGAACGTTTCCTGAATCCGGAACGGGTCTCCATGCCCGACTTCGACATCGACTTCTGCCAACACGGCCGCGACCGTGTGATTCAGTACGTGAAGGAGAAGTACGGCGCGGACGCCGTGTCGCAGATCGCCACCTTCGGCACGATGGCGGCGAAGGCAGCGGTACGGGATATCGGCCGCGTGCTCGATCTCGGCTACATGTTCACCGACGGCATCGCCAAGTTGATTCCGTTCAAGCCGGGCAAACACGTCACCATCGCCGACGCGATGAAGGAAGAGCCGCTCTTGCAGGAGCGCTTCGACAACGAAGACGAAGTGCATCAGCTGCTCGAACTCGCGCAGCGCGTGGAGGGCCTCACGCGTAACGTCGGTATGCACGCCGGTGGCGTGCTGATCGCGCCCGGCAAGCTGACCGATTTCTGCCCGCTCTACACGCAGGGCGACGAAAGCGGCGTCGTGAGCCAGTACGACAAGGACGACGTCGAAGCCGTCGGCCTCGTGAAGTTCGACTTTTTGGGTCTGACCACGCTGACGATTCTCGACTGGGCCGAGCGCTATATCCGCCGTCTCGATCCGTCGAAGAAAGACTGGTCGCTCGCGCAGGTGCCGCTCGACGACGCGGCGTCGTTCTCAATCCTGAAGAAAGCGAACACGGTCGCTGTGTTCCAGCTGGAAAGCCGCGGCATGCAAGGCATGCTGAAAGACGCGCAGCCTGACCGCTTCGAGGACATCATCGCGCTGGTCGCGTTGTACCGTCCGGGCCCAATGGACCTGATCCCGAGCTTCTGTGCGCGTAAGCACGGCCGCGAAGTGGTGGAGTATCCGGATCCGCGCGTCGAACCTGTCCTGAAAGAGACCTACGGCATCATGGTCTATCAGGAGCAGGTGATGCAGATGGCGCAGATCATCGGCGGTTACTCGCTCGGCGGCGCCGACTTGCTGCGCCGCGCGATGGGTAAGAAGAAGGCCGAGGAAATGGCCGAGCATCGCGAGCTGTTCCGCCAGGGGGCCTCGAAAAACGGGCTGACCGGCGAGAAAGCCGACGAAATCTTCGACTTGATGGAGAAGTTCGCGGGCTACGGCTTCAACAAGTCGCACGCGGCGGCGTATGCGCTGCTTGCGTACTACACCGCATGGCTGAAGGCGCACCATCCTGCTGAATTCATGGCGGCGAATATGTCGCTCGCCATGGACGACACGGACAAGGTCAAAATCCTGTTCGAGGATTGCCTCACGAACAAGATGGACGTGCTGCCGCCGGACGTCAATCTGTCGGCGTACCGTTTCGAGCCGGTCGCGGAAGCGGACGGCAAACGGTCGAAAACGATCCGCTACGGTCTCGGCGCGATCAAGGGCAGTGGTCAGAACGCGATCGAAGAAATCCTGCGCGCACGCGAAGAGGGTCCGTTCATCGACATCTTCGATTTCTGCAACCGGGTCGACCGCCGGATCGTCAATCGGCGGACGGTGGAAGCCTTGATCCGCGCCGGTGCGTTCGATACGTTGCATGCGAATCGCGCGCAACTGATCGCCTCCGTCTCGCTGGCAATGGAAGCCGCCGAGCAGGCAAGCGCCAACGCGATGCAGGCGGGCCTGTTCGATATGGGTGATGCGCCGTCTCAGGGTCACGAACTGATCGACGAGCCGGAATGGCCGGAAAAGAAGAAGCTGCAGGAAGAGAAGGGCGCACTCGGCTTCTACCTGTCGGGCCATCTGTTCGATGCCTATAAGAACGAAGTGCGCCGTTTCGTGCGCCAGAAGATCGGCGAGCTGAAGGAAGGGCGCGACAAGCTGGTCGCGGGCGTGATCGCGTCGCTGCGCACGCAGATGACCCAGCGAGGCAAGATGCTGATCGCGCTGCTCGACGACGGCACCGGTCAATGCGAAGTGACCGTCTTCAACGAGACGTTCGAGGCTCACAAGCAGCTGTTCAAGGAAGACGAACTGCTGGTCGTGCAAGGTTCGGCGCGTAACGACGCGTTCACGGGCGGCATCCGCTTCACGGTCGATACGGTGATGGATCTCGGCCGTGCCCGCTGCCGTTATGCAGAAGCCGTGAAGGTGCAGATGAACGGTAATGCGGACGCGTCGGCATTGCGGCGCGTGCTCGAAGCGCATAGCGCGGGTAAGGACGAGCCACCAGCCGCACCGGCGCCGGCGGCGCCATCGCGGGGTGGCAATGGCGGAGGGGGTGGCCGCAACGGCGGTGGCTATGGCGGCGGTGGCCAGCGCCAGGCTGTGCAGATTCCGAACGGCCTCGCCGTGCAGGTGGTCTATCGCAGCGAGAATGCGCAAGGCGAAATGCGTCTGGGTGATGCGTGGCGCGTCAAGCCTACTGACGAACTGCTCGCGGCCTTGCGCGGCGAGTTTGCCGGAAGCTCGATCGAAATCGTTTATTGATGTCTGGTTTGCCCGCGCGGTTGCGTGGGCAAAACCGCTGGCAAGCGGTGGCCATGACGTTATGGTTGTTCAGACCATGCTACTTGCCGCTTGCAAGTGGCCAACGAATGCAGGGCGCCGGCACTGAGCGGTCGGCTCCCGTCAACAAGCTCTGACCGCTACCGCCGCGTCTTCTCTCCCAGTCGCGCCAGCTTCAAAAACCGGTAGTACACCGTCTCCGCGTTAAACACCGCGATCATGAACCCCGCGCGGCCGTCGAGAAAGCCACGTCGCAGCACGTAAGTCCGCACGAAGGCCCAGGCGCCACGCCCGAGCGCTTTGCCGAAACTGCCGCGCGTGCCTGCCGCATGACGTTGCTGCGCACCCGCAGTCGAATACGCGTCGAGCTTGCGCAACACGCCTTCGAAGTCCTCGTACGAGTAGTGCATCAGCTTGCCGGTCAGGCGCTGCGACGGCGCGTCGAACACCAGTCGCTCGTGCACGAGGTCGTCGGAGAAACGCGCTGCGCCACGTTTGAACAGGCGCGGAATCCAGTCCGGGTACCAGCCGCTGTGATGAATCCAGTGGCCGCAAAAACTCGACAACCGGTCCACCGCATAGACGTCGGCGGTGGGAGCGGCCAGCGCCGCGCGGATCGCCGCCGCCAGTTCCGGCGAGACGATCTCGTCAGCGTCGATCGAGAGAATCCAGCTGGTGGTGAGCGCGTCCACGGCGCGGTTTTTTTGCGGACCGAAACCCGGCCAGTCGGTTTGCTCGAGCACGCGCGCGCCGTGCGCTCGGGCGATGTCCGCGGTACCGTCGGTGCTGCCGCCGTCGATCACGACGATCTGATCGGCGAAAGCCACGGCCTGCAGGCACTCGGCCAGTCGCGCCGCCGCGTTTTTGGTGATGATGGCGACGCCGAGGGTGGTTTCTTGCATACCTGAATTGCGTGGAGGGTGCAGGGTGACGGATTAGGTCGCGCAAGTATACACAGCGCATCGGCAACGGTCGAAACCGGCCGTTCCATAACCGCCGGCCATGATCCGCAACCGTTTACAATGCTGTTTTTTGATATTCCGCGCGTCAGGCATTCCGCCCGCTGCGCGGATGCTGTCCCGCATTCCCAGAGGATTCCTTGAGCGCGAAGCCAACGTTAAGCAAACCCATCGGTTCAGGTGAGGCATCGTCACCTGCCGTCGTCTTTCGACGCTTGTGGCCGTATATCAAGCCGCTGATGTGGGTGGTGATCGGCGCGATCATCGCAATGGCGGTGAGCGCCAGCACTGACGCGGCGATCCCCGCCTTGCTCAAGCCGCTGCTGGACAAGGGCTTCGGCGCGCATGCCAGCGACAACGCCAAGTGGTTCGTACCGGCCGCGGTCATCGGCCTTGCGCTGGTTCGGGGCGTGTCGCAATACGCATCCGGCTATCTGCTCGCCTACGTGTCGAACAAGATTCTGCTCGAACTGCGTCTGAAGATGTTCGACCGCATGATCCACACGAGCGTGGCGTTCTTTCAGCGCGAAACCGCGAGCACGGTGATCAACGCGATCGTCTTCGAGGTGAACCAGATTCTCAACGTGCTGTTGAGCGTGATGGTCACGCTGGTGCGCGATTCGCTGACCGTCGTCTTCCTGCTGGGTTATCTGTTCTACCTGAACTGGCGTCTGACGCTGATCGTCGCGGTGCTGCTGCCGGGGATCGGCTGGCTGGTGGGCAAGATCAACCGCCGTTTGCGGCGTCTGAACCGCGAGCATCAACTGCTGACCAACGAACTGTCGTACATCGTCGAAGAGACGGTGGGTGGCTACAAGGTCGTCAAGGTGCACAACGGCGAGCAGTACGAGACGGACCGCTTCACGGCGATGAGCAAGCGTCTGCGCGGCTACGCCATGCGCATGACCGTCTCCGGCGGCCTCGCGCAACCGTTGACGCAGTTCCTCGCGTCGATTGCGCTTGCCGTGGTGATTACGATCGCGGTCGTGCAGTCGTCGTCGGATCAAACCACCGTCGGCGGCTTTGTGGCGTTCGTCACGTCGATGCTGCTGATCATTTCGCCGCTCAAGCACCTGATGGACGTGAATCAGCCGCTGCAACGCGGTATGACGGCGTGTGAATTGATTTTTGGCCTGATCGACGAGCCGTCTGAACCCGAGGGCGGTGGCAAGCCGCTCGACCGCGCCCGCGGCGAAGTGGAGTTCCGCGACGTATCGTTCACTTACGGCAGCAACGCCACGCACAACCGTCACACGCTCGACCACGTGTCGTTCAAGGTGGCGCCGGGCGAAATGGTCGCGCTGGCGGGCCCATCGGGCAGCGGCAAGACCACGCTGGTGAATTTGCTGCCGCGCTTTTTCGATCCGACCGGCGGCGCGATTCTGGTCGACGGCGTCGAGCTGCCGGAATACAACCTGCACGCGTTGCGCAGCCAGATCGCGATGGTGAGTCAGGACGTGGTGCTGTTCAACGACACGGTGGCCAACAACGTCGCCTATGGGCAGACGGCCGATGGGGACAAGGTCAGGGCGGCGCTGCGTGCGGCGAACCTGTGGGACACCGTCGAGGCGATGCCCAATGGCATCGATACGCTGGTCGGCGACAACGGCATGATGCTCTCGGGTGGCCAACGCCAGCGTCTGGCGATCGCGCGCGCGATCTACAAGGACGCGCCGATCCTGATTCTCGACGAAGCCACTTCGGCGTTGGATTCGGAATCCGAACGCCATGTTCAGGCGGCGCTGGAGACCTTGATGAAGGGCCGGACCACCCTCGTGATCGCGCACCGTTTGTCGACTATCGAACGCGCTGACCGGATTCTGGTGATGGAAGCAGGGCGTATCGCTGAGCGCGGCAGCCATCGCGAGCTGCTGGCGCAAAATGGGCTGTACGCGCATCTGCATCGCATTCAGTTCCAGCAAGATGCAGCCTGATCAGGCTTGGCCTGACTCGGCATGGCCGGCCTGATTCGGGCTGATTTGCCCGAATTCAGTTTGATCCAGCTCTGATTCGAGCTGATCGGACCCGATTCGGCGCAATGTGCCCGGAGCCGGCCGGGCCTGGCCAAATTCCACGTCACGCACGTCGACACAACTGGACGGGCAGCGCCACGACCGGCGCCCACCGGCTGCTGCCGGCAGACAATCCCAGCATCTCCCGCGCGCCTCGTATCCGCTCCCCGAAAAGTGCCAGCTTCAGCGGCCGTTCTTCCGCACGATTCGCTTGAGCCAGATTCCCGGCGCGTAGACTGCCGGACATGTCGCGTACAGAAACATGCGGATGCGCAATCCGAGCTTCACGTTGGGACTGCGTGCGAGCAGCCCGATACGTTCCCCGAGGCCGCCGGCTTCGAACATCGCGTGAATGAATTGTTCGCGTGCGAGCTTGGGCGCCATCGCCGCGCGCATGCGTTCGCCCACACCGGCGATCTCGGCGTCGCGCTGCAACTGCGCGAGTTCCGCGAGCCCATAGCGATTGCTTTGGCGCATGCGTGCAATCAACTCATCCACCGATCCATAGCGGCGTTTGCGCGACAGTCCGCCGCGCCGGTAGTGCACCAATGGCTCGCGCAGACTCGCGGCCCCGCCTGACAGGATCGCGCGCAGCACCATAATCTGATCTTCCGCGGCGGCGCCCGGCAGCATGGGTCCGAAGCGCTCGAACAGCCGCCGCGACCATGTGTGCGCGGCGCCGATGAGCCACGGGCGGCTGGCGAGCCAGTCGTCGAAACTGCGATAGGTGTCGAGTTCGGTTGGCGTCATCCGTTCGTGAACATGGCCCGCTTCGTCCATGTCCGCGAGGTCGGTGGCGATCAGGTCGGGCCGGCGATCGCGCGCGAGCCAGAAGTCGACCACCCGCTCACAGCGGTTCGGTGCGGACATGTCGTCGCCCGCGGCTATGAAGAGCAGTTCCCCCTGAGCCATTTGCGCGATTTGCGAGAGATGCGCGCTGATGCCCTGGTTGGCCGCATTGCGACGTGCGATCACCTTGTGCGGCCCGTTGTAGCCGGCGATCGCGGCTTCGATCGCGGCGAACGTGGCGTCGCTGGAGGCGTCGTCCGAGATGATGATTTCGAGCGGCGCATAGGTTTGTGCGAGCGCGCTGCGCACTGCGTCGGTAATCTGCTTTTCCTGGTTGTAGGCGATCAGCAGGATCGATACCAGCGGGCGGTGCGTGTCCGACGCTGCGGGCGCAAGGTTTGTCGACGGGCTATCGGTCATGTCTGACTACCGGACGAGCAGAATGCCGACCCCAAGCAGGCCCGCAATCACGGCCCAGTACGCCGCGTGAACATAGCGGATCTGTCGCTTGTAGCGCGCCGTGTAAGAGGGCGCGAAGTCTTTCATGCGTTTTCCGAAAACACTGATCGGGTTCGCGGTGTACTCCTCATACAGCGGACGGTTGCGCTCGTAGATGAGGCGATGCGACTCCTCGACCTTGCCCAATTGAACCAGTTCGGTTGATCGTGAACTTTTCTTGATGCGATAGAGGTACAGCGGCGCATCGATAAAGCGGACCTTGGATTGCGGGCTCAGGAGGCGCACGTAGAACTCCCAGTCCTCAAAGCCGTAGACCATTTCCGGCGAATAGCCGCCCGCGAGCAGAAACGCTTCGCGCCGATACATGGTCGTATTGACGATCATGTTTTGCCAAAGCAGCTTTTCATAGCTGTATTCAGGCAAACGCCACACCTTGCGGTTTTCGCCAAAGCGCTTCGCCTTTGTGTGGACAAGATCGGTATCCGGATGCGCGGTGAAGCACCCGACGGCGCGTTGCAGAAAGTCAGGGTGCAGCATGTCGTCGCCATCGAGCGGCACGAAAAGCGTGCCCTTTGCCTGCGCGAAGCCGAAGTTTCGTGCTGCCGCGACGCCGCCGTTTTCCTTGTTAAGGGAGATGAACCTGGGCTCTTTCTTTGCGTACTGCTCGATGATGGCCTCGGAGCCGTCAGTCGACCCGTCATTCACGATGATGCATTCCCAGTCGCTATAGGACTGGCGCAAGACAGATTCGAGGGCGTCTGCGATGAATTCTTCCTGATTGAAGCAGGGCACAACGATGGAGACTTTCGACATGGCCGGGTTTTAATGGATATTTGCCGCTTTCTAACCGCTTGCGAAAGGCTGAGAAATTTTAGCCCATTCCTGTCAGACGTCTGTTCTCACACGCTTGGTCTTTCAGGAACGGCCGGATTCTTTCCCGCGCTGTGGCAGCAATTTTTCACTTACCCGGCACAGTTTTCACGCGCGGTGGCAACCGACAGGTCATGGAGTAGGGGGTGTGCGGGTTCGGCTAGATTCTAGTCGGTGACGGGAGGGCCGCCTCATGTCGTGCCCCCACGCCCATCCTTTACAATTGCCGCTGTCCCGAAATCCAGGCCGCACGGTGCTCCGCCGCGCGGGCGCCTCACAGAGAATCGATCCTTGTCCGACCCGACCCGGCGCCCTGTCACCGATATCGCCCTGACCGCCCAGGCGCTGAAAAACAGCGGCGGCGCCGAACGCTACACGCGTGATGTGATCGCCGGCTTGCATCGGATGGGCCTGCGTCCGACGCTGTTCGCCCGCGAGATCGACCGCTCGCTGCCAGAGGCGGCATGGATCGACGCTCAGCCGCTCAATGTTCGCTGGGCGCCGCGCAAGCTTCGCAATCTGGCGTTCGACTGGCGTCTCAAGCAACGGCTGAAACGGCACCGTCCGGCGTGTGTCTTCTCGATCAATCACTCGACGCATGCCGATGTCGCGTTGTGCGGCGGCACGCATCCGGGTTCGCTCGAGGCTGCCGGCCGCGCCGCGCGCCGTAGCGACGAATGGCAGATCGACCTGGAGCGGCGCGTCTATTCGGAGGCGCGTTCGATCGTCGCGCATTCGCAATTGATGAGCCGCGAGTTGCAACGCTTTTACGGCGTGCCGGCCGACCGTATCGACGTGCTCTATCCGCCCGTCGACACAACGCGCTTCCAACCGCTGAACGAGGTCGAACGTGCGGCGGTGCGCCGGCAGTTCGATCTGCCCGACGACCGCGTGATCTTCGTGTTTTCGTCGACCAGTCACGAACGCAAAGGTTATCCCTTGCTGGAAGCGTTTTTTGCGCAGACCACGCTGCCGGTCTGCCTGGTGGTGGCGGGTCGCCCCGTGCCGAAAACCAGCGACACGATTCGCTATGTCGGGTACTGCAAAGAGATCGAAAAATTGTTCGCCGCGGCGGATTTCACCGTGGTGGCCTCGGCGTACGAGCCGTTCGGTCTGGTGGGTGTCGAGTCGGTGATGTGCGGCACGCCGCTGGTGATCGCCGACAACGTCGGATCGGCGGAGACCGTCACCGGCGCGGCGAAGATCGCGTTTTCGCGGCAGTCTGCGGGCAGCTTCGAGCGCGCCATTGAGACAGCGGTGGAGCGTGTGCGGAGCGGCGACGCGCGCATCGCCGAACCGCAGCGCAGCCTGGTCTACGACCCGAGCGTCGATGCTCATGTCGCCGCGCTGTATGCGCTGTTTACACGTTGAACCTGCCGCGCCGCGCGCGGATGCCGGGCGCGGCTGAGGTCGGGGTGAAGCTGAAGCTGGATTGGGCCGAAGTCAGCTTGACGCCGGCTTTGAGCTGGGCGAGGCCGGACCGAAGTCAGCCTTACGCCGTGCTCGAATTCAGGCCTTGACGTCGGTAGCGGTTTGACGGGCGGCGCGTGACCCTGCCGGTGGCGCCGTAGCCAATTCGCGCTTGCGCGCATCGATCACCGCTAGGAACGTAGCGACCAGCAGCGCGAGCAGCACGGTGACCATGATCGGCACGAGGACGTCGATGGTCAGCCCGAAAATCACCGTGCTGGTGGCGACCGCCAGACCCGCATAGGACGCCGCGCGAATCGACGGATCGCTCGAGAGCCTGTGGCGCCAGAAGTACACGGAGATGCCGAAGTAGAACAGCAACAGGCACATCACGCCGATGGCGCCCATCTCGGCGAGGGTCGAGAAAAAGTCGCTATGAGCGCGTTCGTTGACGATCTCGGCCTTCACTTCGCCACGCTTGGCCAGCAGACCCAGTTCGTCCACCAGACGCCCCTTGCCGACGCCGTACAGCGGATGATGCATAAAGATCAGCCCCGAAGCATTCCACAACTGGAAGCGCAGGCCCACCGACGTGTAGTCTTCGCCCTGATGCATCATCGAAACATCGTTCGTCACTTCGCCTAGGCGCTTCTGAACGCGCTCGGTCGACAGCAGCGCACCCGCGCCGATCACGATCGCCAGCGTCGCTATCAGGAGACGCTTTTTTTGCGCGTACCACTGATACTGCATGGCGAGAAGCACGATGAACACGGGCACGGCCAGCCAGCCGCCGCGGCTGCCTGACAGATACGACGCGTAGCCGCCGCCCACCAGCGCCAGCAGGCGAATCCCTAATACCCGCCAGTCACGCGGCTTGTCCCAGCCCAACGTGAAGACGGACAGAAAGCCGAGCAGCAACGCGGTGTCGCCGAACGGAATCGCATTCGTATAAGAATTGTTCAGACGATTCGCGTCTGTCCAGCCGCCGGCGGGTTGATCGACGAGCGCCCAGATGCCCACCGCCAGCGCACCGGCCGCACACCCCCAGCCGATTACGCGTAAATGGCGGGACGGCAATTGCCGCAGCAGCAGGAAGACCGGCAGGGCAAGCACGAAGCGCGACAACGCGTCGAACTGACGCGGCAGCCAATAACCGAACAGGGCTTGCTGGACGGCGATTGCTACGACGAAAGCCAGCATGCCGATGGTGAACCAACGGTAGGTGCGCAGGCCGGAGAAATAGCCTGGCATGCGCCGGTTGGCCACGGCGGCGCCGAGCGCCAACGCGAGAATCGCGAAAAAGCAGTAGCCCGTGCCGCCGCGCCACACGAGATTGACCGCGGGCGCGAAAAACAGCAGAACTGTGCTGAGCCAGACCAGACTGGGAGCAAAAATCATAAGGCAACAATATGTAAGAACACTACCGTTCCGGTGGTGGAGTTGCTATGGCCGGACCCTTGGGTGCATTTTTTAAGACGGTAGAGCGATCGCGATTATAACCGTGCGTTCCCTTGCAAAATGCTTGCCGACACACATGGTAAGTCGCGCTTCCGTGGCGCACGGCAATCGGTGTCACCTTGCACTCGACGATCTGCCCAAAGACGGCCGCCATGGCGGCGGAGCCGTGGTATTTGTCGTGTGGGCGGTCGGCGGCGGTACAATCCCCGGCGAAACTGATGTGCGACGCTATTTGGGCCACCTGAGCGGTGTTAGGTTCCCACGGCGCCCGCAGGCACGCACGCCGCCAGCGATCCTCCGACGCCGCTTCCGAACGAGGTCGCCGGGACGGCGGCCATTTAAATTGCATTGCACTGCACCACGCCGGATTGCCAATGCGGAGTTGAACCGCGCTTGCGCCGACGGCAAGCTCAACGGACCGAATCGATGTTCTCAATCATCATCCCGACCTGGAACAATCTGCCTTACCTGCGGCTCGTGATCGAGAGCCTGCGGCGTCATTCCACGCATGCGCATCAGATCATCGTGCACGTGAACGACGGCTCGGACGGCACCCTGGCCTGGGTGCGCGACGAGGGTATCGAACACACCGCATCGCCCGGCAACATCGGCATCTGTCACGCGGTGAATATCGCGGCGGCGCGCGCCACGCAGGACTACATCGTCTACATGAACGACGACATGTATTGCTGTCCCGGCTGGGACGACGCGCTCGTCAAGCGCCTCGCGCAGATGCCGGCCGACAATCTGTTCTTGCTGTCCGGCACGATGATCGAACCGGTCGACTCAGGCAACCCGTGCGTCGTCGTGCAAAACTTCGGCCGCGACGTGGAAAATTTTCGCGCCGACGACCTGGTGGCTGCCACGCCGACACTCGTGCGTGCCGACTGGCGTGGCGCCACGTGGCCACCGACGCTCGTGCATCGCGACTGGTGGTTCAAGGTTGGCGGCTATAGCAGCGAGTTAAGCCCGGGCATGAGCAGCGACAACGACTTCTCGATGAAGCTGTGGGACGCCGGTTGCCGGGTGTTCCTTGGGGTTGGCGACAGTCTGGTTTATCACTTCCAGCAGAAGAGCACCGGCAAGGTCGTCAAGAACGATGGGCGCCGCCAGTTCCTGAACAAGTGGGGCATGACGCAAGCCACCTTCGATCGTTATTTTCTGCGGCGCGGCACGGCGGTGGAAGGCGCTCAGGCGGTCAGCGAACCCGAGCGGACCGGCCGTTTGCGGCGCGCGCTGCTCAAGTCGCGTATCAAGCGCGCGTTCAGTTGAAGCAGATGTGCGTGCTTGCGCGCACATCTGTCCTGTCCTTGCCTGCGTGTTAGCGGCGGAAACCCGGCGGTGGCCTCGCGCGAGCTGAGCTGAAGCGCGCGTTACACGCCGCCCGTCACGAGCGGCAGCACCGTCAAATCCGGGTGCGTGCCGTCGACGATGCTGCGCCCCACATGCACCCCTTCGTAGAGCGCGTCTTCCACGCTGGCGAAGCTCTCTTCGCCGTCCGCATGGAACGGCACCGCATGCCCGGGAAGAGTCGGATCGGCGCCCGGATGACACACGTAACCGACGTACGTACAGCGGTTGTCAGGCACAGCTGACGGCTTCGCCGCGTCGGGCGGGTTTTTCAGGAAGGGTGCCACGTGAATTTCGAAACCCTCGTACTCCACCATTTGCCAGGGTGCGGTTTCATCGGCCATGGCCGCCTCCGTCTATGTCGCGCGCCTGTCAAAAAGTCTAGGTGATTTGAACGTAAAGCGCGCCCTAAGACTGATGCGGCAAACCACTATGGACACCAACGCGCGTAATCCGGTCGACGCCAGTGGCGAGCCGCCGCGACCTTGCGGTGGTGTCGCTTCGGTGCAGGGCGTGCGGGTATGTGCCCGAACGCGCGATCTTCGCCGTCATATAGAATGACGCGCTTTGCCCGTACAAGACCCCGCCCATGTGGTTCAAAAACCTTCAGCTGCACCGTCTTCCCGCTCCGTGGTCCGTCACCCCTGAACAAATGGAGAAATGGCTCGCCCCGTACGCGTTTGCGCCGGGCAATACCGTCGAGATGCAAAGCCACGGCTGGGCGTCGCCGCGCGACAACGACTCGCTGGTGTATTCGCTCAATGGCCAGATGCTGCTGGTGTTTCGCGCCGAAAAGAAACTGCTGCCGGCTTCGGTCGTCACGCAAGTGACCAAGGCGCGCGCGCTCGAACTTGAAGAGCAGCAGGGCTTTAAACCCGGCCGCAAGCAGATGCGCGAACTCAAGGAGCAGGTGACCGACGAACTGCTGCCGCGCGCCTTCAGCATCCGCCGCGACACGCGTGTGTGGATCGACACCAAAAATGGCTGGCTCGTGATCGATGCGGGCTCGCAAGCAGTCGCCGACGAAGTGCGCGGTCTGCTGGTGAAGTCGATCGATCAACTGCCGCTCGGCACCGTGCGCGTCACGCAATCGCCGGTTGCGGCGATGACCGAATGGCTGCTTTCCGGAGAAGGTCCCGCCGGCTTCACGCTCGACCAGGACACCGAATTGCGTTCGCCGTCGGAAGGCAACGCGACCGTGCGCTACGTCGGGCATACTTTGGATGCCGAAGATATGCGCCGTCACATCGAAGCCGGCAAGCAATGCATGCGACTCGCGATGACGTGGAACGATCGCGTGTCGTTCGTGCTGACGCCTTCTTTGATAATCAAGCGCATCGCGCCGCTCGACGTTCTCAAGGAAGCGAGCGACCCCACCGCGCAGAACGACGACGAGCGCTTCGATTCCGACGTCACGCTGATGACCGCCGAACTCGACCGCATGCTGTGCGATCTGCTCGACGCGCTGGGTGGCGAGCAGGGCGTGGAAATGCCGCAAGCCGCGGCTGCCTGAGTGACGTTTCCCGAGTTACGTTGGCCTGAGTGAAGTTCGCCTGAGCCGAATTTATCCGTTCCAGGCCGGCGCGTTGAGACTACATCGCGCCGGCACTTATTAAGCCAGATTATGCCTATCTGAATCTGGCTTAATAAAATTTACCCATCATGTCCCGGCCGTCACACTGCTTGTGCTGACGGTGCAAGCCGTCAGGAACCTTCCGATCCATCGACGCGCGCCCCACTTCTCATCATGCGAGCCGCGTCATCCTGACCAGGACTCGACATGAAAATCGCTCACTTGATGCTCGCCCTCGGCCTTGCTTGCGCCGCCTTCACCACTTCCCCTGCCATGGCTGCCGACGCCACGTATCCGCCCGCGCCGCTGCCTGCTTACGCGCAGGATGAGCTGCAGAAGATGATCGACGCCGCAACGGGGGCATTGCCCGCTGTACAAGCTTCATCGGCCGCACCGCACAGCGCGGCCGCCCTGCAAAGCCCCGCCGTGTTGCAGAAGGGTCCTTATGCCGCCCCGCGCGTCATGCCGCACGATGAACCGCACGCAGCCGCAAGTGCGAGCAAGCGCGGCGCACGTCCGTCGAAGGCGCATCGGCACGAGCGTCACAAGTACGTCTGACGATCTCGCCGCGATCGTGTGGCGTCGATGCACCATGCATACGCGAAGTGGCGCGGCGTGAAAGCGGCTTGACGCACAGATCGCCGCTACACCGGACCGTGCTACGCCGGTACGGTGAATTTGGTTAAGATTGCGATCAGAACGGCGCATCGATCACGGAGAGCTCGCGATGGTTCGACTGGTTATGATCCTGCTAGGTGTCGATTATCTGCGCACGCGCTGGCGGTCGTTGCAGTTGATCGGCTGGGTGAGCCTGGTGCTCGGCGTGGTGGTGTTCATCGACGCACTCGATAGCGCGCTCTATTTCCCGATCACGCCGTTTGCGCTATTGCTGCTGCTCGAAGGGCTCGCCACGCTGGCCGTTGCCTGGACCGGCATGGGTGGGCAACGCACGCTGCGCTATGTGAAGGGCTTCGCATTCTGCTTTGCGGCGGCGCTGATTCTCGCGGGCCATCATCACGGCAATTTCATTCTGTCGATGATCTTCGGCACGCTCTTTCTGGCTGACGGTCTGCTGCAGATCGTCTCCGCGAAGGTCGTCCGCTATCGCACGTGGCGGCTCGCGATGATCGGCGGGGGCGTTGAAATCGCGCTGGCGGTTTTCTTCTATCAGCCGTATCCGACGCACTATGTAGGCACCGTGCCGTACTGCCTCGGCCTCGGCTTGATGTTCGGCGGCTGGAACATGATTTTGCTGAGTACGCGCGTGCGGCGTCTCGTGTCGAATCCCGCGGTTGCTTCGGATGATGCCAGCGCCGATGCAGCCAACTCTGCCGCGAGTGCGGTTGCTCCCGACCGGTTGAACGCGGCCGAATGGGACGGCCCGCCCACCGCTGATGAAGACGCGTTGACCGTCCATGTGTGGACGCCGGTGGGCTCGTCCAAGGGCGAGACGCGGCGGCAGTTGATCGTCGATCGCTACATCGCGGCGGTGGATCGTAACGGTGTGATTTCGACCGGACATGCCGCGCTCGAATCGCCCGAGGGCATCTACGTCAGCTTGTATCCGGGTGTCGAGATCGATCGTTCGCCCGACGATTTTGCGCGGCTGCTGCGCGCGACGCGCGAGAACGACGTGCCCGGTGTATTCCAGCCCGATTACCCGACCGAATCGAAGGCATGGTGTCCGTCGACGGTTCAGGTGCGCATTCGCAATTACGATCCGGCGCGCCTGCGCCGCTTCTGGGACACCTATCGTGAGGACACGACCTACAACCTGACGCACCGTAACTGTTCAAGCAGCGTATCGCGCGCGCTGGAAGCGGCGATCGAAGGCGCGTCGGCGCGCGTATGGGGCAACCTCGGCGGCTGGCGGCCATTTTTGCGCGTGATCACGACGCCGGAATTGTGGGTGGCAGCACAACTTCGCAAACGCGCTGCGACGATGGCGTGGACTCCCGGCCTCACGCTCGACTATGCGCGCGCGCTCAGCATGCTCGCCGACCCGCGTCCGTCGGGTTGGGTGAAGATGGCGCGCCTCGCCGTGCGCACCATGGTGCATTCGCGGCAGCAATGGCGTGAGGAAGCGCGCAGTGCGCCCGCCTCACAGGAAGCTGCGCGCGAGCATGTGGCTGACGCGGTGCGTGATTGATGGGCTAGGCGCCGCGCTTGCCCAACTTCGACGTCGCGGTAAAAACAACAGACGTATCAAGAGCTTGCCGATCTTGCTGGATAGTTATGCACAGATTTGCGAACAGATTCTGTTGATAACTTTCCGCATGTAGCGGCGCTGCCGCCAAATGAGTGAATTCAACCAATATGGCGGGTGTATGCTGAAATCGAAAACTTATCGATGACAGCACCCACCACGCCAAACCATGGCCGTGGCTCATTCAGGATCAAACCGTGCCGGGCGCTGAGCGCCTGCTACGGCAGCGGTTTTACCAGCGTGAACGTGATGCTCAGGACGAACCCAGTTGCATCCATCGGCCTGTCAGATGACTGAGCCCCAGCGTTTCACGGTGCGTCACGTCAGCGTCTACCGCTACTCGGAACCCGTGCGGTTCGGTGAGCACCGGATGATGTTCCACCCGCGCGCCAGCCACGATTTGCGCCTCGTCACGAACCGCTTGGTGATTACGCCGACGCCGTCGCGGCTGCACTGGCTGCACGATGTCTTCGACAACTCGGTGGCGGTCGCGAGTTTCGCGGGCAAGGCGAGCGAATTGCGCTTCGACAGCGAAGCGACGCTCGAGCACTTCGAAACGCCCATGCCCGATTACGCGCTCGAACCGTATGCGGTGAATTGGCCGTTCGCGTACACCAACGAGGAAGCGTCGGATCTCGTGAACGCGCGCAGCCGCCAGTATCCGGACAGCGACGTGGACGAGTGGGCGCGTCGCTTCATTCCCGTGCGGGGCGGCGGCGGTGCGGGCGGCAAGAACGGCACAGGCGGCACGATGGCGCTGCTGCGCGCGATGACGCTTGAGATAAAGAGCACGTTTTTTTATGTGCGCCGCACGGAAAAGGGCGTGAACCGTCCTGGCGACACCTTGCGCAACCGCAGCGGCAGTTGCCGCGATTTCGCGGTGCTGATGATGGACGCGGTGCGCTCGCTTGGCCTCGCGGCGCGTTTTGTCAGCGGTTATCTTTTCGTGCCCGAGCACGACGCAACGCAAGGCGGCGGTGCGACGCATGCATGGCTGCAGATCTATTTGCCGGGCGCCGGCTGGGTCGATTTCGATCCGACCAATAGCATAGTCGGCAATCGCCATCTGATTCGGGTAGCGGTGGCGTGGAACTACTACCAGGCGTTGCCGTTGTGGGGCACATGGCATGGCGCGCCGCATTCGTTTCGCGGTTTGCAGGTCGATGTGAGTGTGACCGAAGGCGAGTGAGGGTCGAGCCGGGTGAATGGGCTGTGGTACCCATCGAACGTGTTAGCTGGGAGCGTCAACTCAGCTTGCTCGCCGGGCGCGTCAATTGAACGTTTCAACTGGAAGAGGGTGTCGTGATGAAATTGCGCGTTGGCTACGAGCTGGTCTATGAGTGCGTGCAACCGACGCCGATGATGTTGATGTTGAACACGCACTTTTCGCACGCGACGGACGTGCTGAGTGGAGATTTGCTGGCGGTCGATCCGCCGGTGCCGATCAGGCAGTATCGGGACGGCTTTGGCAATCTATGCAGCCGTGTCGTGGCGCCGCAGGGGCGGTTTGCATTGTCGACGAGTGCGGTGCTCGAGGTGTCGTCGGAGCCGGAGAGGCGGCCGCCGTTTACCGAGCAGCATGCCGTGGAGGCATTGCCTGATGATTCGCTGGTATTTCTGCTGGGCAGCCGTTATTGCGAAACGGATTTGCTATCTGAATTTGCGTGGCAGACGTTCGGCAAGATGCCGCTCGGTCGCGAGCGGGTGGATGCGATTTGCAACTACGTGCACAACCACATTGTGTTTGGCTACGATTTCGCGCGGCCGACCAAGACCGCCTGGCAGGCGTGGCAGGAGAGGAAGGGCGTATGCCGGGATTTCGCGCATTTGGCTGTGACGCTGTGCCGGGCGATGAATATACCGGCGCGGTATTGCACGGGGTATATCAGCGATGTCGGTACGCCGCCGCCTTATGCGGCCATGGATTTTGCTGCGTGGTTCGAGGCTTATGTTGGTGGGTGCTGGCAGACATTCGATCCGCGGAATAATGTGCCCCGTACGGGGCGGGTTTTGATGGCGCGGGGGCGGGATGCGGCGGATGTCGCTATTAGCAATGCGTTTGGGCCTACGACACTGCTGAAGTTTGATGTGGTGTGCGAGGCCATTCAGGTTTCTTCTGCCACTGAAAATACCTGACGTTGCAGTCCGACATGCAGGCAAGCGCCGTCACGGCCTTCAGGCGGCGCGCTTGCCGTCATTCCCCGAGCACCAGCGCGCGCTTGCGCCGCAACAGCACCGAGCCGAGCGATACCGCCGCGCCGATGCAGCCCATCGCCATCGAGAGAATGACGATCAGCAAGCCTGTGTGCGCCCGTGCCGAAAACACGCCGACCAGCAAACCGGCGAGCGGTTGCGTCATGTTGTTCAACAGGATCACCACACCGGTCGTCTTGCCGTAGTCCTCGGGCGGAATGATTTTCTGCCGTGCGCTGCGAATGTAGACATTGAACATCTTGTCGAAGCCGACTATCAGCAGAAAGCCGAGCGCATAGCCCCAAGGCGCCGAACTCACCCCCGCGATCACGCCACCCGCACAGATTGAAACGAACGCGACCCGGCCGAGTGTCTGCGCAGGCCAGGTGTTACGCGCGATAGTCAACAGGATCAGCACCGTGGCCACGGCGCCGGCAGTTTGCAGGCCGGCATAGTAGCGGCTCGATTGTGCGTGAAAGCCCGTCACCATCGCGGCTGACGTCGCGAGGGTCACGCCGATCACCAGATTTTCGGCGGCGGCGAGCAGCACGACTTTTTTCAGGCCGGGTAGCACGAGCACATGGCGCAGTGCGATGCGCAAGGGCATCGTCCAGTGCCCCGGTGCTACGGGCGGTGGATCACCGGCGCGGAACCCGCTGGTGCGTTGCCATAGCAGCAGCGACGCATCGGCAAACAGAAACAGCGCGCCGGTTGCGCCGACCACCCATTCCCAGCGCCACAAGCCGAGCATCAACGCGGCCAGCATCGGGCCGAGTACGAAACCCAACTGGTCCGCCAACTGCGAGTAGGCGAGCACACGCTGGAACTGCTGCGTGCTGAAAATTTGCGGCAGCATTACTTCGCGCGCGACCAGCCCCTGGCTCGTGAGCACACCGCACAATGCCGACAGCGCGATCAGCCAGCCGATGCCGCCGAACAGCACATAAGCCAGCACGCCGCCGAAGCACACCACCGCCCGCACGGTCTGGCTCACCCGCATCAGCTTGAGCGGCGAGATGCGGTCGCACAATGCGCCAAAGAAGGGAAAGACCAGGTAGCGCGGCAGCGTTTCGATAAAGAACGCAAGACCTGACCACGACACCTGGTGTGTCGTCTGAAACACGACGAGCGGTACGAGGAACAGCAGCACCTGATCGGCGAGACGCGCGACAAACAGCGAGCAGAAGAAAGCCTGATGGTTGACGCGCACCGTTCATGTCTCGCCGTTTATGGGCCGAGACCGATCCTATCAAAGATTGCGTCAGCCGCCCCGATAAGCCTGTTCGAGCACCGCGATATCGAGCTTGACCATTTTCATCATGGCTTGCATCACACGGCTGGCTTTCGCGGCATCCGGGTCGCGCAGCATCTGGGGGAGGGCGTCCGGCACAATTTGCCACGACACGCCGAACTTGTCCCGAAGCCAGCCGCATTGCATCGTCGCACCGCCGTCCAGGAGCTTCGCCCAATAGCCGTCGACCTCCTGTTGCGACGCGCAGTGCACGAACAGCGAAATAGCCGGCGTGAAGCTGTATTGCGGGCCGCCGTTCAAGGCCGCGAACTCCTGACCTTCCAGCTCGAAGGTGACGAACAGCACGTCTCCCTTCGGCCCGGGGCCGGCATCCGAGTAGTGCATCGTGGTGGTGATGCGCGAATCGGGGAACACCGACGTGTAGAAGCGGGCGGCTTCTTCCGCGTTACCGTCGAACCACAGGCATGGCGAAATCCTTTGCATACGACCTCCTCGTGCTGAATGGCGCGCGCGGCTTATGGCTGGCCGCACTCCATACTTTGCATGGCTTGCTGGATCTGTTCCGGGCTCAGGTCGCGCTTGTGCGTGGCGAGCGACCAGCTGTGGCCGAACGGGTCCTTCAACTGACCGTAGCGGTCGCCCCAGAACATGTCGGCAACCGGCATGACGACGGTCGCGCCGGCCTCGACGGCCTGCTTGAAACTGGCGTCGACATCTTCCACATAGTGGTGAATCGTGACCGGTGTGCCTTTCAGCGCGTTCGGGCCCAGCGCGTTGTGATCGGGCCATTCGTCGGTCAGCATCAGCATGGAGTCGCCGATCTTCAGGCAGGCGTGCATCACTTTGCCGCCGGGGCCGGGCATACGAAACTGCTCGACGGCGTTGAAGGCCTTGGCGTAGAACGCGATGGCGTCCGCGGCGTTGGCGCAAATCAGATAGGGGGTCAGCGAGTGCATCCCGTCCGGGATCGGTTTGACAGCGGGGCTGGACATGACGGCGACTCCTTGAAGTAACAGGTTCGTGAGGTGAAAGACCGACTGCGTGAGCCAGGTCTTCAACGTTACGACGAGTACATGCCCTTTGAATCGACACTCCGGGAAAAATATTTTTAAGCACGCCCGTGCGGTGGGCGGTCTGTCAACCGGCCGGATTGTCGTCGTCCGGCGGCGCTGCGGGTGCGGAGGGCGTCGACGGCGTCGCCGTGCCACCGCCCGGCGCGCCGAGGATGCTGATCTGGAAGGTCGGGGTCGCCGCGAGCGATTGCAACGTCGCGTCTTCCGGGATGTGTTCGAACAGCGGCAGGATCACCGAGCCGCCGATCACCGCGCGCCGGCTATTGTCGGCCGGGCGCAAGCCCCACACGTCCTGGTAGACCACCGGCACCGCGCTGCCGTTGCGGGTCGTGTTGCCGATGTACAGCATCACGTGGCCGCCGATGTAGATCAGCGTGCGGAACGGTTCGCCATGCTGGGCGAGGTAGTCGAGCCGTTGCGCCGGCGTCGATGCGGACAGATCGATCATGCGTCCCGCGCTCATCTGCGTCGACGAATGGCGCGGCAGCCACACGCCGAACGTCGCGAAGATGCTTTGCAGCTCAGACGAACAGTCGTTGTAGAGCCCGCTATTGCCCCAGCCGTACGGCCGCCCGATCAGCGTTTTCATCAGCATCGCCAGATGCCGTGGGGTAGCGGCGAGCGGCATCGGGGCGATCTGCGCATCGCTCAGTTGGGCGGTGCGGATGATCGCCTGGCCGTCCACATCGCGGGCCGGCACGAAGAGTTTGCGCGAGGCGGGGGCGTCGGCAGCGCCGCTCGCTGTTTGATTGGCCTGTGTTGCCGCGGGCCGCGTGGCGTTGTTTGGAGCGAGCGGCAGCAGCGTGCCGGCGGGCGCGTCGAAGCGGAACACGCCGCGGCTGTCGCGCACCGGCGCCGAAGCCACGGTGACCGCGCCCAGCGACTTTGCGGTGGCGGCGCGCCACGTGTCGACGAAGGTGTCGTCGGTCAGGCCGACGCCGTCGCTGCGTACCCAGCCTTGCACGTCGGGTGTCTGCACGTAGCGCCACGCGCCGTCGACGCTGCTGCCCAGCACATACAGCGGCGTGCCAGGGCGCACCGCTGAAATTTGCAGGTTGTCAAACGGATAGCCTTCGCCGGCCAGGTGGTGGTCGTAGAACGACGGGTCCATGGTTGGCAGTTCGCGCACCATCAGGTTGCTGGTAGCGATCGCGCGGCGTTCGGGCTTGTAGACGACCTCCTGCGTGAACTGATCGACGTCCATGTTTTGCGCGATGGCGTCGATCCACGCCTTGTCGTGCGGCCGGAAATTCTCGCCGTAGCCGATCGCCGCGCCGCTCTTGCCGGTATTGTCGAACTTGTCGAGGCGGCGCTGCTGCAGCGCGACAATGTCCGCGCCTTGCTGGCGATAGACGCGCATCGCCACGTAAGCGGAATTCCATGGCGACGGTGCGGTGGTGCCGGTGCCGAAATAGCGCGCGTAGAGGGCGCTGAAGTGCGCCTGCTGATCGGCGGGGCTCAGGAACGACTGGTCGTAGCCTGGGCTGTCCGGTTCGAGCCAGTGGTCGACGTTCTGGTCGTAATGGGCGATCGGGAACAGTGCGACCGTGTCGACGCTCGTGTGGACATCGCGGGTCGGTGACGGATTGCTGCAGGCGGCGAGGGTAGCGGCGGCTGCGAGGGCGGCGCATAGCGCGGCGGCGCGGCGGGCGCGCGGCAATCGGGCGGCGAAGCGTGTAGCGATGGTGGGCAGGACGGCGACAGGCATGGCGTTCGACGGTGAGGGTCCGAGGGCACGATGATACGGTGTCGCGCGACAGGCAGGGTGGCGAATGCCTGCTGCAACTACGCGGAACGAGCGAACGGGGCTTTCTCGGGCTGACAGGCGTCTCGCGGACATGGGCGCCATTTTCATGTCGTCGCGGGAGCATGAAGCCACTTACCCGCGCTGTGCCTTCATGCCGTTATGAGTGTATTTACACAACGCTTATGTGTTTTCATTGAAGTTCGAATCGTCAATAGCGGCTGTGCCATACCGCACTTCACGCACAAGCTGCCGGACAGGCCGGGCGCTTCGTTACACTCGACACGTCGCCTCGAATCGTCTTTCACGGGGCTCTACAACCAGGAGAACAACATGCAAACCAGCGCACGCAACCAATTCACCGGCGAAGTCACCGAAGTCAAACATGGCGCCGTGAACGACGAAGTCACGTTGCGCACCCAGGACGGTCTCGAGATCGTCGCGATCATCACGCACGGCAGCGCGACGTCGCTCGGCCTCGCTGCCGGCAAGAAGGCATTCGCACTGGTCAAGGCGTCGTCGGTGATCGTGATGGTCGACGTGGCCAAGAGCCAGGTGTCGGCACGCAACTGCATCGGCGGTACGGTGTCGGCGGTGACCAAGGGCGCGGTGAATTCGGAAGTGACCATCAGCGCGGGCAGCGCGCAGATCGCCGCGATCATTACCAACGAAAGCGTCGACCGCCTCGGCCTCGCGAGCGGCAAAGCGGCGATGGCGATCTTCAAGGCATCGAGCGTCATCATCGGCGTCGAATAACGATCGACGCATGGCGTTGTCCACGGGCTCAAGGTCTGGATAAAGCCATCGGGCGTACGTAGATCGGACGTAAAGAGGGCAGCGTGCGCAGCAGGGCGTGCCGTGAAGGAAACGGCAGCTTGATTTACACTGCACGCCTCGCTGTTCCTCTTTCCGCTTTCATTACGGACGCCGTCATGTTCGAAGTCTCCTCTGCCTCGCATCTCCCCAAAGCCGCGCAATACGAAGAACTGGTAGCCCAGGCGCGCGCGCTGCTCGCCGGCGAAACCGACTGGATCGCCAACGCCGCGAATTTCTCCGCGTTCGTGTTCCATTCGCTGAGCGATCTGAACTGGGCCGGCTTCTACTTCCACGACGGCCGCGAACTGGTGGTCGGGCCCTTCCAGGGCAAGCCGGCCTGCGTGCGCATCGCGCTCGGCAAGGGCGTGTGCGGCACGGCAGCGCAAACCCGTCAGACGCAAGTGGTGCGCGACGTGCATGAATTCCCCGGTCATATCGCCTGCGATTCGGCGTCGCAATCGGAAATCGTTGTGCCGCTCGTCGCACCGGACGGCACGCTGATCGGCGTGTGGGATGTGGATAGCCCGCTCGTCGCGCGTTTCGATGAAGAAGACGCGAAGGGCATGGAAGCGCTCTGCGCGGTGTTTATCGAAGCCGCGCTGCCGCGCGCATCGTAGGCGTTTCAAGCGGCGCCGATTCAGTGGCGCGGCGCCAGCCTATGCTTTTTCGTACATAGACTAGATGCACTTCAGGGGATGGGTCGACGGACCTCATCCCGCTATCGTTCTCTCCACGCGCTCAAGACAGCGCGACGAACCCCCACCAGGTTTTGGAGACATGCATGAGTTCCGCCAACGTTACCGCCACCGCTGCGCCGCTGACCTTCCAACGTTCCCCCGCTTTACCCCGCAATTGCACCTTCGATAGCCACGACTGGGAGATTCTCAGCCGCTACTGGCATCCGGTGGCGTTCGCCGCCGACGTGACCGACAAACCCATCAGCGTGACGCTGCTCGACGAACCGTTGGTCGTGTTCCGCTCAAACGGTCAACTGGTGAGCGCGCGCGATATCTGTCCGCATCGCGGCGCGCCGCTCAGCCAGGGATGGGTCGACAACGGCAACATCGTGTGCCCGTATCACGGCCTCGCGTACGGCAGTGATGGCAAGTGCAAACATATTCCGTCGCAGACGGACGGCCCGATTCCTGATCGCTTGCATATCGTTACGTATGCGACGCAGGAAGCCTATGGCCTCGTGTGGGTCTCGCTGGGTGGCGGCACTGAAGCGTTGCCCGCGTTTCCCGGCTGGGACGATCCCGACTTCCAGCAGATCCTGCCGCCCTCGATCGACATCAACGCTTCGGCGGGACGTCAGACCGAAGGCTTCATCGACGTCGCGCATTTCGCGTGGATTCACCACGACAGTTTTGCCGACCGGCATAACCCGGTGGTGCCGCAGTATTCGGTCGAGCGGCGCGACGGTGGCATGCACGCGGAGTACGTGAGTACGGTCAGCAATTTCCCGAAGTCGATGCAGCATCGGGCGCCTGAAGGGTATCTGTGGCGCCGCTTCTTCGAAGTGGATGTGCCGTTCTTCGCACGCCTGACCGTGCACTTTCCCGAAAACGGCCGCCTGTCGATCCTGAATGCCGCGAGCCCGGTGTCCGCGCGCAAGACACGTCTGTTCGTGCCGATCGTACGCAACTTCGACAAGGATTTGCCGCTCGAGGACGTCTACGCGTTCAACCGTCAGGTGTTCGAAGAAGATCGCGCGATCGTCGAACAGCAGCGCCCGGAAGATCTGCCGATCGACCGCGCGGCGGAAGCGCCGATTCTCGCCGACCGTTCCTCGGGCGCCTACCGGCGAGCATTGGCCGAGATCGGTCTCGGCCAGGCCTATGTGCGCTAGTTTGCGGTGTGATTCGAAAAGCGTGATGCGAGATTCGGGAGAGAAGTCATGAAAGTATGGGAATGCGTGATCTGCGGCTTTCGCTATGACGAAGCACTGGGTCTGCCGGAAGCGGGTATTGCGCCGGGCACGCGCTGGGAAGACGTGCCGGACGACTGGCTGTGCCCGGACTGCGCGACCGGCAAACACGACTTTGATATGCAGGTGATTGCATGACAGCCGCTCAGCATGAGGACAAGGGACAGCCGGTGGTGATCGTCGGCACCGGCATGGCGGGTTACACGGTTGCGCGCGAATTGCGCAAGCTCGACAGCACGGTGCCGATCGTCATGATCAGCCGCGACGACGGCAGCTTCTATTCGAAGCCGATGTTGTCGAATGCACTGGCGATGAAGAAGGAGCCACAGACGTTGGCGAGTTTCGACGCCATCGCGATGGCGGCGCAATTGGGCGCGTGGATTCGCGTACATCAGCACGTCGAGCGCATTTTGCCGGCCGAGCATACGCTCGTCGTGGACAACGTGTTGCTTGGCTATAGCAAGCTGGTGCTGGCCACGGGCGCGGACCCACGCCGTCTGAAGTTGGAGGGTGATGGCGCGGGCGACGTGATGTCGATCAACGATCTCGGCGATTACGCACG
Organism: Burkholderia sp. GAS332; assembly: GCA_900142905.1. Lineage (NCBI taxonomy): Bacteria > Pseudomonadati > Pseudomonadota > Betaproteobacteria > Burkholderiales > Burkholderiaceae > Burkholderia > Burkholderia sp. GAS332. Next base: position 3,859,827 of record FSRV01000001.1, on the reverse strand, counting down.
CTTCAGATTGGCGCTCACGCGTTGCCGCTCAGTGGCGATTCTCGGCGCGGGTCTGATCGGCTGCGAGTTCGCTAACGATCTCGCGGCTGCCGGTTATGCGGTGAGTCTGATCGACCCGGCTTCGACGCCGCTGGCTCGCTTGCTTCCGCGAGACATGGGCGAGATTTTCGCTCGCGCCCTTGACGATGGCGGCATCCGTTTTCATCCTGGCCGCAGTGTGAATCGTATCGACCGCTTATCGAACGGTTACCGGCTGACGTTCGCCGAAGGCGAGCCGATCGACGCGAATCTGGTCGTATCGGCGGTCGGTCTTGCGCCGCGTACGGCGCTTGCCGCGGCTGCGGGTCTTGAAATCGATCGGGGCATTCGAACCGATGCGTGGTGCCGCACGAGCGCGCCGGATATCTACGCACTCGGCGACTGTGCCGCGATCGACGGCAAAGTCCAGCCGTATGTCTTGCCGATCATGCACGCCGCGCGAGCGCTCGCGCGTACTCTGGCCGGGCAGCCGACACGCGTCGCGTTCCCGGTGATGCCGATTACCGTGAAGACGCCCGCGAGTCCCGCCGTCGTCGTGACACCCGAGGGCGAGGGCGCATGGTCGATCGAAACTGCCGGCGACGCGGCGAAGCACGCAGCGCGCGCCGTGTGCCGGCAAGCCTCCAGCGAGCGTCCGTTGGGCTTCGCACTGCTCGGCGCGGCGATCGAGGGCAAGGCCGCGTTAATCAAGGCCATGACAGAGGGGGCTATTAGCTAACCCACAACAAACTTCCGTCTGACCGACCTCACTTTGTGATCGCTTGGTGTTTTAAAGGGCCTGTCACCTCGAACACATCCGATGATCGCATTCGCGCCGCAAGCTCTGCTTGCGGCGTTTTTTTGTCTACTCGAAGGAGGTACGCGCCATTGGATAACGCTTAGGATATCAGATCTTTGGCGACGTTCGCGATCAGCTTGCGCAGCCAGATCGCGGCGACGCTGCGATGCGTGCGGTCGTGCCAGAGTTGATAGTAGGTGAGCGCCTGCGGCTCGCCGGGAATCGGCTCGATGCGCAGTGGCAGCAGCTTGGTGTAGTGCGTGGCGAGCGCGCGCGTGGTGGTGAACAACAGGTTGGATCGCGCCAGAACGTAGGGCGCCATGCCGAAGTAGGGCAGCGTCGTGGTTACGGTGCGCGACAGGCCGTTGCGGGCGAGTTCGACATCGACCGTGCCCCACGACGTCGTGTTGTAGGTCATCACCGCCAGGTGTTCCGCTTCTTCGTAGACGGGCTTGCTAAGCCGCCCTGGTTTGATCGGATGGCCGTTGCGCATCAGGCACACCAGTTCGTCCTTGCACAGCGGCTGCAAATGCAGATGCTCCGGCGGCGTGCGCCAGTTGCCGATCACCAGATCGAGAAAGCCGCTTTCCAGACCATGCTCGTAGCCGCCGTCCACCATCATCAGATGCCTGAACTCGAGCTTCGCGCCGGGCGCTTCGCGATGAAACGCATCGACGACGGCGGGGACGAAGAACGCATCGAGATAATCCGGCGAGCCGATGCGAAAGGTCTGGCTGGTGGTGGCCGGATTGAACGACGTGGTGGGGTGCAGAATGGCCGCGATATTGTTCAGCGCTTGTGCCGCGGGTTCGATCAGCGTGAGGGCATGCGCGGTGAGAACCATCCGGCTGCCGCTGCGCACCAGCAGCGGATCGCCGGTCATCTCGCGCAGTTTGCGCAGCGCCACGCTGACGGTTGGCTGCGATTGTCCGAGCAACGTTGCTGTGCGCGACACGCTCGATTCGGTCAGTAGCGTGTGCAGTACCTTGAGAAGGTGCGAATCGATGATTTCCTTGGACATGAAAAGCGGGATCCTGTTTCGTGCGGATCCATGCAGTGAGGCGGCAGTTTTGTATCGAAGGATCGCGAGCGAAATATATCCACGGATATAACGGTCGTCAATCCGGCGAAGCCCTGTGCGAAGGCGTCGAAGGCCGGTGTGCACTGAGTCATGAGGCGTGGAGTATCCCGGCAATAGCGAACGCTTTATGATGTGCGCGATGACGGACGCACTGCCGCGGGAATCCGGGAATATACCGAGTGAAACGATTGCCACGCGGAATGCGCGCCGCCGCAGCGTGGGGTGCGGCAGGAAAGCCGCTATCATACCCACGGTAACCCGGCGGATCGGACCGACTCTGCCGGCTTCGCCGGTTGCGCCGAATGCGTCGGGAACAACGCTTACTCGCTTTCAATATTCAGGAAATTCAAAGGCCGGCGCGATGCAAGATCACCCCTACGCCGAAGCGCGCCCACACGACGCCGCGCTTGTGGCGGCGCCATACGGCATGTTCATCTGCACGGCCGACGGCACCTTCGACTCCGTCAACGCCGCTTTCGAAAAGCTGACCGGCTTCACCGCCGAAGAATTGATCGGCCGGCGCACCTTTGAATCCTTGCACGACCCGGCCGAACTCGCGAGGCGACGCGCCGAATTGCCGCCGCTGTCGGCGATAAGTTCACGCTACGAAGGCGAATGGACCTACGTGCGGCGCAACAGCACGCCGATTCGCGTGGTATTCGCGCTGGCGCCGCTCGCCGTCGAGCCGGCGAATCCCGGTGCTGTTGCCACGGAGCCTGCCCGCTATGTCGGCATCGCCATCGACATGACGCGCTATGCGCAATCCGAAGCGCGCTTGTGGTACGTCGCGCATCATGACGGCGTGACCCGCCTGCCTAATCAGACGCTTTTCACCGAACGGCTCGAGCTCACGATCGCGCGCTGTCAGCGTAGCGGCCATGGCTTTACCGTGTTGATCGCCGAGCTCGACCATTTGCGCAAACTGCGCGACGCGCTCGGTTTGCATGCGGCCGAACTGGTGTTGCAGATTGTCGGCGAGCGGCTGCGCGGTCTGTTTCCCAACGACGGTACGATTGCCTCGATCGGCGGCACGCAGTTCGCGCTGCTGGTCAATGAAACCGGCGCGGGGGCCGATGCTTTCGCTGCTGAGGCACTGGGCCGCATCGCCGAATCGATCGACTACGCGGGCACTGCGCTGAAGATCACGGCGAGTATCGGCATGGTCGCCTATCCTGCCGACGGTGCTGATGCGCCGACGCTGATGCGCCGCGCGGGCGTGGCGCTGTCGGCGGCTTCGGCGGTGAGCGGCCATGCAGTGCGGCGCTTTTCCACCGCACTCGAAGGCCAGGCGGCGCGCCGCTTCGAACTGGAGGCGATGCTGCGCGAAGCGCTCGAACGTCAGCAATTGCATCTCGTGTATCAACCGCAGGTGACGCTCGCCAATGGACGCATCGCGCAAGTCGAGACGCTGCTGCGCTGGAATCATCCGCAACGTGGGTTGATCAGTCCCGTCGAATTCGTACCGGTCGCGGAAGAGTCGGGTCTGATCGAGCAGATCGGCGAGTGGGTGATCCGGACCGCGTGCCGCGACGCCGGCAAATTGCTGCGACTCACCGGCACGTTGCCGCGGGTCGCGGTGAACGTGTCCCCGCAGCAGTTCCAGCGGCAGAATCTGTTCGAGACGATCCGTAGTGCGCTTGAAGACGCCGCGCTCGACCCTTCATATCTTGAAGTGGAAATCACCGAGGGTGTGCTGCTGGGCGACACCGAGCAGGCATTGCAGACACTGCATGCGTTGCGCGAATTGGGCGTCGAAGTCGCGGTGGATGACTTCGGCACGGGCTATTCGAGTCTCGCGTATCTCACGCGTTTTCCGCTGAACCGTCTGAAAATCGATCGCTCGTTTGTGATGCGCATGAGCACCGATCCGCAATGCGCGGCGCTGGTTGGTGCCATTATCGCCATGGCGCATGCGTTGAAGCTGCGGGTGACGGCCGAAGGCGTAGAGACGGCTGAGCAGGCCGCGCAACTTGAAGCGCTCGGTTGCGACGAGGCGCAAGGATTCTGGTTTTCGCGGCCGATCACCATCGCGGCGTTGCGCAATTTGCTGAAGCCGTTGGGCACCGGTTGACGATCCGGTTGAGGTCGGCAAACGCCGCTGCCAGCTTAAAATGTCAATCCTTCAAGCGCTGCAACGTGTCACCCAAATAGACGAAAAAGAGAAAGGGGCCGATTGGCCCCTTTTCGTTGGATCGCTTTACTGCGTGGGACTCAGCGTGCAGCGTCGCCCGTGGTGGTGATCGCGGTGCCGGCCATGTTGGATGCACGCTTGATGCTGTCCTGCACCACGTTGCTGGAATGAATCATCGAAGCCATCACGGATTGCATTGCGCCAAACGCGCTATCCGAACTGAACGGCGTGGTCTGGCCGAAGCCTGAACCGAGCTGCGCCACGCTGGCGCCGAATTCTTCGCGCAGTGATTCACCCGCCTTGTTCAGCGCAGCGGTGAATTGCGTGTCGATTTCCTTGACGTGTTGCGCGTACGACACGGTGCGTTGAACCAGTTGCTGCTGCAACTCGGTCGCGCCGGCGAACGGCGCGACGTTGAGTTGGCCTGCCGACAATGCGTTCTTGCTTTCGGTGACGGTCGCCTTCAGTGCCGCGAGATTGAGCTCGCCGAGTTTTTGCAGGCACGCCAGCCCTTCGAGTTGCAAGGCGGTGAAGATGTTGAGCGTGCGTTGGCCAAAGGCGGCGCTATGTTCGATCGCGGGGCTGTGCATGGGTGATCTCCAAAGTGACCCGGGGCAGGCGCCCAAAGGATTTCGGAGGCCAGGTCTCACGTGAGACGGCAGGTCGACGCGGCGCAGTGGTTTTGCTGCGCTGCAACATGAGCCACTCTATACCTTTGCGGCAGGATGTACAGCGTTTTCGTCAAGATGATTCGTCAGTCGAAAGACGCTCAGTGTGTGCCTGACGCACGCGGATGGGCGAGAAAGAAGCGCAGCATGGCGGCTGTCGCATCGGGGCCGGATGGGTCCGTGTACGAGCCGCGCTGACTACCGCCTGCCCATGCATGACCCGCGCCGTGAATCGACCAGCACTCCGCTTCGACGCCATTCGCTGCGACAAGCCGTTGCACCGTGCAAGCGTGCGGGCCGCTTGCCGTGCCTACGACATGCGATGGCGCGCTGATTGTCGTGACGCTGGCGTCGAAGCTCGCTACGAGCGCTGCAGCGTTCGACGGATGCACCGTCGTATCCGCATCGCCATGAAACACGATGAGCGGGCGTTGCGGTTCGACGCGTGAGCGGTTGCGATGTGCTTTGCCGCCCTTCATCGCGGCGAGGGCCGAGGGGAGATCCTTCGCGCTTCCGTAGGCGAGGCCGGAATGCACGCAGGCTGCCGCGTACAAGTCGGGTGAGGTCTTTAGCATGATGTCCGCCATTGCGCCGCCCGCTGACAGGCCCGCCACATACACCCGCGCTGGATCGACGCGATAGCGCGCGATCACCTCACGCGTAATGCCTGCGATCAACGACGGTTCACCCTGGTCGCGCTGCTGGTCGACAGGTTTGAACCAGTTCCAGCATGCCGAATGATTGGCCGCTTGCGACTGATTCGGATACACGACGATGAAGCCATGACGCTCGGCCATTTCGTTCATGCGCGTACCGGCCGCGAAGTCGTCGGCGTTTTGTGTGCAGCCGTGCAGCATCACGATTAGCGGCAACGGTTCATTGTTGTAGACGGCGGGGACGTAGAGCTTGTATTGGCGTTGGCCCGCGCTGTTGCTGAAGGTGTGGGTGCTGAAGGTGCCGGGCGTGTCGGCGTCGAAAGTGCGCTCGGCAGGGGCGTGTGGCGTGGTGTTGGCGTGTGATTGCGCCTGACCTTGAGTTTGCGCCTGCGTCCACGCTTGCGCCCATTCGTTGACGCTCGGCGGCATGGGTGGGGTTTGGGCATTACCTGCTTTAGCCGTACTGCCCGCGAGCGCGCGCTGAACCGCGGCGGTCGCTTCCTTGGGCCCCTTCGTGCGCAACAGGTCGAAGGCTTCTTTCATTGACTTCAGGAAATCTTCATTCATTTTCATGTTCGTAGGCTATAGCGTTGACTTGCACTGGGTGTGGCAGGGTCAGGCGACGAGCTTCACTGGTTCAACCCCATGTTCAATCGCATGCTCAGCCCTAGGATTAGTCACGTCGCGCGGGGCTATCTGATGCGGCCGGCGAGCGCGGCCTTGACCGCGGGCGACGCGTGAAATGCGCCAAGCACCGCCACCGATGCGATCGTGGCTGCCGCGAGTTCTGGCGGCACATCGGCTGCGATGCTGGCAAGGCCGAGCACATGAATGTCCAGTCGTTCATTCGCGGCTTGAGCGGCTTCAAGGTCCTGCTTCGAGAAGTGCTGCAAGCCGAGCACCAGCGCGCGCCGGGTCACCGTTTCCGTGACGACTTGTGCGTGGACGGCGAGCTGGTTGCGGATCGCCGTACGGATCAGGTCGGTGCGGTTCGAATAAAAACCCTCTTCGACGAGTAAGTCGATCTGGCCCAGGTCGACCGGGCCGAGGTTGATGGTGATTTTTTCGGTCTCGCCGCCTTTGGGGCGCGAGGTGTCGATGAGTTTGAGGTTGGCCATTTCTATCCCGTTCGGCGTTCGCTTGGCATCCGTACGCCATCCGATTAACATCCAATGGGATGGTTATACGCGCCTGGTTCGGATGGCGTCAATGGGGAAATTGAGGGCCGGTAGAGCTTCTTTGAGCGGCGACATGGCTTGCGGCAATCCACGCAGGTTGCGGAAAGAGGAGAGGGTTCCGACTCGCGCAGGTGGACACGATGACCACTGGCTTTGATGACATGGCGGGGGACGGGAAAGCCAATGTGGATATTGACGTTTTACGCCTGAGCCGATAGTATCGAGTTACGGCTTTCCGAGGGTTAGCCGCTCGTCGAACGGGGGATCCCCTGGCGACAAATACGGTCTTAGACCGCCAAACAGCCGCTTTAGCGGCTGTTTTCATTTGGGGAATAAATTTAGGATGACATACATTTGTTACATCGACGAAGCGGGCTGTGCCACTCCGCTCGCTGCGAAGAAAACAGATGTACAACCCATCCTCGCGATTGCTGGGCTGATTGTCGATCGAAGTGCGCTGGCTGAGTTGACTACCAACTTCCTTGCGCTGAAGCGAAAGTATTTTCCAGGACTGTTCACGTCGCCCCATTTGCTGGACGATATACGGGAGGAAGTCAAAGGATCGGACGTCCGTGGTGCTATCCGCAGACGTGGACTGCAAGCCAGAACTGAATTGCGTTACGTCGACGAAATTCTGGCTTTGCTCGAGCGATTGAATTGCCGTGTGCTGGCTTCGTTATGGGCGAAAGGTGTGGGAAAGCCTTTCAAGGCTCGTGAGATCTATACACGGTCTGTGCAGATGGCGTGTCAGCGCTTTCAGGCCTTTCTTGATGAAAAAAACGCCGAGGGCTTGATTGTTGCGGATTTTAGGACAACACAACTGAACGACCAGGTCGCGCATTCAATCTTCACGCAAAAGTATCGAGCGAAGGGCGATCCGTTCGCCCGCATTCTCGAGTTGCCGACCTTTGGTATCAGCAATAATCACGTCGGTCTGCAGCTAACGGATGTGCTTTGCAGCACACTGCTGTTCCCGATGGCGTCGTCCGCATATTGTTTCGGGCACGTGACGGGTGTGCACGTTCAAGGAAGAGATCTGATAATTCGCCGGCGCTATGCAAAGCGGATCAAGCGGCTCCAGTTCCGCGCTGGGCCGCATTGGAGCATCGGCGTGGTCGACTTGCACGAAGGGCGTTCTGCGGCGGCGTTGTTTGCCGTCCCGCCGCTGACGCAGCGTGCCGACGCGGGGCAGATTACATCAAAACAATATCGTACTGCTCCTGACTCAAATTCGACTCCACCTGCAACGACACCGGCTTGCCGATGAAATCCATCAGCATGGCCAGATGCTGCGACTCTTCCTCAAGAAACAGATCGATCACCTGCTGCGACGCCACCACGCGGAACTCGCGCGGATTGAACTGCCGCGACTCGCGCAGAATCTCGCGCAGCACGTCATAGCACACCGTACGCGGCGTCTTGACCTGCCCCTTGCCCTGACACACCGGGCAGGGCTCGCACAGCACATGCGCCAATGATTCACGCGTGCGTTTGCGCGTCATTTCCACGAGCCCAAGCTGCGAGAAACCATTCACGGTCACGCGCGTACGATCGCGCGACAACGCTTTCTTCAACTCGCCGAGCACCTGGTCGCGATGCTCGACGTTCTCCATATCGATGAAGTCGATGATGATCACACCGCCCAGATTGCGCAGTCGCAATTGCCGCGCGATCGTGTGCGCGGCTTCGAGGTTGGTCTTGAAGATCGTATCGTCGAAGTTGCGCGCGCCGACATAGCCGCCCGTGTTCACGTCGATCGTCGTCATCGCTTCGGTCTGGTCGATCACCAGATACCCGCCCGACTTCAGCTCGACCCGGCGTGACAAGGCGCGCTGGATTTCGGCCTCGATGTTGTACAGATCGAAGAGCGGCCGTTCGCCGGTGTAGTGATGCAGCTTCGACGACACCGCCGGCGTGAACTCCGCCGCGAAGTCGGCGAGCATCTGATAGGTCTCGCGCGAGTCGACCTGAATACGCGAGGTCTCGTCATTCACGAAATCGCGCAGCACCCGTTGCGAGAGATTCAGGTCCTGATACAGCAGACTGGTCGGCGGCATGCGCTGACCTTGCGAGATGATCGTCGCCCACGTCTTGCGCAGATACGCGACGTCGCCAGCCAACTCTTCGCTGGTCGCATCTTCTGCAATGGTGCGGACGATGTAGCCGCCCTTTTCATCAGCGGGCAGCACGGCGGTCAAACGCGCGCGCACGGCTTCGCGTTCGGCTTCGCTCTCGATCTTCTGCGAGATGCCGATGTGCGGCTCCTGCGGCAGATACACCAGGGTGCGCCCGGCGATACTCACTTGCGTGGACAGCCTTGCGCCCTTGGTGCCGATCGGATCCTTCACGACCTGCACCATCAGCGTCTGGCCCTCGAAGACGATCTTTTCGATTGGCTGATGCGGCGTCTGATGCTGCGGCTCGCCGGCAATGCGCGGATGCCAGATATCCGCTACGTGCAGGAACGCGGCGCGTTCCAGACCGATGTCGATGAAGGCGGATTGCATGCCCGGCAGAACGCGGACGACTTTGCCGAGATAGACATTGCCGACGCGTCCCCGCGACAGCGTTCGTTCGACGTGAAGTTCCTGGACGGCGCCTTGCTGGACGAGCGCGACGCGCGTTTCCTGCGGCGTGACATTGATCAGGATTTCTTCATTCATAGTGTTATTTTAGAAGTCGATGCGCGCTGCACGCAGGAGGGCAGCAGTTTCAAAAATTGGCAAACCCATGATACCTGAATAGGACCCGTCGATATGCTCGATAAACTCCGCGGCGCGCCCTTGCACACCATACGCGCCCGCCTTGCCGAGCGGCTCGCCGCTTGCGGCATAGCGGCGGACGGCGTCCGCGTGCAGTGCAGCAAAACGCACCGTCGATACCGATAGCGCAGCAGGCAGCAGCGTGCCTTCTGCATCGACCACCGCGACGGCCGTCAACACTTCGTGAGCGCGGCCCGCGAGACGCGTGAGCATCGCGACGGCATCGTCGGCGTCGACGGGCTTGCCGAGGATCGCGTCGTCGATCGTGACGGTTGTGTCAGCAACCAGAATCGGCCGTGCGGCATGTCCGCCTGCCACGAGACGCGCGCGCGCGGCGTGCGCCTTGGCGATGCACACGCGCTGCACATAGTCGCGCGCGCGTTCGCCGGGTAGTTCGACTTCGAGCGCCTCGGCATCTTCATCGGGACGTGGCAGCAGCAGTTCAAAACGCACGCCGAGCTGTTGCAACAGCTCCTGGCGGCGTGGACTCTGGGAGGCGAGGTAAACGAATGGATGCAGTGACGCGGCGGGTGTTGGCATGAACAGGTCTCGATGAGGCGGATTGCGTCAATGCGCGAGGAGCGCGCGATGAGCTTGTCAGTCAAGCGTCGATCAGCGTATTAAAGGACACGACGAAGAGCGCGTTGATAAGCGCGTCGATAGACGCGTCTATCAGCGCGCCAACCAGCGCAGCCAACGAGACCCCAAAACACACGGTCTGTCAGCCGCCTCGTTCGGTCATGCGCGATGATAGGGGTGATTTTGCGTGATGGTCCACGCGCGGTAAAGCTGTTCGGCGAGCAGCACGCGGACCATGGCATGCGGCAACGTCAGGCTGGAGACACGCAGCAGCATATCGGCGCGTGCTTTCAGATCGGGATCGAGCCCGTCGGCGCCACCGATCAGAAACGCCACGTCGCGGCCGTCCTGTTGCCAGCCGGGCAGGGCGCCGGCAAGCTGCATCGTGGTCCAATCCTTGCCGCGCTCATCGAGCGCGACGATGCGCGCGTTCTTCGGCAACGCGGCTTCGATCTTCTGCCGCTCGGCGGCCATCACGCTTTCGGCTGGACGCCCCGACGAACGCTGCTCGGGCTTGATCTCGCGCAGCTCGATGCGCAGCTCGGGCGGCATGCGTTTCGCGTACTCGTCGAAGCCGGTGGCGATCCAGTCCGGCATCTTGTGGCCGACGGCGAGGATGTGCAGTTTCATCACGGATGGTGTCGCAAACTAAGCGCTATGCCCGGTTCGAGCGTGCTTACTTGCGGCGTACCGGCGTCTTGCGCGCGGGCTTTTTGGCCGCCGGCGCTTCTTCCTCTTCGTCCTCGTCGTCGAGCGGCTCGCTCGCGCTGGCGCCGCCGAACGGATTCGGCGTCGACAGCTTGATGCGCACCGGCTTGTCGCCCCAGATTTCTTCGAGGTTGTAGTACTGGCGCAGCGCCGGTTGCAGGATGTGCACGATCGCGTCGCCGCAATCGACCAGCACCCATTCGCCGATGTCCTCGCCTTCGGTGCTGATGACGTCGCCGCCGTTTTCCTTGACGCTCTCACGCACGCTCGAAGCGAGTGCCTTGGTCTGACGGTTCGAGGTGCCGGAGGCGACGATCACGCGATCGAACAGCGCGGTCAGGTGGCTGGTGTTGAACACCTTGATGTCTTGCGCTTTGACGTCTTCGAGAGCGTCGACGATCACGCGTTGCAGTTTGCGAATATCCATGGGGTTACCGGTGGTACAGATGATGTTGAAGAATATAGTCCCACACCGCAGTGGGGACATGGCTCGCGGCCTGGTCTTGCGGTTCGCCGCCCGCGAGGGCAAGCCGCTGGGTCACCTGTTCGCGCAGATACGCGCGAATGTCGGTGGCCGAGACGTTGAACGCAAGCGTCGTATCGATCAGCAAGTGGCCGCAGGGGGTGGCTTGCAGAACGTCGGCGCGGGCACGGCGCGCGTCGATTTCTCGGGCGACCACGGGCGGAATCGACGCGAGGTCGAAACCGGGGCGCGTGGCCGCGCAGATGTGAGCAAAGTCGAACAGGCGCCGCCAGTCGCGCCATGTGTCGAGATGCACCAGTTGATCCGCGCCGATCAGAAGCGCAATCGACGCATCCGGACCTTCGCGTTCACGCCACACCTGCAGCGTGTTGATGGTGTACGTCGGGCCGTCGTGTTCGATCTCGTCGGTCGCCACCCGCACGGTCGCGCCTGGCAGCACCAAGGCGCTGGCGGCGGCGCGGGTCATCGCCAGCCTGTGTTCCGCGGCTGACACGTCCGTTTTCTGCCATGGCTGGCCGGCCGGCAGCAGCACCAGTTCGGTCAGATTCAGCACGCTGGCGAAACGCCGCGCGAGCGCGAGATGGCCGTCGTGGATCGGATCGAAAGTGCCGCCGAGCAATCCGATCCGGCGAGGCAGGGCGACAGGATGAGCGTTCGGCTTCAGGTGAAGATCCTTTGTCGTGGTCACGTGCAGTGCGGTGCGGGCTTAACGCCTCACACCCACTCGCGCGGCACGAGAAAATCGCTGTAAAGACGCGCTTCCGGCGTGCCTGGTTCGGGCTGCCAGTTGTAGCGCCAGTTCACCACAGGCGGCATCGACATCAGAATCGATTCGGTGCGTCCGCCGCTCTGCAGCCCAAACAGTGTGCCACGGTCGAAGACCAGATTGAACTCGACGTAGCGTCCGCGCCGGTAGGCCTGGAAGTCCCGCTCGGCTTCGCCGTACGGAATGTTGCGGCGCTTTTCGATGATTGGCAGGTACGCTTTGAGGAATCCCTCGCCGACGCTTTTGAGCATCGCGAACGATTGATCGAAGCCCGGCGCCGAGAAATCGTCGAAGAAAATCCCGCCGATGCCACGCGGTTCGTTGCGGTGCTTGAGGAAAAAGTACTCGTCGCACCAGCGCTTGAAACTCGGGTAGAGGTCCGTGCCATAAGGCTGCAGCGCGTCGCGGCACACACGATGGAAATGCTGCGCGTCTTCCTCGTAGCCATAGTAAGGCGTCAGGTCCATGCCGCCGCCGAACCAGAACACCGGTTCCTCGCCGGGCTTGGTCGCGATCAGCAGACGCACGTTCATATGCACGGTCGGGCAGTGCGGATTGTGCGGGTGCAGCACGAGCGACACGCCCATTGCTTCGAAGCCGCGGCCGGCCAGTTGCGGGCGTGCGGCGCTCGCCGAACCGGGCAACGTGTCGCCCGAAACGTCGGAGAAGCCGATACCGGCCCGCTCGAAGAAGTTGCCGCCTTCCAGAATCCGCGTGCAGCCGCCGCCGCGCAGCTTTTCGCCAGGGGCGCGCTGCCATGCGTCGGTCGCGAACGGCTTACCGTCGAACGCGCCAAGCGTGTCCGCGATATGCGTTTGCAGGCCTTGCAGCCAGCTGCGCACGGCTTGTGCGTCATAGCTCGAATCGGTCATGAATGCAGATGCTGAGGGCGGCACGCTCGTCGTGCCGCGGGTTCTTCGTGAAGGGCGATGGCCGGGCCATGACCCAGGGTGTTGCTGGGCAGGCGCGGCGCTACGGTCATTCGCGCCGGATGAAATGCCGATCAACCGGGGTGAGCCCACATAGTGCGGTGGGCGCCGCAACGGCCGCGAAAACCCGCAGTGTAGCGCCGTTGGCGCCGCACGCGGGCGAGTGGGCGGGCTTAGTGCTTGCCTTCGTTCTTGGCGTCGTGCTTGCGGTTCAATGCACGGTAGCCAATGTCGCGGCGATATTGCATGCCGTCGAACGAGATCTGATTGATCGTCTCGTAGGCGACTGACTGCGCGCTGCGCACCGAATCCGCGAGGCCAACCACGCACAACACGCGGCCACCCGAGGTGGTCAGCTTGCCGTCCGCCAGCGTGGTGCCGGCGTGGAAAGTGACCGAATCCGCGGTTTCGGCCGGGATATCGCTGATCCGGTCACCCTTGCGCGGCGTGTCCGGATAGTTGTACGCGGCGAGCACCACACCGAGGGCGGTACGACGGTCCCATTCGAGTTCGATCGTATCGAGCGTGCCGGCGATGGCCTGTTCGACGACCTTCGAAAAGTCGCCTTTCAGGCGCGCCATGATCGGTTGCGTTTCCGGGTCGCCCATCCGGCAGTTGAATTCGAGCGTCTTCGGGTTGCCTTGCGCGTCGATCATCAGGCCGGCGTACAAAAAGCCGGTGAAGCGGATGCCTTCTTTCTCCATGCCACGCACGGTGGGCTGGATAATTTCGCGCATTACGCGCGCATGCAGTTGCGGCGTGACGATCGGCGCGGGCGAGTAGGCGCCCATGCCGCCGGTGTTCGGACCCTGATCGGCGTCGAGCAGGCGCTTGTGGTCCTGGCTCGAGGCGAGCGCCAGCACATGCTTGCCGTCCACCATCACGATGAAGCTGGCTTCTTCGCCGGCGAGGAACTCCTCGATCACGACGCGCGCGCCGGCATCGCCCAGCTTGTTGTCCGACAGCATCATGTCGACCGCGGCGTGCGCTTCTTCCAGCGTCTGCGCGACCACAACGCCCTTGCCGGCGGCGAGGCCGTCGGCCTTGATCACGATCGGCGCGCCCTTGGCGTCCAGATACGCGTGCGCGGCGGCGACGTCGGCGAAGGTTTCGTATTCGGCGGTCGGGATCGCATGGCGCTTCATGAACGCCTTGGCGAAATCTTTCGAGCTTTCGAGCTGCGCGGCTTCCTTGCTCGGCCCGAAAATCTTCAGACCACGCGAGCGGAACAGATTGACGATGCCTGCGGCGAGCGGCCCTTCCGGCCCAACCAGCGTGAAGGCGATCTGTTCTTTCTCAACGAAATCGGCGAGTGCGGCCGGATCGGTGATGTCGATGTTGCGCAGACGCTCGTCCTGGGCGGTACCGCCGTTGCCGGGAGCAACGTAGACGAGTTGGACCCGCGGCGATTGCGCGAGCTTCCATGCGAGCGCATGTTCGCGACCGCCGGAACCGACGACGAGTAACTTCATGTGAATCCCCGAGACTTAAAAACCATAAACGGCTGAAGCATCACGCTCAGCCGTGGAATAACAGCGAGGTTTGCAATGGGCCCGCAGCCAGGTAACGGCGCAGGGCCCATAGCGAACCCGAGTGGAGGCAGTGTGGAAGCACACCAACCAACGCCCGCTCAGCAGCAACGCGAGGGCCAGACGGCGGCGCGGGCGTGGTTCGATGCCAATCCACGCACGAGGCGCCGCCGGGGCACGCTCATTCGTCGGCGATCGCGGCGTTTGTATAGACTTCCTGCACGTCGTCCAGATTTTCCAGCGCGTCGAGCAGCTTCTGCATTTTCACGGCGTCGTCGCCCGTGAATTCGACTTCCGTCTGAGGTTTCATCGTCACCTCGGCGAGTTCGGCCTTGAAGCCCGCGGCTTCCAGCGCACCCTTCACCTTCGGGAAGTCGTTCGGCGGGCACAGCACTTCGACACTGCCGTCTTCGTTCGTGACGACGTCGTCAGCGCCGGCTTCGAGCGCGGCTTCCATCAGCTTGTCTTCCGGCGTGCCGGGCGCGAACAGGAATTGGCCGACGTGATCGAACATGAACGACACCGAGCCGTCCGTGCCCATATTGCCGCCGTTCTTCGAGAACGCGTGACGCACGTCCGCCACCGTACGGGTGCGGTTGTCGGTCATGGTGTCCACGATCACTGCCGCGCCGCCGATGCCGTAGCCTTCGTAGCGGATTTCTTCGTAGTTTGCACCGTCGACACCGCCCACACCGCGCTGGATCGCACGGTTGACGTTATCTTTCGGCATGTTGGCGTCGTACGCTTTTTCGACGGCGAGCCGCAGACGCGGGTTCGAGTCGATGTCGCCGCCGCCCATGCGGGCCGCAACCTGAATTTCCTTGATGAGCCGCGTCCAGACCTTGCCGCGCTTGGCGTCGGCCGCTGCTTTCTTATGCTTGATGTTGGCCCATTTCGAATGACCCGCCATACCTTTCTCCGTCGCGCGCGCCAGTGGGGCGCACGCATAGTGCAATTGTCGTTGCGATGTCGGGCGCGCGGCGCTGCTGATTGCGACCTTGCGCCTCGATGTCGAACCGCTCGGCGCCGGACTGCCCGGTGTTAGACCTATGCGTCAGACCTTTTTGTCAGACCTGTTTCAGCTTGATCACGCCCAGCCAGGTCCGGCTAGCGGGACCGATGGTCGGCAGCGCGGCTGGAGCGGGGCAGTGCGGTCAGTGGGCAGCACAGTAGCGCCCCGGCCGCGCCGGTCCCGGCAGCAGACCCCGCGTAAAGGCGCGATGCGCCGGGCGGTAGTGCAAGTTGAGCCGCTCTTTGAGCGGATTCGAATTTTATCACGCCGCAGGGCTGCGGCAGAGATGAGCGGAGCCGGAAACTGCACGGAAATTGGGCTGCGGCGGCGTTTTGCGCGCGCCGCCGCCAGTTTATTCAGCCCGCTGTCAGTTTTTCGTGCCGAACAGGCGGTCGCCGGCGTCGCCGAGACCCGGCACGATGTACGCGTGCTCGTTCAGGTGCGAATCGAGCGACGCCACGTACAGCTTGACGTCCGGATGCGCGTCCTGGAACACCTGCACGCCTTCCGGGGCGGCCACCAGCGCGAGGAACATGATGTTCTCGCCGGCCACGTTGCGGCGCTTGAGCACGTCCACCGCGTGCACGGCCGAATAACCGGTCGCGACCATCGGATCGCACAGGATGAACACGCGGTCTTCCAGATCCGGCAGGCGCACCAGATACTCGACCGGGCGATGGTCCTCGGCGCGATACACGCCGATGTGGCCGACCCGCGCCGACGGCACCAGTTCCAGCAGGCCGTCCGACATGCCGATACCGGCGCGTAGCACCGGCACGATCGCCAGTTTCTTGCCGGCGATCACCGGCGCGTCGATTTCGGTCATCGGCGTGGTGAGGCGGCGCGTGGTCATCGGCAGGTTACGGGTGATTTCGTAACCCATCAGCAGCGTGATCTCGCGCAACAGTTCGCGGAACGTGCGGGTCGAGGTGTCCCGGTCGCGCATATGCGACAGCTTGTGCTGGATCAGCGGGTGATCGAGGATGAAAAGATTGGGAAAACGGCTGTCCTGGGTCATGGCGGGGGCGCAAGCGGCGGCTAGAGGGATCGGTTTGGCGGTCCGCAGGGTCTGAAACCGGCCGGCGGATGCACCACGACGCAAGTTTACCGAAAGAGTGGCGCCGGAAGATACCGGAGATTGCAGGGGGCTGGCGCAGTCCGGCACCGATTCTTCTAGAATCGGGGGAAACTTGGCAACGATTGGGCAGCCACGGGGTTCGCCCGCGCCACGAGTACGTCACAAGGATACGCACATGGACATGGGAATCGCAGGACGCACCGCGCTGGTTTGCGCGGCCAGCAAGGGCTTGGGGCGCGGCTGCGCGGAAGCGCTGGCAGCCGAAGGCGTCAACCTGACGATCGTCGCGCGCACGCAAGAGACGCTGGAGGCGACCGCTGCCGAGATTCGCCAGCAGAGCGGCGTGGAAGTGAAGACGGTGGCGTGCGACATCACCACACCCGAAGGCCGCGCCGCGGCGCTTGCGGCCTGTCCGCAGCCGGACATTCTGGTCAACAACGCGGGCGGCCCGCCGCCGGGCGACTTCCGCAACTTCACGCACGAAGACTGGATTCGCGCGCTGGAGAGCAACATGCTGACGCCGATCGAACTGATCCGCGCGACCATCGACGGGATGAGCGAGCGCGGCTATGGCCGGATCGTCAACATCACGAGTTCGGCGGTCAAGGCGCCGATCGACGTGCTCGGTCTGTCTAACGGTGCGCGCTCGGGGCTGACCGGCTTCGTGGCGGGACTGGCGCGCAGCAAGGTGGCCGCCTCGGGCGTGACGATCAACAACCTG
This sequence comes from Burkholderia sp. GAS332, assembly GCA_900142905.1. Lineage (NCBI taxonomy): Bacteria > Pseudomonadati > Pseudomonadota > Betaproteobacteria > Burkholderiales > Burkholderiaceae > Burkholderia > Burkholderia sp. GAS332. Next base: position 3,842,728 of record FSRV01000001.1, on the reverse strand, counting down.
CTGCCGGGCCTGTTCGACACCGACCGCATCGCCACCACCTTCGCGGCGCAAGCCAACGCGCAACACATTTCCGTCGACGATGCGCGCAAGCAGCGCATGAAGACGATCCCCGCCGGCCGGTTCGGCAGTCGCGATGAATTCGGCCGCGCCTGTGCGTTCCTGTGCAGCGTGCACGCCGGCTACATCACCGGCCAGAACTGGCTGATCGACGGCGGCGCTTACCCCGGTACGTTCTGAACGGGCCCGTTCTGAAGCACCGGCATCATCACCACAACAACGACAATCACAACGGTTTCAGGAGTCTTACGTCATGAGTACCCGCATTGCGCTGATCGCGCACGATCACAAGAAAGACGATATCGTCAAACTGGCCGGCGAGTATGTCGATACGCTCAGGCGCTGTGAGATCGTCGCGACCGGCACGACTGGCACGCGCATCGGTGACGCGCATGGCCTCACGGTCGAGCGCATGTTGTCCGGCCCGCATGGCGGCGACCTGCAAATCGGCGCGCAGCTCGCGGAAGGGCGGGTCGACATGGTGATCTTCCTGCGCGACCCGATGACGCCGCAGCCGCACGAGCCGGATATCAACGCGCTGGTACGGGCCTGCGACGTGCACAACATTCCGTGCGCCACTAACATTTCGACCGCGCGCATGATTCTCGACGTGCTGACCTTGCGCCTCACGCAGCAGGTCTAGACCGACGCAGCGGTGCTTTACGATCGAACGAAACGACAAACCAGGGAGACATGATGGTCAAAGCAATCCGATTCGATAAAACCGGCGGCCCGGAGGTGATGAAATGGGTCGACGTCGAAGTGGGCGAGCCGGGCGCGGGCGAGATCCGCATCAGGCAGACCGCGGTCGGCCTGAACTATATCGACGTCTATTTCCGCACGGGCTTATATCCACTGCCGTTGCCGGGTGGCCTCGGTATGGAAGCGGCAGGTGAAGTCACCGCGGTAGGCCCTGGTGTGACCGGTTTCAAATCGGGCGATCGCGTGGCGTACGTGGCCCGTCCGCCTGGCGCATACACCCAGGAGCGTGTGTTGCCGGCGGTGCATGCCGTCAAGGTGCCGGACGCGTTGACCGACGAGCAGGCGGCCTCCGTGATGCTGCAAGGGCTGACCGCGCAATATCTGCTGCGCCGCACGTATCCGGTGAAAGCGGGCGATACGATCCTGATCCAGGCCGCGGCCGGCGGCGTCGGCCTGCTGGTTTGCCAATGGGCGAAGGCGCTCGGCGCGACGGTGATCGGCACGGTCAGTTCCGATGAGAAAGCCGAGATCGCCAAGGCGCACGGCTGCGACCATGCGATCGTTTATACGCGCGAGAACTTCACGAAGCGCGTGCGCGAGATCACCAATGGTGCGGGTGTGCCGGTGGTGTACGACTCGATCGGTAAAGACACGTTTGCGGGCTCGCTCGACTGCCTCGCGCCGCTCGGCATGTTCGTGAGCTTCGGCAATGCGTCCGGGCCGTTGCCGCCGATCGATTCGTCGGAATTCGCCGGGCGCGGTTCGCTGTTCTTTACGCGCCCGACGCTCTTCACCTATATCGCCAAACGCAGCGATTACGAGGCGATGTCCTCGGAGTTGTTCGACGTGCTGGTGTCGGGCAAGGTGAAGACGAGTATCAATCAGCGCTACGCGCTGGCGGATGTTGGCAAGGCTCACGCCGATCTCGAAGGCCGCCGTACCACGGGCTCGACGATTCTGCTGCCGTAAGCGCGTCAATGCCTGGGCGCGTCGCCACATCGATGCGCGGGAGCAGGCAGCACCCGGCAAGCAGCGCTCGGCACGTCGCCGGCGCGCTGCATGCTGCCATCAAGGCGCAATAGCGACGCCATAAAAATTCCGCGCTGCACCACATGCCCGCGCGAGCGTTGTTTTTCCCCGCAAAGCCAGACCCCATGGGCCTCAGGCCGCTCCGTACCCAGCGGAGCGGCCTGTTTCGTTTACGTGTTTTTTATACGCTCCGTGCCATCTTTGACCGGGCCTTTACGCGGATCGGCATAACGTTCTACTCATCCAAAGTCCGCTAATGGAGAACACAAAATGGATGTGCTGTACGTCGGGGGGATGGTGCTGTTCGCCGCGCTGACCTTTGCTTTGATTGCCGGCTGCGAGAAGTTGATGCAGTTCCGGCGCGGCCAGGGAGCACGCTCATGACCTGGATTCTGTGGTTATCGGGCGCTGCTACTGCGCTGCTGTTCGCTTACCTCGTCTATGCGCTGCTGCGCGCGGAGGACATTGAATGAACTCCAACAATGTCCTGCAAATAGTCATTTTTCTGGTCGTGCTGCTCGCGGCCGCGGTGCCTGTTGCCCGCTATCTGACGCGCGTGATGGACGGCACCTCTCGCGTGGTCCGCTTCGGCGGTCCACTCGAGCGTTTGCTGTACCGTATCGCCGGAGTCGACTCGTCGACGGAAATGAGCTGGAAGCACTACGCCATCGCCACGGTCGCGTTCAACGTGCTCGGCGTGCTGGTCTTGTACCTCCTGTTGCGTGTTCAAGGCTGGCTGCCGGGCAACCCGCAAGCCTTCGGTCCGATGTCGGTCGACAGCGCCTTCAATACGGCTGTCAGTTTCGTCACCAACACGAACTGGCAGGATTACACGCCTGAGCAGACCGCCGGCTATCTGGCGCAGATGCTCGGCCTGACGGTGCAGAACTTCCTCTCCGCTGCCACCGGCATCGTCGTGGTCGTCGCACTGATCCGCGGCTTCGCACGTCATACGGCGCAGACCATCGGTAACTTCTGGGTCGACATCACGCGCGTCACGCTGTACGTGTTGCTGCCGATGGCCGCTATCGTCGCTGCCTTGCTGATGAGCCAGGGCGTGATCCAGAACTTCACGTCGTATCAGGACGTGCCGACGCTGCAAACCACGACCTACGCGGCACCGAAGCTCGATGCACAAGGCAACCCGGTGAAGGACGCGAAGGGCAATGCGGTGACGGTCGACACCAAGCTGACGACGCAGACCATCGCCATGGGCCCGGTGGCGTCGCAGGAAGCGATCAAGATGCTCGGCACCAATGGTGGCGGCTTCTTCAACGCGAACTCGGCACACCCGTACGAAAACCCGACGCCGTTCAGCAACTTCCTGCAGATCTTCTCGATGCTGATCATTCCGGCTGCGCTGGCCCTGGTGTTCGGCCAGATGATCGCGGACCGCAAGCAGGGTATTGCCGTGCTCGCCGTGATGACGATTGCATTCGCTGCTTGCGTGGTGGGTGAAATCAGCGCCGAGCAGGCCGGCAACCCGGCGTTCACCGCGCTGCACGTCGACCAGTCCGCTAACGACCTGCAGTCGGGCGGCAACATGGAAGGCAAGGAAACGCGCTTCGGTATCGCGCAGTCGGGCATCTTCACAGTCGCCACGACGGCGGCATCGTGCGGTGCAGTCGACAACACGCACGACTCGCTGACCCCGCTCGGCGGCCTCTACCCGATGCTGCTGATCCAGTTGGGCGAAGTGATCTTCGGCGGTGTGGGCTCCGGTATGTACGGGATGCTCGTGTTCGCCATGCTCGCTGTGTTCGTGGCAGGCCTGATGATCGGTCGCACGCCTGAATATGTCGGCAAGAAGATTGAAGCGTATGAGATGAAGATGGTGTCGATCGTTGTGCTGCTCACGCCGCTGCTGGTGCTCGTGGGGACCTCGATCGCGGTGCTGACCGATGCGGGTAAGGCAGGTATCGCCAACCCCGGTCCGCACGGCTTCTCGGAAATTCTCTACGCGTTCAGCTCGGCTGCGAACAACAACGGTAGCGCGTTTGCCGGCCTGACGGTCAGCACACCGTTCTACAACTGGTTGACCGCGATTGCGATGTGGTTTGGCCGCTTCGGCTCGCTGATTCCGGTGCTGGCGATTGCCGGCTCGCTGGCAGGCAAGAAACGCCTGGCGGTTACCGGTGGCACGCTGCCCACGCACGGTCCGCTGTTTGTCGTACTGCTGCTTGGCACCGTGCTGCTCGTCGGCGCACTGACGTACGTGCCTGCGCTCGCTCTCGGCCCCGGCGTCGAACATCTGATGATGATCGCCGGCCATTGATGTCTGCCAACTGAGACGGGCCATTCGAGAAAAACGAGGATTCAATGACTGAACATAATGCAACGCGGTCCATGTTCGATCCGGCGCTAGTGCGTCCGGCGATCGTGGACTCATTCAAGAAACTCACGCCACGCACGCAGTTCCGCAACCCGGTGATGTTCTGCGTGTACGTCGGCAGCATCCTGACGACGATCCTCTGGATCGCCGCGCTGGGCGGCCAGGCCGAAGCGCCTGCGGGGTTCATCCTCGCGGTCGCGCTGTGGCTGTGGTTCACGGTGCTGTTCGCCAACTTCGCGGAAGCGCTCGCTGAAGGCCGTTCCAAGGCCCAGGCTGCGTCGCTGCGCAGTGCGAAGAAAGACGTGATGGCCAAGAAGCTCAACGAGCCGCATCCGAAGTCGCCGATTCGCATTCTGACGGCGTCCGATCTGCGTAAAGGCGACGTGGTGCTGGTCGAAACCGGCGACGTGATTCCGGCCGACGGCGAAGTGATCGACGGTGTCGCGTCGGTTGACGAGTCGGCAATTACCGGCGAATCCGCACCGGTGATCCGCGAATCGGGCGGCGACTTTACGTCGGTGACGGGCGGCACGCGCGTGCTGTCGGACTGGATCGTCGTGCGCGTCACGGCGAATCCGGGCGAAGCCTTCCTCGACCGCATGATTGCGATGGTCGAAGGCGCGAAGCGTCAGAAAACGCCGAACGAAATCGCGCTGACGATTCTGCTGGTCGCGCTGACGATCGTGATGCTGCTCGCCACCGCGACGCTGCTGCCGTTCTCGATGTTCTCCGTCGAAGCCGTCAAGGCCGGCCATGTGGTGAGCATCACCGCGCTCGTGGCACTGCTGGTGTGTCTGATTCCGACCACCATCGGCGGCCTGCTGTCCGCCATTGGTGTGGCCGGTATGAGCCGCATGATGCAGGCCAACGTGATTGCAACGTCAGGCCGTGCCGTGGAAGCTGCAGGTGACGTCGACGTGCTGCTGCTCGACAAGACCGGCACGATCACGCTCGGTAACCGTCAGGCTTCGACCTTTGTGCCGGCGCCGGGCGTGACCGAAGAAGTGCTCGCCGATGCCGCGCAACTGTCGTCCCTGGCGGACGAAACGCCGGAAGGCCGCAGTATCGTCGTGCTGGCCAAGCAACGCTTCAACATCCGCGCTCGCGACATGGCGTCGTTGCATGCAGTCTTCCTCGCCTTCACCGCACAAACGCGGATGAGCGGTGTGGACCTGCCGGGCCGCGAGATCCGTAAGGGCGCAGCCGATGCCGTCAAGAACTACGTCGAAGCGAACGGCGGCCGTTATCCGACGGAAGTCAGCAACGCCGTGGCTGAAGTGGCGCGTCGTGGCAGCACGCCGCTGGTGGTGGCCGAGAAGGGCGAGCATGGCGCACGCGTGCTCGGCGTGATCGAGCTGAAGGACATCGTCAAGGGCGGCATCAAGGAGCGTTTCGCCGAACTGCGCAAGATGGGTATCAAGACCATCATGGTGACGGGCGACAACCGCCTGACGGCAGCCGCCATTGCCGCAGAAGCGGGCGTTGACGACTTCCTCGCGGAAGCCACCCCGGAGGCGAAGCTTGCAACGATCCGCGCGCACCAGGCCGAAGGCAAGCTGGTGGCGATGACCGGTGACGGTACCAACGACGCTCCGGCGCTGGCGCAAGCCGACGTCGCAGTGGCGATGAATACCGGCACGCAGGCGGCGAAGGAAGCCGGCAACATGGTCGACCTCGATTCGAACCCGACCAAGCTGATCGAGATCGTCGAAATCGGCAAGCAGATGCTGATGACGCGCGGCTCGCTGACGACGTTCTCGATTGCCAACGACGTGTCCAAGTACTTCGCCATCATCCCGGCTGCGTTTGCGAGCACCTATCCGGCACTGAACCGGCTGAACGTGATGCATCTGGCCACACCGGCCTCGGCGATCATGTCGGCGGTGATCTTCAATGCACTGATCATCGTGCTGCTGATTCCGCTGGCGCTGAAAGGCGTGAAGTACCGGCCGCTGGGCGCCTCGATTCTGCTGCGCCGCAATCTGCTGGTGTATGGCCTTGGCGGGATCATCGTGCCGTTTATCGGCATCAAGCTGATCGACATGGTGCTGGCCGCGCTCGGCTGGGTTTAACAGGCTGTGTCCGGCGGCGGTGGCTGCCGGACACGTCTAAAAGGATTGCCAATCATGAAACTTTTTCGTCCGCTTATTGTGATCTTTGTCGTGCTGTCGGCAATCACGGGACTCGCTTATCCGGCTGTGATGACCGCCTTTGGCCAGGCCGCGTTCCACGATCAGGTCAATGGCAGCATGATCGAACAGAACGGCAAGGTGGTCGGCTCGAAGCTGATCGGCCAGCAGTTCGATGCGCCGCAGTACTTCTGGGGCCGTCTGTCGGCCAACAGCCCGAAACCGTACGACCCGACGAACTCGGGTGGCTCGAACCTCGGGCCGACCAACCCGGCGTTGTCGGATGAAGTCAAAGGCCGTCTCGACGCGTTGAAAGCGGCGGGTACCGACATGTCGAAGCCGGTGCCGATCGATCTCGTGACGTCGTCGGGTAGTGGCCTCGATCCGGAAATCAGCCCGGCTGCGGCGGCTTACCAGATCGACCGTGTCGCGAAGGCGCGCAAGATCTCGCCGAACGACGTGCAGGCGCTGGTCGACCGTTACACCACCGGCCGCCAGTTCGGTGTACTCGGTGAAGCACGCGTCAACGTGCTGCAGTTGAATCTCGCACTCGACGCTGCGCATCAAGGCTAAGCGGGTGGGGAGGACAAGGACGGTGCCCGGGTGCGGCGCCGTCTTTTGCCTTTTGTGGCGCGGTGTTTTGTGGTCGCGGTTTCTGGCCGCCATTTGCGGCGGCCGGCGCTCCGGTGGCCGCAATTTGCGGTGAAGCCACTACCGTGCCACCATGTACCTGATGCAGCCCCGTGGACCCACGCAGGCTGCTATCGAACAGACTCATAAACAGAAAGCATGAACCGACCCGATCCTGACGAATTGCTCGACAAGCTGCAACGCGACGAAGAAAAGCGTCAGCGGGGCAGGCTGAAGGTTTTCTTCGGTGCGTCGGCGGGCGTCGGCAAGACCTATGCGATGTTGCAGGCCGCGCGGCGCCGTGCCGATGAAGGCGCGGACGTGGTGGTCGGCATCGCCGAAACGCATGGCCGCAGCGAAACCGCTGCGCTGCTCGAAGGGCTCGACGTGCTGCCGCTCGCGGTGATCGAGTATCGCGGCCGCAAGCTTGGCGAGTTCGATCTCGACGCCGCGCTTGCCCGCAAACCGCAACTGATTCTCGTCGACGAGCTCGCGCATTCGAACGTGCAGGGCGCACGGCATCTGAAGCGCTGGCAGGACGTCTACGAACTGCTCGACGCGGGCATCGACGTCTACACCACGGTCAACGTCCAGCACCTCGAGAGCCTGAACGACATAGTCGGCCAGATCACCGGTATCCGTGTCTGGGAGACGGTGCCCGACCGTGTGTTCGATCGCGCCGATGAAGTCACGCTGGTCGACCTGCCCGCCGAAGAACTGCTCGACCGGATGCGCGACGGCAAGGTGTATTTGCCGCAGCAGGCCGAGCGCGCGGTGCGCAACTTCTTTCGCAAGGGCAACCTGATCGCGTTGCGCGAGCTGGCCTTGCGCCGTACTGCCGACCGTGTCGATGCGCAGATGCGGGAATATCGCGCCGATCGGTCGATCGAGCGGATCTGGCAGGCGCGTGAGCGCTTGCTGGTGTGCGTCGGCCCCGGCCCGGAAGCGCCGATGCTGGTACGCGCGGCAGCGCGCCTCGCCGCCAGCCTGAAGGCCGATTGGATCGCCGTTTATGTGGAAACGCCCGCGCTGCAGCGCTTGCCCGACGCGCGTCGCGAACGCACGCTGAACGCCTTGAAGCTCGCCGCCGAACTCGGCGCCGAAACCGCGACGCTCGCCAGTGCCGATGCGGTCGCCGCGCTGATCGGTTACGCGCAGGCCCGCAACGTCTCGAAGCTGGTGGCCGGCGCTTCGGCGCGCACCGGTCTCAAGCGCTGGTTGCGCCGGCCGCTTGGCGAACGCATCGCCGAACGCGCGGGCGATCTCGACCTCACGCTGATTCGCGCGTCGTCGGAACGTGATGGCGCTGAACATCGCCGCTTACTGAACACCACCGCCAACGCGTGGCGCGAGGCGTTGAGCACGGCGCGCGAACGCCGTTCGCCGCCGCGCGCCTACGGCATCGCGCTGACGATTTGTGCGGCCATTACGCTGCTGTCGAGCCAGCTGATCGACCATATCGATCTGACCAACCTCGTCATGCTGTACCTGCTCGGCGTGATCTTCACCGCCGTGAAGCTGGGGCGCGGGCCGGGTGTCGTGCTGTCGTTCATGAGCGTGGCCGCGTTCGATTTCTTCTTCGTGCCGCCGCGCATGTCGCTGTCGGTGTCCGATACGCAGTACCTGCTGACCTTCTTCGGCATGCTGCTGACTTCCCTTGTTATCAGCCATCTCACGTCGAGCCTGCGCCGCGAGGCGAGTGTTGCGCGGCGTCGGGAGCAACGCACCGGCGCGATGTATGCGATGGCGCGTGAATTGGCGGCGGCGCTCACCACCGAGCAGATCGTCGGCATCGGCAGCCGGCATGTCAGCGAAGTGTTCGGCGCGCGCGTGGCGATCCTGTTGCCGGACAGCGTCGATCAGGTGAAGCAGAAGATCGAAGACCCGGATGCGACGATCACGCTCGAAGGCGAGATGCTCGATATCGACGTCGGCCAATGGGTCTACGATCAGCAGAAGCCGGCCGGGCACGGCACCGATACGCTGCCGGCCGCTGCCGCGCTGTACCTGCCGCTGAAGGCGCCGATGCGCACGCGCGGCGTGCTTGCGGTCGTGATGCGCGACGAGCGCGAGTTGGACGTACCCGAGCAGCAGCGCATGCTCGACGCGTTCGCCGCGCAAATCGCGCTGGCTCTCGAGCGTGTGCACTACGTCGACATCGCGCGCGATGCGCTCGTCAATATGGAATCGGAGCGCTTGCGCAACTCGCTGCTGTCGGCGATATCGCACGATCTGCGCACGCCCTTGACCACGATCGTCGGTTTCTCGTCGATGCTGGCGCAATCGCGTGAGGCGAATCCCGGTGCGCAACCCGGCGACGATCTGGTCGACGCGATCCACGAAGAGGCGCTGCGCATGACCGGCATCGTCACCAATCTGCTCGACATGGCGCGCTTGCAGGCAGGCAGCCTGCAACTGAACCAGCAGTGGACGCTCCTCGAAGAAACGGTGGGCGCCGCGCTGCGAGCATGCAAACGCGTGCTGGCGAATCACCCGGTGCAGGTGAAGCTGCCCGCGGATTTGCCGCTGCTGCACCTCGATGCCGTGCTGATGGAGCGGCTCTTCTCGAACCTGTTCGAGAACGCCGCCAAATACACCCCGCCGGACACACCCTTGACGATCGGCGCGCAACGTCTCGACGCGGACGGCAAGTCGTTCGTACGCGTCGCGGTCGACGACAACGGGCCGGGCCTGCCGGCCGGCATGGAAGCGCGTGTGTTCGAGAAATTCACGCGCGGCGAGAAAGAGTCGGCCAAGCCGGGCATCGGCCTCGGCCTCGCGATCTGCCGCGCAATCGTCGAAGCGCACGGCGGTACAATCGGCGCGCTCAATCGGATGTCACCGGACGGTCGCGTCGAAGGCGCGCGCTTCTGGTTCACCTTGCCGGTAGAAACGCCGCCCGAAGCACCCGACGCGCTGGAAGACGAAGGCGCCGATGCTTTGCCGGACCGCGATTCAACTCCTAACCTGCTTTCCAAGCCTAGCCATGAGTGACCCGAGCATCACCGTCGTCCTGATTGAAGACGAAAAGCAGATTCGCCGCTTCGTGCGAACCGCACTGGAAGGCGAGGGCATCGTCGTGCACGACGCCGAGACCGGCAAGCAAGGTCTCGTCGAAGCCGCGACGCGCAAGCCCGATCTCGTCATCGTCGATCTCGGCTTGCCCGACACCGACGGTCTCGACGTGATTCGCGAGCTGCGTGGCTGGAGCGAATTGCCGGTCATCGTGCTGTCGGCCCGTACCCAGGAAACCGAGAAAGTCGCCGCGCTCGATGCCGGCGCGGACGATTACCTCACCAAGCCGTTTGGCGTTTCCGAACTGCTGGCGCGGATCCGCGCGCATATGCGGCGCCGCAATCAGGGCGGCGCAAATGAGTCGCCGGTGGTACGTTTCGGCGCGGTAACGGTTGATCTGGCCTTGCGCCAGGTGAGCCGCGACGGCGCCGCTGTCCATCTCACACCGATCGAATACCGCCTGCTGGCGACGCTGGTGCGCCACGCCGGCCGTGTGCTGACGCACCGGCAATTGCTGCGTGACGTATGGGGGCCGTCGCATGTCGAGAGCCATCACTATCTGCGTATTTATATGGCGCATCTGCGCGGGAAACTGGAGCGCGATCCGGCACAACCTGAGCATATCGTCACGGAAACGGGCGTGGGATACCGGCTGGTCGGCGCGGTTTGAGCCTGCCCGAGGCGTCCGCCGCGCCCTTGCGGCGGCTCGCCGCAGCAAGGCGAGCGCGCAATTTTGGTATAATTACAGGTCGTAAGGACGACCTTGCGCATCTGCTACAAACGGGGACGGCCCCATCTGACCATGGAGCTGTCTCATGTCCTGGATTCTTCTGCTGATTGCCGGTTTGCTCGAAGTCGCGTGGGCGGCCGGTCTCAAAACCTCCGAAGGTTTCACCCGGCTCTGGCCGTCCGTGTTCACGGCTGTGACCGCGCTCGGCAGCTTTGTGCTGCTCGCTATGGCGATGCGCCAATTGCCGCTTGGCACGGCTTACGCCGTCTGGACGGGGATTGGCGCGGTCGGCGCGTTCATCTTCGGCATTGTCATGATGGGCGAGGCCCTGACGGTCGCGCGGGTGGCGAGCGCGGCGCTGATCGTGATCGGTTTGATCGGGTTGAAACTGTCATCGGGGCATTGAGCCCCATTGGTGGGCCCGATTATCGTGTCCGCGTGCGCTCGCACTATCCGCCATTAGAGTCCGCCATTTGTTCGCCGCTCTGCGTTCTGCGAATTAACGTGGCTATAATGGGATGGAATCCAACCTGAAATTGCCCGCGGCCCATTTGGCGCGGCCGGCTTGGCGCGGGTCTGACGACTTCGGTGCGGCGACTCCCTTCCTATTGCCCGTCGAAGCGCCCGGCACGCACAGCGCGCCTGGAGGCGGCCATGCTTGAATCACTTTCGCTCGCTGCGGGCCTCTCATGGGGCAGCGGTCTGCGCCTCTATCTGACAGTCCTGCTGGCCGGCGTGTTCGCACGTCTCGGCCTCATCCATCTCCCCGATACGCTGTCCGCCCTGTCTTCGCCCTGGGTGATCGGCGTGGCCGGCGTGCTGACGGTCACTGAGTTTCTCGCCGACAAAATCCCCGCGTTCGATTCGTTATGGGACGCGATTCATACCTTTATCCGCATTCCGGCCGGCGCCGTCTTGGCGGCCGGCGCGCTCGGCCATGCCGATCCTGCGCTGCTGACGGTCGCGGCACTCGCGGGCGGCACGCTGGCGGGCACCGCGCATCTGGCGAAAGCGGGCACGCGCGCGCTGATCAATCTGTCGCCGGAACCGGTGTCGAATGTCGTGACCTCGACCGCTGAAGACGGTCTCGTGTTAGGCGGCATGCTGCTCGCGCTGTTCGTACCGGTTCTGTTCCTGGTGTTGATGGTGGGCTTCCTGATGCTGGCCAGCTGGGCATTGCCACGGCTGTGGCGCGGGGTGCAGGGCGGTTTTCGCGGGATGGCGACGCATATGGTGTCGCGGTTTGCCAGGAGCAGGCACGATTGAGCGATACGGTAAGGGGTGTGACGGCGCGGGCGGCCACACGGCCAACGCGCCGGCTGGGAGGCGCGGGTGTGCTGCGCCAGGCCATCCGCATGACGGCGCGCGACTGGCGCGCCGGCGAACTGACGATGCTGCTGTTGGCGCTGGTGCTGGCCGTCGCGGCGTTGTCGAGTGTCGGCTTTCTGGCTGACCGCTTGCATCAGGGGCTCGAGCGCGATGCGCGGCGCATGATCGCCGCTGATTTTATCGTTCGTGGCGATCATCCGGTCGATCAGCAGTTCGCGCAGCAAGCGCGAGCGCTCGGTCTGACTACCGCCAGTACGGCGATTTTTCCCAGCATGATCAACTCGACCGGCGCGCAGCCGGTCTCACGGCTGGCCGCCGTCAAGGCGGTGTCGCCGGGTTATCCGTTGCGCGGTGCGTTGCGGATCGCTGCGGCGCCGGGCGCGCCAGATCATCCCACGCAAGCGATTCCGGCGCCGGGTACGGTATGGGTCGATCAGGCCCTGCTCGACGCATTGAAGGTGCATGTCGGCGACGCCGTCAAGGTCGGGTCCCGCAGCTTCACGATCGGCGCGATGATCACCCGCGAACTCGACCGTGGCTTCTCGTTCGTCAATTTTTCGCCGCGTTTGATGCTGCGTGCCGACGATGTCCAGTCGACCGGCCTCATCACCTTCGGCAGCCGCGTGACCTATCGGTTGCTGGTCGCGGGCACGGATGCATCGGTGGCGCGCTTCGCGCAATTCGCGCATGACAAGGTGGACGGTGGCAAGATGCGCGGCGTCGCGCTCGAATCGTTGCAGGACGGCCAGCCGCAAGTGCGCCAGACGCTCGATCGCGCGGGTCACTTCCTCACACTCGTCTCGCTGCTCACTGCGTTGCTCGCGGCGGTGGCGATCGCAATGGCCGCGCATCGGTATATGCGCCGGCATCTGGATGGCTGCGCGGCGATGCGCTGTCTGGGTGTCAGCCAGGCCACGCTACGCGCGCTGTTCACGCTTGAATTCGTCGGGTTGGGTTTGATCGGCGGCGCGCTCGGCGTCGCGCTGGGCTACGTGGGGCACCTGGCGTTGCTGACGTGGCTCGGCAGTCTGATCGACGTCGCGCTGCCGTACCCCACCGTATGGCCGGCGCTCGAAGGTATCGCCGCGGGTCTGGTGCTCCTGCTCGGCTTCGCTTTGCCGCCGTTGTTGCCGCTGACGCGCGTGCCGCCGGTGCGCGTGCTGCGCCGCGAATGGGGCGAAGCGGGGCGCACCGCCTGGGCCGCTTACGCGCTTGGCATCGTGTTGTTCGCCGCGCTCCTGATCGTCGCAGCCGGTGAGTTGAAGCTCGGCGGCATCGTCGCGGGCGGCTTCGCCGGCGGAATGCTGGTGTTCGCGTGCATCGCGCGGATGGCGTTGTGGGGTGCTTCGCGTGTTGTGCGCAGCGAGCGCGTGAACGCGGGGATCGGCTGGCGCTATGCGTTGGCGTCGCTGGAGCGGCGCAGCGGCGCGAGCGCGTTGCAGATCACCGCGCTCGGCATCGGCCTGATGTGCCTGCTGCTGATCGCGATGACGCGCAACGACCTGGTGGCCGGCTGGCGCAAATCGACGCCGCCCGATGCGCCGAACGAATTCATCATCGACATCCAGCCCGACCAGCGCGACGCCGTCACGCACTACCTGAGCACGCACGGCGTGCCCGGCACGGTGCTTTCGCCGATGGTGCGCGGCCGGCTGATCGCCATCAACGGCAAGCCGGTCAATCCGGATTCGTTCAAGGGCGATGACGCCAAACGCCTCGTCGACCGCGAATTCAATCTGTCGTACACGACCGAGCTGCCTGACGACAACCGCCTTTCTGCCGGCACATGGTACGGCGACACGAAGACGCCGCAGATTTCAATTGAGCAGGGGCTCGCGAAGCTGATCAATGTGAAGCCCGGCGACATGCTGCGCTTCGACGTGACGGGCTTGCAAATCGACGCGCCGGTGACGAGTGTGCGCAAGCTCGACTGGGGCTCGTTCAAGGTCAACTTTTTTGTGCTGATGCCGCCGGCCGCCTTGCAGGATTTCCCGGCGACGTTCATCACGAGCTTCCATTTGCCGCCGGAGCAACAGTCGACCATCGACGGGCTGATCGCCGCCTATCCGAACCTCACGGCGATCGACACCGGTCCGATTCTGGCGCAGGTGCAGCGCGTGTTGCAGCAGGTGATCGGCGCGGTGCAGTTCCTGTTCGCGTTCACGCTTGCGGCCGGTGTGCTGGTGCTCTACGCGGCGCTTGCCGGCACCCGCGATGAGCGTATGCGAGAATCCGCGCTGTTGCGCGCGCTAGGGGCTTCGCATCGCCAGGTACGCGCGGTGCAGATTGCCGAGTTTGTGGCGGTTGGTGCGCTGGCCGGGTTGATGGCGGCGCTTGGTGCGCAGGTGATCGGCTGGCAACTGGCGACGCGCGTGTTCGAGTTTTATCTGGCGTTTGATCCGTGGTTGTTGCCCGCGGGTATCGCAGCCGGAATCGTCTGCGCGGGTGTGGGCGGGTGGCTAAGCTTGCGGCACGTGCTGGCGCGGCCCGCGTTGCAGTCACTGCGGGACGCGTGATTTTTCTTTCTTGTTTTTGTGATTGGGTATGAGCGATCTTAACGACGAAGTCTCCGCCGCACAGCCGACGGCCTTCGAACTGGTGGGCGGTGAAGCGCGCGTGCGCGAGCTGGTCGACCGGTTTTATGACTTGATGGATCTCGAAGCGGATTTCGCCGGGATCCGGGCTTTGCATCCGGAATCGCTCGACGGCTCGCGCGATAAGTTTTTCTGGTTCTTGTGCGGGTGGATGGGTGGGCCCGATCATTACATCAGCCGGTTCGGCCATCCGAGGTTGAGGGCGAGGCATATGCCGTTTCCGATCGCTTCCAGCGAGCGGGACCAGTGGCTTCGGTGCATGGCATGGGCCATGGAAGACGTCGGGCTCTCCGAGCCGTTGAGAGAGCGGTTGCTGGCGTCGTTCTTCGAGACCGCGGATTGGATGCGCAATCGGAATGGTTGAGGGGGCCGTGGGGCCTGAGCGCTCAGCGGCACACGCAGTCCTCGACTGCTGGTTCGGCGCTCCTGGTTCACCCACCTTCGGCCGTGCGCGCAAACTCTGGTTCTCCCGCGACAAGGCCTTCGATGCAATGCTGCTGGAACGCTTCGGAACACTCATCGACGCCGCGCGCGAAGGGTCCCTCGACAGCTGGACGGACACACCGCTCAGCGCGTTAGCGCTGGTCATCGTGCTGGATCAGTTTTCTCGCAATTGCTATCGCGGTACACCGCGCGCTTTCGCTGCCGATCATCAAGCGCTGCGCATCGCGCAACAGATGATCGCAAGCGGCGCCGATCTTTTATTGCCGACCGCGCATCACCGCGCGTTCGCGTATCTGCCGTTCGAACACGATGAAACGCTCGCCAGCCAGCACGAGTCGCTGCGCCTGTTCAAACAGTTGAAGGCGGAGCCGGAGGGTGCGTCCTACTACGCCTCCGCGGTCAGGCACGCCAGAATCATCGAGCGTTTCGGGCGGTTTCCCCATCGCAACGTGCTGCTCGGGCGTCAGTCGACGGCTGAAGAGACGGCTTTCCTGACAAAACCCGGCTCGTCGTTCTAGACGCAAGGGAAACGCGCCAGCACCGGCCAGGTGACGTCCGCACGCGACGTGCTACTCGCCGCGCGTGGGCGTCGCCGGCGTCCGCACGAACACTCGCAACAGTTCGTCGGTGTCGCCTGGGCGCGCGCCTGACCAGAACAGCCGCCAATCGCCCGCCGGCGTGCGTGCATTGTCGCGGCGGCTCTGTTCGATCAGCCACGTGCACTCGGTCGTCGCGGTGTTCGCGACCGGTTGATGCTCGATGCCGGTGTAGTAGTAGAGCATCGGCGCTTCGGATTCGCCGAGCCCTGTGCTGGCCATGCAGTCGCCGTCGTTCCATTCGATATTCATACTGGCGCCGAGATTGTCGAACACGGTGCGGTAACTCTTCGCATAGTCGAGCCACGGTAGCAGCAGCGTACTCACCAGTCCCCACGCGAGAATCGCGCCGGCGCACCAGCTCAGCGCGCCACGCCATTTGCCGGTGTGCTTGAAGACCGGCAGCAGCCACAGCCAGCCGAACGTCATCAGCAGCGCGGCCGAGATCAGCGCGGGCTTGACCGGCAGCACCCAGTCGAGCGGCAACCAGCGGCCGAGCCAGTGCAGCGACGCATGCGTGTTGGCCGGACCGCTCATGATCGACCAGATGATCCACGCGAGCACGGCCGTGCTGCCGAACAGCACGCGGCTCGCGATGTCCCAGCTCGCGTGCAGACGCCGCGGCAGCTTGTCGATGCCTTGCATCGCCACCAAGGCGAGCGGGGCGATGAACGGCAGGATGTACAGTTCACGCACCGTTGCCGAGCTTTGCAGGACGGCGAAACCGGTGCCCGTGAAAATCACCGGCAGCGCCACGCGCGGATCGCGCCAGCGGCGCCACTCGCCGCCGGCGAGCGCGGCCAATGCAAGCGGCACCACCGGAAAGCCGACGCTCAGCACGGTGCGCAGCACGAACCAGCGGCTTTCGTTTTCAGAGCCGAGTTCCGCCACCGAAAAGCCGAAGAAGCGGCCGATGTTGTTGTCCCACAGCCAGACCTTGAAGAGCGCTTCAGAGCGCAGATAGAAGCAGATTGGCCAGATCAGCGCGAAGGGCGCGCAAACCAGCGCGGCGATGCCGAGTGCCCCTGCAAAGCTGCGGGTGCGGCAAGAGGGATACAGCACCAGCACCGCGACGGTGGTGGCGCCGAACACGAGCGGCACGAACAGGCCCTTGGCCAGCAATGACACGCCCACACCCGCGCCGAACATCGCCGCACCGCTCAGAATCGCGTGGCGCCGGCGGCGTGCGTCGACCGGCAGCAGGCGCGCCTCGTCGCGCAGATGCACGAGTACGAGTTCGAACAGTCCGCAGAAACCGATCGCGGCGCCGGCCATCAGCGCGACGTCCGTCATCATGTCGTGCACGTGCTTGATGACGACGAGTGTGCTCGCGAACAACGCAAGCGTGCCGATCACGCGGACGTCCAGCCAGCTCGACGCGGCCACTGCGCGGCGGGCGACGCGTGCTGTGTAGTAGACGGTCAGTCCGGCAAAGAGCGCGCTTGCGAGGCGTGCAGCGTCATGCAAAGGCAGGTAACGACCGAACATCCAGGCGAGGCCGGCGGCGACCCAGTCGTAGATCGGCGGTTTTTCGACGAAAGGCTGGCCCGCGTTGATCGGCACGACCAGATCGCCGGTGTCGAGCATGTGCTGGATGATGCCGAACGTGTAGGTCTCGTCCTGTTTCCACGGCTCGTGGCCCAAGGTGCCGGGCAACAGCCACGCGCACAGGATCGCCAGCGCGACCAGCCACATCAACGGACGGGCAGCCGTGAGCGCGCGCAAGCGCTGGGCGCCACGCGAAACGGGAGCCGGAGCAGTGGGCGCCGTAGAGCCGGCAGGGGCGGTGGGCCTTGCGGACGCCGCGGCTTCGGCTTTGGTAATGTGGCCGGCTGGCCAAGCCGCGCCAGATTCGGCATCGTGTGCCGAGCCGGGGCGCGTGTCCGGCGCACCGTCGGCGGAGCCGCCCGGCGCTGGCGTCGCAACCGCGACGTTCCCCGTGCGCCAGGGCGCGGATGGGTTTTCGTACATGAAGATCTCGGATCGCCGTACGCGGCGACGTGGGCCGCGGACTTATGCTCTGGCTATGCGTCGCATACGGGTGCATGCGAACGCTGCGATTGTAGTCCGAGTTTATTACGGTTGATTACGGAAAATGTAGGGAAAGTCGCAATTGGTCGTGCGAATCGTGCTGATTCATCGTCAAATTGACGGGAATTCGGAGTCGGGAGTCGGGAGGGGAGGTGGCGGCCTGAAACGGCCGGCCGCGGGAACAGAAGAGTGGGATTCAGCGTCCGCCGGTGACGTCGAGCAGCGCGCCCGTCACGTACGAGGCGGCGTCGCTCAACAACCAGACGATCGACTCGGCGACTTCGTCGGCGCTGCCGGGGCGGCCCAGCGGTGTTGTCGCGCCGAGCTGGGCGGCGCGCTCGGGCTTGCCGCCGCTGGCGTGGATGTCGGTATCGATCAGGCCGGGACGCACCGCATTCACGCGCACACCTTGTGGGCCGAGTTCCTTGGCGAGGCCGATCGTCATGGTGTCGACGGCGCCTTTCGAGCTGGCATAGTCGATGTATTCGTTCGGCGAACCCAAGCGCGCCGCCGCCGACGAGATATTCACGATCACGCCGCCCGCGCCGCCTCGCGTGGTCGACATCCGGCGCGCGGCTTCGCGCGCGCACAGAAACGCGCCGAGCACGTTGACGTCGAACATGCGCTTCAGACGCGCAAAGTCCATATCCGCAAGCTGGCTCGACGGCGCGACGATCCCGGCATTGTTGACGAGCGCATCGAGCCGGCCGAATTTTTGCTGAAGCGTGTCGAACATCGCGATCACGTCGGCTTCGCTGGCGACGTCGCCGGCAATTGGCACTGCATGGCCGCCGGCGCGTTCCACTTCAGCCACGGTTTCCTGTGCTGCCGCGAGGTTTTGCGCGTAATTCACGCCGACCGACCAGCCGCGTGCGCCCAGCAAACGCGCGGTTGCGCGGCCGATGCCGCGGCTGCCACCGGTGATCAGAACGGTCTTCGTCATGGCAACCTCGTCGTTCGGGTGAATTGCCCGCAGGGAGCGAGCGGCGGGTGATCAGAAGGCCGAAGAAGCGTAACAAACGGGATCAAACCGAGATCAAGCGGAGATCAAACGGCGTCGCGTTTGATGGCCCATTTGTCATTGGCAGGCGGCTGATAGCGTTGCAGCTTGTCGATCAACGCAACGGGATCGGCATCCACTTGCAGGATGTCGAAATAGGTCTGCCGCATGAAGCCTTCCTCGACCGTATGCTTGAGCAGCGCGATCAGCGGATCGTAGAAGCTGTCGATATTCAGCAGTGCCACCGGCTTCTGGTGATAGCCGAGTTGCGCCCACGTGTAGACCTCGAACAGCTCTTCGAGCGTGCCCGCACCGCCCGGCATTGCGACGAACGCGTCGGACAGGTCGGCCATCATCTTCTTGCGATGATGCATGTCGGGTACCACATGCAGCTCGGTCAGGCCGTTATGGCCGACTTCCTTGTTGACCAGCAGCTCGGGAATCACGCCGATGGCGCGGCCGCCTTCGGCCATCACCGTATCGGCGATCACGCCCATCAGGCCCACCTTGCCGCCGCCATAGACCAGCGCGAGGTCGGCCTGCACCAGGGCGCGGCCGAAAGCGCGCGCAGCTTCGGCGTACAACGGTTTGGCTCCGTCGGAGGAGCCGCAATACACACACACCGACTTCATACTCAAACGTCCTTCGGTTCGTTGCGGGGCGCGGCGCCTTCTTTCGGCGGCAGGTAGTCGTAGAACTCGCGCTTGGGCAGCTTGCCTGAGACGAGGTCATCGAAAATCTGCCGCGAGCGGCCGCGTAGATAAGGCGCCATCAGCGACACGATCTGCACGCTCACCTGATGCAGTTCAGCGCGAATCGTTTCCTGCTCGTTGTATTTGCGCGGGTTCATCACGAACTGGTACGACAGCCAGTACGTGCCGATCACGCCGACGTTGGTGGCGATCACGTGCAACTCTTCAGGCGTCGCAACCATTTCGCCGTCCGCCACCAATTGCTCGCAGAACTGGCTCGCAAAGCGCACCTTGTGGCTGATGATCTGCTTGAAGTGTGTTTCCAGCGTGCGATTGCGCGCCAGCAGATCGTTCAGATCACGATACAGGAAGCGATAGCGCCAGGTGAAATCGACCATGTACTGCAGGTAAGACCACATTTCGTCGATGGTCGCGCGGTGGTCGTCGGGGAAACGCAGACGCTTTTCGATCTCCTGCTCGAACTGGCTGAAGATGCTGTTGATGATGTCGTCTTTGTTGCGGAAGTGGTAGTACAGGTTGCCTGGACTGATTTCCATTTCCTCGGCGATCGTCGTCGTCGTGACGTTCGGCTCGCCGATCTCGTTGAACAGCTTCAACGACAGTTCGAGGATCCGTTCGCGGGTGCGGCGGGGAGGTTTGGCTTCCATGTCGTCCGGCCCTGGTTACGCCGGGCTGGACGCATGGCGGCGTGCCGCTACTGCGTGATCCACCCGGACGCGGTTGGTATATTGAGTGCCCCACGGTTTCCCGTGAGTCTGTCGGACGATTATAAACCGACCGTTCTTATACCAAGCGGATACTCAGGGTTTTCATTCTTTGGGACGCAGGAAAACGGCGCCAGGCGGTGCTGCGGGGCAGATTCCATCGCTACGCTCATAGCCATGCTTTGATCCAATGCACTACTAGCGGCCCGACGATCAGCCCCCACGTCATCAGACACATGCCGAGCGCGACCATCACCGCCGCGCTGCCGAGGTCCTTCGCACGACGCGACAACTCATGACGTTCGAGCGAAATCCGGTCGATGGCCGCCTCGACGCTCGAATTCAGCAACTCGACGATCAGCACCAGCAGGACCGAGCCGAGCAGCAATACGCGCGACACGGGGTCGACCGGCACCAGCACGCCGCATGGAATCAGGATCGCGGCGAGGGTGAGTTCCTGGCGAAACGCGCTTTCCTCGCGGATCGCGACGCGAAAACCGGCAAGCGAATTTTTCATCGCGTGCCACGCGCGAGTCAGGCCGCGATTGCCCTTGTACGGGTTGAAGGGGAGCGGTGCGAACGGATCGTCGGGGCTGAGCGGTTCGTTGTGGGTTTCGCTCTCAGGGCTTTCGAGGCTCGCGCCGTTCATGCCGTGAAAACCATTCGCGTGATTGACATGATTCGGCGTGCCGTGCTCGCTCACGTCGTCGAACGGCTCGCGGTTGGTGGCGTCAGTGTCGGTGTTGGCATCGACAGCGTGCAACGCGCTGTTCGACGCGCGTGCCGCGGTGGAGTGTCGAGTTCGCATAAACGGCTCGGCGCGTCGCATCACGCGGCGGCGCTTTCCTCGCTGTATGAGGTGCGCGGCAGCGGTTTCAGATGCGCCGCGAACTGCTCGGAGGCCGCTGCCCACGAGAAGCGTTCGGCCCACGCGCGGGCATGGCTGCGATCGATCTTGAGCGCTTCGAGGCAGGCCTCGCGCAAGTCTTCGTGCATCGCGCCCGCGCCGCCGTCGCCGAGCACATCGATCGGACCGGTCACCGGATACGCCGCGACCGGCGTGCCGCAGGCCAGCGCTTCGAGCAGCACGAGCCCGAAGGTGTCGGTGCGGCTCGGGAACACGAATACATCGGCGGCTGCATAGACTTTGGCCAGCTCAGCTTGCGTCAGGACGCCCAGGTAATTCGCTTGCGGATAGCGCGACTTCAGTTCGGCCAGCGCCGGGCCTTCGCCGGCAACCCACTTCGAGCCGGGCAGATCGAGCTTCAGGAACGCCTCGACGTTCTTCTCCACCGCCACACGTCCCACGTACAGGAAGATCGGCCGCGCGGTGTTGAGGACCTTCGAGTCCATCTGGTGAAAGATGTCGAGGTCGACGCCACGGGTCCACAGCACCACGTTGGTGAAGCCGAATTTTTCGAGGTCGGTCTTGACCACGGGCGTGGGCGCCATCACCGCCAGCGACGGCTTGTGGAACCAGTGCAGGAACTTGTAGGTGGCCGCGAGCGGAATGCCGAAACGCGCCTGCACGTATTCGGGAAAGCGCGTGTGATAAGCGGTCGTGAACGGCAGCTTGTGGCGGATCGCATAGGAGCGTGCGGCCATGCCGAGCGGGCCTTCGGTGGCGATGTGCAGCGCGTCGGGCGCGAATTCGCCAATCCGCTGATGCAGCTTGCGGCGCGGCAGTAGCGACAGGCGAATCTCAGGATAGGTCGGGCACGGAATCGTCTTGAATTCGAGCGGCGTCAGCAGATCGACGCGGTGGCCGAGCGCGGTGAGTTCGCGCGTGGTGTTTTTCAGCGTGCGCACGACGCCATTGACCTGCGGTTCCCATGCGTCGGTGACGATCATGATCTTCATCGGTTTCGGCCCAATAGAAGTGGAGAGGGACTACGCGGTCGCCCGGGCCTTTTGCACGCCGACTTCCGGTGCGCGCATCACAGTCCAGTAGATCACTTTGAGTTCGCCTTCATACGTCTCGACGAGTGCGGAAAGACTCTCCACCCAATCGCCGTCGTTGCAATACAGCACGCCGTCGATGTCGCGGATTTCTGCTTTGTGAATGTGTCCGCAGACCACGCCGTCGCAACCGCGGCGGCGTGCTTCGTCGGTCATCACGCGCTCGAACGACGAGATGAAATTCACCGCGTTCTTCACCTGATGCTTCAGGTATTGCGACAGCGACCAGTAGGGGAAGCCGAGGCGGCTGCGGATCCGGTTGAACCAGCGGTTCAGGATCAGGATCATCGTGTAGAGCGTGTCGCCGAGATAGGCGAGCCACTTGGCGTGCTGGATCACGCCGTCGAACAGATCGCCGTGCACGATCCACAGGCGCTTGCCGGCGAGCGTCGTGTGGAACGCTTCGCCGCGCACATGGATGTCACCGAACGCAAGGTCGCAGAACTGACGCGCGGCTTCGTCGTGATTGCCCGGCACGTAGATGACCTGGGTGCCTTTGCGCGCTTTGCGCAGCACCTTCTGCACGACGTCGTTGTGCGCCTGCGGCCAGTACCAGCCTTTCTTCAACTGCCAGCCGTCGATGATGTCGCCCACGAGGTAGAGGTATTCCGACTCGTTGTGCCTCAGGAAGTCGAGCAGATACGGCGCCTGACAACCGCTCGAGCCGAGGTGGATGTCGGACAGCCAGATGGTGCGGTAGCGGTGCGGTTCAGCGTGCTCGTCGTCGTGATGTCCGGCGTGCGCGTCGAGTGGCAATGACGGCACAGGCAGCGGCAAGCCGTGACTGGGGTTGGGTTCCGGGCGGAACGCGACAGGGTCGACGCTCGGGCCGGTCTGGCGGAACAGGGAAGTCGCGGACGTTTTGGGGTCCATGGCTCACGCGTCGAGTTGCGGTGCCCGTATTGCGCCAGCCGCGCGTGACCCTGCCGTGACAGTCACGAGAAGTTCTTATTACTGTGCCGGGAGTGGGACGGAGCGACGGCGTGCGGAGAAGGGCGGTGGCGAGCGGCAACCGCGGTGAGGCAGGGATGAACCGCAGGCGCGGCGGGATGAGTGACCGGGTGGCCGGTTTGCTCAGCTCACGACGCTAATCACGCGCGTGCCGGCGAGGCGGTCGTGCAGGAATTGACGCTGCGGGTCGAAACGGCCGGTGGCGGTCCATAGCACGAACCAAATCGCGGCGATCAGCAGGGTTTGCGGCACGGTGAGGCCGAGCAGCGGATGCAGCGCGAGCGGCGGTAAAAACCACAGCCACGCCAGCACGTAACGAGCGATCGCGCGTCCCGTGGACAGCGGCGTGCCGTCAGCGGCGACGACGCGCAGGCGCCACGTTTTCATCGGCAGCGTCTGGCCGCTATGGGTCCAGAACCAGACGAAGTACAAACCGACCACGAGGCCAATCCACGCGGCGAGCAGGTTGTGATGGGTGAGGCCGTTGCGCTGCTGGGTCAACGTGCTGAACAGATAGCCCGCGATGAACACCACGCCGAACAGGATCACGGCTTCGTAGAGCAACGCGGCCAGGCGCCGGCGCACGGTGGGCGCGGTGCCGGATGAATCGGCGGGTAGTGTCGAGGTGGCGAGCGGCTGGGACACAGTCGGGCCCGGATCAGGAGCCGTTGAAGATCGACGGCGCCTCGGCCGGCGAAACCGGCAGCGGCGTGGCGGGCACAAAGCTGCCCGCCGCGGGAATCGCCGGGGTGGCGGCCGGGCTCGGCAATGAAGCGGCAGCCGCGGCACTCACCGCTGCGGCACCGCTTGCGGCGGGTTCCCGGGCATTGACCAGACGGTCGAGGCCTTTAATCTCAGTCTTGCCGGATGGCGGCGCGCTCACGACGCTCGGCCGCCTCTTGCGCTCGCTCGCGGCGAGCCGCTCCTTCTGTTCTTCCGGCAATTGCTGATACGCCTTCCACGCATTCTGGCGGGTTTCGCGCGGCAATTCCTTCGACACCTGGTAGTTTTCGCGCGCAACGCGCCGCTGTTCGGGTGTCATACGCACCCATTCAGTCATTCGATCATGCAGGCGTTTTTGCGCATCGGGCGATAACTTCGGGTAACGCGCAGCGATCTTGATCCAATTGCGCTTGCGTTCGTCGCTGAAGGAATCCCATTCGCTGGCGAACGGCGCGAGCGCAACGTGCTCGGCCGAGGTCAGGCGCGACCATGCCATCGGGCTGTTGCTGCCGGGTAGGCTCGGCAGATCGACGGCGAGGGTAGGGGCGGGCGTCTTGGCGGTCGCGTTGCCGCCGACGGTAGGCGCATTGGCGGTCGACGGGCTTGGATAAAAGCGCGGATACGTCGCGGCAAACGACACGAGCGCCGCGATCGCGCATCCGAAAACAACGGCCAAGCCGCGCTTGTAACTCACCCGAAGAATCTCCCGCTCAGTGGGCGCGTGATAGGTACGCGTTGAAACCGTGGTCGAGATAGGCATTGAGCGGCAAGTCGTCGCTTAGCATGGCTGCATCGATATCGGCGAGTTCGGCGGTGCGCTGCTGGTCTTCCCAGTAGGCGATGGCCACGAGGCTCACAACCAGCGCGACGAGCGGCCAGGCGAGCGCAAAGCGGCGCAGCGGCGAACGGCGGCGCTGCGGCATGTCGACTTGCGGCATACCGGCCGGCATGCCGGCGCCGGCAAGGGCGGGCACGAACACGGGCGCGCTCACGGTTTCGGGCTTCTTGCGAGCAAGCGCGGCGCGGCGCGCCATGGCGAGTCGGTCGACCGTGGCGGACGGGATACTGGCGGCGTTTTCGTCGAGCGCGCGGCGCACCTGGCGGGCGAACTCGAGTTCTTTGGTTTCTAGGGAGCTCATAGCGTGATTCCTTTAGCCTTGAGCGCTTGCGCCAGCGTGTGGGTGGCCCGTGAGCAATGCGTTTTCACGCTACCCTCGGAGCAGCCCATCGCGGCGGCAGTCTCGGCGACATCCATATCTTCCCAATAACGCATGAGAAACGCCTCCCGTTGACGTGCCGGTAACTTTTGGATCTCGTCGTCGATTAACTGTAAGACTTGTTCGCGTTCGAGTTTCTGTTCGTTGCTTTCTGAGCCCGCTGAACCTTGTTGCGCCTCGAATGTTTCGAGTGGGTCGAACTCGTCGTCGTCGGCGTTGCCGAGCGACGAGAATAGACTAACCCAAGTATTGCGCACTTTGGCACGACGAAAATAGTCGTGCATCGCATTCTGAAGAATACGCTGAAACAGCAGCGGAAGTTCGGCGGGAGGACGGTCGCCATATTTTTCGGCGAGCTTGATCATCGCGTCCTGCACGATATCGAGCGAGGCGTCGTCGTCCCGCACGGCGTAGACCGTCTGCTTGAATGCGCGCCTTTCGACGCCCGCCAGAAAATCGGCGAGTTCCTTGTCTGATGCCATCCGTTTGGGGGTCGGCGCAGCGTGCGTGCGCGTAATCGGTCGAAAAATGTCGTAAAACTCGCGGATGCTAACAAACTTTCGCGTCGCTGGGGCGAAACCCGCCCTAACTTGCATCTCTATAACAAGGTTTCGGTCACTTTTAGCCAATCGCGAGATACAGGGGCAGGGCGCCAGGGCAATATTTGCTTGACCGCGCGGACATCTGCAGATATCGTCGCTGGTTCGCAACATAAGTGACTTGTCTCAATTGAGGTGTGGCCCAAGAAGCTCACCTGTCAACTGGACGCGCCGCTTGAACCCGAGCCACAAGCCCGGCAGAGAGCACCCGATCAATTTTTTGCCGAAAATTCGAAAGGTGAATAAATGAATATGCCCAGCGCGGAATTCTCCACGTCGGATACGACCCTCCATCCTCAAGCTGACTCTATCGGCGCCACCGTGCTCATGAAGGCACTGGCCGACGAAGACGTCGAGTTTATCTGGGGCTATCCCGGCGGCTCGGTACTCTACATTTACGACGAGCTGTACAAGCAGGACAAATTCCAGCACGTCCTCGTGCGCCACGAACAAGCCGCAGTCCACGCCGCTGACGCCTATGCGCGTTCCACCGGCAAAGTGGGTGTGTGCCTCGTGACCTCCGGCCCCGGCGTCACCAATGCGGTGACCGGCATCGCGACGGCCTACATGGATTCGATCCCGATGGTGATCATCAGCGGCCAGGTGCCGACTGCTGCGATCGGTCAGGATGCGTTCCAGGAGTGCGATACGGTCGGTATCACGCGCCCTTGCGTGAAGCACAACTTCCTCGTGAAGGACGTGCGCGACCTCGCCGCTACCGTCAAGAAAGCTTTCTATATCGCCCGTACCGGCCGTCCAGGCCCGGTGCTGATCGACATTCCGAAAGACGTGTCGAAGATGCCGTGCCAGTACGAACCGCTCAAGACCGTTTCGCTGCGCTCGTACAACCCGGTCACGAAAGGGCACTCCGGCCAGATCCGCAAGGCTGTGGCCTTGCTGCTGTCGGCCAAGCGTCCGTACATCTACACCGGCGGCGGCATCATCCTCGCGGATGCATCGCGTGAGCTGAACCAGTTCGCCGATCTGCTCGGCTATCCCGTCACCAATACGTTGATGGGTCTGGGCGGCTACCGCGCGAGCGACAAGAAATTCCTCGGCATGCTCGGCATGCACGGCACGTACGAAGCCAACATGGCGATGCAGCACTGCGACGTGCTGATCGCGATCGGCGCGCGCTTCGACGACCGTGTGATCGGCGACCCGGCGCACTTCGCGTCGCGTCCGCGCAAGATCATCCATATCGACATCGATCCTTCTTCCATCTCCAAGCGCGTCAAGGTCGACATTCCGATCGTCGGCGACGTGAAGGAAGTGCTGAAGGAGCTGATCGAGCAGTTGCAAACGGCCGAGCATGGCCCCGACACCGCGGCGCTCGCCGACTGGTGGAAGGACATCGAAGCTTGGCGCGCCAAAGACTGCCTGAAGTTCGACCGCAAGAGCGACATCATCAAGCCGCAGTACGTGGTGGAAAAGGCGTGGGAACTGACCGACGGCAATGCCTTCGTGTGTTCCGACGTCGGCCAGCACCAGATGTGGGCGGCGCAGTTCTATCGCTTCAACAAGCCGCGCCGCTGGATCAACTCCGGTGGCCTCGGCACGATGGGCTTCGGCCTGCCGGCGGCGATGGGCGTGAAGATGGCGCACCCGGACGACGACGTGCTCTGTATCACGGGCGAAGGCTCGATCCAGATGTGTATCCAGGAACTCTCGACCTGCAAGCAGTACGAGACTCCGGTGAAGATCATTTCGCTGAACAACCGCTATCTGGGCATGGTGCGCCAGTGGCAGCAGATCGAGTACAGCAAGCGCTATTCGCATTCGTACATGGATGCGCTGCCTGATTTCGTGAAGCTGGCCGAAGCGTACGGTCACGTCGGCATGCGTATCGAACGCACGGCCGATGTGGAACCGGCGCTGAAGGAAGCGCTGCGCCTGAAAGATCGCACGGTGTTTCTCGATTTCCAGACCGATCCGACCGAAAACGTCTGGCCGATGGTCCAGGCCGGCAAGGGCATCACTGAGATGCTCATGGGTTCGGAAGATCTATAACGACGGCCTCTGCGTTGGCTTCGTCATGCGCGCCTCCACAAAGGGCGAAGGCGGACGAAGCGGCGCGAAGCCGCTCGCATACATCGACAAAACATCTGGAAGAAGCGAAACATGAGACACATTATTTCTGTCCTGCTGGAAAACGAACCGGGCGCGTTATCACGCGTGGTGGGGTTGTTCTCGGCACGCGGCTACAACATTGAAACCTTGACGGTGGCTCCGACCGAAGACCGTTCGCTGTCGCGCATGACCATCGTCTCCATTGGCTCGGACGACGTGATCGAACAGATCACGAAGCATCTGAACCGCCTGATCGAGGTGGTGAAAGTGGTCGACCTTACCGAGGGCGCCCACATCGAGCGTGAGCTGATGTTGATCAAGGTGAGGGCGGTCGGCAAGGAACGTGAGGAGATGAAACGGATGTCGGATATTTTCCGCGGCCGGATCATCGACGTCACCGAAAAGACCTACACGATCGAACTGACGGGCGCGAGCGACAAGCTCGATGCCTTCATCGAAGGGATCGACGCGACTGCGATTCTCGAAACCGTCCGTACGGGCAGTTCGGGCATCGGCCGCGGCGAGCGCATTCTGAAGGTTTGACGCGCGCGCTGAGTAGCGGTTGGACGTTGCGTTATCCACCGTCTCGATCGAAGCCGGGTAGTGCCTTTAAGAACCCGGCCAAGCAACACACCATTCGCAGTATTTGTATCTCACTGATTTCACCGAATTTAGCCAAGGAACCGACATGAAAGTTTTCTACGACAAGGACGCCGACCTCTCCCTCATCAAGGGCAAGCAAGTCACCATCATCGGCTATGGCTCGCAAGGCCATGCTCACGCGCTGAACCTGAAGGAAAGCGGCGTGAACATCACGGTCGGTCTGCGCAAGGGCGGCGCATCGTGGAGCAAGGCTGAGAACGCTGGCCTGCAAGTCAAGGAAGTGGCGGAAGCCGTCAAGGGCGCGGACGTCGTCATGATGCTGCTGCCGGACGAGCAGATCGCTGAAGTCTACGCAAAGGAAGTGCACGCCAACATCAAGCAAGGCGCAGCGCTGGCCTTCGCACACGGCTTCAACGTGCACTACGGTCAAGTGATCCCGCGTGCGGATCTGGACGTGATCATGATCGCGCCGAAGGCGCCGGGTCACACGGTTCGCGGTACGTACTCGCAAGGTGGCGGCGTGCCCCACCTGATCGCCGTTGCGCAAGACAAGTCGGGCGCAGCACGTGACATCGCGCTGTCGTACGCGGCAGCGAACGGCGGCGGCCGTGCCGGTATCATCGAAACGAACTTCCGCGAAGAAACGGAAACCGACCTGTTCGGCGAACAAGCGGTGCTGTGCGGCGGTACGGTCGACCTGATCAAGGCCGGCTTCGAAACGCTGGTGGAAGCAGGCTACGCGCCGGAAATGGCGTACTTCGAGTGCCTGCACGAACTGAAGCTGATCGTCGACCTGATCTACGAAGGCGGCATCGCGAACATGAACTACTCGATCTCGAACAACGCTGAATACGGCGAGTACGTGACGGGTCCGCGTATCGTGACGGCTGAAACGAAGAAGGCGATGAAGGCTGTGCTGACGGACATTCAGACCGGCGAGTACGCGAAGAGCTTCATCATCGAAAACAAGGCTGGCGCACCGACGCTGCAATCGCGCCGCCGTCTGACGGCTGAGCACCAGATCGAAACGGTGGGTGCCAAGCTGCGTTCGATGATGCCGTGGATCGCCGCGAACAAGCTGGTCGACCAGTCGAAGAACTAAGAGGCCCGTTTTACAGCCTCTGACCGGCGCGGCGCATCGTCGCAGCAGCCGGTAATGCAAAAAGCCGTCCAAGGGTGCTGAACCCTGGGCGGCTTTTGCTATCCTACGGTTTTACAAAAATACTGAAGCCATCCATGAATTACCCTCATCCGATCATCGCGCGAGAAGGCTGGCCGTTCATCGCCATCGCAGCCGTCGTAGCATTACTGGTTCAATTCTTCGCGGGGTTCGGCTTGGCATGGCTGTTCTGGCTGATTCTGGCCTTCGTGGTGCAGTTTTTCCGCGATCCGGCCCGCCCGATTCCGACTCAGGCCAACGCCGTGCTGTGCCCGGCAGACGGCCGTATCGTCGCAGTCGAAACAGCGCATGACCCGTATGCCAACCGTGAAGCGCTGAAGATCAGCGTGTTCATGAACGTCTTCAATGTCCACTCGCAACGCTCGCCGGTGGATGGCGCGATCTCGAAGGTCGAATATTTCCCGGGCGCGTACCTGAACGCGGCGGTGGATAAGGCTTCGCTCGAAAACGAGCGCAATGCGCTGGTGATCGAAATGGCCAGTGGCCATACCGTGACGTCGGTGCAGATCGCCGGTTTGATCGCGCGCCGCATTCTTTGCTACGTTCGTGCGGGTGAGCCGCTCACGCGTGGCCAGCGCTACGGATTTATCCGGTTTGGCTCGCGTGTCGACGTGTATCTGCCGGTTGGCAGCCGTCCGCGTGTGTCGATCGGCGAGAAGGTTTCCGCGTCGTCCACGATCCTCGCTGAACTATAAAGCGGCACCAAGGAGGTTTTCCGAATGGCCGCATTCAAACCGCGTCGACCCCGCAATGGCGGACCGCTTCCGCGTCCGTTCCGCCGCAACAAGCCGATCGTGGCGGAGTCGCCGGTAGTCGAGAGCCGGCGCGCTCAGCGTCAGCAGTTCCTGAGAAAGCGCGGCATTTACCTGCTGCCGAACGCGTTTACCACCGCCGCACTCTTTTGCGGCTTCTTTGCCGTGGTGCAGGCGATGAACGTGCGCTTCGAAATCGCGGCGATCGCGATCTTCGTGGCGATGGTGCTGGACGGTATGGACGGCCGGGTCGCCCGCATGACGCACACGCAAAGCGCGTTCGGCGAACAGTTCGACAGCCTGTCGGACATGGTGTCGTTCGGCGTGGCGCCGGCGCTCGTGATGTACGAGTGGATCCTGAAGGATCTCGGCCGCTGGGGCTGGCTCGCGGCGTTCGTCTACTGTTCGGGGGCTGCGTTGCGTCTCGCGCGTTTCAACACGAACATCGGTGTGGTCGACAAGCGCTTCTTCCAAGGCATGCCCAGTCCGGCGGCTGCTGCGCTGATCGCCGGTTTCGTATGGCTCGCCACCGATAACCGCGTGCCACTCAAGCTGGTGTGGCTGCCGTGGGTCGCTTTTGTGCTGACCATCTACGCCGGCGTGACGATGGTGTCGAACGCGCCGTTCTACAGCGGCAAGGCGCTCGACGTGCGGCACCGCGTGCCGTTCGGCGTGATTTTGCTGGTCGTGGTGGCGTTCGTGCTGGTGTCGTCCGATCCACCGCTCATGCTGTTCGGCCTGTTCGTGCTGTACGGTCTGTCGGGCTATGTGTTCTGGGGCTACCAGGCGATGCGAGGCAGGGCGAATCCGGCTCGATCGGTGGCGCGGGACAGATAATTGCGCAGCGCTTTTGCAGGGAAGTGACACAGAAAACGGCAGCCTTCCGAGGCTGCCGTTTTTTGTTTGCGGAGCCCGTCCGGCGGTGCTCGGCAGGCAGGTCTGACGCTAATTGCACGTTGACGGGAATGTCGCTATAGTCGTTCGATGAATGCGTTCACGTTCCCATTTGAGCCGCAACATGCGCCTCAACAAGCTGGTGCGCCGCTAGCCGCGCTGGTGCTGGCGCATCTAGCGCGCTGATCGCTTATCGTTTTCCGCTTTCCGTCCGCCTCGTCTGTGGTTTAGCGTCGCCAGCGGTGGCGCAAACGCCCGAATTCAACTATCCGATCCCCACAATTGAACGACTCCTCAGGAGACCCGACATGGCCGACAAACTGATCATATTCGACACCACGTTGCGTGACGGCGAGCAATCGCCGGGCGCGTCGATGACGAAGGAAGAAAAAATCCGTATCGCGAAGCAACTCGAACGGATGAAGGTCGACGTGATCGAAGCGGGCTTTGCGGCCAGCTCGAATGGCGACTTCGATTCGATCCACACGATCGCGGGCCTGATCAAGGACAGCACAGTCTGCTCGCTGGCCCGTGCCAACGACAAAGACATTCAACGCGCTGCTGACGCACTCAAGCCGGCCGATCATTTCCGCATCCACACGTTCATCGCAACGTCGCCGCTGCATATGGAAAAGAAGCTGCGCATGACGCCGGATCAGGTGTTCGAGCAGGCAAAGCTGGCGGTGCGTTTCGCCCGCAAGTTCACGGACGACGTCGAGTTCTCGCCGGAAGACGGCAGCCGTTCGGACATGGATTTCCTGTGCCGTGTGCTGGAAGCGGTCATCGCCGAAGGCGCGACCACGATCAACATCGCGGATACGGTCGGCTATGGCGTGCCGGAGTTGTACGGCCAGCTCGTGAAGACGCTGCGTGAGCGTATTCCGAACTCGCATAAGGCGGTGTTCTCGGTGCATTGCCATAACGACCTCGGCATGGCGGTGGCGAACTCGCTGGCCGGTGTGCAGATCGGTGGCGCGCGTCAGGTCGAGTGCACGATCAACGGTCTCGGTGAGCGCGCGGGCAATACGTCGCTCGAAGAAATCGTGATGGCGGTGAAGACCCGCAGGGATTACTTCGGCCTCGATATCGGTCTCGATACCACGCAAATCGTGCCCGCGTCGAAGCTGGTGTCGCAGATCACCGGTTTCGTCGTGCAGCCGAACAAGGCGGTGGTTGGTGCGAACGCATTTGCGCACGCATCCGGCATTCACCAGGACGGCGTGCTGAAAGCGCGCGACACGTACGAAATCATGCGTGCCGAAGATGTGGGCTGGAGCGCGAACAAGATCGTGCTCGGCAAATTGTCGGGCCGCAATGCATTCAAGCAACGTCTGCAGGAACTGGGTATCGCGCTCGATAGCGAAGGCGAGTTGAATACCGCGTTCGCGCGCTTCAAGGAACTGGCCGACCGCAAGTCGGAAATCTTCGACGAAGACATCATTGCGATCGTCACTGAGGAGTCGGCTGAAGCGCAGGAGAAGGAGCACTACAAGTTCCTGTCGCTGTCGCAGCATTCGGAAACCGGCGAGCAGCCGCACGCAAAGATCGTGTTCTCGGTCGAAGGCAAAGAAGTGACCGGGGAAGCACGCGGCAACGGTCCCGTGGATGCCACGCTCAATGCGATCGAAACGGAAGTGGGCAGCGGTTCGGAGTTGCTGCTGTACTCGGTGAACGCCATCACAACCGGTACGCAGGCGCAAGGCGAGGTGACCGTGCGGCTGTCCAGGAGCGGGCGCATCGTCAACGGCGTGGGTACCGATCCGGATATCGTCGCGGCTTCCGCGAAGGCGTATATTTCGGCGCTGAACAAGCTGCATTCGAACTTCGATAAGTTGAATCCGCAGCGTTCGGAGTGACGCAGAGATGAGGCGCGAGATAAAACCCGCCGGTATTGCGCAATAAATAGAAAAGCCGCCTGAAGAGGCGGCTTTTTCAATCCATGCGCAATGGGTTCGAGCAGGTGCTCAGAACAGGCTGCGGCGATCCGGATCGTGCAACGGATCAGGTGTTTTCTGCGTGAGCCGCACAATGCCCTGATCGTCGAAATAGAAGCTGTACATCATGTACCAGACGTTGTCTTCCAGATAGCGATACGTCCAGACCTCACGTTTCATCAACGGGAAGTATGACGTTTCGACCGGGCGGCCAAAGTTCACCAGCACGTCGCTCTTCGTCCACTTGCCGATTTCCGCCCGGTAGAACTCGTTGGGCTGAAGCACCTGGCGCACGGTGACGATCTTGCCGGATGCGTCGATGTCGGCGGCGGTGGTGGTTTCGCCCATCGGCTGGGTTGGCCACATCAGCCGCTTGCCGCCGTTGGGCAGGTCGTAGCTTTCACGCGGCGCGCCGAGGCGGGCGATGATGGTGGATTCGTCCGCGCCTTGGCTGTATTGCTGCCATGGCTGTACGCAGCCGGCGAGCGTAGCCGCGAGCGCGAGCGTGCTCAGGCAGGCGAGCGCGGCACGGCGCAGGCGTGCTGCGGGCGGCGCTTCGATCGAGGCCGCCGTGGATGGGTGGCGGTTGAACATGAATTCCTCCGATGGCATTTGAGTAGCGGTTTTTATCATCGAGACGCATTATTTTGACACGGGCGGCAGCAAAAGATTGGCGCGTCGTACAAGGCGTCGCTGGAAGCACAGTAACGGATTTGCCGGCTTGCTTATTCCGTCTGGAACGCCCTATGATCCGCGCTTCGATGAATCAAGCGGGGCAATGACGATGGCGAAGTGGCAACGGGCGACAGCAGCGGCAGTCGTTGCGCTGGCGGCGATTTCGATGGCTGCAGCGGCTTACGCCGCGGGAGAAGCGGCGTCTGGTCCGGCAAGCAAGCCGGTAAATACGCCCACGGGGACGCCGATCCAGCTGGCGCTGATCGAAGGCATGTCCGGCCCATTCGCGAACGCGGGCGCGGCGGTAGAGCGCAATCTGCGCTTCGGTGTCGAACAGGTGAATGCGCAAGGCGGCGTGAAGCTCGCTGACGGCGCGCATCCGCTTGAGCTGGTCGTGCTCGACAGCAAGGGCAGCGCCGAGGAGGCGTTGGTGCAACTGCGCGCCGCCGCGGACCGGCATATCGGTTACATCATGCAAGGCAACAGCTCGGCGGTGGCGGCCGCGCTGATCGGCGCGATCGATAAGCAAAACAGCCGCGAGCCGGGAAATCGCGAACTGTTCCTCAATTATTCCGCCGACGATCCCGCTCTGACCAATGCCGATTGCAGTTTCTGGCACTTCCGTTTCGATGCGCACGCGGGCATGCGCATGGATGCGCTGGCAGATGTGATCCAGCGCGACAAAGCGGTGAAGAAGGTTTATCTGCTGAACCAGGACTATAGCTTCGGCCACGACGTCAGCAGTCTCGCGCGTTCGACGCTGGCCGCGAAGCGTCCGGATATTGCGGTCGTCGGCGACGAATTTCATCCGATCGGCCGCGTGAAGGACTTCGCGCCGTACATCGCCAAGATCCGCGCGAGCGGCGCGGACGCGGTTATCACGGGCAACTGGGGCAACGATCTGACGCTTTTGGTCAAGGCTGCGCGAGAGCAAGGCCTGGACACCAAGTTCTATACCTTCTACGGCAACAGCCTCGGCGCGCCCGCCGCGTTGGGTGATGCCGGCGTCAAACACGTGATCGCGGTAGCCGACTGGCATCCGAACGCAGGCGGCGCGGCCTCCGACGCCTGGTACGCGGCGTTTCGAGCCCGTTTCCCGGCCGCGCAGGACGATTACCCGGTGCTGCGCATGCCGTTGATGATCGAAACCCTGGCCGCGGCGATGAGCCGCGCCGGCAGTGGCGACCCGACGGCCGTCGCCCGGGCGTTGGAGGGCATCAAGTTTGACAACGGCTTCCACCCTTCGTGGATGCGGGCCGACGACCACCAGCTGATCCAGCCCCTTTACGTGATGGAGATGGACAAGGCCGGCACGCCGGGCGTCAAGTTTGATAATGAAGGTTCAGGCTACGGTTTCCGCACGGTGCTGGCTTTGCCGCCCGAGCGCACGGTGCCGCCGACCGTGTGCAAGATGAAGCGGCCGTAAAACGGACCCTGAGCAGACACAAGCCGCCCACGATCCCCCGGCACAGCGGGGTTCGCGGCCGGATCGGGCTGTGCTACAATACGCGTCCCGTTGTTAGGCGTGTTGCGTGGTTGCAATGCGATTGAATGCGAAAGCACACACGGGTAACCCACGGCACGGCCTTTCTTCCGTGACCGCCTGTCTAGTTCTTAAGGAAATCGACATGTCCGCAGTTGAAACAAGCAAGAAGTCCGAAGTCGTTGCGCAATTCGCACGCGCAGCTAACGACACCGGCTCCCCCGAAGTTCAGGTCGCGCTGCTCACGACCCGTATCAACGAACTGACCGTTCACTTCAAGGCACACACGAAAGATCACCACAGCCGCCGCGGTCTGCTGCGCATGGTGAGCCGCCGTCGTAAGCTGCTCGACTACCTGAAGGGTAAGGACGCGGATCGTTACCGCGCACTGATCGAGAAGCTGGGTCTGCGTAAGTAATCGGCCAGTCGTTCAGCAAGATGCCTGTGTCAGTTCCACTGATACAGGCATTTTGTTTTTGCGCGGTGCGCTTCATGTGATGCGCACTGCCTGCCGGTCGCGGTAGCGTGACGATTCATGCGGTGGCTAGCAGGAAAACAGTAGTAAAAAGCAGAAATATGGCTGGGCCTCAGGGCAGAGCTTTGTGTCATTCCAGCGGTTCGCGCGCGTAGAGCGTGGTTCTCTGGAATGGCATAACACTACTCTTCCCCTGTGGCGCCGGTCTTGGCGTTGCCGCGCCGCTTCTGGTCCGCGCGGCATAACGAAGAGGAAAAGCTATGACTATGTTCAACAAGATCGTCAAAGAATTTAAGTGGGGACAACACAACGTTCGCCTCGAAACGGGCGAAATCGCTCGTCAGTCGAGCGGTGCGGTGATCGTCGACGTCGAAGACACCGTTGTGCTGGCTACTGTGGTCGGCGCCAAGACCGCCAAGCCGGGCCAGGACTTCTTCCCGCTGACCGTCGACTACCTCGAAAAGACCTACGCTGCAGGCAAGATCCCGGGTGGTTTCTTCCGCCGTGAAGGCCGTCCGTCGGAAGGCGAAACGCTGATTTCGCGCCTGATCGACCGTCCGCTGCGTCCGCTGTTCCCGGAAGGCTTCTACAACGAAGTCCAGGTCGTGATCCACGTCCTGTCGCTGAACCCCGAAATCCCCGCTGACATCCCCGCGCTGATCGGCGCGTCGGCGGCGCTCGCCATCTCCGGTCTGCCGTTCAACGGCCCGGTCGGCGCGGCACGCGTGGCCTACATCAACAACGAATACGTGTTGAACCCGACGCGTCCGCAGATGAAGGAATCGGCACTTGACCTGATCGTCGCCGGTACGGAACGCGCGGTGCTGATGGTGGAATCGGAAGCGCAACAACTGAGCGAAGAAGTGATGCTCGGCGCAGTGGTGTTCGGTCACGAACAAATGCAGGTCGCGATCGACGTGATCCACGAGATGGTTCGCGAAGGTGGCAAGCCGGAATGGGATTGGAAGCCGGCCGCCAAGAATGAGTCGCTGATCGCCCGCGTGTCGGACCTGGCGCAAGCCGATCTGCTCGCCGCTTATCAGATCCGCGACAAGCAAGCGCGTTCGGCCAAGCTGAAGGAAGTCTACGCAGCGACGTCGGCCAAGCTGGAAGAAGAAGCCGCGGCAGCCGGCACGGTTGCAGCCGACAAGGCTAGCGTCGGCAATGTGCTGTTCGACATCGAAGCGAAGATCGTCCGTACCCAGATCCTGAACGGCGAGCCGCGTATCGACGGTCGCGACACGCGCACCGTGCGCCCGATCGAAATCCGTACCGGCGTGTTGCCGCGTACGCACGGCTCGGCACTGTTCACGCGTGGCGAAACGCAGGCCATGGTGGTCGCAACGCTCGGCACGAAGGGCGACGAGCAGAACATCGACGCACTCGAAGGCGAGTACCGCGAACGCTTCATGCTCCACTACAACATGCCTCCGTTCGCGACCGGCGAAACGGGCCGCGTTGGTTCGCCGAAGCGCCGTGAAATCGGTCACGGCCGTCTGGCCAAGCGCGCGCTGGCTGCATGCCTGCCGAGCGCCGACGAATTCGGCTACTCGATCCGCGTGGTGTCGGAAATCACCGAATCGAATGGTTCGTCGTCGATGGCTTCGGTGTGCGGCGGCTGCCTCGCACTGATGGACGCCGGCGTGCCGATGAAGGCGCACGTCGCCGGCATCGCGATGGGCCTGATCCTCGAAGGCAACAAGTTTGCCGTGCTGACCGACATCCTCGGCGACGAAGATCACCTCGGCGACATGGACTTCAAGGTGGCAGGTACCGAGCAAGGCGTGACCGCACTGCAGATGGACATCAAGATCCAGGGCATCACCAAGGAAATCATGCAGGTCGCCCTCGCGCAAGCGAAGGAAGGCCGTATGCACATCCTTGGCAAGATGACCTCGGCGGTGTCGGGTGCGAACACGGTGCTGTCGGACTACGCACCGCGCATGATCACTATCAAGATCAATCCGGAAAAGATCCGCGACGTGATCGGCAAGGGTGGTTCGGTGATCCGCGCGCTGACCGAAGAAACCGGCACGACGATCGATATTTCGGACGACGGCGTCGTCACTATCGCCAGCACGAGCAGCGAAGGGATGGCCGAAGCGAAGAAGCGTATCGAGAACATCACGCTGGAAGTCGAAGTGGGCCAGGTCTACGAAGGCACCGTGCTCAAGCTGCTCGATTTCGGCGCGATCGTGAACATTCTGCCGGGCAAGGACGGTCTGTTGCACATCTCCGAAATCGCCAACGAGCGTATCAAGGACATCAACGACTACCTGAAGGACGGCCAGCAAGTGAAGGTCAAGGTCATCCAGACGGACGAGAAGGGCCGCGTGCGTTTGTCGGCCAAGGCGTTGCTGAACGACGCCGCGAACGGCGCGCCGCAAGGCGAACCGACGCCGCAGTAATGCGGTAGCAGGGCGACGGCCGGCAGCGCAAACGCGCGCCGGCCGTTTTTCATGAAGGGTGCAGGGTGGATTGCGTTGCAAACAGAAGCACGCAGAGGCAAGCAGGTGCAAACCGGCATAAGCGGGTACTCTGTTTGCATGAAGCGCTTCGTCGCAGCTCAGACGATTTCCGTCAGTAGGCAACGCAATCCAATCTTGGAGTGACGCAGATGAAAGCGATCGAAATCACCGAATTCGGCGCGCCGGAAGTGCTCAAGCTGGCGGAGCGGCCGATGCCGCAGCCGAAAGCGGGCGAGGTGCTGATCAAGGTGGCGGCATCCGGCATCAACCGTCCGGACGTGTTCCAGCGCAAAGGCGGCTATGCGCCGCCGCCGGGTGCTTCGGATCTGCCGGGGCTGGAAGTGGCGGGTGAGATCGTCGGTGGCACCATCGACGAGAAGAACAACCCCTTCGGTCTGAAAGTGGGTGACCGCGTCTGTGCATTGCTCGCCGGTGGTGGTTACGCGGAATATGCGACCGCGCCGTTGTTGCAGTGCTTGCCGGTGCCCGCGGGCTTGTCGGACGTCGAGGCGGCTTCGCTGCCGGAAACATTCTTCACGGTGTGGAGCAATGTGTTCGACCGTGCGCAGCTCGGCAAGGGCGAAGGCGCCCCGAACGAGACGCTGCTGGTGCAGGGCGGCTCGAGCGGCATCGGTGTGACGGCGATCCAGATCGCGCACGCGCTGGGTTTTCGCGTGTTCGCCACGGCCGGGTCGGACGAAAAGTGTCGCGCCTGCGAGGCGCTCGGCGCCGAACGTGCGATCAACTACAAGACTGAAGATTTCGTCGAAGTCATCAAATCGCTGACGAACGATCGCGGTGTCGACGTGATCCTCGACATGGTGGCGGGCAGTTATGTGCCGCGCGAGCTGACCGCGTTGGCCGAAGGTGGCCGCATCGTGCTGATCGCCTTGCTGGGCGGTGCGAAGGCGGAGCTGAATCTGAACGAAGTGCTGCGCCGCCGTTTGACGGTGACGGGTTCGACGTTGCGCCCGCGGCCGATCGAGTTCAAGGCGAAGATCGCCGCGCAATTGAAAGAGCGCGTGTGGCCGCACCTCGAAGATGGCCGTATCAAACCGGTGGTGCATCGGGTGTTTCCGGCCGCGCAGGCCGCCGAAGCGCACGCGCTGATGGAAAGCAGCACGCACGTCGGCAAGATCGTATTGACTTGGGGTCAGGACGCTTGACACGGTCGGTTTGACCCGATCCACCCCACGCAGTAAAATTGCGCGTTTTGCGCACGCCGCATGAATCCGAAAGGCGGGCTGTAAGCGCAAACCAAGTCCGCCGCCAATACGAGATGAGACGACGAGACGATGTCGAAACAACGAGCCAAGCTGGTAGTCGGTAACTGGAAGATGCACGGGCGCCTCGCCGCGAACACAACGCTGTTGCAGGCGGTGGCGCAAGGCGCGGGCGAATTGCCGGCTGATGTGCGTGTCGGCGTCTGTGTGCCGTCCCCCTATCTCGCGCAGACTCAGGCGTTGCTGGAAGGCAGCAAGGTCGTGTGGGGTGTGCAGGACGTCTCTGCGTTCACGCATGGGGCCTATACCGGCGAAGTGGCAGCGCAGATGGTGGTGGATTTTGGCGCCACGCTTGCGATCGTTGGTCACTCGGAGCGCCGTGCTTACCATCGCGAAAGCTCGGAGTTGGTGGCGGTCAAGACGCAGCGTGCGTTGGAAGCGGGTTTGACCCCGATCGTGTGTGTCGGCGAAACGCTCGAAGAGCGTGAGGCTGGTTCGACCGAGCAGGTGGTCGGCGCGCAACTGGATGAAGTGCTGGCGAAGCTGTCGGTTGAGGATGCGGCACGTATCGTTGTCGCGTATGAGCCGGTCTGGGCGATCGGCACGGGCAAGAGCGCTACGTCGGATCAGGCGCAGTCAGTCCATGCGTTCCTGCGTTCGCGCTTGGCGGCAAAGGGTGCGGCGGTGGCGGATGTGCCGTTGTTGTACGGCGGGAGTGTGAAGCCGGAGAACGCGGAAGAATTGTTCCGTGAGCCGGATATCGACGGCGGCCTGATCGGCGGCGCGTCGTTGAAAGACCAGGATTTCCTGGCGATCTGCAAAGCGGCGGCCGCGACGAGCGTCGCCGGTTAAGCAGGGCGCCTTGGCGAGGATGACCCAATCCCGCGCGGCACAGTTTGTGTGGCGCGGTTAAATAAAGACTCAGGTGAGTGTGATGCTGTATTTGAAAACATTGATTATCGTCGTTCAGCTGTTGTCGGCACTCGGGGTCATCGGCCTTGTCTTGCTGCAACACGGCAAAGGCGCCGATATGGGCGCTGCTTTCGGTAGCGGCGCATCGGGCAGCCTGTTCGGCGCGACCGGTTCGGCAAACTTTTTGTCGCGTACCACGGCCGTCCTCGCAGCCGTGTTTTTTGTCACGACATTGACGCTCACGTACCTCGGCGCGTATCGTGCGAAACCGTCCGCAGGCTTGCTGGGCACGGCTGTGACTGCGCCGGTCGCGGCTTCCGCTGCGGCGGCACCGGCAGGTGGCTCGGCCGTGTTGCCGGCGTCGGCTGCATCTGTCCCCGCTACGGACGTACCGAAATAAATTTTCGTTCAAAGTGCTTTTGTGCGTTGAACAAACTGTTTAGACCAGTTACAATCTAAGTCTTGAAGCGATTCGCGGGTTTTATAAGTTGTTTTCCCGGATTGCAGTTAGTGCCGACGTGGTGAAATTGGTAGACACGCTATCTTGAGGGGGTAGTGGCGAAAGCTGTGCGAGTTCGAGTCTCGCCGTCGGCACCAAATGTTATCTAAATGCCAGCCGCTTGCTTCGCTTCGGCTGGCATTTTCACTTCTGGCGCGCGGCTTGCGTTGGGCTTGCGGCATGTGCGTTGTCGAAGTGATTTCGCGTCAGGAGTGCTATGCTCTTGGCGGCATTCAGAACCAACCGATAGAGGATAGTCTTGAACCTCGCAGCCTATTTCCCCGTCTTGTTGTTCCTCATTGTGGGCACCGGTTTAGGCGTAGCACTGGTCAGCATCGGCAAGATCCTCGGTCCCAATAAGCCCGATACCGAGAAAAACGCACCATACGAGTGCGGCTTCGAAGCATTCGAAGATGCGCGCATGAAGTTCGATGTGCGCTACTACCTCGTCGCCATTCTCTTCATCATTTTCGACCTTGAAACCGCGTTCCTGTTTCCGTGGGGTGTGGCCCTGCGCGACATCGGCTGGCCTGGCTTCATGGCGATGATGATTTTCCTGCTCGAATTCCTGTTGGGCTTTGCCTATATCTGGAAGAAGGGCGGCCTCGACTGGGAATGATGGATTAATCGCCGGTTTGCGAGGGTGGCCAAGGCTTGCCACCCCGTCTGGAGTGGAAAGCAAATGAGTATCGAAGGGGTCTTGAAGGAAGGGTTTGTCACCACGACGGCAGACAAACTGATCAACTGGACGCGCACCGGCTCGTTGTGGCCGATGACGTTCGGTCTCGCGTGCTGCGCGGTCGAGATGATGCATGCGGGCGCTGCCCGTTATGACCTTGACCGTTTCGGCGTGGTGTTTCGTCCGAGTCCGCGTCAGTCGGACGTGATGATCGTCGCCGGCACGCTGTGCAACAAGATGGCGCCGGCTCTGCGCAAGGTCTACGATCAGATGGCCGAACCGCGCTGGGTGATTTCGATGGGCTCGTGCGCGAACGGCGGCGGCTACTACCATTATTCCTATTCGGTGGTGCGCGGCTGTGATCGGATCGTACCGGTCGACGTCTATGTGCCGGGTTGCCCGCCTACGGCGGAAGCGCTGGTGTATGGCGTGATCCAGCTGCAGGCCAAGATCCGTCGCACCAACACCATCGCCCGTCAATAAGGCCAACGCCTCCCCCACAATATGGCAAGCAAACTCGAGACCCTGAAAGCGAACCTCGAGGCGGCCTTTGGCGGCCTCCTGCTGAGCACCACCGAGGCAATCGGTGAGTTGACGATCGTCGTGAAGGCGAGCGACTACATCCACGTGGCAACGCGTCTGCGCGACGACCGCTCGCTCGGTTTCGAGCAGCTGATGGATCTGTGCGGCGTCGACTATCAGACCTACGGCGATGGCGCATACGACGGTCCGCGTTTCGCGGCCGTTCTGCATTTGTTGTCGGTGCAGAACAACTGGCGTCTGCGTCTGCGTGTGTTCGCACCCGACGACGAAGTGCCGATCGTCGCATCAGTCGTCGATATCTGGAGTTCGGCCAACTGGTACGAGCGCGAAGCATTCGACCTGTACGGCATCGTCTTCGAGGGTCATCCGGACCTGCGCCGCATCCTGACCGACTACGGTTTCATTGGTCACCCGTTCCGTAAAGATTTCCCTGTCTCCGGCTACGTCGAAATGCGTTACGACCCGGAAGAGAAGCGCGTCGTCTATCAGCCTGTGACGATCGAGCCGCGGGAAATCACGCCG
Source organism: Burkholderia sp. GAS332 (assembly GCA_900142905.1). Taxonomy (NCBI): domain Bacteria; kingdom Pseudomonadati; phylum Pseudomonadota; class Betaproteobacteria; order Burkholderiales; family Burkholderiaceae; genus Burkholderia; species Burkholderia sp. GAS332. Next base: position 3,800,332 of record FSRV01000001.1, on the reverse strand, counting down.
CGCGTGATCCGCGAGGATCGCTATGGCGGTCTGAAACACTAAGAGAACGCCATGGCAGAGATCAAGAACTACACGCTCAACTTCGGTCCTCAGCACCCGGCCGCGCACGGTGTGCTGCGCCTCGTGCTCGAACTCGACGGCGAAGTCATTCAGCGCGCCGATCCGCACATCGGCCTCCTGCATCGCGCGACGGAAAAGCTCGCGGAAACCAAAACCTTCATCCAGTCCGTACCGTACATGGACCGCCTCGACTATGTGTCGATGATGGTCAATGAGCACGGCTACGTGATGGCGATTGAAAAGCTGCTCGGCATCGAAGTGCCGATTCGCGCGCAGTACATCCGCGTGATGTTCGACGAAGTCACGCGGGTGCTGAACCACCTGATGTGGATTGGCGCACACGCGCTCGACGTCGGCGCGATGGCGGTGTTCCTGTATGCGTTCCGTGAGCGCGAAGACCTGATGGACGTGTACGAGGCGGTGTCCGGTGCGCGGATGCACGCCGCTTACTACCGTCCGGGTGGCGTGTACCGCGATCTGCCTGACGCAATGCCGCAATACAAAGCGTCGAAGATCCGCAATGCGAAGGCGTTGTCGAGGATGAACGAGAACCGTCAAGGTTCGCTGCTCGACTTCATCGACGATTTCTTTACGCGTTTCCCCAAGTGCGTTGACGAATACGAAACGCTGCTCACCGACAACCGGATCTGGAAGCAACGTCTGGTCGGTATCGGTGTGGTTAGCCCGGAACGCGCGCTGAACCTCGGTATGACCGGCGCGATGTTGCGTGGCTCGGGTATCGAGTGGGATCTGCGCAAGAAACAGCCGTACGAAGTCTACGACAAGATGGATTTCGACATTCCGGTCGGCGTTAACGGCGACTGTTATGACCGATATCTGGTTCGCGTCGAAGAAATGCGTCAGTCCACGCGAATTGTGAAACAGTGCATTGAGTGGCTGCGTAAGAATCCGGGTCCGGTGATGGTCGACAATCACAAGGTTGCGCCGCCGTCGCGGGTTGGTATGAAGTCGAACATGGAAGAGCTGATTCACCACTTCAAGCTCTTCTCGGAAGGCTTCCACGTACCGGAAGGCGAAGCGTATGCGGCCGTCGAACATCCGAAGGGCGAGTTCGGTATCTACCTGATCTCGGACGGCGCGAACAAGCCGTATCGCCTGAAGATTCGCGCGCCGGGCTATGCGCACCTGTCCACGCTCGATGAAATGGCGCGCGGTCACATGATCGCCGACGCTGTGACGATCATCGGTACGCAGGACATCGTGTTCGGCGAAGTGGATCGCTAGGACGTATTCATCGGCGCGCATCTTCAGATTGCACCGAAGCGCGCGTCAAGAAAAGGAACGCCGGGTCTGTCGCAGCATGATGTGAGCGACGGGTTTTCGTTCGGTAGGAATTGAAAGAGTCGTGTCTGAAAATGATCTCAGCTGAAGGCCTGAAAGAAATCGATCGTGCGATCGCGAAGTATCCCGCCGATCAGAAACAGTCCGCCGTGATGTCGGCGTTGACCACTGCTCAGGAAGAGCATGGTTGGCTGTCGCCCGAACTCATGCAGTTCGTTGCGGACTATCTCGGCATGCCGGCGGTCGCCGTGCAGGAGGTGGCTACCTTCTACACGATGTACGAGACCTCGCCGGTCGGCAAGTACAAGATCACGCTCTGCACGAATCTGCCGTGCCAGCTCGGCCCGGACGGTGGCGCCGACAGCGCCGCTGAATATCTGAAGCAGAAGCTCGGCATCGACTTCGGCGAAACCACGGCTGACGGCAAGTTCACCTTGAAAGAAGGTGAGTGCATGGGCTCGTGCGGCGATGCGCCGGTGATGCTGGTGAACAACCATCGCATGTGCAGCTTCATGAGCCGCGCGAAGATCGACCAGCTGCTCGAGGAACTTTCGAAATGACGTCTTTACACGATCGTCACATCAAACCGCTGATTCTTGCCGGCCTGAACGGCGAAAACTGGCATCTCGAAGACTATGTGGCGCGCGGCGGTTACGCCCAGCTGCGCCGTATTCTGGAAGAAAAGATTCCGCCCGAACAGGTGATCGCCGACGTCAAGGCGTCGGGTCTGCGTGGCCGAGGCGGTGCGGGTTTCCCGACCGGTCTGAAGTGGAGCTTCATGCCGCGTCAGTTCCCTGGGCAGAAGTACCTCGTCTGCAATTCGGACGAAGGCGAACCGGGCACGTTCAAAGATCGCGACATCCTGCGTTTCAATCCGCACTCGCTGATTGAAGGCATGGCCATCGGCGCATATGCGATGGGCATCACGGTCGGCTACAACTATATCCACGGCGAAATCTGGGAAGTCTACAAGCGCTTTGAACAAGCCTTGGAAGAAGCGCGCCGCGCAGGGTTCCTCGGCGACAACATCATGGGTTCGGGCTTCTCGTTCGAACTGCATGCGCACCACGGTTACGGCGCCTACATCTGCGGCGAAGAGACCGCGTTGCTTGAATCGCTCGAAGGCAAGAAAGGTCAGCCGCGCTTCAAGCCGCCGTTCCCGGCGAGCTTCGGCGTGTACGGCAAGCCGACCACGATCAACAACACCGAGACGTTCGCGGCCGTGCCGTTCCTGCTCGCGATCGGTCCGCAGAATTACCTCGAGATCGGCAAGCCGAACAACGGCGGCACGAAGATTTTCTCGGTGGCGGGCGACGTGGAGCGTCCGGGCAACTATGAAGTTCCGCTCGGCACGCCGTTCGCGACGCTGATGGAACTCGCCGGCGGCATGCGCGGCGGCAAGAAGATCAAGGCCGTGATTCCTGGCGGCTCGTCGGCGCCGGTGATCCCGGGCGACATCATGATGCAGACCGACATGGACTACGACGCGATCGCCAAGGCTGGTTCGATGCTCGGCTCCGGCGCCGTCATCGTGATGGACGAGACGCGTTGCATGGTGCGCTCGCTGTTGCGTCTGTCGTATTTCTATTACGAAGAGTCGTGCGGTCAGTGCACGCCGTGCCGCGAAGGCACCGGCTGGCTCTATCGCGTCGTGCATCGTATCGAACACGGGCAAGGCCGTCCGGAAGATCTGGATCTGCTGAACTCGGTTGCTGAAAACATCATGGGTCGCACGATTTGCGCGCTTGGCGATGCAGCGGCCATGCCGGTTCGCGGCATGCTCAAGCACTACTGGGACGAATTCGAATATCACGTCGCCCACAAGCATTGCCTCGTCGGCGGTCACGCCGGTGCGGCGGCGGCGTCAGAAACAGTGGCTGCCTAAGTAAGCTAGATAGCGCACCAGAACACGTCAACCGCGGGATTCATCGCCTGAAACGGGCGATGAACAGGGCGAACGATTGAGCGGTAACAGGTTAAGGAAGATTGACCATCATGGTTGAACTTGAAATAGACGGCAAGAAAGTAGAGGTGCCTGAAGGCAGCATGGTGATCCAGGCTGCGCAACAGGTCGACACGTACATTCCTCACTTCTGCTATCACAAGAAGCTGTCGATTGCGGCCAACTGCCGGATGTGTCTGGTCGATGTCGAAAAGATGCCGAAGGCCGTGCCTGCATGCGCCACGCCGGTGTCGGCGGGCATGATCGTGCGCACCAAGTCCGACAAAGCGGTGAAGGGCCAGCAAGCCGTGATGGAATTCCTGCTGATCAACCACCCGCTGGATTGCCCGATCTGCGATCAGGGCGGTGAGTGTCAGTTGCAGGATCTGGCCGTGGGCTACGGCAAGTCGGCATCGCGCTATAGCGAAGAAAAGCGCGTCGTGTTCCACAAGAACGTCGGCCCGCTGATCTCGATGGAAGAAATGTCGCGTTGCATTCACTGCACGCGTTGCGTCCGCTTCGGCCAGGAAGTGGCCGGCGTGATGGAACTCGGCATGCTGGGCCGCGGCGAACATTCGGAAATCACGTCGTTCGTCGGCAAGACGGTCGACTCCGAACTGTCGGGCAACATGATCGATCTGTGCCCGGTCGGCGCATTGACCAGCAAGCCGTTCCGTTACAGTGCCCGCACGTGGGAATTGTCGCGCCGCAAGTCGGTGAGCCCGCACGATTCCGTCGGCGCGAACCTGGTGGTGCAGGTCAAGAACAACCGCGTGATGCGCGTTCTGCCGTTCGAAAACGAGTCCATCAACGAATGCTGGATTTCGGACAAGGACCGCTTCTCGTACGAAGCCCTGAATAGCCCGGAACGTCTCACGCAGCCGATGCTCAAGCAAGGCGGCAAGTGGGTCGAGACCGACTGGCAATCCGCGCTCGAATATGTGGTCAAGGGTCTGAAGGGTATCAAGGGCGACCACGGCGCGAACGCGTTGGCCGTTCTCGGTAGCGCCCATAGCACCGTCGAAGAGCTGTTCCTGTTGAAGCAGTTGGCGCAAGCGGTCGGTACGCCTAACGTCGACTTCCGTCTGCGTCAGTCGGATTTCTCCGCGCCCGTCAACGGTGCGCCGTGGCTCGGCACGACGATCGCCGATCTGTCGAACGTGGATTCGGCGCTCGTGATCGGTTCGGATCTGCGCCGCGATCATCCGCTGTTCGCCGCGCGTCTGCGTCAAGCCGCCAAGAGCGGCACGAAGCTCACGCTCGTGCAAGCCACCAATGACGACGCGATGATCCCGCAAGCGCAACGTGTCGTTGCTGCGCCGTCGGCATGGCTCGACGCACTGGCCGGCATCGCCGGCGCGGTCTCGGAAGCAAACGGCGTGGCACTGCCGGAAGCCTTCGCCGGCACGCAACCGACGGACGGCAACAAACAAGTCGCGAAGTCGCTCGCCACCGGCGAACACCGCGTGGTGCTGCTCGGCAACGGCGCGGTGCGTCATCCGGACTTCGCCGCGATTCACGCTGCGGCGCAATGGATCGCGGACGCGACCGGCGCGACGCTGGGTTTCCTGACGGAAGCCGCCAACACGGTTGGCGCGCATCTCGTGAACGCGTTGCCGGGCGAGGGTGGTTTGAACGCTCGCGAAGTGTTCGAGCAACCGCGCAAGGGTTATGTGTTGCTGAACGTCGAACCGGAATTCGACACGGCCAATCCGGCGCAGGCTTTGGCCGCGCTGAAGCAGGCTGAAATGGTCGTCGTGATGTCGCCGTTCCAGATGGGCGCTGAATACGCTGACGTCCTGCTGCCGATCGCACCGTTCACGGAAACGGCCGGCACGTTCGTCAATGCCGAAGGTACTGTGCAGACGTTCAACGGCGTCGTGCGCCCGCTCGGCGACACGCGTCCGGCATGGAAAGTTTTGCGTGTGTTGGGCAGCCTGCTGGGTGTGCCGGGCTTCGAATTCGACACGTCGGAAGAAGTGCGCACGGCAGCCCTCGGCGATGGCGAGATCAAGTCGCGTCTGTCGAACAAGACGGGTGTCACGGTTGCACGCGGCAAGGCGGCGAAGGCAGCGGAAGGCAAATTCGAGCGTATCGCCGACGTGCCGATCTATCATGCTGACGCGCTGGTGCGTCGCGCGGAGTCGCTGCATCTGACGGCAGCGGCGCGCGCAGCGAATTCGGCCGGACTGCCGGCTGTGCTGTTCGACAAACTGGGTTTGAAGGAAGGCGACGCAGTGCGCGTGCGCCAGGGCGAGCAATCGGTGCAGTTGCCGGCCGTGCGCGACGCGAATCTTGCGGAGACGGTCGTCCGCGTATCGGCGGCTACGCCTGCCGGTGCAGCGCTGGGCAGCCTGTTCGGTGAACTGGTGGTGGAGAAGGCGTAAATGAGCTTGTTCGATACGATCAACTCGGGCGGCACCGAGCTTCTCGGTGTGGCATGGCCTACGGTGTGGGCACTGGTGCGCATCCTGGTGGTGGCCGTCGTGATCCTGCTGTGCGTGGCTTACCTGATTCTCTGGGAGCGTAAGCTGATCGGCTGGATGCACGTGCGTCTCGGCCCGAACCGCGTGGGCCCTGCAGGTTTGCTGCAGCCGATCGCCGACGTGCTGAAGCTGTTGCTGAAAGAAGTGATTCAGCCGGCCCAGGCGAGCCGCTGGATCTACATGATCGCGCCGATCATGGTGGTGGTGCCGGCCTTCGCGGTCTGGGCGGTGATCCCGTTCCAGGCTGGCGCGGTGCTCGGCGACATCAACGCGGGTCTCTTGTATGCGATCGCGATTTCGTCAGTCGGCGTGTACGGCGTGATCCTGGCCGGCTGGGCGTCGAACTCGAAGTACGCGTTCCTCGGTGCCATGCGCGCGGCCGCTCAAATGGTCTCGTACGAAATTTCGATGGGCTTTGCTCTCGTCGTCGTGCTGATGACCTCGGGCAGCCTGAATCTGTCGGACATCGTGACCTCACAAGAGCGCGGCATTTTCGCCGGCTACGGCTTGAACTTCCTGTCGTGGAACTGGCTGCCGCTCTTGCCGATGTTCGTCGTGTACTTCATCTCGGGCATCGCCGAAACGAACCGTCACCCGTTCGACGTGGTGGAAGGTGAGTCGGAAATCGTCGCGGGCCACATGATCGATTACTCGGGGATGGCGTTTGCGCTGTTCTTCCTCGCCGAGTACATCAACATGATCGTGATCTCGGCATTGGCTGCAACACTGTTCCTCGGCGGCTGGAGCGCACCGTTCGGCTTCCTGTCGTTTGTCCCGGGCATCGTTTGGCTCGTCGCCAAGGTTTTCTTGCTTCTCTCGGTATTCATCTGGGCGCGTGCTACGTTCCCGCGCTATCGCTATGACCAGATCATGCGTCTGGGCTGGAAGATTTTCATTCCGGTTTGCGTGGTGTGGCTCATCGTGGTCGGCTTCTGGATCATGTCGCCGTTGAATATCTGGAAATAAAGGGCGGATGAACCCATGACCGCAATCCAAAACTTTTTCAAGACCTTCTTCCTGACGGAGCTGCTCAAAGGCCTCGCGCTGACCGGACGTTATACGTTCCAGCGCAAGATCACGGTGCAGTTTCCGGAAGAGAAGACCCCGATTTCGCCGCGTTTCCGCGGCCTGCATGCGCTGCGCCGCTATGAAAACGGCGAAGAGCGCTGCATCGCGTGCAAGCTGTGCGAAGCGGTGTGCCCGGCGCTCGCCATCACGATCGAATCGGAAACCCGTGCGGATAACACCCGCCGCACGACGCGTTACGACATCGACCTGACCAAGTGCATCTTCTGCGGTTTCTGCGAAGAGAGCTGCCCGGTCGACTCGATCGTCGAGACGCACATTCTCGAATATCACGGCGAAAAGCGCGGCGACCTGTATTTCACGAAGGACATGCTGCTGGCCGTGGGCGATCGCTACGAAGCGGAGATCGCTGCGAACAAGGCAGCCGACGCACCGTATCGTTGAAGCGCTTCTGTTAAAGCGGTAAATGCGGCAGTAAATGCAGCAGTAACACGGCCTGTTGTCGGGCCGAGCGCCGCGGTCTGACCGCCGCGGCACGGCGCACTTGTGCGGTTGTTCTGGCGGTTTCGGCCGCTTTTATCCGCCACACGTGCCAAAGAACAATGCCTGACGATGGCCTAACGATGAACCGGTAATCATGGAATTCACGACCGTACTGTTCTACATCTTCGCGCTGCTCCTGGTGGTTTCAGGGCTGAAGGTGATCACCTCGCGCAACCCGGTTTCGTCCGCACTGTTTCTGGTGCTGGCGTTCTTCAATGCAGCCGCGATCTGGATGCTGCTGCAGGCCGAGTTCCTCGCGATCCTGCTGGTGCTGGTGTACGTTGGCGCGGTGATGGTGCTGTTCCTGTTCGTCGTGATGATGCTGGACATCAACATGGACGTGCTGCGAAAAGACTTCAAACGCTTCGTGCCAATGGCTACGCTAGTGGGCGCGATCATCGTGATCGAGACCGCGCTGATCTTGTGGCACGGCTACGGCGCGACCGCGACGGTGCTGCGCGACACCACGTCTGCGGCCAACGGGATGGCGGGCTGGTCGAACACCCGCATCATCGGCAAGGTCATCTATACCGACTACATCTTCGCGTTCGAAGTCGCCGGCCTCGTGCTGCTGGTGGCGATCATCGCGGCGATTGCGCTGACCACGAGTCACAAGAAAGACAGCAAGCGCCAGAACGTCAGCGAACAGGTCAAGGTGCGTGCTCAGGACCGCGTGCGCATCGTGAAGATGGCATCTGAAAAGACCGCGGCAACTGTCGCGGCGGAAGAAGCCGCCGCAGCGGCAGCAGCGGCCGACTCGGCACCCGCTAAAAACAGCTGAGCGGACAGGAGATAAAAATCATGTTGACCCTTGCTCATTACCTCGTCCTCGGCGCGATCCTGTTTGCGATCAGCGTCGTCGGTATTTTCCTGAACCGCCGCAACGTCATCATCATCCTGATGGCGATCGAACTGATGCTGCTGGCGGTGAACACCAATTTCGTCGCGTTCTCGCATTACCTCGGCGACGTGCATGGTCAGATCTTCGTCTTCTTCGTGCTGACGGTTGCAGCAGCGGAAGCGGCGATCGGACTCGCAATTCTGGTGACCCTGTTCCGTAGCCTCGACACGATCAATGTCGAGGACCTCGATCAGCTCAAAGGTTAATTTCAGGTAAAGCGGTTATGTCAACGACACTCAATGAAAACCTGCTGCTGGCGATCCCGCTGGCACCGCTGGCCGGCTCCCTGATTGCGGGGCTGTTCGGGAAAGCGGTAGGGCGCGCCGGTGCGCACACGGTGACGATCCTCGGCGTCGCGGTCTCCTTCATCCTCTCGGTCATGGTCTTCCTCCAGGTGATGGACGGCGCGAGCTTTAACGCGACCGTCTACGAATGGATGGCGATCGGCAAGACGAAGTTCGAGATCGGCTTCCTGGTCGACTCGCTCACGGCGTTGATGATGTGCGTGGTGACTTTCGTGTCGCTCATGGTGCACATCTACACGATCGGCTACATGGCCGACGACGACGGCTACCAGCGCTTCTTCTCGTACATCGCGCTGTTCACCTTCTCGATGCTGATGCTCGTGATGAGCAACAACTTCCTGCAGCTGTTCTTCGGCTGGGAAGCGGTGGGTCTGGTGTCGTACCTGCTGATCGGCTTCTACTTCACCCGTGAGAGCGCGATCTACGCGAACATGAAAGCGTTCATCGTGAACCGCATCGGCGACTTCGGGTTCCTGCTCGGCATCGGCCTGCTGTTCGCTTTCGCCGGTTCGATGAACTACGGCGACGTGTTCGCGAAGCGCACTGAACTGGCGGCATTGAACTTCCCGGGCACGGACTGGGGTCTGCTGACGGTCGCTTGCATTTGCCTCTTCATCGGCGCGATGGGTAAGTCGGCGCAGTTCCCGCTGCACGTCTGGCTGCCGGATTCGATGGAAGGTCCGACGCCGATCTCCGCACTGATTCACGCGGCAACCATGGTGACGGCCGGTATCTTCATGGTCGCACGTATGTCGCCGCTGTTCGAACTGTCGGATACGGCGCTGTCGTTCGTGATGGTGATCGGTGCGATCACGGCACTGTTCATGGGCTTCCTCGGGATCGTCCAGAACGACATCAAGCGCGTGGTGGCTTACTCGACGCTGTCGCAGCTCGGTTACATGACGGTCGCACTCGGCGCATCGGCTTACTCGGTCGCCATCTTCCACCTGATGACGCACGCGTTCTTCAAGGCGTTGCTGTTCCTCGGCGCGGGTTCCGTGATCATCGGCATGCACCACGATCAGGACATGCGCAACATGGGCGGCCTGCGCAAGTACATGCCGATCACGTGGATCACGTCGCTGGTTGGTTCGCTGGCGCTGATCGGTACGCCGTTTTTCGCGGGCTTCTACTCGAAAGACTCGATCATCGACGCAGTGAAGTTCTCGCATCTGCCGGGTTCGGGTTTCGCGTACTTCGCCGTGGTGGCGAGCGTGTTCGTTACTGCGCTGTATTCGTTCCGTATGTACTTCATGGTGTTCCACGGCAAGGAGCGTTTCCGCGATCCTAAGCATCCGGAATCGCCGATGGGCATCGAGGCCGCAGCACATGCGCACGACGGTCACGGCCATGACGCACACGGCCATGGTCATGGTCACGACGACCACGCGCACGAGCCGCATGAAACGCCGTGGGTGGTGTGGTTGCCCCTCGTGCTGCTGGCGATTCCGTCGGTGGTGATCGGCGCGATCGCTATCGGGCCGTTGCTGTTCGGTGACTTCTTCCAGCACGGTGTGGCGTTCGACAAGGTGATCTTCGTCAGCGAAAACCATCCTGCGGTGCGTGACATGGCTGAGGAATTCCAGGGCTGGGCGTCGATGGGCCTGCATTCCGTCTCGGGTCTGCCGGTCTGGCTGGCACTCGCGGGTGTGGTGGTCGCGTGGTTCCTGTACCTGGTTCGTCCTGATCTGCCGGCTGTCATCAAGCGCGCGTTCGGTCCGATCTACACGCTGCTCGACAACAAGTACTACATGGACAAGATCAACGAAGTCGTGTTCGCACGGGGTGCTGTGGCAATTGGCCGGGGTCTCTGGAAGGAAGGCGACGTCGTGGTTATCGACGGCATCGTCAACGGCAGCGCGCGCTTTATCGGCTGGTTTGCCGGCGTGATCCGATTCCTCCAATCCGGCTATATCTACCACTACGCGTTTGCCATGATTATCGGCATGTTGGGGCTCCTGACCCTGTTTGTAACGCTCGGCGGCAAATAAGGCGAGGGACACTAATGCACGCTTATCCGATTCTCAGTATCGCGATCTGGTTACCGATCCTCGTAGGTCTCCTGGTCCTGGCTATCGGTTCCGACCGAAACCCGGCTCCGGCGCGTTGGGTTGCGCTGATCGGCTCGGTCGTCAGCTTCATCGTGACGATCCCGCTGATTACGGGTTTTGATTCGAGCACGGCCGATCTGCAGTTCGTCGAAAAGGCGAACTGGATCGAGCGCTTCAATATCACGTACCACCTGGGTGTCGACGGCATCTCAATGTGGTTCGTTGTGTTGACCGCATTGATTACGGTGATCGTCGTGATCGCCGCGTGGGAAGTCATCACGAAGAACGTGGGCCAGTACCTGGCTTCGTTCCTGATCCTGTCCGGCATCATGGTCGGCGTGTTCAGCGCCGCGGACGGCATGCTGTTCTACGTGTTCTTCGAAGCGACGCTGATCCCGATGTACATCATCATCGGCGTGTGGGGTGGGGCGAACCGCGTGTATGCGGCGTTCAAGTTCTTCCTGTACACGCTGATGGGCTCACTGCTGATGCTGGTCGCGTTGCTGTACCTGTACACGCAGACCGGCACCTTCGATCTGGCTACGTGGCAGAACGCGCAGATCGGCATGACGCCGCAGATATTGCTATTCATAGCGTTCTTCCTGGCCTTCGCGGTGAAGGTGCCGATGTGGCCGGTTCACACGTGGTTGCCTGACGCCCACGTGGAAGCACCGACCGGCGGCTCGGTCGTGCTGGCCGCGATCATGCTGAAGTTGGGCGCCTACGGTTTCGTGCGTTTTTCGCTGCCGATCGCACCGGACGCAAGCCACTTCCTCGCACCGGTCGTCATTACGCTGTCGCTGATCGCAGTGATCTACATTGGTCTGGTCGCGATGGTGCAGACCGACATGAAGAAGCTGGTCGCGTATTCGTCGATCGCGCACATGGGTTTCGTGACGCTCGGCTTCTTCATCTTCAATCAGCTCGGCATGGAAGGCGCGATCGTGCAGATGATCTCGCACGGTTTCGTGTCGGGCGCGATGTTCCTGTGCATCGGCGTGCTGTACGACCGTATGCACTCGCGTCAGATCGCCGATTACGGCGGTGTGGTGAACGTGATGCCGAAGTTCGCAGCGTTCGTGATGTTGTTCTCGATGGCCAATTGCGGCTTGCCGGGTACTTCCGGTTTCGTCGGCGAGTTCATGGTGATTCTGGCTGCTGTCCAGTACAACTTCTGGATCGCAGGCGGTGCGGCTGTCACGCTGATTCTCGGTGCGGCCTACACGCTGTGGATGTACAAGCGCGTGTACTTCGGCGCGGTCGCCAACGATCACGTGAAGGGTCTTCTCGACATCAACCGTCGCGAATTTTTCATGCTGGCAGTGCTCGCTGCACTGACGCTGTTCATGGGCCTGTATCCGAAGCCCTTTACCGATGTGATGCACGTATCCGTGGAAAACCTCCTCTCCCACGTCGCGCAGTCCAAGCTGCCGTTGCCACAGTAATGCAGAGCGGAGGAATCTAAAGATCATGCAAAACGCCCCTATGACTGCCTTGTTGCCCGACGCACTGGTGATGCTCGCCGTTGTCGTTGCGTGGCTCAACGACACGTTCGTCGGCCAGGCCGGTCGCCGTACCACGTATTTCATCGCGTTCTTTTCGACGCTGATTGCCGGCATCTGGTTCGCGGTGAACGCGTTCGACCCGCAGGTGCACTACTTCTTCGGTCACATGTATGTGGTGGATTCGTTCGCCAATGTGATGAAAGCCGTGGTGACGCTCGGCTATGCCGTGTCGATCGTTTATTCGCGCCGGTACCTCGAGGATCGCGGGTTGTTCCGCGGCGAGTTCTTCCTGTTGGGCATGTTCTCGCTGCTCGGCCAGCTCGTGATGATCTCCGGCAACAACTTCCTGACGCTGTACCTCGGTCTGGAACTGATGTCGTTGTCGCTGTACGCTGCGATTGCATTGCGTCGTGACGCGGCGCAGTCGAACGAAGCTGCAATGAAGTACTACGTGCTCGGCGCGCTGGCTTCCGGCTTCCTGCTGTATGGCATTTCGATGCTGTATGGCGCGACCGGCTCGCTCGACCTGAACGAAGTGTTCAAGGCGATCGGCACGAGCCACTACGATCCGAGCGTGCTGCTGTTCGGCGTGATCTTCATCGTGGCAGGCGTGGCGTTCAAGATGGGTGCGGTGCCGTTCCACATGTGGGTGCCTGACGTGTATCAGGGCGCCCCGACGGCCATGACGCTGATGGTCGGCGGCGGTCCGAAGGTGGCGGCATTCGCGTGGGGCCTGCGCTTCCTCGTGATGGGCCTGCTGCCACTGGCGGTCGAATGGCAGGAAATGCTGGTGATCCTGGCGGCGCTGTCGCTGATCGTCGGCAACATCACCGGTATCGTGCAACGCAACGTCAAGCGTATGCTCGCGTACTCGGCGATTTCGAACATGGGCTTTGTGCTGCTCGGCCTGCTGGCCGGCGTGGTGGATCAGAAGACGACCGGCGCGGCCAATGCGTACGGTTCGGCGATGTACTACAGCATCGTCTACCTGATTACGACGCTGGGCACCTTCGGCGTCATCATGCTGCTGGCACGCCGCGATTTCGAGGCGGACACGCTCGAAGACTTCAAGGGCCTGAATCAACGCAGCCCGGTGTTCGCGTTCGTCATGATGGTGATGATGTTCTCGCTCGCCGGCATCCCGCCTGCAGTCGGCTTCTACGCCAAGCTCGCGGTGCTGCAGGCAACCATGAATGCCGGTTTGACCTGGCTGACCGTGTTGGCCGTGATCACGTCGCTGTTCGGTGCCTTCTACTACCTGCGTATCGTCAAGCTGATGTACTTCGACGAACCGCAAGACAAGTCGCCGATCGTCGCCGACACCAGCACGCGTGCTTTGCTGGCGCTCAATGGCGTTGCCGTGCTGGTGCTCGGTATCGTACCGGATCCGCTGTTGAAGGCCTGCCTGCAGGCTATCCAGCACACGCTGCTGCTCTGATGTCGGCTGCGGGTTGGTTTATCGTGTTGTTGGCGCTGGTCGGCGCCAACCTGCCGTTCCTGAATCAGCGTCTCTTCGCCGCCGTGCCGTTGAAAGCGGCGAAGAAGAGCGCCTGGATCCGGATCGCCGAGTTGATCGTGCTGTACTTTGTGGTCGGCACGCTCGGTTTTCTGCTGGAAGCGCGCGCGGGTAACCGCTTCGAACAGGGGTGGCAGTTCTACGCGATCACGTTCGCGCTGTTCGTCGTATTCGCATTCCCCGGCTTTACCTTCCAGTATCTCGTCAAACGTCGCTGACGGCGTCTCGCCGTCGCGCACCAAGCTGTCCTGAGGTCGCATATGGCTGAACTTCCCGATCACGACGCCGCGCTCACCGAGACCTGTCTCGAGAGCAAAACGATCCACCAAGGGCCATTCCTCACGCTCAAATGCGATACCGTCCGCTTGCCGGACGGTAAGCGCGCCACGCGCGAGTACGTTCAGCATCCGGGTGCCGTGATGGTGATTCCGCTATTCGACGACGGCCGCGTGTTGCTGGAAAGCCAGTACCGCTATCCGATGGGCAAGGTCATGGTCGAGTATCCGGCGGGCAAGCTCGATCCGAACGAAGGCGCGCTGGCCTGCGCGAAACGCGAACTGCAGGAAGAGACAGGTTATACGGCGCGCGAGTATGTCTATCTGACGCGCATTCATCCGATCATTTCCTACTCGACGGAGTTCATCGATATTTACCTGGCGCGTGGGCTGGCTGCCGGCGAGCGCAAACTCGACGACGGTGAATTCCTTGAACTGTTCACCGCCAGCGTCACCGATATGTTGGAATGGGTACGTACGGGCAAGGTGACGGACGTGAAAACCATCATCGGCACGTTCTGGCTGGAGAAGGTATTGTCGGGTACCTGGCCGATGGCCGAGCCGCAATAGCGCGCTCGGTTCAGAACGCAGAACGGGCACGGGTCAGGCGCCGACTGCAAAATCTGCAAAAAGCCCCTGCCGGTCATAGACCGGCAGGGGCTTTGTCATTGCGGCCATGATATCGACTCAAAACGTTACCCCTATGTCTGAAAAATGGGTTCCGTCCTATGCCATCTGACAGTCTCGCCTCACGGCCGTTGCCGCTCTAGTATCGACGTCTGGCAACCGGGTTCGTCATCATGCTTATTTTGGATAACGAAGGGTGTGAGATGGATTCGGTCGTGGTTGCAGCAGCGCATGGTTGTCACTTGACAACCATGCGCTGCTGCCCTAAATTGGAGGGTATAGATGGTTCGTGGGATCCATTCCAAGAAAGAGGTCGAGGCCGCACTGGCTTACGCGGAAAGAAACGGCTGGCGTGTCCAGGGCGGTGGTAAAGGTCACGCTTGGGGAAAGATGTACTGTCCTTACAACGACGCGGAATGTCGTTGCGGCGAGTTCTGTATTTCGAGTGTGTGGAGTACGCCGAAAAATCCCGGCAATCACGCAAAGCACCTCAGGCGCATCGTCGACAACTGCACGACTCGCCGGCAGTAAAAGTGTTCGAAGGGCAAAAGCCCGAAGCTGAATGAAGGCAGGAGTAGCTTATGGAATATGTGTTCACCTTGAAGTACCGGCTCGCTGCGGAAGACTGCGATCTTGACGGGATCGTCGAGCGACTGGGCGAAGCCGGATGCGACGACGCGACGATCGGCGTGGGGCAACCGGGGCGCATTGCGCTGGTTTTTGCCCGCGAAGGCGCGTCGGCGTTTGAAGCGCTTGTCAGCGCGCTCAAAGATATCAAGCAGGCAGTGCCGTCTGCGCGCCTTGTCGAGGCGGGGCCGGATTTCGTCGGACTTACGGATGCCGCTGAGGTAGCGGGCGTGTCACGGCAAAACATGCGCAAGCTGATGTTGAGCCATGCAATCGATTTTCCGCCACCGGTTCACGAGGGTAGCGCGTCGGTGTGGCATCTGTCGGACATCCTCGACTGGCTGGCCGCGCGCGGCGGGTATGACATCAAGGCAGACGTATTCGACGTCGCGAGATCGGCCAAGCAGATCAACCTCGCCAAAGAGGCACTCGAACTCGAACCGCGGCTTAATCGCCGGCTCGAGTTGCTTGTGGCTTAAGAGGAACGCAGCGGCAGGCGAGCGAGCCCATGAACCCCATACGATCAGCGCGCCCTTTCATCTGCGGGGGCGGTGTTCCGTTCGCCGGTTGAGGCATCTTCGGCAGTCCGTTGCGCAAAGCGTTAAAATCGCCCACCGCGTTCGATTTGTCACCGGCGCCTGGCGTCAACGCGCCGTCCGTAAAAATTTACGAACGACCGTTCACAAATTTCCATTTTGCGCTAAACTGGCACGCAAGCCCTGATTCCACATGAAGGTCCTCGATTTACAGTGTCCGCATGGCCATCGGTTCGAAGGCTGGTTTGCTTCGGCTGATGACTTCGAGTCGCAGCAGTCCCGCAAGCTCGTCGAATGTCCGATCTGCGGTGCGAATGAAGTGAGCCGTTTGCCGTCGGCGCCGCGCCTGAATCTGTCGGGCGCGACTGAAGCGAAAGTCCCTGCGGATACGGGAGAAATGCAGGCGCGCGTCATGCGTGCCCTGCGCGAGGTACTGGAAAAGACTGAGAACGTGGGCGACCGCTTCGCCGAGGAAGCACGGCGCATTCATTACAACGAAGCGCCCGCACGCAATATTCGCGGTGTCACGACACTGGAAGACGCGAAAGCCTTGGTCGAAGAAGGCATCGAAGTGATGCCGCTGCCGGTCCCGGCTGCCTTGAAGGAACCGCTGCAATAGCGCAGTGGCTCACTGGCAGCGGGCGGTCGCGGCCAGGAGACACGACGCATGAATCTGGACTATTCCCCCGCTGACGACGCGTTCCGCGCCGACATCCGCGCTTGGCTCGAAGCGAATCTGCCTCGCGAGCTGAGCGACAAAGTACTCAACCACAAGCGTCTGAACCGCGAAGACTTCGCAGGCTGGCACAAGCTGCTCGGCACGCGGGGCTGGTCGGTTATCGCATGGCCGAAAGAATACGGCGGCCCAGGCTGGGACGCGACCCAACGGCATATCTGGGACGAAGAGTGCGCGCGTATCGGCGCGCCGTCCGTGCTGCCGTTCGGCGTCTCGATGGTGGCCCCCGTGCTGATGAAGTATGGCAATGAGGCGCAGAAGCGCCACTATCTGCCGCGCATACTCGACGGTACAGACTGGTGGTGTCAGGGTTATTCCGAGCCGGGCTCCGGTTCCGACCTGGCCTCGCTGCGCACGCGTGCCGAGCGCGTTGGCGATCACTATGTGGTCAACGGTCAGAAAACCTGGACTACGCTGGGCCAGTACGCGGACATGATGTTCTGCCTCGTGCGCACCGACAGCGGCGCGAAAAAGCAGGAGGGCATCTCGTTTCTGCTGATCGACATGAAAACGCCCGGTATTACCGTGCGCCCGATCATCACGCTCGACGAAGACCACGAAGTCAACGAAGTCTTCTTCGAAGACGTAAAGGTGCCGGTCGACAATCTGGTCGGCGAAGAGAATCGAGGCTGGACCTATGCGAAGTACCTGCTCGGGCACGAGCGCACGGGTATTGCGCGCGTCGGCCAATCGAAGCGCGAACTCGTCTTCCTGAAGCGGCTCGCGCTGGATCAGAAGAAGAACGGCAAACCGTTGCTGCAAGATCCTGTGTTCGCCGCGAAAGTCGCGAACCTCGAGATCGAACTGATGGCGCTCGAAGTCACCGTGCAACGCGTGGTCGCCAATGAAACGGGCGGACGTGGGCCAGGACCTGAAGCCTCGATGCTCAAGATCAAGGGCACGGAAGTGCAGCAAGCGCTGACTGAGCTGATGTTCGAAGCAGTCGGACCGCTCGCCGCGCCATTCGACGTGCCGTTCCTTGAAGGCGAACGTGAGCATAGCCTCGCCGGTGACGATGACGCCGCACCGCTGGCCGCGTACTACTTCAACTTCCGCAAGACGTCGATTTACGGCGGCTCGAACGAAATTCAAAAGAACATCATCGCGCAGATGATTCTGGGACTTTGAGGAGCGGCGCATGGACTTCACTTTCAACGACGAACAACAGCAATTCGCTGACGCGCTGCGCCGCTATCTGGACAAGAGCTACGGATTCGAAGCGCGCCAGGCGATCGTGCAATCGGAATCCGGTGTGTCGGATGCGCACTGGACAGCTTTTACCGAACTCGGTCTGACCGCGTTGCCGGTGCCGGAAGCGCAGGGTGGCTTCAATGGCAGCCCGATCGACATGCTGGTGGTCATGCAGGAGCTTGGCCGGGCTTTGGTGATCGAGCCTTATTGGGCGACTGCGGTGGGTGTCGAAGCACTCCGGATTGCGGGCACCGGGCAGGGCGAAGACGCTTCGCTGCTCGAACGCGCGGCTCAGGGCGAGATCAAGCTGGCAGTGGCGTTTCACGAGCCGCACGCACGTTACGACCTGTTCGAGGTCGAGACCGTTGCGAACGGACAGGGCGATCGGCAGACGTTGACCGGCACGAAGTCGGTTGTGCTGCACGGCGCGCAAGCGGATTACTGGATCGTGCCGGCTAGGCTGAATGGCGAGATCGCGCTCTTTGTGGTCGCCCGCGATGCGGCCGGCGTCAAACTCACCGACTACCGCACAATCGACGGCCAGCGCGCTGCGACACTCCAGTTCGATGGTACGCCGGCACGTCAGCTCATCGGCAAACACGCTGGAGCTGCGGCCCTCGAGCACATCGCAGACTACGGCACGGTCTTGCTGTGTGCGGAAGCGGTCGGCGCGCTCGACGCACTGAACCACGCAACGCTCGAGTACACGAAAACGCGCCAGCAGTTCGGCCAGCCCATCGCGCGTTTTCAGGCCTTGCAGCATCGCATGGTCGAGATGTTGATTCACGCCGAGCAGGCGCGTTCGGTCACGTATCTCGCGGCCGTGCGTTACACGAGCGCAGACGCCGACGAACGTCGCCGCGCGGTCTCCGCGGCGAAGGCACGGGTCGGTCAGGCCGCCCGTTTCGTCGGTCAGCAGGCGGTTCAATTGCACGGCGGCATGGGCGTCACGAATGAAGTGGCGGCAGCGCATCTGTTCAAGCGTCTTGCTGTCATCGAAACCACATTGGGCGATGTTGATCACCATCTCGCGCGGTTCGCTGCGCTGCCCGGATTTGTCACCGCCGAAGCCTGATCAGCCGGTCGAGTCGGATAAGAAAGAGGTGTGACGATGGGTCTGAGTTACGAGGACATGGTAGTCGGTACGACTACCGAAATCGGCAAGCATACTTTCACGCGTGAGGAGATCGTCGAGTTCGCGGAGAAGTTCGATCCGCAACCGTTTCACGTGGACGAGGCTGCCGCAGCAGAGTCGCCGTTTCGCGGACTGGTCGCAAGCGGCTGGCATACCTGTTCGGTCATGATGGGCATGCTGGTGCGCAACACGATCGCGGGTTCCACGTCGATGGGCTCGCCCGGTATCGACGAGATTCGCTGGTTGAAGCCGGTACGCGTCGGCGACACGATCACGATGACGAACGCCGTACTCGACAAACGCGTTTCGGAGAGTAAGCCGGATCGCGGCATCGTTTCGACGCAGTGGGAAGGTATCAACCAGCACGGCGAAACGGTGATTACAGTGCGCTCGAAGGGCTTGTTCGGACTACGCAATCCGGGAGCCGCGTCATGACGGCCAGCAGCGCGGTGCCCGCCGCAACATTTGGCGATGCAACGGCGTTGCGTGCGCTGGTTGGCGCCGAACCGCTCGTTAGCGACTGGCTGACAGTCGATCAGGCGAACGTCGATCGTTTCGCAGAGGCCACCGGCGATCATCAATGGATCCACGTCGACCCCGAGCGGGCGCGGCGTGAGTCGCCGTTCGGTGGTCCGGTCGCGCATGGGTTCATGACGCTGTCGTTGATTCCGGTGCTGCTCGGAAAGGCGGTGGCGCTCAAGCAGCGTATGGGCGTCAATTACGGATTGAATCGCGTGCGGTTCACGTCGCCGGTGCTGGTCGGCTCGCAACTGCGTGCACAGTTTGCGGTTGAATCCGTCACCGACGTCGACAACGCCGGTGTGCAGGTTGAGTGGAACGTGACGCTGGAGCGGCAGGGCAGTGAGCGGCCGGTATGCGTCGCGGAGTTCATCACGCGGCACTATTTCTAGCCGGTCATAGCCGACCGGTTGGCAAAAAAGCGCGAGTGGCAGCGATGCTGTCTCGCGCTTTTTTACGTCGACGCCTCTACGGATGCCAACGCTGCAGCCAATTCCAACGTCAATGCGAACAGGCGTCGATGCCACGGGACAACGGCACGACTACCGCTTCGCGTACTGCGTGGCACCGAACAGCATCTCTTTAGCTTTATCGTCCATGAGCGGCTTGCGGGCCGACGCCAGCACTTCAACCCCGCGTACCACTGCCGGACGCGCGGAAATTTCTTCGTGCCACCGCTTCACATGCGGAAACGCGTCCAGTTCGATACCCTGGTTCTGCCACGAACGTGTCCACGGAAAGGCGGCAATGTCAGCGATCGTGTAGTCATTGCCGGCAAGGTACTGCGTCTTGCCGAGTTGCGTGTCCATCACGCCGTACAAGCGACGCGTCTCGTTCGTGTAGCGGTTGATCGCGTAGTCGATCGGCTCCGGCGCATAAACGCGGAAATGATGCGTTTGCCCAAGCATCGGGCCGAGGCCGCCCATCTGGAACATCAGCCATTGCAGCGTCGCATAGCGTTTAGCCGGATCGGTCGGCAGGAATTTGCCGGTTTTTTCAGCGAGATAAATCAGAATCGCGCCCGATTCGAATAGCGCAAACGGCTTGCCGTCGGCTTCCTTAGGACCTTCGGAATCGATGATCGCCGGAATCTTGTTGTTAGGGCTAATGGCGAGAAATTCGGATTTGAACTGGTCACCCGCGCCGATATCGACGCCATGCACCGTGTACGCGAGGCCCGTTTCCTCGAGCATGATGTGAACCTTGTGGCCGTTCGGGGTGGCCCAGCTATAGACGTCGATCATCCTGGCTCCTTGGTTTCGTGAAAGCGGCGCCGCAGAGGGCGCCGCAATTGCCAAAAATTAGAGCACAGATCGAACGATGCTGCTGGCCGTGCCACCATGAGCCAGTCTCGAGTTCGCGGCGCAATCAACCGCCGCGAAGCTAACCTCGAACGCCCGCTCAAGCGATCAAACGCTCAAATCCGCGTAATCGGCGTCTCCACGCGAGCCGCAGCACCTGCATCCATATAGCGCGCCAGTTCGAGTTTCGCGATCGCGTTGCGGTGCACTTCGTCCGGGCCATCGGCGAAGCGTAGCGTCCGCGCGGCTGCATACGCATACGCGAGCGGAAAATCGTCGCTGACACCGCCGCCGCCGTGCGCCTGGATTGCCCAATCGATCACCTGGCATGCCATATTCGGCGCGACCACCTTGATCATGGCGATCTCGCCGCGCGCGCCCTTGTTGCCGACCGTGTCCATCATGTACGCGGTCTTCAGCGTCAGCAGACGCGCCTGTTCGATCATGCAACGCGCTTCGGCCATGCGCTCCTGCGTGACGCCTTGCGCGGCAACCGGCTTACCGAAAGCGACGCGTTGCATGGAGCGTTTCGCCATGAGTTCGAGCGCGCGCTCGGCGAGGCCGATCAAACGCATACAGTGGTGGATGCGTCCCGGTCCGAGACGGCCCTGGGCGATTTCGAAGCCGCGACCTTCGCCGAGCAGCAAGTTAGTGGCCGGCACGCGCACGTTTTCGAGCGTGATTTCCATATGGCCGTGCGGCGCGTCGTCGTAGCCGAATACGGTGAGAGGGCGGTGCACGGTGACGCCGGCAGCATCGGCGGGGACCAGGATCATCGATTGCTGCGCATGGCGTGGCGCGTCAGGGTCGGTCTTGCCCATCACGATGTAGACCTTGCAGCGCGGATCCCCCGCACCGGACGACCACCACTTGTGGCCGTTGATCACGTAGGCGTCGCCATCGCGCACGATGCTCGTCTGGATATTGGTCGCGTCCGACGACGCCACTTCCGGCTCGGTCATCAGAAACGCCGAACGAATGTGTCCTTGCAGCAGCGGTTCGAGCCATTCGCGCTTGTTGTCTTCGCTGCCGTAGCGCTCGATCGTTTCCATGTTGCCGGTGTCCGGCGCGTTGCAGTTGAAAACTTCCGGTGCCCAGGGCACACGGCCCATGATCTCGCACAGCGGCGCGTACTCAAGATTCGTCAGACCGGCGCCGCGTATCGATTCAGGCAGGAACAGGTTCCACAAGCCGGCGTCGCGCGCCTTGGGTTTCAATTGTTCGATCAGTTCGGTCGGTACCCACGCGTTGCCGTTCTGGCGATTGCGTGCGATCTCGGCGTAGAACGCCTGCTCGTTTGGATAGATGTGTTCGTCGAAGAAGGCGAGCAGTTTCTCGCGCAGTGCCTGAACCTTCGGGGTGTAATCGAAATTCATGTATGACCTCGCGGATGACGAATGACGTGTGTTCAGGAGCGCAACCCGGTGCGCCGATTCGCTTAGCGCACCTTCTGTGCGTAGCGCCAGGCGAGTTCTG
Source organism: Burkholderia sp. GAS332 (assembly GCA_900142905.1). Taxonomy (NCBI): domain Bacteria; kingdom Pseudomonadati; phylum Pseudomonadota; class Betaproteobacteria; order Burkholderiales; family Burkholderiaceae; genus Burkholderia; species Burkholderia sp. GAS332. The sequence continues at coordinate 3,778,272 of FSRV01000001.1, read as the reverse complement.
CCATTGGCTTCGCACGACTGCCGGCATCGAGCGCCTGAGCGCTGGCCGCCGTGCCGTCGACCACTCGCTTCATGATCCCTTGCAGGATCGCGGCGATGCGGAACATGTTGTACGCCAGGTAGAAATTCCAGTCGCCGTGGATCTCGAAGCCGGTGCGCTTGCAATAGCGCTCGACGTACTGCGCTTCGTCAGGAATGCCGAGGGCCGCCCAGTCGAGACCCGCAATGCCGCGGAATTGCGCCGGATCGACGTGCCACGCCATGCAGTGATAGGCGAAGTCGGCGAGCGGGTCGCCGAGCGTCGACAGCTCCCAGTCGAGGACGGCCAGCACGCGCGGCTCGTTGGGATGGAAGATCAGGTTGTCGAGCCGGTAGTCGCCATGCACGACCGAGGCGCGCTCGCCCGTTTCCGCCGGCATATGTTGCGGCAGCCATTCGATCAGACGCTGCATCGCGTCGATCGGTTCGGTTTCGGACGCAATGTACTGCTTGCTCCAGCGCCCGATCTGACGTGCGAAGTAGTTGCCCGGTTTGCCGTAGTCGGCAAGACCGATTGCTGCGACGTCGACGCTATGCAGTGCGGCGATCACGCGATTCATTTCGTCGTAAATCGCCGTGCGTTCCGCAGGCGTCATGCCGGGCAACGACTGATCCCACAGCACGCGGCCCTCGACGAACTCCATCACGTAGAACGCCCGGCCGATCACGCTTTCATCGTCGCACAAGGCGAGCATGTTCGCGACCGGCACGTCGGTATCGGCGAGTGCATGCATCACGCGGTATTCGCGTTCGACGGCGTGCGCTGAGGGCAGGAGCTTCGCGGCCGGCCCGGGCTTGGCGCGCATCACGTACGAGCGCGACGGTGTGACGAGTTTGAACGTGGGGTTGGACTGGCCGCCGGCGAATTGCTCCAGCGTGAGCGGGCCGGAGAATCCGTCGACATGCTGGGCTAGCCACGCGGCAAGCGCGTCGCTGTCGAAGCGTTGCCGCTCGTTGACCGGGCGCGTGCCCTCGAAGGCCGAATAATCCGGTTTGTGTTCTGGTTCGCCGGTCTGTGTGGCTTGCACCATATGTCTCCTCCAGTTCGGGTTCAGCTACGCTGGTATTGAATGAATTGTGCGTAGAGCATTTCCATCGTGGTATTGCGAACGTCGCGATGGAGCGGCGACGGCGGTGAATAGTTGATCGTGCGCAGCACCCAGTCGCGTGGCTCGGCGCCGACATCGAGCGCGTTGATGCAACCGGTGGCCTGCGCCAGATGGCCGAAGAAAGTGCGGCCGCCGGCGGTGAGCGCGTGCGACAGAATCGCGCGATTCACGCCGCCGTGCAGCACCAGCAGCACGGTGTCCCACGACGTGTCCTCGCGCAACGCCGCCACTGCGGGCAACACGCGGTCGAACAACGCGCCGATGGTTTCGCCGTCGAGAAAACGCATGCTTTCCGGCACGATGCCGTCGAACACGCCGAGAAATGCCGCTTCGATATCCTGCGGCGGAATGTTGCTGAGCTTGCCACCGCGAATTTCTTGCAAGGCGGGCTCGATGTCGAGTTCGATCTGCTGACCTGTCTCGGCCAATACGCGCTGCGCGGTTTCGACCGTGCGCGGCAAGCCGCTCACAATCACTCGATCGAACCGCACTTGCTGCTCGGCAAACACGCGGCCTGCTGCGCTTGCCTGTTCGCGGCCGCTTGCGTTCAACGGCACGGTTTCAGGATCGATCGCGCGCCCGCTGTCGTCGAAGTAGGTCACCTCGCCGTGACGCATCAGGAAGATGCGGCGGCGCTTGGGGAGTCGGTATTCAGGCATCGTTCCTTCGTTCACTTAGGTTCACTTGTAGACCGGCACGCGTTTTTCGAGGAACGCGGAAATCCCCTCGAGACCGTCGCGATGATGCAGGGATGCGACGAAGCCGTCGCGTTCGGCAACCAGATGCTCAGCGAGCGGCTGTGCGCCGGCCGCGCCGATGAGCCCCTTGATGCGTGCGACCGAATTCGGCGAAATCTTGCCGAGCTCGTCAGCCCAGGCGACCGCGGCGTCGCGCACTGCGCCGGTCTTCGCCAGTTTGTTGACGACGCCAAGATCGTGCAAACGCGTGGCGCCGATCGGTTTGCCTTCGATCAGCACCTCGGTTGCCAGTTGACGCGGCAACGCCCGCGCGAGAAACCATGAGCCACCGCCATCCGGCGTGAGACCAACGCGCGCATACGACATGACGAACTTGGCGTCTTCCGCGGCGACGATCAGATCGCACGCGAGCGCTAGCGAAAACCCCGCGCCGGCAGCCGCGCCATCAACGGCGGCGATCACCGGCTTCGACGACAGACGCAGCGCCGAAATCCATTCGCCGAGCAGATCGATGCTCTCCGCCTGCACCGACGGATCTTTCGCACGGTTTTCCAGTAAGCGGTTCAAATTGCCGCCAGCACAAAAGAAATTGTCGGCTCCAGTAATCACGATGGCGCGGATCGACGGATCGCGCTCCGCCGAATCGAGCGCTTCGATGCCCGCGGCATACATGTCCGGATGCAACGCATTGCGTGCGCCGGGGTTCGACAGCGTGAGGACCAGCGTCGATTCGCTTTCAGTCGGGCGCGAGGTGAGGAGTTCGGCGCTCATTGTTGTGTCTCCGTTTGAGTGTCGGCAGCGTCGCGTTGTGTCAGCGACAGACCAAGTTGCGCTCGCCTTGCCAGCCAGGGCGATGGACGGTAGCGCGGATCGCCGAGCACGCTGAAAATATTGCGCAAGATGGTGAGGATCGTTTTCGCGCCGAGCGCATCCCCGAGTGCAAGCGGTCCGCGTGGGTAGCCGAGGCCGAGCGTCACGGCGAGGTCGATATCGTGCGGCGTGGCGATCTGTTTCTGCGCAATGTCGCAGCCAATGTTGACGATGGTCGCCACGACGCGTTGCGCGACAAAGCCGGTCGAGTCACGGATCACGGTGACGGGAACGCCGTCGGCGGCAAAGAGTGCGTGCGCGGTCTCGCATGCCGCGCGGCTGGTGGCGGGCGTCGTCATCAGCGTGCGGCGCTGCGCGGCGGCCAGCGGGAATAGGGTGTCGATAGCGACAACGCGGGTTGCATCGAGCGCTTCGTCGACGGCGGCGGTGGTTGCGTCATGACCGAACGGTGTCACGACGATCAGCGAGTCCGCTGCGGGCGCGGCGCCTTCGTCGAGCTTTACGCCGGCCTTGGCGATGAGTTGCACGACCGCTTCATGCGCTTGCGGATAACGCTTGCTGACCCACACGCTGTGCGGCAGTTCAGTCGGCGCGGGCGCTTCTGCGGGCACTTGCTGCTTGCCGTCTTCGTAGCGGTAGAAGCCTTCGCCCGTTTTGCGGCCGATCAGTCCGCCCGCGAGCCGCGTGCCCGTAATCGGCGAGGGCGTGAAGCGCGGTTCTTCATAGAACTGGTGATAGATCGATTCCATCACCGGATGCGATACGTCGAGCGCGGTCAGATCCAGCAGTTCGAACGGCCCGAGGCGAAAGCCCGCCTGTTCGCGCATGATGCGATCGATGTCGGCGAAGCTCGCAACGCCTTCGCCCGCGACGCGCAGGCCTTCTGTATTCATGCCGCGACCGGCATGATTGACAATGAAGCCGGGCATGTCTTTCGCGCGCACCGGCGTGTGCCCCATGCGGCGCGCGAGTTCCATCAGCGCGTCGCCGACGGCGGGATCGCTGCGCAAGCCGTCGATCACTTCGACGACCTTCATCAGCGGAACTGGATTGAAGAAGTGATAACCGGCCACCCGCGACGGATTGGTGCAGCCGGCCGCAATCGCCGTAATCGACAACGACGAGGTGTTCGACGCCAGCACGCAACGGCCGCTCACCACCGTTTCGAGCTCGCGAAAGAGGGCTTGCTTTACGTCGAGCTTTTCGACGATCGCCTCGACGACCAAATCGCAATCGGCCAGGTCGCCGATGACCTGCGCGCCGCTCACGTTCGCCAGCGCGGCGAGCGAGCGGGCCTGATCGAGCTTGCCTTTGGCGCTCAATTTGGCGAAAGTCTCGGCGAGGTAGTCGCGCGCGGCGCCGATCGCAGCGGGGTTGGTGTCGTAAAGACGCACGGTGAGGCCCGCCAGTGCGGCAATCTGGGCGATGCCACGGCCCATTGCACCGGTTCCGACAATGCCAATAGTCTCGATGCTGAATTTGCGAGAGGTCATTGTGATGCTCGACTCCATGGTTATTTTAGAATAGCACGATCGTGCAATTTACTGGATGATTGATCGCAGGCCGCTGCTTTGTTTTTGACGAGCGGTCTCAAACAACTCGAAGGAAGGAGACACCCGATGATCAAGCTGTGCGGTTTCGCGCTTTCTAACTATTACAACAAGGTAAAGTTTGTGCTTCTGGAACACGGCATTCCGTTCGAGGAAGTACTCGTGATGCCCAGCCAGGAAGAGACGATGCTCGAGCATTCTCCGCTCGGCAAGGTCCCCTATATCCAGACCGAGCATGGCGATCTGTGCGAATCGCAAAGCATCGTTGAGTATCTGGCCGCGCGTTTTCCCGACAAGGCGATTTTTTCCGCTGACCCATGGGAAGCGGCCAAGGAGCGCGAGTTGATCATGTTCGTGGATGTGCATCTCGAACTGACCGCGCGCAATCTCTACAAGGAAGCATTCTTCGGCGGTACGGTGACTGACGCGACCAAGGGGCGCGTCGAGAAGCTGCTCGCCCATCACATTGCCGGCTTCAAGCGGATCGCGAAGTTCGGGCCGTATTTGCGCGGCGAGCGTTTCAGTGTCGCCGACACAGCAGGTTTTGCGAGCTTGCCGTTGGTGGGCATGGCGACGCAGACCATCTACGGTCGTGATTTGCTGCTCGAGGCCGGCGTGGACTGGAAAAGCTATGTGAAGGCGATCAACGCCCGGCCGGCGGCGCAGCGCGTGACCGACGATCGCAAGGCGTACATCGCGGCCTCGCGTCCGGCTTAACGCGCGAGTGCATTGCGGGTGACATGAAATCGGGCGTGCAACGCACGCGTGGGCCGCTGCGCGCGATGGCGAGGAACGTGGGTTCGTTCGCAGCATCGCGCGGGGCATCCTAGAGCCGCGCCAGCCGCTCGAGCGCGGAGGCGAGGGTGGCTTCCTGCTTGGCAAAGCAGAAACGCACCACGCCTGATTCATGTGCCTCGTGATAAAACGCCGACACAGGAATCGCCGCGACCCCGATCTCGCCGGTCAGCCATTGCGCAAATTCGGCTTCGGGCAAATCGCTGATCGCCGAATAGTCGACGCACTGGAAGTAGGTGCCCGTGCAAGGCAGCAGCTTGAAGCGTGAATTCGCGAGGCCGGCGCGGAAGAAGTCGCGTTTCTTCTGATAAAACGCGGGAAGGTCCAGATACGGTGCCGGATCCTTCATGTAGTCCGCGAGGCCGACCTGCATCGGCGTGTTGACCGTGAACACGTTGAACTGGTGCACTTTGCGGAATTCAGCCGTGAGCGCGGCGGGCGCGGCGACGTAGCCAACCTTCCAGCCGGTAACGTGATAGGTCTTGCCGAAGCTCGACACCACGAAACTGCGCTGCGCCAGTTCTGGGTAACGCGCAACGCTTTCGTGCGGCGCGCCGTCGTACACCATGTGCTCGTACACTTCGTCCGACAGAATCAGCACGTTGGTACCACGCACGATGTCTTCGAGCTTGCGCATGTCTTCCGCGCGCCAGACCGTACCGGTCGGATTGTGCGGGGTGTTGATCAGCAGGAGCCGCGTTTTCGGCGTGATCGCGGCGGCGAGCTTGTCGAACGGGATCGTGTAGTCGGGCGCCTCGAGCGTGACGAATACCGGCTTGCCGCCGGCCAGCTCGATCGACGGCACGTAGCTGTCGTAGTTCGGCTCGACCACGATCACTTCGTCGCCCGGATGCACGGTGCAGAGAATCGCGGTCAGCAGCGCCTGCGTGGCGCCGGCTGTCACGGTGATTTCGCTGGTGGCGTCGTAGCGGCGGCCGTACAGGTTGGCGATCTTGTCCGAAATCGCCTGACGCAGCGGTGCGGCGCCGGCCATTGGCGGGTATTGATTGTGGCCGTCGCGCATGGCGTTTGCGACCGCGTCGACAATGCGCGGATCGCAGCCGAAGTCGGGAAAGCCCTGGCCGAGGTTGACCGCGCCTTTTTCGGCGGCGAGCGCGCTCATCACGGTGAAAATCGTCGTGCCGACATCCGGCAGGCGAGACGGAAACGAGGGACTCATGGGCGTATCGTGCGGTGCATTCATGGCGCTGTCTGGAGCGTGGTCGAGTGAGTTGGCGAAACTGACAGGGGGCGTCGTTGCAAAAGGACGAAGCCTGATTGTAGGGAATCGCGGCGCAGCGTGCGCGCGGCCGGCGCGACGTTGGCCATCCGGCCAGGGGTCATACGGGCGCTAGCCCGTCTGCCATGCAGGCGCTGACGAACGGCGCCGGCTGTGCAATCTGGAAGCCGAAGTCACGCGCAATCCGTTTGGCGAGTTTCAACACCGCGCGGTCTTTCGACACCAGCCAGTCGGCCTGTGCGGCGTGCGCGAGTTCGAGGAATTTCTGGTCGTCGCGGTCTTTGCATTTGGGCAACGGCCTGGCATCTTCCGCGGGTGCAGCAGGTTCGACCAATTGCGCCAGGCGCGCGACGACGGCAAGCGCCGCCGCCTTGTCGACATTGCGATGCACGAATTGCGGATAGTCGAGCACGTAGGCGAGTTCGGCGAGGCAGCGCGCGTCGATCAGCGCGGCCAGCGCACCACATTCGAGCGCAGCGCGGATCGGCCGCGTGTGGGGATCGTCGAACACGAGAATATCGATCCATACGTTGGAATCGAGGACGACGCGCAAAGCGCCGTGTGAGGCATGGGAACCGGGCATTCGTTACAATCTGGCTTTCGTCTTTGACCGCCAGGCACGGCGTGCCTGCAAGCCTCTATGATAATCGTTCTGTCGCCGGCGAAATCGCTCGACTACGAAACCCCTCCGCACGTCAAAAAGCACACGATCCCCGATTTCGTCGATGACGCGGCCGAATTGATCGGCGGATTGCGTCTTTTGTCGCCGCAGCAGATCGGCTCGTTGATGGGCATTTCCGATCCGCTCGCGCACCTCAATTTTCAGCGTTACGCAGAATGGTCGCCCAGCTTTGGCACGCACAACGCCAAGCAGGCGGTGCTCGCGTTCAATGGCGATGTGTACGAAGGCTTCAACGCCAGGACGTTGTCGTCGGCCGATCTGGATTACGCGCAGAACCACGTACGTGTGCTTTCCGGTCTGTATGGATTGCTGCGCCCGCTCGATTTGCTGCAACCGTACCGGCTGGAAATGGGCACGCGCTTTGTCAATACGCGGGGCAAGGATCTGTACGCGTTCTGGGGCGAACGGATTACGCAGGCTTTGAACGCGCAACTGAAGAAGCGTGCTGCCGCCTCGCGCGTGCTGGTCAACTGCGCTTCGGGCGAGTACTTCAAGTCAGTCAAGCCCAAGCTGCTCGACGCGCCGATCGTCACGCCGGTGTTCGAGGACTGGAAGGGTGGCCGCTACAAGATCATCAGTTTCCACGCCAAGCGCGCGCGCGGCCTGATGGCGCGCTATGCGGTCGAAAACCGTCTCGACAAGCCCGAACAGTTGAAGGACTTCGACTCTGAAGGCTACGCATTCGACGCTGAAGCCTCGAATGATTCCACTTACGTATTCCGCCGCCGCATCGCTGACTAGGCGATTGCCGCGCACACAAGCAGGGAAGAACCTCATGACGTTATCGATTACGAGCAACTTCGACGCGGGCGCGATCGAAGTGCTGGCCTGCGAAGACGCAGGCAACATCCGTCTGCGCGTGCGGCCGGACAGCCACGCCGAGTTTGCGCAGTGGTTCTATTTCGGATTGTCCGGCGCGGCTGGCGAGCGCTGCGTGATGACCTTCGAAAATGCCGCAGCGTGCGCATTCGCCGAAGGCTGGCGCGACTACCAGGCGGTAGCGAGCTATGACCGGGTGAACTGGTTCCGCGTGCCGACTTCTTACGACGGCCGTGTGTTGACGATCGACCACACGCCGGATTTCGACCGCATCTACTACGCGTATTTCGAGCCGTATAGCGAGGAACGTCACTCGGAGTTTCTCGGCGCGGTTCAGCAGATGCCGCAGGCCACGCTCACGGAGTTGGGCAAGACCGTCGAAGGCCGGCCGATGTCGCTGCTGACGCTGGGCACACCGCAAACCGGCGACACGCCCAAGAAGAAGATCTGGCTGATCGCGCGCCAGCATCCTGGCGAGACGATGGCTGAATGGTTTATCGAAGGTCTCATCAAGCGTCTCGCGGGCTGGGGCGATTGGGCGGGCGATCCGGTGGCGCGCAAGCTCTACGATCACGCGGTGTTCTACATCGTGCCGAACATGAATCCGGACGGCAGCGTGCACGGCAATCTGCGCACCAACGCAACGGGCGCGAATCTGAACCGCGAATGGATGGAACCGGATGCCGCGCGCAGCCCCGAGGTGCTGGTGGTGCGTGACGCAATTCACGCGATCGGCTGCGACCTCTTTTTCGATATCCACGGCGACGAGGCGCTGCCGTACGTGTTCGTGGCCGGCTCCGAAATGCTGCCGGGTTTCACCGAGCGGCAGGGCGAAGAGCAGAAAGCGTTCATCGAAGCCTTCAAACATGCGAGCCCGGATTTCCAGGACAAGTACGGCTACGCCGCGAGCAAGTATCGCGAGGACGCGCTCAAGCTGGCTTCGAAGTACATCGGCAACGAATTCGGCTGCCTGTCGTTGACGCTGGAGATGCCGTTCAAGGATAACGCCAATCTGCCGGACGAGCGGGTGGGTTGGAACGGGGAACGTAGCGCGTCGCTGGGCGCCGCCATGCTACAGGCGATTTTGCGGCACGTGGAGACGTTCGCCTAATCGGACGCTGCAATAAAAAAGGGGCACACACTTTGAAAGTGCGTGCCCCTTTTTCTTGGGTGCCAGCATGGCCCGCGGCGCGGGTCAGTTGAAACGGCCGTGAGTCCTGCCCATTATTGAGTCTTTTTCGTCTGGGATTTCTTCGCGGTCGATTTGCTCGAGGACTTGCCCGAAGACTTGCTGGAAGTCGCTCGCGAAGATTTCCCCGAGCTTGCCTTCGAGGACTTGCCGGTCGCTTTCTTCGTCGTTTTGCCGCTAGCGGAGTGCTTGCCCTTCACACTCTTGTGCGTGCCCGAGGACGCTCGCGATCCCGTAGACCCGGCGCTATGCGCGCGGGCCGGCGGCACGGGATCGTTCCAGCTGAACGCCAGCATCTGGGCGCCCACATAGCCGCAGCGAAATTTTAGATCAGCGGGGTCTCCGCCGCTTTGGGGGATACCGAGGCCCTCGACGGTAACGATGTTGTCCACCTTGACGCGCTGCTTGCCCTCGTCGAACGAATCGTTCCACGGGGTGACCGACGCGTGCGCGCTGTCGAAGGAGCTGGGTGGAAATTCGACATGGTCGAAGGCGGTCGATGTGCTTGCAACAAAATCGCCATGAGCAGCGCAGTCCGCGACTAGCGGGTCTGCATGCATGTCATTGACAAATTTGTTGACGAGATCGTTGTGCTGTTCGAGTTGATCGGCGTATGCGGGAGCAGTGCAAATGAGCGAGAGACCCGCTGCAAATGCTGCTAACCGGCCGACCAACCGCAGCAATCGGCGCGGTACGTTGGTGCGATCCATCTAGTTCGTTAGACGCTAATGAGACATGAGGCACGTAAGATGCACGGCGCGAGGGATGAGTTCAATCCTGACACAAATATTTTGTCCTGTCGTGGTGCATGGGCTCAGGCGCTTTATGTGCCGAGACGGCTGATTGCCGCAGATACGTGCTCGATGCCGCGCCCGTGTCAGGTGCGAGGCCCGCCCAATCGATATCGACGTACATCATAAGTGGTGACCCACGCCGGACGGTAGACTGAGATCAACGCCGTCGACATACCCGTGAACCAGGCCTCGCCAGTGGCTAGCAGAAGCACGCTGAACGCGTAGCCGACCGGTACGACGGTCATGGAACCGCCGGCGAGCGCGATATGAACGCCGAGCGCCGCGGCCGCCGTGAGCGACACGGCAATGGCGGGCGAGACAAAACCCTGGCCGAAGATAAACATGAAGAGGTTACGCGGTAGCCAGGCGATGCTGGCGCGCTGGATCAAGGTCGAGATGCCGACAGGCAACGCACCGAACACGAGGAAAGTCAGCGCAATGCCCTGCCAGGGGGCGTCGAAGACGACAGCGGCGAGACCGGTGACTATTGCCATGGCGATCAGCGCCAGTCCCCAATCGAACAATGTGACGACCAGTGTGGCGCCGAGCAGATGCATGACTGTACCGTCGTCGAGCCATGCATTGCTCGCCCACAGCACCGACACCGCGACGATGATCGCGAGCCAGACATGCTGGAGTGTGCCGTCCTGAAGTCGTTTGAAAGGATTTTTCCACAGCGCGAGCGCGACCACTATCGCAGTGGCGATCCAGCCACCGACAGCGACCCAGAACGGAAGCGGTGTGTAGAGGAAACCCATGTATTCCATATTACTCGTTGGACGAGAAAAGGTGTGAGCGGATTCCATGCCAGCCGGCGCGAACGCTGCCAGAAAGCGCGCGTTCCGATTCTGGTGCGTGCGCCGGCTGACGTTATACCGAACCTTGCGCGACCTGCTCCGCCGTCGGCCCAGCGGGCGCTTCGCCGTAAGCCGTGCTCGGTTCGGCTGCCATTGGCAGCGTGTCGGCCGTGTCGTTCGCCGGCAACGGATATTGGAAGCGCCGCAGTGTGCGGCGCCGCAACGGCACCACGCCGGCTTGTCCCATTACCGGACGAGCCGGACCTTCGTCATCGTTGCGCAGTACTTGCAAATGAGCCGACAGCCAGCCGTTGTAGAGTGCGACCGCGGCGGCACGATTGGGCGCGCCGAGTTGCTGGAATATGCTCGTCAGATGGATCTTGACGGTGCCTTCGCTGATGCCGAGCGTGCGCGCGATCATCTTGTTGGTGCTGCCCATGTGGACGCAGCGCATGATCTGCTCCTGGCGTGGCGACAGGCCGTTGGACAGTTTGGTCCGGCGCGGTGGCGGACTCTTTTCATCGAACGGCCGGATGGCGGCATCCGGGGGGAGCGGAGGATCGAGCGCCAACGCACCGGGTGGCACGTAGTGACCGCCTAGTAGAACCATCTCGAACGCGCGCACGATCAGGCACGGGTCGGTTTCGCGCGGAACCACGCCGAGCACACCTTCGTCCATGAGGTCTCGCACGGCAGTGGGTGTGACCGAGTCGGTCAGCACCGCAATGCGCAGGTCCGGGTAGTGGCTGAGCAAATGACGGGTATCGTTGACAGACATCCAGTCCTGCCAGTCGATCACGAGCAAGTCTGGCCGCAAGCGCTTGAGCGTACGCTCAACCTGACGCCAATCCTGTGCTTCGTTAAAGCGCGCTAACCGGTCGATTTGCCGCAGCAGTGCTTTGAGTCCATCGCGTCGTTCCGCGTCTGAGTTGAGTATTGAGAATCGCATGCCATGTCTCCAGATGAATCGGGCGAGGTGGCGCGATGCGTGCTGGCCGGCGGGGGTGCCGGGCGCATTACGATGTGCCACCGGCACCATCATGACAAATTCCCTTCGTTTTGACGGCCTGTCCAAAAGGCATAGGAGGAATGACGTAAAAAAGCCCCGCGCGCGGCGGGGCTTTCTGATATCACGGTGCGGCGCAATGATGCCCGCGCTGATGGATCAGTGGAAATGCGGTTGCGCGGGTTCCGCGTCCTCCGGCATTTCGGCGTGAACGATTTCGCCCAGCGGGTCCGCATAGAGCGGGACACCGCAGTCATCGCAATATTCCGGTTCGAAGCGCCCTGCGTGGCGGCGCACGTCCGTCACACCGGTTTCCTTGAGCAATGCGACGATTTCTTCGAGCGGGTCGTCTGACGCAGGCGTCTCTTGCGGTTCTTCATCGATGCCGGGCTCGCCGTTCTCGCGGCCGTAAAGTGGCCACACGACGCCGTAGATCACTTCATTGCTACCCCGGCGCGTGAAGCCGACGCGGTATTCGTCGATACGGCGCTCGCCGAAGCCCGCGACAACCGCGCGCAACTCCTGTGGCGCCGCGCCGATTGTGTCGAACAGATAGCGCACAGCGGTACGTACCGTGTGAGGGCGCACGCGTTCGTCGGCGTCGCGGCAGGCCGAATAATAGGCATCGGGCAGCAGACACTCGAATTCACATCCAGGCAACACCAGCGACAGATTGGCACCGCCTTGTGTTGCCCATTGTTCGAGGCATTGGCCACGCTCGATCCGGCTGCCGTTTTCTTCTTCCTGCCAGCGGAACGCCGGTTCGCCCACCGGCGCCGCGACCACCGCCAGCAGAAAGCGCGGGTCGGCCAGGATCGGCGAAGTTTCCGGCAGTTCGCCAAAATTGAGTTTGACGTTGCCGCCAGCCATCGCTGCTTGAGCGAGTTGCTGGGCAATGCGCCAAGTTTCGACGTGGTGACGGGGCAACTGATCGATGCTGTACAGGAACGGCGCCATGGCGACACGCGTATTGGCCGCGAGCACGTGCGCTTGCAGGTGCGCGCGCAGCGCGTCGGCCGCGTCCGCTTTGAGCGGGCCGGAAGGAATCATGTAACGAGTCCAGGCCAGCACGGGCGCGGCAATCAGCAGCGCTTCGTACGGAACGCCCTCATGTTCGACGATGAACGACTCGCTGTGCGTTTCCGCCATGTCGGCGAGTGCGCCGTAAGCATCTGGATGATTCTGCTGCAGATGATCGAGCGCGGCGTCCAGCGTAGTCTGGTTGGCGTTGCGGACGATCTTGGCCAGCAGCGCATCGAGCTTCGCTTCCCAGAAGCGGTCTTCGGTGCGGCTGCCCGACGCGAAAAGCGCGAGCGAAAGACCGACAAGCTTGTCGGCATCGGGGGGGAGACGTTTGGCGATTCGCGAGCGCATAAATCCGGAAGTTGGGGTGCACAGAACCTTATATTCTAGTCTTTTCTATGCCGCCATATTATTTGGCTGACTATGCCAGATGGATTAGGACGTTTCCACATGATAAATAAGCCTGCTGTAGGCCTCGCCAGGCGCGTTGCGTCGCGTCTTGGCCAGATGATATAAGACGTGCCCGGGAGCGTGACTCGCTCCTATACTGACTGCCTTCAATGGACGCTTGGCAAGCGTATGTCTATTCGTCGCTGTGGTCTGGCACAACAGGAGATTCATGGTGAAATCGGACCAACTGATTGAGCGTCTCGCTGCAGTGTTCGCGTTGATCATATTGGTGGGCGGCTCCTTGCTGGTGCTAGCGCCTTTCACGACCGCGCTCCTGTGGGGCGCCATTCTTAGCTATAGCTCCTGGGGCTTGTACCGGCGGCTCACTTCGGCAGTCGGGGGACGACGGAAGCTGGCTGCGACGTTGATTGTGGTCATCATTCTGATTGTGGTGCTTGGCCCGTTCGTCTATGCGGGCTTTGCTTTCGGTGCGCACGTTCACGAGATCGTCGCGTTGGTGCAAAGGCTCTTTGAGGCCGGCTTGCCGGATTTGCCGCCGTGGGTGGGGCGAATCCCCTTGGTTGGCTCGAACATTGAGGCGTTTTGGGCGAATGTAACGAGTAGCAACTCCGAACTGATCTCGCAAATGCGTGCGCTTGCGGCGCCAGCCGGCAAGTGGATTCTGGCGGCTGCGATTGCCGTTACGCACGGTCTGGGTTTGTTGGCGCTGAGTATCGTGCTTGCGTTCTTCTTTTATACCGGCGGGGAGGGCGCGGCGGCGTGGCTGACGGCGGGCATGCGGCGCATCGCCGGCGAACGCGCCGATTACTTGCTGGCACTGGCGGGCAGCACGGTAAAGGGCGTGGTCTATGGGATTCTCGGCACGGCGCTTGTGCAGGGCGTTCTTGCCGGCTTCGGTTGCTGGATTGCGGGCGTCCCGGCGCCGGCGTTGCTTGGGCTGGCGACGTTCTTCCTGTCGGTGATACCGGGCGGCCCGGTTGTCGTCTGGTTGCCCGCGGCGATCTGGCTGTATCACGGCGGCGCAACGGGTTGGGCAATCTTTCTGGTCGTGTGGGGCGTGTTGGTCGTCGGTATGTCCGACAATGTCATCAAGCCGATCCTGATCGGCAAGAGTAGTGACATGCCGCTGATCCTGGTGATGCTGGGTATCCTGGGTGGCGCATTTGCTTTCGGTTTCCTTGGGGTGTTCATCGGCCCGACGTTGCTGGCGGTTGCCTATACCGTACTGCACGATTGGACGATCGGCGCTCCGGCCGCGGCTGCTCTGGCCCCCGACGTGAAAGTGCCGGTTGTCGATGACCCGGGGCGCATAGAAAAGGCGCCTTGAAATAAATTTCAGATACCGCTTGCAAGGCGCGGTGCCGCTCGCTAGAATCTCGCTCTTTCGTGCTTCGGACACCGGGGCACGGGAAGCGGGAGAGCCAGCAGTGGCAAGGCTTTCAGCGAAGTGAGCGGGTTGAGAAAGTTAGAAAAACCTGTTGACGACGTAGCGAAAGTTCTTCATAATCTCGTTTCTCTGCTGCTGATGCAGCGACGCAGAACGAAGCGGTGCCGGGTAGTTGAAGTCAGGCGCTGTGACGGTAGTGAGTGCGTAATCGATCTTTAAAAATTAACAGCCGATAAGTGTGGGCGCTTGATGCGAGACGCGCAGTGAATCCTTCGGGGTTTGCTGGAAGCGAAAGTATCAAGTCTCACACTAGTATTAAAGAAAGGTTTTCCTGTTGGGGTGGATTCACGCCGACAGGATGATCATTCGTCAGTACGTTGAGTGAGCGACCGGTTTCGAAAGAGACCGAAAAACAGTAACAGGTTTGAACTGAAGAGTTTGATCCTGGCTCAGATTGAACGCTGGCGGCATGCCTTACACATGCAAGTCGAACGGCAGCACGGGGGCAACCCTGGTGGCGAGTGGCGAACGGGTGAGTAATACATCGGAACGTGTCCTGTAGTGGGGGATAGCCCGGCGAAAGCCGGATTAATACCGCATACGCTCTACGGAGGAAAGGGGGGGATCTTAGGACCTCTCGCTACAGGGGCGGCCGATGGCAGATTAGCTAGTTGGTGGGGTAAAGGCCTACCAAGGCGACGATCTGTAGCTGGTCTGAGAGGACGACCAGCCACACTGGGACTGAGACACGGCCCAGACTCCTACGGGAGGCAGCAGTGGGGAATTTTGGACAATGGGCGCAAGCCTGATCCAGCAATGCCGCGTGTGTGAAGAAGGCCTTCGGGTTGTAAAGCACTTTTGTCCGGAAAGAAAACCTCTGGGTTAATACCCCGGGGGGATGACGGTACCGGAAGAATAAGCACCGGCTAACTACGTGCCAGCAGCCGCGGTAATACGTAGGGTGCAAGCGTTAATCGGAATTACTGGGCGTAAAGCGTGCGCAGGCGGTTTGCTAAGACAGATGTGAAATCCCCGGGCTTAACCTGGGAACTGCATTTGTGACTGGCAGGCTAGAGTATGGCAGAGGGGGGTAGAATTCCACGTGTAGCAGTGAAATGCGTAGAGATGTGGAGGAATACCGATGGCGAAGGCAGCCCCCTGGGCCAATACTGACGCTCATGCACGAAAGCGTGGGGAGCAAACAGGATTAGATACCCTGGTAGTCCACGCCCTAAACGATGTCAACTAGTTGTTGGGGATTCATTTCCTTAGTAACGTAGCTAACGCGTGAAGTTGACCGCCTGGGGAGTACGGTCGCAAGATTAAAACTCAAAGGAATTGACGGGGACCCGCACAAGCGGTGGATGATGTGGATTAATTCGATGCAACGCGAAAAACCTTACCTACCCTTGACATGTATGGAACCCTGCTGAAAGGTGGGGGTGCCCGAAAGGGAGCCATAACACAGGTGCTGCATGGCTGTCGTCAGCTCGTGTCGTGAGATGTTGGGTTAAGTCCCGCAACGAGCGCAACCCTTGTCCCTAGTTGCTACGCAAGAGCACTCTAGGGAGACTGCCGGTGACAAACCGGAGGAAGGTGGGGATGACGTCAAGTCCTCATGGCCCTTATGGGTAGGGCTTCACACGTCATACAATGGTCGGAACAGAGGGTCGCCAACCCGCGAGGGGGAGCCAATCCCAGAAAACCGATCGTAGTCCGGATCGCACTCTGCAACTCGAGTGCGTGAAGCTGGAATCGCTAGTAATCGCGGATCAGCATGCCGCGGTGAATACGTTCCCGGGTCTTGTACACACCGCCCGTCACACCATGGGAGTGGGTTTTACCAGAAGTGGCTAGTCTAACCGCAAGGAGGACGGTCACCACGGTAGGATTCATGACTGGGGTGAAGTCGTAACAAGGTAGCCGTATCGGAAGGTGCGGCTGGATCACCTCCTTTCTCGAGCTAACGTGTCGAACGTTGAGCGCTCACGCTTATCGGCTGTGATTTAAGACAGACTCAGGGGTCTGTAGCTCAGTTGGTTAGAGCACCGTCTTGATAAGGCGGGGGTCGATGGTTCGAATCCATCCAGACCCACCACTGTTTCTGCGGTGGCTGAACTAACCAACCGAAGACACCCTGAAGTACTTGTGTGACTGGGGGATTAGCTCAGCTGGGAGAGCACCTGCTTTGCAAGCAGGGGGTCGTCGGTTCGATCCCGTCATCCTCCACCAATCTTCAATGCGCAGCGTTCTGCTGAAGTAGAAAGCAGAGTGTTTCGCATTGGCGATTGAGCCAGTCAGAGTGATACGCGGTTATAGCAACTGCGATATCGGCTGTCGTTCTTTAACAATCAGGAAGAAGTAGTAAAGAGATTCACGAAAGATCACTTAGAGATGGGTGATTGAGTAGGTGAATCAGGGTTGTGATTGTATCAATGTATGAAAAGGTGATCGAAAGATTGCCTTGGAATACGGCGCAACACGAATACTCAACCTGTAGCGATGTGATTGAGGTCCTGGCATTCCCTGTGAATGTCCCTGTCCCCTTCGGGGATGGGACCAGAGTAAGCGCTAAAGCGCTAACTCTGGGTCGACACGAGACACACTCGTTATAGGGTCAAGCGAACAAGTGCATGTGGTGGATGCCTTGGCGATCACAGGCGATGAAGGACGCGGTAGCCTGCGAAAAGCTACGGGGAGCTGGCAAACGAGCTTTGATCCGTAGATGTCCGAATGGGGAAACCCACTCCTTTTGGAGTATCCATGACTGAATACATAGGTCATGCGAAGCGAACGCGGTGAACTGAAACATCTAAGTAACCGCAGGAAAAGAAATCAACCGAGATTCCCAGAGTAGTGGCGAGCGAAATGGGACCAGCCTGTACTCTTTATCTTCATTGTTAGTCGAAGGCTCTGGAAAGTGCCGCCATAGCAGGTGATAGCCCTGTAGACGAAAACAGCGAGGAAGAACTAGGTGTACGACAAGTAGGGCGGGACACGTGAAATCCTGTCTGAAGATGGGGGGACCATCCTCCAAGGCTAAATACTCGTGATCGACCGATAGTGAACCAGTACCGTGAGGGAAAGGCGAAAAGAACCCCGGGAGGGGAGTGAAATAGATCCTGAAACCGCATGCATACAAACAGTAGGAGCCTCGCAAGGGGTGACTGCGTACCTTTTGTATAATGGGTCAGCGACTTACATTCAGTGGCAAGCTTAACCGATTAGGGCAGGCGTAGCGAAAGCGAGTCCGAACAGGGCGTTCAGTCGCTGGGTGTAGACCCGAAACCAGGTGATCTATCCATGGCCAGGATGAAGGTGCGGTAACACGTACTGGAGGTCCGAACCCACTAACGTTGAAAAGTTAGGGGATGAGCTGTGGATAGGGGTGAAAGGCTAAACAAACCTGGAAATAGCTGGTTCTCTCCGAAAACTATTTAGGTAGTGCCTCGTGTATCACCTTCGGGGGTAGAGCACTGTCATGGTTGTGGGGTCCATTGCGGATTACTACGCCATAGCAAACTCCGAATACCGAAGAGTGCAATCACGGGAGACAGACATCGGGTGCTAACGTCCGGTGTCAAGAGGGAAACAACCCAGACCGCCAGCTAAGGTCCCCAAATATTGCTAAGTGGGAAACGAAGTGGGAAGGCTAAAACAGTCAGGAGGTTGGCTTAGAAGCAGCCATCCTTTAAAGAAAGCGTAATAGCTCACTGATCGAGTCGTCCTGCGCGGAAGATGTAACGGGGCTAAGCAATATACCGAAGCTGCGGATGCACATTTATGTGCATGGTAGGAGAGCGTTCCGTAAGCCTGCGAAGGTGCATTGAAAAGTGCGCTGGAGGTATCGGAAGTGCGAATGCTGACATGAGTAGCGATAAAGGGGGTGAAAGGCCCCCTCGCCGTAAGCCCAAGGTTTCCTACGCAACGTTCATCGGCGTAGGGTGAGTCGGCCCCTAAGGCGAGGCAGAAATGCGTAGCTGATGGGAAGCAGGTTAATATTCCTGCACCATTGTTAAATGCGATGGGGGGACGGATCGCGGAAGGTTGTCCGGGTGTTGGAAGTCCCGGTCCTTGCATTGGAGAAGGCGCTTAGGCAAATCCGGGCGCGGAATTCAAGGGTGCGAGGCCATTCACTTCGGTGAAGAAGCAACTGGAAGTGGTTCCAAGAAAAGCCTCTAAGCTTCAGTTTAACAAGACCGTACCGCAAACCGACACAGGTGGGCGAGATGAGTATTCTAAGGCGCTTGAGAGAACTCGGGAGAAGGAACTCGGCAAATTGGTACCGTAACTTCGGGATAAGGTACGCCCCTGTAGCTTGACTGGCCTGCGCCAGAAGGGTGAAGGGGTTGCAATAAACTGGTGGCTGCGACTGTTTAATAAAAACACAGCACTCTGCAAACACGAAAGTGGACGTATAGGGTGTGACGCCTGCCCGGTGCCGGAAGATTAAATGATGGGGTGCAAGCTCTTGATTGAAGTCCCGGTAAACGGCGGCCGTAACTATAACGGTCCTAAGGTAGCGAAATTCCTTGTCGGGTAAGTTCCGACCTGCACGAATGGCGTAACGATGGCCACACTGTCTCCTCCCGAGACTCAGCGAAGTTGAAGTGTTTGTGATGATGCAATCTCCCCGCGGCTAGACGGAAAGACCCCATGAACCTTTACTGTAGCTTTGCATTGGACTTTGAACCGATCTGTGTAGGATAGGTGGGAGGCTATGAAGCGTGGACGCCAGTCTGCGTGGAGCCGTCCTTGAAATACCACCCTGGTTTGTTTGAGGTTCTAACCTTGGTCCGTTATCCGGACTGGGGACAGTGCATGGTAGGCAGTTTGACTGGGGCGGTCTCCTCCCAAAGTGTAACGGAGGAGTACGAAGGTACGCTAGGTACGGTCGGAAATCGTGCTGATAGTGCAATGGCATAAGCGTGCTTAACTGCGAGACCGACAAGTCGAGCAGGTGCGAAAGCAGGTCATAGTGATCCGGTGGTTCTGTATGGAAGGGCCATCGCTCAACGGATAAAAGGTACTCTGGGGATAACAGGCTGATACCGCCCAAGAGTTCATATCGACGGCGGTGTTTGGCACCTCGATGTCGGCTCATCTCATCCTGGGGCTGTAGCCGGTCCCAAGGGTATGGCTGTTCGCCATTTAAAGAGGTACGTGAGCTGGGTTTAAAACGTCGTGAGACAGTTTGGTCCCTATCTGCCGTGGGCGCTGGATATTTGAAGGGGGCTGCTCCTAGTACGAGAGGACCGGAGTGGACGAACCTCTGGTGTACCGGTTGTCACGCCAGTGGCATCGCCGGGTAGCTATGTTCGGAAGAGATAACCGCTGAAAGCATCTAAGCGGGAAACTCGCCTTAAGATGAGATATCCCCGGGGCTTCGAGCCCCTTGAAGGGTCGTTCAAGACCAGGACGTTGATAGGTCAGGTGTGGAAGCGCAGTAATGCGTTAAGCTAACTGATACTAATTGCCCGTAAGGCTTGATCCTATAACAAGTGTGTTTTGCGATCAGTGTTAGCGCTTCAGCGCTTACAGTGATCCCACCCCCGAAGGGGGTAGCACACAGGTTGAGATCAGTGTTGTGCAGTACAAGCGCAACCCAAAGTAATACCGAGAGGCATCCTCTCAGCTACTTCTTCCAGATTGGTTGTATTGCTCCACGAGCAGTACGACAACAAGTCATGCCTGATGACCATAGCGAGTCGGTCCCACCCCTTCCCATCCCGAACAGGACCGTGAAACGACTCCACGCCGATGATAGTGCGGATTCCCGTGTGAAAGTAGGTAATCGTCAGGCTCCCCAGCAAGACCAGAAACCCCGCCCATCAAGGCGGGGTTTTTGCGTTTACGGGACAAAAAAGCGGGTACAGAAGACGTCGGTAAAAAGCGGGCGCAGAACGAGGCTTCGCCTCCAGCTGCGCCATCACGGCATGTGATGGCATGCTCACCTGGGACTTCTCGTCCGGGCGTCTGTCCGTCACGACGACCGGATCTGGAAACATCGCCGCCGCGACCTTACCGCGATGCGGCCCCGGTTCTTCCGGTATCACACCTTCCCCACTCGAAGCGCATTCGCGTAACCCGTCAGGCCTTACCCATATCAGCGGCGTGCATGCGCGGGCTCTTTGCTCTCATCCCTTCCAGAACACGTTAACTCTGGTTTTGCTCGCTTAGCAGCAGCGTCAAAGGACAGCTTTCCCGCAGGCGAAAAACCTGCAACAAAAGCAGCTTCACCATCCCTCTTCATTTCCTTCCTGCACACGTTTCGTTGCACCGCCTTGTCTTAACATCTGTCTCAAAGTACTGTATAAATATACAGTGAAAAATCGTCGCCCCATGCTTGTCCGATGCCGGGCAGGGCGGAGCATTCCCTATTGAGCGAGCGTGTCTATGGCAGCAGCGATTCACCTGGCGACGACAGCGCTGTCGTCGCAATTGCGGCGTCAGGTGTGGAAGGGCAATGAGCTTGCCGAGGCGGACTCGCGGGTGATTTCCAGCGGTTATGCCGCGCTGGATCAACTGCTTCCCGGACAGGGCTGGTCGGCCGGCGGCCTGACGGAGTTGTTGATTGAGCACGGAGGGGTCGGCGAATTGCGCCTGCTGGCCCGTGCGCTTCGGCATCTTACGACACAGGCCGAACGGCACATCATGCTCGTGGCGCCCCCTTACCAGCCCTGCGCTTCGGCACTCAGGGCTTGGGGTATCGATGTCGAGCGCGTCTTATGGGTGCGCTCGAGTGAAGACCAATCCCTGTGGGCCGCTGCACAGGCATTGAAGCAGGATGGCATCGGCGCAGTGCTGGTATGGCTGCCGAATGCACGCGCCGATAAGGTTCGGCGTCTGCAGGTGGCGGCTCAGGAGTCGGCATCGCTGGCATTTTTGATCCGGCCTGTCGAGGCAGCCACTCAATCGTCGCCGGCGCCGTTGCGAATGATCTGCGAGCCGTTCTTGCCCGCCAATGCGCAGACGATCAACCGTCGTCAATGGTTGCAGGAGATTGGTATCTCGATCGACATCTTCAAGCGCCGCGGGCCGCCGCCAGCGGGGCCCCTGCGTCTCATTTTGCCGTTACAAAGCGTCTTGTTGCCGGAAAGCGGGATCGGCCGCAATCAAGGACGAGAGATCAAACATGTTGTGGATCGCAGTCACATTGCCACTCTTGTCGCTGGAAGCGGTGAAGCCTCTCGAGCCGCTCCCGGATGGTTCGCTCGCGAAGCCGAACCGGTGTGAGTCCGGCGACGCGGCAAGCCAGCCTCTGGGTGCCGAGAACGTCACCGAGGCGCGCTGCTATGCACTGGCCGATCACGCGCACATCCTGGTGCCGGATTTCGACGCATTGCGTGCTGGAGTGCATGCAGGGCATTCGCGCTCGTACGCGTTGGCTTTGGCTCCTGGCCTCAAAGTGCTTGCCGCAGACGCAGCCCGCGAAACCCAGGCGTTCGAAGCGATGGCGCTCGCGTTGCTGACGTACACACCGAAGGTGTCACTCGCGCACGCGCACACCTTGTTGCTGGAAGTCGGCTCCGGTTTGCGGTTGTTCGGCGGCTTGCGCGCGTTGTTGTCGCGGGTATCCGCGACGGTGGCTGAGTTCGGCTATACGGCGCGCATCGCGTGCGGACCGACAGCCTGGGGCGCGTGGCTGTTGGCGCAGGCGCACGCCGATCGGCAGGGGCATCGTTGGCATGTGATAAAGGAAACGTCGCTTGCGCGGGTCCTCGACCGCGTATCTGTGTCGTTGCTGCCGGTTGCGCAAGCGCATCGCGATGCGTTTGCGCATGTCGGTTGCACGACGCTGGCCGATTTGCGTCAGTTGCCAAGATCGGGTGTCGTGCGGCGTTTCGGCAGTGGCATTCTGGATCTGCTGGCGCAAGCCTATGGCACGCGTCCGGACCCACGCGAATCGTTTCGTGCGCCGGCCTCGTTTCATGCTCAGTTGGAGTTGCCGTCGCGGGTCGATAACGCCGATGCGCTACTGTTCGCCGCGCGTCGGCTGATTGTGCAACTGGCCGGATGGCTGAGCGCGCATCATGCAGCGCTCAGTGGTTATACGTTGTTGCTCGAACATGAATTGGCATCCCGTCATGCACCGAAGACATCGAGTCTGAAGGTCGCATGGGCCATACCGTCGCGCGATGCCGAGCATCTGATCTGGCTGTTGCGTGAGAAGTTGAATCAGACGGTTCTGGTGGCGCCCGTGATCGAGTTGAAGTTGGTCGCGGATCAGATCGGCGAGTATGCAGGGCGGTCGGACACCTTGTTTCCAATGCCCGAATCAGACGGCGACTCGATCGCACGTCTACTCGAACGCTTGAGTGCGCGTTTGGGGCCGGAGAACGTGCTGCAGATGTCGGTGCAGGACGATCATCGGCCTGAGCGGGCAATGCGCGTCGAGGCCTATCAAGCGCAAGCGTTTTCGCGCAAGAAGCGTTCGTCTGCGAAAACCAGGACAAAAATTAAAGCGGATAAAACCTGGCTGACCGATGAGTTGCAGCACGCTGCATTGGAAAGTGTGCACGCAGACGGCGATGCGACGACACAGGCAGAACAGGCAGAACGCACAGCACACCCGGTGCACCTATCCCGGCAGTCTGACAAAGCAAGTGACGCTAAAAGCAGCCACCTATTCGTCACACAACCAGCCGATGCTCAAGCCTCCCTCGATCTGCCCGACATTGCATTGCCATCGCAGCCTCGTCCCGTCTGGATGCTCGACAAACCGCTGCGCCTGATGATGCGCGACCAGCGGCCGATCTATCGTCGGCCGCTGAAAATGCTCACGCGTACCGAACGGATTGAAGCCGGGTGGTGGGACGGTAACCGCGTCGAGCGGGATTACTACGTTGCGGCAGATGATTGTGGTCATATGTTCTGGGTGTACCGCGAACGTCTAACCGGCGAGTGGTATTTGCAGGGTTTGTTCGGTTGAGCGTCATGGCAAATTCCCGGACCTCAGTTTTATTGGAGCAGGCGCTTGCGGCCCAATTACCGCCCTATGCAGAACTGCATTGCCTGACTAATTTCTCGTTTCTGCGCGGCGCTTCGCATCCGCATGAGTTGGTCGAGCAGGCGATGTCGCGCGGCTATAGCGCGATCGCGATCACCGATGAATGCTCGCTGGCGGGCGTCGTGCGCGCGCACACGGCGGTGAGAGAAATCAAGCAGGAGCGGGACCGCCAACAGAAAGAACGCGAAGACAAGACGAAGGCCGCGCAAGCAGGAACGTCTGTAGAAGAAGCTGCAAAGTCGACGGCCACAAAGCTAGCGGGATCGCAACAGGAAGTCGCAGAGTCAGAAACCGCACAACAAGAAGCCTCACAACAAGAAACCACAGAGCCAGAAGCCACAGAGCCAGAAGCCGCAGAGCAAGAAACGCTAAAACCAATCCCTCACCTCATCATAGGCAGCGAACTCAATCTGACGGACGATGCAGGCGAACCGTTCTGCACACTGGTTGCGCTCGCAACCAACCGCAATGGCTACGGCAATCTTTCCGAACTGATCACGCTAGCCCGCTCGCGTGCCGACAAGGGCAGCTATCGCCTCAGCCCGTCCGATTTCACCGATGCGTTGCCGCATCTCGAACATCTTAAGACCTTGCCCGATTGCGTCCTGATCCTCGTGCCGCAACGCACGGCGACGCTCTCACACACGCTGCGCTGCGCGCATTGGCTCGCCTCATTGGCTCCGCAACGCTCATGGATCGCACTCGAACTCTGGCAAACCGGCAGCGACGATCTTCAGATTGACGCGTTGCGGATGATTTCAAAAGCGAGCGGTTTGCCTCTGGTGGCGGCAGGTGGCGTCCTGATGCATGCGCGATCGCGCAAGCCATTGCAGGACACCCTGACCGCGATCGGCCTCGTCACACCGCTATCGGCGTGTGGCCACGCGCTCGAGGCCAATGCCGAGCGGCATATGCGCACTCGCGTGCGGCTCGGCAAACTGTACCCGCGCGATACGCTCGAAGAAACGCTGCGTATTGCAGCCCTATGCCGCTTCTCGCTCGACGAACTCAAGTACGAGTATCCGGAAGAACTGGTCCCCGCCGGTGAGTCGCCGTCGAGCTATCTGCGCAAACTGGTGATGGCCGGCGCGATGGAGCGTTGGCCGAATGGCATGGATCTGAAGCGAATCAGTCAGATCGAGAAAGAGCTGCAGCTGATCGCCGAGTTGAAATACGAAAAGTACTTCTTGACGGTGCACGATATCGTGAGCTTCGCGCGCTCCAGAAACATTCTGTGCCAAGGTCGCGGCTCCGCGGCAAATTCGATCGTGTGCTACTGCCTGCATGTGACGGAGATCGATCCGATCCACATGAACATGCTGATCGAACGGTTCATCTCGCGCGCGCGCAACGAACCGCCTGATATCGATGTCGATTTCGAGCATCAGCGCCGGGAAGAGGTGATTCAATATATCTACAGCAAGTACGGCCGTCATCGCGCTGCGCTCACTGCATCGCTGATCACGTATCACGCACGCAGTGCGCTGAAGGATGTGGGCAAGGCGTTGGGGCTCGAAGCGTCGCTGATCGAGCGGATCAGTAAATCGCAGCAATGGTGGGACGGCACGGATGCGGTCGCCAAATATCTGGCTGAAGCGGGCTTCGCTGCCAGCTCGCACATCACGCAGAATCTGATTCGCCTCACCAAAGAGTTGCGCAACTTTCCACGCCATCTGTCGCAACACGTCGGCGGCTTTGTGATCGCGAAAGACAAGCTGTCGCGACTCGTGCCGATTGAGAACGCGACGATGAAAGACCGTAGCGTGATCGAGTGGGACAAGGACGATATCGATGCGCTCAAGCTATTGAAAGTCGATGTGCTGGCGCTCGGCATGTTGTCGGCTATCCGGCGCGCGCTGGAGTTCGTTGCATTGCGGCGCGGCTTTCCGGCATTCAGGGTGCAGGATATTCCGCGCGAGGATCGAGCCGTCTACGAAATGTGCGGCCATGCCGATACGATCGGCGTATTTCAGATCGAATCGCGTGCGCAGCAAAGCATGTTGCCGCGGCTGAAACCGAACAAGTATTACGATCTCGTGATCGAAGTCGCGATCGTGCGACCCGGCCCGATCCAGGGGGGCATGGTGCATCCGTATCTGCGTCGCAAGCAGGGTATCGAGGCGGAGGACTACGCTAAAGATGAGTTGCGGCCAGTGCTCGAACGCACGCTCGGCGTGCCGATTTTCCAGGAACAGGTGATGCACCTCGCGATGGTTGCGGCCGAATATTCCGGTGAGCAGGCCGACCAGTTGCGACGCGCGATGGCCGCGTGGCGGCGCACCGGCAATCTGGCGAAGTATCAGCAGGATCTGACCGACCGCATGCTCAAGCGAGGCTATGAACCCGAGTTCATCGCGCGCATCTGCAAACAGATCGAAGGCTTTGGCGAATATGGTTTTCCTGAAAGCCACGCGGCGAGTTTTGCGTTGCTCGTCTATCTCAGCGCGTGGTTGAAACGTTATGAACCGGCTGCTTTTCTGGCAGGGTTGCTCAACAGTCAGCCGTTGGGTTTTTATTCGCCGTCGCAACTTGTGCAGGACGCGAAGCGTCACGGCGTCCAGGTATTACCGCCCGACGTGACCTTGAGTGATTGGGAATCGACCTTCGAAAGACGCGGTCATGAAGGGCAGCGGATTTCATCGAGCGAGACCTGTTTACGTCGTCAGCAGGGCGTATTATCCGCGCAGCAATTACGCGATTTGTCACTGCGACGCTTCACGGTGGCGCGGACGATCCGGCGCGCGGCAAAGCAGTTGACCGCACGCGTATTCCAATCGTCGAAAACCTATGGTGCGCGCGGTCCGGCAGTACGCATCGGCATGCATCTGATCAAAGGTCTTTCACAGGTGGCTGCCGAACGCATCATGGCGGCTCGCAGCGACGCGCAGTTTACCGACGTCGACGACCTGACGCGTCGCGCGGCATTGACGCGGCGCGATCTCGAAGCGCTCGCCGCGGCGAACGCGCTGGTCAGCATCGCAGGCCATCGGCGCGAAGCGTGGTGGGCGGTAACCGCGCAGCACACCGTCCCCAAGCTGCTGCGCGATGCGCCGATCGCCGAAGCGCCGTTGGCATTGCCGCAGGCGGCGGAAAGTCGCGAGATCGTCGACGATTACGCGAGCATCGGTCTCACGCTCAATCGTCATCCGCTCGCGTTATTGCGCGAGCGCCTTGCCAAACAGCGTTTTCGCACGGCGGCCGAACTCGTCGCCTGTCAGCACGGCACGCTGGTGCGCGCCTGTGGCATCGTCACCGTGCGGCAGCGGCCGGGCACGGCAAACGGCACCGTGTTCGTTTCCATCGAAGACGAAACCGGTTCGATCAATGTGATCGTCTGGCCAGCGCTGGTGGAAAAGCAGCGCAAGGTGCTGCTGGGTTCATCGTTGCTGGCGGTGTATGGCGTCTTGCAGCGTGACGACGGCGTTTCTACCGGCGGTGACAGCGCCGGCCACGTGGTGAACGCAAATCAAGCGGGCAACGCAAAACAGAAACAGAAGGGCGAGGTGATCCATCTCGTCGCGCATCGACTCGAAGATCACAGCGAGTGGCTCGGCGAACTGGCCACGGCAAGCCGCGATTTTCACTGATGCCGATTTGCAGTGGCTTGACTCGCATGCCCGGGTGCCATGCCGACATACCAGCGGCCCATGGACACAGAGGCAGTACCTGTCGCGACTAACTTGCGGGGCCGGCGCCAGGCAGGCGTGTCGTCGGACCGCGAAAACACGGGCGACGCCTGCCATGGTTAAACTCGCTGCCGGGCGCTATGCCGGCGTTTTGCCTCACCACGAAAACGCGCGAGTACGTGCCGTAGCGTAGTTAAGCTCACTGCCGGGCGGCTACGCCGGCAGTGAGCCTCGCCACGGAAACCTGGCCAGCACTTGCCGGATCGCAACGTCGAACGGCGTGCGGCGGCCGATGCCAAGCGCCTCAAGCCGATCCGAAGCCAGATGACAGTTATGCGGACGCGGCGTCGTGTCGGTGGGCGTGCGCTGTGGCGTCAGTTGCGCATCAAGTTGCAGTGCTTCTGCAAGCCGCACGGCGATTTCATACTTGTCCATCGGCTCATCGCCCGACCATTGCACGATGCCGCGGATCGCCTCACCGCGCGCATGCCGTTCGAGCATCTGCCGGATCACGAACGCGACGTCCGGCGTAAAGGTCGGGTAACGAATCGCCCATGCATCCATGACGGCGGCCTTGCCCTCGCGTGAAGCCGATGCGGCAATCGCCGGCACGAGACTCGTCACCGCCGATTCTGCCCAATCGATGATTGGTCCATAGAGCAGCGGCAAACGCAGCACGCAGCCGAGATCGGTGGATTCCGTCAGCGCGCGCTCGCCTTCACGTTTGCTGCGCCCATAGGCATTGAGCGGCGCGGGCACGGAATCGTGCTGATAGGGCGGGTGAGTGCCGTCGAACACGTAATCGGTTGAGATCGAGAGTGTCCATGCGCCGCGCCGCTGTGCCGTCGCGGCCAGGGTGCGCACCGCATCGACGTTCAACGCCCGGGCGAGTGCCGGATCGTGCTCGCACACATCCGGCCGCCGTTCCGCAGCAGCAATCACGAGCGCGTCCGGCGCTTCGCGCTCGATAAACTGCTCGACCGTCCGCGCATCGCGAATATCCAGCGCGACCGTGTTCGGCCCCGGCCGGCTGAACGCCGTGGCGGCAACTTGCCAGCCAGCCTGCTGTGTCAGTTCGTCGACGAGCGCCCGGCCGAGCAGCCCGGAAGCACCAATGACGGCAACTTTGAACATGGCGTCGCTCGCTTAGCCAGCCGAGCCGCTGGTCACGGCCGTAACCGTGTAGCCGGCCTCGTCGATAGCGGCCTTTAGCGTGTCAGCCGGTTGCGCGGATTCCACCGTCACACGGCCGGACGCCAGATCGACCTGCACCTGAGCGGCACCATCGTGTTCGCGGATCGCGTTCGTGACCGCAGCCACGCAATGCTGACAACTCATGCCTTCTACCTGGAATTCGATCGTCATCGGGATTGCCTCGAAAAATATGAATGTTGCGATAGTTGAATTATGCCTGCCGATGCGCACCTGAGTGACTGACCTTCCCACCATGGGAAGGTGTACGATCGGCGCACATATCGGAGATACAGTCATGAACATCGGTGAAGCGGCCCGCGCGTCGGGCGTCACGGCGAAAATGATTCGCTACTACGAAAGCGTGGGCTTGCTGGCGGCGAAGGCGCGCACGAGCGCCGGCTATCGCGTGTATGGGCCGCAAGAGATTCATTCGCTGCGTTTCATCCGGCAGGCACGCCGTCTTGGTTTTCTGGTCGAAGACATCCGCCGGTTGCTGGCGTTGTGGTACGACCGATCGCGCGCCAGCGCCGAAGTGAAGGCGATTGCGCTGGAGCACGTCGCGGAGCTCGATCGCCGCATTGCCGAGCTGACCGACATGCGCGACACATTGGCGCATCTGGCCTACCATTGTCACGGCGACGAGCGCCCGGATTGCCCGATTATCGAGCGGCTCGCCGACAACGATCTGGTGTCGGGGAACGGTTGTCATCCGATTTGATCGCGCCGGGTGCAACCTGGCACAAGATTCGTCGCAACCGGGCGATCAAAAGCACCAAAATAGTGCAAAATAATTTGGGGTATTACCGATTACCACGAAAGAGCTATCTTGAATTTAGATAAATCAAAGACTTACGCGCACCACAAGCGTGCACCATTCCAAAACGGAATGCACGTCATGCGGGCATTTCACTAGCAAGGTTGCACCATAGGGCTATAATCCGGGTTAACCCTTTTACGGGAAATCCCTGATGCAAAACTCACCGGGGATTCAATCTGATCCTTGGAGAACATCATGTTTGCATACGTACTTGAAAAGCTGAGCACCTGGTTTGAAACTGCAGAACGCAGCCGTCGTGAAGCCTATCTGGCGTCGTCGTCGGATATCGTTCAGCTCGAACAGCGCATCCGCTCGCTCGAAACCAACGGCTACTCGCTGTAAGTTTCAACTGCATCAGGTTTGACCCGGCAGCGCTTGCGCGCAGCCATTGCAGTAAAGTGTTGAGCCCCGTATAGACGGGGCTTTGTCACATCTGGACCACGAGAATTTCATGGCAAGTGGCCCTTCAAGGCGACTCATGGCCAATATCGACTAGCCTGACGGTTGCCGCCGCGGTAAGGTAAGACGTTTTCTGCGCAATCCGGCATTCCCAAACTCAACCGGTCCGCCCATGCTTCCTGTCCGCTCGCTCAAATCCGTCCTGGCCGCGGCCGTCGCAGCCTCGCTGACAACGGTTTTCGCCGTACCGGCAACCTTTGCCGCGTCGAGCAACGACACCCGCAAGCCCGTGATACTCGACTCGCAGAGCGGGATAAGCGACGGCCAGAGTGGCACCGTGTTACAGACCGCGCCGCTCTCGCGGCAGCCGATCGTCGGGGCGCAGCCCATCGCGACGCCCACGGAGTTGGCGCCGAATTCGTCGGTACCGATTGTTGTCGCGCCTTACATCCCGCTGCCTGTCGGCGGTGGCACACCGTCTCCAAAACCTCAGCCGCAACCTCGCCCGGTGCCTCGCACGCAATAAGCGTTTCCGGCGAGATATCTCCCAGAGCAAACCAGCAATGCTGGCCGAGTGCCATGATGGGTGCTTGCGCAAACTGCGGCCGAGCTTGACCGCCGCGATATACGTGCCTGCGGAGCCTGCAACGCGGCTCAGTCGCCGCGATATTCGACCTTGAACTGCGCGGCCTTGTCCTCGCCAAGCGCCTGGACCAGCCAGGGCATCTGATCTTTCAGCGTTTTTGCCAGCGTATACGGCGGATTCAGAATGAACATGCCGCTGCCAAACAAGCCGAAGCCGTCGGTCGGCGGATTGCTGACGGTCAGGCTCACATGCAGCCAGTTGCGCTCCTGCAGCTTCTTCAACTGATCGGGAAAGCGCTGCGATTCAAGTCGTCTTACCTGCGGATACCAGACCGCGTAGGTGCCGGTCGGAAAGCGCTTCAGGCTTTCTTCGACGCAGCGCAGCGTGCGCGTGTAGTCGCGCTTGTCTTCGTACGACGGATCGAGCAGCACCAGCGCGCGGCGCGGCGCCGGCGGCAGCAATGCGAGGATGCCGTCGAAGCCGTCGCCCGCATAGAGCATCGCGCGGCGGCCTGCGTCGCGGAAGTTATGGCGCAGCACGTCGATTTCAGTGGTGTGCAGTTCGAACAGGCGCATGCGGTCCTGCTCGCGCATCTGCCGCCACGCGATATACGGCGAGCCCGGGTAGAAGCGCAACTGGCCGTCCGGATTCAGCGCGCTCACTTCGTCGACGTAGTCGGCAAAGATCGACGGCAGATCGTTACGTTCCCATAGTTTGGCGATACCGGTCTGGAACTCGCCGGTTTTGGTCGCGTAGCCTTCCTTCAGCGAATAGACGCCGGCGCCCGCGTGCGTGTCGATATACCAGTAGGCTTTGTCCTTCTGGCCGAGGTAGCGCAGTAGCTGTAACACGACGGCGTGTTTCAGAACGTCGGCGTGATTGCCTGCATGAAAGGCGTGGCGGTAGCTGAGCATGATGAGGAGACGCTGAAAGAGGGCGTGCCGGTCCAGGGCGGATTCGGCGATGCGAGTGCAATGCGGCAGCACAACTGAAGTGCAGCGCGGTCGCGTATTGTACGCGACGCCGCGTTGCACCCCGTAGTGCGTTGCGCGTGACACGACGCTGATGGTGCGCGAGCCATGCTACGCGGTCCGGTGAACGGCCGGTCAATCGTAGGCGTCGCCGATGATCTCCTCGATCCGCTGCTTGATCTCCGGCGTGATCCGCTCGGCCACATCGGCGGATTTCATGTTCTCACCAATCTGTTCGACGCGCGACGCGCCGGTGATCACGGTGCTCACATTCGGGTTCTTCAGAATCCACGCAATCGCCAACTGGCCGACCGTGCAGCTCAGCTCGTCGGCCACTTCGCCCAGCTGGCCGACCACGTTGTTTTTGCCGGCATCGGTGAGCTGCTTGCGCAGCCAGTCGTAGCCTTGCAGTTGTGCGCGGCTATCGGCAGGTACGCCGTCGCGGTACTTGCCGGTGAGCAGGCCGGATGCGAGCGGGCTCCAGGTAGTGAGCCCAAGGCCGATATCCTCGTAAAGCCGCTTGTATTCCTGTTCGACGCGCTTGCGGTGGAACAGGTTGTATTGCGGCTGCTCCATGACCGGTTTGTGCAGATGATGCCGCTCAGCGATCTCGTAAGCCGCGCGGATTTCGTCGGCGCTCCATTCGGAGGTGCCCCAGTACAGCGCCTTGCCGCGCGTGATCATGTCGCTCATAGCCCAGACGGTTTCTTCGACCGGCGTGTTCGGGTCAGGACGATGACAGAACACCAGATCGACATAATCGAGTTGCAGGCGTTTGAGCGACGAGTCGATCGCGTTCAGCAAATATTTGCGGTTCAGTGTGTGGTACTGGTTCGGCGCTTCGTTGAGCCCCCAGAAGAATTTCGTCGATACCACATAGCTCACGCGCGGCCACGCCAGTTCCTTGAGCGCTTGGCCCATGATCTCTTCGGATTGGCCGCCGGCGTAGACCTCCGCGTTGTCGAAGAAGTTGACTCCCGCATCGCGCGCGGCCGCAAGCGACTCGCGCGCCGCACGATGATCCACCTGATTACCGTAAGTGACCCATGAGCCGATGGACAGTTCGCTGACTTGCAGGCCGGAACGGCCCAGACGTCGATAATTCATGCATTCCTCCTTGGTAGTGATGCCGCCGGAATCCCGCTGAAACGTCCAGTTTAAAGAGATAAGGCTCGATGTGCGTTTTACGGATGCAGTTCACGCGGTTCATGCACAATAGCAGCGTTGGCCGCAGTGCAGCATTCAGCCAAACGGCCTATGCCGTTTGGCTGACTTCACGCCGCCCGCGGCCCGTGGTCTCATTGTTCATCAACTGCACGGAGGTTCTGGATGTCGTCACTGAACACGAATCTGAATGGCAAGGTCGCGGTGGTTACCGGCGCTGCGAGCGGCATCGGCAAGCAGATTGCGCTCACGCTTTCCGCAGCGGGCGCGGCGGTCGCGATCGCCGACCTGAACCAGGACGGCGCGAACGCTGTCGCTGAAGAAATCAAGCAAGGCGGTGGCAAGGCAATCGGCGTGGCGATGGACGTCACGAATGAAGACGCCGTCAACCAGGGCATCGACAAAGTCGCCGCCGAATTCGGCTCGATCGACATTCTGATTTCCAACGCCGGCATCCAGATCGTCAATCCGATCGAAAACTACTCGTTTTCCGATTGGAAGAAGATGCAGGCCATCCACGTGGACGGGGCCTTCCTTACCACCAAGGCCGCGCTCAAGCACATGTACAAAGACGATCGCGGCGGCATCGTGATCTACATGGGTTCGGTCCATTCGCACGAAGCGTCGCCGCTGAAGTCCGCGTATGTCACGGCCAAACATGCGCTGCTGGGGCTCGCGCGCGTACTGGCCAAGGAAGGCGCGAAACACAACGTGCGCTCGCATGTGGTGTGTCCGGGTTTCGTGCGTACGCCGCTGGTCGACAAGCAGATTCCCGAGCAGGCCAAGGAACTCGGCATCAGCGAAGAAGAGGTGGTCAAGCGCGTGATGCTGGGCGGCACGGTCGACGGCATCTTCACCACGGTGGAAGACGTCGCGCAAACGGTGCTGTTCCTGTCCACGTTCCCGACTGCGGCGCTGACCGGCCAGTCCTTTATTGTGAGCCACGGCTGGTACATGCAATAAGGAGGTGCCTATGGCGCAACGCAATCTCAAACGGGCGCGCGTCGGCGCGCCCGGCGGCGGGGAAGGCGAGGGTGCCGGTCCGGCACCCTCCGCGCATCCCGGCCAGCATCTCCGATTCCCGAAATACGAAACCGTCGCGTTGATGCTGCAAGGCGGCGGCGCGCTGGGCGCCTATCAGGCCGGCGTCTTTCAAGGGCTTTACGAAGCCGGCATCGAACCGAACTGGCTCGCCGGCATTTCGATCGGTGCGCTGAATACGGCCATCATTGCCGGCAATCCGCCGGAGAAGCGCGTCGAGCGGCTGCTGCAATTCTGGGAGACGATCTGCCAGCCGGCGTTCGGGCCACCGCTGCCGGCCTTTATCGAGCACGCGCTGTTCAATTCCAGTGAAGCCGTTCGCAAGGCTTTCACGGCGACCCAGGCAATGGGGGCGATCGTGGAGGGGCAAAAGGGCTTCTTCGTGCCGCGTTTCCCGCCGCCGTTGCCCACCGTCTCCGGGCCGCCGCAATTGGCGAGCTACTACGACACCACGCCGCTCAAGGCCACGCTGGAGGCGCTCTGTGATTTCGATCGGATCAATTCCGGTGAGATGCGTGTGTCGGTGGGGGCGGTGAATTGCGGTACAGGCAATTTCGCCTACTTCGATAACACGCATACGAAACTGAGGCCTGAGCATTTCATGGCGTCAGGTGCGTTGCCGCCGGGTTTCGCTGCGGTCGAAATCGACGGCCAGTACTACTGGGACGGCGGCTTGATGTCGAACACGCCGCTCTATGAGGTGATTCAGACCACGCCGCGTCGCGATACGCTCGCGTTCCAGGTTGATCTGTGGAGCGCGATCGGGCCGGTGCCGGACAACATCACCGACGTTCAAGGGCGCATGAAAGACATCCAGTACTCGAGCCGCACGCGTCTCGTGACCGATATGCTGCAACGTTCGCAGCGTTTCCGGCATGTGCTGCGCGAGGTGCTGGATCGCGTGCCGTCTGACCAACGCGACGATCCGTGGTGCAAGCTGGCGGATGATCTATCGTGTTCGAAGCGCTACAACGTGATCCACCTCATCTATCGGCAGAAGGAATACGAAGGGCATTTCAAGGACTTCCAGTTTGGCCTCTCGACAATGCGTGAACACTGGAGCAGCGGCCTGGAAGATATCCGTCATTCGCTTGCCCAACCCAATTGGCTCGACATGCCAGATAACGACGCGGGTTTCGTCACGCACGATATCCATCGGGATGCGCGCTGAAATTGCCTTGGATGACAGCAGCAGGCCACATCAGCAACTGACGGCAGCAAGCCGCATCGGCGTGTGACAGTCACACATCCAGCCGCAGCCGGCCAATAAAAAACGGCGCCCGGGAGGGCGCCGTTTCTACGAGCAGCTTCAACAAGCAATTCAAGCCGTTTTAGCCAGGCAACGCGCAAGCAATGAACGCCCGCGCCCTGAAATGCCTTACTTCAACACCTGAGCGATCGCGCTAGCCACCACGTCGAGGTTGCGCGTGTTCAGCGCAGCCACGCAGATACGGCCCGTGCTCACAGCGTAGATGCCGAACTCTTCACGCAGACGGTCCACTTGCGGCGCCGTCAGACCCGAGTACGAGAACATGCCGCGTTGTGCGTTCACGAAGCTGAAATCGCGATCCACGCCGCTTGCCTTCAGACGCTCGACCAGACCGTTGCGCATTGCGCGGATACGGTCGCGCATTTCGGCGAGTTCCGTTTCCCACGTGGCGCGCAATTCGGGCGACGCGAGCACTGCGGCGACCACCGAGCCGCCGTGCGTCGGCGGGTTCGAGTAGTTCGTGCGGATCACGCGCTTCAGTTGCGACAGCACGCGAACCGATTCTTCCTTGCTTGCCGTGATGATCGACAGTGCGCCGATACGCTCGCCGTACAGCGAGAACGACTTCGAGAACGACGACGACACGAACACGTTCAGTTCCGATGCCGCGAACAGACGGACTGCTGCAGCGTCGGATTCGATGTTGTCACCGAAACCTTGGTAAGCGATGTCGAGGAACGGCACCAGATTGCGCGCCTTGACGACTTCGACGATCTGCTTCCATTGGTCGACCGTCAGGTCGACGCCGGTCGGGTTGTGGCAGCACGCGTGCAGCACGACAACCGTGCCTGCGGCGTAGCTGTTCAGCGCGTTCAGCATGCCTTCGAAGTTCACGCCGTGCGTGTGCGCGTCGTAGTACGGATAGTTCACGACTTCGAAGCCGGCGCCTTCGAACAGCGCGCGGTGGTTTTCCCAGCTCGGATCGCTGATCGCGACCTTGACGTTCGGGTTCACACGCTTCAGGAAATCAGCGCCGATTTTCAGCGCGCCCGTGCCACCCAGCGCTTGCGCCGTCACGACGCGGCCTGCGGCGATCAGCGGCGAGTCGTTGCCGAGCAGCAGTTTCTGCACGGCAGCGTCGTAGGCGGCGATGCCTTCGATCGGCAGATAGCCACGCGGCAGCGCGGCTTCGACGCGTGCTTTTTCCGCTTCGCGCACGGCGCGCAGCAGCGGAATCTTGCCTTCTTCATTGAAGTACACGCCGACGCCAAGGTTGACCTTGGTGGTGCGCGCATCGGCGTTGAAGGCTTCGTTCAGGCCCAGAATCGGGTCGCGGGGAGCAAGTTCGACGGCGGAGAACAGAGACATGGTGGGTGGGCAGCAGTAGTGAAAAGAGGGCGGCTTCAAGCGCGGGCGGCCCGGCCAACGGTGTCTGACGGACGATTCAGACGGCGGGCGGGCATCGGCGAGCGAGCGCAACTTGGCATTGTAGCGAATCCGCGGGCATTTTTTCGGCCAGAGACGGTCGCGAGACTGAATTATTTGCT
Source organism: Burkholderia sp. GAS332 (assembly GCA_900142905.1). Lineage (NCBI taxonomy): Bacteria > Pseudomonadati > Pseudomonadota > Betaproteobacteria > Burkholderiales > Burkholderiaceae > Burkholderia > Burkholderia sp. GAS332. The sequence continues at coordinate 3,742,338 of FSRV01000001.1, read as the reverse complement.
TGAAAAACAGGCACCAAGGTGCCATTTGTCTTCTCTGCGGAGCCTGCTCAACCCCTACGCAGACCCGTTCAGCCCGGGTTTCCGCAACCCGTTAGAATAGTCCTTTGCCCAAGGCCCGGTGCCGCTCCCCATGTCCGAACACCATCTGACTGAAGCCGACGAGACGCTTGACGAATCCAAATTCGTCACGTTCGAAGGCTCGCCGTTCCAGCTTTACCAGCCGTATCCGCCCGCCGGCGACCAGCCGACGGCGATCGACACGCTTGTCGAAGGCATTGAGGACGGTTTGTCGTTCCAGACGCTGCTCGGCGTGACCGGCTCCGGCAAAACCTTCACGATGGCCAACACCATCGCGCGGCTCGGCCGGCCGGCGATCGTCTTCGCGCCGAACAAGACGCTCGCCGCGCAGCTCTATTCGGAGTTCCGCGAGTTCTTCCCGCGCAACGCGGTCGAGTATTTCGTTTCGTACTACGACTACTACCAGCCGGAAGCGTACGTGCCGCAGCGCGACCTGTTCATCGAGAAAGATTCGTCGATCAACGAGCACATCGAACAAATGCGGCTGTCGGCCACCAAGAGCCTGATGGAGCGGCGCGACGTGATCATCGTCGGCACGGTGTCGGCGATTTACGGTATCGGCAATCCGTCCGAGTACCACAAGATGATTCTGACGCTACGCACGGGCGACAAGCTCGGCCAGCGCGACATCATCGCCCGGCTGATTGCGATGCAGTACAACCGCAATGAAGCCGACTTCCAGCGTGGTTCGTTTCGCGTGCGCGGCGACACAATCGATATTTTCCCGGCTGAGCACGCCGAAATGGCGGTGCGCATCGAATTGTTCGACGACGAGGTCGAGACGCTGCAACTGTTCGATCCGCTCACCGGCCGCGTGCGGCAGAAGATTTCGCGCTTCACCGTGTACCCGTCGTCGCACTATGTGACACCGCGTGACACCGTGGTGCGCGCGGTCGAAACGATCAAGACCGAACTACGCGACCGGCTCGAGTTCTTCTATAGCAACGGAAAACTCGTCGAAGCGCAGCGGCTCGAGCAGCGCACCCGCTTCGATCTGGAAATGCTGCAGGAGTTGGGTTTCTGCAAGGGGATCGAGAACTACTCGCGGCACTTCTCGGGCGCCGCGCCCGGCGAGCCGCCGCCGACGCTGGTCGACTATTTGCCGCCCGACGCGCTGATGCTGCTCGACGAGTCGCACGTGCTGATCGGCCAGCTGAACGGCATGTATAACGGCGACCGGGCACGTAAAGAGAATCTGGTCGACTACGGTTTTCGCTTGCCGTCAGCGCTCGATAATCGCCCGCTCAAGTTCAACGAGTTCGAGCGCAAGATGCGCCAGGTCGTGTTCGTGTCGGCCACGCCGGCGGATTACGAGAAAAAGACGGCGGGGCAGGTGGCCGAGCAGCTCGTGCGTCCAACCGGCCTCGTCGATCCGGAAATCGAGGTGCGTCCGGCTCGCACCCAGGTCGACGATGTGCTCGCCGAGATCAACGAGCGTGTCAAAGTCGGCGACCGCGTGCTGGTCACGGTGCTGACCAAGCGGATGGCCGAGCAGCTCACCGAGTTTCTGGCCGACCACGGCGTCAAGGTGCGTTACCTGCACAGCGACATCGATACGGTGGAGCGGGTGGAAATCATCCGCGATTTGCGGCTGGGCACGTTCGACGTGCTGGTCGGGATCAACCTGCTGCGCGAGGGGCTGGATATTCCGGAAGTCTCGCTGGTCGCGATTCTCGACGCGGACAAGGAAGGCTTCCTGCGCGCAGAGCGCTCGCTGATCCAGACCATCGGCCGGGCGGCGCGTAACGTGAACGGCAAGGCGATTCTCTACGCTGACAGGGTGACCGACTCGATGCGCCGCGCCATCGACGAAACCGAGCGGCGGCGCGCCAAGCAGGTCGCCTACAACCTCGAGCACGGCATCACGCCGCGCGGCGTGGTCAAGCGGATCCGCGACATCATCGACGGCGTGTACAACGTCGACGATGCCCGTGCCGAGTTGAAGGAACAGCAGACTCGGGCGAAATTCGAGGACATGTCCGAGAAGCAGCTCGCCAAGGAACTCAAGCGTCTCGAAAAACAGATGATGGAGCACGCGAAGAATCTCGAGTTCGAAAAGGCCGCGCAGACCCGCGACCAACTGGCGCTGCTGCGGCAACGCGTGTTCGGCGCGAACGTCGGCGACCACGTGCCCGGCGTCTAATCGACCCTTCCTTGCGTTCAAGGCGCGGCAATGTGCCGCGCCTTGTCTTTCCTACGCCTTACGCCCCGCCAACATCTTCACCCGCGCTTTCCTGAAGGCTGCCTTAAGGCCCCTGCTGCCATAAGGCTTTGCGCGCGACCGGATTTGTTCTCCCTACCGATCAGTGATAAACTTGACCAATATTGAGAATGGTTCGCATTAACGTTCGTAATGAGTCTTACGGTTCGCCGCGCCTGTTCAGCAGGCCCGGATCGCGGCATCAAACGCATGCGCAACGCACTGTTCCAATGGATTCGATTCCAGTCTGATAAAAACAAGGAGTTTCAATGCGGATTTCTTCATTTGTGCGCGGTGGCGCAGCAGCGGTGGCGGCAGTCGCGGCGCTTTCCGCAACGGCAGCGGAATACCCGATCGGCAAGCAGCAGATTCAGGGCGGCATGGAAATCGGCGCGGTCTACCTGCAGCCGATCACGATGGAACCCGAAGGCATGATGCGCAAGGCGTCGGACTCGGACATCCACCTGGAAGCCGACATTCACGCGGTCAAGAACAATCCGACCGGTTTCGCCGAAGGCGACTGGATGCCGTATCTGCAAGTTCGTTATGAGTTGACGAAAGCCGGTTCGAATCAGACCCAGAAGGGCGACATGATGGCGATGGTCGCTAACGACGGTCCGCACTACGGCGACAACGTCAAGCTGCAAGGCCCGGGCAAATATCACCTGAAGATGATCGTCGAAGCGCCGATGCAAACCGGCCACATGGCGTTCGGCCGTCACGTCGACAAGGAAACCGGCGTGGGTCCGTGGTTCAAGCCGATTACGCTCGAATACGACTTCACGTACGCGGGTATCGGCAAGAAGGGCGGTTACTGATCGCCGCAGACGCAGATCATCACGGCTCGTCACGCGTCGCTTCTGGCCACGCGTGAGCGAAGGGGTGAATGAGTGAATGCAGCAGGCGGCGTGCGGACAACGAAACCCGCCGCGCCGCGTTTTCCGGAAAGGCTAATGAGAATTAACCGAAAGATCGCGATCCTCGCCATGACCACCCTGCTGGCGGGCGCCGCGCACGCAGCGGATCTGCCGACCTTCAAGCTGGAAATGACCGACGGCAAGCTGAATCCGGCTCGCATCGAAGTGCCGGCGGGGCAGCGTATCAAGATCGAAGTGCGCAATACCGGCAAAGGCGCGGCCGAGTTCGAAAGCGTGCAGTTGCGCAAAGAAAAGGTGTTGGCGCCGGGCGCGGAGTCGTTTGTCGTGATTGCGCCGCTGGAGCCGGGCGAATACAAGTTCTTCGACGATTTCCATCAGCAGGCGCAAGGCGTGATCGTCGCGAAGTAGCGGCTTGGGACGCGAGCGCATGCCTTGGATAAACCGGTCACGCGTTCGCCGCAGTAGCAGAAGGGTAGAAGGGAGAGCTTGGATGGGTCAGATTCTATTCATTGTGTGGCGGGAAAGTGTCGAGGCCTTGCTGGTCGTCGGCATCCTGTACGCGTGGTTGAAAAATGGCGACGATGATGCGCGCCGCGGTTTGCCGTACTTGTGGGGCGGCGTCGCGGCCGGGTTGATCGCGGCGGTCGCGCTTGGCGCGGCGCTGGTCGGTTTCACCGAAGTGCTCTCCGGTGACGCGCAGGATTATTTTCAGACCGCCATGGTGCTGGTCGCGTGTGTGCTGATCGTGCAGATGGTGCTGTGGATGAAGCAGCACGGCCGGTCCCTCAAGCGTGACATGGAACAGTCGTTGCAAAAGAGCAAGCACGATTCGAACTGGTGGGGCGTCGCCTTGCTGGTCGCCTTGGCGATCGCGCGCGAAGGCAGTGAAACGGTGATCTTCCTGTACGGTCTTGGCTTTGGCCAATCGGGTCACGTGGACGGCAGTCAGATGCTCGCGGTGTTGATCGGCCTCGGTCTCGCATTCCTGACCTTCTACGTGCTGCAGTTGGGCGGCAAATACTTCTCGTGGCGGCTCTTTTTCCGCGTCACGGAAATCATGCTGCTGTTCCTCGGTGCGGGCCTGTTCCAGACCGGTGTCGACAAGCTGATCGACAAGGAAATCCTGCCGACGATTATCGACCAGATGTGGAACTCGTCAGCACTCCTCGACGATTCGAGTACCTTGGGTTCACTGGTCGCGACGCTCACGGGTTATCGCGCCCACCCGGCGCTGATGAATCTGATTGCCTACGCCGTGTATTGGGCGGTCGTTTATCTGCTGGTGCGCCGCGCGAATCGCAAGCCGGTACAGCAAGCCGCAGGGCGCGCAGCATGAGCACCGTCATGACCCGCCCGGGCCGCCTTGCCGCGGCCGGGCAGTGGATGCAGCGTCACGGCAGCTTGATTCGCGGCATTCAGTGGGTCGTGGTGGCGGTATACGCGTTCCTGATTCTCGTGCCGGCAGTGATGCCGCTGCCGGACGACACTGCGCATCTCTGGAATAACCTGACGCTTGCCGCGCAGTTTGTGTTCTGGGGCATCTGGTGGCCCTTCGTGCTGCTGTCGATGGTGATGCTGGGCCGTGTCTGGTGCGGCGTGCTGTGTCCAGAAGGCGCGCTCGCCGAATTCGCCAGCAAGTACGGCCGCGGCTGGGCGATTCCACGCTGGATGCGCTGGGGCGGTTGGCCGTTCGTCGCGTTCGGTATCACCACCATCTACGGCCAGATGGTCAGCGTCTACCAGTATCCGAAAGCGGTGCTGCTCGTCCTCGGCGGGTCGACCTTCGCGGCGATGATCATCGGCTTGCTATACGGGCGCGAGAAACGTGTCTGGTGCAAGTATCTATGCCCCGTCAACGGGGTCTTTTCGCTACTGGCGCGTCTCGCGCCGTTCCACTACAAAGTCGATGAAGACGCGTGGCGCCGTTCGTACAAGGACGGTGAACACGGGCATCGCGTGATTCCGATCAATTGCGCGCCGCTGGTGCCGTTACGCAATATGAAGGGCGCGTCGGACTGCCATATGTGCGGCCGCTGCAGTGGGCATCGCGACGCGATCGCGCTGACGTGGCGTGCGCCGTCGTCGGAAGTCGTGCAGCTCGGCGACAAGCAGGCGAACGTGTGGGATACCGTGTTGATCCTGTACGGCCTGCTCGGCATCGCGATCGGTGCATTTCACTGGACCGCCTCGCGCTGGTTCATCGACCTCAAGATGTTCTTCGCCACGTGGCTGGTCGATCATGACATCACCTGGCCGCTCGACACCAACGCGCCGTGGTTCCTGTTCACGCATTACCCCGAGCAGAACGACGTGTTCTCGTGGCTCGACGGTACGATGGTAATTGGCTACATCCTCGCCACGGCGCTGGTGTACGGCACGGCGCTGCTGGTGCTGCTGATGGGTGCGACGCGCACGCTGGGGCGTTTCAACTTCGTGCGTCTGCATCATTTGACGCAAGGCCTGATTCCCATCGCCGGCGCAGGCGTGTTTCTCGGCTTGTCGGCGACGACGCTGTCGCTGCTGCGCGCGGAACATGTATCGCTGTGGTGGGCGTCCGATATGCGTATCGCGATTCTGGCGATTGCCAACCTGTGGAGCGCCTGGCTCGCCTGGCTCGTCACACGCCGCTATAGCGAACGCTTTGTTCAACGCGGCCTCGCGATGATGTGGTTCGTCGCGGCGCTGGCGGTGGTCGATAGCGCATGGTGGCTGATGTTCTGGGGCTGGGCGTCGAAGTAAGTCTTAGCGCTGCAACGCGCTATCGAGAGCCTATCGGCGCCGTGCCAAACAAAAAGCCGTGGAGATGAGCGCATCCCACGGCTTTTTAATTTGCTTGTTTGCGACACACGTCGTTTCGTGTATCCGCATTGGGTGAGAACCAAAAAAAGCGGCCTGGCTTGCTGCGACGGCTGGCTTGGTGTCTGCACGAAGGGGTCTAGTTCTCACGTGCAAGCCGTCGTGGCTGGCTACTGCCTAACACCTCTCGAGGAGGTGGTCCCCACAATACCCGGTACGACCTTCTATTCGTTCTTGCCTATCACTTCGTCAGGATCAGCTTGCCCAGCCGCGTTGCCCGCAACTGGTAGGTTTCGCCGTTATGCAGAATGCTGACGTGGCTATGGCCTTGCAGCAGTGCGTCGCTGCGTACGACCCGATCCGCCGTCTCGCCCGAACCGTTGGCGCGATCCGCAGTGGGTTTCGCGGAGGTTGCCGTCGCCGTCGATGTTTTCGGACGGCTGGTCAGCGCGGCCGTCGGACGGCGCAGGCTGAGCGTGGAAGGGCGGTTGAGATCGGTCATTCGTTTTTGCTGTTGGTCGATTCGATGGGTTAATTCTAAATGATAACTATTCCCATTTACAAGAAAGAGAAATTCATCGGATTCGATTTTCGATAGCTGAATGCAGGGGGAACTGAACGACATGGGAGGGTAGGCCGCCTTTTACAGGGCGGCCTCACGCAGCGCAACGGTGCAGGCAGAGCGCCCGCACGCGATTCAATGCAACGAACCGGGCTCCTGCTTGGTCTGCACGTACTGGCGGATCAGCCGCACGGTATCAATATCGTTCTCGCGATACGCCGACTTCACGATCTCTTGCGTCGTCACAGCGTCCTGGTCGTCGGAGACGGGCAAGGTCGTCGTGTATTCGAAGCGCAGGAACAACTGCAGTTCGTCAGGCTGCTCGATGGTCATCGTCAGTGAGCCGCCGACATAGTCCGCGGTCGGCAGAATGTCGTAGCGCACGCTCTGACGATCCTGCAGCGTGACACGGTCGCGCACGGTGGCCTGGCCGTAGTGCAGCTCGCGCTCGAGCGTGTCGCCTTCGCGCGAAAGGATGGTGCAACTGTCGAGTCCGATCACGAACAGTTGTGGCTGTTCGGCGCGCAGCACGAGCCCCTCCCACAACTGCTCGCGGGTCATCGAGTCGACTAACGGATTCAACGGATCGTTGATCTGGATAAGGTGTTCGAAATTCAAAACGACGGCTTCCTATGAAAGCGTTTTACAACGTTCAGCCCAGCTGAGCCGGCTCCCGCCATTGTCGCGCCCAGCGAGCTATCGCGCCAACGTGCCAACATGCCGCCGCGTGAGGCCGCATGGCGTCATGCGACGGCAAGACCCGAACGTATCGTGATCGAATGCGTGAGGATCTTGTGAACTGGGCACGCATTGGCAATTTGCAAGAGCCGTTCCCGCTGCTCGCCGGACAGATCGCCTTCCAGCACGATCTTGCGGTCGATGGTTGAGCCCGCCTCGCCGGTTTCGAGCGACAGCGCCACGCGCACGTCGGCAAGCGGCCAGCCCTTACGCTGAGCGTACATCTTCAGCGTGATCGACGTGCAGGCTCCGAGGCTCGATAGCAATAGCGCGACGGGCGCGGGCCCGCGATCGCCGCCGCCAAGCGACTCAGGTTCGTCGGCGAGCCACGTGTGCTTGCCGTCGTCGAAATGGACCTGGAAATTCGTCGAACCGATGTGGGCGGTGACGGTGGACTCTGCCATGCGCGCTCCTGAACAGGACGGAAATCGCCACGCGCCACGGTCCGTCATGGTGAGACAGCGTGGCGCGCGGCATGAATTGCTATTGTGAACGAATTTACCGGCCTTCGTGCCGCATGTGCGGCGGCGCGGGCGGCGTGGTGAGCGCCGCGCCACCGCAAGCTTGAGCGGCGGCGCGTGCCAAAGTGGCCGATTAGTGGGTGATCGCGCCCATGCGTCCGGCCTGGTAATCGGTCACGGCCTGACGGATTTCATCTTCCGTGTTCATCACGAACGGGCCGTAGCGCACCACCGGTTCTTTCAGCGGCACGCCGCCGAGCAGCAACACTTCAAGCGGCTCGGCGCCGGCCGTGAGCGTGACCGATTCGCCGTCGTTCTGAAACACAACCATCTTCTGCGCGTCGATTTCCTGGCGCGCGTCCCCTTCGCCATAGAAGCCCTTGCCGGACAGGCTGTAAGCAAACACCCGATAGTCGGCGGGCACCGGCTGCTGGATCGTCGCACCCGGTTGCAGCGAGAAATGCTGATACAGGATCGGCGTGCGCGTTTCGATCGCCGCCTTCACACCGAGCGCTTCGCCAGCGATCACCTTGACGGTGACCTTACCGTCCGCGGACGTTGCGACCGGAATGCTGGCCGACGGTATCTCCTGATAGCGCGGCGCGATCATCTTGTCGCGGCGCGGCAGATTCACCCACAGTTGCACGCCATGCACGCGCCCACCGGTGCGCACGAACGACGGGTCCGGCATCTCACTGTGCACGACGCCTGCGCCCGCCGTCATCCATTGCACGTCGCCGGCACGCAGCGTGCCCGAATGACCCGCCGAATCCTTGTGGCCGAACTGGCCCTCAAGCGCATAGGTGACGGTTTCGAAGCCGCGATGTGGATGATCCGGCGCGCCTTTCGCCTCGCCCGGCGCGTAGTCGATCGGCCCCATTTCGTCGAGCAGCAGGAACGGATCGAAATCCATCAGCAAGCGGGTCGGAAACGGGCGGTGAACGATAAAGCCGCCGCCTTCGGTCGTGCGAACAGCGGGAAACGTGCGTTCGATCGTGCGTGTCGTGCTCATCAAAGTCACCTTGAAAAATGGGGAATAGCGTTATTTTTGAAACATGGAGCTATTATAGGGACCGTTTTCCTAGGTGCCAGCCACCGTCACGCAATGGATTGTTCTATTACTGGAACGATGAGATGAAGATCGATTCACACAATCTGAATGACCTGATGTACTTTTCGCAGGTCGTCGAACACGGTGGTTTTTCCGCTGCCGAGCGCGTGCTGGGCATTTCCAAGTCGCGCCTGTCGCGCCGGCTGACCGAGCTGGAAGCATCGTTGGGCGTGCGTTTGCTGCAGCGCTCCACCCGCAAGCTGGCGCTCACTGAAGCCGGCCAGCTCTTCTACCAGCACTGTCAGGCGATGCTGAGCGAGGCTCAGGCGGCCGTCAATGTCGTGCAACAGCTGCGTTCGTCGCCGCGCGGTACGGTGCGCGTCAGCGTGCCGGTGACGATTTCGCAGACGATTCTGTCGCAGATCCTGCCGGAATTCATGCATCGCTACCCGGAAGTGCGCGTGGTCATGCGCGTGACGAACCGTGTGGTCGATCTGTTCGAGGATTCGATCGACATCGCGCTACGCGTGCGCTCCGATCCGCCGGAAAACGCTAACATCGTCGTGCGCCCGTTGTGGCGCACGCAGCAGATGCTGGTCGGGGCACCGAGCCTGTTGCAGCAGAATGCGCCGCCGCTGTTGCCTGCCGATCTGAGCCGTTTCGAAACGCTCGACGTGCCGACCGGCGACGGCCGCCACGTCTTCAATCTGATCGCTCCCGACGGCACGCACCACGCGCACGAACACGAGCCGCGCCTCGTCACCGCCGATCTGATGACGATTCGTGAAGCGGTGCTATCCGGCGTCGGTATCGCCGCGTTGCCGGAAATGATGTACGGCAGCGCGCTGCGCGCGGGACAGTTGTCGCCGGTGATGCCGGGCTGGACCCTTCCCACGCCGCAGTTGTACGCGGTATTCGTGTCGCGGCAGGGGATGGTGCCGGCGGTGCGCGCATTCGTCGATTATCTGGTCGAAATGCTCGATCCGGACGACGGTAAGCACATCACCGGCGAGTGTCCGACGCGTGCAGCGCAAGACGCTGCGCAGCCCCTTCTCGCGGTCGCGTCATAGCATGGTTTACGCGCTGCAACATCGCTTTTAGCATTTAAGCGCGGCCTGTCATGAGTACTTTCAATGACAGTTTGCTTGAATGCGCGCGCTCACAGGCCTATAGTGAAATCCCTTCGCTAAGGAGTCTCTTATGCGAAAACTCATGGCCTCTATGATAGTGGGCCTGATAGGGCTGACCGCGCTGTCCGTGTCGATCACGGCTGTCGCATGCGGTGACTCGAGCTACCAGTCAACTTCTGATGGTAAATGATCCCGCCGCCCGAAGGCGCCGAGTGCGCACAAAAAAAGGCCTTCATCTGACGATGAAGGCCTTTTACTTTTAGCCCTTGTTTCAAGGGCTTTTCTGTTTTTTCGGCAGGCGCTGCTTAACAGTGGCGGGCTGCCGCGCGCGGATCGCGTGCCGTTATTTGCCCTTATTTGCCTTTAGGCTGCGTGACGAAGCCGATCTTCGTGAGACCGCCGGCCTGCGCCGCCGACATCACTTCCGCCACTTTCTCGTACGCGACCTTGCGGTCCGCATCCAGATGCAGCTCCGGCTGCGGATTCGCTTGCGCAGCTTCTGCAATCTTCGCGCGCAACGCCGTGTCGTCGACCTTTTTCTCGTCCCACAACACGTTGCCGTCCGCGTCGATGGCGACCGTTACTTGTGCAGGCTTGGTATCTTCTTTCTGACTGCTCGCATGCGGCAGATCGATTTTGACCGCGTGACGAATCACCGGAATCGTCACCATGAAGACGATCAGGAGAACCAACATCACGTCGACGAGCGGCGTCATGTTGATTTCGTTCATCAGGCCGTCGTCATCGTCGCCGGCGAAGGGGCTCATTGCCATCGGAATGCCTCGTCGATCAGTGGGCGCGCGTGGCGAGGCGCAAACCATCGCCGCGCTTGGACGACGACAGACGGGCGCCCGTCACGAAGAAGGCGTGCAGACCGTGCGCAAAGCGGCTCAGCTTGGCGACAATCCCCTTGTTGGCACGCGTCAAGGCGTTGTAACCGAGTACCGCCGGAATCGCAACGAACAGGCCGAACGCGGTCATGATCAGTGCTTCACCGACCGGGCCCGCGACCTGATCGATCGACGACTGACCGCTTGCGCCGATCGCCAGCAGTGCGTGATAGATGCCCCACACCGTACCGAACAGGCCGACGAACGGCGCGGTGCTGCCGATCGACGCGAGAATCGCCAGACCGCTTTGCATGCGCGCGACGCTCTCATCCATCGTGTCCTTCAGGCAGCGCGTTACCCAATCCGACACATCCATGCGATCGTGCAGATGCGGCTGCGTCTGATGATGGTGATCCGCGGCCTCCTGGCCCGACAACGCGAGTGCCAGGAACGGATTGTCCTGCGGCGTCGACGATCCGGCGCCGAGTTTTTTCACGCCGTCGGCGAGATCATCGGAATGCCAGAACTGTTGTTCGGCATTCTTCGTGAGGCGGTTCAGGCGCATCACATTCCAGCCTTTGATGACGATCACGCTCCACGACATCACCGACATGATCAACAGTGCGAGCGCGATACCGCGCGTCACGAAATCCCCTTGCGCCCACACGTGCGCCAATCCGTAGTTTTGCATTGCAATTCCTTGTTTTTAAAATCTGCCTCAATCGTTCAGATTGAAGTTGTAAGGCTGGGTCGCCGTGGCCCGAATGGGTTGGCCGTTCTCGAGATAGGGTTGGCACGAGCTCGCATGCGCGGCGGCGATGGCAGCGTCGTCCAGACGGCTAAAGCCGCTGCTCTTTTTGAGCGAGATGCTTTCGACCTTCCCCGTCGGTCCGATGACGAACGTCACATAGGCCGTACCGGTTTCGCCGCGGCGCTTCGACAGCGCGGGGTAGTCCGGTGTGACCATGCTGCACTCGATGTGCGAGACGTTCTTCGATGCCGTGATGTCCATAATCGGACGGCCGACGGCCGGCGCCGCCTGAGCGGGTGGTGCAGCCGGCGCGGCAGGCGCGGGCGTGGGCTCAGCGGCGGCGACGGGCGTTGGCGACGGAGCTGCGGCAACCGGCAACGGTGTCGGCGTAGGTGTCGGTGTCGGCTTTGGCTGGACTTTCGCTTTGGTATGGACCGGCGGCGTTGGCTTGGGCGGTGGCGGCGCGATCGATTGCAGCGCGACGGGCGCGGCTACGGGCGCCGGCGCGAGCAACTGCGCCGTCATGATGCGTGATTCGACCACCGGCTGCGCGGGTTCATGACGGAGCGTCAGGACCACCGCAAGCAAAGCGACGTGAATCGCCGCGACCGCGGCAATCGCGGTCAAGGCACGGGAGTTCATTCGGGGGGGCGAAGCCAGCGTGGCGCCGGCTGAAACGGTATGCGAGGCCTGCATGTTAGCGTAGCGACGTGCAGGCGATGCGGCACGTCAGACAAGACATCGTCATGTTCGGAAGATCAGCAGCGAAATGATCAAAGTAGTCACGAAACCAATCAGCAATTCCATCTCGAACTCCTTTAAGGGGTGAGCGGGTAGCTGGCTGGTACGGATACTGGCTTGCTGACGGCAGTGGGATAACGCGTGAAGCCGCGCATGAAACGGCGCGTAATACAGAGCATGAGGGAGTGAATACCCGAGGCGCGGCGTGGGCCGCGCCCGCAAGTCCCGCCTCAAGCGGCCTTGCGTTCGTAAAACGTCAGCGGCATGACTTGCGAGTGATGATCGAAACCGCAGCGGCTTGCGCAGACACCGCTTTCCATCATGACGCCGCGCACGGAATCCGCGCACTTGCCGCAGCAGGAGGCGACGCCGAGTTCGAACTGGAGTTCGTCGAACGAGTCGACGCCTTCCGCGATCGAGGCACGGATCTTTCGGTCAGAAACAGACTTGCAGACACAGACAATCATGGCAGGGCGTCATAGCTAACGTTAATGCGAACTATTATCATTTTGATTGGACCTTTTGGCAAGCGTCCTGCATGATTTTTTGTAACAAAACCAGACTCTTAGAAGGGTTTCGTCTAAAGGATGAGGTTCGAGGCGGGCGGCGGGGAGGGCGCAAAAACGCCTAAAAAGCGCGCAGAAAGGCCGCGCAGCGGCCCAAAACGCAGCGGGCGAGGGTTTTATGCGGCTTGGGAATCCGGCGCTGCCGTGCGGCGCGACGGGATCACGACCTGCTCGACCGCCGTGTCGATTTGCAGCAGCGTAGCGGCAAGTTGTTGCTGATGGGTGCCGTCACCGGTCGAATAAAAGCGGGGCAGAACAGCGTTGGCGCTTTCCGGGGCGGCGCGCAATCCGTGCTGGTCGAGTACCCGTTCCAACTGGCGTGCAATGGCCACGCTCGTATCGATCAGCATCAGCCGGTCACCGACGAGGTCGCGGATTGCCGCATCGAAAAACGGATAGTGGGTGCAACCGAGCACGAGCGTATCGGCGCCGGCATCGAGCATGGGCTGCAGGTAGCTGCGCAGCAGCGCACGCAGTTCGGCGGAGTCTACGTCACAGCGTTCCACCGCCTGCACGAGCCCGTGGCCGGGTTGGCAAAGAAAGCGGCAATCGGCGGCGTAGCGTTCCAGCAGTGCCTGAAAGCGGGCGCTGCGCAAGGTCACTTGGGTGGCGAGCACGCCGGCGACACGCGTTTTCGACTGCAGCGCGGCCGGTTTGATACCCGGCTCGACGCCAATTAGCGGAATGGACAGCGTTTCGCGGACCAGTGCGATGGATTGCGCGGTCGCCGTGTTGCATGCGACCACCAGTGCCTTTGCGCCTTCCTTGACTAGCCATTCGCCAATTGCGAGGGTACGGTCGGCGATGAAGTCGTCGTCGCGTTCGCCGTAGGGGGCGTAGCGCGAGTCGGCGACGTAGATGAGCGCTTCGCCAGGCAGTTGTGCCCGGACCGCCCGCAACACCGACAAACCGCCCAGACCCGAGTCGAATATGCCGACCGGCGCGTGCGAACCGCCACCTGAGGCGGCGATCCGGCCACTTGAAGATGATGATTCTGCGGGCATAGGCGATGAGGACACGCGCGGCATAGCAGTCACGGGAAACTCACGAAAACGGGGAAGTGCGCAAGTATATCGCCCGCGCGGCGCCGACCTTGGCAAACAAGCTGGCAAACAAGCCGCCCAATAAGCTGCCAAACGAGATTGCGTATGAGCAGGCCCATGAGCCGGCGCGCGGGCTTTTCCAACATGGTCCCCGATCAGGACTCGATCGAACCCATTGCGGTTTGCTGGTAGTTCTGGATACCGACCTTGTCGATCAGGTCGATCTGGGTTTCAAGCCAGTCGATATGTTCTTCCGTATCGTCGAGAATCTTCACGAAAATTTCACGCGAGATGAAATCGCGAACTGATTCGCAATACACAATCGCTTCTTTACAGGTGCTTTGCGAAATCTGTTCGAGCTTCAGATCGCATTCAAGGATTTCTTTGGTTTCTTCGCCGATCAGCAGCTTGTGCAGGTCTTGCAGGTTCGGCAGGCCGTCGAGCATGAAAATGCGTTCGATGAGCCAGTCGGCGTGCTTCATTTCGCCGATCGATTCGTCGTATTCATGCTTGCCGAGTTTTTCGAGGCCCCAGTGCTTGTACATCCGCGCGTGCAGGAAGTACTGGTTGATGGCGGTGAGCTCGTTCTTGAGCTGGGAGTTCAGATACTCGATGACTTTCTTGTCGCCTTGCATGGGGAGTCCTTATGGGAGTTTTGAATTTTCAACAACAATAAACGCCAGGCCTTAAAAAGCCAAGGAAACGGACGCATCTTTTAACATTGTTCCTGGCATCACGCGCCGCGCTTCGCGTGGCAACAAGCGTGGCAATACGCGCGGCAATAAAAAAGCCGGGACCGCAGCCCCGGCTTTTTGATACACGTGACAGGCGTTAGCGGCGAATTAAACCGTTGCGACCGGAATCTTGCCGATCTTGGCTTGCCATTCCTTCGGGCCGGTCTGGTGCACCGAGGTGCCGTTCGAATCGACGGCGACCGTCACCGGCATGTCTTGCACGTCGAATTCGTAGATCGCTTCCATGCCGAGGTCTTCGAACGCGAGAACCTTCGCGCTGCGAATCGCCTTCGACACGAGGTAAGCAGCGCCGCCCACGGCCATCAGATAGGCAGCCTTGTGCTTCTTGATCGCTTCGATCGCAACCGGGCCACGCTCGGCTTTACCGATCATCGAAATGAGACCTGTTTGCGACAGCATCGTCTCGGTGAACTTGTCCATGCGCGTGGCGGTGGTCGGGCCTGCGGGGCCGACGGCTTCGTCGCGCACCGGATCGACCGGGCCGACGTAATAGATCACGCGGTTGGTGAAGTCGACCGGCAGCTTTTCGCCCTTCGCCAGCATATCGGCGATGCGCTTATGCGCGGCGTCGCGGCCCGTCAACATCTTGCCCGACAGCAACAACGTCTGGCCCGGCTTCCAGGCGGCGACTTGTTCCGGCGTTAGCGTGTTCAGATCGACGCGCTGGCTCTTTTCCGTATCCGGTTCCCACTGCACCTTCGGCCATGCGTCGAGCGACGGCGCTTCGAGCTTCGCCACCCCCGAGCCATCCAGCGTGAAGTGCGCGTGACGGGTCGCGGCGCAGTTCGGGATGATCGCGATCGGCTTGCTCGCAGCGTGCGTCGGTGCAGCCATGATCTTCACGTCGAGCACAGTGGCAAGACCGCCGAGACCTTGTGCGCCGATGCCGAGCGCGTTGACCTTCTCGTGCAATTCGACGCGCAGTTCTTCGATCCAGTCCTTCGGGCCGCGTGCGATCACGTCCTGAATGTCGATCGGATCCATCAGCGATTCCTTCGCCATCACCATCGCTTTCTCGGCGGTGCCGCCAATGCCGATGCCGAGCATGCCCGGCGGGCACCAGCCTGCGCCCATGGTCGGCACGGTCTTCAGAATCCAGTCGACGATCGAGTCCGACGGGTTCAGCATTGCGAACTTCGATTTGTTCTCCGAGCCGCCGCCCTTGGCTGCGACCTGCACGTCGACCTTGTCGCCCGGCACGATCTCGTAGTGGATCACGGCCGGTGTGTTGTCTTTCGTGTTCTTGCGCGCGCCTTCCGGCGGGCTCACGATCGACGCGCGCAGCACGTTGTCCGGGTTCAGGTAACCGCGGCGCACGCCTTCGTTGATCATCTCGGTGACACCCATCGTCGCACCGTCCCAACGCACGTCCATGCCGACCTTCACGAACACCGTGACGATGCCGGTGTCCTGGCAGATCGGGCGCTTGCCTTCGGCGCACATGCGGCTGTTGGTGAGGATCTGCGCGATCGCATCCTTCGCGGCCGGACTCTCTTCGAGTTCGTAAGCGCGGCCCAAGGCCTGGATGTAATCGAGCGGGTGGTAATAGCTGATGTACTGAAGCGAATCAGCAATGCTCTGAATCAGATCTTCCTGTTTGATGACGGTCATGGCTAGCTCAGTGGGGACAGTGGCGCTTGTTTTCGGACACGCAGGGCAGTGCGTGTCAGTCGTGCGCCTTCAGGGGAGTGGAACCGGTTGAACTCACGACATGCAGCGCCGTGGGTTCTTGAAAATGTTTCGGATGCGTATGGGTGGTCAGACGGTCGACCAGGGCCATCACCACCGCCGAGAGGAGGAATGCGACGTGGATGATGACCTGCCACATGATGGTGTGCGTCGAATTCTGGTCGGGGCTGATGAAGGTCTTCAGCAGATGGATCGATGAGATGCTGATCAGCGCCATCGACAATTTGACCTTCAGCACGCCGGCGTTCACATGGTCGAGCCATTCCGGTTCGTCCGGGTGACCCTCCACGCCTAAGCGCGACACGAAGGTTTCATACCCGCCGACGATCACCATGATCAGCAGGTTCGAGATCATCACCACGTCGATCAGGCTAAGTACCACCAGCATGACGTTGGTTTCGTCGAGCGTCATGGACGCGCTGACCAGATGCCAGACTTCTTTCAGGAACAGGACGACGTAGACACCTTGGGCGATGATCAGGCCCAGGTAGAGCGGCACTTGCAGCCAGCGGCTCATGAAGATGATGGCGGGCAGCGGGCGCATCGGGCGGCGCTGACGGGCTGAGTCGAGTCGCGGGGCGGACATAGGCAAGAGTCAGATGAAACGCAGGTGACGGAACACGGACTAAATGCGCTGACCCGAAGCGCAAACCAAACGCGCGGATCGAGCACGCAAACCAAGGCGCAGACGGCGCGGAACGCGGCCAGGCGAGGCCGGAAAAGCTCGCGTCAGGCGCGCTATTGTACAGCCACACCCGGGTTTACCTGGCGGAGACGGGCAACGATGTCAATGCGATGTCCCGTCCCACAGCCGAACGATGGCGGTGCTGCTGCGGTCTTTATGGCGCGCGGGGTAGGTCGCGCGCCGGGAAAAGCGATCCTGCTAGCGCTCGCAACTCCCGCAGCAGGCCGCAGCGTCGCGTCGCGCGCCACTGTAGAGTTCGTGCCGCGCACCGTATTGGTGATCCGCGTGGGCGAAATGCGCAACGATGCGTATCTGGCCACGGCTTGCGGCACCTTGGCCAGCAATGATACGCAGGGCTTTGAGCCGCAACGGCGTTCCGGGAGGTACGGCGACATGATCGGCGAGTCGTGCCGTCGATAGAATCTTCTGCGGGACCGATTCGTCGAAGATCGAGAACAGCCGGTACGCGCCTATGTACAGATGCGCGCCAGCCGAGTGCGCAGCCCATGCTGCAGCGCTGCAAGGCAGCACAAAGGCGGACTGTATGCCGAAGTCGACAAATTGCCGGTTCCGGCCGCGCCGTAGCGCGGCGAGACCGCCAAGGGTGATCTGCGACACCCGGTACGAGGTGCCGACGTAATCCTCCATTAACCACAGTTCATCAAGGAAACGCTGCACGGCCGCATCGGGCGGCGACCCGCTACGCAGCATCTGACCGATTCGACGATGGCCTCCGTCGACGAACTCAGCAATCGCCGGGTGCAGCCCTGCATTGGAGCGTCTGACGAGGTCATCCAGGCGCCGGAAATCGACGGAACCCAGCCTGCGGGAATTATTCATTGCATCGTGAGGGGAAGAGCGGGATTCGAAACGGGGCGGCGTACTGAGGAGCCGCCCCTTGGACCGGCCAGTGTCACTGCGCTGGCCGGTTGTTTTTTATGGGCTCGTCAGGCGGCGCCTGCTCCGTCTGCGCCACCCAAGCCACCCGCGTCACCCAATCCACCCGCTCCACCAGCACCGCCCAATCCACCCGCCCCCGCTTGGCCCATCATCGACATGGCCGAGCCAAGAAGAGGCATCACTGCGGGAAGGACCTGTTTGACGAGGTCCATGAGCCCACTCAACAGGCCACCCAGCATGCCGCCGCCGTTCGCGCCTTGTTGCGCTGTGTCGCCCGCTTGCTGCGCATTGCCGGTGTTGTCTGCGGCCGCGTTCAAAGCATGTTCGGCGTGCAGATCGGTTGAAGCTATGGCCGGCAGCGCACCGTTCATATCGCCCATGTCGTCGGGCGGGAACGTCCGCACGGAGACGGAGTGCGTCTCCGTCTGCACGTTATTTTGAGCCGTTGCCGGCATGGGCATATCGAACCGGGTGCTGTTGCTGATGGTGTTGATTGCATTCATCATTTTCAAATCCTTTTCATTAATTAATTGCAACGTAAGGGGAATAGCTGGATTCGAAACGGGGCGGCGTACCGTGGAGCGGCCCCTTGGCCCGGCCAGCGTCACTGCGCTGGCCGGTTGTTTTTAGGGGCTCGTCAGGCGGCGCCCGCTCCGCCTGTTCCACCCACACCACCAGTTATTCCATGTCGTTCCTGTTGCCCGTGTTGTGCGTTTTGTCGGACTGGAGCATCAACGCGTCTTTGGACGGGTCAAAATTTAGCGGCGTGTTGTGACCCGGCGTCTTGTGGCCAGGGGCCGAACGCAGCACGTTCTTGCTGCCCCCACCTAGACGCCTCCGTCGGGGCCGCATTCGACGAGGGGAGGTCGACCTTGCCGTTCGAGTCGGGCACGATCGAGTGCACGGGGTTGGGTGCAGGGGGCGAGGGCATCTTGTGCGACTCTTGCTTCGGTTCCGGAAAGGGGATATCCAACGGCGCGCCGTCGACCTTGCCGTCCGGGGCGGGCGCGTACACCCGCACGGGGGCGGGCGCAGCGTTGCCCGTGCCCTGCGTTGTCGTCGGGGACAAATTCGACGCGATGGGGTTGCTCTGGCCCATGTTGTTGATTGCATTCGTCATTCTCAAATCCTTCTCATGAGTAATTAAAACGCTCAGTTGTTATTCCGCGTGAAATTGAGCGGGATGGTCAACTGCTGTCGTACCAGGTTGTACGAAAAAACTAAATATGATTATTCGATAAACCTCCTTGTGCTTTATTGAAATGAGTTGCATGGCGCGTCCGGGTCGATCGTCTTCATGTCGATCGGGTGTTTGTGCGCGAGTACCTGAGTTACGCAGATGATTCGGATGAATCCCGTGAAGTTGCAGATTGTTTCTTGCGTCATGTCAATTTCAATCGCCCATTTTGATATTAGCTTTCCGACTGTCAGAGATTCCTGACGCGCGATTTCTTCAATGATTCTCCAATAGATCTCTTCAAGCCGTAGGCAGGTTGCGAATCCGTTAATTCTGACAGAGCGCAGCTTGGGCCTTGCCAGTTGCGGCGTGAAGGTGCAGTAGCGTGTCACCCGCATGTGTAGGAGCGCCGGAAATTCGGGCTGCGCAAAATGCCGATTGAGGAGTTGAAATCCTTAAAGTCGATGAATAATTTTGAGAAAACCTTGGCGGTGCAACGTGAATTTAATGGGTCGTTTGTCATGATCGGTTTAATCAGGTTGGCTACCCATCAATCCTCGCTCTACACGGGGGGAACAGGTCATACAGATGTATGACTTATCGCTATTGGTATTTTTTCTTAATTTAGAGATGGCGAGTCAATTGGGTGAATTTGATCGCGGATGAGGGGTGGATATTGGTATTCGTTTGACTCGCACAATGGAGCAGGCGGCCACCGCGCCTGCTTTTTCGCGAGTGTCTTACATGTATATGACCTAGGTGGGAGGAAGCGCCATTAAATTTCAGGCTAACGCAGTCAACAAACGTAGCCAGGGATTCTCTAATGCTTATCACGCGACTCAACGATTCGGCTCTCAGGAGAGGCAGCGGCGAACCGCCGTGCTTGCCGCCGTGCATGCCCTCGGCCGCCGTACGTCGCCTCGCTGGTTCGCTGGTGGTCTGGGCGGTGCTGTTGATACCCAAGGTCGACGCCGCAACGCCTGTATGGCAGGGCGCGCAGATTCACTACGCCGTGAACGGTGCGCCACTGCCCGACGTGCTGCGCGACGTGCTCGCCGTCGAGGGCTTGAGCGCGGACATAGGCCGCGACGTCAAAGGTGCGGTCAATGGCCGCTTCGACGACACGCCGGGCAATGTATTCACCCAACTGGTGGAGGCTTACGGCCTCGTCTGGTACTTCGACGGCAAGGCGATACATGTCGCGACCGCGTCGGACGTGCGCAGCCGGGTTATCCCGTTTGCGCCGATGACCCGCGAAGCGGTCGCGTCCTTGCTTCGCAACCTGGATCTCGACGACGCTCGTCTGCCGATCAAATACTCGGCGACGACCGTCAAGGTTGCCGGCCCGTCGAAATTCGTCGACGCGGTCGTGCAGGCAATCGATAACGCACAACGGCAGACCACTGTTGAGCCTTCGTTCGACGAGATCGTCATCCGGGTTTTCCCGTTGCGCTACGCGCAAGCGCAGGACATTCATTTCACGGTTGGGGCGCGCGAGCAAGTCATGCCGGGCGTCGCTACGTTGCTGCACCAGTTGATGACGGATACCTGGCAGCCTACTGCGCCTCGCGCACCTGGCACACGCGCCGAAGATGCCCGTGCCGCCGCCCGCAGCGCGCGCGGCGGGCCGCCTCCGCTACCCAGCCTGCTTGGCCTGGGGCTGGGCGGCGCGCTGCCCATCGGCGACGTCGATCGTCCGCCGCTACCCGACTCCGATACCGCGAAGCCAGTCGCAACCCCCGCGCGACGCAACATCGTCGCCGACCAGCGCACCAACTCGGTGATCATCAGCGACATCGTGTCGATGATGCCGAATTATGAGCGCGCCATTGCGATGCTTGACCAGCCGCAGGAACTGGTCGAGATCGACGCGGTGGTGATCGACGTGTCTTCGAATGCCGCGCGCTCGCTCGGCGTGCATTGGGGTGGCGCGAATGGGCGTATCAACGGCGCGTCCGGAACCGCGAGCGCACCGCTCAGCTTCGGTGCTCCGGACCTGGTGACGGCAGCCAGTGCGGCGAGCGGCTTGAATCTGGCGACGCTGGTCGGCAACTCGGCGCAATACCTCTTTGCACAGATTCATGCATTGGAGGACGCAGGCAAGGCGCGTGTGCTATCGCGTCCGCAGGTGCTGACGCTGAACAACACGGAAGCGGCGCTGACTTCGCGCAGTTCCGTGTATGTGCGCGTAGCGGGCAACCAGGCTGTGGATCTCTTCAATATAGATACGGGGCTGACGCTGAAGGTTACGCCGAGTGTCGAATCGACCGGCGACCCGCGCCGCAATATCCGGCTCAACATTCAGATCGAAGACGGCACGTTCAGCTCGACGACGTTTGTAGATGGCATTCCACGGGTCGACAACCATTCGGTTGTCACCCAGGCGGTCGTGCGCGACGGCGAGAGTTTGCTGATAGGTGGCTATCAATACGAGCGCAGCGAAAACACCACGTCAAAGGTGCCAGTGCTCGGCGACGTGCCGTACCTGGGCGCGCTGTTCCGCGATACGCAAACCACGCACGAGCGCCTCGAACGGCTGATTCTGATCACGCCGCGCCTCAAACGGCTGTCGGGTGACGGTGCGCCGGATGGCACGCAGGCCGTCGCGGGCACGACGTCGGGCAACGCAAGTTCTAGTCCGAACGCTATTCCGGCTCGACCGGCGATTGTCACAGCCGCTTTGCCTGTGCTACCGGCTTCGCCAACCCCTATCGCACCTCGCACCGCGGAACCGGTGCAACCGATGGCTGTAGACATTTCGCTAAACGTCGACGCCGCGTTGCGGGGCCTAGCGCAGCCGGTTGTACAAAACACGCCGCAGTCGTCGACACCATCGTCCTTGACTCCGCCTGGTTTGCCGGCGGTGCAAAAGATGCCGTGGGAGAACCGCCATGACCGCTGACGCGCTGATCGTCGTGATGGATGGCGTGCACACCGGTGCGAGGGTGGTGCTGTCGTCCGGGAGGCCGGTACGCATAGGGAGTGGCGCGGACGCGGACCTGATGGTGATCGACGAGGGTGTCGAACCGCAGCATGCCACCGTCGAATCTCAAGGCGCGTCGCTCGCGGTGGTCGCGCACCATGCAAACGTCGCCGTGTTCGGCCGACCTATACCGCCGGGACGGCGAGTGCTGTTAGGGCGCGGTGCGTGGTTTTCGGTAGGTAGTGTCACTTTCCAGTTCGGCGACCGTGATGCGCCGAGCGCGACGCTGGCGCGCAACGCCGAGCGTGCCTATCTGCTGCGCAATGCGCCGCTCGCGTATCTCGCGAAACGATGGTCCGATGCGTCGCCCGTGGCAAAGGCGATCGTTTTGGCGACGCCGGTTGTATTTGGGCTTCTGACGTGGATCTCGTCGAACCCATCGTCGGGCGTGCCGCGCACGACGCGCATCAACGAAGCATTCCGCTTGGTGACCACGCATCTCGACCCGAAGTCCGGTGCGCTCGTCTATGAAGGCTACGTGCAGTCGGCCACCGATCTGGCAGCGCTAACCGCGAGCGCGTGGTCGCGGCAGCGGGCGCCGGTGATGCATGTGATTGTGCTCGATCAGTTGCAGGAGGAGGTTGGCGAGTTTCTTGCGCGCTACTACCGCGGCGCCGAGGTGCACACCGCGGAACCCGGTGCATTCATCGCGACGCTGCCTGATGTGCACGGGTTTCTGTCGCCCGAATCGTGGGACTACGTACGTGTGGCTCGCCTGGCGCGCGCTGAGGTTCACGGGTTGCGTGACCTCACTTTTCCGGGCCACGCGCAGCAAGGCGAGCGGGTGCGCGTGCCGCTCGACGCGCTTGGTCTGAATCTGCTTGCCAGCCGTCACGCGTTCTGGCTCACGGATGCGCAGGGCGTGCGCTACTTCGTCGGCGCGCGACTGCCGATCGGACGGATCACGCGACTCTCGGCTTGTGCCGCGGATGTCACGCGCGACGACGACGGTTCGGTATACGAATTTTTTATCGATGCTGCCCATGGTCAAAAAAAGTGCGGGTAAAAGTACGCTCGGCGAGTTCGTCGATTTGCCAATCGAAGCTCAACTTCTGGAAGACGATGGCGCCGGACGCAAGGCGATCGAAGCCCGGCTCAGTGCCGAAATTGACCGCGTGAACGACGCGTTGATGACCGCTTCGCCGGCTTCGAAAAAGGAACTGATTCTGCTTGTCGAGTGTTTGCGCGCGGCTCGGCAGGTGGTGGAACGAAGCGTGAGCTTCATAAACGTGCGAAATTAAATTTAGGAATAGAAAATATGGCGATCAACGGAAGCGGACCCCTCACCGGAAACGAAGCTGTCCAACTTTCATACGCATTGGATAGCAACGCAAGTGATAGCGTGAGAAAGGCAGGAAACAAGGCCATGTCAAGCAGCACACAGCAGGCTGGGAATGCGGGCAATGCGGGCAATGCGGGCAATGCGGGCAATGCGGCAAATGCTGGAAATCAGTCGAATCCCGTCGATGTGCAGAACCTCACAAATGAGAACAACAAGCTGCAATCGGTCCGCACGGCCTGCAACGGTCTGGTGACGAGCATCGGGGAAGTGACGAAGGACTGTGCGAAGAGCGTTCGCTAACGATTCTTTAACTGGGACGAAGACGCCCTCGCGGCGTCTTCGGGAGACATTGCAGATGCAGGACGACACACTGGAACTGGTCATTTCCATAGGTCATTTCGCCCGCGCTTATCAACGCTTCGATGAGGCGCGTTATCTGTTTGATCGGCTGGCGTTGATATACCCGCGACGGGCCTTTCCGTACATCGGGCTGGGTTTGGTCGAACTCGATCGCGCGAACTACCGTCGTGCGTCGTTGCTCTTCGGCCGTGCGGTGGACGTTGTACCCGACAGCGCGCTGGCGCGGGCCTGGCTCGGCGTGTGTCAGGTTCTAGAAGGACGTCATGCGCTCGGCGTACGCATGCTGATGACCGTGGCGGACGGCAACGAGCCTAACGCGAGTTCGATGGCAGAGGCGTTCCTCGCGTTGCCCGAATGCGCGCCCTATACCTATACCGCTAGCGCGGCGCACGTTGCGCAAAACGCGGCTTCCCATTCAACCATTAAGCGACTGACCATTCGAGGCAGCCATTGATATGTTGCAATTCCCTACCACCATGCCAGAACAAACCAGCGCCGTGGCCCATGTTTCTCCTGTCACCGGTCTATCCGCTAACGAAGGGGGCTATGGAGATTCGCGACTAGAGCGCCTGTTTGCGAGCGCGCAGGATGCGCAGGATATGTCGGCACAGCAAGTGCGGCAGCACCTTGGCCAGTTAAGCTCGGGGAAATTATCGACGATCGCATTGCTGGAGTTGCACGTAGTGATGAACAACTATCAGGTGACTATACAGGTAATAAAAAACGTCGCCGAAGACGTCGGCCGCAGTATCCAGACACTAACGCAACGAAGCTGATGCGGCGCGCTCTGATCCTGCTGCCGGTGCTGCTTTTCCTCGTCGGCTGCCGAACTTCCCTATTTGAAGGCCTGGACGAGGACCAGGCGAACCGCATCGTCGCCGCGCTGAGCCACCACGGTATCAACGGCTACAAGGAGCGCAATGCGGACCGGACCTGGAACATCTCGGTCGACGACGCAGATGCAGTGGTCGCCACCGAGCTGGCCAGCGCGTATGCACTACCACGCGGCGGGCACGCGAATCTCGGTGAGCTGTTTAGCCGCCAAGGGTTGATCTCGAGCCCGGAGGAGGACCGCGTCCGTTACGTGTTTGGGTTGTCGCAGGAGTTGTCCGAGACGCTCGAAAAGATGGACGGCGTGCTGCTCGCTCGCGTGCACATCGTGCTACCCGAAAAGGATCCAATGGATCCCGCGAAAGACACGCTGCCGTCTGCGTCCGTGATGATGCGTTACCGCAGCGACTACAACCTCGAACTGATGCGCGACCGGATTCGCGCGTTGGTGGCAGGCGGTGTGGAGGGGCTGACGCCCGCGCGCGTGTCGCTGACACTGCTGCCGGTGACGCCGGTACTGATCTTTCCAGGCCTCTGCGCGGACGGAGCCGATATCGCCAGTGCGGCAGGCGGCGTCGCAGTGACGACTTGCGAGCAAGACGAGGGTAAAGCGCAGTCGCGGACCACGGTAGTGCTATGCGCGTTGACCGTGCTAGCGCTATTGGTGGCTGGATTCATGTGGTTTTGGAGTGCTAAGGCACGCACGTGGTTCAAGCGGAAAACGCGCAGCCGCGACGCCGGGACACCAGCTGAAAATCCCGGGCAGATCGTCCAGGAAGCAACGCACGATGCGTCCGAGGCAAACACCGCAAACACCGCCGAAATCCCATCGAAGTCCGCAACCCGAACCGGAGAGCATGCATGAAGCACGCCTATACCTGCGCACCGGCCTACTGGGCGCATCGCAGTTGGCTCGAATCCGGGCATTCCATCCGTAACGAGCGTGTCGCGCGTGCCGCACATTCATTCTTGTTCGACCGTTACCCGCAACTGGTTCGGGTGACGCTTGCGGACGTGCCGTCCATGCTCCCGCTCTGGCCACGGCCGGCGTGCGCGCGCTTGTGCCGAATCGTCGCAGCGCTCGCATTCGCGCGTTCGTTGCGCCGCGTGGTCGCCGCGCAGGCCCGTGCCGCGTTTGCGGCCGGTGTCGCGCCACGCCTGCTTGGCGCGATTCAACGGCATCCGCGCGCCGACACCGCCGACCTGACGGTCGAGCCGACACCGTCGCTATTCAGCCGGCGCGAGATGACGGCGCTCGGTCTGGCGCTGGCGATGCAAGCGGCCGGGGACGCTCGCTATGCATTCTGGTGGGGCTTGCGCTTGCCGCGCGAGATGTCGGAGGCCGCGGCGTGCTATCGCGTGCACGGACTATCTGCGGTTGACGCGCGGGAGCTGGTTGCCGACGCGCGGCGTTTGATGGAGGGTCACCCATGCTGATCTGTCGAATGGGCCCATGGAGAATTGAATCTGATGGACATTTGAGCGCGCTGGAACTGGTGTCGCTCGAAGGCTTGCGTACCGTCGAAGCGGAGCGCGCGGCCGAAGCGTCACATGAGCGCAACAGCCTCGCGGTGCAGGCGCGCGAACTCAAACGCCGAGCGTGGCGTCGGGGCCACTCGGCCGGCAATGCTGCCGCGCTGCGCGAACAGGTTGGACGCACTGCTGCAGCGGTGTTCGCCGCTCATCGTCTGGAGGACCGGCTGACGCAGATCGTACTGAGCGCGGTGAGCGATATTGTCGGCGAACTACCGCCGTCAGCGGCGTTGGCCAATCAACTGCGGCGCGCGGTTGCCGTGGCACAGTCGCAACGGCTCGTTTCCGTGCGGGTTGCGCCGGCGGCGTTCGAGGATGCGACGCAGCTGATCTCATCGATCGAGCGGGAACTCGGCACGCCGTTTTGCACGGTACTGGCCGATGCGGGATTGCCCGCTCATTCGTGCGTCATCGAAACCGAGGCCGGCGTGATTGATGGCGGTCTGAAGGTGCAGTTGCGCTCGCTGGAGCGCGGCATCCGCGATGGCGTGGCCGCGGTGCTGCGTACCTATGACCTGGCTGACAGTTCAGGGCGTACGAGACTCGACACGATCGGGCACGACCTGCGCCAGACGCTGGCCGCGCTGGCTGCGCCGCTTGCACTCCCGCCTACGCGGCCCCCTTCGCCGGGCATGGTTGGCGTTTTTCGACGTCCGTTCGTGCGGGAGGCGGCATGAGTCTTTGGCCGGACATGGAAACTGTCGCGCTGGCGGATGTCGAGCGCCACAACCTGGCGATCCGGCACTTCGGCGGACCGCAGGCGGTGCGCGTCGGCTCGCAGCGCTTCACGCTGGAGTTCGAGCCGTGCCGGGAGCGTTATCCGCTGCTGGTGTCCGGCGTGGCATCGCAAGCGCCGTTCATTGCCGCGTGCGATGCCGGCGCGCTGTTGCCGGAACTGACGCCGTCGGTGATCAACGAGCGCGGTGACATTGCGCTGACGCACGTCGTCGACGCACTGAGCGACTGGTTGTGCGCTCTGGAAGGCCTGTTCGGTTTCACGATCGAGCTCACCGGCGTCGCGTTCGACGCCGTCCCCCAAGCAGGCGCATACGGCCTCGCCGTCACGCATGTGGCGAGCGGCCGAGCTGCTCATTTCTCGCTTTGCAGTCCCGCGGTCGATGCATGGCTGCAACGACGCATGCCGGCGCGGCTGCCCAGCGAGGTGCTGCTGCGCCGCCTGTACGTGCGGTTGCCGATCTGTATGCCGGGGCCGTCAATGTCGCTGCCGCGTTTGCGCAAGGTCGCGGTGGGCGACGCGCTGCTGTTCGACCGTGATTCGTGTTACCTGCGCGTGCCATTGCGGTTGGGCGCGTGCCGGATCTTGTTGAACTTTACTGAGGAGTACACCATGGTAGACCAAGTCCTGAATGATGAAACCACGCCGGTAGAAGTGACCAGCGAACTGTTGCCGATCGACGCCTTGACTTTCGCGTTCGAAGCGGTGCTCGGCACGCTGTCCTTGTCGGTTGCTGAACTGGCCCATCTGCGGCAGGGATCGATCGTCGCGTTCCGGCTACCCGCGCGTGAGCGAACGGTCACGCTGCTTTGCCAGGGCGTTCCGTTTGCACGCGGCGAGCTGATCGATATCGAAGGTTCGCTAGGCGTGCGCGTGACCCGGCTGACCCAGGGGGATCTGCCGGCATGACCGACCATTTCGATCCGCTGCAGATGGTCAGCATGTTCTTCATGCTCGGCCTGCTACCGCTCGTAGTGACGATGATGACTTCGTTCACGAAGTTCAGCATCGTGCTGACGCTGCTGCGCTCGGCGCTCGGCGTGCAGCAGGCGCCGAGCAACCTGGTGATCTCGGGGATCGCGCTCGCGGCGACGCTGGTCGTCATGTCGCCGACCATCGCAAAGATCGAGGCCGCGCTGCCGACCGGCGATAGCGGCGAAGTGGTCATGCCGCGTGCCCTCGAACTGTTTCAGGCGGTACGCGGCCCGCTCGGCGAATTCATGTTGACGCATTCGCGGGCCGACGAACGGAAATTTCTCGTCGGCGCCGCGAAGCGGATCGATCCGGAGCACGACGCTCACGAGACCGATCTCCAATTGCTGATTCCGGCGTTTCTGATCAGCGAAATATCGAGCGGCTTCGAAGTGGGTTTTTTGCTTTATATCGCGTTTCTGGTGGTGGATCTGGTGGTTGCCAACATAC
Source organism: Burkholderia sp. GAS332 (assembly GCA_900142905.1). Taxonomy (NCBI): domain Bacteria; kingdom Pseudomonadati; phylum Pseudomonadota; class Betaproteobacteria; order Burkholderiales; family Burkholderiaceae; genus Burkholderia; species Burkholderia sp. GAS332. The sequence goes on along the minus strand of FSRV01000001.1, from coordinate 3,714,160 downwards.
TGACCGCCATGGGCATGGTGATGCTGTCGCCGAGCACCGTGTCGATTCCATTGAAGCTTTTCGTCTTTGTTTCGGTGTCAGGCATGTCGAAGCTGATTCACGGCCTTATTGTCGGCTATGTCAAATGAACAGTGTCCCCACTCTTGCCACCTTGTCCAGCGATGCGCTCATGCTGGTGTTCTGGCTATCGCTGCCCGCGCTTGCCGTCGCGACCGTGGTCGGCTTATTGATTGGACTGCTGCAGTCAATTACGCAGATTCAGGATCAGAGCTTGCCCTACGGGGCAAAGATCATCTGCGTCGGCGCGGTGCTGATCGTGACCGCGCCTTGGGCGAGCCGCGAACTCGCGCGCTTTCTTTCCCATGTGTTTACCTTTGTCGCCGCGGGGCGTTTGCATTGAGCATGGACTACATCGACTATCTCGAGGGCTTCGCGTTCTGTACGATCAGGCCGGCGGTGGCACTATCCCTGATTCCATTTGGCCAAAGCGGCTCGCTCGGGATCCTGTTGCGGCTGCCGATGATGCTCGCGCTGGCCATGCTGCCGCGACAGGTCGGCTTGCCGCCGCAACTGCTACCGGCAATCTTTTTAGAGGTGACAACCGGTGCGGCGCTCGGACTGCTGCTCGGCACTATTTTTCATGCAGCCTCGGCGGCTGGCGCGGTGCTCGACCAGCAGGGCGGCTACGCAAGCGCGGCAGTTTACGATCCGCACTTCCAGCAGGAAGCTGCGTTATTCGAAACGTTGTTTTCGCAGTTCGCCGCGTTGACGATGTTCACGGGACCTGGCTTGCCGCTCCTGTTCGGCTTCTTCACGGATGCGTGGGTGCTGTGGCCACCTGGCCGTTGGCGCGTCGATCTGGTCGACGTGTTTCGGCAACTCGCGCTGCGCGACCTGGCCGTGGCGCTGACCGAAGGCGTGCGGCTCGCCAGTCCATTGCTCGGCCTCGTGCTGCTGGTCGATGTCGCGTTCGGGCTGATGTCGCGGCACGCGAAGCGACTCAACCCGTTTGCCACCGCACGCACCGTCAAGGCGTTGATCCTGTCGTTTGCCGCCATGCTTAGCGTGCCCCCATTGTTCGCACAGTTGCGCGCCGCGTTTGCTCACGTGATCCATCTGCAATGAGCGACAAGACCGAAGCCCCAACCCCCAAGCGGATCCGCCGCTCACGGCAGGACGGCGAGATCGCGAAGAGCACGCATTTGACCGTGGCGTTCAGCGGCCTCTGCTGGTGGCTGTATCTGTTCATCGAGGCGCCGCGTTTGTATGGGCTCTTCACCAGACTGATCCTGCATGTGACGACGCTGGACGCCACGCGTCCATTCGGCGATCGGCTCGTGTCGACGCTCGCGGCGTTGAGCGCGGTCATGCCATCGGCGCTGATGGCGCTTGGCGTCGGGGCGCTCGCCGTTCTGGTGCCCGAGTTGATGCAGACGCGCGGGCTAATCGCGTGGAAGCGTGTGTCGCTCGACCTGAAGCGTCTGAACCCGGTCAACGGGCTCAAGCAGTTGTTCAGTCTGCGCCTCTTGTGGGACACCGTGCTCACGCTGCTGCAGTTCGCGATCCTGCTATTTCTGTTCGTTCAGGCGGTCGTCGCGTGGCTACGGCAGCTTGCGCCCATCTGGGCGTTTTCGTTGCCGGTTCACCTCGGCTATACGGCGACATCGCACTCGCACCTGCTTGCCTGGATGGCCGCATCGCAGATTGCACCTGCCGTCGCCGACTATCTCATCCAGCGTTTTCTGTGGCTGCGCCGTCTGCGCATGGACAAGAACGAAATTAAACGGGAATACCGCGACGACGAAGGCGATCCCTACGTAAAAAGCCGTCGCCGCGCGCTTCATCGGGAGCTTGGTCAATAACATGTTGAATCGTTCCATCCTCAGCCGCTACGATCTATCGGCCTTTTTTGCGCGTCACGCCGACCTTGCCGTCGGCATCGGCATCCTCGCCGTGCTGGCACTGCTGATCGTGCCCGTGCCGCCTTTCGTGCTCGATCTGTTCATCTGTGTGAGCTTCGCTGCCAGCCTGACCATGCTGAGCACCACACTGTATGTCTCGAAGGCTGCGGATCTCGCGAGTTTCCCGTCGCTGTTGCTGATCACCACGTTGCTGCGTCTCGCGCTGGCGATCGCGTCGACCAAGATGATCCTGCTGCATGCACATGCCGGCCAGATCATTGGTGCCTTCGGCGAGATGGTGGTGGGTGGCAACGTTGCCGTCGGGCTGGTCGTGTTCATCGTGCTTGCTGCGATCCAGTTCATCGTGGTCGCGAAGGGCGCGGACCGGGTAGCCGAAGTGGCCGCGCGCTTTACCCTGGATGGCATTCCGGGGCGCCAGATGAGCATTGACGCCGACATGCGCAACGGCGTGGTCACGGCCGCGCAGGCGAGCCGGCTGCGCGCGGCGCTCGAGCGCGAGACGTACTTCTATGGCTCCCTCGATGGTGCGATGAAGTTCGTCAAGGGCGATGCGGTGGCGGGCCTTGTCGTCGCGCTGGTGAATATCGTCGGCGGACTGGCGGTCGGCATCGCGCAGCGCGGCATGTCGTTCAGCGATGCGCTGCACGCCTACACGATTCTTACCGTCGGCGACGGGCTGGTGTCGCAGATTCCGTCGCTGATCGTGTCGGTGGCGGCGGGTATTCTCGTCACACGCGTCGCTTCGGCCGATGGTGCGGACGCCCATCTCGGCGGCGACATTTACCGGCAACTGGCGGTGCATCCGAAGGCGATCGGGATGGCCGGCGTGGCGTGTCTCTCATTGGCGGCGATCCCGGGTTTTCCGCACATCCAGTTTGCGGTTGCCGGCGGCTTGCTGATCGCGCTTGCGCTCACCTTGATCCGCAACGCCGCGGTCGCGTCGAACTCGCAGCGCGCGCTGATGCCGGAAATGACGCGCGACGGCGGCAACTACGTGCCACGCATCCTCGACGACGTCGAATTGGGCACCAGCGCGACCTTGCGGTTGCGGCTCGGCCTCAAGGCCTTCGAAGCTTTGCGTCCCGAGGCGCTGAACCGGCAACTCGGCCAGTTGCGCCGCAATCTGATGGTCGAGTTGGGCGTGCCGTTTCCAGGTCTTGCACTGCTGCGCGATCAGCGGCTCGAGCCTGAGCGCTACATCATCGATATCGAGGACGTGCCATTTGCGAGTGGCACGCTGGTCGCCGCTCATACGCTGGTGAGCGGTGATGAGGGCCTCATTACGTTCGACGGCGTCGAGGGCTACCGGCCGCGCGCCGCGAAATCGGTCTGGGTGCCGACCGCGAAGGTCGCGTCGATCGACGATCCGGGAATCCGTAAGGCGACCGTCGACGAAGCGCTATGCGATCACCTCACCGAAGTCTGCCAACGTTCGGCGGCCGATTTTCTCGGCACGCAGGAGACGCGCTTCCTGCTCGATCAACTGGCGATCGAATTTCGCGAGCTTGTCGCGCAGGCAGGGCAGGCCGCGAGCACGGTGCAGCTCGCCAGCGTGCTGCGGCAACTGCTGCTGCAGCATGTGCCGATTCGCAACCTGCGCGCGATTCTCGAAGCTGTCGTACGCGTGCCGGCGGGGGACCGCACGATCGACCGGATGGTGCGGGAAGCGCGCATCCAGCTCGGGCGGCAGTTCGTGCGCAGCTACGCTGACCTCGGAACGTGGACCCTTTCCACGGCTGTGCTGGACGCTGCATGGGAAGCCAGTCTCGAAGCTCAGATCAGAAGCGGCATCGACGGCGAACCGCAGTGCGTGCTGCCCGCTGAAGAATTGATGCGGGCGCAGCAGGTCTTTACGGCGGACCTGTCAGGGATAGGCCTGATCGTTACCAATGCAGTCCTGCGTCCGCATCTTGCGCGGTTGTTGCGGGACTTCGGTCAGCGCATCGAGGTGCTGGCGATCGAAGAGATTCCGCTCGATGTCTTCCGTGTCCAGACGGTCGCGACACTTGGTGCTGCATAAAGGAGGACCTCATGCGATCGCCTGGAAATAGTGTGCCCACGTTTATGTCCGCGCCGGCGTTACGCGGCCGGGTGGTTGAAGCGCGTGGCGTGATTGCGCGGGTAGTGGGGGTGTCGTTGCGAATCGGCGAGAAAGTGCGGCTGGTGCGCCCGGATACACTCGAAGCTCAGTATGGCGAAGTGGTCGGGTTTGCGCACGATGGCACCCTGGTTATGCCGCTCGCCGGATTGGCCGGCCTGTCGGACATTACCGAAGTGCAGGGCTGCGGCTCCGCATGGGGCACGTTCGACGCAGTAGGGCTGCTCGGACGGGTGGTGGACGGTCTCGGCAAACCACTCGACGGAGGGCTTGCGCCACCCATGCTTACGACCGCTGCTGTGGTGCGGGACGAGGCAGGGGCGACGCTCAATCCGCTCGAGCGGCCGGTGATCGCCACACCGTTTGCGACCGGCGTGCGGGCGATCGACGGCCTGCTGACCTGCGGCGTCGGTCAGCGCACGGGGATCTTCGCGCCGGCGGGCGGCGGCAAGAGCACGATCATGGGCATGATCGCGAACGGCGCGTCGACCGACGCGATCGTGGTTGCCTTGATAGGCGAACGCGGTCGCGAGGTAGGCGAATTCATTCACGACCATCTCGAACACCGGCGTGCGTCGACCATCGTGATCGCCGCGACCTCCGACCGTCCTGCGGCGGAGCGTATCAAGGCGGCGGAACTGGCGGCGAAAGTTGCGGCCGACTTGCGTGCGAGCGGACGTAATGTGCTGCTGCTGTTTGATTCGCTGACGCGCTATGCGCGTGCGTTGCGCGAGCTCGGACTGGCGGTCGGCGAGCCGCCGTTGCGCGGTGGTTTTCCGCCGAGCGTGTTCGCGCAGTTGCCGCGACTGATTGAATCGGCCGGTGTGACGGCACAAGGCAGCATCACCGCTTTCTATACGGTGCTCGCCGACGAGGCCGATCTATCGGATCCGGTCGCGGAAGAGGCGCGTTCGTTGCTGGACGGACATATTCAGCTTTCGTCGAAGCTGGGTGCAGCCGGGCATTATCCGGCAATCGATATCCTGAAGAGCCGCAGCCGCTTGATGAACCGCGTCGCGGATGCGGTGCAGCGTGCCGACGCGAATCGCGTGCGCGACTGGCTGGCGCGTTATGAGGATGTCGAGATGCTGTTGCAGATCGGCGAATACGAGCGGGGTAACGATGTCGAGACGGATCGTGCGATCGACCTGCGTCCGGCGATCCAGCGATTTCTGCAGCAACCGTACGACCAGTGCAGCGGGTGGGCTGAAACGCGTGCGCTGCTGCACGGGTTATGCGGCGAAGGGCGCCCGGCGTAATGCGCAGCGCGGCGCAGGAGGCGAGGCTGTGGCGGTTGCTCGTGCGGGTGCGTGCTGTCCGGCTGCGCCGCAAGCTCCGAACGTTGGTCGATGCGCGCCGGCGTGAGCGGCACGCGGCGGCTGCGGTGGCCGAGCAGGCTGCCGCGCTGGACCGACACACCGCGCAACGGCAGCGCGTCCTCGCGTTCTGCCGACGCGACCAGCGCGCCGGTGGGCAGTGGCATGCGACGCTGCGCGCGCACGATGGAAGGACGCCGGCGTTGCATCGACAACTGAGCGACGCGCAGCGTACACATGCGTTGGCACACGACGAAGCGCGCCAGGCGCTGCGGGACTGGCATGTCGAGCGAGTCCGGCATGACGATGCAAAGCACCGCTGGCGGGCGGCTGTCGCGCGCGTGGCGTGCGGCGCGCGGGACGGTGGGTAGTGCCGCAGTGAAAAGAGTGGCGCGGGTCGCCCGCCTTGTACGGCATGGAGCTATCACGGAAAGCTTCCGAGACTGTCTAGCACATACCTGTCGATTATTCGGTCCACGGCATCGCGCGTCGTCTGCCGGCTTTTCTGATCGATGTCCTGCACGGTGTCCAGGTACTTTTTCGCCAGATTCTCCACATAATGGTCGTCCGCCGGGGGCAACCCATGACTGATCGCCGTGTAGGCCGCCGCCTGCTGATCCTCCGGTTGCTTGAGGATGCTGAACGCCCGGGCGGCGTAATCCGCCCGCTTCGCGTTGTCCATCTGCGCGAGTTCCGCCCCGAGTCCGATAACGGCTTCCATGTGCATCATGTGCTCCCGCGGCTGGCCCGTCATGGCGAGTTTCTCCGCTTTTCCCAGCAGCATCATGTTGCGATGATCGCCCGTGTAGCTGCGCAACGGACCACTGCCGCCATCGTATCTGTCGACAAGTGCCTGCGCGGGGTTGACGGTTGTCGGCGACGCGCCTGATGGCACCGCATTCTGGTTTCGACTGGCGCCTTGCGCATTCGTCGCCAGCGCGCCCCTCGCCGCGCCTCCTGTTGCGGCTAACACATCGGGACGCCTGGCATCTGCAGGCGGCAACACATGCGCGTATGTCTCCCGGTTGAGTCCCGACGCCCGGCGGGGTTTTCATGCTGGCCAGCTGCACGCCGCACGCATTCAACAGGTGTGGGCGGCATGAATGAGGCGGCAACGGCTGGCGCCGTTGCCTCGAGCTTCGCGCTGTGCGCTTACGCGTTGGCTTTCTTGAGGTCGTGCGCGGTCGGTTGCTTGCCGGTCTTCGGGTCGAGCCAACCGCTGCCGTCGCGGGCCGCCACAACGGTGTAACCATCCGGCGCGGCGGCATCGAGCGCGCGACCGTCGCGGCTCTTCTGCACACTCAGGCCTGCCTTGTTTTCCTGGCTCAGACCGGTGACCTGGTATGCCTGATTGCCGCGGGTGATCGTGACCTGGTCCGCGTACGAGACCGACTTGTTCTTCGCGCCCGCCTGGGTGCCGACGGTGACCTTCGTATTGTCCGGCAGCACGAACGTCATCGGACCGTTGAACGTCCCCGTCGACTTGCTGGCGCTGTTGAGGTGCTGGTCGAGATGCGGGTCACCCCTGACTTTCGTTGTGTCGCCGGTTTTCGTGTTGGTCACGGTCATCGAGGAATGCGACTTGTCGAAGTCGAGCTTGTAGTCGCCGAGGTTGATGCTCGCCTTGTTGTTGCTGACTTGGGTGTTGCTCCACTGCGTCTGGTTGGATCTGCCCGAGTCATGGCAACCGCAGTCGTTGCGCGACGAACTGCGCACACTGTCGTAAGAGCTGCTCTCGAAGCGGCCGCCGCCGCGATAGTCATCGCCGCCCCAGCGTGCCGGCTGCTGGTTCGCCGCCGGGCCTCGGTTGACAGTGGTGCTCTGCGCGAAGTACGTGTTGCTCTGGCCATTCCCTGTGCTTTGGCTGAAGACCGAGGACGATGTCTTCGAGAAGCCGCCCATCATGTTCGACATCTGGCTGGATGGGTTGCGACCGCTGTTGAAACCTGCGGGAGAAGAAAACTGCGGCAGTGCTTTACCGCCGTTGAACCCTGCAGCAGGAGAAAACTGTGACTGTGCGCGACCGCCAGTGAACGCCGTGGCAGACGGCAACTGCGACTGTGGGTGGCCACCAAAAAGGCTCAGGTTGCCCTGGAGTGAGAGCAGTGGGCTGTTGATCTGCATGGATGCCTGCATGTCGATATTCCTGATGTAAAAGGTCGGCTTGAGATTGACAGCCGGAACAGCGTTGCCGACGGTATGGAGTGGGTTCCGGGTTTAGAAATGGTAGGGCGATTGAATCGCTGATCGGCGTACCTATGTATAGATGTCCAAAATATGTTTGACCTGCGCCGGCGGCCTGGGCGATTTTCCAGTCGAGTGGCCGGGTTCGCAGCTTCAGTACGCTGCGGGTGTTAGCCATCGTGGTCCGGTTTGTGTCATGTGTTCGACGGTCCCGGCTGGTTTGGATCGCCATGCGTAGGCGGCGGTGGCGTGTTGGAGATAAACGGACATGGCGGTTCGGCCGCGCGGTGCTGAATAGATACGACCTCGAGAGGGAGTTCCAGGGTTCCAATGGTTGGGCACGTCTTCACCGGAGACGTGTTCGGCAAAGCCGAGTCCGATACTTCATTCAGATGAGGAACATGAAATGGAAATCCGATCAGCCAGCAGTCGGCAGAACGATCCCGGTCAGGTTGCAGCAGAGCAACCTGGTGGACAGGTTGCCCAGCCAACTGTGCGACCTGCGATATTCGATACCTCCACGGGCGAGGATGTGAATGCGAATGCCTCCGCGTCCGCTGCCGGGCTTGCCGGTGGCACGCCGAACCCTGGTTCGCTCGAGGTGAGTTCCCAGTCAATTGCCGTCACGGACCCCGCGCAGGCGCCTCACGCTGACGGCACGCGCGACAACGTTGCAACGGAGTTCAAGCTGGGTACTAACGGCACGCCGATCCATGTCGCGAGCCACCCGGTACCTGGTTCTCCTCGCGACACCAGTCAGGACGCCACGCAGGGGGACGTCTTCTGGCGGGGCTTCAAGGATGGTGCGACGCATCCGGGACAAACCTTGGGCAAGATCGGTGACATGGCGTCGGGCGATCCGTCAGGTAGCGGAGAGAAAGCCGGCACGAAGGTCGATGAGGTACTGGAAAAGTTGCCCGTTGTCGGCGAGGGACTGCAGATCACGCGCGGGATCGCTGGCGAGAAGGAGGAGGATGGCACCCCGGTGCTCGCGGCGCCGAACGTCCAGCCAGACGCGGAAGAAGGTTTGACCACGTCCCGGCCGGCAGGCAAGCCTTCGGTGAGCGTCCCGTCCGATGAGTCTGTGCTGATGAAGCCAGGCAAGCAGCCCGCGCCACCGGAGGCTTCACCCGTTGGGCGTGAGCGTGCGCCGGCCGGCAAGCAGCCCGCTCAAGGGGAGGCGGTTCAACCGCCGGCCGATCAGGCGCAGACGATCTCCCCACAGCCGGCTCAACGGCAGACCGCGCAACCGGAGACAACTCAAGCGCCGGCGGTGCAGACGCAGACTCGCCATCCACAGGCAGCGCCACGAGAGACAGATCAACGGCAGACGGCCCCGGCGGAGGCGGGTAAAGCCCCGGCCGATGCGTCACAGGCACGCGCCCCCGGGACGAGCGCGCCATCCACGAGCGGCACACAGTTCGATGTACCCGCGCAATACGCGAGCAAACCGGCCGGTAACCTGCAGGCCGATCCGCACAGTCCGGGTGTGTTCAGGGACGACAAGGGGCAGGCTTTAATCAAATCAGGCGATCAGACCTGGCCGGTCCGGTACGACAGGGACAATGGCACGTGGCGTGTTTATAACCCGGACAATCCGACAAAGTATCAATATCCCGTCAGAACTGACGAGAACGGCAACTGGCAGGTCCACAACGATGTCGGCCTCAAGGGCGGGGGCGGAGATGCTAAGCGGCCCGGCATCGGGGCGGAGCAACAAGTCAACCTCCAGCAGGATCTGCAGATGCAGCGCGCGCAGTTGGAAAATCAGCGACAGCCTTTACTGCTGCAGCGGCAAGATCTGGAAAACCAGCTCCGTCAGTTTCCCGGTCCCCAGCACGCGAACCGGACGGGTCTTGAACAGGCGCAGCTGTATCACATGTTGCAGGCTCGTCTCGCTGACACGAACCGTCGACTACACACCCTAGATCAGGAGTTGCAACAGTTGCAATAGGAGCTACAACGACTTTAATTGCAAAGCGCCTGCGATAGATGGCTTACCGCAGGCCATTCAAGCAGAACTGCCCCAACGGTTGGACTGATGTCCAACCGTTGGGGCAGTTCAAGATATCGCAGGCACCATCCCGACCGTCCTCCTGTCCTTCATCGAGACGGCCTTGATCTGATGCATTACCAAATACGCGGATGTCTTCCGGTTGTGCCCCGGCACCAGGACGCGACATCTGGGGAGCCTTCATGCGGACTGGATGCCGCACGCATTCAACGGCTGCATGCGGCATGGATGGGGAGGCAACGGCTGATGCCATTGCCTCAGACGTCGTGCAGCGCGCTTAGGCGTTGGCTTTCTTGAGATCGCTCGCGGTCGGCTGTTTGCCGGTCTTTGGATCGATCCAGCCGCTGCCGTCGCGGGCCGCCACGACGGTGTAACCATCCGGCGTGGCGGCATCGAGCGCGCGGCCGTCGCGACTCTTCTGCACGCTGAGGCCTGCCTTGTTTTGCTCGCTCAGGCCGGTGACCTGGTATGCCTGATTGCCGCGGGTGACCGTGACCTGATCCGCATACGAGACGGATTTGTTGTTCGCAGCCGGCTGGGTGCCGACGGTGACCTTCGTATTGTCCGGCAACTGGAATGTCATTGGGCCGTTGAACATCGCCGACGACTTGTTGGCGCTGTTGGCGTGCTGGTCGAGATGCGGATCACCCCAGATCTTCGTCGTATCGCCAGTATTCTTGTTGGTCATGGTCATCGACGAATCCGACTTGTCGAAGTCGAGCTTGTAGTTGCCGAGATCGACGCCCGCCTTGTTGTTGCTGACTTCCGTGTTGCTCCACTGCGTCTGGTTAGACCTGCCCGAGTCATGGCAGCCGCAGTCGTTGCGCGACGAACCGCGCACGCCGTCGAAGCGGTTTCCGCCGCCATGGTCATCGCCACCCCAGCGTGCCGGCTGCTGGTTCGCCACCGGGCCTCGATTGACGGTAGTGCCCTGCGCAACGTACGTACTGCTCTGGCCATTCCCAGTGGTTTGGCTGAAGACGGAGAACGACGTCTTCGAGAAGCCGCCCGTCATGTTCGACATCTGGCTGGACGGATTGCGACCACTGTTGAAACCTGCGATAGACGAAAACTGTGGCAGTGCGTTGCCGCCGTTGAATCCTGCCGCAGGAGAAAACTGCGACTGTGCGCGGCCGCCGTTGAACCCTGCGGCAGGAGAAAACTGTGACTGTGCGCGGCCGCCGTTGAACCCTGCGGCAGGAGAAAACTGTGACTGTGCGCGGCCGCCGTTGAACCCTGCAGCAGGAGAAAACTGCGACTGTGGGTGGCCGCCAAAAAGGCTCAGGTTTCCCTGGAGCGAGAGCAGCGGGCTGTTGATCTGCATGGATGCCTGCATGTCGATGTTCCTGAAGTAAAAAGTCGGCTTGAGCTGGACAGCCGGAACCGCGTTGCCGACGGTATGAAATGGGTTCCGGGTTCAGCAATGGTAGAGTGATTGAATTGACGATTGGCGTATCTATATATAGGTATCCAAAATATGTTTGGCGTAGGCCGGCAGGCTGCTGTGGTCCTCCAGTTGTGATGCCGGATCCGCACCTTCTGTTCGTCGTGGGTGTTGGCTACCGGGGGGGAACCCTCATCGCCGCCAGCAAAGCGCCAGCGTGACCCTCAACCCGGACGCGAGGATCCAGCAGCAGCGGGCATCGACGCGCCAGGGAGGGAAATCCCGGCGCAGCAGGCGGGACACATTGATCCAACGGCATCTGAAGTTATCAGGCAGATATCGAGAGGCGTTCCGGAGGCGCAAATTGCGCAAAACCTACATATGACGCCTGATGACGTGAGGCAAATAATCGGCCAGCATGCGGACGACGAACTCGAAAGACATCTGCAACTCCAGGCCGAACAAGGTGGTCGGCCCACGATTGCCGAAACCGCACCTCTGCTTTACGCGGGTATCAGGGACGAGGTGAACCGACAACTGAACGCAGGCCATGTGCTAGCAGACGCGGCGAACGGCAAGCACTTGACGGAGGCGCAAGCGGTGCAAATCCGCGAGCCGCATTGTCCACGCTGCGCTGCAACGCGAAGGGCGCGTGGTGGCACCGAATTACGGGTTAACACTGACCATCGTATCTGTCCAATGTTGTATCCGGTGAAACCCTGATGCCGACCGTGCGCCGTCTGCGATCGATTCGACCACAGACGGCGCAGCCGCTTTGCATGACAGTGCATCAGCGCATCGGCTAACATAACAGCCCTAGGTATCCTGGCAATTGAGGCGCGACCTCCCCCCAGACGTAAGTAGCGGGTAAGTTGCGACAATTATTGTCACAACATGTCGGCAGTTGGACCGTCGCATCGAGCGACGAGGCATCCGTGGCCGGGGCGTCGAGGAATCAGGAGGCACCTGCCCCTGCGCTCGACACGAAACCTGGCGTGCCACGGGGGCGTCAGTACAGGTTACGTTTTATCTTCACCAAGGGGTTGTCGATGTCTGCGATTGAATCGGTTCTTCAGGAACGCCGTGTTTTCCCGCCCTCCGCTGAAGCAGTGGCAGGTGCAGCGATCTCCGGCATGGACGCGTACCGGGCGCTCGCCGCCGAAGCGGAGCGCGATTACGAAGGCTTCTGGGGGCGCCTCGCTCGCGAGACGCTAAGCTGGAACAAGCCCTTCACCAAGGTGCTCGACGAATCGAAGGCGCCTTTCTACACGTGGTTCGAAGACGGCCAGCTGAACGCGTCGTACAACAGCATCGACCGTCATGTCGAAGTCGGCAACGGCGAACGCGTCGCGATCATCTTCGAAGCCGACGACGGCACCGTCACCAACGTCACCTATCAGGATCTGCTGCAACGCGTGTCGCGCTTTGCGAACGCGCTGAAAAAACGCGGCGTGAAGAAGGGTGATCGCGTCGTGATCTATATGCCGATGTCGATCGAAGGCATCGTCGCGATGCAGGCATGCGCGCGCATTGGCGCAACCCATTCGGTAGTATTCGGCGGCTTCTCGTCGAAATCGCTGAATGAGCGCCTGGTCGACGTGGGCGCCGTCGCCCTCGTGACCTCCGACGAACAGATGCGCGGGGGTAAAGCGTTGCCGCTGAAAAACATCGCCGACGAAGCCATTGCCATGGGCGGCTGCGACGCGGTGAAGAGCGTGATCGTCTATAAGCGTACCGGCGGCAAGATCGCGTGGAACGACAGCCGCGATCTGTGGATGCACGAACTCACGCAAGCCGAATCGGATCAATGCGCGCCCGAGTGGGTCGGCGCCGAGCATCCGCTTTTCATCCTCTATACGTCGGGTTCGACCGGCAAGCCGAAGGGCGTGCAGCACAGCACCGGCGGCTATCTGCTGTGGGCCGCGCAGACCATGAAGTGGACCTTCGACTGGAAGCCCACGGATGTGTTCTGGTGCACCGCCGACATCGGCTGGATCACCGGCCATAGCTACATCACGTATGGTCCGTTGACGCTCGGCGGCACCCAGGTCGTGTTCGAAGGCGTGCCGACCTATCCGAACGCCGGCCGCTTCTGGGAGATGATCGCGAAGCACAAGGTCTCGCTGTTCTACACGGCGCCGACCGCGATCCGCTCGCTGATCAAATACGCCGAAGCGGACCAGAAAGTGCATCCGAAGAGCTACGATCTGTCGACGCTGCGCATCATCGGCACGGTCGGCGAGCCGATCAATCCGGAAGCGTGGGTGTGGTATCACGAGAACGTCGGCGGCGGCCGTTGTCCGATCGTCGATACGTGGTGGCAAACCGAAACCGGCGGCCACATGATCACGCCGCTGCCGGGCGCCACGCCGCTGGTGCCGGGTTCGTGCACCCTGCCGCTGCCAGGCATCATGGCGGCGGTCGTCGACGAAACCGGCCAGGACGTGCCGAACGGGCAGGGCGGTATTCTGGTGGTGAAGCGTCCGTGGCCGGCGATGCTGCGCAACGTGTGGGGCGATCCGGACCGCTACAAGAAGAGCTACTTCCCCGAAGAACTCGGCGGCACGCTGTACCTCGCCGGCGATGGCGCGGTGCGCGACAAGGAAACCGGCTACTTCACGATCATGGGCCGCATCGACGACGTGCTCAACGTGTCCGGCCACCGCCTCGGCACCATGGAGATCGAGTCGGCGCTGGTGTCGAACCCGCTCGTGGCTGAAGCTGCCGTGGTGGGACGTCCTGACGATACGACCGGCGAAGCCGTGTGCGCATTCGTGGTGCTCAAACGCGCGCGTCCTGAAGGCGAAGAAGCGGTGAAGCTCGCCAACGAACTGCGCAATTGGGTCGCCAAGGAGATCGGTCCGATCGCCAAGCCGAAGGACATCCGCTTTGGTGAGAACCTGCCGAAGACGCGTTCGGGCAAGATCATGCGCCGCCTGTTGCGCTCGCTGGCAAAGGGCGAGGAAATCACCCAGGACGTGTCCACGCTGGAGAATCCGGCGATTCTCGATCAGCTCGGCGAGTCGCTCTGAGCTTAGGTTTGCCTGGGTTTGTAGCAAGGGTGTGTCGAATGACGCGCCCTTGACCGGACCCAGGTATCGGCCACTTAGGTTAGGCAGTTAAAGCCACCGCGCGGACAATCCCGATTGCCTGCCCGGTGGCTTTTTGATACATAGGCGCATGGCCGCGCCGCACCACACCTCTCACGCTACGCTCAATCCCGCGCCCGAACCCCCTGCGGTCTCGGCGGCGATGGCGCGCGCGCATCAGAAGTACTGGCGCTTCAATCTCGCGTTGATCGCGGCGTTGATGACGGTGGGCTTCGTGGTGTCGTTCGTTTTGCCACTGGTGGCGCCGGCGTTGGACCCGGTGCGCTTCATCGGCTTCAGGTTGCCGTTTTACTTCGGTGCGCAAGGGGCGATTCTGATCTACGTTGCGTTGATCGTCGTTTATATCGTGCTGATGCAGCGCGCCGACCGCCGTCTGCAACGCGCTTTCGATGCCGACGCGGATGCCGACGCCGGTTCCGGTGTCAGCGTCAGTGCCGATTCCGGCGCACCCACTGTGCGCGGAAGCTGAGCCGATGAAGCTCACGAACCGGCTGATCCGCTCATACGCGCTCTATACGCTCGGCTTCCTGCTATTCATCTACGTGATGTGGCGCATCGAGCGCACCACCGGCCCGGGTGTGTGGATCGGCTATGTGTTCCTGTTCGTGCCGATCGCGGTATATGCGGTGATCGGCTTGCTGTCGCGCACGTCCGACCTCGTCGAATACTACGTAGCCGGGCGGCGCGTGCCGTCCTTCTTCAATGGCATGGCGACTGCGGCCGACTGGTTGTCCGCAGCCTCGTTCATCGGCCTTGCCGGGTCGATCTATGCGACTGGATATGACGGTCTCGCGTACCTGATGGGCTGGACCGGTGGCTATTGTCTCGTCGCATTCCTGCTCGCGCCTTACGTGCGCAAGCTCGCGCGCTACACGATTCCCGACTTTCTCGGCACGCGCTTTTCGAGCAACGCGGTGCGTGGACTCGCTGCGTTAGCGGCGATCCTGTGCTCATTCGTCTATCTGGTTGCGCAGATTCAGGGCGTCGGTTTGATCGCGACGCGTTTTATCGGCGTGGATTTCGCGGTCGGGATTTTCTGCGGACTCGCGGGCATTCTGGTGTGCTCGTTTCTGGGCGGCATGCGTGCCGTGACGTGGACGCAGGTCGCGCAATACATCATCCTGATCGCGGCCATTCTGATTCCCGTGTCGATGATCGCGCATAAGGATGGCCTCGGCTGGGTGCCGCAGTTCAACTACGGGCGCTTGATGGAGCGCGTCGAAGGCCTGGAGAAGCAGGTGCGCGAGGCGCCGCTCGAGCAGACCGTACGCGACGACTATCGGCGGCGCGCCACGCTGATGCAGATGCGGCTCGATACGCTGCCGCAATCGTTCGTTGACGAGAAGCTGCGCCTCACGCAGGAAGTCGCGGACTTGCGGCGCCACAATGGCCCGCTGCGCGAGATCAAGGAGCAGGAAAGGGCGCTAGAACAGTTTCCACGCGATGCCGCCGCTGCGCAGATCGTCTGGACCCAACGCCGCGACGAGATGCTGATGCGTGCGGCCGCGCCGGTGCCGATGCACGAGCCGTTTCCCGTGACGAGCGAAGAAGACCGGCGCACGCATGAGCGCAATTTCCTGTCGCTGTTGCTATGCCTGTCGCTTGGTACCGCGAGCCTGCCGCACATCCTGACGCGCTACAACACGACGACCTCGGTGGCGTCCGCGCGACGCTCGGTCGGCTGGACGCTGTTCTTCGTCGCGCTGTTCTACCTGACGGTGCCCGTGCTGGCGGTGCTGATCAAGTACGAGATCTTGACCAACCTGGTCGGCCATCATTTTGCGGATTTGCCGCAGTGGCTCATGCAGTGGCGCAAGGTCGAACCGAGTCTGATCAGCCTTGCTGACACGAACGGCGACGGAATCGTGCGCTGGAGCGAGATTCAGATGCAGCCGGATATGGTCGTGCTTGCCGCGCCGGAGATCGCGGGGCTGCCGTATGTGATGTCCGGGCTGATCGCGGCGGGCGCGCTGGCCGCGGCGCTCTCGACTGCGGACGGTTTGCTGTTGACGATCGCCAACGCGTTATCGCACGACGTCTACTATCACATGGTCGATCCGACGGCTTCGAGCCAGCGGCGCGTGACGATCTCGAAGATTTTGTTGCTTGGAGTGGCGTTGTTCGCGTCGTATGTGGCGTCGCTGAATACGGGGAACATTCTGTTTCTGGTGGGCGCGGCGTTTTCGCTGGCGGCTTCAAGCCTGTTTCCGGTGCTGGTGCTGGGCGTGTTCTGGAAGCGCACGACCCGGCTTGGGGCGGTGGCGGGCATGGTGGCGGGGCTGGTGGTGTGCATCTACTACATCGTGTCGACCTATCCGTTCTTCACGCAGATGACGGGTTTTGTGGGGGCACGGTGGTTCGGGATCGAGCCGATCAGCTCAGGTGTGTTCGGCGTGCCGGCGGGGTTTCTGGTGGCGATCGGCGTGAGTCTGGTGGACCGGAAACCGGACGCTTATACGAGGGCGCTGGTCGACTATATCCGGCATCCTTAGGCGGTTTTGCGCATGGGTGTGGCGCTGGGCGCGAAGTTTGCTATAATTCGACTCCCCGCCGGAGAGATGGATGAGCGGTTTAAGTCGCACGCCTGGAAAGCGTGTATAGGTTAATAACCTATCCGGGGTTCGAATCCCCGTCTCTCCGCCACGAATTGAGCGAGAAGCCGTTGAATCTATAAGGTTCGGCGGCTTTTTGTTTTTGCGTCGACAGTCGCTTATCGGGGCCTCGATCCCACGCGATCCGCAGCAGGCCAGGGCAAATTACCCCGCCTCATGCCCCAACGCCTGAATAAACAACGAAAACAATTCCGGCTGCGTTGAGATCCCAAGCTTGTTATACAGATTTCTCCGATGCACCTTCACCGTCTCTGGCGAAATGGCTAGCCGCTCGGCAATCGCTTTAGAAGAGTTACCGCGCAGCACCAACCGCGCGATCGCCATTTCCCGCTCCGACAGCAACTCCGCCCCAAACCCCGCCAACGCACGCTCGACCCGTCCCGACAGATCGCCACTATCGACGCTCTTGCCCGGCTCGGAGGCAAGCCGTGCCACATGCTGCCGTATCGCCGCGATTAGCCAGGGCGTACATACCGCCAACCGGCCAAGCGCCTCCACACCAAACCTTGCCTTCGCCCCCAACGACAACGACACAACGCCACCCGCGGGCGCAACATTGACGATCAACTGCAGCTCATCCTCCCCAACCGCATCGCGAAAGTAACTCAGGAAGTATTCGCTTTGCCGAAACAGATCAGGCGCCACCTCTTCAAGCCGATAAAGCCCATCGGCCAATCCATCATGCGCGGCCTGTAAAAACGGATCGAGCAGATAGAGCCCATTCAAATAGAGCGGCACGGGTGACGGCTTATCCGTACCCCCCGTATCGAACTCCTCAAGCACCCTAGGCACCCCATCCTGACCGACGAGCAGCGCCAGCGCATTGTCGAAAGGCATGATTTCGTTAAGCAGAAGAATCAGATTCCGCCAGAACCGAGGCCCGCCCAAATGGTCGATCACGCGCGCCAGCGTCTGATGCATTGCTACTTCCGTGAACAGTCGATCCATGCGTCTCCACCTAATTGGCGTAACCCTAAGCGGTAATAGCGGTGTGGAAATTGGCTTCCTACACTCCGCCGAACAGTGCTCAAGTATGGACGCTGAAAAAATCATTGCAAAGGAGAGGACCATGACGATCACGGAAACGTCGGTTGCGGCGCAAGCCGTCTCCGCAGGGCTGGGCACGTCCGGCAAGCTGAAGCAGTCGCTCAGCGTACGGGACGTGGTGATGATTACCGTATCGGGGGTGACGCCCGCCAGTTCCATCTTCGTGATCGCACCGTTTGCGATTCAGCAGGCGGGTAGCGGGGCGGTGCTGTCGTTTCTGCTCGGCGGCGTGCTCGCGCTGGCTTTCGCATTGTGCTATGCGGAATTGAGCGCGGCACATCGCAGCGCCGGCGGCGAGTACGTGATGGCAAAACGCGTGTTCGGCACGCTGCCGGGCTATCTGACCTTCATCGCGGTGCTGGCTGTCAGCGTGTTCATTCCTGCCGTGCTGGCGAGCGGTGCAGCGCCGTATCTGAACAATGCGCTCGGCACGAACTTTAGCAATCAGTCGGTGGCGCTCGCAATCGTCGTGCTCAGCTATGTTCTTGGCATTCTCAACATCAAGACCAACGCGTGGATTACCGGCGCGTTCCTGACGGTCGAAGTGTTAGTGCTGCTCCTCATTGCGTATCTGGGATTTTCCGAGCCGCATCGTGCCTTCAGTGCGTTGGTCCATCCCGAAGTCGCGAGCAACGGCGCGCTAATTTCGGCGACCGCGGCCGCGATCATCCCTGCGGTGGGCACGGCGATCTTTTGCTATAACGGCTTCGGCGCAGCGGTGTTTCTCGCAGAAGACCTCGAAGGGGGCAATCGCAACGTCGCGAAAGCCGTCATGTATTCGCTGCTGGTCATTTTGCTGGTCGAGTTGATCCCATTGACGGCGATCGTGCTCGGTGCGCCTTCGCTGATCGATATGTCGAAGAGCGCGGATCCGATTGGCTATGTGGTCCGCGAACTCAGCAACCCAGTCATCATGCGTGTGGTGAGCGCCGGGATTTTCCTGTCGGTGTTCAACGCGATCATCGCCATCGTGATTCAGGTGGGGCGTCTGTTGTACAGCAGCGGCCGCCATGCACTCTGGGTGCGCAGTTGCAACCATGCATTCACACGCATTCATCCACGATTCGACTCACCGTGGCTCGCCACGTTGACGCTGGCGATTCCGTCGGCACTGCTGCTTTTTGTATCGAGCCTCGATGAACTCACTGCGTTCACGGTCGACCTGCTGCTGGTGATCTACATCGTGATCGCGGTGGCGGCGCTGGCCAGCCGCATCGTGCGACGCGACGTCGAGCACCATTACCGGATGCCGTTGTGGCCGCTGCCGCCGCTGGTGGCGATCATCGGCGCAACTTATACGTTGTATACGACGATGCAGAGCGCGGCCAAACCGACGGATCTGTACATCATCGGTGGATTGTTGGTGTTGGCGCTCGCGATGTATGCGGCGTGGGCACGTCATAGCGTGACGTTTCGCGAACTTTGAATCGAAGGAAAACAGGCAATGCGAACAAGGGAACTCGGCATCCGTATCGGACGCGGCACGCCAGGGCGTTTCAATGCGATTACCGATGTCGCCGGCGTCCGTGTCGGGCATCACACGTTGACTGTGGACGCAGGCGATGCGTCGGTGCACACCGGCGTGACCATCATCGAACCGCGCGCCGGCAGCGCGCGTAGGGAACCCTGCTTTGCGGGCTGTCACATTCTGAACGGCAACGGCGACGCAACGGGTCTCGAATGGATACGCGAGGCGGGCTTACTGACGACGCCGATCGCGTACACGAACACGCACAGCGTTGGCGTGGTGCGCGACGCGCTGGTCGCGGCGGAGCGGGACGAAGCTGAAGGTGAGGTGTACTGGTGCATGCCGGTCGTGCTCGAAACCTACGACGGGCTGCTCAATGACATCTGGGGGCAGCATGTCACCGCGGACCATGTGCGTCGGGCGCGAGCCGAGGCGTGCACGGGAGCTGTGAAGGAGGGGAACGTTGGCGGCGGCACGGGGATGATCTGCCATGAGTTCAAAGGCGGTATCGGTACAGCGTCGCGGGTGTTGAAACCGGCCGAAGGCGGCTGGACCGTTGGGGCGCTGGTGCAGGCGAACTATGGTCGGCGCGACGCGCTGCGGGTGGCGGGATATCCGGTGGGCGAGGTGCTCGGGGAGGTGCATTCGCCGTTCCGGCAAACCGAGGGACGGCGCACCGGGGAAGCGGGCATGGGCTCGATTGCCGTGACGCTCGCGACGGATGCGCCTTTGTTGCCGCATCAATGCACGCGCCTCGCGCAGCGTGCGAGTGTTGGGATCGCTCGCATGGGCGGAGGCACTGAAGATTCTAGCGGCGATATTTTTGTGGCTTTTTCAGTGGGCAATTTGGGGCTGCCGGCGGTTAATTATGGGCGTGTTGGAAGGCCCACTACTGCCGTTGAGATGGTGAATAACGATCACATGTCTGCTTTGTTTTCGGCCGCCGCGGAGGCCGTTGAAGAAGCCATCGTCAATGCTCTGCTGGCCGCAACGGATATGAGCGCGCGTGGCAGTCGCGCTGTGGCGATCGGCTCTGAACGCTTGCTGTCGGCTCTTCGTGAGGTGGGATGGAAACCTGATAGCCAGAATCGGTGACCCGTTCATCGAACGACGCCTCCTTGGTCTCGCTGTAGGGGGCGCAACCTTCATTCTCACCGGCAATGCGTCTTCGATACGGCAGCTACACCGTGCGTCGCGGCATCCGCTTCCTGTGCATCGCCGATTCTGAAGACCGCCACGGGATCGCGCAGGCCGCTTGCCCCGCTGGCCATGGATCGCACTGCGCTGGAGACCTGCTCGGCGAGTGACGCATTCTGCTGGGTGACCTTGTCCATTTCGGCGACGGCGTGGTTGACCTGCTCGATGCCCGATGTTTGCGTGGTCGATGCATGCGCGATCTTGCCCATGATGCCGGTGAGCGTGTGCAGTGATCGCATGACTTGGTCAATAGTCCGGACGCGCGAGTCAAGGTGGCGAGTGTCCGTCAACATTAAGAATTTTTAATCATATCGTCAAAATACTAAAGAAGGTTCAGCTTCCCATGCCGAAGCACAACAATGTCTTCACCGAGCCAACACGACGTCGTCGTGCACTCGACAAACAGGTGAGGACATCGACATGCAACGCAAATCAATTCGTCTGGCAGTCATGGGTTCGTTGCTGGCCATCGCGGCGACCTTCTGTCTTGTTTCGGGTGGCGCAGTCTTTTCTGAGGCGACGGACTTGCTTTCGGTTACCGAGGCCAGTTGGATCGCGCCGTACTCTCAGGCGGCCGGCGACCAGGAGGTTATTGGCAGCAGCTACAGCCTGGCGTCCGCGCTTGATCATCTGCCGCACTAGATCGCGTGTGCACGGTATAGAGGCTGATCACTGGACGAGCGCTCGTTTGCGCACCGCGGTTCAGCGGGGATGGGCATCGATCATGTCGAGGCATACAGCCATGGCACGAGAACATCCTTCATCGATGACCCGACAAGCTTTATGGTGGGCCAGGATTGCATAACGGAAATGCGTCTGTGGCGACGGAGCGGCTCGGGAAATGAGAATCGAAGCTCATGTCAAAAGACTGTAAGCCACACGGCTATCTGCCATTTTTCTAGCTGTCTGCGTAACGCAAACTCCGGCACGTCGATCGTGGTCTACAGGCGGCGTAGTGGGGCGACGACAGACGGTCAGGAAAAGCACAAGTTGGATTTGCGACGTGATCGGCGGGAACTGCTCAACATAGATTTGTGATCCGTTGGCGATCAGCCGTGTGCTGTTTTCGCAACAGGCGGCGACAAAATATTATTTAACACACGCCTTCGCCAGATTTTGATAGCCTTAGTCGTAGCAGAGGAAGAGCATCCAACGACAGGAGGACTGCGCCATGCTGAGATGGATTGCAAACTGGGCTTTGCACAATGCGCTCACGCCGGAGAAACAAGCGGAAAGAGCGTTGCGAGAACTGCGTCTGGAGCTTTTCCAAGCGGAGCAGCGCATCCTTGATGCGCAGTTGCACGCGGATTACTACCGTGCTCGTCTGGCCTTTTGCGAAGAGGTCATAAAAAGCGGTATCGAGCAGGTGGCGGACCAGCGCAAGGGTCAACAGGAATCCTCACAGATGCCGCGGCCGGGGCTCAAGCTCACAGCAGCTCAGTAGCGAGTCGAGCGGAGACATTCACGGGCAGGCCATGGAAACGGCCTGCACATGAGTGGCCCGCACATAAGCAGCGGCGCCGGTCGAGGTTTCTACTCCTACGCCAATTCTTTCGACTGCCGATGCCCATCGTCCAGATCGGTCGACATCAGAACATGCTCGCCCGGCTGACCGGTGATGCATTCCCATGGCGCGACAAGCGCCCACTTGCACAAATCAATGTGCCTGCGATTCTGTCCTTTCGCGCGTTAGAGAACCTCGCCATGCATGGCGAGGTCCGTTTCCTGCATATCGCCGATTCTGAAGACCGCCACTGAATCGCGCAGGCCGCTTGCTCCGCTGGCCATGGATCGCGCAGCGGTGGAGACCTGTTCGACGAGCGCCGCATTCTGCTGAGTGACCTTATCCATTTCGGCGACGGCGTGGTTGACCTGCTCGATGCCCGACGTTTGCGTGGTCGATGCCTGCGCAATCTTGCCCATGATGCCGGTGAGCGTGTGCACTGATCGCATGACCTGGTCAATCGTCGCGCCTGCCTCGGCAACGAGCTGGGCGCCGGCTACGACGTGCCCGGCCGACTGCTCGATCAACGCCTTGATTTCCTTGGCCGCTCCCGCGCTACGCTGCGCCAGCGTGCGCACCTCGCTCGCAACTACCGCAAATCCGCGTCCCTGGGTGCCGGCGCGGGCCGCTTCGACGGCGGCGTTCAGCGCAAGGATGTTCGTCTGGAACGCGATGCCTTCAATCACACTGATGATCTGCCCGACTTTCGACGAACTCGTGGAGATGTCCTGCATGGTCGTGACGACGCGCTCGACGACTTGGCCACCCTGGACGGCGGTGTCGGAAGCCATGTTTGCGATCGCGCTAGCTTGCATGGCGTCCTCGCTGTTCTGCCTGACAGTGGAGGTCAATTCCGCCATGCTGGCAGCCGTCTGCTGCAGCGAGGCGGCTTGCTGCTCGGTACGTTGCGAAAGATCGGCGTTGCCTTCGGCCGTCTCGACAGCACGTACTGCGATCGACTCTGCTGAAGTCTTGATCTGCGTAACGATGGATGTCAGTTGCACGCGCATTGTTTCGAGCGAGGCCATCAGGCTATGCGCGTCGCCTTTGTTCAGTTTCACTGTCACCGCAAGATTGCCGGCGGCGATCTCCCGTGCCATGCGCTGTGCCTCGGCGGGTTCCGCGCCGAGCTGCCTGAGTATGCCGCGCGTAATCAGAAACGCCGCAGTCAAGCCGATCAGCAGCGCGGTTGCCACCGAGATGGCGGTGATCATCTGCAAGGTCGCGTAGGTGGACGTGGCGCCGTCAGCGGCGGCCCGACTGCGGGCTTGTTCCAGCGTAAGCAACTCGTCGAGGGTGGAAAGCCAGACGGCCTGTTTCGGGCGCACTTCGCTCACGAGGACCTTTACTGCCGCGTCCTGATCAGTCGACAGCGCCCAACTCCGCGCTTCCTTTTCGACGAGCGGTAAGGTGGCGGCTTCTTCTTGCCTTAGCTTGGCGAATAGCCGGCGCTCGTCGTCAGTCGTCAGCGAAGACGCGTTGAACAGGCGCCCAAGCGCTTGATAGTTCTTTGTATAAACCGCTTCTTGCGCCGCAATGGACGCCTGCTCGCTCGCGACTTCTTTATCGTCAGTCAACAAGGCCATGTTGCGGATCGCAATGGCGATGCCACTGACGGCACCCCGCAGGTTCGTGGCAAGTGCCGTCTCGGCATCGTGGACTTCGACGATATCGTCGAGTTTGCCGCGGATACTGGCCACACCGATCATCCCCACAGCGGAAATGGCCGTGAGCAAGACGAGTACGGTGCCGAAGCCAAGCGCCAGTCGCGCGGAGACGTTGATTTGAGCCATGGCAGTTTTTTTGGTCGATGGGCCGCGCGTCGATTGACGTATTTATATACGCGCGCTGGCCGGTTTATTGTTTGCCGGGCAATCCTAGTGCACTTTTCGCAGCGGAAATAACTGTTTTTTTAAAATTTGCAGTACGAAAATTCGGGCGATACGGGTTTCGCCTGGTCAACTTACAGCTAACGCGATTGTCAGAAAACGATCTTGCCTCGTGGTTCTTATCTTGATTGGCTCCATAAGATTGCGCGGATTGGATCTGGGAAAGAGGGAAAGGGCTAACCTAGACTGCGTGTCGTCAATAGACTAGGCGCCGTGGAAGGCCGCACTTCAAATGCCGGCGTACCTGGAGTCTAGCAACGAGCTGAATAGTCCAAAGTACGCGGCGTTAGGCTTTGAGCCCATTTCCTCGTTTCAGGTGCCTGGAAACGGCCCCATCGTTACGGGGATGTGGAGATCACCTCGGTCGTCGTGCCCCTGATCGTGATCTAGCTTTGCTGTTCTATTGAATTCGGACTGGCGGCATGCCAGCTTCGAACGTACTCAGGCGGCTCAGTTGTTTCCGCTTCCGCGATTGGCGCAAGCGGCGCTAATGTCATGGGTAACACGCCTGCCCAAACCGGTAAGCCGAGATCATCGTCGTCGTCTTTCGGGCCACCCGTGCGGATCTTGGCGGCCGCTTCCGTCAGAGAGATACGCAGCACCGTTGTTGCGGCAAGTTCTTTCGCGTTTCCCGCACGCACCTCCCGAGCGCGGCCGGGCGTGATGCTTTCAAGGAAGGTCTCCAGCGCTGCCGCCTTGCCTTCCCCGGACACTAACTCGAAGGCGCCATAGACCACGGCAGAACGATAGTTCATCGAATGGTTGAACGCCGAGCGAGCCAGTACAAGTCCATCGAGGTGCGTGACCGTCACGCAAACTTGCGCGCCACTAGCCGCCAACTTAAGCATGCGACTGCCGTTGGATCCGTGGACGTAGAGATGATCGCCTTCCCGCCAGCAGGCGGTAGGAAGGCAGTGCACACCGTCATCGTCGGCGAACGCGATATGACAGACGTACGCTTCATCCAGGATGGCGTAAAGGATGGCTTGATCATACTGTCCGCGCTGGGCTACCCGGCGGACTTGAGTGCGAGGAGACGGGGCAGCCTTTTTGTCGAATGTGTTCATACCTGTTCCGGCAATAGTGAGAGCAAGTTCCATCGTAGGGAAATCTCGAGATCATCTGTAGACCCAAGGGAGGGTTCGTTTTTGGGGCCACAATTTCGATCCTCATCAGTCGGTCCGCTTGCGCGAACGCGCTCGGGGTATCGAAGCGCTATGTGCATATGATTTTCGAGGCAATGGATTTGCAGTACAGCAGGTATGTCCTTCGGCAACGTCCGGCTAAAGGGGAGGGGCCGAACGCATCAAGACGGTTTTCAAGGCAAAGCTCGATTTGATGTGTTCGACACCCGGAATGCGCGTCAGCGTGCGGGTCAAAAAAAGGTGATATGCATCGAGATCCCGGACCACGACCCGCAGGTTGTAGTCGGCGTCGCCCGTCATCAGGAAGCAACTCATGACCTCGGGGGCGAGCGCGATTTCCGTCTCGAAGCGGGCGATCGCCGCCTCCGACTGTCTCTCGAGCGTGACTGACACAAAGACGTTCATCGACCCGGCCAATCGGCCTTCATCCAGTTGCGCCACGTAGCCGCGGATATAGCCGCGTTCTTCAAGCTGATGCACACGCCGCAGGGTTGGCGTGAGCGATAGCCCGATGCGCTCTGCGAGTTCGCGCCAGCTCAGGCGTCCGTCGGCAGCCAGTTCCCGGAGAATTTTGATGTCCACACGGTCGAGATGGTCTGTTGATTCCATATGCGCTACTCATTCAAGGAATTGAAGTGAAAATGAACTAAACGACCAGCATTTTGTATTTCATTTTGGCATCAGTTGCTACCGGGTACAACCGATACTAATTACTCGAAAAAAAAGCAGACTGGAGACCCGTGTGGATGCCACCCAACGTTTGTTCACCCCCGAGGTAGAGGCCAGGCCCAGGGAGCAGCGCATTTTTCTGAGCGGCATTCAGGCGCTGGTGCGCCTGCCGATGTTGCAGCGCGAACTGGACCGCTCGCGCGGGCTCAATACCGCCGGGTTGATCTCGGGCTACCGCGGTTCGCCGCTGGGCGCCTATGACCAGCAGCTCTGGAAAGCGTCGAAGCAGCTTACTGCCCATGACATCGTGTTCCAGCCGGGGCTCAACGAAGACCTGGCCGCGACCGCACTATGGGGCGCGCAAATGCATCGCGCCTTTGGCGACACACGGGTCGATGGCGTATTCGGCATCTGGTACGGGAAAGGGCCCGGTGTCGATCGGACCGGGGATGTCCTTCGAAGTGCGAACGTTCTCGGCACGTCGCGGCTTGGCGGCGTGCTCGCCGTTTCGGGTGACGATCACGCGGCGCAGTCGTCGATGTATCCGCATCAGACGGACGGCATATTCCAGTCGGCATCGATTCCCGTTCTGCAACCGGCCAATGTCCAGGAAGTCATCGATTTCGGGCTCGCCGGCATCGAGCTGTCGCGCTTCAGTGGACTGTGGGTGGCGCTCAAGACGATTGCCGAAGTGATCGAAACGGCGGCAACGATCGAGCTTGGGTCGCTGCCGTCGTTCCAGACCCCCTTGGACTTCGCGATACCACCACACGGCCTGAACTGGGACCCGCGCATCGCGTGGCCAGGCCAGCGCGGCGAACTTGAACGCCGGCTGATTGAAGAGCGCCTGCCCGCGGCGCGCGCATGGGCGAAGGCCAACCGGCTCGATCGGCTCATCGTGGCGGCACCGCGGCGGCGGCTCGGTATCGTGACCGTCGGCAAGGCGCATCAGGACCTGATGCAGGCATTGAGCGACCTCGGCCTCGCAGCGGACGATCTACGCCAGCTCGGCATCTCGGTGTACAAGGTCGCCATGAGCTGGCCGCTCGAAACCGACGGCGCGCGGGATTTTGCAGCAGGTCACGAGGAAGTCTTCGTGATCGAGGAAAAGCGTTCGACTGTCGAGATCCAGCTCAAGGACACGTTGTTTCATCAGCGCGCGGCAGAGCGTCCGCGCGTGACCGGCAAGACCGATGAGCGCGGTGCACCGCTCTTGCCCGAAGTGTCGGAATTCAGCGCGCGGCTAGTCGCGAAAGCGGTCGTGGCGCGCGTGCTGGCGACCGGGATCGAGGCACCGCAATTGCTTGAGCGGCTCGCCATGCTGGACGTCGAGCCCCGGCCGCGATCCACGGCCGTCATTCCGATCCGGCGGCCGTATTTCTGCTCTGGCTGCCCGCACAATACGTCGACCCGTACGCCCGATGGATCGATTAGCGGAGGTGGCATAGGCTGCCACGTCATGGCGTTGTCGCAACCTGAACTGAAGACCCGCACGTTCAGCCAGATGGGCGGCGAGGGCGCGCAATGGATCGGTGCCGCGCCGTTCTCCGCGACCGCGCATGTGTTCCAGAATCTGGGCGACGGCACCTATCAGCACTCCGGCTTGCTGGCGATTCGTGCCGCCGTGGCGGCGAAGACCAACATCACCTACAAGATTCTCTACAACGATGCCGTCGCCATGACCGGCGGCCAGCCGGCCGAGGGCGTCATCGATCCGGCGCGCATCACCCGGCAATTGCATGACGAGGGCGTGACCCGCATCGTGCTGGTGTCGGACGATCCGGCGCGTTGGCAACGCGACCCGGGTCTGGCGCAGGGCGTGGCCGTCCAGCACCGCGACGAACTCGACGCCGTGCAGCGCGAACTGCGGGACGTGCCGGGCGTGACCGCGATCGTCTACGAACAGACCTGCGCGGCTGAGAAACGGCGCCGCCGCAAGCGCGGTGAGTTTCCCGATCCCGACCGGCGGCTCTTCATCAACCATCGTGTCTGCGAAGGCTGCGGCGACTGCTCTGTGCAATCGAATTGCATCGCGGTAGAGCCGTTGGAAACGGCGCTCGGACGTAAGCGGACGATCAATCAGAGTGCTTGCAACAAGGACTTCTCGTGTGTGAAGGGGTTCTGCCCGAGCTTTGTCGAACTGGAGGGCGTACGCATGCGTCAGCCCGACCGCGAGCGTCTTAAGGTGCTGGAACGGGATTTGGTGTCGCGCTTGCAGGAGCCCGTGTTGCCCGAGCTGAAACAGCCTTTCAATGTGTACGTGACCGGCATCGGCGGCACGGGCGTGTTGACGATGGGCGCATTGCTCGGCGGTGCCGCGCACACTGACGGTTATGCGGCAAGCGTGCTCGACTTCACGGGCCTCGCCCAGAAGAACGGCGCGGTCGTCAGCCAGATTCGCATGGCGGGATCGGCGGCACAGTTGCACGCAGCCCGCATCGGCGACGGTGCAGTGGACCTGTTGCTGGGTGCGGATCTTGTGGTATCCACCGCGGCCGACACGCTCACCCGTCTGTCGCCGGCGCGCAGCGCGGCGGTCCTCAATCTCGCGGAAGTCCCGACCGCGGATGCCGTGCGCGACCGCGACGCGCGCCTGCCCGCCGGGT
The DNA here is from genome assembly GCA_900142905.1 of Burkholderia sp. GAS332. Classification (NCBI taxonomy): domain Bacteria; kingdom Pseudomonadati; phylum Pseudomonadota; class Betaproteobacteria; order Burkholderiales; family Burkholderiaceae; genus Burkholderia; species Burkholderia sp. GAS332. The sequence continues at coordinate 3,685,995 of FSRV01000001.1, read as the reverse complement.
TGATGCAGGACCGTGTGCGGCAACACTGCCGCGCGTCCGCGTTTCATGCGTTCGATGCGAGCGCGCTTGCGCAACGCCTGTTCGGCGATACGTTGCCGACGCACACATTGATGCTTGGCTACGCCTGGCAGCTTGGCCTTGTGCCGTTGTCACGGGACGCGATCGGGCGGGTCATCGAGCTCAACGGCGCGGCGGTGGAACTCAACAGGCGCGCATTCGACTGGGGCAGGATTGCGGCAGCGAATCCCGCCGCATTGCAGGCGATCGACGAGCCTGTTGCCCACGGGGCGCCGGCGTTCACCACGCTCGATGAGTTGGTCGAGCATCGTGCCCGGGACCTGTCCGATTACCAGAATGCGGCCTATGCGCAGCGCTACCGTGATCTGGTCGAACGCGCACGCCGTGCGGAACGCGATCAGCAACCGGGCAGCGAACTGTTCGCTACCGCTGTGACGAACAGCGCCTACCGGCTGATGGCCTACAAGGACGAATACGAAGTCGCGCGCCTTTACGCCAGCGCTGAATTCAAGGCCTCGGTCTCGAGCCAGTTCGCCGAGACGAAAAAGATCTCGTTGTGGCTCTCACCGCCGCTGTTCTCACGCATCGATCCGCGCACCGGTCGCCCGAAAAAGCGCAAGTTTGGCCCATGGATTCTGACAGCGATGACCGTGTTGGCCAGCTTGCGCCGTTTGCGCGGCACGCCGGCTGACGTATTCGGCTATAGCCACGAACGGCGCGCCGAGCGGCGGCTGATTGACACGTATTTCGCCGATGTCGAGATGCTCTGTGCGCAACTGACAAAGGCCAATCACGCGTGGGCTGTCGAAATGGCCGATTTGCCGCAGCAGATCCGCGGCTTTGGTCCTGTTAAAGCCGTGGCGATGGAGGCATACGCGAAACGGCGCGCTGAATTGCTGAGCGTCTCGTTGCCGGACCAACCGGAGAACGGCATGGCGTCGCCCGTCGATACAGAGGCGCAAGCAGCATGAGTCGCCGTTCGCCGACGCTCAAGCGGCAGGCGGCGGATTCGCCTTCGGCATGCGGCGGCTGGCGCGCAGATAGGCGGCGCCGGCTGGGCTGAGCGCCACTTCGGCCACGCCGCCGGGTAAATGGGTGCGCGTCAGATAACCGCGCGCGCAAGCATCCTCCCAGACCGGCAGCCGCGGACACGACGTGCGCCAGACTTCAATCGCTTCACTGTAAGGCTTGGCGCCCGGCCCGATCCATTCCAGCAGGTCGAGGATTAGTGGTTCGATGGTATGTGTATGCCCGCTGTTCATGATGGACCTGTGTCCTTGCTGTGCGCTCATCCTGCGCGCCGCATCGTGAGCAGTAAAATGAAATTATTTGAGGAATTGGTGCATTTTTCTTATGAAAATCGACAGCGTGCGGTGTGCAGGCATTTATCGCCGTTGCCGGTCGCGCAAGTGTAAAAACAAAATAAATAAACTTGCTCTAAACTACCAGCCGCCCAAGCCAGCCTAGTAGCGAGCAAGAAACCCATGCCCCGACCTCCCGCCGATCCCACCGGCGACCCTAGCTTCAGTTTGCCAAAACACCCCGCTTTCCAACGCTTCTGGTGTACCCGCATCCTCTCATCGCTGTCGTTCCAGATGCTCGCAGTAGCAATGGGCTGGCATATCTATGCCCTCACGCATAGCGCTTTCGCACTGGGCCTGGTCGGCCTCGCCCAATTCCTGCCGATGTTCGTGCTGACGCTCGTGGTCGGCCACGTCGCCGACCGCTACGACCGTCGTAAGATCGCGGCCATCTGCCAAAGCCTCGAAAGCGTCGCCGCATTGCTGTTCGCCTTCGGCACCTTCGGTGGCTGGCTCAGCGCGCCCGTCATCTATGTGCTGGCCGCATGCGTCGGCGCGGCCCGCGCCTTCGAATCGCCAGCGGTTGCTTCGCTGTTGCCGGGCGTCGTGCCACGTGGGCAGTTGCCCAAAGCCACGGCATGGGCAACTTCCGCGAATCAATCCGCACAGATCGCAGGGCCCGCCTTGGGCGGCCTGCTGTACGGCATCGGTCCGGGCGCGGCGTATCTCGCCTGCACGCTATCGTTCGCGGCCGCTGCGGCCTCGGTGTGGAGCATCCCGTTGCAGACCAAGCCGGCGAGCCGCGCGCCGGTCACGCTTGAGTCGGTGTTCTCGGGTATCGCCTTTATCCGCAAGGAACCCGTGATACTCGGCGCGCTCTCGCTCGATCTGTTCGCGGTGCTGTTCGGCGGCACGACGGCGCTGTTGCCGGTCTTTGCACGCGACATCCTGCACACAGGGCCACTCGGTCTCGGCCTGTTGCGCTCGGGTACCGCCATCGGCGCGCTCGCGGGCACCATCTGGCTCGCGCATTTCCCGCTGCGCAACCGGCCCGGCGCCGCGATGTTCGGCGGCGTGATCGCGTTTGGGGCGGCCACGGTCGTGTTCGGCCTCTCGCATCATTTTTTCGTGTCGCTCTTCGCGCTGATGGTGCTGGGCGCATCGGACACCATCAGCGTCGTGGTGCGCCTGTCGCTCGTGCAACTGCGCACGCCTGACGACATGCTGGGCCGCGTCAGCGCGGTCAATTCGCTTTTCATCGGGACATCGAATCAACTGGGCGAGTTCGAATCCGGCGTGACAGCAGGGTGGTGGGGCGCACAACCGGCCGTGCTGGTGGGCGGCATCGCAACGATCGCTGTCGCTCTGTTGTGGATGCGGTTCTTTCCAGAACTCAAGCGCACGCGTTCGCTGGAGCGGGAAGAGGCGCTGGCGCCGAGCAGTTGATCGACGCGCACGGCGCTCCGAGCGGTATCGCATGCATGATTTGACGCGCGCTTCGACCCGCTATGATGGGGGCAACCTCACTCGGCCACCCCCATCATGCGGATCGCCCCTTTGCCCCCGCTTCAATGCCTGATTGCATTCGAATCGGCCGTGCGCCATGCCAGTTTCACGAAGGCGGCCGCGGAACTCCATCTGACGCAAAGCGCGGTTAGCCGCCAGATCGCGCAACTCGAAGACTTCCTCGGCCGCTCGCTCTTTGTGCGCGAGCACCGTGCCTTACGTCTGACGATCGCCGGCGAACGATACGCGAAGCATGTGCAGTGGCTGCTCGCCAACTGCTCGGAAGCCACGCTCGATGTGATGAAGCGATACGGCGATCTGGAGTTGACGATCGCATGTTCGTCGGGGGTAGCGGTGTTGTGGCTCACGCCGCGCCTGGGCGCGTTTCGCGCCGCCCATCCGAACGTGAAGGTCCGCATGATCGTGCGCGACGGACTCGCGTCGTTGTCGCCCGCGGAATTCGACGTGGGTCTGTACTACATCCGCCAGCGCGCCGAGCCGCATTTCACCGCTCGCCGTCTTTTTGACGAAGAGGTTTACCCGGTATGTTCCCCCGGATATCTCGCTGGCCGCGTGCTGGAACCTGCCGATCTCGCGCATGAAACCTTGCTGATGCAGGAAGACGGTCAGCGGCAATGGATGTCGTGGCCGGAATGGTTCCGCCTCAACAACGTGCAGATGCCCACGTCACCGCAGTCGGTGGTCGTCAATCATTATCCGCAACTCGTGCAGATGGCGATTCTTGGGCAGGGCGTCGTGCTCGGCTGGCGTCACATGATCGATGCGTGTTTGAACGAGGGGCTGCTGGTGCGCGCCACGCGCGCGTCGGCGAGCCATGGTGGCGGTTACTACGTCGTATCGCCGAACGATCGCGCGGAGAATCAGGCGGCGCGCCTCTTTACTCGGTGGCTTTTCGAGCAGGCAGAGGCACAGGCAAACCCGCAAATGGGCGCGCAGGCGATCGCACCGATGAGCAACACGCCCGCTGCCTGATCGCCTTTCGCATGCGCCACGCGCATGCATGCATGCGAATCTTTCGTTTCGAAAACAAATCAGGTCTCTCTACGATCGGCTTTATGCATGCGAAAGCGCCGCTCGGTTCCGATGCGTCGCCTTGCTGGCAGACCCGCCGGACCCGTAGCCACGCAGCGGCCGCATGAGCGGTCGCACAAGCAGCCTGATGAGGAAAGAGACCATGCAAGGAACGCTTTCATCCAACGTCGCGATATCCGTGGATACGCCCGCGCGGCAGCGGCGCCGCGCCATCGTCGCCACTGTGCTCGGCAACGGGCTCGAATGGTTCGACTTCACCGTCTATAGTTTTTTCGCGGTCATCATCGCCAAGCTGTTCTTTCCGACCGGCAACGAACTAACCTCGCTGCTGCTGGCCGTCGCAACGTTCGGCGTCGGTTTCTTTATGCGGCCGGTAGGCGGCATGGTGCTGGGGGTGTACGCGGATAAAGTTGGACGAAAGGCTGCGCTCTCGCTGACCATTCTGCTGATGGCGGGCGGCACGGCACTCATCGGCCTCGCGCCGACCTATGACCAGATCGGCCTGTGGGCGCCGGTGCTGATCGTGGTCGCCCGGTTGCTGCAAGGGTTTTCGGCCGGCGGTGAAATGGGCACGGCCACCGCGTTTCTGACCGAATATGCGCCGGCGGGCAAGCGCGCATTCTATTCGAGCTGGATTCAGTCGAGCATCGGCTTTGCCGTGTTGCTGGGCGCCGCGGTCGGCACCTTCGTGACGTCGAGCCTGAGCGCTGATGCGCTGCATTCGTGGGGCTGGAGAATGCCGTTCCTGATCGGCATTCTGATCGGACCGGTCGGCTATTTCATTCGCAGCCGCATGGACGAAACACCGGCGTTCAGCGCAGTTGCCGAGGAGGCAAAAAGCGATTCACCGCTCGCGGAAGTGTTCCGCCGCTTTCCGCGTGAGACCTTCGCGAGTTTTTCGATGGTGATTCTATGGACGGTCTGCACCTACGTGCTGCTGTTCTATATGCCGACTTATTCGGTGCGCTCGCTGCATCTGCCGCAATCGACTGGCTTTTTTGCCGGCATGGTCGGTGGCCTGATGATTATGTGTTTCGCGCCGGTGGTCGGTGCACTCGCTGACCGCTTCGGCCGCCGCCGCTTTCTGTCGGGCGCTGCCGCTTTGATTCTGCTGCTTGCATGGCCGATGTTCGCTTACATCAACCGCGCGCCCGGCCTCGCTTCGCTGATGGTGTTTCAGGGCGTGTTCGGCTTGCTGATCGCCGCCTACACCGGTCCGATTCTCGCGGCATTCTCTGAGTTGTTCCCGACCAAGGTGCTGTCTACGGGCCTTTCCGTTGCGTACAACTTCGCGGTAACGATTTTCGGCGGCTTCGCGCCGTTCTTCATCACGTGGTTGATCGCGTCGACGGGCAGCAAGATGGCGCCCGCGATTTACGTGATGATCGCCGCGACCATTAGCCTTATCGGCACGTTCTATGTGCGCGATCCGCGCCGTAGCCACGCCTGAAGCAGCGTATGCGGCTAATGAAAGCCGGATGAATTCCTTCATCAAGTCAGGAAGATATCAATGAGCATTACGGTAATCAGTGGTGGCAACGTACTCGATCTGGTCCAGGGCGCGTTGCTCGAACATCATCACGTCGTGATCGAAAACGGCCACATCGTCGAAGTCACCGATCGTCCTGTCGACCTGCCGAACGCGCGCGTGATCGACGCACGCGGCAAGACGGTGATGCCCGGATTGATCGATTGTCACGTGCACGTGCTAGCTTCGCGCGCGAACCTCGGTACGAATGCGACGCAGCCGAATATCCTCGCCGCGATTCGCGCGCTGCCGATTCTGAAGGCGATGCTCGGCCGCGGCTTTACGACGGTGCGCGACGCGGGCGGCGCGGATTGGGGTTTGACGCAGGCGCTGGAGAGTGGATTGATTCCGGGGCCGCGTATCTTCCCGTCGGGCAAGGCCTTGTCGCAAACGGGCGGCCACGGCGATTTCCGTCCACGTGGCGATGTGCTCGAACCGTGTTCATGCGCCTTTCGTGCCGGGGCGATTGCGCGGGTTGTCGATGGTGTCGACGCCGTGCGGCTCGCCGTGCGTGAAGAGATTCAGAAGGGCGCCACGCAGATCAAGATCATGGCATCCGGCGGCGTCGCTTCGCCGACCGATCCGATCAGCAACACGCAATACGCCGAGGACGAAATTCGCGCGATCGTCGCCGAAGCGGAGGCGGCCAATACTTACGTGATGGCGCATGCCTACACCGGCCGCGCGATCTCGCGTGCGATTCGCTGCGGCGTGCGCACGATCGAGCATGGCAATCTGGTCGACGAAGCCGCCGCGAAACTGATGCACGAGCACGGCGCGTTCGTCGTGCCCACGCTGGTCACCTACGATGCGTTGGCCAAACATGGCGCCGATTACGGCTTGCCGGCCGATTCGATTGCCAAGGTCGAAACTGTTCGGCAAGCGGGGCGTGACTCGCTGCAGATCTATGCGAACGCCGGCGTGCCGATGGGATTCGGTTCAGATCTGCTCGGCGAAATGCACACATTCCAGAGCGACGAATTGCGCATTCGCGCCGACGTGCTTGGCAATCTCGAAGCATTGCGTTCGGCCACCACGATCGCGGCCGATATCGTCGAGCGAAGCGGCAAGCTTGGCGTTATCACAGCCGGGGCGATCGCCGACGTGCTGGTGGTCGACGGCAACCCGCTTAAGGATATCGGTGTGTTGACCGGGCAGGGCGAGCGCCTCGAGTACGTGTTGCAGCATGGTGAGGTGGTGAGTGAGCGGGGCACGGTCACGTCGCGCTGATCGCGATGCGTGTGCAGCGATCGGCGCGGGTTGCTTCAATTCGCTAAGCGCCCGCCGTGCTCACACGCAACGCCGTCCATCGCACCGTCGCGAGAATCGATGCCGCGACGATCAGCGCGCCACCGATCCAGGCCGCCGTTGAGATCCGTTCACCTAACCAGATGCATGCGAACAGCGCGCCGAAGGCGGGCTCGCTGCCCATCAGCAACGACACGCGCGTCGGGCTGCTGCGTTTGATCGCGAAGTTTTGCGCGAAGAACGCGAACAGCGTGCATGCGATCACCAGATAGCCGATGTAGCCCCAAAACGCGGCGTGCCCGGCGAGCGACGGCACTGGCTGCCATTGTTGCGGCACAAACAGCACCGCCACCACCGCGCTGCCGAATGCCACCACGCCCGACTGAACCGCTGTCACCGACAAAGGCGGCAACGCGGAGTCGCGCATCACGCGTTTCGTCACACACATATTCAGCGCGCGCAGCAGCGCGGCTAGGAGAATCAGCGCGTCGCCGGGATTGAAACTTAGCGCGCCATCCCCCGCCAGCAGCCGGGCGCCAAACAGTGAAAGCGCAACCGCCGCCCATTCGATGCGGCTCGGCCTGCGCTTGAGCAGCCACCATTCGACGAGCGGCGTTAGCACTACACACAGGCTAATCAAAAACGCCGCATTGGCCGCGCGCGTCAGCAAAATGCCGAAGGTTTCGCAGAGAAAGATGCCGAGCAGCAAGGCGCCGGCGATCAGCGCACCGCGCAGCGTGCGGGCATCGGCGGCGCGCAAATGGCGCAAGGTCGGCGACAGGATCACAAAGGTGATGCCGAAGCGCAGCGCCAGCAAACCCAGAGCCGGATAGAACACCAGGGCGCTTTTGACGACGCCGTAACTGGTGCCCCACACCACGGCGACCGCGAGCAGCATCAGATCGGAGAGCAGAAGCAGGCGTGCTTGTTTCGACATGGCGGACCTCGAGCAGATGAACGCGTATTGTCGAGCTTTGCGTGAACGGCGATAATCGGGTCGCTGTGCATAGGATTTATGTCACAAATGCATTAATCGGCTAACCTCGCGAGCGCTCGACGATGAACCCAACTGACCTTTTCGCTTTGCTGCCGGACATGGCGGTTTTCGCGCGCGTCGTCGATGCCGGCAATTTTTCGGTAGCCGCGCGTCAGCTCGGCAGTACGCCGTCTACGGTCAGCCGCCAGATCAAGCGCCTCGAGGACGCGCTGGCGACACGCCTGCTCGAACGATCCACGCGCACCGTGCGGGTCACGGAATCGGGTGCTCAGGTGGCGCGTTTCTGTCGCGACATGGTGAGCGCTGCATCGGGCGCGGTGGATGCGGCCGGGCAACTGGCCGGCAGACCGCAAGGCAAAGTGCGCGTGAGCGCGCCGACCGCGTTCGCGAAGACCGTGATTCATCCGCTGATCCCCGGCTTTCTGCGCGCCTACGATGAAGTCGACCTGCAACTGCTTTTCACCGATCACGACGTCGACCCGCTCGCCGACGATGTCGATCTGGTGATCCGTTTGACCGAGCATCCACCGCAAGGACTCGCGGGACGCAGGCTGGGTGCAGTGCGCTGGCTGCTCGTTGCATCACCGGCTTACTTGCGTGAGCACGGCACGCCGGTGCAACCGCGCGATCTTCTCAAGCACGATTGCATCTACCTTGGCGAAACGGCCGACGACAACCGCTGGCGCTTTCGCCGCGGAACGGAGACGCAAAGCGTCGACGTGAAAGGGCGTTACATCGCCAATCATGCGGGTGCGAGGCTCGACGCTGCGCAGCAGGATTTCGGCATCGCGAACTTGCCGGAATTTGCCGCCACCGATGCATTGCTAAGCGGCGAGCTTGTGCAGGTGCTGCCCGACTGGAATCTCGAAGCGCGCGCTTACGTAGGGTCGGTGTGGCTGTTGTATCCGCCGAACCGTTTTTTGCCGCCGAAGGTGAGGGCGCTGATCGACTATCTTGTCGAGCATATTCACGACGCGGCTTGAGCGCCGGTCCAACGCGTCGTGCACGACGCGCGCATGCGGTGGTCGTACAGCGTCGATTTGGATCGAACGGAAGACGAACGTAGAATCGCTCGCGTCACCATGATTCATAGCGATCGCAATCGTCGATGCGATCAGGAGGAGAACGATTATGACCTTGCACGAAACCGGGCCGATTGCGGCGACTGTCTATCGCGGCGAAGCAATCGAGAATACCCATATCGCTCATGTCGCGGTGGTTCAGGCTGATGGCCGCCTGCTGTATTCATTCGGCGATCCGTCGCGCATCACGCTGGTGCGTTCCGCGGCAAAACCCGCGCAGGCCCTGGCGGTGCTGGAAACCGGCGCGCTCGAGCGCTTCGGTTTCGACGAGGCCGATCTCGCGATGATGTGTGCCTCGCATAGCAGCGAGGCGCGTCACATTGAACGCGCGCGGCAGATGCTGGCCAAGGCGCAGGTCAGCGAAGCGGATCTGCGGTGCGGCGGTCATCCTCCACTATCCGACGCTGTGTATATCGACTGGCTGAAGCGCGATTTCAAACCGGACGCAGTGTGCAGCAATTGCTCGGGCAAGCACGCCGGCATGCTGGCCGGTGCGCGTTCGATCGGCGCTGCGCTTAGCGGTTATGAACTGCCGGAGCATCCATTACAGATACGTGTGAAGCATACCGTCGCCGAGGTATGCGACTTGCCGGACGACGCGGTGCAATGGTCGACCGACGGATGCAATCTGCCGACGCCGGCGTTCGCCCTCGACCGCCTTGCTCGCCTGTTCGCGAAGCTCGCTGCGGGTGAGGACGAGACGTCGGCTTCCGCTGCCGCTTCTTCCTCCATTTCGCCACGTACCGCTGCGCTCGCACGCATCTATCGTGCGATGGCGGCGCATCCGGAGTGGGTGGCAGGCGAGGGGCGTTTCTGCACTGTGTTGATGCGGGCGTTCGAGGGTGCGCTGATCGGCAAGGTCGGCGCCGACGGCAGCTACGCAATCGGCGTTAGGGCTTCGCGGCAGACTGCGCAGCTTGGCGCCGATGGTGCACTCGGGATTGCGGTGAAGGTCGAGGACGGCAACATCGGCGTGCTGTATGCCACCGTTGCGGAACTGCTCGCGCGGCTTGATATCGGCAGCCCTGAGCAACGTGCGCAACTGGGCGCGTTTCATGCACCGCCGATGCTCAACACCATGGGCGTCAAGATCGGCCATCTGGCATTTTCGCTTGCGCTCGAAGCGCATGCGGGCCGCCAGGTGTGAAGCGATGCGGGGCGGCGCCGGTTATTCGTCGTCTTTCTTGAAGCGATCTTGTATGGCCACCAGTTGATCGTCGCTGGTGGCCACGATCCACAGACGGGCGCGTTCGACCATCAGACGATTGTGATCCTTGAGCGCGCCCATCGACACGGCGGTTTTCCACGCGACGGGTGCGGCGCGGCTGGTTCGTCCTGACGGCGTGCCGACCAGCAATGCGTAGGGTCCGAGGGGTAGCGAGACGAACGGCATGGCTGGTTTGACGCGTACGCGCCAGTCGATGAATGGCGAATCGCTGAAGAGAAGCGGCGTGGGCAGGCCATGCAGCACGGTGAAGTCATAGAGCGCGAGTTGTTCGCGCATGGGTCTGTAAGTCCGGCGAATATCGTCGACGAGCGCCGCGCGGATTTCGTCGTCGAACATGGCTTCCTGGGTGTAGTGGTCGACTGCTTGCAGCGCGTCGTGTTGATAGGCGCTGAAGATGGCCAGGTCGATGCAATCGTGAACGGCGCGTTGGACTTCTGCGGCGGAGCCGGCTTCTTCGGGTTTGCCGAGTTGGGCGGCGCGGAGGAAGCGGGCGAGGGCGGCATCCTGGGTTGAGGGGCCGGTGGCGAGTGGGTCGTCGACGGCGTCTTTGTCTAGCGGGATGTAGAGGTATTTTTCTGCTGCGAAGCGGGATTTTTTGCCGTCATCGAAGGCGATTTCGCCGGTGGCGCAGTTGATGTAGCGGGTGCCGATGTGGCCGTGTTCCCATACGTAGTTTTTTAGGAAGGGGCGGAGGGGGTGGAGTGGGTCTGGTTGTTGCATTTTGCCTTTGCACTCCGTGCGGGTTTGGGTTTGGCTATGGTCACATAGAAATTGGGTTTTTATGGGTTTTTTTGCCTGCGGCGCGGGTTGGGTTGTCTGTTTGCCTTCGCGGTGCTTTTGGACTGTGCTCTTATGGCGTTGGCCTTTCCTTGAATTGTTAGTGGTTTATTAGCGTTGCCCCTGTGCGGGGCGGCACCTACTTTTCTTTGCCGGCCGCAAAGAAAAGTAGGCAAAAGAAAGCGGCTAGAAGCCCCTGCTAAGCGGGTCCCCCGCGCAGCCACGCTAGTGGTGCATCTGGAATCCGTTTCCTCGCACACTCCGCGTTAGTGACAAAGGGCTCATCAGCTCCCACTCCGCACTGCGTGCGTCGCGGATGGGTCTGCCTGGGAAACCAGGGGCTTCGGTTGGGGCGGTGGGGGCCATCGGCTTCGCCTCGGCGAAGCGCCTCAACACCCAGAGGCGCTTCGCACTTCAAATGAAATGTCGAGGCGTCACAATCTCATTCGCCTCACAGTCACGGCCGCACCACCGCACCACCGCACCACCCAAGCCCAAGCCCAAGCCCAAGCCCAAGCCCAAGCTGAAGCTGAGATGCCGCCATCGCTATCGCAGTGGCGGTGGCAGTGTCAGTGACGATGGGATGACGAGCCACGGCACTGGGTAAAACGGGGGCGTTAATGACGGCGGGTGGTTCTATGAAATACGCATCGGCGCGCGCAGCGCCGCCGGAAGTATGACTGCCTTGTCACTAACGCCGAATGTGCGAGGGCACGGATTCCAGATGCACCACTACCGTGGCTGCGCGGGGGACCCGCTTAGCAGGGGCTTCGAGCTGCTTTCTTTTGCCTACTTTTCTTTGCAGCAGGCAAAGAAAAGTAGGTGCCGCCCCGCACAGGGGCAACGCTAATAGACCAATATCAATTCAAGGAAAGGCCAACGCCGCAGGCGTACAGACAAAGCGCCACGCAGGCAAAAACCGCACCTTCAACCAACAGCCGCCGCAGGCCCCCCAAGCGCATGACGAATAGCATCAGCCAGCTCAGCGGCTGCAAACTTCGCCACATACCCATTCGCCCCCGCATTCTTCACATGCGCCTCATTAGCGGCGCCAGTCAAAGAAGAATGAATAATCACCGGAATATCCCGAGTCCGCTCATCAGCCTTGATCTGACGCGTCAACATAAACCCATCCATCTCCGGCATCTCGAGATCGGTCAGCACCAGCGCAATACTATCCTTCACCCGCGTGCCGGTAGCCTGCGCTTCACGCGCAGCCTGCTGCAACGTATTCCACGCCTCCTCGCCGGTTTTGGTCATCACATAATCCGCGCCAATCGCACTCAACGCCTGCTCGATCAGCTTGCGTGCAAAACCGGAATCGTCAGCAGCAAGAATCTTCGCGCCACGGCGAATGCCCAGCGCCTCACCCACGGACGCCGGGTCCACACTCGGATGCTGCGACGGAAACACGTCACGCAACACCTGCTCCACGTCGATCACCTGGGCGAGCCGCGAGTCGCCCGTGTTGCCGTCAATACGCGCGATGCTCGTCACCAGATTACCGCCAGCCGCGCCTTCGGCCGACAGCACCTGATTCCACTCGAGCCGAACAATGTCATCTACCTCTTCGACCGCAAAAGCCTGCGTCGAACGCGCGAATTCCGTCACCAGCAAAATGTTCAGACCACGCGTCGGCTCGCAACCCATCAGGCGCGGTAAATCGATCACGGGAATGATCTGCCCGCGAATGTCCACCGCACCCATCACGTACGGCGAAGATCCCGCAATCGGCGTCACCGGCGGCATCGTCGAGATTTCACGCACTTTGAAGACGTTGATGCCGTAAAGCTCGTGCGCGTCGCTGCCGGGAACGGACCCCAGCCGATACAGCAATAACTCGAACTTGTTGGAACTCGTCAGGTTGCTGCGTTCGTCGTTCACGCGGTGATCTACTGCCATCGAAACTCCCCAGGGATTGCGGTGCGAGTGGTGCGCCATGCAACCCTTTCGTTCGGCCCTGGCGCGTGCCCTACCTTTTTGTTATCGGCGCAACAGCAGGAAAGTTCAGTGAACTGAGGCGGTTTATTGATGCTTTCTGGTTAACACCAGCAGCTATTCGGGTAGGAAGAGGGCCGCGGCCCTACAGTAAAAAGTGGGTCATTCGTATGAAGGTTACCTAACGTTACAGAAGCGACAGCATGGTTTCACATGCTAGGTAATGCGCCTCCTAGAATGCACAGCGATAAGAGCGCGGCGCCGTTAGTCAGTCGCAAGCGACTTGCAAGGTATCAATGCAATCGCACGCAGTGGCCAGGGCGCACACGCATCGCTGTCGTTTCGCTTCCACTCCAAGGAGAACGTATGATCCGCTTGCCTCTCGCCGCCATTACCAGTGCCTGCATCGCCAGCCTGATGGCCGTCGCTACCGCGGCCAGTGCTCAGACCCCGCCGGCCGCGCCGGACGCCGCTCGTATTCATGCCGCCGACCAGGCCTTCATCGCCGATGCGACCAAAGATGTCGCCACGCAACGCGATGCCGCACGCATCGCCGCCTCGCGCTCCACCGACCACGACGTGAAGGCATTCGCCGAGCGCGTGTCGAACGACAACGCGAAAATCTCGGACGCGCTGCGCGCCGCGAGCCCGCGTGGGGTCGATGTGCCGAAGAACGATCCGGACGCGGCGGTGCTCGCGAGCATCAATAACCTGCGGGGCGCCGACTTCGACAAGACCTATATCGAGCAGGTCGCGCTCGCCGGCGAACAGAAAACGTTGTCGGCATTCCAGGCGGAAATCGCTTCGGGCCGCGACGAACAATTGAAGGACGCGGCGAAGAAGGCGCTGCCGACCATCCAGGAGCATTACGCAATGGCTCAGGATCTCGCCAAACGTAAGCATCTGACTGCCGAGTAAAGCCGCACGCCAGACCCATTAGGCCGATCAGGCACGGTCTGGCAGTCTGAGCATCAAGGCGCGCGTCACGTTGCGGCGTGATGCGCCCCACCAGGTGGCACAAAAAACGCCTCCAAAAAACGCTTTAAAAAGCGCTCCAAAAAAGACACCTAGAAAACGCCTCCAAAACCAGCAGCAACCCTCTCGTTCGCGGCCAATCACGGCCGCCCGCACACAGCAGGCCGAATGCGTTCTTTTCGGCGATAATCGGCTTCGTTCTTTCGGGCCTGGCCTGCGCGGCTTTCAGCGCGATTCAGGCAGTTCGAAAGTGGTTTCCCGATTCCACCTGCGTTCAATCAAAGCTCACCTCATGAGCAAGCCCGCCAATCTTCCGCAACAGTTGGACCTTATTCTTCGGCAGGCCGTCGCGCTTCAGCAGAACGGCGCTTTCGCCGAGGCCGAAGAACTCTACCGTGAGATTCTCGAACTCAAACCCCGCCATTTCGAGGCCCTGCAATTGATGGGCGCGCTCGCGCTGCAAGCGGGTCGTCTGCAAGAGGGCATCGAGTTCCTCAGAAGGGCGCTCGCCATCAATGCGAAACAGGCGCCGCTTCATTCGAATCTCGCCTATGCGCTCAATGCTTTGCAACGTTTCGACGAAGCGCTCGGGAGTGCCGATCGCGCGCTCGCATTGCAGGCCAAATTCCCGGACGCACTCAACAATCGCGGCAATGCGCAAGCCGGCCTGAACTTGCCACGCGAAGCGCTCGGCAGCTTTGATCGCGCGATCGCCTTGATGCCGGAATTCGCGCAAGCCTGGAACAATCGCGCCTGCGTGCTGCGCGATCTGGGCCGCCCCGCCGATGCCCTGGCAAGCTGCGATCACGCGCTCGCGCTACAACCGAACTATCCGGACGCATGGAGCAATCGCGGTAATGCGCTCAGCGATCTGAACCAGCCGGATAAAGCGCGGCAAAGCTATCAGCGTGCGCTCGAACTCGCCCCTGCATTTGCCGATGCCTGGAACAACCTCGGCCTGACGCAGATCGATCTCAATGAGCACGCACAGGCGTTGCAGAGCTATGAACGCGCGCTGACCGTGAATCCCGCCGCTGCCGAGACGCATTGGAACCGGTCGTTGTGTCTGCTGCAACTGGGGCAGTTGGAAGCAGGATGGAAGGAATACGAATGGCGCTGGGAGCGTAGCCGGATCAAGGCAAGCCGGCGCACTTTTGCGCAACCGCTTTGGCTGGGTGATTTTTCAATCGAAGGCAAAACGATTCTGCTGCACGCCGAGCAGGGCCTCGGCGACACACTGCAGTTTTGCCGCTATGCGGGGATGGTGTCGAAGCTCGGCGCAAAGGTTGTGCTGGAGGTGCCGGGTGAGTTGATGCGGCTAATGTCCACGCTCGACGGTGTGGATCAATTGATCGAAGCCGGCCACGCGCTGCCGCCGTTCGATTGTCACTGTCCCTTGCTAAGCCTGCCGCTCGCATTCAAGACTGATCTCGCGAGTATTCCGTCAAAGACGCCTTATCTGTTCGCCAACCCGCAATCAACGCGCGAGTGGCACGAGCGTATCGCCGCACAAGCGCAAGGGCGCTTGAAGGTCGGACTCGTCTGGGCGGGCGGGAATCGGCCGCACGTCGCCGAGCTCCGCAAGAGCGACGCGCGCCGTTCGATTACGTTCGAGCGACTCACACCGATTCTCGACGTGCCGAACGTGCAGTTCTTCAGCCTGCAAAAAGGACCGCGCGCACTGCAATTGCCGCGCAACGATTCGTCTACCAACGTTGTTGACTACACGGAAGAACTCGAGGACTTCGCGGACACGGCTGCGCTGGTGGCAAACCTCGACCTGGTGATATCGGTGGATACGTCTACCGCGCATCTGGCCGGTGCGCTGGACAAGCCGGTATGGATTCTGAACCGTTTCGATACGTGCTGGCGCTGGATGCTGGAACGGATCGATACGCCCTGGTACGCGCAAGCGCGGTTGTTCCGGCAGCCGGCATTGGGCGATTGGGACAGCGTGATTCGAAGTGCGCGTGACGCGCTGGCCGCGTTGAGTTAAGCGCGGCGGAAAGGCCGGTGGCGTACGGATTGCTAACCGGCTGACGCGTTTTCCCGGACGCGTATAGACTGAGTGTCCATTTATCGACGGCCAGACCATGGAGATACATCAATGGAATACAGACATTTGGGTGCATCCGGTTTCAAGGTGCCGGTACTGAGTTTCGGCACGGGCACATTCGGCGGCAAGGGTGAATTCTTCCAGGCGTGGGGCGCCACCGACGTCGCCGAAGCGCGTCGCCTGATCGACATCTGTTTCGATGCCGGCGTCACGATGTTCGACACCGCCGACATCTATTCAAGCGGCGCCTCCGAGTCGGTGCTCGGTGAAGCGCTCAAGGGCAAGCGCGACCGGGCGATCATCTCGACCAAGGCGACCTTCCGTTTCGACGAGGGGCCGAACAATGTCGGCTCATCGCGCTTTCATCTGATTCAGGCGGTGGACGCCGCGCTCAAACGTCTGCAAACCGACTACATCGACCTGTTCCAGTTGCACGGCTTCGACGCAAAGACCCCGATCGTCGAGGTCATGTCGACGCTCGACGATCTCGTGCGCGCCGGCAAGATCCGCTACACAGGCGTATCGAATTTCTCCGGCTGGCATCTGATGAAATCGCAGGACACCGCGGATCGTTACGGCTATCCGCGTTATGTTGCGAACCAGACTTACTACTCGCTGATCGGCCGCGATTACGAGTGGGAGTTGATGCCGCTCGGCGTCGATCAAGGTGTGGGGGCCGTGGTGTGGAGTCCGCTCGGCTGGGGGCGTCTCACCGGCAAGATCAAGCGCGGTCAGCCGTTGCCGGAAACGAGCCGTCTGCATAAAACCGCCGACATGGGGCCGCCGGTGCCGGACGAGTATCTGTTCCGCGTGCTCGATGCAATCGACGAGGTCGCGGCAGAAACCGGCAAGACCGTGCCGCAGATCGCGCTGAACTGGCTGCTGCAGCGGCCTACCGTATCGACGGTGCTAATCGGGGCGCGCAACGAAGAGCAGTTGCGGCAGAACCTCGGCGCAGTAGGCTGGAATCTGACGGCCGAGCAGATGGCGAAACTCGATGCTGCAAGCGCTGTACGTCCCGCGTATCCGTACTGGCATCAGGAAGGATTTGCGGAGCGCAATCCGAAGGCGGTTTAAGCAGGCTTGTTTGGCATTTGCACAGCGTAACAACCCGCTCCGGCTCGACCGCTATTTGACGAGTTCGGCCGGAGCGGCGAACAGGTCGCCGTAATAGCGGCGGCCTGCATCGAGATGTGCGTCAAATGCGAAACCTTGTTCCAGCATCGCGTCGAAGTCGGCGCGTTCGATTTTCATCACATAGCTGTGTTCGGTCGTGACAAGGCGGCATGCCTGATCGGTGACTGCCGCGCTAAACCATTTCCCCGCATCCGCATGGGCCGCCGGATACGATTGTTGGTCGTATTCGATTTGCCAACCGCCGTCCAGCAGAATCCACATGTCTTGATTGCTAGCCGCGCCGTGCGCGCTGCCGTCGCATTGCGCGACTACGGTGCCGGGTTGCGCTTCCCATTCATGCGAATGGCTGATTACCCAACGCAGTTGTTCGGTCGTCAGGTTCGTGAAGAAGGGCGTGTGCTTCAACAAATGAAGGTAAGTCACAGAGGGTTTCATTTCCGTACTCCGCGTGGTGAGGGGCGCGTCCGGCGACTGAGGGTGTGGTCGCGCATCGCATGCGGCGATCAGAAAGGGGAGCAGGACCGCGCCAGCGATCAGGATTGAATGTTTCATGCACGGGTGTGTTCAAAGCGGGAAAGGAACAGCGGGACGCCAAGGTGCATCGATCATGCCTGGCGTCCCATGCTGCAATGCTCAATTAGCGCTTGATCTTCGCTTCGAGCAGATCGCCCATGCCGATCCGCTTGGCGAACTCGATGCGCACGCGCTCCGAGACTTCGAGCACTTCACGCGCGCCGTCGCCGACAAAGTCGATGACCGAGCGCATCGGCCGCTCGCCCGAAGGTAGCGCGACGATCCGCACGATTTCATCGGCTACCGCTTGCGGATCGGCGTCGTCCGGTGTGAGCTCGGACAGGCGCTCGCCGATCTGATCCATCACGCCGTCGTAGCGTGCATACGCGGCGGCGCGTTCCGCATCGGCGGGTTTGCCGGCGCTCGGAAAGTGTGCGGTGCCGCGAGTGAACGCGCCCGGCACCACGATCGAGGTTTCGATCCCGAAGCGTGCGATTTCGTAGGCGAGGGTGACCGCCAAAGAGTCCATCGCGGCCTTGGCGGCGCCGTAGGGTCCGATGAAGGGCGGAAAGCCACCCTTGGTCGTCGTGCTGCTGATCCACAACATCAAGCCGGCTTCCTGATTCCGCAGATACGGCAGCACCGCACGGTTCACACGCTGCGCGCCGAACAGATTGGTGTCGAACACCTTCACCATTTCTTCGGGCGTAAATGCTTCGCTCGGGCCGACCACCAGATGCCCCGCATTCTGCATCACCACGTCGAGTCGTCCTTGTTCGCGGACGATCGTCGCGGCGGCGGCATCGGCGGATTCTTGCGACAACACGTCGAGTTCGAGCGGATGCAACTGGATGTCCTTCGCTTTGGCGAGCGCCCGCATTTCGTCGGCGCGCGGCTTGTTGCGTCCTTCGACATCGCGCATCGTCGCGTAGACGATATGGCCGGCTTCGGCCAACGATTGCGCGGTGAGTTTGCCGATGCCCGTACCCGCGCCCGTAACCAGAATGATGTTCTTACGCATTTTTCTTCTCCGATTCGATGAAAGTGATTCGACGTTTGAAGTGAGGTTTGAACGCGCTATGAGCAAGGCTCTTAACGCGTTTTCAAGCGGAGTTAAGCTACGCCGCCGTTGGCGCGCAGGGTCTGGCCATTGACCCAGCCTGCATCCGGGCCGACGAGGAAGGACACCACCGAGGCGATGTCATCCGGCTGGCCGAGGCGTTGCAGCGGCGGCATCTTCGCGAAGGTCTGGATCTGTTCTTCGGTCTTGCCGTCGAGGAACAGCGAGGTCGCGATCGGGCCAGGTGCAACTGCGTTGACGGTGATGTTGCGGCCGCGCAGTTCCTTGGCGAACACGTGCGTGAAGGCTTCGACGGCGGCCTTGGTGCCGTTGTAGATCGCATAGCCCGGCATGTTCAGCGCCAGCGTCGTGCTCGAGAAGTTGACGATGCGTCCGCCGTTGTTCATCCGTGCGCCTGCTTCGCGCAGGGTGTTGAAGGTGCCGCGCACGTTGATGTCGAAGGTCTGGTCATACAGCGCGTCGCTGGTGTCGGCGAGCGGCACTGTCTTAAGCACGCCGGCGTTGTTGACCAGCACGTCCACTTTGCCGAGTTGCTGTTCGGTGGTCTCGAACATGCGGCGCACGTCGTCGGCTTTCGACACGTCGGCCTTCACGGCGATGGCCTTGGCGCCCGCCGCCGTGAGTTGCGCGACCAGTGCATCGGCTTCCGACGAACTCGAGGCGTAGTTGACGGCAACCGCGAAGCCGTCGTTGGCGAGGCGTTGCGCAACCGCTGCGCCGATGCCACGGGATGCGCCGGTAACGATGGCGACTTGAGCGTTCTTGATCGTGTTCATGATTCGTTTCCTTCTGTGTGGTGGGTTGGTGAAACGAATCATGGTCGCTTTCGTTGCTGAGATAATCGGGTTAGACTTGCCATCATCATTCCATTTACTTTAACAATAGGCCTGCGGGCCCGTTGCAGAGGCGCCAACCATGGATCGTTTCGAGGAAATGCGGGTATTCATTCGGATCGCCGAGCGGCAAAGCTTCACGCGCGCCTCGGACGACCTGCAGATTCCGCGCGCCACCGTCACCAACCTGATGAAGCGCATGGAGCAGCGGCTCGGCGCGCGGCTTCTGGAGCGCACCACGCGCTCGGTACGTCTTACGCACGACGGTGAGGCGTACTACCGCCGCTGCGTGCGGCTGATCGCGGATATGGAGGAGGCGGAAGGCTCGTTTACGAACATTGCGCCGAAGGGGCTGCTGCGGGTGAATTTGCAGGGCACCCTGGCGAGGCACTTCGTCGTGCCGGCGCTGCCGGCGTTTCTCGCGCGGTTTCCCGACATCGAGTTGACGATCGGCGAGGATGACCGGTTGGTCGATCTGGTGCGGGAGGGGATCGATTGCGTGTTGCGGGCGGGGAATCTGCAGGATTCGTCGATGGTGGGGCGGCGTGTCGCGCAGTTGCCGCAAGTGACGGTGGCGAGTCCGGCGTATCTGGAGGCGTATGGCGAGCCGGCCGATCCGGCGGCCTTGTCCACGCATCGGGCGGTCAATTACCTGTCCAGCGCGACCGGCAAGCCGGTGCCGCTCGAATTCAGAATCGACGGCCGCGATACGGCTACGTACCTGCCGTCGGCGGTATCGGTGACCGGCGCCGATCTCTACACGGGCTCGGCGGTGGCCGGGCTCGGCATCGTGCAAGTGCCGCAATACCGGGTGGCGGGCGAGCTGGCGTCGGGGCGGCTAAAGATCATTCTCGCGGATTTCCCGCCGCCGCCGATGCCGGTTTCGGTGCTGTATCCGCAGAATCGCCAGTTGTCATCGCGGGTGCGGGTGTTTGCGCAGTGGTTGCGCGATATTTTTGAGGCGGCGGGCGCGTAGAGGGATTCGCGGTGAATGCGCGAGCGGTTCGTGCTTTTGCGTAAGCGGCGCTGCGTATCGTGGGATCATACGTGTCGTGCTGAGCGATATTGCTTTTTGCACGGTACGGAATAACAGGAGCAGGACGATGATCGATGGACTGGTGGGCGGGCGATTGTACGGCGAGGCGCAGATTCGCACGGGGCAGAATGGCAAGCGCTTTGTGACCTGCAAGGTCCGGGCGACCACCAATGATGGCGATACGATTTTCGTCAACGTGATTGCGTTTGATGATGAGGTGCAGACTGCGTTGCTGGCGCTGGCTGACGCGGATAGTGTTGCGTTGAGTGGGGCGTTGACGCCTAAGGTTTGGACTGACAAGAATGGGTTGATTAAGCCTGCTATGGATATGGTTGCGCACAAGGTGCTTGTGGGGTATCGGGGGGAAGGGTGACGGTTTTGGTTTTTGCCCGTGCGGCGCTTTGTCTGTGTTTTTATGGTGTTGGCCTTTCCTTGAATTGTTAGTGGTTTATTAGCGTTGCCCCTGTGCGGGGCGGCACCTACTTTTCTTTGCCTGCTGCAAAGAAAAGTAGGCAAAAGAAAGCGGCTCGAAGCCCCTGCTAAGCGGGTCTCCCGCACAGTAACGGTAGTGGTGCATCTGGAATCCGTGCCCTCGCACACTCCGCGTTAGTGACAAAGGGCTCATCAGCTCCCACTCCGCACTGCGTGCGTCGCGGAC
Organism: Burkholderia sp. GAS332; assembly: GCA_900142905.1. Lineage (NCBI taxonomy): Bacteria > Pseudomonadati > Pseudomonadota > Betaproteobacteria > Burkholderiales > Burkholderiaceae > Burkholderia > Burkholderia sp. GAS332. The sequence goes on along the minus strand of FSRV01000001.1, from coordinate 3,665,030 downwards.
GGGTCTGCATGGGAAACCAGGGGCTTCGTTTGGGGGTGGTGGGGGCCATCGGCTTCGCCTCGGCGAAGCGCCTCAACACCCAGAGGCGCTTCGCACTTCAAATGAAATGTCGAGGCGTCACAATCTCATTCGCCTCATAGTCACCACCGCACCACCGCACCACCGCACCACCGCACCGCCGCACCGCCGCACCGCCCAAGCCGAAGCTGAGATGCCGCCATCGCTATCGCAGTGGCAGTGGCGGCGGCAGTGACGATGGGATGAGGAGCCACGGTACTGGGTAAAACGCGGGCGTCAATGACGGCGGGCGGTTTTATGAAATACGCGTCGGCGCGCGCAGCGCCGCCGGAAGTATGACTGCCTTGTCACTAACGCCGAATGTGCGAGGACACGGATTCCAGATGCACCACTACCGTGGCTGCGCGGGGGACCCGCTTAGCAGGGGCTTCGAGCCGCTTTCTCTTGCCTACTTCTCTTTGCGGCGGCAAAGAGAAGTAGGTGCCGCCCCGCACAGGGGCAACGCTAATAGACCAATAAGAAAACAAGGAAAGGCCAACGCCGCAGGCACACAGACAAAAGCGCCGCGCAGGCAAAAAAACCCTCATTTCCCCTTCTCAAGATACTCAACAAACCGATCCGCGACAGGCTCCGAATCGCCCGCCCTCCGCAAAAGCAAAACCTGCGACAAAAGCGTCTCGCCCTGCAAGGGCAAAAAGCAAACCCGCGGATCCTGCACCTGCCGCAAGGTAAACGGCACCAACGCCACCCCCATCCCAAACCCGACCATCGTCACAACGGTCTGCCACAACCGCGCCTCGTGGCGAATCAAAGGACTAAACCCAGCCCCCACACACTGCGCAATAATCAGATCGTGATAATGCGGCGACACCGTGCGCGGAAACAGAATAAACGGCTCTTGCGCCAACGCCCGCAAATCAACCCTGCGCTTCCGCGCCAGCGGATGATCAACCGGCAAACAACACAAAAACGGCTCTGAAAAAATCGGCGTCGAAATCACATCCGACGGAAAATTACCCCAATGCGCACAGCCCATGTCAATCTGCATCCGCTGGATCGCATGCACCTGCTCGCTAGTGTTCATCTCCTTCAGAACGATTTCGACACCCGGGTAGTCAGTCTCGAAACGCCTCACCGCCTGCGGCATCCCGCGATACAACATCGAATTCACAAAACCGATCCGCAAGCGGCCAGCCAGCCCGTGCGCCGATCGAACCGTGATGCGCTCGGCCTCGCCAGCCTGCAGCAACAATCGGCGCGCCTCGCCCAGCAGCACCTGCCCCGCGTTCGTCAGCGCGACCGTCTTGTTGGTGCGCGCGAGCAGTTGCACCCCCAACTGGTCCTCGAACTTGCGGATGTCGAAACTGAGCGCCGGCTGCGAAATGAACAGACGTTTGGCCGCGCGGCCGAAATGCAATTCCTCGGCGACCGCCACGAAATAGCGTAATTGCTTCAGGTCCACAGCAGTCTCCGGTTCTTCCATCGATAAGCTACGTCTATCGTACCGGATATAAGTTGTATTAGACGATTATCAAAGCCGCTTCTATGCTCCTTCCACAAAGGAGACACGCATGAGCGAAATCACCGCGCAGCCGGCACACGGCTCGTCCAATATTCCCGACAGCCGGGGCATCAACTTCTTCAGCAGCGATCCCGACTTCGCCCGTTTGCTCAAATTGCATCTCGGCGACACGCTGTATCAGGAACTCGAAAGCCAGCTGGTTTCCCTAGGCCAGCGAGCGTCCGAAGAACTCGACGTCTGGGCGCTGTCCGCCGACAGAAATCCGCCGCAATTGCGGCATCGCACGCGGCGCGGCGAAGCGCTGCAAAGCATCGACAAGCATCCCGATTACGTCGCGCTTGAACGCGTGGCCTACGCGGAATTGGGGCTGGCGTCGATGAGCCACGACACTCGCGAAGGTAAGAAAGCGCCGCCGCCGCTGGTCAAATACGCGCTGACCTTCCTGTTCGTGCAGGCGGAATTCGGCCTGTGCTGCCCCGTCAGCATGACCGATTCGCTCACGCGTACGCTGCGCAAATTCGGCGCGCCCGAACTGGTCGCGCGATTTATGCCGATGCTGGCGTCGCGCGATTTCGACACGCTGTTTCAGGGCGCGATGTTCATGACCGAACAGGCGGCAGGTTCGGATGTCGCGCGTATCGCGACGCGTGCGGCGCTCGAAACCGGCGTGATCGGTGAAGAAACGTGGCGTCTGTACGGTGACAAATGGTTCTGCTCGAACGCCGACGCCGATCTCGCGATGGTGCTCGCGCATGTGGACAAGGCGCCGGCCGGTATTAACGGTCTTGGGCTTTTCCTGCTGCCGAAAACACTGCCGGATGGCTCGCGCAACAGCTATCGGATCGTGCGACTGAAGGACAAGCTCGGCAGCCGTTCGATGGCGAGCGGCGAGATCGTGCTGGAAGGGGCCGTGGCGTATCTGATCGGCGAAGTGGGGCGCGGCTTCCATCAGATGGCCGACATGATCAACATGTCGCGGCTGTCGAACGGCGTGCGTGCGGCGGGTTTGATGCGCCGCGCGTTGACCGAGGCGCTGCACATCGCGCGCCATCGCGAAGCGTTCGGCCGCAAGCTGATCGATATGCCGCTGATGCAGCGGCAATTGCTCAAGATGATGCTGCCCGCGGAGCAGGCTCGTTCGATGTTCATGCAGATCGCCTTGCTGCTGGAAAAGGCCGACGCCGGCGATCGGCAGGCGGCGAAATGCGTGCGCATCCTTACGCCGTTGATCAAGTTCCGCGCTTGCCGCGATGCCCGCCGCGTGACCGGCGACGCGATGGAAGTGCGCGGCGGCACGGGCTACATCGAAGAGTGGAGCGACGCGCGTCTCGTGCGCGACGCGCATCTCGGTTCGATCTGGGAAGGCACCAGCAACATCGTCGCGCTCGACGTCGCGCGTGCGGCGAAACGGGACGGCGCGCTCGAACCGCTGCGCACGTATCTGCAGGATCTGCTCGGGGCGGCAGGCTTGCCGGCTGAGAGTCTGACGGTGCTTCGTTCTACGTTGACGCGCGCTTGCGATGCCTTGGCGAGCGTCGCCGAGTGTGGTCGCGATGAATCGGTCCGGCAGGCGGGCACCGCCTTGTATCACGCGAGCACTGCTGTACTCATGGCCTGTGAAGGCGCGCGCCTCGCACCGGATTTCCGGCGTCTCGCGCTGAGTCACCTGGTGTTGCGTCACAAGCTGTTGCCGTTCGATCCGCTCGACGTGCAGACGTCTTCGGATGAGAACAGCGTCATCGATGCACTGGTCAATGCCCGCAGCGTGACACTCGACCAGGCGCTGCAAGTGCTGCCGGCAGGGAGCGTGTGATGACCGAACACGCGAACAACGGCACGCAAGCAACACAAGCAACGCAAGCAACACAAGGCGCGTTACAAGGCATCAAAGTCATCGACCTCAGTCGCGTACTCGGCGGCCCTTACTGCACTCAGGCACTGGCCGATCACGGCGCCCAGGTCATCAAACTGGAGCCCCCCGGCGGCGATGAAACACGCGGCTGGGGTCCGCCGTTCTACGGTGACACCGCGTGGTACTTCGCCGGCGTCAACCGCAACAAGCAGGGCATCGCGGTCGATCTGTCGTGCGACGAAGGCCGGGACATCCTGTGGAAGCTGCTCGAAGACGCCGACGTGCTGGTCGAGAACTTCAAGCCCGGCACGCTCGCGCGCTGGGGCATGGACTACGAGCGCGATTTGCGCGCGCGTTTCCCGAAGCTGATTCATTGCGCGGTATCGGGCTTCGGTCCCGACGGCCCGCTCGGCGGCTTGCCGGGCTACGACGCCGCGATTCAGGCGATGACCGGTTTGATGAGCGTGAACGGTGAACGCGACGGGCCGGCGACGCGTGTCGGCTTGCCGGTCGTCGACATGGTCACCGGTTTGAATGCGCTGGCCGGTATTCTACTGGCGCTGGCGGAGCGCACGAAAAGCGGGCGTGGCCAATCGATCGATATCGCGCTGTACGACTGCGGCGTGTCGCTCCTGCATCCGCATCTGCCGAACTATTTCGGCTCGGGCCAGACGCCCCAGCGCAGCGGCAACGCGCATCCGAACATCACGCCTTACGACAGCTATCGCACCGCGACCGCGCCGATTTTTCTCGCCGTCGGCAACGACCGGCAGTTCGCGCGGCTGTGCGCGCATCTTGGCGCGCCGGAACTCGCGGACGATCCGCGCTACGTGGATAACCGCAGCCGCTGCGCCCATCGCGAGCCGCTGAAGGATGCGCTCGAGCGCTTGCTCGCATCGCACGATTGCGAGCCGCTCGCGCAGGCATTGATCAACGCAGGCGTGCCGTGCGGGCCGGTGCAAACCGTTGACGTCGTCGCGCGCCATCCGCATACGCTGCATCGTGGCATGGTGATCGAGATGGGCGAGTATCGCGGCACGGCGTCGCCGATCAAGCTGTCGCGCACGCCGGCCACCTATCGCAGTGCACCGCCGACGCTTGGCGGCGACACACGCAAGGTACTCGACGCACTGGGTATCGACACGGCAACCCAGCAGCGTCTGCTCGAAGCGGGCGTACTCAAAGCCTGACCGTAGGCGGCAGTTTTCCGGTGACGGCACGAAGAAGCCGCGCCATCCAGAAGAAAGACCTTGGAGACGAAAGACATGAATCGCGAGCCAGACGACCACGCCGCAGGGCGGCAACCCACCCGTGCCGCTGCGGCGGCATTTGTGGGCACCACGATCGAGTGGTACGACTTTTACATCTACGCCACCGCATCCGCTTTGATTTTCGGCAAGCTGTTCTTCCCGGGGAGTGACCCGTTCTTCGCCACGCTGGCTTCGTTCGGCACCTTCGCGGTGGGCTTTTTCGCGCGGCCGTTCGGCGGCCTCGTGTTCGGCCACCTCGGCGACCGCATCGGCCGTAAGAAGGCGCTCGTCGCGACGCTGGCGATCATGGGCGTCGGCACGGTTGGCATCGGTTTCCTGCCGACGTACTCGGATGCCGGCGTATGGGCGCCAGTGTTGCTGGTGTTGCTGCGCGTCGCGCAGGGCATCGCAATCGGCGGCGAGTGGGGCGGCGCGGTGCTGATGGCAAGCGAACATGCGCCGCAGGGGCGGCGTACTTTCTTCGCTTCGTTTGCGCAGCTCGGCAGCCCGGCGGGGTTGATCCTGTCGCTGCTCGCGTTTCGCGCGGTGGCGTCGATGGATAAGGAAGCGTTTCTCAGCTGGGGCTGGCGCCTGCCGTTTCTTGCCAGTGCGGTGTTGCTGGTAGTGGGTTTGCTGATCCGCGCGGGTGTCGACGAATCGCCTGAATTCAAAGCGCTGAAAGCGCAGCGGCGAGTCGCGGCGCTGCCGGTCGCCGAGGTGGTGCGCGATGCGTGGCGCACGGTGCTCTTGTGTCTTGGCGCGAATGTGATCGGCGTGGCCGGCGCCTGGTTCGTCAACACGTTCATGCTGAACTACACGACGCAGACGCTTGGGCTCGATCGTTCGCTGATTCTCGATTGTCTGTTCGTGGTGGCGTTTATTCAGTTGTTCACGCAACTGGGTTCCGGGTGGTTTGCGCAACGGATCGGTACTGGAAGGTTTTTGAAGGGCGCGGCGGCGTTGGCGATGCTTTCGCCGTATCCGATGTTCGCGCTGGTATCGACCGGGCGGCCGGTGGCGATCGTGGTCGGCATCGCGCTGGCGGTGATGTGCATGTCGAGTTCTTATGCGGTGATGGCCGGTTTTATGTCGACCGCGTTCGAGGTGCGAGTCCGGTATTCGGCTATTTCGTTGTCTTACCAGGTGTGTGCTGCATTGGCGGGTGGCTTGACGCCTTTGATCGGGACGTTGCTCGCGCATCGATATCCGGGCGCATGGTGGCCGTTGGCGGCGTTCTATAGTTGCCTCGCCGGGGTCTCGCTGGTTTGTATCAGCACCTTGGAGCGCCGCAAGCGAGGCGCGGCGCGAGAGGTTGTCGAAGTGTCCCAGGCATAAACCCGCTATTTCGTGGTTAACATCATCCTGAATCCCCAAAAGCATCCTAATATCAAGGCGAAATGAAAAACGACAGGGGAAGCCATCATGTATCGTCATCGTTCGCTGGGTGTCGTGACAGGCGCGTCGCCGCTCGCCAGCGTCGACGTATTGAGCAGGATGAGCACCGCCTGGCGCCGGCCCGGCGCGGCGAAGCCATTTGATTTCGTCCTCGAGCCGCAATCGTGGGCTGGACCGGCTTCGCAAAGCGCCGCGAGTGCGCCGTTCAAGATCCACGTGTTCGATACGATTCGCGCCTTCGAGAAACGCGGTGTCGACGCGATCGTCTTGCCGTGCTTCCTCAGTCACACCTTCATCGACGAACTCTCGGCGAACGTGGCTTTACCGATCGCCAACCTCATGGCTGCGCTCCTGGCGCATGTGCGGCAAGCGTTTCCGTCGGTTCGCCGCGTCGGCGTGCTGACGTCCGACGCGATCCGCGGTAACGGTCTCTTTGAACGCTATTTCGACAGCGCGCAGTTCGACGTCCTGCATCCGCGTGACGAAGCGGGAGTCGATCGCGTAACGCGTGCCGTGTGCAGCGACGAAGGCATCAAAAGCGGCCGTCTTTACGGTCAGCCAGTCGAGTTGCTGCGCGCGGCGTGTGCGGACCTCATCGCGCAAGGCGCTGAGATCATCCTGCCCGGGCTTGCCGAAATCTCTCTGGTGGCGCGCGCGCTCGGCACGCTGGAAGTGCCGTTCGTCGATAGCAATCTGGTCTACGCGCGCTACGTCGCGGCGGCGCAATATTCGCAGCCGGAGCGGCGTTTCAAGATCGGCGTGCTGGGCGGTGTCGGCCCGGCGGCGACGGTCGATTTCATGGCGAAACTAGTGCGCAACACACCGGCCGCGCGCGATCAGGACCACATCAAAGTGATGGTCGAGCAAAATCCGCAGATTCCGGACCGCACTGAAGCGCTGCTCGGCAAGGGCGACGATCCGACACTCGCGCTCTATGCCGCCTGTAAGAAACTCGAAGAGGGTGGCGCCGATCTCATCGCGATTCCCTGCAATACGGCGCATGCGTTCGTCGAACGGATCCAGCCGTCGTTGACCGTGCCGATCGTCAATATGCTGACCTGTACCGCCGATTATTTGCGTGAGGCCTTCCCGAGCTTGCGCGAAGTCGGTATGCTGGCCACCTCGGGCACGCTGGCGAGCGGAGTCTATGAGAAGCCGCTCGAAGCGTGCGGCTTCGCGCAGATCGCGCCGGCCGAGGCCGCCCAGGCCCGGCTCATGAACGCGATTTACGGGGCGCGCGGCGCCAAGGCGGGCTACACGTCAGGCGAGTGCTGTGATGACGTCGCCGCAGCGGTGGATGACCTGGTCGCGCAAGGCGTACAGGTCATTGTGCTGGGCTGCACCGAGTTGCCGCTGCTGCTGCGTGGTTCAACGCTGGCGCGGCCAGATGGGTCGGTGGTGCAGCTTGTCGATCCGACCGAGGTGTTAGCAAAACGCTGCGTGGCTTATGCGCTGGCCGGAAGCGGAGCGACGCAGGCCGCTTCGAAACTGCCGCCGCCGGTGGCGGGCCGGCTTCGCGTGGAAAGCGCTTACGGTTAGACCCAGTTGGCCCCAGCCAGCCCCAGCCAGCCATAGCCAGCCCCGGCTAGCTCCGGCTAGCTCCGGCTAGCTCCGGCTAGCTCCGGCTAGCTCCGGCTAGCGTGCGGCGTCGCGCAGTCAACCTTGCAATTTCCACCCTCCGCCGCCACTTCCTGAACGCTGCGCTGTCCCTCCTGAAACGGCAGAAAGCACCCCGATCGGATGATCGGCGCGCGCTCAGCGCCGCCATTCACGGCCCGAAGCGCTGTGAGCGCCCAACCGTGCCGTGTCATGGAAAACTGTATAAATATACAGTATAGTATCCCGCTGCAACCTGGCCTTTGGCGTGTTCTCCCGCTGGCCGGGTGTCCCGAACTTGCGCGGTCGCGAGGCGTCCGTGAGAGGTGGTCCACTCATTCAGACGGTCGGAAAAATTGGCTTCCAATAACCTAATCCGCATTCGCGGCGCGCGTCAGCACAACCTGAAGAACGTCGATCTCGACGTACGAACCGGCGAAATGACGGTCGTCACCGGCCCATCCGGGTCCGGCAAATCGAGCCTCGTGTTCGACACCTTGTACGCGGAAGGGCAGCGGCGCTACGTCGAAACCTTCAGCGCCTACGCCCGGCAGTTTCTCGACCGCATGGACCGGCCGCAAGTCGACCGGGTCGACGGCGTGCCGCCCGCCATCGCGATCGACCAGACCAATCCGGTGCGTAGTTCGCGTTCCACCGTCGGCACCATGACGGAGATCAACGATCACCTGAAGCTCCTCTACGCGCGCGCGGCCGAACTGTTCGATCGCAAGACCGCGCAGCAGGTGCGCCACGATACGCCCGAAACGATCTATGCCGAGTTGCTCGAGCGCACTGCGGGGCATGATCCGCGGCTGGTCGTCACGTTCCCGGTCGAGTTGCCGGACACGGCGTCCGAGCAGGAAGTGGAGCAATGGCTCTCCGCGAGCGGTTACACGCGTGTGCAGGCACAGCGCGAAGTCGATTCGCCCACCGGCAAGCGCAAGCTGCTCGACGTGGTGGCGGACCGCTTCCGCCTGAGCGCGGTCGAGAAGCCGCGCGTGGTCGAAGCGATCGAGGCATCGCTCAAGCGCGGTGGCGGCCGCGTCAACATCTACGTGCTGCCTGCCGCGCCAGAAGCGCCGGAGGCGAAAGAACCGGAACCGCAAATCTGGCGTTTCTCCACCGGCCTGCACAGCCCCGAGAGCGACCTCCGCTATGCGGATCCGCAACCTGCGCTGTTCTCGTTCAACTCGGCTTATGGCGCGTGCGAAGTCTGCCGCGGTTTTGGCCGCGTGATCGGCGTCGACCTGGGTCTGGTGATTCCCGACGCGCGCAAGACGCTGCGCGACGGCGCGATCAAGCCGATGCAAACACCGGCGTGGAAAGAATGCCAGGACGACCTGATGCGCTACGCGGCGAAAGCCGATATCCGCCGCGGCACGCCTTGGGGCGAGCTGACGGACGCCGAGCGCGACTGGGTCATCAACGGTTCGCCGGACTGGAACGGCAAGTGGCAAAGCCATTGGTACGGCGTCAAACGCTTCTTCGAATATCTCGAATCGAAAGCGTACAAGATGCACATCCGCGTGCTGCTGTCGAAGTACCGCAGCTATACGCCTTGCGAGACCTGTGGCGGCGCGCGTCTGAAAACGGAATCGCTGCTATGGCGCCTCGGCAGCAAGCAGAATGCGGATGAGGGGCTGGCGCCCGAGAAGCGCTTTATGCCGCGCGGCGTCGAGTGGACGCGTGCGCAACTCGAGGCCTTGCCGGGTCTGACGGTGCACGATCTGATGCTGATGCCGATCGAGCGCATCCGGCGTTTCTTCGACGAGATCAACTTGCCGAGCGCACTGCTCGACGACGCACTCAAGCTGTTGCTCGCCGAAGTGCGCACGCGCCTCAAATATCTGTGCGACGTCGGCCTCGGGTATCTGACGCTCGACCGGCAAAGCCGCACGCTGTCGGGCGGCGAGGTGCAGCGGATCAACCTGACCACGGCGCTCGGCACGTCGCTGACCAAAACCCTCTTCGTGCTCGACGAGCCGAGCATCGGCCTGCATCCGCGCGATCTGAACCGGATCGTCGAAGCCATGCATCGGCTACGCGACGCGGGCAACACGCTGGTGGTGGTCGAACACGATCCCTCGGTGATGCTCGCGGCGGATCGTCTGATCGATATGGGTCCGGGGCCAGGCGAGCGCGGGGGCTCGATTATTTACGACGGCGCGCCTGAGGCGATCCGCTCGTCCGGCACGCTGACGGGCGAGTACCTGAGTGGGCGTCGGCATGTGGCCGACGCGGCGCACTGGTCGCAGCGTCCGGTGGATGACAGCACGCCACGCATCGTGCTCGAAGGCGCGACCCAGCACAACCTGTGCGACGTCACCGTCGAGATTCCGCTGCAGCGGCTCGTCTGTGTCACGGGCGTGTCGGGCTCCGGCAAGTCCACCTTGTTGCAGGACGTCTTGTACCCGGCTATGGCGCGGCACTTCGGTCTCGCCACTGAATCGCCCGGCGCATTCAGAAACCTGACGGGCGCCGACCAGGTCACTGACGTGGTCTTCGTCGACCAGTCTCCGATCGGCAAGACCGCGCGCTCGAATCCGGCCAGTTACGTCGGCGCTTTCGACGAAATCCGCAAGCTCTTCGCCAAGGCGCCACTCGCCCAACAACGCGGTTACGGCCCCGGCATGTTCAGCTTCAACTCGGGCGACGGGCGCTGCCCGACCTGCGGCGGCTCGGGTTTCGAACACATTGAAATGCAGTTCCTGAGCGACGTCTACCTGCGTTGCCCGGATTGCGATGGGCGCCGTTATCGCGCCGAGTTGCTCGAAGTGAAAATCGAGCGCGGCGAACCGGCGCGTGCTTTGAGCATTGCCGACGTGCTGGAATTGACGGTAAGCGAAGCCACCGCTTACTTCGCCAAGGATGCCGAAGTATTGCGCGTGCTGCAGCCGATCGTCGACGTGGGTCTCGAATACGTGAAGCTCGGCCAGCCGGTGCCCACGCTGTCCGGCGGCGAAGCGCAGCGGCTCAAGCTGGCCGGCTTTCTCGCGGAATCGGCGCAGGCGCGCACCGCGCGCAGCGCGAAGCAGCCGGTCGCCAAACGCCTGTTCATGTTCGACGAGCCGACCACCGGCCTGCATTTCGACGACATCGCCAAGCTGATGCAGGCGTTCGGCAAACTGCTGGCGAGCGGCCATTCGCTGATCGTGATCGAACACAATCTCGATGTGATCCGCGCGGCCGACTGGTTGATCGACCTCGGTCCTGAAGGCGGCGATGGCGGCGGCAGAGTGCTGTGCGCGGGCACACCGGAAGACGTCAAGCTCTGCCTGGAATCGCATACCGGCGAGGCGCTGCTGCAATACGACCGCGCTATGAACGCGGTGGTCGATCCGGCGTCGCAAGGTATCCCGTTGCAAAAGGCACTGAGCGCGGCGCGTGCGCGGCGAGCCATCGAAGGCGAGGACGTGGTGCGCATCGTCAATGCGCGCGAGCACAACCTGAAAGCGCTGGACGTGGATATTCCGCACGGCAAGTTCAACGTGATCACCGGCGTGTCCGGTTCGGGCAAGTCCACGCTGGCCTTCGACATTCTGTTCCACGAAGGGCAGCGCCGTTACCTCGAATCGCTCAACGCGTATGCACGTTCCATCGTGCAGCCGGCCGGGCGGCCCGAAGTCGACGCGGTGTATGGCATTCCGCCCACCGTCGCAATCGAACAGCGTTTGTCGCGTGGCGGCCGCAAGAGTACCGTGGCGACCACGTCCGAGGTCTGGCATTTCCTGCGCCTGCTGTATGTGAAACTCGGTCTGCAACATTGCATCCACGACGGCACGCCGGTCACATCGCAAAGCGTCGAATCGATTGCGGCGCAGTTGTTGCGCGACCACAAAGGCCAGCACGTCGGTTTTCTTGCGCCGCTGGTCGTGAACCGCAAGGGCGTCTATACCGATCTAGCGAAGTGGGCGAAAGCGCGCGGCAATACGCATCTGCGTGTGGACGGCGAGTTCGTGCCGGTGGACCCGTGGCCGAAGCTCGATCGTTTCCGCGAGCACACCATCGAGTTGCCGGTGACCGACCTCGTCGTATCGCCGGATAACGAAACGGAACTGCGCCAGGCGCTCGACCAGACGCTGGAAATCGGCAAGGGCGTCATGCATCTGCTAGCGCCGCTCGACGGTTTGCACGACGCGATCAGCGGCGGTCATCCCACGGCGAAACTCGGCACGGTGAAGGTACTGTCCACCAAACGCGCCTGCCCGGTATGCGGCACGAGCTATCCCGAACTCGACCCGCGCATGTTCTCGTACAACAGCAAGCATGGCTGGTGTACGACCTGCGTCGGCACGGGCCTCGCATTGACGCGCGAACAACGCGCGGCGTACGACGATACCGTGATCGTCGACGACAACCGCGGCCGCGAGCAGAGCTTGCCGTCCGAGGAGCAGGAACCGGAGGGTCTCGTCGACGAACCGTGTGCCGATTGCGCCGGTACGCGGTTGAACCCAACCGCACGCGCGGTCACATTCGGCGAGCAGGCCATTGTCGACGTCGCGCAATGGACGGTGTCCGACACGCGCGCGTGGATCGACACGTTGGAGATGACCGGTCGGGACGCGGAAATCGCGCGCGACGTGGTCAGCGAAATCGGCAGCCGCCTGCAATTTCTGGAAGAAGTCGGGCTCGGTTATCTGAGTCTCGATCGTGCGGCGCCGAGCCTGTCGGGCGGCGAAGCGCAGCGTATCCGGCTCGCCGCGCAACTGGGCAGCAACCTGCAAGGCGTGTGCTACGTGCTCGACGAACCGACCATCGGTCTGCATCCGCGCGATAACCAGATTCTGCTCAACGCCTTGCGCAAGCTGGGCGAAAAAGGCAATACGCTGGTGGTGGTCGAGCATGACGAAGACACGATTCGGCGTGCTGATCACATCATCGATATCGGGCCGGGCGCGGGCAAACGCGGCGGCACCCTGGTCGCGCAGGGCAGCGTGGCCGATCTGTCGGCGCAGCCCGATTCGCTGACCGGGCAATTTCTCGCCCATCCGATCGTGCATCCGCTGCAGCCGCGCCGTGAGGTGGTTGCGCCGAGCAAACGCGCAGCCGCGGTGCCGGAGAACTGGCTGACGGTGCACGGCGGCAAGCTGCACAACCTGCAGAACGTCACCGTCGGCATTCCGCTTTCGCGGCTGGTGGCGGTGACCGGCGTGAGCGGGTCAGGCAAATCGACGCTCGCGCGCGACGTGCTGATGGCCAATTTGCTGGATGCCGTAGGGCGCTCGGTGTTGTCGTCGCCGGCCACGCGGCGGGCGCGTGCCGCGGCCGAGACCCAGCCGGCGGCGAACCGGCGCTCGAGCGTGTTGGCGCGCACGGCGCCGCGCGCGCCGCTGAATGTCACGCATGCATGGCAAGGGTGCGATTCGATCACCGGTTGGGAAAGCATCGACCGTGTGCTCGAAGTCGATCAGACACCGATCGGCAAAACACCGCGGTCGTGTCCGGCGACCTACATCGGCGTGTGGGATGCGATTCGCAAGCTGTTCGCCGGCACGCTCGAAGCGCGGGCGCGTGGCTACACGGCATCGCGTTTCTCGTTCAACACCGGCGAAGGACGTTGCCCCGCTTGCGAAGGGCAGGGCGTGCGCACCATCGGCATGAGCTTCCTGCCTGACGTGAAGGTGCCGTGCGATGTTTGCCATGGGCAACGCTTCAACCCGGAGACGCTGGCGGTTACGTGGCGCGGCAAGAATATCGGCGACGTGCTGACCATGGAGATCGACGAAGCCGTCGAGTTCTTCGCGCCGATCTCGAACATCGCGCATCCATTGCAATTGATGAAAGATGTCGGGCTCGGTTACCTGACGCTTGGCCAGCCGTCGCCGACGCTGTCCGGCGGCGAAGCGCAGCGTATCAAGCTCGTCACCGAGTTGAGCAAGGTGCGCGACGACGTCACGCGGCGTGGCCAGAAGGCGCCTCATACGCTGTATGTGCTGGACGAACCGACTGTCGGCTTGCATATGGCGGACGTCGCGAAGCTGATTCGCGTGCTGCATCGTCTCGCGGATGGCGGTCATAGCGTCGTCGTCATCGAGCACGATCTCGACGTGATTGCCGAGGCGGACTGGATCATCGATCTCGGTCCGGAAGGCGGTGTGGGTGGCGGCAGGATTGTCGCCGCTACGGATCCCGAAGGATTATCCCGCGTCGCCGCCAGCCACACTGGCGCCGCATTGCGCCCCGTGCTCGCGCGAACGCAGAACGACAAGGCAGGGGTGGCGGCCGAGGGAACCAACGGTTGAGGCTTCGGAGCGGCGCAATCGACGTTGCGCTGCTCCGGCTGGGTTGTTTAGTTCGAGTAACCGCACGCGTTGAGTTACGCGCGGCCAACGGCCAGTTGAGTTTTGCAAACGCGCGGTTGTCGAGGCACCCGGCGTATCTAAGCCGGGCATTATCGTCGACGTTGGCTATATGTAATTAATTAGAATGTTTTTGTAATTATATAAATGACGTAATTGAAATGTGTGTTTAGAGTGTCGTAAATACCGCTAAAAAGATTTTCAAACGCAGTTTTCCTTCTGCTATCTTCTCGCCTTCGACGCCGGCCCTCCGCCGGTGCTCGACCAGCACCTTAGACATGCTGTTCGCGATCCGCTCAGGTTGCCATGCAGCCATCGCGAAAGGCCCGCCCAGCGGGCTTTCGCGCTATGTATCACCAGCGGATCCGTCAGCCGTTCATGACGTGCCATGGGAGGCCGCATTAGCGGCTGTGTCCCAATTAGCGAGCCGCGCAAGGTGCGCTCGCCTCCGTTCGACGTGCACTTATTCTTTTAAAGCGATGCGAATACGGTATTAGTTAGAGTGTCCTCTCTAAACTTAGTATGTTCCCATCAAAAAAAGTTTGACCCCGCATTTTTTGTCCTGCTATCGTTCCCTCCCATGAAACGCATGGTGACAATCGCGCAAAAAGTTCAGAAGCCGCAGCGCGCTTCGATCAAATTGTCTCCAGCTGTGCATGCCAGACGGAAATGGGCGAGTCGAACTTAATCTATTAGTAGTTCTACTTAGATGGACGTTCGACTGGTGTGAGTTACCGCTGCGGCGTCGTACAGCTGTACCCGTATCATCGAATCAGGGTTGTGCCCTATAGCTTAAATGTAGGAATGCAAATTAAAGCCACGGGAAAAGGATGCGGTTGTCTGAAGTGAACGTTGGTTGCCGTATGTAAGCGCGCTGCAGTGACAGAAATGGACGGTTCACGCCGGAGGAGTAAAGGTGGGTACGAAAGTCGAAGGGCAATTTCCGGCAGTAACGGCCCGTATGGAGAGGCCAGGGCGCCCGCGTGAGTTTGGGCGCAAACAGCAAAACCCAGTACGCCGCTTCGGCGGTATCGCAGTGGTTCTGTTGCTGCACATCGTGTTGATCTATGCACTCATCAACGGCCTTGCCACCAAGGTCGTGCAGGTCATCCAGCATCCTATCGAAACGAAAATCATCGAGCCGGTGAAGCCGCCTCCGCCGCCGCCGTTGCCGACCGTGCAATTGCCGCCGCCGAAGTTCGCACCGCCGCCGCCGCCGTTCGTGCCGCCGCCGGAAGTGCAGGTGCAAACGCCGCCCCAGCCGACCATCACGCACCAGTCCGCACCGGTCGTGTCGGCACCCGCCGTGGCGGCTGCACCGCCGGCGCCTCCCGCGCCGAGCAAGCCCGTCAGCACGGAAGTCGGCGTGGTGTGCCCGAACTCGGATCAGATCCGTTCGTCGATTCGCTACCCGAAGGAAGCGCAGGAGAACAACGTGACGGGTGATGTGCTGATTGAATTCGTAGTCGACCCACAGGGCCATATTACGAATGAACGCGTTGCCAAGTCTTCGGAAGATTCCTCACTCGATCGCGCTGCGTTCAACGCGGTCAAGCAGTTCACGTGCGTTTCCCAAGGCCAGGCTGTCCGTGTGCAAGTTCCGTTCTCGTTTAACCTGAACTGAAACCCACAGGCTGTTCGGTACCGGTAGCGATTTATCAGTCTTGGTTTAGAAGTTGTACTAATGAACTTGGAGCAGGCATGAAAAAGCGTACTCTCGCCGCATTGGCGGCAACCCTGTTGTTCGCCGTGACCACGGTGGATACCTTTGTGGCACCGCACATGGCCCACGCGCAAGCTAGCGACGCTACCGCGTCGGCTGCGGCGCCCGCCACCGCCGCACCGCAAACGGCCGCCCCGGCCGCAGACGAAGCGGTACCGCCGCCGGCGCCGGCCACGTCCGAAACCGTCAACAACCCGTATGGTCTTGGCGCGCTCTGGAAGAACGGCGACTTCGTCGCACGCTTCGTGCTGATTCTGCTGGTGCTCATGTCGATGGGCAGCTGGTACATCATGATCACCAAGTTCCTCGAGCAGTTCCGCGCGAACCGTCGTGCGAAGAGTGCTGACGAGCAACTGTGGACGGCACCGTCATTGGTCGAAGGGGCGAAGCTGCTCGACGAATCGTCGCCGTTCCGCTTCATCGCCGAAACGGCGATCGAGGCAGGCGAACATCATGACGAAGCACTTCTCGAAGCCGTCGACCGCAACACGTGGATCGATGCGTCGGTCGAGCGTGCCATCACCAACGTGTCGAATCGTCTGCAGGACGGTCTGGCTTTCCTCGGCACGGTCGGCTCAACTGCACCGTTCGTCGGTCTGTTCGGCACGGTGTGGGGGATTTATCACGCATTGACGGCAATCGGTATCGCCGGCCAGGCATCGATCGACAAGGTCGCGGGCCCGGTGGGCGAGGCGCTGATCATGACCGCGATCGGCCTTGCCGTGGCCGTGCCGGCGGTGCTTGGCTACAACTTCCTGGTTCGCCGCAACAAGTCGGTGATGGAGCGGGTTCGTGCCTTCGGCGCACAACTGCACACCGTCTTGCTCGCCGGCAGCCGACGCTCGGCACGCGCTTCGGCTCGTGAAGCAGCGCTGGCCCAATAAGCGGAGTCCGTCATGGCTATGAGCGTTGGGCAGGATGATAGCGACGAGGTCATCTCCAGTATCAACACCACGCCGCTTGTCGATGTGATGCTGGTTCTGCTGATCATCTTTCTGATCACGATTCCGGTGGTGACGCATACGGTGCCGGTGCAACTGCCGAAGGAGACGATCCAGCCGCTGCAAACGACGCCCAAAAGTATCGTCATTGCGGTCAACCGCGACGGCGATTTCTTCTGGAACGAGAAACAGGTGGATGGGCCTACGCTGCTGGCACGCCTGAAAACCGTGTCGGTCATGACGCCGCAACCGGAAGTGCACGTTCGCGGTGACCAGAGCGCGCGTTATGAATTCATCGGCCGGGTCATTACCGAGTGCGAGCGCGCCGGTATCGCCAAGGTTTCGTTTATTACTGAGCCGCCCGCGCGCGGCGGCTAGGAGGAGACGATCATGGGAATGAACGTATCGTCGGGCGCAGGCAGCGAACCGGATGTGATGGTCGATATCAACACCACGCCGCTGATCGACGTGATGCTGGTGTTGCTGATCATGCTGATCATCACGATTCCGATTCAGACGCACGCCATCAAGATGAATTTGCCGGTCGGCAACCCACCGCCGCCGATCACGCAGCCGGAAGTGGTGCAGATCGATATCGACTTCGACGGCACTACGACGTGGAACGGCCAGCCGGTGCCGGACCGCGCGGCGCTCGAGTCCAGGCTCGCCCAGGTGGCCGCCGAGCCGGTTCAGGCCGAAATCCATCTGCGGCCGAACAAGCTGGTGCCGTACAAGGATGTCGCGGCGGTGATGGCGTCCGCCCAACGACTGGGCGCGACGAAAATCGGTCTGATCGGCAACGAGCAGTACATGCAATAAGGAAGTGGAATGCAAACGATCCATCAACGGTTCAAGCGCGCCGTCATCGCGGCCGCTATCGGAGGGCTGTCCGCGCTCGTCGTGCTGCCGGTCACATCCTATGCCGCGGACACGTTGCGGCCGGATGTGGCGAAGCCGCTGAACGCCGCGCAGGATCTGTATCGCGCGCACAAGTACAAGGATGCGTTGACGAAGATCGATCAGGCCGACGCTGTGCCGGGTAAAACGCCCTATGAAAGCACCATGATTCAGGAGATGCGTGGCGCTGCGGCAGCGGCAGCCGGCGAATCCGGTGTGGCGGCCCAGGCCTACGAAACCTTGCTGAGTTCAGGGCATCTGGCCGGTGCTGACGAGCAGCGCACCACGGCGGCGCTCGCAGGCATTTATTTCCAGGAGAAGAACTACGCGCAGGCTGCGAAGGTGGCACAGCGCTACCTGAAGTCGGGCGGCAGCGATCCCGACATGCACACGTTGCTGGTGCAGTCTTACTACCTGTCAAACGATTGCGGCAATGTGGTGAGCCTGCTCAAACCGAGCATCGATGCGCAAGTGCATGCAGGTCACGTACCTGACGAGTCGCAGTTGCAATTGCTCGGCACGTGCGCGCAACGTGTGAAAGATGACGCGACCTACCGCAGCACGCTCGAAAAGCTGGTTGCCTATCATCCGAAGCAGTCGTATTGGGACGATCTGTTCAACGCGATTCGCAGCAAGCCCGGCTATTCGTCGGCGCTCGATATCGACACCTACCGCCTGCGCCGCGCGACGGGTTCGCTCACCACCGCCGACGACTACATGGAGATGACGCAACTCGCGATCGTGGCGGGCACCACGGCCGAAGGTAAGCAGGTCATCGATCAGGGTTTTGCGTCAGGTGTTCTGGGCCACGATGCGCAGACGGATCGCGAGAAACGGTTGCAGGCGCTCGCCGCAAAACGGGTGCAAGCGCCGGCCGATCCGGCAAACCCCGTCGCGCCAGTCGACATTGGTTTCAACGAGGTCTTCGCGGGGCAGCCCAAGCAGGGTCTTACTGCCATGGACGCAGCGATCGCGAAGGGCGGAATCGATCACCCGGACCAGGCGCAATTGCATCTCGGCGAGGCGTACTACATCGCAGGCGACAAAACGCGTGCAGTGCAAACCTTCCGTGCTGTGAAGGGCACCGACGGTTCGGCCGATCTCGCCCGTTTGTGGTTGCTGGTGGCGTCGAAGTAACGGCATCCCGATCCCGATATGTTCCATCCTGCGAAGTGTCTCTATGGCGCGTGTCCAAGGGAGGATGTTGCGCTCAACGAAACATAGTTTAGTTTTATCAAACTAATTTTGACTACGGGATTCTGTCTTGCTATGGTTTTGCCACTCGATAACAAGGCACAGGTCGCAGTTTCTATAGGAAGCAAAGTCCGCGCGCTTCGCCAGCGGCTCAAGCGCACGCTGGACGAAGTGGCAACCACTGCGGGAATTTCAAAGCCCTTTTTGTCGCAGGTAGAACGAGGTCATGCAACGCCTTCAATCACATCGCTAGTGGGCATTGCTCGGGCTCTAGGTGTGACGGTGCAGTACTTCGTCGATACGCCAACCGAAGACAAGTCGGTCCGCAGAGGAAGTGAACTGAAGTACTTCGGATTCGACGGAACCGCGAATCGTTTTGGACGGCTGACGAACCTGTCGGTCGGCAGCAAACTGGAAGTGATTCTCGTCAGGATGCCGGTGGGGCAGAACCCATCGGAAGTCACGACGCATGCAGGGGAAGAGTTTTTGTACGTGATGAGCGGCCAGATATCGCTCACGTTAGAAGGTACAACGTTCGTATTGCAGGCAGGTGACACCGCGCATTACGAGTCCACCGTGCCTCATTCCTGGTCCAATACGGCCCGCGAAGAAGCAGTGGTGGTGTGGGTGGGTACGCCAAGATTGTTTTAAATACCTTTGCTCCGTGCTTTCGTTGAAAGCAATCGCTCAGTGTTTGTAAGCATAACTTAATGTTTGATTCTGGTTTGGTGAGATGGGAAATGCATTGCCCATCTCACCATCACCGGTGATAGAAAAAGTGAAAACAATTAGTAAGCGCTGCGCATTTCGTTTGTAATAAATAAGTAGTCCGATATTTGAGTATCTGAAGTGTCCTGTCTTCCTGTCTGTATTTGCAATCCGGTGCGGTATTGACCGGTTTGCCGGGCAGAAGCGCGGGGCAGCTTTAACGGAGCGCGGCGCACGATCGCCGTATATCGAGTGGAGAGGTTCACAAGATCTCTCTTCACACACAGCTGTGGCCTTATTGACGAGCGGGAAGGGGAAAAATGAAACAAAGGGCATTGGCGCTTGCCATCAAAAGAATAATCTGGGCTGAACTGGCGTTGTCGGCCGCAATCGCCGTGCCGGCGTTTGCGCAAAGCCAGCCGGCCACCACCGGAACCGCGGCAGGCGCGACGACCACGGAAAGCACGCCGGCAGCGGCTGCAGCTCCGGCATCGGCTGCGGCATCGGCTGCGGCTCCGGCTCCGGCATCAGGCACTGCCGCCACACCGTCCGCGGACAACAACACCGGGACGCCGGCTGGCAAAGGCGTACAGCAACTGAAGAAATTCGAAGTGACCGGCTCGCTGATCCGCAGCTCGGACAAGGTCGGCTTCAATCAGGTTCAGACGGTTTCGCAGAAAGACATTCAGAATAGCGGCGCCACGACTGTCGCCGATTTTCTGCGCGATACCTCAGCCAACTCGGCGAATAGTTGGAGCGAAGGCCAGTCCGGCAACTTTGCCGCAGGCGCTGCGGGTATCGCCCTGCGCGGTCTCAGCGAAAAATACACGCTGGTGCTGGTGGATGGACAGCGCGTTACGCCGTTCGCGTTCTACTCGAACAGCGTCGACTCGTTCTTCGACCTGAACACGTTGCCGTTGAACTCGATTGATCGCATCGAAATCGTGAAGACCGGTGCCGTGTCGCAATACGGCTCGGACGCTATTGCGGGTGTGGTCAACATCATTACGAAGCACGACTTCCAGGGGCTGCAACTCGACGGCAGCTACGGTAGCGCGATTAATGGCGGCGGCGGTGCCGGCACGACCAAATTCGGCGTGCTGGGCGGCTTCGGCGATCTCAACTCCGATCGCTTCAATGTGACGGCTGCGGCGAGCTACTACAAGTCGAACGGCTTCACGCTCGCCGACCGCGACTCGACGCAAAACCAGGATTTCACCAATCAGCCAGGCGGCCTTTCGTTGCTCGCGCCGTCGTACTGGAGCATGCCCGGCGGCGGTGTGCAGGCGTTGAACAACTGTCCGTTCGGCGGCTCGGTCCGCCCTGCAGGCACCAACTCGCTGACGGCGGGATCGGCAGGCACGGTCTGCGGCTTCAACACCGCGGAAGGCATGTCCATTGCGCCGCTGACTGAGCGTCTGAACGCGAAGCTTCACGCTGACTTCAAGATCAACGATACGACGACCGCGTTCGGCGATTTCCTGATCAGCAGCAATACGACCACCACGAACGACGGCCTATGGAACAACGTTGTCGGCAATCCGCAGGTTCCCACCCTCGTGTGGAACCCGCAGACGAAGCTGCTGTCCCCGTTCAACACGTCGGTGCCAGCGAGCAACCCGTACAACCCGTTCGGCGTGGCTACGCCGCTCACGTATGCTTTCCCGAACACGGTAGCGGAAAAGACGTATGCCACGTACTGGCGCGCGTCCACCGGCATCAAAGGCTCGTTTAACCTGCCGAATGGTGAATGGGATTGGGCGACGTCGGTCAGCCACTCGCAAAGCACGGTCGCGAACACCTACACGAACCAGCTGAACACCGCCGCACTGACCAACATTTACCAGAACGGCACGCTGAATTTCGCCAATCCGTCGGCTACACCCAACGGGTTCAACGGGTTGTACATGAATGCGGACAACCTGGGCATCTCGAAGCTCGATACTGTTGACGCGACGCTATCGACGCCGGAGTTGTTCCACCTGCCGGCGGGCGACGTAGGTCTCGGGTTCGGTGCGCAGTTTACGCACCAGAGCGAAGTGCTCAACCCGGGTGGAGCATTCGAAGATGGCCTCGTCGCCAACCCGAATCTCCAGACCGTGAACGGGCAGCGCAACGTTGCGGCCGTGTATTACCAGGTGGACATTCCGATTGTGCGCAACCTGACGTTCAGCCAGTCGGGTCGTTACGACCACTACAGCGATGTGGGCGGTGCGTTCTCGCCGCGCTTCGCGCTGCGCTATCAGCCGGTTCAGGCGCTGACGATGTATACCTCGTACGACCGCGGCTTCCGTGCGCCGACGTTCGTCGAGGACAGCAAGTCGCAGACGCTGGGTATCCAGGTGGACCAGAACACCGGCCAGAATTACACCTCGATCACGGAGGGGAATCCGAACCTGGCGCCGGAGCGCACGCGTAACTTCAACATCGGCTTCCAGCTGGCGCCGACCCGTACGACCGATGTCGGCTTTGACTGGTACAAGATTCGCGTCGATAACGTGATCGGCCAGGGCGCGCCTTCGCAGGTTGCCATCGACCCGACAACGGGCGACGTGCTCTACAAGGTCATTCCGTACCAGAACCTCGGCTACCTCGACACGAACGGCTTCGAAGGCACGTTCCGTCAGGCGCTGCCGACGACGACGGCCGGTACGTTCACCGTGTCGGGTGACTGGGCTTACGTGAACAGCTTCAAGCTCGGCTCCCCGGGCATCGCGCCGGTGAACGGCGCGGGTAACGACTACACCCTCACGCAACCGTTCGGTGGCAGCTTCCCGCGCTGGAGAGGCAACACGACCCTGGACTGGACGTACCACAAGTTCGACGCAGCGTTGACGTGGCAGTTCACGGGACCGTACGCGCAGAATCTGAATCCCGCCGGGCCGAACAAGGTGGGATCGTACAGCCAGTTCAACCTGATGATGACGTACACGGGGTTCAAGCACTGGACGATCTACGGCGGCATCGACAACATCTTCAATCGCACACCGCCGTACGATCCGATCTTTGCAAACGGCACGTTGGATCAGACGGGGTACGACCAGTCGATCTACACGTACATTGGCCGTTTCGCGCAGATCGGTGCAACATACAAGTTCTGATGTCCCGGCAGTTGATCTGAGGGAAGAACCGCTCCGGTTCCGTTCGTGCAAGGAACCGGAGCGGTGTGCTTTAAGCGGCGACTCATCGTACGGCGGCGCAGGCTGCCTGTCGTCGCAATGGGCCAGCGTGCGCCGGTAAAGCCAACAGGCTGCACTCGTGCCGCAGGACGAATCGCGCACAGGTCACGAGCCGGTGCGCACTGTATGGGCTGATGAAAAGAATGATGAATTCCGGACTGCTGCGCCTGCACGACGCGATGGGATGTTTGCTCGGCGCAGTGCGCTGCGCCGCGAGCATCTCGTTCGCCGTTGCCGCTGCGCCTGGCATAGTGGCGGTATGCGGAGCGATCCCGACGACGGTGCAGGCGAAGCCGTCCATTTCGCAATACGACCAGCCGAAATATCCCGCCGATTTCACGCATTTCGACTACGCGAATCCCGACGCGCCGGCTAACGGCTCGCTGAGTTTCGAAAACTATAGCGAACTGCAAACCTACGATTCGCTGAATCCGTTTCTGGTGCGTGGCGCGCCCGCGCCCGACATCCAGAATCTGATGTTCGATACGCTGATGCAGCGTAGCTGGGACGAGCTGGCCTCCGAATATCCGCTGATCGCCGACGATGTCGAGGTGGCGCCGGATCTGACGTCAGCGACGTTCCATATCAATCCCGCCGCTCGCTTTTCGAACGGCGACCCGATCACCGCAGCCGACGTCAAGTATTCATACGATACGCTGACAAGTCCGCAGGCATCGCCGCTTTTCAATGCGCAATTTTCGGTGATCAAAAGCGCGACCGTCATCGATAAGAACACGATCCGCTTCGAGTTCAAGCATCCCGAACGCGATGCGCCGCTGATTGCGGGCGACCTGCCGATCTTCTCGCAGAAATGGGGGATGCAGCCTGACGGCAAGCGCCTGCCATTCGACCAGATCTCTTCCACGCCACCGATCAGCAGTGGCCCATATCTGATCGAAGGACGCAAGAACGACAAGCAGATCACGTATCGCCGCAATCCCGATTACTGGGCGGCGAATCTGCCATCGCGACGCGGTATGTTCCGTTTCGAGCGCATCACCTTCAATCTGTATCGCGACCATTACACGCAACTCGAGGCCTTCAAGGCGGGCGATGCGGACGTCATCGTCGAATACAGCGCGACGCAGTGGGCGCGCAAATATGTCGGCAAGAACTTCGACAACGGGCTCCTGAAGAAGGGCGAATTTGCCGACGGCCCCGCGCAGATGCAGGGCATGCTGATGAATATGCGCAAGCCGATGTTCCAGGATCCACGCGTGCGCCACGCGCTTACGCTGGCACTCGACTATGACTGGATGAACCGGATGATGTTCTACGGCCAATACCGGCGTACGAACAGCTAT
This sequence comes from Burkholderia sp. GAS332, assembly GCA_900142905.1. NCBI lineage: Bacteria > Pseudomonadati > Pseudomonadota > Betaproteobacteria > Burkholderiales > Burkholderiaceae > Burkholderia > Burkholderia sp. GAS332. The sequence goes on along the minus strand of FSRV01000001.1, from coordinate 3,641,152 downwards.
TTCGAGGCCAGTCCATTCGGCGCGACCGGCATGCCGAGCCCTAAGGAGTTGGCGCTGCTCGAACCGCTGCGCGGCAGCGTGCCGCCGGACGTGTTCGGTCCGATGCTCAAGCAACCCGACACGATTCCACCGAATTCCTTGCGCGGCAATTTGCGCGTCGCGCGCGATCTGCTGGCACAAGCCGGTTGGCACTACCGTGACGGTGCATTGCGCGACGCCAACGGTACGGCGATGACGATCGAGATCATGGACGACCAGCCCGGCATGGATCGTCTGATCCTGCCGTATATGCAGGCGCTCGACATGCTCGGCATTCAGGCCCACATGCGCGAGATCGACAGCGCGTTGTACGAGAAGCGTCTGGATAATTTCGAGTACGACATGACCACCTTCATCTATCCGCCGGTCACGATTCCGGGCGCTGAACTGACGCGCCGCTTCGGCAGCGCGGCTGCGTCCGAAGTCGGCTCCGAGAACTATACGGGTATCCGTTCGAAGGCGGTCGATTCACTGATTCACTCCGCACTCTCTGCCACCAATCTCGACGATCTGGAAGCGGCGACCCGTGCGCTGGATCGCGTGCTGATCTATTCGTTTTATCTCGTGCCCGAGTACTACGCACCGGGCGCGCGCATTGGCTACAAGACCACGCTCGGCTTTCCGAAGACCGTGCCGAATTCCTACCTGTACGAAGACTGGGTCATCGACTACTGGTATGCGAAAGCACCGGGCGCACCCGCGACACAGAAACTCCAGGCCGCGCAATCCGCGGGTTCAACCACGGCCGCGGCCCACTGAGGAACAGCATGCTTGCCTACATTCTCAGACGATTGCTGTTGATGGTGCCGACGCTGCTCGGCGTGGTCACGCTGACCTTTGTCGTCACACAGTTCGTGCCGGGTGGGCCGGTCGAGCAGGTGATGACGCAACTCCGCCACGGCGTTGGCCGTGGCGGAGAGGCGGGGGCGGGTGGAGGCGGCTATCACGGCAGCCAGGGGGTCGATCCGCAGCAACTCGAGCAGATCAAGAAGCAGTTCGGCTTCGACAAGCCACCGCTCGAGCGCTACGTCCTGATGCTCAAGCGCTACGCGACGTTCGACCTCGGCCAGTCCTACTATCAGCATGACAGCGTGTGGGACGTCATCAAATCGAAGCTGCCGGTGTCGATCACGCTCGGGTTATGGACGGTGATGCTCACGTATCTGATATCGGTGCCGTTGGGCATTGCGAAAGCGGTGCGCAACGGCTCGCGCTTCGATACGGTGACTAGCGTGCTGGTGCTCGCCGGCTATGCGATTCCTGGTTTCGTGCTGGGTGTGCTGTTGCTGATGCTGTTCGGCGGCGGCACGTTCTGGCAGGTGTTTCCGATGCGCGGTCTCACCTCGGATAACTTCAGCGACCTCAGCACCTTCGGCAAGCTGCTCGATTACCTGTGGCACATCGTGCTGCCGGTCACGGCGTCAGTCGTCGGCAACTTCGCGATCGTCACGATCCTGACCAAGAACACCTTCCTCGAGGAGATCGGACGTCAATACGTATTGACCGCACGTGCCAAAGGTGCGCCGGAGCGCGACGTGCTGTGGAAGCACGTGCTGCGCAATGCGGCGATTCCCTTACTGACTGGTTTGCCGGCGGCCTTCGTCGGCGCCTTCCTGAACGGCAATCTGTTGATTGAAACCCTGTTCTCGCTCGACGGCATGGGTCAACTTTCGTATGACTCGGTGATTCGCCGTGACTATCCGGTCGTGCTCGGCTCGCTGTTTCTGTTCACGCTGATCGCCCTCGTAACCAAACTCATTGCTGACGTCTGCTATGTCCTCGTCGACCCCCGCATCCAATTCAACCGCCTGGACCGCTGATCTGTCCAGTGCGGCGCACGTGGCGTCGCCGTCTCCCTGGCGGCGCACATGGCTGCGCTTCAAGCAGCAGAGGCTCGGTTACTGGAGTCTCGTGATCTTCGTATCGCTGTTTGTCATCAGCCTGTTCGGCGAGGTGCTGTCCAACGATCGGCCGCTGATCGTCCGCTATGACGGGCACTATTACTTTCCAATCGCAAAGGACTATTCGGAGAAGATTTTCGGCGGCGATTTTCCGGCGCGCGCGAATTATCTCGATCCGTATATCCGCTCGCGGCTCGAATCGAACGGCAACTTTGCGATCTATCCGCCGAATCATTTCCACTACGACACGATCGACTACTTCGCTGCCCATCCTTACCCGGCGCCGCCCACCAGAAGCAACTGGCTCGGCACGGACCAGTACGGCCGCGACGTGCTTGCGCGGCTGCTGTACGGCTTCCGGCTCTCGGTGCTGATGGCGTTCGCGCTCACTGTATCCGGCGTCCTGATCGGCGTCCTGACGGGCGCGGTGCAGGGCTTCTACGGCGGACGCACCGATCTGATCGGCCAGCGTCTGATCGAGATATGGAGCTCGATGCCTGACCTGTACCTGCTGATCATTTTCGCGTCGATCTTCGAGCCGACGCTATGGTTGCTCTTTATTCTTCTATCGATGTTTGGCTGGCTCGTGCTCTCCGACTACGTACGCGCCGAGTTCCTGCGTAACCGCTCGCTGGATTACGTGAGGGCGGCCCGCACCATGGGGCTCTCGAACTGGCAGATCATGTGGCGCCATGTGCTGCCGAATAGCTTGACGCCGGTGATCACGTTTCTGCCGTTCCGCATGAGCGCGGCGATTCTGTCGCTGACCAGTCTCGACTTCCTTGGATTGGGTGTACCGCCGCCGACGCCGAGCCTTGGCGAATTGCTTCAGGAAGGCAAAAACAACCTCGACGCGTGGTGGATTTCGATTTCGGCATTCGCTGCTTTGGTGATCACGCTGCTGTTGTTGACCTTCATGGGCGACGCATTACGTAATGCGCTCGATACGCGCAAACGCGGTTCGGCTTTCGGCGGAGGTCCGCGATGAGTCAAGCGCCAATCGGCCGGCTGTTGCTGGAAATCGACCGTTTCTCCGTGCGTTTCGGCGACAAGATCGCCGTGCATGAACTCAGCCTCTCGATCGCGCGCGGCGAGCGCGTTGCGCTAGTCGGCGAGTCGGGCTCCGGCAAGAGCGTCACTGCGTTGTCGATTCTGCGCCTCGTCGAACACGCCGAGCTGAGCGGGCGCATGCTGCTCGACGGCGAGGATCTGCTGCAGAAAACCGAGCAGCAGATGCGTGGCCTGCGCGGCGCCGACGTGGCGATGGTATTTCAGGAGCCGATGACGGCGCTCAATCCGCTCTTCACGATCGGCAAGCAGATTGCCGAGAGCTTGCGCCTGCACGAAGGCTTGCGGCCGAACGCGGCGCGTAAGCGCGGCATCGAGTTGCTCAGGCGCACTGGTATTCCAGAGCCGGAACGGCGCATCGACAGCTTTCCGCATCAACTGTCCGGCGGCCAGCGGCAGCGTGCGATGATCGCGATGGCGCTCGCGTGCCGGCCACGCCTGCTGCTTGCCGATGAACCGACCACCGCGCTCGACGTCACCGTCCGTCAGCAGATCGTCGATCTGTTGATCGCGTTGCAGGAGCAGGAAGCAGCCGAGCGTGGCATGGCTGTGCTGCTGATCACCCATGACCTGAATCTGGTGAAGCGTTTCGCGCAGCGCGTCGCAGTGATGGAGAAGGGCGTGCTGGTCGAAACCAATACGACTGAAGCATTGTTCTCCAATCCGCAGCATCCCTACACCCAACGCCTGCTGGACAGCGAGCCGCAACGTGCGGTGGAGCCGGTCGAGCCGGATGCGCGGCCTTTGCTCGACGTGCAGGGACTTGCCGTCGACTACAGCACCGCCGCGAAAGGCTGGCGTTCCATGTTCGGGCGCTCCACCTTCCGCGCGGTGCACGACGTCGATCTGAGCGTGCGCCGCGGCGAAACGCTCGGTATCGTCGGCGAATCGGGATCGGGCAAATCGACCCTGGCTGCCACGGTGCTCGGCCTGCAGCGACCGGCGGCGGGTCATATCCATATCGACGGTTTGCCGCTCGCCACCCTGAAAACCGCGCGTTCCCGCCGGGCGTTGTATTCGCGCATGCAAGTCGTGTTTCAGGATCCGTTCGGCTCGTTGTCGCCACGTATGACGGTGGAGCAGATCATCGGCGAAGGGCTGACAATGCATCAGCCCGAGATGGACGCCAAAGCGCGGCGCGCCCGTATAGGCGGTCTGCTGGAAGAAGTGGGCATGCCCGCGGACGCCATGCTGCGCTATCCGCACGAGTTTTCCGGCGGCCAGCGCCAGCGTATTGCGATTGCGCGAGCGCTCGCGGTCGAGCCCGAATTGCTGGTGCTCGACGAGCCGACCAGTGCACTCGACGTATCGATCCAGAAACAGGTGCTGAATCTACTGACAAATCTGCAGAAAAAGTACAAGCTAAGCTATTTGTTCATTACGCACGATCTGGCGGTGATGCGAGCCATGGCGCATCGCGTGATCGTGATGAAGTCAGGCCGCATTGTTGAGGCCGGCGACACACTCGATGTGTTGCACGCGCCGTCGCATCCATATACTCAGTCGCTGCTGGCCTCGTCGCTGATCGTGTCGCCGGCGGGGGCAACAAAGACTCATACGGGAACGGTTAATGATTGACGAACGTTGGGCGCAAGCCGCCCGGTCGCTTACAAGCCGCGCGGCGTTCTGGTCGCTGCGCATTGTCGACGAACAGATCGACGATCACGAGATTCGCAACGACATCGCGCAGCCCATGCGCACCGTGCGCGATCGCGGCGCGATGCTGATCGCATGGGTGGGCGCGGGAGCCGGGTATGCGGCTACCGCGAATCTGAGTGCCGCCGGTTTGCAGGCCGCGCTGGATCTTGCCACGGCCCGAGCGGAAGCGAGCGCCGCCTTGTCGCTGATCGACCATCGCGAAGTGGCGCGTCCTGCGGTCAGCGGCCACTATGTGTCGCCGAACGCGCAGCGTGCGTTGCCAAGCCGCGCCGAATGGTTAGACCGCCTCGCCGTGGAATGTGCGGGCGCGAATCTCGATGCGCGGATTGTCGAACGCATCGCGGCGGTGCAGATCACACACACCGATCAGCTCTACATGACCGGCGACGGCGTGCGGATCGATCAGCAGTTCCAGTTCGTGATGCCGCAATTGAGCGTGGCCGCACACGCGGACGGCGATACGCAAGTGCGTACCCTTGGCGGAAACTACGGCACGCTGGGGCAGGGCGGCATGGAAGTGCTGACACGCTTCGGCTTCGACGGCTCGGGTGTCCGCGTCGCCAATGAAGCGCTGCAATTGCTGGCCGCGCCGAATTGCCCGTCAGGCAAGCGCGATTTGCTGCTGATGCCCGATCAGATGATGTTGCAGATTCACGAATCGATCGGCCATCCGCTCGAACTCGATCGTATTCTCGGTGATGAGCGCAACTTCGCCGGCTGGAGCTTCGTCAAGAAGGAAATGTTCGGCTCGTACCGCTACGGTTCGGAACTGCTGAACGTGACCTTCGACCCGGAATTGCGTGAGGAAGCTGCCTCGTACGCATTCGACGATGACGGCACGGAAGCGCACAAGCAATACCTGATTCGTGACGGTGTCCTCGAACGTCCGCTCGGCGGCGCGCTTTCGCAGCAACGCGCGCATATGGCCGGCGTGGCGAATTCGCGTGCGTCGAACTGGAACCGCCCGCCGATCGACCGGATGGCGAATCTGAACATTGAACCCGGCGAGCGTTCGCTGGAGCAGATGATCGGCAACATCGAACACGGCATTCTGATGCGCACCAATACATCCTGGTCGATCGACGACCATCGCAACAAATTCCAGTTCGGCTGCGAATTCGGTCAACTGATCGAAAACGGCAAGCTCACCCAGGTCGTCAAGCAGCCGAATTACCGCGGCATCTCGGCGAATTTCTGGCGCAGTCTGAGCGCGGTGGGCAACGCGGATACGCGCGAGGTGTACGGCACGTCCATGTGCGGCAAGGGCGAACCGGCACAGATCATCCGCGTCGGCCACGCCTCGCCGGCTTGCGTGTTCAGCAATATCGACGTGTTCGGAGGCGCATGATGAGTCAATTCCTGTCTTCGCGCTCCGTTACGTCGATCGACTGGCAGCAGCATTTCACGTCACTGGCCGATGCCATCGAACGCTTGCAGCAAGGCGCGGAAACCACGCTGAGTTCATTTGCCGGCGAACAGTCGGACTTTATCCGTTTCAACTCGAGCAAGGTGCGGCAGATCGGCAGCGTGTCGCAAGGCAAGCTGACCTTGCGCCTGATCGACGGCGCACGCCAGGCCTATTCGACGCTGACTGTTTGCGGCGATCTGCAACAGGATCTGGACGATGTGAACGCCGCGCTCGCCACCTTGCGTGAAAGCCTGCGTGGGGCGGCGGACGATCCGCATCTGTTGTTCGACACGTCGCACTGGCAGCGCGCCACGCAACGTTCGGGCAAGCTGCCGGAGCCGGGCGGCTTGTTGCGCACCGTCGCCGAATGCGCGCAAGGGCTGGATTTCGTGGGCTTTTATGCGGGCGGCACGATCGTGCGCGGTTTTGCGTCCACGAGCGGCAGCCGTGGCTGGTACGAAGTCGATAACTTCAATTTCAGCTGGTCGCTATACGACCCGAGCGGCCGCGCCATCAAAACGACTTACGCGGGCGACGACTGGAGCGATGCTGTTTTCGCGAGCAAGGTCGAACAGGCCGCCACGCGTCTCGCCGTGCTGGCGCGCACACCGCGCACGTTGGAGCCGGGACGTTATCGCTCGTATCTGGCACCGGCGGCGCTCGCGGAATTGCTCGGCGTGACGGCATGGAGCGGTTTCTCCGCCCGTGCCCAGGCGAGTTCGCGCAGCGAGTTGTACAAGCTGCATGTGGGAGAAATCGTAGTCGACCCGCGCGTCACGATCAGCGAAGATCTGAATCTCGGCATTACACCCGGCTTCAACGACGACGGCTACCTGCGCGAAAGCGTCCCGTTGATCCAGGCCGGCCGCAGTGCGGAACGTCTGACCAATGCCCGTAGCGCGCGCGAGTACGGCTTGACGCCCAATGGTGCGCTGGCGAGCGAGTCGCCGGCGGCGCTCTCGATGCAAGCGGGCGATCTGCTGGAAGACGACGTGCTGGCGAAGCTCGATACCGGTCTCTACATCGGCAATCTCTGGTACGTGAATTTCTCGGACCGGATGAATTGCCGCCTGACCGGCATGACGCGCTTTGCGACCTTCTGGGTCGAGAACGGGCAGATCGTCGCGCCGCTCGAAGCCATGCGTTTCGACGACAGTTTGTATCGTCTGCTCGGCAGCGAACTCGAACAACTCGGCGCGCAAGCGGAATTGCTATTGAGCGACTCAACATGGGGCGAGCGCGCCACGGGCGGTATGCAACTGCCCGGCATCCTGGCGAGGTCATTCGAATTGACGTTATGAGCCTATGAATCAAGACATAAAAACAAAATCCAAATCTGAGAGCTTGCCCGAGGGTCTGACGCTGCGCGCGTTGCGCGTGGCCGACGTAGAACAATTCCACGCGATGCTGCAGTTGCCGGTGGTGGTAAACGGCAATCCGCACGTGCCGTTTCAGACGCTTGCCAGCACGCGCGAATACCTCGAAAAACGCGAGGCCCCCGAGATCCTGATCGCCGCAACGGTCGGCGACACGCTGGTCGGTGAAGCCGAGCTCACGCCTTTCAAGGGGCGCCGCGCGCATGCCGCATCGCTCGGCATTGGCGTACACGACGAATGGCACCGGCACGGCATCGGCACCGCGCTGATGACCGAACTGCTCGATCTGGCCGACAACTGGCTCGGTCTGCGCCGCCTCGAGTTGGAGGTCTTCGCCGATAACCATGCGCCACTCGCGCTCTATCGAAAGTTCGGCTTCGAGATCGAAGCGCACCAGCGTGGAGCGGTATTGCGCCGCGGCGTGCTGATCGACTGCTATTTCATGGCTCGGCTGCGTGAGGCAGCGCCGTGGATGTCGACGTCATCATCGGCCAACTTCGCGGCGGAATAAGACTATGAAAGACGAAACGTTGCAGGGCGCTTTGGTGCTCGACAATCGTATTACGGTTCGAGCGCTCGAATTGTCCGACATGGACGCGTTCGCCGAGATCATGAGCCTGCCCGGCGTGCGGCGCGGCACGCTGTCGGTCGGCTACCGCAGCCCTGAACAGCTCAAGGCGTGGTACGAGCGGCGCCTCAAAGGCGCCGGGGTGAACGTGTGCGCAACCATCGGTGGGCGCGTGGTCGGCCACGCCGGGTTGGAGGTTCAACGGCCCAGCCGCGCGCATTGCGCGCATTTAGGACTGGCCGTGCACGACGGGTATCATGGGCGCGGTGTCGGCTCAGCGTTGCTGCAAGGGCTGACCGACTGCGCGGATGCGTCGCTCGGTTTGCGCCGCATCGACCTCACGGTATTTTCCGACAACGCGCCGGCGATCGCGTTGTACCGCAAGTTCGGTTTTGTCGAAGAAGGCCGCTCGCGCGGGTTTGCCATGCGCGACGGCATACTGGCCGACGTGCTGCATATGGCCCGCCTCGTCGACGCACCGCGCCTCCAGGCAATCTGAACGGACTTTTTGCGTGCCATTCTTTTTCATCGACCGCCCGGTCTTCGCATGGATTGTCGCGCTCGCCATTGTCGTGGCGGGCGCGCTCGCTATTCCGCAGCTGCCGGTGGCGCAGTATCCGCGTCTTGCGCCGCCGCGCATTGTGATCAGCGCGACCTATCCGGGGGCGGCGACGGAGGTGACGGATGCCAGCGTCGGCAGCATCATCGAGGAGAGTCTCGATGGCGCCGACAATATGCTGTACTACGAAACAACTAGCGACAACCTCGGCAATCTCGAGATCGACGCGACCTTTGCGCCGGGTACCAATCCGGACCTCGCGCTGGTCGACATCCAGAACCGGCTGAAGCAGGTCGAGCCGCGTTTGCCGCAACAGGTCGTGCAGCAGGGCATTAGCGTCTTCAAGGCGGCCAACACGTTTCTGATGCTGGTCGCGCTGACCTCCACCGACGGCACACGCGATTCCGTGCAATTGAGCGACTACCTGAGCCGCTACGTGTTGCGTGAACTGAAACGCGCGCCGGGCGTGGGCGCGGCGGAGTTGTGGGATGCCGACGAAGCGCTGCGCATCTGGCTCGATCCGATGAAGTTGCGCGAGTACGGACTCGGCGCCGCGGAAGTGAACGCCGCGATCGCCGCGCAGAACGCCACCGTCACGGCCGGCACGCTGGGCGACGCGCCCTTCGTTCCGGGGCAGCAATTGACGGCCTCGGTCAGCGTGAAGGGGCAGTTGATCTCGCCTGCCGAATTCGGCCAGATCGTGCTGAAGGCACAGCCCGACGGCTCGGCGGTGCGCCTGCGCGACGTCGCGCGGGTCGAACTTGGGCGCGACAATTACTCGTACTACTCCCGCCTGAACGGCAAGGCCGCCGCGACCGTCGGCATTCAACTCGGGCCGCGCGGCAATGCGCTCGAAACGTCCAACGCGATTCGCGGCCGCCTCGCCGAGTTATCGAAAAGCTTGCCGCCGGGTGTCGCCGCCGAAATCCCGTTCGACAACGCACATTTCGTGCAGATCGCGATTCGTGAGGTGCTCGTCACATTGGCAGAAGCGGTGGCGTTGGTGTTTTTCGTGATGTGGCTGTTCCTGCGCGATCTGCGCTACACGCTGGTGCCGACGGTGGTGATTCCCGTCACGCTGATGGGTGCGTTTCTCGCGATGTACGCTTGCGGCCTGTCGATCAACGTCTTCACGATGTTCGGCCTTGTGCTTGCAATCGGTATCCTCGTCGACGATGCGATCGTGGTGGTGGAGAGCGTGCATCGCGTGATGGAGGAAGAAGGCCTGCCGCCGCGCGAGGCCACCCGAAAGGCGATGTCGCAGATCGGCAGCGCGATTATCGGCGTGACCGCGGTGTTGACGGCCGTGTTCGTGCCGATGGCGTTCTTTCCGGGCGGTGTCGGCGGCATCTACCGGCAGTTCGCGGTGTCGATGATCGCGTCGATGCTGGTGTCGTCGTTTATGGCTTTGTCGTTGACGCCCGCGCTGTGCGCGAATCTGTTGAAGGCGCACAAGCACCCGGTGCGTGAACGCGATGCCCGCCGCGGCCCGCTCGGCTTCGCATCGCGAGCGGCGAGCCGTTTCACGTCCGGTTTCGATCGAGCCGCGAGCGGCTATCGCGGGCTTACCGCGCGTACGCTGCGGCGTATCGGGCCGATGCTGGCGATCTATGCCGTACTGGTCGGCGTGTGCGGCGCGCTTTATTGGCAGATGCCCAGTGGTTTTTTGCCGAGCGAGGATGAAGGCCAGTTGCAGGTGATGGTGCAATTGCCGGCCGGCGCGACGCAGGCGCGTACGCTCGCGGTGGTCGAGCGGATGGAAAAGATCCTGCACACCGAGCCCGCGATCGCGCACGTCACCAGTGTGATCGGCTGGAGCTTTACCGGCAGCGGCCAGAACGTGGCAATGGGCTTCGTCGAACTCAAAGACTGGGGCAAGCGCGATACCGATGCAATGGCGTTGCGCGACCGGCTCAACGAGAAGTTCGACAAGATTCTCGACGGTGATGTGGAAGCGCAATTGCCGCCGTCGGTGCCGGGTCTCGGGCATTCGGACGGTTTTGTGTTCCGGCTTGAAGACCGCGGCGGAGTCGGGCTAGATGCGTTGAAGGCAGCGCGCGAGCAACTGTTCGCGCAGGCCAACGCGAGCCCGGTACTGGCCTCGGTGCATTCGGAGGATCTGCCGGATGCGCCGCGCGTCGAACTCATCATCGACCGCGCGAAGGCGTACGCGCTCGGCGTGCCGTTCGAGCGGATCTCCGATGTGCTGGGCAGCACGTTCGGCTCGACGTATATCGACGACTTTCCTGCCGGCGGCCGGATGCGCCGCGTGATGATCTCCGCCGACGCCGCCACGCGGATGACCGAAGACGACCTGATGGCGCTCGCCGTGCCGAACTCGACCGGCGGCATGGTGCCGCTCTCCGCGATTGCGTCACGTCATTGGAGCATCGGCCCGGTGATGCTGACGCGCTACAACGGCTATCCGTCACTGGACGTGAGCGGCCACGCTGCGCCCGGCTACAGTTCGGGCGCGGCGATGGCGGAGATGGAGCGGCTGGCCGCGTCGTTGCCGGTCGGTGTCTCGTATGACTGGGTCGACGCGGCACGCGAAGAAACCGCGGCGGCACAGCTCACCCCCTTGCTGATTGGCTTGTCGTTGCTGGCCGTGTTCATGGCGCTGGCTGCCTTGTACGAAAGCTGGACGATTCCGCTTGCGGTGCTGATGGTCGTGCCACTCGGCGTGATCGGTGCAGTCGCGGCGATGCTGCTGCGTGGCATGCCCAACGACGTGTACTTCAAGGTCGGCATGATTACGGTCATTGGCCTCGCGGCAAAGAACGCCATTCTGATCGTGCAGTTCGCACGCGATCTGTATCGCCGGGGCCTGCCGTTGACGCGCGCCGTGACCGAAGCGGCCGGCGCGCGCTTCCGGCCGATCGTGATGACCTCGGCGGCGTTCCTGCTGGGCGTCGTGCCGTTGGTGGTGTCGAGCGGCGCGGGCGCCGAAAGCCGTCGCTCGATCGGCACTGGGGTGTTCGGCGGGGTGCTGGCGGCCACGCTGTTCGGCCTCGTGTTCGCGCCCGTCGCGTTTCATGCGGTCGCCTCGCTAACCTATAGCAGGCGGCGGCTCGCGGAGTTGCGGCGCAAGCGGCGCGCGCGTAGTTCGGCGAGGGAAGGGCAGGCGCTTCCCGATCAAAGCATGGAGTCGCCGTAAGCGATGCTTGAGTGGGACAACTGGAACGTTGCGTGGCGACATTCCAGTTTCCAGAAACGCACACGCACGACGTTTTTCCACCACGAAACGGTCGTCGCAAACTCGAAGTTCCGGCTGCGCCGGCAAAACTTCTTCTCTCTTTGTGCATGGGTCGGCTGTCCCTGACCCCGTGTCGCCATGCGCCAAGCATGGTGCTTTGCCTCGTTCCCCGCCGGAAAAGAAGATCAGTGCGCCGTGCGCACTGTGCGATCTCGCCCTGACGCTGTCCGACAGCGGTGGATTGGCTATCTACGCCGCATAAGTTCCGCGGCGCCGTGCCGCATAGCGTACAGCGTGCGGGCGTCGCATGATTTTCAACAATTTGCGACGCAGCAAATCTTCATTAGGGCGCCGCTTCTCTGCCATCCAGAGAGGGTGCTTTGAATCCAGAGATGTTGCTTTGAAATTTGTTGATTAAATCAATTCATGTAGGAATGCGAATTTATGAAATCGCGTAAAAACGTTCTCGAATCCGGCGCCGCGGGCCTCCTTTCGCAGGGCGGCACGTCCGGCTCCATGAGCCGGACCGCACCGGCCGGTCCGCTGATCGACAGCGTGCGGTCGATGTGCCGACGCCTTGGCGCGGCCGGCTGGCGCGAGATGCTGCTGGGTGTGACCGGCGGTGCTTTCGACATATTGGCGTCCGATCTCGAGGCGGAACTAGTGAAGCCGCTGCCGTGGATCGACCGTCGCTTTGCGGGTTTCGGCGACTTCGCGGTGGCGGGTCGCGCCGCGATCCAGCCGGGGCAGCCCGACTTCAGCTTGCTCTACCACGCGCTCGCCGCGCCGTCGGTCGTCACGGGGCGCGGTGGTGAATCGCTTGGCGCGTATCCGACGCTTGCCGAAATCGACACGCTCGAAAACTACATTTTTGCGGTGCGCCGCGTGTCTTTGAACGCGTTGCGCGCCGAATGCGGCGCATGGCCGATCGCTGTCTCGACGTTCGCGACTCACTACCGTAACGCACCAATGGGTGTAGGCGGCCGTCGTGCGCAGCTGTGCTTCTCGCGTGCGGGGATCGCGCGGATCGGCAATTTCGAACCGCGCTATGAACCGAAGTTGCGCGGTTTCGTCGGTTTCGATGAAAGCCGTCCGTTCGGTTTCCATGTCGTGCCGCGCCGCTTCTCGACGTATCTGGCGATCCGCAGGCCGGCCGACTTGAGCGGGGCGGCGCAGTTCGGGCCGCAGGACCGGCTCGATGACGATGACCGTCGGCATTTCTGGGTGCCGGTTCACAAGCTGTTCAGCGGGCCGGAATGCATTGTCGGGATGGATCTGCAAATCACCCCCATGTGCCGGCTGCAGAACGAGACCCTGGCTGCATTCCATCGCTTCCTCGACGCGCAAGGTCTGGAGAACAACTGGTCCGGCGATTGTCTGGAGGAATTTCCGTTCACGATCCGCAACGAGATGATCGGATCGCTGACGATGGACGCGCAGTACGGTAGAGGCGTGCTCGTGCCGCGCCCCAACGCGATGGTCGAGGAAGCGCGCTATCGCGGGGCGCGACTCACGTTCCCTGTCGACCCGCGTTATTCGGGCGATCCCGGCAGTTTCCAGATTTCGTCGCTGCTCGTGTTGCCCGGCGCACAGCCGCTGCGTTCCCCGCAATATCTCGACGATGCAGAACAGATGACGGCGCGGCCGGCGCCCCAATTCATCAATGTGCGCCATCGGGTCCGCGACGACCGGATCGACAATCTTAACGACGAGCCTGAACTCATGGAGATCGTGGCTCGAGGCAACTATGAGGCGCAGCACTACGTCGATTTCAGTGGCGACGGCTGGGTCGCGTCGGCATGTCCCGAGCTTGCGTATCACGGTATCGTCACGTCGACGCCCGCGTTCGCGATGATCGGCTTGCCGGACTTCCTGCCCAAATTGAGCCAGCGCGATCTGATGGTGTGGTGGCGTAACGACGTGCCTGCGCCGCTGCGCGACGCGTTGTGGGCTGTCCCGCCACTCGCGTTGTCGCAGACACGCATCGCGGGCAACATCGAACTGGAAGGCGGACTGTTCAAGATCGACGATGACACAGTCAGCGCAATTGTCTCGATGCCGCAGAGCATGGACAACGCACCCGAAAGCGCGACGCGGCAGAGGGCCAATGGGACGATCCGCTTCGACAAAGTCGGTTTGCCCGACGGCTCGCCGGGTGTCTTCGATCCGGGCTGGGACAGCAGCATGGGCGTGCGTCCCGGTGCGGACGGCACATTGAAACGTTTTCTCGTGGGTCACGGGCTCGGCTCGCCGTTCATTGAGGACGTGAAGCTGTGCGCCGCGCTCGGTGCCTACTGGCCCGGTGTCGCGCCGGACGCGACGAGACAGTATCAACCGGCCAAAGAGCTGGGCGGCATCTCGTATCCGTGGCCGTCGGCGGTGCCGCTTACTGACGAAGAGCTCGGTATGGTGCCGGTGGCGGAGGGTCCGATGAAGAACCGGTTCCTGCCGTGGGACGGCGTGCCCGGGCCGCGCCGCAGTACTTTCCGGGGGCGGCCGGTCGTCGTGTATGCGGACGAGCGCCGCGTCGATCATATCGATCTGCAAGACCGGATGACGGCATTGCTCACGTCGCGGATCGATCTTGCCGATTTTCAGGCGCGTGTGTTGGCGATGGCCGCGGTGTATTGGGGCCTGGGCGTTCGCCCGCAGCCTGGCGTGGCCGGTGACGTGAACCGCATATTGCGGGAGAAGGCGCAATGGGCGGTGTACTCATTCATCGCGGTTTCGCCAGGCGACCCAGACTTCGTTCGCATCGCCGCGCGGACCGGCATGGAGATTGACCCGGCGCACCGCTACTACCGCTTCGAGATGTTCCGGTGGGGCCAGCGTCATGCGGACCCCGGCAACGTACGCAACGTCCTGGTGGACATCGAGGAAGAGGCAACGGCCTATTCCGACGGCAGACTACTCCTGATCGATCGCGGCGGATCATGGCAACTGGACAATACGATACCGACGTAGTGATTGTCGGCGGCGGGCCGGCCGGCAGCGCGGCGGCGATCGCCTGCGCGGCTCGCGGGCTGCAAGTACGGCTTTTCGAGCGCGAACGGTTTACGCGCGAACGCCCCGGCGAGACCTTGCATCCGGGCATCGAGCCGGTATTGGAACAGTTGGGGATCGGTAGCGCTCGGCTCGCGTCGGTTACCGGTGCGCGCCATGAGGGGATCTGGATCGACTGGAACGGCGCACGTCGATTCGAACAGTTCGGGCAGGACGTGCAAGGCGCATGGCGCGGCTTCCAGGTGCAACGAACCGCGTTCGACGCGATGCTGCTGGCACGTGCCGCCGAAGCGGGTGCATTCGTGCGCCAGCCTTGCGCGGTCTCAGGACTGCTGATGCAGGATGGCGTGGTCCGTGGCGTCGTCGCGGATGGCGGGCCGGTGGCGGCGCGCGTCGTGGTCGATGCGAGCGGCCGCACGCAGTGGCTGCGCCGCCAACTGGGGATCGGCGCCGCGCCACGTTCGCCGCAACTGATCGCGCGTTATGGCTATGCGAACGGAGCGTGTCCGCAGCGTGACGCCGCGCCGCAGATCAATGGCGATGCATCGGGCTGGATATGGACCGCGATGATCCGGCCGGGGTCGTATCAATGGACGCGGGTGTCGTTGAACGGCGAAAGGATTTCCGCGGACTGGATGCCCGACGAACTACGCCATCTCGCACCACAAGGGCCGTCGCGCGGCGCCGACGTTACCTGGCGGATCGCGGGCGACGTTGCGCGGCCAGGCTGGTTCATGGTCGGCGATGCGGCCGCCGTGCTCGACCCAACGTCGTCACATGGTGTGCTGAAGGCGATCCTGTCGGGCGTCACGGCAGCGCATCTGATCGCCGCCGTGCTCGCCAACAGCGCCTCGGCCGACTATGCTGCACATGCGTACCACGACTGGCTAACCGACTGGTTCGCCACCGAAGCCGCGCAACTGGCGCGTTTCTATCGGGAACTCGGCGTGGGCGGTTTCGGGTAGCCGCTCAGATTAGCCGGCCGGTGTAGCCGGCGCTTGCGACGGCGCAGGGGTACTGGGCGTTTGCGTAGCCGTGGTCGACGCATGCGCGACCGGCATGCAGTCGGCGCGATATTCGGCTTGCACTTTCTGCTCAGCCTGTTGCAGATCATTGGGGTATTCGTCGTCGTCGTTGCTGGGGCTGTAGCCGACCGCTTCCAGTTCGCTGAGCTCGTTCATCAACTGCTTGTGCGTGACTTCGCTCTTCTGCTGCTTGAACGGATAGTCGTTGCATTGCTGCTGCGTGAGGCCGGGCGAGGCCATCGCCGAAGCGCTGCCGATCAGAAGAAGGGTAGTGACGAGGGTCCTGGTTGCGAGTTTCATTTTCATACCATCCACGATAAGGTTCGAGTCAGACCGCAAAGAATCAGCGGGATGACAGTAGGCTAGTTGAGGCGGCCTACCGGAGCGGCGTCGGGAAAATGAAATTTGTTTTATCGTTCAGCCGGCCGTTTTCAGAGCCCCGCGGCGAACTTAAATTTTTCTTCATGAAGCGGACGCTCGTCCGCTATACGACCGCGCGTAGCCTGCATGCAGGTACCGGGTAAAGCGGCGACATCCGTCGAATCGCACGCCCGTACTCTGAACGCGCAAGCCGAATATGGCATCATGTCCTTCTACTGATAACCGGTCGTGCCCGCCGCTTGCATTGGTAGAGCTGGCCGCGGCGCATGCAATGATCATGTCGCGAGTGCTGACGATCGAAGATGATGAAATTACCGCGAATGAGATTGTCGGTGAGCTGAAAAGCCGTGGTTTCACCGTGGATTGGGTGGCGAACGGCCGCGACGGCATGGCGCGCGCGATCAGCGAAGACTACGACGTGATCACGCTTGACCGCATGCTGCCGGGCGTGGACGGTCTGACGATCCTCACCACCATGCGCAGCATCGGCATCCAAACGCCGGTGCTGATGTTGAGCGCGCTGGGCGATGTGGACGAACGGGTGCGCGGCCTGCGCGCCGGTGGCGACGACTATCTGACCAAGCCTTTCGACCCCGAAGAAATGACCGCGCGTCTCGAAGTCCTGTTGCGCCGCAGTCAAACACCGGCCACACCACTCGAAACGCATCTTCGCGTCGGCCCGCTCGAACTCGATCTGATTTCCCGCAAAGTTCAGCGCGACGGCGAAGAGATCGTCTTGCTGCCCACTGAATATCGCGTGCTCGAATTCATGATGCGGCACGCGGGACAAACCATCACGCGCACGATGCTGTTCGAAGCCGTGTGGGGCTACCACTTCGACCCGGGCACCAATCTGATCGACGTGCACATGGGCCGGCTACGCAAAAAAATCGACCCGCCCGGCGTCACGCCGATGATTCAGACCGTGCGCGGCTCCGGTTATATCCTCGCATGAGCAAACCATTTTGATGGACACAACCTTCCCGGCCACCTCGGAGCTCGGGCGGCGCTGGCATTCCACGACCTTTCGCCTGTTATCGATCTACGCGGTTATCTTTTCCCTTTCGGTGATGGTGCTGCTGGGCTACATCGGCTGGACCGCGACCCGCGACATGGCGCGCGAGACGGATGTGGTGATGGACTGGCAACTGGTCTACTTCGATTCGCTGCCTGACTCCAGTCTTGCTGACGCGATTCATCGGCGTATCGAACACGAGCGCATGCACACCAATTACTACGGCCTGTTTGCTCCCGACGGCCATCTGGTGGCCGGCGACGTGCTGCTGTATCCGACCACACTCCCGATCAATCGCACCGGCAAGACGCTCGATCTCGCGCTCTCGATGGGTCACAACGACCAGGTGCCGGTGGTCCGCGCCATGGCCGAGCGGCGCAAGGACGGCTCGACGCTCGTCATCGCGCGCGATCTGACACACATTCTGCGGATTCGCGAGACCATCATCAACGCGCTGGTGGGCGGCGGGGTTGTGTGCCTGCTTGCGGGCGTGGCGGGCGGCCTGGCGCTGAGCGTGCGGCAGATGCGCCGACTGAAAGCGATCCGGCGGGTCACGCAACGTATTGCGCAGGGTGATCTCGCGCAACGCTTGCCGATGGGCGGGCGTGATGAAGTGGATATGCTCGCGCACCTGGTGAACCATATGCTGGCGGAAGTCGAACGCCTCATGAATGAAGTGAAAGGCGCGTGCGATGGCATTGCGCATGATCTGCGAACGCCGCTTGCGCATGTGCGAACCTTGCTGGCCCATGCGGCGGAGCGCACGGAGACGCTCGACGACGCCGCGCTGTCGCAACTGGTCGAGCGCGCGCGCATCGAGACCGATGCCTTGCTCGACCGGTTTCGCGCGATGTTGCGTATCTCGGAGATCGGCACGCTGCAGCGGCGCGGTGGATTCGGCGAAATGCAGTTGGAGACGCTGGTGGAGGAAGTTGGTGACCTCTACGAACCGCTCGCCGAGAGCCGCTCGATTCGGCTATCCGTGCATGTCCAGCCGGTCGACGCGATTCATGGCGACCGTGCGTTGCTGTTCGAAGCATTGAGCAATCTGGTGGATAACGCGATCAAGTTCACGCCTGAAGGCGGGGTTGTTCGCATGGAACTTCGGCAGACTTCGGCGGGGCCTCAGGTGGAGATTGTCGATAACGGGCCCGGCATTGCCGCGGATGAACGCGACGCGGTCCTGCAGCGGTTTTATCGCGGGGAGAGCACGCGGCATCTGAGCGGATCGGGGCTGGGTTTGAGTATCGTTTCAGCGGTGATGCGGGTGCATGACTTCACGATGAAGATCGGCAATGCGCAGCCTGGCACCAGGATTTCCATCGAATGTTGGTCGAGGACGCTCGCATGAGCTTGTGCGCTCTCTTTATCCTGGCAGGGTGGTGAATGCGCGTTCTGTTCGTTGGACCTTCTCATCCGGAAGCTGCATGGCTGTTCAAGGCGCTGCAAGAGAGCGCCCACAGTTTGCAACGGGCCGATGATCTGCGGGATGGGGTTTTTCTTGCTTCGCAGGAACCGTTTGATGCGATTGTGCTGATGGTGCTTGAGGTTGGGTCTTATTCTTCCTTGCAGGGGTTTATTGGGGAGTTTGCGGCTGCTGGGAGCGGTGCGGCGATTGTCGCTGTGCTCGGGGCGGCTACGGCTCAGGATCGCACCAAGGTTTTGCGCGCCGGCGCGGATGCGTGTTTTTGTCAGCCTTATTCGTTTATTGAAATGCATGAGCGGATGGCCGCTTTGCAGCGGGTAGGGGGTGGGGGTGCCCGGGGGGCGTTGGGCGGGTCCGCTTCGGCTTCGGTCGCTGCTTCGCTTTTGCCCGCGATGGGTGGGCCTGCTTTGGATGCTGCGACTCGGGAACTTGTTTGTGGTGGGCGGCGGGTTGCCGTTACACGGCGGGAGTTTCTTTTGCTTGAGTGCCTGCTGAGGCAGGTTAATGCGCCGGTGGCGAGGGATCAGTTGATCCGGTATGCCTGGCCTGAGAAGGAGGATGTTGATCCTTCTAGTGTCAATCTTGTCGTGTCCAGATTGCGGAGGAAGCTTTCTGAGGATGTGCCTGAAGTTAGGATTGAGACTGTTAGTCGGTTTGGGTATCAGGTGTCGGTTTCGTCTTCTTGAGCTTTTTTGCCTGCGCGGCGCTTTTGTCTGTGTGCTTACGGCGTTGGCCTTTCCTTGTTTTCTTAGTGGTTTATTAGCGTTGCCCCTGTGCGGGGCGGCACCTACTTTTCTTTGCCGCCGCAAAGAAAAGATAGGCAAAAGAAAGCGGCTCGAACCCCCTGCTAAGCGGGTCCCTCGCGCAGTTGCGGTAGTGGTGCATCTGGAATCTGTGCTCTCGCACATTCGGCGCTTGTGACAAGGCAGTCATACTTCCGGCGGCGCTGCGCGCGCCGACGCGCATTTCGCCAAACCATTCACTCGTTTTCGCGCCCGACTTCAACTACTTGGCACAGTGGGGCACCATCGCCGCCGCGAATGCGCTACGACGCTTCGTTTGAAGCCCAAGCTCGTATTGCCGCGCGTCTGTGCATCTCTCGGCCAAGTAGCCGGACGCTGCGCCTCGTCGATGCATGTCCCCTTCGCTTCAAACGGAGCGGCTGGTCTCCCATACCGACTTGTTCGCGCCGAGGCGAAGCCGACGGCCCCCACCACACGTAATCGAAGCCTCTGGAATGCCACGCAGCCTCGTCCTCGCCGAGGCGAAGCCGATGGCTCCCACCACGCGCAATCGAAGGCCTTGGTGTACCACGCAGCCCCGTTCTCACCGAGGCGAAGTCGATGACCACCCCCGCCGCGCGCAATCGAAGCTTCACGGTTTCCCTGGCAGACCCATCCGCGACGCACGCAGTGCGGAGTGGGAGCCGATGAGTGCCTTGTCACCAACGCGGAGTGTGCGAGGACACGGATTCCAGATGCACCACTACCGCGACTGTGCGGGGGACCCGCTTAGCAGGGGGGTCTAGCCGCTTTCTTTGCTTATCTTTCTTTGCGGCGGCAAAGAAAGTAAGTGCCGCCCCGCACAGGGGCAACGCTAATAGACCAATAAGAATTCAAGGAAAGGCCAACACCGCAGGCGTACAGACAAACAAGCGCCGCGCAGGCAAAAATCCAGGCATAGCCCAACGCCGTAGGCAAAAAAACGAACAAACCCACCCCCATGCGCCATGGGTCAATGCCCCCTCCATGAAAACCCAACGAAAAAACTGAAAGTCTGTCTTGCAGATGCGCCGCTTTCTGGCCTAGATATATTCGCCACGTGGTCACACAGCATCGCAAAGTCTCCACTGCTATCAGGCATCCTTATTTAAATGAAAGGTGATTCATGAATCATAAGATGAAGTTGACACACTTGGTCGGGGCACTCCTGTGTGTCGGCGTCGTTTCCTCCGCACACGCGCAAAGCAGCGTCACGCTCTACGGACTGCTCGATACGGGTATCGACTTCGCCAGCAACGTCAACGGTAACCATCTCTACCAAATGGCTAGCGGCGTCAGCGCAGGTAGCCGCTGGGGTGTCCGCGGCAAGGAAGATCTCGGCGCTGGCCTTTCCGCTGTGTTCGACCTGGAAAGCGGCTTCAATTCGACCAACGGCAGCCTCGGTAGCGGCCTGGCTTTCTCCCGTAACGCCTACGTCGGGCTCGCAAGCCAGACAGTCGGTACCGTCACCCTCGGTCGGCAGTGGGATCCGGTCGTCGATCTCATCGAGCCGTACTCGCTCAATGATAGCTACGGCGGCTGGTATTTCTCCCACCCCAATGACATGGACAACCTCGATAACGGTTTCGCTGTCAGCAATTCGGTGAAGTACACGAGTCCCACCATTGGTGGCTTCACCGGCGAAGCTCTCTATTCGTTCGGCGGCCAGGCCGGTCAGTTCTCGAATAACTCCGCCTATAGCGCGGCAGCGTCGTATACGAACGGACCGTTCTCCATGGGCGCGGGCTATCTGCGCGTCAACGATCCGGAACAGTCGGTCCAGAGCTATCAGAACGGCTCGGGCTACACCAATGCGGTATACGGAAACTATCTGGCCAATGCCCGCAGTCAAGGCATCTTTGCCGCCGGTGCGTCGTATCAGATCGGCCAGTTCAAGGTGATGGGCAACTTCACCAACGTCAACTTCCAGCAGAGCGATGCGGGACAAGACGTCAAATTCCAGAACTATGAAATTGCCGGCACTTTCGCGGCAACCAGTCAGTTGAATCTCGCAGCAGGCTACACCTACACGGATGGCCGCAATCATGCGACCAATCAGGAGCCGAAGTATCAGCAGCTCAATCTGAGCGCTGAATACGAATTGTCCAAGCGCACCGCAATCTATGCGCTCGCGGCGCTACAGAAAGCCAGTGGCGGCGCCGTCGCGCAGATCGCCGGCTTCGATCCGTCGTCGGACGGTAAGCAGGTGGTCGGCCGCGTGGGTGTTCGACACTCGTTCTAAAACATCAGCAGCAAGTTAAAGAGCGCGCTGCCCGAAAGGGTAGCGCGCTCTTTTTTTGTTCATGAACCAAAATAAATATTGCAGTAACTGGGTGGGCCGACACAGTTGTCGGCGCTGGTGGGTGACGACGTTGTCGCGCAGCCGGAGAGCAGCAGTCCGGCTGCAACAGCGGCAACGGCAAACGAGGCAGTTCGTTTGATCGCGGTGCGAAGAGTCATTGATGTCAGGGCGAGAAATGCAGCGTGTTGCGTTTAACGATAGAGCCGGCTCAGCATCCCGCACACCGGCGGCGCAGCAACGGCCGAAGTGGCCGCGGCCGCAAGGCCGGAGGCGGGATGCGGCGCCAATGCGGCGCGCAACCGGTGGTCCTTCTTCACGCGGATCTCAGTGTGCGTAGACGGTCGAGTTCAAATAGTTAAGCTGGCCGTCCTTCTCTGCATGCACCAGTTCCTGATAGACCTGCGCACGCGTCTTCCCCGTGGTCGCCTGGCCGTAAGGCGCCACCCACGATCCAGCGACGCTGCCCGTGGTAGAGGTGCCGTTCGCCGCGACTTGCATCGCCGGCGTGGCGGTTTGTTGCGTCGGCGCGGGGGTCGATTGAGCGAAAGCGGAAGCCGTTGCGGTTACACCGATGAAAGCGATGGCGAGCGTCAGAGATTTCATATTCGTAATCCTCACAAATCAAATTGGATGGGACCGAAGCGCGAACCGCAATGCATTCGTGGATCGGTTGATGAGAAGGATAGTCACCTGGCTTTAGCGGATCGGTGGTGTGCGCATGAAAAGAAATTTATCCGTTTAAGTTTCCCTGTGCCCATGTTTCATGGACGCTTCGGCGACATGTCATGAACATAAAAAACCTTTCATGAATCGACTTGTTTTGATCACGGGTATGTCATCGCGCAAATCTACATTGCGGCTACCCGCACGGTTTGCGGGACCGGTCCGTCAATGCGCGGATCGGCGCCTTCTCTTACCCGGAATCAAACATGAATAAAGCATTGGCAACCACACTCGTCGCGCTGGCAGGGACCTTCAGCGCGGCGGCGCACGCACAAAGCAGCGTCACGCTCTACGGCACACTCGATACCGGCATCGACTACATCAGCAATCAGAAAACGGCTTCGGGCGGGAAAAGCAACTGGATGATGGAAAGCGGCAATGTCAGTACCGACCGCTGGGGCCTGCGCGGTAACGAGGACCTGGGCGGCGGGTTGAGTGCGGTCTTCGGTCTGGAGAACGGTTTTAATATCGACAGCGGCAAGCTCTCCAACGGCGGCGACGAGTTCGGCCGGCAGGCATGGGTCGGTATCGCGAGCAAACAGTGGGGCACCGTGACGATGGGGCGGCAGTACGACTTCCTGGTCGATTTCGTCGCGCCGCTTTCGGCGACCGGTTCGGGTTTTGGGGGCAATATTGCCGATCATCCGTTCGATAACGACAACCTCAACAACGATCTGCGCATGAACAATGCGCTGAAATTCCGCAGCGCGACCTATGACGGCTTGACGGTCGGCGGCGCTTACGCCTTCAGCAATGCGGCGGGCGGTTTCAGCAACAACAACGCCTATAGCCTCGGCGCGCAATGGGCGGGCGGCCCATTCAATCTGGCGGTG
Source organism: Burkholderia sp. GAS332 (assembly GCA_900142905.1). Taxonomy (NCBI): domain Bacteria; kingdom Pseudomonadati; phylum Pseudomonadota; class Betaproteobacteria; order Burkholderiales; family Burkholderiaceae; genus Burkholderia; species Burkholderia sp. GAS332. Next base: position 3,617,909 of record FSRV01000001.1, on the reverse strand, counting down.
GCCTACTTGCAGGTGAACCAGCCGGGCGGCGTCAATCAACCCAACAATACCGGCGGCGCGGTCAGCAGCAGTGACGGCGATGCGACCTTCACCGGCGCGCGCCAACGTATCCTCGGCGCTGCGGGACGCTACACGTTCGGCGCAGCGACCGTCGGCCTCGTCTTCACACGGACGATGCTCGACGATCCGCACCAGATCACGCAAGGCGGCGCGTATTCCACGCTCAACGGCGATATGCTGACGTTCAACAACTATGAACTGAACGCGCGCTACGCGATTACCCCGGCCTTCTCGCTGGGCGGCTCGTACACGTACACCGACGGACATTTCAGCGACGCCGGCAAGAGCGTCGCGCCGAAGTGGAATCAGGTCATGCTGCAGGCGGACTACGCATTGTCACGCCGCACCGATGTGTATCTGGAAGGGGTGGTTCAACGCGTGTCGGGCGCGGACGGCATCGCGGTGCTCGGCAACGCGTCGATCTACTCGCTGGCGGCTTCGTCGAGCGACCGGCAGGCGGTTGTCGCCTTGGGAATGCGGCATCGGTTCTGAGCGCCGCGAGCGCCCCCGCAAGGCGTGATAAGCGCGCCTGAAACACAAACGTCGCCGGTGATGAACCGGCGACGTTTTTTTACGGCAGTGGCAGACTGGACTGGCAGTTTCGACCTGCGGGTTCGGCCGGCGCACTCGGCTTGCAGTTTCGACCTGCGGGTTCGGCCGGCGCACTCGGCTTGCAGTTTCGACCTGCGGGTTCGGCCGGCACACTCAGCTGGCAGTTTCGACCTGCGGCTTCGGCTGGCTCACTCACCTGGCAGACTCAACTTGCACTTTCAATCAGCGGACGCGAGCGCCTCCGGATGCCCCGTTTGCGCGCTCGCCGCCTGAACGGCAGGCGAGCCCGTAGCACCGTCCGGCGACCAACCCCCTCCCAACGCCTCGATCAACCCCACGGAGGCCAGCAGACGCCGCGTCTGGAGGTTCAATGCGTCGATCTGCGTCGTGAGCTCGGTCGTCTGCGCGGTCACCACGTCCAGATAGCTGACCACGCCGTCACGATAGCGCGACATCGAAAGCTGCAACGTGCGTTGTGCCGCGACGAGCGCCTCGTTCTGCTGCGTCGCCTCGTCGCCGAGATGATGCAATTGCGCGAGGTTGTCTTCAACCTGCTGGAAGGCGAGCAACACGGTGGCCTTGTACTTCGCGCCGTTCTCGGCAAGCTTGGCGCGCGCCTGTTGCGTAATTGCCTCACGGCGGCCGCCATCGAACAGCGTGAGCAGCATGCTCGGCCCGACCGACCAGATCTCGTTGGGCGCCATCAGCCACGGCGAAAGCGTGTCGCTTTGATAGCCGCCGTCGAGACCGAGCGAAATGTCCGGGAAGAAGGCCGCCTTGGCCACGCCGATCTTCGCGTTGGCCTCGGCGACGCGCCGCTCGGCTGCCGCGATGTCGGGGCGCCGTTGCAGCAGGGCGGCGGGCACGCCCGTAGGAATCGACGGCAGGTAGGCCGTTTTGATCTCCGACGCGAGTGTGAAGGTCGACGCGGGCGTGCCGGTCAGGGTGGCGATCGCATGCTCGTACAGCGCGCGGCGCGCGGCGATGTCGTCAGCGGACGCGCGTGCGGTGTCGAGCTGCGTCTGCGCGCGCGACACGTCGAGGTCCGATGCAATGCCGCCCGCGTGGCGGCTCAGCGTGAGCTTGAGCGCATGCTGGTAAGTGTCGATCGTGTCATTGAGCAATTGCTGTTGTTCGTCGAGTCCGCGCAGATGGAAATACGCACTCGCCAGATTCGCCTGCAAACTCAGACGCACCGACTGGAGATCCGCCTCGCTCGCTTGCGCCGCCGAATTGCCCGCTGAAACCTCGTTGCGGATCTTGCCCCATAGGTCGAGGTCGTAGCCGATGCCGACATCAACGGTATTCGTGCCGTACACCGCAGGTTGACCGGCGCCACGCAGCGGCCGGTTATCCGACTGCCTCTGGCGTTCGACCGACGCCTCCGCGCCGATGGTCGGAAACAATCCCGAGCGGGCTTGCTGCAAATAGGCGGTGGCTTCGTCGTGGCGCGCCATTGCTGCGGCCACGTCCGGATTGGCGGCCGCCACCTGAACTTCGAGGTGGTCGAGCACAGGATCGCGATACACGCTCCACCACGCGTCGCGCGGCACGCGGTCGGCGGGTCGGGCGAGCTGCCATGCGCCGCCTTCCTTGAAAGTCGTCGGGATGCTGACGGCCGGCGCGTGGTAGATCGGCGCGAACGAGCAGCCGCTCACCAGCGTCGCGACCGCCAGCACCATGCAGATGAGGCGCTTATCCATGAGCACTCTCCGCAGGCCGGCGATCAGCTAGCGACGTGTCCGTCGTACCGGCCGGATTGCCCTGAAGCCGCACTTCATCGCCCGTAGCGAGCGAGTCGGGCGGATTGTCGATCACACGGTCGGTCGGATTCAGGCCGGACGCGATTTCGACGTGCGTGCCGAGATCGGTGGCGATCGAAACCGGTTTGAGCACCGCACGGTTGTCGTTGCCGACGACGGCGACTTGCAAGCCGTGCTGCCGGAAGATCAGCGAACTGGCCGGGATCGACAAGGCAGTCGAGCTGGTCGGCAGCGCGAAATGCACCTCTGTGTACTCGCCGGGAATCAGCCGGCCGTTCTGATTGTCGACCGCGAGTTGCACCAGCAGCGTGCCCGAGGTGGGGTTAATCGCGTCGTCGGTGTCCACGAGTTTGGCGCTGAACTTCACGCCCGGGCGTTCGGGCACCGTGAGCGTGGCGGTCATGCCGGGTTTGATGGCGGCCGCTTCGTCCTGCGGCACGCTTACATAGACGCGCAGCTGGCTTGCGTCGGAGACCTTGAACAGTTCAGGTCCGTTGCCGCCGCCCGCATTGATCAGCGCGCCGACATCGGTGGTGCGCGCGGTGACGATGCCGTCGAACGGGGCGGTGATGCGCTTGAACGATTCGAGCGCCTCGAGACGCCGCACGTTGGCTTCGGCCGCTGCGACGGTTGCCTGCTTGGCAACCAGATCGCTGCTCTTCTCGTCCGCATCCTGCTGTGAGACCGAATCCTGCTTCAGCATTTTCGTCCAGCGGGTCGCCGTGGAGGCGGCGAGCTTTTCGTTAGCCACCGCATTCTGCAAATCGGCACGGGCCTGCAGCAATTGCTGATCGAGGTCGGGCGTGTCGATCAACCCGAGCAACTGTCCCGCTTTGACATGGGTGCCGATATCCGCATACCACGCATGCAGATAACCCGACACGCGCGCGTAGATCGGCGCGTTGATGAAGGCGGACAGCTGTCCGGGCAACACCAGCGCCTGGTCGTCGAGGTTGTGCTTGGGTGTGTACGCAACCACTGTCGGTATGGCTTGCTGAGCGGACCAGGTGGTGAGTTCCTGCTTCGCATGCACGCGGCTGGCAATGCCGCTAGTCACGATGCCCGCGGCCGCCAGCAGCGTGATGATACCGACCAGCTTCAGATGACGCAGCCGCTTCGGCGAATTGATCTCGATCTCAGTGGACATGATGGACTCCGGGTTCGGATGATGTGTGATCGTGCGAGGGTTCGTTCGATGAGCTGGGCGATGGGCCATGTGACGGGCCGTGTGATGGGCCGTGAGCCGCCGCATCGCGCCGATGGACAAGGCTGAACACGACCGGTACGAACAGCAGCGTGGCGAATGTCGCGCAAATCAGGCCGCCGATGACGGCGCGGCCGAGCGGCGCGTTCTGCTCGCCACCGTCGCCGAGGCCGAGGGCCATCGGCGCCATGCCGATGATCATCGCGAGCGCCGTCATCAACACTGGGCGAAAGCGCGTGAAGCCGGCTTCCATTGCCGCGACCAGCGCATTGCCGGTCACCGCCAGCCGTTCGCGGGCGAAGCTCACCACCAGAATGCTGTTGGCGGTCGCGACGCCCATGCAGAGAATCGCGCCGGTCAGGGCGGGCACCGAGAGCGGTGTATGCGTGGTGAACAGCATCCACACGATGCCGGCCAGCGCCGCGGGCAACGCCGTGACGATCACGAACGCGTCGCTCCACGAATGGAAGTTCACGACGATCAGCAGATAGATCAGCAAAATCGCGCCGACGAGACCTAGCGACAAACCGAGGAACGCGCTATTCATCGTCTGCACCTGGCCGCGCAGCGTGACGATCGAACCCTTCGGCACGTCTTTCGCGGTCGCATGGATGATGGTCTGGATCTTCGCCGCGACAGCGCCGAGATCTTGACCCTGAGTGGTCGCGAACACGTCGTAGAGCGGTTCGATGTTGTAGTGCGAAACGACTGAGTCGCCGACGCCACGCGTAATGGTCGCGATGCCGCCGAGAATCTGCGCCTGGCCGCCCTTGCTGGTCACCGGCAGGTTGCTCAGGTTCGATAGGGACGTCATATCGTATTGCGGCGTCTGCGCGACGATCGGATAGGACACGCCGTTCTTCGGATTCAGCCAGAACGTCGGCGATACCTGGCTCGTGCCCGAGAGACTTGCCACCACGGAATTGGTCACATCCTGTTCGGTGATGCCGAGTTGATCCGCGCGCGTGCGGTCCACCGACACGGTGAATTGCGGATACGTCGAATCCTGCTGAATACGCGTATCGGCAATGCCGGGAATCAGGCGCATGCGCCGCATGACTTCGGTGGCGTAGCGATGATTGGCCGTCTGGTTCGGTCCTGCGACCTGCAGGTCGATTGGCGCGGGTGCGCCGAAGTTCAGAATCTGACTGACGATATCGGCCGGCAGGAACGCGAAGGTCGTCCCCGGAAACTGGCGCGGCAGCGTTGTACGCAGCGTGCGCACGAAGTTGGCGGTGGGTTGGTGGTTCTCGTTCAGCGAGATCAGAATGTCGCCGTCTTGTGGTCCGATCGTGCCGCTATTGTTATACGTCAGGTTGATACCGCTATTGGGCAAGCCGATGTTATCGATGATACTGCGCAGTTGGTCCGGCGGAATGGTGCCGCGCACTGCATTCTCGATCCGGTCGAATTCCGCGGCGGTGTCTTCGATTCGCGTGCCGATCGGCGCGCGCACGTGAATCGCGATTTCGCCGGAATCGATACTCGGAAAGAAATTGCGGCCGAGCCACGGCGTGAGCAGGAAGGACGCGGCGACGACGAGCAGGAAGCCCGCCACGAAGCGCTTGCGATGCGTAAGCGCAAGGCCGAGCACGATTCGGTACACGCTGCGCACGCGCTCGAAACGATGCTCGAAGCCGCGCTGAAAGCGCACCAGCGGATTGCGCGACCGTACTGCACGCGAGTGGCCACCATGCGGATCCATCACTGCGGCCAGTTCGCCCGAGGCATGACCGCCGGATGCATGCGGGCGCAACAAGTATTGCGCCATCATCGGCACGAAGGTGCGCGACAGAATGAACGAGGCGACCATCGCGAAGATCACCGCTTCGGCCATCGGGACGAACAGGAAGCGCGCGATACCGTTGAGCAGCAGCATCGGCACAAATACGATGCAGATGCACAGCAGGGAGACGAAGGCGGGCCCGACGATCTGTGCGGCGCCGTCCATGATCGCACTGCGTACGTCCTTGCCCTGTTCGAGATGCCAGTTGATATTTTCGATTGTGACGGTGGCATCGTCGACCAGAATGCCGACCGCAAGCGCGAGGCCGCCGAGTGTCATGACATTGAGCGTTTCGCCCATGGCGGCCAGCCCGGCAATGGCGGCCAGCACGGCAAGCGGAATCGATGCCGCAATGATCAGCGTCGAGCGCCAACTGCCGAGGAACAGCAGAATCATCAGCGAAGTGAGCGCCGCGGCGATGATGCCTTCACGCGCCACGCCGCTGACGGCGCCTTTCACGAAGGTCGATTGATCGCCCATCGTCACGATCTTCAGTCCGGGTGGCAGCGTCGCTTCGATGCGCGGCAATTGCGCCTTGACGCCGGCGATGATGTCGAGCGTCGACGCCGAGCCGTTCTTCAGAATGCTCATCAGCACGGCGCGATGACCGTCCACGCGCACCACGTTGCTTTGCGGCGGAAAGCCGTCGCGCACATGAGCCACATCGCGGATATAGATCGTTGCGCCGTCTACCGTCTTGATCGGCAGCGCGTTCAATTCGTCGAGCGCGCGCGGGCTGTTGTTCAGCTTGATGTTGTATTCGAAGCGGCCGATTTTTTCGGTGCCCGCCGGAATGATCTGATTCTGCTGGGCGAGTGCGGTGGCGACGTCGTTGGCCGACAGCTTTTTCGCCTGTAAGGCTTGCGGATCGAGGTCGATCTGCACTTCGCGGGTCTTGCCGCCGTACGGCGTCGGAATCGCCACGCCGGGCACGCTCAGCAATTGCGGACGAATGAAGTTGGTCGCGTAGTCGGCGAGTTTCTGTTCGTCGAGTGTATTGCTGGTCAGCGCCAGTTGCAGTACCGGCACCGTGGACGCGTTGTAGTTGAGAATCTGCGGCGGCGTCGTGCCGGGGGGCATCTGCTTGAGCACCGTCTGCGAAACGGAGGTCACCTGGGCGGTGGCGGTGCGGATATCGACGGTCGGCTGAAAGAAGATCTTGACGATGCCGTAGCCGCGAAACGATTGCGACTCGATATGCGCGACGTCGTTGACGGTCGAGCCGAGCGTGCGCTCGTAGTAGGTGACGATGCGTCCGGACATGTCATCCGGTTGCAGGCCGGCGTAGTTCCAGACCACGCTGATCACGGGAATGCGGATGTCGGGAAAGATATCCGTCGGCGTGCGCAACGCGGCAAGCGGGCCGATCAACAGGATCAGCATCGCAAGCACGATGAACGTGTAGGGCCGGGTCAAGGCTAACCGGACTATTTTTAACATCGAAGGCTGCTCCGTTCAGAGGCGCGTTTGAATCTGCGCGGGCGTGTGGCGGTTAGGGCTTGCACCAATGGCGCGGCCCGGTAACGGCATTCTGGAGAGCGAGTCCTAACAGTCGTGGACTAAACAAATGAAACTAGTTTTAGGAAGCCGGAACGGTCTGCACGATCGCGTCGATAGCCGTGTTGCAACGGCTTTAGCGCTGCATGCAGCGCTAAAGCTCAGTCATAAAACCTGCGAGTAGAGCGGCGTCAGCCGAACAGATAGCCTGAGCCCCGAATGGTGCGGATCAACGGGCGCTCACCGGGCGTCTCGACTTTCTTGCGCAAACGGCCTACGTGTACGTCGATCAGGTTGGTGCCGGGATCGAAGCGGCAGCCCCACACGGCTTCGAAGATCATCGTGCGCGTGAGCACCTGGCCGGTGTGGCGCATCATGAATTCAAGCACGCGGAATTCGGTGGGTTGCAGATCGAGTTCGCGCTGCCGGTGGGTGACTTTGCGGCGGACCAGATCGAGCTCCAGCGCACCGCTGCGCAGCAGCGTTTCAGCTTTGGCGTGACGTGGGCGCCGGCGCAACAGCACCTCGACGCGCGCGAACATTTCCTCGGGCGAGAACGGTTTAGTCAGATAGTCGTCGCCGCCGGCGCGCAGGCCTTGAATGCGCTGATCGACATCGGACATCGCGCTCATGACGAGCACCGGCGTTTCCATGCCGACGCCACGCATGGTGGCCACGATGGTGAGGCCGTCGAGGTCGGGCAGCATGCGGTCGAGTGTGACGACGTCGTAGTCACCCGCCATCACTTTCGCCATGCCTTCGCGGCCGGTGCGCGCCACGTCGACGGAGAACCCGCTCGCACTGAGCGTGCGCACTATGTCGTGTGCGATCAGCTCGTCATCTTCGATCGTCAGTATTTTGGGCATGATGCGCGCGCCCGGATCAGGCTACAGCGCGCAGTGCAACCGGGCGGTCCGGCGCGCGATATTGGCTGACCGCGAAGTCGATGAAACTGCGCACGCGCATCGACAGGTAATTGCGGCCGGAGTAGAGAATCGACACCTGTCGTGGGCCGCCGTTGATTTCGAACTGTTCGAGCACAGGCACGAGCGAGCCTTGCGCGAGGTCGTCGGCAATGATCGGCATCGGCAGCAAGGCGATACCCATATGGTTGAGCGCGGCCACCCGCACCATTGCGCTGCTCGTTGCGGTGAGGGCGCTGCCGGTGTTGACGCGGTAGATGCCGTCGGCGTCCGCGAACTCCCAGGCGCGTGACGAACCGTCGGAGACCGTCAGCAGGCCGTGGCGGTTCAACGCCGCGGGATCGCGGGGGGTGCCGTGACGTGCCAGATAGGTAGGGGAGGCGACGGTCATTTCATCGACGCTGGTCAGCATGCGGCTGACCAGCGAGGAGTTGGCAAGCCGCCGGTCGTCAGAGAAACACACGTCGAAGCCGCCTTCCACCAGATCGATATGCGTGTCGAACGTCGTCACGTCGAAGTCCACACGGGGATGCAGCGTGCGATACGCGGCCAGCAATGCGCCCAACCCGGCGCTCGCGAACGTCATCGGCGTGGCGATGCGCAGCGTGCCCTGTGGATCGCGCGTGGTCTCAAGCAGATTCGATTCCATCTCGTCGAGTTTCTCGATGATCGTGCGACACCCGTCGAGATACTCGCGGCCCACATCGGTCAGCGAAAGACTGCGCGTGGTGCGGTTCAGCAAGCGCATGTTCAGATGCGCTTCCAGTGTGCCGACGCTGCGCGTGACCGCTGCTGCCGACATACCTAACTGTCTCGCCGCAAGATTAAAGCTGGCGAGATCGACCACCCGTGTGAAGACACGCATCGCTTGTAGCTGGTTCATGTTGGAACAGTAGAGAAGGACGATGAGTGCATCATGGGTGATCGCAGATAAAACGACACTGCTAGGTGCATTAAGTCTTTTTTAACTTTGTGCAATGTTCATGAACTGCGTGGTCGACCCTGCGTGCCAATCCGATCGACAACCCTATGCATGCCTAAACGATGCGCAAAAAAAGAGCGCGGACAAAGCCGCGCTTCGGAAAGAGACCTGAATGAAAGTAACCGCTATGACGCGGCGGGAGAAGTATAGGTGCGCGGCGCTGCGAGGTGCGTTCGCAATCTGAAACGCAGTGCTGCGCAAAATGCAACAAGCACGCAACAAGCACGCAACAAGCAAGCAACAAGCAAGCAACAAGCAAGCAACAAGCCGCGTGCGCTCGAGGTTCAGCTGATTCAGTTGAGCATGCCGTGCACTTCGAGCGATGCTTCCAGTTGCTGTGCCAACGCGTGATGCAGCCTGGCGAGGCTCTCGGTGGGGAGCGCGAAGCCTGCCCACCCCAGGCCGGAATGCCGCAGGAACAGCACCGCACCGTCATGCAGGGGAGGCTTTTCAGTGTGCCAGCATGGATCGATTTCAATCACATACTGATGCGTGCGCAGCGGCTCCTTAGGGACTTCCGGACGCATCGTGGCGCGCAGGGCGCTGAGGTGTTCGATCACGGCATCCAGATCGGCCGCTTCCAACAGGACCGCGCGGTCCTCGATGGCGATGCGAACTGCGTTCTCTCCGTACTCGTTGACTCTCTCGATGCTCATGGGACGCGACATGTCTCTGCTCCTTCCTGCGCTTACGGTACGCAAATTATGGCGCTGCCTCTCTTAACCAAGTCTTAAAGTGCACGATCCAGGCATGAAACTTTGTTTAAGGAAACCGCCTGGCACGGTTCCCGGCGCAGCGCTGAATCGTCTGATGCTTTCGCGTTACAAGGTCAATGAAAGGCATATTTCATCATATGTAAAGGAGGTCCGATGTTTCAATATAGAAACATTTTTTGTCGATTGGGGATTCCATGCCGAAATGCTTAATCTGGAATGTTTCGATAAATGTGCGGTTCACCACATTGATACTGGGGGTAAATTCCCGGTTTGCGAATAAAAGCCTGATTGAATGTTCATTATTTGCGAGGTTTCGAGTTCATGTTTGAAACACTTTTGGATGTTATAGAGGCGAATAGGTCTCGCGAATCCGGTGCTCAATGAGCCGTTCGTGCAACGATTTGATAGGCCTGGAAGCTAGTCTGTATAAGGTTTAGCGGCTTTCTGGCGGTTAGCGGTCCGATATGGTGCACCGCTATGCCGCTTCATATGCGGTCTGTCATATGGAACACACAATAATGGTTTTCTTCATACATTGAATTTCTCGATACCAATTTGTTTTTCAAATTTACTATAGCGAAGCATTCCGCTAACATCACGCATAATCCGTTAAGCGGCGTTGCCGGCGGTTTTCATCCGCCGTAATTCAACTCGACCATATCGGCCGGCCGACGGGGCAGCGGGGTCCACAACGTACGACAGTTTGGGGAAAGATCATGCCGCACATGCATCTGGATACTGCGAGGATTACCTGGTTACATACGCCGACGCTCAACGTGCGTAGTGCAGCGCGGCGAATCGGCGTGTTGCTGTTCGACGGCTTCTGGCTGCTCGGGCCTGGCACGGTGGTCGAGATGTTCCAGACCGCCAATGAACTCTCGGGCTCGCGGGCTGGCGAAGAGCCGCCTTATGAAGTTCAGTTTCTGTCGATGGACGGCGGCAGCGTGGCGAGTTCTTCGTCGGCGCGAATCTGGACGGACCGTATCGACACACGCTATGGCAGCGGTTTCGACGTGTTGTTTATCGCAGGCGGCTACGGCGCCCATGAGGCCGCGCTCGACGAACGGCTGCTGGGTTGGCTGAGATCGGTGCAAACGCGCACCCGTGCGATCGAGACGATCGGTGAGGGCCGGCTCGTGCTGGAAGCCGCAGGTCCCACGGAGCATGACGACCTGCAGGTGAACCGCTATCTGAGCAGCGCCACGACCGATGCCGCGCGCAGCGCCGCCAACGATCGTAACGACTGTGCGCGCAGCGCGCTGATGTTCATCAAGCGCGATCTCGGCGCGGAACTTGCGCGCAGTGTCGCCGAGCGGGTGATGCCGGGCATGGCCGCCACCTGGGTGCCGCTGCCGGCTGAAGGCGGCACACTGAGTGTCGCCGAGAAAATCCGTGCCGCCGCGCGCTGGATGGAGGCGAATTGCGATCGTCCGGTGTCGGTTGCCGACGCCGCGCAGGTCGCGGCGATGAGCGAGCGAAATTTTCTGCGGCGCTTCAAGCACGAAATGCAGGTCACGCCTTCTGACTATCTGCTACAGGTGCGGCTGCGCATTGCCTGCAACTTCCTGACCGAAACCGAACTACCGGTCGACAAGATCGCACGCCGCAGCGGCACCGGCAACGGCGATCGTCTCGCGAAGATATTCCGCAAGCGTATGGCGCTGTCGCCCACCGAATATCGCGCGCGCAGCCGGGTGGTGACCGAGGCGTAAAGCTTGGTGGGCCGCCGCCGTGCGACGGCGCACCGCATGCGGGTACGTGCGTAGCGGCGTGCACCGGCGGTCATGTTTTCTCCTGGCAGGCTTCTTACGAGCACAGCGGCGATGGGCAACAAGGTAATGGCGACGGCATTGCCGGAGGTGAAACTCATCGAACCTGAGGTGTTTTGCGACGAATTCGGCTTCTGCTTCGAGAGCTTCAGCGCGGATGAGTTTACCGACGACGTTTCGCACGGGTTCAATTTCGTGCAGGACCGTCATTTGCGGGCCGTGCGTGGTGTGTTGCGCGGGCTGCACTATCAGGTTCAGCGTCCGCAAGGCCGGCTCGTGCGCGTGGTGGTGGGGGAAGTGTTCGACGTCGTCGTCGACGTGCGGCTCAATTCGCCGAACTTTGGCAAGTGGAGCGGCGCCCATCTGAGCGCGGACAATTATCGGCAGGTGTGGGTGCCACCGGGCTTCGCGCACGGTTTCGTGGTGCTGTCCGACATCGCCGAGTGCCTGTGGAAGACCACCGAATACTGGTTCCCCGAACTCGAGCGCTGCATCCTGTGGTGCGATCCTGACATCGGCATCGAGTGGCCGATCGACATCGAGCCGATCCTCGGCGCGAAGGACGCAGCGGGCCGGCGTCTTTACGAAGCGGAAAATATCGCCTGAGCGCTGCATACGCAGCGGTTCAGCGCCGTTCAGCGCGTCGCCATCACGGCGCCCACACTTGCTGCGACCACCAGCAGCATGCCCGCGATCTGCAAGACGCCCATCGGTTGATGTAGTACCACAAAGCCGGCCAACGCACCGATCGCGGGTTCGACACTCATCAGGATGCCGAATGATGAGGCCGGCATATGCCGCAATGCCACCATTTCCAGCGCGTAGGGTAGCAGCGGAACCAGCACGGCGAGCCCCGCGGTTGCGGCGATCTGGCCCATGGCGATGTGTATGCCGCTTTGCGCAAGGCCGAATGGTGTGGCGACCAGCGCCGCTGCGATCAGCGATACCGACAAACCTTCGAGTCCCGCGAACACGGCGCCGATCTTCTTCATCAGCACGATGTAGCTGCCCCAGCCGAGCGCTGCCCCGAGCGCAAGCAGCACGCCGAACGGTTCGCCGATCCAGCCCGCGCGATCGCGCGAGAGCAGCAGCACGCCGGCAATCGCCAATGCCGGCCACAGCAGTGCCCGCGCGCGGCGCACTGCGAAAGTCGCGACGGCGAGTGGCCCAAGAAAATCGATCGCGACGGCGAGTCCCAATGGAATCCGCTGAAGCGCCGCGAAAAAACACAGCGTCATGCCGGCCATTGCCGCCCCCAGGGCTCCTGCGGCAAGCCAATGCGAGCGCGAGTAGGTGAAAAGACGCGGGCGCACCACCAATGCAAGCGCCACGGCCGCCCAGCACAGACGCAACCAGGTGGTGCTGAGCGAGCCGTAGGTTGCCATCGTCGGCGCGGAGAGCGCGGCGCCGAACTGCACGCTCGACATCGACAGCACGCACAGGAGCGCCGCGCCGGCCGCCGCGCTGGCGGGTTTCACGGGCGTTGGCGCGGAATTCAGTGCCGGCTTGATGGTGGTGTCCTGCATCGTGGCCTCGTTGTCGTTCTGCGGAGTCGTTGGACGCTATCTTATCGGTGCAAGCGGTATTAAGATAAGTTGATAATTCTTATGGCCACTTCAGGAAACGTGATGACCCGGGATATCGACAGCAGTCTCCTGCGCGCGTTCGTTACCGTTGCGGAGGCCGGCGCCGTGGGCGTGGCGGCGGCGCGCCTCGCACGCACCCAGGCGGCGGTGAGCATGCAATTGCGCCGGCTCGAAGAAGAGCTGGGACAGCGTTTGCTCGACCGCTCGCCGCGCGGGGTGCAACTCACCGAAGCGGGGCATCGGCTGCTGCCGTTCGCGCATACGATCCTTGGCGCGGGCGCCGATGCACGGCGGGCGTTGAGTGCGGGGCAGGTGTCCGGCACCGTGCGGCTTGGCATGCTGGAAGACATCGCGGTCGGTCGGCTGCCGCGCGCGCTGCGGCGCTTTTCGATTGCTTATCCGCAGGTGGCGCTGGAGATCGTCGTCGATACCAGTCCGGCGTTGTCGAACCGGCTTGCGGATGGCGGCCTTGACGTGGTCGTCGCCGACCCCGCGTTGGTGGACTCAGTGCCACTGCTGACCTGGACGCAGCCGCTTTTCTGGGTCGGCGCGCGTGGCTTTAGCCGCGACGGTGACGCGGCGTTGCCGGTGATTGCGTTCGGCGGCGCGTGTCTGTGGCAGCAGCAGGTGTTGACGGCGCTGCGGCGCGCGGGGATTGCGTGGCGCATTGTGTGCACCAGCACGAGCTTGCCGGCGGTGCAGTCGGCGGTGGAAGCGGGGCTCGGTGTATCGGTCCTGCTCGACGGCAATATCCGTTCGGAGTCAATGCGCGTGCTCGGTCAGGCCGATGGATTGCCCGATGCGCCCACTGCCGATTTCGGGCTCTTCATGCGCCCGGTTTCCGGCGCGCAGGCAGCTGCCGTGCAGACCTTGCAGACGTTCCTCTGCGAGGAATTGCATCTTGGTTTGCGGGAAAGCGAGCCGCTTGTGGTGCCGGCGAGCTAGTGCGCGGGCAGCCTGCCGGCCAACTGTTTGGCGGGCATCTCAGCACGCACACGAGCGCGCATTGGCACGCTGTCTCCTGTGAGTTTTTACGACATTTTTTCTTGAGACGCTTAGTCGCGAATTCTACACTTCGTGCATCCTGACAGCGCGAGGTGATCAACGTGAAGCAACGTGCAACGACGCAACAACCCGTCCGTATCGCCTACGTGTGTCACGGCGTGGGCCGTGTCGAACTGCGCCGCTTCGATCCGGCGCGCGATTCGTACGTTGCGTTGACCGCGCTGCTGCATCGGGCATTTACACGACTCGGTGCGATGGGGCTGAATTGCACCTGTGTGGATCAAACGGTGGAGACGACCCGTTCACGCGCGACGCGTGGCGATTGCTACGTGGCGGTCTGTGAGGGGCGCATTGTCGGCACGATGACGCTGTATGCACCGGATCATGAGTCGCCGTGCGAGCTGTACCGGAGCGACGACATTGCCAGCTTGCGCCAGTTCGGCGTGGAGCCCGTGTGGCAGGCGCGGGGCATTGGTACTTTGTTGATCGCTTTCGCCGACCATTGGGCCGCGACGCGTGGGTACGCGGAACTCGCGCTCGACACGCCGCAACCGGCAGCGCACCTGATTACGTTTTACAGAGGGCAGGGGTTTCGGATTGTCGATTTCGTCCGCTTTGACGGCAAGCATTACGACAGCGCGATTTTGAGCAAGCCGCCGGTGGCGACGCGCACGCTGGCGAACTGGTCGCATCGGTTGACTGTGCCGACAAGGATTGCGCGCGCCGCGTGAAAGCGGCGGCCAGGCAGTAAAACCCCCGGTGCGAGCAGCAACTCTTGCAATACCGTATGGCAAGTATTGCAACGAGCTGCTGGTCCTCGCGCCGATGCGGGTGTCTCTTCGTCTAGCCGGGTGATGTGGTGGTCAGCGTCGGATGACGCCCATCAACAAGGTGACGAGGAAGATCACCAGGAAGATGAAGAACAGGACCTTGGCGATTTCTGCTGCGCCTGCGGCAATGCCGCCGAAGCCGAATACCGCGGCGATGATCGCGATGATGAAGAAGATTGCAGCGTATCGAAGCATGGGACCTCCCACCGATGGATTGCTGGATTGACGTTCGAAACGGCGGCTCGTTGTCGGCACTGTGTGCTTTGACGGTTTATTGCCCGCGAGCGATATCAAGCAATCGGTGTGCCCAAGTGGGGTAAACAAGTGGAGCCCCTAATCGGCGAGCCGCTTTTGTGCTGTTACCATCGCGGATCATCGATTTCCGGCCACCCCTGCCATGCAATCCAATCCGCTCAGCGAGATCTCCCTGATCCGCAAGCTGAAGCTCAATCAGCTGATGATCTTCGAGCGCGTGCTGGAAACGCGCTCCGTGGTGCGCGCGGCCAATGAGATGCGCTTGACGCAGCCGGCCGTCACCAAGGTTATTCACGAACTCGAATCATGTTTTGACGGCGCGCTGTTCGCGCGCTCGAATCGCGGTGTCGTGCCGACTGAGCTGGGCTTGCTGCTCGGACGGCGGGTCAAGTCGCTGATGGCGGAGTTGCGTTACATGACGGACGAGCTCAACGACTTCCGGCTCGGCACCAGCGGCCACGTGATCGTCGGCACGCTGATCTCGGCATCGGCGCGGCTATTGCCTACTGCGATCGCGATGTTGAAAGCGCGTACCCCGAACGTTCTGGTGACAGTGCGTGAGGGCACGACGGCGCATCTATTTCCGGCGTTGGCGACGGGGGACCTCGACATCGTCGTCGGGCGTTTGCCCGAGCGTGAACTGCCGATTGCGAGTGCATTCCCGTTGACGCACGAGGCGTTGTTCGACGAGTCGATGTGCGTGGTGGTCGGCAAAGGCTATGGGGCCGCCCCGGCCGGCGTGACGCATCTCTCGGAACTGGTCGGCTCGCCGTGGATTTTGCCGACACCTGATTCGCCCGCGCGACTGTCGGCGGAGCACCTGTTCCGGGCCGCGGGATTGCCATTGCCGACGGATATCGTGGAGTCGTTGTCGCTGCTGACGAACATCGGTTTGTTGCTCGATACGCCGCGGATTGCGTTGATGCCGCGGGTTGCGGCACAGCAGTTCGAGGATGCCGGGTTGTTGCGGATTCTGGATTTACCGGAGAGTGGGGCGTTCGGCACCGTGGGTTTTTCAGTACGGTCGAACAAGGAGCAGAGCGCTGCTTGTCAGGCTTTTGTGGCGTGTTTGCGCGAGGCGGTCACGGTGACCGCACCGGCGGCGGAAATCAGTGCGTGATGATTTGCAGAGCTTAGGTTAGTTAGCGGGAGCATCCGAAACGGCGCCCATAAACCGCGACGGCGCGCGCAGCGCCGCCGGAAGTATGACTGCCTTGTCACTCACGCGGAGTGTGCGAGAACACAGATTCCAGATGCACCACTACCGTGACTGTGCGGGGGACCCGCTTAGCAGGGGGTTCGAGCCGCTTTCTTTTGCCTACTTTTCTTTGCGGCAGGCAAAGAAAAGTAGGTGCCGCCCCGCACAGGGGCAACGCTAATAGACCGATAGCAATTCAAGGAAAGGCCAACACCTCAAACCGCCACCCGCTCCACGTCGTCGCTCATCGCAGCATCAAAAAACCGCGCCTGCGCATCGACATTAGCCCGAGCATAAGCCCGATTCACGCCACTAATAACAGCCCGAATAGAAGCGGTCACCAGATTGGCATCAATGCCAACGCCAAACGCACTCCCAGTCACATCAGCGCCCGCCATCTCAGCCACCGCCACAGCGCGAGCATCTGCACCCTGAGTCAAGGCACGCTCTTCATAGTGCTGAATCCGCACCGGCACACCGATCGCGTGCATCAACGCATCAAGCGGCCCATTACCTTCACCGTTCAGCACGCGCCGCGTACCCTTGATGTCAACGGTCAGCTTAATATGCTCGCGCCCCTCGCTCTCGGACAAACTATGCCCAACATAGTGAATCGGCGCAGCGCTGTGCACATACTCCTGCTGGAACAATTCCCAGATCTGCGAAGGCGTCACTTCCTGCCCGCTATCATCAGTATGACGCTGCACAGCAGAGCTGAAGTCGACTTGCAGGCGGCGCGGCAAGACCACGCCATAAGTCTGCTCGAGCAGGTACGCAATGCCGCCCTTGCCGGACTGGCTATTCACACGAATGACGGAATCATAAGTCCGCCCGAGATCGCTCGGATCGATCGGCATATAAGGCACTTCCCAGCGCGCATCCGGTTTCTGCACGGCGAGACCCTTCTTGATCGCATCCTGATGCGACCCGGAGAAAGCGGTGAAGACGAGATCGCCGACATACGGATGACGCGGATGCACCGGCAACTGCGTGCATTCCTCAGCGGTGCGCGCGACTTCATTGATATTCGAAAAGTCGAGTTCAGGATCGACACCCTGCGTGTACAGATTCAAAGCAAGCGTCACGAGATCGACATTGCCGGTGCGTTCACCATTGCCGAACAGACACCCTTCGACGCGATCCGCTCCCGCCATCACCGCCAGTTCCGCAGCCGCCACGGCCGTGCCCCGATCGTTATGCGGATGGACCGAAACGATCAACGCATCGCGACGCGCGAGATTGCGATGCATCCATTCGATCTGGTCCGCGTAGACGTTCGGCGTAGCCATTTCGACGGTAGCGGGCAGGTTGACGATCGCTTTGTGCTCGGGCGTCGGTTGCCAGATGTCGAACACGGCGTCGCACACTTCCTTGGCGAATTCGAGTTCGGTGCCGCTGAACACTTCCGGGCTGTACTGCAGCGTGAAGTGCGTTTCCGGCGCGGCGTCGGCGAGACGCTTCATCGTACGCGCGGCGTTCTGCGCGAGTTCCTTGACACCGCTCTTGTCGAGGCCGAACACGATGCGGCGGAATTCCGGCGCCGTGGCGTTGTACAGATGGACGATCGCGCGCGGGACGCCACGCAAGGATTCGAAGGTGCGCTCGATCAGGTCGTCGCGCGCTTGCGTCAACACTTCGATGGTGACGTCGTCGGGGATATGGCCGCCTTCGATCAGCTCACGCACGAAATTGAAGTCGGTCTGCGAGGCAGACGGAAATGCGACTTCGATTTCCTTGAAGCCGATCTGCACCAGCGTCTTGAACATGCGCATCTTGCGCTCGGCGTTCATCGGCTCGAACAACGCCTGATTGCCGTCGCGCAGGTCGGTGCTCATCCAGATCGGTGCGCGCGTGATGACGCGCGACGGCCACTGGCGGTCCGTCAAATTGATGGGCTTGAACGAGCTGTACTTGGTCGCGGGGTTCTTCAACATTTTCATCATCCTTAAGGTTCGACAAGCTGGGCTGTGGACCGGACGACGAAAAGACAAAGCATGGCCGCCGGTCGAAAACCGGGGCTGGGTCAGTTACTGGGGAATTGAGCGGTGCTTCGGGTGTATCAGATGGAAGCGCGCAGCAGCAGACCTAGCCCGGTAGAGCGGGCTAGTAGTAGCGATAGGATGGTCTGGGCGCGGTACATAGTGCGCCATAGGAACATATTATTTGGGCCGCGTCAAGCGTGGTGCGGCAAACCGTGCGCCGGCCAGAGGGGCTTAGCCCGGCATGGGCGAGCTGAAACCCGAACGGGTCATGCCCGTCACCTGGGTTTCACGAACCGCAACGTCATGCGATCCGATTCGCCGATCGCCGCGTATTTCGCCCGATCGACGTCGTGGCCTTCATACGTGGGCGGCAGCGACCACACGCCATGCGGATAATCTTTCGTGTCGCGGGGATTGCTGTTCACCTCGCTTTGGCCAGCCAATTCGAACCCTGCCGCGCGCGCGTGTTCGATGACATAGGCTTCGGTCACATAGCCGGAGTCGATGGTCTGTTGCAGGGACGTGCCCGGCGCCGCGCGATGTTCCTCCACACCGAGGATGCCGCCCGGCTTAAGCGCCGCATAGAAGGCGCGCAGGTTCGCGTCGATCTGGCCGTCCTTGATCCAGTTGTGGATATTGCGGAAAGTCAGCACCTCGTCGACGTTGCCATCGGCCGGAAAGCCGCTGAACTGGCCGGCTCGCAGCGTGCCGACCACCACATTGCCGTAGACCGCCGGCGTGGCCGCCAGCTTGCGTGCGAATGACGCCCTGCCCGCCTGTTCCTCGGCCGCCGACGCAGCCTCCGGGCTGTCGTATTGCGCCTCGTACAGTGTGCCGTGGTCGTGCAGATAGGGCGCGAGTATTTCCGTGTACCAGCCACCGCCGGGCGCGATCTCCAGCACCGTTTGCGACGGCGCCACGCCGAAGAACTGCAGCGTTTCCTTCGGATGGCGGTAGACATCGCGTGCGCGGTTCTTGTCGCTGCGCTGGGGCCCGGAAATGGCGGCATCGAGCGAGGCAGAATCAGCCGCGGAGGAGGTCGGCGCCGTCGGGGCGGCGCAGGCGGCCAGCAGCAGCGCCGCGCTCAGCACCGCGAGCGTGGCGCGCAGCGTGCGGGCTTGGGGAGTGGGGTGGGTGTTCATGGCACCCATTATCGGGCGCGATCTGCCTGGAAAGAAATCGCCAATCGACATAACGATATGCGCCTGCGGCATTTGCTGCGTCCCCGCGGCTTCGGTCAGCGCACGGTGCGCGCCGCTTCGGCCCTTTTGCGGTCAGTGGGCAGATTTTGCCGAATCCGAAAGACGAGCTAGCGCGTATAAATGATGTGATCAGCGTCTGCCGCGCGCGCTCACGCGCTTGTACGGGTGTCGCGGACCTGATCGCCTTTCATTTCACTTTGCCGGAGGCTGGTATGAAACGAACATCGAGGACATCGAGGGTGGTGGGGGTTCTGCTGTGCGCGGTCGCTTGCGGCGTCGCCGCGCAGGCTGGCGCACAGGGCCTGAGCGTGCAGGACGACATCAACGCGCCGCAAAACAGTACGCGCGTGATGCCGAACGCGGCGCGCGGCAGCGAATATCCGACGCACGGCAACCAGCAGGCGGGCGAGTTGAATCTGAATCCGACCGATCCGCGCGCGCAACTGGTCAATGGGTTGCCGAATAATACCCAGGCGGGTGGTTACGGTTCGCCGCTCGCCGGCGTGCGCACCTACGTGCAGCCGCAAATGCCGTCGAACTGAGCGTTCGCGCGGGCGACAGTCGGTCGTGCTGCATCGCGCGCTGGCAGCAGCGCATCCCGGCACGGACCGTAGCGTTTTCGTATGCTCCGGCGCGACCACCCACGGACACACCCTATTGTCCCGGCGACCGGATCGCCGGCCCTGGGTCCGCCTCAGATGCCGAACACGATCCGCAAGGTGTCGTTCTGCACGATCACCGAGACGCCAATGACCACCAGGATCAGAGGGAGCAGTGCGGTACCGTAACGCCGGATCGGCGCGCCCAGCAACGGATGCTCCACCAGCCACACCGCGCCCGCGCACCATAGCCCGATCATCACGACGAACACCAGCGAGATGAAGGTGCCCTCGCTGTGCGAGTGACTCGCGTACAAGGGGACGTAGACGGCGAGATTGTCCGAGCCGTTGGCGACCGCCACGCACGCGACGGTCCACCATGACGAACCTGCGCCGGCCGTAGCCGACGTGGCCGGTGCTAGCGTGCGCTCGGTGGCTTGCGTATCGTTCTCCCGATTCGCGTTGCCAGGTCGAAAGCGTGTCCACGCTTTGCTCAGCCCCACGCTGATCGGCAAGATACCGAGCAGACCGACATAGCCGGTGGGGAGTTGTGTCAACAACGCGGCCAGCAGAATCGATCCCACGATCAAGGTCAGCGAACCGGCAAACTGCCCGGCGATTACGCGACGCCGCTGGCCGCCCGTTTCCCCAAGGAAGGCGAGCAGCACGAAAAGGTTGTCGATATTGGTGGCGGCGTAAGCCGCGACGGCGAGCAGGGCAAGGCTGAACATGCGGGAAAGCCGGTCAATGCACAGTGGGAAAACGGATCCGTACCCAGGAAGCGGGTCCAGCTGAAGAGGCCGCAGCGTGCCGGATATATGGTGGCCGGTCAACACGATGCCGATGCAAGGCGTCGCGGTCAGTGCGTCTCTTTGCCTCGCGCAATGTGTGCGCCCGGAGGTTCAGGACGTTCAGGTGCGCCGCCGCGCCGTCTTTTGCCTGTGCCGTCCACGTGGCCGGCGCGGTGCCGATCCCCCAGCCCGTAAGCTACAATTGCCGACGGCTTGAAAAACGGAACATCAATGAAGATTCGGATTCTCTCTATCGTCTGCGTCACGACGGCTGCCACGCTGCTGGCGGCCTGCACGGCCGTCTACAAGAACTCGGACGCATGCGAGCAGTTGATGCGAAGCAAGCTGGCTGAAACGTCGCCGGATACGCTGAAGGTCGCTCATACTGGCGCCGGTATCGACGGTTCGCGGGTGGTCGTTGAAGGATCGATCGAGCATGTGATGACGGCCTCGGAGGTTGCGGCCGCCTCGGCGGCATCCGCGGCAGCTTCCGCCGCGAAATTGGCCAATGCGCCGCACCCGGCGTCGGACGTGCGCGCGGCGTCCGCGGTGTCCGTGGCTTCCGCTGCTTCGGACGCTGCGGCTGCCTCCGGTGTGATGGCTGGCGCGGCTTCAAGTGCTACCGCCGCTTCGGCGAGCCTTGCTGCGTCGGGGGCTGACGCAACCGCGCTCAAATCGGCCAAGCCGAAGAAGACCAGCACGCCGGCTGCGGCCGAGTGCACGTTCCACGGCTCGGCGCTGAGCGTATTCAGCTGGTTGGCGCCGGCAAAGCTCGTCAAGCCGGCGGATGTAGCCGGCTCAGCCGCCGAGTAGCCATTTCTGTTGCGCCTGTTGCCGCGGGCTAGCGCCCCGCGAGTACCTCATGCTGTGCTCAACGAACACGGCATGATCCGGTTAGCGCAAGACGAATCTCAAGCCGTCCCGTTCGCGTGACGGCTTTTGTTTTCGTGCATCAGTTCCAGCACGCATTCGCCGAACGCCTGCGGCCGCCCTTCGAAGCACCGCTGCACCGCCTGCGTATCAATCAAACGCTGCCGCAGCGCGGTGCGCTCGTCGTGCTGGTCGATCATGCGCACGGCGGCGGCGATGTAAGCCTCGACGCTGTCCGTGGTGGTCCACGACGGGATGCCGACGCGGTCAAACAGCGCGCCGTCGATCCGCTCGAATACTTCCGGCCCGCGTTTGCATACGCCGGGCAAGCCGAGCGTCAGCGCATCGACGATACCGTTGGTATTGCCGAACGGAAACGGGCTGAGGAACAGGTCGGACTGGTTGACGCGCGCCAGATACGCGGCGTAGTCGTGGAAGTCGTGCACGACGGCACCCGGCAACGCACGCGTGACGACGTCGCGCAGACGGTCGAACGGCAGACCCGACGGCACACCGGTCATGAAGTGAAACTCAACGGGTGTCGCGGCACGCTCGCCGATCGCGCGGCAAGCATCGAGAAAACCAGGATTGAGCTTCATTGCACTGGCCGTGATGACGATCTGCAGCGTCTCGCGCGGCGGCGGAGTCTGCGCGACGATGTCCGGCAGCGCGACGGACGGGCGGTACGGTTGGCCGTCTTTCGGCAGCTTCATGAGTTGTTCGCTGAAGCAGGCCGGGTCGCCGACGTAGTCTTCTTCGACGCTGATGTAGTCGATCTTGTCTGAATGCGTAGTGGCGGGATGGCCGAGCGCCGCGATCTGCAACGGCGCAATCCGCAGATTGGACATGAACACCGTTAGCACGAACATGCCGACGCTTGGCATGTACAACACGTCCGGCTGCTCGGCCTCGGCGAAGTCGCGGATCGTTTTCAGGCACTCGCCGATATAGTCCGGCTGCTCCAGTTCGATGAAGCGGTCGAAGACGTTGCGCCCGACTTCGTCGAGCGCGTAACCGAAGCCGAAACCCACCACTTCGAAATGCTCGCGCGCGGCTTCGAGCGTACGCGAATGCGTGCGGTAAATCGAATGGGCGCCGCTGAACCATTCCAGTACCACCACCATCAAGGGCTTCTTGCCACTCCGCCGTTTACCTTTGGGACGCGTGCGCTTCGGCGCGGACAGGTCGATGAGGCCGAGTTGCGCGAGCTTGCGGCGCACCAGCACATTGATGTCCTGCTTGATCGCATGCCGCCGCGGTGTGTCGGCATAGCTGCAGAACATATAGGCATTGTGCAGCACGGCCGAGGGCAGGTCGTCCAGATCGTCGATTTGCTGCAGCTTGCCGGGCAGCCACTCAAGGAGCGCCTCACGCTTGAGATGCGCGTTTGGCGAGCCTTTGAAGACCGGTGCCAGCAATGCAAGGGCGAGACAGGCGGCGATGGTTTTGTCGTACGCCCAAAGCGCGGCGAAGTCGAGTTCCAGCTCGGACTCGGTCGAATAGAGCACGCATAGCTTCTCGATGAAGCTGTCCCCAGGCAGAAACTGTGCATCCGCCGGGCCGCGGGGATTCAGATAACGGGTGACGTGATCCGCATTGCCTGACGCAGTGGCCGAGAACAGCACGCCGATCCATTCGTGCAGCGTGAGGAACAATCTGAAGTACTCGGTGGGCGGCCGGAAATTCGGGTCGGCGAACAACGTGGACGCTGCGCTTGTGAGACGCGTGCAGAAACGCTGACGTTGCGCTTCGGGAGACAGGTCGGTCATGCCCGAGGCTTTGAAGCTCGCGTTCAATTCGCCGCGCGTTTGCTGAAGAAGCGCGAGTGCGGCAATAAGCTGGAGCGAGGCTTGAGTATGCTGCTGCGTGTAGACGAGTTGCTCGAAATGGTCGAGCGAAAAGCTGACTTCCATCGTTTGACTTTTGTTAGGTATGCAGGACTAACGATATCGAGATGACGCTAGCCGGAAACGATGATTATTGCAGTCAGGGCGTATCAAATTAGCCCGGGATGGGAGTTTGGGAATTTTCTGCGTCGGAGAATCTGATCGGTCCGTAGGGTTTGCTCTGTTTCCGCGCCGGAATTGGACCTTCATAAGGGGCCTGCGCGGGCGCTCAATCGAACCCGCCTGACGCCGCTGTCTTGCGTCAAGGCGGATCCCCGACAGTGAACGCTCAGAACGCGTAATACGGACCCGGTCCGGCCGACGTTGCGCGCGATGCGATCGCCGTGTAGACCCTCCGTCCGAAAAAGAACGGCAGGCCCCAGCCGAAGCTGTTGCTGGCAATGCCGGCCAGGTTGTCGAAGGCATTATTCGACGACGCGAACAGCGCGGTCGAATTGCCGATCGAAAACGACACCGTGTTCGACGCGCCATCGGTACCCACAATCGAGGCGCTCGCTGATTGCGTCGAACTCGGGCAGTACCAGTAACCGCATTGCGGCAGCTGGCTATTACTGAAGAAGAACGCGTTGGAGCCGCTGTCGACGTAGCTCGTCGAGTAAGTCTGGCCGGCGCTGCTGGTGACCACATACCCCGTCTGCGAATTCGCCCTGACCACACTTGCGCCGCCCAGCGTGTTGTTCGCCTGGGTGCCGATGCCGAAGATCAGCGACCCTGACACGCTGACCGCGCCGGCGTCGGCGATCGACGGCAGGTCGATGACCACGCCGTTGTTGTCGAGCGCGAAACTGCTGACCGGATTGGTCACCTGCTGCGCGAGCGCTTGTGTGCTCGCGAGGCAGTTGCCGCTGGCGTCGCAGCTGTAATACCAGCGCGGCAGCGCGGCATTGACGCAGCCGCTGCCGCAGTCGGCCGCGAACAGGCCGACGCCGAGAATGCCGTTGGCGCGCAGGCTCGAGACGGTCAGCATCGCCGGGCCGGAGCCCGCGCAGTCGGTGGGCACGGTGGGCAGGGAGGGGTCGGAGATCAACTGGATCGGAATGGCCGAGGCCAACTGACCGGCCATGCGCACGTCCGCGCTGCGCACCGCGCCCCATGCGTAGCCGCCGCCAAATACCGCGCACTCGCCGGTGACGCCGCTGCCCGAACCCACCGCCGCCAGTGTGAAGCCGGCCGGCAGCGCAGATGCGAGAATCCGTAACCCGTGCGAGCCGGTGTCGACCTGAATATTGTCGATCGTCGCGCAATTGCTGGTGCCGGGCTGGCAGAGGGTGACGCTCGTCGTCAGCATGTTGCGCGTCAGACCCGGTGCGGTGGTGACGGCGATCGGCTGAACGTTCGGCGTGGTCGACTGTGGCACGGAGGTGGCCACGTTGGACGCGGCACCCCCGGACGGCGCGCTGGCCCCTGACGGGTTGGCGGCGGCTGGGTTGCTGGCGGGGCTGGCTGAGCCTGCCTGGGGAGAGCTGGCGGAGCCGCCACTGCCGCCGCCGCAACCGGCGAGCGCCGCGCAGACGAACAGCAGGGCACGGAGATGAGAAGAGAGTGTCATGGCGTTGTCGGCAATCGATCGTCGAGGCGTTTTCTTGATAGCGTGCGCGCGGCGTCAGTGGCAATTCAGCGGAAATCGGCGGCCGTGACGCCCGGCGGCAAGGCTGCGGGTAGCCACGCGCGGCCTGCGTAGCCGCGCATCGGACCGCCGGATTCCACTATCACGTCCGGGCGGGCCACCCGCGAGGCGTGCAGATTGCCGTCTGGCGGCAACGCGGCGGCACCCGTCAAGTAGGAGTCGGCGTACCGTCCCAGCAGCGCGCGCAGGTCCGGCATGGTCGGGCCCTGCCACGTGTAAGCGATGATCTGACCGGTATTCGTCGCGTACTCGTTGATGGTCGTGTGGCCCGCATCGGTCAGCGTGCGCAGGCGTAAGGCGCCATTCAGCAGCGTTTGGGACGCGGCGGTCGTCGAAGTCGCCTGGGTCGGCATCGTGCCGCCCAATTCGGCGCGCGCATCGGTGCTGGCACACAGCACGGCACCCACCATTGCCGAGGCGGCGAGGGCCGTTGAAAAAGAAGGATTTGGCATGGCAACCTGTCTCGCTGTTGGAACGCTCAAGCTTTATTGAGATGTCCAATTCAAGATAACACTCAGGTTTCCTGATCGTTGTCAGGAGCGGTGTTCGGCGCTTGGGACAATCTCAAAAAGAGTCCGTGACGAGGCCGGAAAGTGTCTTTTAAAACAATGATCTGAGCATGAAGTAGGGCATGCCTGATGGCTAATTCGGAAGTGTTGTGAATTGTTAAATTTGCGGCTGGGAGAGCGGGGTGCCCTCCGCGCGTGGGCTCTCTTCGGCAACGGAAAGTTCGCTGAACCGAGGCGATCCGGCGGCCCCCCGCGCCGGTCCGTGCCACCCGCGGTTTTGCCGGCCGGGCGCTGCTCAATTCACGGGCAAACCCCAGTTTTTGCACATGACTCGCCGGGATCGGTAAAATGTTGGGTTGATCCACGGAAACTTGCCGTGGCGTAGCGGAAGGATTCCCCGAACATGACTGATCTTCGTCTTACCAAGCGGTTTGCAGTAATGCTGATGGCAGGCGGTCTGGTCGCCGGCTGCGGCACCTCGTCGCCGACCAAAATCGACTACAAAAGCGACTCGAAATCGAAGCAAGTGTCACTTGCTGTACCGCCGAACATGATCGATGAGACGGCCGATCAGCGTTCGTTGCCCCCGCAAGGCGGCGAAACCTCGCTGTCCACGCTCAAGCAGGTTCAGGCGCAAGCCCCGGCCACCAACACTTTGACGGTGGTTCCGCCGGTCAACGGCATGCATATCCAGCGCGACGGCACGGAAAGCTGGCTGGTGATCGACAACAAGGCGCCCGATCAGGCATGGGCGCAGATCCGCCGCTTCTGGCAGGAACAGGGTTTCCTGCTGGTGGTCGACCAGCGCGACAAGGGCGTGATGGAAACCGACTGGAACGAAACCCACGCGCAGATCAACGAAGGCCTGATCCGCGACACGCTGTCCAAGGCGATGGGCAACAGCTACGTGAGCTCGGAACGCAACAAGTACCGTACGCGTCTCGAAGCGGCGCCGAACGGCGGCACCTATGTGTTCATCAGCCAGAAGGGTATGCGCGAGGCGATCAGCGGGACGAACAACGATTCGACCACGTGGCAACCCAAGCCGAACGATCCGGGCCTCGAACAGGAATACCTGAAGCGCTTGATGGCCGCGCTGGCGCTGGCTGATTCGCGTTCGAATCCGGGTAACACGCAAAGCGCCGAGCTTTCGCCGGCGGGTGCGCAAACGGCGCCGAACGCGGCTACGGCCGGTGCGAAGTCGGCGGCTGCGGCCACGGCGGCGCAGAATGTGGCGCTGTCGGCGCAACAGCCTATGCCGGACGACTCGGCGAACAACGGCACGGCGGCACAGTTCTCGTCCACCGAGCTGACCCTCGGCGAGCCGTATGACCGTGCGTGGCTGCGCGTGGGCCTCGCGCTCGACCGCAGCAACTTCACGGTTGACGATCGCGACGCGAGCCGCGGTTTGTACTTCGTGCGCTACGTCGATCCGAAGGATATGACGTCGGCGGAGCAGGGCTTCTGGAGCCAGGTGTTCCACGGCAAGAAGGAAAAGATTGCCAAGCAGTATCTCGTGAACGTGCGCGCGGTAACGCCTGACCAGACCCGCGTGGCCGTGGTCGACGACAAGGGCGCGATCGATCAGAGCCCGCAGGCCAAGCAGATCATGAGTCTGATGGTCGACCAGTTGCACTGAAGGAAGTCGTAGCACGCAGCCAACGCTGTTAGAAAACCCGCCCGGCATACAACCCGGGCGGGTTTTTTTATGTCCACCTTTCATCCAGGCCGAAGGGCGCTAGACCGCCATCATCGCGCGCACGTGTTTTGCTTTCTGTCTGAAACACCGGTACGAACCGGAGCTCAACGGGGAGATGGCTATGTTTGACGTGATTCCTTACTGGATGTGGGCGACGAGCTTGCTCGTCCTGGCGCTCGTATGCGGCGCAGCTTTGGCGCCACGCGAGACGCGGCGGCCAACGGGTCTGCGGGTCAGGCATACGGCTTCGCAACGCACGAAATGGCCGGTGCGCTGATGGGTGCGCCGCTTCAAACGCTTGAAGCAGGACTGCGCGGCCGCCACTGTGCGGCCGCATGTAACGTGACGTTACCCCGGTGACGTAACTCGCAAACCCCCTTCTGTTGATCCTGTCAATACCCTTTCGTCGCAAGAAATGACAATAACAATCAATAGCTTGCAAACAATTTTTCGTGAATTTGCATAACTGGCACGCAAGCTGCTTTTAAAGACTCATGGGGCCGGATTCGTAACATCCGACGTGAGTTCGCGACGAGTTTCCAATCAGCGGTTCCCAGACCCTTTCAGCACCGGCGAACCAGCCAGTGCTTAGCCCGATGATGGCCTGCGCGCGTGGCGCGCGGCCTCGGTGGCCCCGTCGCCTATCCTCGTAGGGCGACGGTTTCGCCCGCACTCCAACGGAGTGCGGGCTATTTTTTTGCGTACTCGGAAAGTGGCCAGGTTGCGGATGCGGCAAGCGGTGCAGGACGGGAAAGCGGCGACGCTAAAGGAAGCGTCGCGCGAAGCGATGTGCCGGTGTCGGCGTGACGCTCGCCAGGGCGCGAGAATCTGATTGCGTCAAACGCATCGCGCGAGGTGGTCTCAGGTATCGGCGCGGCGCGGCCCGACCCAAGGCAGGCGTTTGACCACGCCGGTGGCCAGCGCGGTACCGACGAGAATCACGCCGCAGCCTTCCAGCATGCCCGGCGACACGCTTTCGCCGAGAAACAACGCGCCCCACAGAATGCCGAAGATCGGGATCACGAAGGTCACCGTGATCGCGCGTGCCGGCCCGACCACCGCGATCAGATGGAAGAACAGCATGTAAGCGACGCCGGTACACGCAACACCCAGCGCGATGACCGAGCCCCACGCGTGCAGCGAGATCGGCGCGGCCGGCCAGTAGACGGCGGCGAGCGGCAGCAGCACGACGGTGGCGCCGGTCATTGTGCCGGTCGCGACGGTCAGGGCGTCGACGCCGGTCAGGTGGCGCTTCGTGTAATTGGCGGCGATGCCGTAAAGCAGCGTGGCGCCGAGCGCGGCGGCGGCCGCGAGCGCCGTGCTCAACGGTGTGGCAGCCGAACCGTTCGGCGTGGCGATCTGATCCCATACCAGCATCAGGACGCCGAGAAAGCCGATCACGAGACCGACCGTGCGCAGCGCGCTCAAGCGGTCGCGCAGCCATAGAAAGCCGACCAGTGCGCCCCACAGCGGGGTGGTCGCGTTGATCACGGATGTCACGCCCGCCGACAGCGTCAGCTCGGCATACGCGAACAAGCAGAACGGTGCCGCTGAATTCAGGATGCCGACCACCAGCAGCGGAAAGGCGCGCGTGCGCAGGATCGTCGCGGACTGGCGCAGCGGCCGCCGCGCGACTAGCACGACTGCGAGGAAGACCGCGCCGATGCCGACGCGCAAGGCCATCAGCGGCGCGACGCCGAAGTCGGCCACGCCGACGCGGATAAACAGAAACGAGGCACCCCATAGGGCGGCGAGGATCAGCAATTGCAATAGGTTTTTGGGATTCATTGTCGTGGCGTCGCGCGCGGTTGAGTCGAGACGCAAATGCATCGTAGCAGCGCGATCGCGCGAAACGTTTCACGCTGGAATGAAACAGCAAGAGTCGGGAGATGACGGGCGTCTGATCGCCTCATCGTAAGCGCAGTCGAGCGGGCTGCAAAGCGAGCAATTCTCACGCTGATGTGAGAAAAATTGCGATGAGATTGACTGGATGCCGTGGAGAGGACAGCCCCGGCGTGGTGAGCGCTTGCCGAGCGTGAATTATATTGCGGCAGTGCACCAGCCGAGGCGACTTAAACAGCAGCACCTTCGGGACCGGCCGCTCGCGCTGCTTCGGGCGGGTCGAATGCATGCCGCCCAAAAAAAGCGGGCGTGCCCGAAAGAGCACGCCCGCTGATCGACCCACGCAGATATCAACTCGCTGATCTGACCCACCGCTCAAACTGCAGCTTCAAGGAATGGGCAGGCGCGGGCAATGACGTCGACGGGCGAGGCGCACCTCAGTGCGGAATCATCCCCTGCAGGAAGTTCTGTTGCAGCCAGACCAGCACGCCGAGGATCACCGTCAACAGAATCGAATGCTTGAAGGTCTTGGCGAACACCACGCCTTCCTTGCCTTTGAGTTCGGTCGTCGCCACGCCCGTCGAGATGTTTTGCGGGGAGATCATCTTGCCCATCACGCCTCCCGACGAATTGGTCGCCGCCATCAGGATCGGGTTCAGGTTCAATTGATGGGCCGCCACCACTTGCAGGTTGCCGAACAGTGCGTTGCCTGAGGTGTCGCTGCCGGACAGGAACACCGCGACCCAGCCGAGGAACGCCGACACCAGCGGAAAGAACGGTCCGACCGACGCAGCGCCGAGCCCGAGCGTGTAGGTGAGCCCCGAGTAGTTCATCAGATAGGCGAGCGCGACGATGGTCGCCACCGTCAGAATGGCGATGCGCGTCTGGACCCAGGTGTCGACAATGGCCTTGCCAAATTCGCTGATCCCCAGACCCGTCACGAACGACGTGATGATGGCGGCCACCAGAATCGCCGTGCCGGTGGCGAGCGGCTGGAAGTCCCACACCGCGCCGTACGGCGTGTTGTACAGGGTGATGAACACGGCCTTGTCGAGACCCGGCCACGGCACCTTGACGTCGCCGATCAGGAAGATTTTGGCGATGGTCCAGACAATCACCACTGCCGAGACGATGATCCACGGATACCACCCCTGGCCGCCGCTGATCTTGCCGCGCACCTCGCCCACGCGATCGATGTTGATCGCGAACTTGGGATCGGCGGCGGGCCGCCATACGCGCAGAAACGCGATGGTGAAAATCAGCGACACCATCGACGACAACACGTCGGTCAGGCTGTAGTTCACGTAGTTCGACGCGACGAACTGTGTCAGCGCAAAGCTCGCACCTGACACCAGCAGGACCGGCCACACGCGCAGCATGTTACGAAAGCCCGCATAGACACCGATCACATAGAACGGCAGCAGGAAGGCGAAGAACGGCAACTGGCGGCCGACCATCTTGGCGAGCGAATCGGCCGGCAGATGCGTGACCGCGCCGAGCACCGTGATCGGCACGCCGAGCGCGCCGAAGGCAACCGGCGCGGTGTTGAAGATCAGCGTGAAGGTGAGCGCTTCGAGGGTGGGAAAACCGAGCAGGATCAGTAGCGAGCTGGTGATCGCGACCGGCGTGCCGAAGCCGGAAATCCCTTCGAGCAGCGCGCCGAACGAAAAGCCGATCACCACCAGCACGACGCGGCGGTCGTTCGGCAGGTTATCGATCATCCACATGCGGAAGGCCGCGAAGCGACCCGAGCGCTGCGAGATGTTGTAGAGCAGGATCGCGCTGAACACGATCCACATCACCGGCCAGCAGGCGAACACCGCACCATTGGCCACGGAAGCAGCCGCGAGCCCGACCGGGAACTGCCAGACGAAGATCGCCACGATCAGCCCGACGATCAGGCCCGCGAGCGAGGCCTGCCAGGCCGGCCGGCGTGCCCAGCCGAGCAATAGCAACACGACGATGATCGGTAAGGCGGCGACGAGGAACGAGAGCAATAGCGAATTGCCGACTGGAGTGAGTAGTTGGTGAAACATCACGTCTCCTTCATTGTTGTTTGATTCGACGCGGGACTACGCACGACGGGCGCGTCGCTCTGGCAGGACGGATGGGCGCCGACGGCGCGTGCAGGACGCGCCGGGTCGCTTATTTAAACAAGTACTGCGTGTGGCTTCCCCAAGCATAGATCCCGGTTGGGGCGCGTCAAGAAGGGAAAGTACGGGCGACGGAGAGAGGCGGACACCGCGTCTTGCGTGCCGGGATCGTCGCGGCATGATGCGCGTGAGGCCGGTCCGCCGCGACAGGGTGGCTACCGGCTGGCCTACCGATTTTCGGGCAACACGGGAGTGCGCAGGTTGTGCGGCCGGGGTCCGTCCAGTGTCCCAGTCGCTGTGGGCACGGGACGGTCAAAGCAGATCAGCGAGATTCGGTGGCGAGATTCAGTGCCAGTGACCGTGGCCACCCCAATAGCCGCCGTGGCCGCCCCAATAGCCGCCGAAACCGACGCCGATCGAGACCGATGGCCCATACCAGCCTGGGTAGCCATAGTAGGCCGGATAAGCGGGGTACGGCGGATAGTAGGCGGGATAAGCGGGCGCAACGTAGACGGGCGGGGGCGGCACGGCTGCAACCGCATAAGTGGGCAGCGGGTTCTGCTGGGCGTTCTGGGCCCGCTGTGCTGAAGATTGCTGTTGTGTCAGCTGCGCCGCCTGTGAATCGGGCGGCCCGACCTGCATGTCCTGTTGCGTCGCGCCCGCGGGGACCGTGGCGTAGTACGGATAGTAGCCGCCCGGATAGTAACCGTAGGGGTAATAGCAGCCCGACAACGCCAGCATGCAGACTGCGCCGGTGAGCGCAAGCCCCGTTTGTGAACTGCGTGGGAAGCGGCGCGGCAGTCGCTGGCTGATCATGCTAACCGTGTTGATGAGGCGGGACTTCATGACGCGCTCCTGTTTGAAACGGACGCCGCCATTCGGGGCGTTATGGCTTGAGCTTACGCCCCCGTCGCGCCAGCAGGATTGCAAAACCGTAACGGCTTATTTCACGTCATTGCAAAGCACGTTGCGAAGCAGCCGGCATGGCGCCGGCTGCTTTTGTCGCCTGTTCCCCTTCGGTCAGCATGCGGCGTGCCTGCCCGCGCAGAAACGCAAAAGCCCGCCAGTGGCGGGCTTCGGTGCTGCAATGCAATGATGCAGAGGTTCGAATGGCGGGCGCATACCGCTGCGCCCGCGATCCTCACCTTACTGACGCTGGTAAATCTCAGCGCCTTTCTTCATGAACTCGATCGACTTCACTTCCATGCCTTTCTTCAGCGCGTCGTCGTCGGAGAGGCCTTGTTGCGCGGCGAATTCGCGCACATCTTGCGTGATCTTCATCGAGCAGAAGTGCGGGCCGCACATCGAACAGAAGTGCGCGACCTTGGCCGAATCCTTCGGCAGCGTTTCGTCGTGGAATTCGCGTGCCTTGTCCGGGTCGAGACCGAGATTGAACTGGTCTTCCCAACGGAATTCGAAACGCGCCTTCGACAGCGCATTGTCACGCACCTGCGCGCCCGGATGGCCCTTCGCCAGATCGGCGGCGTGCGCGGCGAGCTTGTACGTGATGATGCCGGTCTTGACGTCGTCCTTGTTCGGCAAGCCCAGGTGTTCCTTCGGCGTGACGTAGCAGAGCATCGCCGTGCCGAACCAGCCGATCATCGCCGCGCCGATGCCCGACGTGATGTGGTCGTAGCCCGGCGCGATATCGGTGGTCAACGGTCCCAGCGTGTAGAACGGGGCTTCATCACACCATTCCAGTTGCAGGTCCATGTTTTCCTTGATCAACTGCATCGGCACGTGGCCCGGGCCTTCGATCATGGTTTGCACGTCATGCTTCCACGCGATTTGCGTGAGCTCGCCGAGCGTCTTCAGTTCGCCCAGTTGCGCTTCGTCGTTGGCGTCGTAGATCGAGCCGGGACGCAGGCCGTCGCCGAGCGAGAAGGCCACGTCATACGCCTTCATGATTTCGCAGATGTCTTCGAAGTGCTCGTACAGGAAGCTTTCCTTGTGGTGAGCCAGGCACCACTTCGCCATGATCGAGCCGCCGCGCGAGACGATACCCGTCATGCGCTTGGCCGTCAGCGGCACGTATTGCAGACGCACGCCCGCGTGGATCGTGAAGTAGTCGACGCCTTGCTCGGCCTGTTCGATCAGCGTGTCACGGAAGATTTCCCACGTCAGATCTTCGGCCTTGCCGTTGACCTTTTCCAACGCCTGATAGATCGGCACCGTGCCGATCGGCACCGGGCTATTGCGGATGATCCACTCACGCGTTTCGTGAATGTGCTTGCCGGTGGACAGATCCATCACCGTGTCGCCGCCCCAGCGGATCGCCCACGTCATCTTGTCGACTTCTTCGCCGATGGAGGACGTCACCGCCGAATTGCCGATGTTCGCATTCACCTTCACGAGGAAGTTACGGCCGATGATCATCGGCTCGCTTTCCGGGTGATTGATGTTGTTCGGGATGATCGCGCGGCCGCGAGCGACTTCTTCGCGCACGAATTCCGCGGTGATTGCCTTCAGGCCGTCGGGACCGAAGGCGCTCGCGCCGAACGCCTGGCCCGGATGCTGGCGGCCCATCATCGCGGCGAGTTTTTCGCCGTTCGGACCGCTCGTCTTCAGGCTTTCCAGATACTCGGCGCGTTGCTGGTTCTCGCGAATCGCGATGTATTCCATTTCCGGCGTGATGATGCCTTTGCGCGCGTAGTGCATCTGCGAGACGTTCTTGCCGGCGACGGCGCGGCGCGGCGTGCGGTGCAGGCCTTGGAAGCGCAGTTCGGCGGTCGCGGTATCGGCGGCGCGTTCGCGGCTGAAGTCGCTCGACAGACCCGTCAGCGCTTCAGTGTCGCCGCGCTCTTCGATCCAGGCTTGACGCAGCGCGGGCAGACCGGCGCGGATGT
Source organism: Burkholderia sp. GAS332 (assembly GCA_900142905.1). Lineage (NCBI taxonomy): Bacteria > Pseudomonadati > Pseudomonadota > Betaproteobacteria > Burkholderiales > Burkholderiaceae > Burkholderia > Burkholderia sp. GAS332. Next base: position 3,583,816 of record FSRV01000001.1, on the reverse strand, counting down.
CGATTTTGGCTTCCGGATCGGAGTAGGGGCCTGACGTGTCGTAGATGAAAACCGGCGGATTCTTCTCGCCGCCAAAGCTATCCGGCGTATCGGACTGGGAAACTTCGCGCATCGGCACGCGAATATCGGGGCGCGAGCCAGTTACGTAGACCTTGCGGGAATTCGGCAGCGGCGCGACAGCGGCGGCATCGACGTGGGCGTCGGCGGAAAGGAACTTCGGGTTGGCGTTCATGCATATCTCCTGTGTCGCATAGCAATGTGGGGCGGCTAAGCAGGAGACGAGACGGAAGTTGTCGGATTCGCGAGAGATGAAACGGTAGACCAGGTGCGAAATCCGTACGCTTCCCTGCGCTGGCATTATCCAGATCAGGTTCAAAGGGTATTTCTCACCCACGCAGCACGGACCTCCTACCTCCGTGCGACGCAGGACCCCCGCGTTAGCAGCGCACACGATACACCGCCCGGGCGGTGCTTGGCAACCCGTCTTGAAAAAGTCAAATGTCGGAGATAACGCCGGTCAGCCACGCACTATTCTTATGGTGATAGGGCTGCCGGGGATGATGCGGCGCAGCAGTTCTGCGTCGCGAAGGTGTTTTGCTTACAGCGTGAAATTGTCGGCGGCTTCGGGCTGAAACAGGATCTTTTCGAGCTTCAGGACTTTCTCCGTACCGCTCGGCGGCGTGAAGCGGATGCGTTCGCCGCGCTTGGCGCCGAGCAGCGCAAGACCGAGCGGCGAAAACACGTTCAGGCGGCCTTGCGCGAAGTCCGCGTTGGGCGGATAGACAACCGTCCAGGTCATCGGCTCGCCGCTGGCTTCGTCGATCAGCGTGGCTTGCGAATTCATCGTAACAATGTTCGCGGGGATGTCGCGCGATTCGACGATCACGGCGCGTTCGAGGACGCCGTCGAGCATGTCCTGCAATTTGGCGTCGGCGCCGGGCGCGGCCGCGTGCTTTTCAAGACGGGCGACGTCGAGTTCGGTGAGGTAACAGGGTTTCGTCTTTTTCATGACGGGTTCTCCATTTCGATCTGCATATAAGGGGACTGCGTGCGGATGAGATCGGCCCGGAGCCCGACGACGCGGCCCCGGTAATGGAGGGGACCTGCGTTAGTTCGGGCGCCGGGCGGCGAGAAGCGGGAGCGTTCGGAACGGCTGGCTGGCGTGAGGCGTCGCGATGTCCGCGCGCGCGCAACCGGTTGCGCGGCGGGGGCGCAAGCGGGTGAGGGCACGGGAGAACGGAAAGCGCATCGGGGTAGCCGGCAGTGAGCGAAAAGTGTTGGGGTGAGCGCCGGAAAGAAAGCTTAATCGGCGCAATCGAAAGGTGAATGTTAGCACGGCCGGGGCGTCTCCTTAATCGCTGCCGGGAGAGGCCGTGTCTGCGCGGTGCGGCGAGCCTGGATCGCACGGTGGACGTTCAAGGCAGACATCATGGAACGGTCGCGAGCGCAGGCGAACCACCCAAACTAAAATAAAAATCAGAACCGGCTGTCATAACCGGTCTCGTGGTTCGACAAACGTGCAGATCCTGATGGAGCACGTCATGCAAACCGCACGAACCCACCGCACTAAGCGGCATGTCACCCGCGCAATCGCGCTAGCCATGGCGCTGACGACCCTCTCAGCCAGCGGCCTCGTAGCCGCGGCCGGTGCCGTATGCGCGTCGCACAGCCCAGCCCACCGCGTAGCGCTGGTGGAGCTCTACAGCAGCGAAGGCTGCAGCAGTTGCCCGCCCGCGGACAACTGGCTGAGCCAGTGGAAAAACAGCGGCGCAACGCAAAGCATCGTGCCATTGGCTTTGCACGTGGATTACTGGAACAGCCTCGGCTGGACCGACCGTTTCTCGCAGCATCGCTTTACCGAACGTCAGCAAACGCTCACGGACCTCGCCGGCGGCCACACTATCTACACACCCGAGATCTTCGTATCCGGCCGCGAATTGCGCAGCTGGTCGCAACGCGACAGTTTCCAGAGCCGTGTCGGCCAGGTCATCGCCGAACCGGCGCAGGCGAACGTGGCGCTCGAACTGAAACCCCAGGCGAAGGGGGCCTTCAATGTCGACGCGCAATTCACCAGCAAGGCGGCGGACACAACGGGTCAACTGAATGCCTATGTCGCGGTCTACCAGAACGCGTTGAACTCGCAGGTCGGGGCCGGGGAAAACAGTGGCGCAACGCTGCATCACGAACGCGTCGTGCGGCAATGGATCGGCCCCGTGCCGCTCGTTGCCGGTAACGCGCAAATCCGCCGCGATATCCGCATCGGCGATGCCGATGCCAACGCGCCGGCTGACACCTTCGGGGTTGTCGCTTTCGTCGAAAACGCCGCGACCGGCGACGTGTTGCAAGTAGGCGAACTTGCCGCCTGTAATTGATCGCGCGACGACCCCGCTGCGCTTCCCATTTCATCGGAGATTCTCATGGCAACGCCTCATGCTCTCAGCAAAACGGCTCCGCCCGCCACGCCGACGAGCGGCACGATTCACCCGGTGTGGGTGCGCGTCACGCATTGGCTCAACGCACTCGCGGCCATCCTGATGATGCTATCCGGCTGGCGCATTTATGACGCGTCGCCGATCTTCAAAGGCTTCATGTTTCCCACGGCGATCACGCTCGGCGGCTGGCTCGGCGGCGCGCTGCAATGGCACTTTGCGGCGATGTGGCTGCTGGTCTTCAACGGCCTGCTGTATCTCGCGCTGAACCTGGTCAGCGGGCGCTTCGTGCGCAAGTTCCTGCCGGTCTCGCCGCGCGCCGTGCTGCACGACTTCATCGCCGCGCTGACCGGCAAGCTCTCGCATGCCGATCTGCGCGTCTACAACGCGGTGCAGAAATTCGCTTATCTGTTTGTCGTCTGCGATCTGATCGTTCTGGTGCTCTCCGGCCTCGCGATCTGGAAATCGGTGCAGTTTCCGCTGCTGCGCGAACTGATGGGCGGCTACGACAACGCGCGCATCGTCCATTTCTGCGCCATGTCGCTGATGGCCGCGTTCATCGTCGTGCATCTGGCGATGGTGGCGCTCGTGCCGCGCTCGCTGCTGGCTATGCTGCGCGGACGCTGAGCCGCAGATGCATGCCTGCACGCGCACATGGACACACCGAGACGCAAAGCTTAAGGACATCGAATCATGACCAAGCCCGCTACTCAACCCGATCGAAAGCCCGCCTCTATGCTCGACAATAAGCTTGACCGCGAATCGATCCTGATCGACGCCCGGCGCGAACTCGCGATGCCGTCGCGACGCCTGTTCGGCAAGCGGCTTCTGACGCTCGGCGGCCTGTCGATGCTGACCGGCTGCTCGCTCACCGACAACGATTCGGTCAACGCATTCCTGACGGCCGTGTCGCGCCTGAATGACCGCGCGCAAGCCGCCCTGTTCGATCCGAAGCAACTCGCGCCGACCTACACCGAAGCACAGATCACGCGACCCTTCCCGTTCAACGCGTTCTACGGTATCGAAGACGTCCCCGATGTCGACGCTTCCGACTACAAGCTGAAGATCAGCGGCCTCGTCACCGGTCAGCGCGTCTGGACCTTGCCCGAGTTGTACGCGCTGCCGCATGCCGAGCAGATCACGCGGCATATCTGCGTGGAAGGGTGGAGCGCGATCGGCCGCTGGGGCGGCACGCCGTTTGCCGATTTTCTGCGGCGCATCGGCGCGGACACAAGTGCGAAGTACGTCGGCTTCAAATGCGCCGACGACTACTACGAAAGCATCGACATGCCGACGGCGCTGCATCCGCAAACGCTCCTGACCTTCGAATACGACGGCGAGCGTCTGCCCGCGAAATACGGCTTCCCGATGAAGCTGCGTATGCCGACCAAGCTCGGCTACAAGAACCCGAAACACATTGTCGAGATGTTCGTCACCAACACGTATCCCGGCGGCTATTGGGTCGACCAGGGCTACAACTGGTTCGGAGGCTCCTGACGCGCGCGGGTCGGCGCGTGCCAGACCGCACGCGCGACCCCGGGCGGCAGAAGCTTCGGAAATACCCCGGCACCCCCTGGAAGCCGGTTCAGATTCATCCATAACGAAACGGAGTCATCCCATGAAAAAGTTCGCAATCGCAGCACTGGCCGTCGCCCTCCTCACCAGCGGCGGCGCCGCGTTCGCGCAGGCAAGCGGCGCCATGTCCAACGATGCAATGTCCAAGGACACGATGTCGAAGGATTCGATGTCCAAAGACACCATGTCGAAGGACAGCATGAAAAAGGACACGATGAAGAAGGACACCATGAAAAAGGGTAGTGACGCGATGGGCATGAAGCACGAAGCGTCGGGCGCAATGGCCAACTGAGCGTCGCCGATGATGCCGGTTGCATAGTTTCAGCGCCGGTGTCACGGGCGAGTCCAAAGCCGGGGAAACGTCCCCGGCTTTTTGTTGCAGGCACGCAAAAAGTTACGATTCTTTCAAACTGCCCGGTGGGTGCTTACTGCATAATGCGATGCGCGTCGAACCTTTGGCGCGTGTCAGCCGCGGATCGATTTTCATCGATCGCCGCGGCGTTGTGGCCCCATTGGCCATTTTTCGTCCTTCCGTTCCACCGACATGTCCGCCAGCCTCGCCCGTCAGACCGCATCGCCGATGCGGCGTCCGCCATCCCGATACCGGGTTTTCAGCGGGGGCGCAGCACCTCGAGCGGCATGGGCGGGTTGAACGCATGTCGCCGCAACTTCCAAGCCGTTTCCCGAGTGGTTTCCCGATCCGTTTGCCGCAGTCGCGCAATGGACAGATCGCGCTCGCGCTCGCCGTCGTCTATCTCGTGTGGGGCTCGACCTATCTCGCCGTGCATGTCGCGCTTGGTTCGTTTCCGCCCTTGCTGCTCTCGGGGCTGCGCAATCTGTTTGCCGGGATAGGGCTTTTCATTTTCTCGGCGCGCCGCAAGCCGGTCTGGCCGAGCGTGGCTGAAATCCGCAATGCCGGCATTGTCGGCACGATGCTGGTCGGCTTGTCGAGCGGCATGCTGGCCTACGGCATGCGCACCGTCGGCACCGGCACCGCGGCCGTGATGGTCGCGACCGTGCCGCTGTTCGCGACGGTGATCGCGGCGGTGGCGGGGCGCAAGATCGGCCGAGGCGAGTGGTTTGCGGTCGGCCTCGGGCTGGTGGGTATCGCAATCCTGAGTCACGGCGACAGCGCGCCGGGATCCGCCGGCGGCAGCCTGGCGATCCTGTGTGGGGCGCTTTTCTGGGCCGGCGGCGCGCACCTGGCCGGGCGGCTGAAGCTGCCGTCGGACCTGTTCCTGTCGACGTCGCTGCAGATCGGCCTCGGCGGCGCGATGTCGACGATGGTCGCCGTCGTGACGGGCGAGCGGATGATGGAGGTGCATTTTCTGCCGGTGCTGGCCTTCGTGTACCTGATGCTGATCGGGACGATGGCCGCCTATGTCGCGTACGGTTTTTTGATCCGGCATACGAGTCCGATCATCGCCAGCAGCTGCATGTATGTGAATCCGGTCGTCGCGGTGGCGCTCGGTGCGCTGTTGCTCGGCGAGCCGGTCACGCATTCGACCGTGATCGCGACGATCGTGATTCTGGCCAGCGTGGGCCTGTCGTTCTGGTTCGATTACCGGAAGAAGGGCCTCGCCTGAGGAGGGCGGCGGCTTGCTGTTAGCTGCACATAGCCAGTTCGCCGTTTTCCGTTTTGCGCTGCTTCAGCGCGCAGCGGCCACCTCCGCTCCCCGGTGGGTCAGAGCGCGGCCGCCACTTCCGCGCCTTCGCGGATCGCGCGCTTCGCATCCAGTTCGGTTGCCACCTTTGCGCCACCGATCACGTGATAGCGCGGACCATTCACCCCATTGGGGCTTTTGGCGCCGTCGGCCCTATCCGCAGCCCGCGCCGCCGCTTGCGGAACCAGGTCGCGCAACGATTCCTGCCCCGCGCACACGACGATCGTGTCCACTTCGAGCCATTCTTCGACACCTTCACGCGCAATCTTCAATCCGCGTTCGCTGATCTCCCGATAGGACACGCCGCCGAGCATCTTTACGCCATTCCTTGCCAGCGTCGCGCGATGCACCCACCCCGAGGTCTTGCCGAGCCCCATGCCGAGCTTGCCTGGCTTGCGCTGGAGTAACCAGATTTCGCGGAACGGCAGCGCCGGCGCCGGCGGTTTCAAGCCGCCGCGTTCCCGCACTGCAAGATCGACACCCCATTCGTCGAGCCATGCATCGCGCGGCATCGGCAGAGGATCGCCAGAACGATGCAGCAAAAATTCGCTGACATCGAAGCCGATCCCGCCCGCGCCGATCACCGCGACGCGGCGTCCCACTGGCGCTCCGCGCAATACGTCCACATAAGACAGCACGTTGGGCCCGTCGATGCCGGCAATCGCCGGGCTCCGCGGCACGATGCCCGTGGCGATGATCACATCGTCGTAACCACCTGCCGCGAGCAGCGCCGGATCGACGCGCGTATCGAGCCTCACGTCGACGCCATGCCGTTGCAACTGGCTCTGAAAATAGCGGATGGTTTCGCTGAACTCTTCTTTGCCTGGTACGCGCATCGCCAGATTGAACTGACCACCGATCGTTGCGCTCGCATCGAATAGCGCCACGCGGTGCCCGCGCGACGCCGCCACCGTCGCAGCGGAAAGCCCCGCCGGACCCGCGCCGACCACGGCAATCGAACGCGCTGCCTGCGCGCCCGCGATCCGTCGGTAGATCAGCTCGGTTTCGCGTCCCGCACGCGGATTGACGAGGCAAGTCGCACGCTGGTTCTTGAACGTGTGATCGAGGCAGGCCTGATTGCAGGCGATACAGGTGTTGATTTCGTGCGCACGTCCTTCGGCGGTCTTCAGCACGAACTCGGGGTCGGCGAGGAGCGGCCTTGCCATCGAAACCAGGTCACCCGCCCCCTGAGCGAGCAATTCTTCAGCGACGTCGGGCGTGTTGATGCGGTTCGATACGATCACCGGCACCTTGACCGCAGCCTTCAGCCGTGCGCTGAGCGCGGCGAATGCAGCACGCGGCACGGAGGTCACAATGGTCGGCACCCGTGCTTCGTGCCAGCCGATTCCCGTGTTGAACATCGTGACGCCAGCGGCTTCGAGCGCCTGGGCGACCTGCACGGTTTCTTCCCAGGTGTTGCCGCCATCGACCAGATCGATCAGCGAGAGCCGGTACACCACGATAAAGCGTTCACCGCACGCCGCGCGGACGCGCTCGACAATCTCGCGCGCGAGCCGCATGCGGTTCTCGATGCTGCCGCCGTACCGGTCGGACCGCTGGTTCGTGCGTGGACACAGGAACTGGTTGAGCAGATAGCCTTCGCTGCCCATGATCTCGATGCCGTCGTAACCGGCGCGTTGGGCGAGGCGCGCACAGCGTGCATAGTCACGCACCGTCCGTGCAATACCGGCCTCGGTGAGCGCGCGCGGTTTGAACTTCGAGATCGGCGATTTGAGCGCTGATGCCGACACGACAAACGGCTGGTACCCATAGCGGCCTGCATGCAGGATCTGCAGCGCGATTTTGCCACCTTCGGCATGCACGGCCTCGGTCAGCAAGCGGTGATTGCGCAGGTCGAACACTGAGTTCAGCGTGCCGCCGAAGGGCAGCAACCAGCCTTGCCGGTTCGGCGAGATCCCGCCCGTGACGATCAGCCCGGCGCCGCCTTTCGCGCGCTCACGGAAATAGGCGGCCAGTTTCGGGTAATTCCAGAAACGGTCCTCCATGCCGGTGTGCATGGAACCCATCACCACACGGTTGCGCAAGCGGGTAAAGCCGAGGTCGAGTTCAGCGAGTAAGTGGGGGTAGGGCATGCCGGGGACCGTGTAAGTATGGGATGCGGACGAACAATACACCGCTCATTGGGCCAACCCGCCGAGGAAAAATTCTAATCCACGCAACTCGTTGCTCCGTGAGCCATTCTTCAGGTGCCTTAAGCCATATCTAACCCTCCGGCACAAGCTTTGCTGAAGACCAGCGTCCATCGACACGGACCGCGCTGCCGACAAGAACCGGCGCGATGAACAGCAGGGATAGACGAGGGCGGTTCATTTCAGAGAGCCGGCCTGGAACCGTTCCAATGATCCGCGAACCGGGTTTCCAGGCGGCGCGACGCACGAAGCGGAGCGCCCGCAAATTAACGGGTCGTGGGCCCAAAAAAATAAGGATGAGCACAATGAAAACAATTCGAACCATGGCGGCTGTGGTTGCGGTCACATCCGTTTTAAGCGCGTGCGGTGGCGGCGGCTCCAGCGACGTAGGCAAGGAACTCGGGCTGACGAATCCGGAGATCCACTTCATCCACGCGATTCCCAGCGGCCCGGCCGTCGACTTCCTCGTGAACGGCACCGCGCCCTCGGGACAGACGAACATCAGCTATAAGGGGGTGACGAACTTCACCAACATCAACACAGGGGCGACCACGGTTGCATACTCGGACACCGGCACGACGACCGCGCTGGCGAGCGGTAGTTTCCCCGATGTGGCGAAGGGCCACGACTACACCGTGCTGGCTTTGCCCGGCCTGACGGCGCCGGATATCGGCCTGATCGACGACCCGTTCGACAAGGGCCTGCTGTCCAACAGCGCGCGCCTGCGTGGCTTCAATGCATCCGCTAACGCGACCAACCTCGACCTGTATCTGGTCCAGGCAACCAGCACCGACATCACCAACGCCAGCCCGACGATGGCGGGCATGGCGTTCAAGAACGCGGTGCCGGCAAGCGGCCAGGATTCGATCTACGTGTCCGGCGGCCAATATGTGCTGATCGCGACGGTGGCGGGCAGTAAGACGCCAATCTTCCAGTCGCCATCTTTCTCGCTGTCGAACAACGCCGACTGGCTGGTGACGTCAGTGCCGATCGGCGGTGCACTGAGCCAACTCGTGCCGGGCCAGATCCATCTTCTGGTCGCGCAGAACGGCAACACCAGCACGCCGAGCATTGAGTTGTCGAACACACTGACGGGCCAATAAACTCGCGAACCAGCATGCGTGCACAGCACGCGACATAAACAATAAGCGACAGTCTCAGGGAGGACATAGCAGCGATCCACGTGACCGGATTGCCGCTATGTTTGTGAGTCTGGTCAAAAAAAGAGCTCGCCGCAGTTTCTCGCGACGGGCTGTGGAGATATTGCATTGCAAGGCGCCGTGAGGCGCCCAGCCGCCGTTGATTGTCGCCAATTGAGAGGGTGCGGGTCGCTTCGGGTTTGCTTCAACAGCTTAAACGGCATCATTTCATGGCCAAGGGCATCAACTCCGAGGCCGTGGCTGCCGAATTCGCGGAGCATGCGGCGGAGGAGCAGGAACACGCCGACCTCATCGCCGAGCGCATCGTGCAGCTTGGCGGCGAGCCGGATTTTGCACCGGACGGTCTGAAGACGCGCTCGCATTCGGAGTACAAGGAAGGTGGCGACCTGACGGACATGATCCGCGAGAATCTGATCGCCGAGCGTATTGCGATCGATACGTATCGCGAGATTGTGCGCTATCTCGGCGAGAAGGACGTGACGACGCGCCGGATGTTCGAAGAGATTCTCGCGGTCGAAGAAGAGCATGCGGACGATATGGCGGATCTGCTCGAAGGCCGCGAGTAACGATGCGCGAGAGCGGCGGGGCTTGGTATTGGTGGCTGTCGCGCCTCTTATGAGCGGTGCCGTCGGGGGGCGGGTCTGGATGTTTCCCGCGCCGGCATGAGTATGCTTTTGCGCGGGCAGACCACCATTGCCGCCGCCTAAGGCAAAAAAAATCCCTCTCTGGTATTCCGCATTGGCATACCCACCACCCAATCTTTGATTATCGCCCCGCGACCCCCCCCCTTTAGACTCCTGCGAACACCTCAATCGAGCAGGAGACGTTGTGACCCTCACCCCGGACGCCGCGCAGCGCGCTCAACCCTTACTTCGCCACTACGTCAACGGCGAATTCATCGCAACTGCTACCACATTCCCCAACATCAGCCCCGTCGACGGCCGCGAACTCGCGCAAGTCTGCGAAGCCGACGTCGCAACCGTCGATGCCGCCGTCCGCGCCGCAACCGGCGCCCAACGCGCCGGCTGGCGAAACACCAAGCCGGCTGAGCGAGCCGACTGGCTCCATAAAATCGCCGACGGCATACAAGCCCGTTTCGAGGATTTCGTCGCGGCAGAAGTGGCCGACACCGGCCGCCCACTCGAGCAAGCCCGCAAGCTCGACATCGCTCGCGGTATCGCGAACTTCCGCACCTTCGCGGATCTCATCCGCACCGCGCACAGCGAGTTCTTCGACACGCACGCAGCCGACGGCAGCGAACTGATCAACTACGTCACGCGCAAACCGCTCGGCGTGGTCGGCATCATCTCGCCGTGGAATCTGCCGCTGTTGCTGTTCACGTGGAAAGTCGCGCCGGCCCTCGCGATGGGCAATTGCGTCGTCGCCAAGCCCTCGGAAGAAACACCCAGTACAGCCACGCTGCTCGCCGAAGTCATGCACGACATCGGCCTGCCGCCCGGCGTGTTCAACCTGATCCATGGTCACGGGCCGAATGCGGCCGGCGAATTCCTCACGCGTCATCCGGACATCAGCGCGATCACGTTCACCGGTGAATCGCGTACCGGTAGCACGATCATGAAGACCGTCGCTGACGGCGTGAAAGAAATTTCGTTCGAACTCGGTGGTAAGAACGCAGCCGTGGTGTTCGCCGATGCGGACTTCGATGCTGCCGTCGCCGGCGTGTTGAAGTCGAGCTTCACGAACGCCGGGCAAGTTTGTCTGTGCAGCGAACGTGTGTACGTCGAGCGGCCGATCTTCGAACGCTTCGTTGCCGCGTTGAAGGAAAAAACCGAGGCGCTGCAAGTCGGCGCCCCAGACGATCCCTCTACCACGATGGGCCCGCTGATCTCACGTGGTCATCGCGAGAAAGTGCTGTCGTATTTCCGCCTGGCAGTCGAAGAGGGTGCAACCGTCGTGACCGGCGGCAGGGTTCCGCAATTCGGCGACGAGCGCGATCAAGGCGCGTTCGTGACGCCGACGATCTGGACCGGTCTGTCCGACGATGCACGCTGCGTCAAGGAAGAAATCTTCGGACCTGTCTGCCACATTGCGCCGTTCGATAGCGAAGACGAAGTGATCGGCCGCGTGAACGACAGCGCTTACGGACTCGCCGCGAGCATCTGGACGACGCAACTCTCGCGCGGCCATCGCGTGGCGCGGCAGATCGAAACCGGCATCGTGTGGGTCAATGCCTGGTTCGTGCGCGATCTGCGCACACCGTTCGGCGGCACCAAACTCTCGGGCATCGGTCGTGAAGGCGGGCGTCATTCGCTGGATTTCTATTCGGAACTGACCAACGTTTGCGTGAGGATCGCATGAGCGAACTCGACCTTAACGCTGCTCAGCAGATCGCTTATGCGTTGTGGCAGGCGCAGCAGAATGGCGTGCCAGTCGCGCCGGTGCGAACCGCCATCGCGGAACTCGGCGGTGACGCGCTCGAAGCCGCTTACGCGGTGCAGCGTCTGAACACCGAACGCAAGCTCGCAAGCGGCCGCCGTCTGGTGGGCCGCAAGATCGGCCTCACGTCGAAAGCCGTGCAAGCGCAACTCGGCGTCGATCAACCGGATTTCGGCATGCTATTCGACGATATGTCGATTGCCGACGGCGAAGAGATCGTAATGTCGCGCACGCAGCAGCCCAAAGTGGAAGCGGAAATCGCGCTGGTACTCGCGCACGATCTGCCGCACGAACGCCACACGATTGCCGACCTGATCGGCGCAACAGCTTATGCGTTGCCCGCCATCGAGATCGTCGGCAGCCGGATTGCCAACTGGGATATCCGCTTGACGGACACGGTGGCCGATAACGCATCGAGCGGTCTGTTCGTGCTCGGCAATCGCCCCGTCAAACTCGATGCTTTCGACGCCATCAACTGCGGCATGGTCATGGAGCGGCGCGGCGATCAGGTGAGCGTCGGCGTTGGCGCGGCGTGCCTCGGCAATCCGTTTTACGCCGCCGTGTGGCTCGCCAACACGATGACCCGTGTCGGTGCGCCGCTGAAGGCGGGCGATATCGTGCTGACCGGCGCGCTCGGCCCGATGGTCGGCGTGACTGCCGGCGACGTTTTCACTGCCCATATCGAAGGACTCGGCTCCGTGAGCGCGAGTTTTGCCCACCACCCTGAATCCGCATCGTGACCGGGAACGACATGCACGATAAGTACGACAATCAACAAGACAAGCAGGCCGTCGCCATCATCGGCTCCGGCAACATCGGCACCGATCTGATGATCAAGGTGTTGCGCAACGCGAAGCACCTTGAAATGGGCGCGATGGTCGGCATCGATCCAGCGTCGGACGGTCTGGCGCGCGCCGAACGGCTCGGCGTGCCGACCACGGCGCAGGGGATCGAGGGCCTCGTGAGCATGCCGAACTTCGGCGACATCCGCATCGCATTCGATGCGACCTCGGCAGGCGCGCATCACCGTCATGCTGCGGTGCTGCGTGAACACGGCATCACCGTGATCGATCTGACACCGGCCGCCATCGGGCCGTTCGTGGTGCCGGTGGTGAATCTGTTCGCGCATCTCGACGCGCCTAACCTGAACATGGTCACGTGCGGTGGTCAGGCGACCATCCCCATCGTCCACGCCGTCTCTCGTGTTGCGCCGGTGCGGTACGCCGAAATCGTCGCGTCGATTGCCAGCCGTTCGGCAGGCCCGGGCACACGTGCCAATATCGACGAATTCACCGAGACCACCTCGAAGGCGATCGAAACCGTCGGCGGCGCGGCGCGCGGCAAGGCGATCATCGTGCTCAATCCGGCCGAGCCGCCGCTGATGATGCGCGACACCGTCTACTGCCTGACCGAAGAAGACGCCGATACCGATGAAATCGAAAGCTCGATTCATGCGATGGTCGCGGCGGTGGCGAGCTACGTGCCCGGCTATCGGCTGAAGCAGGCCGTGCAGTTCGACCGTTATACGGCGGCGAACCCGCTCGCCTTGCACGCGAACGAGCGCCGCGCGGGTCTGAAGGTGAGCGTGTTCCTCGAAGTGGAGGGTGCCGCGCATTATCTGCCTTCGTATGCGGGCAATCTCGACATCATGACGTCGGCGGCGCTGGCCGCGGCCGAACAGATCGCGGCCAGCCGCGTGACAGCGCGAAAGGAAAGACGCAATGACCGATAGCAAGAAGAAAATCTACGTGTCGGACGTGACGCTGCGCGACGGTATGCACGCGATCCGCCATCAGTACTCGTTGGACAATGCGGTTGCGATTGCGCAAGCGCTCGATGAAGCCGGCGTCGACAGTATCGAAGTCGCGCACGGCGATGGTCTCTCGGGTTCGAGTTTCAATTACGGTTTCGGCGCACATACCGATCTTGAATGGATCGAAGCGGTGGCCGGTACGGTGAAACGCGCGCAGGTGGCGACGCTGTTGCTGCCCGGTATCGGCACCGTCCACGATCTGCGGGCGGCATACGACGCCGGCGCGCGCATCGTACGGATCGCCACGCATTGCACCGAAGCGGATATTTCAAAGCAGCATATCGAATACGCACGTTCGCTCGGCATGGACACCGTCGGCTTCCTGATGATGTCGCATATGACCACGCCGGATGCGTTGGCGAAGCAGGCCAAGCTCATGGAAAACTACGGCGCGCAATGCGTGTATGTGGTCGATTCCGGCGGCGCGTTGAACATGCGCGATGTCGCCGAGCGTTTCGATGCCTTCAAGGCCGTGCTCGATCCCGCGACGCAGACGGGGATGCACGCGCATCACAATCTGTCGCTGGGCGTGGCGAATTCCGTGGTTGCGCTCGAACATGGTTGCGACCGCATCGATGCATCGCTGACCGGCATGGGGGCGGGCGCAGGCAATGCACCGCTCGAAGTGTTCATCGCCGCGGTAGACAGGATGAAGCTCAATCACGGCTGCGATGTGAAGAAACTGATCGACGCCGCGGAAGATATCGTGCGTCCCTTGCAGGAGCGGCCGGTGCGCGTGGATCGTGAAACGCTGGCGCTGGGTTACGCCGGCGTGTATTCGAGCTTCCTGCGTCACACGGAAGCGGCCGCAGCGAAATACGGCTTGTCGGCGTTCGACATCATGGTCGAGCTTGGCAAGCGCCGTATGGTCGGTGGCCAGGAAGACATGATCGTCGACGTCGCGCTGGATATGCTGAAGGCACGCGAACTCGCGCAAAAGGCGGCCGCATGATCGATCTCGACGCTATTGCGGAACGTATCGACGACGCCGCGCGCCACGCCGAACCGATTGCGCAACTCACGGCGTCCACGCCGTTTTCACTGGATGATGCGTACGCGATTCAGCGCGCGTCGATCGAGCGGCGCATTCATCGTGGCGAGAGCATGGTTGGCGTGAAGCTCGGTTTTACGAGCCGCGCGAAGATGATCCAGATGGGCGTCGATAGCCTGATCTGGGGCTGGCTGACCGACGCGATGCTCGATGAAGACGGCGGCCGCGTTGCGCTCGATCGTTTCATTCATCCACGTGTCGAGCCGGAAGTCTGCTTTCTGACGAGCCGGGAGATCGACCGTCCGTTGACGATGCTGGAAGCGTCACGCTATCTGGACGCGGTGGCGCCCGCGATGGAGATCATCGATTCGCGCTACCGCGATTTCAAATTCACGCTCGAGGATGTGGTCGCCGATAACTGTTCGTCCGCGGGGCTGGTGATCGGCCCGTGGACCCGACGCTTCGACGGCCTGCGCAATGCGGGCGTGACGATGCGCATCGACGGCCGCATCGTGCAAGCCGGCTCGACCGCGGCGATTCTTGGCGATCCGTTGCGCTCGATCGTGCAGGCCTCGCGCCTGATTGCGCAGAGCGGCCTGATCTTGCCGGCCGGCTCGCTGATCATGGCGGGCGCCGCCACCGCCGCTCATCCGCTGCCCGTCGACGCGCACGTGCATTGCGTCGTCAACGGCCTCGGCAGCACCGAATTCACCACCTATCGACTCTCATGACCAACGAACCGACCATTCAAGGGCGCGTCGTGCCCGGCAAAGCCAAACCGCGTGGCCGTTTTCCGCATGTGACGCGGGCAGGCGACTTCCTGTTCGTCTCCGGCACCAGTTCGCGCCGTCCGGACAATACAATTGCGGGCGCTTCCGCCGATGAACTCGGCACCGTGCAACTCGACATTCGCGAGCAAACGCGCGTGGTGATCGAGAACATTCGCGATATTCTTCAGAGTGAAGGCGCGGACCTGTCGAACCTCGTCGAGATCTCGTCGTTCCTCGTCAACATGAACGACTTCGGCGGCTATAACGCCGTGTACGGCGAGTACTTCGACGAAACTGGTCCGACGCGCACGACGGTCGCTGTGCATCAATTGCCTCATCCGCATCTGCTGATCGAGATGAAGGCGATTGCATACGCGCCGAAGTAGTCAACACGCCTAGAAAACTAACGATAGAGACAGCCATGCTCACGTACGGCAAACCGTTCAATTTCCAGCGCTGGATCGACGATCACGCGCATCTGCTCAAGCCGCCCGTCGGCAACCAGCAGGTGTGGCAGGACAGCGATTTCATTGTCACCGTGGTAGGTGGACCGAACCACCGCACCGATTACCACGATGATCCGCTCGAGGAATTCTTCTATCAGCTGCGCGGCAACGCGTATCTGTATCTGTGGATCGACGGCAAGCGCGAGCGCGTCGATCTGAAAGAAGGGGACGTGTTTCTGCTGCCGCCGCATGTGCGTCATTCGCCGCAGCGGCCGGAAGCGGGCAGTGCCTGCCTCGTGATCGAGCGGCAACGCCCGCTAGGCGTGGTCGACGGCTTCGAATGGTATTGCGATGACTGCGGCCATCTCGTCCACCGCGTCGAGGTTCAGCTGAAAAGCATCGTTCACGATTTGCCGCCGCTTTTCAACGCCTTCTATGCCTCGGAAGAGAAACGCCGCTGCGCGCATTGCGGTCATGTCCACCCCGGCCGCGCTGTCTAAACATACAGAATCACGATGACACTTCGAATCGACATGCATTCCCACTTCTTTCCGCCGATTGCGCGGGAAGAAGCCGCACGCCTCGACGCGGAACACGCGCCGTGGCTCAAGATCGACGCGGATGGCGAACGCGGCATGATCATGACCGGCGAAAAAAGCTTTCGCCCGGTGTATCGCGCGCTGTGGGATCCGGCCGCGCGTATTGCTGAAATGGACGCACTCGGCGTCGACATCCAGCTGATGTGCGCCACGCCCGTGATGTTCGGCTATCGCTACGATGCATCCGCCGCGCACAACTGGGCCGCGCGGATGAACGACCACGCCCTCGAACTTTGCGCGTATGCGCCGCACCGGCTAATGGCGCTCGCGCAAGTGCCGCTGCAGGACATCGACCTCGCGTGTCGCGAGGCGACGCGTGCCCATCGCGCAGGACATCGCGGCGTGCAGATCGGCAATCACCTCGGCCCACGCGATCTCGACGACGAACATCTCGTCACTTTCCTCACGCACTGCGCGAACGACGGCATTCCGGTGCTCGTCCATCCGTGGGACATGATGACCGACGGCCGCATGAAGAAGTGGATGCTGCCGTGGCTCGTCGCGATGCCGGCGGAAACGCAATTGAGCATGGTGTCGTTGATTTTGTCAGGTGCATTCGAGCGGATTCCGAAATCGCTGAAGCTGTGCTTCGCGCATGGCGGTGGCAGCTTCGCGTTCTTGCTCGGCCGTGTGCAAAACGCGTGGGAGCAACGCGACATCGTGCGCGAGGATTGCCCCAATCCACCGGTGTCGTATCTCGACCGCTTTTACGTGGATAGCGCCGTGTTCGACCAGGGTGCATTGCGCCTGCTGGTCGAGACGATGGGTGAGGACCACGTCCTGCTCGGCTCCGACTATCCGTTCCCGCTCGGCGAGCAAAAGATCGGCGACCTGGTCGCCCATCACCCGCAACTGAGCGACACGGCCAAGGTGAAGATTCTTGGCGCCAACGCGCAACGCTTTTTCGATTTGCCCACGACGGTTGCACACGCCGCCTAAGCAGCACGCGCCACAGGCTTTGCAATTGCAATAAGAACAAACAGGAAATTAGCCAGATGATTACCCGCGAACACTGCGCCGCGCTCGACGCTGCCGACACCTTGGCCCACTGCCGCGCGCGCTTCGATTTGCCGGCCGACACGATTTACCTCGATGGCAACTCGCTGGGCGCGATGCCCGCGAATGTGCCCTCGCGTATTGAACGGGCCCTGAAGCAGGAATGGGCACACGGATTGATCCGCTCGTGGAATGACGCCGACTGGTATCCGGCGCCGCAGCGCACCGGCAACAAGATCGCCAGGCTGATCGGCGCGGGACAGGACGAAGTGATCGTTGCCGATTCGACCTCGGTGAATCTGTTCAAGGTGCTGGTGGCGGCCACGCGCATGCGCCCAGGCCGCAACGTGATTCTTGCCGAACGAACCAATTTTCCGACTGACGTGTATATCGCTTCGAGCGTCGCTGAGATGACGGGGTGCGAGCTGCGTTGCGTCGATCCGGACGACATTGTCGCGGCCATCGACGATACCGTGGCGATCGTGTCGCTCACACACGTCAATTACAAGACCGGTAAGCGCTACGACATGAAAGCGGTGACACGTCAGGCGCATGAGGCCGGCGCGTTGATTGTGTGGGATCTGTGCCATTCGGCGGGTGCGATGCCGGTGAACCTGAACCGCTGCGACGCCGACTTCGCGGTGGGTTGCGGCTACAAGTATCTGAACGGTGGCCCAGGTGCACCGGCATTTGTGTTCGTCGCGTCGCGCCATGTCGAAGCGGTGCGTCAACCGCTGACGGGTTGGCACGGCCATTCGAAGCCGTTCGAGTTCACGCACGACTACGCGCCGCATGCGGGCATCGACCGCATGTTGACCGGCACTGCGCCGCAACTTGGCGTGATTGCACTGGAGAGTGCGCTCGAAGCATTCGACGGCGTCGATCTCGACGTGCTGCGTGACAAGAGCGTGGCGCTCGGCAATCTGTTCATCGAGTTGACCGATCAGGAACTGAAGGGCCTTGGTTGCACGCTCGCTTCGCCGCGCGACGCCGGGCAACGCGGCAGCCAGGTATCGCTGGGTCATGCGGAAGGCTACGCGATCATGCAGGCGCTGATTGCGCGCAACGTGATCGGCGACTTCCGCGCGCCGGACATTCTGCGCTTCGGTTTTGCGCCGCTGTATGTGCGCTACGTCGATATCTGGGACACCATCGCCCAACTCAAGGACATCATCTCGACCGGTGCGTGGAATACCGACGAGTTTAAAGCACGTAAATCGGTGACGTGATGGGCGACCTAAGCTGTGATGCGAGCACGGTGACTCAATGACGACGCAATGACGATTCAGTAAGCAGACAAGCGCCGCGATTCGAGCAAGACAAGTAATACGACAACGCGGCACCGGCGGTTGCGTCCATGTACGCAACCGCATCCAGGAGGAGACACAAAGATGACGCAAGAGCAGCGAGGCTTCGACACGATTGTCGAGCGCGAGAAGGGGTTGCACCGTGGATTGTCGACGGGGCAGTTATCGATGATTGCGATTGGCGGTGCGATCGGGACCGGCCTGTTTCTCGGCAGTGGATTCGCCATCGGCTTTGCGGGCCCGAGCGTGCTTGTGAGCTACGCGATTGGGGCGCTGATCGCGCTGTTGTTGATGGGGTGTCTTGCCGAGATGACCGTCGCGCATCCCACGTCGGGATCGTTCGGCGCTTATGCCGAGCACTACATTGCGCCGTGGGCGGGATTTCTGGTGCGCTATGCGTACTGGTCGTCGATTGTGTTTGCGGTCGGCACCGAGGTGACGGCGATTGCCGTGTACATGAAGTATTGGTTTCCCGCGGTGCCAGGGTGGTACTGGATCGTCGGTTTTTCGGCGGCGCTGATCGGCATTAACTCGGTGAGCGTGAAAGTATTCGGCGCGGTCGAGTATGTGTTTTCGATGCTGAAGATTGTGGCGATTGTCGGTTTCATCTTGCTGGGCGCTTATGTGGTGTTCGGTGCGCCGGCGAGTTCGGGGATTGGCTTTGGCAATTACACGTCACACGGCGGCTTTTTTCCGAAGGGTGTGTGGGGCATGTGGGTCGCGGTGATCGTGTCGATTTTCAGTTATTTGAGCATCGAGATGATTGCGGTGGCGGCGGGTGAGGCACGCGATCCGCAGAAGGCGATTACGAGGGCGTTTCGCGCGACGATGTTCCGGCTGGTGTTCTTTTATTTGCTGACGTTGGCGTTGATGCTGGCGATTGTGCCGTGGAATGCGGCGGGCACGGATGAGAGCCCGTTCGTGCGGGTGATGGCGGCGACGCATGTGCCTGGGGCGGCGGGCGTGATTAATTTTGTGATTCTGGTGGCGGCGTTGTCGGCGATGAATAGCCAGCTCTATATCACGACGCGGATGATGTTTAGTCTTTCCCGTGCGGGGTATGCGCCGCGGCGGCTGGGGGCTCTAAATCCTAAAGGGGTTCCGGTTGCGGCGCTTTGGCTGTCGACGATTGGGATTGCGTTGGCGACTGTGCTGAATGTGGTTTATCCGGATGCTTCGTTTGTGTTGATGATGTCTGTGTCCATGTTTGGGGCCATGTTCACGTGGCTGATGATTTTTGTTACGCATTTCTTTTTTCGGCATAAGCATAAGGGGTTGCCGCTGGCGTTCAGGATGTGGGGGTATCCGGTTACTTCTCTGCTTGGCGCAGGGCTGATGGTGAGTGCTTTGGTCACTACGTGGTTTACTCGGGAGTTTCGGATGACCTTGGTGATTGGTGTGCCGTTTGTTGTTGTTTTGCTGGTTGTTTATTTTGTTTGGTATCGGGGGAGGGCCGGCGAGGCGGCCCGTGCCGAGATGGTGTAGTGGTTTTTGCCGGTGGCGCGGTTTGGTTGTTGGTTTTCCTATGGTGTTGGGCTTTGCCTGGTTTTTTTGCCTGCGCGGCGCTTCTTCGTCTGTGTGCCTACGGCGTTGGCCTTTCCTTGCATTCTTAGTGGTTTTTTAGCGTTCCCCCTGTGCGGGGGGGCACCTACTTTTCTTTGCCTGCTGCAAAGAAAAGTAGGCAAAAGAAAGCAGCTCGAAGCCCCTGCTAAGCGGGTCCCCCGCACAGTCGCGGTAGTGGTGCATCTGGAATCTGTGCCCTCGCACATTCAGCCCTGGTGACAAGGCAGTCATACCTCCCGCCTCGCACTACGTGCTCGCCGGAACGGAACATCAGGATGACTGACGGATTCGCTCCGGAGTGTTGGGGTTTTGACGTCTACTCGGCGTCAGACTTCCGGCGCGCGGTGCGCGGGCCGAAGCGTATTTCTTAAACCGATGCCGCGCGCGCCGAACGGTACTTCTTGAAATCGCCCGCTGCGGTTTTGCTCTCGCATTTTGATCGGCACCGCGGCCGTTTGCGGACCTCGCCTCTAATTGCTTGGGTACCACGCCGAGGCGAAGCCGATGGCCCCCACCACGCCCAACCGAAGCCCCTGGTTTCCCATGCAGACCCATCCGCGACGCACGCAGTGCGGAGTGGGAGCTGATGAGCGCTTTGTCACTGACGCCGAATGTGCGAGGGCACGGATTCCAGATGCACCACTACCGCTACTGTGCGGGGGACCCGCTTAGCAGGGGGGGCTAGCCGCTTTCTTTGCTTATCTTTCTTTGCGGCGGCAAAGAAAGTAAGTGCCGCCCCGCACAGGGGCAACGCTAACAAACCACTAAGAAATCAAGGAAAGGCCAACGCCATAAAAGCACAACCAAAGCGCCGCGCGGGCAAAGAAGTCAAGAAAAGTCCACTACCCTAGGCAATAAACAATGCCGCCGCCAAAGGCAAAAAACCAACCTCTCATTTAATCCCCAAAATCCAATGCGCAAACCGCTCCGCGTCAGCGGCCGAAATCGCATTGGGCGGCATCTGAGCCCCGGTATTCCACTTCCCTGAACTCCCTTCCAACATACTCTTCTTAAGCTTCGCAACCGCGTCCGAATCCCCCCGATACCGCTCGGCGATAGCCCTAAACGGCGGCCCGACCTTGGTCGTATCCAATGCATGACAAGCGCGACAAGTTTGCTCGCTAGCAGAAATCCCACCAGTAGTAACAGCCCCACCCTCCGGCGCCGCAGCAAAAGAACCCCCACAAACCAACCCAGCGACAGCCACAACAAACCCAACCCGAAACATCGCTCTCACAATTTCACCTCAGTAAAAAACAAAAAACCCCACCGACGAAAACCGCCGGCAGGGCAAAGCGCTCAACAAACCAACATGGAGAAGTGAAGAAACCCAAACAAGTTACCGCGGCGGCCACGGCTTGGCCGGAGCGCCAATCACCGGCTTGCCCAACAGCGGCGTCGACAACGCATAAGCACCATTCTCCGTAAAGGCCCAAATGATGTTGCGGTCATACTCGGTGTAAATCGCCAGCACACCCTTGCCAAGGGTATAACTCGGCAACTCGCTCTCATCCGCCAGCGCCGGCACGAAATACCCGGCAATCGTCGGCTTCTCCGGATTGCGCACATCGAAAATCTGCACGCCAGCGTTATAGAACGAATACGGAATCACGCCCTGACGCGAGCCCCCCGGCTGCCCAATCGCGTTCGAACGCTTCGGACCAAAGTTGCCGCCACGCTGGCAGAAACTCGTGAACGGCGCGCCTTCAGGCGGTGTCGGCTGCGGCAGCTTGCCCGCGACCTTCAGATGCGACGGATCGCGCGCGTCGACGACAAAGATGTCCTTGTACGGCTCGTAGCAATCGCGGTTCATCGGATACCCGCTCGTCAGTACGAACCCCGTGCGCTCATACTGGCTGACGTCAGCGTTGTCGTACTCGGTGCCGGCAAAGCTCGGCGCAGTATTCACATTGCCCAGCACTTTCGGCTTCGCCGGGTTGGACAGGTCGAACGAATAAAGACCCAGGCCGCCCATCGCGCCGAAGCCAATCTTGCCGCCTTGTTCCAAAGGCTTCGGCAAGAAGATTGGAATGCGCGAGCCCATCCACGAGGTCCGGTTACCAGCACGCGGGTTCGTCAGATAAGCCTGTTCGTCAGATTCATTACCGAGTTTCTGCCCCGGCACGGAGATCTGCGAGACGAACTTAGGATCAGCAGGATCCGACATGTCCCAGACCTGATAACCCGGCGAATACAGATAGTTCGGATACTCGGTCAACCCGTAGCTGTCGTCCGGCGCCGCCGAGAGGATCATGTACTTGCCGCCGTAGTACTCCGGCGCATCGAGTGACCCGGAACCCTGCTGTTGACCCACCGGTGCATCGGGATGCTTGTAGTCGGTCGTACGCGTGGCGATCAGCTTCCATTGGCTTGGCAGCGGGCCGTCCATTTGGAAAACCTTGAAGCCCTTGAGCGAGTTGTAATGACGTTGCGCTTCGACCTTGTCAGGCTGCTCGCTCTTGTCGGTCATCAAGCCATAGCGGCCGATTTCGAACGAGGCGACGAGGACCGGCTTGCCGAGCTTCTTGCTCCACACAATGGTGGCGCCGCCAAGATAGCCATGCACATTGTTCGGGTCGAACTTCTCGGTCGGTCCCTTCGGTCCCCAAGTGCCGCCGCTCGAAAACACGATCTTGCCGTTGGCGGGATCGGTGACGTCCATGATCCGCAAATAGTCGCGGTCGTGGATATAGAGGTAACGGTGTCCGTCGAAGTCGGCAATGTTGTTCCAGGCGTGGAAGGGCGAATCGACAAGAGGATAGAAGGCCAGAACAGTCACGTCCTTGGTATAGCTCTTCTTGTCCCATGTGGTCATTTCTCCCGGGAAGCGCTGGCCCTGGTGCACTTCCGGGGTGGCCTTCGGCCACACGAACTGGCCGGTGGCCGGGTCCATGCCGTAGTCGACACCCGGCTTGAGCGGGCCCGGCCGGCGGTCGGGCGTGAGGCGTAGCCATTGCGCGAGGTAGGGGTCCTTGACAGTCGGCGTGCCAGGCGTCACTTGAACTGCGGATGCGGCACCGGCCGATGCCGCACTGTCCGGCGCGGCTGCAGTCGGCGTAGCCTCCGTGGCTGCACAAGCCGCTGCGGACACGAAGGTCAGCAGGACGCCGGTTGCGAGAGTTGATTTCAGATTGCGTTTGCGAAGCATGGGCTTCCTCCTTTTTATATTAGAACGCGTGACGAATCCCGAACTGGAAGCCGCTCGGATTCTGTCCGCCGTTCGGATATTCCTGGAACGTCACAGGGTAGGCGACCGGCACATCGTGCTGGCTCTTCACGTGCGCGAAAGTGGCATACAGGTCGGTCCGTTTCGACAAACCGTAGATGTAGCCAATCACGCCGCCGGTCGCGCTGGAAATGCTCGTGTTGTTGTCGTCGTGACGATGCACCACGCTGACGTAAAGGCGATTGCGGCCGTCGATATTCCAGCGTGCGCCGATCTGCGCATCCCACCCCTGCGAATTGAACGCGACGTACGGCGGATACGCGTAGTAGCCGTTGTAGGTGTGATAGATCAGCGTGGGCTCGAAACCGCCGAACTTGTAGACGGCAGCGAAATAGTTGTCACGCGACGAATGGATTTGCGACGCGTTGAAGATATCGCGCGTGTACTGCAACTCGCTCACCGCGCCGAGGAAAATCGGCCCGTGCCGGTAGTCGATACTGGTGCTCAGGAAACGCCCCGCGCGGGTGCTGTCGCCTACGCCGGTCGTCGCCATGATCCGGCCCGTGAAGCCGTAGAAGGTCGGGGTCTTGTACTGGATCGCGTTGTCCACGCGATACGACGCGTAGAAAAACTCCATGTTGTTGACCATACTGAAGTCGGCGGCCCACGTCGGATCGGCGTAGCCCGCAATCCAGTACGAGGGCGTGAATTGCCGGCCCATCGTCACTTCACCCCAGTTGCCCTTCAGCCCCACGAACGATTGGCGGAACTGCGTCGACTGCACGCCGGTATTGGCGGAGAACATCGGCTCGACCGTGAACACGGCCTTGTTGCCGCCGCCCAGATCTTCAACGCCGCTCAAGTTGAAGCGCGAGTTGTTCAGGCCGCCGCTCGACATGCGCGTCATGTTTCCGCCGGAGCCCGAAGAAATCAGATGTTCGATGTTCAGGTCGACATAACCCGACAGCCAGACGCTCGACTGAGCGTGTGCCCCGGCGCATGCGAGCATGACGGCGCCTGACACGAGTGCCTTCTTTTTCATTCAATCTCCAAACAAATCGTTGTTCTTTTCGTGTGGTAGAGAGTGCTGTCGTCGCGCGCGACAGCCGCGGTTACGTCCTTTTTGTCGTGTATACACAAACTGGTAAAAATTATACCCACGGCAAAATTTGGATTTCGAGATTTATTTTTTTATACAAAACAGCGATTTAGTTATAGCGGGTTGACCCGGATGGCATAGCGCGTCAAAACAGATGCCGGATTCCGGCCGCATAGGTCATTGCTGTGCCAGAGCCGGAGAGCCTGTCGTAGACGGTGACGAGGTACAGATCGGTGCGTTTCGACAGGAAATAGTCGAGGCCCGCGGAGCCTGTATTGCGGGCGGTGACCGTGTTTTTCGGCGCGCTGCAGCGCGTGTACGCCCATTCCGCTAGCGCGGTGAGCTGGGAGGTCAGCGGCACCGAGAGGCCGGCTTCGTAGGTGTGCGCGCCGACGTTGGTCGAATCGGTACGCAGGCCTTGCACCGCGCCGTACAGCTTGAAGAGCGAAAAATCATAGGCCGCGCCGACGATGTACGCGTTCTGTGTCGGCGACGCCACACCGGCGACCACGCGTGTGCGTTGTACGGTCGCGACAGCGGTGAGCGAACCCCCTGCATAGAGCGTCGATAACGCAGCGTTGTACGTGCCGTCCGCGCCCGCGAAACCGCCCGGCGCATACACCGCGGTGGTGGTCAGTCCGTGTAGATCGGGGCTGGTGTACTGGATGCCGTTGTTCCACACGGTATCGCCCGCAATGGCGCCGCCATACGGCGCGGTGAAGGTCTGCATCACGATGGGCGAAAACAGGATCGACGCCTGAAACGGATTGACGGCCTGCTCGGCGAGGTAGAGCAGGTCGGTATGCCGTCCGAGCGTCACGCGTCCGAACGGCCCGGCGATGCCGACATACGCATTGCGGCCCCAGAACGGATCGGCGGAGGTGCGGCCGACGCCGCCGTTGGTCGGCTGAAAGAAGCTCTCGAGCACGGCGATCGCGCGATAGCCGGCGCCGAGCTCCTCGTTGACCCGGATGCCCCAGTAAGGCGCCGTCAATCCCGGACTCTGTTCGGCAATGGCGGCGGGCGGCCCGTTGCTGCGTTTGGTGCTGGCGATATCGAGCCCGATGAGCCCATACAGCGTGACAGACGTTTGCGCTTTAACCGTGTGGGACGCGAGTCCCCATGCGGCGGCGCAACTGAGCGCGAGCGCGCCCAACGATCGAACGTTCATGGCGGAACCTCTTGTGCAGTTGGGAACAACGAGAGAACAGCGCGACATCGGTGAGGCGACAGCGGAACATCAGCGAGGCGGGAGCGAGACAGCAACAAAGCGACAACGGGACGTCAGCGAGGCGGGAACGAGACAGCAATGAAGCGACGGCGGGACATCAGCAGGCGACCATGGGACAGCAATCAGGCGTCAGGTGGCGGCGCGAAGCTGCGCCGCCACGTTTCACGCAGCGCGCACCGCGAATTCGATGGGTACGTCTGCGAAGTGCTGGGACAGACTGGCGAGTAATGCGTCTCGCTGCGCGATCAAGGAAGCGGGCGAGCGGCCCGCGATATGCGGCGTGATGAGCACGTCGGGATGATCGAGCAGCGCGCGAGGCACCTCGGGTTCGTCTTCGATCACGTCGAGTCCGGCGCCGGCAATCGCGGCGTGAGCGAGGGCGTCGATCAATGCCTGCGTGTCGAGCACGGAGCCGCGCGACACGTTCACTACGTAGCCGTTCGGCCCCAGCGCTTGCAGCACCTTGCGGCTCACCAGATGCTTCGTCGCGGCGCCGCCGTTGCAGGCAATCACGAGAAAGTCGCTGTTGGCGGCAAGCTCGATGAGGTCCGCGTAGTAGCGGCCTGGCGCATCGGCATGCGGCTGCCGTCCGTGATAACCGAGCGTCATATCGAAGCCTTGTGCGCGAACCGCGATCAGCCGGCCGATGCGTCCCATCCCGACTATCCCCAGGCGCGCGCCCGTCAACGTGGGCCGCTCGGCACGTGAAGTGCGCCAATGACCGGCACGTACGGCCTCGGTGAGCGGCGCGTAGCCGCGTGCGAGTGCGAGCAGCAAGCCGATGGCGTGATCGGCGACGGTCGCCGCATTCGCGCCGGGCGCATGCGTCACCACGATGCCGCGTCGCGTGGCAGCGGCCACGTCGACGTTCTCGTAGCCCGCGCCGAACGCGCTGACAATCTCGAGCGCGGGCAGCATGGCCATCTGCGCGTCGGACAAACCGGTCGAGCCGTTGGTCACCACCGCGCGCACGCTCACTGGATCAACGCCGGCGGGCAAGGCTGCGCCCCAACCGTCGGGATGATAGTGAAGCGTGTAGTCGCGCCGCAGCGCATCGAGCGTCGCGTCGGGCAGCGCGATCAGCGCCAGCACATGCCTGCCGCTCGTGTCTGCGCTTATGGCCGCGCTCATGACTGTGGATCGGCGGTTTGCGCGGCAGGCGCCACGTCCTTCACCGCGCCTTTCCAGCCGTTCTCAGTGATATCGAACACGGTGCCGTCGGGCATCCGGTACTTCACTTCGTAGAACACGTTCGGATCCTTTTCGTGGCGGCCCGTTAGATAGGTGCCGCCCGCCGCGACCACGCGCGCCGCGGTGTCTTCGACGCTGTCTACCCACATGCCGAAGTGGATCACGCCGCGCACATCTTTCAGGCCCGCGTAACCAGGGACGGTCTCGTCCTTGAAGTTGAGCAGCGCCACGTTCATGGTGCCGTCCGTCATATAGATGCCGCGCATCGCGTTGCCCGCGCGACGCATGCCGAATGCCTGTTCGAAGAATTGCGCGGCGGCTTCGGGATCCTCGACCGAGAGCGCGATGTGGCGGAGCTTGTCCATGAGATGTCCTTGGGTTGTCCCGGGTTGTCCTGCAGATGAATCGCCTGTCGGCGAAGGGAGGGTTGCCGTGACTGTGAATCAAGTGTGTCCGCAACTTCACTAGGTATACTACGTATAACAAATGTATACACAAAAACAATTTGATATACCAGAATGGTTCTCATCCGCCGGTCGCCGCCGTTAGCGCTGACTCGCCGCACTGTATGAGGACCACCGATGCACACCTTGCAGGAACCGTTGGGCAGTCTGTCCGCCACGCTCAGGCAGCGCTTTGCGCAGATCGGGCCGGTGTGGGGAAGCGACATCAATACGCATCGCGATCTGGTGATCGAGGCTTATTCGCCGTTGGTGGCTGCTGCGCGGGATGCAGGCGAGTCGTTCGAGGTGGCGCGCGATATGGTGTACGGCGGCCATGAGCGGCAGTGTCTGGATGTGTTTGCTTCCGCGCAAACGAGGGAGAAGGGCAACGCCGATGTCGTGCTGTTCGTCCACGGCGGTGCGTTTTTGCGCGGCAGCAAGAGCTTCAACGGACTCATTTACGACAACGTGTCGCGCTGGTTTGCGCGGCAGGGCTGCGTCGCGCTGAACGTCGAATACAGGCTCGCGCCTGCGGCGCCGTATCCCGCCGGCGCGGACGACGTCGCCGCCGCTTTGGCGTGGGCACGGAAGCATGTCGCCGAATTCGGTGGCAATCCGCAGCGGATCTTTCTAGTCGGCCATTCGGCGGGCGGCGCGCATGTCGCCACGTATCTGTGCGATCCGTTGTTTGCCGGCTTGCGCGAAAGTGCCTCGGCTGTCGCCGGTGCGGTACTGATCAGCGCACGGCTCGCAGCCGACGTGCTTCCTGACAACCCGAACGCAGCCGGCGTGCGCGCCTATTTCGGCGCGGACGAAGCACGCTACGCCGTGCGGTCGCCGCTGACTCACGCGGCCCATTTCGACACACCGCTGATGGTGGTCGTCGCCGAATACGAGAACCCTTATCTGGATGCCTACGGCGCGGCTTTCTTCGAGCGCGTACTGCAAGCGCGTCAACGCGCCAGTGACGCCGCGCCCAAACGCGCGCCGCGCTTCATGCAGATGCTGCGGCACAACCACACATCGGTTGTCGCGCATTTCGATTCGGGCGAGACGGTGTTAGGTGACGCGATGCTCGATTTTTTCAGCGCGTGATGGTCCACGTCAGCGTCCACGCCTAGCCGTCCAGCCAATCAGGAGATCCGCATGTCCATCAGTCGTCCGTCTGCTTTTGCAAAGCCGCGCGTGTTCGCGCCGGTCGTTACGCCGTTCACTGCTGCGCTGGGTGTCGATGCGCCGCGTTTCGTCGCGTTCTGTCGGTGGCTGGTTGGGCAGGGCGCGGGGCTCGCGCTGTTCGGAACGAATAGCGAAGCCAACTCGCTGAGTCTTGCCGAACGTCACGCGTTGCTGGATCAGGTGATCGAAGCCGGCATCGATCCTGCGCAGATGTTGCCGGGCACCGGCGCATGCGCGCTGCCCGATGCGATCGCCTTGACGCGTCACGTCGCTGAAGCCGGTTGCGCCGGCGCGTTGATGCTGCCGCCGTTTTTCTACAGGGGCGTCAGCGACGATGGTCTGTTCGCCTATTACTCCGACGTGATCCAGGCCGTCGGCTCGGATCAATTGCGTGTGTTGCTGTATCACATCCCGCAGTTCACCGGCGTGCCGATCACGCACACGCTAATCGAACGGTTGATCGCGGCGTATCCGCAAACGGTGGTCGGCATCAAGGATAGTTCAGGCGACTGGGCCAATACCGCTGCGATGCTGGAGAAGTTTCCCGGCTTCGCGGTGTTTCCCGCTTCCGAGGGCTTGCTCGGCAAAGCGCTGCCGCTCGGCGCAGCCGGTTGCATTTCGGCGACGGCGAATATTCAGCCGCATGCCATCGCCAGTCTGCTGAATGCGGCGACGCTGGAAGAAAGGGCGGTGTGGGAAGGCAAGGTCGCGACGGTTCGCTTAGCCGTACAGGCGCAACCGATGATCCCCGCGTTGAAAAGCATCGTCGCGCACTTCGCTAAAGATGCCGAGTGGACGCGGGTGCGGCCGCCGCTCACGCCGATGAATCCGGCGCAGTCCGGCGCGCTGTTGCAGCAGTTGCAGGCATTGGATTTTTCGATGTCGTCGATGGCATCGCTTGCGGTGGTGGCCGCATGAGCATGCTGCGACCGCAGCCGCTGCGGCGTATGCGCCCAGTGCGGCGCATGCAACTACCGTATGGGCTTCAGCCGACACAGCGCCAGCCTCGACGCTTGCTGATCAAAAGCTCAGGCGTTCTCGCGCTCGGTGCGCTGGCGCTTGAGCCGGCCGAGCACGACGATCGACAGCCGCGCCGTGTGGTCGCGCATCGCGTTGTACGCACGTTCCGGTTCGGAGTTGAGGATCGCGGAGACGATCTCACGATGCTCGTCGGTGGCGGCTTCGAAGCGCGACGGCGAAGCCGGCTGCGCGGCACGAAAGCCCGCCAGACGCTGCCGCTGGACGGCCATGATCGACGCCAGCGATTTGCTTTGCGCGCCCTTGCAGATCAGTTCGTGGAATTCGCGATTGAGCTGGAAGTACTCCGTTTCATCGCCGCGCGCGATCGCGGCGTTCATTTCGGTCTGGAGCTCTTCGAGCTGCTTCTTCTCGACGAGGCTCATGCGCTGCGCGCTCAAGCGGCAGCACAGTGCTTCGAGTTCGCACATCGCTTCGAGCATGTCGGCCAGTTCGTCGATGCTGAACTGTGCGACCACCACACCCTTGCGCGGCGTCAGTTCGACGAGGCCGCGGGCGGCGAGTTCGCGCAGCGCTTCGCGGATCGGCGTGCGCGAGGCGTTGAAGCGTTCGGCAAGTACCGCTTCTTCGAGCTTTTGGCCCGGTTCGAGCGTGCCGTCGATGATCTCGTCGCACAGCAGGCGGTAGATCTTGGAGGAGAGCGTCGTCATCGTGATGGTCGTGGGTTGAGCGAAACCGTGAGCAAGCGGCCCCATTATGCGCCAGCGACTCAACCGCCTCAATCGCCACCGCGCATATCCGGCCTCTGCAGGCCCATGCAGTGTACGCGCGAACGTGTTCATGCCCCGATTAGTGTATACGAGGATTTTAATAAAAATACACAGATGACTGAATGTATACGAATTATTGAACCCTCGATAGCAGCTAACTAACACCCTACAAACGCAAAAAGCGAGGCAACACGTGACCTGGTTTGGTATCGCAACTTATGAATTGAATGGCCGCGCGGCCACCGGCCTGGCGGTCGGCAACATGCTGTACGACGCACAAGCCGTGTTGAAGCAGACCGCTTCAGCGGCGCCGCTGGCCGACGTCGGCACGCTGATCGCCGGGTGGGAAGCGGGCGGCGCGGCGACCGTCGAACGCCTTGAAGCCGCCGCGCGGGCGATCGAAGCGGGCACGCTCGACGTCGCGCCGCTCGCCGGTCACACGCTGTGCGTGCCGTACCAGCCGCGGCGCATTTTCGCGGCGGCGTCGAACTATTACGAGCACGCGCAGGAGATGGGCACGGAGTTGGCGCCGCGTGAGGAAAGCACGCCGTACATGTTCATGAAAGCCGAGACGAGCGTGGTGCCGACGCTTGCCAATGTGGTGATTCCGCCGCACGCGGAGCGGGTCGACTGGGAAGTGGAACTGGCCGTGGTGATCGGCAAGACCGGCCGCCACATCGCTAAGGAAGACGCTTACGACTACATCGCCGGCTACACGATTCTCAACGACGTCAGCGCGCGCGACCTGAATCGCCGCACCGACTATCCGTTCAAACACGACTGGTTTCGCGGCAAGAGTTTCGATACCTTTGGCCCGCTCGGCCCCTGGTTCGTGCCGCGCGCGTGCATTGCCGAGCCGCAGAATCTGCGCATGCGCCTCGCGGTGAATGGCGAAATGATGCAGGACGGCAACACGTCCGGGATGATTTTCAACATTGCCGAGCAGATCGAATATTTATCGACGATCCTCACGCTGCAGCCGGGCGACCTGATCGCGACGGGTACGCCGACCGGCGTCGGCATGGGGCGCGGCATTTATCTGAAGGCGGGCGACGTGATGGTCGCTTCGATCGACGGGATCGGCTCGATCGAGAATCCGCTGGTCGCCGGCTGAGCGCTAGCACGCTCGCCGCGCCATCCACTCACGCCACTCATAGACGGGGAACACGACATGTTGCAGCGGGTACGGCACGCGTTACGACGGCTGGTTCAGCCACTGAAGCAGCAGGCTGCATTGCGCGCAGTTGCATTGGCTGCCACGGCGCTTTTCACGAGCGCCCACGCGGCCGATACGGTGCGCGTCAATCTCGCGTGGCTGCCGCAGGGCAGCACCGGTGGCATCCTGCTTGCGCAGGCGGAGGGCTACTACCGTGACGCCGGCCTCGACGTCAGCGTGATGCGGGGTTACGGCGGTCAGCGCACCGTCAATGAAGTGGACGAGGGCCTGTTCGAATTCGGCTACGGCGACCCCGTCAGCGTGATGCTGAACCGCGCGCACGGTGGACATACGGTGATGGTCGGCGCGATCAATACGCGCTGGCCCGGCGCGATGTGCTATCTCGAGCGGCCCGGCTTCAAAGTGAACACGCTGAAGGACCTCTCGGGGATGACGCTGGGTGGCGGCGGGGCCTCACCGGTGCAGAACATCATGCCCGCCTGGCTCAGGCAGAACGGCTTGGCGCCGGACGCGATCAAGACCGTGCGCCTCGACCCGGCGGTGATCAATACCGCGCTGCTGCAGAAGCGCATCGACTTGTCCGAGTGCTGGGAAGGCGCGAGCCTGCCCGTGCAAGCGGCGTTGGCGAAGCGCGCGGGGCAGCAGCTCGGCAAGGTTTACTACCGGGATTATGGTCTGGATATGATGGGTAACGGCATCGTGACCACGGATGCGTTCGTGGCCCAGCATCCCGATGTGGTCAAACGCTTTCTTGCCGCAACGTATCGGGGTTATGCGCTGATGCGCGAGCATCCGCAGGAAGCCGCCGATGCGATTGGCGCGCTCTATCCGGTGCTCGACAAGGCGATCCTGTTGCAGCAGATCGTCGAGACCAACGGCCTGATCGCCGACGATCCCGCGCAGCACAAGACCGGCTGGCTGCGTCCCGCGCGCATGGATGCTACTGCTGCGTTTGTGTCGCGTGCGTTCGGCACCGGCTCGAAGGTGAAGGCGGCCGATCTCTATACGAATCAGTTTGTTGAATGAACCCGTTCGGGGGCGGCACGTCGCTTGGACGACGCGTTCGCTCCAACCAGCCCGCGCGAGGCGTGGGCGTACAGCAATTATGTTGTATGGGACTGGAGTAAGCGCTAAAGCGCCAACTCTGGTCGACATACGGTGCATGGGACGGGAGTAAGCGCTAAAGCGCCAACTCCCGTCGACAACTTTGTATGGGACCAGAGTAAGCGCTAAAGCGCTAACTCTGGTCGACACAGGAGACAGGTAATGAACAGTTTGCGTCCGAAGCGGCTTGGGCACATGGTGCTGATGGTGCGCGACATCAAGAAGTCCGCGCAGTTTTATACCGACGTGCTGGGCCTCAAAGTATCGGATTGGATCGGCGACCAGATGGTGTTTCTGCGCGCCGGCAGCGATCACCACGATCTCGCGCTTGCGCAGCTGCCGAAAGATTCCGCCGACTTCAACGATCTGCCGCGCTATTCGCGCCCCGGCCTCGAGCACTTTTCCTATCTGATCGACAGCTACGAAGAGATGGAGCGCTCGGTGAAGGTATTGCAGGAGCACGGTGTCGAGATCGTGCGTGGTATCGGCCGGCACGGTCCGGGTAACAACCTGTTCCTCGTCTTCAAGGATCCGGACGGTAACAATGTCGAGGTGTACTGCGAGATGACGCAGATCGGCGAGCGTGACGCGCACGAGCCGCAGGTGTGGGAGCGTACGATCGAATCGTTCGACCAGTACCGCTTCGAGCGCTTTGTCGTGCCGCCGCCACCGCATCTGGTGGCGCAAAAAACGGCAGAGGCAGCGGCACAGAACACGGCTTCGAACGCTTCGCAAGATTTAGCGAAAGGCGATTCATCCGGTTCGCCCCATTCGTCTGATAACGAATAACTCGGAATGCTCATGAAGCGATTGATCGAAACCGTCTCGTTCTGGATCGTGATTGGCTTGATCTGGGAGTTCGGCGTGCGTTGGACGGGCACGCGCGAATATGTGCTGCCGGCGCTGTCGCAGGTTTTTGCGGCCGGTTGGGAAATGCGTGGCCAGTTGCTGTCCGATACATTGGCGACCGCGTGGGAAGTGTTTGCCGGATTTGCGCTGGCGCTGATCGGCGGCCTGACGATCGGCTTGCTCGCGAGCATGTCGAGCATTGCGCGGCGCACGTTGTTTCCGCTTGTCACCGCGTTGCAGAGCATGCCGAAGATCGCGCTCGCGCCGTTGCTGATCGTGTGGTTCGGTTATGGGTTTGCATCGAAGCTGGCGGCGGCCGTGCTGTTCGCGTTCTTCCCGATCGTGATCGCGACGATGGGCGGGCTCGCTGGGGTGCCGCGCAACCTGGACGAGCATTTTCGGGCGCTGGGTGCCTCGCAGGCCAAGACCTTCTGGTATTTGCGTTTGCCTGCTGCGTTGCCTGCGCTGATTGACGGGTTGAAGATCGCGATGCCGTTGGCGGTCATCGGCGCGATTGTCGGCGAGTTCATTGGTTCGGAGTCGGGGTTGGGGCATCTGATCGTGTTTGCGACATCGAACGCGCAGACGTCGTTGTCGTTCGCTGCGATCCTGATGGTGACCTTGCTGGCGATGCTGTTTTACTGGGCCGTCGAACTGATTTCGCGCGGCGTGTGGTGGAGAGGAGTGACGGTCTGATGGCACTGGTCGACAAGTTGCGTATTGTGCAGCGCGCCGCGGCAACCGGCGCACAGGTTCATCCTTTGCATCGCGACGAAGCGGCGCCCGCGCTGATTTCCGTCGAGAAGGTCGGCAAGCGATTTGCTGCGCGGGGTGGGGCGGGGGCGTTCAGCGCGCTCGACGATGTATCGATGCAGGTTCGCCAGGGCGAGTTCGTCTCGATCCTTGGGCCGAGCGGCTGTGGCAAGAGCACCTTGCTGCGGATGGTGGCGGGACTTGTGCCATGCGATGGCGGGCGGATTCTGCTTGGCGCCGAGCCGATTTCCGCGCCGGTGCCGGATATTGGCGTGGTGTTTCAGACGAGCAATATGCTGCCCTGGCTGACGGTCGGGGCGAACATCCGGTTAGGCGCGAAGTTGAGGAATGTGCCGCGGACGCAGGTGGAAGCGCGGCTTCCTGGCTTGCTTGAGACGTTGGGGTTGACGGCGTTTGCCGACCGGTATCCGCATGAGCTGTCTGGCGGGATGAGGCAGCGTGCTGCGATTGGGCAGATTCTGTTGCTCGAGCCGCGGGTGATGTTGATGGATGAACCGTTTGGGGCGTTGGATGCGTTGACGCGGGATCGGTTGAATGTTGAGCTTCTGCGGATCTGGCAGCAGAGTACGCTGACTGTTTTGCTTGTTACTCATAGTATTCATGAGGCGGTGTTTTTGTCGGATCGGGTTTTGGTGATGTCGGAGCGGCCGGGGAAGGTTGTGCACGATTTGCAGATCGATTTGCCGCGGCCGCGGGAGCCTGATCAGGTTAAGGGTGATCCCCTGTACGGGGAGTATGTTTCGGAGCTTTCCAAGCTTATGGGGGTGTTTTAGGTTTTTTGCCTGCGTGGCGCTTGATGGTCTGTATGCCTGTGGCGTTGGCCTTTCCTTGATTTGTTAGTGGTTTATTAGCGTTCCCCCTGTGCGGGGGGGCACCTACTTTTCTTTGCCGGCCGCAAAGAAAAGTAGGCAAAAGAAAGCGGCTCGAAGCCCCTGCTAAGCGGGTCCCCCGCGCAGTTACGGTAGTGGTGCATCTGGAATCCGTGCCCTCGCACATTCGGCCCCGGTGACAAAGGGCTCATCAGCTCCCACTCCGCACTGCGTGCGTCGCGGATGGGTCTGCATGGGAAACCACCGGCTTCGGTTGGGCGTGGTGGGGGCCATCGGCTTCGCCTCGGCGAGGTACCCAAGCAATTAGAAGGCGGGGTCCGCAAGCGGCTGTGGTGCCGATTAAAATGCGAGCGCAAAACCGCAGCAGGCGGTTTCAAGAGGTACCGTTCGGCGCGCGCGGCATCGGTTTAAGTAATGCGCTTCGGCGCGCGCAGCGCGCGTCGGAAGTATGACGTCCAGCAGAGGACGACGCCCAACAGTCCGGCTGAGCGAAGCCGTCAGTCATCCTGATGGTCCGTTCCGGCGAGCACGTAGTGCGAGGCGGGAAGTATGACTGCCTTGTCACTGACGCGGAGTGTGCGAGAACACAGATTCCAGATGCACCACTACCGTGGCTGCGCGGGGGACCCGCTTAGCAGGGGGTTCGAGCCGCTTTCTTTTGCCTACTTTTCTTTGCGGCAGGCAAAGAAAAGTAGGTGCCGCCCCGCACAGGGGCAACGCTAATAGACCAATATCAATTCAAGGAAAGGCCCACGCCGCAGGCACACAGACGAACAAGCGCCGCGCAGGCAAAAAACCCAGGAAAATCCCAACGCCGCAGGCACACAGACGAACAAGCGCCGCACAGGCAACCCCAAAAGACCATTGCCACAGGCAACCCCCATACCACCGCCAAAGGCAAAAAAAATCAGCATCCCTAACAACAACGCACCAACCCCGCCCCCTTCACACAAACAAAACCCCAAACCCGATTACAATCCACAAACCCAAAGCCCCCCGCCCGCAGGGCAAAACCCCACCTTTATGCTAAAAATCCTGGTCAGCGCCTGCCTCGCCGGCCACCCCGTCCGCTATAACGGCAAAGCCAAACCCACCCATGACGCGTGGCTGGCCCGCTGGCGCGACGAGGGCCGCCTCGTCACCGTCTGCCCCGAAGTCGCGGCCGGCTTCCCCACCCCGCGCCCGCCGGCGGAAATCCAGCTGCGCCGCTCAGGCGCCGACGTCCTGACGCACCAGACAACAATCAAAGACAACACCGGCACCGACGTAACCGCACTCTTCATCGCGGGCGCTCACCACGCGCTCAACCGCGCCAAGGCAGAAAACTGCCGCTACGCACTGCTCGCCGACGGCAGCCCCTCCTGCGGCAGCACCTTCATCTACGATGGCGCGTTTAGCAACCAAACCCATCCCGCTACCGGCGTCACTGTCGCGCTGCTGCAACAGCACGGCATCCGCGTATTCGCAGAATCCCAGATCGCCGAATTGGCCGAAGAAATCGAACGCGAAGCCGCGAAGTGAGGCGCAAAGTCAACTCATGCGGGAAGCGCATGCTATTGCCGAAGTGTTAATCAGTCCGCCGATAACGTTTGCGCCACCTTAATCAGCAGATGATTAAATTTGAGCAAATTAGGCAATTCAATCGTTAATTAAAATTTAACATTTACGAATTTGAAGAATGTTAGTCGGAATTTAACGCTTCGATAAAAATATACGGAAAACGTTTGCGTCGGCTTAGTCACCCGGCTACGTCGGCAAAAACCCGGTTCCAAACCGTGCCGGTGGTGGTCTATGTGCAACACATCGTCCAAATGCGTCGCGAAACTGGCGGAAATACGCGTTAGAATGCGCAGCGATTCACTATCAATGGCCGCTCGTTCAAACGAGGTTCGCGTGAATCCAGTCGGCAGTTATTGCATCCGATCGATTCGTTCCCGCGTATCCGGGAACTGCCGGTAAATATCGGCGACGGGCAAGTCAGATCGGTAAGTACGAGGGGCGCGATATTAACGCGGGCCCCCGCATCGCCCGCCGCCAATAAAACATTCATAGAGAGATCGAGAACTTATGCCAATGAGGATTCTGTCGATTTTCGGCACGCGGCCGGA
The DNA here is from genome assembly GCA_900142905.1 of Burkholderia sp. GAS332. Taxonomy (NCBI): domain Bacteria; kingdom Pseudomonadati; phylum Pseudomonadota; class Betaproteobacteria; order Burkholderiales; family Burkholderiaceae; genus Burkholderia; species Burkholderia sp. GAS332. The sequence continues at coordinate 3,547,060 of FSRV01000001.1, read as the reverse complement.
AGCGATCAAAATGGCGCCGCTAGTCAAACAACTGGATGCCAACGCCGACATCGAATCGGTGGTCTGCGTCACGGGGCAGCATCAGCAGATGCTCGATCAGGTGCTCGATCTGTTCCAGATCAAGCCACATCACAATCTCGCCCTGATGACCGGCAACCAGACGCTCAACGGCCTGGCGTCGCGCCTCATCGCGTCGCTCGACGACGTGCTCGCAACCGTTCAACCTGATCGCGTGCTGGTGCATGGCGATACGACCACCGCATCCGCGGCGGCGCTGGCCTCGTTTCACCGGCGCATACCGATCGGTCACGTGGAGGCCGGTCTGCGTACCGGCAATCTGATGCAGCCGTGGCCGGAAGAGATGAACCGCCGCGTGGTCGACGTGATGAGCGATCTGATGTTCGCGCCTACCTCGAGCTCAAAGGCGAACCTCGCGCACGAAGCGCTGCACGGCAAGATCATCGTGACCGGCAACACGGTGATCGACGCGCTGAACCTCACCACCGGGCGTATCGACAACGACGCGGCACTGCGCGCCGAACTCGACGCACGCCTGCCGTTCCTCGATGGCACGCTGCCGGTGCTGCTCGTCACGGGCCATCGCCGTGAGAGCTTCGGTGCGGGCTTCGCGAACATCTGCGCAGCACTCGCGGACCTGGCCAAAACCAACACGGTGCAGATCGTCTATCCGGTGCACCTGAATCCCAATGTGCGCGGCCCAGTGCAGGAAACCCTCGGCACGGCGCGCAACGTCCATCTGATCGATCCGCTGGATTACCTCGGCTTCGTGCGTCTGATGCAGCGCGCGTCAATCATTCTCACTGACTCGGGCGGCGTGCAGGAAGAAGCGCCCGCGCTCGGCAAACCGGTGCTGGTGATGCGTGACGTGACCGAGCGTCCGGAAGCCGTGGCGGCCGGCACGGTGCGCCTTGTCGGCACGGAACGCGAAGCGATCGTGCGCGCGGTGACAGGCCTGCTGGAGGACGCGAGCGAGCGCGACAACTTCGCGCATCGCATCAACCCGTACGGCGACGGCCATGCGTCGCAACGAATCGTCGCTGCCCTGACCGGGCGTCCGTTCGACGAATTTGTGAGCGGCGGCATCGGCGAGGCTCGGCAGGTTGCGCGTATCCAGCTTGACGAGCCCGTGCAGTAGCGCCGCGCCGGCCGCCGTTCTGCCGCATGTCAAACGCACACAGAGGCGGGCAGGGTAGGCAGACGCGGCGGTGGCTTTTGCCGGCAGGTGGCGCCGCATGTGTCTATCGCACTTCAGGTCCATCAGGGCGCGGCCACCCAGCCATCAGGCATGCGCGGACAGTACCGCGACCGCCGGCAGGCCGCCATCGGTAGCGACGTTGCACAAGCACTAGCAGGACCATCGGCGGCCAACCGGTGATGCCACCCGCGCCAGACGGGATCGCAGTTCCAGATAATCCATGCAGCGCAAATCAGCTTCATCGTTTGCGCGCTTATTACGAGACCAGACAACGTGACCTCCAATACGCCAATGCGCCGCCTCGCGCACCCCCGCCTGAATGCACTTGCCGCGCTGCTGTTGCTTGCCTCGACGGCCTATGCTCAACAGCCGGCCGACGTCGCCGGCAGCTTCGCGCAACTCGGCATCGCGCAACTCGGCAGCGGCCGTCTCGCGACGCGCACGGTGTCGCTGGCTGAACTGGGGATACGCGATCCGGTCGTGCTGCGTGCGCCGGACGGTCGTCAGGAGCTGTATCTGCCGGTGCCGGCCGGCGTGTCATTGAGCGACGCGGCCTTGCAGATCGACGGCAGCTATCTGCGCGGTAACGGCGGCCGCACCACCATGCTGGTGTCGCTCGACGGCGCACCGGTCCTGTCGCGCAGCCCGACGCAGGACCAGGGCGACGCATCCGCGAGTCTCGGCGTGGACGGCGCGGCACGGCCGAGCGGATTCGTGCGCGTGGGCCTCGACTGGTCGTCGGTACTCAGCGATAACATCTGTACCGATCAGACCGCGATCGGCAACGTCTGGCGCATTGCGCCGACTTCGCGTCTGACCTATCGCTACGATCCGGATGCGATCGTCGATCTGCGTAGCGCGTGGAGCGCGTTGCCGCACGAGCCGGTGGTGATGCTCGGCGCGCGTACGCTCGCCGCGCCGGCGTTCGATGCGGGTTGGCGCGTCGAAGCGCTGCTGCAACGCGAAGGCCGCGCGCCGGCAACGCGGGCGTGGCCGGCTGTGGGCGATACGGTCGATCTGAGCGATATCGCGGTGCCGGCGCCGCTGCGCGCGATTCCGGCGTTTGCCGCGCTGGCGGCGGGCGGTTCGCACAAGCTGGCGAACCCGGCGGAAGCGGGCGCCTTGATCGCGCTCACGCCGCGCTCGGCTTTCGCGCCGGATGTGATCGTCGCCGACGATACCGTGCGCAACACGCTGAAAACCTCGCTCGATGCCTTGCGCGAGCAGGTGGTCAGTGCCGTTCCGGGCGCGAGCGACGCATTCGATGCATGGCGTACCCGCGCGATCGATCCGATCGCGAAGCCGCTCGCCTCGGGCGAAATGCGCCTTGCGCATCTCGGCGGCCAAACCGCGATCGTGGTCGGCGATAACGACGCCGTCGCGGTCCTCGCGCGCACGTGGCGTCCGATCGACGTGACGAGCCGTCTCGTGGTTCATCAGATCGACACCGCGCCGAACTCGCACGGCGATGAAATCGCACTGTCGCAGCTGGGCGGCCAACCGCGCACGCTCGACGTGCAAGGCCGTGCCACCTGGGACGCGAATTTCGATCTGGGCGCGGCCTCAGGCAACGGCAAGCTGCCGCGTAACGTGGTGCTCGACGTGGCCGCATCGCCGACGCCGAACAACACCGCGCAAACCGCCTCGGTCTATTTCAACGACGTGCTGATCGGCTCGCAATTGCTGAGCGCCGACGGCAAGCCGCAGCGCATCACTGCGCGCGTGCCGCATTACGCGCTCGCACCGAACAACCTGCTGCGCGTGGTGTTCCAGCGTCAGCCGGAAGGCGGCTGCCAGGCGCGCGACCAGGGCCGTCCGATTGCCGTGCTGCCGAGCAGTCATCTGACGCTCGCCGACGCGAAGATCGGCGACGACTTCACCGGCATGGTGGCGCGTTTCGCGTCGGAAGCGAATGTGATCGTGCCGGCCTCGTATCTGAACGACGCCACGCAAGTGCTGCCGCGCGTCGCGCGACTGGCGAACGCGAGCGGCATCGCGCCGACGCGTGCGAGCTTCAGCGTCGCGCCTGACGGCCAGGCGGTGAGCCCGAAGGGCGCCTTCCTCGCGGCCGACGTCACGCTCGCCGATGAGAAGAGTCTTGCGCGTCTGTCGAAAGACCGCCTGTCGCTCACCGATGCATCCGGCAAGATGCTGGCGGACGTGTCGGGTCTGAACCGCGTCGGCGTGATCGAAGCGGTCAAGTCGGGCAGTGTGTCGGGGATCGCGTATCGCACGGTGGGCGATACGGCAGCGATCTTGCCGGCGTCGTTGCAGCTGTCGCGCGGCGACGTCGCGATCGTCGACGGCAGCGGCACGCTGCGCCAGTTCGATACGCGTCATCCGGGCGAAGTGGTCGATGCAGACGACGTGCAGGGCCCGTGGTTCATGCAGAGCTGGGTGCGCTGGGGTATCCCGGCCGGCCTCGTCGGCTTGCTGATCCTGTTGCTGCTGGTCGCCAACGTGGCGCGCCGCAGGAATCAGGACAAGTCGTGAGCCTCGCGCTAATCAAATGGTATGTGGGCTACGCGGTCGCCCACTATTACCAGGGGCTCGAATACGTCGCGGTGCTGGTGGCGTTCATCATTCTGCTATCCAGCATCGACGATCTGTTCATCGACATCTGGTATTGGGTCCGTACGCTCTATCGCCGCTTCACGGTGCAGCGCACCTACAAGCCGCTCACCAGCGCGCAGCTGTATCAGCGCGCCGAGCAGCCGATCGCGATCATGGTGCCCGCGTGGCACGAGTACGACGTGGTCGCAGCGATGATCGAAGACATGGTGCGGGTGATGGACTACCGCAACTATGTGGTGTTCGTCGGCACCTATCAGAACGACCCGCAGACCATCGCGGAAGTCGAACGGATGCGCCGCCGCTACAAACAGCTGCGTCGCGTGGAAGTGCCGCACGACGGTCCGACCTGCAAGGCCGACTGCCTGAACTGGGTGATCCAGGCGATCTTCAAGTACGAGAGTGAAGCGGATATCGAGTTCGCGGGCGTCGTGTTGCACGATAGCGAAGACGTGCTGCATCCCGTCGAGTTGCGTTTTTTCAACTACCTTTTGCCGCGTAAGGACATGATCCAGTTGCCGGTCGCCTCGCTCGAGCGCAACTGGTTCGAACTCGTGGCAGGCACCTATATGGACGAATTCGCGGAATGGCACGCGAAGGATCTGGTGGTGCGCGAGAGCCTGGTGGGCTCGGTGCCGTCCGCGGGGGTGGGCACGTGCTTCTCGCGGCGCGCGCTGCTCGCGCTGATCGCCGAGACCGATAACCAGCCGTTCAATACCGAAAGCCTGACCGAGGACTACGACGTCGGCGCACGCCTGGGCAAGATGGGCATGCAGTCGATTTTCGCGCGCTTTCCGGTGCAATTCGCGACGCGCCGCAAGGCATGGTTTGGTCTCGGCAAGGCGCGCGACATCACCGTGACGATGCCGCTGTGCGTGCGCGAATTCTTCCCCGACACCTTCCGCACCGCCTACCGGCAACGTGCGCGTTGGGCGCTCGGCATCGGCTTGCAAGGCTGGAAGCAGACTGGCTGGACCGGCTCGCTCGCCAATCGCTATCTGCTGTTCCGCGACCGCAAGGGCATCGTCACCGCGTTCGTCGGCATCGTTGCGTATGGGCTGGTGATCCAGTTTCTCCTCTTCGCCGGCGCCGATCTGCTCGGCTCGATGCAGGAGCTGATCGCTTCGCCGTTCGCCGATTCGCCGTGGCTGCAAGCGTTGCTGTGGGCCAACGGTTGCGCGTTGTTGTTGCGCGTCGCGCAGCGGATCTATTTCGTGACGCGTCTGTACGGCTGGGAACACGGCGTGCTGTCCGTGCCGCGCATGGTGGTGGGCAACTTCATCAACTTCATGGCCGTTTCGCGTGCGTGGAAGATGTTCCTCTCGCACCTCGTGACCGGCAAACGTCTGGCATGGGACAAGACCATGCACGACTTCCCATCCGCCGATGGCTTCAACAATCGCCGTCAGCGTCTGGGCGAACTGCTGCTGTCGTGGCAAGCCATCGATCCGGACAAGCTCGAACAGGCGCTCGGCGACAGCCATGCGCGTGAGGCGCCGCTTGGCCGCGTGCTGATGGCCAAGGGCTGGCTCGACGAGGAAACCCTCGCGGAAGCGATCGCCTTCCAGTTCGATCTGCCGCGCGCCACGCTCGACCCGGTGCAACTGCGCAACGACCGCGCGCGCTTGCCGCTCGCAGCGGTGATCCGTCATCGCGTGCTCGCGCAAGGGGAGGATGGCGACGGTCGGGCAATTTTGCTGGTGGCCAGCCCGCTCGGCGACGAGGTGCTGGCGGAACTGACGCGGGTGCTCGGCCAGCCGGTGACTCAGCAGATCGTGCGGGAAAGCGAAATCGCCACCGGCCTGCGGGTGCTGCGCGACGAACCGAAAGCCTTGAACCCGGGCGCAGCGCGCGTGCCGCTGATCGGCGATCTGCTGATCGAACTGGGACACGTGACGCGCGAACGCTTCAACGAGTCGCTGCAGCTGTACCGGCCGGATCTCGACGGCCGGATCGGCGATTTCATGATGGCGCGCGGCGTGATTACCGCTGACGCGTTGAATGCGGCGATTCGGGCTCAGGCCGAGGCCCAGGCTCGCGAAAGCGGGGGGGCCGCGACATGACGCACGCCGGTGTTCTTGCGCGCGCCATGGCCGCGCTGTTTCTGACAGTGCTCGCTGGCTGCGAGTCGCAGCCGACGGTTCGAGGTATCGCGTGGCAGGTCGATAACCAGCATATCGAGCCGCATGGCGACTGGGACCGGTTGGGTGTCACCGATCTGCTGATCCAGTGGACCGCGGTGGACGACACGGCGTTCGTCAGCGGCACCACGCTGCACGAGGCGCCGCGCCTGCCGGACTGGCAACGGATCGCAGCCGAGCCGTGGGCGAGTCATGTGCTGGTCGGCCTTGCGGGACGTTTCGACGAGCGGGCGGCGCGCGCCGGCGCCGCGCAGCTCGTCGAGCAGTCGTTGCAACTGGTGGTCGCGGCGCCGCCGCTGCACGTCGAGGGCTGGTATTTCCCTGTCGAGGTGGACCCGACCTGGCAGGACGCGCGCAGTCTCGCGCCCTTGCTCGAACGCTTGCCGCGGCCGCTGTGGATCAGTGTGTACGACCGCTCGAACATCGGCGGCAAGGCGCTCGCCGACTGGCTCGATAGCTGGTTGCCGCGCGACGTCGGCGTGCTGTTCCAGGACGGCGTGGGCGTGTATGCGCGCGAGCCGCAGGTGGCGCGCGACTATGCCGACGCGTTGGCGGCAACGCTCGGCAAGGCGCGGGTTCGCGTCATCGCCGAAGCCTTCCGGCCCGGCCCGAATCAGACCTTCCGGAGCGCGACGGCCGCCGAACTCAGGCCGCAACTCGATGCCTATCGCGGCTACCGAACCTATCTCTTTGACGGACCTCACTATGTGTCGCCCCAACTCGTGGAAGAACTGCTGAAGTGATCGATCGTCTTCCATTCAGGATGAAACATCACGCCGCCTGTGCGTTGTATCTAGCGCTCGTCTTCGCCGGCTCGCCGGTGCACGCCGACGAGATCGTGCCGCTGCCGTTGAGCGGCTCGGCGTATCGCGTGGCCCAGCAGGCGTATAGCGCGTTCGATCAGCGCCGTTACGCCGAGAGCGCCGCCCAGGCGCGCGAGGCGATCCGGCAGCGTCCGGATTTGGTGTCGCTGCGTCTGTTGCTAGCGAATGCGCTGGCGGCGACGGGCGATGGGCGCGGGGCGCGGAGTACGCTCGACGTTGCGATCCGCGAACTCGGTCCGGATCGGGCCTTGACGGCGCGCCGCAACCAGCTCGCCGTGGCCGCGAAAGCGCCGCGCAGCGGGCGCGGGACCGGCCGGCGAGCGCCGCCATCGGCGGTCGTCGGCAAGGCGGCTGTGCCGGGCACGGCAGCTCCGTCGGCGGACACCTCGCCGCCGTTGACCGGCGCCGCGTTCGAGGCGGGTGACCGCGCCTATCGTGCGTATGCCAGGAACGATTACGCTAGCGCGGTCGCTGCGGCACAAGAGGCGCTGGCGCTGCGTCCCGACGTGTTGACGCTGCGCCTGCTCGTGATCGACGCGCTCACCGCTCAAGGCGACGACCAGGGCGCGTATGCCGCAGATCTCGATGCGGTGAAGCGGAGCGGCGACAACGAGAGCCTGCGGCTGCGGCGGGTGTTTATCGGCGGACGTCTTGCGCCGGGGCCGGCCGCGGCTTCCTACAAGGCGCTCGAGAGCGGCGACCTCGATACCGCAGTCGACCAGGCGCGTCTTGCCATCCGCTACGCGCCCGACGTCCTCGCTTATCACGAACAGCTGATCGCGGCGTTGCTGCGTGCGAACCGCCTCTCGGACGCCGATCAGGCCGCCACCGATACGATCGCCGTCGACGACAGCGAAATCGTGCCGTGGGTGCTGCGCGGTTATATCCGCGAGCGACTCGGCGAGCACGCCCAGTCGCTCGCGGATTTCGGCCGCGCGCTGCAGATTCGCGACGCCGTGCAGCAGGACCAACGCAACAGCCGCATCATCATCGCCGATGTGGCGCTTGCGACCGGCGAGCCACAACGCGCGCTCGACGCACTGCAAGATCTGAAGCCAATCGGCGATGCGAGCGATTTGATGATCGCGGTACGCCGCCGCAACGCCAAGCGTGCGCTGGCGGCCACGCCGAACGCCGTGCCGGCGACGGTAAGCGCATCGGCCGGGGCCCCGCCGGCACCGATTCTCGATTGCGCCATTACGCAGTACGGTACGCTCTGCTCGCTCAATCCTTATGACCCGGCGTTCGCCGTTCATCAGGCCGGCGCACGGGCCTACGACAAGCGCGACTATGCAGTCGCGCTTGAGCGTGCGCGTGAAGCCGTGCGGATCGCGCCTGACGATCCGGTGCACCGCATGTTCCTGATCAATGCATTGAGCGCTGCCGGTCAGCCTGCCGAAGCGAAACGCGAGTCGGCTGCGCTGGTCGATGCCGGTCTGCTCGATAGCCTGCCGGATCTCAACGCGGCCTACCTCGCCGCGGGCGCCGGCAAGCCCAAACTCGCCGCGTACCACTTCAGTGTGGCGGATCAGGCGCACGAGTTGCCGCCAGCCAGTCTGCTGGACGCCGGCTATGCGAGCCTCGGCGCCGGCATGACGGACGCGGCGACCGGCTACTTCAAGCGCAGCCTCGACGCCGATACCGCCAAGGAGATCACGCTCAAGCCGCAGCAACGGTTCGAGACGCGGCGTGCGGACTCGGAGCTCGAGCGTGTGTGGGGCGTGAACGCGTCGCTGGGTTATCGCGCGCCGGGCGGCCAGACCAATCTCGCGCTCAACCCGTCGGCGAGCGCCGACGAAAACCTGCAGGGCGGTGCGGAAGCGTACTGGCGGCCTTTCGGTTATCAGGGCGGCCGCCTGATCGAGTTGTATGCGCGGCTCTACGACACGTTCTATTCGAGGGCCGGCGACGTGACCGGCATGCCGAGTCTGCAAGGTGCGCTCGGCGTGCGGGCCAAGCCGTTCGCCACCCAGAACGTGATCTTCGCGTTCGAGCGGGTGATCGCGCTGGGCAGCCAGGTGCAGCCGGACTGGCTCGCGCGGATCGCCTATTCGAACGGCTTCGGCAACGATCTGCGGGTCGACGTGCCGAGCTGGTGGACCGGCCAGGTGTACGGCGAGGCGGGCCACTTCATCACGCACTCGCAGAACTATTGGACCTTCAACGGAGAGTTGGGACGCAGCTACCGGCTCGACCGGCTGAGCCCGAACGCGGTGATCTTTCCGTACGCGGTGATCGGCGGCGACTACAACGCGCAGATCAACAACTCGAGCGCGTTCGGCGCGGGCGTCGGTGTGAATCTGCGTTACTGGTTTCGCGAGGACACGTATCATGCGCCACGCTCGTTCGTCGATCTGTCGCTGCAGTACCGCCTAAAGATCGCCGGCGACGACCGCGCGCGTGGCGTCTTTTTCAATGCCAACTTCAACTATTGATCCGACGATGAAATCGATTCGTTTATGTCTTGTCGCTGGTGTCGCGGCGTTGCTCGGGACAGCGGCTGGCGCGCAGGAAGTCGCGCGCCTGTATCCGCCGCAGCCGCCTGCGGGAACCTCATATGTGCGTGTGGTGAACCCGTCGGCGCAGTCAGCGCGGGTCGTCATCGGCGCTGACGGTGCGCCGCAAGCGCTGGCCGCGAGCGCCGAAGTCACGACGCCGTTCAGCGTCGTCGCGGTCGGCCAGCCGGTCGTTATCAGTGTCGACGGCAAGCGCCTGCGCGAACAGAAAGTCGCACCGGGCACCGTGGTCACCTTCGTCCTCGCGCGCGCGGCGAACGGCACATGGAATGTCACTCCGATTGCGGAAACAGCGGGCAGCGGCGACGGCCTGAAGGCGGAACTGCGGTTCTACAACCTGGCGACCGGCTGCAGCGGCAATCTCGCGATTGCCGACGGGCCCAACGTGTTCTCCTCCATCGGAGCGGGCGAGATGCGCATGCGCGCGATCAACCCGGTGCAGGCAAAGCTGGTCGGCGCATGCGGCGCGGCCCAGAGCGGTACGCTCGCGTTACCGCCGCTGAAGGCCGGCGATCACTACAGCGTATTCCTCGTGGGTGACGCGGCGCATCCGCAACTGCTCGGCCGCATCGACCAGGTCGCGCCGTACGCCGCGCATTGAATCGCCGGGCCGCGGCGTTGCCGCGAGCGGTCGGTGTGAACCCGTGTGATTTATCGCTCAATTCCGTTATTGGCAGCTTATGAAACACAGTTTGTCGAAGTCCCCGTTTTCCGGTCGCCGCCAAGTACTGCGCGCGGCGTGCGCATTGGCCGTATCGGCCGGGCTCGGTCTGATGGCGCCGGCCTTGCAGGCGGCGCCACTCGTCCTCGAAGGCAAGGACGGCTGGTTGTTCCCCGGTTGGGAAAGCCTCACCGATCCCGACGCCGGCGGACTCGCCGCAGTGATCGCGCAATTGCGCGACACGCAAACACTGCTTGCCGCGCACGACATCGGGCTGGTCGTGATCGTCGCGCCGATGAAGGCTCGTTATTACGCCGATCGTCTGCCGGATGGCCAGGCGCTCGGGCCGCAGGTGGCGAACCGCTACAAGGACATGCTCGCGCAACTCACGGCGGCGGGCATCAAGACAGTCGACCTCGACGCGCCGGTCGCCTCGATCAGCGCTGGCGGCCATGAGCCGTTCTTTCGCGGCGACTATCACTGGACCGCGTGGAGCGCCGAGGCCGCCGCCCGGACACTCGCGCCCGTGATCCGGACAAACTGGAAGCTCACCGGCGCGGCCGGCTCGGGGACGGTCCTCGGCGGCTGGACCGAGGAGCGGCGCTTCGGCGATCTCGCGGAACTGCTGCCGCCCGAGCGTAAGAAAACCGTCGGCAAGGACCTCTTCACGGTGCGCACGACCCAGGCGCCCGGCGCCGCGCCGGGGCTGCTCGATGATCAGCCGTCGCCCGTGCACGTGGTCGGCAACAGCTTTGTACAGCCGTACCTCGGTTTTACGCAGATGCTCTCGAACCAGCTCGACCGGCCGGTGGGCCTGAGCTGGAATTTCGGCAACGTCGGCCCGTGGGCGACCTTTCTCAAGTACGTCGAGTCTCCGGAATTCACCGCGCACAAGCCGCAAGTGCTCGTGTGGCAATTCAACGAGGGGCAGTTTTCCTATGGTCCCGGCGCTAACGGCAAATGGGACGCCCAGTCGATCATGTCCGACAAGGCATGGCACGACCGCGTCGCGGCTGCTTTGGCCAAATGACGCCGCCACGGGGAGGGCGGCGCGTATTGGCTGACACGTATCGGCCTGCCGTTTGAGAGAGACCATGGGAAACGCTAGCAACCTCAACGAATCGAGCGGTGCGGCAGCGGCTGCCACTGCGCGCAGCGCGCCGCACCAGGCGGCCGGATCGCCGGATGCGCAACCGCCGGGGCACCGCGCTCTGGCGGCGTGCTTCGCCATGCTGCTGGCGGCCGGGCTGACGTTCGGCGCGCTCAGCCTGGCGGGGATGCTGCGCGACTGGCGCGCGCCGCCGGCGCACGCGTGGCTCGACGGCACGGCGGAAGCCACGCTCAGTCGCGCGCTGAAGCTTCCGTACGACTCGACGCTGCGCACCTTCGATGCCTCATGGCGTTACCGGCTGCTGGGCGATCTGGGACCGCAGGTGACGCAAGGCTGTCCCGGCTGGCTGTTCTATCGCGATGGCCTGCAAGCGTCTGCGCAAGCGGAGGACGCCTACGCGGCCCGCCTGCACTTGCTCGGGTACTATGCGCAGGCCGTGCATAGCCGCGGGGCGCAACTTCTGGTCGTGACCGTTCCGGATAAAGCGCGTATCGAGTCCGCCGCGCTATGCGGCGTGACCCAGGACAAGACGCTGCAGGCCCGCCTCGATCGGTGGCAAGGCGCGTTGGCTGCAGCGAATCTCGCCCACGTCGATTTGCGCGTGCCGCTGAGCGCGGTTCGCCCAGCGGCGTTCTATCGCACCGACGTGCACTGGAACGAGCGTGGCGCCGAGGCCGCCGCCGCGCCGGTCGCCGCAGCAGCGCTGGCGCTGCTCGGCGAACACGGCAAGCAGACGTTCAGCACGACGGTCGCCGGCTCGCCGCAACCGCGTCTCGGCGATCTGATCGTGCTCGCCGGACTCGAGCATGCACCGGACGCGTGGCGTCCGGCGCCCGACCTCTACGTGCCCGTCACCTTGCGCCCGGTGCACAGCGGCGGTCTGCTCGACGACACGCCACCCGCCGAGGTCATGATGGTCGGCAGTTCATTTTCCCGCCGCAGCAATTTCACCGAGCGCGTGGGTGAGAAGCTCGGGCGCGAGATCTGGAATCGCAGCGTCGACGGCGGTCAGTTCTCCAATGCTTTGCAAAGCGCTCTCGACGATCGCGAGCCATGGCCGGCCAGTCTGCACCTGGTGATCTGGGAGCTGTCCGAACAGGCGTTGTCGAGCCCGCTTTCCGATGCGGAGCGGCAAGCGTTGACGAAATTCGACGCACTGCATCGGTCGGTCCCGCCAGTCGCGGCAGAGGAGTCGGTCCTGCTGCCCGCCACCCCCTTCAGGAACCACCATGGATAATCTCGACTGGCTGCCGTACGACGCGCAGTGGAACGATAGCGCTCGCGCGCTGGCCGCGCGCGGCGAACCCGGCTGGCAGGAACTGGTCGCGCTGTCGCGCACGCGGCTCGATTTTATGCAGACAAACCGGCTCGACAAGCTGCTCGGTGCCTGCCATGCCAAACCCGCGAGCGCCGACGCATTGCGTCTCGCGGTGCTCGGTTCGTTCACCGTTGATCATCTGTTCGCCGGTATTCGCGTGGGTGGGCTGCGCCGCGGTCTGGCCGTGACGACCTATGCGACGGGCTACAACCAGTACATGAACGAGGTGCTCGACACCATGTCGGCGTTGCACGCGTTTGCGCCGAACGCGCTGCTGTTCGCATTCGATGCGAAACATCTGCTCGGCACACCGAAGCTCGACCTGAGCCGCACGGACGCGGACCAACTGGTGGAGCGCGCAGTGGAACAGTTGCGTAGCCTGTGGCGTCAGGCGCGCCTGCATTTCAATGGTCCGCTGATCCAGCAGACGCTGCTGCCGATCGGCGAGGCGCTTCTCGGCAGCAACGAACAGCGCTTGCCCGCCGCGCCGCTGCGGCTCATCGAATGCCTGAACGCCGCACTGCGTGACGCCGCGGACGACGAAGGCGTCGATCTGCTCGCGCTCGATCAGCAATGCGCGCAACTCGGACTCGCCGCGTGGCACGATCCCAAGCTGTGGCATCGGGCGAAGCAGTATGTTTCGCCGCTGGCCTCGCCGCTTTACGGCGAACTGGTCGCCCGCCTGTTAGCCGCGCGCCGCGGACGTTCCGCCAAATGTCTCGTCCTTGATCTGGATAACACATTGTGGGGCGGCGTGATCGGTGACGACGGACTCGACGGCATCGTGCTGGGGCAGGGCAATGCCAGCGGCGAAGCGTTCGCGGCGTTCCAGCAGTATTGCAAGGCGCTTTTGCAACGCGGCGTGATCCTCGCAGTGTGTTCGAAGAACGATGAAGCGAATGCGCTCGCGCCGTTCACGTCGCATCCGGAGATGGTGCTCAAACGCGAGGATATCGCCTGCTTCGTCGCCAACTGGGACGACAAGGCTACCAACTTGCGCCGTATCGCCCAGCAACTGAACATCGGTATCGACGCGCTGGTTTTCGTTGATGACAATCCGTTCGAGCGCGATCTGGTGCGGCGCGAATTGCCGATGGTGGCGGTGCCGGAGTTGCCGAAGGATCCGGCGCTGTACGCGGATTGTGTGGCACGTGGTGGCTATTTCGAATCGACCGGCGTCACGGATGAAGACCGCGAGCGGGGCTGGCAATATCAGGCGAACCTGCAACGCGAAGCGGCACGCACGGCGCACGTCGATCTGGGCAGCTACCTGCGCAGTCTCGACATGGTGCTCGAATGGACGCCCTTCGATACGCTGAATCTTCAGCGCATCGTGCAACTGATCAACAAGACCAACCAGTTCAATCTGACCACGCAACGCCAGAGCGAAGACGAAGTGCGAAGCCGCATGGCCGACCCGCGTGCGCTGCTATTGCAATTCCGGCTCAAGGACCGTTTCGGCGACAACGGCATCATTGCGATCGTCACCGGCCGCTTCGAGTCGGACGCGCCTGACACGCTGCATCTGGACACGTGGCTGATGAGTTGCCGCGTGCTGGGCCGGCTAGTCGAAGAAGCGTCGCTCAATGTCGTGATGGCGGAGGCGGCCCGGCTGGGCGCCCGCCATGTGAGCGGTGAATATCGTCCGAGCGAGAAGAACCAGATGGTTTGCGGGCATTACGAGAAGCTCGGTTTCGCCCCGCGCGACGGCGCCCATGCGCCGCCCGCACCGGCAACCGGGTGGTTGCGCGCCGTCGACGGCTTCACGCCGTTTCCAATTTCAATGAATATCAACCGGGTATGACCATGACAGACAACGACATCCTCGCAGCACTGAACGACATCTTCCAGGACGTATTCGACGACCCCAACCTCGTGGTCACGCCTGCTACCACCGCGCACGATGTCGACGGATGGGACTCGTTCAACAACATCAATATTTTCGTCGCCGCCGAGATGCGCTTCGGTTTGCGTTTCGATACGGCCGAACTTGAAAATTTGCAGAATGTGGGTGAACTCGTGCGCCTTATCAGTCGCCTGCTTGCGGAAAAACGCTAAACCGCGCGCAGTATTTTTCTATTTCCAAACCAGCCGCAGGTCTCGCCCACGAGCGTCGGAATGTTATTCAACTCGTATCTGTTCCTGTTTCTTTTCCTGCCGCTCGCGCTCGCCGGATACTACCTGTGCGGCGCCTTGTCGACGCGGATCGCGGCGGCGTGGTTATGCGTCGTGTCGCTGGTGTTTTACGGTTGGTGGAACCCGCAGTTCGTCGTGCTGCTGGCCGGCTCGATTGCGTTTAACTACACGGTCGGTCTCGCACTCTTGTCGGCGAAGTCACGGCCGCGCACGCAACGCTGGGTATTGATCGGCGGTATTACGGCCAATCTCTCGGTACTGTTCCGTTTCAAATATCTGGCTGCGTCGATGCAGTTTCTCGCGCAAATTGGCTTGACCGCACACGGCGTTGACGACGTGATTCTGCCGCTTGGTGTGTCGTTTTTCACGTTCACGCAGATCGGCTTCCTGCTCGACTGCAAGGGCGGCACGGTACGCGAACGCGGGCTGATCAGCTATATTCAGTTCGTGACGTTCTTTCCGCATCTCGTGGCCGGTCCGATTCTGCACCATCGCGAGATGATGCCGCAGTTCGCCGAACCTAAAACGTATCGCTTCAACGCGGAAAATATGTCGGTCGGCGGTACCCTGTTCGTGATCGGCCTCGCCAAGAAAGTACTGCTCGCGGATAACATCGCGCCCCTGGCGGAGCACGGCTTCGCCGCGCCAGGACAGTTGCAGTTTGCCGGCGCATGGGTCACCGTGCTCGCCTATGCGCTGCAGCTTTACTTCGACTTCTCCGGCTATTCGGATATGGCGATGGGTCTGGCGAAGATGTTCGGCGTGCGTTTTCCGATGAATTTCAACTCGCCGTACAAGGCGCTCAACATCATCGACTTCTGGCAACGCTGGCATATGACGCTCACGCGTTATTTGACGCTATATCTGTACAACCCCGTGGCGATGTCGGTGTCGCGCCGCCGCGCGGTGCGCGGTTTGCCGATCGGCCGCAAGGCGGCCGCTACGCCCGGCGGCTTCATGGCGATGATCGCGTGGCCGACTACCTTCACCATGGGACTCGCCGGCATCTGGCACGGCGCGGGCTGGCAGTTCCTGATTTTCGGATTGTTGCATGCGCTCTATCTGAGCATCAACCATGCGTGGCGGGTCTTCCATCCGCCGCGCAAGAACGAGGCGCCGGGGCGGTTTGCCTGGGCGTCGAAAGCAGGAAGTCTATTGCTGACTTTCGGCGCGGTGCTGCTGGCGCAGGTCTTTTTTCGGGCGGCCAGCGTGCCCGACGCGTTGCGGGTGATCTCGGCGACGTTCGGTTTGCATGGCTTCGAGCACCTCGAAGTATTTCCCTTTGCAGCGAGTTACGATGGCCTGTTGCAGACCTATGGTTTCGCGGATGTTCTGCGCATGGGTATCGAACGCTGGAGTCAGCCGCTTGGCATCGCGTTACTGTTACTGATCGTCTGGTGCGCGCCTAACTCGAATGAAATCCTCGGCCGTTTCTCGCCGTCGCTCGAGCGGCCGCTCGAATCCGCCTCGCGTTTGCTGCATTGGCGCCCGTCGGCCGCATGGGGTTTCGCGACGCTGGTGTTGCTGTCCTGGGCTTTGATCAACCTGCACAAGGAAGCGCGCTTCCTGTACTTCCAGTTTTGAGCGCGATTCCAGCCGGCAAGATATGCGAAGTGGACGTACCGCGCGGCCCAACGGCGTATCGTCGCGCAGCGTCATACGCGCGGCTGGCGGTGACCTTCGCGATGATCGCGGCCGTGCTATGCGCGCCGCAAGGCGCTTTGGGTGAGCCGCGCGAACAACCTCTGGCGCGCGGCATCGTCTGGCAGATCGATTACGCCCATCTGGAGCCAAAAGGGGACTGGCAGAAGCTGGGTGTGACCGACGTGTTGTTGCAGTGGACGGCCGTCGACGACATGGCTTTCGTGCCCGGCACGACCTTGCCGGTCGCGCCTTCGTTGCCCGACTGGGCACGCATCGCGCGCGAGCCGTGGGCGCAGAATGTGGTTGTGGGACTGGCCGCACGGTTCGACGAAAGGAACGCTCGCGATCATGTCGCCGAGCTGATCGAGCAATCTCTGCGGTTGGCGGCGGCGCCACCGCCGGTTCATGTCGACGGCTGGTACTTTCCCGTCGAAGTGGATCCGACATGGACCGGCGCGGCGTCGCTCGGCCTGCTTCTCGACCGGCTGCCGCGACCGCTATGGATCAGCGTGTACGACAATTCGAACATGGGCGGCGAGGCGTTCGCCGCATGGCTCGACGGCTGGCTGCCGCACGACGTGGGGGTGTTTCTGCAGGACGGTTGCGGCGCCTATATCCGCAGTCCGGGCGCGGCGCGGCAGTACGCCGACGCGCTGGCGGCGCGGCTCGGCAAGGGCCGGGTACGCATCATCGCGGAAGCGTCCCGAGTCACCCAGGGCGGCGCGGTGCGGGCTGCCACGGCTGAGGAGCTCGCGCCACAGCTCGCGGCCTATCGAGGCTACCGCACCTACCTTTTTGACGGTCCTCATTTCGTGTCGCCGGAGCTTGTGCAGGCGCTGTTGCGCCTCGCCAGTTCAGCGCGTTGAGCGGATTGCCGGCCGCTGGTGTGCTCGACCGCTAGCGCTCGCTCAACGCAACTGCGTCACCGCCAGCAGCAACACCATGCTGCCGATCGCGCCATCCAGCACGCGCCACGCGGTTGCCCGGCGAAACAGCGGCGCCAGCGCACGGGCGCCGTACCCCAGACCGATAAACCAGACCCCGCTCACCGCCATCGCGCCGAGTGCGAACGCCACCCGTGCGCCGTCCGGTTCGCGCGCGCCCGCCGTGCCGATCAGCAGGAAGGTGTCGAGATACACGTGCGGATTGAGCCACGTGAAGGCCAAGGTCATCAGAACGATCGGCATGGCGCGCTGCGCAGGTGTCGTGCCCGGCGCCGCGCCGTTCGCGTTGGCATCCAGCACCGCATGACCGGGCCGCACCGCACGGCGCAGCGCGTTGATGCCGAACCAGGCCAGATAGGCGAGCCCCACATACAGCATCGCGTGGACGAAGACCGGATAGCGTTCCACCAGCACCGACGCGCCACCGACACCCGCGCCGATCAGGATGAAGTCCGATAGCGCGCACAGCGCGACGATCTTGCCGACGTGCGAGCGCATGATGCCCTGACGCAGCACAAAAGCATTCTGCGCGCCGATCGTCACAATCAGCGAGGCACACAGGGCGGCACCGTGGGAAAAAGACAGCCAGTTCATAATCGATCCAGTAGACGGGGGAAGCGAACGAGGCTAGTCTGCGGTTTTGCTTCTCATAAGAGAAGCTAATTTACTTAATGCCGATTAAGGAACGCTAATGCTCGACTATGCGTTGCTCGATGCACTGGCCGCCGTGGTGCGGCACGGTTCGTTCGACCGCGCGGCCAGCGAACTGAATGTGACGCCCTCTGCCGTCTCCCAGCGTGTCAAACTGCTGGAAGAGCGGGTGGGCAGCGTCCTCGTGAAGCGTGGCCAGCCGTGTGTCGCGACCACCTCTGGCGCGCTGTTGTGCCGCCATACCGAACGTGTGCAATTGCTGGAAGCGGAGCTGACCGGCCGCCTGCCGGCGCTGCCCGGCGCGCTGGTCGAACCGTGGCCGGCGCTGCGCGTGGCCGTCAACGACGACAGCGTGGGGACCTGGTTTATCGACGCGGTGGCGCAGTTCTGCGTGGAACGGGAGATGCTGCTCGATCTCGTGATCGACGACCAGGACCACACCGCACAGCGGATTCGCGACGGCAGCGTGCAAGGCGCGGTCACCACGCAAGCGGAGCCGGTGCAGGGCTGCCGCTCGACACGCCTCGGGCGGATGCGCTATCTGGCGGTCTGTACGCCGGCGTTTCTTGAGCGCCATTTTGCCGATGGCGTCACACGCGAGTCGTTGCGGCGCGCACCGTGCGTCGATTTCAATCCGAAAGATCAGCTGCAAAAGCGCTTCATGCGCCGGATCACGCGGGCGGACCTGGACCCGCCCTTACACTGGATTCCGCACGTCGCCGGTTTTTTGCGCGCCTGCGTGACGGGCCTCGGCTGGGGTATGTGCCCGGAGCGCATGATCGCGCCGCATCTGGCCAGCGGCGAGTTGGTGGACATGGCGCCCGGCAAGCATATCGACATCGATCTCTACTGGCAGAGCTGGCGCTTGTCGATCGGCTGGCTCGACGATTTCGGTGCGGTGTTGCGCAAGCGGGCGACGGAGTTCCTCGACTGAGCGGCGCGCCTACCGCCCCGCGCTAGCGGTGTACCGGCCACTGCTTATACCCGACGACGCGCACGCCGCTTGCGGAGTCTCTCGCTCAGAACGGTAGGCGCAGGCAGTGTGACGGACCGCTTTGGAAAGCGCAGACTGAATGTGGTCAGCACATTCGGGATGCTCTCGACACTGCATTCGCCGTGGTGTTCGTTCATGATCGACTTGACGATGGCCAGACCGAGGCCGGTGCCGCGCGCCGAGTTGTAGCGCGCCGGATCGACGCGATAGAAGCGGTCGAAGATTCTTTCCAGATGCGGCCTGGTGATGCCGGCGCCGCTGTCGGAGACGGATAAGCGGGCGTAGCGGGGCAGATCGACACAATGTAGTTCGACCATGCTGCCGCGCGGCGCGTGTGTCAACGCGTTCGAAACCAGATTGCTCAGCGCGCGCTGCACGAGCAACACATCGCCTTCGAAGTGCGCGTTGCCGTTCACGACAATCTCCACGCCTGCGTCCGCCGCCATGCTTTCATAGTAGCCCGCGACCCGCAACGCTTCGCTGCGCGCATCGACCTGCTGCAACGACAGGCGGCGTTGCGCGCTGTCGGCGCGGGCAAGGAACAGCATGCTGTCGATCAGACGTGAGAGGCGCTGGAATTCGTCCACGCTCGATTCGATTACCGCGCGGTAATCGTCGGCGGAACGGGGGTGCGAGAGGGCGACTTGCGCTTCGGCCAGCAGGTTGGTCAGCGGCGTGCGCATGTCGTGGGCGAGGTCGGACGAAAACTGAGTGAGCCGTGTGAACGATTCGTGCAACCGCGCCAGCATGCGATTGAAGGCATGGCTCAATTCCTTGAGTTCACCCGGCATGTCACGCTCGGGCAAGGGCTGCGCGAGACGGCTGCTGGAGATCTGTTCGGCACGAGCAGTCAGCCGGGCCAGAGGCCGCAGCCCGAAACGCGCGATCCACCAGGCCAGCAGCGCGTTGATCAGCGTGCCGATTACGCTGACGAACAACACGTTGAGCGCATAGGCGCGCAGCAAAGTTGTCTCGGCGCCGCCGTCGTATTGCACGACCACCCGCACGCGGGCGCCGGATTCGCCGCCGAGCGGCGTCATCGCCACCAGGAAGCGCCTGGCAGTGCCTTCCACCTTCACTTGCACAGGGGCGAGACCGGCACGTACCGCAAGCGTCTCGGCGTTCGGCCAGTAACCGTTGGTGCGGGTGAGCGGCGCACCGTGCGCATCGAATAGGGCGATATCGAGATTCTGGTGGCCGTGCAACAGGTCGTACCACACCTCGCGATCGGCGCGGACCGCGTCGGGTCCGGGCATTGTTTGCAGGGTTAATTGCAGGGCCGTGAGGGTCGCCGTCATCTCGCGCGCGGAGCTCGAGTCGATTCGCGTTTTCAGGCCGTGATACAACAGCACGCCGTTGAATACGAGTAGTAAGGAGGTTGACACCGCAAACAGAATCGACAGCCGCGCTCTCAGCGTGTGCGGCATGAGTGACGCGAACGGCTTCATGAGCCGTTGCGCTGCCGACGTCAGCATGGAGCAGGGCAGCGGCCACCTCATCGTGCTGTGCTGCAGCGTTCTTCGAGCACGTAGCCCATGCCGCGCACGGTGTGGATCAGCTTCGGTTCGTAGTTGTCGTCGACCTTCCCGCGTAAGCGCCGGATCGCGGCATCGACTACGTTGGTGTCGCTGTCGAAATTCATGTCCCACACCTGCGATGCGATGGTGGAGCGTGACAGAATTTCGCCGTGGCGGCGCATCAGCAGCCACAGCAAGGCGAATTCCTTGGCGGTCAAAAGAATCGTGTCGCCCTGACGCGTGGCCTTGCGGCGCGTGAGGTCGAGCGCCAGATCCGAGACGTGGAGTAACGCGGCGTCGCGCCCATTGCCACGCCGCAAAATCGAGCGGACGCGCGCCAGCAATTCGGCAAAATCGAAGGGCTTGATCAGATAGTCGTCGCCGCCCATTTCAAGGCCCCGCACTTTGTCGTCCAGATCGTCGCGCGCCGTGAGCAGCAGCACCGACGTAGACCGTTCGTGGCGCAGGTTTTTCAGCACGGTCCAGCCGTCCTGGCCGGGCAGCATGACATCGAGGATGATCAGGTCGTAGTCCTCGGTCAGCGCGCGATGCTGGCCGGTTACGCCGTCTTCCACCCAGTCGACGATAAACCCTGCTTCTGTCAGGCCCTTTCGCAGGTAGGTGCCAGTTTTCGCTTCGTCTTCGACGATCAGAATTCGCATGGTCTTTCTCCTGGTGACGCCCTCCACGCCGCGCCGTGCGAATGGCGTGACATGTAAGAGCCGCGCGGACGGGGCCGCGCCTTGTGCCGTGAGCGGCGCTAGGTGCGAGCGGATGTGCGCGCCCTTTTCTGAGATGCGAGTGGTTGAGTACCGGCGCCAACGAGCCGTATGCCTTGCTCGTCCCGCTAGGAGCTGTCCGGCTGCGAGTGGTAGTTCAGGTTGAGGCGCGTGAGCCGGGCTATCGGGATTGAATCTGCCGATGCGGTTGGGTGGATGTGGGCGAGCGTGCCGCCGATTGCCGGCAGCGCGATCGGCGACAGCGCGGATCGCTTTGATGTTTTCTTTCATATCATCGGGCATGCAAAGGACCATACCGAAGCGGCGACTAATATTGAGACGCGTGGTCGCCGAAATCTGGTAGGCCTAATTGTCATGGCCTCCTCAATATATTCAATACTTATACCATGATGAGATCAAAAATTTCCGTCATTATTTTGGGCGTGATATGCGTTGAAATGAAATGCCTGGTTAGCGAGCCGGCTGTGCCGGCCATAGACGGGCCCGTTGCTGCAAGCGCAAATTTTTGCTTGTGCGGTTGGTGCAAGCGCTGCTGGCGCGACCTTCGCGGGAAGCCGGTGGAGTTGCTGAAGTGAAACTCAGTTCGCAGTGCTTGTTGTTCGCTATCACGCTATAGGGTGTCAGTCGAGGCGAGGCGTGTTGCATTGCGGAAAGCAATTCGAGCGATAGCAGGCCGTGCGTGAGTGGCGGACTGCTGGGACGCACGGGCGCAACGGCTACGGCGACGGATGCGGAGGGAGGCCGGCCACCGTTGAACAGATGGGCGGGCTGACTCAGCCAGAATGCCAGCGAACTGATCGCGATGGCCATTAGCGCTCCCACCAGCGAGATCGTTTCGCCTTTGCATCCGCAGAGCCGTGTCTTGAGCGCCGACATAACCGTTTTTACAGTTGAGGCGGGCGTCGGCACGGAGCGCTTTGATCGAACACGTCGCATGAGTTTCCGGTTCGGAGTAGAGAGCGTCCATCGTATGAATACATTGCCGATATCAAGATGAGAACAACATGACAATTTCGTCATGCAGCTTTAGGCGGCCATCGCGACGATGCCCGTTATGGCTGACGGATTTGTCATGCAGCGCTCATGTTCGTGGAGCAGGCGATGCTTAGGATCGAGACCCCGTCAAACGGAGAATCGATCATGCGAAATGCGGAGGGGTTGGCAGGATTCGCGCTGAGTTGCGCTTGTGTGAGTGTGGCGAAGGCGTTTCAGACCGAGTAGCGCTACCGCAGAAAGTTATGCGCGCACGCGGGATCCGTCGAGGGTAGCCGCATGCGCGCAGTGTGAAAGGACTCAATGCAGCCGGATCACCGGATGGACGCGCCGGCGCAACCAGTGGCTCGCCGAATCGAGCGCCATGCGTGCGAAGCCGGTCAAGGTCATGACGTGGCGGCGATAGATCAGCTTGTAGACGACGGTCGCCAACCAGCCGTCGACGAACACCGGCTGCGTCAGCAAGCTGTTGCTCAGGCTGCCGATCGTGCCTTCGCGTCCAAAACCGACCAAGGTGCCGGCGTCGCGATAGACGAATTCCGGCAAGGGCTCGCCCGCGATCCTGCACTTCAGCGCACGCGCCAGAAACAGCGCTTGCTGATGCGCGACCTGAGCGCGCGGCGCCAGAAACGCGTCCGCGTTCTCAGAAGAAGGGCAGGCCGCACAGTCGCCGAGTCCAAAGATGTTCGTGTCGTTCGTGCATTGCAGCGTGCGGTTCACCTGTACTTGCGCGTTGCGATTCACCGCGATGCCGTCCAGCGTGCGCAACACCGGTGGTCCCGCGATGCCGGCAGTCCAGATCGCGATATCGCTGGCGAGCGGCGCGCCTTCATTCGTCAGCACGGCATCGGCGCGCACTTCGGTGACACGCGTTGCGTTCAACACGTCGACCCCGAGCCTGGCGAGCATCTTGTGCGCGCGCGCCGAGATCGTTTCGGAAAGGGCGGGCAGCACGCGTTCGCTGCTTTCAATCAGCCGGATGCGGAAGTCGCGCACTGGGTCAAGTGAAAACGGGCTATAGCGGTTCAAGAGCCGCACCGTGTCGCGCACCGCAGCGGCGAGTTCAACGCCCGTTGCGCCCGCGCCGATGATGTTGATCGACACCGGCGTGTCCGCTTGCGCGGTCCGCGCGCGGCGCGCATGGTTCGCTCGCAGACAGGCGTCGAGCAGCTTGCGGCGAAACGCTTCCGCATGGGCGACCGATTCAAGCGGCAACGCGTGTTCGGCCGCGCCGGGCACGCCGAAGTATTGCGTGACGCTGCCCATGGCCAGCACCAGCGTATCGAATGCAAGCTGCCGGGATGGCAGGATCTCGCGGCCGTCGGCGTCGTGGAGCGCATTCAGCGTGATGTGCCGGTTCGTGCGATCGAGCGCGGCGAGTTCGCCCTGCTCGAATTCGAAACCATGCCGTTGCGCCTGCACTGCATATTGCAATTGATGCGTGGCTGGATCGAGTTGGCCCGACGCGGCTTCGTGCAGCAGGGGCTTCCAGAAATGCGTCGGCCAGCGATCCACCAGCACGATCTGCGCGAGACCGGCGCGTCCGAGCGTTTCCGACAGACGCGTAGCGAGCCCAAGCCCGCCGACGCCGCCACCGACGATCACGACGCGATGCGCTGCCGCTGGCGTCGATTGAGCCGTTTGCTGCCTTTGCTGTGTACGTTGCGCGGTAGAGGCTCCCTGCTGATCGATTGCGGCCATGATCCGTATCCTCCTGAAGTTATCTGTGCTGAGCCGGTGAAGGCGTTGGCGGGCTATACCCGGTATTCACCCGCCTCATCTGTCAGGGTCAGTATAGAATCGGCGAAAACCGCAGCACAATTTAATGTTTATACAGAACATATAGGTTTTCACTTATGTTAAAAGCTGCCACGTTTCGTCAGTTGAAAGCTTTGCATACCGTCGCTAAGCTCGGCAGCGTGTCGCGCGCGGCCGAAGAATTGAAGCTCACGCAACCGGCGGTGTCGCTTCAGGTGCGTCTGCTTGAAGAGTCTGCGGGGGCGCCGCTGTTGCAGCGCGTGGGCCGTGGCGTGCAACTGACCGCGGCGGGCGAAATCCTCGCGCGCTATGCGCTGGAAATCCTCGATCTATGGAACGGCGCGGCGGACGATCTCGCCGCGCTGCATGGCGAGCAGGGCGGCACGCTGCGCATTGGCGCGATCACGACCGCGGAATATCTGATCCCGCCGTTTCTGGTGCGTTTCACTGAGTTGCGCCCGCAAGTGAAGGTGCAGCTCAAAGTCGGCAATCGCGCCGACATCATCCGCATGCTGGCCACGCACGAGATCGACCTTGCGGTGATGGGCAGCGCGCCGCGCGAATTGCGCACGGTGGCGACCGCCTTCGCCAAGCATCCGATGGCGTTCGTCGCCTCGCCCGCCCATGCGCTGATGAAGAAAAAGCGCCTGTCGCTGGACGATCTGCAAACCGCGAATCTGTTCGTGCGGGAGCGGGGCTCGGGCACGCGCTCGACCGTCGAGAATCTGTTTCGACTTGCCGGCCACAAGCTGCATATCGGCTCCGAGCTCTCGAGTAATGAGGCGATCAAGCAACTGGTCGAGGCAGGTCTGGGGGTCGCGTTTCTGTCGCTGCATGCATGCTCGCTGGAGTTTCAGGCGGGCTTGCTGGCGTTGTTGCCTTTGCCCGCCAATCCGATCGAGCGCGACTGGTACGTGATGCACGTGTCCGATAAACGCCTGCCGCACGTCGCCGGCCTGTTCCGCGATTTTCTGATCGAGCACGGCATGTCCGGTGCGGTGCCGGTGCCGCTGCCAACCGTCGCCGCGGCGAAACGGCGCCGTCAGGCGCGCGAGGCAAGTTAGTCTTCACGCGCGGATTCTCGCTATTCGCTTCGACGTTTGTGCGTTCCGGGAGCCGAATGAGCTTCCGGTACAGCCTTCCGCGGTAGCCTCAGAGCCTTATTTGACGGGCCTTTCAGGTTGCATCGCACGGGATCGAAGTAAAGGTTGGGCGGGCGATATTTTTGCCCGCGCCGATTGTCTTTACAGTGACGTCCAGAGATCGGAGAAAAGTGGACGCCACACCCCGTGGCGAGCCATTGTGATTGAGACCTGGCCGTTACAGGAGTGGGAGACAATGAGCAGCAACAGCATCACCCAAGTTGAAACATTTGGTTTTGAACGCATGCCGGATCGCTCGCGTTATGCGCGGCCGATCGATCTGTTCGCGCTCGGTATCACGGCGGCAAGAGCGTGTTCGTCGCGGGCTATACGGGTTTTGGCGTGGCGGGCAGCCGCTTCGGTGCGAAGATGGGCCTCGACATGCTGTGGAATCGCGATACGCTGATTACGTCGCTCGATACTTCGCGCAAAGGGCCGTCGTACATTCCGCCGGAGCCGCTGCGCTGGATCGTCGCGAAGATCACCTTCAACGCGTTCGACGGCGCCGACGATCGCGGCGGCTGGCGACGTCTGTGGGTCAACTCGATCAAGGCGCTGGGTTTCCCGATGTAGTCGCGGAGGGTGTCGCGAGGTTGTTCACGAGGTGGTCAAGGTACCTGGCGGTTTTTTATTCATTGCCGCCAGCATAAAAAAACCGCACCTTAGCGGGTGCGGTTCTTGTTGAGGCAATGCTGTGATGCAGTATGAATCAACCGCAGTACACGATGCTGTACTTCTTGGTCGTCACTGGCATATGCCACGTACCCGAGAAGCCCTTGTACAGGATGAAGGCGTCGCCGGCAGCATAGCGTTTGCTGCGGCCGTCGTCGCTGGTGATGACGACTTCGGCTTCGATCAGCACGCAGACTTCGTGGATCGGCAGGTCGGCCAGCTTCAGCGTGCCCGCATCGCATTGCCACACGCCGGCGGACAGCATGTTGCTCGCGTCGGAGAAGGCGTTGAGGGCGTGCGGTGCCTTGGCGCCTTCGAGAATGACGTCGGCGGGGTCGTGCGGAGCCGGGTTCAGGCCGGACGCGCCGGGGCCTTTAGCGTCGATGTAAAGCATTCGATACCGCTACGGGCGCGATTTTCGGCCCACGTCTGACCTAACACATTCATGTAAAGGACTAAGCGCATGGAACACGCCAAACAGTTTTATATCGACGGCCAATGGGTCGCCCCACTCGATTCGGCCAAGGCTGCCACGCTCGACGTGATCGATCCTTCCACGGCCACCGCCTTCGCGCAGATTTCGCTCGGCAGCGCGGCCGATGTCGACCGCGCGGTGGCAGCGGCGAAGCGTGCCTTTCCGGCCTACAGCGAGACGACGATCGCGCAGCGAATCGATTTGCTGCAAGCGATTCTCGACGTCTACCGCAAGCGCTACGACGACATGGTGCACGCGATCAGCCGCGAGATGGGCGCACCGCTGCAGTATGCGAATGACGCGCAGGCATGGACCGGCGTCGCCCATCTGGAGACGATGATTCGCACGCTCGACACGTTTGAATTCGAGTACGTGAAGAGCAGCATTCTGATCCGCAAGGAAGCGGTCGGCGTGTGCGGGCTGATTACGCCGTGGAACTGGCCGGCCTTGCAGATCGCCACCAAGGTCGTGCCCGCGCTCGCGGCCGGCTGCACCATGGTGCTCAAGCCCTCGGAACTGGCGCCGCTCTCCGGCCTCCTTTTCGCCGAGATCCTCGACGAAGCGGGCGTGCCGGCCGGCGTGTTCAACCTCGTCAACGGCGAAGGCGCGACGGTGGGCGAGGCGATGTCGCGTCATCCGGACATCGACATGATGTCGTTCACCGGTTCGACGCGTGCGGGCGTGCAGGTCGCCAAGGCCGCGGCGGATACGGTCAAGCGCGTGCATCAGGAACTGGGCGGCAAATCGGCCAACCTGATTCTCGAAGATGCCGATCTGAAGCACGCCGTGATGCGCGGGGCTCGGGCGTGTTTCGATAACAGCGGCCAGTCGTGCGATGCGCCCACGCGCATGTTCGTGCCGCGCGCACACCTCGACGAAGCCTTGGCGTATGCGAAGGAGGCCGCTGAAGCCTTGGTTGTCGGCCCCGCGGATGCGAAGGGGATCGATCTTGGGCCGGTCATCAGCGAGCAGCAGTTCGACAAGATCCAGCGGCTGATTGGCGTGGGCATCGAAGAGGGCGCGACGCTGGTGGCCGGCGGTCTCGGCCGTCCCGAAGGATTGAAGGATGGCTACTTTGTCCGCCCGACGGTATTCGGCCATGTCACGCCGAACATGACGATCGCGCGCGAAGAGATTTTCGGACCGGTGCTGTCGATTCTCGGCTACGACTCCGAAGACCAGGCGGTCGCGATGGCCAACGACAGTCTCTACGGTCTTGCGGGCTATGTGCAGTCCGCGTCGATCGAGCATGCGTATGCCGTGGCGAAGCGCCTGCGTACCGGCACGATCTATCTGAACTACGCGGACTACAACCCCGATGCGCCGTTCGGCGGCTTCAAGCAATCGGGCAATGGCCGCGAGTATGGCGAGTTCGGTCTCGAGGACTTTCTGGAGATCAAGGGCGTGGTCGGCTACGCGGATTGAGGCTGCGAGATGGCCGGTCGGTGATGTGGCTCAGTGATGTGCCTTAGCTGCGCAAGCATAACGAAAGTTATGCGGGCAGTGAGGGACATCACCGCGCCGGCTGCTTCCCGATGGCCGTGCTGAACCTGAGAGCGCGGGTTGAGGGCGTCTATAATCCTCACCGGAATTCGCCATCGGATCTTGAACCTGTGAAAACAACACTCGCTATTGCGCTTGCTGCGCTCGTCCTGAGCGGCTGCATGTCTGCCGAAAAAGAAGAGGCCCAGGCGCGCGACTTTACCCGCTCCGAGAATCAGCTGGATACCGCGCAGCGTAACGCCGCGATTACCTGCGCGGATCAGACGCAGTGCGACAGGGCCTGGTCGCTCACGAAGGACTACGTGGCAGCGCATTCTTCCACGTCAATCGTTCGCGCCGACGCCGTCGCGATCGAGACCGATGTTCCGAGCCGCTCGGGTCACGCGGTCTATTCGGCCACGCGCGTGGCCAAGGGCAGCGGAGCGACGATCACGCTCTATGCGCAGTGCCGTGGCATGTATGGCCCGGATCGCGCGATGGGCTCCGACTACGACGATTGCGTCAAGCAGATCGCGCCGACGCAAAACGGCTTCGTGCCGTTTCTGCGCCAGCATCTTTCCAGTCAGTAATCTGGCCGGCAAGCCGGGCAATAGCGGGCGAACGTAGCGCGCTACTGCCTGGCGGGTGGACGTTCAGGTCGCGGCGTGACGCGACATCATTCGCTCGAATGCGTCGACGATATGTTGCACGTAAGGATTTTTGTGGGCGAGGGCGCCGGTCTCGCGCTCGAAGTGCGCCAGCATGGTCGCGTTCGCTTCGAAGACCAGCACCTGTCCTCCAGGCAGTACCGTGAAGTCGATGCCGCCGTAGTCGAGATCGAGCCGCTTGCCGATTGCCGCGATTGCACTCATCACTGGCTCGCCGAACACGGCGTGCGGATTGTCGAGGAAGCGCCGCTCTTCCTCAAGCTTCCATGGATGGCGTTCCATGTCGGCCGAGTAGTAGTGCACCATCCAGTGCGGCGAAATCGCCAAATGGTAAGGAAACGGTTCCCGGTCGACAAAAATGATCCGGTATTTTCGGTAGAAGCCGTCGGCGCTGCGCGTGTCGCGAAACGCCGTCAGATAGGAAATCCCGGCTTGTGCCGACAGCCACGCTTCGAGCGCTGCGCGGTTCTCGCATAACGTCAGCCCGTCGCCGCCGTGCGTCGCGGCGGGACGCGCCAGCACAGGAAAGTCGATGCCGCTCTCCGCGAGCAGGGCGTCAAGCGCGGCGCGTGACGCCGGCGCGGCATCGCTCTGCACGCAAGGCGCCACCTGCACGTCCGGCAACCCGTCGAGCAGGCGTGCGGTACGGTGCCGTTGAGTTCGCGCGACAGCGGCGGGCGGATTGAGCAGGGGCCGCGCGCAACGCGAGACGAAGCGCGCGAGCCGTCCGGCAAGCGGGGCGGCGATATCCGCATCGCCAATCGCGTTGAACACGAGATCGTAGGCCGGCAGCTGATGGTCTTCTTCGTCGTCGGCGTAGTCGATCGCGTACTTGATGCGGCAGCAGGTCGTGCCGGGCAGCAGTGCATCGAATGGCACATTGCCGGCAGTGTGTGCCGCGCAGAGGATCAGCACCCGGCGCTGCTCGGCGCCGCTTCCCTCGACAAAGACACGCTGGATCCGGTAGGCACGCTCCCGGTACGTGGCGGCGTCAGCCACGTGTCCGTCGCTGGCGAGGATGGCCGCCAGATTCTGGCAGGCCACCGCGACATGCGGGTCGAGCGTCAGAACGAGGCGGTACCAGTACTCGGCGATCACGTGATCGCCTTTCATGAAGTATCCGGTCGCGACATCGCAGAGATTCAAGGCGCTGGCGTCGGGGGCCGCAGCGGCGTAGGCATCGAGCGTGTGGGCGGCGATCAGATGAGCGATGGCACCCAGTTCGTCGCCGTCGGTGCGCCGGGCTTCAGCAAGGGCGCGGTGACGGGACGGATCGAGCGGCGCGCTGTCGCCGGCACGCTCCGCTGACGCGCCTGTAGGGTGTGCCTTGCGGTCGGCTTCGTTATGGGGATTCTGGGTCACGGTCGATCGAGATGACTGCAGGGCGACGCGCCGCTGCGCCCTCGAAGCATAGCGGGCGTGCATGCGATTCAGCTTACAGCTACAGCAGCAATTCGATCGAATGAAACAGGCGGCGCAGCTCGGGGTCCGGCGAGCGTGCGCCTTCATCGATGACTTCGCGCAAACATTCCAGAAAACATTCGGCGGCCGGACTCGTCGGCGCGCCGCGGCGTGACGTGATGCTGACGATGGTTTCGTCCACCGTTTCGCGCAAGGGCAGGGCCCACAGATTTTCTTTCGCGATGGTCACCTCGACGAGCGGCCACGGAAAGATGCTGAGCATGTCGCTGTGCGCGAGCAGGCCCAGCACCACGGCCAGCGAATGCGCCAGATGAATCGTATGCGGCACACTCATGCCGCGCTTGCGGAACACGTTGTCTGAGATCGATTCGCGGCTTGCCGGGTCCCAGTTCAGCACCCATTCGGCGTCTTCGAGTTCGAGCAGCGTGCGGCAGCCCGCCTTCGGATGATCGCGGCGCGCCACGACCGCTGAATGCGTTGAGAACAGCGGTACGTTGTGAAACTCTGATTGCGGCGAAGCAGGCGGAGGACGGCCAATCGAAAAGTCGAGGCTGCCATCGCGCAAGCGGGGTTGCACGACCGCCAGCAGGCCTTCGAAGAATTCCAGCTGGACTTCCGGCATGCGTTGCCGGAACCGCTGCACCGTCGGCGGCAGAAAAGTCAGCGCCACCCACGGCGTGACGCCGATCGACAGCTTGCCGGCCGCCGCGCCGCGCATCGCTTCAATCTCCGCTTCCGCACGTTGCAACTGGCCGAGCACCAACCGCGCATGCACGACCAGCGCGCGGCCGAACTCCGTGAACGCTACGCCACTCGCGCCGCGCACCAGCAGCGGCGCGTGCAGATCGGCCTCCAGCTCGCGCATGGCCTTGGTGACGGCGGCCGGCGAAAGGTCAAGCGAACGGGCCGCGGCCCGGATACTGCCGGTATCCGCAATGGCCGCTAAGGTACTGAGTTGATGCAGTTTCATCTTAAAAATTCTTAGAGACATGGCAACCACCGGTTGCCACTGCAACGATTCTACGCCTGCCGCTGCTAAATCGTCGTCGTTATGCTGGACCCTTGCATTCATAGACGGAGACGACATCGTGAACACCATGGCCATCCCGGCGGGCATCGCCGAACTCGAAGACGAAATGATCGCGCTGCGCCGCCGCATCCACGCGCAGCCCGAACTGGCTTACGAAGAGTTCGCCACCGGCGACCTGGTTGCTGAGCGCTTGCAGGAGTGGGGCTACACCGTGCATCGCGGGCTGGGCCAGACCGGTGTTGTAGGGCAACTGAAAGTAGGCGCCGGCACGCGCAGACTCGGCCTGCGCGCTGACATGGACGCGCTGCCGATCCACGAGACCACGGGGCTGCCCTATGCGAGCACCGTCCCCGGCAAGATGCACGCATGTGGCCACGACGGCCACACCGCGATGCTGCTGGCGGCCGCCAAGCATCTGGCGCAGGAGAAATCGTTCGACGGCACGTTGAACCTGATTTTCCAGCCCGCTGAAGAAGGTCTGGCCGGCGCGAAGAAAATGCTCGAAGACGGCCTGTTCGACAAGTTTCCGTGCGATGCCGTCTTCGCCATGCACAACATGCCAGGTCATCCGACGGGCAAGTTCGGCTTCCTGCCGGGCTCGTTCATGGCTTCGTCCGACACGGTGATCATCAAGGTGACCGGTCGCGGCGGTCATGGTGCGGTGCCGCACAAGGCGGTCGATCCGGTCGTGGTGTGCGCGCAGATCGTGCTGGCGTTGCAGTCGATCGTATCGCGCAACATTGCGCCGCTCGACATGGCGATCATTACCGTCGGCGCGATTCACGCGGGTGACGCGCCGAACGTGATTCCCGAAACCGCGGAGATGCGGCTGTCCGTGCGTGCGCTGAAACCCGAGGTTCGCAACTATTTGCAGGAGCGCATCACGGCGGTCGCCTGCGGACAGGCGGCGGTGTTCGGTGCGCGGGCGCACGTCGACTATCAGCGCCGCTATCCAGTGCTCGTCAACGACGTACAGATGACCGGTCTCGCACGGCAAGTCGCGCTCGACTGGCTCGGCGAAGACGGTTTGATTGCCGACATGGAACCGCTCACGGGGAGTGAAGACTTTGCGTTCCTGCTGGAGCGTTGCCCGGGCAGCTACCTGATTATTGGCAATGGTGACGGCGAGGGCGGTTGCATGGTCCACAACCCGGGCTACGACTTCAACGACGATTGCCTCGCTACTGGCGCGGCCTACTGGGTGCGGCTTGCACAGACGTTCCTCGTCTGAGGCAGGCGGCATCAGATTGGACCGAAGCCGTGCAAGGCTCCGAAGGTCACGAAGGCCGGCGGGGCCATCAAGGCCGTGTTGGGGCCAGGCAGACGGTTCATTGCTTTCAGGCGCACAAGGCCGCAGAGCCGCGCATCAGCAGGAAGGACACCATGGAGACACAGATGGACTATTCCGCTACACCGCAACCCGCAGGCACTGACGCGTTGGCGTCGGCCATGCAGCCCGTCAAACGCGCGAGCCAGGCCAAAGCGATCGCCGCGATCACGCTCGGCAACGGCCTCGAGTTTTTCGATTTCACGATCTACAGCTTTTTCGCGACGATCATCGGCAAGCTGTATTTCCCGGTGGAAGGGCAGCTTGCGCAACTGATGCTGGCGGTCGGCACATTTGGCGTCGGCTTCATCATGCGGCCGGTGGGCGGGATTGTTCTCGGCGGGTATGCCGATCGCGCTGGCCGCAAGGCGGCGATGAGTCTCACGCTGTGGCTGATGACGCTTGGCTCGGCGATCATTGCATTCGCGCCGACTTACGCGGCGATCGGTATCGCCGCGCCGTTGCTGGTGATTCTTGCGCGATTGATTCAGGGTTTCGCGCTGGGCGGTGAGATCGGTGCATCGACTTCGTTATTGCTTGAATATGGCAGCGACAAGACGCGTGGATTCTATGGAAGCTGGCAGTTTGTGAGTCAGGGATTGAACACCGTGTGTGGCTCGCTGCTGGGTGTTGCGTTGGCGGCGGCGTTGTCTACTGCCGCGCTGGAGAGCTGGGGCTGGCGCGTGCCGTTTGTGATCGGCATGGCGATGGGGCCGATTGGTATTTACATCCGGCGGCATCTGGACGAAACGTTGCCGGGTGTGGAGGACGGTACCGTTTCAGGCGCGCAGGCGCCGGATGCACAGCCGGTTCGCAAGCTGTTTCGCGAGCATTCGCGGGTGATCACGACGGGCGTGTTGACGACGATTGGTGGTACGGCGGCGAACTACATCGTGCTGTTTTATCTGTCGACCTACGCGATTCGGATTTTGCATTTGCCGATGTCGTCGGCGTTGTGGGCTGCCTGGACCGCGGCGGTCGTGACGGTGATCTGTTCGCCGTTTGCGGGGGCATTGTCGGATCGCGTGGGGCGTAAGCGGGTTTTGTGGGTGTCTCGGGTGTTGTTGATTGTTGCTGTTTATCCGGCTTTTATGATTATCAATGCGTCGCCGACGGTGCCTGTGCTGTTGTCGGTTGTTGCTGTGTTGGCTGTTTTTGTCGCGTTTACGGCGGTGCCTAATATCGTCATGTTGCCCGAGATGTTTCCGCGCGCGATTCGTGCTACGGGGATGTCGATTGTTTATTGTTTAGGGGTCTCTATTTTTGGTGGGTTTGCGCAGTTTTTTGCTACCTGGTTGATTCAGATTTCTGGGAGTAATTTGGCTCCTGCATGGTATTTGATTGGATGTGGGGTGGTGTCGCTGTTGCCGCTTCCGTTTATGAGGGAGACTGCTGGGAAGGCTATTGATTGAGGGTTTTTTTGCCTGCGCGGCGCTTTGGTTGTGTGCCTGCGGCGTTGGCCTTTCCTTGAATTGTTAGTGGTCTATTAGCGTTGCCCCTGTGCGGGGCGGCACCTACTTTTCTTTGCCTGCCGCAAAGAAAAGTAGGCAAAAGAAAGCGGCTCGAACCCCCTGCTAAGCGGGCTCCTCGCGCAGCCACGGTAGTGGTGCATCTGGAATCTGTGTTCTCGCACATTCGGCCCTGGTGACAAGGGCGTCATACTTCCGGCGGCGCTGCGCGCGCCGAAGGGCATTTCATAAAACCGACCACTGCGTTTTCGCACTCGCGTTTTGCTCAGCACCTTGGCCCCCCGCCGCGCGCAATCGAAGCCTCACGGTTTCCCTGGCAGACCCATCCGCGACGCACGCGGTGCGGAGTGGGAGCTGATGAGTCCTTTGTCACTGACGCCGAATGTGCGAGGGCACGGATTCCAGATGCACCACTACCGCGACTGTGCGGGGGGCCCGCTTAAGAGATCGGTTGGTGAATTACGCGTCGGCGCGCGTAGCGTCGCCGGAAGTATGACTGCCTTGTCACTTGCGCTGAATGTGCGAGAACACAGATTCCAGATGCACCACTACCGTGGCTGCGCGGGGGACCCGCTTAGTAGGGGCTTCTAGCGGCGGATTCAACCGGTCGTTGCAACACTTCTGTTCCAATACGGAAATGGAGAGTGGAGCACGATGGGACGACAAAGAAGACCGTGGTTGAACACCACGCAGAAGGCAGAAATCTGGAAGCTGTGGCGCGAGGGCGAGTCGTTGAGCGCAATTGCGCGGATGCTTGAGCGCCAGCCGAGTGCGGTTTATCACGTCGTGAACAGGAACGGCGGGATTTCCCCGCCCGCGCGCACACGATCTGCGCGAGCGCTGACGCTGGCCGAACGCGAGGAGATATCGCGGGCCCTTGTCGCAGGCAGAACGATGGGTCAGATTGCCCTGCAACTGGAGCGCTCGAAATCGACCATCAGCCGGGAGATCGGGCGCAATGGCGGTATTCACAGGTATCGGGCGCACGAGGCCGATGCGAACGCCTGGGAGCGTGCGCGGCGGCCCAAGGAGTGTGCGCTGTCGGGCAATGCGCGCCTGCGCCGGCTGGTGGCGACCAAGCTCAAATTAAAATGGGCTCCTGTACAGATAGCGGGGTGGCTCAAGCGCGAGTTCCGGGTCAACAAGGACATGCAGATATCTCACGAGACGATTTACCGGAGCCTGTTCATCCAGGCGCGCGGGGTGCTTAAAAAGGAGCTGGTCGAGCATCTTCGTACGAACCGTACGATGCGTCAGGCGAAGAGCGCCTCGGCAAGCGGACAGAACCGGGGCAAGATAGTCGGGGCAGTGTCGATCAGCGAAAGGCCTGCTGAGGTGGAGGACCGTGCGGTACCTGGTCATTGGGAAGGCGATCTGCTGGCGGGCTCGAATAACACCCACATTGCCACACTGGTGGAGCGACACTCGCGTTATGTGATGCTGGTCAAGGTGGCAGGCAAGGACACTGCAAGTGTGGTGTCGGCGCTGATCAAGCAGGTGAACAAACTGCCGAAACAACTGCGTGGGTCACTGACATGGGACCGCGGCTCAGAGATGGCGAGCCACAGGAACTTCACGATTGCCACGGACGTGCAGGTGTATTTCTGCGATCCGCGAAGCCCATGGCAACGAGGCAGCAACGAGAACACGAATGGCCTGCTGCGTCAGTACTTCCCCAAAGGCAAACCGGTGGACGGCTATTCGCAGGCAGAATTGAACAAGATCGCCGCGCAACTGAACGGTCGCCCCCGTCAGACCTTGCAATTTATGAACCCTGCCGAGAAACTGGCGGAAGCGTTGGATGTTGCAATGACCGGTTGAATCCGCCGCCGCTTTCTTTGCTTATCTTTCTTTGCGGCGGCAAAGAAAGTAAGTGCCGCCCCGCACAGGGGCAACGCTAATAGACCGATAACAATGCAAGGAAAGGCCAACGCCGTAGGCACACAGACAAAGCGCCGCGCAGGCAAAAAAACCCGCTCACCTAGCAGCCGACTCCCCCCCCTCAGCCAGAGGCGCAGCCTCATCCGCACCACTAGAATCCCGCGTCTCGGGCATCGCGGCCCACACCAGCAGCACAGCAAGCGCACCCGCCGCAGCAAGCCCAAAAAAGCTCACAGCATTGCCAAAATGATCCGCCACAAACCCAGCAGCAGTCGTGCTCAAAGTCGCCCCAATCCCTGCCGCCAACCCAAACAACCCAATACAAAGGTTATACCGCCCCTTCCCGCCGGCGACATCGGCGGCAATCAACGGCAGCATCACCCCGAACACCGCGGCGCTCAAGCCGTCCAGCATCTGCACCGGCACCAGCAAATAAGGGCTGCTGATCCCAGCAAACAACAAAGCCCGAATCGGCAACGCAGAAAACCCCAGCAACAAAATCGGCCTACGTCCCCACCGCTCGGCAGAGCGCCCAACCCACGGCGACATCATCGCCACAATCGCCTGCGGCACGATAATGCACGCAGCAATCACGAGCTGCACGTTATCCCCCATGCCCGCCGTCACCTCGCCAGCAGCAAGGTTCAGCATCGCCGCATTCGACAAGTGGAACAGCACGATACACGCCGCAAACAGCAGCATCCGCTTGTCACGCAACAACTCGCGCAGGCTCTCGCGCCGTTCGATCTGTTCAGGCGTCGGCCCAGCCTTCGGCAGCTCGATCGTGTCGGTGCGCTGGATCATCGTCAGCGCAAACAGCGCAGGAACGGCCAGCGCCGCGGTCAGCCAGAACACCGCGCGCGGGGAATAGTATTCGCCGAATACGCCCATCAACCCGGCCGCGACGGCACTGCCGATCGACGCCCAGCGCGCGTTACGTCCCAGCCGGTCACCCAGATTCGCGCGCCCCACCAGCGCAAACGAGATCGCGGCCAAGGCCGGCGTCAGCATGCAACTGGCGAAGCCGTGGAATACCTCGGCGGCGATCACCGGCAGCACCGTCGGACTCGCGGCCAGCAACACCGCGCTGAAGATGATCGCGAAAATCGCCCATGCGGCAGCGCCTTTCTTGTTGCGCAACGCGTCGACGGCAGCGCCGCCTGGCACCTGGCTCACCATCGCGCTGATGGTGCCGACCGACAGCGCCATGCCGATCTCGCCCTGCGTCCACTTGTGCGAAGCGAGATACGACGCAATGAACGGCCCGAAACCCGTCTGCACGTTTGCAACGAAAAAATTCAGCCAATCGAGCGCGCGCAGGCTGCGCGCAGTAACCATCGTGCGGCCTATCATCGGGCCGCCCGTGCGTTGGAACCCGCGGTAACCGTAGCGGGCGCGGTGGAAGCCGCCGCGGCAGGAGCCGGAGGAGGCGCCGGCGATACCGCGCGGACTGGCTGGCCGCTGGCGTACGGCGGCGTCGCGTTGATCTGCGCATCGCTCAGATCGATCAGCGGATGCAGTTCCTTGTCTTTCATGACGAAACGCAGCGCCGACCAGTTGGCGGCAATCGTGCGCCGCTCGGGGCTGACCATGCCGTTGACGTCGAGCACGACCGCTTGCGGCTGCGCGTTGCCGTCGATCAGCACGTCGATCACGCGGCCGACCTTGGCGCCGTTCGAACGCTCGACATCGGCATCGATCAGCGGCAATTGCGCGGCAGCGGACTTCGCCGCAGGCGTCGGCGCGGCCGTCGCGTTGAGCGTGATCGGCGCGGCCTTCGCGGTCGGCGTGAAGCGGAACGCGCTCCACGGGAAATTGACCTTGCGGTCCCCGACGCCGAGGAAGCCTTGTAGATTGACCACCATCTCGCGCGGCTTGCCGTTCGCATCGGCGATCATATCGACCGCGCGGCCCACCACCTTGCCGTCGGGCTTCTGCACTTCACTATCGAGCAGCGTGCGCGCGTCGCTGCGCTCGATCGTGCGCAGCACGATCAGCGGCGGGGGCGCAGGGGGCGGCGGCGCGGGCGTGGCGACCGGCGGCGGGGGTTCGACCTTGTGCGGCTTGATAACCGGCTTCTTCGGCTTCTTAGGCTGTTCGGGCTCGGCCGCCTCAGTCTCGACGGGTTCCGGCGCGGAGGCGGCCACCGGGGCGCTCGCGGGCTCGACGGGCATGACCGTGGCATCGACAATCGGCGCCTGCTGCGGGCCCCACAGCAGGCTGCAACCGGACAGCGCGAACAGCGCGAACACAGCAAGAATCAGAAGACGCCAGGCAGGACGCGAAAAACCGCCGCTCATCAAGAAGGACTCCATGGGCCAATGCGCACGGGCGCTGTAGAGCGCCGCTTTATGTCACGCAATTAAGTCAGGTAAGGGCCAGAGTGTAACCCGCGGCGCCGGGACGGCCCGGTTTTGCAGGCTTTTTGACAGGTGTTCCGAAGGCCCGGTTCATGCCGCAATACGCGTTTATTGCGCGTCCATTGAGCGTGATGAGTCCCGGTTTATCACGGGTTTTCTCAATCCGAACCCCTCTAAACCCTTTCACAACTTCATGACAAACCGTAGGTGTAAACACGCGGAGCGTCCCCGTGGTATGCCGTCCACTAAACGATATAAGCATCGCGACATGCCCGGCATGCCATTCATGCGATGGGAGACATAATCCCGTTGCCCTACATTTCGGGACAGCAAAAGAAGAACGGAGCATGCGGGTTGTGGACGCATCGCAAGCCGACGTTCAAACCTTGCCACACCACATTAGATCAACGCAACGAGACGAACCTGATGGCGGCCCGGAAAACGAGCCGTTTCAGCCCGCTGATAAAGGAGGCACTCATCATGATGGAACCCCACGCCCAACCGATTTCTGAAGTCGGCGCCGAATCATTCGACGGAAAGGGCTTTCTCGACCGCTACTTCGAAATCTCTTCGCGCGGCAGTTCGCAGCGTACGGAAATTGTCGCGGGCATCACGACCTTCCTCGCGATGGTCTATTCCGTGTTCGTCGTGCCGGGTATGTTCGGCAAAGCGGGCTTTGACACGAGTGCGGTGTTTGTCGCCGTCTGTCTGACGACCGCCTTCGGCTCGCTGCTGATGGGTGTGTGGGCGCGTCTGCCGATCGCTATCGGCTGCGCGATTTCGCTGACCGCGTTCACCGCGTTCGGCCTCGTGCTCGGTAAAGGTCTGCATCCGAACGTCGCGCTCGGCGCGGTGTTCCTGATGGGCGTGGTCTTCACCGGTATCTCGGTGACGGGCGTGCGTTCGTGGATTCTGCGCAATCTGCCGACCGGCATCGCGCACGGCACGGGGATCGGCATCGGCCTGTTCCTGCTCTTGATCGCCGCGAATGACGTGGGTCTGGTCGTCAAGAATCCGGGCGCCGGCCTGCCGGTCGCGCTCGGCAATATCACGGCGTTGCCGGCGATCATGTCGGTGGCGGGACTGGCCGCGATCTTCGGTCTGGTGCGCCGTCGCGTGCCGGGTTCGATCCTGATCGTGATCGTCGTGATCTCGTTGATTGCGCTCGCAATCGATCCGGCGGTGGTGTTCCACGGCGTGTTTGCGGTGCCTTCGCTGAGCGCACCGGGCCATGCTTCGCTGATCGGCGCGATGGACATCAAGGGCGCGCTGTCGATGGCGGTTTTGCCTAGCGTGCTGGCACTGGTGATGACCGCCGTGTTCGACGCAACCGGCACGATTCGCGCCGTTGCTGGCCAGGCGGGTCAACTCGACGAGAACGGCCGCATCATCAACGGCGGCCGTGCGTTGACGGCGGATTCGCTGAGCTCGATCTTCTCGGGCCTGCTCGGTGGTGCACCGGCGGCTGCCTACATCGAATCGACGGTCGGCGTTGCAGCCGGCGCGAAGACGGGGATGGCCGCAGCCGTGGTCGGCCTGCTGTTCCTGGTGGTGATGTTCTTCTCGCCGCTGGCCAGCCTCGTGCCTTCGTATGCAACGGCTCCGGCACTGATGTACGTCGGTCTGCTGATGCTCTCGAACGTGAGCAAGCTGCATATGGACGACATGGTCGACGCGATGTCGGGCCTGATGTGCGCCGTGTTCATCGTGCTGACCGCCAACATCGTGACGGGCATCATGCTCGGCTTCGCGACGCTGGTGATCGGCCGCGTAGTGAGCGGCGAGTATCGCAAGCTGAACGTGGGCACGGTTGTCATCGCTGTTGTGCTGGTCGGCTTCTATCTCGGCGGTTGGGCGATCTGATTCTGCCGGATTGCGTTTAACGCGATTTGTTGTAACGCGAGAGCGGAGCGCGTTTTCTCTGCAGCTTTGCTCGAACGTGTAGTCGGTTGTTCTCCACCTTGACGCGGCGTGTTGCAGGGTCTTATCTGCGATGCGCCGCGTATCTTTTTTGTAGCGCTCCCTTCGCCTCTTCCTGTGCGCTTTGAGAAAAGCACGCACCTGTCCTTGACATCTCCTCGCGCGTTTCTATACTTAACCTCATGGTTAAGTTTAATGAAGTCGTACTCGATCGCACCTTTGCCGCGCTGTCCGACCCGACGCGGCGGGCGTTGCTCGCGCGTCTTTCCGAACTGAGCGATCTGTCCGTCAGTGAACTCGCCGAGCCGTTTGCGATGTCGTTGCCCGCGGTGATGAAACACCTCGACGTGCTGTCCGAGGCAGGTCTCATCACGCGCAGCAAAACCGGCCGTACGGTGGCGTGCCGCCTGTCCGCCGGGCCGATGGAGGAAGCCATGGAATGGCTCGGCCGTTATCAGCGCTTCTGGTCCGAATCACTCGATCGTCTTGCCGCTTTCGTCGAAGAGGACCCCCCATGTCCGCCCAACCCAGCCTTACCCTCCAGCGCCGAATCAACGCCGCGCCCGCCAAAGTCTTCCGCGCCTCGACGGAAGCGGCGCAACTCATGAAATGGAGGCATCCGGGCGACGCCGAGGTGACGCGTGCGGAACGGGATGCGCGCGTGGATGGGCGCTACTTGATGAGGTTTCTGCACCAATTCGGCTGGAGCGGTGGCCTCGATTCGCTGGAATGCTACTTCACCTGAGTTCACCTGATTTCGCCGGATTTTGCTCTATCGAACCTGCACGATGCAGAGAAGGAGGCACACATGGACCTGCAACACCGAATCGGTACGAAGGAAGAATGGCTGGCCGCCAGCAAGGCGCTATTGGTCGAAGAGAAAGCGTACACGCGCGCCGGCGACGAACTCGCCCGCAAACGCCGCGAATTGCCGTGGGTGAAGGTCGACAAGACCTACGTATTCGATACGCCGCAAGGCCGCAAGACACTCGCCGATCTGTTCGGCGGCCGCAGCCAATTGATCGTTTATCACTTCATGTTCGGCCCGGATTGGGAAGAGGGCTGCTTCGGCTGCTCGTTCGTGTCGGATCACATGGACGGCATCCTGACGCATCTTGAGCATCACGACGTATCCTACGTGGCGGTCTCGCGCGGGCCGCTCGCGAAGATCGAGGCGTTCAAGAAGCGTATGGGCTGGAAGTTTCCGTGGGTGTCGTCGAGTGAGAGCGACTTCAATTTTGACTATCACGTGTCGTTCACGCCCGAGGAAGTCGCCAGCAAGAAGGCCTTCTACAACTTCACTGAGCAGGATGTCGGCATCGACGAGTTACCCGGTCACAGCGTCTTCTACAAGGACGAAGCGGGCGACATCTATCACACGTATTCCACCTACGGACGCGGCGGCGAGCAGTTCCTCAGCACGTACGCGCTTTTCGACGTCACACCGAAAGGTCGCAACGAGAAGAAGAATATGGGCGAATGGCTCAAGCATCACGATCGCTATGAAGAGAGCACGAAAAGCGGTTGCGCCGCGTGCGATTCATAGCGCGTCAAATTAGGGGCAAGCGCGCGGCGATAAGGCGCGCTTACGCCAAACAACGGGACGTCATGCCCCTTTACGTCCCGCTTCATAAAACAGCGCGAACAACTCCGACTGCGAGTTGACGTTGAGCTTCGTATAGATGTGCTTCTTGTGCGCGCGCACCGTCTCGAACGAGATCATCAGTTTCTCCGCGATGGCGCGCGTTGAAAATCCACTCAAGGTCAACATTGCCACTTCCACTTCGCGCGCGGTGAGTGACGAGCGGCCGCTCGCCGACGACACCTGCTCGAAGCGCGCGGCATAGGCGGGTGTGTCCGCCGCTGCGCCTATGTCCGTCGTTGTTCCCGGCACCGATTCGCCCGCGGCCAACTTCGATGCATCGAATGTCTCATACGGCAAGCGCTGGCGCAGTAGCGCGATGACCCAGGGCGCACAGAGCGCGAGCACCGCCAGATCGCGCTCGCCATAGCGCTGCGTGGCGCCGAGCGAAAACGCCAGCGTGTGCCGCGCATCGATCATGTAGTTGAAATGCACTTCATCGCCAACGATGTTCTTCCTGAAGTACCGCTGGTAGTAGTCGGTCATCGTAAAGTTGTCGGGCGCGACATCCGCAAGCGTCACGAAGCCGGATGCAGGCTTCTCCGTCGCGGCGATATAAAACGGGTCGAGCTGATAAAGCGCGGTGAGGTAGTCCTGGAACATCGTATCCACGGCGCCGTCCGGCATCGGCGATTCCGCGCAGACGAGCGGTGACACGCCCGCCGTGAAGCGCAGCGCGACCCAGTTGTCGAACACGACATAGCGTTCGAGCGCGCGCGTGAGGCGAGTCCAGAATTGCGCGCTGTCGAGTGCTTCGATAACCGCGCCGATCTCGCGATGAAAGGCCAGATCGCGCCATTCGAGTTCCATGCGTGCTCCGTTGAGGGTAACCCTGCTGGGTAATTACGAACAAAAATATGTCTGGTAATAATAGGCCCAACCGGAAACGCGGGCGGCCTGACAACAGCCGCTATTTAACGCGAAGCAGACCGGCAAGGACCGTAACCATTTTGCATGGGACCAGAGTAAGCGCTGAAGCGCTAACTCTGGTCGACCGCAAATTGCATGGGACCAGAGTAAGCGCTGAAGCGCTAACTCTGGTCGACACAGGAGACAGAATGCTTCAACTCGAACTGGCACAGATCCCGATCGTGGATGGCGCGGTGGGCGTTGGCGGGGTAAACGTGCAACGCGTGCTGCAAACCATCGGCCAACGTTCGGCCGGAACCGATCTGATCGTGTTTCCGGAGACCACGCTGTCGGGCTTTCCGACGCGGGACACCATCGGCGACGTGGCCGAACCGATCGACGGGCCGTCGCTGACCGTCGTACGCCACGCTGCGCGTGAAGCGCGCGTAGCTGTCGCGGTGGGGCTCGCCGAGCGTGACGGCAGCCGCTTTTTCAACACCACGGTGCTGGTCGACGAGCACGGCGAGATTGCGCTGCGTTATCGAAAGACGCATCTGTGGGCATCGGACGTCGGCGTGTTCGAACCGGGCGACCGCTACGAAGTGTGCAGTTTCAAGGGCGTGACCGTTGGCATCCTGATCTGCTACGACATTGAATTTCCCGAAACGGCGCGCGCCGTCGCATCGTTGGGCGCCGATCTGCTGATCGTGACGAACGGCAATATGGACCCATTCGGACCTGTGCATCGCCGGGCGATCGTGGCGCGC
Organism: Burkholderia sp. GAS332; assembly: GCA_900142905.1. Lineage (NCBI taxonomy): Bacteria > Pseudomonadati > Pseudomonadota > Betaproteobacteria > Burkholderiales > Burkholderiaceae > Burkholderia > Burkholderia sp. GAS332. Next base: position 3,504,219 of record FSRV01000001.1, on the reverse strand, counting down.
GCGATGGAGAATCAGATGTTCGCGGCGCTCGTGAATCGCATCGGTTCGGGTGACGACAACCTGACGTTCCCCGGCGAATCGGCGCTGATCGATCCATTCGGCGACGTGATATGCGACGCGGGGCAGGCAGAAACGATCCTGCGCGCCACGCTCGATCCGGCGCGCCTCGAGGGCGCGCGCGAACACTATCGCTATCTGCACGATGCGCGCATTGCGCTCGATCTCGCGACGATGGAAGGCGAGAACGGGCAACGTGCGCGTGTGATCCGCGCACGTTAAGGTGCGCGCGCAAGTGCACAGGCGTAGGCGCACCTAAGCGCAAGTAAGCGCCTATACCCGCACATTCGCGCACCACGTCAGGCAAAGAGCCATCGGCGCGACCTGCGCGCATCCGGCCAGTCTGATCGACAAAGCTCGACCGGGGGCGCGTTCAACGCAGCCCACGGCGACGCTCGCCCTTTTATCAAGAGGAGACACCGTATGACCCCGACATCCCCCACCGAGCGCGCGGCCGCATCTGCCGCGCCCCAAAGCGCGCATCTGAAGCGCACGCTTGGCCTGCCTTCAGTCTTGCTCTTCGGCCTCGCCTATATGGCGCCGCTGATCGTCTACGGTACATACGGTGTGCTGGCGAGCGCCAGCAACGATACCGCCGCGCTCGCGTATCTGATTGCCCTCATCGCGATCGTGTTCACCGCGCTCAGCTACGGCAAGCTTGCGCGGCTCTTCCCCGTGGCGGGGTCAGCCTATACGTACACGCGCAAAACCTTCAATCCGCATCTGGGTTTTATGATCGGCTGGGCCACCTTGCTCGATTACTTTTTCCTGCCGATGGTGATCTGGCTGATCGGCGCCGCGTATCTCAGCGCCGCGTTCCCGCATATTCCGAGCTGGATCTGGATCGTCGCGTTCATCGTGTTGACGAGTGCGCTGAACATTCTCGGTATCGAACTCGCCAACCGTTTCAACATCGTGCTGATGGTCGTGCAACTCGCGATCGTCGCGTTGTTCGTCGTGCTGTGCTGCCACTATGTGACCGCGGCGGCAGGCCCCGGCGGTCTGATTTCGGCGGAACCGTTCTTCAAGCCGCATGTGCCGTTCTCGGCGACGATGGCGGGCGCCGCGATTGCCGCCTATTCGTATCTCGGCTTCGACGCGGTGTCGACGTTGACCGAAGAAACCATCGCTCCTGAAAAGACCATGCCGCGCGCGATTGTGCTAATTGCGCTGATCGGCGGCGCGATCTTCGTGATCGCCGCGTACACGGTGCAACTCGCGCACCCGGGTGCGGTGTTCAAGGACCCGGATTCGGCCGCCTTCGAAGTCGCGCGCAAAGTGGGCGGCGATATCTTCGTGACGGTGTTTCTGGCCGGCCTGATTCTCGCGCAGTTCGCTTCCGGCATCTCGGCGCAGGCAAGCGTGGGGCGATTGCTCTATGCGATGGGACGCGACGAAGTATTGCCCAAGCGTATCTTCGGTTTCGTGCATCCGAAGTTCAAGACGCCGGCGCTGAACATCGCGATCGCGGGCGCAATCGGTCTCGTCGCGTTGAAGCTCGATGTGGCGACGTCGACGTCGTTCATCAATTTCGGCGCGTTTCTCGCGTTCACTGCGGTCAATCTGTGTGTGATCCGGCAGTTTTTCAACGCGAAGGGCAGTGCGAACGCGATGGGCGTGATCGGCGGCCTGCTGTTTCCGCTGGCCGGTGCGATTGCGGATATCTGGCTGCTGGTGAGCCTCGAGAAGACCGCGCTGGTGCTCGGTGCGCTGTGGTTCGTGCTGGGGTTGTGCTATCTGGGCTGGATCACGCGCTGCTTCCGCCAGGCGCCGCCGGAAGTCGCGGTCTGATGCTGCCGCTCGCGCTTGTGCTTGTGCTGGTCTGTCAGCGGCGAGGTGAAGCGCGAGTTAAAACGGATGACGCTGCGTCGCGCAGCGTCAAACTCAAAGTGCCATGTCGAAAGCGGGCTTGAGGAACACCTCGATCGCCATCACGACAAGACTCATCGCGGCCGCTGCCAGCGTCAACGTGCCGTACTCGTCGTAGCGTGCATCGTACAGGCACGCCACGATGAAAAGAATCGCCAGCAGGTTGGTCAGCCAGTAGAAATTCAGCGCCAAGGTCATCGATCAAATCCAGGCTCACGCGCGACTCGTATCGTCGAATCACGCTATAACGTGAGCCGGATTCTAGCGAGTCGAGCTTACGGATTTGCAACGACTGGGCTTACACAGATTACGCCCAGGAGGACGCTCCCTCGGCGGTGCTCCCCGGAGGAAGCCCCCTCGGGCTAAGCCCCGAAGGAAGTCCCCTAGGACTACATCATGTCGTGCTCGATCCAGTCGATCACCGAGGTGCGTTTGGGCTGCCAGCCGAGCAGTTTGCGTGCGCGCTCACCGCGCACGCGGCTGTTCGAACCGAGCCCGTACGACGCCATTTCGTAGCCCCATTCCTTTTGCGCTTCCTCAAGCGGCCAGTTTTGCAGCTCACCGAGTTTCATCACGCGGGCGATCGCGGCACTCATGTCGCGAAATGACGCTTCGCCGCTTTCGACGAAGTAGAAGGTGCCCGCCGGCGTCTTCTCCAGCGCGAGGCGATAGAGCTCGGCGACATCGTCGATATGCACGTTCGACCAGATGTTGCCGCCGCTGCCCACGTGCCGCACGACACCACTCTTCTGCGCCTGGCGCACGAGGCGCGGCAACTGCACGCTTGCGCTGCCCGGCACGGCGCCGTGGCCGTAGATCAGCGTATTGCACAGCACCGCCGAGCGGATGTTCTGCTGCGCCGCCTTGAGCACGAGTTGATCGATGGCGACGCGTGCCGCTTTATCCGCGGTCGGCGTGGGGAGGGCGTCTTCGTGATAGATGCGTGCCTCGCCCGCCTCGCCTCCCGATGCATCGCCGACGATGCTCGAGCCGCTTGTATGCAGAAATGGCTTGCCGGAACCGGCGAGGCCGTCGATCAGCGCTTTCACCGCGCCTTCATGGTCGCTGCTCGCGGCGTTGAGGACCGCGTCGGCGGCTTGTGCTTCGGCGATCAGCAGGTCGCGGTCGTCGAGCGTGCCGATCACGGGTTCGATACCGAGACGTTGCAACTCGGCGCTGTGTTCGGGGTTGCGGATCAAACCGCGCACCTGGTGGCCGGCGCGCACGAGGTGCGCCGCGATCGAACCGCCGATAAAGCCGCTTGCGCCTGTAATGAAAATCTTCAAGACGTTCTCCCTAAGGTGGAAACATCGGAAACACGATGACATGGACGCAGTATCCGCCGTCTTGATTCTCGCAAAAAGCGTGTTAGTCTCAAATCAATCTTGATTTCAAATCAACAATGAAGACTTCTACCGACGAGTTACTGGTATTCGTCACGGTGATCGATAGCGGTTCGATTACGGCGGCGGCGGAGAAATTGGGGCAGACCGTCTCAGGTGTCAGCCGGGCGCTCACGCGTCTGGAGCAGAAACTCGACACAGAATTGGTACGGCGCACGACGCGCCGTATGCAACTCACCGAAGAGGGCGAGGCGTTCCTGCAGCGGGCCCGGGCGATTCTCGATGCGATGGAAGAGGCCGAGGAATCCGTCACGCGCGGCCGCAAGCGCCCCTCGGGGCGCTTGCGTGTCGATGCGGCGTCGCCGTTCATGCTGCATTGCGTGGCGCCCCATATGACGGCGTTTTCGGCGCTGTATCCGGAGATTCGCCTGGAGTTGACCAGCAACGAGCGGATCGTCGATCTGCTCGAACAGAAGGTGGATATCGCGATCCGCATCGGCGCGTTGCAGGATTCGACCTTGCATGCGCGCACTTTGGGCAGTAGCAAGCTGAGGGTGCTCGCCAGTCCGGCGTATCTGGCCGAGCATGGCGAACCCAAGTCCGTCGAGGCGTTGCTCGCGCACCGGCTGATTGGCTTCACTGCGCCGGAGCATCTGAATCGCTGGCCGTTGCGGGCGGGCGGAAAGGGCAAGTCCGAGCCGCTGAAGATCGAGCCGGCGATCACCGCATCGAGCGGCGAGACCTTGCGGCAGTTGGCGCTGTCGGGATGGGGCATCGCCTGTCTCGCCGACTTCATGACCGCAGCCGACGTGCGCGACGAGCGGCTGGTGCCGATTCTTGGCAACGTGCTGGTGGATGAGCGGCAGCCGGTCAGTGCGGTGTATTACCAGAGTGCGTCGCTGGCGGAGCGCGTGCAGTGTTTCCTGGATTTCATGGCGGCGCGGGTGAGGCTTTAGCAGATCCTTCGCCAGCAGTGCGTTTAAAGAAAGCCCGCTGCTCGTGTGAGTGCGCGGGCTTTTTTTTGCGTCGTCAGTGCGCTCTCCTATAACTCTGGAAGAGGCGTATCGAGGCAGCGGGGCAGCGGCACGGAGGGGAATGGGCGCATTGGCCGCCCCAACGGCATCAACGGACCTAGCCGACCTAGCCGGCGCGTTGGATCTTTTTGTCCGCTTGCCGCCATCTATTTTGAACGTGTATATACAAGTTATCTGTCGCGGCGAACGCGTGCGGTGCGGCGTGCGCTACCGCCGCAAACCCCGGATCACTTGATAGGCATGCCGCGTAAGCGCCCGGTTCTAATGGAAACCCCTAGGCCGGAAGCTGCAAAAACAAGTTGTATATACAAGCGGACGCCGCTAGACTTCCTCTTGAATTGTATAGACAAGACAGGACACAACACCATGATGATTCTGAAGCCCGGCTACCTGACCCTCCCGCAACTGCGCCAGATCGCACGCGAGCATGTTCCGCTGCAACTCGATCCCGCCAGCCACGCCGCCATCGACGCCTGTTCCAAAGCCGTCGCCGATATCGCCGCGAAGGGCGAACCGGCCTATGGCATCAACACGGGTTTCGGGCGTCTCGCCAGCACGCACATCCCGCATGACCAGCTCGAACTGTTGCAGCGCAATCTGGTGCTGTCGCACGCAGTCGGTGTGGGCGAGCCGATGTCGCGTCCGGTCGTGCGTCTGTTGATCGCGCTGAAGCTGTCGAGCCTCGGCCGCGGCCACTCGGGCATCCGCCGCGAAGTGATGGAAGCGCTGATCACGCTGTACAACGCCGACGTGCTGCCGGTGATTCCGGTCAAGGGTTCGGTCGGCGCATCGGGCGACCTCGCGCCGCTCGCGCATATGTCGGCAACCCTGCTCGGCGTCGGCGACGTGCTCGCGAAGGGCGAGCGCATGCCGGCTACCGAAGGTCTCAAGCTGGCCGGCCTCAAGCCGCTCACGCTGCAAGCGAAGGAAGGTCTGGCGCTGCTGAACGGCACGCAAGCCTCGACCGCGCTCGCGCTCTACAACATGTTCGCCATCGAAGACCTGTATCGCACCGCACTGGTGGCGGGCGCGTTGTCGGTGGATGCGGCCATGGGTTCGGTCAAGCCGTTCGACGCGCGCATTCATGAACTGCGTGGCCATCAAGGTCAGATCGACGCGGCTGCTGCGTACCGTTCGCTGTTGGCCGGTTCGGCGATCAATGTTTCGCATGCCGATTGCGACAAGGTGCAGGATCCGTACAGCCTGCGCTGCCAGCCGCAAGTCATGGGCGCGTGCCTCGACCAGATGCGTCATTCCGCCGACGTGCTGCTGATGGAAGCGAACGCTGTTTCCGACAATCCGCTGATTTTCCCGGACACGGGCGAAGTGCTGTCGGGTGGCAACTTCCACGCTGAGCCGGTTGCGTTCGCTGCCGACAACCTCGCGCTCGCCGTCGCGGAAATCGGCGCACTGGCGGAACGCCGCATCGCGCTCCTGATCGACGCGACGCTGTCGGGTCTGCCGCCGTTCCTCGTGCGCGACGGTGGGGTGAATTCGGGCTTCATGATTGCTCACGTGACGGCTGCCGCGCTTGCGTCCGAGAACAAGACGCTCGCGCATCCGGCATCGGTGGATTCGCTGCCGACGTCCGCGAACCAGGAAGATCACGTGTCGATGGCGACGTTCGCTGCGCGCAAGCTCGGCGACATTGCCGAAAATGTCGCGAACATCCTGTCGATCGAATTGCTCGCCGCTGCGCAAGGCGTCGATCTGCGCGGGCCGTACAAGACCAGCCCGAGCCTGCAGAAGGCGATGGACGCAGTGCGCAAGGACGTCGCGCACTACGAACTCGACCACTACTTCGCACCGGATATCGAGGCCGTCACGCGTCTCGTGCAAAACGGCACGATCGCGAAGCTGAGCCCGTTCTCGTTCGCGTCCGAACAGTAAGCTCGAACAACACGCTAAAGCACGCCAATCAAGCCCATGAACGCACCGGCCTACCAGGGCATCAAGGACTTCATCCTCGGCCGCATTCATGCGGGTGAATGGGCTGAAGGCGACCAGGTCCCCTCCGAAAACGAGCTCGCGCGCGAATTCAACGTCGCGCGCATGACGGTCAACCGCGCGTTGCGCGAGTTGACCTCGGAGCAGGTCCTGACGCGTGTGCAGGGTTCGGGCACGTTTGTGGCCCGGCCCAAGTACGAATCGACGCTAGTGGCGATCCGCAGCATCTCCGACGAAATCGTCGCGCGCGGTCATCGTTATCAGGCGAACGTGTTGCACATCGGCGCGAGCATCGCCGACGAAGCGCTTGCCGAAGAAATGCAGGTGAGCGCGGGCAGTCCGGTGTTTCATTCGCGCCTGCTGCATTTCGAAAACGACGAGCCAGTGCAACTCGAAGAGCGCTGGGTCAACCCGGCGGTCGCACCCGAGTACGCGTTGCAGGACTTCACGAACACCACGCCGAATCAGTATCTGGTGCGCGTCGCGCCGCTGCAGCGTGTCGAATACCGCATCGAAGCATTGGCTGCGGATGCGGATACACGCGAGCTGCTGACGATGGACGAACTCGAACCATGCCTCGTGCTGCATCGGCGCACGTGGTCGCAAAGTCAGGTCGCTTCGGTCGCCAATCTCTGGCATCCCGGCAGCCGCTATCGCTTCACCGGACATTTCTGATTTCGCTGTTTTTTAAGACTCATTTCCCAGAACTTCTCCCGAACATTTTCAAGCATTCCGAGGGCCACCATGAACAACCCGAAACACATCGACCCGCGTCTGGACCCGACTCGCACGATCCGCGCCCCGCGCGGCGCGGAAAAGACCTGCAAAACCTGGATCGCGGAAGCCGCGTACCGGATGATCCAGAACAATCTGGACCCGGAAGTCGCTGAGCATCCGCACGCACTGGTCGTGTACGGCGGCATTGGCCGTGCCGCGCGTAACTGGGATTGCTTCGATCAGATCCTCACGTCGCTGAAGGACCTGAACGAAGACGAGACGCTGTTGATTCAATCGGGTAAGCCGGTCGGCGTGTTCAAGACGCATGCGGACGCACCGCGCGTGCTGCTGGCGAATTCGAATCTGGTGCCGCATTGGGCGACGTGGGAACATTTCCACGAACTCGATCGCAAGGGGCTGATGATGTACGGCCAGATGACCGCGGGCAGCTGGATTTACATCGGCAGCCAGGGCATCGTGCAGGGCACCTACGAGACCTTCTTCTCGGTGGCGAACCAGCATTTCAACGGCGATCCCTCGGGCCGCTGGATTCTGACGGGCGGCCTGGGCGGCATGGGTGGCGCGCAACCGCTGGCAGCAACCATGGCCGGCTTCTCGATGATCGCGGTGGAATGCGACGAGACGCGTATCGACTTCCGTCTGAAGACGCGTTACGTCGACAAAAAAGCGGCCACGCTCGACGAAGCGCTCGCCATGCTTGAAGAAGCGAAGAAAGCCGGCAAGCCGGTGTCGATCGGCCTGCTCGGCAACGCAGCGGATGTGTTCGCTGAATGCGTGACGCGTGGCATCACGCCGGATTGCGTGACCGACCAGACCAGCGCGCACGATCCGATTCACGGCTACCTGCCGCAAGGCTGGAACGTCGAAGACTGGCGCGAGCGTCAGAAAACCGTGCCGGACAGCATCGTGCTGCCCGCCAAGCAGTCGATGGCCAAGCAGGTGCAGGCCATGCTGACGCTGCAGGATCGCGGCGCGGCCACGCTCGACTACGGCAACAACATTCGTCAGATGGCGTTGGAAATGGGCGTGGAAAACGCCTTCGATTTCCCGGGCTTCGTGCCGGCGTATATCCGTCCGTTGTTCTGCGAAGGCAAGGGACCGTTCCGTTGGGTCGCGCTGTCGGGCGATCCGGAAGATATCTACAAGACCGATGCGAAGGTCAAGGAACTGATCCCCGACGATCCGCATCTGCACAACTGGCTCGACATGGCGCGCGAACGCATTGCGTTCCAGGGTCTGCCGGCGCGGATCTGCTGGGTCGGCGTGAAGGACCGTTATCGTCTGGGCCAGGCGTTCAACGAAATGGTCAGGAACGGCGAGTTGAAGGCGCCGATCGTGATCGGCCGCGATCACCTCGATACCGGTTCGGTGGCAAGCCCGAATCGCGAAACCGAATCGATGAAGGACGGCTCGGACGCAGTCAGCGACTGGCCGCTGCTCAACGCACTGCTGAACACCGCAGGCGGCGCGTCGTGGGTCTCGCTGCATCATGGCGGCGGCGTCGGCATGGGCTTCAGCCAGCATTCGGGCGTCGTGATCGTCGCTGACGGTACGGATGCTGCGAAGGCGCGCCTCGGTCGTGTGCTGTTCAACGATCCGGCGACCGGTGTGATGCGTCACGCGGATGCGGGCTATGAACTCGCGCAGGAAACGGCGCGCGAGGCAGGTCTCAACCTGCCGATGCTGGGCCGTTGATCGTGGCGGTTGTCGAGAATAAGGCAACCACGACGCTGATCCGCGGCGCCGACCTCGTGGCGGCGCCGTGGAAGAACGGCGGAGGCGTCACGCGTGAGGTGGCGGCGTTCCCGCAAGGCGCGGGGCTCGATGCCTTCGTGTGGCGCGTGAGCATCGCCGACGTGGCGCAAGCCGGGCCGTTCTCGGCTTTCGCGGGCATCGATCGCACGCTCGTGCTGTTGTCCGGCGCGGGCATGCTGCTCGATGAGAAGGTTGAAACCAGTACGACGAACACGCTAGCGTTGACTCAGCCGCTCGATATCGCGCGGTTTGCGGGCGAAGCGCAAATCGACGCACGCCTCGTCGACGGCGCCACGCGCGACTTCAACCTGATGGTGCGCCGTGGCGCGGCCGTGGGCGAAACTGAAGTGTGGCGCGGCGCTACGCAACGCAGCTTGTCCGCCGACGTGGTGCTGTTGTTCTGCGCCAGCGGTTCGATTTCGGTCACGCTCGGTGGCGAGGTTCAACCGCGCGAGCTTGAAGCCGACGACACGCTCCGCATCGACACACCGCACGCGCTGTCATGCGCGGTCAAGGGCGCGGGCGCATTGCTCGCGATCAGCATCCGCTACACGCAACGATGACGACGATTCGCGCGCGCTTAAATCCTGGCAGAGGCCAGGCAAAGCGCGCCGCGAACCTCCACAGACACGCAACGAGCTGCAAGAGCACGCGATGAAGCAAACCGTCTGGCATCACCTGAAACTCTGCCCTCAGGGCGATCCCCAACACACGCTGCCCGATGCCGCGATTGCCGTTGAAAACGGCAAGATCGCATGGCTCGGCGCGGCTTCTGACTTACCTGCTCAATACGCTGCATGGCCGCGCGAAGATCTGCACGGCGCGTGGGTGACGCCGGGCCTGGTCGATTGCCATACGCATCTGGTGTATGGCGGCCAGCGCGCGGATGAATTCGCGCAGCGGCTCGCGGGTGTCAGTTATGAAGAAATTGCGCGGCAGGGCGGCGGCATCGTTTCGACGGTGCGCGCTACACGTGCCGCCGATGAAGACTCGCTGTTCCGCCAATCGGCCGCGCGCCTCGAGCCGCTGCTTGCCGAAGGCGTCACGGCGGTCGAAATCAAATCCGGCTACGGCCTCGATCTCGCCAGCGAGCGCAAGATGCTGCGTGTCGCGCGCCAGTTGGGCGAGCGCTATCCGGTGTCGGTCTATACGACGTTTCTCGGGGCGCACGCGTTGCCGCCCGAATTCGCGGGACGAGCCGATGCGTATATCGACGAAGTCTGCAACACGATGCTGCCCGCGCTTGCCGACGAAGGCCTGGTCGACGCTGTCGACGTGTTCTGTGAGCGCATCGGTTTTTCGCTGGAACAAAGCGAGCGCGTGTTCAAGGCCGCGGAGCGCTACAAGCTGCCGGTAAAGATGCATGCCGAGCAATTGTCGAACAGCGGCGGCACGGCGTTGGCCGCGCGGCACCATGCGCTGTCCGCGGATCACCTCGAATTCCTCGATGAAGCCGGTGTTGCCGCGATGAAAGCGTCCGGCACGGTCGCCGTGCTGCTGCCCGGCGCGTACTACTTCATCCGCGAGACGCAATTGCCGCCTTTGGATTTGCTGCGACGCTATCAGGTGCCGATCGCGATTTCCACCGACAGCAATCCCGGCACGTCGCCCACCACCTCGCTGTTGCTGATGATGAACATGGCGACCACGCTGTTCCGCATGACCGTACCCGAAGTGCTGCAAGGCGTGACTTCGCATGCGGCGCGTGCGCTCGGCAAGGCGGACCAGCATGGCTCGCTGGAAGCGGGGCGCGCGGCGGATTTCGCGGTGTGGTCGGTGGATTCGTTGGCCGAGCTGGCTTACTGGATTGGGCGTCCGTTGTGCGCGCGAGTCGTGCGCGCCGGAGAGACTGTTTATACGCGGCGTGATTTGAGCTAGGGCCTGAGAGATGATGCAGACAAAACAATCACTATTCGCCGACCACGCCTATCTGTCCGATGGCTGGCGCCGCAATGTGCTGCTGGAATGGGACGCCAACGGCATGCTGACGTCGGTTACGCCCGACACGGCCGCTGTTCCTGATGGCGTGCAAAAGGCTGCCGGCCCCGTGTTGCCTGGCATGCCGAATCTTCACTCGCATGCGTTTCAACGCGCGATGGCCGGTCTGACCGAATATCGTGCGAACGCTACGGATAACTTCTGGAGCTGGCGCGATCTGATGTACCGCTTTGCCGCGCGGATCACGCCGGAAGGGCTCGCCGCAGTCGCGCAGTGGCTGTACATCGAGATGTTGAAAGCAGGCTATACGTCGGTTTGCGAATTCCACTATGTGCACCACTCGCAGGATGGCAGCCGCTATGCGAACCCGGCGGAACTGGCCCAGCGCGTGGTGGATGCGGCTTCGGCGAGCGGGATCGGCATGACGATGCTGCCCGTCTTGTATCAGTACAGCGGTTTCGGTTCGCGCGCGCCGCGCGAGGATCAGCAGCGCTTCATCAACACGCCGGAGAGTCTGCTCGATCTGCTCGGCACGGTGCGCGCGGCGCGTCCTGAGAGCGCCGCGTTGCGGTATGGCGTTGCACCCCATTCATTGCGTGCGGTATCGGCCGATTCGTTGCGTGCCTTGCTGAGCGGTATCGATAGCAGCGCGCCGGTTCACATCCATATCGCCGAGCAAACCGCCGAAGTCGACGCCTGCCTCGAAACTGAAGGCGCCCGCCCGGTGCAGTGGCTGCTCGATCGCTTCGACGTCGACAGCCGCTGGTGCCTCGTGCACGCCACGCATGTCGACGCGAACGAAACGCTGGCGCTCGCGAAAAGCGGCGCGGTCGCGGGTTTGTGTTTGACCACCGAAGCCAATCTCGGCGACGGCATTTTTCCGGCGCACGAGTATCTCGACGCGCAAGGGCGCATCGGCGTCGGTTCGGATAGCCATATCGGCGTCGACTGGCGCTCGGAATTGCGTTTGCTCGAATACGGCCAGCGTCTGACACGCCGGCAGCGCAATGTGCTGGCTTCGTCGCACGCCACGCACGTGGCTGACCGTCTGTTTGCCGCCGCGCTCGACGGTGGCGCGCACGCTACGGGTCGCGCGGTCGGGGCATTGCAAGCGGGTCGCCGTGCCGACTGGCTGGTGCTCGATCCGGATCATTCGAGTATCGCCGAGCACGCGCCGGACGCCTGGCTCTCGGGCGTTGTATTCTGCGAGCATGGCGAATCGCCGATTCGCGACGTCTACGCGGGCGGCGACAAGGTCGTCGACAATCGCCGGCATCGCGACGAGGAGGGTGCTTACGCGCGCTATCGCGGGGCGCTTGCGGACTTGCTCAGCTAAGTTGCCGACACCGCTTGCCGACACCACTCGCTGAAGCGACATGCTCGCGTGAGTTGCCGAGCAAGCCGAGTAAACTGAGCCTTCGACTTTTATCGATCCCATCGATTCCGGACTGACATGACTGCTTCGTCTACTGCAACACCTCCGCCGGTTTTATCGCTGCATCAGGGAAGCCTGCCGTTGCTGATTTCGATCCCGCATCTGGGCACGCAAATTCCCGCCGATATCGCCGCCACGATGACGCCGGTCGCGCAGCGTACCGACGACTGCGACTGGCACCTCGACCGTCTCTACGCGTTTGCGAAACGCATGGGCGCATCGATCCTGGCACCGACGTACGCGCGTTATGTGATCGACCTGAACCGCCCGCCTGACGGTGCGAATCTCTATCCGGGGCAGGACACCACCGGTTTGCTGCCGGTCGATACCTTCGACAAGGAACCCTTGTACCTCGAAGGCCATCTGCCCACCGACGCCGAAGTTGCCCGCCGTCGCGATGCTTACTGGAAGCCCTATCACGATGCACTGACGGGCGAACTCGCCGCGCTGAAGGCGAAGCACGGCAAAGTGCTGCTGTGGGAAGCGCATTCGATTCGCTCGCACGTACCGCGTTTTTTCGAGGGACGTTTGCCGGATTTCAATTTCGGCACGTCGAACGGCGTGAGCGCGGTGGCGGGAGTGGGCGAGGAACTGGCCGCTGTGGTCGAACGGCATGGCGGTTATTCTGCTATCGCCAATGGGCGCTTCAAGGGCGGGTATATCACGCGGGAGTATGGGCAGCCGGCGCAGGGTGTACACGCGGTACAACTCGAGTTGTCGCAGATTACGTATATGGAAGAGCAGATGCCGTATGCGTATGACGAAAGGCTGGCTGCGAAGATCGAGCCTTTGCTGGAAGAACTGGTGTCGACGGCGTTGGCGCGCGTGAGCGCAGCGTGATCGCGTTAGTTTGACTGTGGCAGCTTAACGGCGGCAACTTGACGTCGCTGCCCTCACCGGTATGCCTCTCCTCATCTCCACGCGGTTCACCGTGCTTCGCATTCCGCGAGGCCGTGGCCGCGTCGGCTCACACCGCAAAGGTGTAACAGCATGTGTCCGTGATTGCATGCTGCGGCTTTCGCGCCGAACGTATAGAGCGTCGAAGGGTTGACCCACGCCTCGTGGCAGCGGAGCGGCCACAAAAAAGCCCCGCTCGTGGCAGGGCTTTCCGATACGCGCCGAGTGCGGCGCTGCACAGCGATCAGTGGCAGCGACGTTCCCAGTGATGGTGGACGCGCACCTTATGGCATACCGGGTGATGATGCTCATAAGCTTGGGCGGGAGCGATCGCGCTCAGGGCGACGACGGTTGCTGCGATGGCGAGAACAATCTTCTTCATTACAAAATCCTTAAATCATGGTGGTGGTGCTGACGTTACAGCACGACGCGTGCCGCAACGGTTCGGAAGGATGCCACACATCGCGCACGCAGCGGTGGAACGCTGACCGAATGCACGGGTCAACTCAAAATGCCGTGCTTCGTGGCGTTTTATCCCTGGGCAGCGGCGCGCAGTAGCGTGTCATTTCGGCACGTCGAACGTCGCAGGATGCGCGCGGGCATTGCGTGCCATGCGCTGAAGCGGCTACCCTTTCAGAACGATGACGTGTGCGAGCGCGTCATCTCTACATCGGGCCATAAGATGGAAGACCCAGCGATGGAAGATTCCGACGAATTGCTGCTCCCGGTCTGGCGAGCGAACCTGGTGCTGCTGACCCGCGAGATTGGCGCCGCGACGCGTCTGGCGCGCATGATGACTTTTTCCGCCAGTTACCTGAAATTGATGTTGTCCGGCCAGCGCGAATTCAGCGAAGAGTTCGTGCGCGGGATCGAGGCCGTGACGGGTTTGCCGAATGGCTGGATGAATGCGCCGCATACGGAGCAGGACATCCCGGCCAACGCGCGCGAAGCGATCGACAACGAACAGCCGCTGGCGCGGTTTCGCGGCACGGCGCATCCGGTGCGCAAGAAGACCGTGCTGCGGCCGCCCGAGCCGATTTTCGGCCAGGCGCCGCCGAAGCGCGTGGAAGAGGAGACGATCGACGCCGAAGCGCATCGGCGTCAGGTCCACATCCGCAAAGTTCGCGATCTGGCGATACAGGACGTGCGGCGTTTCGAGCGGCATTTGAGTCAAGCGCCGGTGGATCTTGCATCGATGCGAGCAAAAGTGGAGGACGTGATCGCCGCTGCCGATCTCGACGACCCGATTCAGGCCGACCTGGCTGGCCGGTTGGAACAGATCGAAAAGCATCGGCACTTGCTGCTGAGGCATGTGGAGCGGTTGCAGGCTTTGCTCGGGCATGTTGGGGAAGGGGATTGATGGCCTGCAACGGGGCGTTGTTGTTGTACCCAGGCGTGAAACCCCTGATCGCCAGGTCGCAACCTAACGCCTGCGCCGCGCGTGAAACTCCGCCTCGAGCGTCCACGTCACGCCGTCCTGCGCCAGCGCGACCCCGGTCCACCGGAACGAATCCCTCGTGATCTCGGTGAAATTCCACCGAATCGGTGTGCCGTCAGCGTGCGTGCCGATCTGCACGAGATCGTTGCCGAGGCGCCGGCCTACCAGTTCATCGCGCTGACCGGTCCGCGGATTGAGGTAGGTCACGCGCCACGCCCGTAGCGCCGGGTCCCATACCCGCAGCGTGGTGCCGTACATGGAGTCGGCGGGCGCGTGGTCCGTATGACGCTCGCTGCGTGGCGGCATGATCCACACGTCCTGTACGGCGCGGCCTTCCAATACCCAACCGAAATGAATCTCGCCGCGGCGGCGCGCGTTGCCGAGGTCGACGCGGTAGTGCAGCACGTCCATGTCCCAACTGCCGATCAGCCAGCCGTAGACGTCGTCGGCGGCATCGATATCGGCGGCGCGCGCCGGGGCGGTCAACGCAGCGTGAAAACCGCGCTCGAGGGTGTCGTCCAGCCTGTTCATCGTGTGTGCTCCTTCGGAGGTTCGGTAACAGCGCCCATCGCCGGAACGGGCAAAACCGCGCCGGCCGCCGATGTGCTAAAACCACGATACGGACTCAGCCGAGGTGCATCTTGGGGAAAATTGCCGTCACTTTGCAGCAGGCACTCGCGCAGCGCGCGCGGGAAGGCACGCGTGGCGGCATAGCCGCGCGCCCGTTGGCCCAGGGCGCAGGCTGGGACGCCGCGGACGTCCTCTGCACCTTCGGTCCACGCGATCAGCCGTTCGAAGAGCGGCACGCCGGCGTGTGCATCGCAATGGTGGTCGCCGGTGCGTTCGGCTACCGGGCAGGGACGGGGCGCGAGTTGCTGACCCCCGGCGCGCTGCTGCTCGGCAACCCGGATGACTGTTTCGAATGCGGCCATCGGCATACGGCCGGCGATCGCTGCATCGCCTTTCGCTATGCGCCGACGTACTTCGAGCGGCTTGCCGCGGACGCGGGCATTGCAAGCGGCACGCTGAATTTCAGGCGCGCGCGCGTTCCGTCGCTCCCCGCGCTGTCTCCGCTGATCGCGCGAGCCTGCGCCGGCGCATCGGATTCGGACGACGCGGTGTGGGACGAACTCGCGGTCGAACTGGCCGTCTCGACGCTCAAGGCGGCGGGCGCATTGACGCGCGCGGAAGCGCCTGCAAGCCCCGCCGCCTGGTCGCGGGTGGCGCAGACGGTGCGCCTGATCGACGAGACACCTGGCGCGCCGCATACGCTCACCAGCCTCGCTGCCGCGGCGGGCCTGAGTGAGTTCTACTTCCTGCGCACGTTCCAGCGCGTGACCGGCGTGACGCCGCATCAATATGTGCTGCGGGCACGTTTGCGAGCGGCGGCGCAGCGTCTTCACGACGACAGCGCGAAGGTCGTCGATATCGCGCTCGATTGTGGCTTCAACGATCTGTCGAATTTCAATCACGCGTTTCGCGCGGAGTTTGCGTCGAGTCCGCGTGCGTGGCGCGCGCGGGGCAGGGCGCGTGGTGCATGACGCGGTGCGTTGCGTTCATGAAGCTGGCTGCCGCATTGGCGCTGGTGGGGTGCGCGGCCGCGTCGCGTGCTGAGGGCAGCACCACGAGCACCTCCGGCACCTCCAGCGCCCCCAACGCCCCGAGCACCGCCAGCACCTCCAGCGACGACCTCTCCCCCTCGACGATGGAGCGCGACGTCCATCTCTTCGTGATCCAGAAGGACGGCTCGGTCGAAGAACACGACGACACGGTCCTGCGGGCCAACACGACGAGCGGCGTCGACGATATCGCGCAACGCTATGTGTGGTTCAACAAGGACATCGAGCAGGTTCAATTGCTGAGCGCGGAAACGATCGACCCGAACGGCGTCGCGCATCCGGTCGGCCCCGAGGCGATCCGCGACGTGCAGGAACCCCGCTCGGCGGGCGCGCCGAGTTTCGAAGACGGGGTGTTGCGCACGGTGATCTTTCCGGGTGTCGAGCCCGGCTCGCGCGTGCATCTGGCGTTTCGCAAGACGCGCACGAAGCCCCTGCAGGCCGGCACATTCGCGTACCTGGTCGAACCGACGCGCGATCCGGTCGAGATGCAGCGCCTGATCTTCGACCTGCCCGCCGATGTGCGGCTGTATGCCGATGCGCGTGGCTATGTCGCGCTGCCGCCCGTCACGGCAAACGGACGCACCCGCTATGAGTTCGATTACCAGCACGGCCCGTATGCGCCGCTCGAAGCGGGGGCGGTGGGCTATGCGAACTGGGGCGACCGGTTGATGGTGTCGACGGTGCCTGACTTCGCGAGTTTCGCCGCGCGTTATCGCGGTCCTGCTGCCGACGCGACGATGAGCGACCCGGCGATCGTGCAACTCGCGCAGAGCCTGACCGACGAGGCCGGCGACCCGCGCGCGAAAGCGCGGATCCTGTACGACTGGATGCGCCTGAATATTCGCTACGTTGCGCTGTTTCTCGGCGAGACGGCGGCGATCCCGCATAAGGCGATCGACATCCTGCACAACCGCTATGGCGACTGCAAGGATCACGTCGCGTTGTACAGTGCGCTCCTCGCTGCGGTCGGCATCCACAGCGAGGCCGTGCTGCTCAATCTCGGGCCGTACTACAGTTTGCCGTCGGTGCCGGGGTATGGCGAAAGCGCGATCAACCATGCAATCGTGTGGATTCCTGATCTAGCGTTATTTGCTGACACCACGGCAGGCGGCTTAAGTTTTGGGTATTTGCCGCCGGGTGTGATGGATCGGCCCGTTCTGCTGGTCGACGAGGGCGTGTTGGCTCGCACGCCGGCCACACAGTTGCGTGAGCGGACGGCGCGCCTGCAGATCGATATCGATGAGAGCGGGGCGGCGAACTACGCCTACCGCGTGGAAGATGCCGGCTATACCGCGGAGCTCGAACGCAATACGTTTCGGCGGGCAACGCGGCAGCGCACCCAACAGATCGCCGCGAATCGCCTCTTGCTGAGTGGCCTGCATGGCTCGGCGCAGTTGCGCACGAGCGATGTGGCCGCGACGGGCGGACCGTTTTCCACATCGATGCAGGGAACGGTCGAGCACTTTGTCTGGACCGACGGCACGACAGCCGTGCCGGCCTTGACGAGCTTGTCCGGCGGAATGGCGGGGCAGGTGCAGGCGTGGCTTGCGGAGCCTGCCAGGACGCAGCCGTGGGCTTGCATCGGTGGGGAATTCGATGAGACGTTGGAGATGACGCTGCCGGCGTTCGTCCGCGTGACCGATGTGCCGCCGGATGCCACGGTGAAGGATCGCTTCGTCGAGTTTTCTTCCCGCTACGTGTTCGATCCCGCCGCCCGGGTCTTGCAGGTCAGGCGACACCTTCGAGCCGCGTTTGGGCACCAGATGTGCTCTGCCGATGAATTTGCCGACGTGAAGGACGATCTGGTCCGGATCGAGCGGGACCTCGATGCGGAGGTGGTGGTGAAGGTTGTCAAATAGACACGTGCGGTATCGGCAGTGCGAGAGGCCGCGGCAGCGGCGGTAAACAAAAGCACCGCCGCTGCCGCACGAACAACCACGCCGCGATGAGCAAAAGAAGCCGCTTAACTGCCGCTCTTGGTCACGATGGGAATCCAGGTCCCGTTCTTGACCTGGTATAGCGTGGAAGCGCCGCTCTTCAACGCCCCGGTGTTGTCGAACGAAATCTTCCCTGTCACGCCGTCGTAATCGAGCGACTTGAGAACAGGCCGATAAACCGCCGGCGAGGTGGATTTCGCCTGCTGCATTGCCTTGATCGCGGCCCACGCTCCGTCATAGCCAAACGGCGCGTACGACAGGATATCCACTCCGAACCGCTTCTTGAACTTCGCGGAAAAGTCCTTGCCGCCCGGCAATTGGGCCAGCGGCCGGCCGTATTCCCAGGCCATCGCGCCTTCGGACGGGTCGCCGGCGAGCTTGATGAAGTCCTCATCCATCACACCGCCACCGCCCACCAACTGCGCGCTCACCCCCAACTGCTTCATCCGCTTCGCGAAGCCCGCCGCCTGGGTATCCAGGCCGCCGAAGAAAATCAGGTCCGCATTGGCCGCCTTGATTCGGGTGATCTGCGTGCTGAAGTCCACCGCGTGATTGTCGGTGTATTCGCGCGTCACGATGTTGCCGCCATGCGCCTTCACCGCCTTCTCGAACTCGTCGGCTTCGCCCTGGCCGAACGCGGTGCGGTCGTCGATGATCGCAATGCGTTTGGCCTTCGTCACCTCGACGGCGTAGACGCCCGCGTTGCCGGCGTTCTGCGCATCGGTGGAAATCACCATGAAGGTGTTCGCGAAGCCTCGCCCGGTAATGATCGGATTGGTCGCGGCCGGATCGATCACCGGAATGCCGGCCTGCTCGTACACCTGCGAGGCAGGAATCGTCGTGCCCGAATTGAAGTGGCCCACGACCGCCGCTACGCCCGCGTCGACCAGCTTCTGCGCGGCCTGCACGCCGATGCGCGGGTCGGCCTGGTCGTCCTCGGAGACGAGCTCGAATTGCGCGACCTTGTCGCCGATCTTGATCTTCTGCGCGTTGGCTTCTTCGATTGCAAGCCGGACGCCGTTTTCCAGATCCTTGCCGTAGCCAGCGTTGGCGCCTGTCAGCGGCGCGGCGAAGCCGATCTTCACCGGCAGGTCGTCGGCGAAACTGGCCAGCGGCGCAATCGCGAAGGCAGCGCCAACAATCAGGGCAAGCGGTTTCAGCATTTTTTGAAGACTCATGGTCTCTCTCTCCATCGACAGTTTCAGGTGTAAAAACGGCAAGGCGGTCACGTTGGAGCGACGCGCTGTGGCGTTCACATGCCGGTCAATCTGGCGCGAATATAGAAAGCCAATTTGCGACCGTCTTGGCAGTTCGCGGCGCTTTGAATGAGCATTTCGGCATAGCCCACGCAGCGCTTGGGCTGGCGGCCTGTCAGCGGCGGCGCGCGGGTGCCGATTGCGGCATATGCTTAAGAACGGGAATGGCCCTGTCCGCTGAAGAAGCGAAGGGGAGGCGGCCAGGAGTTGCCGCTCAGGAAACCGGCGCGAGCGCGCCGGCTAAAATAACAACCTTAATGCTCGCCTTGCTGGCGCAGCAACTCTTCACGCAGACGCAGGATGGGCGCCTTGGTCTCGTCGTCGGCCCAGGTGTCGAGATCGTCGATCGCGCGCTGGCAGCCGTCGAGCACCAGGTCGAGGTCCACCGGCACGCCGTTGTTCAACGCGAATTCGATGGTCTCGGCGAACTGCTGGCACTCGTCCTCGCCGTACGAAATGTCGAGGTTGTCGGCGATCACTTCGGCGATGTTGCTGCGCGCCTTGTCGTCGGGCGTCACCATGTCGACGATGCCGCGCGCCACCGCCGGCGAATAGTAAAGCGCGATGTCGAGCCACTGGGCGGGATCGAAGTCGGCCTGGTCGAACTGGTTCTCGAAGTACTCGATCGCTTCCTGCTCGTGCGCTTCGTCCGCGTCGACGCTCATGCACAACTGCTCAAAAAATTCTTCCCGCTCGCTGCGGATATAACCGTCCATCGATGCCTCGTCTGCTGAATGCCGGATGCCTGACGCCCGGACGCCTGATGTCCGGATGCCCGGATACCTGAAAAAATGCGGTGTGGGCGGGTGATTGCCTCGCCCATGCGGCACGCATTATAGGACGCCCGGCTGACAAACGCGGGTCGCGTGCCGGGTATGGGTTCGGCTAACAACTGACGTGGGGTGCACGGCTGCGTGTTGCGCCGCGCCTCGGTGTCAGGCGCCTACGCCGACTCCGCGACCCAGGCGTCGAACCATTCACGCGGTTGCGCGATTTCGTTCTGCGCGGCCACCAGTTCCAGCTCATAGCGTCCGGCCTGCCACGTCGCTTTCACCACCGCGTTCACGGCGGCCAGCGTGTGCTCGAAGGCCGCGCGGATCGAATCGCCCAGCAGCGTGCGCGCGACAAACACCGCGCTCGTCAGATCGCCGACGCCCACCGGCTGCCGCGCGAACGGGTAGAGCGGACGCTGCCCCATCCAGGCCTCGCGCTCGGTGACGACCAGCATGTTGAAACGGTCGGCGGGGCTGTTGCGGTCGAGCAGATGTTTGACCAGCATGAGTTTCGGTCCGCGGGCGATGACCTCGCGGCACGCGGTCACGGCTTCTTCGAGCGTCTCGATCTCGCGGCCCACGAGGCGTTGCAACTCGGTATGGTTCGGTGCCATCGCGTCGGCCACCTCCGGCATGGTGCGCACCAGAAATTCCTGGATGCCCGGTTCGACCTTGCAGCCGCTCGTGGCGCCCATGACCGGGTCGCAGAAGTACCACGCGCGCGGATTGGCGGCTTTCACGGCCTTGACGATCTCCAACACCGCTTGTGCCTGCTCGGGCGTGCCCAGATAGCCGGACAGCACGGCGTCGCAGCGCGGCAGCATGCCGATCGCGCCAATCCCTTCGATGAGCGCTTCCATCTGCGAAGCTTCGATCGCACCGCCGGTCCAATGACCGTACTGTGTGTGGTTCGAGAACTGGACGGTATTGAGCGGCCAGACATTGACGCCGAGCCGGCGCATCGGAAACTCGGCCGCGCTGTTACCGGCGTGTCCGAAGACGACATGTGACTGGATGCTCAGAACGTTTTTCGTCATGGTGTGGCCCGCGCAAGCGATGATGCGCGATCAATGAGAACGGAAAGATGGCCGCGGTCACGAACCGGCCTCGGCCGGGCGCCCGAAGCGGCGTGGCTGTTTCAGATGGTGCAAGAAAAACGCGTGATCTGCATACTCAGGAAACAATACATGAGTTTGTCACACGCGAGTTGATCCGGCCCCGTGTTGTTGTGCCGATTGTTGCGCCGAACCATCAAAAGGATGGCGTGGGATCAGGCGAGTTCGCGATACAGCGCCAGATAGCGCTCGGCGGAGGCACCCCAGCCGAAATCCTGATGCATGGCGCGACGTTGGGCGGCTTTCCACTCGGTGCGGCGGTCATAGAGCGCAAACGCGCGGCGGATCGCCGCCGTCAGGCCCTTCGGCTCGAATCGTTCGAACACGAATCCGGTGGCGAGGTCGTCGGCGAGATTCTCGAGCGATGCGTCGACCACCGTGTCCGCCAGGCCGCCGACGCAATGCACGAGGGGCAGCGACCCATAAGCTAGCGCGTACAGTTGCGTCAGCCCGCAAGGCTCGAAGCGCGACGGCACCGCGATCACGTCGCTGCCGGCGATGATCGTATGCGCAAGCGTTTCGTCGAAACCCAGTTCGACCGCCACCGATTCCGGATGCGTGTGCGCCACGCGTTTCAAACCGTTTTCGAGCGCCGGGTCGCCGGTGCCGAACACCACCAACTGGCCGCCGCGTTTGACAATTTCCGGGGCTGCCTCGAGCAGCAGGTCGAGGCCTTTCTGTTCGGTCAGCCGGCTCACCACGCCAAACAGCAGCGCATCGCTTTTCTGCGCGAGGCCGAAGCGCTTCTGCAGCGCCTCCTTGCAGGCCAGCTTGCCGGTCAGACGGGTGTCCGTGTAGTGATCGTCGAGCAGCGCGTCGGTGGCGGGATTCCATACCGAGTAGTCGACGCCGTTCAGGATGCCGCTCAGATCGTGCGAGCGATGGCGCAGCAACCCGTCTAGCCCGCCGCCCTGGGCGAGTGTCTGGATTTCGCGGGCGTAGGTCGGGCTGACGGTGGTGATGCGGTCGCTGTAATAGAGGCCTGCCTTGAGAAACGACAACTGCCCATAGAATTCGACGCCGCGCATGTTGAAGAAGTCGTCAGGCAGCGCCAGCTGGCCGAACTGATGCGCCGGAAAAACGCCCTGATACGCGAGGTTGTGCACCGTGAAGACGCTGCGCGCGAACGAGCGGCCGTGCTGCCGTTCAGCCGCCTTCAGATAGGCGGGCGCGAGCCCGGCGTGCCAGTCATGCGCGTGGACGATCTGCGGCGCCCACGCCGGGTCGAGCTGCTGCGCCAGTTGGGCGGCGACCCAGCCGAGCAGGGCGAAGCGTTGCGCATTGTCGCCGTACGGCACGTGTTCGTCGTTCAGATAGGGATTGCCGGGCCGGTCATACAGCGAGCCGGCGCGGATCACATAGACGATCAGGCCGTTCGACGGCAGCGTGCCCTGTTCGAGCGTGACGCCCGGCGAGTCGAAACGGCGGCCCAGTTGCGCCACCGGCCGCAAGTCGGTCAAGCCGGCGACCACCGCCGGAAAACCGGGCAGCAGCACCCGCACATCGGCGCCGCGCTCGATCAGCGCGGGCGGCAATGCGCCCGCGACGTCGGCGAGACCGCCCGTTTTGAGGAGGGGATACAGCTCGCTTGCGACGTGCAGGGCGCGAATCGTCATAGGCTCGGTCTCGTTCCTGTTAGTGCGGGTGTGCAGACGCTTTGCTTGCGCGGCAAGACGGGCGGCGGCTCTGCCAGCCCGTGCGGGTTGCCGTCCCGGCGAGGATTACTTCCCTTTCGGCCGCAGCGCTTCGGGCGTGACCAGCACGACGCCGTCCTCGGTGCGATAGAAGCGTTCGGCGTCGCTCACTGGATCTTCGCCGATCACCGTGCCGTCCGGAATGGCGCAGCCGCGGTCTATCACCACTTTCTGCAGCCGGCAACTTGCGCCGACGGTGACCTGCGGCAATAAGACTGCCTCATTGATATTACAGAACGAACTCACTTTCACGTTCGACGATAGCACCGAGCGCGAAATCTGCGAGCCGGAAATCACACAGCCGCCGCATACGATCAGATTGTTGCCGGTGCCTTGCAGACCTTTCATGTCGCGGACGAACTTGGCGGGCGGCAACTGTTCCTGGTACGTCCAGATCGGCCAGTTGCGGTCGTACAGGTCGAGCGTCGGGATGGTGGAGGCCAGGTCAAGGTTTGCCGCCCAATAGGCATCGATCGTGCCGACGTCGCGCCAGTAAGGCTCCACGGTCGGGTCAGACGACACGCACGACATGCTGAACGGATGCGCGATCGCATTGCCTTGCGTGACGACACGCGGCAGGATGTCCTTGCCGAAGTCGTGTTCGGTCTCGACGCTCGAGATGTTCTCCTCGAGCAGCGAATACAGGTAATCGGCGCTGAACACGTAGATGCCCATGCTGGCGAGCGCCGAATCCGGGCGTCCCGGCATGGCGGGCGGATCGGCGGGTTTCTCGACGAAGCCGGTGACGCGGCGGTTTTCATCCACATGCATCACGCCGAAGGCCACCGCTTCCATGCGCGGCACCTCGATGCAGCCGACCGTGCAATCCGCGCCGCTTTCCGCGTGATCCGCGATCATGCGCGTGTAGTCCATCTTGTAGATGTGGTCGCCCGCCAGCACCACCACGTATTTCGGCCGGATCGAGCGGATGATGTCGAGATTCTGGAACACCGCGTCCGCGGTGCCGCGGTACCAGTGGGCGCCTTCCACACGCTGCTGCGCCGGCCAGAGGTCGATGAATTCGCCGAATTCGCCGCGCAGGAAGCCCCAGCCGCGCTGGAGGTGGCGCAAAAGCGAGTGCGCCTTGTATTGCGTGACGACCGCGATGCGGCGGATGCCGGAGTTCAGACAGTTGGAGAGCGCGAAGTCGATGATCCGGTATTTGCCGCCGAAGTGCACCGCCGGTTTGACGCGCTTGTTGGTGAGCGGCCCGAGCCGCGTGCCCCGTCCGCCCGCGAGGACGATGGCGAGGGTGGTGCGTTGCAGATCGTTCAGCCGTGCCGGAGTTTCCATGTCTGTCTCCTGATTAGTATGCCCCGGATGTCCTGTTCGCCTGGTTCTGTTCCGCTGTGCTCTGCCATTGATTCGTGCTGCCAGGCGGGTCCGTCTTCGCGGGCCCGTCTGCTAGTTCTAGCACTGATTGGCTGCGGGCGAATAGTCTGAATTGTGCGGATGCCGCTCGCGCGGCCGCCTTACGCAAGATCAACCCATGCCCGGGGCGCCTCCGTGCGGCACGACACATAGCGCGCGAGGTGAGCCGCCGCAATATGCGTGCCACACTGGCCGGTGCCGCCATGAGCTTGCGCGCGCGGCAGCACAGTCTGGCGGCGCGTCGTAGAATCGTCCGCTTCGAACGGGGTTCGGGCGTTGGTTTGCCAGCGCGCGCGGCCTGCATGCTTCCCGTTGATTTCTCTTTGCAAAAAAACGATCGATGAATTTCCGCCGCCAGTCTTTGTTTGCCATGTTGAGCGCCTGCGTGCTAGCCGCCGCGCCAGGTGTTTTCGCCGCCACGCCAGCCAGCGGGGCCGTTGCGAATCGTTCGGATAGTCCTGTTAATCCTGCTAACCCTGTTAGTCAGCCGGGTCCCGCTGCTGCCGGCGCCGCGCCGGCCGCAGCCGTTGACAACAGCGGCCCGGCGTACGGCCCCGAGTTGCAGGGCTTCAACTATCCGGGGCCGGTCGAGCAGTACGACTTCACGTCACAAGGCGTGGCGCTGCACATGGCGTACATGGATATCAAGCCGGGGCACGCGAACGGCCGCACGGCCGTGTTGCTGCACGGCAAGAACTTCTGTGCGGCGCCTTGGGACGCGACCATTCATCGTCTGAGCGACGCCGGTTATCGGGTGATCGCACCGGATCAGATCGGTTTTTGCAAATCGAGCAAGCCCGAGCACTATCAGTACAGTTTTCAGCAACTGGCGCGCAACACGCATGCGTTGCTCGAATCGCTCGGCGTGACTAACGCGACCATCATCGGCCACTCGACCGGCGGCATGCTCGCGATCCGCTATGCGCTGATGTATCCGCATCAGACTCAGCAACTGGTGCTGGTCAATCCGATCGGCCTCGAGGACTGGAAGGCGAAGGGCGTCCCGTCGTTATCCGTCGATCAATGGTACGAGCGCGAGCTGAAGACGACGGCAGACAGCATTCGCCGCTACGAACAGGCGACCTACTACGCCGGCCAATGGCGCGCCGACTATGAACCGTGGGTGCAGATGCTGGCGGGGATGTACCGGGGTCCCGGAAAACAGGTCGTGGCGTGGAATTCCGCGTTGTTGTACGACATGATTTACACGCAACCGGTGGTGTACGAACTGGGCCACCTGAGCATGCCGACGCTTTTGCTGATCGGCCAGAAGGACACGACCGCGATTGGCAAGGATGCGGCGCCCCCTGAGGTGCGCGCGAAGATTGGCCATTACCCGGAACTGGGCAAGGCTGCTGCGAAGGCGATTCCGCACGCGACGCTTGTCGAATTCGCCGAGTTGGGGCACGCGCCGCAGATGCAGGACCCGCAGGCGTTTCATAAGGCACTGCTCGACGGGTTGGCGGCGGTGCCGGTTAATCGGTGAGGTTGAGGTAACCAGTCGATCGGTGAAAAAAGAAGGGCGGCCCTTTGCTGAAAAGGGCCGCCCTTTTCGTGACTGGCGGGCGTAATTACTTGCTGGCGCCCAACTCTTCGCGTACTTGCGCGCCAATTTCGAACGACCGAAGCCGCGCTTTGTGATCGTAGATCTGCGCGGTCAGCATCAGTTCATCCGCGCCGGTCTGATCGATGACAGACAGTAGTCCTTCGCGTACCACATCGCGATCGCCGATTATGGAGCAGGCGAGTGAATGCGCGACGCCGTTTAACTCCATCTCCGACGCTTCGAGCCGTTCGACAGGCGGCTGCAACTGACCGGGCGTGCCGCGCCGCAGGTTGATGAACTGCTGCTGCAGCGACGTGAACAGACGGCGCGCTTCTTCGTTGGTATCGGCGGCGAACAGGTTGACGCCGACCATCGCGTAGGGCTTATCGAGCGTTGCCGACGGACGGAATTGTTCGCGATAGACCTTGAGCGCGGTGAACATGTGATCGGGTGCAAAGTGCGATGCGAACGCGAACGGCAGACCGAGTGCCGCGGCCAGTTGCGCGCTGTATAGCGACGAGCCGAGCAACCACAGCGGTACATGCAAGCCTGCGCCGGGGACGGCGCGAATGCGCTGGCCTGGCACGGGGTCGGCGAAATAGCGTTGAAGCTCGACGACGTCGTCGGGGAAGGATTCTGCGCTATTTTGCAGATCGCGGCGCAGTGCACGGGCGGTGTTTTGATCGGTGCCGGGTGCGCGTCCGAGGCCCAGGTCGATGCGGTTGGGATAGAGCGAGGCGAGGGTGCCGAACTGTTCCGCGATGACGAGCGGTGCGTGGTTCGGCAGCATGACGCCGCCGGAGCCGACGCGGATTGTCTTCGTCCCACCGGCGACGTGGCCGATCACCACGGCGGTGGCCGCGCTGGCGATGCCGGTCATGTTGTGGTGCTCTGCGAGCCAGAAGCGGCGGTAGTGCCAGGTTTCCGCGTGCTGGGCGAGGTCGAGGGTGTTTCTGAACGCGTCTGCGGGGGTGGCGCCTGCGGCGACCGGTGCCAGGTCGAGGACCGAGAAGGGGATCATTTTCTGTTCATTTGATGTTTCGGGCGCTTTCGCGCGATGGGGCATTGTGGCAAAGGTTTTGGTTTTCTGCAGATGGTGGGGGGATGTCCACGTTCGTGGAAGGGGGTTTGGGTTTTGGTTTTGCCTGTCCAGGCGCTGGGGCCTGCGCGGCGCTTGTTGGTCTTGTGTGCCTGCGGCGTTGGCCTTTCCTTGTGTTCTTATTGGTCTATTAGCGTTGCCCCTGTGCGGGGCGGCACTTACTTCTCTTTGCCGCCGCAAAGAGAAGTAAGCAAGAGAAAGCGGCTCGAAGCCCCTGCTAAGCGGGTCCCCCGCACAGCCACGGTAGTGGTGCATCTGGAATCTGTGTTCTCGCACATTCAGCCCTGGTGACAAGGCAGTCATACTTCCGGCGGCGCTACGCGCGCCGAAGCGTAGTTCTTAAACCGGTGCTGCGCGCGCCGAACGGTACTTCTTGGAACCGCCCTCCGCGAGCTTGCTCTCGTATTTTGATCGGCACCAGGGCCGCTTGCGGAGGTCGCCTTCTAATTGCTCGGGTGCTTCGCCGAGGCGAAGCCGATGGCCCCCACCGCGCGCAATCGAAGCCTCACGGTTTCCCATGCAGACCCATCCGCGACGCACGCAGTGCGGAGTGGGAGCTGATGAGTCCTTTGTCACTACCGCTGAAGGTGCGAGGGCACGGATTCCAGATGCACCACTACCGCAACTGCGCGGGTGACCCGCTTAGCAGGGGGGGCGAGCCGCTTTCTTTTGCCTATCTTTTCTTTGCGGCGGCAAAGAAAAGTAGGTGCCGCCCCGCACAGGGGCAACGCTAATAGACCAATAACAAATCAAGGAGAGGCCAAAAAGTCAGATCAAGGAAAGGCCAACACCGTAGGCATGCAGACAAAAAGCACCGCGCAGGCCCCCAGCCTGGACAGGCAAACCCCAAACCGTTACATGCAAACCCGATATAGATATGTCCGATCAATATTTAACAACCGCATGTAGCGCTGCTACCTTAAACCCCTCGAACCGAGCAATGCATCCAGCGAACAAAGCCACCGCCCCGCCGGGCAAAACAAACACCATCCTGGGAGACCCCCACCGTGTCCATCGAATTCATCGGCATGATCCAGACCCGCAAGGTGTCTGAAACCCACGCACCGCAAGGTGCCACCATCGACATCGACTACCTCGAGCAATTCGCCCGCGCGCACGAAGCCGCCGGCTTCGACCGCATCCTCGTGCCGCATCATTCGACAAGCCCCGACGCGCTCCTCACCGTCGCCCACGCGGCAAGCGTCACGAGCAAAGTGCACTTCATGCTCGCCCATCGTCCGGGCTTCGTCGCCCCCACGCTCGCCGCGCGCCAACTCGCAACCCTTGATCACTATTCCGGCGGGCGCCTCGCCGTTCACATCATCTCGGGCGGCGACGACGCCGAACAACGCCGCGACGGCGACTACCTGTCGCATGACGAGCGCTATGCCCGCACCGACGAATACCTGCACATCCTGCGCCGTATCTGGACCGAAGCGAAGCCCTTCGATCACCACGGTCAGTACTACCGCTTCGAACAAGGCTTCTCCGAAGTGAAACCGGTGCAGCAACCCCATATCCCCGTGTACTTCGGTGGCGCGTCGGCGCCCGCGCTCGAAATCGCCGGACGTCATGCAGACGTCTACGCGCTATGGGGCGAATCGAAAGCGCAAGTGCGCGAACAGGTCACCCGCGTGCGGGCCGAAGCCGCCAAACACGGCCGTACCGTGCGTTTCTCGGTGTCGTTCCGGCCGATTCTTGCAGCGACCGAAGCGGCCGCCTGGGAACGCGCGGAACACATCCTCGAAGAAACCCGGCGGCTGCGCGCGGCGCAAGGGCTCGGCGTCGGCGGTCCGGCGCAAAGTGAAGGCGCGCGGCGGCTGCTCGCGGCATCCGGTGAATCGGACCGCGTCGACGAAAGACTGTGGACCGGGGTCGCCAAGGAAATCGGCGGGCGCTCGAATTCGACCGCGCTGGTCGGCACGCCGGAACAGGTCGCCGAAACGCTCGCGGAGTATTACGCGCTCGGCGTCTCGACCTTCCTCGTGCGCGGCTTCGATCCGCTCGAAGATGCCATCGACTACGGCCGCGAACTGATTCCGGCCACCCGCGAACGGATCGCGCGCGTCGAGCGCGTGGCCGCCTGAACGGAGCCGCGATGACCGATCTGTCCGCCCCGTTGCAAAATACCCCGGCGCCGCAAAGTGCCCCCGCGCTGCCAAACACCCTGGATACACCACCGCTCCAGCGTCACGCGCCGCTCCGTAAATTCTGGTTCGACGACGTCCCACCGCGCGGCAGCATCGCGGCTGAACGGCGCTACCGTCAGGAACGGCTCGCCGTGGCGTTTCGCCTGTTCGCGCGCTATGGTTTCGATCAGGGTCTCGCCGGGCATATCACCGCGCGCGATCCGGAGTGGCCCGATCACTTCTGGGTCAATCCGTTCGGCAAGCATTTCAGCCGCATTCGCGTGTCCGATCTGCTGCTGGTGAATGCGCAAGGGGACATTGTGGTCGGCGAGGGGCCGCTGAATCAGGCGGCCTTCGCGATTCACGCGGCGATTCACGAGGCGCGCCCGGATGTGGTCGCCGCCGCGCACACACATTCGCTCTACGGCAAAGCATGGTCGACGCTTGGCCGCACGCTCGATCCGCTGACGCAGGACTCGTGCGCGTTCTATCAGGACCACGCGTTGTTCGACGACTTCCGCGGCGTCGTGCTCGATACGGACGAAGGCGCGCGGATCGCCGCCGCGCTAGGCGAACGAAAGGCGGTGATCCTGAAGAATCACGGCATCCTCACGGCGGGCCCGAGCGTCGAGGCGGCGGCCTGGTGGTATATCGCGCTCGATAACGCCTGCCATGCGCAATTGCTTGCCGAAGCCGCCGGCACGCCACAAGCCATCCCGCACGACATCGCCGCGCTCACACACGAGCAGGTCGGCCGTCCGGGCGGCGCGCTGTTTGCGTTCCATAGCCTGCTGGAAGGGCTGGTCGAAGCCGAGCCTGACGTTCTTACCTGAGCGCCCCATCAGATGACCCAACGTTTCGATTCGCCGGCTTCGCTCCGGCGCCGCCGGCTCATGTCCGCGCTGCCCGCCGCCGCGTTGCTCGGCGCAGCAGGTACAGGCCTGATTTCGACAGTCGCCGCTGCCGCCACCCCGGCAGCGAGCGAGAAAACCGATCCGCAAGTCGATCTCAGCAAAGTCCGTTTGCGTGTCGCGACCTACAAAGGCGGCGACGCTACGCTCCTGAAAACCGCGGGCCTTGCGGATACGCCGTACACCATCGACTGGTCCGAGTTCCAGTCCGGCAACGCAATGGTCGAGGCGATGAACGGCGGCTCGCTCGATATCGCCTCGGGCAGCGAGATCCCACCGATTTTCGCGCGCCTGCAGAATGCTCAGGTGCGCGTGATCGCCGTCTATAAGGATGACGTCAACAATCAGGTCGTGCTGGTGCCGAAAGGCTCGACCATCCGCTCGATCGCCGATCTGAAGGGCAAGCGCGTCGGCTATCTGCGCGCCACCACGACGCATTACTACCTGCTGCGCATGCTCGAAGAGGCGGGACTCTCGTTCAACGATATTCAGGCCACCTCGCTCGCGCCGCGCGACGGCTTCGCCGCGTTCAACGCCGGTTCGCTCGATGCCTGGGCGATCTACGGCTACAACGTGCCGCTCGCGATCTCGCAAGCCGGAGCGCGCGTGCTGAAAAACGCCAACGGCTATTTGTCCGGCAATTACCTGTACTACGGCCATCCGTCGGTGCTCGCCGACCCGCAACGGCGCGCTGCGTCGGCGGATCTGCTGGTGCGGCTGCAACGCGCCTGCGCGTGGTTCGGCCAGCATCAGGATGTCTATGCGAAGGTGTTGTCCGCGGAATTGCGCGTGCCCGAGGAGGCAATCCGCTCGTTGTATCGCAACCAGAGCCAGGCGCGCCGCGTCACCGGCATCACGGCGGCGGACATCGCGAGCGAGCAGGAGGTTGCCGATACGTTCGCGCGTGCAGCGGTCATCGACCGGCACGTCGACGTCGCACCGTTATGGACCGACACCTTCAACGCCGCGCTCGCTCACGGTGCGTGACCGATTCAAGCCAACCCACATTCTGACCATTCGATGACTCAAACCTTGAGGCCGGACCGGCTGCGCGCGTTTGTCGGCCGGATTGCATCGCTCGTCGACGAACATGTGCCCGAAGCACAGTTGCTCGACGCGGGCGGTGCAGCGCTGCGCGAATTGATCGCCCATGACGACTGGTTGCCCGACGCCTTCGCACAGCCCGATCCCGAGCGCTATCAGCAATTTCTGCTGCACGCGGATTCGCGGCAGCGTTTTTCAATCGTCAGCTTTGTATGGGGGCCGGGTCAGTCGACGCCGGTGCATGATCACACCGTATGGGGTTTGATCGGCGTGTTGCGTGGTGCGGAAATTGCTCAGGGGTATCGCATCACGCGAGACGGCGCGCTGGCGGAAGAGGGGGCGGCAAAGCGCCTCGATGCCGGCGCGGTGGATGCCGTGTCGCCGCGCATCGGCGATATCCATCGCGTGAGTAATGCTTTTCGTGATCGTACGTCGATCAGCATTCACGTGTACGGTGGAAATATCGGCGCGGTAACGCGTTCTGTCTATCCGGCCGAAGGCGGCCGCAAAACCTTTATCTCCGGTTACTCGAACGACGTGTTGCCGAATATCTGGAATGTTTCGAAGGAGTCCCCGATCTCATGAGTTTCGCTAAAGAGTTCCGCATCCGATCATTCAAGGACGTGCGCCGCGCCCTGCTCGAGCGCGAGGAAATCGCGCTCGTCGACGTGCGCGAGGAGGATCCGCACGCGCGCAGTCATCCGCTGTTCGCGGCCAACCTGTCGCTGTCGCGTCTTGAACTGGAAGCGCCCGTGCGCCTGCCGCGCCGCGATGTGCCGGTCGTCGTGTTCGACGACGGCGAAGGGCTTGCCGAACGCGCCGCGCGCCGTCTGAGCGAGCTGGGCTATACCGATGTCGCGCTGCTCGAGGGTGGTTTGCAAGGCTGGCGCGAAGCGGGCGGTGAGCTGTTCCAGGACGTCAACGTGCCGAGCAAGGCATTCGGCGAACTGGTCGAAAGCGAGCGCCATACGCCGTCCCTCGGAGCGCCGCAGGTGCTGGCGCTGCTCGATCACGAAGCCGATGTGGTCGTGCTCGACGCACGCCGCTTCGACGAATATCAGACCATGAATATTCCCGGCAGCATCAGCGTGCCGGGCGCGGAGCTGGTGCTGCGTGCGCGGCAGCTCGCGCCGAATCCCGCCACACGGATCATTGTCAATTGCGCGGGGCGCACACGCAGCATCATCGGTGCGCAGTCGCTGATCAATGCGGGCGTGCCGAATCCGGTCGCGGCGCTGCGCAATGGCACCATCGGCTGGACGCTCGCCGGTCAGGCGCTCGCGCACGGCAGCGCGCGCCGCTTCGATCCGATTGTCGACGACACACTGCGCCTCGCCGCCGCCGATTCCGCGCGTGGGGTGGCGGATCGCGCCAAGGTGGGCCGCACGTCGCGCGACGAAGCGCGTCGCTGGGCCGACGAATCGGTACGCACTGTCTATCGTTTCGACGTGCGTACGCCCGAGGAATACGAAGCGGGCCACGTGCCCGGTTTTCGCAACGCGCCTGGCGGTCAACTCGTGCAGGAAACCGACATGTTCGCGCCGGTGCGCGGTGCGCGCGTGATCCTCGCCGACAACGATGGCGTGCGCGCGAATATGAGCGCGTCGTGGCTCGCGCAGATGAACGTCGATGTGTATGTGGTGGACGGCCTGGGCAACGCGGACTTCAGCGAGAAAGGCGCGGCGCCCGCCGCGCGTCATGCGCCCACGCCGCCTGCTGTCGATGAGATCGCGCCGGCCGAACTGGTTGCGCTCCTGCAATCGCCCGGTACCGTCGTGCTGGATTTCACGACCAGCGCGAATTATGTGAAGCGGCATATTCCGGGCGCGTGGTTCGCGATTCGTGGGCAACTCGATGAAGCGCTGCGCAAGCTGCCGGATGCGCAACGCTATGTGGTGACCTGTGGCAGCAGTCTTCTTGCGCGCTTTGCCGCGCCTGAGTTGGCGGCGTTGACGGGTAAGCCGGTGCAGGTGCTAAGCGGCGGTACGAGCGCGTGGATTGAAACGGGGCTGGCCGTCGAGAGTGGCGAGACGCATCTGGCCTCGCCGCGCATCGATCGTTATCGTCGCCCGTATGAAGGAACCGATAACGCGCGCGAAGCGATGAACGCCTACCTGGAATGGGAGTACGGGCTGGTCGCTCAACTTGGGCGTGATGGTACGCACGGTTTTCGCGTGATTTGAGCTGCTAGCTTGAGCGAAGCGGACGAAGCCGGCCAGCCACGCTATGCCGGCGAATCAGCCGAAGTCAGCGCGCGGTTCAAGCCGCGCGCTGCGCACGTGCTTCCTTGAATTGCCGTTCGATCGCCGCGCCAAACCGATCGACCGGCTGTTGCAATTTACCCAGCACGCGCGGATGCACGAGCCAGATATCGATGAGCGGCTTGAAGTCGCTCATCGAGACGATGTCGAGTGCGTCTGCGTGAGCGCTGGCTTGCAGCAGCGGCAAGGGCACGAGTCCCAGGCCGTTGCCGTCAGCAACCAGTTGCAATTGCAGTTCAGTGCCGAGCGTTTCGAGATTCAGCTTAAGCGCAAGCCCCAAGCCAGTCAGCGCGCGTTGCAGGCCGTCGCGAAAGCCGCAACCATCCGGATTTAATACCCACCCGATCGACTGACATTCCGCCAGCGTATGCGCGCGCTTTTTCAACATACCCTTTTGCGCGACAACCACCAGTTTGATGCGGCCAAGCGAGTGCGCCGACAACGTCTCGGCGAAGGTCTTGTTGCTGGGCAGCAGGACCGCGGCGGCGTCGAGTTCGCCCTGCTCGACGCGTTGTAGTAGCTGACTGCCCCAGCCGGTCGATGCACGCGCTTGCAGATCAGGATAGGCCGCCTTGAGACCACGCATCGCATCAGTGAGTGCGATATCGGCAATCGTCTGCGCGACGCCGAGGCGCAGTGTGCCGACCGGGGGCGTGTCGGTAGCGACGATCTCGCGCAGCACATCCAGTTCGCGCTGGATCACGCGGCATTGTTCGTAGACGATGCGGCCCGTTGCTGTCGCCTTGAGCGGGCGCGTATTGCGGTCGAGCAGTTCGACGCCGAGCGCCTCTTCGAAATTTTGCAGGCGGCGCGTGATGGCCGGTTGTGTGAGGCCGAGAGAGAGTGCCGCCTGTTGTAGCGATTGGCAGCGAATGACGGTGACGTATGCGTCGATTTCGTCGATCTTCATGATGAGCGGTGACTGGATGAGTGCGCAACGGGGTGCAAGATTCGTGCGTTCGATGATACCTGTATCGATGTGCGCGCACGCGGTGCCATTCAAGAAAATTCGCATATTTGCTTAGCAGAATAATGCGTTTGTCTTATACAGATGCGTGCCTTATCGTCGATAGCCAATCACCTGGATGCCACGACGTAATCGCCGCCATGACGACTTCCCGTTCTTCTTTCTCCGCCTCGTCCGTGTTGCAACGTGCGTTGCTCAAACCGCTCGGCGGGGTCATGCTTGCATTGTGCGCGATCGTTTGCGCAACGCAGTCCTACGCGGCGGATTTACCCGTGCTCAAAGTCGGCGACCAGTCCTTGCAAACGCGCGGCATTCTCGAGGCATCGGGGCAACTGAAAGACCTGCCGTACAAGATCGAGTGGTTCAATTTCCCCGCTGCACAACCGCTCGGCGAAGCGCTGAATGCCGGTGCCGTGGATGTCGGCGGCCTCGGCGATGCCCCATTGGTGTTCGCGCTTGCTGCCGGCGCCCGGGTGCGCGCGGTCGCGGCGACCCGGTCGAATCCGCTGGATCTGGCGATCGTCGTCGGCGCGCAATCGCCGTTGAAGGACGCGGCGAGCCTGAAGGGCAAGCGCATCGCCACGACGCGCGGCTCAATCGGCCACTATCTTGCACTCGCCGCACTGAAGAAGGCCAACGTGCCGGTTACCGATGTCTCGTTCGTGTTCCTCGCACCCGCCGATGCAAAGGCGGCACTTGCGTCAGGCAGCGTCGATGCATGGTCGGTGTGGGACCCGTACACCGCACTAGCCGAAGCGCGTGACCACGACCGCATCATCGCCAATGGCGTGGGACTGTCCGAAGGACTCAGCTATCAGGTCGCGACCGAACGCGCTATCGCAGACAAGCGCGTGCAACTCGCCGACTTCCTGCGACGCGTGGCGATCGGTCAGCGGTGGGCGCTTTCGCATCCCGACGAAGTGGCGGCGATGCAATCAAAAGTCACGGGCCTGCCGACTGATGTGCTGAAAACCGTCTATCAGCGCGGCCAGGTGCACCCGGTGGCCATCGACGACAGCGTTGTCGCCGCGCAGCAGCGCACCGCCGATACCTACGAAGCCGCCAACGTGATTCGCGCCCATCTCGACGTGCGCACGAGCTTCGATCGCAGCTTTCCTCTGCCGTGACGCGGCCAGCCGGAGTCCTCACATGAACGCCCCGATTGCCGACAGCGCGGTGACGCGCCGTCATCCACCGCTCGACAGCGATGCGTTCGACGCACTGCTCGCGCGGCTCACGAGCGAGTTCGCTGCAAGCGCGGCTCACTACGACCACACAGCGGAATTTCCGCACGCCAATCTGGCGCGCCTGCACGAATTCGATTTGCTTTCCTTGACGGTGCCGTCCTGGCTCGGCGGCGCGGGCGCGAGCTTGCCACAAGCCCTGAACGTGGTGCGCGCGGTGGCGCGCGGCGAGCCGTCCACGGCACTCGTGCTCGTCATGCAATACCTGTTTCATCATCGCTTGCAGAGCAACCCGCATTGGCCTGTCGAACTGCGTGAACGGGTGGCGCGTGAAGCGGTGCGTGATGGCGCACTGATCAACTCGCTGCGCGTCGAACCCGAGTTGGGCACGCCGGCACGCGGCGGTCTGCCATCGACGATCGCGAAGCGCAGTGCCGACGGCTGGATCATCGACGGCAGCAAGCTGTACTCGACCGGCAGCCCCGGTCTCACCTGGCTCGCGGTGTGGGCGCGCAGCGACGAGACACCGCCGCGCGTCGGCGTGTGGCTGGTGCATCGGGACACGCCCGGCGTGCGCGTTGGCAGCGAGTGGAATCATCTCGGTATGCGCGCCACCGGCAGTCATGAGCTTGTGTTCGACAACGTGTTCGTGCCCGCCACGCATGCGGTTGATGTCCATCTGCCCGGCGAGCCGGGTGCCGGGCTCGATGCACTCGGCTTCGCGTGGATGAGTGTGCTGTTGTCGGCGGTGTATGACGGCGTTGCGCGGGCCGCGCGCGACTGGTTCGCCCAATGGGCCGCCGGGCGCAAGCCCGGCAATCTCGGTGCGCCGCTCGCGAGCCTGCCCGCGTTTCAGCAGACGCTCGGCCGCATCGACGCGCTGCTGTTCAGCAATCGCGTGTTGCTCGATACCAGCGCGCACGCCGAACGCGTGACGCTCGACGAAGCGCCGCTCGTCAAATACACGGTGACGAACCAGTCGATCGAAGCGGTGCAACTGGCGGTCGAGGCGAGCGGCAATCCCGGCCTCACCCGCGACAATCCGCTCGAGCGTCACTATCGCGATGTGCTGTGCGCGCGGATTCATACGCCGCAGAACGATTCGGTGCTGCAGGGGGCGGGGCGCGCGGGTTTCGCAAAGGGCGCAACCTGAGCGGGATCCGCCGGGCCCCGATGGACCGGGTCCCGCTGTAGCGCACGTACCTGAGATGGAGGCGACGCATCTTCGCTGCATTTTCCCGCGCGTCAAGCGGGTGGCGCGACCGCCGCGCGAGCCGGGTGCAACGCCGGCGGCGCGAACTGCAAATCATCTGCCAATTCGGTGTAAACGCGCACTCGTCTAAATCCGCCAATCCGTTTAGATTAGCTGCACTTGAAAGGCTTATCGAGGGACCAGGGCGGCCAAACAAGCAGCGGTCTGCCATTCCGGCGATGGCGCAAGGTCAGAGGCCAAGGTCTCTCACCGCTTCGCCCGGGACCGGACCGCTGCGCGTCGTCCGCGATGCGTGGCTTCAGGCGGCTATCTGGCCGCTGTTTATTTCCCGGTTTGACCGTATCGACCGACTTGGCGACGCTTTGCACAGCGTCGCCTTTTTGCTTGTGGCGCCCGTTTTTGCAGGTGCACCGCGAACTTGCGGCGCGTTTGCCGCCCCTTTACCGTGCCTGTTGCGACGTGTATTGCTGCGTCTGTGTCTGCGCCTTTGCTTTGGCTTTTGCCTGCGTCTGTGCCTTTTCCCGTGCTGTCTCCTGCGGTTCTTCACCGGTTTTCCTCGGTTTCGTCACTCAATCGCATCCCACCGCAATCCACTCTGTACGAAGGCCCACGCGGCATTGCCGCGCTTGCTCGCGGTTTTTTCCGTACGCGGTTATCCTGTAGTACACCCTACACAACGGGATGCGGGCGGATGGCAGCCTCGCATCCGTACAGGAAACTCGCTGTGAGCCTGAAACTGCTTACTGTCGCGATGCTGGCCGCGTGCGTTGCGCTGACCGGTTGCGATGACCAACAGAGCGACCGCGCCGTGCAAAAACTCAAGGAATTCTTCAACGCCGTCAAGCCGGACGCGTTATTGCTCAAGAATATGACGCCGGGCGTCACGACTGAGGCGCAGATCCGCGATCAGATGGGCAAGCCGGAAACCGAGCGCACGTTTACCGACGGCTCGAAGCGTTTCGAATATCCGCGCGGCCCGCAAGGATTGAATACGTACATGGTCGACATCGACCGCGACGGCAAATTGCAATCCATCACGCAGGTGCTGACCGCCGACAACTTCGGGAAGATTCGCATCGGCATGACTGAGGACGAGGTGCGCCGCCTGCTCGGCAAGCCGGGCCAGGTTGCCGTGTTTCCGCTGAAGCCGGAAACCGTCTGGAGCTGGAAGTGGCGCGAGGGCGGCGTGACTGAAGAAGGCATTTTCAACGTGCACTTCGATCAATTTCAGAAGGTGTACACGACATCGCGCTCGGACGTGATACGTGGGCGATAGCCGATAACAAGGCGGGGAACACATGATACATCGACGTCGATACAGCCGTATCGGGCTGGTGTTGGGGGGTGGGGCGGCACGCGGCTGGGCGCATATTGGTGCGATTCGCGCGTTGCACGATGCGGGCATCAAGCCGGACGTGGTGTGCGGCACGTCGATCGGCGCGCTGGTGGGCGCCGTGTATGCAAACGGCGATCTCGACTGGCTCGAAGAATGGGTTGCGAAGCTCACTTGGCAAACCGTGGTACGGCTACTCGATCTGCGTTTTTCGGGCGGCTTGCTCGGCGGGCGCAAGGTGATCCAGATATTTGCGGACAAATTCAATGGCCGCTCGATCGCGCAGTTGAACATGCCGTTCGCGGCGGTGGCCACCGAACTCGATTCGGGGCGTGAGAGCTGGTTGCAGGACGGCAGCGTGGTCGACGCGGTGCGCGCCTCGATTGCGATTCCGGGGATTTTCACGCCGGTATTTCACAACGGCGTGTGGCTGGTGGATGGCGGCTTGAGCAATCCGGTGCCGGTTTCGGTGGCGCGAGGGATGCGGGCGGACTGCGTGATCGCGGTCGATCTGAACAACGACATTTTGAATGGGCGCGATTTCGGCGGCGCGGCGGTCGAGACGCCGGCGCTGGATCCGGATGCGCCGCCGCCGGTCGCGCTACGGCGGAATGGCAAGCCTTGGCCGCGGTGGCTTGCGCCTGCGGAAGGGCGCGCTTCCGATGATGTGCGGGTGGCGCCGGCGCCGAGTGCGCGTGTGCCGTCGATGCTGAGTTCGATTGCGCAGAGTATTGACATCATGCAGGTGCGGATTTCGCGGAGTCGCCTTGCAGGCGAGCCGGCTGATATTTTGATTCAGCCGCGGCTGGGCGGGATGGGGATTTTTGATTTTCACCGTGCCGGGCCGGCGATTGAGGAGGGGCGGGCGGCGGTGGAGTATATGTTGCCGGCTATTCGGGCTAGATTAGGGATGGATTAGGTTTTTTTTTGCCTGCGCGGCGCTTTGTTTGTATGCCTGCGGCGTTGGGATTTTCTTGATCTGTTTGCCTGCGCGGCGCTTGTTGGTCTGTATGCCTATGGCGTTGGTCTGTATGCCTATGGCGTTGGCCTGTATGCCTACGGCGTTGGCCTTTCCTTGATTTGCTATTGGTCTATTAGCGTTGCCCCTGTGCGGGGCGGCACCTACTTTTCTTTGCCGCCGCAAAGAAAAGATAGGCAAAAGAAAGCGGCTCGCCCCCCCTGCTAAGCGGGTCCCCCGCGCAGTCGCGGTAGTGGTGCATCTGGAATCTGTGTTCTCGCACATTCGGCCTTGGTGACAAGGGCGTCATACTTCCGGCGGCGCTGCGCGCGCCGAAGGGTGTTTCATAAAACCGACCACTGCGTTTTCGCACTCGCGTTTTGCTCAGCACCTTGGCCCGCCGTTGCATCGCGACTGCCATCTTGATTACTGCGGCGATTGCCGCCACCACCGCCGCTGTCACAGCGCTGGCGCTGGCGCTGGCAATGGCAATGGCAATGGCAATGGCAATGGCAATGGCAATGGCAATGGCAATGGCGTTTCATTTGGTCAGTGGTTGCGCATATTCACGCGCTGCGGAGCTCGTCATCGGGGACACCTAGGTGCTTCGCCGAGGCGAAGCCGATGGCCCCCACCGCGCGCAATCGAAGCCTCACGGTTTCCCTGGCAGACCCATCCGCGACGCACGCAGTGCGGAGTGGGAGCTGATGAGCCCTTTGTCACTAACGCCGAAGGTGCGAGGGCACGGATTCCAGATGCACCACTACCGTGGCTGCGCGGGGGACCCGCTTAGCAGGGGCTTCTAGCCGCTTTCTTTGCTTATCTTTCTTTGCGGCGGCGGCAAAGAAAGTAAGTGCCGCCCCGCACAGGGGCAACGCTAATAGACCAATAAGAATGCAAGCAAAGGCCAACGCCGTAGGCCCACAGAAGCAAGCGCCGCGAAGGCCAACAACCCAGGCAAACCCCAACGCCGTAGGCAAACAGCCAAAAACCCCCCCCCTGCATCCCTATCAAAAAAGCGACTCAAAACTTGCTAAATCGCCCCAGCGCTCGCGGCGCGCCCCGCACCTTACAAAACCATACCCCC
The DNA here is from genome assembly GCA_900142905.1 of Burkholderia sp. GAS332. Taxonomy (NCBI): domain Bacteria; kingdom Pseudomonadati; phylum Pseudomonadota; class Betaproteobacteria; order Burkholderiales; family Burkholderiaceae; genus Burkholderia; species Burkholderia sp. GAS332. The sequence goes on along the minus strand of FSRV01000001.1, from coordinate 3,464,271 downwards.
CACAAAACCAAGCCCTGCCAGCGCTCAGCCGCGGCAAACGCCCCATTGCTGCATCGCAGCATCCATTCCCACTCCCTTTGAGAAATTAATTCCCGCTTGCGAGACTCCGCGCCATGCCGGATGAGTCGGGCAGGCATAACCCGCCCCCATCCGTGACATCCTCAATAAATCCTGGATGGAGACACGCGTGTTCCTATACGGCTTTGGTCCGGTGTTGTTGGCCGGTACGATCCAGACGATCGAGCTGTCCGTCCTGTCGCTGGCAGCCGCAGTGCTGCTCGGCCTCGCGGGCGCGGCGGCGAAACTCTCGTTCAACCGCCCCCTGCGGGCAATCGCAACCGGCTATACCACGCTGATCCGCTCAATACCCGACCTCGTGCTCATGCTGCTGCTGTTCTACAGCATCCAGATCGCGGTCAACAATCTCACCGACGCGCTCAATCTGCCGCAGTTCGATATCGATCCGTTCGTCGCCGGCGTGCTGACGCTCGGCTTCATCTACGGCGCATACTTCACCGAAACCTTCCGCGGCGCATTTCTCGCCGTGCCGCGCGGCCAGCTCGAAGCCGGCAGCGCTTACGGCATGAGTGGCGCGCGCGTCTTCAGGCGCATCCTGTTCCCGCAGATGATGCGCTTCGCGCTGCCGGGCATCGGCAATAACTGGCAGGTGCTGGTCAAGGCGACGGCGCTGGTGTCGATCATCGGTCTCGCCGATGTCGTCAAAGCCGCGCAGGACGCCGGCAAGAGCACCTTCAACATGTTCTTCTTCATTCTGATCGCCGCGCTCATCTATCTGGCGATCACCACCGTGTCGAATCTCGTGCTGATCTGGCTGGAAAAGCGCTATTCGATCGGCGTGCGCCACGCGGAGCTCTAATCGACCATGATCGACATTCTTAATCAATTCTGGCGCGCATTCCTTTACTGGGACGGTCAGCGCATGTCCGGTCTGGCCGTCACGCTGTGGCTGCTGGTGGCGTCGATCGGGATCGGCTTTTTTACGTCGATTCCGCTCGCCGTGGCCCGTGTATCGAAGAAGCGCTGGCTGTCGACGCCGGTGCGTCTCTACACCTACGTGTTTCGCGGCACCCCGCTGTACGTGCAACTGCTGCTGATCTACACCGGCATGTACAGTCTGGAATTCGTGCGCTCGCATGAGCTGCTCGACGCGTTTTTCCGTAGCGGCTTTCACTGCGCGATCCTCGCTTTCGCATTGAACACCTGTGCGTACACCACTGAGATTTTTGCCGGTGCGATCCGTTCGACGTCGCACGGCGAAGTGGAAGCGGCCCGCGCCTACGGTATGAGCTGGTTCACGATGTATCGCCGCATTGTGATACCGTCCGCGCTGCGCCGGGCGCTGCCGTTGTACAGTAACGAAGTGATCCTGATGCTGCACGCCACCACGGTCGCGTTCACGGCCACGGTGCCGGACATCCTGAAGGTGGCACGCGATGCGAACTCCGCCACCTATCAGTCGTTCGATGCGTTCGGCCTCGCGGCGCTGATTTACCTGGTGGTGTCGTTCGCGCTGGTGGCCTTGTTCCGCCGCGCCGAGCGTCACTGGCTGGGTTACCTCGCGGTGCGTACGCACTGAGCAGGCATGTTTCGATAGCGCGGCGCGGTGGGCTCGCGCCGTCACCAAGATTGATCCGTATTTTCAAAGGGAGAGCATCTTGCTCCACACGACTCAAACCGAAGCTTGCAAGCTCGCCGTTCAGGACATCCACAAGCGCTACGGCGACAATGAAGTGCTCAAGGGCGTGTCGCTCAACGCGAACAAGGGTGACGTGATCAGCATCATCGGCGCGAGCGGGTCGGGCAAGAGCACCTTCCTGCGCTGCATCAATTTTCTGGAGCGGCCGAACGCGGGGCAGATCGTCGTCGACGGCGAAATGGTCAAAACCAAAGCCGACCGCGCCGGCAATCTGGAAGTGGCCGATCACAAGCAGCTGCAACGCATCCGCACGAAACTCGCGATGGTGTTCCAGCACTTCAACTTGTGGGCGCACATGAACGTGATCGAGAACATCATCGAAGCACCGATTCACGTGCTCGGTATGTCGCGTCGTGAAGCCGAAGAGCGCGCGCGTGAATATCTCGAGAAGGTGGGTCTCGCGCCGCGTCTGGAAAAACAGTATCCGTCGCATCTGTCGGGCGGTCAGCAGCAACGCGTCGCCATTGCGCGTGCGCTGGCGATGAACCCCGACGTGATGCTGTTCGATGAGCCCACCTCGGCGCTCGATCCCGAACTGGTCGGCGAAGTGCTGAAGGTCATGCAAAAGCTCGCCGAAGAAGGCCGTACGATGATCGTCGTCACGCACGAAATGGGTTTCGCGCGCAACGTGTCGAATCATGTGATGTTCCTGCATCAGGGCCGCACTGAAGAAGAGGGCTTGCCCGCTGAAGTGCTGACCACGCCGCGCAGCGAACGGCTCAAGCAGTTCCTGTCCGGCAGCCTGAAGTAACGCGCGGCTCGCGTTTTACTGATCAGTGATGGCTCGCACGTCCAATCCGGCTCGCACCACGCAGGTCGCAATCGTTGCCTTGCCGCCGGTGTCGATGTCGGGCGTCGGGCCGATTGTCGACGCGCTCAATCTCGCCAACGAAATCGACGGCCGGGCGCTGTACCGCGTGCAGGTCTGTTCGTGGGACGGCCGCGCGGTGCCTTTGTCGGGCGGCGCGCAATGGCCGGCCGATGCCGCCTTCGGTGATGCGATTTCGTGCGACTGGCTGATCATCGTCAGCGAACGGTTCCAGCAATTCGCGGACTATCGCCTCTTTCTCGCGAGTCTTTCGCGCGTCGGGCAGCGTACGCCGCTCGTCACCGGTATTCATCACGGCGTCTGGTGGCTGGCGATGGCGGGGCAGTTATCCGGCTATCGTGTGAGCGTCAACTGGGAAACCTATCAGCAGTTCTCCGAGCAATTCGAGCGCTCGATCGTCACCCAGCAAATTTTCGAAATCGACCGTGATCGCGCCACCTGCGCGGGCGGTCAGGCAACCGTCGACTTCATGCTGGCGATGATCGGCCGCGATCACGGGCCGGAGTTGGCGGACCGGATTGCCGATACGCTGGGCGTCGGCGTGTTGCGCGCGGGCGAAGAGCGGCAGCGCATTCCGTTCGTGACCGCGCCGGGCGAGCGCCATCCGCGTCTGAACGATGCGCTGATGCTGATGGAAGCGAATATCGAAGACCCGCTCACGACCGATGACATTGCGGGTCTTGTCGGCATCTCGCGGCGTCAACTGGAGCGCCTGTTTCGCCAGTATCTCGGCTCGATGCCGTCCAAATACTATCTTGGCCTGCGGCTCTCGAAAGCGCGCACGCAATTGCAGCGCACCAGCAAGTCGGTGGTGCAGATCAGTCTCGCGTGCGGTTTTTCATCGGCGGCGCACTTTTCTAATGCTTACCGCGAACGCTTTGGTGTCACACCACGCGAGGATCGTCGTAACTGGATCGACAAGCAGACCGGCGCAACCGGCGCCGCGGCCAGTGAGCCGCGACCGGGCGCGTTGATCGAACGGCCCGACCTGGCGGAATAAGCAGGCCGAACAAGCAAGCTGGGCAATTAGCCTGCGAACCGGTAAGCCAAACAGGCAGGCCGGATAGGCGAAATAAATGGCCGGGATGCGCGCTGCTTACTAGCCACGCGCGACCTAGCCGCCCGGAAGCTCATAGAAAGCGTCGCGTATGCGCAAGACGTATCGCGCGCGGTTTCCTACACTACGTGTATTACCTCTCACCTGTAACGAGGATTTGCCATGAACGACCTGACTGTGACACGCCAGACCTTCGACGAAGTGATGGTGCCGGTGTTTTCGCCCGCCGCCTTCGTGCCGGATCGCGGTCTCGGCTCACGCGTTTGGGATACGGAAGGCCGCGACTATATCGACTTCGCCGGCGGCATCGCCGTCACAGCACTCGGTCATGCACATCCTGAACTGCTGAAAGTCCTGCACGAGCAGGGCGGCAAGCTGTGGCACATCGGTAACGGCTACACCAATGAACCGGTGCTGCGCCTCGCCAAGCGCCTCGAAGACCTGACCTTCGCCGACCGCGCGTTCTTTGCCAACTCGGGCGCGGAAGCGAACGAAGCGGCATTGAAGCTGGCGCGCCGCGTCGCGTTCGAGCGCCATGGCGCCGATAAGGTCGAAATCATCTCGTTCACGCAGTCGTTCCACGGCCGCACGTTCTTTACCGTGAGCGTCGGCGGCCAGCCGAAGTATTCGGAAGGTTTCGGCCCGGTGCCGGCCGGCATCATCCATCTGCCGTACAACGATATCGAAGCGGCGAAGCAAGCGATCGGCGCGAAGACGTGCGCGGTGATCGTCGAGCCGATTCAGGGCGAGGGCGGTGTGATCCCGGCCGATCCGGCGTTCCTGAAGGCGCTGCGCGAAGCCTGCGATCAGCACGGCGCACTGCTGATTTTTGACGAGGTACAAACGGGTGTGGGCCGCAGCGGTCATTTCTACGCGTACCAGGATACCGGCGTGACGCCGGACATCTTGACCACCGCGAAGGCGCTCGGCAACGGTTTCCCGATCGGCGCGATGCTGACCACCAACGAACTGGCTGCGCACTTCAAGGTCGGCGTGCATGGCACGACCTACGGCGGCAATCCGCTGGGCGCGGCGATCGCGGAAAAGGTGGTTGAGTTGATCAGCGATCCGAAGGTGCTCGAGGGTGTGCGTACGCGCAGCGAAGCATTGAAGGGCCAACTCGCGAAGCTGAACGAGCGCTTCGGTCTGTTCAAGGAAGTGCGTGGCAAGGGTCTGTTGATCGGTGCTGAATTGACCGATGCGTTCAAGGGCCGCGCAAAAGATTTCGTCACGGCTGCGGGTCAGCATGGCGTGATTATGTTGATGGCCGGTCCGGACGTGCTGCGTTTCGTGCCGTCGCTGATCATGCCGCTCGACGATATGTACGAAGGCTTCGCGCGTCTGGCGAAGGCCATCGACGAGATCGTCGGCGCGAAAGCCGAAACGGCGTCGCACTGATCGCTCGCACCGACTGCATTGATCATGCGTCACATTCAACAGGAACGATGATGCTCTTCGTACGCCCCGGCCGCCTCGCCGATCTCGATGCGCTCGAAAATATGGCGCGCACCGCTCAACCGGTGCTGCATTCGCTGCCGCACGACCGGCGTGCGCTCGAAGCGCGCGTCGCATTGTCGGAAGACTCGTTTCGCGCGGACGTCGATTTTCCGGGCGAGGAGTTCTATCTGTTCGTGCTCGAGGACGCGGAGAGCGGCAAGCTGATGGGCACGGCGAGTATCGTCGCCGCGGCCGGTTACTCGGACCCGTTCTACGCGTTTCGCAATGACGCGCTGATTCATGCATCGCGTGAGTTGCACGTGAACCGCAAGATTCACGCGCTGACCATGTCGCATGAACTGACTGGCAAGAGCCGGCTGGCGGGCTTTTACATCGACCCGTCGCTGCGTGGCGATGCGGCCGCGCATCTGATGTCGCGGGCGCGGATGATGTATATCGCCGCGAATCGCAAGCGCTTCACGCCGGAAGTGTTCTCGCTGCTGCTCGGTGTCACCGACGATTCCGGCGTGTCGCCGTTCTGGGAAGCCGTGGGGCGCAAGTTCTTCGGCCGCAATTTTGCCGACATCGAAATTGAATCGGGCGGCCGCAGCCGCACGTTTATCGCCGAAGTGATGCCGACCTATCCGATCTACGTGCCGTTGCTGCCGGAAGCGGCGCAGCGTGTGCTCGGCGAGCCGGATTCGAAGGCGCTGCTGGCGTACGAGATTCACCTCGAAGAAGGCTTCGAAACGGATCGCTTTATCGATATTTTCGACGCGGGCCCGGTGTTGACCGCCCAGGTCGATCGCAGTGCCTGCGTGACGCGCAATGAAACACGGGTTGTGCGCGAAGCCGGCGCGGCTGCCGACGCCTCGACCTATCTGATCGCGCATAACGGTGCGGACGGCGAGTTTCGCTGTGTGCTCGGTGCATTGTCGGGTGGTAAAGCAAGCGGCGCGTCGTTGTCACACGCGGCGCGTGCCGCACTCGGCGTGCAGGAGGGCGACGCGGTACGCTGCGTGCCACTGCATCAGCCGCATCAGGAAGAATTGACGGGAGACGCACAATGATCGTCGTTCGCGTTGTGCAACGAGGCGATGTGGACGCGCTCATGCGGCTCGCGCAGGAGACCGGTCCCGGTCTCACCACTTTCAAGCCGGATCGCGATGCCCTGGCGGCGCGCGTTGAGCGCGCCCGCCGCACGATGGAAGACAAGGCCGAGCCGCACGAAGCCGGTTACTTCTTCGTGATGGAAGACACCGATACCGGCGACGTGGCCGGCGTATGCGGCATCGAAACCTCGGTCGGCCTGCAGCAACCGTTCTACAACTACCGCGTGAGCACGGTCGTGCACGCGAGCCAGGACCTCGGGATCTGGACGCGCATGCGCGCGCTGAACATTTCGCATGACCTGACGGGTTACGCCGAAGTGTGTTCGCTGTTCCTGAGCCCGCGTTACCGCACGAGCGGCGTCGGCGGTTTGCTGTCGCGTTCGCGCTTCATGTTCCTCGCGCAGTTCCGCGAGCGCTTTCCGCAGCGTTTGTGCGCGGAATTGCGCGGCCATTTCGATGCGGAAGGCACCTCGCCGTTCTGGCGCGCGGTCGGCTCGCATTTCTACCAGATCGATTTCAACGCGGCCGATTATCTGAGCTCGCACGGCCGCAAGGCGTTTCTCGCCGAGTTGATGCCGCGTTATCCGGTGTATGTCGAACTGCTGCCGGAAGAAGCGCAGGAATGCGTCGGCCTCACGCATAGCGACACGATTCCTGCGCGCCGCATGCTCGAATCCGAGGGACTGCGCTACGAGAATCACGTCGATATTTTCGATGCAGGCCCGGTGCTCGAATGCCATATCGCCGACTTGCGCACCGTGCGCGAAAGCGTGGTAGTGCCGGTCGAGATTGCCAATGTGCCGGCGGGCGCGCCGCAAGATGCACCGCGTTCGCTGGTATCGAATACGTCGCTGGGCGATTTTCGCGTGGGCATGGCCGCGGGCGTGCCGCAAGACGGCGTGTTCCGCATGAGCGCCGCCGAAGCGGCCGCACTCGACGTCAAGGCAGGCGACCCGGTGCGGGTGCTGCCGCTGAAACATAAACAAGGATGATCATGAGCGAGCTTTTCATCGACGGCGAATGGGCCGCCGGCACAGGACCCGCATTCGCGTCGCGCAACCCGGGTACGGGCGCGACGGTTTGGGAAGGTAACAGCGCGTCGGCGGACGACGTCGATCATGCCGTGCGCAGCGCACGCCGTGCGTTTGCGGCGTGGTCGGCATTGAGCCTCGACGAGCGTTGCGGCGTGGTGCGCCGTTTTGCTGCACTCGTGACGGAACGCAAGGAAGCGCTCGCCGAAGCGATCGGCCGCGAGACCGGCAAGCCGCTGTGGGAAGCGCGCACTGAAGCGGCGTCGATGGCGGCGAAGGTCGAGATTTCGATTCAGGCTTACAACGAGCGTACCGGCGAAAAGCGTTCGCCGATGGCTGACGGCACTGCCGTACTTCGGCATCGCCCGCATGGTGTGGTCGCGGTGTTCGGGCCGTATAACTTCCCTGGTCACTTGCCGAACGGGCATATCGTGCCGGCGCTGATCGCGGGTAACGCTGTGGTGTTCAAGCCGTCGGAGCTGGCGCCGGGCGTGGCCGCTCTCACGGTGCAGATCTGGCGCGATGCGGGCTTGCCTGCCGGCGTGCTGAACCTCGTACAAGGCGAAAAAGAGACGGGCATTGCGCTCGCCAACCATCGGCAGATCGACGGTTTGTTCTTTACGGGTAGTTCGGATACCGGAACATTGCTGCACAAACAGTTCGGCGGCCGTCCGGAGATCGTCCTCGCGCTTGAAATGGGCGGCAACAATCCGCTCGTGATCGGACCGGTGGCCGATATCGACGCCGCTGTACATCACACGATTCAGTCGGCGTTTCTGTCGGCAGGGCAGCGTTGCACCTGCGCACGCCGTATTTTTGTACCGAACGACGCGTTCGGTGACTGCTTTGTAGAACGTCTCACCGAAGTAACGTCGCGCATCAGCGTCGGCGAATACAACGCTGATCCTCAGCCGTTCATGGGCGCGGTGATCTCGGCGCGTGCGGCTTCGCGTCTGGTCGCGGCGCAAGAACGTCTGCTGGCCGATGGCGCGACAGCGCTGCTGAAGATGGAACAGCGCGATCCGAAACTGGGCTTCGTCACGCCCGCGATTCTCGACGTGACCGCTGTAAAGGACTTGCCGGACGAAGAGCATTTCGGACCGCTGGCGCAGATCATTCGCTACGGCACGTTCGACGAAGCGCTCGAGAAGGCCAACGACACCGAATTTGGCCTCTCCGCCGGCTTGCTCGCCGACGACGACGCGCTGTGGACGCATTTCCAGCGCACCATCCGCGCGGGTATCGTCAACTGGAATCGTCCGACTAACGGTGCCTCGTCGGGCGCGCCGTTCGGTGGCCCGGGGCGCTCGGGCAATCACCGGCCGAGCGCATTCTACGCGGCCGACTACTGCGCGTATCCGATGGCGTCCGTCGAAAGCGCGCAACTGCAAATGCCCGCGAGCGTCTCGCCGGGCCTTCAATTCTAAGGATCGACGATGCAAGCCACTGAAGCCAATTTCGACGGTCTCGTCGGCCCGACCCACAACTATGCTGGGCTCTCGTTCGGCAATGTCGCGTCGCAGAACAACGAGAAGTCGGTTGCCAACCCTAAAGCGGCCGCGAAGCAGGGCCTGCGCAAGATGAAGCAGCTGGCCGATCTCGGCTTTCATCAAGGCGTGTTGCCGCCGCAGGAGCGGCCTTCGATGCGGCTTTTGCGCGAACTCGGCTTTTCGGGCGACGACGCGACGGTGATCGCACGCGTCGCCAAAGACGCGCCCGAGTTGCTGGCCGCGGCGAGTTCGGCTTCGGCGATGTGGACCGCGAATGCGGCGACGGTGAGTCCGTCGGCCGACACGCACGACGGCCGCGTGCATTTCACGCCGGCTAATCTGTGCAGCAAGCTGCATCGCGCGATCGAGCATGAATCGACGCGCCGCACCTTGCGCGCAATTTTCAGCGATGCCGATCGTTTCGCGGTGCATGAAGCATTGCCCGGTACACCCGCACTCGGCGACGAAGGCGCGGCGAACCACACGCGTTTTTGCTCGGAATACAGTGCACGTGGCGTCGAATTCTTTGTGTACGGCCGCAGCGAATATCGCCGCGGACCGGAGCCGAAGCGTTTTCCCGCACGTCAGACCTTCGAAGCGAGCCGCGCGGTCGCGCATCGTCACGGTCTGCAAGAAGCGGCCACGGTGTACGCGCAGCAGAATCCCGACGTGATCGACGCGGGCGTGTTCCATAACGACGTGATCGCGGTCGGCAATCGCAATACGCTGTTCTGCCATCAGCTCGCGTTTGTCGAACAGAACGCGGTGTACGACGAACTGCGCACGAAGCTCTCCGGGCTGAAGGCCGAGTTCAACGTGATCGAAGTGCCCGACGCGCAAGTGAGCGTATCCGACGCGGTCACGTCGTACCTGTTCAACAGCCAGTTGCTGACGCGCCCGGACGGCAAGCAGGTGCTGGTGGTGCCGCAGGAATGCCGCGAGAACGAGCGCGTGGGCGCCTATCTGGACGATCTGACCTCGCACACCGGTCCGATCGACGACGTGCTCGTGTTCGATCTGCGCGAAAGCATGAAGAACGGCGGCGGTCCGGCATGTTTGCGTCTGCGGGTGGTGTTGAACGAAGCAGAGCGCGCGGCGGTGACGCCTGGCGTGTGGATCAACGATAGCCTGTTCGGCCGCCTCGATACGTGGATCGAAAAGCACTATCGCGATCGTCTTGCTCCGTCTGATCTGACCGATCCGCAATTGCTCGCCGAGTCGCGCACCGCGCTCGATGAACTGACGCAGATTCTCGGTCTGGGCTCGCTGTATGACTTCCAGCGCTGAGCACAGCATGCCGGTTTCGATGCTCGACGATTTCCTCGCGTACACCCTGGCGGGGACGCGGCCTGGCGCGCAGGAAACGCAAGGGGTGTGTGCCAACAGCGGCGTGCGTTGGTCTTGGCTCGATGATGGTGTGCTGCTCATGGAACCCGCGGTGCCGGATGAAGGCACCCGCAGTGTGCTCGTCTCTGCCGGCGTGCATGGCGATGAAACCGCGCCAATTGAACTGCTGTCGTATCTCGTGCGCGATATCGCGCAAGGCGATGCCGCGCTGACGTGCCGCTTGCTGGTGATTCTTGGCAACGTCGACGCCATGCGCGACGCGTGCCGATATCGCGACGACGATCTGAACCGCCTCTTCAGCGGCCGTCATACGCAAGTGCCTCACAGCCACGAAGCGCCACGTGCGGCGGCGTTGGAGCGTGCGGCAATGTTGTTCTTCGCCGCTGCGTCGCAAGAGCCCGGCGCCCGTTGGCATGTCGACATGCATACGGCGATCCGCCCCTCGACTTTCGAGCAATTCGCCTTGTTGCCGCATACCGGCAAGCCGTTTTCGCGTGCAATGTTCGAGTGGCTCGGCGAAGCGCGCATTAGCGCGGTCCTGCTGCACACCACCAAGGGCAACACGTACTCGCACTTCACCGCACAGGCATGTGACGCCGAAGCGTGTACCCTCGAACTCGGCAAGGTGCGCCCGTTCGGTCAGAACGATCTGACGCGTTTTGCCGGCGCGGACGTCGCGCTGCGCCATCTGCTGGCCGGTACAAAGAACGGCGATGTGCCTGCGGCAATGCCGCGCGTGTTCACTGTGATCGACCAGCTCACCAAGCAAAGCGACGCATTCGAATTGCTGGTTGCCGCAGATGTGCCGAATTTCACGCCCTTCGTGAAGGACACCGTGCTCGCACGCGACGGCGACTATCGCTACACCGTGGGTCACGATGAGGAGCGCCTCGTGTTTCCGAACGCAACGGTCAAGCCTGGCTTGCGCGCTGGTTTGCTGGTGGTCGAGACGACGCAGGACACGCTGTCGAGCCTCGTTTAGGCGTGTCGTCGCAGAGCAGAACGTTGCGCGCCTTTGCGCGCAACGTGTCATACCCTACGCTTACGCTACTTGCGCCGCGTTCTCTCTAATCAGTCCTTCCGCCACCATCGCCTCACGCACCTTCGGCCGTGCTGCCACGCGCGCCAGATACGCGCCGAGGTTCGGATACGGGCTCAGATCCACCGACAGCATCCGCGCCCAACTCAACACCGTGAACGCGTACGCATCGGCGACTGAGTACCGTCCGCCGAGATAGTCACGCGATGTGAGCACGTCCTCGAGTTCGCTGAAGCGCGTGGCGAGTTTCGTGCGGCATTCGAGCTTCGTCGATTCGGCTGTCTCCTGATGCCAGAGCCACGGGCTGAAGGTCTTGTGCAATTCCGTACTGATATAGGTGAGCCATGCGACCGCTTCGAGCCGTTGCGGCGTTCCGGCGGGCGGTAACAGCGCGCGCTCCGGCGCCAGATCGGCGAGGTACTGCAGCAGCGCGGCGCCTTCGGTGTGGCGTGAGCCGTCGGCGAATTCGACGAGCGGCACGTAGCCGCGCGGCGAGATCGCGTAGTAATCGTCGCCGTTGGCGAGCTTGTGCGTTTGCAGATTGACCTTGACGGTTTCGAAGTCGAGCCCGGCTTCGCGCAGTGCAATGTGAACGGCCAGCGAGCAGGCGCCCGGCGAATAATAGAGTTTCATGGTGTCACCGCTATAAACGAGAGTGAAGTCCCGGCAGGTGCCGGTGGCAAGGCTCGTCGGCCGACAAGTCGATGTGGTAAAAGTAGCCCGGATCGCATTCAGAATAAACAGGCGGCTTGCCAAACCATGCGTGCAAAAACGCAATACGAACTGACTTCAGCGGATACCCAGACCATTCTTGCGCTGGTGCGCGCCGGCACGCTGGCGGAGCCCGCGCAGCGCCTGGGTATCGGCGCCTCGACGATTTTTCGCTCCGTGCAGCGGATCGAACGCGGGCTCGGGCAGCGTTTGTTCGAGCGTTCGCGCAGCGGTTATCGCGCGACCCCGCTCGGCGCGCAACTCGCGCGCCACGCCGAGCGCATCGAAAGCGAGTTGGCGGCGGCGCGCTCTACCGTACAGGCGAGTAGCGACCGCGTCAGCGGCAGTGTTCACGTGACGACCACCGATACCGTCCTCTACGGCCTCTTGCTGCCCGTGCTGCATGATTTCGCGGCACTGCATCCGGCGTTGTCGTTCGAATTGACCGCCACCAACAGCCTCGCGAGCCTGACCAAGCGCGATGCCGATATCGCAGTGCGCGCCACGCGCCGTGCTCCGGATCATCTGGTCGGCAAACATGTGGGCCCGCTGCGCATCGCCGTGTTTGCCGCGAAGGGGAGCGGTATCCAGGCGAGCGATGCCGATGCGCTGTCGCGCTGCGATTGGGCGGCGCCGGACAGTTCGCTCGGCGATCATCCTTCGGTTCTGTGGCGCAAGCGCCATTGCCCGACGGTCGAGCCGCGATACAAGACCAATAGCGTGATGGCGGTATTCGAGTTGGTGGCGCGCGGTTTCGGCGTCGGCATCTTGCCGACTTTCCTCGCGCGCGGCCGCGACGATCTCGTGCAATTAACCCCGCCGCTGGACGAAGCCGAATCGCAGGTCTGGGTGCTGGCGCATCCGGAGTCGCGTCATCTGCCGCATGTCGCGGCGGTCTACACGCATCTGTCGCAGCGGCTCGGCAGCGATTTCGCGGCCGGCGACGGCGCGCTCTAACGTCCGCTAGACCGCGCGCCGGCTTGCCTGAGCGCGACACAAAGTTGCACCTTTGAGCGCGCGTGACCCGGTTCACCAAACGAGCCGGACAAACGGGCGCCCACAGGGCCGCGATTCGAAGCCTGTACAATCGCGCCCTCGCGGCTGTTGCGCTGCACCACACCGGCCGCACGAGTTTGAATCGTATTTTTGGCGCCGCAATTATGCTGGCCCGGATTCGGCTCCGTCTTATTCAATACCGTAGAGGAACACCCGTAATGAAGATGAATTGGCGAAACATGGCCGCGCTCGCGCTGTTCGCGACGGCAACGGTAACGGCAGGATCCGCGTCGGCGGCAGATATCAAGGAAGTGCGCTTCGGTGTCGAGGCGTCATATGCGCCGTTCGAATCGAAGTCGCCGTCGGGCGAGCTGCAAGGTTTCGACATCGACATCGGCAATGCCGTGTGCGCAAAGCTGAAGGCGAAATGCGTGTGGGTCGAGAATTCGTTTGACGGCCTGATTCCGGCATTGGAAGCGCGCAAGTTCAACGCGATCAACTCGGATATGACGATCACGGAACAGCGCCGCGAGGCCATCGATTTCACCGATCCGATCTACACGATCCCGAATCAGATGATCGCGAAGAAGGGCAGCGGTCTGCTGCCTACGCCGGCCTCGCTCAAGGGTAAGCACGTCGGCGTGCTGCAAGGCACGATTCAGGAAACCTATGCGAAGGCGCGCTGGGCGCCGGCCGGCGTCGACGTCGTGCCGTATCAGACGCAGGACCAGATCTATGCCGACCTCGCATCGGGCCGTCTGGACGCCGCGTTCCAGGATGCGGAAGCAGCATCGAAGGGCTTTTTGACGAAGCCGCAAGGCGCAGGCTTCGAATTCGCCGGTCCGGCTGTGACCGACGAGAAGCTGCTCGGCGCGGGCGTGGGCTTCGGTATCCGCAAGGGCGACAAGGCGTTGAAGGACGCCTTGAACCAGGCGCTCAAGGAACTGAAGGCCGACGGCACGATCGACCGCTTCGCCGCGAAGTACTTCAACGTGAAGGTCGTGTTGAAGTAAGGCGTTGTGTGTTCTGCCTGATTGGTTTTGCTTGATGGAAACGGCCGCTGATGCGGCCGTTTCCATTTTGGGGCGGCGCTTGAAGCGTCGTCTGACCGACGTGTGTCTGGCGCATTGCTTTATGCGTTTCGTGCACGTCACGCACGCTGCACCGCGACAGTCGATTAGCGAGCGTTAGCTTTAGGTTGGTCGAGATAATCGAACACGACCTCACCGAGCCCGAGCGTCAGATCGGCCATCAGATGCCGTGCCTCGACGATTTCGAGCACTGGCAATTCCGCGACCGGCGCTAGCGCATGGTGTGCCAGTTCGAGCGAGGCGGGACCCGTCCATGCACCTTTAAGCGTGATGTCTTGCAGGTAGTAGCGCACCAGTTCGCAAATCCGCGGCGTGCCGTCCACGTGCGGAATGACCTTGAGCAAAAAGTTCGGCGTTTCCAGGCGTTTCTGCTGCTGCGCGAGATCCAGTTGCCGATGCTTGTAGCCCATCGTGCCGGTGGCGATACGCACTGGGCCGTAATCGAGCGTGCCGACGAGTGTGTCCGTGTGCACTTCGAGCACCGGCTTGGCGAGCTTCTTCGGAAAACCCCACAGTTCGCGGCCGCCGGCGATCGGCGGATGGTCGTCCAGATACATGGCCAGCGTGTAGCCGCCCGCGACGCCGTTGTACGACACCGGGATTACCTGACCGCTTTCCGTGTAGTCGCCGAAGCCGGTCGAATCCGGCATGCGAATGAATTCGTAATGCACGAGCGGCTCGCCGATCTGCAGCGGCTCGGGTACCACGGCGCGCAGTTTGTCCGGATCGGTGCGGTAGGTGATGATCAGGAATTCCCGGTTGATGAAACGATACGGGCCCATCGGAAACGCCGGGCTCGTGATCGGCATCGCGAAGGCATTTGACAGCACGCTTTTGACGTCCATGATTTTCCTTGGTGGTTAAAGGTCGGTGGTGGAACGCTTTTGCACTGCACAAGTATCGTCGATTCTTTCCTTGTCTTCAGCGAGACGGGTAACCAATTATTTCGAGATATTGCGGCGTTGACATGTCCGCACGCTGCGGCCTGCGCTAAAATCGCCGGGCGCATCGCAGGCGCCACGGGCCTCAGGGCCCTGGACGCTTGCTATTGGTGCAGCGAAAACCAAAATACAGCGGGAAGCGCCAGGGCGGCGCTAAGCGGGGGAGCAGAATGACCACCATCGCAATCGAGAATCCGAGCCAGACGGGTGCTGCGGACGATGCGCAACTGAATGCCAGCTTCGCGCGTCAGCCGATTCTGAATCGGGACGGCATGTTGTGCGGCTATGAGATCAAGGTGCGCGCGCCGGATTTGCCTGCGGGCGCCGAACCTGACACGGCCTCGGCCGCGGGGCATGCTCCTGAGTCGACGGCGGATGCCGACGCCTTGCCGGGCCGCGCGCCAGATCCCGCGCAACGGGTGGTGCGAGCCATTATTCGTGGCCTGAGCCAGAGCAACGTACGCGGCGCGCTCACCGGGCATCCAGCTTACGTCGACGTAAGCCGCGAGATGCTGTTCGACGACTCGATCCAGCATTTGCCGGCTGAGCGTTTCATGTTCGAACTGTCACCATCGATCGAAGTCGACGACGCGCTGGTCGCACGGATCGTTCAGTTGCACGGCCGGCGCTATCGCTTCGTGCTCGACGAGGTGACGCAGCCCAACGAAACCTTCGCCAAACTGCTGCCGTATGCGGAGGTCGTCAAGATCGATTTCACGCGTGCGTCTCGTGCGTTGTTGCCCAAGCTGACGAGCGTGCTCAAGTCCGCAGGCAAGCTGTTGATCGCGCTGGGTATCGATGCCCAGGCCGATTTCGAAATGGCGCATGAACTTGGCTTCGATCGCTTTCAGGGCTACTTCTTCGCGCGTCCGCAGACTTCGATGACGCGGCATGTCAGCGCGCCGCGCCATGCCTTGCTGAACCTGCTGCAATTGCTGGCGGGCGAGCCGACCGTCGCGCAACTCGAAGCGGAACTGAAGCTTAATCCGGTGCTGGTGATGCATCTGATGAAGCTCGCGAATTCGAGCGGCTTAGCCGTCGGCCATAAGGTCAGTACGCTACGCGAAGCGATTAACGCAACCGGTACCAATCGGATTGCCCGCTGGACGCAACTGCTGCTCTATGCGGACGGCCGCAAGGTCGCGCTGGAAGACGATCCCTTGCTGCAACTGGCGGCGACCCGGGCGCGTTTCATGGAACTGGCAATCGAACGTTTGCCGGAAGCCGGGCGCGACGAAGCCGATGCGGCGTTTCTGACCGGCGTGTTTTCGTTTGTCGATGCGGTGTTCGGTGGTTCGCTCGAAAGCACGTTGAATGTGCTGACGCTGTCGCGGCCGATTCAGGCGGGCATCTTGCACCGGCAGGGCGTGTTGGGCTTGCTGCTGACGGTCGTTGAAGCGCTGGAACGCGCGGCGTGGGATGAGATCAACACCCTTTGTGCGCGCTTGCAGCCGTTGACGGTGGAAGAGATCGCGCTGCTTGGGTTGGCGGCTGGCGCTTGGGCGGGCGTCGCGGATCGGAGTGCGGAGGGGTTGGAGCGGATTGAGGATTGAGGGGGCAGGGTTGAGGGTTGTTGATTTTCAAACCTGACGTTGTTCACTGCTTGAATTCCTACAAGACGATCGGCGCTAGCTGATAGCGCGTTCCCGTGCGGGTGCGATAGATTCGGGGTCGATTTCCTTTCGATATGAAAGGGAGCGTTCATGCTCACTTGATCCTTCTATGGTATCCATGGCTGTCTCTGCCAACCCGCACGTCGTTGCCGACGCAATCACCTGCATCGCCTCGGATGACCTATTCGAGATTCATTTTTCACGCGGACGTCGCGCCGCGCATATTGCGGTCAGTGTCGGGCTGGTCTTCCTTACGGCGTTCCTTGCGCTGACGCTATTTGCCGCCTTCCGGCTCAGAATCGCATTCGACAATTGGTGGGGCTGGCCGCCATTGGCGTGCTGCTTGTTGGCGGCAATCGCACATCGATTTTTCACAACGGGTTTCAAGCGTGCACCGATCCGGATCGACCGGGCGGGAAGGGTGCGGTGCGGGTTCCGACGCGTGCGCTTCCGAACGCTGCCTACGGCACACCTCATCGGGCCGGCGAGCGATGATGGATTCTTCGTGTACCGGGGACCGCTTCGGGTGAAGTCGCGCGTGGTGCTGGTCGCGGCTGGTGGCACGCGCGTGACCCTTTTCAAGTCGAGAAACGAACTGCGCGCCCGATACGTCGTGCAGAGCTTGGAAGCCTGGTTGGGGCAATCCGGACCGCTGGCCTTGAAGGCCGACAGTGATATGTACCTTGCCCGCGCGCTGGCCGTGATGTGCGCGACGGTCGTTTTCGTGTCGCTTTCGAAGCAATGGGCAGACCACCAGATATTCCATCCAGTGCATATGGGCACGTTCGCCCTTATTTTTACTGCGGCGCTAACGTCTCTATTGTTCGTGTTGTCCGCCAGGCGTTTGTGGGTTCGGTGGCTTGATCGAAGCGTGATGGTGACAGTGAATGATCGTGCCGTTCAGAGTGTCGTGATGCTGCTGGCGGTGTTCGCTATTAGCGCAACGGTTTTTCACTTTGCCAATCTGGTGGAACTTCGCTCGACACCCATGCAGCCGCGCACGTCGCGAACGGTCATTTCTCAGGTTGGTCCGTCGACCAAGACATGCGACGTGCCGCTGTATTTCATTGAACCACGACTTGGCCGGCTCTCCAGATTCTGTGCGGCGAATGACGCGCGCAGGTGGGAGGTGGGGCAGGGGCTTTTGCTGGACGAGAGAGTGAATGCGTTCGGCGTGCGAGTGGTTGCCGTGACGCAGTTGGATCGTGAAGCGGGCGTGTGGGGTGGGAAAGACCGGCGGACGTTGGAGCGCTGTTCGGCGCGCTAGCGGCGGGGAACTGTTCAGCAACTTCACACTGCCCGCAAACGGTACGTTTGCCGTGAACGGCTTCGATGCGCTCCGCGAGTTCGACCTAAACAAGGACGGCACGATCCGCACGCTTGAAAACGGCAACAAGGTTTGCGGCACGGGCTCACTCCCTTTTAGAGAGTGAGCGGCTCTGCGCGTGTGCAAGGGTGCGTCGGTACCGATATTCCGAGCAGTGACGCGGTTACGAGGACTGTCGGAAATCAGCGCCAATTCTCCGTCGGCGAGAATCTCGGTGAACATTAATCCTGATTCTTAATCAAGGGTGATCTAGTTGTGTCATGTCTGCCATTTGCTGTTGTCCTATTTTTTCTTTGAAAAATAAGAATAAATTCAGAAAACTCTTAAAATCAGTGTGGCGATGCGATGCAGATTAGTTTTTATGTAAATTTTGTTAAATTCGCATAATTTCATTTTGCTTTCTTGCGTGGGGCTGTGTAGGATATTTATAGATGTTTGCTCTTGCTGTATTTTTTTGCCAAAGTCATTGAATGTCAATAATTTTGGCGAATTTCTGCGTGCTCGTTATTATTACCGTTTTCGACGGATGATTTGCCGCGCCGCGGCCGTCAACTTTCCGTGCTAGGTCTCGCCATCTCAAATCGATGCTGAATTTAACTCCGAAAAAAACATTTATATTGTTGTTGACTGCGTTTTTGATGACTGTCGCACTTGCGCGCTGCTCAAAAGAGAAAGCTCTGAACCAACCCGGTATCGGATCCATTCACGGCGTCAGAATAGTGATTCCGGCGGAATATAAATTTTTCCCGGTTGAATACCAAGGCGATGAGATTTGGGCGAATCCACCGAGGCGCCACGCCCCCGGACCGGATGTGCCGATCAGTTCTTTTAGTCTCCTGTTGCATTTTCCGGATTTCGGACCATTGAACTCCTCGAATCGAGCCAGTTGGGCTGGACTTAACGGCCGCGAAGCGAAGCGCAACGAGTGGATCGTAACTGGTGGAGAGCCAATTGACGGAATCGGACGAGACTCATCGCAATGGTTTTCAGGATTTATCGGGCGGATGATGGGTGGCGAGAGCGATTGGCGCCGCAAGCAAGGATGGCATTTTGAGCGGCAGCCAGGTTTGGTGAATGGGCTGGTGTATGAGAAAAAAATCGGACCGGACTATTCGAAAATCAGCACTGATAACATTGATATTTTTTATGATGCCAATCGCTCAACAACATATATCGTCTGTGGGGCAGGGGTGACCGCTCCGGGCGGGGCGCATTCTTGTACACAGTGGTTTTTAATCGAAAAACTGGGGTTGTTGGCGAGTGCATACTACACACGAGCTAACCTGGATAGGTGGATGGAAATTCAGCGAAATGTTGTTGAATTAGTTGATTCATTTGTTTTGAAAAATAACCGTTAAGGGCAAGTCTCTATGTTGGTTGTAAATGTGCGCAATGCGGATGGTGGGTAAATGAGGATTGGGAAATTTTTTGGATTGTTTGTTGTATTTTTGATTTTTTTGTTATTGATGTCTGATCCGATTGAGATTGTGTTTTATAGAAGCCCGCAATCATCAGACCTTAAATACTCATCAGGGATCGTAAAGCTGGAGTATGCATATAAGGCCGGGCAAAGAGTGCGGCTGAAAACGACGAACGGCGTATTGGTTTTCACTTGCAGAACAGCTTCGTCAGGCCTCATGCAGAGTGGGACATGTCCGTTCTCCAAGCAAGACGAGGTTGACGTGAACGGGAAATATATCGAAATAGGTTGGTATAAACAGGACCGATGGCCTTTAACTTCGTCTGAAATGCAGGTATTTTCAGTTTCAGAGGGTGGTCGAGAGATTCTCAGTTTTAATAGTATGGTTGAATTTTATTATTCTGAAAATAGAAAAATTCGTATTTGTCAAATTTTAATAGTAATTATTGTGCTGTGTTTTCTCGCATTTGTTGTTAGAAATATCATGTCGGAACGACGGAAATAAAAAGATATTTTATTGGGAGGCTGTATGGCAAGTGGTGTGGATTATCTAAAGATAATAATTGGTCAAATTGCAAACGGATAAAATGCGGTTCAAGCTGGTAAAAATGTTGGCGAAGTTGCTGACGGTCGGAATCTGCCGTGCCGCGGCCATCAACTCTCCGCGCTAGGTCTCGTCATCTCAAATCGATGCTGAATTTAACTCCGAAAAAAATATTTCTTTTGTTGTTGGCTGCGCTTGTGATGACTGTTGCACTTGCGCAATGCTCAAAAGAGAAAGCTCTGAACCAACCCGGTATCGGATCCATCAATGGTATCCGGATAGTGATTCCGGCTGAATACAAGCTTTTCCCAGTTGAGTACGAAGGTGACGAGATATGGGAAAATCCGCCGCAACGTCATAGGCCGGGACCGGACGTCCCCATAAGGTCATTTAGTATCTTGTTGCACTTTCCTGATTATGCTCCCCTCAACAGCGAAAACAGGATTAGTTGGGTAGGACGATCCAGCGAAAACGATAATAGCTGGATCGATGTTGGAGTCGATCCTTTGGAAAAGAGTTTGGATTCTTCGCCAGACTGGTTTTCGGGATATATCGAGCGAATGATGAAGAGCGAAATTAACGGGTCGCACGAACCCGTGTGGTTTTTTGAGCGATCGAGCGCATTGAGTCATGGGTTGATACATGAAAGAAAAATGGGGCCCGACTACACTAAAATTAGCATCAATAATGTTGACGTTTTTTACGATGTCAAGCGTTCGGAAACTTATGTGGTATGCGGCGCTGGCGCCGGCGGCCCAAAGTTTTGCCATCAGAGATTTGTCATGCACGAATTGGGTGGTTTGGTTGATGTGCACTATGCTCGAGAAAATTTACCAAAATGGAAGGAAATTCAGGATAACGTTAAAAGGTTGATTGGTTCATTTATTGAAAGACAATAAATAGTTATTAGTTAAGATGCCGAATAGAATTTATTCTTCAGTGCTTTATGATTTGCAAGGAAATCTTGCGTCCGGGAACGCTGCTGCGGTCTACGATTTTCTGCGCTCCCAAGGATATCGCTACGCTGGATTAGCGCAGGGCGTAAACTTAGACAGTACTGTGAGCGGCGCGACTGCGATCGGATTTCTGGGGTTGTCAGGTCAAGTCGCTGGAAGACCGATCGACGACACAGAGTTAATTGCAATAAAAACGGAGCTGGTAAAGGCCTATGTGGACGTGCTGATAAAGCAGGCTGAAAATTCGCCGGACGGCATGGCATCAAGGGATCTAAACTCGCAGAATGCGTGGGACATTCACAATGACGTTTTCAGGTTGCATGACCTGAGTCCAGACGTCTGGAGAGTCTCGACCAACTGGGCATCATCTCGATCAAGCTGAGCAAAGACGGCACGCTCCGCACGCTTGAAAACGGCAACATGGTGCGCGGCACCGGCTCGTTCGTGCAGATCGTCGACGGCGTTGCCGTCGAGAGGGAGATGCAGGAAATCTGGTTCGGTCAGGACACACTACAGCAGCAATTCGACACAACCATCCCGTTGCGTGACGATGTAATCGCCATGCCGTATGTGCAGGGCGCCGGCAATGTGCGCAACCTGTGGCAGGCTGCAAGCCTCGACACGCCGCAAGGCGCAGCACTGCGAACGCTTCTCGACCGATCACGCACGCCAAGACGGCAGCAGCCCAGCAGGCGCTGATCGAGCCGTTGCTGAAGGCTTGGGCTGCGACTTCGGGCATGACGACTTCGCAATCGCTTAAAGACGCAGGCAAACGCACAATCACAGGCCTCGCCACTGACGCCGACTGGATCAGTCGCCTCACCGTGCTCGAGAAAACGTCCGGCACGATGCTGGGCACCAACGCGAGCGGAACGGTGAACCTGTCGGGTACCCGCGGCCAGTATGTGTCGAGTGCATGGTCGACTCGGTCTACGTCGCTATCGCGACGCAGACAGTCTGGAAGCCGTCTCTCGATGCCATCGTTTATGAAGTCAACGACGCGGGGCAGGTGCATGTCGATTTCAGAGGCATGGTATCAACGCTGAAAGCCGACGAAAGCGTGATCGGCGCGGCGGATGTTGCGTTCAGGCTGGCAGGTCTGACGCGGGCGTTCGGCGTGAGTTGGTTGTAGCAGGGTTTCGATATCGACAGCGGAACTGCGCGGTTAGGTCGAAGCGCATCAGAGCGACGCATTGCGGGAGGCACTCGGGCAACCTGGCGTGGTGTTTGGCAGTGGCTCCGTGAATGCAGCAACCAATGGTGGAATGTTGGGCAGCATCCTGATCGGGTTTGCCGGCAAGGATGTGCTCATTGGCGGTAGCACCGGACATCCTGCTGGGCGGTGACGGTAACGATACCCTCTGCGGCGGTGCCGGGGATGACATCCTCGATAGCGGCGCGGGTGACGAGCTGCTGGTCGGCGGCACAGGCAGCGTACTTATCTGTTCGGACGCCGCTTGGGTAACGACGCAATTGACGAGGTCTATGACCCGTACGGCAACGATACCGAAGTAGTGGTGTTCGGCGCTGACATCCGGCCGCAGGACGCGACGGAACGGACTCCGATCTGTTGATCACGCTGTCCGGTTCGAACAACGTTTTGCGCCTCAAAATGCAGCTCCGTCAAAGCGGCTTGAACTTTCTGTCCGGGGTGGAACAATTCCAGACACGACGACGTATTGAAACATACAGGTGGCGATAGCCCAAGGTGTCAATTTCTGCCAAATTCTGGTTAGCGTTTCCCATGCAACCCGATCTCAGAGCGACCTGCAATTGTGAAATTCATGCGGCACCCCCTTCGGTCGCCCACTAAAAGAGCTCTACTTGTGTCATGTCTGCCATTTACTGTTGTCCTATTTTTTCTTTGAAAAATAAGAATAAATTCGGAAAACTCTTAAAATCAGTGTGGCGATGCGATGCAGATTTGATTTTATGTAAATTTTGTTAAATTCACATAATTTCATTTTGCTTTCTTGCGTGGGGCTGTGTAGGATATTTATAGATGTTTGCTCTTGCTGTATTTTTTGCCAAAGTCATTGAATGTCAATAGTTTTGGCGAATTTCTGCGTGCTCGTTATTATTACCGTTTTCGACGGATGATTTGCCGCGCCGCGGCCGTCAACTTTCCGTGCTAGGTCTCGCCATCTCAAATCGATGCTGAATTTAACTCCGAAAAAAACATTTATATTGTTGTTGACTGCGTTTGTGATGACTGTCGCACTTGCGCGTTGCTCAAAAGAGAAAGCTCTGAACCAACCCGGTATCGGATCCATTCACGGCGTCAGAATAATGATTCCGGCGGAATATAAATTTTTCCCGGTTGAATACCAAGGCGACGAGATTTGGGCGAATCCACCGAGGCGCCACGCCCCCGGACCGGATGTGCCGATCAGTTCTTTTAGTCTCCTGTTGCATTTTCCGGATTTTAGACCGTTGAAATCTGAAAATCGGGCCAGTTGGGTTGGACTCAACGGGCGCGAAGCGAAATATAACGAATGGATTGTCATTGGGGCGGAGCGGATTACAGGCATTGGACGAGATTCGTCGAAATGGTTTTCAGGATTTATCGGACGGCGGATGGATGCGGAGATTGATTGGCGCCGTAAGAAAGGATGGCATTTTGAACGGCAGGCTGAGTTGGTGAACGACTTAGTCTATGAAAAAAAAATCGGACCGGACTATTCAAAAATCAGCGGCGATAACGTGGATATCTTTTACGACGCAAATCGCTCGACCACTTACATCGTCTGCGGGGCGGGAGCTGGCGGTGCGAAGTCTTGTGATCAATGGTTTGTAATTGAAAATTTGGGGTTGCTGGTGCGTGCGTATTACGCACGGAAAAATTTGGATAAGTGGATGGAAATCCAGCGGCATGTTGTTGAATTAATTGATTCATTCTCTTCAGAAACTGACCGTTAAGGGCGGCTCGTTATGTTTAACGCAAATGTGCGCAATAGAATATCGTCGGTTACTTTGCAAAATTTGAAGGATAACCTTGCATCGGGAAACGCGGCGGCGGTTTATGACTATCTGAGTTCGCAGGGGTACCCATATGCGCGGCTCGCTCAGGGAGTGAATCTCGACAATTCGGTTAGTGGCACGACTGCGATAGAGTTTCTGGGACTATCGGGCGAGAACGTCGGCAGACCGATTGGTGACGCAGAGCTGGGCGCTATAAAAGCCGGTTTGGTCAACGCCTACCTTGATGTGTTGTTAAAACAGGCGAAGGATTCTCCGGATGGACTGACGACGCGCGATCTGAATTCTGATGAGGCTTGGGAAATCCATAACGAAGTGTTCAAGTCCCATGACCTGAGTCCAGACGTCTGGACGCTGAACACGCCATTTTCGGTTCTGAACGAAGCCGCCCGCGAATCGCTCTGGCAAAAGATACTGGAATCCGACGGAAGCGTTCTGGGCGACACCAAGGCGGCGCTGGACCTCGTGATGGCAATGACACAGGCGAATATCGACGCCATCAAGACGGGCGATGCTGCCACCATCGAGCAGATAGGCAACTGGGCCTCACGTATTGAATCGCCATCGACGATCGCGCCTGCGATCGGTACAGCACTCAACCTTCTGATCAATACGGCGAAGTATGGGCTCGCGTTACTGCATAACTCAAACCTTGCCGACAATCTCCTGCAACTCGCTGATTTCCTTCGCGATCCATTAAATATCACCGGTTTCTTCAAGAAACTCGCCCTGACGCTCGGCATGGTCGATCCGTTAATCCTCGACATCGACGGCGACGGCATCCACACCACTAGCGCAGACAACTCCACCGCCTACTTCGATTTCGACAGCAGCGGCAGCCGCACGCACACCGGCTGGATCAGCTCGGGCGACGGTTTCCTCGTTCTCGACCGAAACAAGAACGGCACGATCGATTCTGGCGCGGAACTGTTCAGCAACTTCACACCGCTCGCCAACGGCACGCTCGCTGCTAACGGCTTCGACGCGCTCCACGAGTTCGACCTGAACAAAGACGGCGTCATCGACCGCAACGACGCCATCTGGTCGTCGCTCAGAATCTGGCGCGATGCAAACGGCGACGGTACTTCACAGTCCGGCGAACTACTGAGCCTCGACCAGATCGGTATCATCTCGATCAAGCTGAGCAAAGACGGCACGATCCGCACGCTCGAAAACGGCAACATGGTGCGCGGCACCGGCTCGTTCGTGCAGATCGTCGACGGCGTGGCCGTCGAGAGGGAGATGCAGGAAATCTGGTTCGGCCAGGACACGCTGCACCAGCAGTTCGACACAACCATCCCGCTGCGTGACGATGTAATCGCCATGCCGTATGTGCAGGGCGCCGGTAATGTGCGCGACCTGTGGCAAGCCGCAAGCCTCGACACGCCGCAAGGCGCTGCGCTGCGAACGCTTCTCGACCAGATCACTCATGCAAAGACGGCAGCAGCCCAGCAAGCGCTGATCGAGCCGTTGCTCAAGGCATGGGCGGCGACTTCGGGCATGACGACTTCCCAATCGATTAAAGAAGCCGGCAAACGCGCCATCACCGGTTTCGCCGCAGACGCCGACTGGATCGGCCGCCTTACCGTACTGGAAAAAATGTCTGGCACGATGCTGGGGGCCAATGGCAGCGGAACGGTGAGCCTAACGGGCACTCGCGGCCAGTATGTTTCGAGCGCATGGTCGACGCTGGTTGAGTCAGTCTATACCGCCATCGCAATGCAGACGGTCTGGAAGCCGTATCTCGACGCCATCGCCTACGAAGTCAACGACGCGGGGCAGGTGCATGTCGATTTCAGCGGCATGGTGTCAAAGCTGAAAGCCGCCGAAAGCGTCATCGGCGCGGTGGATGTCGCATTCATACTAGCCGGCCTGACAAAGGCATACGGTGTGAACTGGTTGCAGCAGGGTTTCGATATCGGCGCGGAACTGCGCGGCTACGTCGAAGCGCATCAGAGCGACGCATTGCGGGCGGCACTCGGGCAACTCGGCGTGGTGTTCGGCAGTGGCCCGGTGAATGCGGCAACCGATGGTGGAATGTCGGGCAGCATCTTGATCGGATTTGCTGGTAAGGATGTGCTCAACGGCGGTAGCGGCGACGACCTTCTGCTGGGCGGTGACGGTAACGATACCCTCTACGGCGGTGCCGGGGATGACATCCTCGATGGCGGGGCGGGTGACGACCTGCTGGTCGGCGGCACGGGCAGCGACACGTACCTGTTCGGACGCAAATCCGGCAACGACACGATTGAAGAGGCCAATGACCTGTACGGTAACGACATCGACGTCGTGCTGTTCGATGCCGACATCCGCCCCGAAGACGTCACCGTCCGGCGCGATGGCACGGGCTCAGATTTGCTACTCACTATCTCGGGCTCGAACAACGTGCTGCGGGTGAAAATGCAGTTCTACCAAAATGGGATGAATTTCCCACACGGCATCGAACAGTTCAAGTTCGCTAACGGCACGATCTGGGACAAACAGACGGTTGCGCTGATGGCGTTGCAGGGCACACCGGGCAACGACGTGCTGGTGGGCTACAACGGCAACGACGTACTCGACGGCGGGGCAGGCAACGACACGCTGATGGGCGGCGCAGGCAGCGACACGTACCTGTTCGGCCGCAAATCCGGTCACGACACGATTGAAGAAGCGCTTGACTCGAACGGCAAGGACACTGACGTCGTGCTGTTCGATGCCGACATCCGCCCCGAAGACGTCACCGTTCGGCGCGATGGCACGAGCTCAGACTTGCTACTCACTATCTCGGGTTCGAACAATGTGCTACGGGTGAAAATGCAGTTCTACCAGAACGGCATGAACTTCCCATACGGCATCGAACAGTTCAAGTTCGCTAACGGCACCATCTGGACGAAGCAGGACGTTGCGTTGATGGCATTGCAGGGCACGCCGGGCAATGACGTGCTGGTGGGTTACAACGGCAACGACGTACTCGACGGCGGGGCGGGCAACGACACGCTGATGGGCGGCGCGGGCAGCGACACGTACCTGTTCGGACGCAAATCCGGTAACGACACGATTGAAGAAGCGCTTGACTCGAATGACAAGGACACCGACGTCGTGCTGTTCGATGCCGACATCCGCCCCGAAGACGTCACCGTTCGGCGCGATGGCACGAGCTCAGACTTGCTACTCACTATCTCGGGCTCGAACAACGTGCTGCGGGTGAAGATGCAGTTCTACCAGAGCGGCATGAACTTCCCCTACGGCATCGAACAGTTCAAGTTCGCCAACGGCACGATCTGGACGAAGCAGGACGTTGCGCTGATGGCATCGCAGGGCACGCCGGGCAACGACGTGCTGGTGGGCTACAACGGCAACGACGTACTCGACGGCGGGGCGGGTAACGACACGCTGATGGGCGGCGCAGGCAGCGACACCTACCTGTTCGGCCGAAAATCGGGTAACGATACGATCGACGAAGCGTATGACCCGAATGGCAAGGACACTGATGTCGTGCTGTTCGACGCCGACATCCGTCCCGAAGATGTCACTGTGCGCCGTGATGGAAGCGGCTTAGATCTGCTGGTCACGCTGTCAGGATCGGATAACGTACTGCGCATCAAGTCGCAGTTCTATCAGGGCGGCTCAACGCTACCCTACGGCATCGAACAGTTCCGTTTCGCCGACGGCACCACCTGGGACAAGGCCACGATCAACGCCAAAGCGATGGCAGCGCAGCCCAAGCTCATGTCGGCGATGCGAGTTTTCGAGCCTGAAGCATCCGTCTCGTCGGAAGCATCGGCATACATCGAGAGCAAACTGGATCTGCTGATCCAGACGATGGTAAGCATCGCGCCGCCGCCGTTATCCGACTCGGCATGGCAGCAAAGCGCAATGCAAGCGCTAACGCCGCCGGTCTCGGCCAACTGCTTCTAGTTCGGTTCGTCATCCTCAGGTCGCGCGACACTCATGTCGCGCGACCGGCTCACCCGTAGCACGCAGAAAGCAATACCCCATGCAATCCCACGCCGTCCCGAATACCCAGCACACCGAACACAGGCAACACACGCCACACGAATCAGCCGCTTCCACGATCGACCCCGGCATCTTCTGTCTCGTCATGTTGGCCCGCTACCACGGCGTCGCCGCGGACCCGGATCAATTGGCTCATGAATTCAAACCGGGAATAGAGCGGCTGGACACAACGCAACTTCTGCTTGCCGCAAAATCGCTTGGACTCAACGCGAAGCACACAAAAGTTCGTTGGGAGCGGCTTGATCGAGTCGCGCTTCCCGCAGTCGCTATCGACAACGCCGGCGACTTTTTCGTCATCGGCCGCATCGAAAAGAGCAAAGCGGTCATCCAGCATCCCGATGCCGCGCAACCCGTCTCTGTCGACATCGAAGTATTAAAAGGCGACTGGTCCGGTGAGCTGATTCTTTTCACCTCGCGCGCGTCGATCCTCGGCGAATTGACCAAGTTCGACTTCACCTGGTTCATCCCGGCGCTGATCAAGTACAGGCGTCTCTTGTGTGAGGTGCTTGTCGTCTCGTTCTTTATCCAGGTACTGGCACTGATCACGCCGCTGTTCTTCCAGGTCGTGATGGACAAGGTGCTGGTGCATCACGGGCTCACTACGCTCGACGTAATCGCCATCGGGCTCACCATCGTCGTGCTATTCGATGTTGCGCTAACGGCGCTGCGCAGCTACGTGTTCGCGCACACCACGAGCCGGATCGACGTCGAACTCGGCGCGAGCCTGTTCCGCCATCTCCTGAAATTACCCATGGCGTATTTTCAGGCGCGGCGTGTCGGCGATTCCGTTGCGCGCGTGCGCGAATTGGAAAACATTCGGGCGTTTCTAACCGGTAACGCGATTACTTTAGTGATGGACCTCCTGTTCTCGGTCGTGTTCATCGCAGTGATGCTGCTCTACAGCGGCTGGCTCACGCTCATCGTGCTCGTGTCGCTGCCGTGCTATGTACTGCTCTCAGTCGCGTGCACGCCGGTGTTGCGCCGCCGTCTCAACGAAAAGTTCGCGCGCAGCGCGGAGAATCAGTCGTTTCTAGTCGAAACGATCAGCGGTATCGACACGGTCAAATCGATGGCGGTCGAGCCGCAATGGACGCGGCAATGGGATAACCAGCTTGCTGCCTACATCGGCGCGACGTTCCGCGCGTCGACTGTCGGTATCTGGGCGAGCGGTGGGGTCAGTCTGGTGAACAAGCTCGTGACGGTGGCGCTAATGTGGGTCGGCGCGCGACTGGTGATCGAGAGCAAGCTCACAGTTGGCGAACTGATTGCGTTCAATATGCTGGCGGGGCAGGTAGCGGGGCCAATCATGCGGCTCGCCCAGTTGTGGACCGATTTCCAGCAGACCGGCATTTCAGTTGCGCGCCTTGGCGACATTCTGAACAGCCGTACGGAAGCGGCCGGTGCAAAGAGTTCACTGCCGGCCGTGAAGGGGCACATCCAACTGGAAGAGGTTGTGTTTCGCTATCGCACGGACGGTCCGGCGATTCTCGGGGGAGTCAATCTGTCTATTGCGGCGGGCGAGGTGATCGGCATCGTCGGTCAGTCGGGATCGGGCAAGAGCACGCTGACCCGGTTGGTGCAACGCCTTTATACGCCGGAGCGCGGGCGCATCACGATCGACGGCCAAGATCTTGCGTTGATCAATACGACGTCATTGCGGCGCCAAGTCGGTGTCGTATCGCAGGAGAACGTGCTGTTCAGCCGCAGCATCCGCGAGAACATCGCATTGACCGATCCCGGCGCGCCGCTTGATGCGGTGATGCGCGCGGCGAAACTGGCCGGCGCACATGAGTTTATCGTCGGTTTGCCGGAAGGTTACGACACACCAGTCGGTGAACACGGTTCGACACTGTCGGGTGGTCAACGGCAACGCATCGCCATTGCTCGCGCACTCATGCACGAGCCGCGCATCCTCATTTTCGACGAAGCGACCAGCGCGCTGGATTACGAGTCCGAACGTATCGTGCAAGAAAACATGCGGGCGATCTGTCGTGGGCGCACGGTGCTGGTGATCGCACATCGTTTGTCGGCGGTGCGGCGGGCGGACCGGATCATCGTCATGGAGCGCGGCACGATTATTGAGGAAGGTCCGCACGACGCGTTGGTCACGGCAAAGGGTGCCTACGCGAAGCTTTGGCAATTGCAGGCGGGCGTATGACGCGCCGTGCGCTGCTCTGGCTGGATGCGGCCCGCGAATTCGCACGCCAGTATGCGAAGGTATGGCGCGCCGCTTGGCGCCTGCGTGAGCGGCACGCACCGCGCTGGTCGGCCGCAGAATCGGAGTTTCTGCCCGCAGCACTGGCGCTTCAGCGGCAGCCTGTCTCGCCGTTGCCACGTGTTGCGATGGCGACGATCGTGTCACTGCTGTTGATCGCGCTCTTGTGGGCCATAGTCGGGAAGATCGATATTGTCGCAACCGCGCAAGGAAAAATCGTTCCGGACGGCCGTGCAAAGATCATTCAGTCCATAGAGACCGCGAAAATCACAGCCATTCGAGTAAGCGACGGGGCGCGGGTGAAGGCGGGTGATGTGCTGCTGGAACTCGACGCCACGGCATCGTCCGCGGATCGTCTGCGTCTGCGTGACGACTGGGCGGAAAGCTGGCTTGCGGCCGCTCGAGCGCGCGCGTTGCTCGCAGGTATCGACAGCGGCGCCGCGCATCGTATCGACCTGCTGGTGGATACGCCCGTGCCAGTTGAACTGATGCCGTCAACGAATCGGGTCGAACAGGAACAGCATTTCCTCGATGGCGAACTTGCTGAGTTTCGTTCAAAGCTCGCGCGCCTTGACGCGGAGATCGCGCGCAATGCTGCCGAACTTCAAACTGTCAGTGCGGTGATTCGCAGGTTGCAGAGCACGCTGCAGATCGCTCGAACGAGGGAGGCGGATCTGGACGAGCTCGCCGCGAAGAACTACGTGTCGCGTCACGAGTACCTGGAAAAGCAGCAAGTCCGCATCGAGCAGGAAGGGGACCTGGCCGCGCAGAAGAGTCGCGTTGGCGAGATTAGTGCAGCAATCCTGAGCGCGCGGCGTCAACGCGAGGAGTTAATTGCGTCGACCCGCCGCGCGACGCTTGAGAATCTTGGCAATGCCGCGCAAAAAACGGCGGAGCTTCGCCAGGAGTACATCAAGGCGGACGCGCATGATCGCTTCATGACACTCAAGGCACCCGTGGACGGCGCCGTACAGCAGCTTGCCGTGCACACGGTCGGTGGTGTGGTGACTGCAGCGCAGCCCTTGATGGTGATTGTGCCGAACGATCATCCGGTCGAAATTGAAGCGTTTCTGGAGAACAAGGACATCGGTTTTGTCGCAGTGGGTCAAGCGGCTTCCGTGAAAATCGAGACTTTTCTGTATACCCGCTACGGCACGCTGCCGGCGGAAGTAGTGAGCGTTTCTCACGACGCCATCGAGGACGAAAAACGTGGCTTGATCTACTCGGTGCGACTCAAGCTGAAACGACCCGACATGATGATCGACGGCCAGCGTGTGGCCCTCAGTCCTGGCATGGCGGCGAGCGTCGAGATCAAAACCGGCAAGCGTAGATTGATCGAATATTTTTTGAGTCCGTTGCTGACACGCGTCGATGAGAGTCTGCATGAGCGCTGATAGCCATCGCTTTCTGCGCGCCACTCGGCTTATAGCGAACGGCTTGCTTGCGGCGTTGACCGCGCTGTTGCCGACGTGTTTATGCGCGCAGCCACGTCCGGACGACTTCGATCCGCTCGGCACGCAACAGCAGATGACCGCGCCTCCCGTCATTTCACGCGTGCCTGACGTGGTCGGCATGGCGCCGTGCGAATTCGATCCGCCGCGCACGACCTTGTCGCTGGAGGACGTCGCGGCACGCGCGTTGTGCCGCAATCCGTTGACCCGCCGAGCCTGGGCGAGCGCTCAGGTTCAGGCCGCACGATTGGGCGAAGCCAAAGCCGCGCAGTGGCCGACGCTTTCGGGCGTGTTGAGCGGCTCGCGCAACCGCACGAAGACCTCTTCGGCAAACAGTTGGGCGTCGCAGGAGTCCTACAACGGCACGGCGCGCGCGGCTGAACTTGCCTTTGACTGGGTGATGTTCGATTTCGGCGCGCGCTCGGCTGAAACCCGGAAAGCGCGTGAGTTGCTAATCGCGGCCAGCGAATCCTTCAACGCAGCGGTACTCGACGTCCTCTACACCAGCGCTCGTGATTATTTCGCCGCACTTACCGCGCGGGCGCAAGTCGACGCGGCACGCGAGGCCGAGTCCAATGCCGCACAGAGCCTTGCCGCCGCACATGCGCGGATGCGCTCCGGGGTGGCGTCGATGGCGGATGAGTTACAGGCGCGCACGGCATTCAATCAGGCAAAGTTAAGCGTGGTCAGAGCCGACAGCGCGCTGCACGAAGCGATTGGCACGTTGGCGCTCGACATGGGTCTGACGCCGGATGTACCGCTCATGCTCGCCGAGGCGCCGGTTGCGTTGCCGGAATCGGCTCCGCAATTCGACGCAATCAGGACATTGCTGGATCAGGCGCTCGACAATCACCCGCGCTTGCTGGCGGCGCGCGCCGAATTGCAAGCCGCGCAGGCGTCGATCGAGAGCACGCGTGCGCAGGCCTTGCCGACTGTTCGTCTGCAGGCCGGGCTCTCGGCGAGCAACCGGCCGGCGGCGTCGTTCGACGCGGCGGGCGGTATGTCGTCGACGTCGCGCAGCAACTATGTGGGCGTACGGGTGACGATTCCGTTTTTCGAGGGTTTCGGTTCGGTCTACCGGACTCGCGAGGCGACGGCGCAAGCGGATCTACAGCAGGCAAATATTGCTGAGACCGAACAGCAGGTGGCCTTGAATGTCTGGAAAAGCTACGAGGCGGTAAGGGCGGGCGCGCAAACCGTGCAGCAGGCGCAAGCCTTGCAGGAGGATGCCGGATTAGCGTTCGATGCCGCGCAATCGCGCTATCGAGTCGGCGTGGCGAACATCATTGAACTGCTGCACGCCCAAGATGCGCTGGTTGTAGCCAACCAGCAGCGTATCGTGAGCGTTTCCGACTGGTTTACCGCTCGCCTGAGTCTGGCAGCGAGTCTCGGCAAACTTGACTTAGGGCAAATACAAAACCGGTGAGAGTGAAGCACCGTGATCAACGATCACGCCACGTCTTCACATCATCTCCATTTCCTGCATCTGCCCCAAGCCGAAAAAACGTCCTAACTCCTTTGCCAGTTCATTCAACGCGCTCATTTCCTTCTGCGATATGCGGCGTGGCTCTTGCGTATGAGACCAGTCGCCGTATAGCAGCGCCACCGTCTGATCGGTTTCGTCGACCACCGGTAGTAGCACGAAGGCCCGGGCATCGTCGAACGAACGTCGGAACCATTCCGGTAATCGCGCAACCATCTTCGGGTCGCGTGCGTTCTCAATGAAGATGCCGACCGAGTTCGCAATCGCGAGATGAAACACGTCGGGCTCGAACGCGGTGTTGAACGATAGCCTCGGCAGCGCCGCGTCGATCTTCGGACCGAGCCCGAGGCGCGCCTTGAAGGTGCCGTTGCTGTGCTTGACGAACACCACCGTGCGCGCAAAACCGAGCGCCGCCAGCACGGTTTCCGCGGCCAGCGCCAGCGCCGGGGCGAGCGGGCTGCCGTCGGGCAGGCCGCGCAGATCGCCCACTCCCGCCGCGATGCGCGCTTCCGGATTGAGCGCCTCGCGCGCGATCGCATCCGCATTGGCGCGCAACTCGACGATCTCGCGCATCACGCCGTCACCGCCTTCTTCGCGGGCGAGGGCGACGCTCATCTGATGCAGCACGTCCGGATCGGTATTCAGTGCGTGGCTGTATTCGTGCGCCAGTTCGGCGATGCGTTCTTCGCGCTCCCAGTCCGGCATGTTCTGTTGCGTCAGCACGTCCGCAACCGCCGTGGAGTAGTTGGTGATGGCGCGCAGCCATTGCACCTGGCGCGGCTGCTCGACATCGAGCGGGTCGAACTCGCCCATGCCGGAACGGATCATGTCCGGCAGGCGCCAGCGCACTGCGGCTTCCGCGCCGATTTCGTCGAACGTGACGCCGAGCACCAGCACGCAGGCATCGGCTTCGAGGGTGCCGTCTTCGATATGCCGGCGGATCTGATCCCATTCGGCGTCGAGATAGAACACCACCAGCAGCTTGCCGATTTGCCGCATTAGCGTGCAGACCACGGCTTCTTCGCCGGCCCGCAGATCGCCGCGCTCGGTCAGCTTGCGGGCGACGCAGCCCGACAGCAGCGTGCGATTCAATTCGAGTTTCGCGTCAATGCGGCGCGGCGCGCTGTGATGAAAGTGATCGACGATTTTGAGGCCGACCACCAGATGGCCGACCGCGTCCATGCCGAGCACCATCAGCGCGCGCGACACGGTGGTGATGTTGCCGCCGAACGCCATGTACATGGCCGAGTTGGCAAGCCGCAGCACTTTCTGCGTCAAGGCGAAATCCGACAACACGACCTGCACGAGCCCGGTGAAGTCGAGATCGTCGTTGTTCATCGCCGCCATGGTGGTGCGTAGCGATTGCGACAGCATCGGGAAATCGCCGCGCTCGCTCATTCGCGTCCAGAGCCGGTCGAGCACCGCCGCCTTTACCATGTGAGTCCCGCCAAAGCCATACATGTTCCAATGAGTGCCACACCGGCGTCAGGCCGGTATCTTGCGCTGCGCACGAGGTTTGCCTGCATCGCTATGCGGTATGCAGGTGAAGCGTGCGCGCTTCGAAACGTTGTGCGAGTTCGTCGGAGGGCAACGCCTTGCAGACGAGCCACCCCTGAATGTGGTCGCATCCCATCTCGGTGAGCAGAGTACGTTGTGCTTCCGTTTCAACGCCCTCGGCAACCAGTTCGAGATCGAGTGTTTGTGCGAGTCCGACGACCGCGCTAACGATTGCCTGATCGTTCCGGGAGGTTAGCAGATTCTCGACAAAACTCCTGTCGATCTTGAGCTTGGCCAGGGGGAATCGTTGCAGGTAAGCCAGACTCGAATAGCCGGTGCCGAAATCGTCGACGGCAAAGCGGATGCCCATCGCCGTGAATTCTTCGAGCAAACCCTTGGCATGTGCCGGGTCGTGCATCAGCAGACTTTCGGTGATCTCGAACACGAGGCGGCGCGGATTGATGCCCGTCAATTCGATCGCTTCGCGCACGGAGTCCTTGAAACGCGGGTCGCGGAACTGCTGCGGCGACACGTTGACGGCGACGTATTGCAACGAGATGCCCCGCGCGTCCCACTGGATCAACTGCATGCAGGCGACCTTCAACACCCAGTTGCCGAGGAAGTTGATCAGGCCGATCGACTCCGCGAGCGGAATGAACATTGACGGGGGCACGAGGCCGTGCACCGGATGCAACCAGCGGATCAACGCTTCGACACCGACGACCCCGTGCGTGCGGCTGCTCGTGATCGGCTGGAAGTGTAGCGAGAACTCCCCGTTGCGCACACCGTCGTAGAGGTCGGCCTCCAGCTTCAGGCGTTCGGCGTCGGCGGGATTGTCGTCCGGTACGTAGAAGGCCAGCGTGTTGCCGCCGGCCGCCTTGGCCTGCAGCAAGGCGTGGTCGGCCCAGCGCAGCAGGTGAGTGTCGTGGGCGGCGTTGTCGTTGGCGTGGCGCACGTCGGGGTAGAGCGCAATGCCGATGCTCGCGGACAGATGCACCTGCTGGCCGTTGAAGACATACGGTTGCTGGATCGCGGTCAGCAGGCGGCGCGCCAGCGCTTCGGCCGCGGCGGCCGCGTCGGTGCGATTCGCGGCAGGTTTCACGAGGATCGCGAATTCGTCGCTGGCGATGCGCGCCACCGTCTCGCTCGGGCTCGTCATATTCAATAGGCGCCGCGCGGTGTCGCGCAACATCTCGTCACCGGCATCGTAGCCGAGCGCGCGGTTCACGCGCTGATAGTCATCGAGGTCGAGCAGCAGCAGGGCGGCCGGCGTGCCGTGGGCGTCAGCGCGCTGTTGCGCGTCGAGCAGCGCGGGGATCAGCGCCGGCTGATTGGGCAGGCTGGTCAGGCGGTCCAGATGCAGCGCCTGGGTCAGGCGTTCCTCGGTGGCGCGCCAGGCCGACACATCGAAGCCGGCGATCGCATAGCCGTCGATGCCGTCGTGGCTGCTGCGCACCACGCGCAACTCGACGGTGATCGGGTAGGTCAGCGACTTGATGAGACCGAGCGTGGCCTTCTCCACGTTGCCCGTGGCGGTGGCGCGCGTCAGCAGCGCGTCGAGGCGTGGCACGTCGGCGGGCGCCACGAGATCGTGCAGGGTGATGGTCTCGAGGTACTCGCGGTGATAGCCGATGAAGCGCAGGCTGGCGTCGGAAACATAAAGGAAGCGCAGTTCCTGATCGATGTGCGCCAGCAGGTCGACGGCGCCGACCACCTGTTCCAGTTGCGCAGTGCGGCTTGCACCCGGCTGCGGTGCGCCGTGGGCGCGACGGCCGAACGCGCGAAACCGGTCGATGACCGTGCGCAAGGAGCCCCGGCGGGGCGCGGTGATCCTGTTCGCTTCCATGTTTGTCGCTGGCAACCTGTATTCGTCTGCAGGCGGGGCGGCTCTCCGCCCGCCGTGTCTGGGCGGTTAAGCGGTATCAGGCCGCCCCATCAGAACAAGATAACGACCGGCGCGGGGAAATCTTTAGCGCCTGCTGCAAAAAACAAATGGTAAGGATAGGGCTGCGTGGCCCAGCGTCGCGGCGGGAGCGATTCAGTTAAAGTGCAACGGCTTCGCATCCGTTAATAGGTCAAACCCGTTGTGCAGTGCCGGCTATGACGTCGCTGCGTAGCGTTCCGAACACTTGCACCGATGATCCATGTCTGAACGTCACTTTGTCAGGGCCACCCCCCGGCACGTCGAGGTGCTTGAGCAATCTGCCGAAGACGCCGACCCGGCGTCCGGAGCACAGTTTGTCTATCTGGGCCGCCAGCCGATTCTCGATCGCGACGGCGCGCTCAATGCTTACGAATTACTGTTTCGAGCCGGCGCGCATAACTATGCCGAGGTCAGCGACGACGCCCAGGCCACGGCGCAAGTCGTGGCCCGCGCGATTGGCGGGATCGGCGTGGCCGCGGTGCTGGGCCAGCACCGCGGCTTCGTCAACATTGACCGGGCGCTACTCTTTAACGACATCGTCCATCTGATGCCACCCGAGCGCTTCGTGCTCGAGATCCTCGAAACCGTCAAGTTCGATGCGCTTCTGGCCCGCAGGCTGACGGAGTTGCGCCGTGCCGGCTTCCAGGTGGCGCTCGACGATGTCAGTGAACTGTCGGACGAGCTGCTTGCCGCGCTGCCGCACGCCGACATCGTCAAGATCGACTTTCTGCAGACCGAGCGGTCCGCGCTGGCCGAACTGGCGTCGACGGTACGCAGCCATGGCAAGACGCTGATCGCGGAGAAGGTCGAGACGCGCGGCGATTTTGCGCTCGCTCGCGAGCTCGGCTTCGACCTGTTCCAGGGCTACTTCTTCGCGCGGCCGCAGGTGCTGGCCACGCCGCGCAACCGCTCGCCGCGCCCCGGCTTGCTGCGTTTGCTGGCGCTGTTGTCGCGCGACGGCGGCATTGCCGAGCTGGAGGCGGAGCTCAAGCTGAACCCCAGCGTGGTGGTGCAATTGCTGCGCCTCGTCAATTCGAGCGCCTTCGGCCTGGGACGTAATATCGCGTCGCTGCGCGAGGCCATCATCGCCACCGGTACCCGGCAGATCGCGCGCTGGGCGCAACTGCTGCTGTACGCGGACAGCGGCGAACTGCCGTGGCGCGCCGATCCGCTGGTGCAACTGGCCGGCACGCGCTCGCGTTTCATGGAACTGGCCGCTGGCTGGCTGCGCCCGTCCGACGACGACTTTGCTGATGCCGCTTTCATGACCGGTATTTTCTCTCTGGTCCACGTGGTGGTCGGCAGCACGCCGGCGGCCGTTCTCGAGAAACTCGGCCTTGCGCCGCAGATCCGCGAGGCGATCGTGACGCGCAGCGGCGCGCTCGGCACCTTGTTGCGGATTGCCGAAGCGGCCGGCGAGGGCGCCGATGCCGCCTCGATCGCCGCTGGACCCGATGCGCCACCCGGCTTCGTGGCGCTGACGCCCGAGGTGCTGGCGGAGCTGAATCTGTCCGCTGCGGCGTGGTTTGGCGCGCATATCGAGGAAGCGGCCGCTTGAGGCCTGAGCGGCGCTGCGGCTCCAGGAGGCGCCGGGAGATCATGCGTCGTGCCGCTGCCGCTGCCGCTGCCGCTGCGGGCGCGCGGATGTATCCTTTCCGCATGCATCCTTTAGGCCGGTGCTTACGTACCTTGTCTGTACGTGATTCAATAGCGTGTCGAGGTTGCCGGCGTTCCGCTGAACGCCGCGACCTTCAGCTGATTGCGCCAACAGGGTGCATTAACGTTTCGAGGGACTGCAGATGAAAAGGAAACTCATACCGGTGGTGCTGGCGGCCGTCTTGTCGGTGGGATTTGCGATGCACTCGCTGACGGCCTCGGCCACGCTCAAGCCGGGCGATGACGCGCCGTCGTTCACCGCACAGGCTTCGCTGGGCGGCAAGACCTATACGTATTCGCTTACCGACGAGCTGAAGAAAGGGCCGGTGGTGCTGTATTTCTATCCGGCGGCCTTCACGAAAGGCTGCACGATCGAAGCCCACGAGTTTGCCGACGCTGTTGATGAATACAAGAAATATGGTGCGACGGTGATTGGCGTGTCGCACGACAACATCGACACGTTGACGAAGTTTTCGGTGAGCGAATGCCGCAGCAAATTCCCAGTGGCGGCCGATCCTGACGCGAAGGTGATCGGCGCCTATGACGCCGGCATGCCGATGCATAACTCGATGGCCAATCGCGTGTCGTACGTGATCGCGCCTGACGGCAAGATTATCTATGAGTACACGAGCCTGTCGCCGGAGAAGCACGTCGAGAACACGCTGCAGGCGGTGAAGGATTGGGCGGCGGCGCATAAACAGCCGTAACGATTCGGCACGCGCGGCGGGGCATTTTTCGCCGTGGCTTTTTGCCATGAGGGTTGGGCTGCGCTGCGCCAAGCTGATTTTTTTGTTTAGCGAGTTTGCGATGCCGATTGTTGTTGCGTTGATTGCGTTGATTGCGCTGGTGTATGGGGCAGTGCGGGCGTTTTATGCCTTGCAGGCGGCTTTTGGGCTGGGTGTTGCGGTTGGGGTGGCTGTTCTTGTTGTTTTGCTTTTGATTGCTGCGGTTGTTTATTGGTGGCGGCGTCGGAAGGAGGTCGCTGCCAATATTCGCGACGGCGATTGGACTCATGAGGTTAAAGGGACCTGGGGGTCGGTTCGGCTTGCTGCTGGAAAACGGCTATGTGAGATTCGCCTTGGCGGCGAGCAGGGGGATTATATTTTTGCCGATCTGCTTGGGGCTGAGGTGCAGGGCCATGATGCGCGATGGCAGGTCGCTTTGAAGGTTAAAGACGCTAAGCGGCAAGGGTGGGTTTTGCCCATGCTGGGCGAGCGGCAGGCTAAACAGTGGGTGAGGATTTTTTTGCTTGCTGTTGAGCAGAGGCTATAGGTTTGGGTTTTGCCTGTTCGGCGCTTTGTTTGCCTACGGCGTTGGGCGTTGCTTGCTTTGTTTGCCTGCGCGGCGCTTTTGTCTGTGTGCCTGCGGTGTTGGCCTTTCCTTGTTTTCTTATTGGTTTATTAGCGTTGCCCCTGTGCGGGGCAATGCTCTCAACTTAAGCCCCATTTCATCAAGCAAGCTTGTACGCGAGATGGTGATGGGGCTTGGCTTTTCTGGGCGGTCGTGGGTAAGAGCGCGAGGGCTGGATACGACATCGGGCCTGGTGGATGGCCGGCATGACTTTGGGCAGCAGGTTCAGGCAGTGTTCAATCCGTAGCAGGCACGCGCCGAGGATCGGCTTGAGGGCACCCAGCGCATAAACACGGTCAGGACGGCTGGCAGGTGCGTCATCGTGAGACGCATCGTCGAGATCGCTGAGCAGTGTGCACAGGTTGTCGGCGACGGTTTTTGCGCCGAAGTCCTGCTGCAGCGCCAGGTAGTCCAGCCCCGTGACGGCCTCCAGCCGCAGCCGGTGCTTGAGCCGTTTGAACGCTTCCTCGATGCGCCAGCGCTGATGATAGAGCGCCCCGAAGGTGGCAGCCGGATAGCGCTGGCGATCGAGCAGCGAGGTCATCAGCACGCGAACACGTCCGCCAGGAGTGACATCGCGGATCAGGCGCACCGTGGTGGGCGTGCGCACCAGTTCATAGTCAAGGGCGTCCTGTTCATTGGGCGCGGCCAGTGTCACGATTCGCTCAGCCTCGCCACTGCGCGCAAAGGCGGTGACGCACGTCCAGGCGCGTGCATCCACGCGCAGACAGAACGGGATCTCGCGCTGCGCCAGCGCGGCCACCATCATGTTGCCGAGATAGCCGCGATCGAGCAGCAGCAGATCGGTGTGCGGTTGCAGTACGTCCAGCGCTTCGAACAGCATCTGCCGCTCGGAGCCGTCGGCCGGATGAAGCGCGGCGTGCAGGGTCAGTTCGGGCCCCGGCAGGAACAGCGCAAATGCGTAGTGGTCGGCGCGCAGATCATGGCCTTCGCGCGTGCCTACCCGCAGACGGCTACCGTCGGCTGCGACCAGCCTCAGGCCATTCCAGCGCATCGAATCAATGTAGGGTTGGGCCAGCTCGATCAGGCGCGCGCGGGCCAGTTCGAACAGCTCGGCCGACAGGCCGCGGCGCGCCTTGCTGAAGGCCTGTGCACTTACCGCCCGGGTGCGCACCGTTTGCCCGCGCAACGCGCCAAACAGCCCATCGAGCTCGGCCTGCACGCTCGTGCGCATGCCCGACATCATCAACGCTGCTATGCGTGGCAGCGTCAGGATGCGATTGCGGGTAAAGGCAGTGGGAGAACGGCGAACACGCTCAGCGAGCGCCGGATCGAACAGGAAATCGGAGAACTCAGCCAGGAGTTGGGAAGACGCTGGTATTTGAGTTCATATCGTTTATTTATCAATCAGTTATGCGATGAAGTTTACAGGGCAAACGCCCCGTATACAAGCCCTTTCGGGCTTAAGTTGAGAGCATTGCTGTGCGGGGCGGCACCTACTTTTCTTTGCCTGCCGCAAAGAAAAGTAGGCAAAAGAAAGCGGCTCGAACCCCCTGCTAAGCGGGTCCCTCGCACAGCCACGGTAGTGGTGCATCTGGAATCTGTGTTCTCGCACATTCGGCGTGAGTGACAAGGGCGTCATACTTCCGGCGGCGCTGCGCGCGCCGAAGGGTACTTCAAAAACCGACCACTACGTTTTCGTACTCACGTTTTGCTCGCTACCGTGGCTCGTCCCTATATCGCCACCGCCCTTGCTAACGCTGCTGCGATTGT
Organism: Burkholderia sp. GAS332; assembly: GCA_900142905.1. Taxonomy (NCBI): domain Bacteria; kingdom Pseudomonadati; phylum Pseudomonadota; class Betaproteobacteria; order Burkholderiales; family Burkholderiaceae; genus Burkholderia; species Burkholderia sp. GAS332. The sequence continues at coordinate 3,423,325 of FSRV01000001.1, read as the reverse complement.
CATCGCTACGGTCAGGGCAACGGCGATGTACTGGCGTTTCGTTGAGCCCGAGTTATCGCACTTTCACGCGCTTTCGGATCCTGCCTTTGGGGATACTTGGGCGCCTCGCCGAGGCGAAGCCGATGGCCCCCACCACACCCAAACGAAGCCCCTGGTTTCCCATGCAGACCCATCCGCGACGCACGCAGTGCGGAGTGGGAGCTGATGAGTACTTTGTCACTACCGCCGAAGGTGCGAGGGCACGGATTCCAGATGCACCACTACCGCGACTGTGCGGGGGACCCGCTTAGCAGGGGCTTCGAGCCGCTTTCTTTTGCCTATCTTTTCTTTGCGGCGGCAAAGAAAAGTAGGTGCCGCCCCGCACAGGGGCAACACTAATAGACCGATAACAATGCAAGGAAAGGCCAACGCCGTAGGCACACAGTCAAGAAAGCGCCGCGCAGACAGACAGCTCAAGGAAAGGCCAACGCCGTAGGCACACAGTCAAGAAAGCGCCGCGCAGACAGACAGCTCAAGGAAAGGCCAACCCCGTAGGCAAACAACCAAAGCGCCGCGCAGGCAAAAAAATCAACCAGCCGGCACACCCGCCCCGCGGCCCCTCCGCGACTCCCACCTGACCCGAATCCGATCCATATAGAGATAAACCACCGGCGTGGTATACAGCGTCAGCATCTGACTAACAATCAACCCACCCACAATAGCAATCCCCAACGGAGCCCGCAGCTCCGCCCCTTCCCCCCGCCCGAAGGCCAGCGGCAACGCCCCAAGCAGCGCGGCAAACGTCGTCATCATGATCGGCCGGAACCGCAGCAAACAAGCCTGATAAATCGCATCCCGCGACGACAACCCCTGCCGGGAGGCTTCAATCGCAAAGTCCACCATCATGATCGCGTTCTTCTTCACAATGCCGATCAGCAAAATCACCCCAATCAGCGCAATGATGCTGAACTCCGTCTTGAACAGCAGCAAAGCCAGCAACGCCCCCACGCCCGCGGAGGGCAGCGTGGACAAAATCGTCAGCGGGTGAATATAACTCTCATACAACATCCCCAACACGATATACACCGCCGCCAACGCGGCCAGAATCAAAATCGGCTGGTCCGACATCGACTGCTGGAACGCCTGAGCCGTCCCCTGGAAGCTGCCGTGTATCGTCCCCGGCATGCCGATCTCCGCCATCGTGTCGTAGATCGCCTGCGTCGCCGTCGATAACGACACACCCGGCGGCAGATTGAACGAGATCGTCGAGGCCACGAACTGGCTCTGGTGATTCACCGACAACGGCGTATTGCCCGGCCCGAACTTCGCGATCGCCGACAACGGCACCATCGTCTCCTTCGACGTCGACACCGCCGCGCCCGACGAAGCACTCGACTTGCCGCTCGCCGCGATCGAATTGATCGCCTGATTGCGCGCGGAATCGGAGGCGATGCTCGCCGCGCTCGAGGCGGTCGTGCCCGCCGTGCCACCCGTTGACGCGCTCGTCGAAGTCGCGCTCGCCGTCACCGTGCCCGCTGGCGCATTGGTGGTCTGCGCGCCGCTCGCGCTGCCGCCCGATGTGCTGATGTAAATCTGGTTCAGCATATCCGGGCTCTGCCAGTACTTCGGCGCCACTTCCATCACGACGTGGTACTGGTTCAGCGGGTTGTAAATCGTCGAGACCTGGCGCTGGCCGAAGGCGTCGTACAAGGTGTTGTCGATCTGTGCCGGCTGGATGCCGAGTCGCGACGCGCTCGCGCGGTCGATCGTCACCATCGATTCAAGACCGCCTTGCTGCTGGTCGGAATTCACGTCGGCGAGTTCAGGGCGGGCCTGCAGCGCTTCAGTGAGCTTCGGTCCCCACAGGTACAGGTCCGGCGTCGAATCCGCCAGCAGCGTGAACTGGTACTGCGCGTTCGATTGCCGGCCGCCGACGCGAATGTCCTGCACCGCCTGCAGGAACGTCCGCACGCCGGCCACGTCGCCGAGCGGGGCGCGCAACTGCTGGATCACCTCGTCGGCGGAAAGCTTGCGCTCGCTCTTGGGTTTCAGCGAGACGAACATGAAGCCCGAATTGGTCTGCCGGCCGCCGGTGAAGCCGGCCACGCTGTCCACCGCCGGATTCTTGCCGACGATTTCCATCATCTCCGCAAACTTGCCCTTCATCGCCTGGAATGAGGTGCTCTGATCGGCCTGGATGCCGCCGATCAACCGCCCGGTGTCCTGCTGCGGAAAGAAACCCTTCGGCACGATGATGTACAGCCAGATATTCAGTCCGATCGTCAGCAGCAGGACTGTCACGATCAGGCGCGGATGCAGCAGTGCCCAGCCGAGCGTGCGCTCGTAGCCGCGATGCATCCACGAGAAACCACTTTCCAGCCAGCGTCCAAAGCGTCCTTCTTCCTGCTTTTCGTGCGGCTCGCGCAAAAGGCGCGAACACATCATTGGCGTCAGCGTCAGCGAGACGATGAGCGACACGCCGATCGCGAGCGACAGCGTGAGCGCGAATTCGCGGAACAGCCGGCCGACTATGCCGCCCATCAGCAGAATCGGCAGGAACACGGCGACCAGCGAGATACTGATGGAGAGCACCGTGAAGCCGACCTCGCGCGCGCCGAGGAACGCGGCCTTCATGCGTGGCACGCCGTTTTCTATATGCCGTGAGATGTTTTCCAGCACCACGATCGCATCGTCGACCACGAAGCCGGTCGCGATCGTCAACGCCATCAGCGACAGGTTGTCGATCGAAAAGCCCAGCATATACATCGCGCCGAACGTGCCGATGATCGAGATCGGCACGGCCACGCTCGGAATCAGCGTGGCGCGCCAGTTGCGCAGGAATAGGAACACCACCATCACGACCAGCGCCACCGCGATCAGCAGCGTACGCTCGGTGTCTTTCAGCGACGCGCGGATCGTCGTGGAGCGGTCGGCGGCCGGCGCGATGTCGACGTCGGCGGGCAGCGAGGCATGCAATTGCGGCAGCATTGCCATCACGCGGTCGATGGTGTCGATGATGTTCGCGCCCGGTTGCCGGTACAGAATCACCAGCACGGAACGCTTGCCGTTGAAGAGGCCGAGGTTGCGCAAGTCTTCGACCGAATCGACCACCTCGGCGACATCGGAGAGCTTCACCGCCGCGCCGTTGCGATAGGCGATGACCAGATCCTTGTATTGCGACGCCTTACTCGCCTGGTCGTTGGTGTAGATCTGCACGCGGTTGGCGCCGAACTCGATCGAGCCTTTCGGGCTGTTCGCATTGGCGGCGGCGAGCGCCGCGCGCACGTCCTCCAGACCGATGCCGTAGTGGAACAGCGCCTGCGGTTCCAGCTCGACACGCACGGCCGGATTGGCCGAGCCGCTCACATCGACTTCACCGACGCCGTCCACCTGCGACAGCGACTGCTGCAGCACGGTGGCCGCCGAGTCGTACAACTGGCCGGCGGTCAGTGTCTTCGACGTGAGCGCCAGAATCAGGATCGGCGCGTCGGCGGGATTCACCTTGTGGTACGTCGGGTTGCTGCGCAAGCTCGCCGGCAGATCGGCGCGGGCGGCGTTGATGGCAGCCTGCACGTCGCGCGCGGCGCCGTCGATGTCACGGTTCAGACCGAACTGCATCGTGATGCGCGTCGAGCCGACCGAACTCTGCGAGGTCATTTCGGTCACGTCGGCGATCGAGCCGAGATGCCGTTCGAGAGGACTCGCCACGCTGGTGGCTACCGTATCCGGGCTCGCGCCCGGCAGCGTGGCCTGCACCGAAATGGTCGGGAAATCGACCTGCGGCAGCGGCGCGACCGGCAGCTTGGTGAACGCAAAAATCCCGGCCATCGCGATGCCGATCGCCAACAGCGTGGTGGCGACCGGGCGGGAGATAAACGGACGCGACAGGTTCATCGCTCAGTTCCCTGCATCGGTGGCGGGCGACGTGGGCTTGCCGCGATTGAAGCGCTCACGCGCACGGCGGGCCAGCGAATCGAATGCCAGGTAAATCACCGGTGTGGTGAACAGCGTGAGCAACTGACTGACGATCAAACCGCCGGCAATCGCGATACCGAGCGGGCGGCGCAATTCCGAACCGGCGCCTGTGCCGAGCATCAGCGGCAGGGCGCCGAGCAGGGCGGCGAGCGTGGTCATCAGGATCGGCCGGAAGCGCAGCAGACACGCCTGATAGATGGCTTCGCGCGGCGCCTTGCCTTCCTCGCGCTCAGCGTAGAGCGCGAAGTCGATCATCATGATGGCGTTCTTCTTCACGATACCGATCAGCAGCACGATACCGATGATGCCGATGATGTCGAGATCATGCCCGGTGATCAGCAGCGCCAGCAACGCGCCGACACCCGCGGACGGCAGCGTCGACAGAATCGTGATCGGGTGGATGAAGCTCTCGTACAGCACGCCGAGCACGATATACATCGTGACGATCGCCGCCAGAATCAGGAACAGTTCGTTCGACAGCGAAGCCTGGAACGCCAGCGCCGCCCCCTGGAAGCGCGTCTGGAACGACGCCGGCAAGCCGATATCCTGCTCCGCCTGATTGATCGCTTTCACCGCCGCGCCAAGCGACGAGCCGGGCGCGAGGTTGAACGAGACGGTCGTGGCCGGGAACTGGCTCAAATGCGTGACCAGCAACGGCGCGGGTTGCTCGATGAACTTCGCGATCGACGACAGCGGCACCTGGCCGCCCGTCGACGTGGAGGAGGGCAGATAGATCGAGTTCAGCGACTCGGTGTAGTGCTGCATGGACGGCTGCGCTTCCAGAATCACGCGGTACTGGTTCGACTGCGTGAAGATGGTCGAGATGATGCGCTGGCCGAATGCGTCATATAGCGCGCTGTCCACGGTCGCCGGCGTGATGCCGTAACGCGACGCGGTAGCACGGTCGATTTCGATGTAGACCGACTGGCCGTTGTCCTGCAAGTCGGTGGCCACGTCCGCCAGTTCCGGCGACTGCTTCAACCGGTCGACCAGCTTCGGCACCCACGTGGTGAATTCGCTGATGTTCGGGTCGGTCAGCATGAACTGGTACTGCGTCGGGCTGACGGTGGAATCGATCGTCAGATCCTGCACCGGCTGCATGTACAGCGAGGCGCCCGGAATATGCGCGACGTCCTTCTGCAACTGGCGGATCACGTCGCTCGCGGTGTTGCTGCGATCGTCGCGCGGCTTCAGGTTGATCAGCATGCGGCCACTGTTCAGCGTGATGTTGCTGCCGTCCACGCCGATGAACGAGGTGAGGCTTTCCACGTCCGGATTCTTCAGGATCTGCGCGGCGAGTTCCTGCTGACGCTCGGCCATTGACGCATACGACACCGACTGCGGCGCCTGTGTGATCGCCTGAATCACGCCGGTGTCCTGCACCGGGAAGAAGCCCTTCGGAATGAACACGTACAGCACGCCGGTCAGCACCAGTGTCAGCACCGCGACGAACAGCGTGGCGCGTTGCCGGTTCAACACCCAGGTGAGCGCGACCGCATAGCGGGCGATCACCCAGTCGATGAACTGGTGGGCCTTCGCTTCGAAACGGTGGCTTTCATGCGGCGGCGTGTGGCGCAGGAGCTTCGCGCACATCATCGGCACGAGCGTGAGGGAGACGATTGCCGAAATCACAATCGTCACGGCCAGCGTGATCGCGAATTCGTGGAACAGACGTCCAACCACGTCGCCCATGAAGAGCAGCGGAATCAGCACGGCGATCAGCGAAACCGTCAGCGAAATGATCGTGAAGCCGATCTGTTTCGAGCCCTTCAGCGCGGCTTCCAGTGGCGATTCGCCTTCTTCGACGTAACGCGCGATGTTCTCGATCATCACGATCGCATCGTCGACCACGAAGCCGGTCGCGATGGTCAACGCCATCAGCGACAGGTTATCCAGCGAGAAACCGCACAGGTACATCACGGCAAGCGTGCCGATCAGCGACAGCGGCACCGACAGACTCGGAATGATGGTCGCGTAGACGTTGGCGAGGAACAGGTACATCACCAGCACCACCAGCACCACCGACATCAGCAATTCGAACTGCACGTCGCGCACGGAAGCGCGGATCGTGGTGGTGCGGTCGGTGACGATCTGCACGTCGAGCGCCGCGGGCAGCGACTGTTGCAATTGCGGCAGCAGCGCCTTGATGCTGTCCACCACCTGGATCACGTTCGCGCCCGGCTGCCGCTGCACGTTCAGGACGATGGCCGGCGTGTTGTTCACCCACGCGCCGAGCTTGGTGTTCTCAGCGCCTTGCACGATGGTGGCGACATCCGTCAGCATCACCGCGCGGCCGTTCTTGTAGGCGATCACCGCGCTTTTGTACGCGTCGGCGTCGGTCAACTGGTCGTTCGCGTTGATCGTGTAGTTGCGCGTCGGCCCGTCGAAGTTACCCTTGGGCGTGTTGACGTTCAGGTTCGAAATCGTGGTGCGCAAGTCGTCCAGATTCAGACCGTACGCGGCGAGCGCGCGCGGGTTCGCCTGAATCCGCACAGCTGGGCGTTGACCGCCTGACAGGCTGACGAGACCCACGCCCGCCACCTGCGAAATCTTCTGCGCGAGACGCGTGTCGGCCAGATCCTGCACGTCCGTGAGCGGCATCGTCTTCGAGGTGATCGCGAGCGTGATGATCGGCGCATCGGCGGGATTGACCTTCGCGTAGATCGGCGGCGCGGGCAGGTCGGACGGCAGCAGGTTGCCCGCGGCGTTGATCGCCGCCTGGACTTCCTGCTCGGCGATATCGAGCGGCAGATCGAGGCTGAACTGCAGCGTGATGATCGACGAGCCGGCCGAGCTTTGCGACGACATCTGATTCAACGACGGCATCTGCCCGAACTGACGCTCGAGTGGCGCGGTGACCGATGAGGTCATCACGTCCGGGCTCGCGCCCGGATAGAAGGTCTGCACCTGGATCGTCGGATAGTCGACCTCGGGCAGCGCGGAGAGCGGCAGAAAGCGCAGCGCGACGAGACCGACCAGCATGATCGCCGCCATCAGCAGCGCGGTGCCGACGGGGCGCAGAATAAAGGCGCGGGATGGATTCATGCGGTAGTTGCCGTGCCCTTATTGCGAGGCTTGCGCCGCGTGTTTGCCGTGATGTCCGTGTGCGCCGGAAGCCCCCGTTGCGCCGCTTGCGCCACGCGCGCCCGAAGCGCCGTGCGGCCGCTCGGCCGGAATCGTGATCTTCGCGCCTTCCTTCAGCCGGTCCGAACCGTCGATCACGACGCGCTCGCCGGCTTGCAGGCCGGATTTGATGCTGGTGCGTTCGCCATCGACCGGACCGGCCTTGACCGGGCGCACCGTTACCGTGTTGTCCGGCTTCACGACGTACACGAACTGGCCCATCGAGCCGTTCAGCACCGCCGTGGTCGGCACGATCACCGCGTCCTTGATCGTATCGACCAGCAGGCGCGTATTCACGAACTGATTCGGGAACAACAGGTTCTTCGGGTTCTGGAAGATCGCGCGCAGCTTGACCGTGCCGGTGGTGGTGTCGATCTGGTTATCCAGCGTTTCGAGCGTGCCGCCTTCGAGCGACGTGGTATTGCTGCGGTCGTATGCGGTGACCGAGAGCTTCGCGCCGGTTTGGGTTTGCTGCAGGATTTGCTGCAGGTTGTCTTCGGAGGTCGTGAAGATCACGCTGATCGGCTGCAACTGCGTAATCACGACGATGCCGTTGGCCAGGCTCGGCGTCACGTAGTTGCCCGGATCGACCTGGCGCAACCCGACGCGCCCCGACACCGGCGCGGTAATGCGCGCGTAGACGAGGTCGAGCTTATAGGTATCGATGTTCGCCTGGTCGGACTTGACCGTGCCTTCGTATTGCTTGACGAGCGAGGCTTGCGTATCGACCTGCTGGCTGGCGATCGAGTCTTGCGCGAGCAGCGTCTGGTAACGCTTCAGGTCGAGACGGGCGGTTTGCAGCAGCGCCTGGTCGCGCGCGAGGGTGCCTTGTGCGTTTTCCAGCGAAATCTGATAGGGGCGGGGGTCGATCTGGGCAAGCACATCGCCCTTCTTGACCATCTGGCCTTCCTTGAAGAACACGTCCTGCAGCGTGCCGCTCAACTGCGGCAGCACGGTGACGTTGGCGAGCGGCGTGACCGTGCCGAGCGCGGTCAGCACGACCGGCATCTCACCCTGTGTGGCGGTCGCCACGTGGACAGGCTGCGCCAGGTTGGCGAGCGCGCCGGCTCCGCCGCGACCCGCGCGGCCGCTGCTCGAGCCACTCGCGCCGGCCGCGTTTGCACCGCTGCTGGGCCCGCCCCACGGATGCCAGCGCCACAACACGACCCCAAGGATGACCAGCGCCGCCACGATCAGTGCGATGTTGCGGCCGCGATGGCGTTTGGCTGGAACCGGTGCGTTCCCGGGACCGCCAGCAGCCCCCCCGCCGGAGGACGGCTGCGGACCGCGTTGGGAAGCCGGAGCGGCGGGGCGTGTGGTTTCCGAATACTCTTGTTGTTCGTCCATCGGTTCGGTCAGGTGGCTGGCTTTGATGTGAGCCGCTCGTGCGATTGTGCCGCTTCGACAGTTCGGCGGACCGGCACGCAGGCGGCATGACAGGCGGTTTCGACAGCGGACGCGCCGCGAATGTTCAGCGCGGATGCTACCCGATGCGCGGGACAAAGATGTTAACCCAATGCGCCATCATGGCAAGTCGGCCGGGACGTTATCGAAGGGGAATAACGGCAAGCCGGGCGAGCGCCCCGCGACAGGAAGGCATGATCCTACGTCGGGGGCTCCGTAACAGTCCACCCATGTTTTTTTCTGTTGATTACGAAAGTTACAGGATGAGGTGAGGAGGGGGGCGGAAATGCGGTGGACGCCGAGCGGCGAGCGTCCGCGTGTTCAGTTATCGAGACGGCGCCCCGGTGTGCCGCCGATCTCGAGAACGATCTTACTGATGCATTCGAGCAGGGCCGGCGCCGCGCGTGATATCAGCCAATCGCGTGGGCACTGGTCCGCGGAGCCGCCGCAATTGACGGCATAGCGCTCGCCCGAGGGACCGATGAACCCTGAGGCGATGGCGTTCAGGCCGTTGTGCCATTCGCCCGTGGCGATCGCGAAGCCTTGCTCCGCGGTTTCCCGTAGTGCGCTGGTCAGGCGGCTGCTAATGTGGCCCCAGTCGTCGCCTTCGGCGGCCTGCAAGCCGATCAGCAACTTTTCCCGCTCGGGTTCGGCGAGTGCCGACAGATAGGCGCGGCCGACTGCGGTGCGGCTGAGGTTCATGCGCGAGCCGATTTCGAGGCGTGACACCAGTACCGCCGAACGCGGCCGGATCGCGTCGATGACCACCATGTCGAGGCGGTCGCGTACGGCCAGGTGCACGGACAATGCGGTGCGTTCGGCGAGTTCGATGAGGAAGGGCCGCGCCCGTGACCGGATGTCGAAGTTGCGCAGAAAGCCGTTGCTCAACTCCAGTACCGACGAGGTCAGTACGAATCGCTCGCTGTCAGGCAAGCGGAACAGGAAACCTGCGCCAACGAGCGTGGCGGTGATCCGCGAGACGGTGGGTTTCGGAATGCCGGTCAGCTCGGTCAACTCGCGGTTGCTGAGCGGCGCGTCGGCCGCGGCGATCGCACGCAGCACCGTCAAACCGCGTGCCAGCGCGGTGACTTCGTCGCCCGAGCCGTCTTTCTCTTTGGCTGGGGCGGTGGCGGTTCGGGAGGACATCGGTCGGTTCATGTCGTCTTTTTTGGAACTATATTTCAATTTTTTGTTCGTGCGGCTGCCAGCAACCGTTTCGCCAAGGCTGGGTGAAAGCCCCAAAAAGGGGCATGAAATTCACTTTTCATCTGAAGATTCATTGTATCGGAATATTTTTCCGAAACGAACGAGTCCTCTTTAGATTTTGCTTGACTTAGTCAGCATAACCATAAAAAATGGAACCTCATTTCGAAAGACGGTTTCAGGTTCTGCATTTTGAAGTTTCGAACCAACCGTGGCCCGCGGAGTGTCTGGTCGAGTGTCTTTAATAGTCCCCCGTAACAGTCCACGCAGCGTCTATCCCGAATCCGGCGTCCAATATGGCGTGCCGGTCTAACTTTCGAATACCGTCTCTCAGGTTCTAGCACGGCCCTCGGAATGGCTAGAACTTTTTAAGGCGTCACGGCAACGTGACGCCTTTTTTTTGTGCGCCCAGCATGGGCGCATAACGAAGTCTGCTCCAATCGCAAATCTGCGATTCTGAGACAGTAGGTCATAACGCCCCTACAACGAGGCTGCCGCCATTAATCAACGGCCGGTTCTCGTCCCAACCCGCTCCTGCTTACCTCAAATCGGCGAGAACTGCTTCTTCTAATGCCGGGAGAGCTACGAGACTATTAAGCATGAGATGGATTTCTGGGAGAGAAATCGTGGAACTTTTTCGCATGGTTTGCATGGTGTTGGCTAGCTTTTTTGGAGTGCGCAAACGCGCTGCTCATGAGGCTGATCTGGCGAATGTCAACATGGTGCTGCTGCCGTTTGTCGCAGTCGCGCTCGCCTTGATGATTGGCCTGCTCATCTTTGGCGTCGTACATTGGGTTGCCGACGTCACAAGTTCGACGCAAGGATTCTGACTGCAAGCGTGTTCGTGCACGCAGACTGGATAAGGCAAATGCGCCGCAGAGCACCTCTCGGCCCAGCCGCGGCTATTGACGCTGCACGGGTGACACTAGCCGTGGATAGAAGGGTCGTCGAGGATTTCGGCGAGTTCGCGAATCGCGTTTTCGAAGCGATGGTCCCAAGGATGGCCGAAATTGAGCCGGATACAGTCCTGGAATCCGTGCGTCGCTGAGAAAATCGGCCCCGGAGCGATGCTGATACCGCGCGCGTGCGCCAACGCGTGAAGTTCCATTGCTTTGACAGACTGCGGGAGCTGTAGCCACAGCAGATAGCCACCCGTTGGACGCACCCACCTGACTGTACTCGGCAGCCACTTATGCAGTGCCGTCTCCATTTGCTCAAGCTGCGACTGAAGCGACGAACGCAGTGAGCGCAAGTGTTTGTCGTATCCTCCATGCTCCAGATAGTCGGCAATGCCTGCTTGTGCGGGAATGCACGCGGAAAGTGTTGTCATCAGCTTCAAGCGTCGGACTTTGTCAGCGAATCGTCCAGGCGCGGTCCACCCGATTCGATAGCCGGGCGCGAGTGTTTTTGAAAATGAACTGCAGTGCATGACCAGCCCCTGTGTATCGAACGCTTTGGCCGGCAGCGGACGGTCGCGGCTGAAATGAAGCTCCTGGTAGACGTCGTCTTCGATGAGTGGTACTTCGCGTCCACGCAGTAATTCGACCAGAGCGCGCTTCTTCTCGGCCGACAAGGAGGTGCCGGTCGGATTCTGAAAGTTCGGCATGAACCAGCACGCTCGAATGGGATGCTGGTCAAGCGCACTTTTTAACGCTTCGAGGTCAAGACCGGACACCGGGTCGACAGGTATCTCTACGGCTCGAAGGTCGAGCCGCTCAATAGCTTGCAAGGCGGCGTAGAAACCCGGGGACTCCACTGCTACGAGGTCTCCAGGCCGGGTGACGGCCATCAAACATAGATTCAACGCTTCGAGGGCGCCGTTTGTCACGAGAATATCGTTCGGCGACACGGACATGCCCGTTCCAACGTACCGAAGACTGATTTGCTGGCGGAGATGGTCGTTACCGGGCGGCAAGTCTTCCACCGTGTTCCATGGGGTGAGCGACCGCGTGCCGGACACCAGTGACTTCAGAAGCCGCGCAGTGGGAAAGAGCTGTGGCGAGGGAAACGCTGAACCCAACGGCACAATGTCTGGATGCCGGGCTGATTCGAGCACGGAGAACACCAGGTCGCTGATGTCTACCTTTCTTGGTTCCGTTGCAAGTCCTTCTGCCCGAACCATCTCGTTCACCGCGGCGCCCTCAGTGACGAAATACCCGGCACGCTCCTCGGCGCGCACGAGACCCCACTGCTCAAGGAGCGAGTAGGCGCGAAATACCGTCGACTGGCTCACGCCGTACTGCGCGATCAGGTGGCGAAGCGACGGAAGCCTGGTTCCGGCGGGAAGAAAGCCTTCCCGAATTTGCGTTGCCAGATTCTTCGCAATGGTCTCGTAGCGATTCATTGATTGCCTTTGCCGTGTTTTTCGGTGACCGAACTCGCAGCGCGAGCTTTCTCGCGTGATTCCCGGTGTGCCTGCCGAAAAATTCTGACGCAATACTACAGGTTCCGTCGATGAGCCAGCGACGACTGCGGTGGGGTCAGCAGCGATTGAGTGGGCGCTACCAACCCAACTCGTCTGCTACGCAAACATCAGCGACATCTGCTTCTTTTCGCCGGAGGGCGAGGCGCTTATCGTAGCCGCTGACGCCTTTCGGAGGGTTGCCTCCAACCTCCCTTGCCTTCAATGACGTCGCGTAATGCCGCGACGCGAGACGCTCCCTACTCATGTATCAGTACAACGAATTCGACAAAGCCTTTGTCAAGAGCCGCGCGGCGCAGTTTCGGGACCAGCTGGAACGCTGGGAAAGCGGCCGGTTGAGTGAAGACGACTTTCGTCCGCTGCGCCTGCAGAACGGCTGGTATGTACAGCGCCACGCGCCCATGTTGCGCGTCGCAGTGCCATATGGCGAATTGTCGAGCGACCAGCTCCGCGTCCTGGCCCGCATCGCTCGAGAGTTCGACGCACCGGAGCCGGAGGTCTATCTAAAGGCCGCTGACGCTCAAGGCCGGCTGGGTACGACCCATCTACCGACACATTCAGCGCACTTCACCACACGAACCAACGTGCAGTTCAACTGGATTCCCTTGAGCCGGGCCGCTGATGTGATGGACCTTCTGGCGTCCGTCGACATGCATGGCATTCAAACCAGCGGTAACTGCATCCGCAACATCTCTTGCGACGAGCGGGCAGGGGTCGCCCCTGACGAGATTGCCGACCCACGGCCTTTCGCCGAACTCATGCGGCAATGGACGACCCTGCACCCCGAGTTCGCATTCCTTCCACGTAAATTCAAGATTGCGGTGACAGGCGCTGCAGAGGACCGCGCCGCAACTGACTGGCATGATGTCGGCCTGCGGCTCTTGCGCAATGAACTGGGCGAACTGGGTTTTCGAGTAACGGTCGGCGGAGGCATGGGGCGTACGCCAATGGTCGGCGCTGTGCTTCGCGAGTTTTTGCCCTGGAACCAGATCATGAACTACATTGAAGCGGTCGTGCGCGTGTACAACCGCTACGGAAGACGCGACAACAAGTACAAGGCGCGCATCAAGATTCTGGTTAAGGCCGAGGGGCAGCGCTACATCGACGATGTTGAGGACGAGTTTCGAGAAATCGTCGAGCACGATGGCGGCCCGCATACGATTGCGCCGGAGGAACTTGCCCGCGTGAGCGCCTCGTTCGTGCGGCCAGCGCTGACCCGTTGCGAGTCAACGCACGCTGCGAGGAACGATGCGCCAACGGATAATCCGATTTTCATGCGATGGATGCAGCGGAACGTGGCGCTCCATAAGGACCCGGCACTGCGTATCGTCACGCTGTCATTCAAGCGTCTTCGACAAGCACCCGGAGATGCAACCGCCGGGCAGTTGGATAGGCTTGCCGACCTGGCGGACCGCTTCTCAGCGGGCGAGGCACGCGTGACGCATACTCAAAATGTCGTCCTTCCATGGGTGTCTGCGGACAAGCTTTTTGCCTTGTGGGAGGGCGCTCGTCAGCTGGGTCTGGCCAGCACGAACGTTGGATTGTTGACAGATATCATCGCGTGTCCCGGAGGGGATTTTTGTGCGCTCGCCAATGCGCGTTCAATTCCAATCGCTCAGGCACTTGCTGAACGCTATCAGGACATTGACGAACTCGACGACATTGGTGATATCGATGTCCATATTAGCGGCTGCATCAACTCATGCGGTCATCACCATAGTGGGCACATTGGCGTGCTGGGCGTCGACAAGGATGGGGCGGAGTGTTACCAGATTACGCTGGGAGGGGCCGATGGGAGCGCCGCGAGTGGCGCCGCGCAACCCGGAAAAGTCATCGGTCCATCGTTCTCTGCTGCTGAGGTGCCCGATGTATTCGAGGCCATGCTCAGAACGTACCGCGAACTGCGCGAATACCGCGACCAAGGGAAATACGAACGTTTCATTGAAACATTGCGTCGGACTGGTCTTGACCCGTTCAAAGCGGCCGCGAACAATGCGCGAGTAAAACAGGAGGTGTCCGTGTGAGCAACGTCCCCCGACTGAATGTCATCGCATGGCACGCTGTAGAGGGCGATGAACCGCTCAATGTCCTCAAGCTTGCCAATGATGCGGACCTCATGTCGCTCGTAGACGGCTTGGGCGGAATTGAGCGAATCGAATTGCATTTTCCGCACTTCACCGACGGCCGTGCATATAGCCAGGCCTATCTTCTTCGGCGCAGACTGGGCTTCACCGGAGATTTGAGAGCAACCGGTGACGTGCAGATTGACCAGATTCTGCAGATAGCGCGAACGGGCTTCTCAAGCGCTGTACTCAACGAAGGTCTCGACCCGGCGGAGGCAACCCGCCATCTGGCGCGGTATTCCGGGTTCTATCAACGCGACTTGGCGGGAGCGTAGATGCGTGGCTCGGTTAAGGCCATTGCAAACGCCCCACCCAAGGCAGACGTACCTGAACGTCTATTTCGCCGCTGCAAACCACTTGCCGTAGATTTGTTCGTAGGTTCCATCCTCGTACATCGCGAGCAGCGCCTCGTTGATATCCTTGCGCAACGCGCTGCCCTCAGCCACGGCAATGCCGTATTTTTCCGGGCGGAAGATCGGTCCGACGACTTGCAAGACGCCACTGCTGCGTTTCGCCGCCCAGTACTGAAGGGTCGGCGCATCATAGACAATGGCCTGCACGTCGCCTTGCGTGAGCATGCGGAATCCCTCAGCCGCGGTGGTCACGTTGACAAATGGCAAGCCGCGTTGGGTCAGGTAATCCGCGGCAATGGTCCCCGGTACCGTGCCAATTGTTTTGCCTGGAAGATCGTCCGGGCCTTGAATGGTTGACTGGAGGCGTGCGACGGTTTGCGATGAGGTGACCGTTGCCGTCAGTTGGGCAATCAACACGACGCCGATCAACCACATCGCGGGCACCAGGACGCGCCGCCACATGTTGCTTGCATCGCGTTCGCCGTGCTCGCCTGTTGCAATGATTAACATCGTCACCCATAGACCTTCGCCGATCGCCCGCACATAGGGTTTCTGAAAATTGCGATCATTCCTGCGTTCGATCAGCCAGACCAGATTGGCGAGCAGGAAGACGATAGTGATCGCCACGCCCAGCAGCTGACCAATGGGCCGCCACGGAATGGACCAGAATGTGGCCAGAAACGTACTTTCGTTCCGGGCGCGCACCATGATCTGTAATCCGGAGTCGAAATAAGGCAGGGAGAAGTCCACGACCTTTTCGCGTTCCGGCGTCATGGTGATAGCGGATATCGCGACGTCTGCGTCACCGTGCTGCACGGCGGGCAGCAAATCAGGCTGCGCCGAAGCCACGGTCCATGCGAATTCGACGCGCATGCGACGCGCCACTTCGTTCCATAGGTCGATGCTAAAGCCTGCCGGTGTATGAGTCTGTGGCAGCACGAACGGCGCGATCGGCGCAATCATCACCCGCAACGGACGGTGTGCGACTGTGGCGGTTGTGGCCACTTGCGCCACGGCGTAACCGGATCCCATCGTCGTGAAAGCCAGCATGAGGCCACGCAACGCGATCAGCCATATCGAACGCCGGTTCATCCAATCCCTCCTGAAGTCGATTACATCGTTATCGCCTGGCGTTATTTTTGACCAGCCACGGAGGCCATTCGAAAGACCGAGATGCCCTCCATCGGGTCCAGTGTCTCGCGCCAGGGTGCCCGCTCCAGTAAGCGGGTCGTGTCTTCATAACCTGCGGCCCAGCGCCGCTCGATGCCACTCGACGAAAAATCGATATCCCGGTTCAAATCGTCGTTATCGAATGCCGGCGCGTCGAGTTCCAATACCTGCATCGTCGTGCCACAACCCCAGCCGAGGAGCGCCTGAACCTCCGGGTTATCGCGCTTCTCTTCGGGGATATGCTGGCTGAGTTCGCGAATCACGTGACGCAGCCGGTGAATCTGCTTCTGTCGATCGAGATGGCTTTCCGCGCGACTCGAATACTGAATGTCGCGCTGACGGCTCATGACCTGCAAGATGGACTCAGGTTCCGGACCGCTCGATGGCCACAACTGCACCGAAAAAATCACTGAGCTGCATCGGGGCCGATCATCGAGCACGGCTTCCAGCGGCGTGTTCGAGTAGATGCCGCCGTCCCAGTACGATTCGCCTTCCAGTTGCACCGAGGGGAAACCGGGTGGAAAAGCCGCGGATGCCATCACGTGCTCGACGTCCATCGGCGCGTCGCGATTGGTGAAATACCGCATACGTCCGCTGCAGACATTGACCGTGCCAACCGTCAATCGCGTCGCCTTGCTATTCAGGTAGTCGAAATCGACGAGTGAAGAGAGGGTTTCACGCAGTGGCTCCGTCGAATAGAATGCCGCCCGCTCTGGACCAACGCGCGCCTGAATACTCGCCCATGCCCCCAGCTGTGGCGTGAAGAACGACGGCACGCCTTGTGTGACGATCGCGAGGTCGCGCGACCAGTTGGCGAGCCCTGGCAACAACCAGCTTGCCGCATCGACGCCACGGCGCGCCACGCCGTTCCAGAACTGGGTTAATCGCGCCATGCGGTTCTCGGGCAGATTGCCGGCGATGATCGCGCCGTTTATCGCCCCGATCGACGTGCCGATCACCCAGTCGGGTTTGACCTTGTGGTCATGCATCGCCTGATAGACACCCGCCTGATACGCGCCGAGGGCGCCGCCTCCCTGAAAGACAAGCACAACCTGTCCGGGAATGTCCGGTGGGGCCTCCGACTGGTCTGCCGCGTTAGCGTTGCGTTTGCCGTGCGTCTTGTTGCCCATTGCAGGTCTCCCGGACGAATACCGCAGTGCCGGTGATTTTGCCACGGGTGCAAACCGTCCAGGCCGGAATACACCGCAGCCTACCGAAGACCCTGCGCCAACGCCACAAACTGCATCGCCCGGGCGTTCGCGTCGCCACGACGGTGAACGATGTACAGCGTGGTGATGGTGTCGGTCTCGTCCAACTGTCTGAACACCACGCCCGGCAGCGCGATGGCCTGCAGCGTCGACGGCACGAGTGCGATACCCAGCCCGGTGGCGGTCAGCCCGATCAGGGTGGAAGCCTGCTGGGCCTCCTGGACCACCTGAGGCTCGAATCCGCGCTTCGCGCACAACGCGACGGTCTTTTCGTAGATCGCGACTCCCGCTTGCCGCGGGTAGGCGATGAACGGCTCGTTGCGCAGATCCTTCAGCTTGATCGATGGGGCTTTGGCCAGCCGATGCCGGGCATGCATGGCGAGCACGAGCGGCTCTTCCATCAGGGCCGTGAACACCAGATCGGAAGGGGGCACGCTTTCGGGCATCCGCAGCAAACCGACGTCAATTTCGCGCTGCTCGATCGCCTCGATCTGCCGGGACGACGACAACTCCAGCAGCGTGATGTTGACCTTCGGACGTTGCGTCCGGTATGCGTGAATCAGCTTCGGGAAAAACGGTGATAGCGTCGAAGCGTTGGTAAAGCCGACTCGCAAACGCCCGACGTCGCCGCTGACGGTCTCCCAGACGCTTTCCTTCGCGTGTTCGATCCGCGCGAGGATCGCCCGTGCGTCGTCCAGCAACGCCAATCCCGCCTCGGTCAGCGCGACCGAACGGCGTGTGCGGTGGAAGAGCCGCGCCCCCAGTTCCGTCTCTAACGACTGGATCGCAAGGCTCAACGGCGCCTGCGTAATGCCCAGCCGCTCGGCGCTGCGGCGGAAATGCAGCTCCTGCGCCAGCACCACGAAAAACTCCAGATGACGGATATTCATTGATTTGCTCTGTAAATCAATAAGCTTGATTTGGAGAATAAATCAAAACTGTTTCCCGGGCGATACTGTCTTCCACCTACACAACAACGGAGACAGCAATGAACGGTGCGGAACTGGTCGAACGCCTGCGAGCGCGACACAAGGTCATTGCGCTGGGAATTCGCGCCTCGCGCACGACGGATGCGGTCCGCTGGGCCAAAGCGGCCGGTTACGACACGATCTGGGTGGACATGGAACACAGCTCGCTGCCGGTCGATACCGTCTCGCAACTCTGTTCATGCGCGGTCGACCTCGGCCTGATGCCGTGGGTGCGCGTGCCGGAACGCGATTACGGCACGATCAACCGCGTGCTGGATGGCGGCGCGCTCGGGATCATCGTGCCGCGCGTCGAGACCGCCGAGCAGGCGCGCGACGCGGTGATCGCCACGCGCTTTCCACCGCTTGGCCAGCGTTCGCAACTGGCGACGCTGCCCTACGTCAACTTCGAGAAACTGCCCGCCCGCGAGCTCAACCGTCGCCTGAACGAAGCGACCGTGCTCAAGGTGCTGATTGAAAGCCGCGCCGGTGTCGATGCGGCTGATGCGATTGCGGCGATTGAAGGCGTCGACGTGCTCGCGCTCGGTTGCAACGATCTCTCCGCCGATCTGGGCCACACCGGCGAATCGGCGCATCCCGAGGTCGTGGCTGCGTGCCGCAAGGTAATCGCTGCAGCGCAGCGGCACGGCAAGGTGGTGATCGTGGGGGGCATGCCGGAGTGCGAGGCGCTCAGTGGATTGCGCCGCGAGGGTGCCGCGCCTTTTGTCTTTGCCGGCATCGATAGCGATGTTTATCTGGCGGCGCTGCGTGAGCGCGTCGAGCAGGCACGTCAACTTTAATTTAAACCTCTACGTTCAGATCATGGCAGAAACCCCACTGATTTCCACACCGATGCGCGACTACGATACCTTGTCGCGCCCATCGTTTTCGATGCCGCCGCTCGCCTGCGACGCTCACATGCACGTGTTCGGCCCGGAAGACAAATACCCGAAGGTCGAGCATCCGCACTACACGCTGCCGGACGGCAAACTCTCGCACTATCTGCAGATGATGAACGTGCTGCAGTTGAAGCGTTTCGTGATCGTGCAGCCGAGTTTCTACGGTACGGACAACCGTTGTCTGATCGATGCGCTCCACGTGGCGGGCTCGATCGCGCGCGGTGTCGTGATGATCGACGAGAACATGGACGCGGCCACGCTGGACAGTTTCCATCAGTCCGGCGTTCGCGCGGTACGCCTCGATCTGTTTGCGCGTTCCGGGCTGCCGACTGGCGAGATTCAGCAGTACATCACGCGGATGGCCCGCTTGTGCGCAAGCCTCGGCTGGCACGTTCAGTTCTATGCGCCGGGCTGGGTCGTGCGCAATCTGATTCCGTTTCTCGCCGACGTACAGACCGATTTCGTCATCGATCACATGGGCTACATGCTGGAAGAAGACGGCCTCACGCAAGCGGATTTCGACCGTCTGCTCAGTTTGCTGAAAGACGGTAATTGCTGGCTTAAACTCAGTGCGCCGTACCGGATCGCCAAACATCGCGGCTATGAAGCCGTGGCGCCGATGGCCGAAGCGATCATCAAGGCCGCGCCGCAGAAAGTGATCTGGGGTTCGGACTGGCCGCACATTCCCGATTCGACGCGCGACACCGGCGAATTGCTGAATCTGCTCGGCGCATGGACCGACGATCCGGCGGTGCACGAGATGATCCTGTCCGGCAACCCCGCGCGTTTGTTCGATTACTGAGGTCAACCACACCTACCATGCCCTACCAACCCAACGCAGCGTTTGCCGGTCTCTTTCGTGCGTTCACGTCGGACCCGCAGAGCATCGGCGCGCATCTGACGCAGCAGATGGCGCAACAGCAGGCGGACGATCCGCTGCTGGTGTCGACCGGCAGCGATATCGTGCTGTTTCCCGGCGCGGGGCGTGCGCCGACGATCGAGAGCTTTCGCAAATCGACGCGTGGCTTCATCGAGTTGACGGCGGTATCGCATTTGCCGCTGGCGCTGGCTTACCTGGCGCGCATGCGTGAACTGTCGCCGCACGACGACGCGTGGCGACGCGACGCGTCGAACCTGCGCGAGCATGCGCAGGCAACCCGCGCGGCGAACTCGCTCGCGCTCTGGCGCGATCACGTGGCGGTGGATAGTTTCGCGGGTCACGAGCAGAAGATCGCCGATCTCGTCGACTACACCTGTGGCGTGACGATCGATCTGCTCGATCGTGCCGAGAAGGATCATTCGTTGCTGAGCTTCGAGCGCCTGAATGATGAGTACTTCGCCGCACCGCCCACGAGTGCGTTGTCTGTGCCGATGAATGATGTGATGTTCGCGACCTTCGGGCTGGCGTTTCTCGACATCGTCTACCGCATCGGCAACTGGTTGCGCGCGCAAGCACTCGACTGGAACCGCTTGATGGTGCTCGTCAGCGGCCGGTCGGGCAGGCCGACGGCAGGAGTGACGTGGGCGACCAACAACATGTGCTATCTGGTGTGGTGCGCGTCGAACCGCGTGTTGTTGCCGGAGCGCGTGTTCATCGCGCCGCATGCGCCGTCGTTTTCTATCGCCGAGTTGCCCGACGCCGCGGGCATGGCGGAACTGGAGCGGACGTATCGGGAGCTATGGCTCAACACCCGTTCGAGTATCGATGTCGCGCGCGCGCTGTTTCCCGGGCAGCGTCCGTTTCACTTCGATCCGGCGCCGCCCGACGGCATGCCGCCCATCACCTCGCTCGACGACCGCGATGCGACCACGGCGCGCCTGCGCCGCATCATGGAAGATCCCACGCAACTGTTGTCCAACTGCGTTGCGGATTACATCGTCGATCAGTTGTACCGCAACGGCAATCAGCCGCAGAAGGTTGAGATTCCTGGTTTTACGAATGTGACTTTTCCGAGCGCCGTGCAGTCGTAGCGACGGCGGCCGGACCGACACCCGCGCGCAAGGGCAACCGCGCAGGCTATAAAAAAACGCCCTTGATGAAGGAGACACGCTTCATGAACCTACTTGCACAAGAGCCGTCGGCGGGTCCGCCGGTCAGCAACGTGCTGCGCATCACGCTGGTGTGCTTCGCGGTATCGATGATCGACGGCTTCGACACGCTGATGTTGTCGTTCGTCGCGCCGTTGCTGGCGAAGTCGTTGCAGATCGATCACGCGACACTGGGCCGCGTGTTCGGCGCCGGCTTCATCGGCACGGTGCTTGGCTCGCTGATCGTCGGGCCGCTGGCGGATCGCTTCGGCCGACGGCCGATGCTGGTGCTGGCGCTCGCCGTGACCGGCATTTTCACACTCGGCTGTGCGTTTTCCACGTCCGCGACGATGCTGGCGGCGCTGCGGTTTATCGGCGGTCTCGGCATGGGCGGCGCTATTCCGCCGGTAGCGGCGATCACGGCTGAGAGCAGTTCGCCGCAGCGCCGCTCCTCGCTGGTGATTCTGATGTTCATCGGTTTTCCGCTCGGCGCGGTGGTGGGCGGTGCGATTACCGCGGCGTTGATGGTGCGCTTCGGCTGGCCGTTCGTGTTCCTGATGGGCGGCACGTTCGCGTTGCTCGCGCTGATCCCGGTGCTTCTTGTGATTCCCGCGCAAACCGTCAGCCGCGCCGAACGGGCGGCCGCACGACAGCAAGCGGCGGCGCGCGGTTTGAACGTGGTCGGCAGCATGTTCGCCGGAGGTCGGCTCGCGGCGACGTTGGCGCTGTGGGTCAGCGTGCTGTCGAGCATGATCCTGTCAGGCTTCCTCGTTAGCTTCATGCCGACCATTCTCAACATGAACGGCGTCGAGCCGGGCCGCGCCGCGCTCGGTTCGGTGCTGCTCAATCTAGGGGCCATTGGCGGCGCGCTGGTGATGTCGACTCTGGTCGGCAAACGGGGGCCATTTATGCCGGTGGCGATTGCGTTTCTGGGCGGCGCGGTGTTGACGGTGGCCTTGGGCCAGATCATCGGCGCGGGGAATGTCGCGCTTGCGATGCTGTTTGCGGTCGGCGCGTTTCTGGTCGGCGGGCAGTTGACGTTTCCGGCGATTGCCAGCTATCTCTTTCCCGCCAACGTGCGGGCGGCCGGCGTCGGTTGGACCTTGGCGGTCGGACGCATCGGCTCAATCGTCGGGCCCGTGATCGGCGGCATGCTGTTGTCGCAGCATCTATCGTTCGAAACACTTTTCATGCTGGCGGCGATTCTCGCGGTAGGCGCGGCGCTAGGCCTTTGTCTCTCCAACGTGCTGCGGCCGCGCGAAAAGGAGGGGGGCGCGGTCACGCCGACTGGGTCATTTGCAATCACGGGTTCGGAGTTAGGAGAAGCCAGTCATGGCAAAAACTGAATTGGGCGACGGCCTCCTCACGACGCTGCAGCAACTGCCGACCAGCGGCGCGCGCGCGGTCGAAGTCTTTACGACGCACGAGGGCACCTTTCTCGCGGTGCCGCAACTCGCGCGCGATGTGCCGGGTGAACCGCCTTATATGAACGGTGGCGACAGCGACATCGAAGCACCGATCTACCGCTGGCAGGACGGCCGTTTCATCGAACATGAAGCGCTGGCATTACCCGGCGGCGAGGACCTCGAGTACTTCGAGATCGAAGGCCGGCGCTTCCTCGCGACGGCTGGCATTCGAAGCGGCAAGGGACCGTACGATCTCGATACCGATGCAATCGTGTATGAACGCATCGCCGGCGCATGGGTGCCGCTGCAAAGTTTTCCGGTATTCGCAGCGAAGCAGTGGACGGCTTTTTCATTCGACTCGCGTCATTTCCTCGGGTTGGCGCAAGGCGCGGTGGTCGACGGTGTCGTGCCGAAAAACCCACGCGAATCGAGCCTGTTCGAATGGAATGGCGAGCGCTTCGTGCCGTTCCAGACTTTCAACGGACAGTGGGGCTACAACTTCGCGTTCGTGTCATTCGGTGGCGAGCACTATCTCGCGTATGCGGATCATGTCAGTGGATCGTCGGTGCATCGCTGGAACGGCGAGCAGTTTGTAGCGCTGCAAACGTTCAGCGAAAACGGTGGCCGTGCGTTTCGCTTTTTCGAAGCAGAGGGCGCGCTATGGATGGTGCACGCGAACCTGCTCAAACACACCACGCTTTATCGATTCGACGGAGCACAGTTCGTTGATATGCAGGTGCTGGGTGGCCCCGGTGGACGCGAACTGTGTCTGCTCGACGGCAAGGACGGGCGCTATCTGGTGCGCGTGTGCTTTATCACCGGAACGCCTAAAGCACCGGTTGTCGTGCCGCAATCGGAGATTTTCCGCTGGCGGGATGCGTGCTTTGAACTGGTGGAGGAGTTCGCGACATCCGGTGCGACCGATGCCGCTAGCTTCGTTGCTGATGGTCAGCGCTATCTGGTGGTCAGCAACAGCCTGAGCGACGCGATTCGCTTTCGCACCGATTCGACCTTATACCGGTTCAACGGTTAGCGGCTAGACCCCGATATCAGTTGTGCCCGGCGGCCCGCCGGGCCGTTCCACACGGGAACAGATTTCCCTCTCGCGGGGGAGGGCGACGCTTTGCCTTTTAAAAATAAAACCATTGGAGACGAGCAATGAAAAAGTTTGCCTTGAGCTTAAGCGCAACCGCTGTACTGGCATTAAGCAGTCAGATTGCCCATGCACAAAGCAGCGTGACGCTGTACGGCATTATTGATGCTGGCATCACCTACTTCAGCAACGTGAACGGCCATTCGAATTTCGTCGCTAACGACGGTTCGATCCAGTCCAATCGATGGGGCTTGCGCGGGGTGGAAGATATCGGCGGTGGCACGCGAGTTATCTTCGTTCTGGAGAACGGCTTCAATCTGTATTCAGGCACGATGGTGCAATCGGGCGTGCTGTTTAGCCGCCAGGCATGGTTGGGTGTCGAGAATCAAACGTACGGCAGGTTCACGCTCGGCAAGCAGTACGACTTCTTCTGGGACAATCTCACGCAGTTTGCAATGGGGCAAGTTGCCGGCCAATACTCCTGGCACCCGGGCGACTTCGATCACCTTGCGGGCACATTGCACATCAATAACGCGATCAAGTACACGTCGCCGAACTACTCGGGATTGCAGGCGGGGGCGCTGTATGCCTTTCCTTCGCAATCCGTATCAGCGGGAACGGGGCGGGTGATTGCTTTCGGACTGCGCTATTCGAATGGTCCGCTGAACCTCGGCGCTGCGTACACCGATACGCATGATCTCGGCTTGAATGGGCCGAGCCAGGCCGGCACCACGTTCTTCCCCGATCTACCTGCCACGCCTGTGCTGGCGAACAGCGTCAGCAGCTTCGGTGTGGGGGGCAGCTATCGCTTCGGCAGGAGCCTGACGCGGCTGCTATTCACCGACACGCACTTCCGCATCGGTCACGATAGCGGTTCGATGCCGACCTATGAAGTGAACGAAGTGTTTCAACTCACCCCTGCCACCACGCTCATGGGCGGTTACTGGCACAGCACGCTCGGCGATCAGAAGTGGCAGAGCGCGACGCTCCTGCTCGATTACGCGCTGTCGAAGCGCACCGATGTCTATACGAGCGCGACCTATCTGCGCGCATCGGGTGGTGCGGCGCCGGTTTTCCTCGGGGGAGGGGCCGCACCGGTGTTTGCCAATGGCGTGTATGTCGGCACGGGTGAATCGTCGACGGCGGTGCGCGTGGGGATCCGCACGCTGTTCTAGTCGCTGTACACCTCGGCGACCGGGTAAACGCTCGACTTCGGTTATCCCGTCTCGAACACCTACAATGCGTACACGGCGCATCAGTGCAGCTACCGGTACGGCGAGGCGCCGTCGCACGGTCTCTAGGCGTGCAAGGAGGCGCGCTGCTCGGGATTCACGGTGCACCACAGGGATGCACCGCACGGACGCACCACGGGCAGCGCCAACACTGATTACGGTTTGATCCGTTTTCCGAAAACCAATCCACAAAAGCTTGTTTGCGATTCCGCACCCCGGTCGCTAGATTTATTCATATAGCAATGAATCGACGGAGGTCGCATGGCCACACTTTCAGCGACGCTTATCTGGGGCGGACTTCGGCATCCTGTGCGAAGCCTGCAGAAGCAGTTCTCAAAACGCGCGCCCGTCCCGGCTGAACAATCCTCAGACGAGACGGCTGCCGCACCCTACCTCTCCCCATCGCCCGAGCGGCTCGAACGCATAGCGGCTTACGCGCGCAGCGGCTATTTCCATATGGAATACACCGCCGGCATGTTTGTCGTGCCGCTAGAGATCCCACGAGAATAATCCGCGTGGTGGCGGTGATGTGGTGAATCCGCGGCGAGCGAACATGGCAGGGCTGCTTCAAGCCGGAGCGACCGAACCGATGCTTCTTTAGAAATGACAATAAATTGGTTCGGCTTCGGTTCACTCTCTTTCATAGTGTCTCCTGATGGCTATAGGCGGTTGAAATCGCAGATGGCTAAGACCTGCGCGTACCGAATCGCGCGATATCGAAGGAGACGTCATGACGCTTGAACTCGCAGAACGACCCACCCACGCGCTGCTTGAAGCCGCCCGTTTGGCCGCGGCCGAAGCCGCTTTGCCTTATGCCGGCGGCGTGTCGCCGCAGGACGCGTGGGCACTCGTCCAGGCAGGCGACGCCGTGCTGGTGGATGTGCGCACCGCCGAAGAACGCAAATTTGTCGGACTCGTGCCGGACAGTCTGCATGTCGCGTGGGCGACCGGTACGAGCTTGACGCGCAATCCGCGTTTCGTGCGTGAACTGGAAGCGAAGACCGGCAAGGATGCGGTCGTGCTGCTGCTGTGCCGCAGCGGTAACCGCTCGGCGCTGGCTGCCGAGGCCGCGGCGAAAGCCGGCTTCACGCAGGTATTCAATGTTCGGGAAGGTTTTGAAGGGGAGCTGGACGGCGCGCAACGGCGCGGCGCCAGCAATGGTTGGCGCTTTCATGGGCTGCCGTGGATTCAGGACTGACAGCCAGATCGTCCACGCTGCACTTTATGGGGAGTAACCGCTGTGGCTGTGTTTGATGTCGATGAAATTGTTCACGCGCTTCAGACGGTCCGCCAGCAATGGCGCGAAGTGCAGAAGCGCTCGCTCGAGCCGGGTGGGCGCGAATTACCGGGGCGCGAAGCGCTCTCGGAGGTCATCGACACGCTCAAGGGCGTGCTTTTTCCGATGCGGCTCGGACCGCCCGATCTGCGTCAGGAAAGCGAAAACTTCTACGTCGGGCACGCGCTCGACGCCGCGCTGCATGCCTTACTGAGCCAGGCGCGTCTGGAGCTTCACTACCGCAGCCGTCATCAACCGCCGCCCGCCGCCACGATCGAAGCTCAGGCCGGCGTCGCGGTGCGCGCTTTCG
This sequence comes from Burkholderia sp. GAS332, assembly GCA_900142905.1. Taxonomy (NCBI): domain Bacteria; kingdom Pseudomonadati; phylum Pseudomonadota; class Betaproteobacteria; order Burkholderiales; family Burkholderiaceae; genus Burkholderia; species Burkholderia sp. GAS332. Next base: position 3,397,156 of record FSRV01000001.1, on the reverse strand, counting down.
CGGCGCGGTTGCCGGCGATTCGCAGCTTGCTCGATAGCGATGTATTGGCTGCGTTTCACGGCGACCCGGCGGCGGGCAGTGTGGATGAAGTCTTGCTGTGCTACCCCGGCGTGCTGGCGATGATCCACCATCGGCTTGCCCACGAGCTGTACGGGCTGGGGCTGCCGCTGCTGGCGCGAATTATCGCCGAGCTCGCGCATGCGCAGACTGGTATCGACATTCATCCCGGGGCGCGGATCGGCGCGGGGTTCTTCATCGATCACGGGACGGGTGTGGTGATCGGTGAAACCGCCATCATCGGCGAGCGCGTGCGGGTCTATCAAGCCGTCACGCTGGGCGCGAAGCGTTTTCCGCGCGACGCGCAGGGACATCTGGAAAAGGGCCATGCCCGTCATCCGATCGTTGAGGACGACGTCGTGATTTACGCGGGCGCCACCATTCTTGGACGCGTCACGCTCGGGCAGGGCGCGGTGATCGGCGGCAATGTGTGGGTTACGCAGGATGTCGCGCCGGGCTCGCATGTGACGCAGGCCGTGTCGCGCAACGAAGGCACCGGCACTGGCACCGCCGCCGCGGTCCGTGAGCGCGCGCCGCGCGACCACGCAGACGCGGAGCCCGTCGCGGCCGGAGCGGCCCGATGAGTGTGCTCGTCAGAGACTTCGGCGCCGCGGTGCGGCGCTTTCGCGAGGCGTCCGGCTGGTCGCAGGAGCAACTGGCCGAGTACGCCGGACTCAACCGGTCTTATGTCGGCGAGATCGAGCGCGGTTCTGCTATTGCGTCGATTGTGACGCTCGACAAGTTGGCCCGTGCTTTCAACGTGCCAGTCGAACGCTTGCTCAGCCATTCAGCCGACAGCGCGAACCTTGCCGCGCGCTCGCATTCCGCGCTCATCGATCCGGTGCCTGCCCGTTAGACCGTCTCTTTGCCGTCTATAGCATGTTGAACGGCAGGGGGTCCCTTCCGATAATCACTTTCGTTCATAAGCTTTCCCGTTTTTCTTCTATCAACACCGGAGCTTCAGATGACAGCAACAGTGGGCGGCCTGACGGCGCTCGGCGATACCGCAGCACGGCAACTAGCCAATGCCACCAAAACCGTTCCGCAACTCGCAACGATTACGCCCCGCTGGCTCACCCACCTGCTCCAGTGGTTGCCGGTCGAGGCGGGCATCTATCGCCTGAACCAGGTGAAGAATCCTGAAGCCGTGGTGGCGGCCTGCACCGCGCGCGAAGATGAAAGCATCCTGCCGCGCACCTTCGTGCCCTACGAAGAGCAACCGCGCGAGTACTTCCTGAATGCGGTCAGCACAGTGCTCGACGTGCACACGCGGATCTCGGATCTGTACAGCAGTCCGCATGATCAGATCAAGGAACAACTGCGCCTCACGATCGAGACGATCAAGGAGTTGCAGGAAAGCCAGCTGATCAACAACCCGGACTACGGCCTGCTGGCGAACGTGGCTGAAGAGCAGCGCGTGTTTCCGCTGACCGGCGCGCCCACACCCGACGATCTCGACGAACTGCTGACCAAGGTATGGAAAGAGCCGGCGTTCTTCCTGACGCATCCGCTCGCGATCGCCGCCTTCGGTCGTGAATGCACGCGCCGTGGCGTGCCGCCGCCGACCGTCAGCCTGTTCGGCTCGCAGTTTCTGACGTGGCGTGGCATTCCGCTGGTTCCGTCGGACAAGGTGCCGGTTGCGGATGGCAAGACCAAGATTCTGCTGCTGCGCGTGGGCGACAAGCGCCAGGGCGTGGTCGGCCTGTTCCAACCGGGCGTGGCCGGCGAACAGGGTCCGGGTCTGTCGGTTCGCTTCATGGGCATCAACAATCATGCGATCGCTTCGTATCTGATCTCGCTCTATTGCTCGCTCGCCGTGCATTCGCCGGACGCGCTGGCGGTTCTCGATGACGTGGAGATCGGCAAGTACCATGACTACCCAGACACCTACAAGTAAGCCCATGGATAGCGTCCTGCCGCACGATGTGCCGACGGGTCCGCCCGCGGGTTTGCCTGATCCTGCCACGTTGGCGTCGCTGGCCAATGCGTTCTTCTCGGCGCTGCCGGGCAGCGCGCCGCAGGTAGGCGGTGCGCCCGACGTGGCCGCCACGTTGCCGTTCACGGCGCCTGTGACCAGCGAAATCAGCAATCCGGCCCCGGCCGGTTCGCCGCTCGCGGGTCCCGGCGGCGCGGGCACGGGTGTGCCGGGTGCAGCGTTGCCGCAGGGGCATGTACCGGGGGGCAATCTGCTGCCCTCGGCACCTACGCATGTCCTGTCGCTGGGTAATCGCGCGCCCGCGCTGGCGCCTCATGCGGTTGCGCAGAACGGGTTGCCGGACAGCGCGGTGACCGTTGCGCCGGCATTCGATCCGCGCTTTGGCGGGGCCGCGCTTGGCGTACCTGAGGGACACGGGGCGCAGCGTCCATCCGCGGGCGGCGCAGCGCCTGCGTCGCCGGTCTCACCGGGGGCTGCATCGCCTTATTATTTCCTGGGCGAAACGGGACAAGCTCGGACCTCGAGCGTGGCGTCGCCGGATATCGTCGTGCCAGGCTGGCATGAAGTGAACGCGCAATCGTTCGGCCTGCCCGGTGTCGATGAACCGCTTGCGGAGCAACGCTTTCCATACGACCGACCCGCTGCCTCGCAAGCGGCGCCGAACCCGACGCCGGCAGAACCTGGCGGCGGCTCGCATTACTTTCTGAATCTGAATGACGCATCGCGCTTTCCTGGGCAGACACCTGGTGCGGCGGATGGCGTGCCGCATGCCGGGCCGTCAGCCCACCCGCCATTCGATGTGAATGCGATTCGCCGGGACTTTCCGATTCTGCAGGAGCGCGTGAACGGCCGTCAGCTGGTGTGGTTCGACAATGCCGCGACCACGCACAAACCGCAGGCGGTGATCGATCGGTTGGCGTATTTCTACGCGCATGAAAACTCGAACATCCATCGGGCCGCTCATGCGCTGGCCGGCCGCGCCACTGACGCATACGAAGCCGCACGCAGCAAGGTGCAGCGTTTCATCGGCGCATCTTCGCCGGATGAAATCATCTTCGTGCGCGGCACCACCGAAGCGATCAACCTGATCGCGAAGACGTGGGGCGTGAAGCATGTCGGCGAGGGTGACGAGATCATCGTCTCGCACCTGGAGCATCACGCCAACATCGTGCCGTGGCAGCAGCTTGCCGCGCAAACCGGTGCAAAGCTGCGCGTGATTCCGGTCGACGACAGTGGTCAGGTCTTGCTCGACGAATACCGGCGGCTTCTCAATGACCGGACGAAGATCGTCTCCGTCACGCAGGTGTCGAACGCGCTGGGCACGGTGGTGCCGGTCAAGGAGATCGTTGAGTTGGCGCATCGCGCGGGTGCGAAAGCGTTGGTCGACGGCGCGCAATCGGTGTCGCACATGCGGGTGGACGTGCAGGCGCTTGATGCTGATTTCTTCGTGTTCTCGGGTCACAAGGTGTTTGGTCCGACGGGCATCGGCGTGGTCTACGGTAAGCGCGCGATTCTTGAGGATATGCCGCCCTGGCAAGGTGGCGGCAACATGATCGCGGACGTTACCTTCGAGCGCACCGTGTTCCAGCCTCCGCCGAGTCGTTTCGAAGCCGGCACGGGCAATATCGCCGATGCAGTGGGTCTCGGTGCGGCGATCGATTACGTTCAGCGCGTGGGCATCGAGAATATCGCGCGCTATGAACACGATCTGCTGGCCTATGCGACGAGCGTGCTGCAACCGGTGCCGGGCGTGCGCTTGATCGGCACGGCGCGTGACAAGGCCAGCGTGTTGTCCTTCGTGTTGAAGGGCTACGAGACCGAGGAAGTCGGGCAGGCGTTGAACGAGGAGGGCATTGCCGTGCGCTCAGGGCATCATTGTGCGCAGCCAATCTTAAGGCGCTTCGGTGTTGAAGCGACGGTACGGCCGTCGCTCGCGTTCTACAACACCTGCGATGAAGTCGATGCGCTGGTGTCGGTGGTGCGGCGATTGTCTTCGCGACGCTAATCGCTAATTGCTAATGCAAAGCGGCGGCCGGTGACGGTCGCCGCTTTTTTTACGTGCACAACACGCGAATCGACTCGATTAATTCGGAGGTTAATGCGTAGGCGAGGCAATCACGGCTTTGGCCGTTTGCCAATATTTCGCCACGATGGGCCGGATGGCACCTTCAGACGGGCCGGCGATTTCGCGCTCGAAACACGCACACAGCGCAGCGATCAGCAACACGACGACAAGCCCCCCATGCGATGAGTGGGTGCGCTCAGACGGCGCGGCGTCGTGCGGGGCAGTTGCGGTTGCGTGCTGTGAGTAATCCCAACGCGGTTTGCTCATGTTGGTGGACCATGCCGATGCGTGACATTTTAGTGTCGCCGTTCCGGCGTTGCGGCCAAACGAAGATTTTCTACTATCGATATCACTCTGGCGTATTTGGCGCTGCACGTTCCGTTGGGGCGAGGTGCGCTGATTCCGGCGCATCACGGGCTCATAACCTTATGCGCTTTGCTTGGTTGTCGTGCGCCGCGCCTGCCGCTAATCTCAACCCATTTAGCATTTGACCCATTCAACCCATCCTCGTGGCAGGTTTATGGCTTCTCGCAAAACATTGGACGCATCAGGCACACCGGCAAACTTCGACTTGACCGATCCACGCCGGCGCACGCTGCTAAAGGCAGCGGCGGCAAGCGCGGCGACCTTCGCCGCCGGCGCTCTGCTGCCCTCGCAACGGGCTCAGGCTCAGACACAGTCCAACGGCAAAGTCCTGCGAATCGGCTTTCAGAAATACGGCAACTTCGTGGTTCTGAAAGCGCATGGCACGCTCGAGAAGCGGCTGGCCGCGCAGGGTGTGTCCGTGCAGTGGCTCGAATTCCCGGCTGGCCCCCAGCTTCTCGAAGGCCTGAACGCCGGGGCGGTGGATGTTGGGACGGTCGGCGAAACACCGCCGATCTTTGCCCAGGCCGCCGGCGTCGATTTCGTCTACATCGGCAATGAGCCGCCGGCGCCAAAGGGTGAGGCGATCGTCGTGCCGCATGATTCACCGATTCGCTCGGTCGCGGATTTGCGCGGCAAGAAAGTCGCATTGAACCGGGGGTCGAATGTCCACTTTCTCCTGGTCAAGGCGCTGCAGCATGCGGGACTGTCATACGCCGATATTCAGCCCGTGTTTCTGACACCGGCCGACGCACGTGCGGCGTTCGTGCAAAACAGCATTGATGCATGGGTGATCTGGGATCCCTATCTGGCCGCTATTGAAAGGCAAGCCAATGCGAGGGTGATCGCGAACGGTGAGGGTCTCGTGCGCAATACGCAGTACTACCTCGCCGCGCGTAAGTTCGCCGATGCGCAGCCCCACGTGCTGCAGGAACTGCTTGCCGAACTCGATCTGGTCGATCGATGGAGCCGCGACCATATTCCGGCGGTTGCCAGCCAGTTGTCGCCGCTTGTCGGTCTGGATGCGCCGACGCTCGAACTGGCATTGAACCGCGCCAGTTACAGTGTGCTACCCATCGACGCGACAACGCTCGACTACCAGCAACAGATTGCCGACACGTTCACCGAGTTGAAACTGATTCCGAAGAAACTCGTCGTGGCGGACGCGAAATGGCGCACTGCTTGATGCACAATGTGACCCGCACTCAGGCAAGACTCGCCAGATAATCCCACGGATAAATCCCTTGCGCGTGCCCATCGCTGAACACGATCTGCACGCCGTAGCCCATTGGCTGCACGTCGACAATCGCGACGCGCGGTTCGATCCGCGCCGTCTGACCCGCATGCGCCAAGCGGCGGCATGTCGAGCAAGGGCACCGCTTCCTCAGCGTCGCGTTGTCGATCCACTGCGTCTGTCCGCTATTCCACGTCAAGGACAACCGCTCACTCGCCGCGTGAACCGTTATGTGGTCGGGGGCGTTCATCATTGCGCTTTTTCAATCTGCGTCAAGGCGATACGGGCCGCTTTGCGGACTTCCGGGTCGGGATCGGTCGCGGCGGCTTGCAAGGCCGGCAACGACGCAGCGTCGCCCAGTTCGCCTAGCGACAAGGCGGCTTCCTTGCGTAAATTGCTGATCGCATGGATGAGCAGGGCGGCGATTGCGGCGCTTGCGGTTGCGTCGCCGAGTTTGCCCAACGCGCGGACCGCCTGCAAACGGACTTGCCAGTAGTCGTCGTTAAGCGCCGCGATCAGCGCATCCCGCGCGGACTGCACACGCAGTTTGCCGAGCGTGGTCGCCGCTTCTTCACGGACCTGCCACGCGGCATCGCGTAGTGCGCCCAGCAACGCGGCGATGGTGTCCTCCGTCGCCGCAGCCCCGATGCCCAAGGCCCCGATTGCCGCGCGTCGTACGGCGGCGTTCGGATCCTGGGCGGCGACGGCGGTGAGAGGGCCAAGCGCCTGTTCGCTCTTCAACCAGCCGAGCACGCTCACGGCTTCGAGCCGTACAACGTCTTCGCTTGCCGCCAGCGCGGCTAGCGCTGGTTCCAGTGCGCCCGCGTAGCGTAATTCGCGCAGACCGCGGAGCGCAGCCTGGCGCACGAACGGATCGCGATGCGTGGTCCAGGGCGCGAGCAGCGGTCCCGATTCAGGGTCTTTCAAATTGGACAGGCTCTGCGCGGCCGCGTCGCGCACATTCTCCGCACCATCGGCCAGTGCTTCGCACAGCGCCTCAACCGCGTCGGCGCGTTCCCATGCGCCGAGCACTTCGGCGGCCTGAGCTCGAACGTCCGATGACACGTCGGTGCGCAAGGCGGCGACAATCGGTCCGAGCACGGCTTCGTCTTCGAGGTCGGCGAGCGCGAGGAGCGCGATGCGGCGCACGGCGGCATCCGCGGACGCCAACCGCGGCAAAAGTTCGGCGGCTTCCGGATCGAGGGAATCGGGGTCGAACGTAAGCGGAAGCGAAATATCGGTCATGAGTTGAATAGTCCGGATGGTTCGCGATTAGCGCAGCAGATAAGGAATCTCGACCCTGACCGCATCGGTCGGGCAATCTTTCTCGCACGGCATGCAGTACCAGCATTCGTCGAACTTCATGTAGGCCTTGCCTTTGGTCAGATCGATTGCGAGTAGGTCGAGCGGGCACACATCCACGCAGACCGTGCAGCCTTTGTCGGCGATGCATTTGTCTTCGTCGATTGTGACGGGTGCTGCGCTGCGCTGGAAAATGGTGTGCGGTGTCGTAGACATGGTGGCTCCTCAAGCGTCGGCAAGCGCGGGCTCGCTGATCCGCAGGTTTTGATAGGCCCGGGTTTCGTGGTTGTCGAGCGGCACCACATAGGGTTCGACGGCGCGTTTCTCGCTGACCATGCGGCGCGCTGCGTCTTTCTTCAGATGTGTGTGGCAGAACCACTCGGCGTCGTTGCGTTGCGGATAATCGACGCGATGGTGGTACAGCCCCCATCGGCTTTCCGTGCGATACAGCGATGCGTGCGCCGCCATTTCCGCGCAGTCGCGAATCGCCCGCACCTCGGCGGCGCGCATCAGTTCGTGCGGATTGTCGGCCTTGATCTGCTCGATGTCGGCGGCGATCTCAGCGAAACGTTGCAGGCCGATTTCCATCTTGCGCGTGACCTTCGGCGGCTGAAGATAGTCGTTCACCATGCGGCGTAGCTTGTATTCGACTTGCGCCGGCGCAAGCCCCGTCTGCCGTTCGAGCGGTGCGTAGATCCGCGTCCGCTCGGCTTCGATCTGTTCGCTATCGAGCGTTGCATGCTCGCGGCTCTCGACGTATTGCGCCGCGTTCTGACCCGCGAACCAGCCGTAGGTGAAGGCGCCGAGCATATAGTTGTGCGGCACGGCAGCCATGTCCCCGGCGGCGTAGAGGCCGGCAACCGTGGTTTCCGCGCGCTCGTTCACATAGACGCCAGATGCGCTGTGGCCGCTGCAAAAACCGATCTCCGAAATGTGCATCTCGATCATCTGGTGCCGGTAATCGGTCCCGCGTCCCGCGTGAAACCGTCCCCGGCTCGGGCGCTCATTCGTGTGCAGAATCTGCTCGATGGTTTGAATGGTCTCTTCGGCGAGATGGTCGAGCTTCAGAAAGACCGGCCCGTTGCCGCTTTGGAGTTCCTGATAGAACTCCCACATCATCTGGCCGCTCCAGTAATCGCATTCGATAAAGCGTTCGCCCTTGCCGTTCGCGGTGAAACCACCGAGCGGTCCGGTCACGTAGGCGCACGCGGGGCCGTTGTAGTCCTTGATCAGCGGGTTGATCTGGAAGCACTCGAGGTTCGCCAGCGCTGCGCCCGCGTGATAAGCCATCGCGTAGCCGTCCCCGGCGTTGGTGGGGTTCTCGTAGGTTCCCATCAGGTATCCCGAGGCGGGCAAACCGAGCCGGCCCGCGGCGCCGCAGCAGAGAATCACCGCCTTGGCGCGCACCACATAAAAATCCGCGGTACGGCAATCGAAACCCAGTACGCCGCAGGCGCGCCCTTGCGCATCGGTCAGAACGCGTGTGACGACGATGCGATTGGTGATCGCAATGCGCGCGCGTTTGAGTTGCCGGTAGAGCACCTTTTTGATGTCATGGCCTTCCGGCATCGGCAGAACATAGGAGCCCATATGATGGACTTTCTTGACCGCATAGTCGCCCGTGCCGTCTTTCTCGAACTTCACCCCCCAGCGGTCGAGCTCTTCGATGGTCTTGAAACTGTGCTGGGCGTAGGCATAGACGGCTGCCTGATCGACAATGCCGTCGTTGGCGATGGTGATTTCTCTCGTGTACTGCTCGGGTGTCGCGTGGCCGGGGATGACGGCGTTATTCAGACCGTCCATGCCCATCGAGATCGCGCCGCTGCGTTTGACGTTGGCTTTTTCCAGCAGCAACACCTTCAGATTCGGATTCTGTTCCTTTGCCTTGACCGCAGCCATGGGACCGGCGGTGCCACCCCCCACCACGACGAGGTCGTACTCGATCACGTGCGTATTCATTGTGTCTTCCTTGTGCTCTTCTTCTCTTTTTGACGATCGATGCGAAAGCGGTACTGAAACGCGTCGCCCCGGAAATAGAGGTATTCGTAGTCGATCGGCGTGCCGTCCGCGCTATGCGTAAGACGTTCGATGCGCAGCACCGGGCTGCCTTCTTCAACGTTCAAGGCTTCGGCGATTCCATCGTCGGCGAGAATCGCGTCGATCGAAACGTCAGCGTGGCCGAGCGGCACGGCGCAGTCGTTCTCGAGAATGAGGAAGATGTCGCGCGTGACCAGGTCCGCGCTGGCGAGGCGTTTGCCTAACGCTTCCGGAATCCAGGTGATTTCGAGCGACACCGGCTCGCGATTGAGTAGCCGCACGCGATGGATTTCGGCCACTTTCGCGCCCTCGGGCAGGTTGAGCCGGCTGGCGATATGCGCGGTGGCGGGAATGAAGCGGATATGTTTGAGCTGATTGACGATTTCATATCCCATCGACGACATCGCTTCGGCGAAGCCTTGTAACGCACTGACGTTCTGGAAGGCCTTTGGCTTGGAGACGAAGGTGCCCTTGCCATGAAGTTTGAAAACGAGGCCTTCCTTTTGCAGATCGCCGAGCGCTTGTCGCACGGTGATGCGGCTGACGTTGAACATCGCGCAGAGGTCGTTCTCGGACGGCATCTGGGAATGGGGTGCATACGTGCCATCGAGAATGCGCGAGCGCAATGCCGTCTTGATCTGCTCATAAAGCGGCGTGGCGGAAATCGGCAGCACGTTGGCCGGGGCGGGTTTCAGCATGATCTGGGGGTGTCCGTACTTGTTATGACAAGTTGCATCACAGTCTAGTGAGGGAGCCTCGACGGGCGAACGAAGATTTTGTGCTTTGTATTTCTGCGGGAGAGCTTTCGCCGGCCGCTGTTAGCGGCGGTGCCCCGGCACAGCGTGTTCGGCAGGGATGTACAGGCAGGGACGGCAAGGTGGACGGTGCCAAGCAGTCTCGGTGAAGGGCGATTACACTGGCCCGACCTGTTTGCGATGGAGCTTGCACCATGTCACGTCAGCTTCGCCTCGGCGCTTTCATGCGCCCTACGACAATTCACACCGGCGCATGGCGCTATCCCGGTGCCTATCCCGACGCCAACTTCAATTTTTCGCATCTGAAGCGTTTCGCCCAGACGCTCGAGCGTGGCCGCTTCGACGCGTTCTTCATGGCTGACCACCTCGCGGTGCTCAACATGCCGCTCGACGCGCTCAAGCATAGCCATACGGTCACGTCGTTCGAACCGCTGACGCTGCTACCCGCGCTGGCTGCTGTGACTGAACGGCTGGGGCTCATCGCAACCGCGTCCACCACGTTCGACGCGCCTTATCACGTAGCCAGGCGTTTTGCGTCGCTCGACCATATCAGCGGCGGCCGCGCGGGATGGAATCTCGTGACGACGTCGAATCCCGACGCCGCGCTCAATTTCGGCCTCGACGAGCATGTCGAGCACGACGAGCGGTATCGGCGTGCCCGCGAGTTCTTCGATGTGGTCACCGGCCTCTGGGACAGTTGGGCCGACGATGCTTTTATCCGCGATACGGAAACCGGCACATTCTTCGATCCGCAAAAACTCCATGTGCTGAACTACAAAAGCGAGAACTTCTCGGTGCGCGGCCCGTTGAATATTGCGCGCCCCGTTCAGGGGTGGCCCGTCATCGTGCAGGCAGGTTCATCGGAAGCAGGGCGCCAGATCGCTGCCGAAACCGCGGAGGTGGTGTTCACCGCGCAAAGCCAGCTGGCTGACGGCAAGCGCTTCTATGCCGATGTGAAGGGCCGTATGGAAAAGCTCGGCCGTGCACGCGATCACATGAAGATACTGCCGGCCGCCTTCGTGGTCGTCGGCGATACGTTGGAAGAGGCGCTGGAAATCCGGGCGCGGCTCGATACCTTCGTTCATTACGAGAGCGGTATCGCGTCGTTGTCGATTGCATTGGGGCACGACGTGTCCGGTCTCGATCCGGACGGCCCGCTGCCGGAGATCCCCGAGACCAATGCGAGCCGCACCGCGCGGCAAAGGGTGGTGGAATGGGCGCAGCGCGACGGGCTGACGATTCGTCAACTCGCTCAGCGCATCGGCGGATACTCGGGACTCGAGATGGTGGGCACGGCGACGATGATCGCCGATCAGATGGAGCAATGGTTGGTGGAAGAGGGCTCGGACGGGTTCAATGTGATGTTCCCGTATCTGCCTGGCGGTCTTGACGACTTCGTTGACAAGGTCATTCCCGAGTTGCAAAGGCGCGGCTTGTTCCGGCGCGAATACGAAGGGACGACGCTGCGCGAGAATCTGGGATTGCCACGGCCTGAGAACCGTTTTTTCTCTCGATGAGATGAGCGAATCACTGAACCACAAATCGGCTCATTTCACGGCGTGTTCGCGAATCGACATGGTGCCAGGCATCACGGTTTAGTGTTCGCCTGTGCGCGCCGTCAGTTCCCCATTCATCGCGCTACTCACGACAAACTCATACCGTTCCGGCCGGATATGAAATAGCGTCGACTCGCAGACGCGCCCATCGGTGAGACGCGAGATTCGTTTCATCACCAGCAGGGGCGCATGCTCAGTTGTCTGAAGGCTGCGCGCGATGGCCGCTGACGCCGCCACGGCGGTAATGCTCATGTCCGCGCGGGCGATTTTCCATCCAGGCATCGATTCGATGATCTCGTAGGAAGGCCGCGTCTGCGCTAGCTGTTCGGAGATCGTTTCCGCTTCCGGCAACAGCCATGTCTGCGCCAGCGCGACGCTGACGCCGTCCACGGAGTGCAGCCGTTCGAGATAGACGGCGGTCTTGACCTCGTTCGCGAACACGCCGGCCATCTCGGCCGGCAGCTTCTTGCCGGGCTGCATACGCAGGAGCTTCATCTGCGGCTCGGCGCCCTGGCGCGCCAGCGAATCGTAAAAGCCGCGCAATACATCGAGGCGATGCTGCATGCGCTTGCCGCTTGCAAAGGTGCCTTTGCCCTGTTTTCGCTCCACCAGTTTTTCATCCGCCAGCTTGCCGATGGCGAGACGCACCGTCACACGGCTGACGCCAAAGCGCTCGCTGAGCTCAGCCTCCGACGGCAACTTGCCGGAAGGCTCGTAGCTGCCGTTCTCTATTTCGCCGCGCAACGTGCCGGCAATCTGATCGTAAAGCGACGTGACGTTCTCACGGACCAGGCTCATAGGTTCTTTTTTCCCTTTGCAGTACACGCCGGCACCGCCATGAATCGATGCAGCGGGCTAAGCCATCTCTTCGTATAAGGATATGAGAAGTGCTTAGATCGACAACTTGTATTAATACGTATTATGCCAACTTTCCGGCAGATCGGGTCCGCATCCGGACCCATCTTGACCGCCTTACAGGAGCGGGGAAGTGGCAAACGAAACATCGCACTATGCGTCGATCGCAAGTAGTGGTCCAAGCGTATCGCCGCAGGCGAGTCATCCTGCGGCGTTGCATTCGCTATCGCGTGGGGGCCTCTTTAAGGCGCGCGCCGGATTTCTGCTCGCGTGGCTGTGTTTCGCCGCCATCGCCTGGGTGCTGCCGGCACCGCAGGGGCTGACGCCGCACGGCAGGGCTACGCTCGCCGTGGTCGCGTGGGTGGCGATCGTGTGGATCACCGAGGCGATTCCAGTCGGCGTCAGCGGTATTCTGCTGCCGATGCTGCTGGTGTTGTCGCACGCGGTCACGCCGTTCCCCAAGGCCGCAAGCGGTTTCGCCGCGCCGGTCGTGTTCCTGTGTCTTGCTGCCTTCCTGTTTTCCGCGATCATGCAGGCGGCCGGGCTCGACCGCCGTATTGCGCTGGTGTTGCTCGATAAGCTCAAGGTGCGCTCGGCAAATGGCGTGATCTGGGCGATGTTCGTCGTCAACTTCGTGATGTCGCTGGTGGTGCCGGCAGCCAACGCGCGTGCGGCGGCATTGCTGCCGGTGACCAACGGCATCGTCGGGCTGTTCGGCGATAGCGCCCGCGAGCGCAATGCCAGAAAGGCCATCGTGATTCAGACGCTGGTCTATGGCTCGATGATCAGCGGCATGTGCATTCTCACCGCGCATCTGCCGAATATGGTTGTCTCCGGGTTGCTGGAGAAGCAACTCGGTGTACGGATTTCGTATTTCACGTGGTTCCGGCTGCAATGGCCGTACCTCGGCATGTTCGTGCTGACGCAGTTCTGGGTGCAGCACTACTTCAAATCGCGCGGCGTACCGGTGCCCGGCGGCCGTCAGGCGATCGTCGATGCGCGCCGCGCGTTGCCGCCGGTGGCACGTCAGGATTGGTTGGTGCTCGCCGTATTCGGCTTCGTCGCGGTGATGTGGGCCACCGAATCGCTGCACCATCTGCAATCGGAAATCGTCGCGCTGATCGCGCTTGCGCTGATGTTCGCACCTGGCGTGCTGCGTTCGAGCTGGAAGGAGATTCAGGAGCGCACCATCTGGGGCACGCTGTTTCTGCTCGGCGGCGCGCTCTCGCTGTCCGCCGCGATCAGCGATTCGGGGCTCGCGCAATGGGCCGCCGATCACATCTACGCACTCGCGCACGGCTATGTCTGGTGGTTGATGCTGGCGATCGTCATGATCGGCACGCATGCGATCCGGATCGGCATGCTCTCGAACGTCGCGGCCGTGACCATGATCGCGCCGATCGCGCTGGCTCTCGCGCCGCGTCTCGGCTTGCATCCGGTGGCGTTCACGCTGCTGATCAGCGATACCGACAGCTTTGCCTACCTGCTGCCCACGCAAATCACAGCGGGCGTAATCGCCTATAGCAGCGGCGCTTTCACGACCTCGGACTACGCCAAAGTCGGTGTGGTCTCGGTGCTGATCGCGATCGTCTACGGGATCTGCGTGATGGCGCCGTGGTACGCGTATCAGGGCATCCCGATCTGGAATCCCGCCGCACCCTGGCCGTTCGCGCACTGATCGCGTAGCACTCCACCGCATCCTTTGATCAAGAGAGACTGACGTGAACCAAGACCACGACAATGATCACGCTAACGATAGCGATCACCACAACGGCCACGAAAGCATCGATGCAACGCTCGCGGCAAAGGGCGTTGCGCTGCGCAAACGCCTCGGCCCGCATGTCGCGCCGGCCGGTTTGTATGAGCGTCATAAGGCGTTGCCGTTTGCCGGGCGGGTGAGTTGCAACGTGACGCAACTCGAAGCGGGCAGCTGGAGCGAGATCGTCCTCGACTATGAAGTGGGCGCCTCAGGTATCGCCGATGGTGCGTGGCTGAAGGCGACCTTCAAGTTCTATTCGGATTGGGCGCTGTTTCAGACCAGCGACCCGGCCGCGGCCAACTACATCAGCGCGGAATATCACGCGGCGCCGCTCGTCTTGGGTCAAAGCCCGGCGACGGTTCAGTCGCTGAATGTACGCTTCGATCAGAAGGGACACGAAAGACCCTTTCAGAAGGCCATCATTGTGGATGTCGCCGACGGTTACCTGAATGCCGGCGACCACATCGTGATCCGTCTGGGCGATCGGCGGCGCGGTCCGGGGACGCGCGTGCAGACCTTCGTCGAGGATCAGTTCCGTTTCCGTTTTTACGTCGACCCGCTCGGCACCTCGCGTTTTGTCGCGGTGCCGGGCGATATCGTGATCGACATTCATGCCGGCGCGCCAGCCCAGGTGCTGCTCAATGGACCGCGCTTCGTGCAACCTGCGCAGTCCGCGTCGTTCCGGCTTTCGTTGCAGGACCGGTGGGGCAATGCCTGCCGCGATACCGGCGGTGCGGTTCGCGTGCGAGCCTACGATGAGCGCCAGCGCATTGTCTATGAGCGCGAACTGCCGCTGCCGGCCGAAGGCTGGGCGAGCGTCGCGCTCACCGACTTGCCGACAACGCCTGGCAGCCTGCGCATCGTGGCGGATGTGCCGTCGCTGCGTGACGTGCGCACGGCAGAAGCCTACTTGACGGTGGATGCCGCGCTGCCGGTCGCCCGCTCCTTGTACGCGGATTTGCATGTTCACGCCCACGATACGGTGGGAACGAATAGTCCGGCCTATAACGCGGCGTATGCCCGCGATATCGGCGGCATCGACGTACTCGGTTATACCGCCAACGATTTCCAGATCACCGATGCGAACTGGCAACTGGGCGTCGACACCGTCGAGCGGTTCAACGAAGCAGGGCGCTTCGTTGTCTATCCGGTGCAGGAATGGTGCGGCAGTTCGACGGCGGGCGGCGATCACAATGTTGTCTTTCTCGGCGACGAGCGGCCGGGTTTTCCGTACAACGCACGTGGCGAACACAACCGCACGCTGGTGTGGAACGAGGACATGAAGGGCGCGGCGGTCGAACTGGGCCGTTGGCCGGTGGATGAACTGTGGGACGCTTACGTGGACGATGCCGCTCACCATCTGGTGATGCCGCATGTGGGCGGCCGCCGCTATATCCCTGACTGGCATCATCCGGAACTCGAACGACTGGTCGAAATAGCGTCGACGTGGGGCCATTTCGACTGGCTCTATCGCGACGTGATCGCACGCGGTTATCAACTCGGCGTGGCGGCGAGCGGCGACGAGCATCGCGGCCGGCCCGGCGGCGGTGCGCCTGGCGTCAGCGTGTTCGGCGTGCATGGTGGCTTGACCGGCGTGCTGTCCGATTCGCTCGACCGGCGCTCGGTTGGCGAGGCTTTGCGCGCCCGCCGGACGTGGGCGACCACGGGCGAGCACAGCGCGGCGCTGGTTCGCTGCGGTGAGTTGTGGCAAGGCGATACCTTCGCGCATCGCGGGCCGGCCACACTCGACTATCGTTTGCTCGGCCGAGCAGGCTGGGAATATGTTGCTGCGTTCGATCACAACGGTTTGCTGGTTGAGCGCAATTTGCACGAAGAACTGGGCTACGCTGAACGCCTGATCCGGGTTCGCTGGGGCGGCGCGCGGATTCGCGATCGCTATCGGTGGGCCTCATGGCAAGGGCGTATTCGCATCGTCAACGGCACTATCAATAATTTCGGCGCGGCGGGTTTCGAGCACGTGGAGGAGGCAGCGTGGCGCACGGGTGCAACGGATATCGAGTTTCGCAGCGATACGTATGGCGACGCCGACAGCATCGAGATCGATGTGAGCAATCTGGCGCAGGCGCGCATTGTGATCGAAGGCACGATTGACGGCTTCGTGAAGGTGGGTGATCCGCTGCAGGGTAATCCGTTCGCTCACGCGCCGACCTTTCACTGGGAGATCAGCGGGGCCGAGTTGCTCGCAAGCGGTACGGCGCGGCATGAACTCGGCGGCACTGAATTGTTCCTGGCAGTCGAGCGCTTGACGGATAAACCGTTGCCGGTGGATTTAAAGGGGAGTTTCGACGTTGCGCCGCAGAACGCCAGCTTCGGCTTTCGCCCGGTGTACGTGTTCGGTCGTCAGCGCGATGACAGCAAGGTGTGGACCTCCGCGCAGTTCATCACGTTCGATAGGGAGTCCGATCTGCCGGTGAGGAATGAGACCTGATCGCGACGACGGCGGCGTAACGCGTGCTTTTGACGCAACCTGCGTCTGTCCAGGCTCATAAGGATATGAGCTTTGCTTGGTTGCCGCGCGCCACGCAGCGCGCTAACGTCGATCTGTTGAGCTGTCGGCCCGCTCAACCCATTCGGCTGGCCGATCGACGCAGTGCAGGATCTACCCGTCAATCAATCTTCGCGGACTTCCATGAGCAGACGTAGCGGGCATTTGCGCCTCGGCGCTTTCCTTTATCCTGCCGGACACCACATTGCGGCGTGGCGGCATCCCGAGGCGCAGGCGGACGCCGGCGTTAACTTCCGTCACTATGTGCGGCTTGCGCAAACGGCCGAAGCCGCGAAGTTCGATCTGATCTTTCTTGCCGACGGCGTGGGTACACGCGGCGACAACGTCGACTTTCTGAGCCGTACGGCGCACAGCTATGTCGCGCAGTTCGAGCCGATCACGTTGCTGTCGGCGCTCGCGGCCGTGACTGAACGCGTCGGTCTGGTGGGCACGGCCTCGACGAGTTTCAACGAGCCGTATCACATCGCCCGCAAGTTCGCGTCGCTCGATCACATCAGCGGGGGGCGTGCGGGTTGGAATCTGGTTACCTCGTCCAGCGAGCATGAGGCGAAGAACTTCAACCGCGATAAACATTTCGACCACGCCGAGCGCTATGCGCGTGCCGCCGAGTTCGCGGAAGTCACCGGCGGCCTATGGGACAGTTGGGGCGACGACGCTTTCGTTCGCAACAAAACCGAAGGGCGTTTCTTCGACCCCGCCAAACGGCACGTGCTGGATCACCAGGGACGTTTCTTTCAGGTCAAGGGTCCGCTGAACGTTGCCCGTTCGCCGCAGGGGCATCCGGTCGTCGTGCAGGCCGGGTCGTCCGAAGCAGGGCGGGATCTTGCTGCGAAAACAGCCGAGGTGATTTTCACGGCGCAGCAAACGCTGCAGGACGCGGTCGATTTTTACGCGGACGTGAAAGGGCGCATGGAAGCCTACGGGCGCCATCCGGACGATCTGAAGATTATGCCGGGCGTATTTCCGATTGTCGGCCGCACCGAAGGCGAAGCAAGAGAGAAGTTCGAGCAGTTGCAATCGCTTGTCGATCCGAAGGTTGGACTTGCACTGGTCTCCGGGCTGACCGGCGGGTTCGATCTATCGGGCTACCCGCTCGACGGCCCGATCCCGGAACTGCCCGAAACGAATGCCAGCAAGAGCCGGCAGTTGCTGACGCTCGAACTGGCTCGCCGCGAGAACCTCACTATCCGCCAGCTTTATTTGCGAGTCGCGGGCGCGCGTGGCCACTGGCAACTCGTCGGCACCGCAGCCCAGATCGTCGATCAACTCGAAGAGCGCTTCGTGAATCATGGCGCGGACGGTTACAACGTGATGCCGCCGGTACTGCCTGATGGCCTGACCGACTTCATCGAACTGGTGTTGCCTGAACTACGGCGACGCGGGCTGTTTCGCGAGGATTATGAAGGCCGCACATTGCGCGAGAACCTGGGTTTGCGGCGGCCTGAGAACCGTCATTTTTCTGCGTAACAAAGACCCTGCCACCAAGCGGCCTATTTCGTGGCGCACTCGCCGTCAGGCAACGCAGATCTGCAGCAAGTCGGGGCTGTACAGGGGTTCCGTGTGCAGCCTTCAATCCGGCGCATAACTTTCCACGATTCGTTATTTCCTCTCTACGCGGTCATCGCCTACGCTGAAACGATAGGCGCAAGCGTCTACTGCCGCCACGCGTTGCGTGCCGCGGCTACAGGCAATGGAGAGTCAAATGACCGAGGCTGTTGAACAAGGACAGAAGGGCACCCGTCTCGCGTGGATTGCCGGTGTGGGGGCGAGCGCCGGACTGGGCGCGGCGCTTGCACGCCGTTTCGCTCGCGAAGGCCTGACCGTCGCCGTGACGGGGCGCTCGCGCGAGCGGCTCGAAGCGATCGTCGACGAAATACGCAAGGCCGGGGGGCATGCGGTTGCATTACCCGGTGACGTCACCCGCGAAGCGGATCTGGCTGCGATCGCCCGGCAGCTTTCGGACACCGGTACGCTCGAGGTGGCGATTTTCAACGCCGCCAGCGCGACGCGTGCACCGACGCTCGAACTGAGCGCGGAGCAGTTTGAAGCGGCATGGCGTGTCACGACGCTGGGCGGCTTCCTGTTTGCACGAGCGGCGCTGTCGCCGTTGCTGGCGGCGGGTCGAGGCTCGCTACTTTTTACCGGCGCGACCGCATCGCTGCGCGGCCGACCGCCGTTTGCCGCGTTCGCTTCTGCCAAAGCCGGTTTGCGCTCGCTTACACAGAGCCTCGCCCGCGAGTTCGGGCCAAAGAATATCCATGTTGCCCATGTGGTGGTCGATGGCGGCATCGACGGCGAACGCCTGCGTACGTCGGCGCCGCAGCGGGTGGCGGAACGTGGCGAAGACGGCCTGCTGAATCCCGCTGATATCGCCGATGCCTACTGGTATCTCCATCGGCAGGGGCGCAGTGCGTGGTCGCAGGAAATCGATCTGCGGCCGTTCAACGAATCGTTTTAACGTGATGAGGATGGGGACATGAGCGATATCGTCATCGATGCACCGGTGTCCGCTGCGGCGGTAGAGGCAGAGTTGAACTACCTCGAGTTCACCGGCGAGAAACCCGTGTCATATCAATACGAACCACCGCCGGGCGTTCCGAAACGCAGCGGCGTGTACCAGCCACATCGGGTGACCATTTCAAATGCGCGTATAGCGCCACCGCCGGGCGCGTTGTCGCTCGATCGTAATGGTTTTGAACTGCATCGGCATGCTAGCGCGCTGAGCGATTTTTCCGATCCTGCGAAGATCGAGTCGGTCTACTACGGGCAAGCGGAGCAGTTGCTGAAACAGGCCACTGGCGCTCGCCGGGTGGTCGTGTTCGATCACACGCTGCGTGACGGCGATCCTGAGCGCACCAAGGGTGTGAGGGAGCCGGTCAAGTACATCCATAACGACCAGACCTTTGTGTCGGGACCGCGCCGGGTGCGTGATCATTTGCCGACCGGAGAAGCGGAGCAGTTGCTGCAAGGCCGTGTGGCGATCGTCAACCTGTGGCGTCCGATCGGAGAAACGGTGCAATCGTCGCCGCTCGCGCTGTGCGATTCGCGCAGTATTACGCTCAACGATCTGGTGGCGTCAGACCTGGTTTATCCCGACAAGGTTGGCGAGACGTATGCGCTAGTTTTCAATCCGCGGCATCGTTGGTACTACTTTCCGCACATGTCGCCCGATGAATACCTGCTGCTGAAGATCTACGACTCAGCGGGCGACGGAATCGCGCGTCTCACGGCCCATACGGCATTCGACGATCCTACTTCGCCGGCTGATGCGCCGCCGCGCCGAAGCATTGAATTGCGCGCGTTGTTGTTCTTTTGAGGGTCGTGATGCGCTCGACGTCGGCGCAGCTGGCTGCGCTGGCGTGAAGCGGTCAGACGACGCGTCGTTCTGAGTAGTCGATGCCTGCGCGATATCGGACGTTCGTCGCGACGTCGTACGCGTTACGGCCGGTTCATCAAATATTCTGCCACCGCCTGGTAGGCGGGCAAGGATGTCGGATAGTTGGCGTCAAACGCCTGTCGCCAACTCATCGCCTTGTCGCTGCCGATCGGCGTGAAGCTGACGGCGTATATGCCAATCCTCGATGCAGCAGCGCGGAGGTCCGCAACGACGGGCCTCCGCGCTAGCAATCCCCAGAACGAAGATCGCTTGTCAGTATGGAAAGCAATCGCTTTCGGTTCGCTTGGCTAGTTCCCGTTAAGCAGGACGTTAGCGATGACACCGGTCGCGATGGCGGCTAGTACATAGTCGCCGTTCACGCCGATCCATTGATACCCGCGCGGTGGCGCTTGCAGGCCGTGTTCGTGCCAGTTGTCGACAACGTAATTGCGATCCCGGTACTCTGCCGGAAGCCGCTCGCCCTTGTGCCAATCGTTATGGGGAACGGGACCGCCCGGGCCGCCCAACGACGCCTCGTGCGGCGCAGGGCCATGACCATGCCCATGCTGGACCTGGTGCCCTGGATTGGGTCCGTGTTGCGAAGGCTGGCCACCGCCGTGATTGTCCTCGTGCTGCTGCGCAAAAACGGCGACGGGTGTGCCGAGTAATGACACGATCAAAAGCGGTGCGACGATGCTCGACTTCATGGTCTTGCCTCCGAAAGAATGACAGGATGACAGTTTGGTGTTCGAGGACCTATCTGCCTCGAAACACGTGCTGCGTCTTGATTGCCCCGCTACGCGACGTGGCTTGCTGATCATCGTTCGCGACGTC
The DNA here is from genome assembly GCA_900142905.1 of Burkholderia sp. GAS332. Classification (NCBI taxonomy): domain Bacteria; kingdom Pseudomonadati; phylum Pseudomonadota; class Betaproteobacteria; order Burkholderiales; family Burkholderiaceae; genus Burkholderia; species Burkholderia sp. GAS332. Next base: position 3,376,500 of record FSRV01000001.1, on the reverse strand, counting down.
TGCGCTGGCAAATAATGTCATAAGAACGTCAGTTCGCCAAAACCGCGCGTGACAGCTTCACTTTTGATCGAAGGGACGGGAACGGCAACCTGGGAAGTGAGAAAGGCGTGCGCGCGGTGTCGCTCGCCAATCTAGGCCCGGAATACTGCACTGTCATTACAGCGGAGGCGCTGCTGGATGCAAGCAGGTTATCCGGCTGACGCGTTTCTTTCTGCTGGAGTTGCACGCCGGCATGCAGCTGAAACGCATACCGGCGTGTGTGTACAGCTGAAGGGTTGACGCTTAAAAGTCTAGTCCCGGCCCACCTGCGCTCGGACCGCCAGGCTGGCCGGCTGCCGGTGCATCCTTCGGTGCTTCATGCACGGTGGCGTCGGTGGTCAACAACAGACCCGCCACCGACGCCGCGTTTTGCAGTGCAGTACGCGTGACCTTGGTCGGATCGAGCACGCCCGATTCCACGAGGTCGCCGTATTGGCCGGTCTGCGCGTTGTAGCCAAAGTTGCCCGTACCCTCGGCCACTTTCGCGACCACCACGCTGGCTTCCTCACCGGCGTTGGTCACGATCTGGCGCAGCGGTTCTTCAAGCGCACGCAGGACGATCTTGATGCCCGCATCCTGATCGGCATTCACGCCTTTGAGTCCGCTAATGGCCTGCTTCACGCGAATCAGCGCGACGCCACCGCCTGGCACGATACCTTCTTCGACAGCGGCGCGTGTGGCGTGCAGCGCGTCATCGACGCGGTCTTTCTTCTCCTTCACTTCGATCTCGGTTGCGCCGCCCACCTTGATGACTGCCACACCGCCCGCCAGCTTCGCGACGCGTTCCTGCAGCTTCTCGCGGTCGTAGTCGGAGCTCGCTTCCTCGATCTGGGTGCGGATCTGCTTCACACGCGCTTCGATGGTCTTGCTGTCACCCGCGCCGTCGATGACGGTAGTGTTCTCCTTGCCCACCTCGATGCGCTTGGCTTGACCGAGTTCCGTGAGGGTCGCTTTCTCCAGCGACAGCCCAGTTTCTTCAGCGATCACCTGTCCGCCGGTCAGAATGGCGATATCTTCGAGCAGTGCCTTGCGGCGGTCACCGAAGCCTGGCGCCTTGACCGCGACGGTCTTCAGAATGCCGCGAATGTTGTTCACCACCAGCGTGGCGAGCGCTTCGCCTTCGACGTCTTCCGCGATGATCAGAAGCGGGCGGCCGGCTTTGGCGACCTGCTCCAGAATCGGCAGCAGATCACGGATGTTCGACACCTTCTTGTCGTGCAGCAGCACAAACGGGTTATCGAGCACGGCAACCTGTTTGTCCTGATCGTTGATGAAATACGGCGAGAGGTAGCCACGGTCGAATTGCAGACCTTCGACCACGTCGAGTTCATCGTCAAGCGACTTGCCGTCTTCAACGGTAATGACGCCTTCCTTGCCGACCCGGTCGATCGCTTCGGCAATGCGTTGACCGATCGATTCTTCGCCATTGGCCGAGATCGTCGCGACCTGGGCGATTTCCTTGCTGGTCGTGGTCGGCTTGCTTATCTTCTTGAGCTCTTCGATCGCGGCAATCACAGCTTTATCGATGCCGCGCTTCAGGTCCAGCGGATTGAGGCCCGCCGCGACGTACTTTTGACCTTCACGCACGATGGCTTGCGCGAGCACCGTCGCGGTCGTCGTACCGTCGCCGGCGGCGTCGCTGGTGCGCGAGGCGACTTCCTTCACGAGCTGCGCGCCGATGTTCTGTACGCGATCCGGCAATTCGATTTCCTTGGCGACCGAGACGCCGTCTTTCGTCACGATGGGTGAACCGAAGCTGCGCTCCAGCACGACATTGCGGCCCTTCGGACCGAGCGTGACTTTGACCGCGTTAGCCAGAATGTTGACACCCTCGACCAGTTTCGAGCGGGCGACGTCGCTAAAAATAATTTCTTTTGCTGCCATGATTTGACGCTCCGTTCGTTATTGAGTGACGACTGCTACGACATCTTCTTCGCGCAGCACGAGCAATTCGTTGCCGTCGACTTTGACCGACTGCCCGGCGTACTTGCCGAACAACACGCGCTCGCCGACTTTCAGATCGGGCTCGATACGCTTGCCGTCGCTATCGCGCTTGCCCGGTCCAATAGCGATCACTTCACCCTGGTCCGGCTTTTCGGCGGCGCTTTCAGGAATCACGATGCCTGAAGCAGTTTTGGTTTCCTGATCGAGACGCTTGACGATCAAGCGGTCATGCAAGGGACGTAGGCTCATGGTTCGACTTTCCGCGATTGAGATTTGGCACTCGTCGGTGGTGAGTGCTGACCGGAATCGAGTATAGAAAGATGCCGCGCGACGCTCCAATAACGGATTCATCGATCCTTATCGGCGAATCGCATTTCAGAAACGCGCATATTCATAGCTTGAATTGCTGGTTTTGCGCTGCGTGCCGCGTCCCTATACTGGTCCGTCGCATCGGCACGTCCCATGTGGACGCCGGTTCATGCTCCCAGTGCACATCGTCGGATCAAGTCTGGTCCGCGCGCTTTTACAAGGAATGAAGGCATGCAGGTCTCTCAGGAAAGCGCAGCGCGTGCGCGGCTTCAGGCGGCGCTCACCGCGTTGCCGGCGCTCGCTAAAGCGATCGGCGAAGACGCCGCGCAACGTGAGATGCGGCGCGAGTTGCCGTTTGACCGCTTCGCATTGTTTCGCGAATCCGGTCTGGGTGTGCTCCGTTTTCCGGTCGAGTGGGGTGGCCTCGGTGGTTCGCTGGACGATCTCTTCCGTGTGATCGCCACACTGGCGGCGGAAGAGTCCAATGTCGCGCACGCTTTGCGGATTCATTTCGATCTAACCGAGCAGTTGGTGTTGTCACCGCGTTCCGCCTTCAACGACACGCAGATCGAACGTGTCCGGGCAGGGGCGATCTTCGGCGGTGCGTCGACCGAGCTCGGCACGTCGAGGCCTGGTGAAATCGTCACCAAGCTGGTACGCGACGGTGAGCACTTTCGCGTCACGGGTAAGAAATATTATTCGACCGGTACGGCGTTCTCCGACTATGCGCGTATCAACGTGCAGGATGAGAACGACGAGAAGGTATCGATCGTGATCCCGGTGTCCCGTGAAGGCCTGCAGATACTCGACGACTGGGACGGGATGGGACAGCGCATGACGGCGAGCGGCAGTCTCGTGCTCGACAATGTGCAGGTATTTGCCCATGAAATCGCGACGCGCGGCTATACGAGTCTCGCCGGTCGCCATGGCAGCGCGGTGCGACAGCTGCATCTGGTAACGGTCGCGGCAGGTATCGTGCGCAACATTCTGGCGGACGCGCGACGCTACGTGACGCAGTACGGTCGCCCGGTGCTGCATAGTCCGGCACCCTCGGCACGCGAGGACGGGTTCGTGCAGCAGGTGGTTGGCGATCTCGCGGCGCACAGCCTGTCGATCGATGCGCTGGTGGCGCAAAATGCACACACCCTGGACCGTTCGGCAAATGCAATCCGCAGCGGCGCAGCCGACGCGGAAGCGCTCGTGCTGGAAGGGGCATTGGCTACCGCCAAAACACAACTGGTGGTCAGCAAACTGGCGCTCTACGCGGGCGAGCGGCTGTTTGAAGTCGGCGGGGCATCGGCCACTGGGCGGGCTCACAATTTCGACCGCCACTGGCGCAATCTGCGCACGATCTTCAGCCACAACCCATTGCTGCACAAAGCACGCGTGATCGGCGATTACGAGTTGAACGGCGTAACCACGCATCTGACTGAAGGGCGCGTTTTCTGACGATCCGGAAACAACCCCACGATCCATTCACCCCTCATTCAATCACTGAGCACTATGAGCCGAGACCTGTTATTGCTGCTGGAACCGGGCTTTACCGATCCGAACCACCCCGGTGAGCGTTTTATCTGCCCGGATGGTGCGCCTATCGAAGGGTTGCTGGCGAGCGACCCGGCGCTCAACGCACGCCTGGAGATTCGCCGCCTGCCGTTCCCGCGTCCGCGCGCCGTGGTCGTGGAGGCGCTCGACGCTGAGCACCAGAGTCTGCCGGTGTTGATTCTCGGCGACGAACAGCCTGCGCCGGCTGATGCGCAGACGCTGGGCGAGAAGCGCTTCGTGACGGATACGCGCCGGATACTCGACCTGCTCGCGCAGCGTCACGGTTTCCCTAAGGTGCATTGACGACGGACTGCGCGGAGGGTGCACGCTGATCCTGCGCGCGCATCGTCATGCGGTTCAGAAACAACCGGCACCCGATTCCCATCGGGTGCTGTCGGATGTCGCTATTAGTGAAAAGTGTGCCGTTGAGTTTAAGGTGTTTTTTCGGGAGGAGTGGCACGGAGCCGGGCAGCTTGTACCAAGGAAAGTGAAATAATCGTCGCGCACTGCCACGGCAAGTGAAAAGACCCATCGATGTTCTCATCGACGCGCTTGGAGTCGACAGCCAGTCGCAGCCCGGCGGCCGCTTGACGCCAGTCAGCGACGGGCAAGGACCGGCCAGGAGCCGCCGCTGACCAATCTGCTCCCAACGACCCATTGAAAGCCGCAAGCGGTCGTTCGGAAAGTCGTCGCGGCCAACTCGATCTGTGGCGCACTGCTCTCGCAGCAGTTCTTCGAGCGAAATCCGATAGTACATGGCGATTCGCCCTCGACAATGGTCCAAGCCCATTGACTTGATAGATCGTGCCTGCCTATCGCACCTGAATCTCGAAATCGACGAGATATCCCGATACTTCTGTACCGTGCGCGTGAATCAGTGCGATAAGCTCTTCCGGCGTAATTTCGACACGCCATTCCCGCTGGCTGCCGGGCTTGCGAATATCTAGTGCAACCAGGAGCACGCTGCGACCATCCGCTGAAGCTTCGAGGCGCATCGTACGGTTAATCGTCTCTGTCTGCGGATCAATCTCCGTCAGTAACGACAACGTGCCATGAGCGCCAGAAAAGTGCGGGGAGTTCATGAATGAAAGTTTCCTGATTCTTTCGAACTGCTACGTTCGTCGGCTGTTGTGGGGGAGGCAGCCGCTCTCATCCGCTCTATTTGCGGTTGCTTTCGGCCGCTGTCGACGTTTCAACTCCTGGTGGCGGCGTAAGCAGCCAGTCTCCCTGAGAAATGAAGAACGAACCCGAGCAATGCCAATGCGCCTCCGAATACGCACGCTGCGTGCCATCCACCTAGCCGCCAACTGAGACTTGCTCCCCAGGAACCCGCGGCGCCGCCTACGAACATGCCGCTCATGAATAGCGTGTTGAGTCGGCTTCTTGCCTCGGGGCGAAGTGCGTACACCACGTGTTGGTTGGAGATGAGAGCCGACTGCTCGCCGAAGTCCAACAGGATAATGCCGACGATCAGGCCAACGAGGCTGCCCCAAAGGCCGAGCACCGCGTACGACAGCAGCATGATCAGACAACCAAGCCCGATAACGGCATGGGGTCCACGACGATCGGCGACACGGCCAGCAAGTGGGGCAATCAGAATACCCGCTGCACCAACGATCCCCATGAGGCCTGCCACATCAGCCCCCAAGCCGAAGGCCTCATGCAGACGCAATGCCAGAATCGTCCATAGCCCAATAAAGGAACCGAACATCGCGGCTTGAATACATGTCGCACGGCGCAGTGACGGTTCTTCTCGCCACAACTCGATGAGTGACTTCATGAGACGAAAGTAGCTGTGCCTTGTCTTGGGTTCACTGTGTGGGAGTCTGACTAGCAACATGACCCAGACAATGGCGGTCATCGCGGCCCCTAGCCAGAACGTGGCACGCCAGCCCCAATGATCGGCGGTAAATCCGCCGACGGCCCGTCCCAGCAGAATGCCGCAAAGCAGGCCGCTCATCACGGTACCGACCACCTGGCCACGGCGCTTGGCCCCCGCTAGCTCTGCCGCGAACGGTACGACTTGTTGGGCAACAGACCCCGCAATACCGACTACTGCTGAAGCGATTACCAGCAACCAGGCATTCGGGGCTGCAGCAAGACAGACCAACGCCACGATTAGCAGTGCCGTTTGCCCGAGAATCAATTTTCTCCGATCAATCCGGTCTCCCAGAGGTACCAGAAAAAACAGACCGCAGGCGAAACCCAGTTGTGTCGCCGTCGGAACCAGATTGACGAGGCCAGGCGATCGTGGGAAAGCCTGCTGCAACAGTTCCAGGATCGGCTGGTTGTAGTAAATATTAGCGACGAAGACACCGCAGGCAACCGCCATCACCATCAGCAATGAACTGTCCAGTTGATGTGTTAACCCGGGCTCTTCAGGGGCGGCGGACTGCGCCGGAGATTCGCTACCAACCGTATTGGGTGACATGTCCAGACTCACGACGTAGTACAGGGACCTTCATCGTCATGCAGCGCACACAAGAAGTCTTTGGCCTACAATTTCAGACGTCTGAAATTCCAGTTGATCCCTGCAATCTTGCTGTGTGACTTTGACTTTGACAAATGCCTACAGGTACAAAGACTCGCCATGAACGGCCGTCGAAGGGCCCTGACGCCCGCGACGACGATATGGTTGCTTTCGGCCGCTACCAGTTGTTCCCAGGTTTGCGGCTGCTATTGAGAGATGGTGTACGACTGGACGTAGGTGAGCGTGCGCTGGACGTGCTAGTCCAGCTTGTCAGTACGGCAGGCCAGGTCGTATCCAAAGATTCGCTTCTTTCCCGGATATGGTCGAAGGAGGTCATCGAGGAAAACAGCTTGCAGGCGCAGATTTCGTCGTTGCGAAAAATACTGGGGGATGATCGGGACCTTATCGCGACGGAATTCGGTCGAGGCTATCGTTTTACAGGTTCAGTGCAGGCGCATCGGGCTGTCATGTCGTCCATAGGCGCACCTCAAGCACGAGTTGGCCTGCCGAGCCCACGGTCTCCTTTGATCGGCCGCGTTGAGGAGCTATTGGAATTAAACCGGCTGCTGGCTACCCAAACGTTATGCACGCTCACAGGCCCTGCCGGCATAGGTAAGACTCGCCTCGCGATAGAGGCCGCGTCAGAATCCAGTCCCTGTTTTCCCGACGGGGTTTACTTCGCCGACTTGTCGCAACTCAGCGTAGCCTCAGTATCGCCAGCTATTTCGAGCGCGTTGGCGGGGCTTGCTGGGACAAGCACACAACAGTTGGCGTCTCACACGGGAAGGGCACTACTGGTCGTTGATAACTGCGAACACGTTACGTCGGCCTGTGCAGCGGCCGTTGAGCGGGTTCTGGAATCTGATCCGCAACTGAGCGTGCTGCTCACCAGCCAGACCCCATTGGGCCTGGACGGTGAGCAGGTCTACCGGCTCCGTCCTCTCAAGTTACCTCCGCGCATCATCAACGCAGCAAACGCAAGAAGCTATAGTGCGGTTGAACTGTTTGTCCGCCGCGTAACTTCCGCGGACTATCACTTCGAGCTTACGGAAACGAACGTGGAGCAGGTTACGACGTTATGCAGGGCGCTCGATGGGGTTCCACTGGCATTGGAAATCGCTGCAGCTCGCGTGCCATCGTTGGGTCTCGCAGCGGTCGCCGAAGATTTAGCCCTTTCGTCCGGATTGCTTGCCGCTCAGAAACGCCAGACCCCAGGTCGCCATCGGACGCTTGGTGACGCGCTGCAGTGGAGTTACCAATTGCTCGACCCCGTGGAACAAGCGGTGTTCCAGGAGCTGGCCATTTTCCCTGCCGATTTCACCGTCGCTGCCGCAGAACGTGTCGTATCCACCAATCTGGAAAGGCCCACGCGACTGGTTGATGTGCTTTGCAGCCTCGTTGACAAGTCGCTGATCACGTTGCAGGCCGGAACCCAGCCGATTCGCTATCGCTATCTAACCATGCTGCGGGCGTACGCCCTGGAGCAGCTTGCGAACCGCACGGCGGCCATGACTGAAAAGCATGCTCGCTTCGTTGAGCAATTGACTTCTCAAGCCCAACGGGATTGGACGTCGCTACCCACGACGCAATGGAAGCGACAATACGAACACCACATTGACGATATCAGGGCCGCTCTTGACTGGTCATTGTCAGATAGTAAGCGCCGTGCCTCGGGTCTGCTCATTCTCGCGAACTCCGCCCCATTCTGGATACAACTATCACTCTACGACGAGTGTCGCCAGCGGATTACGAACGTACTGGAAGAAACGAAAATTCCTCCCGTTGAAGAGCGCCAGGAGATGATGATCCAGACCGCACTGGCCACCTCGCTGACCTGGTCACGTGGACCGGTTCCGGCTAATGGGCAGGCCTGGACCAGGGCCGGCGATCTTGCGCTCCGGCTGGACGACGCGGAAACGCAACTGCAGGCTGAATACGGTCTATGGCTTTACCATCTCCGTAGCGGCTACTACGTACAGGCCCTCCAGCACGGGAAAAACATGGCAGATCTAGCCGTGAGACATCGCGATCAAGCGGCACTTCTGACGGCACGTCGTTTGATTGGGACATCTCATCATTTTCTGGGAAATCACGCTGAAGCTTTGTCTGAGATTGAGTGCATGCTCGACAGTTATACGCGCGACGAACGTCATGGCTCCCATTTCAGATTTGGAATGGACCAGCGCGTGGCAGGTTGGGCCTTTCTTTCGCGCATTCTGTGGGTAATGGGAAACACGGCCAAAGCGCGACGAGCAGCCCAGATAGCGATTGACGAGGCGATGGCACTGGATCACGCCTGCACCCTATGCTGCGCCCTTGCGGAGGGAAGCTGTAACGTGGGCGCACTTTCAGGAGACGTAGAAGGCGTCAAGCGTGCGTCCCAGCAGCTTATCCAGGTGGCAGGAACTCACGGTCTGGACTTTTGGGCACTCTATGGTTCGGCATTTTCACTTTGGGCGAAAGTATTCCAGGACCCGAACGCTGTCTCTTTCGTCGAGCTTCGATCGACACTGGAGACGCTGCAAGCCCGCGGATTTGATCCGGCTTATTCCGTATTCTTATCCGACTTTGCGAGCGCCATGCTGGAACAGGGCCGTATGCGAGAGGCAGTCAGCCTCATTAATGCCCGGCTGGCCGGCGACGCTACTGGACAGTTTTGGAACGCCCCTGAACTGATGAGAGTCAAGGCTCGGACGCTATCGGAGAAGACGTCATCCCGGCGAGCGCCACGGGCGTTAGTTTTGCAGCAAGCGTTGACGCTGGCGCGCGCTCAGGGCGCCAAGGCGTGGGAGCTAAGACTCACAAACGGACATGTCGCGTAGGCGCGCGGCGTAATGCGGTATCACCCGTTTGCCGCGCCGAGCGCTTCGCCGAAGCGCGGCATGCCCGCGAGCGGGCCCGTTTCCGTCGATTCGACCAGGTAGTCGAGGAAGGCCCGCACTGAGGGCGACGTGCGTCGCGCGCGTTCGAAGAGCACATTCACAGGCGCAGGCATAGTCTCGTAGTCCTGCAGGATACGCCGCAGCCGGCCGCATTCGATGTCGGCCGCTACTTGCCACGACGGGGCGCGCACGATGCCCGCACCATCGATCGCCGCGGCAGCGAGCACGTCAAGCGCGTTGGCCCAGAGGCGGCCTGTGATGCGGGCGGAATGGCGAGTGCCCGCGGACCTGAAGCGCCAATCGACGGGGCCAGGCTGGTCGGAGAAAACGAGGCAGTCGTGCTGGCGCAGCTCGTCAGGCGAGCAAGGCGCGCCGCGGCGTTCGATATAAGACGGCGCGGCGCAAACGACCATGCGCACGTCACCGAGCTTGCGTGCCACGAGCGCCGAGTCGGGCAGGCGGCCCACGCGAATCGCGAGGTGGATGTCCTCCTCGACGAGATTCACGGCGCGGTCGATCAACAGCAGCTCGACCGAAACTGCGGTGTGGCGCGCAAGGAAGAACGGCAGGAGCGGCGCGATGACGGTTCGGCCGAGCAACGTGGGCGCGGCGATGCGCAAACGGCCCGCCGGCTCGCTCTGGCCCGCACTGAGCAACGTACCCACTTCGTCCAGATCTGCGAGGATCGACTTCGCGCGCTCAAAAAATAGGCGCCCCTCGTTCGTCAGCGCAATGTGCCGTGTCGTGCGCCGCAGCAGTTGCATGCCGAATTGCTTCTCGAGCGCCGATAAGTGGCGGCTCACCGAAGTCAGCGACATCGGAATCGCACGCGCGGCGGCAGACAGACTGCCGGTTTCCACCACTCGGACAAACACGTTCATCGCGTCGAATCGGTCCATCGGTCACCCTTCCTCAAATCGCAAGAGTCATTGCCGCAGAATGACGCTACTCCCGATTGTAGAAATAGTCTAGATTCCCCTTTGAGCAAACCGCAAAAGCCCGCGCGCCACGCCTGGAGCGCGCGAGCAATTCGAACATTTCCGGCGAAGGATGGACGCAGATGAAACAGTCGATCTACTGGGTCATGGCACTCGCAGCCGGACTCGTCGTCGCCAACAACTATTACAACCAGCCGCTGCTCGTCGATTTCGCGCATACGTTCAGCGCTACCGATGGTCAGGCCGGCGCGGTTTCCATCGCTGCGCAGGCTGGTTATGCGCTCGGCCTGCTCCTGTTCATTCCGCTCGGGGACAAGGTCGAGCTTCGCAAGCTCTTCGCGCTCACATTGGCGGCGGCCGTTGTCGCGCTTGTCGCGATGGCGGCGGCGCCCACGCTGCCCTGGGCCGTAGCGGCAAGCTTTGCCGCGGGCATGGCGAGTGTCGCGCCGCAACTGCTCACACCTTACGCGGCGAAGATTGCGGGCCCCGAAAACCGCGGCAAGGCCGTCGGAATCGTGATGTTCGGGCTGCTTTGCGGCATCCTTGTTTCTCGCACGGTATCGGGCACGATCGCTGCACATTTCGGATGGCGCTCTGTCTACGCGTTCGCGGCAGTCACGATGGTCGGCGTTGCCATCATGCTTGCGCGCGTGCTCCCGCGTATCGAGCCGACCTTCTCGGGTAGCTATGGTGCGTTGATGCGTTCGCTGTTTGCATTGCTGCGCGAGGAACCCGTCGTACGGCAGACCGCTTTGATCGCGGCGTTGCAATTCGCGGTATTCAGCGCCTTCTGGACGACGCTCGCGTTTCATCTGCACGCCCTCGACCCCCGTTACGGCAGCGAGACGGCGGGGTTGTTCGGACTCGTCGGCGTCGTCGGCGCGAGCGCGTCCTATGCTGCGGGGAAGCTGACCGATACGCGCGATCCGCGTCGAATCATCTTAGCCGCTAGCATTGTCCTCGTTGCCTCGTACATGGTGCTTGCGTGGAAAGGCTCGAGCATCGGCGGGCTAATCGTCGGGGTGATCCTGCTCGACCTCGGCATGCAAAGCTCCCATGTCTCGAACATGGCGCGCAGCCTGGCGGTTAAGAGCACTGCGATGAGCCGTGCCAACACGCTTTACATGACATGCCGCTTCGCAGGCGGGGCGATCGGCGCGGCGTTTGGCAACTATGCGTGGAGCGTGTGGCATTGGGCTGGGGTGTGCGGCGTTGGGCTCGTCTTTGCCAGCGCTTCGATGTTGCCGCAGATCATTCCTGCGTCCGGTTGGCGACGGCTTGCGGAGGAAAGCGAGAAAAGCGCCGACCATGAGGTGCGTGAAGCACGATAGGCGATCGAGCGGTCGCATCAAACGGATCGCACTTCGTTAAGGCGTATGGATGGATCGACCGCTTTTGATCGCTGTTGGGACATCCGAAGAAACGAACTGAAGGACAGCTTCGGGTCGACCAGAGCCGGTCGTCGTCGGGTTCAGTTCGGCCACAACCCGCCGTTCAGCGAGCGGGGAAACATGCCGTTCGAACGGCTGCATTACTCCGGAACCTGACGGACGAGCTAAGCGCACAATTCGGCCATTGCGGAAATTGGCGCGGGTTGCGTTCTACGTCAGCAATGTGGCGGAGTGCTGGCAGCAGCAAGATCGAGTTCTTCAACGACCAAGTTGGGATAGGGCTACCGCGCGACGAGGCCTAAGATTTGAGCACGGTATCATTCGTACATTTTCAGCATCTCCTTCAGCGCTCCTTCGATTATCTTGTTTGACAGACTCGGGTCCTGCACTGCGCGAGCGAGTGCTATGGATCCCACGCAGGCGCTGAAGATCATCACCGCTTTATCGTGGGCGCTTTCCGTCTCTGAAAAAGACTGCGCGAGCAAATCGATGATTTCACTGACACGTTCAGTGAACACCTTACGGGTTGCATCCGGAGCGCGCGCCACATCGTTGACCAACGCTGAAATCGGGCAGCCTCTGCCGACGTTGTTCCGATGACTTCCGGACACATAGGTGCTTATTGCGCGCTGAGGCGCCGTCTTGAGCGCGTCCTGAATATGCTCGATGTCCTGCAACGCCAGGATGAAAGCCTCTGTCACAAGCGCATCGCGTGAATCGAAATGCTTGTAGAAGCCGCCGACGGTTAAGCCAGCTTCTTTCATGATGTCGCCGACACTAATCCCGTCAATACCACGTTCGCGCAAACGACGTGCGGCAACCTGCACAATCCGCTCATGCGTGGCCAGTTTCGTAGCTTGTGAGTGCCCCATTTTTTCAACCTCAGAAATGCATTGTTCTGCGAGTCCCTCGGCCGTGCCGCTTGTCCGGCCCTTGCGCTGCAGCGATTACCTTGCTTGAGCCGACGGATTGATTGGTCCGGGCTGCGTCATTTCGGCGAGTCGGAGCATATCAGGTGTGTCGTCGACGAACTGCATGACGCGGTCCTGTTTTGTTCGTCTGCTCTGCCGCGGAACCACGGTCAGGCGAACAGCGCCGCGTGCTTCGTGATAAATGCCTGTACCGTCATTGGCGCAGTGCCGGTCAATTCCTCGATGAAGGAACTGGTGCCGGCAAAAATGCCCTCTTGGTAATCGACCGCAACCGATAGCAGATGTTGCGTGAATGTGTCGCCAAATTTTGCGTCGGTATCCAGGCGTTTTTTGAACAGGTCGAGATCGACCGGCTGATACGTCACCGTCCTACCCAACGCCTTGCTCATCTCTGCCGCAATCTCATGGTGATTCATTTCGACCGGCCCGTGCAACGGATATACCTTGCCCGCGTGCGGTGCCGGATCACGAAGGATGGCGGCAATCACGCGACCCTGATCCTCCGCTGCAATCGGCGCATGGCGCCCAACGCCAAAGGGCAGGCGCAATGCGCCGTCCTTCTTGATGCTCGCGACTTGACCCGGGTAAGTGAGCCATTGAGCGAAGAACGTAGGGCGCAGATGCGTGACCGGCGTGCCTGCCCAGCCAAACACCTGCTCCGATATCCAATGGTCCCGAGCGGCATGGCTTTTCGCTTCACGGCGGGCCGAAATCTGCGACATGTTCACGATGGATTCGATTCCGGTCTCGCGGGCAGCCTGTGCGAACGAAGCGCTGGCCGCTATGCCTCCAGCCTCGATTGGGTAGACGAAATAGGCAGATGTGATGCCTTGAAGAGCGTGTGCGACGTCGTCGATATCCGAGAGGTCGCCGACCAGCACCTCGACGCCCTGCGCGCGCAGCCGATCTGAGCGGGCGTCCTCGCGTCGCACCAGGGTTCGGACCTGTTCGCCTGCAGCCAAAAGGGCCGCCGTCGCTGCTCCGCCCGTGTCACCCGTCGCGCCTGCGATAAAAAATTTACGTGAGGTCATTTGTAAGCTCCGCTCAGTTCATTGTGTGGGACGGTGATGAACGCTTCAGTCACCGGATCTGAACTGGAGTATAGTCATAATCCTGAACGACGATTGATGATGTTCTTGTACTAGTCTTTTGCAGAATGCCGCTCTCGACGCGGCCGGCAAGCGCGCCAGGCTGCGTTTGCGAACGCACGCTGCAAATGAAATCGAAGACCACGCCCTTCCCGAACGACCGTATATCGGAGAATGCTTCTGCCATGATCGCCCGCACCTTCGCCTCGCCCCGTCATTCCACGCGCTATTGGGAGGCTGGTCCTACCAAGGGGCCATTAATGATTTTCCTTCATGGCTGGCCCGGGGGCGGTCTGCTGTGGCGCGCGCAGATCGAGGCGTTCGCGTCGGATGGCTGGCACTGCATTGCGCCGGACATGCGCGGCTACGGTGGCTCGTCGACACCAGATGCGCCCGATGCCTATGCGCTCAAAGAGGTGGTTGAAGACATGGTCGAGCTTCATGAGCATCTGGGCGCGAGTCCGGCAGTATGGGTCGGCCACGACCTGGGAAGTCCGGTGGCCGGAGCGTTGGCTACGCATCATGCGAAGCGCAGCCGCGCGGTTGTGTTTGTCTCCGTTCCCTATATGCCCGAAAGCTTCGGGTTGCGCAGCCTGGTGCCCTTGGTCAATCGGAAGCTCTATCCGGCCGACCAGTATCCGGACGGGCAATGGGACTACTACCGCTTCTATTTGACGCATTTCGATCAGACCGTTACCGACTTCAATGCCGACATAACGGCGACACTGGCGGCGATCTACCGGTCTGGAGACCCGCAATCCGTGGACCACGTCTATCGCTCTGCGCTGGTCTCGCGCAATGGAGGCTGGTTCGGTTCGGCACATCGCGCGCCGGCGGTGGTGCCGGATGCGGCGCTCTGGCCGTCTGCTGACTTCGACACACTGGTTGATGCCTTCCGTGTTACCGGGTTTCGTCCGGGTAACGCGTGGTATCTGAACGATGAGGCAAACATCGCCTACGCTCAAACAGCGCCAGACAGCGGCCGCCTGAGCCAGCCCGTGCTGTTCGTGAACGGCGAATTCGATGGCATCTGCGACATTACCCGCAGCGCGCTCGGCGAGCCCATGCGAAACGCCTGCACCGATCTGTCTGTGGCGACGCTACGTGCAGGCCACTGGCTTCCGCTCGAACTCAAGGCTGAACTCGCCCAGGTCATCCGCTCCTGGCTCGAGACGAAGGTGCTGTCGTAGCCATCACTGACGCATCCTTACCCGGATAGGGTCCCGCACGTCGACTAAAGGAATTAAATGAAATGAGCGCATCGAACAGGCATGAAGTGACTTCAGATTTCAACGATGGCATCAAACAATACGACATCGAGACCAATGGCATTACCTTGCACGTGACGGAGCAAGGGGAAGGGCCAGCGGTGCTGTTCTGCCATGGCTTTCCGGACACCTCCTATACGTGGCGGCGGCAGATGAAGGCCATGGCGTCGGCGGGATATCGAGCAATTGCCCCGGATATGCGTGGTTATGGGCGAAGCTCGGCTCCGGTCGACGCGAGCCTGTACACGCCGTTGCACACGACAGGCGACCTGATCGGTCTGCTCGATGCGCTGGAGATTCCCCGTGCCGTCCTCGTCGGTCATGATTGGGGGGCGACGCACGCGTGGAACGCGGCGCTGATGCGCCCGGACAGATTCACGGCGGTATTCTGCCTCAGTGTCCCTTTCGTGCCGCGCGGAGACGTCAGTGTTTTCGACCGGATGCGAAAGGCGGGGCATCAAGACAAGTTCTACATGTTCGAGCAAATTCGGCCCGACGCCGACGAAATCTGGGCCAATGCCGCGGTGACCATTCCGGGCATTCTGTATTGGGCATCGGGTACTGCGCCAGCCGGCCAGCAGTGGAGTCCAATGGATCCGGCTCGAACGCTTCATCGTGCGGCCCCCGGACCGTTGCCGGCGTGGGCACCACGGGACTACGTCGCGCATAACATCGCGGAATTTCAGCGTACCGGTTTCCACGGGGGATTGAATTACTACCGCGCGGCGGAGCCGTATTTCGTCCTGTCCGCTCCGTGGAAGGGCGCGAAGATCGTTCAGCCGTCGTTTTTTATCTGGGGTAAGGCGGACGGTCTGAGAGAGTTATATCCGCTTAGCCTGGACGACCTTCGCGCTGGCTTACCGGGCCTTGCAGGAGGACTCGAACTCGATAACGTGGGGCATTGGGTTCAACATGAGGCCGCGGCAGAGGTCAGCGACCAACTGCTGAAGTTCGTGCGTACCATTGATCTCGCATGATCGTTGCGAGAGTGGGAGTTTGCCGATGCAGGAAGCTCCCGTCCGACTGCCCGATCTCGCCGCTGTCAGCATTCCGCCGCATTGCTGACGTAGAACGCAGCCCGCACCAACGTCCGCAATGGCCGAACTGCTGTCCCCGAGAAACCGGCTTGAATGGCCGGACCACTCTGATACCCGGTACAGATTTCACTTTCTGTGTCACCCGACAGGTGCCACCTGCATCAAAACTGATGCTTGATGCCTGCCGAGACAGCCACCTGTTTGTCGGTGGCGGACGGCGTGAGATAGCCGATCGCAGCGACCGCGGGCCGGCCCAGCGAGTCCGTCCCGCTGGCGTGCTGATAGGCGCCGGTCAAATACAGATCGGTGGCTTTCGATAGCGAATACGCAGTCGTGAGATTCAACTGCTCGTATTTCGCGCTGCTCTTGCCGCCGACGCTGCCTCCCTCCGTATAGTCGAACGATGTGCCGAAGCGCAGGAACGGTGTGGCCTGATAACGCAGGCTTGCACTCACGGTACTGAGCGTCGTCGAGCCGCTGTAGTTGAGCGGATTGAGCGACGCGTTTGAGCCTAGTCCGCGGAACTGCGTATTCGAGTAGGCCGCGCCGAAGATCGCACCGCCGCTCGTATAGGTAGTCGCAACCGAAACGGTCTGCTGCGTGTGGGCCGATGCGAAGCCGGCGATCGCCGGATTGGACTCGGGGGCGGTGGCCGACCCGGCGGAACCCAGATTATTGCCCGTGGCGCTCGCATTGGCGTTGGTGCCGTAGAGGGAGGTATTCGGGTTGCGTGCATTGACGATCGACGCAGCGAACGCGAAGGCGCCGCCGGTGTAGCTGGCGCCTGTGGACCATAGCTGGTTCTGCGTGACATTGCCGGCCACGCCGCCGACGCTGTACAGCGCGCCGAAACGGAACCCGTTGAAAGAATCGGACAGGTACTTGATCGAATTGTTGATGCGGTGCGTGAAGTTCAGATTGTCATAGTCGGCCGGATGGATCGAAAGGTTGCCCCCAAACCAGATGTAGAGCAACGGCGAGACGAACTCCACCGATGTATCGCCCTGACGTCCCAACGTGAACGTGCCGTAGCGGTCGGCGGTGACACCCACCCACGCCTGGCGGCCGAACTCTGTGCCCCCTTGTCCTATCGTGCCATTGCTCACGCTGAAGCCGTTCTCGATCTGGAACACGGCCTTCAATCCGCCGCCCAGATCCTCCACGCCTTTCAGGCCCCAGCGGCTCGACGACAGGCCGGATGAGCCGCTATCGAACTGCGACACCTGGGTGCCACCCTGAGGTTTGCCGGATGCGGACGTTGCAGCGGTTTGTGTGTTGTTCGTGTAGGTGAGGTTGCCCGTGACGATCCCATACAGCGTGACGCTGCTTTGAGCACTTGCTGTGCCGGCCATTAAAGATGAAACGCCAAAAGCGAAAAGCAGTTTTTTCATAGTTGTTGGAATCAATGTTGAGAGAACGCGAGAGAAGTGATGAGTCGAGGGTCGCGGCGAAGCGACCAGTCACGATAAGCAAAACGAATTTATTGAACAAACAAGAAAATTCGATATGGATATCGGTTGTTTCCCTTGGATATGCGCTAAAACATCGATCTTTAAGCGATAGCGCCAACCATCGACAATAGATATGCAATCCTCAATTCATTCGTTCTTTTGTGGCTTGCCGATTGATATCTTGCGGCGCATCCGATAGACATTGCGGCAGCTTTGCTGGTCGGCATCGCGCTTGCTCTGCGATCCGACCGTGGGTGTGCAGCGCCTTTACTGGTCGCGCAACTTTAAGAAAGGGGTGGCGTTCTCCAACGCGTCGCACTACGACAGCCCCGAGGTCGACCATCTGCTCGAAGCCGCGGCAGTGGAGAACGATCCGCGCACGCGGGTCGACTATTTCAGACAATTCCAGCAGGTGGTGGCGCGTGACCTGCCGATCGTCAATCTGGTCACGCTCAAGCAAGTGACCCTCTACAACAAGCGCGTGCATAACCATACGGTGACCGCGGACGGTCTAGGTGGAAATCTGGCCGACGTGTTTATTGCGTGAAGTAACGATCCAGAATAGTGCATGGCCTTTCCTCCGCATCGTGCTTTGCATATGCATAACGATTGGTTCGTTTGCTGCCGCAGCGGCTTTATCGTGAGCGCTGCGGCAGCAGCATTGCCGAAAGAATCACGAAGACATTTCACTCGGCCGCGACAGGTCGAATCATCGGCAAAAGGATCGGGATCACATGGCAGGGCTGAATCGACGCGAATTTCTGATTTCATCGGGCGCAGCGCTTGCGGCGGCCGGTATGCCCGCACTGACGTTCGCACAAGGCGACACGGCTGGGCCGAAGCGGGGCGGGACGCTAAACATGCTGATCAATCCGGAGCCGCCGGTGCTCGTGTCGATCTTTCAGACCACGGGCCCTGCACTGGTTGCGAGTTCCAAGGTGCTGGAAGGCTTGCTCGCCTACGACTTCGATTTGCGGCCCAAGCCGCAGCTGGCCACCGCATGGACCGTCAGCCCGGATGGCCTGAAGTACACGTTCACGCTGCGGCAGAACGTCAAATGGCATGACGGGCAGCCGTTCACTTCAGCCGATGTCGCTTTCTCGATCGATTTGCTCAAGGCGGTGCATCCGCGCGGCCGCAGCACGTTCGCCAACGTGACGCGAGTGGCCACGCCGGACGCACGCACGGCGGTGATCGAACTCTCGAAGCCGGCACCGTATCTGCTGAAGGCGTTGTCTGCGGGTGAATCGCCGATCGTTCCCAAGCACCTGTATGCCTCGGGCGATCCGCTGTCCAATCCGCACAACAATGCGCCGATCGGCACGGGGCCGTTCCGCTTCAAATCGTGGACGCGCGGCGCCAATATCGTCTACGAACGCAATCCGGACTATTGGGACGCCGGTAAGCCGTATATCGACGGCCTCGTGTTCAAGGTGATTCCTGACGCTGCCGCTCGTTCCGCCGCATTCGAAACGGGCGCGCTCGATCTGGGCGGCGAGAATCCGGTGCCGCTCACCGATCTGCCGCGTCTTACGCAATTGCCGCAACTGGCCGTTGAAACGCGTGGCTATCGCTTTCTGGAACCGCTCGCTGAAATCGACTTCAATCTCGAGCATCCGATTCTCAAAGACCTCCGGGTGCGCCAGGCGATCGCGCACGCCATCAATCCGCAGGTCGTGCAGCGCACGGTGGCGTATGGCTATGCCGATCTGTCACCCACGCCGATTACGCCGGGGTCGCCGTATCACGACGCCCAGCTCGCGCCGTATGCGTTCGATATCGGCAACGCGGAGAAGCTGCTCGATGCAGCGGGCTATCCGCGCAAGGACGGTGGCGTGCGCTTCAGTCTGACGCACGATTTTCTGCCGTATGGCGACATGTACCGCCGCCAGGCGGACTATGTGAAGTCGGCGCTGGCGAGGGTGGGTATCGACGTCACGGTCCGCTCGCAGGATTTGCCGGCGTTCCTGAAGCGTGTGTATGCGGATCGTCAGTTCGATTTCACCAGTATCGGCGTCAACACGCTGTTCGATCCGAGCGTGGGGGTTCAGCGCCTCTACTGGTCGAAGAATATCCGCCCCGGTGTGCCGTTTTCGAACGCGCCGCACTACAGCAACCCCGAAGTCGACAGGCTGCTCGAAAGCGCGTCGATCGAAACTGATGAAAGCAAACGCATCGTGTTGTACCAGCAGTTTCAGCGGATCGTCTATCGCGATCTGCCGATTCTCAACCTGGTCGCGCCACGCATGGTCACGCTCGCGAATCGTCGCGTTCACAACCATACGGTTTCCGCGCAGGGCCTTGAAGGCAATCTCGCGGATGTCTATCTGAGCGCTTGACGGGAGAGAGACGATGAGTCGACGTTTGCGTTTCGCTGTGATTCTCCGGCGTACGGCATGGCAGGCGCTGCCGACGGTGATCGGCATCGTGATCCTGAATTTTTTCCTGCTCAAGTTGATGCCGGGCGACGCCGCCGACGTGTTGGCCGGCGAATCCGGCTCCGCAACGGTGGAGACGATGCAGGTGCTGCGCGCGAAGTTCGGGCTCGACCAGCCAGTGCTGCACCAGTTGTGGTCGTACCTCGCGCATCTGTCGCATTTCAGCCTGGGCTATTCGCCGCGTTACGACATGCCGGTGATGCAACTGATCCTGTCGCGCCTGCCGAATACGCTCTTGCTGATGGGGGTCGCATTGTCGTTCGCGATTGTGGCGGGCGTGGTGCTCGGCGCGGTGATGGCGCATTGGGCCGGCAAGTGGCCCGACCGTGTGCTTTCCGTGCTGGCCTTGCTGTTCTATTCGACACCGGGTTTCTGGATCGGCCTGCTGGCGATCGTGTTGTTCTCAGTGCATCTGGGCTGGCTGCCGAGTGGCGGCAACATCACGCTCGGCGTGCAACTGCATGGGTTCGCCTATCTTGCCGATGCAGCTAAACATGTCCTCCTGCCTGCCGCGACGCTCGCGACATTCTTCGTCGCGATCTATGCGCGGCTCACGCGGGCCGCGATGCTGGAAGTGCAACGCCAGGATTTCGTGCGGACCGCACAGGCCAAGGGTTTGCATCCGTGGCGCGTGACGGTGCGCCATGTATTGCGCAATGCCCTGATGCCGCTCACGACGATCATCGGTATTCATTTCGGCACGCTGCTGGGTGGCGCCGCGGTGACCGAGACGGTATTCAGCTGGCCGGGCCTCGGGCGTCTCGCGCTCGATGCGGTGATGGCACGCGATTTCAGTGTGCTGCTAGGCGTCCTGCTGCTGTCGTCGCTGCTCGTGATCGTCGCCAATGTGCTGGTCGATCTGCTGCAGGCATGGCTCGATCCGCGCGTGGCGTGACAGCGTCCGCACTCATGCCGACCTGTATTTTTAGAGGGATGAAATGGCTTCCGACTCTTCCAATCTGATTGCCACGCCGCCTGAGCCCAAGACGTCGCCATGGCGGCGCCAATTGGCCGGCGCGCTGTTCGGTCAGCGACGTGTCAACGCATCATCGGATGCATCCGGATCGCGCGGCGCCGGGCGTGGCGTCTGGCGTGCACTGTTGCGCAATCCGTCAGCACTCGCCGGGCTCCTGTTGCTGGCGGCCTTTACCGCGCTCGCACTCAGCGCGGGGCACCTGTTTCCAGGCGATCCGCTCGATATGGTGGCGGCGCCCTTCGAATGGCCGGGCGCTGACGCGCAATACTGGCTCGGCACCGATTCGCTGGGACGCGATGTGGCCGCGGGCATCGCGCACGGCACGCGCGTGTCGCTGCTGATCGGCGCGGCGTCGGCCGGCATTGGTCTGGTGATCGGTACGCTGGTCGGCGCGACAGGGGGATTCTTCGGCGGCGTGATCGACGATCTGCTGGTGCGCGTGACCGAACTCTTTCAAACGGTGCCGTCTTTCCTACTGGTGATCGTGATTGTGGCGATCGGCCGGCCGAGCGTGACGATCATCGCGCTGGCGATCGGCGTCGCCTCATGGCCCACCGTCGCGCGGATCGTGCGGGCTGAATTTCGCACACTGCGTCAAGCGGATTTCGTGCTCGCCGCACGCAGCCAGGGATTCAGCAATGCGCGCATCATCTTCGGCGAGATTTTGCCGAACGCGTTGCCGCCGGTGATCGTGACGGCCTCGGTGATGGTGGCGAGCGCGATCCTGATCGAGTCGTCGCTGTCGTTTCTCGGCATGGGCGACCCCAACGTGGTCAGTTGGGGCGGCATGATCGGCGCCGGCCGCGATTCGCTGCGCACCGCATGGTATCTGACCGCTGTTCCCGGCGCGGCGATCGTGCTGGCGGTGCTTGCGCTGAACCTGCTCGGCGACGGTCTAAACGATGCGCTGAACCCGCGCTTGCGCGAACGCGTTTAATACGCAGCCGACCATGCGGCTGACTAGTTAGTTGACTCGCGGCTGACAACGTACAGAGGATGCACTGTGGCAAACCTGCTTGAAGTACGCGACTTGCGCGTCAGTTTCGGCGCGCATGAAGCCGTGCGTGGCCTGAGCTTCGATATCGCGGAAGGGGAGACACTCGCGCTGGTCGGCGAATCGGGTTGCGGCAAATCGGCGACGGCGCTTTCGTTGATGCGCCTCGTCCCCACGCCGGGACGCGTGACAGGCAGCCTGCGCTTCGACGGTCGTGAACTGCTCGACCTGCCGGCGCGCGAGATTCGGGCGATTCGCGGGCGGCAGATTTCGATGATCTTTCAGGAGCCGATGACGTCGCTCAATCCCGTGCTGTCGATTGGCGCGCAGATCGTCGAGACATTGCGGCAGCATGAGAGTCTGTCCAAGGCCGCGGCATGGAAGCGTGCGGTTGAGTTGCTCGAACTGGTGCAGATTCCGGAGCCGCAGCGGCGCGTATTCGATTTTCCGCACGAGCTGTCCGGCGGTCAGCGGCAGCGCGTGATGATCGCGATGGCGGTGGCCTGCCGGCCGCGCCTGTTGATCGCGGATGAGCCGACCACGGCGCTCGACGTCACGATTCAGGCGCATATTCTCGACCTGCTCGACGGTTTGCGGCGCGAGTTGTCGATGTCCTTGCTGCTGATCACGCATGATCTCGGCATCGTCGCGAGGCATGCGGATCGCGTCGCGGTCATGCTCGCGGGTGAGAAGGTGGAAGAGGCGCCGGTTGCGCGACTCTTCACGCAACCGCAGCATCCGTACACCCGCGGCCTGCTCGGCGCGTCGCTGAATCTTGCGGATGATCTGCACTATCGCGGCTGGAAGTTGCCGGAGATCCGCCACGGTGTTGGCGAAGATGGCAAGCCGAGTTTCGCCGTGGTGCCGCGTTCGGTGCGTACCGGGCACTTTGTTGCGGATGCCGATCCCACGCAGCGTGTTTCGGCGGTCAGCGAAGCGCCGTTGCTCGCGCTATAGGACGTGCAGATCGACTATCCGCAACGCCATGGCAAAACCACACTGCGTGCCGTCGACGGCGTCTCGCTGCAGATTGCCCGGGGCGAGACGGTGGGCCTTGTCGGCGAATCCGGTTGCGGAAAATCGACGCTGTCCAAAGCGATCCTGCGGCTCGTGCCGACCGCGGGCGGTGAAATCCGTTTGCGCGGGACCGATCTCGTGCCGCTGGGCGAGCGCGAGCTGCGGCCGCTACGGCGTCATGTGCAAATGGTGTTCCAGGACCCGTATGCGTCGCTCAATCCGCGCCGCACGGTGGCGGAGATTCTCGATACGGTGCTGGTGGTGAACGGCATTGGCAACGCGCAACAGCGCCGCTCACGGATCGCGACCATGCTCGATCGGGTGGGTCTGCCGAGCTCGGCGCTCGGCCGTTTTCCACACGAGTTCTCAGGGGGCCAACGGCAACGCATTGGCATCGCGCGGGCGCTGGTGTTGGAACCCGATCTGCTGATCTGCGATGAGCCGGTGTCCGCGCTCGACGTGTCGATTCAGGCGCAGATTCTCAATCTGCTGGTCGATCTGAAGCGCGATCTGGGACTCGCGTATCTGTTCATCTCGCACGACCTCTCGGTGGTGCGCTATATCGCCGATCGCGTGCATGTGATGCAGGCCGGACGGATTGTCGAGAGCGGACACCATCGGGATATCTGGCGTGCGCCGCAGCATCCGTACACGCGCACGCTGCTCGACGCGATTCCAGGCAAAACCTTTGATGCGCAGGCTGCATAGCTCACGAAAGCGGCGTGAATAAGGGCGGCTTTTGCCGCCCTTAGCTTTGGCTTCAGGCACCCTGAACGGCCGCTAGCGCATCCTGGGATGCCCCATGCCGCGCAATCCGTCCAAAGAACGGATGCCCCGGATCGTTGAAACCCGGTGTCGACGGATGGCCGCTCGTGACGAGCGAGTCGACGAATGCTTCGTCTTCAGACGTCAATTGATAACGCAGCGCCGGCAAATAGTCCTGCCATTGCGCTTCAGTACGTGGGCCGGCGATTGTCGAGCTGATGTAGCGGCTATTGAGCACCCAGGCGAGCGCGAACTGCCCGGCCGAAAGCGCTCGCGCTTCGGCATGCTCACGCACGCGCCGCGCCAGTTCGAGCGATTCGGGGCGCCATTCGGTTTGCTGCAGGCGGCGGTCGCTGCGGCCCGCGCGCGTGTCGGAAGCGGGCGTTGCGCCCGGTTCGTACTTACCGGTCAGCACACCGCGCGCCAGCGGACTATACGAAATCACGCCGAGTCCGTAACGATGCGCGGCCGTCAGTTGCTCAGCTTCGGCCTGGCGATTGGCAATGTTGTAGAGCGGCTGGCTCGCCACCGGCGCATCCAGCCCGAGCGCCTGCGCGGTATGGCTGAACTCGGCAATCTTCCACGCGCGATGGTTCGACAGTCCGTAGTAGCGCAGTTTGCCCGCCTGGATCAAATCGTTGAGCGCACGCACCGTTTCTTCGACCGGCGTCTCGTGGTCTTCGCGATGGATGTAGAGCAGATCGATGTAATCGGTGTTCAGGCGCTTAAGGCTGGCATCGACGGCACGCACGATGTGTTTGCGCGATGCACCGCGTGCGTTGATATCGCTGCTATCGAGCGGATTGGCGAACTTGGTGGCGAGCACCCAGCGTTCGCGCTGCGCGGCGATGCTGCGGCCCACCACGCGCTCGGATTCGCCTTTGCCGTAGACATCCGCGGTATCGATCGAATTGACGCCTTGCTCGTGGGCCTGATCGATGATGCGCGCGGAGGTTGCTTCGTCGGTCGGGCCGCCGAACATCATCGTTCCGAGCGTTAGCGTCGAGACCTTGATACCGCTGCGGCCGAGTTGTCTGTATTCCATATGAGTCGGATTCCGTGAGAGTGTGAATCGAAAAGGGGGTTAGCGTTGCAGCCACACGTCCGCGAAACTGGCCGAGACACCGTCAGGCGAAGTCGTATGGTTGTGCACCGCGCGCGAATAGACGGTCAGGTACTGCGGCGCTACGAGGTTGATGTCCGGCAGATCGCGTTCGAGAATGCGCTGAATCTGCGAGAACAACTGCTTGCGCTTCGCTTCATCGGTTTCTTCGGCGACCTGCGCGAACAGCTGATCGATCTCCGGATTGCTGTAATGGGAGCCGTTGGTAAAGGGCACACCCCGTCTGAAATTGTTGGTCGTGTAAAGCCGCGCCACGCCGACCACCGGATCGAACAGGTTGCTCATCCCGTTGATGCTGAAATCGAAATCGCGGTCGGTGTAGATGCGCTTCAGATACGCCGGCAGATCCTGGCTGCGCACGGTGACGGCGATGCCGACGCGTGCCAGGGCGGATTTGACGTAAGCAGCGGTGCGCGCGGGCAGATCGCCGATCGGTAACGGATCGACCGTCAGGGCAAAACGTGTGCCGTCGGCTTTGCGCGGATAGCCGGCTTCGTCGAGCAATGCGTTGGCGCGTTCGACATTGAAGGGATAAGGCGTAGGTGCCGGATCGTAGTAGGGACTTGACGGAATGATCGGGCTCGCGAGCGGCGTCGCATAGCCGTAGTAGATGACCTTGCGGATCACTTCACGATCCAGTGCTGACGCAATCGCCTGACGTACTTTCGGATTCTTCAGCACCGGGTTGTCGAGATTGAACTCGATGCGCGCCACGCCTGCCTGGAATTCGTAGCCGCGTGTCTCGAGTCCGAGCTTCGGATTGCCTTTGAGGCGTTCGAGATCGGACAAGGGGACAGGTGTATCGCCGCTCAGATCCGCGGAGCCATCTTCGAAGGCGACGGTGCGCGCGGCTGGATCGTTGATGACCTTGACGACAATGCGGTCGAGCCACGGCTTGCCCGTGTCCCAGTAGTCGCCGTTACGCACGTATTCGATATAGCTGCCACGCACCCATTTGACGAAGCGAAATGGTCCGGTGCCGATCGGTGCGTTATTGGCGGGATTGGTTAACACGTCGGTGCCGTCGTAGATATGTTTCGGCACGATTGGCGTTTCCGACGAAGAAAACGCCTTGATCAGATACGGCGCCGGTTTCGACAGCGTAATGACGACGGTATAAGGGTCCGGCGTCGCGATGTCGGTGACGTTGGCGAAGGTGGTCTTCGCCCGAGGGTGGACCTGTCTGAGCGTCTGGATCGAGTACGCGACGTCGGCGGACGTGAAGGGTTTACCGTCGTGCCATTTCACGCCGTGGCGCAGATGGAAAATGTATTTGCGGCTGTCGTCGCTGACTTCCCACGAGGTGGCGAGCGACGGCTTGGGTTGAAGCTTGAAGTCGTAGTCGAGCAGCCCCTCGACGACTTTTGGGCTGACCTTCAACACATTGGTCGCGGTGGTCGCCAGATCGACCAGCGCGGTCGGTTCCGGCGTGACGATGAAATTGAGCGTGCCGCCGCGGGTCTGTGCCAGCGACGGAAGGCCTGACAGCGCGATGACGAGCGTGACTGCCCATCCGAGCGCTCTGCTGAAGATGCGCTTGCCGTGGCGGCGTAGCGCCGCCAGCGATGTGACATCGGTCATCGTTGAGTGGTATGAGAGAAGGAGAGGGATGCGAAGCCGCGTCAGACCGTGGCAGGCGTCAGCGCCTGGCGCCGTGCGAGCGCAGCGCGAAGGGGCGCGGGGTCCACCCACGCGTCGAAATCGAAGTCCGACGCAATGAAGCCCCACTTGAACAGAAAGTGCTTGAAGTCGGCGAGGGCAGCGAGCGCTTGCGGATCGAGTCCGAGCGCCAACTGCCGATGCAGTCCGCCTGGGTAGGCACGCTCGACCCAATGCTCGGCGCTGCGCGTTTCGCGTGCGACGTACTGCGCCACCTCGGCCGGGTGACGATTGGCCCACTCGCCGGTGTCCAGCGTGCGAGCCAATACTCGCTCGACCAGATCGGGACGCTCGCGGAGCAGTTGCGCATCCACGGTTAGCGGGCGTGGCGTGCCGTTATTTGCGTGCAGCGCACGATTGGGCTGTGCGCTGATGTCGACGAGGATCCTTGCATTGAGGAGGTTCGTAATATCGAGGCCCGTCGCACCTTTGACGAATACGATGTCGGCTTCACCGCGCAGCAGCGCCTCGGCCTCACGCGTGAATTCGTGTGAGCGTTGGGCGTCGAGCCAATCGGCGAGCGGCGCATCGCCGGCGGGTTTGGCGTCTTCAAGGCTGCGCGGCGTGTGCGGCAGATCGACCAGATCGATGTCTTCGAGCTGCACGCCCAGCGCGCCGAGCAGGGAGGAGAAACCGCGCAGCGCGGTCGCGCGATGAAAATCGACCACGCTTGCACGGGTGTTGAGTGGAAATCCGAAGCGGCGTCCGGCAAGCGATTCAGGGCTCGCGTCGAGTTGCCGGTCCAGGGTGATCAGCGCCTGGAATTCGTCCACCCAGCTCACGCCGATCAGGCGTGTGTCGCCGCCTTGGGCTCGAGCCCAAAGCGCGGGAATGTTACCGCCCTGACGGAACGACCATGGCTGCGTATGCGTGAAATGCGAGCGTCGAATCTGCACGTCGTCGGCGTCCTGCAGCGCTTTGACATCGATTCCGTCGGCGGCGAATTCCTCCTCCAGCCAGCCTTTTTGCACGGCGATGCCGAAGGGCGTGGGGGCGGGGCAGCGCGTGTACCAAAGTCGGCTCATACGATCACCTATGTGTTTTGAGCGAGATTCGAGGGTGCGTGCGGGTTGGCGATCAATAGCGCAAGCCGGCTTCGCGCAATAGCGGCAGCACGCGCTCACCGAAGAAATCGAGGTCGGGCTGGAAATCGAAGAAACTCAACTGCACGCCGTCGACGCCGGCCTGATGCAGGCGCACGATGTAATCGGCGATCTGCTGCGGCGAGCCGACGATCGAGATGTTGCCGCCCACCGCGCGCGAGGCCGCCTGATTGCGCTGTTCCGCGTTACCGCGCCATGCGTGGGCGTCGCTCTCGAAGCGATGAAAACTGCCTTCGTCACCATGTGCGACGATCGCGTCGTGATACGCGCGTGCTTCAGCCGCTGTCTCACGGCAGATCACCATCGGATTGATCAGCGTGCGGATCTTGCGGCCGTGCTTCGCCGCAGCGGCCTTCACGCGCGCCGTGTGAGCCGGCAACGCGGCCAGCGCTCCTTCGATCTCGGAGCCGGCGGGGCTCGTGATGAACACGATGTCCGAGTAACGGGCGGCGAAGTCGATGCCGGCATCGGAGCCGGTCGCATTCACGAGTAACGGACGACCATAACGCGGCTTTGGCGTGACAAAGGCCTTGTCCAGCTTCCACGAGGAAAGCTCGGGCGCGAAGCTGAAGTTCTCCGGTTGCGCCCATAGTTGCTGAACGGCGTCGAGAAACTCGGCAGCCAGTTCATAGCGCCGGTCATGTTCGATACGGTGCCAACCGAACATCTCATGCTCGATAGCCCGATGGCCGGTGACGACGTTGATGCCCCAGCGGCCCTTCGAAATGTGATCGAGCGTCGCGGTGAATTTGGCGAAATGCAGCGGATGCCATGGACCGTAAAGCACATGGCTGGTCGCCACCAGAATGATGCGTTCGGTACGGGCGGTCATCGCGGCGAGCGACATGAAGGAGTCGAGCGCCTCACCGTTGAATACGCCACCGTAGCCGCCTTTCGGCAACCATTGCGACAACGCGAAGACGAGATCGAAACCGAGCGCTTCGGCTTTCTGCACGAGTGCCAGGTTGTAGTCGAATGACCAGTCGGTGGTGCGCGGAAGTGTCGAAGCGCTCCAGCCGCCAGCCTGAATCGGCAGGAACAGTCCGAGCAGAAGGGGTTGCTCCAATGCGCGCGATACGGGGCTATCCGCGAATGCGGCGGGCGAGCGGACTGGAACGAAGGGTGAGGCGTCATGCGTAGCGTCGGCAGAAGTCGTCGAGGCGGGCGAAGACGCAGCCAGAGTTGAATGAGTCACAGTGAGTATCCGTGCCGATCGGCATGAAAGGGCGTGTGGTCGATGAAGCAGCCTGGGACTTCGCGGCGCACGGATCGGTCAACAGCTGACGCGCACGGCGCGAGGACTTAAGTGTTTGCAGTAGATCACGCGAGAGTTGGCGATGCCAAACAACTAATTCTGCTATTTATTCGAGGTGCAAAACATGCGGCGCTATGCGCGCTATAACGTGATTGCCGTGCGCCATAACGCCGATTCCGCTTCGCCGTTCGCGACGATGCTGCCCAATCGGGTCTTCGTATTTCCAGCGACGGGCCTGTTCAGGTCTGTCCGCTATTTGGCGGTCTGACTTTGCGCGATCGACGGATCGGCTGCGGCAAGAATCGCGAACACGCGCCCGACCGTGACATAAGAGATCTGGGCGCCGCCGTAGGCTCTCGGCACGGTCATCGCCCAAAGTCCTGCCTGTGAACAGGCATCCAGTTCTTCGAGCGGTAACGTGCGGTCTTGATCGCGGCGTGCGGCATCCACGGCGAAGCGGCTCGCGAGATTCTGCGCGACGCCGATCGCCTCATCGTCGGATGTGATGATGTGTGCGGGTGGATAGGAACGAGGTGCGGCCGCCGTGTTTTCGGCGGCTGCAACGGGTGAAGCCTGCAGAGTCATCAGTAGCTCCGGGAGACCCGGTAGGGAAGGGGGGCGTGGTACTCAGTTCAACGCGACTGCCGCCGCGGCGCTCACCGGCGAGCCTTCGATCGCGACCGACGGTGCACCGTCCGGCCCAACGGGCACGTCGCCGACCAGCGTCGTGCGATACAGTTGCCGGTCGAAGTCGAGATCGAAAATATCCGTGGGTGCGAGGTGAGCCGTGGCGCGGTTGTCCCAGAAGGCGACGCTGCCGGCCTCCCATTTGAAGCGCACGGTGAACTCGGGCCGTGTCACATGTTCCCAGAGGAGTTCGAGCAGCACCTGGCTTTCGCGTGGCGTCACGCCGACGATCGACTTCAAGAAACTCGGGCTCACATAGAGCGCCCGCTCGCCCGTTTCCGGATGCACTCTGACGAGCGGATGTTCGGTGACGAGAATGCGTTGTTCGACGGCTCTCACAAACGCTTCGGTGCCGCTCGCGCCGACAGGCGGCGTGAAACGATGCAGCCCTCGCAGGCCGTCGACGAAAGCACGCAACGGCGCGGAGAGCTTCTGATAGGCGGCCACGAGGCTCGTCCATTGCGTGTCGCCACCGTAAGGCGGAATCGTCACGCCGCGCAGGATCGAGGCCCAGGGCGGATTGACCGCGGCTGTGACGTCCGTATGCCAACCGGTCCAGGGGCGTTGCAGCGGTTGTCCCTCGAAACGCGTGGCCTTACGGTACTTCGAGATCGAATAGACCTCGGGGTGACCGTCGACATGGCCGAACACCGGATGTCCCAACGTGAGCTCACCGAACTGCGCCGAGAACGCGACGTGCTGCTCGTGCGTCAGGAACTGCTCGCGAAAGAACACGACGCGCCATTTCAGCAGCGCCGCACGAATCTCTGCGATCTGGCGCGCGTCCAGTTTCTGCGTGAGATCGACACCGTGAATTTCAGCGCCGATATGCGCGGAAAGTGGATTGACCTGAATCGACTGTGTTTCCTGCAATGCGGCTGCGCTCATGCGAGGCTCCTGGCGAAAAAGAACGTGTTGCGTCAATATCCCGCCACGGCGGGCACCTGGTTTGTCACGGCGGTATAGCGGTTAGCGGGTCGCGGCAGCCCGAGATTCTCACGTAGCGTGCGGCCCTCGTATTCGGTGCGGAAAAGTCCACGCCGTTGCAGCTCCGGCACCACCAGGTCGGCGAACTCGGTCAGGCCGCCCGGCAACCACGGTGACATGATGTTGAAGCCATCGGCGGCTTCTTCTTCGAACCACTGTTGCAACTGGTCCGCGATGCTTTGCGGCGTGCCGACCACCTGCTGATGGCCGCGCGCACCGGCAATGCGCAGGTACAGATCGCGAATGGTCAGGTTTTCGCGCCGCGCGAGATCGAACAGCAAGCGTTGGCGGCTCTTGCCGCCGTTGGTTTCCGGCAATTCGGGAAGTGGGCCGTCGACGGGGTACTGAGACAGGTCCACGCCGCCCGACATGTTCGACAGCAGCGACAGACCGACGGTCGGATGAATCAGGTCCTGCAGCGCGGCGAATTTCGCGTCGGCCTCTTCCTGCGTGCGGCCGATGATCGGAAAAATGCCCGGCATGATCTTCAGATGATCCGGCGCGCGGCCGTATTTCGCGAGGCGGCCCTTGATGTCGCGATAGAACGACTGCGCTTCATCGAGCGTCTGATGCGCGACGAAGATCACTTCCGCGGTTTGCGCCGCGAGGTCACGTCCGGCCTCCGACGCGCCGGCCTGCACGACGACCGGCCAGCCCTGCGGCGAACGCGCGACGTTTAGCGGCCCTCGCACCTTGAAGTGCTTGCCGGTGTGGCCGAGCACGTGCAGCTTGTCGGGGTCGAAATAGACGCCGCTTTCCTTATCGCGGATAAACGCATCGTCCTCCCAGCTATCCCATAGGCCTGCCACGACATCGTAGAACTCGCGCGCGCGTTCATAGCGGACCGCGTGCTCCGGATGGCGTTCGAAATTGAAATTGAGCGCCTCGGATTCGGTGCTCGACGTGACGAGATTCCAGCCCGAGCGTCCGCCGCTCAGATGATCGAGCGACGCGAATTTGCGCGCCAGGTTGTACGGTTCGTTGAACGTGGTGGAGACGGTCGCGATCAGGCCGATATGTTTCGTCACGACCGAAAGCGCGGACAGCAGCGTCAACGGTTCGAAATGATCGGCGCGCGCGGTGCGGGATAGCGAGGGTAGATTCGTGTCGCGTACGCTGACGCTGTCGGCGAAAAACACGGCGTCGAATTTGGCGCGTTCGGCGATCTGCGCAAGTTCCGCGTAGTGCGCGAAGTCGAGTCCGCCACCCGCGTGCGCATCCGGATGCCGCCATGCGGCGATATGGTGGCCTGTCTCCATCAGGAAAGCGCCCAGTTTGATCTGCCGCTTCTGGCGATTTTCACCGCTCATCGTTCGCTCCGTGAAGGGTTTGTATGTATAGGGGATGCCGCTTGGGATGCCGCGCGCGTCACCACGCGAGTCGCCATTCGGTGATCGGCGGACTGGCCACCGGGATGCGCGTGCCGCCAGGCGGCGTATCGTCCCCGCGAGGGGCGCGGCGCTCGCCGTCTTGCTCGGCGAAATCGGCCAGCACTTCGTCTCGCAAACGAATGAAGCGGGGATCGTTGCGCTCGCGTGGACGTGGCAAGGCGACATCGACGATCCGTTTGATGCGGCCCGGCCGCGGCGCCATCGTGACAACGCGGTCACCGAGGTAGAGCGCCTCATCGACGTCGTGTGTGACGAGAATCATCGTGATGCGTTCGTGTTCCCAGATGCGTTGCAATTCGTTTTGCAAGCGGCCGCGCGTGAGCGCATCGAGCGCGCCGAACGGTTCGTCGAGCAGCAGCACGCGCGGGCGGTTCACGAGGCCGCGTGCGATCGCCACGCGCTGCGCCATGCCACCCGACAACTGATGCGGATACGCGTTCTCGAAGCCGTTCAGGCCGACCAGTTCGATATGCTGCGCGACCGCCTCGCGCTTCTCGCGTGCCGACAGTGGTGCGTTGCGCAGCGCTGCGAGAATGTTTTGCGACGCGGTGAGCCATGGAAACAGGCGATGGTCCTGAAACACGATCCCACGTTCGAGCGACGTATCGCGCACCTTTTCTCCGGCGACGACGATATCGCCGGTGTAATCGGTATCCAATCCCGCGATCAGTCGCAGCAAGGTCGATTTGCCGCAACCGCTCGATCCAAGCACGCTGACGAATTCGCCGGGACGCACCCGCAGGCTGATGTCGTCGAGCACCGCGAGCGGTGTGCCGTCTTGCTGCGCGTAGCGCTTGCTGACGTGGAGAATGTCAATGCTTTCGGAAAGCGTGGAGGAAGTCATGAGCGGACCTTGATCTGTATTCAGTGCAAATGCAGTGCGTAATCGATGAATATCGGGTTCATGGTTATCGCGCGGGCACCTGCGAACGGCGCGCAAAGATTGCCCGTTCCACCGCGCGCGCCAGCGCGTTCAACGCCCAACCGGTGACACCGACCACGATCACGCCGAACAGCACCAGATCCATACGGAACTGCTCGCTGCCGTCGATCAGCGTATTGCCGATCCCACTACCGGCTACCAGCAGATATTCCGCACCGAGCGTGGCCAGCCACGAATAGATCAGCGCGAGATAGATGCCGGTGAAAATCGACGGCAGCGCGGCCGGCAGAATCACGGCGCGGATCAATTGCCAGCGCGAATAGCGAAAAGCGCGCGCGACTTCGATGTAGGCGCGCGGCACCGCATGAATGCCGTCACAGGTGTGCGCGGCGACCGGCAGCAACGCCGCGAGCGACAGGAACACGACTTTCGCCGCATCGCCGAGACCGAACCATACGGAAATCAGCGGAATCCATGCGAACAGTGAGATCTGTTTGAACGTGTCGAAGCTCGGGCCGATCATGCGTGTGGCGAGCCGCGAGAAGCCGAGCACGCTGCCGAGCAGCAGGCCGGCGAGCGTGCCGATCACGAAGCCGCTTGCTTCGCGTGCAAGCGACGCGGAGAGGGCCTTGAGCAGCGCGCCGCTGACGATCTGCTGCCAGGCGGTGGCCAGCACTTGCGCGGGACTGACCAGCAGGCCGCTTTTGACCAAGTGCGCCTCCGAGACCGCCCACCAGATCGCAATCGCGACGATCGGCAAAACGGCGCCGCGCCAGTCGACGCGTGTGAGCAGCGGCCTGCGCGGCTGTGCCGCGCGCTGGAAGGAGGCGGGCACGTTGCCGCAGTCGCAGGACGCAGCGGCCGCCTGCTTCGAGCCAGCGGTGCGCTTGAAAATGGCAAGACTCATCGGAGATACCTCATAGGCGGTGCGTGGCAGCGATTCGCGTCATGACTCGCGAAACGCCGACGGTTGACCGCGACGCAAACGCGCTTCGAGTGCGTCGAGCGAACGATTCATCGCGTAACCGATCGCGCCGACCACGACCACCGACGCCATCACCAGGTCGAGCTGAAATAGTTGCCGGCCGTAGACGATCAGATAGCCGAGCCCTTCGGAAGACGCCACCAGTTCGACCACCACCAGGGCGAGCCAGGCCTTGGTGAACGCGAGCCGCACGCCGGTGGCAAGCGTCGGTACGGCAGCGGGCAGGACAAGATAGAAGATTCGTTGCCAGCGGTTGTATTCGAATACGCGCGCGACTTCATCGAGCGAGGCGGGCGTTTGCCGGAATCCTTGCAGCGTGCTTAACGTCACGGGAACAAGCGCGGCATGCGCAATCAGGATGTATTTGAGCGGTTCGCCGACACCGACGAGCAGCAACAGAAACGGTAACCAGCCGAGTACCGGAATCTGCACCACCGCATTGAAGCTCGGCAACACGTAGGCTTCGAAGGTGCGCGACAAACCGAGCGCCGCGCCGAGCACAAAACCGAGCAAGGTCCCCGCAGCGAAGCCGAACAGCACGCGTTGCAGACTGATCAGCGTGTTGCTGGCGAGATCGCCGCTTTTCGCCAGTTCGACGAAGGTGTCGAACACGCGCTCGGGCGGCGGCAGGATTTGCGGCGCGATCCAGCCGCGCTCGCAGCCCACCGTCCACAAGGCGAGCAGGACGGCCGGCAATACCCACGGCGCGAGCTGCCAGGCGAGGGCGCGCAATCGCGCATGGCGATAGAGCGGCGTGCGAGGCGCCGCGGCAGCGTGGTCGAGCCGTTCGCGGTCGACCTGGAGTGCGGTTTCGCTCATCGTGGTCGCTCCCGTTTTAGCTGAGCGGCTTGCCGGAGGCGTCGTAGCGCGTCCAGTAGTGGTCGAGTTTCTGGGCGTGCAGCGCGTTGTCGAGATACTTTGTCTCGAACCAGCCGTCGACCTGGACCGGCTGACGGATCAGTTTAAGTTTCAGCGCATCCGCCGCGACCGCTTTATAGCGCGCGACGATGAACGGGTCGATCAACGGCGAGTTGCGCTCCTTCAGGCTTTGATTCGCGAACTCGGCCTGCCACGAAGAATAGGGCACGCCGCTTTTGGCCCATAGCTTGAAGAGCGCATCACGGTTCGCTTCATCCGACGACCATTGCGCGCCCTGGACGAACACGTTGACGACGCGTTGCACGATATCCGGATGCGCGTGATCAAAATCGTCGAGCACCAGCAGATGCGTTTGACGTGTGAATTGCGGTCCGTCGTTCTGCGATTCGTAGATGATTTTCGCGAGACCCTGGTCGCGCAGCTTGTACAGGTGGTAATCGTTGAACGATGCATCGATCCCCTTGGACGCCAGCGCGGCGAGCGAGCTGGCGGTATCGAGGTTGATCACGTGCAGGTCGCGCTCGTCGAGTTGATTGGCGGCGAGCGCGTTGTCAGCGACCAGTTGAAGATTAGTGCCGCGAAAGATCGATACGCGGCGACCTTTGAGGTCTTTGATCGAGCGCACGTCCGAATCCGTAGGTACCGCGATCTTGATGCCGGTGCGTACGCCCGTGGCGAGCAGAAGGTGGGTTTTCAGGCCATTGGCACGGGCCAGCACCGCAGGCAGGTCGCCCTGAAAAGCGAAGTCGAGCGATTTGTCAGCGATTGCTTCGTTGACCGCTGGACCGGCGCCTTTGAAGAACAGCCATTCGACCTTGATGCCGTCGGCGGCGAATTCCTTTTCGAGCGACTGCTGCAATTGCACGGTCGCAGCCGGTGATCCGCCAAAGGTAGGGGGATCGCCCGTGCCCTGCTGCGCGACGCCGATCCGGATCACCGCTGGCTTATCCGCATAGGCGTGAACCGCGGCGAGCGACAGGGTCGCCACGGTGACGAAAGTTTTCAGCAGACGAAAATAGCGCATGCGGCGATACCAATCGAATGAGGGGAGTGGAATGCAAATGCTCAGGTGGGGCAATAGCAGGTAACCGGCACTACACGTTAGATTCGTGTGCGCTCGATTCCAACCAATCATTGTTGATAAGAAAATCTGCAGGTGTTCGAACCAAACTACCTGAAGGGTCGTGCGGCACTAGTCTGGTGCAAAGGCGCATTTTCCCGATTTGCATAGTTAAATTCGTCGTTTTGCCGACATGGATTGCATGGCTACCATGCGACGCTTCAGCCATTCATGCGAACGCGAGATCATGTCCACCGTTGCTTTCCCCTCTACCGTTGCCGACCCGCAAGCGCCTGCCGGTAACGCAGTGCCTCCCACCGTCATCCGTAGTGCGCAGGACGTTTCGCGCATCGTCAACGCAGGCGCCGCAAAGGGGAGTAATGCGCGCATCGTGATTGCGATCGCCCTCGGTGGCGTCTTTCTCGATGCTTACGATCTGACGTCGCTCGCTTACGGGATCAAGGACATCGCGCGCCAGTTTTCGCTGTCGCCGGTTCAGGTGGGATTCGTCTCGTCGGCGATCACATTTGGTGCGATCCTGGGCGCGTTGTTCGGCGGCTATCTGACTGATCGCATCGGCCGTTATCGGGTGTTCATGGCCGACATGCTGTTCTTCGTCGTTGCAGCGATTGCTGCGGGTCTCGCGCCGAATGCATGGGTGCTCGGTGGCGCACGATTTCTAATGGGCTTCGGCGTCGGTCTCGATCTGCCGGTGGCCATGGCGTTTCTCGCGGAGTTTTCGCGGGTGGCGGGCAAGGGCAACAAGGCGGCCAGCGTTGCCGCGTGGTGTCCCGCCTGGTATGCGGCCACGAGCACCTGCTATCTGCTGATTCTCGGGCTGTACGCGATTCTGCCCGAGCATCAGCTTGGCTGGCTATGGCGTCTGACGCTCGCGTTCGGTGCGGTACCGGCCATCGCGATCATCCTCGTGCGCAGCCGCTATATCAGCGAATCGCCTGTTTGGGCAGCGAATCAGGGCGATCTCGACGAAGCCGCGCGCATTCTGAAGCGCTCATACGGCGTCGACGCCGTGGTTGAACGAAGCGCGACGCCGGTCAAGGCGCCGCGCGCGGCATCGTGGCGTAACTATGGCGTGCTGTTCAACGCGACTTACCGGCGTCGCACGATTCTTGCCGCAGTGATCGGCAGTGCCTCTTCGTTCGGCTATAACGCGATCATCTTCGGCTTGCCGGTGATTATCACCAGCTTCTTTCATCAGGGGCCGCTCACGACGATCATCGCGGCGCTCGCGCTGAATCTGGCCTTTGCCTTCGTGGGTGGGCTGATCGGTGTGCGCACCGCGCCGACCGTCGGGGCGTGGAAGATGACGGTGCTCGGTCACTCGCTGCAGTTTGCCTCGCTGATCGGGCTCGCGCTGATCGGCAAACCGGGCAGCGGCGCGCTTGTCGTGGTGGCGATCCTGTTGCTCGGCGGCTATCTGTTCGGACAAGGTTTCGGACCGGGCTCCCATTCGATGACGTATGCGTCGCTCAGCTACCCGACCTCGCTGCGCGGAATCGGCGTAGGTTTCAATCAGACCTTGGTACGTTCCGCGTCGACGGTCTCGCTATTTCTGTTCCCGGTTCTGGCCGCCGCGTTAGGGACGAAGGTCTTCTGGGTGATCGCGATCGCGCCGCTGAGTTCGTTGCTCGTGCTGTTGGCGATCCGCTGGGAGCCGTCGGGTTATGACATCGACGCTGAAGACTACGAGGAGCCGCCGGTCAAGGCAAACGCGGCGCCGGTGTAGTGCGTTCAGCGATCCTCAACGATCCCACGCCGCGCGCTCGACCAGGCCCGGTCCCAGTTGAGCGAGCGCGCCACACCCCAGCAAGCGCATGGCGATATGCATCTCCTGCATCATCAAGGCCAGCACCTCTCTGACGCCGGCGCCGCCGCGCGACGCCAGGCCGTAAAGCGGCGCACGCCCGAGCAATACGCCGCGTGCGCCCAGCGAGACGGCTTTCAACGCATCGCTGCCGCGCCGCACGCCGCCGTCGACGAAAACATCGAGGCGGTTCCCCACGGCGTCGGCGATGTCCGGCAACAGTTCGAGCGGCGCGAACGTGCTGCCCAATTGCCGTCCGCCGTGATTCGACAGCACGATCCCATCCGTTCCATGGGCGAGCGCCAGCAATGCGTCGTCGCGCCCCTGTATGCCTTTCACGATCAGCTTGCCGCTCCAGTGCCGCCGGACCCAGTCGAGATCCGCCCAGCCGAGCGTCAAGTCCATCTGGCGGCTGAGCATGGCGGCGTGACGTGACAGGTCGGCCCGTTCACCGACGCTCTGTGCGATGTTCTTCAATTGTGGCGAGCCATGGCGGGCCATCTGCCAGCACCAGTGCGGATGGCGGATGCAATCGGCGATGAGCCGCGGCGATAGCCGCAAAGGCAGCGCGAAGCCGTTGCGGGTGTCATGATCGCGTTTGCCATGGACCGGCACATCGACCGTCAGGACGAGCGTGGAAAAGCCGGCCGCGCTCGCGCGCCGCATCAGGTCCTCGGCAATACCGCGGTCCTGCTGCACATAGAGCTGCATCCACAGGTCGCCATGCGGCGCCGCGGCGCGCACGTCTTCGAGCAGGGAGGTGGAGGCCGTCGACAGAACGAAGGGCAAGCCCGCTTCGCTCGCGGCGTGGGCGAGCAATTCGTCGGCGCGCGGCCAGAACAGGCCATTCAGACCAGTCGGCCCGACGATCAACGGTGCGGACGCCTCCCGTCCGAAAAACTGTGTGGCGCTCGAGCAGCGCGACACGTCGGTCAGCACGCGCGGTTTGAAGAGCCATTGACGGTAGGCCTCGGCATTGCGGCGCAAGGCGTCGCCGTCCTCGGCGCCACCGTCGAGATAGTCGAAGGCGAGGCGCGGCAGACGTTTCTGGGCGGCGATCCGGTAATCAGCTACGCATGAAAGCATGAATGCTCCACAGACTTCAAATTTGCTGCTGTTGTCCGATTCAATCGCATTACAATCGAGATAACTGCTATTCGATCTGTCTTAAGGCCGCGATACCACCATGTCAGAACACGCCAGAGGCACAGCCCGCAAGATCAAGGCGGCTGAACCGGAGACACCGCGCTCGTCGCTGTTCGTCGGCTCGACCGAAAAAGCGTTTCAGGTGTTGCATGCGTTCGACGGTCCGAGCCGTCACATGACGCTCGTCGATATCGCGAGGGCCTCCGGCCTCGACCGCAGTGCGACACAGCGTCTCGTGCATACGCTGGAAGCGCTCGGTTATCTGTACCGCGTTCCCGACACGCGCAACTACGGCCTCACGACGAAAGTGCTGCAGTTCTCCTACAACTACGTGCGCGCCAACGAGCTCATCGACAAGGCTTCGCCGTATCTGCTCGACATCAGCCGGCGTCTCGGCGAGACCACCAATCTGCTGGAGCTCGATGGGCACGAAATCGTGTTCGTCGCGCGGTTTCCAGGCCAGCATCTGGTCAATATCGACATCGTGGTCGGCGCGCGTTTGCCGGCTATGTTTACCGCCGCCGGCATCGCGATCCTGTCGCGTCTGTCCGACGATCGCGTGCGCGACATCCTCGCGCAAACGCATCTCGAACCGCTTACGCACTACACCGAAACCAATCCCGACAAACTGCTCGAGCGGGTGCGCAAAGTCGCCCGGCGCGGCTACGCGGTGATCGAGAACGAAACCGTGCTCGGCGATATTTCCGTTGCCGCGCCGGTGACGGATCACGGCGGCATGGGCGTCGCCGCGATCAATATCTCGGTGCCGACCTCGCGCTGGTCGCGTGAAAAAGTGGAAGCCGAACTCGCGCAACACGTGCAGGTGGCCGCGACGTCGATTTCGAAGTCGCGGCTCACGGGCTATCAGCGCTGAGCCGTCACAGCCGGCGCTCGAACGCGTCGAGCTGCTTCGCCAGTTCGACCCGCAGATTCGCCGACAACTCCGGCGCCGCCTGGACCAGCGGTGCAAGCATCGTCGGCGCATGCACGCCGATCAGATCCATCACGGATTTCATCGGGCCTGGATTGGTTTCGGCAAACGCCAGGTTCATCAATGGGATCAGCGAGCGGTGCAGAGCGAGCGCTTCCTGCGTTTTTCCGTCGGCCGCGAGCTGATAGATCTTGCGCCAGGCGCTTGGCAACAGGCTTGCCGTCACCACGATGCCGCCACGCGCGCCCGCCGCGACATGCAACGGAAACAACGTGTCCTCCCCGCTCAGAATCGAGAACGACTTGTCGACGCCGGCCACGGTGCGCAGGAAATGCCACATGTCGGTATTGCACGCCTTCATGCCGATGATCCGCTCGTGCTTCGAGAGTTCGTGCAGCACTTCGGGCGCGATCGAAATGCGGGTGCGATACGGAATCTCATAGATCAGGATCGGCAGCGGCGATTCGTCGGCGTAACGCAGGAAGTAGTCGCGAATGCCGCCTTGGGTCGGATTCGTGTAGTAGGGCGTCAGCACCAGCAAGCCGTCCGCACCCGCTGCGGCGAATTCCTTGCCTGCCTGCATGGCGTCGTGATATCCCGGGTCGAGCACGCCCGCGATGACCGGGATGCTGCCCGCCGCTTCCTCGGCGGCGATGCTGGCCATGCGGATGCGTTCGGCACGCGCTAGCGCGCCGTATTCGCCGGTGCCTCCGAGCGGCACGACGCCGTCCACGCCCTGCTTGAGCAGATAGCGCATCAAGGTGCGGGCCGCGCCGCTGTCGATCGTGTCGTCGGCGTTGACCGGCGTCGGAATGGCCGGCAGGACGCCGCGTAATTGTTGTGCTGAAAGCATAAAGAGTCTCGGTGAATGAATGGGGTTCAGGCGGCGAGGCTGCGCCGGCGCAAACGGTCCGCGACCCAGATGAGCGCGGCGATAAAGATGAAGAGGCAGGTCGAAACGGCCGCAATCACCGGCGAGATCTGCATCGTGATTTCGTCCCAGAACTGCTTGGGCAAGGTCGTGCTCAGGCCACCCGAGGTGAAGAGGGCGATGGTCAGTTCATCGAACGAGGTCGCGAACGCGAACAGGAACGACGACATCAAACCCGCGCCCAGAATCGGAAACGTGACGCGGCGCAGGGTGGCCCACGGACGTGCGCCCAGACTCTGCGCGGCGAGATCGAGACGGGTGTCGTAGTTGCGCAGCACGGCCATCATCGTGATCACGACGTAGGGCACGGCAACCGTCGTATGGGCAAGCACCAGGCCGAGTGACGACCCGACCAGACCGATCTTGGCGAAGAAATAGAAGATGCCGACCGCGATGATCATGCGCGGCACGACGATCGGCGACAGCACGAACGCCAGCATGGCCGCCTTGCCGCGCATGCCGCCGCGCACCAGCAGGAACGCGGCGGGCGTGCCGATCAGCATCGACAGTACGCCGGTGCCGAGACCCACCAGCATCGAGCGCGTGATCGCCTGCATCCACAGCGGCGAATCGACGATCTGCCGATACCATTGCAGCGAAAAACCGTGCGGCGGCCACGCCAGCCCGGAAGCCGAATCGAACGACAGCGGGATCATGAGGAACGCCGGCGCGCTGAGAAACACCAGCAGCAGGAACACGATCACGCGCAGCGTCAGGCTGTCGCCGCTGCCGGACGCGCTGCGTTTGCGGCCTTTGTGCGAGCGGGGCAGCACGGCGAGCAACGCATCGGTCGCGTTGCCGAGCGCGGTCAGAATCAGGTCGCCGAGCTTGCGGCTCCAGCCGCCCGCACGTGAGCCTTTCGCGCCCGCGCTTTCGCCCGCCATGGTCGAGAGGCCGACCATGCGGTCGTACACCAGGAAGACGATTAGCACCACCGCGAGCAGCAGCACCGAAATCGCGCCGGCAAAGCCCCAGTTCAGCGCCTGCATCACCTGATCGATAATCAGTTGCGTGATCATCGTCTGGTGACGGCCGCCTAGCAGCGTCGGCGTAATGAAGAAGCCGATCGCGGTGACGAACACCATCAAGGCGCCGGCCGCGACGCCCGGCAACGACAGCGGGAAATACACCTTCCAGAACACGGTGCCGGGACGCGCGCCCAGCGTGGCCGCGGCGCTCGGCAGCCGGCGGTCGATGTTCTCCATGACCGACAGCATGGTCAGCACCGCGAGCGGCATCAGCGCATGCACCATGCCGACGATCACGCTGGAAAAGTGATAGAGCAGGCTCAGCGGTTCGTCGATGATGCCGAGTTTGAGCAGCAGTTGATTGATGACACCGTTGCGCCCGAGCAGCACGACCCACGCAAACGTGCGCACGAGAAAGCTGGTCCAGAACGACAGCAGGACCCAGAACAGCAGGCGGTTCTTGCGTTCACGCGTCGCCGAGGAAATCAGATACGCGATCGGATAGCCGGTCAGCACCGAGAAGAAGGTGGTCCATAGCGACACTTTCAGCGTGATCAGCAGCACGTCCACATACACGGACGACGCGAACAGCCGCTTGTATTCGATCAGCGTGAAGCCGGTGTCGTTGTGAATGCTGAGCAGCAACAGTTGGCCAACCGGATAGACCAGCATCACGAGCAGCAGCACGACAAGCGGCGCACCTTTCGCACCGGGCCGCAGCCACGCGCGCCAGGCGGACCGGCGCGGCGCGGGTTGGACGGGCTGTGCCGGTCCCGCGGGCTGGGAAGGGCGCGCGCTCAAAGCGGAATGATTCATCGCTTACCCCGCGATCGCGACGGCGTCGGCTGCGAGCCACGACAGGCCGAGCGTTTGCCCGACTTCGTACCGGCTGCCGAAACGGTTGGTGGGGAAGGCAGCGACGAGCGGCGCGGCATTGGCGGTATGCGGCTCGAGATAGAGCTTCGTCATGCTGCCGGTCACCATGATGTCGGTGAGTTTGGCCGACAGGCTGCCACCGTTGCCGGTATCCGAACTCGCGCCGTCGTGCACGCGCAAGTTTTGCGGACGCAGCATCAGCTTGACTGGCTTGCCGTTGCCGATCACCGGGTCGTAGGCCATCGCTTCGCCTTTTGCGACGCCTTGCACGCTGATCTGCACCTGATCGCCTGCACGGCCCGTGACGACCGCGTCGAGCAGATTCGACTCGCCGAGAAAGTCCGCGACGAAGACGCTGTTGGGGCGGAAATACAGATCGGCCGGCGTGCCGAGTTGTGCGATCGAACCCGCGTTCATCAGGCAGATGCGATCCGACATCGTCATCGCTTCTTCCTGATCGTGCGTCACGTAGACGATCGTCGTGCCGAGTTCGCGATGGATGCGCTTGATCTCGAGTTGCATGTGATCGCGCAGTTTCTTGTCGAGCGCGCCGAGCGGTTCGTCCATCAGAATGATCGACGGCCGGTAGACCATGCAGCGCGCGAGCGCGATCCGCTGCTGCTGGCCGCCGGATAGCTCGCGTGGATAGCGTTGCGCCACATGCGGCAAATGCACCATCTCCAGCGCTTGCATCACCTTGTCCTGGGTGGCCTTTGCGTCGGTCTTGCGCATCTGCAGCGGAAACGCAATGTTTTGCGCAACCGTCATGTGCGGGAACAGCGCGTAGTTCTGAAACACCATGCCGATGTCGCGTTCATACGGCGCACCGTACGTCACGTCCACGCCGTTGATACGAATCTGTCCTTCATCCGGCAGGGCGAGGCCGG
Organism: Burkholderia sp. GAS332; assembly: GCA_900142905.1. Lineage (NCBI taxonomy): Bacteria > Pseudomonadati > Pseudomonadota > Betaproteobacteria > Burkholderiales > Burkholderiaceae > Burkholderia > Burkholderia sp. GAS332. The sequence goes on along the minus strand of FSRV01000001.1, from coordinate 3,333,440 downwards.
CGATCAGGCTGAGCAGGGTGGTCTTGCCGGAGCCGCTCGGCCCGAGCAAGGTCAGGAATTCGCCCTCGGCGACGTCGAGACTGGTCGGCGCGAGCGCGACGAAATCGCCGTAGCGTTTGCTAAGTCCCGTGATCTGAAGATTCGAAGCAGGCATGGAATCGGCCTCCGTGAAAAGGTGACAGGGCGTGGCGGCGCGCTTACGTCAGGATCCAGCGATTGAATCGCTCGAGCGCTACGCTCTGGTTTTCCTGCCAGTACTTCGCATCGATATGCAGGCCGTTGGCCATGTTCTGGGGGTAAGTCGGGCAGTTTTTCGCGATCTCCGGCTTGATGAAGTTGAATGCTTCGGGTTGCGTCAGACCGGCCGGGAAATAGTCGACCAGCGCGGCCTGGCGTTTCGGATCGGCGGCGAACTTGATGAATTCGCGGCATGCATCGGCGTTCGGCGAGCCCTTCAGAATCGACCAGTTGTCGACGCCCCAGATGTTCTGGTTCCAGACGATACCGACCGGCGCCCCGTTGGCGATTGCCGATTGGGCGCGCGAGATCCACGTGCTGATCATGTCCACTTCGCCGGACCCCAGCATCTGTTCGACCTGTGCGCCCGTGGTCCACCATACGTCGACGTGCTTCGCAATCTTCGAGAGGCTCGCGAAGCCGCGGTCCATGTTGCAGGGATAGACCTGGCCAGTCGGTACGCCGTCGGCCATCAAGGCTTGTTCCATCGTGTCGAACGGATACTTGCGCAGACCGCGGCGGCCCGGGAAGTCTTTCACGTTCCACATGTCGGCCCACGAGGTCGGCGCCTTGCGGCCTTTGAACGCGTCGGTGCGATAGGCGAGTACGGTGGTGTAGATATTGGTGCCCACGCCGTACGGCGACATGTATTGCTTCGGAATCTTCGCGATTACCGGATCGGATTCCAGCCCGTGTTTTTCGAGGTAGTCCTTGCCGCCGCCGGTCAGCAGGAGAATCGCCGGCTGGCTGATCTTCGCCATGTCCCAGGTGTAGCTGCCCGTATCCACCATGCTCTTGATCAGCGCGGTCGGCTCGGCGTTTGCCTGCACGCCGACCACTTCGATACCTGTCTTCTCGGTGAACGGGCGGTAAAACACTGCGCCGTAGGCCTTCGTGTAAATGCCGCCGTCGTCACGAATCACGATCCGTTTGCTGGCCGCGCGCGACGGTGTCCAGACGAACGGGAATGCGACCGCCGCCGTGCCTGCCAGCGCCGCCTTGATGGCTGTGCGGCGGCCGGGTTGTTGAATCTGATCGCGGGTGGGCTGCTTTTTCATGACGACTCCAGGGAAGGTGGCAAGCGTGGAATGCGAAAGGTCAGGCCGCGCGAGCGGCGCGATAGGTCGCTGGACAGGGCGTCATGGCAGCAGACGGCCAGGGTTGAACAACTGATGCGGATCGAGCGCCTGCTTCACCGCGCGCATCAACGCAAGTTCGGCAGCGGATTTGTAGTGAGCCATTTCGCTGAGTCCGGTCTGGCCAACACCGTGTTCGGCGCTGAACGTGCCATGCAATTCGTGCGCGACGTCGTTGACGCAACGGCGCATCGCGGTGGCCATCGCGGCGGGGTCCGCGAGTTCGCGCCATGCGTCGAAGGTGAAGAAGGGGATGAAGTGCGCGTTGCCGTCGCCGAGATGGGCGACGACCAGAACGTCGAGGCCGGGAACAAGTGCATGCACCGCGCGCGTGGCCTGCTCGATGAACGCGGGCACCGCCGACACCGGCACCGCGCAATCGGTCGTCAAGCCCACGCCGCCTTTCTTGTTCGCTTCGGACACGCTGTGGCGAATCTCCCAAAGCGCGGCGCGCTGGGTGTCGTTGCTGGCGAAGACGGCGTCGACGATGAGGCCGGCAACGGCTGCCTGTTCGAGCGTGTGTTGCAGCAGTTCCGCCATTTCTTCGCCGCCGCGTGTGTCGGCGAGTTCGACCAGCACATGCCAGTTGTGCAGTTCGCTTAGCGGATTGCGGCGCTCGGGCACATGTTCGATCACGAGTTCGAGCTGGCGGCGGTTGATCATCTCGAACGCGCTGAGCCGCGAACCGCAGGCGCTCTGAAACATGCCGAGAATACGTAGCGCGGCCGCCGGGTCGACGGGCGCGAACCACGCGAGTGCGTGATGTGTCTGCAGCGGATGCAGCTTCAACGTGGCCGCCGTGATGATGCCGAGCGTGCCTTCCGTGCCGATGAACAGATGCTTCAGATCGAGGCCGGTGTTGTCTTTGCGCAGCGCACGCAGGCCGTTCCAGATCGTGCCGTCGGCAAGCACCACTTCGAGGCCGAGGACGTTGTCACGCGTATTGCCGTAGCGCAGCACGCCGGTGCCGCCCGCATTCGTCGAAAGATTGCCGCCGATCTGGCATGAGCCTTCGGCGCCGAGGCTCACCGGATAGAGCCGTTGTTCGGCAGCGGCTGCGTCCTGCACGGTCTTCAGCACGCAGCCGGCTTCGACTTCCATTGAACCGTTGGCCGCGTCGATCGAGCGAATCCGCCGCATCCGCGACAGGTTGACAATGACCGGCCGAACCCCTTCGCTGGCGGGTACGGCGCCGCCGCACAGGCTGGTGTTGCCGCCTTGCGGCAGGACCGGCACGCCGTGCGCCGCGCACAGGCGAACCACCGCGGACACCTGCGCCGCCGTCGACGGCAGCGCGACACAGAGCGCAGGCGCTGTGTAGCGGCCGCGCCAGTCCTCGATGAAACCCTCGAGGTCGGCTTCGGCGCTCAGGATCGCGTCCGCTCCAAGTTCGGTTTGCAGGATGGCTAACAAGGGCGCGACAGGGTTCATTTCCGGTTCCTTGATCGGGCGGCGGCTTCGACGCGGTCGGCTGCGACCCGAATGGATGAGGTCAGCACTGCCTGAGAAAAAGCATAGGAGTAAAAAAATCGCATTGAAATGCAAGTAATCGGAATGCGATTGAAATGCGCGTTTTTCCTGGCGTGGGTTGGGCGGACGCCGACTGGACGGGCTTTTCGTGGATGACGCGAGTGGGTAGGCGGTGTCGCCGGGGGCGGCGCTGATCAGGTTCCGATCCGACTCTGATCAATATGAGCGGGAGAGGTGGCTTTCGCGGCAGGGTCCGGATTCGGGAAAGGTGGTACGGGTGTGATGGCGGTGACGCGCCGCAAAACAAATAAGCAAAGCGAAATTTGTTGGTTTGGGTAAGCCTGCGGCGCCGCGATACTTGATTGTCCGATGGCCGTGCCATCCGATTCCGGCGCATCCGTCTGCTGCTCAACTCCCTGGCTGAACCCGACACCATGACGCAATTCACTCATCCCGATCAGCACGCGCTCGACACACTTCGGCTGATTGGTCCCGCACCCGAGAACTGGGTTCCGCCGCGCGATGGCATCGACCATAACGTGGTGGTTGTCGGCGGCGGACAAACCGGCACGGCGTTCGCCTTCGCACTGAGACGCGCCGGCATCGGTCAGGTCAGTGTGATCGACGCCGCAGCCGATGAAGGTCAATCGGGCGTCTGGTTGAATCGCGCCCGCATGAACAAACTGCGCACGCCCAAGTCTTTGATCGGTCCAGAGGCGGGCTTGCCTGGGCTGAGCTTTCAGGCGTGGTATGAAGCGCGGTTCGGCGCTGCGTCGTACGCTGAGATCGACCGGATCCCCCGCACGCGCTGGGCGGAATATCTCGCGTGGTACCGGCATTTCCTCGAAATTCCGATTCGCTACGGCACACGGCTTACGCGGATCGAACCCGTTGGTGAGCATTTTCGTTTGCATCTGGACGTGCGCGACGGCGCCACGGTTCGGAGCGTCGTGGAGACGGCGCGCAAGATCGTCCTCGGCAACGGCGTAGCGGGCAATGGCGGGCCGAACATTCCCGCTGTGCTGAAAAGTCTTCCGCCGACACTGCTTGCCCACACCTCTGAGGCGATCGATTTCGCTGCGCTGCGCGGCAAATCCGTGGCGGTGATCGGTGGCGCGGCATCCGCATTCGATGCCGCAGCAACGGCGCTCGAAGCTGGAGCAGGGCAGGTGCACCTGTTCGCACGACGCGAGCGCATTGCGTCGGTGCCGGTGACCCGCACGCGCGCCTATCCCGGCGCGTACGACAACTATTTCCATTTGCCTGACGCGATTCGCTGGTCGCAGGCGCGGCGCTTCCGCCACGCCGGTTCGACGCCGCCCGTCGACGCCGTGGAGCGCGTCACACGCTTTCCAAACTTTCATCTGCATCTCGGCACGCCGTGGACACATGCAAGCGTCCGGGACGAGCACGTCGAGACCGAGGTGGCGGGTGAGTCGTTGGCGTTCGATTTCGTCATAGCCGGCACGGGCTACGTCGTCGATCCCGCGCTTCGGCCGGAACTGGCGCAGATCGCCGGGCATATTCGCTTGTGGCGCGATCAATATGTGCCCGCCGCGAGCGATAGCGACGACGCACTGGGCGCGCATCCGTATCTCGGGGCCGCGCTGGAGTACCTCGAGAAGGTCGAGGGGGAAGCGCCTTATCTGAAGCATATCCACGTCTACAACCCGGCTGCCTTCGTCAGCTTCGGACTGCCGGTCGGCGACGTGCCGAGCATGAAGCGCGACATTCCCGCGGTGGTGCAGCGAATCAGCCGCGATCTGTTTCTCGCCGATCTGGACGCGCATGAAGCACGCATTCATGGCGACATTGCCGCCGATTTCGACGAATCAATCTACGCACAGAGCGTCTGGCAACGCGACAGGGTCGACGTCGCATGAAGTGGGCCTAAGCGGATGCATGCGGCTCCCAAGGACGCGGTCACGATAACGCAACAAGGCAGGAGGCTGGAATCGCTATGTCCACTCAGTTCGAATCCATCGCGACACGCGCTCCGGCCATCGGCGCGGACCCGGGCGACGTCAACCGCGCTGTCACCCGGCGTGGGGTTTCACGCGGTGTCCTGATTGCGGGTCTTGCTGCCATAGCGTGGTTCGGCAGCGCGGCGCTGACCGAATGGTGGCCGAGTGCGGACGACTGGCCGTACACGAAAGAATTCATCGCGCTCAAGCTGGTGCTCGCGGCGTTCGCTGTCGCGACGGCCGTCGCGGGATGGCGCAACCCCTCTGCCCAGGCCACCACGCCCACGCGCACCAGTGCCTGGCTCGGGGCCATGCCGTGGCTGCTCGCGCTGGCGCTTGGCGTGAGCGTATGGGAAGCCGTCACGGCGCAACTCGAATGGCTCCCGCGACCCTTTTTCGCGCCACCGCAGGCGCTGATCGGTGTCTACGCCGAAGACTACCCGCGGCTTGGCTCGAGCGTCGTGCATTCGTTTGGCTTGCTCGCCTATGGCTACGTGTTAGGCGCGGCTGCCGGTTTCGTGACGGGGGTGAGCATCGGCTGGTCGCAGGCCGTGAGCTACTGGGTCCATCCGGTCCTGCGCTTGATCGGACCGCTACCGGCTACCGCGTGGTTGCCGCTGGCGTTCTTCTTCTTTCCATCGAGCTTTAGCGCCAGTGTGTTCCTGATCGCGCTGGCGACCGCCTTTCCGGTTGCCGTGCTGACCTGGTCAGGCGTGGCCGGCGTCAACTCGGCCTACTACGACATCGCGCGCACGCTCGGCGCGAGACCCGGTTTTCTGATCCTGCGCGTCGCGATTCCGGCGGCGTTGCCGTCGGTGTTCGTCGGCCTGTTCATGGGTCTTGGTGCATCGTTCTCGGTGCTGATCGTCGCGGAAATGATGGGCGTGAAAGCGGGGCTCGGCTGGTACCTGCAATGGGCACAGGGCTGGGCGGCCTATTCGAATATGTATGCCGCGCTGCTCGTGATGGCGCTGATGTGCTCGGGTCTGATCACGTTGCTGTTCCGCCTGCGTGACCGTTTGCTGGCGTGGCAAAAAGGATTGCTCAAATGGTAGCCGTACCCGAAGTGCTGAATCAGGCCGCGGCAGTTGCGTCGATCCGCGACGGCGCGCGCATCGACGTGCGCCATGTCAGCCATCAATTCGCGCTGCACGGCGCTGCGTTGCCGGTGCTGCAGGACGTCAGCTTCGTGGTCGAGCCGGGCGAGTTCGTCGCGCTGCTTGGCCCGAGCGGTTGCGGCAAGTCCACCTTGCTGCGTCTTGTCGCGGGACTCGATACACCGACGCAGGGCAGCGTGCTGGCCGACGGCACCGCGATTTCCGGCCCCGATCCGTCGCGCGTGGTGGTGTTCCAGGATCCGACCTTGTACCCGTGGCGTACGGTGCGCGGCAACGTCGGGATCGGTCCGCAGGCGCAGCGCAGACGCTTTGCGCGGCGCAACAGTCCGCAAGAGGAACGGGTGAAGCAACGGATCGACGCCGCACTGAAACTGGTCGGTCTCAGTGAATTCGCGGAAGCGTTTCCGCATCAATTGTCGGGCGGCATGGCGCAGCGGGCCGCGCTGGCCCGCGCGCTCGTCAACGATCCGGCGCTGCTGGTGCTGGACGAACCGTTCGGCAAACTCGATTCCCTCACACGCATCCGCATGCAGGGTGAACTGGCGCGGCTCTGGCAGGACGCGCGCTTTTCCGTGCTGCTGGTGACGCATGACGTCGAAGAGGCGCTGCTGCTTGCCGACCGCGTGATCGTTTTCAGCGAACGGCCCGCGCGCGTGGTCGCCGAAGTGCACAACGACGCGCCGTATCCGCGCCATCGCGACGATCCGAAACTGGTGGCGCTGCGCCGTGAGGCGCTCGCCCAGCTCGGACTCGATACCTGAACGAATAGAACAATCGATAACGACCTGAGGAACAGTCAACCATGAATCCCTACGATGAATCTCCGCTGAGCGAGGGCCGCCGCGCGTGGTTGCGCAAGACGGCCTGGACTGCAGGCGCCGCGGCGCTCGGCGGTGCGTGGCTGGGTGTGTCGGGCTCGCTTGCTGTTGCCCAAACGCCGCAGGCTCCGCTCAAGCCGCTCAAGCTTTCCTGGAACGCTGGCGCGATCTGTACCGCGCCTGTGGCCGTTGCGGTGAAGCAGGGCTTTTTTGAGCGACACGGCTTGCAGGTGGAACTCGTGAATTTTTCAGGGTCGACCGATCAGTTGCTCGAGGCGATCGCGACGGGCAAGTCAGATGCGGGCGTCGGCATGGCGCTGCGCTGGATCAAGCCGCTGGAGCAGGGCTTCGATGTGAAACTGACCGCTGGGATTCACGGCGGTTGCATGCGTTTGCTGGCCACACGCGCGTCGGGCATCGTCGATGTGGCCGGACTGAAGGGCCGCACGATCGGCGTCAGCGATATGGCGAGTCCCACCAAGAATTTCTTCGCCATCGTGTTGAAGAAGATTGGTGTCGATCCGGAGCGCGATGTGAACTGGCGTCAATATCCGGCGAACCTGCTGGGCGAAGCGCTGAAGAAGGGCGAAGTTCAGGCGATCGCGGATGGCGACCCGAACATCTGGACGATCCGCGAATCCGATCGCCTGGTTGAAGTGTCGAACAATCTGTGCGGTGAATATCAGACACGTTCGTGCTGTGTGCTTGGCGTGCGCGGTTCGCTAGTGCGAAAGGACCGCGCTACCGCGCAGGCCTTGACGCAGGCGCTGCTCGAAGCAACCGAGTGGACGGCCAATCATCCGGCCGATGCGGCGGCGATTTTCTCGGTCTATACGCCGTCCGCCGACGTGGGCCAATTGACGGCGATGCTCAAGAGCCATACCGATCGTCATCATCCGGTCGGCGACGCGTTCAAGAAGGAGATCTCGCTTTATGCCGACGACCTGAAGGCGGTTGGCGTGCTCAACAGCGGGACCGATTCCAATCGTCTTGCGGATCGGGTGTTCTCGAACGTGCTGGCTTAACGGCGAGCCCAGTCCGTCTGATATGCGGTCTGCGTCGATCGATAGTCGAATTTATCGTTTGGCCATGAACGCAGGCATCGTTAGGCTATTTGGCTTGCCTATGATGCGCCGACGCCATGATGAACCCGCACAACTCTCCGCCGTCGCGCGGCCGCCGTCGACTCCTGGGTCGTCTGGCAGCCGGCGGCCTGGTTGTTTCCCACGCCGCCACCGCAAGCGAATTGCTCGAGCCCCTCACGGTCGCACAATCGAGCCGTGAGCCCGGCGCGCCCATTCTCGAGCATCCCTACGGCGTACCGTCACCGCACGAGGCAGATGTCGTGCGGCGGAGCGCGCGTGCGTGGCCGCTGCCTGGTGCGGCTTCGTCCATGACGCCGTTGGCCGACCTGCACGGCACGCTCACGCCGAACGGTCTGGTCTACGAACGTCATCACGGCGGCGTGCCGGACATCGATCCCGATCAGCATCGGCTGGCCATTCACGGCCTCGTGCGCACGCCCAAACTGTTCACGATGGACGACCTGCTGCGCCTGCCGTCCGAATCGCGAATCCATTTCCTCGAATGTTCCGGCAATACCGGCAACGAATGGAACGGCCCGAGTGGCATGCCGGTGCAACTCACGCATGGTTTGCTGTCGTGCTGTGAATGGACCGGCGTGCGTTTGTCGACCTTGCTGGAGGAGGTGGGTGGTGTGACGGCGTCCGGCAACGCAACAAGCGGTGGCTGGCTGCTGGCGGAAGGCGCGGACGCCGCTGCGATGACGCGCAGTCTCCCGCTCGAACGGATACTCGACCGCGCGCTCGTGGTCTACGCGCAAAACGGCGAACGCTTGCGCCCCGAGAACGGTTATCCGTTGCGTCTGATCGTCCCCGGCTTTGAGGGCAATACGAACGTCAAGTGGCTGCGCCGGCTGAAGGTGATCGACGCGCCATTGCAAACGCGCGAGGAAACCTCGAAATACACCAGCCTGCTCGCGAACGGTACCGCGCGTCAGTTTGCGTTCGAGATGGACGCGAAGTCGGTGATTACGCGACCGTCGCCGGGACATCGCCTCACCACGCACGGTTATTACCCGATCGCCGGTCTGGCCTGGTCCGGACGCGGGACGATTCGCAAAGTGGAAGTGTCGACCGATGGTGGTGCGACGTGGCGCCTCGCGCGTCTGGACGGTGCGATCCGCGATCGCGCGCTCACGCGCTTTCAGGCGGACTGGCGTTGGGAGGGTGGCGCCGCCGCGATTCTCTCGCGCGCCACCGATTCGACCGGCTATATGCAACCGACACGTGCCGAGCTCGTCGCCGCGCGTGGCCTGAATTCGCAGTACCACTACAACGCGATCCAGCAATGGCGTGTCGACGCCAGTGGCGAGGTGCGTAATGCGTAAGGGCCGTTCGATGCGCACGCCGGTGCGAGTCGCGCTAGCCGCGCTGCTGTCGCTCACGGCGCTGGCATCATGTTCGTCGATCGCGCCGGGTGGGCAGTACGCTGAGGCGTCCCACGATATCGGCACGCCGGTCACGGATCAGGACCTCGCCGCCTGGAACATCGACGTCGCGCCGGATGGCCGCGGCCTGCCTGCGGGCAGCGGCGATGTCGCCACCGGCGCTCACCTATTCGCCGCGAAATGCGCGGCGTGCCACGGTGCGCAGGGCCAGGGCGGTCTCGGCGATCCGCTGATAGGCGGGCAGGGCACGCTCGCGAGCGCGAAGCCGAAGCGCACCGTCGGCAGCTACTGGCCCTATGCGACGACGCTGTTCGACTATATCCGCCGCGCGATGCCTTACAACGCGCCCGAATCGCTTTCCGCCGACGAGGTGTACGCGGTGAGCGCATTCCTGCTCAACCAGAACGGCATCGTGCCGGCGAATACGCGGCTCGATGCGGCTTCGCTGCCGCGTGTGGTGATGCCCAACCATGATGGCTTCGTGGCCGATCCGCGTCCGGGACGGCTGTGAGGGTGAGGCGCTCGCGCTAATGTCCTCAGGGTCGAGGCCGCACTTCGAGTGTATGCATCGAGGAGATTTCCGGCGCCGGTTAAGTCCCCGGTTACAGGAGTGAGGGTCCTTCGCAATGTCGAGCAATTTCGTGGTCGTCTTGCGTTCCGTAGAGAAAGCTAAAAAGCGCAGTTCGGTCCTATCGGTTCAAGGTGACTAATCAATTTTCGCTTTAATTTCTGTCGCAGCGTAGTCTGCAAAGATAGACTCAGCTAGCGCTTTCGCGCGTGCCACAGCGGGCGAAAGCGTTCGCGCCGCGAGGGTCACCGAACCCAATCGGGCAGCGCGCTCGAGAGGCGGATCCAGCGGCACTTCGACGAGTGCACCGCGCTGGATCGCGTTTCGGAATACAGACCGGTTGCCAAACACGACCACCCTTGCGCCGACGGCAGCGGCTTCAACATCGCGGAAATCATCGCTCCGGAATGAAATGACAGAGGCGATCGACTGTTCGAAATACTCGCAAAGGTCAGCCATGGCCCATGGTGACAACTCAATGGAACCTATTCGGTGACTCAGAAGCTCATCACGAGCCACGACCGACCGCTCTGCGAGGGGGTGGTCCGGGGCACAGAAAAATCCACTGGACCAGCGAGGCAGCGGACTTAGATGCAGATCGCTTCGGTCCTCCAGCAGCGCGATGTCGCCGAAGAATATGTCGACCTGCTCGTCAAGAAGAAGGCGCAACAGGGCATCCCGGCCACCTCGCTTGATGCTCACATGCACCTTGGGCGCATGCATCAGGAAATAGTCAAGGAGCGGCTGGGTCAAGAGGATCGCAGGCGTTGCGCCGAGGCCGATCGATAGTTCGCCATAGTCGCCGAGTTGCATGAGAGCGAGATCTCGCTGCAACTCGTTCGCTTCCAGAACGATTCTGCGTGCTCTCTCCGTAAAAACCTTGCCGAACGGCGTCAACGACACGCCGCTCGGGCTGCGATCAAAAAGCGCAATGCCTAGTTCGGCCTCAATTGACTGAATGCTGCGAGACAACGCGGGTTGACTCAGGTTCACGTCGAGGCTGGCGCGACTGAATGTCAGATGTTGTGCCAGGCTCAACACATGACGAAGTTTGCGGATATCCACGAGTGTCTTTTACAAAGTAGCGAAAGGTGTGAACTGGGCACTGCCGTGCAACTGGCGACCGGGACGTCCTACCTTTCTGTCAATCCGACTGTGGTACATGGGCGCGTGCCGCACAGGCTTGAGATCCCATGTCCCATGGTCAACATATATATCACGATACCGGCGAGCCACGAATCCGCGCTGCACCGAACGCTGGTTCGACGCGCGCCGTCCCGAGGGTAACTCCCTACGGGACGGCAACGCGCCTCTCGCGATGAGCTAATGCCCGTTGGGCAAGGCTATGCGCACTGTGCATAGGCTGTCTGGATATTCGCATTGGCCACGCCCAATTTCTCCACATAGCATGCTTCACCAGAAAGGACGACATTCACGTCCGGATCGCCCGGACGCCGGCTAACACCACGACCGGCCGAGCCGGGCATCCTCAGATAGAGAGCACAAAGCATGCACATCAGCCCGCGAATTCAAACACTAGCTACCGACATGAGAGCATGGCGGCACATGATTCACAGCAAGCCGGAGATCGCATTCCGGGAGCACGGCACAGCCGAGTTTGTTGCGACGCTTCTGCGCAGTTTTGGCGTCGAGGTTCATACGGGAATTGGACAGACCGGCGTTGTGGGCATTATCCGCGGCAGACTCGGCGATGGGCCGACGATCGCGCTTCGTGCTGACATGGACGCGCTGCCAATGAATGAACAGGGTCGGCCAGTTTACCGCTCCGTCTTTGAGGGTGTGTTCCACGGCTGTGGTCACGACGGGCACGTGTCCATTCTCCTGGGCACTGCCCGCTACCTCGCCGCGAATCCGTTGTTTCGTGGCAAGGTCGTGTTGATATTCCAGCCAGCGGAAGAGATCGTTCGCGGTAGTCAGGCGATGCTGGACGACGGTCTGCTTGAGCGATTCCCGTTTGATGAAATATATAGCCTGCACAACGACCCGATGTTGCCGCCGCACAAGATCGGTGTGCGCGCGGGAGCGCAGCAGGCCTCCTCGGACTTCTTCACAATCCGCGTCAAGGGCGTAGGTACGCACGCGGGCATGCCGCACCTCGGCGTGGATCCCATTACGATTGGCGCGACTCTGGTCTCTTCGCTGCAGACCATCGTCAGCCGGTCGGTCAACCCGTTGGAAAGCGTCGTGATTACCATCGCGCGCTTCCATGCAGGCGATGCGCCCAACGTGATTCCACACGAGGCCGTGCTGGATGGAACGGTCCGCGCGTTGTCTGCTGCCTCGCGGAAACTCGCCATCGAGCGCATTCACGATATCTGCAAGGGTCTCGAGCTCGCTAATCGTACGCAGATCGATATTGAATACTCGAATAGCACACCGCCCATTATCAATAGCGAGGGTCCCGTGGAATGCGTGATCTCGGCAGCCCATGAAGTGGTCGGAAAACACAATGTCGTCGAGAGCATTGCACCGCTGATGGCGGGCGACGATGTGGCGAATTTCCTCGAGGCCCGCCCTGGGTGCCACTTCCTGCTCGGGCAAGGTGGGCGCATGTGTCATCACCCGGAATATGACTTCAACGACGACGTGGCGCCGATTGGCGTTGCCATGTTCGTGGCCGTACTTCGCTCAAGGCTCGATGTAGAGATCGAGGATCAGGTCGCAACGGAATCGGTCGACGAAGGCGCGCGCGAAACAACGGGATTTTGAAGAGCACGACCGGAACGGTTGGCAAGAACCCCGGTCTCGTTTGACATCGTTCAATCCGTTTCGAAATGAATTCTGACAATAAGCATTACATGGAGACAAGCATGGCGACTTCAGATTCCCCTTCCAAGAAGGGGGTGTTGATAGAGCGGCGCTCAATTGACTATATCCCGGACAACGAACGGCACGGCAGCCCTCTGAGCCAATTTACCCTTTGGATCAGCGCCAACCTCACCGTTACGTGTGCGGTCACGGGCGCACTTACCGTCGTACTGGGCGGCGATGTGTTCTGGTCGCTGGTCGGCCTGTTCATTGGCCAGTTGATAGGCGGCGTGGTGATGGCGCTTCACGGCGCACAGGGACCGCAGATTGGTCTGCCGCAGATGATACTGAGCCGTGTCCAGTTCGGCGTGTACGGCGCGATCATTCCGCTGGTGCTTGTCTGCATCATGTACATCGGTTTTCTGACGGGCGGGACGGTTCTGACGGGGCAGGCCGTTGGTCAACTTCTCCATGTGAGCACCACCAACGCCATTCTGATTCTCGGCGCGCTTGTCACGATGCTAGCGTTGTTTGGCTATAAGACCATTCACGCAATGGGGCGTGTCTACAGTGTGGTGGGCGGGCTGACCTTCGTTTATCTTTTCGTTAGCCTTCTGCACGGACATGAGGTTTCGACGTTGTTGGGCACCCGGCACTTCACATGGCCAACATTCCTTTTTGCCGTGTCGCTATCGGCCTCATGGCAGATATCGTACGGTCCGTACGTGGCGGATTACTCCCGTTACCTGCCAAGATCAACTTCGCCGTTGGTCACCTTCCTTGCGGTGGGCATTGGCTCAGTGCTGGGATCCCAGTTCGCTATGACCTTTGGCGTGTTCGCCGCAGCCATTGCAGGGGCGCAATTCGCAGGGCACGAAGTGACCTTCATGGTGGGGCTGGGTTCGGCGGGTGCGATTGCGGCGGTGCTTTACCTCGCGATCACGCTTGGGAAGCTCATTGCGTCAACGCTTTGCGTGTATGGAAGCGTCATGTCAGTCGCCACAATTACAACCGCACTAAACGGCAAGCAGGTCATTGGAAGAGGCGCGCGCCTCGTGATGATACTTGCGGTCGTTGCGATATATACAGGCCTCGCGCTTGCGGCCAATCACAGTTTCCTTAAAACCTTTACCGAGTTTATTTTATTCCTATTAGCGTTCTTCACGCCGTGGAGCGCTATCAACCTCGTTGACTACTACTGCGTTTCCAGAGAGTACGTCGACATTCCGGCACTGTCCGATGTGAATGGCCGCTACGGGAAGTGGAACATTCTTGGCATTGCGGTTTACGTAATCGGTGTGGTGGTGCAGATCCCTTTCCTCTCAAGTGAGTTTTACACTGGCCCTCTATTCAATCTGCTCGGTGGCGTCGACATCTCGTGGATTGTCGGCATCGTGATACCCGGAACGATCTACTACTGGATCATGCGAACGCACCGTGTAGGTCACGCCGAGCGAACCATACGAGTGGACAACCTCTAAGCCGAAGTCTCCCTGATAGGTGCGTCGCTATCGGAAGCTGCCTCTTGCGCATTGGTGCAATGAGGCGCTCCGAGGGCGTCGGCACGTCCATCGTCTTCTCTGAAGTTACTTTCTTGAACCGGAATAAGAAATGAAACGCCATGTATTGCTAGGTGGCTTTATGGGTCTACTTGCGCTCACGGGACATGCGCAGTCGAGCATTGCGCTTTATGGTCTGATTGACAACGGCATTTTCTATTCAACGAATCAGGGCGGCAATCATGCGCTTCAATTTGTTGCCTCACCTACCGAAACGAGCGTATGGGGCTTACGCGGCGCGGAGGATCTCGGTGGCGGAAACAAGGTCATTTTCAAACTGGGATCGGCCTTCTCGACCGCCAACGGCACAACGTGGCCGAGTGGCCGTCTTTTTGGGGACTACGCGTGGGTGGGCCTCAGCAACAGCACGGCCGGCACGTTGAAGATGGGGCGCATGCTGGACTCCGTTGCGGACTACCTGGGGGATTTCGCGGCGGGAGGGAATTGGGGCGGCGTCCTTTACGCACATCCGCTCGATAACGATAACCTCTGGGGGACTTATATGGTGAACAACGCCATCAAGTATCAGAGTATCAGCCTGGCGGGTCTGGAGTTCGGCGGCATGTACGCGTTTAGCAATAAGTCGTCTGCAACGTCAGTCTCGGGATCTGGCTTTGCGGACAACCGCTTGTGGGCAGCCGGTGTGGCGTATTCGGCGGGGCCGGTGAGGCTCGCGGCGGTGTACGAGCAGCTCGATAATTCAGGCGACGATGTGCCTGGCTCGTATGGCGCGGTGGATGTCGCTGATGCAAACTTCACGGCTGCAAGGCAACGGATCTATGGGGTAGGCGCTAGCTATGCGCTCGATCATGTTGATCTGAGCGCCAACGTCACGCGAACCGTTCTTTCCTCACCCACCGGCGAGTGGCAGAACGCCCAGTTCACAGGGGCAAACTCCATGAGCTTCAACAACTACGAAATCAATGCTGTTTACCATGCGACGTCTTCGCTGGATTTGAAGGGTGCGTATACCTATACCACTGCCAGCGTTAGCGGGAGATCGCCGCACTGGAACCAGCTTGGCCTGCTGGCTGACTATGCCCTGTCGAAACGAACAAGTCTGTATGCGGATGGCGTCTATCAGCGGGTTCATGGGGACGGCTCGCAGTTTTCGTATGCCCAGATCAATAGTCTTTCCCCAGCCTCGGGTGACTCGCAGGCATTGGTCGGCGTGGGAATAAAGCACCGATTCTGAAGACGATCCAGCCGTCGGTGAGAACCCGAAGCATTGCCGTGGTGGCCTTGGGACCATCACGGCGCCGCCGACAGCGGCGTCGCACTATTTGATCGTATCGGCGGCGACCTTGCACACAGCAGCGTCCTGATCGCCTGTGCCGCCACTACAACCGATCGCGCCGACAAGCTTTCCTCCTTCTACGAGAGGGAATCCTCCCGGCGATGCCACCAGCCCCGGATCGAGCGTGTTCACATAGGCATGGCCGGTCTCAAACTGGTTGTAGAAGACCCGGGTTTCGCGACGAAATCGTGCTGACGTGCGCGCTTTGTTCTGCGATATCGCGATCGACGCATACTGCGCACCGTCCATTCGTTCGAACGCGAGGAGTTCGCCATGCGTGTCGACGACCGCAATGTTCATTTTCCAGTCGTGTTTCTTCGCTTCGGTTTCTGCAATCGTGAGCAGCCGCTTCGCGGTGTCCAGACCAATCGGCGTGCCATAGGGAATGTCGAAGGGTATCTTGTCGGGCGTCCCGCCCGCGGCGGGTTGTGAGGCCGGGGTTTGCGCGGTCGCGGCGGTTGCCACGACGAGGCAGGTTGCGCACGCGATCTGGACGAGGTTTTGCATCGCACCATCTCCTAACGGTTGGCCCGATAGTTGCCAACGTAACGCCAGGAGGGTCGGCACGCAAGGTCATTTGCTCATTGCGACCACACGGGGACTTGCCACAGCCCATGAAGCCAAACGCTCTGTGGCGCGCGCTCCCATTGCCTACACTCAGGTTACGCGCAGAACGCTTTCGAGCTGCCCGATCACAGTAGCGTTCGCGGTCGAGCTTGCGCGTAGGAATCCCGACTCGTACCAATCGTAAGGGGAATCGTCATGGCGACTTATGTGGTTCTTGCACAATTCACCGATCAAGGTATACGCAACATCAAAAACAGCCCACAGCGGGCCGGTCAAGCGGCTGAGCTGGCCAAAACCTTTGGCTGTGAAATGAAACAGATCTATTGGACAGTGGGCAAATACGACATTGTCACGGTCATCGACGCACCGGATGAGCAAAGCTTCGCGGCATTCGGCTACGCGCTAGGGTCGGCAGGCAATGTCCGCACGCAAACGCTCCGTGCGTTCACGAAGGAGGAGTGCAGCGCGATTATCGGCAAACTTCCATAAAACGGGCAGTCATCCGGTATGCGAGCCGTTTTCTTTCCGCGACGCTTTCTCAGGAGGTCAACATGAACACGCAGGCAAACGACAGCGAAGACGTACGCGCATTCGTGCAAACAGCCGAGCAGGCTGGCGAGTATGTCTGGGTCATTACGCTGGTCGACTTCGGGGCACAAAAGGTCAAACGGGCCATGGTGTCGGACGACACATTCGCCATGCGCGCTGCGGCTCAGGATGCGGGCGAGGCCCATCTGAAGGCGCTGGCGGGCGACCGGTAGCGAGGCGGGCAGGCGCCTTGTTTTCGCCCGCGGACGGACTAAAGTTGGACCAGAGGCAGCGTGCCTGGAGAGGAGAAAGCCCATGTCCACTACGCCACAAGCTTCGGCATCGCCTCTCACGGTGTCTGTCGAAGCAGGCCGCTTCCACGTCACTCGACCCGCAAGCGCGAACGATGTGATCGATCTGGTGCGGAAAAATGGTATCCAGATCGTCGATCTGAAGTTCACCGACTTACCCGGGCTCTGGCAG
Source organism: Burkholderia sp. GAS332 (assembly GCA_900142905.1). Taxonomy (NCBI): domain Bacteria; kingdom Pseudomonadati; phylum Pseudomonadota; class Betaproteobacteria; order Burkholderiales; family Burkholderiaceae; genus Burkholderia; species Burkholderia sp. GAS332. The sequence continues at coordinate 3,316,456 of FSRV01000001.1, read as the reverse complement.
CACTTCTCGATCACGCTTCCTGAAGTTCACCCGGGCCTGTTCAGCGCTGGAATCGGCTTCGACGGTTCGTCGATCCGCGGCTTCCAGGAGATCCACGAATCGGACATGCTGCTCAGACCCGATCCGGCGACCGCTTTCGTCGATCCGGTTTGCAGCACGCCGACTCTGTCGATCATCTGCGACGTGGTCGACCCGATTTTGCAGCAGCCGTATTCACGCGATCCGCGCTACGTGGCGAAAAAAGCGGAAAACTATCTACGCCAAAGCGGTATTGCGACCACCTGCTACGTCGGGCCCGAACTCGAGTTCTTTATTTTCGACTCCATCCGCTTCGGTCAGGACCAGCACAGCGGTTTCTACTATGTCGAGTCGTCCGAGGGTGACTGGAACACCGGTCGTGATGAGGGCGCGTACGGTGGCGGCAATCTCGGCTATAAGCAGCGCTACAAGGAGGGCTATTTCCCGGTGCCGCCTCACGACACGCTGCAGGAAATCCGCTCGGAGATCGCGTTGACGCTGGAGCAGGCCGGCGTGCAGATTGAAGTGCATCACCATGAGGTCGCAACCGCCGGCCAGAACGAAATCGATATGCGGTTTGCAACGCTCACGCGCATGGCCGACAACGTGATGATCTACAAGTACGTCTGCAAGAACGTCGCGCGCCGGCACGGAAAAGTGGCCACGTTCATGCCGAAGCCGCTGTTCGCCGACAACGCGAGCGGCATGCATTGTCACCAGAGCCTGTGGCAAGACGACAAGAATCTCTTCTATGACGCGAACGGTTGGGCGCTGACTTCCGACCTGTGCCGCTGGTACATCGGCGGCTTGCTGCAACACGCGCCCGCGCTGATGGCCTTTTGCGCCCCGACCACCAACTCATACAAGCGTCTGGTCCCGGGCTACGAGGCCCCCGTCAATCTGGCCATGTCACAGCGCAACCGTTCGGCCGCGGCGCGCATCCCGATGTACTCGGATTCGCCGAATGCGCGGCGCGTGGAGTTCCGCTGCCCGGACCCATCGGCCAATGCGTACCTGGCCTTTGCGGCGATGCTGATGGCCGGCCTCGATGGGATTGAAAACAGGACCGATCCGGGCGATCCGCTCGACCGGAACATCTACGACCTGCCGCCCGAAGAAGCTCGCAACATACGGCAGGTTCCGGGCTCGCTCGACGCGTCGCTCGCGGCGCTGGAGGCCGATAACGCGTTTCTGCGCAAAGGCGATGTTTTCACCGAAGACGTGATTCAGACCTGGATCGACTACAAGCGCAAACGCGAAATTGACCCGATCAAACTGCGTCCCCATCCCTGGGAGTTCTACCTGTATTTCGATACTTAAAAGTGGTCCGCGAACCGCTCGCACAGAACGCGTGCATAAGGGCTTGCCTCCCGGCCCTATGTCATCAAGGTGACTATACTCAAAGAGGCCGCTTCTGATTCAGGTTCGCCGGGTTCAAGGGGGAGAGGCGCCGAGCACGATTTCAACGCGAACCGGCCGGGTCATGGGGAGGAAGGTATGTTCAAGCATCTACTGGTGCCGACCGACGGTTCAGCGCTTTCTGAGGCCGCCATTCAGATGACGATCACGCTCGCCGTGGAGAGCGGAGCCAAAATCACGGGACTCCACGTCATCCCGGAGTTTCATGTCCTCGCCTATGGCACCGAGATGATCGCGGACAATGAAGATCGCATCATTCAGACCGCCCGGCAGCGTGCGGATGACTACCTGGGGATTGTCAAAAGAGCGGCTGCGCAAGCAGGTGTCGAGTGCAATACGGTTGCCACGAGTCGCGCTCATCCCTATGAGGCGATTATCAGCGTTGCAGCAGAGCAGAACTGCGATCTCATTGTGATGGCGTCCCACGGTCGAAGCGGCATGCGGGCGCTTTTGCTCGGCAGCGAGACCCAGAAGGTCCTGACGCACACTGAGATTCCGGTCCTCGTTGTCCGGCAGTCGACGCCGGTCGGCTTACCTCCAGGGAGATAACCCGGCCGGTGGCTGAGCGAGGGCGAGGGGCGCTGGCCCGCAAGCGTGCGCAGTTGAGCTGGCGGTGAGCGAACCGTTACGCGGTGGTGTTGATGTTGCTGCCCAGTGCTACGCCATTGAGGGTGTAGGTCGGCGTCGATCCGTTCGGCGTGGTGGTGGAGGAAGCCGTTTGCGACAGGAGACTGTCCGCGTCGGTGTCGGTCGACGATGACGTGTCTGCCGTCGTGCTCGAGGACGATGCAGCGCTTGCATGATGGCCGTGGTGGCCGCCATGGACGCGCTTTTCGGTCGACGGCGGTTGACCGGTCAAGTTACTGGTCGCGCTTTGAGCGGAATTGCCCTGCACGGTCGGGTAGATGTTTCCAACAGATGTAATGCCGGAAATAGACATGTTGCTCCTCGGGGATGAATCGACGGGTGGCCGCGCCGTCCAGCGGTTCGCGATCGATCGTCGCGAACGGTGCAAGCATGCGTCGTTTGACCCCTCGGTTCAATGCGCAAACGCTATCGTCGCGCGGTTTCGTATTACGAGAAGTTACGTTGCGGGGTCTTCGTAACGGCCGGTAAGTCTTTGAATTCAGGTCTCGATCAGCATGGCAGGAATGCGCTGCTATGCTGCCTCCCTTCGTTCCGTCTGGTCAGTCTCCGTCTGTACAAGCAGGCAAGCGGACTGTCTTAATCTTCGCTTCATCTACCTGCAAGCATTGCGTCAGGTTTCCGCCTGCGGCGGTCATCAATCATGTCCATCGATCGTCTTTTTTCCCAGGCGTCCTCGCATCATCAAGCGGGACAGCTTGACCTCGCCGAAAGCCATTACCGTGAAGTGATCGGGTTGGATCCGGACCACTGGGATGCTCGCTTTGGTCTCGCACAGGTATTGATCCGGCAAGATCGGTTCGACGAAGCAATCGGTTGGCTCATGCACCTGCTGAACGGCCCCGGCGACCAGGTTGCGGTGTATCGACAGCTTGGCCTCGCCGAGGCGTGCGCGGGCCGGCGGCAACGCGCGCTTGATTACTTCGAGCGTGCCCTTGAACACGATCCCAACGATCCCGCGATCCTGCACATCGTGGCGAATTTTCAGCAGGCGTTAGGGCTCGACGCCAAGGCGGACGCAAACTATCGCCGTGCGCTGAAATTGAAGCCGCTCATCACGGTCCCAGCCGTCGTCGCACCACCGGATTTCCGTGTGCTGTTTGTGTTCGGACCCAACGCGGGCAATACGCCAATTGAGTATCTGATCGAGCAGGCGCGCTTCGAAAGCAATGTCATCACACTGCTGCTGGATATGGACTACGACGTCAAGCGGCTGCGCATCTATGCGGACGTGGTCGTCAATCTGATTTCCGACGTCGATCGGGGGCAGGCTTTCTTCGGACCCGCGCAAGCGTTTATAGACCGTGTCGGCAGTCCCGTCATCAATCCTCCGCAAGCCATTGCAGGGACGAATCGAGAGTCGGTTGCGCGGCGCCTCGCGGAAGTGCCGGGCTGCAGCGTTCCGCAAACGCGTCTCTATCCGGCAGCCGAAATGCGTGAATTACTGTCGAGCGCCTTGCCGTCCACGTTATCGTTTCCGCTTCTGGTGAGGCCGGCAGGCACGCATGGCGGCGACGACTTCGAGAGGATGGAGGACCACGCGCAACTGCTGATCTTCCTGAACCGGCACGATGCAGGCAGCTACTACCTCACGCCGTTTGTCGACTACCGGTCCAACGACGGCTATTTCCGCAAGTACCGCTTCGTCTGTGTCGGCGACGAGATCCTGCCGTACCACCTCGCCATCGACGACAAATGGAAGGTCCACCATGTCACGACCAGTATGGTTAGCCATGCGTGGATGCAGGCCGAAGAGCAGGCATTCCTCGAAGATCCGTGGCGCGTCTTCGGCGTAGCGCAGCGCGCGGCGTTGCAGTCGATTCGTGACGCGATGGGATTGGACTATTTCGGCATCGACTGTGCGCTTGACCGTGATGGCGCGGTCGTCGTATTCGAAGCCAATGCGAGCATGCTTGTGCATGGGAATAACCGTCAGTTCCCGTACAAGAAGGAAGCGGTGGAGCGCATCAGGCAGTCGTTTCACACCCTGCTTAAACGACGCGCCCTGGAGGCACGGTGAAGTCTAATACATTGAATTTTTCCGGTGGTCCAGGTGCGCTTCCTGACTCGGTGCTGGAGCAGACGCGCGAGGCGATTACCGCCGTGCCGGAAACGGGCATCTCCGTGCTCGGCATGAGTCATCGCTCGGACTGGTTCCGCTCGATACTGAACGAAGCCGAACAGAATATACGGGCGCTGCTCGGACTCTCCGACGACTACGCCGTGACGTTCCAGCAGGGCGGCAGTAGCTTGCAGTTTGCGACGATTCCGATGAATTTCGCCGGGAAAGGATTCGCCCCACCCGAATACGTGACGTCTGGCTACTGGAGCGGCCGCGCGACCGCGGAGGCGGCCAAGGTGACGGAGCGTAACGTGGCGTGGGACGGCCACACGACCGGCTACCGGGAATTGCCCGACCTCGATAAGCTGGATATCTCCCGCTCCGCCGCCTACTTGCACTACGTATCGAACGAGACCGTGGAAGGCTTGCAATTTCCTGTTTGGAAAGGATCCCCGCAAGTCCCGCTGATTGCGGACATGTCGTCTGATTTTCTGTCGAAGGCCTTCCGGCCCGACGATTACTCGATGATCTATGCCCACGCCCAGAAGAATCTGGGGCCGGCAGGGGTGACGGTTGCGATCGTCAAGCGTTCGCTTCTTGAACGGATACCCGATGGTCTGCCCGCGATCCTCGATTTTCGCACCCACGTATCGCACGGTTCGAACTACAACACGCCGCCCGTGTTCGCGATCTATGTGCTGACGTTGATTACGCGCTGGCTACGCTTTGAGATCGGCGGTCTGCCGGCGATGCAAGGCATCAACGAAAGGAAGGCGGGGCGGCTGTATGACACGCTCGACGCTTTGGAGGGCACTGTGAGTGTGCACGCAGACCGTCGCTGGCGCTCGCAGATGAACGTGTCGTTCACCTTCGGCGATGCGCGGCTCGACGATGCGTTTGTGGCAATGGCGCGTGAACAGGGCATGGTTGGACTGGAGGGGCACCGCTCAATTGGCGGATTGCGGGCGTCGCTTTACAACGCCGTGACCGAGCAGGCCGTGGACATTCTGGCGAATGCACTCACCGAATTCAGTCTACGACGGGTTTGAACAGCAATACTGATCTTGCCCTTGGCTGCTGCATTGCATCTGAATCTGCGTTTTTGTGAAATCGATCCACGCGCGTATTTTCGGGTCGAGGTATTGTCTGGACGCGTACAGCAAGTACAGGTCGGTTTCGTTGATCGTGTACTCAGGTAGCACGGTGATCACGTTGCCGAGCTGTATCTCCTGCGCGGCGATATACGAGGGCAAAGGCCCAATACCCATGCCTTGCCGGATGGCGATCGCGAGGGAGCGTCCGGCGTCGACGGTGAGCTGGGGATCGATACACACCGTGGTCGTCTCCGTACCGCGTTTCATTGACCACTCGCGCTCGGCAAATGCCGGCCCGCCAATTTACAGACAGCGGTGCGCCGCAAGATCGGCAAGCGAGCGCGGCATGCCGTGTTCGTCGACATAGTCGGGTGACGCACACAACACGCTGCGAATCGTGCCAACTTTCACCGCAACCAGATTGGACTCGGGAAAGTGATTAGCGGCGATCAATGCAATATCGTAGCGTTCGCGAATCAGATCGGGCATCTGCGAGGCCACCGTCAAATCGAAATTCACCTGCGGGTATTGACGCTGGAATCCAGCCGCGAGCGGGAGGACGAAGTGATCGGCCAGACTCGCACTGCAATGCACCCGCAGCGTGCCGCGTGGCGCGGCGGAGGCAAGACTTACTTCACGTTCAGAGGCATCCAGCGCACCCAGAACTTCATGCACGCGGGTGAGATAGCGCAACCCGACCTCGGTCAGCGCCATTGAGCGCGTTGTGCGATGGAGAAGGCGCGTACCAAGATGACTTTCCAGTTGAGCGATAGCGCGCGACACATGAGGCGTGGAAAGGCCGAGTTGTTCTGCGCTGCGAGTAAAACCGCCGGTGTCGGCGAGCACCGAAAAAACGCGCATGCAATGAATCAGATCCAGTCAAATTCTCCCGGTCGATGGTGTCGGATTGCCGGGCGGGATTTTTGCTGCCTTGAATCGCGCACATCGGCGTTGGCAGTCTATTCGACAACACCGGTTCGCCGCGCACGCGAATCTTCACCTCGTCGTCGCGAATTGGACACCCGTCGGTGTCGCGCCGTTTCTTTGAGGACCTCTCACTTGAAGTACTCGCTGGGCGCGACCCCCAGCACCTTGCGAAACATCGCCGTGAATGCGCTAGGGCTGTCGTAACCATGTTCAAGGGCGACATCGAGCACCGATGCGCCGGTTGCCAGTTGCGGAAGGCTCAGCAGGACCCGCGTGTGACGGCACCATGAACCATGGGTCATGCCGGTCTCGCGCTGGAACGCCCGGGCGAATGTACGTGCATTCATGTTGGCCCGCTGCGCCCAGCCCTGCAATGTCGCGTCGAGCGACGGCTGCGCAATCAGTTCAGCGCACAGCTCGACAAGCGCCGGATGACGCGGCATCGGCACATGCAATAGCAGGGGTTCGGCAGCGCAGATCTCATCGAGGATCAACTCCAGCACGCGCCGTTCCCGTCCACCGTATTCGGCGGCCGGCCGGATGCCGACCGCGGTCACGATCAACTCACGCAGCAGCGCGCTCACCAGGATCACCCTGCAACTGTCCGGCAAGGTGTCGCGCGCGTTGGCTGCCACGTAGACCGTGCGTATCTGCACATCGTTGGCGATTTCGATTTCATGGAGCACGTCGCCGGGCACCCACACTGCTCGACCAGTCGGCACGATCCAGCTGCCGGCGGCCGAGCGCACGATCATCACGCCCGAGATGGCGTAGATCAATTGAGCGCTGCTGTGCGCGTGTGGCGGGAACACGGTGCCCGCGGGCTGATCCGTGGCAAGCACGGTGACGGGCGCGACTTCAAGCGCCTTCTGGCTTTCGAAAAAACCGAAGCTGTCCATTTCGCGATGATGCATGGCAATTCTTCGAGAGATGACCGGATCGCAGGACTCTACCATCTGTCCTCCGATTCCACAGTCGAGCATCTGTCATGGTTCCTTCGGGCGCTTTTTGCACCGTCTTTCGTACTGCTTTTAGTACCGTTCACTCTCTCGTTCGTCCCGGCACGCGGGGTCGGCCGCGCGTGCCACGTCGCTTCACACCCGTGCCGCCGCGCGTGGCTTGCGTTGCGGCGTTGGCGCTGCTTGGCTCGGGGTGTTCGCTGGAAGCGCCGTACCGCGCGCCACAGGTGTCGGCTGCAGCGTCCGCGCCGTTCATCTCCGCGGAACATGCGCCTGTTGCGCAACAGCCTTTACCTGACGACTGGTGGCGTCTTTACCAGGACCCCGTGCTCGACGGCCTCATTCAGCAGGCACTCGAGCAGAACCGCGATCTGGCGGTCGCGGCCGCGCGGCTTGCGCGTTCGCAAGCCGTGCTTAACGAAACCGGCGCTGCCAGGCTGCCCGATACCCAGCTGGCACTCGGCGGTAACTACGGCAAGCAGAACGCCGATCAGATCGTCGCGGCAGCGCGGCGCGAGTCGGCTGACACGCGCTGGGCTTACGCGCCTTCGCTGGCGGTCTCGTACGAAGTCGATCTGTGGGGGCGCGTGCGCCATCTCGTCGAAGCGTCGCAAGCCGATGCCGATGCGATGCAGGCGGCTACGGACGCGGTCCGCGTCGCCGTCGTCGCGTCGACAACCGACGCGTACATGCACGTGTGCGCCTACGGCGAACAGATTGACGTGGCCAACCGCTCGCTGGGGATCGCGCAACGCCTCGTGGATCTGACCACCCGGCAACGCAATCGCGGGCTGGTGTCCGATCTCGAGGTCACACGCGCCAGCGGCTTTCTCGACGAAACGCGCGCGACACTGCCGACGCTCGAGGGCAAGCGTCGCGCTGCGCTGTTCGAACTGGCCGTGCTGCTGGGCCGCCCGCCTGGTGAGTTTCCTCCGGCCGCCGAGCAGTGCCGTGTCGCGCCGGTGCTCAACGTGCCGTTCCCGGTTGGAGACGGCGCCGCCTTGCTGCGCCGCCGTCCCGATCTGCGCGAGGCGGAACGCAGGCTGGCCGCCGCCGATGCCCGGGTCGGCGTCGCGCGTGCCGAGCTGTATCCGTCGATCGTGTTGGGCGGTTCGGTGAACTTCTTGTCGACGACCGGCAGCCTGGCATCGCTTGGCGACCAGTACGCAGTGGCCTGGGGCGTGGGGCCGTTGATCAGCTGGCGCTTTCCCAACATGGCGGTGAGCCGCGCGCGGCTGGCGCAAGCCAAGGCCGGTAACACGGAAGCGCTCGCCCAGTTCGAGGGCAACGTGCTCACGGCACTGAAGGAAACCGAACAGGCGCTGACGTTCTACGGCGCGCAGTGGGAGCGTCAACGCGCGTTGCAGGCCGCCCGCGCGAACGATGCCCGCGCCTTCCATCTCGCCGAACTGAATTACCAGGCGGGTGCGCTGGACTTTCTCGATGTGCTCGATGCCGAGCGGAGTCTTGTTGCGGGCGACGCGGCGCTCGCCGTGTCGACTGAAGTACTCGCGTCCGATCAGATCGCCGTGTTCAAGGCGCTCGGTGGCGGCTGGCAACACTAGCCGGCTGGCCCATTCGCGCATCGTGCTGCTGCCTCGCGTGTCCGTTAATTTCTCATCAAGGTCTTGATATGAGTACCACTGTCGTTCCAGGAAAGACTTCGCCGTTTAGCAGGAAAACCCTTGTGCTGGCGGGCACGGCGATCGCCGTCATCGCGCTTGCCGTGCTGGGCATTCGCTGGTGGACCGTCGGCCGTTTTATCGAAAGCACCGACGACGCCTATGTGCGCGCGGATGTGGTGACGGTCAGTTCGCGCGTGCCCGGCTATGTGACGAGCGTCGAGGTCGAGGACAATCAGCCGGTGCACCAAGGGGATGTGCTCGCGCATATCGACAGCGCGGACTACGCGGCGAAAGTCGCAAGGGCTCAGGCGACCGTTGATACGGCGCTCGCGACTCTGCACGCGGAGCAGGCGAATGTCGCCACGCTCGACGCGCAGATCGCCCAGCAACGCAGCGTGATGGACGCAGCGCAGGCGGACGTCGCCGCGGCGCGGGCAGGTGCGAACCGCCGCCAGTCGGATGCCGAACGCTACCGGCAGTTGGCGGCCGAGCAGGCGTCGAGCGCGCAGCGCTGGGAACAGGCGCATGCCGACGCACTCACGGCCGACGCCGCGCTTGCCAAGGCCGACGCGACCGTGCAAATCCAGCGCGGCCAGCAAACCGTGCTGGAGAAGCGCCGGACGCAAGGCATGGCGGCGATCGAACAGGCGCAAGCCCAGTTCGGTGTGGCGCGCGCGGCGTTGTCGCTCGCGCAGATCGATCTCGACCACACGACGATTCGCGCGGCGAGCGACGGCACGGTCGGCCAGCGCACCGTGCGAGCGGGTCAATACGTCGAGACCGGGCAACCGCTGCTCGCCGTGGTGCCGCTTCAGGACGTCTATGTGATCGCCAACTTCAAGGAAACGGAGGTCGCCGCGATGAGCCCCGGCCAGCCGGTCGAGATCGACGTCGACACGTACTCGGGGCATCCCTTGCATGGGCGTGTGCTGAGCATCGCACCGGGCTCGGGCGCGCAGTTCGCGTTGCTGCCGCCCGATAATGCGACCGGCAACTTCACCAAGGTCGTGCAGCGCATTCCCGTGAAGATCCAGGTGGACGCCGGTCAACGCGAGGCCATTAGCCTGCGGCCGGGCATGTCGGTGGTCGCTCGCGTTCACACGGGCACCTCCGGCACCTCCGGCACCTCCGGCACCTCGGGCAACGCTGTTGTGCAGCCCGCCGCGAGCCGCTCATGAGCACGACGACCGCTGCTTCTCCGACTCACGAACCGGTGTCGCTGCGCGCGTGGGTGGCCGTGCTCGGCGGCGTGTTCGGCTGCTTCATGGCCGGCATGAACGTGCACGTCACCAATGCGTCGCTGCCCGATATTCGCGGTTCGCTCGGCGCGAGTTTCGAGGAAGGCTCGTGGATCACCACAGCGTATCTGGTGGCGGAGATCATCATCATTCCGTTGACCGGTTGGCTCGTGCGGGTGTTTTCCATCCGCCGTGTGATGCTGGTCGGGACGACCGGATTCCTGGTCTTCTCGCTGGTGTGTTCGGTGGCGCCGACCATCGATGCGATGATCGTCGCCCGCGCGTTTCAGGGCGCGTTCGGCGGCGTGCTGATTCCGCTGTCGTTCCAGCTGATCGTGACGGAGTTGCCCGCGTCACGGCATCCGCTCGGCATGGCCTTGTTCGCCGTCGCCAATAACGTGGCGCAAGCGGCCGGGCCGTCTCTCGGCGGCTGGCTGACCGACATGTATTCGTGGCGCTGGATCTTCTATCTGCAGATCCCACCCGCGCTCGTGCTGCTGGGCGCAATCGGCTGGGCGATCAAACCTGAGCCCGTGCATCTGGACCGGCTGCGCAAGGCAGATTGGCTTGGCATCACGACGATGGCCATCGGACTCAGCGCGCTGCAGATCGTGCTGGAGGAGGGCGGACGCAAGGACTGGTTCGGCTCGAGTTTCATCACGAACATGTTTCTGATCGCGGTCGTTGGACTGACCATCTTCGTGGTCGTGCAGCTTCGTCGCGAAGAACCGTTCATCAATCTGAGGCTGCTGGCTCGCTACAACTTCGGCATAGCGAGTCTGATGCAGTTCCTGTTCGGTGGCGTGGTGTTTGCGGTCGTGTTTCTCGTGCCGAACTACTTTGCCGAATTGCAGGGCTACAGCGCGCGGGATATCGGCGTCATGATGGTGCCGTATGGACTGGTTCAGTTTGTCATGTCGTTCCTGACGCCGCCTTTAATGCGCCGCACCAGTGCACGCACGGCCATCATCGCCGGGTTCACGCTCGTCGCCATCGGGTGCCTGATGAACATTCATCTCGACGTGAACGCATCGGCGAACGTCGTTGTTCCCTCGCTGATCGTGCGTGGCATTGGACAATCGCTGGTGGTGGTCGCACTCGGTGTGATGGCCGTTGACGGCATCGAGAAAAGCCAGCTTGGATCAGCCTCGGGTCTTTTCAGCATGGTGCGCAATCTGGGCGGCGCGATCGGCATTGCGATCGCCAGTCAGATCGTGGTCGAACGCGAGAAGCTGCACGCCGCGCGTATCGGAGAAGCGATCACGCCATTCAACGGCGCGTTTCAGGAACGCATGATCGACATGGTCAGGGTGTTGACGCAGAGTCACCTGGGACGGGCCGATGCGATGGCAGCGTCCGGACTCGCCGGCACACGTGAAGTGGCGCTGGGGATCGTCGACAAGGTGATCGGCCGCGAAGCGCTTCTGATGGCTTACAGCGATACCTTCTTCGTGGCAGGTATTGCGATGCTGGGATGCACGCTCGCCGCGTTCGCGCTGCGCAGCCGCAGGAAAGGCGCGTAGCGACGGGAATCGCCGGACGCATCCAGCGCCGGTTTTCAGCGTGCCAGCAACGAAACGGTTGCGATACCGAGGATCGTCATCACGAGCGATGCCCCCACGTGAATGACGATCTCACCTGCCGCCCAGCCGAGCCGGCCGTCCTGCAAGCGCTGCACGACCTCCGCCGAGAACGTCGAGAAGGTCGACAGACCACCCATCAAGCCCGTGATGACGAAGAGCCGCCATTCGGGCGCGATCTGCGGTGCCCGCGCGAAGCCCGCGACCGCGACGCCGATGACGTAGCCGGCGATCACGTTAGCGGCGAAGGTGCCGAGCGGCAAACCCGTGAACAGACCGTTCAGACGGATACCGAGAAACCAGCGGAACAGCGAACCGAGCGCGCCGCCAATGCCGACCGCGAGAATGGACAAATACATGCAGAGGTACTCTGGAGAAGCCAAAAGGTCGACAAACCGGGGTGAGCGGGCGGCGCGATGCCGCGTCCGCAGTCGTCCGGGCGAAGCAGGCATCATCAGCCATCAAGGGCGGTTTGGAGAATGCCAGGAGAATGCCATCTCCCGCGCGCAAGTCTAGCATCGCCGGTTGCATTGGGGACCGATGAGCGCGTTCGTGGCGCGACCGTTGTGGTCGCGGCCGAAGGCGTCGGCCATGTGGCCGAGCGGCAATGCGGGCAAATGGGCAAATGGGCAAATGGGCAAATGGGCAATGCGGCCAAGCGGCCAAGCGGCCAAGCGGCCAAACGGTCAAGCGGTCAAGCGGTCAAGCGGACGCGCAACTTCCGGCGCGCCGCTGGCCGGGCTGGATGGTTAGCGCGTCAGCCGACCGTTTCTCACTCCGGCGTGGCGGAAATCTTGTGAATCGACAGGTCAGCGCCGTTGTATTCGTCCTCCTGGTCGAGCCGCAGACCCACCGTCAGGCGAATCACCCCGTATACGAGCGTGCCGCCGAGCGTCGCCACCACGATGCCGCCCAGCGTGCCGACCAGTTGCGCTCCGAACGACACACCGCCCAGGCCGCCTAGCGCATGCAAGCCGAAGATGCCGGCGGCGAGCCCACCCCACGCGCCACACAAGCCGTGCAACGGCCATACGCCGAGCACGTCGTCGATGCGCCAGCGGTTCTGCACGCACGTGAACATATAGACGAACAGCACGCCCGCGATGCCGCCCGTCACCAGCGCGCCGAGCGGATGCATCACGTCGGAGCCGGCGCATACGGCGACCAGCCCGGCGAGCGGGCCGTTGTAGGTGAAGCCGGGGTCATTGCGGCCCGCGAGCCACGCGCTCAGGGTGCCGCCGACCATCGCCATCAACGAATTGACCGCCACGAGGCCGCTGATCTTGTCGATGGTTTGCGCGCTCATCACGTTAAAGCCGAACCAGCCCACCGTCAGCACCCAGGCGCCCAGCGCGAGGAACGGAATATTCGACGGCGGATGCGCGGCGATGCCGCCGTCGCGGTGATAGCGGCCGTGGCGTGCACCGAGCAGCAGCACCGCCGGCAACGCGACCCAGCCGCCGAACGCATGCACCACGACCGAGCCGGCAAAGTCGTGAAACGGTACGCCGAACACGTGGGTGAGCCAGTCCTGAATACCGAAGCGGTTGTTCCACGCGATCCCTTCGAAGAACGGATAGATGAAGCCGACCAGCACGAAGGTGGCGAACAACTGCGGATTGAATTTCGAGCGCTCGGCGATGCCGCCTGACACGATCGCCGGAATGGCCGCGGCGAAAGTCAGCAGGAAGAAGAAGCGCACCAGCGCATAGCCGTTGTGCGCGGCCAGCGACTCGGCGCTGCCAAAGAACTGCACGCCATAGGCGATCGTGTAGCCGATGAAGAAATACGCGATCGTCGAGACCGAGAAGTCCACCAGAATCTTGACCAGTGCATTGACCTGATTCTTTTTGCGTACCGTGCCGAGTTCGAGAAACGCGAATCCCGCATGCATGGCCAGTACCATCGCGGCACCCAGCAAAAGGAAGAGGGTATCGGTGCCGGTTTTCAGACTTTCCATCGATGTGTCCCGCTTATGCTAAAAAAGCGGGCATGGAACGCAAGAAGCGGGCCAAACTTGTGCCGGGAGGCGTCGATCAGGTGCAAAGGCGCACCGGGATGGGTTTCGTGTCACGCATTGCCGATCGCGAAGCGCACGCTGCCTTGCACCTCGAATAACGATAAAAGCACAATAAAAGTGCATGACTGTCTCATAGCGGCCCTTATGATCCAACTATGGGCATGACATTCGATTTGATTTACGTTTAATTCAAAAGCCTGACGTTTTATGCGCATTCGTTGCACATGGCCCGTATTGGGCGGCACGAGCCATAGTCGATGGCGCATCGTCTTTGTCTTCCTGTGCAAACGCCGACATAATGTGCCGTCCCCGTGCATGATCTGCCGGCCATCGACCTCCAATGCGCACGCATGAGACTGACCACTAAAGGCCTGTTGCTGATCGCAATTCCGGCCCTCTTCGAACTGGCGCTGCTGTCTGGCCTGGTCAAGGCGCAGTCCGACGCGACGCTAGCCGAGCAGTGGGCCATCCATAGCGAAGACGTGCTGCGTCAAACTGCCGCGATCCTCGATCCGGTGCTAGGCGAGTCTGTGGCGCTGCGTGGCGCCGTGCTCGCCAACGACACCCACTTTAGTACGCCGGTCACCTTGTGGATGGACGTCGACCGTCGCATCGACCAACTGGCCGATCTGGTTGCCGATAACCCGGCGCAAGTCGAGCGCGTGGTGCAGGTGCGCCAGGCGGTGCAGGGCTATCGTCAATGGTCGGACCGCATTCAGGATCTGCTGCATTCCGGACGGCGGCGCGATCTGCTTGATCGCTTCCGCGACTTGGGCTCGGCCGACGTGCTCGATCGCTTCCGTCAGCAGGTGGTGGCCTTCCAGACTGAAGAGCGGCGCCTCGACTCGTTGCGCACGAGCGCCGCCGAGGCCGCACGTGAACGGCAACTGACGCTGGTCGTCGCGGCCGTGTTCGGCTCGTTGCTGTTCGTCGCGTTGGCCGTCTGGCTGTTCACGCGCGGCGTGCGCGGCCGGCTCGCGCTGCTCTCCGATAACGCCGGGCGCCTCGCGGGCAACGAGCCGCTGGCGCCGATTAGCCCGGGCCGCGACGAAATCGCCCGGCTCGATCTGACCTTGCATGAAACCAGCCGGCGCCTGCTCGAAGCCGAGCGCATCCAGGCGCGTTTCCAGTCCGATCTCGCGCGCCGCACCGGCGAACTGGCGAGCATCAACGAGACCTTGCGACAACAGACCGAGGAAAACGAAATGTTCATCTACAGCGTGTCGCACGACCTGCGTGCGCCGCTGGTGAATCTGCAAGGCTTTTCGAAAGAACTGATTCGCGCGTCTGACGAACTGCGCGCGGCGCTGCGCCAGTCGTCGCTCGCGGCAGAACCGCGGCAGCGCATCGAGCGGATCGTGGACGAGGATATCGGCGAAGCGCTGCACTTCCTGCAGACAGCCGTGCTGCGGGCCTCGCATATCATCGACGCGCTTTTGCGGCTGTCGCGTGTCGGCCGCGTCGAGTACCGGCAGCAAAAGGTCGAAGTGCGCGATATCGTGCCGCGCGTGGTCGATGCCATGCAAGGGTCGATCCGGGCGCGCCGGGCGCACGTCATCGTCGACGAGCTGCCGGCGGTGTGGGGCGATCCGACCGCGCTCGAACAGGTGTTCGCGAATCTGATCGGCAATGCGGTCAATTATCTGGACCCGGCGCGCGAAGGCCAGATCGAAATCGGGACGACACCGGCGCCGCCGGGCGTGCATTCGCTACGGATTTTCTACGTGCGGGACAACGGCCTGGGCATTCCGGCGGTCGCGCTGCCGCGGCTTTTCAACGCCTTTCAGCGGCTGCACGGCAATGTGGCGGCGGGGGAAGGCATCGGCCTTGCGCTCGTGCGACGCGTGGTAGAGCGGCATGGCGGGCGCGTGTGGGCGGAGTCGAAAGAAGGCATCGGCACAACGTTTTATCTGTCGCTGCCCGAAGCCGAGGTGCGGGCAGTGCAACCGGCTGTCGAAATGCCTGCCGCGGTGGTGAATGGCGTTCACACGGTTCGGGGTGTGCGCGAAGTGCGCGCGGGCCTCGGTGATCGTGAGGGCCACGCTCTGAGCGGCGGTGCGGTGGTACCTACCGCCAATGCCGCCAATGCCGTGCCCGGCATTAGTACGCGCTAAAGAGCCGGCGCGGTTTGAGCAGTTTGCCGCCGCGAACCGACCAGTAGCAGCCGCAAACGATCAGGATCGCGACGCCGGTCAGCGCCTCGAGCGGTGCGGGATGCAGGCCGGGCAAGCCGTCCAGGGCGAACAGGCCGTGTGCGGCGATCAACAGCGCGGCCCACAGCGAGCACGCGGCTTGCACCAGCATGCGCGTGCCGGCCAGACGTCGCGCGCGGTCTGCTCGCGACCAGTTGGCCCGTGTGCGCGCACAGAAAAAAGCAATCGCCATCAAGGTGACGGCGAGAAAGACGATCCAATCAGTCAGTTCCATTGAAAAAGGCTCCCAAGTCAACCGGCGACTATAGGAAAGCCTTCCGCTGAGAACTATCGGACTAGTCTCAAATGCAGGTGCAGGCGAGCGCCTTGCCGCGAGGGCAAGGCGCTCGCCTGTGGATCAGAGTTCGATCCGGGTGCCGAGCAGCACGAGGAATTGACGCAGCCACTCAGGATGCGCCGGCCATGCGGGAGCGGTGACGAAATTGGCGTCGGTGATCGCGGCGTCGACCGGAATGTCGGCGTACTCGCCGCCGGCCAGCTTCACTTCGGGCGCGCAGGCCGGGTAGGCGGAAATGCGCTTGCCGCGAATCACGTCGGCGGCAGCGAGCAGTTGCGCGGCGTGGCAGATCGCGGCGATCGGCTTGCCTGCTTCGGCGAACTGCCGTACGAGTTCGATGACTTTGTGATTGAGCCGCAGGTATTCCGGCGCGCGGCCGCCGGCGATCGCCAGCGCGTCGTATTGACGCGAATCGACATCGTCGAACGTTGCATTGAGCGTGAACTGATGGCCAGGCTTTTCGGTGTAGGTCTGGTCGCCTTCGAAATCATGGATCGCTGTCTTGATCTTCTCGCCCGCTTTCTTGTTCGGGCAGACCGCGTCAACGACGTGGCCGACTGCCTGCAGTGCCTGAAACGGCACCATCGTTTCGTAATCCTCGGCGAAGTCGCCGGTCAGGAACAGGATCTTCTTTGCTGCCATCGCATGCCTCCAATTGATCAACGGAACACATCAAGCGGGACGTCAGTCTACTCCAATGCGTTTGACAGAACCGCGACGGAGGGCCAATGCGGAGCGCCTGCGGCGCAACGGCGTATCATGGGCGCGTTTTCGCATGCGGAAGCCGCTCGATGCGGCTCACACCCCATTATGACTTTATCTATTCATTCGCCGTTGTTGCGCCGTGTCGCTGTTGTCGCCCTCGTGTTCGGCGGCCTGACGGCTTGTCAGAAGAATGATGCGTCGGCGCAGGTCGCCGGCAAGCTCAACGATGCGGCGCAAGCCGCGGGTCAAAAGCTCGATCAGGCAGCCAGCTACGTCGGCCAGCAGGTCGATGCGACCAAGGACACCGCGCAGCAGAACCTCGAATCGGCCTCGGCGCCGTCGATCACAATCGATCCCGCCGCGCTGGCGTCGACCGCGCAAGCCAACCTGCAAGGCGCGGCGAGCGCGACAAATGCGCAACTCGGCAAGGCGGCGGCGTTGACCGGCCAGGGCCTCGAGACGGCGGGGCGCAAGCTGCAGGAATGGTCGGCACAAAGCTCGGCGTCGTCGGCTAGCGTGTCGGCTTCTTCGTCTGCGTCGAGCGATTCGAGCGATGCGCAAAAGCAGATGGACAAGTAAGGTGGCGGCCCGTGCGTCCGTCCATTTGACAGTCGGATTAAATGTAATTACTATGGTTACACATTGTCGTGGCAGGGCAGGTTCGCTGTGAATACGAGTAGCCGGTTTGCGTTTGCGGTGCATGTGCTCGCGCTGCTGTCTTTGCAGGAGGGCATGCCGCTCTCGTCGGAGATGATCGCGGGCAGCGTGAATACGAATCCTGCGTTGATCCGGCGTCTGTTGACCATGCTGGCCGAGGCGGGTCTTACGACCTCGCAACTTGGCGCGGGCGGTGGCGCGCTGCTTGCCAGGGCGCCTGAAGACATCACCTTGCTCGAGGTGTATCGTGCGGTGGATGACGCGCAATTGTTCGCCATGCATCGCGAGGAGCCGAATCCTGCGTGCATGGTGGGGCGGAATATCCAGGTCGTGCTGCGCGGCATCATCGACGAAGCGCAGCAGGCCATGGAAGCCTCGCTCGGCGCACGCACGCTGGCCGATGCCACTTCCGACCTGGTGCGCGCCGAACGGGCACGTGAACGCAAGCGGCGTCCGCAGGGATGACGTAGCAAAAAAGCAGTATCCAAGGGCGTGTGGCGTAGTCGAGACGCGCGCGCCTGAGAACGAACGGGGGCTCAAGCCCCTCTTTTTTCCCTATTATATGTAATCAATGTGGTTACATATATGTTAATGACAGGAGCATCGAAATGAGCAAACCGTTGAAGATCGCATTGTTTGGCGCCACCGGCACGATTGGTTCGCGGATCGCCGCGGAAGCGGCCCGCCGCGGGCATCAGGTGACGGCGCTGGCGCGCAATCCGGCGCGCGTGCCGACGGATGTGGCGAATCTCAAAGCCGCACAGGCCGATCTGCTCGACGCCGCGAGCGTCGGCGCCGCGGTGCGCGGTCACGACGTGGTGGCGAGCGCGTATGCGCCGCCGCAAGACGATCTCGCGGCACTGACCACGGCGACCCATGCGCTGGTCGACGGCGTGCGCGCAGCGGGCCTTAAGCGCCTCGTGGTGGTGGGCGGCGCGGGTTCGCTCGAAGTGGCGCCGGGCAAGCAACTGGTCGACTCGGACGGGTTCCCGGACGCCTACAAAGCGATCGCACTGGCTCACCGCGATGCATTCGACTATTACCGTGGTGTCACCGATCTCGACTGGACTTTCTTCGCGCCGGCCGCGCTGATTGCCCCGGGCGAGCGCACCGGTAAATTCCGCACGGGCGCGAACACGCTCCTGGCTGACGCAGAGGGCAACAGCCGCATTTCCGCGGAAGACTATGCGATCGCCTTTGTCGACGAATTGGAGCAGGGCCGTTTCGTCCGTCAGATCGCGACGGTGGCTTATTGAGCCCTAAGTGACCGTAACGGACCGTGCGCGGCGTGTGTCGCGTCTGGCCCGTTGCATGTGCCGGAGTGGCCGCTCGAGGGTGAGGGCGGCCTGCCAATCCTCGAATTTGCGCAAGCGTCCTAACAATCGGTTACGCATGTTCGGTGGCTGGCGGCGAAACTGCGGCTACACTGGCGTCTCCCGTTTTCTCACGGATCGCCATGCAGTCATGCCCGTTGCGGCGTGAGTCCGGGGCCGCGCCGTCCAACGGCGGGCAACCGGCGACTCACGCCACCTTTCATTTTTCTTCCAATCATGTCGGATGCCGCGCTCGACGCGGCGTTCGCGCTCACGTTGCGGCGTGGCTCGGCGCGTGGGCGGCCACGGTCTGCGCCGCACTGATCCTCGGCATCGGATGGATGCCGGTGACGGCTCAGGCTGCCGGCGCCACCACGCCCGTCATTCCGGCCCTGCAAAGCCTGATCAATAGCGCGACGGCAACGCCTGCGTCCGCCGCCTCGAGCGCCTCGGCGGCGGAAGCGGCCTCCGCGCCGTCGCCCGCGAGCCAGGCGGAACTGGCGCGCTCGCTCGACAGCGTGATCGCAACGCTCGACAACGACCGGCAGCGCACCGCGCTCGTCGCCCAGCTCAAAAAGCTGCGCGACGTCTCGCAAAACGTCGCGCCACCCGCACCCGTGCAACCGAGTCCCGGCTTGCTCGGCGCGATCGCGTCGGGCATCGCGTCGTTCGAATCCGGTGTGCATCAGGGCCGCACGCCGGTGCACTATTGGGTCGGACGCTTCAACGCGGCCGGCAACGAGCTCTACACGATCATTTCGGGTCAGGGGCAAGAGAGCTTCGGGCACATCGTCTTTGCGATGATTGCCATGCTGGTCGGCTGGGGCGCGTGCGCCGGCGCGCTGATCTACCTGCAACACCGGCTATACCGGCGCTTCGGCATCCTGATGGGGCTCAACCCGAACCCCACCACGCGCGAGCTGCTGATCTTCGCGCTGCGCCGCGTCGGGCCGTGGATCGTCGCCTTTCTCGCTGCCTTGGTGTTCGTGCGCGCGATGCCCGATGAGCTCGGCCGCACGCTCGGCTTGGTGGTCGCCTACGCGATTGTCGCGGGTGCGGTGTTTTCGGCGATCTGTCTGATCATGTTTTCGCTATTCGGCTCAGGGCATCGGCGGGTCGCGGTGCGCCTGCTGATCGAGCATGCGCGGCGCGTGCTATTCGCGGTCGGCATCTGCGCCGCGCTCGGCGACGCGGCGGTCAACTACGACGTCGCGCATCAGCTCGGATCGAATCTCGCCGGGCTGATTTCGACGGCGGCCAACATGACGGCCGCCGTGCTCACCGGCTATTTCGCGGTGGCGTTCCGCCGGCCCGTCGCGCATCTGATTCGCAACCGGCCTTACGAGCAGCGCCACGATCACCGGGCCGCGACCGACGCGTTCGACGTGCTCGCCTCGCTCTGGCACGTGCCGGTGCTGGTGCTCGCCACCGCGTCGGTGGTCGCTACGCTCGGCGGCTCGAGCTCCAGCGAAAACGTGCTGCAGATTTCGGTGGTGACCGCACTGTTGCTGGTGCTCGCATTTTTCCTGTCGGCCATCGTCCTGCGCGTGACGCGCCACCGCAGCCCGCGCGCGCGGCGCCGCTCGCCGTATCTGTCACGCTTGCTGCGCTTTTGCGGCACGCTGCTGACGCTGTTCGTCTGGCTGTTCTTCTTTGAGTTGGCGGCGCGTTTGTGGGGGGTGTCGCTCGCGGAAGTGGTCGAGGAAAACGTGGCGGCGCGCGGGATTGCACACGCGGTGACGGCGATCATCGCGACGGTGTTCATCTCATGGCTGCTGTGGATTCTGGTCGACACCGCGATCACCGAAGCCCTCAATCCAGGTGGTCCACGCACCAAGTCGCGCAATCCGAGCACGCGGGCGCGCACGATGCTGCCGCTGGTGCGCAATGTGCTGCTGGCGTCGATCGCGACGATTGCCGGTATCGTCACCGCGGCGAACCTGGGCATTAACGTGACGCCGCTCTTGGCCGGCGCCGGTGTGATCGGTCTCGCGATCGGTTTCGGTGCGCAGTCGCTCGTGACCGACCTGATCACGGGCCTGTTCATCATCATCGAAGATACGATTTCGGTCGGCGACTGGGTCGACGTGGACGGGGGACATGCGGGCACGGTCGAGCATCTGTCGATCCGCACCGTCCGCTTGCGCGATGGGCAAGGCGCGATTCACGCGATTCCGTTCTCGCAGATCAAGATCGTCAAGAATCTGTCGCGCGACTTCGCCTATGCGGTGTTCGAAGTGCGGATGTCGTTCTCGACCGACGTCGATCAGATCACGCAACTGATTCGGGAAGTCGGCGCCGATCTGATGGCCGACTTCCGCTACCGGCGCGAAATGCTCGGACCGATTGAGGTGTGGGGGCTCGACCGTTTTGATCCGAACTGGATGGTCGTGAAAGGGCAGATCAAGACGCGGCCGTTGCAGCAATGGAGCGTGGCGCGCGCCTTCAATTTGAGGCTTAAACGCAAGATGGACGAAGCCGGCATCGAGATTCCGGTGCCGCAGATGCGTGTGTACACGTCGTCGAAGGATAACGAAGGGCAGCCTTTGCCGGACGATGAGCGGCCCGAGGCCGGTCCGCATGGGCATGGGCACGCGCATGGTGAGACGGGGGGCTCGCCGCGGGCCGCGCACGCTGCCGTGGCAATGGCGCGCGATGTGTCGCACGAACCGCGTCCGGCGCCGCCGCCCACCGGGCAGACCGCGCCGATTCCACCGCAGATTCCGACGGCAGGCGAAGCGGGCGGGAAAAGCTGACTACGCTAGGTGCGGGGGCATCGGCCCCACGCGCCATGGTCGGTTTTTAGACGAGCGCCGGTGCGTCGGCCGCGCGCACGATGTCGTTGACGTGCGTGGCGATCTGCGCGCCCGCGACACCGTAGATATGCAGCGAGACGGCGGGTGCATCACTGCAATTGCCCAGCCGATGAATGCCGCCTTTGCCGCCGCGCACAAACGACACGGCTCCGGCATTGCGCGCCTGCGTACGGGTGGCGCTTGCGCAGTGCTGGGCGCCATTCCATTCGAAGACCGTTTCGCTCAGGGTGCCTTCGATCACCGCGTAGCCGCACCACGTGTGGTGCGCATGGACCGGGCTTGCCTGTCCCGGCTGCCACACCAGCGCGGCGATCGCATAGCGGCCGTGCGGATCGGCGGCCAGCAGATGACGCCGGTAATTTTCAGTGGAGCCTTCGCGTTGCGCCGGTGTGAGCAACTCAGGGTTCGCCGCAGCGTCGGCCAGCGCGATGCGCATGCTGCGCGCGAAGAAGGTCGAATCCGACGGTTCGGGGAATTTCTCACAGGCTTCGAACATCGCGTCGAGCGCGTCGCACAGGTGCACGAGCGGCGCGCTGCGGTGCGCGCGCAAGGGCGTATCATTCGCCCCGGCAAACTGCGCGGCGTTGGCGGAAGAACGGGCTACGGGGGTAGAACGGAGGTCTTGGCTCATGATCGCTGCGCAGCTGTACGGCTGCTTGTCGGCTTATTTGGGTAGACATATTTATACCCGTTTGCCCGGAGAAAGAGTTTCCATATAATTCCCCTTGGGGTCTTAAAAGTAGAATAATTTCCTATAAAGGTGTGGCGATGGGAATGGATATCATCGATCGGAAGCTGCTCGAGCTGTTGCAGGAAGACGCAACCATGCCGATCGCCGAGCTGGCGCAACGCGTGAATCTGTCGCAAACGCCTTGCTGGAAGCGCCTGCAGCGCCTGAAAGAGACCGGTGTGATTCGCGCCCAGGTGGCGCTGTGCGATGCGCGCAAGCTTGGCGTGGGCACGACCGTGTTCGTCGCGGTGCGCACCAACCAGCACACTGAGGCTTGGGCGCAGACCTTTACGCTTGCGGTGCAGGCGATTCCGGAGGTCGTGGAGGTGTACCGGATGAGCGGCGAGACGGATTACCTGCTGCGCGTGGTGGTGTCCGATATCGACGATTACGATCGCGTCTACAAACTGTTGATCGCCGCCGTGCCGCTGTATGACGTGAGTTCGAGTTTTGCGATGGAACAGATCAAGTATTCGACGGCGCTGCCGGTGCGGCCTTCGGCGGTGGTGGAAGGGCGGTGATTGCAGACCATGTGCAAGCTCAGTGGGCGTAGAATGCCGCCTTCCCAGACACCATCCGCGATTGCCTCGCGAACCGAGCCCGCCTCATGAACAAACCGCCGCGCAAGAAGAACCCGACCTTTGGCATTGCTGTTTTCATCGTGATCGCGGTATTGCTGGTGATCGCCACGCTCTTCTATAACGCCATCACGGAAAAGCGCGAATACGACCGCGAGAACGCGTCGGCGCCGACGATTTCATCGGACGCGGCGGCTGCGGCTACCGCAGCGAAGCCCGCGAGCGGCGCCGCGCAATAAGGCGACGCGATCGCTTCACTCTTCCGGCAGGCGAATCACGCTCGCATCCTTGCGAATCTGCGCCGACGCGGTGAGCATCTGTTTGCACTGATGGGTGAGCAGTTTCATGTCGTGCACGGCGTCTGCCGAGTAGTCCGGCGATTTCTCCGTCTCGACCACCATCGCATCCAATTCACGCGCCAATTGTTTGATCTGCTCGCCCTGATCGGCGGGCGGCGCGCTACCGGCTTCGGCTTCGGTCAGATTGTCGCGGACCACACTCAGGGCGCGCTGCAACGGCTGTAGCGAGACACCGTCGGCCTGCTGTGCGGAGGTGCGCAACAACGGCGCGGCCGCCGTGATCTGCGAGGCGAGCACGTGGCTGCGTACCAGCAGGTCGTTCAATTCCGGCACGAACTTCTGCGCGGACTTCGGTTCGAGCATCATGCGCTGAAACGCCTGGCCCAGATTGGCGAACGCCACGTGGACGTTTTTGCGCGCGAGCCGGTAGCGATAGTCGCGATCGAGCGCCGTTGCCGCGGCGACGGCGGCAGCGGACGCACCGCTGACCGGTTTGGCGGTCGCGTTGCTGAGTGTTGCTGCGCCGGCGCTGCTTGCGCCAGCGGTTGTACCGGCGCCGGCACCCGCGTTTGCAAGAACGGTCGCACTAGCACCTGCGCCTGACTTTGGCGCAGCGTTGCCGTTCGCATTCGCTCCGGCGTTTGCCATCGCGAGCGCCGGCCTGCCCGATTCGATTGCCGGATCCGCCATCGCCGCGGCGGGCGCAAACGCGCCTGCCTCAGTCACCGTAGCAACAACCGCAGCGGCCGGCTTGCCGCTCCACCACCAACTCGCTTCCAGATACTGCCGTGTCGCATTGATCATGCTGTTGACGAGCTTGCCCATCAACCGGTATTCCCAGTAGGGGAACAGGTGGCTCGCCGCAATCGCGATCGCGCAGCCCACCACCGTATCGATCGCGCGTTCGCCGATGATGCGCATGCTGCCTGGTGCGAGCAGATGGAACATGAGCAGCACATACGAGGACGTGAACACCACGCTCGCCGTGTAATTGAACAGCAACAGGCTGTAGCTCATGACCATCGACGCGAACATCACGACCAGCAGGATGTGCGGCTCCTTGACGAAGATCATCAACGCGATGCTCGCCGCACAGCCGATCAACGTGCCGATGATCCGCTGGCTGTTGCGCTGCTTGGTCAGCGAATAGCCCGGCTTCAGAATGATGACGGTGGTCATCACGATCCAGTATGCGTTGGTGAGCGGCAGCAGACGGCCGAGCCAGAAACCCACGGCGACCGCGATCGTCACGCGCAGCGCATGGCGGAAGCTCGGCGAGGCCATGGTCAGATTCGAGAAGATCTGCCCGAATGGCACCCGGCGGCTCGATACGAAGCGGGAGAGCGCCTTGTCGAGGCGTAGTTCGGTCTCGGTCTCGGTCGCGCCCGGGTCACTCGACAGGCTCTTGTGCATCTTGTCGATCAGACGCGTGGCGCTCCAGATACGCCGGAAGGTGGACGACACGGCCGAATAAGCCTCGGGACTCCTGGCTGGCAGGTCCCGCTTGCGCATCAAGTCAATCTCGAACTCGATGGCGCGCAATTCGGCTTTTACATTCACGCGCGTGCGCGGTGGCTGGTTTTGCAGCACCGCGAGTCCGATCTCTTCGAGATCGGCTGCGGATTTGCGAATCAGATCGCGGTAGAACACCAGCAGGTCGGAGCCGCCAAAGGTGCTGCGCACCAGCGAATAATCGACATGCGTGCCGACAAACAGTTCGTGCAGGTCGACGGTATTGATGAACAGATTGAACAGCATCGCCCGGCGCGGTTCAAGCCGGCCGGTCTTCAACTTCGGCAGATTGCGCAGCACTATGTCGCGCGCGGCATCCTGACGATCGACCGCGGCGATCTGTTTGTCGACCAGGTTGCGATAGCACTCGTCGAGATCGTTATCGAGATCGTAGAAGGCGGCGCGCGCGAGCAGGTAGTCCGCGCACGCGAACACGCTTTCGGCGAGCGCCTGCTGTTCGATGCGATGCATCATCCAGCGGCTCACGAAGGTCGACCAGTAGGTGTACCAGAGACCGCCTACCAGAATCCACGACGCATTGACGAGCGCCTGCATTGGCGTGAAATGCTCTTCCAGCGTCATGATCATCATGAACAGCGTGGCGAAGCTGATCTGCGGCCAGCGGTTGCCATACACGACGATCAATGAGAGCACGAAGGTGAGCGGCACGACCGTGCACCACAGCGCCACCGGGTTGACCGTGGCGAGACCGGTGGCGAGCGCGGACAGAAATCCGATCACCGTGCACGCCAGCATCTCGTTGTGCTTGTACTTGAGCGGGCCCGGCATATCGACCACGCAGGCGCCGAGTGCGCCGGTCGCGATCGTGAAGCCGAGGTCACGATCGTGAAACACGATCAGACACAATACGGCCGGCAACGACACGCCGACTGCGATGCGCAGGCCGCCATAGAAGTACTGGCTGTAGAGGAATTTTTTTATTTCAACCGAATAGCGCATCGACTGCCTGGATTCTTCCGTTCACTGAGAAAACGCGGTTGAAGGGGCCGACTCGGGGGCAGACCCAAACTGCCGTCGAGTCTAACTGATTTTGTGCCTGATCTGACCTCGTCCGTTCGGCCAGGTTCTGCCCTGGGAGCGCGTTTGTTATGCTGTCGCTTCAATGTCTGCCGCGGCCCGGGCGTTCCGCTCGCGTCGCCTGTTTCTCCGGAATCCATGCTCCAACTCTTCTACTCGAACCGCTACGAAACCCTTGTCGGCGCGCTGCTCGACGACCTGGCGCAAGCGCCGTCCGATCCCTGGACCGCGCAGCCCGTGATCGTCCCGAGCGCAGCAGTGCGGCGCCGGCTCGAGCTCGACATCGCCGCGCGCCAGGGCATCTGCGCGAATGTCAACTTTGGTTATCTCGCGCAGTGGTTGTGGGCGCAAATCGGTGGCGTGATCGAAGTGCCGAAGCATTCCCCCTTCGCGCCGGACCGGCTCGTCTGGCGGTGCTACCGGCTGCTGGGAGAGGCGGATGAAGGCCTGCCCTGGAATGCCTCGCCGCGTCTGCGTACGTATCTCGATGCGGCGGACGCGTCGATGCGCTACGAACTGGCGCGCCGCGTGGCCACCGTGCTCGACCACTATCTGACCTATCGCCCGGAATGGCTGTTGCAATGGCAGAAGGGCGGTTCGATCTTCGCGAGCGGCGCCGCGGACGACAACGGTCCGCGTCTCGTCGGTGCGAGCGAAGCGGCGCGTGAGGACGAGCGTTGGCAAGCCGCACTGTGGCGCGCCGTGCTTGCCGAAGTGGCGGGCAACGCGCAAACGCCCGCGGCCGCCTTGCCGCCTGCTTATCGCTTTCTCGAAGAAATCGGCACGCTCGATCTGGAGGCCATCTCGAACGCGCAATGGCCCGAAGCAGTCAGCGTGTTCGCGCTGCCGACCATGCCGCCGCTGCACGTCGCGTTGCTGCGCGCGCTGTCGCGCTGGGTCGATGTGCGTCTCTACGTGATGAACCCGTGCCGCGAATTCTGGTTCGACGTCGTCAGTGCGGGCCGGGTCGAGGCGCTCGATGCCGCCGGCCAGCTCGACTATCAGGAAGTGGGCCATCCGCTTCTCGCCGAGTGGGGCCGCCAGACCCAGGCGCAACTGCACATGCTGCATGAGCTGACCGAGAGCGCCGCATCCGGCGAGACGGGCGACTTCACCGAGAATCCGGAACCGAGCTGGCTTGCCGCTGTGCAGAACGGCATCCTCGATCTGCGGGCGGAAACCGACACTGACGAATTGCCGATCGAGAACGGCATTGAAGTCCATGTGTGTCACAGCCTGTCGCGGCAACTCGAAGTGTTGCATGACCGCCTGCTTGGCTGGTTCGATGAGTTCGACGATCTGCAGCCGTCCGACGTGCTGGTTGCGGTGTCCGATCTCGCGGCCGCTGGGCCATTGATCGATGCGGTATTCGGCACCGCCCCCTTTGGCGATACGCGCCGCATTCCGTATCGGATCACCGGCTTGCCGCCCTCGCAGGCTAATCCGGTTGCGCGTCTGCTGCTGGATTGGCTGGCCTTGCCTGAGCGTAGTGTGGGTGCGCCGGATCTGATCGAGTGGCTGCGAGTCGATGCGATCGCCGCACGTTACGGGATCGATGCCAGTGCGCTCGAAGCCGCGCAGGAATGGCTCGCGGCTGCCGGTGCGCGTCGAGGGTTGGTGCCCATCGAACCGACCGGCGAACACGTGCCTGTTGCGCGTCATACGTTTGCCGATGCGCTGACCCGTCTGTACCTCGGCTACGCGATGCCGGATGGCGGCGAGCCGGTCGATGCCTGGTTGCCCGTTGAAGGCGCGGATGGGTCGGATGCAGAGCTTCTCGGCCGCCTGTCACGTTTCGTCGACGATATCGAAACCTTCGCTGAGCGCTGCGCGGTCGAACAGACCCCTGCCGAATGGACACACCTGCTGCTCGAGACGCTCGCACAGTGTTTCGACGGCGGGGTCGAGTTTGCCGATTCGCTGGCGGCGGTGCGCGACGCCATCGACAAGATGGGTGACGCGATGCAAGCGGGCGCAGAAGACGTCGTACTGCCGGCCGCCGTGGTGCGCGGCGCGCTCACCGAGGCGCTCGACGACCCGGCGCGCGGCGGCGTGCCTTGGGGGAGCGTGACGTTTTCGTCGCTGACCAGCTTGCGCGGCTTGCCGTATCGCATCGTCTGCCTGCTCGGCATGGACGATGGCGTGTTGCCGAGTCTCGCCCGCGCCGACGAATTCGACCTGATGGCCGCGTTCGGTAAAGCAGGGGACCGGCAGCGCCGCGACGACGAACGCAATCTGTTCCTCGATCTGCTGCTGGCTGCGCGCGACCGGCTATTTATCGCCTATACGGGTCGCAGCATTCGCGACAATGCGCCGTTGCCGCCGGCCGCGCTGGTCGACGAATTGCTCGATCACCTTGCGCAAGTGTCGGCGGGGGAAGGGGCGAGTCCCGCGGAAATCGAAGCCGCGCGGCATGCGTTCATCATCGATCATCCGCTGCAGGCGTTCGCGTCGGACTATTTCTCGTCGCAACGCGGCCTCTTCACTTACGACATGGATCGCGCGGAGCTGGCGAGTTTGCTGGCCGCGCCGCAGCATCCGGCTGCCGCGCCATTCTTCGATCAACCGTTGCCCGCCGAGGACACGACGTCCGTTGCCTTCGACGAATTCGTGCGCTTCTGGCGTCATCCGTCGCGAGCGTTGTTGCGCGACCGTTTGGGTATCGTGTTGTCGGATGCGCAGGGCGAATTGCTCGACACCGAACCGTTCGAACTTGACTGGGCCGGCCGCGATGCCCTGGCGGAACGGCTCCTGCCTGTCTTGTTGAATAGCGACACCGAAGACGACGACAGCGTGTTCGACCGCGTGCGCCGTGTTGCCGCGGCCAGTCCCGAGTTGCCGGGTGGGGCGACCGGCGCGGTATGGCGTTCGCGCGAACTCGGCGCGCTGCGCCAACTCGCCGACAGCGTGCGCCGCGAAGTCGCTTCGGGTGTCGAGCGTTTGCCGTTCGTGTTCGATATCGTGCCGCGCTGGCCCGATCGTGCCGACATCGCGGATACGCTCTTCGGGCCTCACGACGCAGCGCTCCGCAAAGCGGCCGAAGCACCGTTGCAACTGCACGGCACCTTGAACTTGCTGACCGAAACAGGACAAGTGATTTTCCGCTACGCCAAACCTACTGCACGCGACTATTTGTCGGCGTGGCTTGCCCATCTGGTCTATTGCGCGGCGCAGCCGAACGGCCCGCGCCGCACGGTGTGGCATGGCAGCGGCGAGAGCTTTGAGCTCACGCCGGTCGCCGCGCCGCTCGATGAACTGGCGCCGCTTGCCGCGTTGTTCAAAGCAGGGCGCATGCTGCCGCTGCGCTTTTTCCCGAAGAGCGCGTGGGCGAAGGTCAGCGAGAGTGATTCCGCAGCGCAGGGCGTGTGGATCAATGACCGTGTGCGCGGCGAATCCGACGACCCCGCCTTGCGCATCGCGCTGCGCGGCACGCCGCTTACGCTGGACGAACCATTCGGCAGTCTTGCCTCGATCGTCTTCAAACCGCTTGTGCAGCATCTGCGGAGCGCATCATGAGCGGCGCCGTTCACCATCACGCGCTAGTCGCGGAAGAACTCGACGTCTTCGCCTGTTCGCTCGACGGCGTCAATCAGATCGAGGCATCGGCGGGAACCGGCAAGACCTGGAACATCTGCGCGTTGTACGTGCGGTTGCTGCTCGAAAAGAACCTGAACGCCGATCAGATTCTTGTCGTGACCTTTACGAAGGCGGCGACCGCGGAGTTGCACGAGCGGATTCGCGGGCGGCTCGCGGAACTGGATCGGGCGATCGATACGGACGACGACGGCGGCGATCCGTTCATCCAGCGGCTCTTTGAAACGACCCTGGCGCCGGAGCGCGGCATCGATCGCGAGACCGCGTTGAAAGTCGTACGCCGCGCGCTGCGTACGTTCGACCAGGCCGCGATTCACACCATCCATGCGTTCTGTCAGCGTGCCTTGCAGGAGGCGCCGTTCGCTGCGGCCATGCCATTCGCGTTCGAGATGGAAGCCGACGACGCGGCCTTGCGTTTCGAAATGGCAGCTGATTTCTGGCGCGAGCAGGTGGAACCGGTGGCCTATGCGCATCCTGCTTTCGCTGCATGGCTGGTGGCCAAACGCGCCGGTCCCGCGTCGCTCGATGAGCAACTCGCGCGGCGGTTGAAGAAGCCGTTGGCGCAGCTACGCTGGGGCAAGGTCGACGCAGGTGGAAACGATGCCGATCCGCAGGCGCGTTTCGATGCAGCTTGCGCAGTCTGGCAGGCGGAGCGCGACACGATCGTGAGTCTGCTTGGGCAAGTGCAGGACCGTCTGAGCAAGACCTCGCACAAGCCCGAACTCGTGAGCGCCGCGATCGCCGCGTGGACCGAATACTTCGCCCAGGGCGATTGCCATGCGCCGCCGCCCAAGGCTGCCTTGAAGCTGACTGCTTCGGCGTTGAAGAAGGCCACCAAGGTCAAGTTCGAACCGCCCGAGCATTCGTTCTTCGAGCACGCCGAAGCGCTGGCCGCAGCCGTGGTCGCGGCCGAAGCCGCGCAACGCGCGCGCTGGCTCTCGCTTATCGAAACCTGGCTCGATTACGCGCCCGCCGAACTGGTGGCGCGCAAACGCACGCGCAGGGTGGTGTCGTTCGACGATCTGCTGTCCAATCTGTATCGCGCGCTCGCAGCCAACCCCTGGCTTGCCGATGCTTTGCGTACACGTTATCCGGCCGCGCTGATCGACGAGTTTCAGGATACCGATCCGTTGCAGTTCGCGATCTTCAGCCGCATCTTCGCGCCGGCGGGCCCGCTGTTTCTGGTCGGCGATCCGAAGCAGGCGATTTACAGTTTCCGCGCGGCGGATCTGCATACGTATCTGGCAGCGCGCGCGGCGGCTTCCGCGTGTTACACGCTCGCGGTCAATCAGCGTTCGACCGCGCCGATCGTCGAGGCCTGCAACCGGCTGTTCGAGGCCAACCCTCAGGCGTTCGTGCTCGACGGTCTCGACTATCAGCCGGTGCGCGCCGGCGAGCGGCGTCGTCCGCCATTCTCCGAACCCGATGCGAGCGCGGGTGACTTCCGCATCTGGACCCTGCCGCAAGGCGACGCCGCGTTGACCAAACGCGAAGCGCAGCGCGCGGCGAGCGAAGCCTGCGCCGCCGAGATCGTGCGGCTCCTGCGCGGCGCGCGCGAAGGATCGGTGACGATCGGCGACGCGCCGCTCGCGCCGGGCAACATCGCGGTGCTGGTGCAAACGCATAAGCAGGGCAGTCTGATCAAGCGTGTGCTGGCGTCGTGGGGTGTCGGCAGTGTGGAACTGGCGCAGGCCTCGGTGTTCGCGACGCTCGACGCCGAGCAGATCGAACGCGTGCTGGCCGCAGTCGATACGCCGGGCGACCTGCGCCGTTTGCGCGCGGCGCTCGCCACCGATTGGCTCGGCCTCGACGCCGCCGCGCTGTGGCGTCTCGAGCAGGTCGCCGACGCGCCGGCACCAGCCGACGATCCCGCGCATGCCGCGAACGCGATGGGGTGGGTGGAACGTTTCTCGCGTTATCGCACGCTATGGCACGAGCGCGGTTTCGCCTTGATGTGGCGCACGCTGATGCGCGAGCTGCGGGTCGCCCAACGGTTGGTGGCCGGACCGGACGGCGAGCGCCGTCTGACCAACGTGAATCATCTCGCCGAACTCGTGCAGGCGCGAGCCGCCACGCAACCCGGCATCGCACCGACCTTGCGCTGGCTCGCCGCGCAACGCACGCAAGGGGGCGGCGAAGACGCGCAGTTGCGGCTCGAGTCGGATCGCAACCTCGTGCAGATCGTCACCGTCCACAAATCGAAAGGGCTGGAATATGCGGTCGTGTTCTGTCCGTTTCTGAACGACGGTGCGCTGCGCGAGCCGCCATCCTCCGGCTTGCCCGATGCACGCGAGTATCACGATGAAACGGGCGACGCGGTGCTGCACTACGGTTGCGATGACGAAGAAGCTGAACGCGCAGCCCGTTACGCGGCGCGCGAACAGGCGGCGGAGCGGGCACGGCTCGTCTATGTGGCGCTGACGCGCGCCGTGTACCGCTGCTATCTGGTCGCCGGTACGTATCTTTCGTCGCGCTCCACCAAGGAGTCGCGCCGCAGCGTGCTGAACTGGCTGGTGGGGGGCAGCGGTCACAGCTTCGACGATTGGCTTACCGATCCGCCCGACGAAGCCGCCCTGTCCGAGCGATGGCGCGCGCTGGCGGGCGGCCCGATCACGTTGCAGGCGTTGCCGGAAGTGGAACGCCGTGTGCCGCTGGAAAGCCTCCAGGACAGCGGCGCGCGGATGCAGGCGCGCGCCAATCGGCGGCCGTTGCGCGATCAGTGGCGCATGGCGAGCTTCAGCGGCTTGATCGCCGCCGGCAGCAAAGCCGAGGAGGCGCATGCGCCGGTGGAAGAAGTGCGTCCCGATCACGATGAGATCGCTGACGCGCTTGCGCCGACACCGTTGCCGGTGCCGCAAGCGCCGTCCTACGCTGAGGACGACATTCTCGCGTTTCCACGCGGCGCGGCGGCGGGCGAGTGTCTGCATCGCATGTTCGAACTCGCGGATTTCACCGATCCGGATACCTGGCCGGATGCCATCCGGGGCGCGTTGCGCGAGCGGCCGGCGCCGGCCGTGCCCGAACTCGCGGCGCGTTTGCCCGCCATGATGCATCACCTGATTGCCGACGTCGTGACCACCGAGCTCGTGCCCGGCATGGCGCTCGCCAAGCTGAATCCGCGGCGGCGCCTGAACGAACTCGAATTTCTGTTTGCCGCGCCTTCGCTCGATTTTCCGGTCCTGCGCGAGCTGCTGATCGAACACGGCTATCCCGACGTTGCGCTGGAACCCGGCGTGTTGCGCGGTTTCGTCAAAGGATTTATCGACATGATCGTCGAGCACGACGGACGTTTCTGGATCGTCGACTGGAAGTCGAACCATCTGGGCGACACCGCCGCCGACTACGCCGCGGCGCCGCTCGAAGCGGCCATGGCGAGCCACGCGTATCACCTGCAGGCGCTGCTCTATACGGTGGCGCTGCATCGCTATCTGAAAACGCGGGTGCGCGATTATGCGTATGACACGCACATCGGCGGCTATCTCTATCTGTTCGTGCGCGGCGTTCGTCCGCAGTGGCGCGATGCCGACGGGGCGGCGGGCGTGCACATGCG
The DNA here is from genome assembly GCA_900142905.1 of Burkholderia sp. GAS332. Taxonomy (NCBI): domain Bacteria; kingdom Pseudomonadati; phylum Pseudomonadota; class Betaproteobacteria; order Burkholderiales; family Burkholderiaceae; genus Burkholderia; species Burkholderia sp. GAS332. The sequence goes on along the minus strand of FSRV01000001.1, from coordinate 3,283,587 downwards.
GCGGCCCGAGTTCGAACTGGTGGCGCTGCTCGACGCGGCGATGATCGGAGGTGTCGCATGAGCACGTTCGAGCGGGACTCTTCCGCGCCGCCGGAGCTCGAGGACATCGGGGTGAATTTACCCGCGCCGGCCGATTTCAGCACCGCGCTTGCCGAAGGGTTCGCGCGCCGCATCGGCACGCTCGCGCGGCGCAGCGGTGCGTCGGGCGAGGCGGTGAAGTGGGCGGCACGAGCCGCCTTCGCCACGAGCCGCGCGACTGCCGAAGGGCACGTGTGCCTGCCGCTTGCCGCGCTGGCGCGCCGCTTCGACGCATCGAGCGCGGAAGTGCGCGCGGCGCTGTTCGCAAGCGGCATGGCCAGCGACGGTTCGCCAAGCGCGGCGGCGTTGCGGCCGCTGGTGATCGATGGGCAAGGGCGACTGTATCTGGCGCGCTACTACGACTACGAGCGGCGTCTCGCGCGCTCGCTGGTGATGCATGCGGGAGGGGGAGGCGGCGTAGAAGCAAACGCGGACACCACAGCCCAAACGCTGCACGCGCGTCTGCTGCGCTACTTCGGCCCGCCGCAGGACGACGAGGTCGACTGGCAACGTGTCGCGGCAGTCATGGCGCTGTCCGGGCGGTTGACCATCGTCAGCGGCGGCCCGGGCACCGGCAAGACGACGACGGTGGTCGGGGTGCTCGCCTGCTTGCTCGACGCGCAGGCCGATCTGCGGATTGCCCTGGCGGCGCCGACCGGTAAAGCTGCGCAGCGGATGCAGGAAGCCTTGCTCGCGCGTGCAGGCGATTTGCCCCCCGAACTCGCCGCGCGCCTGCCGCAGACGTCGTACACCTTGCATCGGCTGCTCGGTTCCGGGCCGGGCGGGCGCTTCCGGCATCATCGCGACAATCCGCTGCCTTATGACGTCGTCGTGATCGACGAGGCGTCGATGATCGACGTCGCGATGGCGGCGCATCTGCTCGATGCCATTGCGCCGCACACGCGACTCGTGATGCTGGGTGACAAGGACCAACTCGCCGCCGTTGAGGCGGGCGCGGTGTTCGCTGAACTCAGCGCACGGCCTGCTTTTACGCAAGACGGACTGCAGCGGATTGCTGAGGCGCTTGGCATGGAAGCGGCGCGGTTGTCGCAAGCATTGCCGGGCGCATCGAGCGGCTACGACGAAGGGCCTGACGCGTTTTTCGCGCATGCCGGTGCGCCAGACGATTTCGATACTCTGCCTGACGACCTGTTCGTCTCAGCACCGTCTTCGCCGGCTCAGAACCCGCTCGCCGACTGCGTCGTCTGGCTCGAGCGTAACTATCGATTCGGCCTCGAATCGCCGATCGGCCGCTTGTCGCTCGCGATTCGCAACGGCGCGGCCGTTGAGGCGCTCGACGTTCTGCGCATCGATCCCGCGGAACCCTGCGCAGCGGCGCTGCACGAAGACACGCATGCGACGCTTGCCGATCGCACCGTCGTGCGGCTTGCCGCGGGTTTTGCACCGTATGCGGATGCGCTTGCGCAAACGCTCGCCGCGGATACGCCGGACCCATTGCCGCTTTTCGATGCGTTGAACCGTTTTCGCATTCTGTGCGCGACGCGTTCGGGGCCGCGCGGCGTCGATCAGGTGAATGCCGCGATGGCCGCGCAGGTGCGGCGCTCGGCGGGTGTGACGCTGGCTGTCGGCGCGCAGTGGTTCGCCGGACGCTCCATCATGGTCACGCGCAACGATTACGCGCTCGGTCTGTTCAACGGCGACATCGGCATTGCGCTGCCGGGAGCGGGCGGCGCGTTGCGTGTGTATTTCCGTACGGGTGACGGCGCGCTGCGTGCCGTATCGCCTGCAGCGTTGCCGCCGCACGATACGGCGTTCGCGCTCACGGTTCATAAGTCGCAAGGCTCGGAGTTCCAGCACGCGGTGCTGATGCTGCCGTCGGTGTTCAGCCGCGTGTTGTCGCGCGAACTCGTGTACACGGCCATTACCCGTGCGCGTGAACGGGTGGAGGTGATCGGCGCGCGCGCCGTGCTGGCGCAGGCTATCGCGACGCCGACGCAACGTGACTCGGGCTTGGCTGCGCGTATTGCAGAGGCGTGGCGCGTCGCCCGGTAGCATGGCGCCGGCAGCGGGCATCGTCGTTCGTGGTCTGCCTAAAGGGTACAGGCGCTCCAGGTAACGCGAGTGGTTCGCCTGGGCGAGCCTTCCAAAGCGCCCAAGACCGCGTTCAGCTCGCGATCCCGTCCGGTTGCGCGTGCGCCTCGGCGCGGCTGCGCAGGGTCTTGCGATACCACACCGTCCACAGCGTCAAGGCGCCGTAAATGCCATAACCGATGAACGGCGAGACCACCAGAAAGCGCTCGATCGGCCAGGTGAGCGCCATCCATGCGCGCAGCGCCGTTTCACCGGTCAGGCCGACGCCCCAGACGAGCGTCATGAGCCGCATGGCACTGGCGAGAGCCGGCCGCTCGCGCCACAACGCTTCGAAGTGCGCGGCGCCGCCGTCCATTTCACGGGCGACGGTAGCGCGCGCGAGAAAGAAGATCAGCGGACGGCGCATCGGCAAGGACAGCAGAAACACCACGCCCACCGCGCCGGACACCAGCGACTCTCGCAGCAACAGCATGCGGGGACTGCCGCCCAGCGCCATCGCCGCGATCGACAGCACGATGCCCGCTACGACCATCACGCTGAGCGCGTCGACGCGTCGAAAGCGTGCCAGCTCGATCAGGCTCCAGACCATCGGCGGCACGGCGGACGCGATCAGCGCGCCGGTCTCGCTCATGTGCGGCCGCGCGAGGCGGTAAGCGAGCCACGGCAGCAGAAAGTTGACGGCCAGTTCCAGCACAAAACCCGGACGGAGTTTCATATTAATTTACGCTGTAAGCGAAAACCGCAGTATCGGTGAACCCGTGGTGTCGATGCAAATAGTTTTTCGCATCGGCGGCCGCGCCCGATAGTCCTAACCCGTAACCGGCTGCGCCCTGTGTACACTTGCGTCTCTTAGCTCAATCCAGTCATGACATCCCGTTATCCGATCCCGCCGAACGAAATCGAACTGACCGCAGTGCGCGCGCAAGGGGCGGGCGGTCAGAACGTCAACAAGGTCTCGAGTGCCATCCATCTGCGTTTCGACGTGCACGCTTCGTCGTTACCGGAGGTGTTGAAGATGCGCCTGCTCGCGCTGTCCGATCATCGGCTCACGCGCGATGGGGTGGTGATCATCAAGGCGCAGGAGCATCGCACTCAGGAGATGAACCGCGCGGCGGCGCTGGCGCGGCTCGATGAATTGATCGAAAGCGTCAGCGTAACGCGTAAGCCACGCGTCGCGACCCGGCCGACGCGCGCGTCGAATCGGCGGCGCCTCGACAGCAAGGCCAAGCGCAGTGAGATCAAATCCGGCCGCGGCCGAGTGGAGGATTAAGGGCGGAGCCGGTTAGGCTCAGCGTTTGCCACCGCGTCCGCCAGAACGCGTATCGGTCGTCGACGTCGCCGGCACAAAGTCGACGCAAAGCACATGCGTGCCGTCACGCTCGAAGGCGATTGCCGCGGTATAGCAGTCCTGGCCGTCCGCGAGCGAATAGTGCGGCCCCATCATGGCGACGCGCCCAGGCGCAGCAAGCGCATGCTTGAAATACGCGCGCCGTGACCAGTTGCTGCGCGTCTCGGTGTAGAGCGGCGCGAGCCGCAGCGGAGGGGGCGGCACCGAGGCGGCCGTGACCGACGCTTCAGTCTGTTCGCCTTGACCGTCGGTGATGAACACCCGGCGCGCTTCGGGCAAATGCCATATCTGTTGCGCCGCCTGGCGCAGGTCGCCGGTGGCTTTGAAGGTGTCGGCAGCGGCGAGCACGGCTTCGGCAAACCCTTCGAAGCCGAGCCGCTGGTGGCCGGCATGGGCGCGCTCATAGGCGGCGAACTTGGTCCACATCGACTCGATCAGCGCCGGCACCTTGGCGCATGCTGCCTGCACCGAATTCTGCGGCTGGCCGAGCCAGAAACCCTGCACGAAATCGACGTCGGCCTGCATCAGAATCATCAACTCTTCGTCGGTTTCGACGCCTTCGGCCAGCACCAGCGTACCGGACTGGTGGAGCATCGCGATCAGGTGGCTGATCATCGAATCGTCGCCTTCGCGCTTGCCCGCACGCGCGACCAGCGAGCGGTCGAGCTTGACGATGTCGGGGCGGAAGCGCCACACGCGGTCGAAGTTCGAAAAACCGGTGCCGAAATCGTCGATCGCGATCAGGAAGTCGCGCGGCTGCGACGCCGCGAGCATGCTGGCGACGGCGGATTCATCGTCGGCGGGTTGTTCGAGTACTTCGATGACGATGCGTTCCTGCGGCAGGCCAAAATGCGCCGAGAGCTCGTCGATGAAGGTGCGCTGCGGCCAGCCGGTTTCGAACACCTGTGGACGCGTATTCAGAAACAGCCACCCGGTGCTGATGCCCTGTTCCATGAAATTCGCCACATGCAGGCAGCGTGCAATGCGATCGAGCTCGCGTGAGTCGGCGGCCGAGCGTGTGCCGGAGAACAGCACTTCCGGTGAGACCGGCAAGCCGACCGGATCGAATGCGCGCAGCAAACCCTCATAGCCGACCACGCACTGATGTGTGACGGACAGCACCGGCTGGAACACGCTGTGCAGGGTCAGCGCGCGCCATGTCGCGGTCCAGCCGGACTCGTCCCGGACCAGATGCGGGAGCAGGCCGCTCAGGGTCAATTCTCTGACGGTCGGCATAAAGGCGGGCATGAGTGCGGGCATAGTGGCATCGCGACAAACGGGTGACGGGGCGCGCAGACAGATTCAGCGCGCAACGGATGCCCAGCCCAGGCGCCGGCAGGGTAAGGCGGGCAAAACCCGGAAACGCGGAGAGCAATGCCAGCCATGCTGGACTCCGGCGGGATTAGTCGAAACCAGTCTAGCAGTTCGGACTTCGCATGAATGTGCGGGTTATCACAGACGCGGGACGTGGCTGGATGCCCGGCAAACCAGTCGTGGCGCGGTTTGCCGGCCCCAGTGTTGCGGGCGTTTCGAGTCGGCTTCGCGCGCGTGCCTCCTGCAAGACCGATCGCTTCAAACGCAATCAATCGGGCGTATGAAACCGAGGGTATCAGGGCGGTAAGTGGCCGCCCGCCAAACTCCAGGCGAGGACGGTGCTCAGACGTTTTGTGCACAGGGGGCCATTTGTCAGGCTACGCAGGCCGTCGCCGCGCGAGCCTGCCCAGTGTGCGTGAGCGCCTGCAGGTTCGGCAGGCGGCGGGTATGCTGCTGCTTTTCTTAAACCAACGGAGAACAGGCATGGCGGAAATCGCGGTGGTCGCAATCTCGGTGGCAAAGCCGGGCTATGAAGAGCAACTGCGCGAAGCGCTCGAAGGCATCGTCGGGCCGACGCGTAAAGAGCAGGGGGCGCTTCAATACGATCTGCATCGTGACGTGCAGGAGCCGCGCCGGTTCGTGTTTGTCGAGCGTTGGGAAAGTCAGGAAGCGCTGGCGGCGCATGCCAGATCCGCGCACATTGCGGCTTATAAGAAAGCCGCGGCGGATTGGGTCGAACACGCGGAAATTCGCGTCGTGTCGAAGATCGCGTGAGCGTTTAAGGGTAGGACAGCGAGGGCCGACCAGCGAGGGTCGACCAGCGGCGAGTCAGCTGCCAGGCCGGATCCGGCCTGTGCTGCGCTCGCCGTTTGTCTTTAATGCGTGGCTTGCGGGACGTCGAGGATCAGGATGATGGTCCAGTCGGCATCGCCATCGTGGTGATACTGGCGCTCCGCGACGATGAACGGTTGCTGCTTGCCGTCCGGGCCAAGAAAGAGCACGTCGCCTTCCATCGGCAGGCACTCGACGGGCGGCAGCGCGAGGAACGCTTCCTGACCGCCGCGCGGCATCAGTTTTTCGATTTTGCGAGATGCTGCTTCAGTCCATTCGATATCTAGCTGGATGTTGCTCATGCTGTCCTCCGCACCAAGGTGCGCACAGGTTAGGGGGAGTCCGGCCGGGCGACGGTCGCCGGGCGGCGGGCGCCGGTCGGTGCGCGACTTTAGCATAACGTCGGCCGGGCGCAGCGGGCCTGGTGCAAGTCGATTCGACAACAAAAAAGCGGAAACCGGCGGTGCCGGCTTCCGCTTTTCACCTTCGCGGCGCGGCCGCGGGTGATGCGCTCAGCGACGCTTACGAACTGGCGGCCATCGGCTTGGCGGCCTTCTTGTGATGCGGGGCCATCTTGTGATGTTTCTCATGCATAGGCGGCGCGCTTTCCATTGTTTCCTGGCGGCTTTGCAACTCTTGCGCGCGCTGTTCGACGTCGGCGGCCTTGGCCGGATCGGTGCTCATCATGACGCCGTTGTCCTGCGCATAGGCCGCGCCCGTTACGGCACCGAGGGAAACCAGGATCGCCAGGGACACTTTCTTCATTGTTACCTCCGCAGAGTGGTTATGGACCCGAGTATTTGCCTGTCCAATCGGAAAGACAATGCATTCTAGCGAGCAATATCCGCTCCAGCGGACGTTTTGTAACGGCAATGACAATTAGTTACATCTTGTTACGTTCGATCCACAGTCGCTGCCGATGACGATCTTGCGTCAAACTCGATAGCGCGTTGTCGGCATCAAGAATATTCGCATCTCTAAATAAATTACCTCATCACAGTATGTGATATTCAGAACCATCCTATTGCACGATAGACATGAAATTGCGCGATGCCAATCAGTTCGTGCAGCGCAATCTCCGCATTCACCAGATTGTCATAGCGCGGCAGTACACCGAGATTTGCACGCCGCGCGCTCGAGATCAGCGGCTGCGGCGCGAGGCCGAAACGATGGAAGTCGAGCAATGCGCGCGGCATCTGATACGCGGAGGTGACGAGTATCAAGGAATCGTAACGTGAGCGGTCGAGAATAGCGGAGACATTGCGCGCGTTTTCGTAGGTCGTACGGCTGCTGTTTTCCAGCACGATGTCCGCGCGCGGCACCTGTTTGCGCAACAGGTAGGGCAGATAGGTGTCCGCTTCGGTTGCGCTATGCCGCTGCGGATTGCCACCGCTCACGATCACCTGACACGTGGCGGCCGTACGCTTGCAGGCCGCGTAGTTGTCCGCGCTCACCGCAATGCGCGCGAGCACGTCGCGCGGCGGGACGAGCACGTTGTCGTCGTCGTAAATGGTGCCGCCGCCGAGCAAGATGATCGCGGTGCGCGGCGCAAAGCTGGCAGGCGTGTCGGTCTGCCGATGCGGCTGCGCCAATTCCAGCAATGGCGCGGTGAGCCAGCCCGCGGCGAGCAGCCAGAACAGGGCGATCGTGCCGATGGCGAGGGGGCGGCGGGCGCTTTTCCATAGCACGATTGCTGCAAAAAAAAGCGCTAATAAAGTGAATAGAATCAATTTAAATGGGGTAACGTATGACTTTCGGGACAAATCTATGGGCTTGCTATCGCGCCGCAGCGGTTGCATCGTCGGCCCGTAGACAGAACGCTAACATGCCGTTCAGACGGGGGTTCCGAAACGAGACCAGGCAGCACCTGGCGGACTTCGACCGCATGACATGCGGCCAGCTTCCAGCCAAGGGCGGGTGCTATGCGCGTCACTGGTGGCGCGGTGACGTGTTGGGCATAGATGTGTCATAGCTGCACTTTAAGAAAGAAGTGAGATGACCACGTATTCCAACGAAGCGGTACTTGAAGCGCTGCGGCGGGCGCAATATCGCCAGGTCCCATGGGCCAGAAGGCCGGGTGTTTTCCAATATCTTCGCGCGCTAGGCCTGATGGACACCGTTCGGCAGCGCACTGTCGCACCGGCTCCAGGTTTTCACGCGCCTGTCGATATCGCCGTGCTCACCGAGCGGGGCCGGGCCGAGTTCGCGAGACTCGCGCACGACGAACGCCTGTTGAGCTGGACCGTACAGCGAATGAACGACTACGCCGTCGCGACAGCCGAAGCACGGCCCACAGCCGCGCTCGAAGCCCGGCCTTAGGGACGGCGGGCAGGTCTGGCGCTGTTTTTCCGGCCGCTTGACGCGGCTGGCGGTGATTTAATTGCTGCGCTTATTGCTCACGCTTTTGCCTAGCCTATGCGCCTGGGTACAGTGCGCGCCGCCTTCCCGTTGATGCAAAAAAAAGCCCGTATCACAAGGATACGGGCGTACCGGAATTACTACTGCCACGCTGTGCTAATGGCGTTAAATCAGACTGGCGCAGCGCCGGGTGGTTCCCCGATTGTTCAATTCGCCATGCAGCGCGTTATCTTGCCGTGACGGCAGACGCTCTACCTGCAGCGGACAACCGCAGTCCTAATACACACAATTCACACGATTGGCACGATTTGAGGGCACCCGGCGCACCATGGGTGGGTCGGCGCATGCCTAGCGGCGGTGCGTGGGATCGTCGCGCGGCGGTTCTGGCCGCGCGCGTACATTGCTCGCGATATCGCCGCGCAAGTCGCCACGTGGCACGGGCGGCGTGAAGTCGCGATTGCGTGTTTCGCTTTGCTGCGAGGCTTCAACCGTGGCCGTGTGATCCGGCCGCCAGTTTCCACCTTGTGGGCGCTGCTGTGCGAGCGCCGGTGCGGCCATTGATGAAACGACAATGCCGCACAGAAGCAGTGACATTGGTTTCATGCTGAGCTCCCGTCAAGCCGATCGACTCACGGCCTGTTTGCATACACATAAGGTATGCCGAGTCGCGAAAGCACGCTGTAAGCAATAGTAAATGGATGTTTCACCGGCAACAATCGAGCCGCTTCAGGCGACTGAAGCGAGTCGATACGGAGTCGGCGAAGCGGGAAGGGACGACTGCGCTGGGCGCGCCGAGGAGCGGTGCCCATTGCCGGCCAGGCGAGCGTCGACATACGGCGCACGGCGGCCCAGATACACGCCGGGCGCCCGCAGGCGCCCGGAGGCAAAACAATTCGGCGTCAGGCCATCTTGACCGGCGCGCGCCACGATTCCGGATTGGTCCAGAATGCGCCGCGCAGGCGGTCGCGGCTCGGCGGTGCCGGCGGTTTCGCCGCGGTCGCGCCAATGCGCCCGCGCAGCGAAATTTCACGGCCGCTCGTGCCGAGTCGCTTAACTATTTCGGCGAGCGTACCATCGGCTTGCCATTCGTCGAAGCGACGGCGGCAAGTCGGCGGTGACGGATAGCGGCCCGGCAGTTTCGACCAGCCTTCGCCCGTCGACAGTACCCAAAGCACAGCGTTGACAACCGCGCGTGCTTCCACGCGTGGCCGACCGCGCCGTTCGCTCCGTGCGGGCTCCGCACAGAACAACGCCTCGACCAGCGCCCACTCGTTGTCTCTCAAATCGTCGAACAGCATCATGTTTCACCTCAGCGAAGCTAACTCCGGTGCGCTGCCCCGCGCCGCGCACTCTCCATGCACTCGATAGGCGAGTGCCAAGGGGGGTCGGGCTTGCCACGGTCTGCTATTCAGTCAGTAGTCATGGCGCCGACCCTGTGTGCATGTAAATGCAGGAAGTGTGCCAAGTTAAGTCCAACCACCTGAAAGCCCTGTGACAGCGGGCCAGCGCGGGCGCTAGCTAGGGGCGTATAAGAATCCAAAAAACCCATCTCGCAAATCGGGACAATCACCAATCTTGTGCAATCAGGCCCGCCCAGCGTGCGCTTGCGCCTTATTGCTGCATTGCAGCGACGTTGCTAAAACCGGCTGAGGTGTGGCATTTCGCCCTACAATGTGCATCAAATGGGGTTATTGATGAGGTTGGTAAATGAATGTGACGCTGCGTCAGCTAAGGGTTTTCATTGAGGTCGCCCGCTTGCAGAGCTTCAGCCGGGCCGGCGATGAGATCGGTCTGACGCAATCGGCGGTCAGTCGCTGCGTACGCGAACTGGAGGGGGAGATCGGACTGAAGTTGATCGACCGCACCACGCGCGAGGTGCAACTCACCGATGTCGGCGGCAACCTGGTATCGAGCGTGTCACGCCTGCTGACGGACCTGGACGACGCGTTGCGCGAAATCCGCGAAATCGGCGAGCAGCGCCGCGGACGCGTAGTGGTGGCGGCGAGCCCGACGGTCGCCTGCCGGTTGATGCCCCGCGTGGTGGCGTCGTGCGGACGCCAGTTTCCCTACGTCACGTTGGGTTTGCGCGACGACGTGCAAAGCGACGTGGTGCGCAAGGTGAAGTCGGGCGAGGTCGATTTCGGCGTGATTATCGGCCCGTTTTCCGCCGACGACCTGCTCAGCGAATCGCTGATGACGGATTCGTTTTGCGTCGTTGCACGCGACGACCACCCCCTGGCGGCACGGGAGCGGGTGGCATGGACCGATCTGGACGGCCAGCAGCTCGTGATGCTCGATTACGCGTCAGGCAGTCGGCCGATCATCGACGCCGTGATGCAGGAGTACGGTGTGAACGCCACCGTGGTGCAGGAGCTGGGGCATTCCGCGACCGTTTTTGGGCTGGTCGAGGCGGGTGTCGGCGTAAGCGTGCTGCCTTGGCTGGCGCTGCCGTTGCCGGCTGGCGCTGCGCTGGTGGCGCGGCCACTCGTGCCGCGCGCCGAGCGCACGGTCGAACTGGTGCGGCGGCGTGACCGCTCGCTGTCGCCGGCGGCGGAGGCGGTATGGGGTCTGATTCGTCAACTGCCGGCGCGCGCTGAGGATTTGAACTGATGACTCGGACGCGCGTCGTCACCCCGTGACTTCGCCGTCCCCAAAACAGGCGCCGCGCTAAACTGTCGCCTCTGTCAAGCGCCAACCTTGACGCCCTTTGACCCATTACCTGTCCATCATCTGTCTGGAAGCCTCGATGAGCGAATCGGATCTGCCTGTGCCCACCGTCCCCAACGCGCGCGATGCCGTGCGCGCACTACGTCCTTCGCAGATCCGTGAAGTCGCGAATGCCGGTTTCGGCGTCGCGGACGTGCTGCCGTTCTGGTTCGGCGAGTCCGACCGGGTAACCCCGGCCTTCATTCGCGACGCCGCCAGCGCCGCGCTGGCCGCCGGCGCCACCTTCTATACGCATAACCTGGGCATTGCACCGCTGCGCGCAGCGCTCGCGGACTACGTCAGCGCGTTGCACGGGACGACGTCGCCGGATCACATCGCGGTGACGAGCGCCGGCGTCAACGCGCTGATGCTGGCCGCGCAACTGGTGGTGGGCGCGGGTGACCGTGTCGTCGCGGTGACGCCGCTGTGGCCGAATCTGGTCGAGATTCCCAAGATTCTGGGCGCGCATGTGGAAACCGTCGCGCTGGGCTACGGCGAACGCGGTTGGCAACTCGATCTCGAGCAGTTGCTGGCGGCGCTGACGCCAGACACGAAGATGCTGCTGATCAACTCGCCGAATAATCCGACCGGCTGGGTGATGAGCCGCGACGAGCAGCGCGCCGTGCTGGCGCATTGCCGTCGCCACGGCATCTGGATCGTCGCCGATGAGGTCTACGAGCGTCTTTATTATGTGGACGCTGAACCCAACGCGCGCGGCGCCCATTCGCGCACGGCACCGTCGTTTCTCGATCTGGCCACGCGCGACGAGCGTGTGATCTGCGTGAATTCGTTTTCCAAGGCTTGGCTGATGACCGGCTGGCGGCTCGGCTGGATCGTCGCGCCGGCCTCGCTGATGGACGATCTGGGCAAGCTGGTCGAGTACAACACATCGTGCGCGCCGGATTTCGTCCAGCAGGCGGGTATCGCGGCCGTCCAGCAGGGCGAACGCTTCACGCAGGAACTGGTGCTCGACCTGAAGGCGTCGCGTGACCATCTGGTGCGGGCGCTGTCCACCGTGCCGGGTGTCAACGTGAAGGCGCCGCCAGGGGCGATGTATCTGTTTTTCTCGATGCCGGGTGCAGCGCATAGTCTCGAGCTATGCAAGGCCATGGTGCGAGACGTGGGCCTGGGTGTGGCGCCCGGCAGCGCGTTTGGCCCCCAAGGCGAGGGCTTCGTGCGCTGGTGTTATGCCTGCGACACGGCGCGGCTCGATGCGGGTGTCGAGCGTCTGAAGCGGTTCCTCGCGCAACGCGGCACGCATTGAGCGGTGGCGGAGCGGGCAGGCGGCGCGATTTAAGGGGCCATTTCAGCCCGATTCTCGTGCATTTCCGCCTACTTTTCCGCGAAAGCAAGCGGGCAAAGTCAAAGCTGAAAAATGCGCCGGGGATTTCGTCTTTACGCACCGGTTGTTTTTGCGTAATATGGCGCTCAGTCACGCGATTCCTTTCAGGAATATCGCTGCTCCGTCCGGCTGGGTTTGGCTCGATTGCCTGTTTCGCCTCCCCCCCGGTGCGTGCTCCCATCAATATGACCGATCAGAATCGGGCGAGCGCGTCTTCAGTTCCACATCGTCTGTTTGATCCGGTTCATTGACCACAGGGTCTGACCTAGCTGCATGAATACCCAAGAGGCGAAGATCGTCCTCGAGACTGCCTTGATCTGCGCGCAGGAGCCGTTAAAGCTCGGCGACTTACGCAAGCTCTTTGCCGACGGCGTGTCGGCAGACACTGTTCGGAATTTGCTCGAAGACCTCAAGCAGGATTGGTCTGGGCGCGGTGTGGAGCTGGTCGGGCTGGCGTCGGGCTGGCGATTTCAAAGCAAGCCCGCGATGCGTTCGTACCTGGATCGATTGCATCCTGAGAAACCGCCGAAATATTCGCGCGCGGTGCTCGAGACGCTCGCGATCATTGCGTACCGGCAACCGGTCACGCGCGGCGATATTGAAGAGATTCGCGGCGTCACGGTGAATACACAGGTCGTCAAGCAACTCGAGGATCGCGGCTGGATCGAAGTGATCGGCCATCGTGATGTGCCAGGCCGTCCGGCGCTGTACGCGACCACGCGGCAATTTCTCGACGACCTTGGTTTGAAGGCGCTCGACGAATTGCCGCCGCTCGCCGATCCGTCGGCGCAGTTGAACGCGGATCTGCTCGGGCAGCATGCGATCGAATTTTCCGAGATCGAGACGGCACAGACATTGGTTTCAGGCGAAGAAGGCCCGCTCGAAGCGCCGGTGGACGCCGCCGCAGGCGAGGTCGCAGGAACGGAAGTCGCTGGTGAACACGCTGAACAGCATCAAGCGCCGGCCGATCAGACGCAGCACGCGGAGTCGACCGAGGCAAACGGGGCAGCCGAAGCAAGCGAGCCGGCTGAATCTGCCGATGCAACGCATGGCACGACGGATGCCGCGCCGGTACCCGAGCCGCATGAGGATGCTGCTGGAGCCCCGGCTGGGCAAGAACCTGCTGAAGCGGCTGACGTTGAACCGCAGGTTGAACTGCAAGTTGAGCCGCAGGCCGGCATCGCCGAGCCCGCACTGAATCATGATCCGGTCTCCCAGGCCGATCTGGCATTACCCGCGCACGACTCGGGCGTACTCCGCGATACGGAGCACGCCGCCGAGCCGAACCCGACCACGGCGGCGCACGGCGATCCTGAGGATCGTCGTGATGCCGCACAGGACGCAGGCGTTCTGACCGACGACGAACCCGAGTCGCGCAGCGCCTGACGTAACCGATTTTTTTTGCCGCGCCCGCAATGGGCGCGCGCGACCTGACATTTTGAGGTTGTTTTGACACATACCCACGACACCGATTCGTCCGAATCCGAGCGCGCCGTGCCGTCGGCACGCGCCGACGAAGCGCGCACCACGCAAGCGTCGGCAGGCGAGGGCGAGCGCCCGGCGCAGACCACGGAAGCAGACGGCGAAGACCGTCCGCGCCGCGGCCTGCGTCGCGGACCGCGCAGCCTGATCGCGCGCCGCCGCGCCGGAGCGAAGACGAAGGGCGCCGAGGGCGCGCCCGCGCAAGGCGCGCCGGTCGTCACTGAAGCGCCGCCGGACGGCGAGGTGGTTGCGCAGGTGCGCATGCCGCGCAAGGAAGCCGGCGCCAAGGGCCCGCGCCGCAATGCGGGCGGCGCCAAGCGCGAGGGTGGTCAACGTGAAGGGGCGCCCCGCGAGGGCGGCCCTCGCGAAGGGCAGCGTGAAGGGCAACATGCAGGCGGCCGCGGCGAGCGTCAGCCGCGCGAAGGCGGTCAGCGTCAGAATCGCCGGGGCGGCGAAGCACCGGTGGCAGTCGCGACCGAAGCAAGCCCGGACGATCTGTTCTCATACGTCACTTCGCCCGCATTCGATGCGGACAACAGCACTACCGGCGGCGTGCGCGCCCCGATGCTGCGCCGTGGCAAGCCGGCCGCGCCCAAGCGCGTCCTCGCCGCGGACGACGACGCGCCGAAGCTGCACAAAGTGCTGGCCGAAGCCGGCATGGGCTCGCGCCGCGACATGGAAGAATTGATCGTCGCCGGCCGCGTGTCGGTGAACGGCGAGCCGGCCCACATCGGCCAACGCATCATGCCGACCGACCAGGTTCGCATCAACGGCAAGCCGGTCAAGCGCAAGCTGGCCAACAAGCCGCCGCGCGTGCTGCTGTATCACAAACCGACTGGCGAAATCGTCAGCCACGCTGATCCGGAAGGCCGTCCGTCGGTGTTCGACAAGCTGCCGCCCATGAAGACCGCCAAGTGGCTCGCGGTCGGCCGCCTCGACTTCAACACCGAAGGTCTGCTGATGCTGACCACCTCGGGCGATCTGGCAAACCGTTTCATGCATCCGCGTTACAGCGTCGAGCGTGAATATGCGGTGCGCGTAGTCGGCGAGCTGGCTGAAGGCATGCGTCAGAAGCTGTTGCACGGCGTCGAGCTGGAAGACGGCCCGGCGAATTTTCTGCGCATCCGCGACGGCGGCGGCGAGGGCACCAATCATTGGTATCACGTCGCGCTCGCCGAAGGGCGCAATCGCGAAGTGCGCCGTATGTTCGAAGCAGCCGGCCTGATGGTCAGCCGCCTGATCCGCACGCGTCATGGCCCGATTTCGTTGCCGAAGGGCCTGAAGCGCGGTCGCTGGGAAGAGCTCGAAGACAATCAGGTGCGCGCGCTGATGGCGTCGGTCGGCCTGAAGGCGCCGTCGGAAGAAAAGGGCAGCCGCAGAGAGGCGCCGGAGCGTAAGCAGCCGGATCCGATGCAGACGTCGATGGGCTTCATCAGCCGCGAACCGGTGCTGATGTCGCATGGCCGTTTCGATCAGCAGCAGCCGCGCGGTCAAGGCCGTCGCGGTGCGGCCGGCGGTGGCTTCGGTGGCGGGGCGGGCGGTGGTTTTGGCGGCGCAGGCGCAGGCGCCGGCGGCTACGGCAATCGCGGCGCTGGGCGCAGCGCCGGTGGCTTCAGCGGCCCGATGGGCGGCGGTGCGCCGGGTCCGCGTGGCGGCCGTGGTGACGTCGACGGCAATCGCGCGCCGTCGGGCGGTGGCAATCGTGCAGCTGGCGGCGGTAAGCGCGCCGGCGGCCCTAGTGGCCTTGGCGGCAATCCGGGCAGCGGCGGCGGTGGCGGCCGTGGGCCGGGCGGCAATCGTGGCGGTAACGCCAACCGCGCCGGTGGTGGCAACCCCAACGCAGGCGGCGCCAATCGCAGTGGCGGCGCGCCGCGCGGCCGCTCGCGTGGCCGTTAAGCAGCCAGCGCTGTAAGCAAGACGGTGGCCGGCTGATCGTTTCTCAACGATTCACCCCTCGCCACCGTCGAGAATCGATCGACGAGCACCGCGGATTTCATCGCAGGTTTCATGGAACGCATAAAACCGCGGTGCGTGCATAAGTAGGGGCAGAGTTTCCTGACCCTGCTTGTCCGGCGCGGGTCAGAGGCCGTGCGAGTCGCCTTGCAAAAGGCCCGCAGCGCCGCCATATCGTTGAAAGATTCCCATGAAATCAAGCGGAAATGCGCTTTGCGCGGCGTTCTGCGGTTTGCGTTTGTCCCGAAAAATGGCTACAATCGCGGAGTCGCTGGGCGTGCGGCTTTTCATGTGCGGCTCAGGTGCGACCACCGGCAATAAGATGATGGGCGTTTAGCCCATTTTTTTTTGCCGCTCAGTTCTCAGTGGTTCGGCATCTCGGGTAGCACGAACGTGCGCCGGCTTGGCGCGCGGCCCGCATTGGTGTTTGCAGACAAACCCGGCAGGTCTCGCCGCGCGAACATCTTAGAGGGCACTGTGCAACTGACGGAACTGATTGAAACCACGGTCGTGGGACTCGGCTACGAGCTCGTCGATCTCGAGCGCACCGGGCGCGGCAGTTTGTGTATTTATATTGACCAGCCGGCCGGCATCGCGATCGAAGACTGCGAGAAAGTCACGCGTCAGCTCCAGCACGTTCTGACGGTCGAAAATATCGATTACGAGCGGCTTGAAGTGTCGTCGCCGGGTCTCGACCGCCCGCTGAAAAAACTGGCGGATTTCGAACGCTTCGCAGGCAGCGAAGTGGTAATCACATTGAAAAAGCCATTGGACGGACGGAAATCGTACCGGGGCATCCTGCATGCTCCGCAAGGCGAGACGATCGGTCTGGAATTTGAAGGGAAGGAAGGCGCCGCGATGCTCGATTTCACCGTCGCGGATATCGATAAGGCACGCCTCGTTCCGAAAGTTGACTTTAGGAGCCGCAAACAATGAGTCGCGAAGTGTTGATGCTGGTGGATGCGCTGGCACGCGAGAAGAACGTCGATAAAGACGTGGTATTTGCCGCGCTCGAGGCGGCCCTCGCTTCGGCCTCCAAGAAACTCTTCGAAGAAGACGCGGACATCCGCGTCCAGATCGACCGTGAAAGCGGCGAGCACGAAACGTTTCGCCGCTGGAAGGTGGTGCCGGACGAAGCCGGTCTGCAAGAGCCGGATCAGGAAATCCTGCTGTTCGAAGCACGCGAACAGAAGCCGGAAATCCAGCTCGACGAATACATCGAAGAACCGGTGCCGTCGATCGAATTCGGCCGTATCGGCGCGCAGGCCGCCAAGCAGGTGATCCTGCAGAAGGTGCGCGACGCTGAACGCGAGCAGATCCTGAACGACTTCCTCGAGCGCGGCGAGCACATCATGACCGGCTCGGTGAAGCGTCTGGACAAGGGCAACTTCATCGTCGAAACCGGCCGTGTCGAAGCGCTGCTGCGCCGCGACCAGCTGATTCCGAAGGAAAATCTGCGCGTGGGCGACCGCGTGCGCGCCTATATCGCCAAGGTCGATCGCACCGCTCGCGGTCCGCAGATCGAACTGTCGCGTACGGCGCCCGAATTCCTGATGAAGCTGTTCGAGATGGAAGTGCCGGAAATCGAACAGGGCCTGCTGGAAATCAAGGCGGCAGCCCGCGATCCGGGCGTGCGCGCCAAGATTGGCGTGGTCGCTTACGACAAGCGCATCGATCCGATCGGCACCTGCGTCGGTATTCGCGGTTCGCGCGTCCAGGCCGTGCGTAACGAGCTCGGTGGCGAAAACGTCGACATCGTGCTATGGTCGGAAGATCCCGCACAGTTTGTGATCGGCGCGCTCGCGCCGGCAGCCGTCCAGTCGATCGTCGTCGATGAAGAAAAGCATTCGATGGACGTCGTCGTAGACGAAAACGAACTGGCGGTCGCGATCGGCCGCAGCGGCCAGAACGTGCGTCTTGCCAGCGAACTCACCGGCTGGCAGATCAACATCATGACGCCGGACGAATCTGCGCAAAAGCAGAATCAGGAGCGCGGTGTACTGCGTGACCTGTTCATGGCGCGTCTCGATGTCGACGAAGAAGTTGCCGACATCCTGATCGACGAAGGCTTTACGAGCCTCGAAGAGATCGCTTATGTGCCGCTCAACGAGATGCTCGAAATCGAAGCATTCGACGAAGACACCGTTCACGAACTGCGTAATCGCTCGCGCGACGCGTTGTTGACGCAGGCGATCGCGAATGAAGAAAAGGTTGAGAATGTTGCACTCGACCTGAAGAGCCTGGACGGCATGGATGCCGACCTGCTCGCCAAGCTTGCCGAACATCAGATCCAGACGCGCGACGAACTCGCCGAACTGGCTGTGGATGAACTGGTCGAGATGACCGGAATGGAAGAGGATGCCGCTAAGGCGTTGATCATGAAAGCACGTGAACATTGGTTCCAGTGAGAAATGACCATGGCGCACTAAATTGAAGCGGCCGTCAGGCCGCATGACAAGATGCTAACCGCAAGGAATCGGTCCTTGCATTAAGAGGAATGAATGGCGAGTAACAACGTAGCCCAATTTGCCGCGGAACTGAAAATGCCTGCAGGCGTGCTCCTTGAGCAGCTGCAGGCAGCAGGCGTCACCAAAGCGAGCGAAGACGACAGCTTGTCCGAAACGGACAAGGCGCGTCTGCTCGACCACTTGCGCAAGTCTCACGGCTCGACTGATGCGGACAAGCGCAAGATCACGCTGACGAAGCGGCATACGTCGGAGATCAAGCAATCCGACGCGACGGGCAAAGCTCGCACCATTCAGGTCGAGGTGCGGAAGAAGCGCACTTTCGTCCGCCGCGACGAATCCGCCGCTGAAGGCGGCGATGCATCGAATCATGTGGCCGAGGCCGACGTCGACGTCGACGATCTCGAACTCCAGCGTCGTGAAGAGGAAGCGCGTCACGAAGCCGAGCTGCTCGAGAAGCAGGCTCAGGAGTTGAAGGCGCGTCAGGAGCAGCTCGAACGCGAAGAAGCCGAACGTCAGGCGCGCGAGCAGGCTGCTGAAGCCGAGCGTCGTCGTGCGGAAGAAGAAGCGGCGAAGAAGCGCGCGGCGGCTGCGGCCGAAGCGGCGGCTCGCGAGCAGGCTCAGGCTGCGAAGCCGGCCCAGGCTGCCCAGCCGGCGGCTGCGAAGGCTGAACCGGTCGCGGCCAAGGCGGCGGAGCCGGTGGCTGCCAAGGAAAGCGAGCAGGACGACGAGCGCGCTGCAGCCGAACGTGCGGCACAACGCGAAGCGGCGAAGAAAGCGGAAGACGCAGCGCGTCAGGCCGCCGAGAAAACGCGTGCCGAGCAGGCAGAAATCAGCAAGCGCCGTGCGGCGGCAGAAGCCGAAGCGCGTGCGATTCGCGAAATGATGAATACGCCGCGCAAGGCGCAGGTCAAGGCGCCGGAACCGGCACCGAAGCCCGCTGAGCCGGCCAAGGCCGTGGAAGCTAAGGGCACGCTGCACAAGCCGGCGCGTCCGGAAGGCGCAGCACCCGCACGTCCGGCAGTCAAGAAGCCGGCTGCTGCGGCTCCGGCTGCTACGACCACGCCGTCGGCCGGCGACAAGAAGAAGCCGGGCGGTGGTAAGGGCGGCTGGCAGGACGACGCAGCGAAGCGCCGCGGTATCAAGACGCGTGGCGATTCGAGCGGCGGTGTCGATCGCGGCTGGCGCGGTGGCCCGAAGGGTCGCGGCAAGCATCAGGATCAGAACACCACGTTCCAGGCACCGACCGAACCGATCGTGCGTGAAGTGCACGTGCCGGAAACCATCACGGTCGCCGATCTGGCGCACAAGATGGCGGTGAAGGCCTCGGAAGTCATCAAGTCGATGATGAAGCTCGGCCAGATGGTCACGATCAACCAGATGCTGGACCAGGAAACGGCGATGATCATCGTCGAGGAACTGGGCCACCATGCGGTTGCGGCCAAGCTGGACGATCCGGAAGCCATGCTGGTCGAAGGCGAAATCACGGACGCAGAAGCACTGCCGCGTCCGCCGGTCGTCACGGTCATGGGCCACGTCGACCACGGTAAGACGTCGCTGCTCGACTACATCCGCCGCGCCAAGGTGGCAGCGGGTGAAGCGGGCGGGATTACGCAGCACATCGGCGCCTATCACGTCGAAACGCCGCGCGGCGTCATCACGTTCCTCGATACGCCGGGCCACGAAGCATTTACGGCCATGCGTGCTCGCGGTGCGAAGGCAACCGACATCGTGATTCTGGTGGTCGCAGCCGACGACGGCGTGATGCCGCAAACGAAGGAAGCGATTGCCCACGCGAAGGCTGGCGGCGTGCCGCTCGTCGTCGCGATCAACAAGATCGACAAGCCGGATGCGAATCTGGAACGCGTCAAGCAGGAACTCGTCGCGGAAGGCGTCGTGCCGGAAGAGTACGGTGGCGAATCGCCGTTCGTGCCGGTGTCGGCGAAAACCGGCGCGGGTATCGACGAACTGCTGGAAAACGTGCTGCTGCAAGCCGAAGTGCTGGAACTGAAGGCACCGGTCGAAGCGCCGGCCAAGGGTCTGGTCATTGAAGCGAAGCTCGATAAGGGTAAGGGTCCGGTTGCAACGATCCTGGTCCAGTCGGGTACGCTGAACCGTGGTGACGTGGTGCTGGCAGGTAGCGCTTACGGTCGCGTGCGAGCCATGCTCGACGAAACCGGCAAGCCGACCAAGTCGGCAGGCCCGTCGATCCCGGTTGAGATTCAAGGTCTGTCGGAAGTCCCGCAAGCTGGCGAAGAAGTCATCGTCATGCCGGACGACCGCAAGGCGCGTGAAGTCGCGTTGTTCCGTCAAGGCAAGTTCCGCGACGTCAAGCTGGCCAAGCAACAGGCCGCGAAGCTCGAGAACATGCTGGAACAGATGGGCGAAGGCGAAGTGGCGTACATGCCGCTTATCGTCAAGGCCGACGTGCAAGGTTCGCAGGAAGCGCTGGTGCAGTCGCTGCTCAAGCTGTCGACCGACGAAGTCCGTGTGCAGATCGTGCACGGCGCCGTGGGTGGCATCAGCGAGTCGGACGTCAACCTGGCTACGGCTTCGAAGGCGGTCATCATCGGCTTCAACACCCGTGCGGATGCACAGGCGCGCAAGCTGGCGGAAACCAACGGCGTCGATATTCGCTACTACAACATCATCTATGACGCAGTAGATGAAGTGAAGGCTGCGATGTCGGGCATGCTGGCACCGGAGAAGCGCGAAGTTGTGACGGGTACGGTCGAAGTGCGTCAGGTCTTCAAGGTGCCGAAGATCGGCGCGGTGGCCGGCTGTATGGTCACGGACGGTTTCGTCAAGCGCTCGTCGTCGGTGCGCGTGCTGCGCAACAACGTGGTCATCTTCACGGGCGAGCTCGATTCGCTCAAGCGCTTCAAGGACGACGTGAAGGAAGTCCGTCAGGGCTTCGAGTGCGGTATGTCGATCAAGAACTTCGACGATATCGTCGAAGGCGATCAGTTCGAAGTCTTCGAAGTGACCGAAGTCGCGCGTACGCTGTAATTCACGCGGCATTGGCTCAACGGGCGGAGCGGGCTTAAGCGCCCGCTCCGCCCGTAGTTTTTTGGGCCTGCGCATTTCGCGTATTGCGCACCGCGGTGGATTGCAGTCGCGATCAAGCCGCTTCGTCGCCGTCCCGGCAACCACCGCCACGGCTCGCGCGAACAACTTTTTTGCATCCGTCAGAGCGGATCACACAAATATCATGCCTAAAAAACGTTCTTCTCCCAATCGCAACGTGCAGATCGCTGATCAGATCCAGCGCGACCTGTCCGAGCTGCTGCGCGAGGTCAAGGATCCGCGCATCGGCCTCGTCACGATTCAAAGCGTCGAGCTGACGCCCGACTACGCGCACGCGAAGGTTTACTTCACGACGCTGACCGGCGATCCGCAACAGACGCTCGAAGCGCTCCAGCACGCGGCCGGCCATCTGCACAATCAGCTGTTCAAGCGCTTGCACATCCATACTGTGCCGACGCTGCATTTCCATTATGACCAGACGATCGAACGAGCCGTCGAAATGTCCCGTCTGATCGACGAGGCGAACGCCAATCGCGCGAAAGAAGACTGAGCGCGCGGTGCCGCGTTTCCGGCGGCACTGCCTCAGTGGCCATTCATTTAGCGCTGTTTCCGACTACTTCGAAGACTCTGTCTTTCTGACATGACCGCACCTCAACGCCCCCGCGTGCCGCGTCGCGCGCTCGACGGCGTACTGCTGCTCGACAAGCCGCTCGGCCTGTCGAGCAACGACGCGCTGATTCGCGCGAAGCGTCTCTATCTGGCTAAAAAGGCGGGCCACACCGGCACGCTCGATCCACTCGCCACGGGTCTTTTGCCGCTGTGTTTCGGCGAAGCCACCAAGTTTTCGCAAGATCTGCTCGAAGCCGACAAGACCTATGAGGCGACCATGCGCCTCGGTATCCGCACGACCACCGGCGACGCCGAAGGCGAAGCCATCGACACGCGCGACGTGACGTGCGATCGGGCTGCCGTCGAGGCAGCAATGCAGACGTTTCTCGGTGATATCGTCCAGGTCCCGCCGATGTATTCGGCGCTCAAGCGCGATGGCAAGCCACTATACGAATATGCCCGCGCGGGTCAGACGGTGGAGCGGGAAGGGCGTCAGGTGACGATTCACGCGCTCGAGATGCTTGCCTGTGCGTTGCCCGATGTGACGTTTCGCGTGACGTGCAGCAAAGGCACGTATGTGCGCACGCTCGCCGAGGATATCGGCGAAGCGCTCGGTTGTGGTGCGCATCTGGTCGCGCTGCGGCGTACGGGTGTTGGCGCGCTCACGCTGGAGCATTCGGTGACGCTCGACGCGTTGTCCGATGCGACAGAGAGCGAACGCGATACGTGGCTGCAGCCGGTCGATGCGCTGCTGTCCACATTCCCGCTCGTCACGCTGGACGAAGACGCGACCCGTCGCTTCCTGCACGGTCAGCGTCTGAAACTCTCCGAGTTGACGATCACCGGCGACGCGGTGAATGCGCCGCGCGTGCGCGTGTACGCAGCAGAAGGGCGTCTGCTTGGTGTCGCGAAGCAAGGCGAGGGCGTATTGGCGCCTGAGCGGCTGGTCGTCACCACGGAGAGCTAGGCAGAAACATCAGCAGCAACAACGAAAAAGGCGGGACCGCTACCTAGCGGTCCCGCCTTTTTTCCTACGTGCAAGCCCGCACCGCGGACGGAAGCTAAACCCTCAATGCGCCGCCGCGGCCGCCGCACCCGCGTCACCACCGGCGCGTTCCGGCTTTGCCATCCAGATCAGCGCAATCAGCGCGACAAAGATCCCTGCCGATACAAAGAACAGATCATTCACGCCCAACTGCGCGGCCTGCTGCGTGGCCATCGTATTGAACAGACCATACGCCTGCGGCTGACTAAAGCCCGCCGCACCCATCTGTCGGATCGACTGATCGAACACCGGGTTGTACGCGCTCGCCTGCTCGGCCAGTTGCGCATGATGCATGATGCTGCGGTGATCCCACGCGGTCTGGAAAATCGATGTGCCAATACCGCCGCACATGATCCGCACGAAATTCGACAAGCCCGACGCAGCCGGAATCCGGTTGCCCGGCAAACCCGACAGCGTGATCGACACCAGCGGGATGAAGAACCCGGCCATGCCGATGCCTTGAATCAGCGTCGGCACCAGCAGCGAATACGTATCGACGCCGGTGGTATAGCGCGAGCGCATCCAGAAACACAAGGCGAACACGAGGAACGATAAGGTCGCGATATACCGCGGATCGGTGCGCGGCAAGACCTTGCCGGTGATCGGCGACAGCAGCACGGCGAACAGGCCCACCGGCGCCATCACGAGACCTGCTTCGGTGGCGGTGTAGCCGATATCGGTTTGCAGCCACAGCGGCAACAACACGAGGTTGCCGAAGTAGAGCCCGTAGCCGATCGACAACGCAATCGTGCCGCTCGTGAAATTACGTCGGCTGAACAGCGACAGATCGACCACCGGATGCTCGGCCGTCAATTCCCAGACGATAAAGAACGCGAGCGAAATCACCGCGACCAGCGCCAGCACGACGATGGTGGTCGACGAGAACCAGTCGAGGTCCTTGCCCTTATCGAGCATCACCTGCAGCGAGCCGACCCAGAGGATCAGCAGGCCGAGACCGACGCCGTCGATCGGTGCCTTTTTGATGACCGAATCGCGGTTGCGGAAGATCATCCACGTCGCTACCGCGGCGATCGCGCCGACCGGAATGTTGACGTAGAAAATCCACGGCCACGAGATGTTGTCCGAGATCCAGCCGCCCAGAATCGGTCCGGCCACCGGCGCGATCAGTGTGGTCATCGCCCACATCGATAGCGCCATCGGCGCCTTGGCGCGTGGATAGCTGGCGAGCAGCAGCGTTTGCGACAGCGGAATCATCGGGCCGGCCACGGCGCCTTGCAGCACGCGCGACGCAAGCAGGAACGGCAGGGTGGGCGCGAGACCGCACATCCATGACGAGATCACGAACAGAATGATCGACGCCATGAACAGGCGCACCTGGCCGACACGGTCAGTGAGCCAGCCGGTCAGCGGCACGGAGATCGCGTTCGCCACCGCGAACGACGTAATCACCCACGTACCCTGGTCAGCCGACACCCCGAGGTCGCCCGAAATTGACGGGATCGACACGTTCGCAATCGAGGTGTCGAGCACATTCATGAACACGGCGAGCGACACCGCGATGGTGCCGATCACCAGCTGCGCGCCCTCGAGCGGCGGATGAGGGACTTGCGCCTGAGCCTGAGCCATTAAAAAAGCCTTCTTGTATGAATCGTCGCGCCGCTTACATCAGCTTCGCGGCGGGCTTGGCAGCGCCGGCTTGAGCCGACTTCTGTGAACCGCCGTTCGGGCCTGCATTTTCCGAAATGATGCGAGCGATTTCAGCGTCGGCCTGGTCGCCGTACTTCTCGAACACGTTGGTCTCGTAGACCGTGTTCGGCGCTTCGCCGAGCTGGCCGCCGCTTTGATCCTTGATGCTGACGTCGGCTTGCATCGACAGGCCGATCCGCAGCGGATGCTTTTCAAGTTCCTGCGGGTCGAGCGCGATCCGCACCGGCAGACGCTGTACCACCTTGATCCAGTTGCCGGTCGCGTTCTGCGCGGGCAGCAGCGAGAACGCCGAACCCGTGCCCGCTGAGAAGCCGACGACCTTGCCGTGGTACACCACCGACGACCCGTACACATCGGCGGTTAGTTCGACCGGCTGGCCGATATGCATGTACTTCAGCTGCACTTCCTTGAAGTTCGCATCGACCCATACGCCGCCCAGCGGCACGATGGCCATCAGCGGGGTGCCCGGCGAAACGCGCTGGCCGACCTGCACCGAGCGTTTCGCGACGTAGCCCGTGACCGGCGCCGGCAGGTTGTTACGCGCGTTGTTCAGGTAAGCGTCGCGGACTTTCGCGGCGGCGGCCTGCACGTTCGGGTGATTCGCGATCGTGGTGTTGGCGGTCAGCGCGCGGTTCGACGCCAGTTGTTGCTCGGCGGCGTCGACCGACGCTTGCGCGCTCTTCACGGCATCGCGGGCGTGCGAGATTTCTTCCAGCGAGACGGCGCCGGTTTGCGCGACCGCCATGCGGCGCTTCAGGTCGTCCTGCGCACGGGACAGATCGGACTGGCGCTGGGCAACTTGCGCCTGATACTGATTGTCGTCGGCGAACAGGCCGCGGACCTGGCGAACCGTCTGCGCGAGATTGGCTTCGGCTTGTTCGAGCGCGACGCGCGCGTCGGCCGGATCGAGCACGACGACCGGGTCGCCGGCCTTGACGGTTTGCGTGTCGTCCGCGTTCACGGCGATGACCGTGCCGGTGACTTGCGGCGTGATCTGTACGACGTTGCCGTTCACGTACGCGTCGTCGGTGTCTTCATGGAAGCGCGCGACGAGGAAATAGTAAAGGCCGTAGGCGACCGCGGCGATCAGGATCACGATGACGAGCAACGTCATCATGCGCTTGCGTTTGCCGGTGTTCGCCGATTGTGCGGGGGCAGCGGGCTGCTGGGGGGTGCTCATTGATGTGCTCCGGGTTCTCTCAAGCGTCGTCGTTTATTTGGATGTTCGTGCGAGTGTGGTGTGCGGCGGTGTGGCTTCAATTTGCAGCGGCGGTCGCGGCGGTGGCCGATGCCGGGGCATCGGTCGGCACCACGAGGCCGGTCTGCGTTGCGTCGAAACCGCCGCCGAGCGCCTTGATGAGGCCGATCTGCAGATCGCGGCGGCGCATCTTCAGGCTCGTTACCGTCTGTTCGGCGGCAAGCCGGTTCTGGTCGGCGGTCAGCACCTGCAATTGCTCCGACAGGCCGGCCTTGTAGCGGATCACCGCCAGCTGATACGCCTTGGTCGACGCGTCGAGCGCGCGCTGGGCGTCACCCGATTGCTGGTCGATCGAGCGGATCGACGACACTTGCGTCGCGACATCCGAGAGGGCATTGATCAGCGTCTGATTGTAGTTCGCCACATCGAGGTCGAAGTCTGCGTAGCGGCCCTTCAACTGCGAGCGCAGCGCGCCGGCGTCGAAGATCGGCAGGTGAATTGCCGGGCCGAGCTGGACCTGCCGGCTTGCCGAGGTGAGGAAGCGGCCCCAGCCGAACGCGTCGAAACCGAAACCGGCGGCGAGGTTGATGTCCGGGAAGAACTCCGCCTTCGCTTCCTTCACGTCGTGCATCGCGGCTTCGACCTGCCAGCGCGCGGCGACGATATCCGCGCGGCGGGCCACGAGGTCGGCCGGCAGGTTGTTCGGCAGCGCTACTGTGCCGCCGGTGGTCAGAACGGGCTTGGCGATCTGCAGGCCACGATCCGGACCCTTGCCGAGCAGCGCGCCCAACTGATAGCGCACCACGGTGATCTGGCCGTCGAGATCGGTCAGGTTCGCCTGGCTGGTCGCGATGTTGCCGTTCGCGGTTTGCCGTTCGACGTTGGTGTCGAGCCCGGCGGCGACGCGGCCGTTGGTGATGCGGCCGATATCCTGGCGGTTGGCGATTTCGCGCGCGGCGATGTCGCGGAATGCGTACAACTGGGCGAGCTGGTTGTACGTGCTCGCCACCGATGCGGCGAGCGTCACGCGCGCCTGCTGCATGTCGGCTTCGGCGGCCTTTTCCTGCGACACGGCCTGACCCAGACGCTGGCGGTTCTTGCCCCACAGGTCCAGATCCCACGACGCGCTGGCCAGCACGTTGTTTTCGCTATACCAGGTGCCGCCGTACGGAGGCGGGTAGAGCGCGTTTGACGAGAACAGCTCACGATTCCATGAATAGCTGCCGTTAACCTTCGGGTACAACGCCGAGCGCGAGCTTTCAATGTACGACGACGCCTTGGCGAGGCGTGCCTGCGCCTGCGCGATCGAGGGGCTGCCTTCCAGCGCTTCCGCGATCAGCTTCGGCAGTTGGGGGTCACCGAACTGGTTGGCCCAGTCGAGCGACGGCCACTGGCCACCCTGGCTGGGCAGACTCTGGGCGGACTCGTACTGAGCCGGCGACGAGATCTGCTTGTCGCTCTTCATACCGAAGTAGTTCGCGCACCCCGTGAGGGCGAGCGCCGTCACCGCGGCGGCGACAGCGGCCCGGCTCGGAAGCGCGGGCGCGGACAGGGAAAGGGATTTCATCGCTCGACTCTTTGAGTGGAATGTAATGATGGACACTGCAAGCAATTTATTACGATTTACTGTCAAAATTGCTTGCTGCATCACGGGTTAGACTCGGTGGTTGCTCGCCGGAATTGACGAGTACGCGGCGCAGCATGCTCTTCAGGAAGCCCACCTCTTCCGGGGTAAAACCGCCCAGTAGACTGTCCAGCACACCGTTGAAAATGGCTGGCATTTTGGCCGCGATCGCATGACCTTCCGGTGTCAGCGCGAGCCGTACGACCCGCCGGTCTTCGTTGCTGCGCACGCGTGTCAGCAGGCCGCGTTTCTCCAGCCGGTCGACCAGACGCGTGACGGCGCTTGCATCAATGCCGTATTCACGCGCCAGTTCGGCTGCCAGCAGGCACTTGCCGCTTGCCACCATGAACAGGATGCTGCCTTGCTGGCTGGTGATGCCCAGCTCCGCCATGCTGCGCTGGGTGACTAGGTTGGACAGGGTCGATTTCACTCGTGAGATCAGATAGCCGACGCTTTCGCCTAGCTGGTACTCGCTGATTTCTGAGCCCGGTATTGAGGACGGATCCGTCATGATTCTCGTGCGAATGCAATGGTTGACTAGGCAGGATTATAGGCAGCGGTTGATTGACGCGGCAAGCGTTATTACAGCTTAGGCAAGGAACTTTTTCTGCTCAAGGCACAATCTGCGCGGGTTTGCGTAGGATATTGCCGACGAATGGTGGGCTTTATTCCTACCTGCCGCTGCATGGAAGGCGGTGGGGTTATCAGGGAATACCAGAAAGCTTCATTTGGCCGTGCTATAATGTTGGGTTCCCAAAAGTGCGCTTTGGGCTTTGTTGGCTTCGTACACAATGCTGCTGCTGGCGCACTCAACTGTCTCCAGGTTCCTATGACTCGCGCCCTACGCAATATCGCCATCATCGCCCACGTCGACCACGGCAAGACCACGCTCGTCGATCAGCTCCTCCGCCAGACGGCCACGTTCCGCGACAACCAGCAGGTTGTCGAGCGCGTGATGGACTCGAACGACATCGAAAAGGAACGTGGCATCACGATTCTTTCGAAGAACTGCGCGGTCGAGTACGAAGGCACGCACATCAACATCGTCGACACCCCGGGCCACGCCGACTTCGGCGGTGAAGTGGAGCGCGTGCTGTCGATGGTCGACTCGGTGCTGTTGCTGGTCGACGCAGTCGAAGGCCCGATGCCGCAAACGCGCTTCGTGACCAAGAAGGCGCTGGCGCTCGGTCTCAAGCCGATCGTCGTGATCAACAAGGTTGACCGGCCGGGCGCGCGGATCGACTGGGTGATCAATCAGACTTTCGACCTGTTCGACAAGCTGGGCGCAACCGACGAACAACTCGACTTCCCGATCGTCTACGCATCGGGTCTGAACGGCTACGCCGGCCTGACGCCGGACGTGCGCGAAGGCGACATGCGTCCGCTGTTCGAAGCCGTGCTGCAACACGTGCCGGTTCGCCCGGCTGATCCGGCCGCTCCGCTGCAACTGCAGATCACGTCGCTGGATTATTCGTCGTACGTCGGCCGTATCGGCGTGGGCCGCATCACGCGTGGCACGATCAAGCCGGGCATGTCCGTCGCCGTGCGTTCGGGCCCCGATGGCGCGATCCTGAACCGCAAGATCAACCAGGTGCTGTCGTTCAAGGGTCTGGAGCGCGTGCAGGTTGACTCGGCTGAAGCCGGCGACATCGTGCTGATCAACGGTATCGAAGAAATCGGTATCGGCGTGACCATCTGTGCACCGGAACAGCCGGACGCGCTGCCGATGATCACCGTCGACGAACCGACCCTGACGATGAACTTCCTCGTCAATTCGTCGCCGCTGGCCGGCCGCGAAGGCAAGTTCGTCACGAGCCGTCAGATTCGCGACCGCCTGATGAAGGAACTGAATCACAACGTGGCGCTGCGCGTGAAAGAAACGGGCGACGAAACCACGTTCGAAGTGGCGGGTCGCGGCGAGCTGCACCTGACCATTCTGGTCGAAAACATGCGCCGTGAAGGCTACGAGCTGGCCGTGTCGCGCCCGCGCGTGGTGATGACGGAAGTCGACGGCGTGAAGCACGAGCCGTACGAAAACCTGACGGTCGACATGGAAGACGGCCACCAGGGCGGCGTGATGGAAGAGTTGGGCCGCCGTAAGGGCGAAATGCTCGACATGGCGTCGGACGGCCGCGGCCGTACGCGTCTCGAATATCGTATTTCGGCGCGTGGGCTGATCGGCTTCCAGGGTGAATTCTTGACGCTGACGCGCGGCACGGGCCTGATGAGCCACACGTTCGACTCGTACCAGCCGGTCAGGGAGGGGGGTGTCGGCGAGCGTCGTAACGGCGTGCTGATTTCGCAGGACGACGGCGCGGCAGTGGCTTACGCGCTGTGGAAGCTGCAGGATCGCGGCCGTATGTTCGTGTCGCCGGGCGAGCCGCTGTACGAAGGCATGATTATCGGCATTCACAGCCGTGACAACGACCTGGTCGTGAACCCGATCAAGGGCAAGCAACTGACCAACGTGCGTTCGTCGGGTACGGACGAAGCGGTGCGCCTCGTGCCGCCGATCCAGATGTCGCTGGAATACGCGGTTGAATTCATCGACGACGACGAACTGGTCGAAGTCACGCCGAAATCCATCCGTCTGCGCAAGCGTTACCTGAAGGAACATGAGCGCCGCAGCGCTAGCCGTAAGGGCGCGGTGGACTAAGCGATTGGCAAGTCGTGTTGAGGGAACGCAGTTTCCGAGATCAACGCTGAGTGTGTGATAAAAAGCCATTCCGGAGATGCCTGGAGTGGCTTTTTTCTTTGGTTAGATGTCTGGGCGGGATCGCGTCTCCGATCAGTGGCCCGGTTCTACCATGGCGCGATCACAGATCGACCTTCTCGCATTGAGCGAGTAGGTTAGGGGCCGGGGCCGGCGGCGGGGGCTCTACCCCGGTCTCGGGTCTTACTGAAGACACTGTCGAACGTGACGGGTACGCAAAGAATTGGAGCGTATCCGGCACCGCGCTGAGTCCGTCGTGGTTGAAGGCTGAATTCATATAACCCCGTAGGGCTGCTTCCGTAGCCTGCAGACTGTCGTATGTGAATGCACCGTTGTTAGGGTCGAAGATGGCATATCGCTCCGAGCCATTGGGTGCATCTGGAAGGCGCTGCATCAGCATCGCATGACCGTAGTTCACCGAAGCCGTGCTGGCGCCGTTTATGTGTATACCTAGGTATGCGAGGCCGCCTGGGGGCATGCCCGGATTGTTATCGATGGTGCGTATAAGACGATCTATGCGCTGCTCGGGCGTCTCTAAGCTGCTGCGAGGGTTCCAGCCGACGCGTATTCCGCTCCGGTAATTGCTAAAGGCGAGGTTTCCCGGGTTGGTTTGGTAAGAATCGATTCTGCTGAGAACGTCTCTTCTGTCTGCTGCTGCACGGCTGCCGTAGATCGCGCTCCTCATGTCGCCGACCGCCGACGGTAAGTCTGTCGTCGCAGCTCCGACGCTTCGGTCAATACGGCGCATTGCTTCGAGAACGAGGCCGTTGCACGTTCCTCGCCCCTCGTCACCCCGAGTCTCTTCATTGTCGTTTTGATCGAATTTCAGGTATGACGACGCCCCCTGTTTGAGGGCCTCGCCACCCCCGTATTCCCGAAATTCCGACTTCACGCATGTGCCTAACACGCCGCCGCGCTTTTCCCGCATGGATGTCTCGTCAGCATTTGCGTCCCGGTTGTCGGCCTTAGGCCGCGAGCGATCAGATTCGTTATACCGGTGATGCATCAATGCTGTAGGCTCGAGCGTATTGCCGTTGACGCTGCCCGCCACGCTTGTTGTTGTGGCAAGTGTCCCCCAGTCCCGTGAGCTGGGTGGTGTGAAAAACTGGATCGTCTTCGGCGTCGCGATGTTTCCGTCCTCTGTATATGCTGACTCCATGTAGTCTCGCAAAGCGCTTTGCATCTGTTCCGGGCTCTCGTAGGTGAATGCACCGTTATTCGGGTCGAAGAGCGTATATCGATCCGGCGAGCCGGCGCGTGCGTCCGCCGGGGGCAGGTGCTGTAGCAGCAGCACGTGGCCGCTAGTCTCCCGGCCCATTGCATCAGCACGCCGAATGCCCATGCTAATGTATGCGAGGCCGCCCCTGCGCATAAAGGACAGGCTGTCCGTTAGGCCGTCTACGGCATCTGCGTGCGACGTTCTGCCGTACGGATTCAGATCCGCGTCGGAGGACTCGCGGTAATTGCGTAGTGCCAGGGAACCCGGCTGGCGCTCAAATGCCTGGATTCGACCATAAATGTTGGTTTGGTCTGCGCGGCCGCCGTTCATCTTGCGCCTCATGCCCAAGACCGCCGACCGCAAATCTGATTTTTTCCCTCCGTAATTGCGGTCAATGCGACGCAGTGCTTCGCGGACAATGCCTTCGCATGTTCCACGTCCGTCATTGCCGCTTGTCTCTTTGTGGTCGAATTGATCGAATTGCACGTAGGAGGACGCGTGCGCTTCGAGCGCCTCGCCGCCGCGACATTCGCGAAACGCTGATTTCGCACATGCGCCCAGCGTGCCGCCGGGCGCATCCTTGGTCACGGTGTCGTTGTCGTTTGGAGGACTTTTGCCGGCAGTCGGCCCGGAGGGAGCAGGCACTCTTGTATCCCATTTGACTGACTGGTCATTCGGCTTCGTCGCGAATTGATGGGTGACATCGGATTCAGGAAAGACCTTTGCCTGAGCGGGCGCTGCGTTCGCGGACGACGCTCGGCCGGTAAGCGTGTCCGGGGATAGGGTTGGCGTGGATGCACTCGAGTACCGCGTGGTGACTTCCATTTGCTGCACCTTTGAGGAGATTTGAAAAGTCCGAAAGTGGACGGCACGTCGATACGCGGCGTCGTCTGCATGCGCTTCTGGGCGCGAATGTCGAAACCGCCTTGCTGCATGCATCCAGTGTGTGGAAAGTTTTGTGGACGAGGTGCTGAATAGATATGACGGCGGTAGGGCGCTGCCGCTCAAGATGTGGGAGCGAGCGCAACGTTCGCTACATTCCTCTGACGTTACTTTTGCGCTTCCGTGCCCGTGGCACAGCATGGATCGCGAGCTAATTCTGCAGAAGACTATTGCGAGCCTTGGTAATGTCGCTGAAAGCCCGTCGCCACGGGCTTGAGCGGCAATCCGTCTGCTATCTGCACTATCCGTTCTGTGATATGCTCCCCGGGTGCAAAGTTTTAGGTCCTTCCAAGCAAGACTTGATTCGCGCAATCCGCCAAACGGTCAGGCCGTGTCGCGGAAGGTTCTGTAACCCGCTATTTCTCGAGAAACTCGAAGAAAGGTGAGCGTAAAAATGATGAAGCAATTCCAGTCGAACTCTTATCTGTTCGGCGGCAATGCTCCGTACGTAGAAGAAATGTACGAAGCGTATCTCGACAATCCGGCGTCAGTGCCCGAGAACTGGCGCAGCTATTTCGACGCGTTGCAGAACGTCCCTGCATCGGATGGCAGCAATGCCAACGACGTGGCCCATGGCCCGATCGTCGAATCGTTTGCACAACGGGCCAAGGCTAATGCCTTCATCCCGCGCACGGCGGCCGGCGGCGAAGACCTCGCTACCTCCCGCAAGCAAGTCTATGTGCAGTCCCTCATCGGCGCATATCGCTTCCTCGGCTCGCAATGGGCCAATCTCGATCCTCTGAAGCGCCGCGAACGTCCCGCTATCCCCGAACTTGAACCCGCGTTCTACGACTTCACCGAAGCCGACATGGACCAGGAGTTCAGCGCAACGAATCTGTATTTCGGATTCGAGCGCGCTTCGCTGCGCGAGATCGTCAAGGCCCTGCGCGACACGTACTGCGGCACGATCGGCGCCGAGTACATGTACATCAGCGATCCGGAACAGAAGCGCTGGTGGAAAGAGAAGCTCGAGTCGATCCGTTCGACGCCGAACTTCTCCAATGAAAAGAAAAAGCACATCCTGAATCGCCTGACGGCCGCTGAAGGCCTCGAGCGCTTCCTGCACACCAAGTACGTCGGCCAGAAACGCTTCTCGCTCGAAGGCGGCGAAAGCTTTATCGCCTCGATGGACGAAGTCGTGCGTCACGGCGGCGCCAACGGCGTGCAGGAAATCGTCATCGGCATGGCCCACCGCGGCCGTCTGAACGTGCTGGTCAATACGCTGGGCAAGATGCCGGCTGATCTGTTTGCCGAATTCGAAGGCAAGCACCACGACGACCTGCCGGCCGGCGACGTGAAGTACCACAAGGGTTTCTCGTCGGACGTCTCGACTGACGGCGGCCCGGTTCACCTGTCGCTCGCGTTCAACCCGTCGCACCTCGAAATCGTCAATCCGGTGGTCGAAGGCTCGGCCAAGGCCCGTATGGACCGTCGTGGCGACGACAGCGGCCTGCAAGTGCTGCCGGTGCAGATCCACGGCGACGCGGCCTTCGCGGGCCAGGGCGTCGTGATGGAAACGCTGAACCTCGCGCAAACGCGCGGTTACGGCACGCACGGCACGCTGCACATCGTCATCAACAACCAGATCGGTTTCACGACGTCGGACCCGCGCGACTCGCGCTCCACGTTGTACTGCTCGGACGTCGTCAAGATGATCGAGGCACCGGTGCTGCACGTGAACGGTGACGATCCTGAAGCGGTGGTGCTGGCTACGCAACTGGCCATCGACTTCCGGATGCAGTTCCACAAGGACGTCGTCGTCGACATCGTCTGTTTCCGCAAGCTGGGTCACAACGAGCAGGACACGCCGGCTGTCACGCAGCCGCTGATGTACAAGACGATTGCGAAGCACCCGGGCACGCGCGCGCTGTACGCTGAAAAGCTGGTGCAGCAGGGCGTGATCACGGCGGCTGACGCAGACGAATACGTCAAGGCGTACCGCAAGGCGATGGACGAAGGCCATCACACGGTCGACCCGGTGCTCTCGAACTACAAGAGCAAGTACGCGGTGGATTGGGTTCCGTTCCTGAACCGCAAGTGGACCGACGCAGCCGATACGGCGGTGCCGTTGGCTGAGTTGAAGCGCCTCGCTGAGCGCGTTACCACGATCCCGGAAAACTTCAAGGTTCACCCGCTGGTCGAGCGCGTCATCAACGACCGTCGCGCGATGGGCCGTGGTGAAGCGAAGCTCGACTGGGGCATGGGCGAACACCTGGCATTCGCGTCGCTGGTCGCATCGGGCTACGCTGTGCGCCTGACCGGTCAGGACTCGGGCCGTGGCACGTTCACGCACCGTCACGCGGTGCTGCACGATCAGAACCGCGAACGCTGGAACGACGGCACCTACGTGCCCCTGCAGAACATCGCCGAAGGTCAGGCGAAGTTCACGGTGATCGACTCGGTGCTGTCGGAAGAAGCGGTGCTGGGCTTCGAATACGGTTACTCGACCGCTGAACCGAATACGTTCGTCGCGTGGGAAGCGCAGTTCGGCGACTTCGTGAACGGCGCGCAAGTCGTGATCGACCAGTTCATCTCGTCGGGCGAAGTGAAGTGGGGCCGCGTCTCGGGTCTCACGATGCTGCTGCCGCACGGCTACGAAGGCCAAGGTCCGGAGCACTCGTCGGCACGTATCGAACGTTTCCTGCAACTGTGCGCAGACCACAACATGCAGGTCGTTCAGCCGACCACGCCGGCGCAGATTTTCCACCTGTTGCGCCGTCAGATGATCCGCCTGTTCAGGAAGCCGCTGATCGTCGCTACGCCGAAGTCGCTGCTGCGTCACAAGGAAGCCGTGTCGGATCTGTCCGAACTGGCGAAGGGCGCGTTCCAGCCGATCCTCGGTGAAATCGACGAAGCGATTGAGCCGAAGAAGGTCAAGCGCGTGGTGGCCTGCTCGGGCCGCGTGTACTACGACCTGCTGGCGCATCGCCGTGAATCGAAGTCGAACGACGTCGCGATCATCCGTATCGAACAGCTCTATCCGTTCGCGCATAAGCAGTTCGAAGCGGAAATGAAGAAGTACGACAACGCGACCGAAGTGGTCTGGGTGCAGGACGAACCGCAGAATCAAGGCCCGTGGTTCTACATCGAGCACCACCTGAAGGAAGGCATGAAGGAAGGGCAGAAGCTGGCCTACAGCGGACGTCCGGCTTCGGCCTCGCCGGCAGTCGGCTACTACGCGAAGCACTACGAGCAGCAGAAGGCGCTGATCGAAGGCGCTTTCGGCCGCCTCAAGAGCGCGTCGATCGCTAAATAAATATTAGAACCGGGAAAGCGCAAGGCGCTTTCCCGTGCCGCGTCTGAAAGATCATTCACGGCATTCGAGGTTCGCAGGCGGTCGTCGCGGGTCTATGGATCGCGCGCCGTCACCCGATACGTATTCAGGATATTCATAATGGCTATTGTTGAAGTCAAGGTTCCCCAGCTGTCCGAGTCGGTCTCGGAAGCCACCATGCTGCAGTGGAAGAAGAAGCCCGGCGAGGCTGTTGCACAAGACGAAATTCTCATCGAAATCGAGACCGACAAGGTCGTGCTCGAAGTGCCGGCACCCTCCGCCGGCGTGCTCGCACAAGTGATCTCGAACGACGGCGACATCGTCGTCGCGGATCAGGTGATCGCCAAGATCGACACCGAAGGCACGGCAGGCGCTGCTGCCGTCGAAGCCGAAGTGAAGCCGGCTCCCGTGGCCGCACCGGCACCGGCTGCTGCACCGGCCGCTCAGGCTGCATCCGCAACGGGTGCGAACACTGCTGCTTCGCCGGCTGCCGGCAAGCTGATGGCCGAGAAGGGCCTGGGCGCGGGCGACGTCGCCGGCACAGGCCGCGACGGCCGCATCACCAAGGGTGACGTGCTGACTGCGGGTCAAGCAGCACCGGCACCGGCGGCCAAGGCTGCACCGGCTGCCGCACCGAAGGCTGCCAAGCCGTCGCTCCCGGACGTCAAAGCACCGGCATCGGCCGAGCAATGGCTGAAGGACCGCCCGGAACAACGCGTGCCGATGTCGCGTCTGCGTGCGCGTATCGCCGAGCGTCTGCTCGAGTCGCAGCAAACCAACGCCATCCTCACCACGTTCAACGAAGTGAACATGGCGCCGGTGATGGACCTGCGCAACAAGTACAAAGACAAGTTCGAAAAGGAACATGGCGTGAAGCTGGGCTTCATGTCGTTCTTCGTGAAGGCGGCTGTTCACGCGCTGAAGAAATTCCCGCTCGTGAACGCGTCGATCGACGGTAACGACATCGTCTATCACGGCTACTTCGACATCGGTATCGCGGTCGGTTCGCCGCGTGGCCTGGTGGTGCCGATCCTGCGTAACGCAGATCAGCTGAGCCTCGCCGAAATCGAGAAGAAGATTGCTGAATTCGGCCAGAAGGCTAAAGACGGCAAGCTGTCGATCGAAGAAATGACGGGCGGTACGTTCTCGATCTCGAACGGTGGTGTGTTCGGTTCGATGCTGTCGACCCCGATTATCAACCCGCCGCAATCCGCGATTCTGGGCGTGCACGCCACGAAGGAACGCGCTGTGGTCGAAAACGGCCAGATCGTGATCCGCCCGATGAACTACCTGGCGCTGTCGTACGACCACCGGATCATCGACGGCCGCGAAGCGGTGCTGTCGCTGGTCGCTATGAAGGATGCGCTGGAAGACCCGGCGCGCCTACTGCTCGACCTGTAATCGCCGGTTTGGCCGGCGTCGGCTTGCCATTGCGCAAGCCGGCGCCATATAAGCATCACGTCTCTAGCATTCCGCAGTACTGGAACGACGCGCGCCGCGAAGCGTGGCCGCGCGTCGTTCCGTCATCAAAAGGATTGTCATGTCCAAAGAATTTGACGTCGTCGTGATCGGCGCCGGCCCCGGCGGTTACATCGCCGCTATCCGCGCAGCGCAACTCGGCAAGACCGTCGCATGTATCGAAAAATGGAAGAACCCGGCCGGCGCGCTGAAGCTCGGCGGCACGTGCCTGAACGTGGGTTGCATTCCGTCGAAGGCGCTGCTCGCGTCGTCGGAAGAATTTGAAAACGCGTCGCACCACCTCGCTGACCACGGCATCAGCGTGGAAAACGTGCAGGTCGATATCTCGAAGATGCTGGCCCGCAAGGAAGGCATCGTCGAGAAGATGACCAAGGGTATCGAATTCCTGTTCCGCAAGAACAAGATCACGTGGCTCAAGGGCCATGGCAGGTTCACCGGCAAGACCGACGCCGGCGTGCAGATCGAAGTCAGCGGCGAAGGCGAAACCGAAGTCGTGACGGCGAAGAACGTCATCATCGCAACGGGTTCGAAGGCGCGTCACCTGCCGAACGTGCCGGTCGACAACAAGATCGTTGCCGACAACGAAGGCGCACTGACGTTCGACGCCGTGCCGAAGAAGCTCGCCGTGATCGGCGCGGGCGTGATCGGTCTGGAACTCGGTTCGGTGTGGCGCCGTCTGGGCTCGGACGTGACCGTGCTCGAAGCGCTGCCGGAATTCCTCGGCGCGGCTGACCAGGCGCTGGCTAAGGAAGCCGCCAAGCAATTCAAGAAGCAAGGTCTGGACATCCACGTCGGCGTGAAGGTCGGCGAAGTGAAGACGACCGACAAGAACGTGACGATCGCGTACACGGACAAGGACGGCAACGCGCAAACGCTCGAAGCCGACCGCCTGATCGTGTCGATCGGCCGCGTGCCGAACACCGACAACCTCGGTCTCGAAGCAATCGGCCTGAAGGCCAACGAGCGTGGCTTCATCGACGTCGACGACCACTGCGCGACGGCTGTGCCGAACGTGTACGCAATCGGCGACGTGGTGCGTGGCCCGATGCTCGCGCACAAGGCTGAAGACGAAGGCGTGATGGTGGCCGAAATCATCGACGGTCAGAAGCCGCATATCGACTACAACTGCATTCCGTGGGTGATCTACACCGAACCGGAAATCGCGTGGGTCGGTAAGACTGAGCAGCAATTGAAGGCCGAAGGCCGCGAAGTCAAGACGGGCCAGTTCCCGTTCATGGCGAACGGCCGCGCGCTCGGCATCAACAAGGCGGATGGTTTCGTCAAGATGATCGCCGACGCAAAGACCGACGAACTGCTCGGCGTGCACATCATCTCGGCAAACGCATCGGACCTGATCGCGGAAGCCGTGGTGGCGATGGAATTCAAGGCGGCGTCGGAAGACATCGGCCGCATTTGCCATCCGCACCCGTCGCTGTCGGAAGTCATGCGCGAAGCGGCGCTCGCCGTGGATAAGCGCGCGCTGAACATGTAATCACGCGCACGCCTGGCTGAACGCAACTCTGGCATTACCACAAAGGCGGGCGGGTTCACTCCCTCCCGCCTTTCTTTTTGCAGCAACACAATGAACGTCACCGAATACTACGAAAAAGAACTGCAGACGCGGGGTTATCAATCGGACCCGGCGCAACGCGCGGCGGTCGACCGTCTGCAGCGGTGCTATGAAGAGTGGACCGAATATAAATCGCGCCGCTCGAATGCGTTCAAGAAGCTGATTATCCACCCGGACCTGCCCCGCGGCGTGTACATGTGGGGCGGCGTGGGGCGGGGCAAGAGCTTCCTGATGGACAGCTTCTACATGATCGTCCCGGTGCAGCGTAAAACTCGGCTGCATTTTCACGAGTTCATGCGCGAAGTGCATCGCGAACTGGAAGAACTGAAAGGCACGGCCGATCCGCTCGACGAACTCGCGCGCCGCATCGGCAAGCGCTACCGCCTGATCTGTTTCGACGAATTCCACGTCTCCGATATCGCCGACGCGATGATCCTGTACCGTCTGCTGGACAAGCTGTTCGAGAACCGCGTGCAGTTCGTGATGACCTCCAACTACGATCCGGATACGCTGTATCCGGACGGCCTGCATCGCGACCGGATGCTACCGGCCATCGAACTGATCAAGTCGAAGCTCGACGTGATCAATGTCGACGCGGGCGTCGACTACCGGCAACGCACGCTGGCCCAGGTCGAGGTGTATCACACGCCGCTCGGTGCGGCTTCGGACAAAGCGTTGCGCGACGCGTTTTCGCGCCTTGCAGCGGTTCCCGACGAGAGCCCGATCCTGCGCATCGAAAAGCGGGAGCTGAAGGCACTGCGGCGCGCGGACGGCGTCGTATGGTTTGATTTCGCGACGCTCTGCGGCGGTCCGCGCTCGCAGAACGATTACCTGGAACTGGCGAGCCGCTTTCACGCGGTGATCCTGTCGGGCGTGCCGCAGATGTCGGTACGGATGGCTTCAGAGGCGCGCCGCTTCACCTGGCTCATCGACGTGTTCTACGACCACAAGGTCAAGCTGCTGATGTCGGCCGAGGTGCCACCCGATCAGCTCTACCTCGACGGCCCGATGGCCAACGAATTCACGCGCACGGTGTCGCGCATCGTCGAAATGCAATCGAAAGAATATCTCGACTCACCGCGCCGGATCGTCGATACGTCGCTGACTTAAGCGGCCGCGTGACGCGGGCGCCGATGCTTTTGCGATAGATCACGGTCCGCTTACCAAAGAGGCGGTGTCCGCAGTCGTATTTTCAAGATTCGGATTGGTCTTATATTCCGCCGGCGGACGACTGGATATCTTCTTTGTCATGGTTCTGACAAAGGAGAAACCATGAATCCGTACCGTGATATCAATGATGAAGAATGGCAACGCATTGCACCGTTGCTCCCTGAACTGCGTCCGCGCTCCGAACTGCGTGGCCGGCCGCTCGCCAATACGCGCTCGGTGCTCAACGGCGTGCTGTGGGTGATGTATAGCGGCGCGACCTGGTCCGCCATGCCGCGCAAATATCCTTCGTATCAAACCTGCCATCGCCGCTTCAAGGCATGGTATGAATCCGGCGTGCTCAAGCGCGTCATGGATCAGCTGTTCGGCGAGGCGAGCGAAGAACTCTGCAACATGATGGAAGGGCGCATGCGCACGCATGTGGGCGCGCAACAGAAGGGCGTTGAAGCAGACAAGGCTCCGGCCACGGCGCCTGCCGTGTATAGCCCGGCACCGGTCAAGCCGTTACCGTCTTCGCCGTTCGCCTATACGTCGCCCTTCAAGCACGCTGCATGACGAGTCCAACCAGCCAGACGCAAACAAAAAAACGGCCGGACGATGGTGATCGTCGGCCGTTTTTTCTGGTTCCATCCTGGCAGCAGGTGTGGCCCTGATGGAACATCATCTTCGCGCGTCAGGCATCGGCGCCTGAACGACTCGTGCACTATTGCTGGCGAACCCAGGTCTGCGAGCGGCCCAGCAGCGAAACGCCGATGTAGCCACGCACCACCAGCTTGTTCCCATTCTCTTCAAGGTGCATCTTGCACTTGTAGACCTTGCCGTTTTCCGGGTCGAGAATCTGCCCGTGATCCCAGCCGTCACCGTCCTTTTGCATATCGTTGATGATCGTCATGCCGAGAATCAACTGGTCCTTGCGCGCGTCGGTACATTCCGTGCAGCGGCGTTCAGGATGATCGTTTGAACCGAGTCCCTTGATCACCTTGCCACTCAGCGAGCCACTGCTGTCCTGTGAGATTTGCACGAGCGCCTTGGGCTGGCCGGTGCTGTCGTCGATGGTTTGCCACATGCCGACCGGGGAATCGGCTTGCGCCATGGCGGTGACGGCGCTAACGAGCAGCACGCCGGCGAGGGCGGCATGTTTGGCTGTGCGAAGCGCGATTGTGCGCGCGCGTTGAGTGAATTGCATCATTGTCTTCCTCCTTGATTAAAGACGGCGCGATCATGGTCGCGCGGCGTTATGGGCATCTCGGGCAGTGTTCAGCTGCCGGCCGCCGTGATGCCTGGTGGTGCCCCTCAGGTTCAACTTCGGCTACATCGGTCTGCGACTCGCGGCCAGGGGGCCGCGAGTCGCACGTCGTCAGCGCAGAATACGTGAAGTACGCGTGAAAGTGCGCGCTGCATTTGATAGTGGAACCTCTAATCAGCACGCGGCATTTCTGCGTATCAGTTCAGTTGATACGAGAATGTCGCGTTGATACGTGGGTTGCGCGACGCGCTCTCCACCGGCGCGTCGCCGATCGGTTTGGCTACCGACAAATCCAGGCTGTAGTACTTCGCGTCCGAGATCCGGAAGCCGAATGCAATCGACGACAGCTTCGACGGCGAGGGCGTTCCCGCATGCAGATACACGCGCGCCATGTCGAACGAGACATAGGGTGTGAAGGTGCGCAGATAGGTGAAGCCCGGCGTAAAGCCCCGGTTGACTTCGAACATGGCCCCCCAGCCCGAATCGCCCGATGCCTCGCCCGGTTGATAACCCTGCGCAAAACGTTGCGCGCCGAACGAGATCTGTTCCGAGGTCGGCAGCGAAACGGCGCTGTACTGACCGATCAACGAAACCGCGGTGCCGATCTTCATCGGCCAGTCGTTGGTTTGCGAAAAACTGCCGCCGGTCCGCACGAAGGTGATCGAGGCCGGATTCGTGACCGTTGTGCCAGGCACGTTCGAGTCGCCGGATTTCGACGCGCCCAGGATATCGAATGCCTTCGCCACCGTGATACTCGCGCGGCGCACCTGGCCCGTTTCCACGCTGGCGTAGTCGGCCTGCAGC
Organism: Burkholderia sp. GAS332; assembly: GCA_900142905.1. Lineage (NCBI taxonomy): Bacteria > Pseudomonadati > Pseudomonadota > Betaproteobacteria > Burkholderiales > Burkholderiaceae > Burkholderia > Burkholderia sp. GAS332. Next base: position 3,242,073 of record FSRV01000001.1, on the reverse strand, counting down.
TGCATCACCCGCACCTGCGAGCGCAAGCCGATCTGCGCGCCGGTGTCCTGGTTGTTGTAGCGATCTTCGTCGTGCGAGGCATAGACCGAGGCGGTCCCGATCACGCTTTGCTTGTTGTTCAACAGGAGCGGGTAGGCCAGTGAACCGCCGACCTTGTCGTTGATGACCGTGCGCGCGACGTAAGAGGGCAGGCCGGGATTGTCGACCGGATTGCCGCGATAGTGCGAGGCGTCGATCTTCCCGATCAGTCCATCGCTGCCGATCGGTACCGCGGCGTGCGCGGCGAGATAGGTGACATTGTCGCGGCCCTTCGGCAGCAAAGCCGACACGCTCAACTGTTCGCCGAGTGCGGTCAGGCCGTTTTCGGTTGCCGTCAACAGGCCCTGCACGCCGGGGTGATTGAAATCGATACCCGTGCTGAGGTCGAACGGTTTGCGGTCGACGTTCAACTCGAGCGTGGTGGCGCCGTCGGTATTTTGCGGGGGCGCCACGTTGGCCGCGACTTTCACGCCGGGCAACAGACCCAGCACGTTGATGTAACGCTCGAAGGTGGCGCGCCGCAACGGCCGGTCGGCAACGATGTGGTCGGCGATCGCGCGGATCTTGTCTTCGACCGCGCCGGGTTTGCCCGTCACCTTGACGGTGGACACGTAGCCTTCGACCACCGTCACGCGCACTACGCCGCCTTCGAAAGTTTGCGCGGGGATGAACGCGAACGACAGCGCATAGCCGCGATCCTGATACAGCTTCGTGACGCCGTTGGCGACCTGGATCAGATCGCCGATGGTGGTGTCTTTACCGACGAGCGGCGTGAAGCGCTGCGCGACTTCGTCGAACGGAATGGACTTCACGCCCTCGACCTGAATCTTTGACGGCGTCAGATGGCGGGCGAGCAGTTCCTGAAGTTGAGGGGCTTGCGGCGTGACCTGCATGGTCACGTTCGGCCCTTTGTCGGGCGCCTTGATCTGCGGCAGCGTATCCATCGGGTTGCCGCCGACTGACGGGCTGGCGGGGCGTGACTGCGCTTGTGCTTCTACCTGCATCCCGCTTGCCGCAATCGCCGCGAGCAGGAGGGTCCATGTACTACCGTACCCGAGTTTCATCGGATTTTCCTCGTATGCCGTTCTTGTCTTGCGGACGCGCCGCCTGGCCGGGCTGGTCGCGATCGCTTATGTGTGGCTCGACGCATACTGCCATGCTTATATGTATTACGTCACGTGCTCCGTCGAGCTTGAGCATCGGCTGCAAAAGCGCGGAGCACGTGATGAAGCGGACTGCTGATGCACGCGGCGTAACGGCATGCCCGATGGGACGCGTTATGCGCGCGGCATCGATGCGCGACTTATGCGGACTACTTATGGCTCACCGGCACGAGGCCGCCAAGCAGGGTCGTCAAGCCGCCCGTCGCGCTGCTCGAGCCGCTCGTCGAACCTGCCGCCGAACTGAGTGCGCCGGTCAACTGGCCGACGAGCGCGGTCACGGGGGCGAGCGGATTGCTGCCGCTGCTGCCCGACGCGCTGCTGGTGACGCTGGAGAGCGCGCCGGTCAGCGTCGACAGCGGATTCGATGCGCTACCCGTGCTGCCACCCAACGTCGAGGTCAGCGAACTCAAGGGCGTGCCACCCAGCAATGACGTCAGCGGAGCCAGCGGCGAGCCGCCCGTCGCTGAGGTCAGCGAGCTCAGCGGCGTGCCGCCCAGCAATGACGTCAGCGAACCCAGCGGCGAGCCGCCCGTCCCCGAAGTCAGCGAACTCAGGGGCGTGCCGCCCAGCACCGAAGTCAGGCCGGCCAGCGGCGTGCCGCCGAGCAGCGTCGACAGCGAGCCGATCGGGTTGTTGCCGAGCCCGAGACTCGCGAGCGAGTTTTGCAGCGGGCTGAACGGGTTGCCGTTGGCAGGCGGCCCATTGACGACGGCCACGTTCGTGCTGCCGACGAGGCTCGTAAGCAAGCCGGGAATCGGATTCGCGCCATTCGGGCCGTTCGGATTGACGAGGCCGCCGGCGTTCGTCACCGTGTTGCCGAGCGAGCTGACCAGCGTGCCGACATCGGCGCCGAGCGGGTTCTTGGTTGCCGCGCCGACTTGGGAACCGGCGGAGCTCACGGCACCGCCGACTTGCGCGAGCAGGCCGCCTACCGGCGCGCCGAGGCCGGTCTGCGTACCGACCGTCTGGGTCACGAGTCCAACGGTCTGCACGATCGGCGTGATCGCGGTGCTGATCGGCTGGGTGATCTGCTGCACCGGCGCGGAGGCCAGCGAATTGCCGAGCGTCGCGCCACCGGCGTTCAGTGCGCCGGCGGTTGTGGAGAGGACCGTTGCCAGCGGCGTGGTGAGCGGCGAGAGCGGCGCGAGATTGCCGGTGCCGAGGCCGCCGACCGTGGTGCTCAGACCTTGCACGACACCGCTCGTCGAGCTGACCACCGAACCGAGCCCGGCGACCGTGGTGCCGACCGGATTGGCGGTCACGCCGATTTGCCCGACGCCGCCGCTCACCGCGTTGGCGAGTGAGTTCAGCGTGCCGCTCGTGGCCGATACCGCGTTGCCGAGACCTTGCGTGACTTGCGGGCTGAGGCCCGGAATCGTCTGCGAGGCAATCGTGTTGCCGAGGTCGTTGGTCGTTTTTGCGGCGGCGGTGGCGACGCCGTTGGTGCTCGAGGAGGTGGCGGTGGGCGGCCCGCCGCTGGTCGAACCGCCGCCGCCCGCGCTACCGCTGCCGGATGCGCTCGGCGGCGAGCTGATGGTGTTGCCGCCACATGCCGCGAGCAAGCCGGCGGCCGCGACAGCGATTAACGGTGCGCGCAACGACGACACGGTCGCGCACGCCGCATGGAGAGTAAAAAAACGTTGGTTGGACATGTGTGCTCCTCAGTGTCTTCTAGGTGTCGTGTGCGTTGTTTCCGTGCGCCGGTGCAACGGGTGTCTGAGCGGCGCGGCTCAATTCAGCCAGGTTCCGGCGGAGCCGGGGCGCGGCTGGCGGGCCGCGCTCCGGGTTCCCGGGCGCCGGGCTTCCGGTTACTGCACTTCTTCCGATGACTTCGACGTCATTGCTTACTTCTTCGAAATACCGCCGAGCAGGCCGCCGAGGAGCGATGTCACCGGGGCGAGCGGGCTGCTGCCCGTTCCCTTGCTGCTGGTGCTCGACAGCGACAGGCCGGGGCTCGAGCTGGTCGAGGTGGCGGTCGTCGTCGCCGGCGTGGCGGCCGCTGTGGTCGTGACGCCACCGAGTGCGCCGGTGACGCTCGACAGCAAGCCGGTGACCGGTGCGAGCGGGCTGCTGCTGCCGCCGCTCGCGCTGTTCAGGCCGCTGGTCACGGTCGAGAGCAGGCCAGTAACAGGCGCCAACGGGCTGCTGCTGCTCGACGCGCCGCCGAGGGCGCCGGTAAGCGGAGCGAGCGGGCCGCTGCTGGTGCCGCCGGTCGCGCCGCCGAGGCCGCTGGTCACGCTCGAGAGCAGGCCGGTAACAGGCGCCAACGGGCCGCCGCTGCTCGATGCGCCGCCGAGGCCGCCCGTTACGCTGCTGAGCACGCCGGTAAGCGGAGCGAGCGGGCTGCTGCTGCCGCCGGTCGCGCTGCTCAGGCCGTTCGTTACGGTCGAGAGCAGGCCGGTAACAGGCGCCAACGGGCCGCCGCTGCTCGATGCGCCGCCCAGGCCGCCGAGTACGCTGGTCAGCGGAGCGAGCGGGCCACTGCCGGTGCCGCCCGTCAGACCGCCGAGTGCGCTGGTGAGCGGCGCCAGCGGATTGCCGCCAGTCCCGCCTGTGAGCAGACCGCCCACCGATGCGACCGTGGCGCCCGTATCGGTGACCGTATGGCCAAGCGCGGCCGTGATCGGATTGCCGCCGGTGGCGCTGATCAGCGTGCCGGCCTTGCCCAGGCCGCCGCCGAGGGTCGAGAGCAGGCCGTTCAGCGGTGCGCCGAGGCCCGTGGTGTTGCCGACCGTCTGCGTGGTCGCCGCGACCATCGACGTAATCGGCGTGATCGCGGTGCTGAGCGTTTGCGTGACTTGCTGCACCGGCCCGGTCGAGAGCGCGGTGGTGAGGGTGTTGCCACCGTTGGTGACGGCACCGCCGAGCGTATTGACGACGCCGCCGAGCGGCGTGGTGATGGCGGCCAACGGCGCGAGCGGGCCGCTGCCGAGGCTCGTCACGAGGCTGCCTGCATCCGTCACCGCGCCACCGACATGACTGACCACGCCGCCGAGGCTCGAGACTGTCGTGCCGACCGCGTTGCCGCCGGTGCCGAGTTGGCCGAGTCCTTGCGATACACCGTTGCCGAGCGTCGAGACCGCCGATCCGACTTGCTGCACGACGCCGCCGGCAGCCTGAGTGGTTTGCGAGCTGACGCCAGGCAGCGTTTGCGAGCCGATCACCGTGCCGATGCTCGAGACCGTCGAGCCGGCATCGCTGATCACGCCGCCGCCGTTGCCGACTACGGTGCCGAGTGCATTGGCGACCGGGGTCGTGCCGGTTCCCGTTCCTGTGCCCGTGCCGGAGCCGCTTCCCGAACCGTCGCTGGTGGTGGTGTTGCCGTTGCCGGAACCGCCCGAACCCATCGAACCGCTGCCGCCGCCGGTGGTGGAAACTGCGCCGCCGGCGGAGCCGCTACCGCTGCTGCCGGTGCCGGTACTCAGGGTTCCGGAGCCTCCGCAAGCACCAAGAGAAAGCATGGCGGCCACGCTGGCCGCAATCAGGGTTGTTCGTAGTGTGGTGTTGGCCGTTTGAATATTCATGTCGCCCTCGAATCGCATGTGTTATTGGATGTTGCTGCGTGCCTATCTCTGCACGAGCCGTGCCATTTCGACTGAGCAATGCGGAATATTTTCTTTCTGAAGGGCGTAAAGCCATACGTGATATGGCTTTGAGGTTGATTGATGAAGTGTGCGCTAACCGAGATATACCGTGAGAAAGTTAATTCGCTAAACGTTTGCGAGGGCTGCGTAACGTAACGACCCGCATGCGCCGTTACGAAACATGGGGTAACGCACGCGCAACGAGAGGGCCCCGCGCGCTTGAAACGTTCTGTTCAAACAAATAATTAGTGCAGCGAATCTAACTCATGGTTATTCCTATGTGCTGCAACGCACGAACTGCCGTTAACCTGAGTACGACAAGAAAACGCATATGGTGTAGGGCTCAGGGCAGCGGACAATTGCTTAAATATGATTGTTCGGCTATAAAACCCGAAAGCATCAAGGATTGACGAGGGAGGTGCGTAATCGAACAGACAGCTCATCGACATCTGTTTTATTGAAGCCGGCTGCGAGGCGGTGCTTCTGCGGCGCAACAAGCAGGACCAGGAATGAGAGACCAATGGTCCGCAGCGCTCAAGACTCCGTCTTCCGAAGTAGCGCGTATACAAACGAAATTAATGAAAGTCCGAGGGTAAAAATGAAAAAGTTCACACAACGCTTCCTGAGAGATAGCAAGGGCGTGACGGCCATCGAGTATGGTCTTATCGCGGGGTTAGTCGTACTCGTCATTGCAACGGCGGTCACGAACATTGGCACGGACCTTTCGACCTTGTTGGGCGACGTCGCGACCAAGATCACGAACGCAACGCCTGCAGCGTAAAGGGCAACCTGCAAACGTCCCGCGAAGCAGTCAGCGTTTTATAACGTTAGCCCGCTTCGCAGGCGTTTCTTAACGCATCGCCAAATTGGCTAATGCGGATTGCATTGCAATTCGCATGGCGTTGCTTTGCCTGTCGAGTGCGAAATGAATGTCTCCGCCGGTATTCTGTTATTTATTGTCTGGGCTGCTGTCGTCGCTATCAGCGACTGCCGCGCCCGGCGTATTTCCAATTCAGTTGTTGTCGCCGGTTTGGCGGCGGCGTTCGGCTGTTCGCTTCTTCAATGCGGACCTTTTGGCGTTTCGTTAACCCAGACATGTATTGGAGCGCTGGTCGGTCTGGCCGCGTTGTTGCCGTTTTTCGCACTCGGCGTCATGGGCGCTGCGGACGTTAAGGTATTTGCGGTACTAGGCGCGTGGTGCGGCATGCATGCGTTGCTCGGCCTCTGGATGGCGGCTAGTCTTGCCGCGGGCGTCCATGCGCTCTGGCTGTTGATTACGACGCGCGCGCGGCTCGCCAGTTTGGTTCGTCATCACGGCGCGACTTTCGAACTGGCCGGCAAGGCTTCCACGCCGTACGCCGCATGTCTCACGGTGGCCGCCAGTGCATGGCTCATGCTGCAAGGACTGGCCGGGGGGGCGCGATGAAACCGGTAACGAGCCAATCCGCACGCTCGCCGCTCAAGCCTATTCATACACGCCGCGCGCGTGCGCAGCGCGGCGCCACGGCTATCGAGTTTGCGCTGATGTTCCCGCTGTTCTTCACGATCCTGTACGCGATCATCACCTTCAGCCTGATCTTCGTGGCACAGCAGAACTTGACACTCGCGGCGGAAGAAGGCGCGCGCGCCGCCTTGAACTGGCAGAGCAGTACGTCGCTGCAAAATGCGCTCGTCAATCGCGGCAACGCCGCCTGCGCTGCCGCGAATCTGATGGTGGCGACGCTGGTGCAATCCATGCAATGCACGTCGACTTCCGCGCCATGTGGCCCGGGCAACACGATGCAGTGCGTGAACGTTTTGCTGACTTACAACTACCAGGCCAATCCGCTGGTGCCGGCCTTACCGCTGATGGGTTTCACCTTACCTAACACCCTGTCGAGCAGTGCCACCGTACAACTCAATCCGGAGAACATTCAGTGACGCACGCGCCGGCTCCCAGCCTTTATGTCCGTCGATGCGGCTCCGAACGCTCGTACGGTACGGCATTGTTTAACCGAAGCAGTGAGTCGTCATGCCGAATCTAACCAAAATTCTTGCCGGCGTGCTGATCGCCGTCGCGTTGCTGCTCGGCCTGTTCGCGTGGACGCTGTCGCGCCGGCCGGCGCCGGTGGCCGTGACGCCTGCTACGCTTGCGAGCTTTCCGGTGGTGGTGGCCACCCACACGTTGCCGGCGGGCAAGCCGATCACCGTCGACCAACTGCGCGTGCAGTCGCTGCCGATCAATCCGAATGGCGCCTTCACCGATCCGGCGCAACTGGCCGGGCGCGTGCCGAACGCGGACATCGGTGCGGACTCGCCGGTGCTCGAAACTCAGTTGTCGTCAGGCCTTGCCGAGCGCATCGAGCCGGGCGAACGCGCTCTGGCCGTGCGGGTCGACGAGGGCAATGCGGTCGGCAACCGGCTGCGGCCGGGTAATTTCGTCGACGTGTTTTTCACGCTCAAGCGCGATGGCGCCATCGGCAACGGCGGCGAAATCGATCGTACCCAGGCGCGTCTCCTGATGTCGAAAGTGCGCGTGCTGGCGTTTGGCAATGCAACGACTAGCGGCGACACCGCCGGCGACCCGAACGGCATGGTGCGTACCGCGGTGCTGGCGGTACCGGTCGCCGATGTGGACCGTCTGACGCTCGCCGAAAGCGCCGGTCGTCTGATCTTCGCGTTGCGCAATCCCAAGGATGCCGAAGTACTCGATCAAGCCGCGTTGCCGGCCTATCCGGGCGTGTTGAAGACGGTCGCCCGCGCCGGCGCGGCCGACCCAATGCAAGATTCGACCCGCGCGGCAACCGGCGTGGCGCTCGACGCCTTGTCGGGAAGCACCAATCCGGCAGGCGTCGGCGCACGGCCGCCGTTGCCGCATATGCCGCCGACACGCGTCGCGGGCAATACAAATAGTACAAAGAGCGGTATCGAAGTGATACGGGGTGGGCGCGCCGAGACGGTCGCCTGGTAAGCAGTTTCAGGGAGCGGGCGGCCATACGCCTCCATAACTACATGACACAACGGATTTTTGTTTTCGGGAAGGCAGCGTGGCTCGGGTTGGCCTTGCTCGCCGTATCGGCTGCGACTGACGCGGCCGGTCCGGTGCCGCGGGGGGATTCGGCACAGGCATCCCTGGCAGGTCAGACTGCGTCCTCGCAGTCCATCGATCTGATGGTCGGTGCACAGCAGCCGCTCGCGACGGGTCATACGTTGCGGCGTGTCGCGATCGGCGACCCGACGGTGGCCGATGTGCTGATCATCAGGGGCGACAAGCGCGGCGGCGTGCTGCTGGTCGGGAAGGCGGCGGGCACGACCAACCTGATGCTGTGGACGGGCGATCGCGAGGCGCCGCTGACCTATACGGTCAACGTCATCACCCAGGCCGCAGGCTCGCTGCTTGGGCCTGACACGCCGAAGGTCAAGGTGCTCGGCAGCACGGCGGTGGTGTCCGGCTCGTCGGCGACGATGGAGGCGCACCAGCGCGCCGTGGTCGCGGCGGAAGGCTCGCTCGGCAAGGACGGTGCGGTGTTCGACACGTCGACCGTGGCGAGTCGCGCGGTGGTGCAGGTCGATGTGCGGGTGGTCGAGTTCAGCCGCTCGGTGCTCAAGGAGGTCGGTTTCAACTTCTTCAAGCAGAACAACGGCTTTACGTTCGGCTCGTTTGCACCGTCGGCGCTGGGCTCCGTTTCCGCGACTGCGGGGCAGGCGCCGCAAATGACGAGCACGACGCCGATATCGTCGGCGTTCAACCTGGTTTTCAACTCCGCCACGCACGGGCTGTTCGCGAACCTGAGCCTGTTGGAAAGCAACAACCTTGCACGCGTGCTGGCCGAACCGACACTGGTGGCCTTATCCGGGCAGAGCGCAAGTTTCCTCGCCGGTGGCGAGGTGCCGATTCCCGTGCCGCAGGCGCTCGGTTCGACCTCGATCGAATTCAAGCCGTACGGCATCGGACTCACGCTGACACCGACCGTATTGAGCCCGCAACGCATCGCGTTGAAGGTGGCGCCCGAAGCGAGCCAGCTGGATTACGCCAATGCAGTGACGATCAGCGGCGTGTCGGTGCCCGCGTTCACGACGCGGCGTGCTGACACCACGGTCGAACTCGGCGACGGCGAGAGCTTCATGATCGGTGGCTTGATCGACCGCGAGACCGCGTCGAATGTATCGAAGGTGCCCATGCTCGGCGATCTGCCGGTGATCGGCACCTTCTTCAAGCAACTGAATTACCAGCAGAACGAAAAGGAGCTGGTGATCATCGTGACGCCGCATCTGGTGTCGCCGCTCGCGAAGGGCGCGACCTTGCCGTCGACGCCGGGCGAGCAGTCCGAGCAGCGTGACGGGCCGGTGTGGCGCTCGCTGATCGGCGGCGTGGCGGCGCGCGATGCAGCGCCGGGATTTTCGAAGTGAAGCCGGCGGGCGCCCAGACGGCGCGCCGGATCGGTGGAGCAGTGAGCCAGCGTGCGTGCGAACCGCGTGCGTCCGCTGGCAAGCAGTACGACGCGGTGGCTTTGCAGCCGATGCCGCAAAAGGATGTCCAACATGAACGCGAGAACGCATTCATTGACTGAACGGGCGGTCACCGATTATTTCGTGTTCGCGTCGCTGGCCGACGAACACGTGCATTGGCTCGCCGGTACGCTGGTGGGCGCGGGTGTGGTCGAAGCGGCCACACTCGATCCATCGATGCTGATGCAGCGCATTGCGGCGCTGAACCCGTCGCTGGTATTCGTCGACTTTTCCGGCGGCCGCGCCGCAGCCGCAAGTGCCGCGGCGAGCGCGGTGCGCACGGCCTATCCCGGCATGCAGATCGTCGCACTCGGCTCGCTTGCCGAGCCCGAAAGCGCCTTGGCCGCACTGCGTGCCGGCGTGCGCGATTTCATCGACCTGTCCGCGCCCGCCGAAGACGCGTTGCGGATCACGCGCCAGGTACTGGACAACCTCGTCGAACCGGTCAGCCGCCATGGCCACGTCACCGCGCTGCTGGGCGCGCGCATCGGCATGGGCGTGAGCACGCTGGCCGCGAACCTCGCGGTGATGCTGCAACGGCGCGACGTCGCGCAAGGACGGCAGGCCGCCTTGCTCGATCTCGGCTTGCCGGCCGGTGACGGCTCGCTGCTCCTGAACACGCGCAGCGAATTCAATTTCGTCGAAGCCGTGCGCAACCTGCGCCGCTTCGACCAGACTTTCGTCCATACGGCGCTGTCGCACCATTCGAGCGGCCTCGCGCTCACCACGCTGCCGCCGAATCTTGCTGACATGCGCGAGGTGTCGTATTCCTCGTCGATTGGCTTGCTGAACCGGCTGCGTGCGTTCTTCGACCAGCAGATCGTCGACCTCGGCGGCTTCACGAACAGCGAGTTCATCGCTCACGTCGTGCAGGCCGCCGACGAAACCTGGCTGGTGTGCGATCAGGGCGTGGCCTCGATCGTCTCGGCGGTCACCGTGCTAGACGCGCTGCGCGAAGAGGGCGTGGATACGTCGAACGTGCAGTTGATCGTCAACAAATTCGACGCGGACCTCGGTCTCGCCGCCGCACAGATCGCCCAGCGTCTGGAGATCCCCTTGCTTGTCACTTTGCCGGAGCGGCGCATCACGCTCGGCCAGGCGGTCAACCAGGGGCATCTGCTGGCTGATGTCGCGGCGCGCGATCCGTACGTGCGCGCACTCGAACCGTTGATCGAGCGGCTCGGCGGCGACTGCGCTGCCGCTCAGGCACGCGGCAAATCCGCGCTCGGCGCGCTCAAGCGCTTCATTCCAACCACTTACAAGCGGTCATAGACGATGGCAAAAGAAATCGAATTTGCCGACGACGCGCCTTCGTTCGCGCATAGCCAGCAGTTCCAGGACATCAAGAACGCTGCGCACGAACACCTGTTGACGCGTATCGAGGAACTCGGCTCCGAGTTCGGCCGCTGGTCGCGTAACGCGATCAACCAGTTCGTCGATCTGGAGATGGACAGTTTCGTGCGGCTGCGCCGGATACCGATCAACGAGAGCGAAGTGCGCTCGATCGCCGAGGCGCTGACCAAGGAGCTGGCGGGCTTCGGGCCGATCGAGGATCTGCTCGCTGACCCGGCCGTCGAAGATATTCTGATCAACGGCTACAACGACGTGTATGTGTCGCGTCACGGCATCCTGACCAAGATTCAGGTGCGCTTTGCCGACAATGCGCATCTGCTGCGCATCGTGCGGCGCATTCTCGCGCCGATCGGGCGGCGGCTGGACGAATCGAATCCGATGGTCGACGCGCGCCTGCCGAACGGTGGGCGTGTGAATGTCGTGATCGAACCGCTGTCGATCGACGGGCCGATCGTCTCGATTCGTAAGTTCCGTAAAGACCCGATGCGTCCCGAGGATCTGCTTGCGAACGGCACCTACAACCCGGAAATCGGCGCGTTGCTCGATGCGGCGGTCGCCGCGCGCTGCAACATCCTGGTGTCCGGCGGCACGAGCTCGGGCAAGACCTCGCTGCTCAATGCGCTGGCGTTTCACATTCCCGAGCCGGAGCGGGTCGTCACGATCGAGGACACGGCCGAACTGTCGCTGAATCACCCGCATGTGGTGCGGCTCGAAAGCCGGCCGGGCGGGTTCGACGGCGCGGGCGTCGTGACGATTCGCGATCTGTTGCGCAATACCTTGCGGATGCGGCCGGACCGCATCATCGTCGGCGAAGTGCGCGGCGGTGAGGTGCTCGAAATGCTGCAGGCGATGAACACCGGCCACGACGGCTCGATGGGCACCGTGCACGCCAGCTCGCCGCGCGAATGTCTGTACCGCCTTGAAATGCTGGCCGGTTTTGCGGGCTTCCAGGGCACCGAGTCGAGCTTGCGCCGGCAGATCGCCAATGCAATCGACTTCATCGTGCAGATCGGCCGGCTCTCGAACGGGCGCCGGCGGATTCTGTCGATCACCGAAGTCACGGGTCTGTCGGACAACATCATCGCGACTCAGGAGCTCTATCGCTACGAGCCGGTCGCGACCGCCGAGGGCGATGAACTCGATAACTGGGTGTCGCTTGGCATTCATCCGCACTCGCCGAAACTGGCGCGTTTCCGTCAGACGCTGGGCGCTGGCGAGATGCAGAGCGGCTTCGGCAACGCGGGCTTCGGCGGCGGTGGCGGTTTCGGCGGCGGTGGCTTCGGAGGCGGCGGTAGCGGCGGCTTCGGCGGAGGCTTCAATGTCTAGCGTGGCACTGGTCGTCGCGGCGCTCGCGCTGCTATGCGCGGCGCTTGCGTTGCTGTTATGGCAGCGTGGCGCGCAACGCAAAGACCAGGTGAGCACTGAGCGCTATATCGATAGCCGCATGGCGGCGGCCATGCCGGCCGGTGCGGGGGCGAGCGGTGCGGTGGGCAATGCGCGCGTCGCGCCCGCGCGAGCCGCCGCGGCGTCTGCCGCGATCGTGCCGCAAGCGCCGGCGGCCGACGCGGGCTGGCTCGAGCATGCGCGCTACCTGCAAGCGCGGGTGCGCTTTATGGTGCGACACGCGATGGCTCGCGCGGGGATTGCCCGCGCCAAGGGGCCTGTCGTCATTGTCGGCGCCATCACGTTGCTGCTGTGCACCTGGGCCGCGATTGTCGGCGGCCTGCTCGCAGCCGGCGCGACGTTGATTGCGTGCGCGATGTTCGTCTATTTTCTGCTGGCGATGCGCGCGAACAAGCGCCGTCAACTGATCGTGCGGCAATTGCCGCTGTTTCTCGACGGAATCGTGCGTTTGATTACGCTCGGCAATAGCGTGCCGGCCGCGTTTCAGACCGCGCTGCAAAACACTGAAGCGCCGCTGCGCGAATGTCTGGACTATGTGTCGCGGATGCTGCGCACCGGTGTCGAAATCGATCGTGCGCTATCCCAGGTCGCGGTGATCTATGGCGTGCGCGAGCTCGAACTGGTCGGTGCCGTGCTGCGCCTCTCGGTCAAGTACGGCGGCCGCGCCGACGTGATGCTCGACCGCATGTCCTCGTTCATGCGCGATCTCGAACAGGCCGAGCGCGAACTCGTGGCGATGTCGGCGGAAACGCGGCTGTCGTCGTGGGTACTGGCGATGCTGCCGATCGGTATCGGCGGTTTTCTGATCCTCTCCAATCCCCGTTATTTCGCGTCGATGTGGTTCGATCCGAGCGGGCGGCAGCTCGTCTACCTGGCGTTCGGCTTGCAGATAGCCGGCGCTTATTTTCTCTATCGCCTCGCGAGTCTGAGGAGTTGACGATGCAAGCTTACCAACTCGTCGCTCTCGCGTTGGCTCTGGCCGCGCTCGCGCTGCTGCTGCTCGCCGGGTTGGTACTGGCGCGCGTGGCCGCCGTGCGGCGCAGCGAACGCACGCTTACACACGCGCTCGACGAACGCGCGCTGCAGACCGCGGCGCTCGCGGCCGCGGCGGCTGCGCGTGGCGTGGACGGTGCTCAGGGCGCCTCGAACGCGGCTTTGCGAAACGTCCAGCCCAAGGGTTTCAAAGGGCTGCTTGAGCGCTTTGCGCACACCGGGATTCGCTGGCTCGACACGCCTTTCGGCCGCCAGATCGTGGCTGAGGAAGACCGCCAGTTGCTTGAGCAGTGCGGTTTCGTGGATACGCGCACACGCGGCCTGTTTCTGGTGGCGCGGCTGCTGGGCGCGCTGGTGCTGCCGGCGTTGATCGGCGCCCTCGCGCGCAACCATCTGGACGGCACGCGCTACATCACGCTGGTGATCATCTCAGTCGTGGTCGGCTTCATGGTGCCGAAGATCCTGCTGAAGCGGCGTGCCAGCAAGCGCCGGCTAGGCGTGGTCGACGAATTGCCGTTGCTGGTCGATCTGCTGCGCTTGCTGCAGGGTGTGGGTCTGTCGCTCGATCAAAGCTTGCAGGTGATGGTCAACGATTTCCGCACGATGCTGCCGGTGCTGTCGAGCGAGCTGGAAATCGCGCAGCGCCAGTTCGCAACCGGTCGCACGCGCGAGCAGTCGCTGAACCGGCTCGCCTCGAGTTACGACAACGAAGATTTGCGCGCGGTCGTGCGTCTGCTGATACAGGTTGACCGGCATGGCGGCGCCGTGCAGGAACCGCTCAAGCAGTTCGGCGACCGCTTGCGCGAATCGCGCCGGGCGATGTTGCGCGAACGCATTGGCCGTCTCGCCGTGAAGATGACGGGTGTGATGATCGTCACGTTGTTGCCCGCGCTGATGATCGTTACCGCCGGCCCGGGTGTACTGGCTGTCAAGCATTCGCTGCGTGCGATGCATCGGTAAGGATTTTGCAATGACTCACTGTCTATCGTTCGAACTTCTGACGCGCCCGGCCCAAAGCGCTCGCCGCGCTGCGTGCTGCACGGTGGCGCTGGTTGTTTTCTCTCTGCTCGGCGCGTGCGCGTCCAAAGACCTCGTGGGTTACGGCGTCGGGCCGCAGGCCGAACGTGCGGCGATGGCCGAGCAAGCCAATCGCGATCCTGCGCCGGACACGCCCGGCATGTACCTTGGACTGATCGACCAGATGCAGTCGCGGGGGCTTTACTTCGCCTCGCTCGCGCATATCGACGCGTACGAAAAACAGTACGGCGTGAGCCCCGATACGATTTTGCTGCGCGCCGACGCGTTGCGGATGACCGATCAACCCGACGCCGCCGCGACGGCGTACGGACAACTGCGGAAGACACCGCTCGCCGCGCGCGGCTATCGCGGACTCGGTCTGATCGCCGGCGCGGCCGGTGACTTTGCGCATGCCGCGCAGGAACTGCAGCAGGCCGCGCAGCTCGCGCCGACCGATGCGGTGACCCTGTCGGATCTCGGCTATGCGCGGCTGCGCGACGGCGATGTGAACGGCGCGCGGGTGCCACTCATGAAGGCGGCCGAACTCGATCAGAACAATCAGAAGATCGTCAGCAACATGGTGCTTTATCTGCTCGCCAACGGCGACCAGGCGCAGGCGCTGGCGGTGATGAATCAGCAGAAATTCACGCCGGACGTGCGTGCGGCAATTCGCAGCGATGCAGCGAAGGTAGCCGTGGCGGGACGCGCGCAAGCTCGTGGGTCGCTGGCGCAACCACAACAACAGTTCGGGCAGGCGGGCGCAAGCACCGGCACGGTCGCGAGCGCGCAGGGTATCGAACCGGCGCCGCGTGTGTTGCAGCGTTTCGCGCAGTGATCGCGCCGTGACCGATCAGGCAATCAGGGGAGTCGAGATGAAAAACAGAACAACGAAGCGGGGCGGCAAGGCATCGGTGCAGTGGGTGCTGTGTTTCGGTGTCGCGATGGGTGTGGCTGCTTCAGCGGTTGCGCAGACGGGCGACGCCGCTCAGCCGGTGGAGGCTGCGCAGCCGCCGGTTCGCGCCAGCGAAATCGGTCACTCGACGCGCGCATGGCTCGACCTGCAAAGCAGTAACGCGCAAGGCGCGCCCGCGCTGCCGATGCTCGGCGCCGAAGCCGGGCTTGCTTACCGTCGTTACATGGAATCCTTCAAGAGCAAGATTCCCGACCTGTACGGGTCGGCGCTGAGTACGGGCAGCGGCAGCGGTGGTGGCGCGATGGGCGCAACCGGCGGGACGGGCCCTGGCATCGGTTCGAACTGACATGCGCAAACCCTCGACCTTTGCCGTGGCCGCTCACTATCCGCGCTCGCTTCGCGCGCGGCGTGGCGGCACGTCGATGCCTGGCGCGCGCCGCCAGCACGGCGCGGTCGCGATTCTGGCGGTGATCTGGCTGAGCATCGCAATCGCGGCGCTCGGCGCGATCGACATTGGCAATCTGTATTTCGTGCGCAGGGAGTTACAGCGCACGGCGGATCTGGCGGCGATGGCTGCGGTTCAGGTCCTCAGCACGCCGGGTGCCTGCACGACGGCGACCACGGCCGCGCAGCAGAATGCGGCTTCCAACGGCTTCACCGCCGACGGCACCAACACCCTCCTCAGCACGACCTGCGGACGCTGGGATACGAGTACCAGTACCTACTTCGGCACAACCGGCAATCCGTTCAATGCGGTGCAGGTGCAGACGAGCCAGGTCGTACCTTATTTCTTCCTCGGGCCGTCGCGCACCGTGACGGCGACGTCCACCGCGCTGGCGTCCAACATCGATGCGTTCTCGCTGAGTACCGGTATCGCGACGATCAACACCCAACAATCGGCGCTGTTGAACGCGATCCTTGGCGGGTTGCTAAAAACGAGCGTGTCGCTCAGCGTGGGAGACATGCAGAGCCTGGCCACCGCGCATGTCTCAATCCAGAACCTGATGGTCGCGCTGGGCGCGGCGAACGTGCAGGGCCTGCTTGCCACGACGGTGAGTTACCAGACGCTGATGGTCGCGATGGTCAATGCGTTGCAGGCCGGCGGCGATACCGTGAATGCGGCGATTCTGCAGACGCTGGCCGTCGCGATTCCTGGCGGTCAGAACATCACCGTGGGCGATGGCGGCCAGTCCGCGCCCGGGTTGCTCGCGCTTGGGCTCGCCAATCCCAATGCCGCAGCAACAGCGACCATCAACGCGTTCGACGCGTTGCTGGTCGCCGCGCAGATCGCGCAGCGCAGTCCGGACGGCACCGTGGGCAATGCACCGGTGATCAACGTGGCGGCTAGCCTGCCCGGCGTGCTGGGACTCTCGCTGCAGGTCCTCAATCCGCCGGCTCTGGCGGTGGGCGAGGGCGGGACGGTGGGGACCGGTGCCAATGCCGTGCCCCGCACACAGGCTCGCACGGCGGTGATCAACGCGACCGTCACGCTGGCGCCGGTTCCGCTGCCGACGTTGACCGTGGGCTTGGCGCCGCTGGTATCCGCGTCGATCTCCGCGCTCAGCACGCCGCTCGTGGTCACGCTGGCCGTCGGGCCCGGCACCGCGAGCCTCACGGCGGTCGATTGCGAAAGCACCAAGGCGGCCACCAACGCAACGCTGCAGGTGACGCCGGGCATCGCGGCGGCCTGTCTGTCTGGCGGCAGTGTGCAGTGTACGGTGCCGGTCACCGCGCCCGTCACCGCGGCGGTCTATGCCTCCCCGATCAAACTGGCCTCCATCACGGCGACATTGCTCGGCTTCACGGCGCAGGTGGCCAACGTCATCGTGCACGGCATCGGTCCCTTGACCTTGACGCCGGGTACCACGCCGATTGTCATCAACGGCTCGTCGGGCAGCTTCGACGTAGTGGCGAGCGCCAATTCCAATCAGGTCGGGAGCGCGGTCGCCATCTTCAGTTCGCAATTGCTGAACGCGTTGCCTCACGCGCTGGACATTTCGCTTCTCAATAACCTGATCGATATTTCGTCGCTGCTGCAGCCGATTCTGACTGCGGTCGCCGCTGTTCTGACACCGCTGCTGCAGCCCGTGTTCAGCCTGCTCGACACCGTGCTCGTCCCGACACTCTCGCTGTTAGGCGTACAAGTCGGCACCGCCACGCTCCATAACATGTCGCTGACATGCGGCGTTTCGCAACTGGTCAACTAGCGTAACCAAGACAAGATGAGAACCAACCCCAAAATCGAGGAACTCGATATCTACGTCTGGGAGGGCAAGGCCGACATTGTCGACCGGGTCGCGCGCTGCTTGGCGAGCTTCGACGTCGAAGTGATCCGCGCGGACGATATTGCGATCTCGCCTGAGCGGACCGCGCTGCGGCCGTCGCTTGCGATCATCAGCGTATCGGTGATCGACAGCGGCGCGCTGCTCATGCGCGACTGGCAGGCCGCGCACGGCATTCCCGTGGTGTGGGTCGGCGCCGCGCCGCGCGACCATGACCCGGCGACTTACCCGTCCGACTATTCGCACATCCTGCCGCTCGACTTCACCTGCGCCGAATTGCGCGGCATGGTCATGAAGCTCGTGTTGCAACTGCGCGCGCACAGCGCCAAGACGCACGAGTCGGACGCGATGATCGCCAACTCGGAGTGCATGCAGGCGCTGTTGCACGAAGTCGACACGTTTGCCGACTGCGACACGAGCGTGCTGGTGCACGGCGAAACCGGCGTCGGCAAGGAGCGCATCGCGCAACTGCTGCACGAAAAACATACCCGCTACGGCCAGGGGCCGTTCGTCGCGGTGAACTGCGGCGCGATTCCGGACGGCCTGTTCGAATCGCTGTTCTTCGGCCACTCCAAGGGCTCGTTCACGGGCGCGGTGGTCGCGCACAAGGGCTACTTCGAGCAGTCTGACGGCGGCACGCTGTTCCTCGACGAAATCGGTGATCTGCCGCTCTACCAGCAGGTCAAGCTACTGCGCGTCCTCGAAGACAGCGCGGTCACGCGAATCGGTTCGGCCACGCCCGTGAAGCTCGATTTCCGGCTGGTGGCGGCGACCAACAAACATCTGCCGCAACTGGTCAAGGACGGCACGTTCCGCGCCGATCTTTACTACCGGCTTGCGGTGATCGAATTGAAGATTCCGTCCCTCGAGGAGCGGGGCGCCGTCGACAAGATTGCGATCTTCAAGGCGTTCATTGCGCAGATTGTCGGCAGCGAGCGTCTCTCCGCTTTACCGGACCTGCCGTACTGGCTCGCCGACGCGGTAGCCGACACCTATTTCCCCGGCAATGTGCGCGAACTGCGCAACCTGGCCGAGCGGATCGGCGTGACGGTGCGTCAGATCGGCGCGTGGGATGCGGCGCGTCTGCAGCGGCTGCTCGCGCTTGCGCGCACCAGTCAACCGGTGCCCGCCGAGAGCGCGGCCGAAGTGCTGGTTGACCGTAGCAAATGGGACATGGCCGAGCGCAATCGCGTGCTTGCTGCGCTCGATGCAAATGGTTGGCGCCGCCAGGATACGGCCCTTTATCTGGGCATCAGCCGCAAGGTTTTATGGGAGAAGATGCGCAAGTACCAAATTTTTGACGAAGAGCCCGAAGCACGCGAAAGTGAGTAATAATGAGACGGTTGTACTAAAACAAAAACTGTTCGAGCAGGATTTACATGGACCGAAAGTCGAAACTACGACAGATTGCCCTGGTTGCATTCATGGTGATGGGGGGCGTGCAGGGCGTGAATGCGCAGGCTCTGCCGGATAGCGGATCGAGCGCAGGCGTTGTTTCCCAGCCGGGCACGACGACGGCTTTGCCGGCCAATGCAGTCGCTGGACAGGCGCAGACGAGCGCATTGACGCCGGACGAAGCGAAGCAGTCTGCGGCGGGCAATGTAGCGGAATTGCAGCAGATGATCCGGGGTTCGGATCTGAGCGAATTGCGCACGACGTATAACGGCAGTTACGGAGCGAGCTTGCTGTTTTATGGCAAGGAGATGACGTACTACGTGGCGTTGTTCCAACAGAAGAATTTCTGGCGCGTTATCAAGACGCAGGACGCCACACGTGCCGACATGATCTACAAGGATTTTGTGCGTCAGACGGTGCAACTGTCGGACGTGGAGATTCGCCGCACGCAGCTGGAAGCGCAGAAGGCGTTCACGGACCGCATGATCGCCTTGTCGCAGGACCGCGCAAACCGGCTGCAGGCTGACCTCGACGTTGCGCATCAGCAGCAGACGATTGTCACGAATCAGCAAACGCAGACTCGCGCCGAAGCAACGGCGCTTGCGCAGCAGAAGGCTGCCGCGCAAGACCAACTGCGCGCCGCGCAACGCCAGGTTCGCGAACTGCAGCGCCAACTGGAAACCGGCCTGCCGACAAACTGAGCGCGCAGGTTGAAAAACTGGAAGAAGATGGAAGGGCGGAGCGGCTTGACCGCGCCGCCCAACCCATTGGACGTACAAGTTGTTGAGTAACGCAAGTCACCCCTCCCCGCAGTAAAAGCCTCGTTTCCGAAGCCTCTCCACCGCAGAGCGGTCACCCCCAGGTTTCCCATGCAAACCCATCCGCGACGCACGCAGTGCGGAGTGGGAGCTGATGAGCGCTTTGTCACTACCGCGGAAGGTGCGAGGGCACGGATTCCAGATGCACCACTACCGTGGCTGCGCGGGGGACCCGCTTAGCAGGGGCTTCTAGCCGCTTTCTTTGCTTATCTTTCTTTGCGGCGGCAAAGAAAGTAAGTGCCGCCCCGCACAGGGGCAACGCTAATAGACCACTAAGAAATCAAGGAAAGGCCAACACCGTGGGCGCACAGAGAACAAGCGCCGCCCAAGGCAAAAAAACCCCTTCCCTTAATGCCGCTTCTTCCCCCCCGAATGCTCGCCTTCCACTGGCAAGCGACGTGCCTCACCAACATCGACGGCAATCGGATCACTGGCGGGAAAGCTCTCCTCGAGGGCCTCATCGAGCCGATCCTCCGCAGACTCAAGGGGCTGCGCCGCATCCTTAGGATGAGTTGAGTGGTGCTTCTGCTTGGTCATGACATGCTCCATTAGAAGAGGGTCAACAACTCAGCATAGCGCAAAGCGACCCCACGCGAGCATCATCCGAACGCCCTAAGCGCTCGCGCAATAAGCATTTCCTTCAAACCTCAAATCCCAAAACCCAGATCAGAAAACACCAGGCAAAAAAGCCAAACCTTCAAACCAACTCGCATCAAATCGTCTTCCGTGTGTCGCCTGAAAAAAACAAAAGCAATCCGCCTGCCGCACCGACAGGCAGACCGCACGGCAGACCCCACGTCAAACCGTGAATAGGCAACATCAAGCTCGGGAGGGGAGCAAACAAAAACAGCGAACCCCAAGGCAGCGAACAACATGGACCGAAACAACCCTAACCCTGCACGCGCGCAGCGCTTCAACGCCTCACACGTGGTGGAAGCGGAACTGGAACACTTGGATTGGGCAACACGGCAACCGGCGCAGCGCATGCTGGACGCCCTGTACTGGCGCCGCCGCGTGCTGGCGGTCAAATGCGGATTCGAACTGACGGATTTACAGGCAATACGACTGGAGAAGATCTTACAGCGGCTCGGCCATCCAGCGGAGTAGCCGGCCGCTGCGGCGGCGGTTTATTCGTTGCCGCCGGGGGTGCCGCCGCCATTGCCACCATGATTCCCACCACCATGGTTGCCACCGTCACCGCCACCCGTGCCGAACAGACGCCGGCGGCGTGTCACAACCACCGGACCGTCGGACGTACTGCTGCTACGATCTGACGCAGGGCGATCCGAAGACGGCGCGCCGTACGACTCGCGCGGTTCACGCGGTTCACGGTGGTCGCGTGGTTCACGCGAGCCGTGCGGGCCACGCGTGGTGTGCTCGCCGTGCGAAGGCCGCCCGGCGCGCGGCGCCGGACGCGTGCCGGTGTCGAGCTGGATCGTCGAGATCGCGCGCTTGTAGATGCCTTGCAGGCCGACAGGCGTGCGCAGCATCACCAGATACTGATCGAACGACTCGATGCACCCCGTCAGGCGAATGCCGTTGACAAGGTAGATCTCGACGCGCTTTCGTTCTTTGCGCGCAGCGTTCATGAAGTCGTTTTGCGGATGCGATTCTGCGGAAGCCATGGACAATTCAGGTTAGTAAGACGGTTGTTCGCCGCGATTCTACCCTGTGTGGGGGCGGAACGCGTTGGCGGCCGAACTGCGACCACTATAACGGCTTGCGCGCACATAAGCATCTGATAACTATTAGCTGTAACGTTGAGTTACGAATCTGCCTACGAATAGCGCATTCTTCGGCCACGTTCGTGCCGTTCTGGTGCGGATGGCGGAAAAAGATAGCGCGCGCCGATGCCGCACGTGGAATAAATCACAGCCCGCTCGCGTTAAGTCAGACATGGCTGCGCTGCATATCGCGCGTGGCCGATCGGATCCCCGGCTCGCGCGCACCGGCCAGGCACACTTCAGGAGACTCACCATGACAGCATCCCGCATTCTTTCGGCCGCCTTCGTGCTGCTGGCGCTCGCCCTAGGCTCGCTCGCCACGACCGCCTGCACGTCCGCGACCGACGGCAGCGCCTCAGGCGCCAACGGCGCCAGCGGCACGAGCAACACTGGCGGCTACTGAGCGTTGCCACGCCGGGTGAATTTCGAAGCGGAAGTGATTTCGTGGCTCCCGCAGCTGCGCCGCTATGCGCGCGCACTGACGGGCGACCGCGCTTGGGCCGACGATCTTGTGCAGGATACGGCGGAGCGCGCCCTCGCGCGCTGGGCGGCCTTCCGCCCGAACAGCAACCTGCGCGCGTGGCTCCTGACGATCCTGCGGCATCTCTACATCGATCAGTTGCGCGGCCGCCGCGAGATTGCCGTCGACGATGAAAGCGCGCCGTGGCGCAATCTCGAAGCGCCGCATGGCGAAGTCGACGGTCTGGTGCTGCGCGATCTTCAGCGCGCGCTGTATTGCCTGCCGGTCGAGCAACGGGAAGTGCTGCTGCTCGTGTGCGTGGAGGAGCTGTCGTACCAGGAAGCGTCGAAGGCGCTCGGCGTGCCGATCGGCACGGTAATGTCGCGGCTCTCGCGGGCGCGCGAGCACATGCGCGTGCTGATGACGGAGGGGCCGGTTGAAGGGGGCGCTGAGGGACTGGCGCGTAAAGTCGCGCCGTTGAAAGTAGTGAGAAATCCGTAATGAACGACGACCACGATTCCAGCTTGCCTGAGGGGTTCGATCTGCGCGCGCTGTCTGCGTTCGTCGACGGCGAGTTGCCGCCTATGGAGCGCGCCGCGATCGAGGCGCAACTGCCGCAAGAGCCGCAGGCTGTCGCGAGAGTGGCCGCATGGCGCGCGCAGAAAGCGGCGCTGCGGGCGCTGTGTGGTGCGCCACAGCGCAATGAGCACAATGAGCACGATGAGCGCAGCGGGAGCGTCGGGCAGAGCGCGGCCGATGAACCGGCTTTCATCGTCGTGCGGCGGCCGACCCCGTGGTGGCAACGCGTCGGCCTCGCGGCGTGCTGGCTCGCAGCCGGCGCGGGTCTCGCGCTCGCCTTGGGGCCACTCGCCCCGCGTCTGACGGGCGGTGCGTGGAACGGTCTGGGCGGCAGCCAGCCGCCTAGTTTTGCCGAGCGCGCCGACGTCGCCTACGCGGTGTACACACCCGAGCGGCGTCATCCCGTCGAAGTCGCCGCGAACGAGGAAGAGCATCTGATCAGTTGGCTGTCCAAGCGCCTGAACCGGCCGCTGTCGGTGCCGTCATTGCAGGAGTACGGCTACTCGCTGGTAGGGGGGCGTTTGCTGCCCGGCGAGGCGGGACCGGCCGCGCAGTTCATGTACGAGAATGCCAGCGGTGCGCGGCTCACGCTGTACATCACCGGAATTTCGCGCGACGAAACCGCGTTCCGTCTGTTCCGCGACGGTAACCGCAGGACCTTCTACTGGATCAGCGACCGCATGGGCTACGCGCTGTCCGGGCCGATCGCGGAAGGCAAGCTGCGCTCGATAGCGATCGACGTGTGCAGCGCGCTCGGCGGTAAGCCGGAGGACTGGCAGTAGCGCTGAAAACACGGGAAGCGCCGGGACCCGGCAAAACGCCTGCCACACGATCCCGCTGCAACACGCGGTAACAGAAGCGCCTGGCGCTTGCGGGCCGCCGTCGGAATAGCGTCGCGCGGCGCCTCGTTTACTCGCTGCAGGATCCTGCTGTCCCGCCTTGCATACGCACCGGGACGGCACGCTCCCGTGCGAGGCAAACCGACGGGGTCTTCACGGTGTCGACACGCCCTTTGCGAGTCGCAACGCCGATGCGTCGAGGCAGCGAAATCATGCTTACTTTTCATCCTTTCGGCACGGGGCTGTGTTCCGGCGTTGCGTGTCTGTGCCTGTGCGCCGGTTGCGCGGCGCCGGTTGAGGCGCAATCTGACGCCAATGCGCCGTTGAGCGACGCTTCGGCGTGCCGTTTCGTCGTGGGCCAAGCCGAAATCGACGGCGTCATGCAGCAGGTCAGCGGCCGCGCTTGCCTGCAGCCGGACGGCAGTTGGCAAATCGTCGAAGACGATGCCGCCGCGCTGGCATTGGCACCGGCTCCGGTGTATTACTACGATCCATGGTACTGGGGGCCGCCGGTGGTATTTGCTGGTGGCGTGTCGGTCATTTTCGTCGATCGTTTTCACCATTTTCATCACATGGAGCACGTGCACTATGTGCGCGGATCGAATGGAATGGGTGCGCGCGGCGGCTGGCATGGCGGTGCGTCCACGCAGATGTGGAGTGGCATGTCGCACGGCGGCGGGGGTGGGATGCACCGCTAGCTTGCCGTCGCCTATACGCGTGACCGCAAAGGAGAGACCTTGACGCGCAGCTTGCCGCCGAAAGTTTCCTCCGCTGAGTTCGATCGCGCGCTCGCGGGCTGGCGCGCGATTGTCGGCGATCAGCAGGTGGTGACCTCGGCGGCCGGGCTCGCCGCGTACCTCGATCCGTTCGCGCCCGGCGAGCGCGAAGCGTTCTCCGCGTCCGCCGCGCTGCTGCCCGCATCCGTCGATGAGATTCGTGCCGTATTGCGGATTGCCAATCAATTTCGTATTCCGTTGTGGACGGTCTCGACCGGACGCAACTACGCGTACGGTGGCGCCGCGCCGCGGCTGACGGGGTCGGTGGTGCTCGATCTGCAGCGGATGAACCGCATTATCGAAGTGAACGAAACGCTCGCCTACGCGCTGGTCGAACCGGGCGTCAGCTACTTCGATCTCTATGCGCATCTGCGCGATAAAGGCTACAAGCTCTGGGTCGATCCACCGGCGGCGGGCTGGGGCAGCGTGGTCGGCAATACGCTCGAGCGCGGCTTCGGTTACACCGCGTACGGTGATCACGCGGCGACGCAGTGCGGCATGGAAGTGGTGCTCGCCAACGGCGACGTGCTGCGCACCGGGATGGGCGGGATCGAAATCGGTACCGCGTGGCAACTGTACCAACCGGGCTACGGGCCTTCCTTCGATGCGATGTTCATGCAGTCGAACTACGGCATCGTCACCAAGCTCGGTGTCTGGTTGATGCCCGCGCCGCCCGCGTATCTGCTCGGCGAAATCCAGTTCCGGCACGAAGAGGATCTCGAAACGATCGTCGAACGCTTACGGCCGTTGCGGCTCGATGAAACGATCCGCAACAACGCGGTGATCGAAGGCGGTTTGCGCCGGGCCGCGGGACTGTCGGCGCGTCAGCAGTGGTACGAAGGCAAGGGCGCGATGCCTGAGAACGCGGTGGCGGCGATGCTCGACAAGCTGAATGTGGGCCGCTGGAATTTGCATTTCGCGCTATACGGGACGCCTGAATTGATCGACGCCTGTTATGCGATCGTGCAGCGCGCGTTCGCCCGCGTCCCGCAGGCCAGACTCTCGGCCACTCGCTATGCAGGCGATGCGCAACCCATCGCGGGCGGCGATCGCAACCTGGCCGGTATCCCGGCGATGAGCGCGTTCCGCATGCTCGATTGGCGCGGCGGCGCGGGCGCACATGTGGACTTCGCGCCGGTGTGCCCGGCGACCGGGCGCGACGCGTTGCGCCAGTACACGATGGTGAAGACGCGCGCGGCGGAATATGGCTTCGATTACTACGGTGGTTTTACGGCGGGCGTGCGTCATCTGCATCACATCTTCGCGGCAATCTTCGACCGCGACGACGCGAACCAGGTCGAGCAGGCCGGTGCTTTACTGCGTTCGCTGATGAGCGACGCGCGCGCGGCGGGTTACGGCGAATATCGCGCGCATCTCGCGTATATGGATTTCGCCGCGGCGCAGTACAGTTTCAACGACGGCGCGTTGCTGCGGCTCTCGGAAACGATCAAGGACGCACTCGACCCGAACGGCATTCTCGCGCCGGGCAAGCAGGGGATCTGGCCGGCGGCGTGGCGCGACCGGCGGGGTTATACGTGAGGCGCGCGAGCGGAACGAATGACGTGTGTGACATGCGTGACTTAATTGCGTGACCAGACAATGGACCGACGCACTTTCATGATGACCGGCGCATGGCTTTCGACCGCGGCAGGTGGGGCATGGCCGTGGCTCACGCATGCTGCCGCTCGTCACGGCACGCTCGCCGTGATCGATTCCACCCTTGCGTGCGGCCCCGCATTCGCCGACTACGTCGCGCACATGAAGCTGCCCGCCTTTGAAACCGGCGACGACATCGGCACGCTCTGGTACACGTCGCTTGCACCTCGTCTCCAGCAAACGCCGACGTCGCTGATCGGCCTCATACGCGCATCCGACTACTTCGTGCTCAAGGAGCTTGCCACCCGCGTCGGCCACCTGGCCGAGCACAGCCACGAGCAAGGCGCGGGGCCCATCGCGCATGTCGCCTTCGCGCTGACGCCGCGCCTTCTCCGCTAGAAGTTATAAGCCTTGTTCTTCGGATCGAAGGTCGAGTCGTCGAACGTTTTCGGTGTGATGCTTTCGAAGACGATTTGCTCGAAGATCTTGCCGTCGTTGTCATAAGACTCGACGGTGCGGAAATACGGATGCCGCAGATCCAGTCCGAGCGTGCTTCTCTTCGCATAGAACTGCGGCTGGCCGGTCGGCGTTTCGAAAGTGAAGGCGACGACGCGCACGCCGTCGATCGTTTTCACTTCCACCTGGGTCGAGCGCGGCAAGCCGGCCTCAATGTACTTTTTGCCTTCGGACAGGTACTGATTGGCAATGTATTCAGTGCCGAGATCGCGCACCTGGTGGTTCGATTGCGCGCGGGCGAGGGCGCCGTTCAGCGAGGTCCACAGCGGCATCACATTCATGATGCCACCGAGGTGGCCATACATTTCGTCGGTGCGTTTGGACTCGTCGTAGATGATTTCCTGACCGGCGTGCGCCCCATCAGGTAACCACTTTGCGTAGATCCGCAACGGGTCGTGGGCGATGCGCACCAGCATGTGATCGGGTTTGTCGGGCCACTGGCCGTGAATGCGTTCCGAGCGTGACATGACGAACTCGTATGACGGGTAACCGTTCGGCCCTTCCTTGATGTAACGCGGCAACGCAAGCGGATCGAGCGACTGGAATAGCGCGACCAGTTGCGCGTCGTCGAGCTTTTCCATCTCGCCGCTTTGTTGCGCGGCCCGCAGCCACTTGACCTGCTGATCGAGCGTGAGCTTGCCGACCTGCGAGGACGGCGTGGTGGGCGCCTTGACGGCGACGCCGGTGTCGAGCGCGGGCGGCGTGTCGTCGTTTTGCCCGTACGCCGGGGGTGTTGCCAACGCTGCCGCGCTGGCCACGAGCGCGCCGATCAGGAGTCCGCGTGATGAAAGCACACGTAATGAAGCAGTCAGGGGCGCACCCCATGTTGAGCTCGCTGACGAAAAACGGGCGAGGTGCATGAAGGCTGGCGAGCGGTTCAAGCGTGCGGACATGCTGAGCTTCATGAATCTCTCCGAAAGGATGGCGCAAGGCGCGGTATCCGGCGCCTTGCCTGTCAGGCAGGTTTTTGCTTCGCGAGTTCCTCGTCGCGCAGCGCGCGGCGCAAAATCTTGCCGACGTTGGTTTGCGGCAGCTCGTCGCGGAACTCGACGAGCTTCGGCACCTTATAGCCCGTGAGGTTCTTGCGGCAGTGGGCGATCACCTGTTCCGCGGTCAGCGAGGGGTTGCGCTTGACGATGAACACCTTCACGCGCTCGCCTTGCGCCGCGTCGGGCACGCCGATCGCGGCGACTTCGCGCACGTCCGGGAGCATTGCGATCACGTCTTCGACTTCGTTCGGATAGACGTTGAAGCCCGACACCAGGATCATGTCTTTCTTCCGGTCGATCAGGCGGATGAAGCCGCGCGAATCCATCACGCCGATGTCGCCGGTGGCGAGCCAGCCGTCGTCGTCGATCACCTTGGCGGTTTCTTCCGGGCGATTCCAGTAGCCTTTCATCACCTGCGGCCCCTTCACGCACAGTTCACCGGCTTCGCCGATGTTCGCCCATGTGCCGTCGTCCTTCTTGAAGCGCACTTGCGTGGACGGCGCGGGCAAACCGATCGAGCCTTCGAAGTCACGCAGATTGGTCAGGTCCACCGGATTCATCGAGACGATTGGCGAGCATTCGGTCAGCCCATACCCTTCGATGATCGGTTTGCCCGTGACCGCCTTGAAACGATCGGCGACCGACTTCTGCGTGGCCATGCCGCCCGCCATCGCGAGCTTCAGGTTCGAGAAGTCGCGCTTGCAGAACTCCTCGTTGTCGAGGAACGCGTTGTAGAGCGTGTTCACCGCCGTCATGCCGGTGAACTTCTCGTGACGGATGATCATCATCACGCGTTTCATGTCGCGCGGATTGGCGATCAGGATGTTGCGTCCGCCGAGTCCCATGAAGATCAGCGCGTTCACGGTCAGCGAATAGATGTGATACAGCGGCAGCGGCGTGAGCACCGTTTCGATCTCGCCGCTCAACTGCCCCTCGGACCACGCCTTCGCCTGCAACAGGTTGGCGATGATATTCCTGTGCGTGAGCATCGCACCTTTGGCCACACCCGTGGTGCCGCCGGTGTATTGCAGGAAGGCGATGTCGTGGTGAGTGGGGTGCACGGGCGTCAGCGGCCGCGTGTAGCCGGTCGAGAGTGCTTGGAGCAGCGGCACTGCCTTCGGCAGGTTGTATGCCGGGACCATCTTCTTCACATGGCGCAGCATGAAATTGAGCAGACGTCCTTTCAGATTCAGGCCGTCGGCGAGCAGATCGCCGAGACCCGTCACGATGACGTTCTGCACCTTCGTGCCGGGTAGCGCGTCTTCAACGGTCTTCGCGAAATTCTCGAACACGATGATGGTTTGCGCGCCGCTGTCTTTGAGCTGATGCGCGAGCTCACGCACCGTGTAGAGCGGATTCACGTTGACGACCACGCCGCCCGCCTTGAGCACGCCGAACAGCGACACCGGATACTGGAACGTATTCGGCAGCATGATCGCGACGCGCTCGCCGGGCTTCACGCCGATGCTTTGCAGATACGCGGCGAACGCGGTCGCCTTGCGGCCGAGTTCCCCATACGTCAGGTTTGCGCCGACACTCACATACGCGACCCGCTCGCGAAACTTGGCAATGCATTCGTCGAAGAACTGCACGAGCGATTCGTACTGGTTGACGTCGATTTCATGCGGTACGTCTGCCGGATAGGACGCGTACCAGATGCCGTCGGTGTTGGGCGCGTGATTCGCCGCGTGGCCGGGCATCTGACTGGGCACCGGGTCCGCTGCATTCGCGAGCGGTGCGGATCCGGCGGCGGGCGAGAGCGGGGCTTGCGTGGGCTGGGTCATCGGTCGTCTCCTGAAGCGGTGGCTTTATCTGTTTGTATGCTGGCGTTGCAGCCAGTCATTGACGTTGTCAAAGCGGTCCTCGAAGCAGTCATGGCAGCAGCCTTCGAAACAAGGCGTTCATTGAAGCACGCGCTGAGCCAGCCGCGACGCTCAGCGTTCCAGAATTGCCACCACACCCTGGCCGCCCGCGGCGCAGATCGAGATCAGCCCGCGCGCGGTGCCGGCCGGCTTGTCGAGCTGGGCGAGCATCTTCGCGAGTCCGGCGACGATGCGGCCACCTGTGGCGGCAAACGGATGGCCGGTGGCGAGCGAGCTGCCGTTCACATTCAATTTTGCCCGATCGATCGCGCCGAGCGGCCCCGGCAAGCCGAGCTGCGTGCGGCAATACTCGTCATCCTGCCACGCCGCGAGCGTGCACAACACCTGCGCGGCGAAGGCTTCGTGAATCTCATACAGGTCGAAGTCCTGCAACGTGAGCCCGGCGCGCGCCAGCATGCGCGGCACGGCGTAGGCGGGCGCCATCAGCAAACCTTCCTTCTTGTCGAAAAAGTCGACGGCGGCGGTTTCGGACCAGCTCAGATACGCCAGCACCGGCAGTCCATGTTTGGTCGCCCATTCTTCGCTCGCGAGCAGCACGGCGGACGCGCCGTCCGTCAGCGGCGTCGAATTGCCGGCAGTCAGCGTGCCCGCGTCGCGATCGAATACCGGCTTCAGGCCGGAGAGTTTTTCGAGCGTCAGATCGGAGCGCAGATTGTTGTCGCGCGCAAGGCCGCGGTACGGCGTCATCAAGTCGTTGACGAAGCCGCGCGCATACGCCTCGGTGAGCTTGCGGTGGCTGTCGTAAGCGAGCACATCCTGCGCTTCGCGCGAGATGTTCCAGCGCTTGGCCATCAGCTCGCAATGCTCGCCCATCGACAGCCCGGTGCGCGGCTCGCCGTTGCGCGGCAAAAGCGGCTTGAAAAACATGCCTGGTCGCAGTTTGGTCAGCGCGCCGACACGTTGGCCGGTGCTCTTGCCGCGATTCGCTTCGAGCAGGATCTTGCGCATGCGCTCGTTGACGCCGATCGGTGCGTCGGAGGTCGTATCGACACCGCCCGCAATGCCCACCTCGATCTGCCCGAGCGCGATCTTATTGGCGATGAGAATGGCCGCTTCCAGGCCGGTGCCACAGGCCTGCTGCACGTCGTAGGCCGGCGTTTCTTTCGCAAGCGTGGTGGACAGCACGGATTCGCGCGTCAGGTTGAAATCGCGCGAATGCTTGATGACGGCGCCGGCGGCCACTTCGCCCAGGCGTTCGCCGTGCAGGTTGTAGCGGTCGATCAGGCCTTGCAGCGTGAACGTCAGCATGTCCTGATTCGACGCGGTCGCGTAGGCGGTGTTCGAGCGGGCAAACGGAATCCGGTTGCCGCCGATGATGGCGACGCGGCGCACGGCGGGCAGCGGGTTGGACATGCTCGGCTCCTTTGGGTCGTTCCCGGGTTATTGAACGGTGCGAACGGTGAGTAAGGCTTCTTTGCGTGGGTGTTTCGGTTAGTTCAACAACGATTTGCAGACGGCTTCAATTCCATACAGCGACAAAAACATGCGCGTGCCTGCGGGTCGATGCTTCACAGCAGCTTCCACTGCATGCGGCCGCGTAAATGCGGTTTTTCGCCGGCGACGTCGCGCACCTCGATGTCACGTTCGATCAGCGAAGGCGACGCGCTCCACAGCGACGCCTCGCCAGGCAACAGCATCGGCAGTTTGAATTCGGCGGACAGCGTTGCCTCGGCGAGCGGCTTCGGCGGTTGCAGGGCGGAGGCAGCACGCGCCAGCGTCCACATGCCATGCGCAATGGCGCGCGGAAAACCGAATACCTTCGCGGACAGCGCAGTGAGATGAATCGGGTTGTAGTCGCCGGACACGCTCGCGTAGTCGCGGCCCAGTTGCGGCGGCAGTTGCCAGCGCGAGATGCGCTGCAGCGCGTCGTGCCCGAGCTCCAGCGGATCGAGCGGACTGCCGCTCGCCGGCACACCGCGTTTCAGATAGACGCTGTCGCCGTCCCACACCGCTTCGCCGCGGCGGTACATGCGGGTATGCAGCACAAACGCCTGCCCCTTGTCGTGACGCAGCAGCGCGCCGAACTCCACCTCGACGCGCAGCAGGTCCTTGTAAGCGAGCGGCCGGCGCAGCCGCACACGATTGGCCAGATGCACGAGGCCGAGCGCCGGCCAGGGAAACGCCGGGTCGGTCAGCATCAGCAGATGCAGCGGGAAGGCGAGCAGATGCGGATACGTGAGCGGCACGCCGTGTTCGGGGATGAAACCGCAGACCCGCGAATAACGCCAGATCGGCCCCGGATCGAGGGGCACGGCGGGGCGCACGAGGCGCAACGCCGGCAAGTGCGTTTCGCGCCCGCGTTTGAGGATGCCGGACAACGCGCGCGCATACAGCTTCGCCGGCGCGGGTAACTGCTCGATGACGACGGTCTTCGGACGGCCCGCGCTCGCTGCGTGAGCACTCCTGAACGGATCACCCGGCTCACCCATGCTCACGCTCCAATCAGGCTTTGTCCGCACACGCGCACGACCTGGCCGCTCACGCCCGCCGATCCCGGATGCGCGAGCCATGCGATGGTCTGTGCGACATCCACCGGCTGGCCACCCTGGCTCATCGAATTCATGCGGCGGCCGGCCTCGCGGATGGTCAACGGAATCTTCGCGGTCATCTGTGTTTCGATAAAGCCGGGCGCGACCGCGTTGATCGTGATGCCGCGCGCGCGTAGAGGTGGCGCCATGCTTTGCACCCGGCCGATCACGCCGGCTTTTGAGGTGGCGTAATTGGTCTGGCCGAGATTGCCGGCAATGCCGCTGATCGACGACACGCCGATGATGCGGCCGCCGTCGCGCAGAATGCCGGCCGAGAGCAGTGCGTCGTCGATCCGTTCCTGCGCGGACAGGTTGATGTCGATCACGCTTTGCCACGCGGTGTCGGTCATCTTCGCGATGGTTTTGTCCTTGGTGATGCCTGCGTTGTGCACGATGATATCCACGCCCTGTTCGTCGAGCGCGGCGGCGATCTGTGCGGGCGCTTCGGGCGCGGCAATGTCGAAGGCGAGGGCGGTGCCGTTCAATTGGCGCATGGTCGAATCGAGGGCGTCGCGCGCCGACGGGATGTCGATGCCGATGACGTGCGCGCCTTCCGCGGCGAGCACGCTCGCAATCGATGCGCCGATCCCGCGCGCCGCGCCGGTCACAACAGCGCGCTGGCCTGCAAGCGGTTGATTCCAGTCGAACGCCGGTAAGGTATCCGCACCGGCGCGCGCACCGATTCGCACCACCTGGCCCGACACATAGGCGGAGCGCGGCGACAGAAAGAAGCGCAGCGTCGAGTCGATGCCGTTCTCGGCGCCTTGCTCCACGTAGACGAGATTCGAGGTAATGCCACGCCGCGCTTCCTTGCCGAGCGAACGCGTGAGGCCTTCGAGCGCGCGCTGGGCGGTCCATTGACGTGGCGTCGCGCAGGCTTCGGGCGGTCGCCCCAGCACGAGGATGCGGCCGCACTTGCCGAGCGAGCGCAACGTGTCGTGGAAGAATCCATGCAGCGGTTCGAGCTGGCTGCTGTCCTCGATACCGCTAGCATCGAACAGTAAAGCCGTGAGCTTGCCATGCGAACCGGACTCCGCCGGTTCGAAACGACCCGTCATCAGACCATGGCGATTCGCGAGCGGCACCCACAGCCCCGCGCTTTCATGCGCCACGCTGGTCACGCCGATGCGCGTGACGAGGTTCGCGAGCGCCTCGAGCAGATGCGGTTGGCGGCCCGCACCGATCGCCACCAGCCCGTCGAACTCGGGCTGGTCCGCGCGATAGCGGTGCAGCACCTCGGGCTTCGGCAAACCCAAGGAACGCGCGAGGCGCGCACCGAACGGCGAGTTGACGAAGTTCAGATATGAGTCGTTCATGTTATTCGTTGCTCCGCTGGCCAGGCCCGAAGGACGTCGCCCCGAGGGTACGTCGGACGTGTGTCAGTGTGCACCCAGTTTGGGGCACTGAGTGTGCCCCGCCTGGATGTTGTTTTTAAGGCACTCAGGCCGCAAGTTCCAGCGCTTTTTCGAGCGCGTCCTTGCGCTTTTGCAAGTTGGCGAGCATGTCGAAGTCGGCTGGGAAGTCGTCGACCTTCACGACTTGCGCGCCATACCGCGCGTAGTCTTCCAGCACGCGACGATCGTCGGCATCGATCAGGCCGTTCTGCTGGGCCGCTTCGGTCCACGCGGCCAGGTGCGGCAGGCTTTGTGGCATCGGTTCGAGCAGGCCTTGCTTGACCGCGTCGCGCAGTTTCTGGTCGATCTGCGTGAAGCGCGGGTTCAACTCGAACACAAGCTCGCCGTAACCGAGCGCGTCGACATCCGGATGCGGCACGTATGAGTCGGACACCAGGCGGTTGCGCGCCGCGCCCGGCGTTTGCATCAGCTCCGCGATTTCGGTGCCCAACTGATCGGACGGCTCGCGATACGGCAGGCCGAATGGAAAGGCGAGCACGCGCACGAGACCCGCGGCGAGGCGGTTCGGGTAGTTCGCGAGTACGCCGTCGAGCGCGTGTTGCGCCTTGTATAGCGAATCCTCGACGCCCCAGCGCACCAGCGGCAGATCTTCCTCCTGACGGCCTTCGTCTTCGAAACGTTTGAGCGTCGCCGAGATCAGGTAGAGCTGCGAGAGCACATCGCCCAGACGCCCGGAAATGCGTTCACGCCGTTTCAGATCGCCGCCGAGCACGAACATGGAGACGTCGGCGAGCAACGCGAACGCGGTCGACATGCGGGTTGCTGCACGGTAGTACGACAGCAGCGGTGCGTACGCCGAGCGCGGCTTGACGATGAACGCGCCGCCCGTGATGCCATAAACGAAACTGCGTACCACGTTCGAGAGCGTGAAGCTGACGTGGCCGAAAAAGGCTGCATCGAAATCGCGTAGCGCCTTGGCGCGATCCGGTTCGCGCGTGGCCGCCATTTCTTTCAGCACATACGGATGACAGCGAATCGCACCCTGGCCGAAGATGATCAGGCAACGCGTGAGGATGTTCGCGCCTTCCACGGTGATCGCAATGGGCACCTGCTGATAGGCGCGCGCCAGAAAGTTCGACGGCCCCATGCAGATACCCTTGCCGGCGGCGACGTCCATGCCGTCGTTGATGACCATGCGGGCGCGTTCGGTGATGTGATACTTCGCGATCGCCGAAATCACCGAGGGCTTTTCGCCGAGGTCCACCGCATGCGCGGACAGGCGGCGCGCGGCGTCCATCACGTAGAGATTGCCGCCCATGCGGCCGAGTGCTTCCTGCACACCCTCGAACTTGCCGACGGCGGTGCGGAACTGACGGCGAATCGCGGCATAGGCACCGGTGCCGCGCACGGCGATCTTCGCCATCCCCACATTCGACGACGGCAGCGAAATCGCGCGGCCCGCAGCGAGACACTCCATCAGCATGCGCCAGCCGTTGCCGACTTGCGCGCGGCCGCCGATCACCCAGTCGAGCGGGATGAAGACGTCCTTGCCCGAATTCGGGCCGTTCTGGAACACCGCGTTCAGCGGCCAGTGACGGCGGCCGATGTTGACGCCCGGATGGTCGGTCGGAATCAGCGCGCAGGTGATGCCGGGTTCTTCATCCAGGCCGAGCAGATGGTCGGGATCGAGTGCGCGGAACGCAAGGCCGAGCACGGTCGCGATCGGTCCGAGCGTGATGTAGCGCTTGTCCCATGTGACGCGAAACCCCAGCGTTTCGCGGCCTTCGAACGTGCCCTTGCAGACGATGCCGACGTCGGGAATCGCGGCCGCATCGGAACCGGCGTAAGGGCTCGTCAGCGCGAAGCAGGGGATCTCGTCGCCGCGCGCGAGGCGCGGCAGATAGTGATTCTTCTGCTCTTCGGTGCCGTAGTGCATCAGCAATTCAGCCGGGCCGAGCGAGTTCGGCACCATCACCGAAACGGCGGCGGCCGAGCAGCGCGTGGAGAGCTTCATGATGACCTGCGAATGCGCGTAAGCGGAGAACTGCTTGCCGCCGTACTGCTTCGGAATGATCATGCCGAGAAAGCCGTGTTCCTTGATGTATTGCCAAGTGGTTGGCGAGAGGTCCTGCCACACCATGGTGGTTTCCCAGTCGTTCGCGAGATCGCACAGACGCTCGCATTCGACATCGAGAAACGATTGCTCTTCGGCGGAGAGCGTGGCCGGGCCGTAGCCGAGCAGCGTGTCCCAATGCGGGCGTCCGGAGAACAGTTGGGCGTCCCACCAGACGGTGCCGGCTTCGATCGCGTCGCGCTCGGTCGGCGACATCTCCGGCAGGATCTTGCGGAAGATATCGAGCACCGGCTTTGTGAGCCACGCACGGCGCAGCGGTTTGATCGTGAGCAGGAGGGCGGGGAGTACGAAGACGATCGCGAGCACCGTCGTCGCCAGCGGACCCGCTGCTCCGCAGACATGCGCGGCGGCCACCCAGGCGATCATGAAGGCAAGCCACCATGAGGCGCGCGCCTGAAAGTAGACGAGCGCGAGAGCGGCAATGATGAGCACTAGGATGAACCACGACATGACGTTTCCTCCTGTTTCGATGGTGCGTGCGAACGCATCCACGGGGCGCGGACGGCTCGCGTTCTGTTGATCTTCTAACTGGCGGTGTTGCTGCTGCGTCGCGCGCTCGGGGCGCTTTCAAGTTGCCTGTCGCTGCTTTTTAGTCGCTGTTTCAGGCGCGTCTGAGCGGTTTTCGCGTCGCGCCTGCTTCGCTTTTCGTGTCGTACTTGTAGTTCGACAGCGTGACGTCGCTTAGGTGCGGGACTTAGACGTGCTGCTCGGGTATGCGGTATTCATGTTGTTTGCACGCGGGCGGCCTATGTCGGCGCCGCCCGCGCGGGCTTCTGCTCAGTCTCCAGCGCGGTTTCCAGCTCAGTTTCCTGATTAAGCCGTGCCGTGCAACGCCGGCTGAAACGAACTTGCCTCCATGTTGCCGCCGTGGTGCTCGCCATCTGAATCTTCTGGCGCCGACGCTTCAAACCCGCCCGGCGCTTGCTGCGTCACCGCCGCCGGGGTCATGCCTTCCGCCAGGCCTTCCGGGGCGCCGTCGGTGGCGTCGCCCAGCACGGCGGCGAATGTTGCCAGTTGCGAGCTGTCGGGCAAGGGCGCTTTCAGCGCGGCTACCATCAGCGAAGCGAGACGCGCGATCAGTTGCAGGTCGTTCATCGACTTGCCCTGCGAGAACTCGGAAATCAGGCTGTCGGTATCGGTTCCGGCCAGCACGCCGGACAGCGCGCCGATCGCGAAGTGCAGACGCCAGCCGAGCTCTTCACGCGGCAGATGCGGGAGCGCGCGCTGGAATGCATCGAAAAAGCGGATGGCCACCGACTCGTAGTGCGCATTCAGAAAGTCCCGAATAAATGCCGACGGATCGGTATAAGCGCGGCCCAGCAAGCGCAAAAAGGCCTTGCCGCCCACTCGCGGATCGCGCGACAAGCGCAGCGCGGGAATGAACATGGCGCCGAGCACGTGCTCGCAGGTCAGACGCGCGCCGAGCATCTCGTCGAAGCGGTCGAGCAGCTTCAGGCGCTCCTGATTGAGCCGGTCGAGCCGGCGCGCCAGCATCGAGTGAATCAGCGATTCCTTGCTGCCGAAGTGATAGTTGACTGCCGCGAGATTCACTTCGGCACGCGAAGTAATCTGGCGCAGGGACATGGCCTCGTAGCCGCATTCGATGAAAAGCGTTTCCGCGGCGTCGAGGATGCGGGACTTCGTGTCGCCGGCATGCCGGCCTGTTGTGCGAACTGCCATGTTGCGTCTCCCAGTTGCCGGGCATCCGGCCCGCAAACAAGCGATTCAAATGACTATTTGAAACAGCCGTTTTTTTTCAGGATAAAGAAGGACGGGGACTACGATCAAGGGCCCTGTGTGGACTAACTCCTCTAGAAGACCTGACGAAGGTCCATCTTTCCAATGCGCGCGGGTGCGTCAAACCGCGCGGAAATAAAAAAGGCCGTTCCGATCGAAATCGGAACGGCCTCGTATTGCTTGCTACCTGTGTTTGGCCTTGCGTCTGTGCTGCTGCGTTTTTCTCGCGCTTTTCTTTAAGGCGGTTCGAGCCGCCTTTGTGTCTATTGTGCCCGATAACGCGCCGGCGAAATAGCTGTTTAGTTCGAACGCTTAAAGCTATGCCGCAACCTCTTTCGCTGACTGCGTCATGTCGATGCCGCGGCGTTCGCGGCTGAACGGAATCAGCACGGCGATCACCACGGCCACGATACCGATCACGACGGCCATGATCAGCGCGTAGTTGTTGCCGTGCGCTTCGGCGGCGCTCGCCTGCAGCGGGCCGTTCACCGACGCGATCAGATTGCCGAGCTGATACACGAGGCCCGGGAACGTCGCGCGAATTTCGTCGGGCGAGATTTCGTTCAGGTGGACCGGAATCACACCCCATGCGCCTTGCACGGAGATCTGCATCAGGAATGCGCCGACGGCGAGCAGCACCGGTGTAGACGAGAAAGCCCACAGCGGCAACACCGGCAATGCGATCAGGGCAGCGATGAAGATCGCGCGCTTGCGGCCGATCCGCTCCGAGATGTATCCGAAGAACAGGCCGCCGCAGATCGCGCCGATGTTCAGCGTGATCGTGATCAACGACACGGTATGCGCGTCGAACCCATGCTGCACGCGCAGGAAGGTCGGATACAGATCTTGCGAACCGTGCGAGAAGAAGTTGAACGCGGTCATCAGCACGATCGCATAGAGCGACAAGCCGATGTTTTGCTTCAACGTGGCGACGAGACCTAGGCGCTTTTTCTTCTCGAGCGTCTTGAAGGCCGGCGATTCCGGCACGTGTGCGCGGACATACAGCACCAGCAAGGCCGGCAGCACGCCGACGAAGAACATGCCGCGCCAGCCGATGTATTGATAGAAGACGCCGAACACGACGGAAGCGAGCAGGTAGCCGCTCGGATAGCCGGCCTGCAGGAGACCCGAGACGATGCCGCGTGATTTCGGCGGCACGGTTTCCATCGTCAGTGCGCCGCCCACCCCCCATTCGCCGCCCATCGCGATACCGAACAGGGCGCGCAGCACGAGCAGGGTGGTCAGGTTAGGCGAAAAGCCGGACAGCAATTCCAGCAGCGAGAAGCACGCAATGTTGACCATCAGCGTCGGACGGCGGCCGTATTTGTCGGCGAGCCAGCCGAAAATCAATGCGCCGACTGGACGCATCGCCAGGGTCAGCATAATGCCGAAGGCGACCGCCGGGATTTTTGTATTGAACTCCGCCGCGATATCTTTCAATACGAACACCATTAGAAAGAAATCGAATGCATCCAGGGTCCAGCCCAGATAGGCGGCGATCGTGACGTTTCTCTGTTCCCGTGTCCAGCTCATTGATTGTTCTCCTGAGTCTCCAATATCCCGTGTTTGACGACGGGCGGCTCTGCAGCCCCGCGTGGCCTGTCGTGTGGGCTTCGAGCGAGTGTACGCCGACCCTTAAATGCTTGCATGATTGAACCGGCGTTTATCCGTACTAATCCCTGGAGCGAATTTCATGCTGAATCTTGCTGCATGCGAAACGTTTGGCAAATGTAATTATTGTATTAATCATGTTTGAGTCGTTGTTTGTTATTTGTAATGTCAATTTCGCAATCGCGAGCGGCAATCCGGGCCGTCTGGCTGCCGCGTTTCGCGTGCCGGTAGAGGCCGCGCTCGCGGGATTCAGGTTGGCGGTGGCGGATGCTGGCGGGTATAACAGCGGCTCGCGGCATTCGCGCCGCGCATACAAGGAGACTGACGAATGACGATTCCGCATCTGTGCCTGCTTATCGTGGCTCTGCTGCCGTTCCCATGGACCATGTTGGCGAAGGTCAGCAAGCGCTACGACAATGCGGCGCCGCGCCCCTATCTCGCCAGCCTCGAAGGCTGGCGCGCGCGGGCTCATGCTGCGCATCAGAACGCGTGGGAAGCATTGGCGATGTTTACCGCCGCGATCGTCGTCGCGGGGCAGGCAGGCGGGTCGAGTCCGTGGATCAACGGGCTGGCGATTACTTTTGTCGTCACGCGTGTCGTGTATGGCGTGCTGTATGTGGCGAATCTGGCGACGTTGCGCTCGCTGGTGTGGTTCGTTGGCGTCGCGTGTGTGGTGTCGATGTTTTTCGTATCAGTGAACTAAGATAAGACGAAGCGCGGGGCGGTGCCGACGGATACGCACCGTCGGCTTCCACGATCCGGATCGCTTCACGCGCTTAGGGTTGTCGTTGAGGGCGGCGGGTGCGTACAACTTATGCGCACAACGCATCAGTCGAGCAGAAAAATCAATTGGATTCATGTTGCGGCGCGGAATAACATAGTTGCCATCCCATTAATGTTGCCGGCCCGACGCGCCATGTCACTCAAATCACTCACTTCAGCACCTGTGCGGCGCGGGCAAAAACCGTTTGCGGTAGTGGCCGCGGTCACGTTGTTGACCGGCCTTGGTGCCGGTCTCGGCGGCATGTTGCTCGCCTTGCTGCTGCACGGCATTCAGCACCTCGCCTATGGTTACAGCGTGGCGCACGCGATCAGCAGCGAGAGTTTTCTGCAAGGGGTCACCGGTGCCACGCCTGAGCGCCGCCTGCTCGTCCTGACGCTATGCGGCCTGGTGGCGGGGCTCGGCTGGTGGGCGCTGTACCGCTTCGGACGGCCGCTCGTGAGCATTCGCCAGGCCGTCAAGTCCGACGATCCGCGTATGCCGATGCTGAGCACGATCGTGCATGCGTTGCTGCAGATTGTGACCGTGGCGCTCGGCTCGCCGCTCGGGCGCGAAGTCGCGCCGCGCGAAATCGGTTCGGTGCTGGCCGGGTGGCTGTCGCACCGTGCGGGATTATCGGTCGAGCAGAGTCGCATCATGGTCGCGTGCGGCGCCGGCGCGGGTCTGGCCGCCGTCTACAACGTGCCACTCGGCGGCGCGGTGTTCGTGCTCGAGGTGCTGTTGGGGACGTTTGGCTGGACGGCCTTGGTGCCTGCTGTGGTGACCTCCGCCGTAGCGGCGCTGGTCGCGCAATTGGGTCTGGGCGACGAGCACCAGTATCTGGTGCCGTCGCTGACAGTGAGCACAACGCTGATGGTCTGGTCCGTGGTGTGCGGGCCGATTTTCGGCGCCGCGGCGTGGGGTTTTTCGGAACTGACGAAGCGCGCGCGTGCCCAGGCACCGAGGGATTGGCGCTTGCCGGTGTTGTCGCTGTTGAACTTCGCGATCATCGGCGTGCTGGCGATGCACTTTCCGCAACTGCTCGGTAATGGCAAGGGGCCTGCGGGACTGGCGTTCGACGGCAATATCACGATGACGCTCGCAGCGATGCTGCTGGTGCTGAAGGTGGTGATTACCGCGAGTAGTTTGCGTGCGGGTGCTGAAGGCGGTCTGTTGACGCCAGGGCTTGCGAATGGCGCGTTGTTGGCGATCGTGCTCGGCGGAGTCTGGAGTCTGTTCTGGCCGGGGGCTTCCGCAGGCGCGTTTGCCGTTGTGGGTGCGACGGCATTTCTGGCCACGTCGATGCAGATGCCGATAACAGCCGTGGTTCTCATGTTTGAATTTACCCGGGTGGGCCACGACTTTCTGATTCCGGTCCTGTTTGCCGTCGGCGGCGCCGCGGTGGGTTTTCGGGCGTGCGTGAAGTGGGCGCCGGCGTTGCAGTTTGGTTCTGCTTTCAATTGGGGCGGGGCGGGCAAAGCCCGCTAGACCCACCGACCAGGCACACTTGCTGCAGCTCGATGCTGCAGATCTGCATTCGCAATCTGCGCGCTGCCTGACGCGCGTCAGAACGTCGTCCGCTCAGAATTTCGTCCGTATACCCACGCCCGCCGTATCGCCGGTCGATTTTCCGGTCAGGTGATCGGACAGATAAGCGGCGTAGATATCGGTGCGCTTTGACAGCGAGTAGTCATAGCCGATCGCCCACGTCTTGCGCACCACGCCG
Source organism: Burkholderia sp. GAS332 (assembly GCA_900142905.1). NCBI lineage: Bacteria > Pseudomonadati > Pseudomonadota > Betaproteobacteria > Burkholderiales > Burkholderiaceae > Burkholderia > Burkholderia sp. GAS332. Next base: position 3,201,411 of record FSRV01000001.1, on the reverse strand, counting down.
TCGGCCGGGCCATTGCTCTTCGAATACGCATACGAGCCGAGAATCGAACCGGCGCCGAGTGGAATCGAAAAACCGGCCTGTCCCCGGTTGACGAGGAGGGTGCCGTTGCTCGTCTGGTCATTGGTATGCAGATACTGCGCGTACAGCTTGACGATCCGGAAGTCGTAGGTTGCACCGAGCTCGCCTGTGCTCTGGCTCGTCAGGCCCGACACGCCGGGAAGCGAGGTGCCGATGTCGCCGGCGGCAAAGCTGTAGTTCTCGTACTGGTAGACACCCGTTGCCGCGAACGGCCCATGAAAGTACAGGAACTGGGCACTCCATTTACGTTGCCCCGCAGCGCCGGCCGCATTGCCGAACGAGTACATCGCCGCTCCGGAGAGCCCGCCAAAGCGCGGCGTGCTGTACTGGACCGCATTGTTCCAGCCCGTATCGCCGATCACGCCCTGACCGCCCTGGCCCAGATAGGTTTGCAGCACCACAGGCGAAAACGTAAATGAATCGACAAAGGGATTGAACAGGATTGTCGAGATGAAGAGGTTGGTGCTCTGGCGCCCCGCGGTGAATGTGCCATATGGCGATTCAATGCCGACATACGCGTTACGCGAGAAGAAAACGTCATTCGGGAATCGGCCAATCTGCCCGTTTTGCGGCTGGAAGAAGCTCTCGAGCGTGAAAATCGCCTTCATGCCCGCACCGAGATCCTCCGCGCCCTTCATGCCGAAATAGGACGTGGATAAGCCGCCGCTTGATTCCTGCCACGCTGTTTGACCGCCGATGGCCTTCGTCGCCCCGGCAAAAACGTCGATCTGCCCGTACAGGCTGACGCTGGTTTGGGCAAGGCAGGGGCTGCCGAGCATGGCGCAGGCAAGCCACACCGGGCAAGCCTTACTTCCTCTAGGAATACGCATGTTCTCCTCCTTTGTGTAATTAGGTATCCGAATTTATAAATATCAGCGAAATGGAATTGTGAAGCGCCATCCTCAGGAATCGGAGACGCTTCGTTACACCGGATGTGCTGCTGTCAGGCGGCGTCCGTCTGGATATGGCCGACCATGCCGCGGCGGCGTGATGGTGTCGGTGCAATCAGTCCGAAGACAGTGAAGACAATCGATACGATGCCGAGGTAGGGCAGACCGGCGTCAAATCCGTAGCTGGCAACAATGCGGCCGAATCCCAACGGTACGGCAAAGCCTCCAAGCGCCGCGAGCGAGAGCATCAGGCCGGAGGCCGCGGGCACGTCATGCAGCGGAATACGGTCGGGATACATTGCGGGTACGCTGAACCACGGTGTGAGTCCGGTCATGGTGATCAGCCCGATCGCTGCGGCAGCAAGATGCAACGCGCCGCCGTCGAGGCGAGGCAGCATCAAGGTCACGAGGCCACTCAGCACGAACGCACCGCAGATCAGCAGCTTGATCCGGCCGAAACGGTCCGACACCCAGCCACCCAGCATCGCAGCCGGAATGCCGCTCAGCAGCAGCAAGGCGCTAAGACGTCCGCCTTCGGTTGGCGAGAAGTGCAGGACACGCTCCGCGTAGATCGGCAGGAACTGCGCAAGGGTAAAGAACGCGCCGTACGAGCCGACGATACTCAGTCCCCACCACCAGAGCGCCCCGTTGCCCAGCACGCGGCGCACGGCGCGCATATCGAGGTGGCCGCCGTCGAGCGTCGCCGCAGCCGCACGCGGCACAATCGGTGCGAGCCAGACGAGCAGCAGGACCCCCAGCCCGACGAGCCCGGCGATGATGACGGCGGTATGCCAGCCAATGGCCACCACCACCATCGACCACAGGAACAGTCCTGCCGCCGCGCCGAGCGCGAAGGCAACACCGGTTGTCAGTCCTATTGCGAACGACAACTCGCGGTCGCGAAACCAGGCGCTGACGAGTCCTACCACCGCACCGAGACAGCAGGCGCCACCGGCCCCCGCGATCACCCGGGTAGCCAGCATCGCTGAATACGACGACACCAGCGCGCCCCCGAGCGATGCGCAAGCTTCAAGCGCAATGCCGATGATCAGCGCGCAGCGCATGCCGAATCGGGCGGATAACCAGCCAGCCGGCAAATGGAAAATGCCGTACCCCCCGACAAACGCGGCAACGAGCGCGGCGACCTGTGGAATCGATAATCCGTATTCGTGCGCGATCGCCGGAAAGGCGGGTACGACGCAGAACCAGTTGAGCGTGAACTGAAAGACGCAAAGGCAAAGCACCGCAAGTGCGATCCAACGATTGTTCATGATTCGTCCCCTGTCTGTTGGCCTGACTGCGCGACGACACGGTTGCGCAACACGCCGATTTTTTCGACTTCGATTTCGACCACGTCGCCGTTCTGGATCCACCGGTTCAGCTCGAGACCACTGCCGCTGCCGACCGTGCCCGATCCGAGAAATTCGCCGACATGCAAGGTTTCGTCCGCGGACACATGTTCGATCATTCGCTCGAAGCGATGACGCATATCCCTGGTCGAGCCACGCGACCACTGTTCGCCATTCACGCGCACTGTGACGGCCAGATCGTAGGGATCCGCGATTTCATCGGCGGTCACGATCCATGGACCCATCGCATTGCCGGTATCGAAGTCCTTGCCCTTGGCCGGACCGAACGGTCCTTCCATTTCGTGCTCCTGAAGATCACGTGCCGAAAAATCGTTGAAGATCGTGAAACCGAATATGTGCTCATGGGCGTTGCGGCTATCGATATCCCGCCCGGTGCGCCCGATATACACCCCAAGTTCTGCTTCATAGTCCAGCAGCTTGGCGCGCCGTGGCCAGCGCACGTCGTGCTCATGACCGATCACGTTGAGGCGGTTGGCCTTGTAGTAGATCGGCTGTTCGTAATACACCGGCGGTAATGCGATGTCGTTGGGTCCCGGCAGGGTAAGCAGGTCGTCGCCCCGTCGATTCGCGCGTAGACGGGCAATGGCTGCCCCGGCCTGTTGCATGTGCAGGTCGAAGGTCGAAAAGTCCCGAATCTGTTCCGGTAGCGGGACGGGGGCGAGAAACCGCACCGAATCGAACGTATGCGCGAACGGCTCGTCACCGTGCGTGCGCGCGACTAACTCGAAGGTGGCGTCGAGCGCGCGCGGCCCGCCGCGCATCAGCGCCAGCATGTCGACGAAGTCCGGCAGGACGGTGCCGTGATGCGCGAGAAACGCATCGGATAGCCCAACCACACGCTGCTGGGCGGGCAACACAACGCCGATACGCGCAGCATGGTCGCGGGTCTCGAAGGTGGCGAGTTTCACGAACGGGACTCCGTATCAATGATGGCGACGGCGCGCGTAAAGCCGGCGGACGCGCCCTTGATCTTGTAGGGGAAACAGCAGACGGTGAAGCCGAACGGCGGCAGCAGGTCCAGGTTGGTGAGTTTCTCGAGTTGGCCGTAGCCGATCTCCCTGCCTGCCTTGTGGCCCTCCCAGATGATCGACGGATCGCCGCTCTTGAGGTAGGCCTCGCGCGTGTAGCGGAATGGCGCATCCCAACTCCATGCGTCCGTCCCGACTACCCGCACGCCGCGCTCGAGCAGGTAAAGGGTGGCGGCACGTCCCATGCCGCAGCCGCTATCGATGTAGGCGGGCGTGCCGTACGCGCGTGCCGCGGCAGTGTTGACCAGCACGATGTCGCGCGGCTTGAGAACGTGTCCGATGCGGGCCAACTCCGCTTCGACTTCGTCTGCACGCACCACATGTCCATCCGGCAGTTCGCGAAAGTCCAGCTTCACACCGGGCGCCATGCACCAGTCGAGCGGCAGTTCATCGATGCCGATCGCGCGTTCGCCGCCGTTCATGGTCGACGCATAGTGCAGCGGTGCGTCCATGTGGGTGCCACTATGCGTGTGCAGGACCAGGTCCTCGACCGCCCATCCTTCGCCATCCGGCAGCTGGTCCGGCGAAAGGCCCGGGAACATCGCGGCGATCTGCTCGGCGCCGCGCTGGTGATCGATGTACTGGATGCGCGGACGCAGGCCCGGCGGATCGGCCGGCACGTCGTTCTCCAGCGCGACCGACAAGTCGATAAAGCGTAAATGCTCAGTGTTCATGGAACGCCTCCTCCTATGGTCTGCATAGTGGATGACCTACGTTTGCCTTTCTATCGGTAAATACCATTATTATCGATAAAATTGACTTTATTGACAAAAAGGAGGGCGTAGCGCAGCATGACGCCGTCCCCCTCAAGCATGTGCCGTCCATGGAAATACTCGTCAAGGAAACGCTGACCGAGGCGATACTCGAGCGTCTCGTCGAAGATATCGTGTCCGGCGTGCTGCCGCCCGAGCACAACCTGCGCATCGAGCAACTGAAGGAGCAGTACGGCGTCGGGGCCTCGCCATTGCGTGAGGCGCTGGCGCGGCTGACCTCGCTGGGTTTCGTGACCAACGAAACGCGGCGCGGCTTCCGTGTTGCGCCGCTGTCGCAAGGGGATCTGGCAGACCTGACCCGGATGCGCCAGTTGATCGAGACAGAGGCATTGCGTGAAGCGATCGCGGCAGGCAATGCCGACTGGGAGATGGAGATCGCAGGCAGCTTCGCGAAGCTGTCGCTTGCCGTGACGCGCCATTACGATGCGCCGGCAGAGGCGCGGAGTACGATCGAGATGGCTCATAAGAGCTTCCACGCCGCGTTGCTTGGGGCTTGCCGCTCACGACGACTGATGGATTTGCAGGCTACTTTCTACGATCAGGCGAGCCGCTACCGTCATGTGATCCTTGCCGACGCGCAGGAGCTTGATGGTTTCGTCGAGCGGCATGAGGCGCTTATGCGCATGGTGCTTGGCAGGAACGCGGAGGCGGCGGTCACGGCGCTGTCAGAGCACCTGGCGATCACGCCTCAGGATGTTTATGGGCCCGGTTCACGGACGCTAAAGCGGTAGCAGCTTGGTTGCACGGAGGGACGATCCCGGAGAGGCGAGCGTGTCCACGCCGTGCAGGCCGTACGAGCTTTATTGAGCTGATCCCGGCTTCATCGAATTCACCGAATCGAAAAGCTGCTCGAGGTCGTACATGAGCAGGAACACGCACCCGGTCATGCTACGGAATCCGCGCTCGACCGTTCCCGCTTCCGCCACGCCGACGCATCCGCGCGCTAGCAGTCGGCCGTTCCAGGTCACTTCGCCTTCCACGACATAGATGAACTCCGGGCCTGTGTGAAGGTGGTCGGGAAACACGGCGCCGGGTGAGAACCTCACGAGCTGGATTGCGCGGCCGTTCGCCTTGCCCAGGTTTTTCACCTCGACGCCCTTGGCGAGCGTTGACGGTATCCAAGGGGCGTCGTTCGAATCGCTCCAGCGAAATTGTGGTCCTGCCGATGGATCGTGAGTCATGTTGTCTCGCCTTTCCGACTGCGTATGCACACTTGGGCGCGTTGCGGAGTCAATTGCAACCATGCACAAGCATACGATCTCGGGGGCGACCCAGTCCACGTCACACGTGCGACGCTGGAATAAGCCGGTGTGTTCCATCGTTTACTCGTCAGGCAAGCACGTCCCGGGCGGCAAACTTCCAAGGCTGCACATCCTCGACGTGAATTTATGCAAGCACACCGATGTGCTGAGTGACGCCGATGGCATGACGTCGAAAACGTCGGGGATTCATGTGGCCATACATCATGGACAACCTGCTTCGTGTCGGGACATTGCTCGTCTGTCTCGGCTTCGCTGCGCCTGTACCCGCGCAAACCTATGACGAGTCACCCGTGCCGGTTGACAGCACGAATTGCCGCGCAGTTGTCGGGCAGGCAGAAATCGATGGGACGATGCAGCAGATCGTCGGACGTGCGTGCCTGCAAAGTGACGGGACCTGGCAGATTGTGCAAAGCCCGGATGGCAGCGTGCTGTGGTACCCCGTCGCGGCCTATCCCTATCCCGACCCCTGGTGGTGGGGGCCGCCAATATTCATTGGCGCGGGCGTGAGCTTTATCTTTGTCGACCATTTCCATCATTTTCACCACTTCGATCACTTTCATCAGATGGGTCACGGCCACGTTACATTCGTCGGCGCGGGCGTTCATCACGGCCCGTTCCCCGGTGGTGGTGTGCATGATTTCGGTGGTACGAGGGGATTCGGCGGCATGCATGGGTTCGGCGGAGCGCAGGGATTCGGCGGGGTGCATCGGCACTAGTCGAAAGGTACCTGGAGATGTTGAGCGTGACACAAGGGCCGGAGGTGTCCTGTCGCCTCACATCATGCCGCCCGGGCTTCCCGTGCCGCCCACCCCGGCCTCACCGGTCCCGCCTGCGCCGGTACCTGGCGATGTCGCAATCGGATGCGCGGCCCCCGTCGTGGCCATGAGTGTGACGGCGGCGGCGTCCGGTTCGCCGTTGGTGTCGATTGCGCCGAGAGCAAAGAGCGCTTCCAGATCACTGTCCTCGCCTGGTTGGCCGACAGTGAATGCGGTGGTCAGAAAATTGGGGGTGGAAAGCGTAACGCCGTACTTCTGCTGCAGACCTTGGACGACAGCGGCCTGCGCAGTCAGAACGTCGGTCTGATTCTGCAGCGTCTGCTGAAACTGCGTGTTCGTCGTGAAGCTGGCGATGAGCCCGCTTTCATTCGTGCCAAGTTGCGCCGCGAGATAGGACAGCAGCAAGTCCGTCTCCGGCGTGACGTTGTACGTGCCGCCAGCGAACGCCTCGGAATGCAGCATCGTCCCGCCCGAAGTCGCAGCAATCATGCACGGCGTCACTGCGCCGAGCGTCGCGTGGTAGTTTCCGTTCGCATCTGCAGCGACCGACATGGAACCCTGAGCGCAGTCGATGCTAATCGTCGCGTTCGCGAGTGCCTTCCCGGTTGCCGCCGTGCCAGCGATCGAAATCATCGACATGTTGCTTGGGCCGCCTCCGCCTCCGCCACCGCCACCGCCTCCGCAAGCAGCGAACAATGCAGCGGATGCAATTAGCAGATTTGCGTTGGCAAAACGAATGACGTGTTGCTGTTGAATGTTCATCGAAGTCTGCCGTTGGTTCGTACTACCTCTAAACGATTCGGCACGACGTCTATTCCATCCTTTGTGCAGAACTTGATGACGCGAAGGTGTCGCGAAGTTGGCTGCCCGAGCCGGGTTGAGGCGTAGTGCCTGAACTATTCCCGGCTCGGACACGGCAGACCGTTAGATTGCCTGATTGGAATATAGCGTCCGCGCCGTACGTTTATTAACGGTGTCGACGCTGGACGTGTCGAGCCGCTGACGCGCATCGCAAATACCATCGCCTGCCCGTCTGGTGACACTGACCCTGTTCATGGCCGCTGCGCCGCGGTTCCCAAGGACGCAACAGCATTCCGCCTGTTTCGTGACGGCAATCGCAGCACGTTCTACTGGGGAAGTCGGGGGACGGGATGTGCGCTGACTGGCCTGGTTTCCACGGTGCAATTGCGATCCATGGCGATCGACGCATGCAGCATGCTTGGGCTGTCGATGGTCTTGCCAACCAAAGGGCTGCCTGCACCACGGTCTGCGCGACCGAGAATGTTGACGCAGGCGCTTCTGGGTAGAAGCCGGCTACTCCCCAAAGACAGCGACGAGCATATCGCGATGGAAAGGTTTTCGTAATAATTGTGCGTGCTGCAGTGCTCGGCTGCGCAAGCCGCTATTTGACGACGAAGTCGTCCCAACGAGTGTTTTCAAAAACCCTTCGCCCACAAGTATTGGTATACCCCTCTACCCTATATTAGCTATACTCCCCTACGGTATACAGGGGAGTCATCAATGAGCCACACCATTCGCGACAAACAGAAGCTGCTCAACCGCGTCCGCCGCATCAAGGGGCAGGTGGAAGCCATCGAGCGGGCGCTCGAGGACGAGCGGGGGTGCATGGACGTCCTGCAGCAGATAACCAGTTGCCGCGGCGCGATGAACGGTCTGCTGGCTGTGGTGCTGGAGGACCATATCCGCACCCATCTCGTCGATGCGGAAACTCACGAAGAGCCGGCCGGCAGTGCGACTGACCAGCTCATCGAAGTCGTTCACAGCTATTTCAAATAGAGCAAAGCATGAGTGATTTCAAAAACGCCGCATTCGGCGCAGGGCACGACCACATCTTTCTGGGTGCCGGTCATGAAAAGAACGAGCGCAAAACGTGGGCGGTCATCGCGCTGTGCAGCGCGATGATGCTGATCGAAATCGTCGGCGGCAGTATGTTCGGGTCACTGGCGCTTGTCGCCGACGGCTTGCATATGTCGACGCACGCCGGGGCCATGCTGATTGCGGCCCTCGCGTACACCTACGCGCGCAAACATGCCACCGACTCCCGCTTCGTGTTCGGTACCGGCAAACTGGGTGATCTCGCCGGGTTCACGAGTGCCATCGTGCTCGCGATGATTGCAGTGCTGATTGGCTACGAGGCGGTGTCGCGTTTTCTGTCGCCGGTCCCCATTCACTTCGGCGAAGCGATTCCTATCGCGGTGGTCGGGCTGCTGGTCAACCTGGCGAGCGTTTGGCTGCTGAGCGGCGATCATCACGGGCACAGTCACGGCCCTAGCCACGGACACAGCCATGGTCACGACGACCATGCTCATGAAGACGAGACGCAGAAGATTTTCGCGCCGTCCGGTGTGTTTGCCGTTTCCATCTTCGAGGATGGCGTGCCGCCCGTTTTCCGCATCACACCGGCGACGGAGGGTTCCCGATTGGACGCTTCCGCGGTGTCCGTTACGACGGTGCGACCCGATGGGACGCAACAGGTATTCGCGCTGGCGGACCGTGGCGGCTATCTGGAATCGAAGGAAGACATTCCCGAGCCACACGCCTTCAGGGCCATCGTGCGTATGGTGGACGGCGAGCACGAAGTCGAATTCGAAGAACACGAGCACCACGACGATGCGCATGAAGCAGCGACTCGCGACCATAACATCCGGTCCGCGTACATTCATGTGATGGCGGACGCGGCGGTTTCCGTGCTGGCTATCATCGGACTCCTGCTGGCGCGCACCTTTGGCTGGCTCTGGATGGACCCGCTCGCTGGTGTCATCGGCGCGCTGGTGATTGCAAACTGGTCGTACGGCCTGATGCGGGACACGGGCGCAATTCTGCTCGACATGAACTCCGACCGACGTATGGCGGAAAACGTGCGCAACGCTATCGAGGATCGTGGCGACAAGGTCGTCGACCTGCATGTATGGCGGGTGGGTCCGGGTCACATGAGTGCTGTGGTGTCAGTGGCAACGGGTGAAACCGAGCGTGATTCGCGCTTCTATCACTCAGTGCTTGAGCGCTTCAAGGGGCTGTCGCATGTCACCGTTGAAGTGCAACCCTCACACGCGGCGGCCTGACGCATGGCAGTCAAGTCGCCGTGCATCGATGTCTGTGCCTTCGATGGCAAGACCAAATTGTGCGTTGGGTGTTTTCGTACCCTCGATGAAATTCGGGGGTGGAAGAAGATGACCGACCATCGGCGCCATCAGGTGATTAACGACCGGGCGAGGCGGCAGGCCAAGCTGCAGCGGGAAGCCCAGGAGTCGCCCCCGGGCGCAGCAACTTCGAATTATTCCATCTAGGGAGCGCCTCCATCCGCCACGAGCTTCCGGCGTGGCGACTTGCTTCCGTAACACGCGGTGCGATAGAATCGCGCCTGATCATTGGGGAGTAGCCGCCTCGAACGCTATGTTCGAGGGCGCACGTCAACATACTTGGCGAGTCGAAAGACCCGCTATGGCGTGCGCAGCCAAGTGCCTGGCAAGACCGATGACACGCATTCCGACCTAACCGGGTCGCCGGAATGCGCGTCATCGCGTTCTTTCAGCGCGGCCCGGGTACAGCATCCCATGCAATCCTTCCTCGTCTCGACCAGTGTGGTCGGTCTCGCCGAAATCGGCGACAAGACTCAACTGCTGTCCCTGGTGTTAGCGGCGCGCTATCGCAAGCCTGTTCCCATCATCCTTGGTGTGCTTGCCGCGACCCTTATCAACCATGGCGCATCGGGTGCACTGGGCGTGTGGCTCGCGAGTATTCTGAGCCCCAACATTCTGAATTGGGCCGTCGTCGTATCATTTGCGGTCATGGCCGTGTGGATTCTCATTCCCGACAAGCTGGACGATGCCGATGCGGTATTGACGAAGAACTCGATGGGCGTCTTCGGCACAACGGCTGTAACGTTCTTCCTCGCCGAGATGGGCGACAAGACGCAAATCGTGACCATCGCGCTTGCTGCGCGCTTTCATGAATTCTTCGGTGTTGTCGCAGGCACGACACTGGGCATGATGCTGGCGAATGTGCCGGTCATCTATCTTGGCCATAAGTTTGCCGACCGCCTGCCGACGAAGGCCGTTCACATCCTTGCTGCCATCATCTTTGTTGTACTCGGTGGACTCGCCCTGAGAACGGCGCTCTATCCGACGGCGCATTCGATGTTTTAGCGCGGTTTGTTTTTCTTTGGCGGATACCGCGAAGCAACGGTCGTCGAGACGGGCTTGTTGCGTAGCGCGAGCGGTAAGTGCCGGTAGTATTCTTCGGTATCCTTGACGGTATCGGCACGAAACGACTCGGCGGAACACCGCCACACAAGGGTTCAGCCCCCCGATTGACGGTCGGGAGGGGGTAGAATTCCCGCTAGGAAACATCATTCGCTAGTTGATTCGCTATTGAGGCCCTGTTTTTTACAGCGCTTTATATTTTGTTTTGAGCACCATTTTTGGAATTTCCCCATGGAAATTAAAGTCAACTTTCTCGATAAGCTACGTCTTGAAGCCAAGTTCGATGACTTCACGGTAGTGGCCGACCAGCCTATCCGTTATAAGGGCGATGGCTCCGCGCCTGGTCCCTTCGATTATTTTTTGGCCTCATCGGCCTTGTGTGCAGCTTACTTTGTGAAGTTGTACTGCGTGACTCGCAATATTCCTACCGAAAATATCCGCCTGTCGCAGAATAATATTGTTGATCCGGAAAACCGGTACCAGCAGATTTTCAAGATTCAGGTTGAGTTGCCGGCGGACATCTCCGACAAAGACCGCCAGGGTATTTTGCGTTCTATCGACCGTTGTACGGTCAAAAAAGTGGTGCAAGCCGGGCCCGAGTTTGTCATTGAAGAGGTAGAGAACCTGGATGCCGATGCTCAGTCCTTGCTGACGTTGAAGCCGGCTTCTGACGCCAGCACCTATATTGCGGGCAAGGATCTGCCGTTGGAGCAAACCATCGCCAATATGTCGGGCATTTTGGCGGGCTTGGGCATGAAGATTGAAATCGCTTCATGGCGCAATATCGTTCCCAATGTGTGGTCGCTGCATATCCGCGATGCGCACTCGCCGATGTGTTTTACCAATGGCAAGGGAGCGACTAAAGAAAGCGCGTTGGCGTCAGCGTTGGGCGAGTTTATCGAGCGCCTGAATTGCAACCATTTCTATGGCGGTGCATTTTGGGGCGAAGACATCGCCAATGCGGAGTTTGTGCATTACCCCAACGAGCGCTGGTTCAAACCTGGCCGTAAAGATGCACTGCCGGCTGGGATTCTGGATGAGTACTGCCTGCAAATTTACAACCCCGATGGCGAGTTGCGTGGCTCGCATCTGATCGACACCAACTCCGGCAATGTGGAGCGCGGTATCTGTTCGCTGCCGTTCGTGCGGCAGTCGGACGGTGAAGTGGTGTATTTTCCGTCCAACCTGATCGAAAACCTATTCCTCAGCAATGGCATGAGTGCCGGTAATACGCTGGCAGAAGCGCAGGTGCAATGTCTGTCCGAAATTTTCGAACGGGCGGTAAAGCGCGAAATTCTGGAGGGTGAAATCGCCTTGCCTGATGTGCCGCACGAAGTGCTGGCGAAATACCCTGGCATTCTGGCCGGGATTCAGGGATTGGAAGAGCAGGGCTTTCCGGTGCTGGTAAAAGATGCGTCGCTGGGTGGGACCTACCCGGTGATGTGCGTCACCTTGATGAACCCGCGGACAGGCGGTGTCTTTGCCTCGTTCGGCGCGCACCCAAGCTTCGAGGTGGCGCTGGAACGGAGTCTGACGGAATTGCTGCAGGGGCGGAGTTTTGAAGGCCTGAACGATTTACCTCCGCCCACCTTTGTCAGTAACGCCGTGACTGAACCCAATAACTTCGTTGAGCACTTCATTGATTCCAGCGGTGTAGTGTCGTGGCGCTTTTTCAGCGCCAAAGCGAATTTCGAGTTTGTTGAGTGGGATTTTTCTGGTCAAGGTGAAAACTCCAACGCTGAGGAAGCAGCAACCTTGTTCGGCATTCTCGAAGACATGGGCAAAGAAGCTTACATGGCGGTGTATGACCAGTTGGGTGCCGTAGCCTGCCGGATTCTGGTGCCCGATTATTCGGAAGTTTACCCGGTAGAGGATTTGATCTGGGATAACACAAACAAGGCGCTGTTGTTCCGCGCCGATATTTTGAATTTGCATCGACTGGACGATGCCGGCCTGGCAGCGCTGCTTGAGCGCTTGGAGAACAGCGAGCTGGACGAGCACTCCGATATTGCCACTTTGATCGGCATCGAATTTGACGAGAATACGGACTGGGGGCAGCTAACCGTTCTCGAGTTGAAGCTGCTGATTCATCTCGCCTTGCAGCAATTTGAGGCGGCGCAAGAGCTGGTGGGCGCTTTCCTGCAGTACAACGACAACACGGTCGAGCGCGGATTGTTTTACCAGGCCTTGAATGTGGTGCTGGAGGTGCTCCTCGATGACGACCTGGAACTGGACGACTACGCGGTCAACTTCCGTCGGATGTTTGGCAACGCTCGGATGGACGCGGTAATGGGGGCAGTGGACGGCAGCGTGCGCTTCTATGGATTGACGCCAACGAGTATGAAACTGGAGGGTCTCGATAGGCACCACCGCCTGATCGACAGCTACAAAAAACTGCATAAGGCGCGGGCCAATGTGGTGGCTACAGCCAGTTAGGGTGACGAGTCGTGGCGGGATGCGATGATGCCGTTCATCCCCCGGCACAAGCGCATGTTCGATACCAGAGCGACCATCTGTGCCGGCGTGCATCAGTGTTGACGCCGCCAGCGTAGATGGTCAGATACGAAGGGCAGATCGAGGGCCCTCAAGATGAATCCCGTCTTTGGATCATGTCGCAGGCCGGAAGGTCAAGCGGAATTGATAATCGAGTGGGTATGGGCGACGTGGAAACTTAGGGAGGGGTGAGAGGGGCATTGTCCTGAAGAACGCGCGTTCATGTTGGACGGCACAACCTTCTTGGAGGACAGTATCGAAGCCACGCTTGGGCCAGGATTTTTCTTCGCCGCTTTCACGGCTGCTGCACCAGGCAGCTTGGCTTCGAGGATGTCCTTTATCAGCTTGTGAGGATCTGCAACCTCACGTTTCAACTTCACCCATTCTTCGCGCAGGACGTTTGTGTCCGTTGCATATAAGTTTTAACGCTATTGCATTCCCCATGGAGCCGGGGGCGCTTCCTTGGTTCATCTCACAGAGGACGTGGGGCGTTGCCAACGTAATGCCGCCGAACACCGGGATACCCCCGGCGATCGGCGGCCCGCCGGCGCCTAATGCCAGAAGAGCGCGATCAGAATAATGATGGGAATAGGTACGCCGAGCATATAAAGAAGAATTGAGCGCATGAACGTCTCCTTCGGTAAATGAATTGAAGCTTCAATCAGAGTTGGCGTACGCGACCGCCATGCGTTGCCATCAGACTCGCAGAGAATGCGCCCATCAGAAGCGAGATGAATAACCACAACGCGGCGCCGATTGTGACTTTGCGTGCCTTGTCGGCGGCATCCTTCGCGGCAGCATCAAGGGCAGTGAGTTTTTGCAACAGGCGCGTGTAAGTGGTTACGACACGAGCTTGTGCCGCTTCTCGCGTAAGGCCGGTACGTTGTGCGACAAGCTGGCTTAGGTAGGCAGTGTCTTCCGGCGACAGTTGCTCGCCCGTTGCCGCGCTGTTAAGGAAGATCCGTGCGGTTTCCGCACGCGCTGTTTCGTTGCTGCCGGTTGTGGCCGCGGGTGTGGCGAGTGACGAACCGGCGGGCATCCGGAACAGGGAATCGACAAAGTAGCCGAGCGGCCACGTATTGTTCGCGGCCTCTGCATTACCGCGTTGCGTCGTCCCCATCGTGACCAGGCCGCCTGCCGCGGCGGTGGTCGCGGCGGTCTGCGCGCCGGCCCGCACGATGCCAGACACGGCCGATGTCAGGATGGCGGCGGTAACGAGTGTCGCCACGGCCCAGCTCAGGAAACCATGCGCCGTGTCCCGGAAGTGGATTTCATCGGCGTCGACTGCCAGCCAGCGGCTGCGCAGCCGTCCCGCCAGATAGCCCCCTAATCCTGACGTGAGAATCGAGGTGACGCATACCCACACTACAGCGCCGAAGCCGAAAGCTTTCGCATTCGAGGCGCCCGATGACCATGGCGAAATCGACGTCAGGCCGAGGCCGGTGCCCAACGTCAGCAGGATGAGTGCGAACGCGGCCGCACCGACGCCGCCAGCGAATACGGCTCCCCATGAGACTGCGGCCTCGTGTTGACGGAGTAGCAGCGCGGGATCTTTCGTGGCCAGCGTATAGATCCGCTGGATCTCTTGTGATGTTCATTGACAGCCTCCATGACCTTGTTGATACCGCCATTGTCGATATGCCGACCCGTTCGGCACCACTGCGACGCCGTGCGGGGGCAAATCGCCTGCGTATGACGCATTTTTTGTGCCGCGTGTGCCCGGCAGCGTCACGTGCGGGATAGGCTGGCCTTCTTGCCGAAGCTGCAGCGCGGCCGTGGCCCGGCTCATTGGGCGATGCTCTGAACGACGAAATGGAGGAGCGCCTTAAGGTCCGTCGGCTTTGCCACGTGAAGGTCGAATCCCGCAGCGCGGCATCTCCCGGCAACTTTGTCCGAAGGCATTTCGCCGGTTACCGCGACCAGCAGCATCCGGTGTCCTTGTCGCTCCAGGTGTCGTATTTCCCGCGCCACCTCATAGCCGCTGGCGCCGGGCATGTCGATATCCAGCAATGCAGCGTCCGGGTGCCAGGTCGTGCAAAGATGTAGCGCTTTGATGCCGTCACCGACTGTTTTTACTTCGAACTGCTCGGACTCGAAAAATAGCCCGACCGCAGCACACGCGGAGTGGTCATCATCTGCTAGCAGAAGCTTCTTTGACGGGGCATCGCGGTCGGCAATTGATGAGGGGTGAGCGTCCATGTACCCCTTCACGCAACGGGCGTTCCCGACCACCAGCGTTAGGTTTCCGCTTATAGCCCTCTTATAGCCGTATGTCGTAAGAATGCTCGGCTCATTTGCGCATAGCGCTTTCGCCAATGCTTGCGCGTGGCAGCGCCCCAAACTGTACGTCACATCTTCTTCCGTTTCGGTAGCGCTCGCGTCGTATCGGCATGCGGACGTCCACGCAATTGCAGATTCGCTGTGCGCGTAAACCCGCTGCGATCGTCAGTTTGTGATTTTCGAAAGAGCGCCGCCCGCAGGGAAGGCACGGCCCGGGCAATTCGTTGACCACGTTACGGTGCGGCATGCCGCTTGCTCGGAACAAAGTCCGATCTCTCAGGAGTACATCATGACCGCACTAGACCCAGGCACCCAGCAACCGTCGGCTGGAACAGGCGCGCACATCGTAGGCATCGCGAGCGGCGACGGGCCCGGCCCCTATGTCATGGCCGCGGCCACGCTCGACGGCAACAAGGTCCTCACGTCGGATGGTGAACATGTCGGCAAGATCGCGGACATCATGCTCGATGTGCGCGGCGGCCGCATTGCTTACGCGGTACTGTCGAGCGGAGGCTTTCTCGGGATGGGCGATACGCTGCACGCCATTCCATGGAGCGCGCTGACGTTGGATACGGACGAGAAGTGCTTCCGCCTGCTCGAGATGACTGCGGACCGTATCAAAAACGCGCCCGGTTTCGATAAGGACCATTGGCCTTCGATGGCGGACCCGCAGTGGGGTTCTTCGGTGCACGATTACTACAACCGCCGGCCCTACTGGATGGCCACGCGGGATGTTGTCGAAGAAGACCCGCGCGACCTTTAACTGCACGGCAAACAGACGGCGGTGTCAGAGGAACTGACATCTCCGCCTCACATGAACTCGCCGCCTGATTCGACTTGATGGCCTTGAGTCAGGACCCGCACACGGATGCAGGTCCGTGTCCGAGCTGGATCATCGTCATGGACGGAGGCGGCCATACATTGCAGCACGCCAGATCCCGGCGAATGTGCAGATCAATGTCTTCCATTGAAATTTCAAGGAGATTCTCATGTCCCAGAAACCCTTCCTGACGGACGTCCAGACCCTGCGCAAGCGTGCCCGTCAGCATATTGACGAAGGTGCGGTAACGGCTGGCTATGAGGCGGACCGCGAAACTGTCCTGAAGTTACTCAACGACTCGCTGGCTACAGAAATCGTCTGTGTGCTGAGGTACAGGCGCCATCACTTCATGGCAAAGGGACCCGCATCGAAAAGCGTCGCCGATGAGTTTCTGGTCCATTCGAACGAAGAGCAGGGGCACGCCGATCAGATCGCAGAACGCATCGTCCAGTTGGGTGGCGAACCCAACTTTGCACCCGACGGATTGGTGGGCCGAAGCCACGCTGAATATGTGGAAGGCACCTCCCTTGCGGACATGATCAAGGAAGATCTTGTCGCCGAGCGCATCGCCATCGACAGCTATCGCGACATCATCCAGTACCTCGGCGACAAAGACCCGACGACACGGCGGATGATGGAGGGCATTCTCGCAGTGGAAGAGGAACACGCTGACGAGATGGCGGATTTGCTGGGAGGCCTGCCGGCAAAGACCTGAGCGGACGGCCCGCGTAGACTTTTTGCTTGTGCAGGACAGCCCAAAAACAAAAAACCCCGCGAAGCGCTGAGGCTTAACGGGGTGCTTTGTTTCACTTGAAGAGGGGTGGTGCCCAGGAGAGGACTCGAACCTCCACGGTGTTGCCACCGCTAGGACCTGAACCTAGTGCGTCTACCAATTCCGCCACCTGGGCACGTCTTCAAGCTAGACCGCTATTTTAGCGTGATGATGCAGCGTGTCAATCCCTACATGCAAACAAACTAACGCTTTATCAACCGCCCGGTTGTGCCATGCAGCAGAGCAAAACTCCACTGCTCGACAACGAGCCAACTCACGCCGACCCAACCGTCCTGCTAACCACGTGATTCGATCGAAACAACCCGAACCGGATCACATAGCCTCGCACAAAAAGTAAAGCCGCCCGGAGGCGGCTCTACTTTTGAATCTGGTGCCCAAGAGAGGACTCGAACCTCCACAGTGTTGCCACCGCTAGGACCTGAACCTAGTGCGTCTACCAATTTCGCCACCTGGGCAGGTGATGAACAGCAAAGAACGCCATTATAGCGACAGATTCAGGGCTGTCAAGCGTTTCTCAAAAGTCGCTTAAACATCGCCGCAGCGAGCCTGCATGGGGCTCACAGCGACTATTGACGGGCCGCGTGGCGCGCAAGACGGGTGTTAGAATGCCTCGCAGTAGTTCGTTGGCACGGTGCACACGCCCGTCGGACTCAGACTTGAACGAGCCGGACCCGAGCAGAATCTCCAGTGCAATCGCAAGTGCAACTTAAGCGCAACCCAAAGGCCTCTAAGCCGAGCGCCTCTTAAGCCGAGCCACATCGCCGACCGACGTCCATGCAACGAGAAAAAATCATCGACAAGCCCTTGAGCAAATTTCCGTATCCGATCCCAAGCCGCGAAGAAATCCTGGGCGTCCTCCGCACGAGTGAAGCGCCGCTTGCCGCGAACGACATCGCCGAAGCCCTGTCGATCAAGCGCCAGGAGCGCGAAGGATTTTTCAAGCGCTTAGGCGCCATGGAGCGCGACGGCCAGATCCGGCTCGATCAGCGCAATCTCTACCAGCTGACCCATCCGTCGAATTTCGTCGCGGGCCGCGTCCAGGGCCATCGCGACGGCTACGGTTTTCTCATTCGCGACGACGGCCAGGACGACCTGTTCCTGCCCACCGGCGAAATGCAGAAAGTCATGCACAACGATCGCGTGCTTGCGCGCATCGTCGGCTATGACCGCCGCGGCAGGCCGGAAGGGCATGTCGTCGAAGTCACGGATCGTGCCAACAAGCGCGTGATCGGCCGCCTGCTCAATGAGAACGGCGCGCTGATCGTCGCGCCTGAAGACAAGCGCATCGGTCACGACATTCTGATCACGCAGAACACCAAGAAGGCCAAGGTCGGCCAGGTGGTGGTGGTCGAGCTGACCGAATTCCCGAGCCGTCATTCGCAGCCGCTCGGCCGCGTGGTGGAAGTGCTCGGCGATATCGACGACCCCGGCATGGAAATCGAAATCGCGGTGCGCAAGTACGGCGTGCCGCACGAATTCAGCCTGGCCGCGCTCGACGAAGCCGCGAAGCTGCCCGACGAAGTCCGGCCGGTCGACGCGCGCCATCGCATCGATTTGCGCGACGTGCCGCTTGTCACGATCGACGGTGAAGATGCCCGCGACTTCGACGACGCGGTCTATTGCGAGCCGGTTCAGGTCGGTCGCGGCGAAGGTTTCCGCCTGATCGTCGCGATTGCGGACGTCTCGCACTACGTGCATCCGAAGAGCGCGCTGGACGCCGACGCGCTTGAGCGCAGCACCTCGGTGTACTTCCCGCGCCGCGTGATTCCGATGCTGCCGGAGAAGCTGTCGAACGGGTTGTGCTCGCTGAACCCGAACGTCGACCGTTGCGTGCTGGTGTGCGACATGATCATCACCGCGCGTGGCGAAGTGAAGGCGTATCAGTTCTATCCGGGCGTGATCAACTCGGCCGCGCGCCTCACCTACACGGAAGTGGCCGCGGTACTCAAGAACACCAAGGGCCCGGAGGCCGCGCGTCGCGCCGCCTTGCTGCCGCAACTGCAGAATCTGTATGGGGTCTACAAGTCGCTGTTCGCCGCCCGCCAGAAGCGCGGCGCGATCGACTTCGATACGACCGAGACATACATCGTCTGCAATGCGCAGGGCAAGATCGAACAGATCATTCCGCGCACCCGCAACGACGCACACAAGCTGATCGAGGAATGCATGCTGGCCGCGAACGTCTGCGCGGCCGACTTCCTCAAGCGCAACAAGCACCCGGGTCTGTACCGCGTGCACGCCGGGCCGACCGCCGAGAAGCTCGAAAATCTGCGCACCTTCCTGCGCGGCATGGGCCTCACGCTCGCCGGCGGCGACAAGCCGCATGCCAGCGATTACGCCGCGCTGATGGCGCAGATCCGCGAGCGGCCGGACGCGCAGATGTTGCAGACCATGCTGCTGCGCTCGATGCAGCAGGCCGTCTACAGTCCGGACAACATCGGCCACTTCGGTCTCGCGTATGAGGCGTACGCGCACTTCACAAGCCCGATTCGCCGCTATCCCGACCTGCTCACGCACCGGGCGATCTACGCGGTTCTGCAAGGCCGCAAGTATCAGCCGGAGCCGCCGCAGGGCGTCGAGTTGAATACGGCGCTGTCGCCGCGCGCCCGCGCCATGCAGCAAGCCGACGACGAAAAGCGCGGCCGCCAGCGTGGCAACAACGTGGCGATCTGGGAAGAGCTCGGTCTGCATTGCTCGGCCAATGAACGCCGCGCCGACGAAGCCTCGCGCGACGTCGAAGCCTGGCTCAAGTGCTACTTCATGCGCGACAAGCTTGGCGAAGAGTATGGCGGCATGGTGAACGGCGTGACGTCGTTCGGCATTTTCGTTCAGCTCGACTCGCTCTTCATCGAAGGCCTCGTGCACGTCACCGAACTGGGTTCGGATTACTTCCAGTACGACGAGATCAAGAACGAGTTGCGCGGCGAGCGCACCGGCATTCGCTACCGCCTGTCGGATCGCGTGCGGGTGCAGGTGAGCCGCGTCGATCTCGACGCGCGCAAGATCGACTTCCGCCTCGTGCGCGACACGCCGATCAAGCCGCCGACGAGTCGTCCGGCGCTTGCCGACAAGGCATCCGGCGAAAGCAGCGGTGCACGCGTGCGTTCGTTGCCGCCGGTGGACGGTGGGTTAGGCGGCGCGCCGGCAGGTGCGGGTGGGCGGCGCAAGAAGGCTGCGCCGGCGCAAACCGCGGCCGTCAAGGAAGCGCGTGCGGCACGGGGCGCTGCGAAGAAGCACGGCGGCGCCGCGGCGAAGTCGGCATCGAAACCGCAGGCCCGTAAGAAGCGCTGAAGTCGTATGACGGCTTGAACCGCGCGCATCGGGTACGTTCAGACGTATCCGATGCGCGCGGTCTTCGTTTCATCGTGGTCAAGTACCGCAAGGTACTCAGCCGATACCCGGCACAGTAAGCAGGCTCGTATTCATCACAGCAGCGCGCGTTCCAGGCGCGCTCAATCAAAGGTTTGTCAGTCATGTCACGTCTCAAGGTTTTATACGGTTTCCACGCAGTGACCGCGCGTATGCGGCACGACGCGTCGACGGTCGAAGAGGTCTATTACGACGCGACGCGCAAAGACCGTCGCATGACCGAATTCCTGCACGCGGCGAAAGAAGCCGGCGTGCGTCTGATCGCCGCCGACGAAACGCGTCTGTGGGGTCTCGCGCATACCGAGCGTCACCAGGGCGTGGTTGCGCGTGCAACCGATATGCCGCTCGCGCAGAATCTGGCCGAACTGCTCGACGGCATCAACGGTTCGCCGTTGATTCTGGTGCTGGACGGCGTGACCGATCCGCACAATCTCGGCGCCTGCCTGCGCGTGGCCGATGCGGCCGGCGCGCACGCGGTGATCGTGCCGCGTGACCGCGCGGTCGGTTTGAACGCGACGGCCGCGAAGGTGGCGAGCGGCGCAGCCGATACCGTGCCGTACATCACCGTGACGAATCTGGCGCGCGCGCTGCGTGAGTTGAAGGACGCAGGCGTGTGGGTGGTCGGTACCGCCGAAGAGGCGACCAAGAGCCTCTACGAGACCGAACTCGACGGTCCGGTCGCGCTGGTGATGGGCGCCGAAAGCGAGGGCATGCGGCGTCTGACGCGCGAAACCTGCGACATGATCATGCAGATTCCGATGGCGGGTACGGTCGAAAGCCTGAACGTCTCCGTGGCAAGCGGCGTGTGCCTGTTCGAAGCCGTGCGTCAGCGCTCGGTGAAGAAGAAGTAAATCCCCTGATCATTCGACACCGGTCCGTTCGCCGAGCCCTCAATGCTCACGGCAGGGCCGGCTCGCATATCGCCGGCAGAAACAGCGTTCGGGCGCGCGCGGCGGGCACTTTTGCCGGCCGCCGTGCCCGGTAAATCCGGCGCTCGCTCGCCACTCCGGTAAACTCATCGTTTTTACTGCTCGCCTGCATTCCCCATGACCCAAGACGAACTCAAGCAACTGGTCGGCCAGGCCGCCGCCGACTATGTGAACGCCAACGTGCCGGAAGGCTCCGTGATCGGCGTCGGCACCGGCTCCACCGCGAACTGTTTTATCGACGCGCTGGCCGCCAGCAAGACCCGCTATCGCGGCGCGGTGTCGAGCTCGCTCGCCACTACCGCGCGTCTGCAATCGCACGGTTTCAAGGTGCTCGACCTGAACGAAATCGATTCGCTGCCGGTGTATGTGGACGGCGCCGATGAGATCGACCACAGCGGCGCGATGATCAAGGGCGGCGGCGGCGCGCTGACGCGCGAGAAAATCGTCGCGTCGGTGTCGGACGTGTTCGTCTGCATCGCGGATGCGAGCAAGCTGGTCGACACGCTCGGCAACTTCCCGCTGCCGATCGAAGTCGTCCCCATGGCGCGCACGGCGATCGGCCGCCGTGTTACAGCGCTCGGCGGCGTGCCGGTGGTGCGCGTGACCAGGGAAGGCGTGCCGTTCATTACCGATAACGGCAACGAGATCATCGACGTCAAGGGTCTGCGCATCAGCGACCCGCGCACGCTGGAAATGCACGTCAACGCATGGCCGGGCGTGGTGACGGTGGGGCTCTTCGCGGGCCGCGGCGCAAATCTGTGCATGCTCGGCACGGATACCGGCGTCGAGACGATCGAATACAGCAAGAGCTGATCACCGCGTTTTTGCCGCTGCACGCGAGCCTGCTTTAGCGGGCTCGCTTTCCTGCGTTGACCTGCGTCGACCTGTACTAACCCGCGTCGGCGGGCTCTTGCTCCAGCAGAGATCAGTGTCGAGCCGCACTAACTTGCGTCAAGCTCCACTAGCGCGCGGCTTGCCCGATCGCCTGCATCATCCGCTGCAAATACTGATCCACTGAAAACCTGCTTTGCGCATCGGCAAGCGCCTGATCCGCGAGGCGCTGCGCCATGGCCGGATCGGCGCGCAACGCGCCGATCGCATCAGCCAGTGCGGCCACGTCTCCCGGTTTCACGAGCCACCCATTGTGTTGATGCCGCACGATCTCAGTCACGCCGCCCGCGGCCGCTGCGATCACCGGGCGCGCTGCCGCCATGCCTTCGACGATCACCCGCCCGAACGGCTCCGGCTCGGTCGACGTGTGCAAGATCACATCCATCGCCTTCATCCACGCGGGCACGTCGTCCTGAAAGCCCGCGACATGCACGCGATCCGCTACGCCCAGTGCCGCGGCCTGCTCATGCAGGCGCTGCGCGTAGGCCTCCTCACCGAATAGCGGCGCACCGACCAGCACCAGGTGCACGTCGGGCAGTCGCGCAATGGCCTCGAGCGCAATGTGCTGTCCTTTCCACGGCGCGAGACGGCCGAACAAGCCCGCGAGCCACGCATGCTCAGGCAAGCCCAGACGCCGGCGCAGCGTGCCCACATCGCTGCCATCGATGCGTTCGAACGCGCCGGCGTCGATACCGTTGTAGATGACCGGTACCGCGTCGGCCGCGATGCCGGTCAGCGCCATCAGCGATTGCTTCGACGCCTGCGAATTCGCCACCACCAGATCAACGGCGAAGCGCACCACCCACTTGATGACGTGCAACTGCACGCGCCCGAAATGCTCGCGTGTGAGGATGTCATGCTGATACCAGATCACCGGTTTGCGATGCAACGGCTTGCCGAGCGCGCCAAGCACGAGGGCTTTTTGTGTGTTGAGAAACAGCACGTCGAACGCGCTTGCTCGCGCCGCGATGACGCGAACCTGGCGCAGGATGCCGGGCACGACGCGCAGACAGTTCAATCCGGAGGCTTGCCGAGCGATGCCCGACACGCGTGCGTCGTTCAGTACCTGCACGTGTGCGCCGAGCGCTTCGAGGCGCGCGCGAAATGGACCGTCGGACAGCAGCACGACTTCGCTGCGCGCGGTGCAGCTTCCGGCCAGTTGCAGGAGTGCGAATTCAGCGCCGCCGAGCTGGCCGCTCTGATCGACGAATAGCACAGTCGGCCGCGTCAGTGAGCGCGCTGCCGATGTTGCTGTCGATACCGATGAGGGTGGCGCGACAGATGGATCGAGCAGGGCAGGCTGAATCAGCGGTAAGGATTGGGGGAGGGGAGAAGCGTCGATCGGAGGGCGCATAAAGTGCAAAGTCGGGCGAAGTAATTGAACGCGCTGTTCGCAAGAGGCGAATGCCGCGTCCTCATTATTAGCGGACTGTCGCGCCCCGAATGTGGGCATACGCACGCACAGTAAATGATGCGGCACATACACTCATTGATAAGACCAAGGGTCGTTTATTAATAGGTGGGGAGATCATGAAAGTGGCGATCGTGCACGACTGGCTCGTCGCACCCGGCGGCGCCGAGAAGGTGCTCGAGCAGATCATTGCGTGCTTTCCCGACGCCGATCTTTTCAGTCTCGTCGATTTCCTCGAAGACCGCAGACCGCTCGGCGGCAAACCCGTCACGACTTCGTTTATCCAGGGCCTGCCGTTTGCGCGGCGGCGCTATCGCGCGTATCTGCCGTTGATGCCGCTGGCCGTCGAACAGTTCGATCTCTCGGGCTACGACCTCATCATCACGAGCTCCTATGCGGTTGCCAAGGGTGTGCTGGTCGGCCCCGATCAGACGCACGTGAGCTACGTGCATTCGCCGATGCGCTACGCGTGGGATCTGCAACATCAGTACTTGCGCGAAGCGAATC
The DNA here is from genome assembly GCA_900142905.1 of Burkholderia sp. GAS332. Taxonomy (NCBI): domain Bacteria; kingdom Pseudomonadati; phylum Pseudomonadota; class Betaproteobacteria; order Burkholderiales; family Burkholderiaceae; genus Burkholderia; species Burkholderia sp. GAS332. The sequence goes on along the minus strand of FSRV01000001.1, from coordinate 3,177,518 downwards.
TGACACGCGGGCCGAAGTCCTGGGTCGCGCGCGCGTTGCTTCATTATTTGCGCGGCTGGGATTCGCACTCGGCGAACAGCGTCGACCGCCTGATCGCGAATTCACAATTCGTCGCGCGGCGTGTGATGAAAACTTACCGGCGCGATGCGGCAGTGATTCCGCCTCCCGTCGACGTGCACAAGTTCGAACTGTGCACGGACAAAGAAGACTTCTATCTGACCGCCTCGCGGATGGTGCCTTACAAGCGCATCGATCTGATCGTCGAAACCTTCACCGCGACGCCGCACCGCAGGCTGATCGTGATCGGCGACGGGCCGGAAATGGCGGCGATTCGCGCCAAGGCCGGTCCGAACGTGACGATCCTCGGCTATCAGCCGTTCAAGGTTCTCAAGGATCATCTGCAACGTGCGCGCGCCTTCGTGTTCGCCGCCGAGGAAGACTTCGGCATCGTCGCGCTCGAAGCGCAGGCGTGCGGCACACCGGTCATTGCGTTCGGCAAGGGCGGGGCGCTCGAAACCGTGGTGCCGATCGGCGAAGCGCGTCCTACCGGCGTGTATTTCGCACGCCAAACGGTTGTGTCGATGCTCGACGCGATCGACCGCTTCGAACGGCAGAGTGAACAGATCACGCCGGCGGCATGCCGTGCGAATGCCGAACGGTTTTCGGCGGCGGTTTTCCGGCGCGCTTTCATGGCCGAAGTGACGCGCACGATCGCGGCGTCAGGCTGGCGTCTGCGGGTGGCGGCGGCAGAGCGGATCGAATCCGATCTGGCCACCGAGGATCTCGCATGGCCCGTCGAACGCGCGCGGGGAAGCAGTTGGGGGCGCTGAAGTGGACGCGGGCGAGCGCGAATGCAGCCGCGGCCGATTGTCTCTTTATTCGCATATTGCGAACTTCGCAATATGCGAATAAAATGCTCTTGTCGTACTGCAGTAAGCCGTAGCTGGCTGTTCGGTCTATGCCGTCCGGCTGACTATCGGTGTCGATCCCGTCTTATTAGTCTTGCAGGTAGGGCGCGCAGGTTCAGCGCGCGAAACCATGCGAGGAAATTCGATGCGGGTCATTTCAAAGAAAGCGTTGCTGGACTTCATAAAGAGACATCCGGAGGCGCGCAGTGCGCTGTTGACGTGGTACTCACTGGCGCAGGCATGCCTCGCGTATGGCTATAACGACCTGAAGCAGACGTTCGCGGGCGTGGACTACGTGCCGCCGCAATACACGGTTTTCGACGTGGGCGGCAACCGGTTCCGGATCATCGCGGCGATTCACTACAACAGGCAGTCGTTGTTCGTTCGTCACGTACTGACGCATGCGGAATACGACCTTTGGACGAGGAAGAATTTAAACTCATGAATGCCGATCGCCTTCCGGGAGCCTTTCCCGACATCGCTCAAACCTGGGCTGCACTGCAAACCCAGTTGCCGATTACGCCCATTCGCAACGAGCAGGACTATCAGACGATGGTGCGGCTCGCCAACGCGCTCGCCGATCACCTGAACGGTAGCGAGGAAGATCCGCTGGCCGATCTGTTCGCGATCGTCACCGACCTGATCGGAAGCTGGGAAGCGAGCAACGTGACGATCCCGAAAGCGGAGCCGCGCGAAGTGTTGCGGCATCTGCTGGAAACGCACGGGCTCAAGCAGAAGGATCTGATCGGTATCGCGTCGCCTACCGTAGTGAGCGATATTCTCGCGGGCCGACGCGCCATCAGCAAAAAGGTGGCGAAGGCGCTGGCCGTGCGCTTTCATACTGACGTCAGCGCGTTTCTGTAAGCGCGCGGCAGCGCCGGCCTTGAGCTGAGCGCTGTGACTTCCCTCTGTTGGCCACTCGCCTGGTCAACCCCTCAGCATTCCTGCCTTTCTCATCGTCTCCGTCCGCGCCACACGGGTAGCCTGCATGTTCGCCGCCGGCTTCGGCGCTTGTAACGACGACCTTGCCCCCGCTTTGTCCGTATCAACCGCGGACCAATGAAACAGGGCTGCGCCTCGATCCGGCGCAGCCCTGTTTGCTTTACCCCATTCAGGGCAATCTATCGTGATCCATGAGTATCGAGCGGATCGCCGGCGGAGTAGGTGTACGCATACGCATAATCGTACGTGCCGTTCTTGTTGTGGCTCTTGAGCGGCACTGCGTTCATCACGCCACCTACCACCCGGGCCCGTGCGCGCCGCAATTTCTTCAGCGCGTCGGCCACGTGGCCCTCGGTGTGAGCGCCGGCCCGCATCACCAGCACGGTCGAACCGGCGAGATGCGCAATCACCGCCGCATCGGCCACCGCCAGCAGCGGCGGCGTATCGACGATCACCAGATCGAACTCCTGCTCGAAGCGTGCGAGAATTTCACCGAAGCGCGGCGACGTCAGAATCTCCGACGGATTCGGCGGATAGGCGCCCGCCGCGATGAAGTGCAACCCCTCCACGCCCGTGGCGCGCGCCGCGACTTCAAGATCGACCTGACCCGTCAGCAGTTCAGTCAAGCCGCCGTGGGGCGAGCGGCCGAGATACTGCGCGAGGCGTCCACGCCGCAGATCGGCGTCGATCAGCAGCACGCGCTTGCCTGATTCCGCGATCAGTGCGGCGAGGTTCGCGCACAGAAAGCTTTTGCCGTCCGAGGGCGCCGGGCTCGTGATTGCCACGATGCGGTTGGGTGCGTCGATCAGGCCGAATTGCAGCGTGGCGCGCAGCCCACGCAGACCTTCCACCGTCGAGTCGTACGGATGGGTCTTTGCCAGCAGCGGCCGCATCGGCGCCTTGCTCGACGCAATGACGGTTTGCGTGCCGACCGGTACGCTGCCTTGGCGGGCCGCTGCGGAACCCGGCCGAAGCATTCGCATGACGCCCGACGGCTCCGCTAGCACTTCGGTCGGCGTCGACCTGGGGCCAGGCAGGGCCGCGGTGCGCGCGGCGCTCAATTGCCGGTCGCTGCGCGCCTGTTCCGGGCTGAAGGCGATCGAGCCGAAGATCGGCAACTGGAAGCGCCGCTCGACGAACTCGGGATCGGCCACGCCGGTAAAGAACGTGCGGCGGCAGAACGCGAACAGAACGCCGCCGATGATGCCGAGCAGCGTGCCCGCCGAAATGATCAGCGCCGACTTCGGCCGCACCGGCTGAGACGGCAGCAAGGCCTGGTCGATGATATGCACGTTGCCGATCGTGCCGGCACGAGAGATCGACAACTCCTGGGTTTTGTTCAGCAAGGCCACATAAATTTCCTCGGCAACCTTCGCGTCGCGCTGCAAGGAGAGGGCATTGCGTTCGGAGCTCGGCAGTGTGTTGAAATGCTCTTCGAAGCGGGCTTTTTCGCGCGACATCGCCGCCAGTTGCGTGTCCACCTGCTGCACTTCCGGGCTTTCCTCAGTGAAGCGCTGCAGCAGTTGCGCGCGCTGGATGCGTAGCGTCGCAATCTGCTTCTCGTAGTCCAGACCACCGGCGAGGTAGACGCCGGCCTCCTGGGTCGGCTGGAACGAACCGGTTTTCGACTGATACTCCGACAACGCGGTCTCAGTCTTCTTCACTTCGTCGCGCAGGCGCGGCAACTCGCTGTTCAGGAAGCTCAGCATGTGGCTCGCTTCTTCCTGTGCGCGTTCGGTGCGTTGTGCCAGATACGACGCCGCCACCGCATTGGTGATCTCGGTGATCGCGTGCGGATCGGTGCCCATGTACGACAGTTGCACGACGCCGGTGTCCCGGCCTTTCTCGCTCACCTGCAATCCGGAAGAAAGCGCGGCGACCGCGTCCAGTTGGTTGAAGCGCGTCACGTAGAACTCAGTGCCCGGACGGGCCACCAGCGTTCTGACGAACAGCGTGACGTCATTGCCGCTTGCTTCCTGACCCGCCACCCCGGTGAGGATCTTCTGCCCGAACGAGTCGGTCAATTCATAGCGGCCGTAATCGAGCACTTGCAATGTCAGGCGCGCGCCTTCCAGCGATTTCGGCACCGTGATCGACGCGACCTCGAATTGCTCGCCACCCCACGCATAGGAATCCATGCCGAACGCAGCGCCGAGTGGACGGCCGGGATGCGCGAACCATGACGAGATCTTGCTGAGTACCGGCATGGTTTTGGCGCCCGTGCTGAAGTTCAGCTTGAACTGCTCGACCACCGGCTCGACCACCGCGCGGCTCTTGATGATTTCGATTTCCGCGTCGGTGCGCATCGGGCCCACCGACGGCACGAGCGACGGCGTGCTCTGATTTTGCGAACCGTTGTTGATGGGTTGCGTGTCGACCTGAAGCAGGGCGTCGGCGGAATAGATCGGCGTGGCGAGCTTCGTATAGATCACCGCGGCGAGAATCACACAGCCGGCAATGCCGATCACCCACCAGATCTGGTCCATGATCATGCGCAGCAAATCGCGCATCACCGCATCTTCGTCGCTGCTGGGCGCCGGTCCATGGTCCAGCATGTCGTACGTACTCATAGGGATACTCCGTTGCGTGCGATTTATCGGCCCAGTTCAACCGTGTAGAACAAGTCTTGCAGGGTCGGCGTGATCTGTTCGAGGGCGCGGTTAAAGCGTGCTGCGCTCGAGACCTGCACGTACACCACATCCTTCGGCTGAAGTTCGAACTTGGTCATCAGCATCAACGCGTCGACCTGGGTCATATCGAGCTGATAGACGTCGGGTGTGAGCGTCTTGTCGGCGCCACGCACCACGTAGACGAAACGCGGATCGCCGGTTTTGACGTCGAGACTGCCGGCGCCGGTCAGCGCATCGGCGAGCGTCAGGCGGCCGCGGTTCATCGGCAGCGAGGTCGGCTTGTTCACTTCGCCGAGCACGAAGACGCGGCTGTTCGAGCGATCCGGCACATCGATGATGTCGCCGTCTTTCAGCAGCACGTTCTGTTGTGGATCGCCGGTTTCGAGCAGCGAGGCGACGTCGACCGTGTAGCGCTTGCCGTCGCGGGTCACGCCCACGTTCTGTAGATCCGCGTCGGGCAGCGCGCCGCCTGCGCGATTGATGGCATCGAGCACGGTCAGCGGCGAATCGGTGATTGCTTCGGAGGCGGGCGTGCGCAGATTGCCGGTCACCTGCACCGATTGGCTATTGAATCCCGACACGCGAACATCGAGCTGAGGATTGCGAATCGTCTTCGAGAGGCCCTTCGACAGCGACTCCTGAACCTGCTGCGCGGTCATGCCGAGCACCTTGATGCGGCCCACGCGCGGGAAAAAGATCGTGCCGTTGTTGGCGACGCGCACGGTCAATCCGCCTTCACCGCCGCCCGTTAGCGTCGGTGCGATCGGTGTCGCGCCTTGGGTCTGCGTGGGTCCGGGCGTTGGCGTGGCGCCGTTGCCGATGGAGGGGAGCGGCAATGGCGCCACGCCCGTGCCACCGCCGGTCAGTTCCGGGTGATCCCAGACGATGATGTTCAACTGATCGCCGATGCCAAGCCGGTAGTCGTAGGCGCCGCGCGTCTGCGGCGTCAGGCACGACAGCGGGCAGACGGCCGGCACCGCGGCGGCGCGTTGCTGGCGAAAATAGCCGACATCGATGGTGTGCACCGGAAATTTTTCGGCGGTCTGCTCCGGCGGAGGAGGCGGCTCCAGCCGCTTGGTGTCCAGATAAGGTCCTGGCGCCAAAGAACAGGCGCACAGAGATGCGGCCGCGAGCCCTGCGGCAATCGTTCTGATAGTCATTTTAGTGGTCCCTCGCGTGAAGCAGCGCGATGATCGGTCAGCGCGCCGCCTCCTGCCATGCCCCGCGCATTGCGCGTAAACCAACTCGCCATTTGCGAAGCGCGAGTGCCACGCCGCCGCGCTCGAATGCCAACGACAATGCGCGCAGGAACCCCGGGTCCGCACGATCGCCGATCAGCGTCGAGTAAACGACGAACGCCCATCGGCCGGTTGGCGTCAGGTATTCGCACATGATGAGTCGGAGATTGAATGACGCGTTATAGAAGGCGGCGTCGTTAAATGTGAAGCGCTGGTCTTCGTCGCTGCGCTGGGCCGGGAAGTGCTCCACCAGCAGCGACGGGTCGTAAATCAGGGTCCAGCCGCGCCGCTGCACGTCCAGACTGAAGGCCATCTCGCAGTGAACCTGCGCGCCGGTACCTCGCAAGCGGGCATCGAAGCGCAGCGTGCCGATCGCCTCGCGGCGAAACGCCATGTTGACGCCCTTGAGCACCTGGACTTCGCGTGCCGCGCCGTGGCCGATATGGTGATTGCCGATGGTCCGGCCATACCAGCGCACGAGGCCGACGCGTGGCTTCTGCCCCTGCAGAATGCCATTGCGTTCATGCACGATGTCGCGTCCACCGAGGCCGCCGAGCGCCGGATCGGTGTCGAACGCGCGGGTGATCCGCGCGACCCAGTCGGAATGCGGCGCGGCGTCGTCGTCGGTGAAGCAGAGCACGTCGCCGCTTGCACTGTCGATGCCGAGGTTGTAGGCCGCGACCACGCCTGGCTTGTGCACCAGCACGATCCAACGGCGCGGGTCGGGCCGGGTCGCGTCGCGCGTGCGCAACCAGTCGAGCGTCGCGTAGTCGTCGTGACGGGCTATCACGATCACTTCGTCGGCGCGGCGCTCCTGCGCATCGAGTGCCGCGAGGCAGCGTGCGAGATCCGCCGTGCGCCGGTACGTCGGCACGATCACGGACACTTTCACAGACGGTTTCCGAAGTGGCATGGTCAGAATGCGTTGCGGCCGACGAAACCCTTGAAAATCGTGATGAACACGATCTTCATGTCGAACCAGAACGACCAGTTGTGGATATAGAAGAGATCGAACTTGACGCGCGCCTCCATCTTTTCGACCTTGGTGGTGGCACCGCGATAGCCGTTCACCTGCGCCCAGCCGGTGATGCCTGGTTTGATCCGGTAGCGGTTCATATAGCCGTACACCTGATCCTTGTAGAGATCGTCGTGTTCGACCGCATGGGGACGCGGCCCGACCACCGACATCTGGCCGAGCAGCACGTTCAGGAATTGCGGCAGTTCGTCGAGACTGGTGCGACGCATGAAGCCACCGAGCTTCGTGACGCGCGCGTCATTGCGCGCGCACTGCGTGACCTGGCCGTGCGCTTCGTGGTGCACGGTCATCGAGCGGAACTTGTAGATCGCGAACGGCTGGCCGTCCACGCCCTTGCGGGTCTGGCGGAAGAACACCGGCCCCGGCGAGCTCAGCTTGATGCCGATCGCGAGTGCGATGAACACGGGCGCGAGCACCAGCAGCGCAGCCGCCGCGAACAGGCGGTCAAAGATCAGCTTGGGCCACATCTGCGGCGACGCGACGGGTGTCGCGCTCAGATTGAGCGTCGGTAAACCGACGACATCGACCAGCGCGTGGTTGAAAAGCGAGAGGCTGCGTACATCGGGAATAAAGCGCAGATTCACGAAGTCATGTCTGAACATGTGCGTGAAGCGATAGATCATATGTTCTTCTGAGAGCGGTAAAGCGAGCCACACCTCGTTCACATGCTCTTCGCGCACCTTGGCGGCGAACGCATTCAGATCGGTCAGCACGGGCAGGCGATTGAGACGCACGCCGTAGGTGCCGGCCGCTTCGATGCTGGTGTCGAAGACGCAGACGGGCCTGAAGCCGGCTTGTGGCGCATGGTTGAGATGCGCGAGCAAGGTACGCGAGAAGCCGGGTGCGCCGACGATCGCGACCGTGCGGAAGTTCATGCCGCGCCGGCGCACGCTCTGCAAGGCCACATGCACGAGGCACTTGGTGGCGATGATCAGCGCGCCGGAGATCAGCGTGGAGTACGCGAACCATAGCCGCGACACCGCATCCATGCGGTGCAAGGTGAACGCCAGCAGCAGGGCGGTGGCGACCACCACCAGCCACGCGGCGGCGACTCTCAACAGCATGGCAGGCAGCGACTTGCCGCGCCACGTTTCATAGACGCCGAAGCCGGGAAACATCAGCAGCACGAGCACACAGTTGAAGGCGATCAGAAGACGCTCGGTGTCCGACAACGCGATCGGCGTCGAAAAACGCATCCAATGAGCGAGCAGCCCGCCCGCAATCACAAAGAGTGCGTCGAGACATCGCGCAGTATTCCTGAACATGGTGATCTACCCTGTAATCGAACGATGCAGCCTTGGGTCGATTTGTTACTCGACGGTTTCGGCCTGACGCAGGCGCGGCAGCAGGCGATCGAATTCGCGCTTGACGAGGCCGTAGCATTCGCAGGCACGTGCTTCGAGACCTTTGCGATCGAGTACCTTGATGTGGCCGCGGCTGTGATGAATCAGGCCTTCGTCGTGCAACTTGCCGGCCGCTTCGGTGATGCCTTCGCGGCGCACGCCGAGCATGTCGGCGATCAGTTGCTGGGTGACCGTCAGATCGTTCGATGCCACGCGGTCCACTTCGATCAGCAACCACCGGCACAGTTGCTTGTTCAACGCGTGGTGGCGATTGCAGGCCGCGGTTTGCGCGACTTGCGTGAGCAGTGCGTGCATGTACAGCAGCATCAGGCGGCGCAGGAAGTCAGAGCGTGCGAATTGCTGCTTGAGCGCCTGTGCGCTCATCCGGTAGGCGAAGCCGGCGCATTGCACCTGTACGCGGTTCGGCATGGTTTCGCCGCCTGTCAGCACCGGCACGCCGGTCATGCCTTCGCGGCCGACTGCGGCGATTTCGACCGAGCTGCCGTCTTCCATCGTCGAGAGCATCGAGATGATCGCCGTGGTCGGGAAGTAGACGTGATGGATGCGTTGACCAGAGTCGCACAGCAGTTGTTCGGTGCGCAGATGAACCAGCTCGAGATGCGGGGCAAGGGCTTGCCATTCGTGGGACGGTAATGCGCCGAGCAAATGGTTGCCGTGCAGATCTGATTGAAGTGTCAACATGATCGGTCCTCGCTGAAGGCGCGCGCAGCGCGACTTCGTGTTTTTTGATCCGATGCCTGCATCCTTGAATAAACGACGTGCTGCCTGGCGAGCAGCGAGGGATGGACAGGAACGGCCCCGTATTGGCCTGATGCATCACCGCCGTTCTTGTGGATCTCGTGGCGGCGACGCGGTGCTGCGCTTTCTCTTTAGCGAGGAGCGTGCCAACCCTGGGGAAAACGAGTGCTGGTGCGGCGCAGCGAACCAGGCCTTAGCGGCGCGCGAAGCCAAATGTGGCTTTTTGTTTCAATTCTGTACAACGCCTGCTTAACCCACGGCCCCTTCGCAGGGTATTTTTATTCGAGTCAAGTCCTTGATCGGATTGGGTTAGAGGCTGATGAGCATACCTTTGCAGGGGGTGTCTCACAGATGAAATAGCCTTTGTGTGCGCGTTATCGGGGGGCGTCCGGGATGTGCCGGAATTGATTCAGATGTGTTCCATACGTTGCGTACGGTGTCGCACGCACTGTCTCTTTTTGAAGGTCAGGAAGTCGCAAAAGAACTAACAGTGTTTCTGTAGACCAGACAGGTGAATTCGCGCAGCGCGAGGTTTTACGCGGCTTGCGAAGGCATAGCTAGTTCAGGGACGACAATCAGCCGTAAAAGGTGGCGGAAATCGCATTGATCGCGCGCACTTCGCCAGCGGGTGCTTCGCATGTTGCGTCAGCTTTAAACGCCGTATTAGATGCACGCGCAACGAATTGTTCAATGGGGAGGAGCGGCACGGCACAGGGGCGGTTTGGCGGCAGATGGAACCAGTCGTGCGCCGCGCGGTAATGCGTGTCAATGATATGAACGAAGCGTGCAAAGCGCTTTGCCTCGATGATCAGCTGCCAGCCGTCGGCGGTGCGCTCGGCGCCGACCGTGAGGCCGAGGTCGTGACGAGCGTCTGCGCGCCGCTCCGGCAGATGCACCGCTTCTGAAACAATCCGGCCGCTCGCTGGATCGCGCAGCGTCGCAATCGTGACGTCGTGGCCGCGCGGACCGAAGCGGTACGCGTGCGTGAAATCGAAGAACTGGCCGAGGCACCCGGCCGCGCTGATGCGCTGCGAGCTGTGCGGCGCCAGTTCGACCGCGCGGTTGGCCGACGCGACCTTGACGCTGCCGTCGCGCAGGCAGACCAGCTCCAGTTGCGCGCGCAACGGTTCCGCACGTTCGTTCAGCAGATGAATATCAAGGCCGTTGAGGCCTTCGTCGGTCATGACCACCTGGATGGGTTGCAGCGTCCGCGCGAGGCCGTGCAGGGCGCTTTTAGGCCGTCCTGTGGCGTCGATCAAGCCCCAGCCTGCGCCGGGGCGCAGATCCTGGAGCTGCCAGACCAGCGCGCCGCCGCACGTCGAGCCGGCGCGCCGCCATTCGGCGAACACGTCGCCCATCAACTCGGCGACCACCGCGCGCGACAGATCCAGATAGCGCTCGGGGTCTTCGTAACGCAAGCGCGCCGGATCGACGCCGTAAAGCGTCTGAAGATAATGATCGCGCACGTCGTCGAAATCCCAGCCGGCGCCGGGGTCGCGCGGCACGGCCGCTTTCCAGCGCGGATCGTGCAGATGGATCGTGCCCAGCGCGTCGTGCAAGGTGGCGTCGTCGGGCACGTTGGCGAAGGCGAGGCATTCGGCGGCGAAACGGACCTGCGAGCGACGCACGTCGTCGAGCGGGCGTTGATAGGCGCCCACGCCGTAGTAATGCGTGATGCCCTCATTAGTCGAAAACGGCCACGCGCCGCCCGAGGGCGAATTGCTCACATACGGCACGTCCGACCGCTCGCACGCCACGATGGCGGGTAACTGTTCGGTAAAGAGTGGTTGCGCGCGCATCGAAGCGGGCAGGCCGAACATGGCCGCCTGCTGGTCGACTTCGCTGCCGCCGCACAGCACCGCGAGCGATGCGAAGCGCCGCGTGCGGGTCAGGAATTGCGTCGCTTCGCGCTCGATGGACGCGCTGAAGACAGCATCGTTCGGATAGTCGAAATTCGCCAGCGCAAAGTCTTGCCAGACGAGCAGGCCGTATTCGTCAGCAAGTGAATAGAAGGTGTCCGACTCGTACACCATCGTGCCGCCGACCCGCAGCATGTTCATGCCTGCATCGCGAGCGAGCGCGAAAGCGTGGCGCAATTGCGCCTCGGTGCCGCTCAATGTGACGAGATCCGCGCTGGTCCAGCAGGCGCCGCGGCAAAACACCGGCGTGTCATTCACGCGTAATGCGAAGCCCGTACCGTCTGCGCCGCGATCCACTTCGATGCGGCGGAAGCCGACCGATCCCAATGATTGGGATATCGCGGGCTCGTCATCAAGCTGCAACGTCAGAGGATATAAAGTGGGCTCGCCATGCGTGTGCGGCCACCAGCGTTCGGCATGCGGTACACGCACGCTGCCGGTCAGTGTATATGCATCGCTCCATTGCAAAGACGAAACAACGCCCCCGCAATTCAACGAAGCCGCGCACGTGTCGACGTCATGCGGATGCAGGAAATGTAGCGTCAACGAAACAACGCCGTCGTCGTCTTCGAGTCGGCTTGTCAGATCAATCGTGTCGAATGCGTGCGGCACGTCGCTCAACATTTCAATCGGGCGCCATGGACCCACTGCCTGCACCGATGGACACCATCCCGGCATATGGCCGAGCAGGGTGGTGCGCACGTTGCGCAAGGTGGAGGGTGTGACGAGCCGCGGCCGCCAGCGAGCACGTGTGCGTTTTGCCGCCAGCGCGGGAGTCAGCGAGCGAAAGCACAGCGCGAGGGTCGCGCTGCCGTGCAGTTCGATGTCGAGATCGTGCGCGACGAACATCGAATCCGACGTCAGGCGCTCGATGCCGTCGAGCCAGACTTCGGCGAGCGTGGCGAGGCCGTGCAGGCGCAAACGGCGTTTGCCGGTGCCGGTCAGCGTGAGCCGGTACCAGTGATCGTCGAAGGCGAGTGGTGGCGGATTCGCGGTGTCCAGCAGGCCTGCGGCACGGCGCGCGCTCGCCACCGTGCCGGGGACTTGTGCGGCGAGCCAGCCCTGCGCAGGCAAGTCGGCGGGTGACGCGCAGGCCCCGGCCGGCGTGCTGACGCACTGCCAACCCGTGTCGAGTGGCTGTGGCCAGAGGTCTTGAGGTTCCTGGGATTGGGCCTTGGATGCGGCAACGGCCATGGTCATGCTCAAGCTCATGGTCATGCCGGCAGCTTCAGCCGTCCTGGCAAACGGCGCCGGATGCGAGTCGCCTTCATCCGGTAACCGATCAGTCGTCAGCGCATCCACGGCGATTTCCTGAAGCTCGACTCGAGCTCGTTAAAGCACAAGTGCGGCAAGCGGTGGCAGCGTCTTTTCATAAGCGCTTTCGAGCACGTCGAAACAGTCTTCACACGAATCGCGGCGTCCGCGTGCGATGGCCCGCACGAGCCGGAACTGCATCACCATCGACTCCGATGCGATGCTTTGCGCCGCCGCCGGGATCGACGCCGGCACCTCGAAGCCTTGCGCGGAGAGCCACAACAGATACTTCGAGAGCAACTCGAAGTTCGCGCCAAGCTGCCGCATCAGGTTGAACGAGTACGGATGGAAGAATGCCTCGCCGCGTTCAAGCAGCGTATCGAGATGCGCGGGAAACACGGCCCGCCACTGCGAGATCGGATTGGTCAGCGGCCGCCGGTTTAGATGCGCGCACAACAATTCCGCCGATGCTTCGGCGAGCGCGGTGCCCTCCAGCGCGGGCCGCGCCTGCTTGGCGAATTCGACGTACGGAAACAGCAGATCGGGCTGCTGCGCGAATTGCGGCAGTTTGCGAAACACGCCGTCGTAGTCTTCGCCGTCGAGCAGGTAATAGCCCGTGTTGTGAAAATAGCCGAGGCGGTGCGCCGTGGGATCGATAAAGTCGATCCCTACCGTGGTTTTCGGATGTTCGCGCCGATACGATGTGGCGCGCGTATTCGGCAGGTAATAGCCGTCCACTTCCACCAGCACGGTATGGCCGCGCGAGGTTTGCGCGAGCACGCGGGCTTCGAGCGAGTCGTAGATCGCCAGTTCCTGCACCTGGGTGCCGTACAGCCGCTCGAGGTCTTCGAGCGGGAATTTGAAGAATGTGAACTGGTCGCCTTCGAAGTCCTGCGTGACGGTAAAGCCGAGCGCCGCGCGCGGATCGAGCCCGAAGCCGTGCAGCAGTTCAATCCACAGGTCGATGTAGCAGTTGGTCTCCTGCCAGACGCGCTCGCCTTGATGCAGCGCGTGCGGCGCGTGCTGGCGCAGCGCCGCTGCGGGCGCAGCCGCGCCGCCCGCAGCCGGCAGATCGAGCCGGCGGGGCAACGGGAAGGGGGATGGCACGCCCTTCGGCACGGGGATCGGGGAGGGATTCATGCGCGATCTCCGGCACCCTCCGCAACCACGGTGGGGGCCGGCTGCATAGAATGCATGCCGTGCGCCACGCGCGCCTCGGTGCCGCCCCACAGCAGCGCGCGCACATCGTCCGGCCACGCGTTGACATCGAGCCCATGATGACGGAACAGCGCCAACGTGATGCGCTCCATGCCGAAGCCGACGCAACCCGTGTGCGCCACCGCGCCGTCTTCGCAGGCGATTTTCCAGATCGCGCCGAAGTGGTCCATGTGATAGTTGAACGAGAGGCATGCGGTCTTGCCGCGCGGGTCGGCGACCGGAATCAGCAGTTCGAATTTGAGCGCCTGGGCACGCTGGCTATCGGCGACGATCTTGCCGCCGCGGCCGAAGAACGGATCGTTGGCGAGATCCACTTCCACCGGCAGCTGCAGTAGCGTAATCAGCAGCGAGCCGCGCTCCACCCACATTTGCCGGAACGCCATCACCTGCTCGGCGCTGCCGAGGCGCACGTATTCGCGCTGCCGGAACATCTGCATGCGGCCCGGATCGAGCGACGGTTCGTGGCGGAAGCAATACGACAGCACATCGATCGTGCGGCCGCCGGTGGGCAGCGGGCCGCGCCGCGCCATCACCGGATAGATCGGATAGCAGGCGGCCGGCGTGAGGACCACGTGAGTCGGTTTCTGCTGCGCCATCCATTCTTCGCTGCGTTCGTCGTCGCGCTCGGTTATGGCGTCGTCGAGTGCGCGCAACAGGCGCTGGTGGCCCATGTCGTTGCCGCAGAACGAGTGGATCGTGCCGGCGAGGTTCGGGAAGCTCTTCAGGTATTCGCTGTCTTCGAAATCGGTGCGGCGCATGGCGGGCGGAAAGCGCAGCACTTCCGGCTGCTGGTCCGCGCCGAGATGCGTGATCGCCACGTTCAGGCGCTCCACCACGTCTTCGAAAATCTGGCTGCGGCCGTACAGGCCGTTTTCACCGGTATCGATCAGCAGGCCCGCGGCCAGCAGTTCGTCGCGGAAAGTCGGCGCCGCGGGTTCCGCGGCGGCAGCGGCCAGCGCGGCGGTATCGGTCATCGTGTTCATGTCAGGCTCTCCCCGGGGTGGCAGGACGCTGTGCGAGCAACAGGCTCGCCGTGTTCTGCGCGATACGGTCGTTATTGATCATTAGCGGCGCGGAGTAGAGGTCGCGCAGATGCCGTCCCACGCTGTATTCCGTGCCGTTCTTGTAGCCCGCCATGCCGCAGATCATCAGCACTTCCTGCACGACTTGCAGCGCCGTGGTCGAGATGCTGGTCTTCAGCGTATTCATGTCGGAGGCGAAGCCGAGCATCGCCGAGAGCGGCGCATCGGCCTGGCAGCCGCCGTGCCGCGCGTGGTGGGCGGTGCGCGCCGCTTCGAGCGCGACCGACAGGCGCGCCTGCATCATCTGCAGCAGACCGACCGCTTCGGCGAGGCGCAGGCCGGCCGGCGGAATCGCGCCGGGCTTCGAGCGGGCCTGCGCACGGAAGAAGGCTTTCGCGCGATTGACCGCGTCAATGGCCACGCCGGTCCATACCGAGGCCCACAGTGTGTGCGAGACCGGCAGCATGGTCTGATCGGCGATATCGGCGAAGGGTGTCGGCAGGATCTGCTCGGCGAGTCCCGTGGCGACCAGCCGGAAGCCCTCGCTGCAGGTGCCGCGCATGCCCATCGAATCCCAGCCGCCCCGCTTTTCCAGTTGTGTTTCTTCCCGTAACGCGACGATCAGCACCTGGTCGGCCGCGGCCGATTCAGCGGTGCGGCGCGCGGTGACCAGAATGCCGTCGGCGTGCGCGCCGTAGGAGATCGTCGGCGCGAGCTTTTCGATGCGAAAGCGTGGGTTGCCCGGCTCTCCGTCGAGTTCGACCGAGCAGGCGCTGGTGCGCATATTGCCGCCGATGGTTTCTTCGGAGGTCGCCGAAGCCAGCAGCCATTGATGCTCGACCAGTTGCGCGAGCAACTGCCGGTGCCATGCCGACTCGCTGCCGTGCGCCTCGATGCAGGCCACCTGGATCTGATGCATCGCGTACACCATCGCGGTCGAGGCGCAGCCCTGCGCGAGCATTTCGCAGATCGCGCCGACATCCGCGAGCGAGAGTCCCGCACCGCCGAACGCGGCCGGCACCATCGCCGACAGCAAACGTTCGCGCTTGAGCGCGTCGAAAGCCTCGTGGGGAAAGCGTGCTTCGCGGTCCACCGGATCGGCGAACTGCGCGGCCACGGCGGTGCAGCGCTGCGCGGCGGCGCGCCATGCGGGCTCTGATTCCACCGTGCTCAGTACGGCGCCCGCGCCGGCGGGTTGCGCCGCAGCAGGGTCGGCGAGCGGCGCCGCCACTGCGGCTGTGTCCAGCAGCGGGGCGTTCATGCGGCCGCCTGCGCCCGTTGCAGTTCGGTGACCGCGGCGGCCATCGAATCGATGCTGGAGAACAGCCGGCGCGTCAGCATGCGGTCCGGAATCTCCACGCCAAATTCGTCTTCGATGGCGAGCATCAGATGCACGGTCGCCAGCGAGGACAGGCCTGCGGCGTATAGATCGGCGTCGTCGGCCAGCGTGTCTGGCGGAACGTCGAGACGGGCCGATTCGGAAAGGATGCGTCGCAGTGCGGTTTTCATGTTGAGGTGCCCCCTTGTTGGTCAACGGTCTCTCGAATATTGCTGACGTAAAACGAACGGTTCTCGTCGTTTCTGGGTGTCTATCGCAGCGCGTGACGTCATCGCGGCGCGTCTGGTGGCGGTTCTGTGCGTAGCTTTGTCGCGCAGGCACGATGCCCTGAAGCCGTTTTGGCGGTTTCTTGCTACGCCGTGTCCCGACGCCCCGTATTTAAGAATTGTCAAAGCCCAGCGTCAGTGCGATGGCGCACGGAAACCCGCGTTTCGCGGACGTACCGTGTAGCCATGACAACAGGCCGGCGTGTCGAGCCAGGCTGGCGAGGACGGCGTGCGACGCCGGCCTCGCTGAACTTATTTACCGCTGGGGAACGTGATGAACTGGAAAACGCTGGACTTCGAGCAGCTTTCGGCACGCGAGTTGTATCTGATCTTGCGGGCGCGCAGTGCGGTCTTCGTGGTCGAGCAATCGCACGTCTGTCTTGACGCCGATGGCCGCGACGAGAACGCGCTGCACGTCTTCGCCGTCGAGGACATGGCGCGGCCCATGCCGATCCTGGCCTACGCACGCCTGCAACCCGGCGACGCCGAAGATCCGGAAGTCACCATCGACAAGGTGCTGACGAGTCCGCTGCGGCGCGGCGACGGCACCGCTGAACAGCTGATGGAACGGGTGCTGCAGGCGATCGCGGAGCGTTGGCCGGGACACGCCGCGCGCGTCAGCGCGCCGCTCGGATTGCGCGACTTCTACGAGCAGTTCGGCTTTCGCAAAACGGAAGGGCCGTACCTCGAACATGGCGTGCCGTTCATCGGCTTGACGCGCCAGCTGCGCGGCGGCCAGCCGCTTTTCAGCATGCGGCGCCGCGAGCGCAATGGCGTGGCGCTCGTCAATACCTTTGAGCTCCTGTAATGGTGCGAATGCTGATCACGCCTTCCACGCAGGTTGGACTATCGACGTCGCCGGGCACACCGCGCGCGCTGCCCGGTGGGGCGCTTGCGCCTGATCGGGCCGTGCCTGCAGCCCGCACGCGGCGCAAGGGCTTGCGTCATCCGCTGAGCTTGCCGCTACTCCTGTTTGCCGCGACCTTGGGCTTGATCCTTTTGCATCAAGGCCGGCTGGTCGAGTATTTCTTTCCGCTCGGCGCGTTCGCCGTGGCGGCGGTCTTGTATTGGCGCTCGCCCGCGCATTACATCGGATTCGTCTGCTGGCTGTTTTTTCTGACACCGGAAGTGCGGCGCCTCGCGGACTTCGTCAACGGTTCTTTCAATCAGCAAAGCCCGATCATGGTGGCGACCTTGCTCGCCGTCGCGCTCACCGGCCTGACCCTGATCCGGCGTGCCGCATTGTTGGGGCAACGCGGTGCGGCGCCGCTGGTGCTGATCGTGATCGCGCTGCTCTATGCCTTTGTGGTGGGCATGGCGCAGGTCGGTCCAGCAGCCGCGACGTTTACGCTGATCAACTGGCTGTATCCCGTGATGGTGGCGTTCTATCTCACCGTGACGTGGCGCCACTATCCGGACTATCACCGGGTCCTGCTCAAGACCTTCGTCTATGGCGGACTCCTGATGAGCGTGTACGGCCTGCTCGAGTTCGTTTCGCCGATGCCGTGGGATGCGTTCTGGCTGATCTCCTCGAAGATGCTGTCCGAGGGGCAGCCGGTTCCGTTCGGCATGCGCATCAGCAGCACGATGAATTCATGCGGCCCTTTCGCCGTCACGCTCATGACGATTCTGCTGATGTCGCTGGCCGCGCGGGGTAAAGCGCGCATTGTGCTCGGCTGCGTGGGGATTCCCGCGCTGCTGCTCACCAGCGCGCGCAGCACATGGGGCGGTTTTGCGATCGCGCTGGTGTATTCCTTCGCCATGCTCGACGGCAAAAACCGCATGCGGCTGATGGCCGGCGTGCTGGGGCTCGCCGTGGTGGCCGCGCCGCTGATGATGATCGATCAGGTCGCGGAACCGGTGCTGCAGCGCTTGAGCTCGATTCAGGACCTCGGCCAGGACGATAGCTTCCAGGCGCGCGCGGATTTCTATAAATCGTTCATGTCGTCGGCGCTAACCGATATCGCCGGCCAGGGGCTCGGCACGACCGGCCTTGGCAGCAAGCTGTCCAATGACACGGCGGCGCAGGCAATGCTCAATTTCGACAGCGGCCTGATGGAGGTGCCCTACGTGATGGGGTGGCCAGGCACGCTGCTTTACACGACCGGCATCGTCATGTTGTTGTGGCGCGCGTATCGGGCAAGCCGCCAGCACCCGTCCGACCTGCTGGCGATTTCCGGCGTCGGTGTGGCCGTGGCGATTCTGTCGATGATGGTGTTCATCAACACGCTGACTTCGGTGTCGGGGATGTTTTTCTTTCTCGGCGTGACCCTGCCGGTGATTTCGCTGCGCTATGCGCGTGAACGCCACAGCGTGGTCGCAGCGGCGCCGGCACGACTCTAAAAAATACCAATAAGAAGGACCACAGAATGCGGATTTTGATCGTCACCCATGTCGTGCGCAAGAACGATGGGCAAGGACGCGTCAACTATGAGATCGTGCTGGCGGCGCTCGCAGCCGGTCATTCGGTGACACTGCTCGCCGCCGAGGCGGCCCCCGAGCTGGTGCAGCATCCGCATGTACGCTTCGTGCAGATTGCCCGGAGCCGGCTGCCGAGCAAACTGGTCCAGTACCAGATGTTCGCGTGGCGTTGCGGTGCGTGGATCCGCGCACATCGTCAGGCGTTTGATGTGATTCACGTGAACGGCTTCATCGCCTGGGCGCGTGCCGATGTCAATGCGGCGCATTTCGTTCATGACGGCTGGTATCGCTGCGGCTTCTATCCGTTCCGCCTGTTGCGCAGTTTCTACGATGCGTATCAGGTCCTCTACACGCTGCTGAATATCAGCTGCGAAAGATGGGCCTTCCGGCATGCGGAGGTCATCGTGCCGGTCTCGCATGCGGTCGCCGCCGAGGTGCGCGCGCTGGACATCGGCCCGGCGCAACTGCAGGTGATTCATAACGGTGTCGATGTCGACGAATTCGCGCCCGGTGCGCCCGAGCGGGCCCGCTTCGGTCTGCCGTCAGCGCCGTTCATGCTGCTGTTCGCAGGCGATCTGCGCATGTCGCGCAAGAATCTCGACACGGTGCTGCACGCACTCGTGCACACCTCGGCCGACGTGCATCTGGCAGTCGCGGGGATTCTGCACAATAGTCCGTATCCGGCGCTGGTGGCGTCGCTCGGGTTGACGGAACGGGTCCACTTCACGGACATGGTGATGGACATGCCCGCGTTGATGCGTTCGGTCGATGCGTTCGTGTTTCCCTCGCGTTATGAACCGATGGGACTGGTGCTGCTCGAAGCGCTGGCCGCGGGATTGCCGGTCATAACCGTGCGGACCGCGGGCGGCGCCGAAGTGATTACGGCCAGAAGCGGCATCGTGCTCGACGATCCCAACGATGCGCCCGCGCTTGCCGCGGCGATCGAACACCTCGCGAGCGATCGCGAATACGCCCACCGGTTGGGGCAGGCGGCGCGTGAAGTCGCCAGAACCTTGAGCTGGCAGGCCATGGCGGAGCGCTATTTGTCGGTCTATGAGCAGGTGCATGCGCGGCGCACGGCGCACTCGTTGCCGGCCGGCTGTGCGACTGCATCGGTGGACCTATGAGCGCGCCAATCGATTCGCTGCAGATCGGCATGCACTGGTTCAATGAGCGGCCGGGTGGCCTCGATCGCATGTTCAAGGCGCTGATCGATACGCTGCCGGAGCAGGGCGTCAATGTCCGTGGATTGGTGGCGGGCAGCCCCGGTGTGTTCAATGCGTCGGGTGGCAGTGTGCTGGCCTTCGCTGGCGTAGAGGCGCCGCTCGGCACGCGCCTGTGGGGCTCGCGCAGGCAGTCGCGCGCGCTGCGGGCGGCGAAGATGCCCGACGTCGTCGCCACGCATTTCGCGCTCTACGCGGCGCCGACAGCAGGCCTGTTCAGACGTGTGCCGAAGGTCGTGCATTTTCATGGACCCTGGGCGGCCGAATCGTACCCGGGCGGCGGTGGCGGTTGGTCGCGTGCGATGCGGGTGGCGCTCGAGCGCTTCGTGTACCAGGGCGGCACGCGTCACATCGTGCTGTCGCAGGCGTTCGGGAAGATTCTGCGCGAGACCTACGGCGTGGCTGAAGAGCGCATCCGGATCGTGCCCGGTTGCGTCGACGTCGGGCAATTCGATACCCGCGTGACGCAGCGGCAGGCGCGTGAGCGCCTCGGTCTGCCGCTGGACCGGCCGCTGCTGTTCTGCATGCGGCGCCTCGTCTCGCGCATGGGACTCGAGGATCTGATCGATGCGATGGCCATCGTCAAGCCGATGCTGCCCGACGTACTCCTGACGATCGCCGGCAAGGGACCATTGGAGGCGGAGTTGCAGGCGCGGATCGCCGCGCGCGGGCTCGAGCGTCACGTGCGGCTCGCCGGCTACGTGCCCGACGACAAGGTGCCGCTCTGGTATCGCGCCGCGGATTTGACGGTAGTGCCGACCGTGTCGCTCGAGGGCTTCGGGCTCACGACGATCGAATCGCTCGCCGCCGGCACGCCGGTTCTGGTGACGCCGGTGGGCGGTCTGCCGGAAGCGGTCGCGCCGTTGTCTGCTGAACTGGTGCTGTCCTCGGGCGGATTCAAGGCGATCGGCGACGGTATTGCCGATGTGCTGCTTGGCCGGCGCGTGGTGCCGGACTCGCAGGCATGCCGCACCTATGCCCGCCGCCATTTCGACCGGCCGGTGGTCGCCGCGCAGGTCGCGCGGATTTACCGCGAAGCGATCGACGCGTTCTGACGCGTAAAAGATCATGCGACGCATCACACGCAAAACCTTCGAACGGCTCGTATGCGCCGCGGCTCTGGCGTTGCCGGTGCTCGTGCTGATCGCGGCAAGTGGCCCGGGGGGCGGTACGACACTGGGGCCGGCGCAGACAATCGGGTCCGCGCCGGGTGCAAACTTCGTGGCTTCCGCTAGCAAGCCTGCCGACGAAGTACGCGCCGCCGCCGCGCATCCGTCGCTGTCGTACCGCACTTCGTGGATCGGCAATACCTGGGGCTACGCGGATCATCGCTGGGTGCAGATCGACGTGCAGGCGCTTGCTGTCACGCCTGATGGCGACGTCTTCACGAACGCACCCTGGGACGAAGGCGGCGGCGAGATCGGCCAGTACCGTAACGGTCAACTGGTTCGCTACGGCGGCGAGTCGCACGGCTGGGGCATGATGGGCGGCGACGCGATCGCCGTGAACGACGAATATGTGTTCGTCGCGCAAACCGTCGTCAGTCTCGGCAACGAGATGGCGCAACACCGGCGCATGCCGCACGAGGGCGAACAGTGGACCGGCGTGGCGCGCCGCAGCCGCGCCGATATCCGCGACGGCGTGCCGTTCGCCGGGCAGGTGAGCTGGCCGGGCGGTAGCCGTCTGGCGTTTCTGCTGGTCTCGACTTTCTCGAGTAAAGAGGATTACGCGATCCGTGGGCTTGCCGCGGACGAGACGCGGCTCTTCGTGTCGAATCAGCGTGACAACCGCGTTCAGATCTTCGACGCCCAAACCATGCAGGCGGTCGGTAGTTTTCCGGTGCACGAACCGGGCCGTCTCGCGCTGGCGCCCGACGGTTCGCTGTGGATCGTCGAGAACAGCCGCACTGAAGGCGCCGAGCGGGTGGTCCACCGTGCGCGCAATGGCGCACGCCTGGGCGAGCTCGCCTTGCCGCCAGGCGTGGTGCCCGCGGATCTGACGGTCGACACCCGCGGACGGCTGCTGATCGCCGACAACGGCGCGCGCCAGCAGATCCTGGTTTTCACGGCGAGTTCTGATACAGCGGCATCCAGCGCCGCGCAGCCGGGCGCGGGCATGCAGCTATCAGCGAGCTTTGGGGAAGAGGGCGGTATTTATGCCGGCCGCGCCGGTGCGCCTGGGCCGCGTCGCTTCAATGGATTGACCGGCGTCGGCGTGGACCGGGCCGGCAACCTCTACGTGTCGATGAACGGTGCGGGACCGCGTCCCATCGGCACGGGGCCGAGTACCTACGACGGTGCGTTGATCGAGAGCTATGCGCCCGACGGTACGCAGCGCTTCAGTCTGCAAGGGCTGCTGTTCGTCGATGGCGCGCAGTTCGTCGATGGCGAGCCGCCCTCGGTCTATAGCGGCAGCAAGCGCTTCACGCTCGACCTGACACGCCCGGTCGGCGAGGAGTGGTCGTACGCCGGCTACACCGCCGACCGTTTCCGCTATCCCTATGATCCGTATTTCCATCTCTACCTCGGCGGCCAGCGCGGCATGCCGCTCGTGCGCGACGTCCACGGACATCGGCTGCTCTATACGACGGACATGTATTCGTCGTATCTGCGCATCTATCGCTTCACTGCCGATCGCGAGACGGCGATTCCTTCGGGGCTGTTCGCGCAATCGCACATCGACGGCGCGTGGCCGCCCAACCAGCCGCCGCAAGGTGAATGGATCTGGCGCGACGCGACCGGCAAGGGCGACTTCTCCGCCGGTGCGTTCGACCAGAACACCGGCAGCACCGACGCGCCGCAGATGCGCGCATGGTGGGTCGATAGCCGTGGCGATATCTGGCAAGGCACGGAGTCGCAGGGCATCCGCCTGTTTCCTTTGGAGGGTTTCGACCGGGTCGGCAATCCGATCTACCGCTACACCGCGATGCGGCAGTATCCGCCGCCCGCACCGTTCTACCGCATCGCGCGCCTGAATTATTTCCCCGCCGACGACACGATGTTCATCTCCGGGTCGACACCGGCGCATCCATTTGTTCAGGACAACTGGAATAGCGCGGGATCGCAACTGGCGCGTTATGACCACTGGAAGAGCGGCAAGCCCGTGCTGCGCTACATCATCGGCTTGCCCGACCGTGGCGCGCCTGACTGGTCGTCGATCAGTGGCTTCGCGGCGGCGGGCGACTACGTCTTCGCCATCGAAACCCGCAGCGCGATTGTGCGCGTCTACGACCGGGATACCGGACGCGATGTCGGCCGGCTCGAACCGGGCAAGGAAGTCGGTTCGACGAGCGGCTGGATCGATGTGCCGATGCCGCTGACCGCTCATCGCCTCGCCTCGGGCGAGTACCTCGTGCTGGTCGAGGAAGACGCACACGGCAAAGCGCTGATGTATCGCTTCACGCCACAGACGGCGCCGCTCGCAGCGGCGCCCCCTCACTCAACGGATGTTGCGCAGACTCCATGAAAATCATCCATCTCGCCAATCACGCGCAAAGCGTCGGCAACGGTATCGTCAACGTGATGATCGACCTTGCCTGCCTGCAGGCGCGCGCCGGCCACGACGTCACGGTGGCGTCGGCGGGCGGCGGTTTCGAAGACCTGCTGGCGCGGCACGGCGTGCGTCACGTGCTGCTTCCCCAGTCGCCCCGGCCGTCGCGCGTGCCGGGCATGGTGGCGGGCTTCAGACGCCTTGTCGCGCAGGTCGACCCCGACGTGGTGCACGCGCACATGATGACGGGCGCGCTGATTGCACGCCTGAGCGCGCTGCGGCGGCGTTTCGTGCTCGTCACGACGGTGCACAACGCGTTCCAGCGGAGCGCCACGCTGATGCGCGTCGGCGACCACGTGGTGGCGGTCAGCGACGCCGTAGGGGTGGAGATGGTGCGGCGTGGCATACCCAGGACGCGCCTGAGCGTGGTGCGCAACGGCACGATCGGCACGCCGCGCCTAGCCGGCATGCCGGTTCCCGCGGCGCCGCAATTGGCGCATCCGTGCGTCGTCACGGTGTCGGGCATGTATGAACGCAAGGGTATCGGCGATTTGCTGCGCGCCTTCGCGTTGCTGAGCAAGCGCGTGCCGGACGCGGTGCTGTATCTCGTCGGCGATGGGCCCGATCGCGCCGCGATGGAAGCACTCGCCGGGCAGCTCGGGATTGCCGGGCAGACGCACTTCGAAGGCTTTGTTGCCGACCCGCGTGCTTATCTTGCGCAGGCCGACGTGTTTGCGCTGGCATCGCACTACGAAGCGGCCGGGCTGGTGCTGTGCGAGGCGCGCGAGACGGGACGCGTGATCGTGGCGACCCGGGTGGGCGGCATTCCCGAAATGCTGGATGACGGCGAGGCCGGTCTGCTGGTGCCGGCTCACGACCCGGTCACGCTGTCAGAGACGCTCGGGCTGCTCCTGACCGATCGCGTTGCGCACGCGGCGCTGGCTGCGCGGGCGGCGCAGAACCTCGACACGTTCAGCGTGCAGCGTGTGAGTGACGGCTATCTGTCGATCTACGAACGTACGTTGGCACGCTGCCAGCCGCGCCGCTTTGCGACCATTGCGACGCGCAGCGGCAGTGTGCCTGGCATCGCCACGGCCACGCTCGCGGTGCCGGATGCCTTACACAAGCCTTGAAAAAGCGGACCGCCATTTGAACTGCACCCCAAAAGTTGGACACCGATTCAACCTTTGGCGTGCAGTTCAATTCGTGGCCCGCTTCAATTCCCTGCTTCACCCACCGCTACAACCGCTCGACTAACTCGCCGACAGCGTCACGCGCGTCCAGAGTTTGTAGACGACACTCCTGAGTTCGCTCGACCCATGCAGCGACATGCCCAGATTCGCCGCCGCCATGACAAGTGCCGCGGCGATGAGCGTCGGCAACGCGGTGATCGATTCAGAGAGCACCAGCGCGACGACCAGGAACGCGAGATGGACCACCATATTGCGCACGATGGACCAGACATGCAGTCGCGCAAACCATAGCAGCACGGCATAGTCGAACAGCGACTTCGTTACGACGACGACGCCCGCGCCCATGATCCCGAACCAGTGAATCCCGCACCACAGCGCGCCGGCGAACACCGGCAGTTCGAGCCAGTTCACGCTCGCGATATAGGCCGGATTGGTCTGCGCCTGAATCAGAATGCCCAGAATGCCCGACTGGCCACCCAGCCACACGCCCAGCACGAGCACGCTGGCAACCGGCGCCGCGGCCGCGACCGCCGGCCCCAGCCATAGCGTCAGAAAAGGCTTGAGCGCGAACAGCGCGACGATCACGCACGGCGTGAAGGCGCCGTTCAGAAAGGCGAGGGCGCTATGCGCAAGGGCGTCGGCGTCGGCGCGCGAGACGGCTGACAGGCGCGGGAAGAGCGTGCGCACCATCGCAATCGGCAGCAGGTTCAGGCGCGTGATGAGATTCTGCGGGGTCGCATAGTAGGTGACGAAGCGCGCGCCCAGCAGCCCGCCGATCAGCACGCGGTCGAGTGTCGATGCGATCATGTTGGCACCCGAGAACATCAGCATCCAGCGGCCATAGCGAAAGAGTTCGGCCATCACGCGCCATTGCGGCATCCGCACGCGGCGAATGCCGATCGCGCGGAACGCCGCCGCGCCGAGCAGCACACCGGCGATCAGACGGGCCACCACCGCGGCGGGAATCACCACCGCGAGCGAGGGCGAGAAGCAGAAGATCGAAGCGAGTGGCAGCAGCTGGAACAGCGCCGTACCGAGCGTCTGGTTGATATTGAAGCTGGTGAAGCGTTCCACCCCGTTGATGGCGCCGGCAAAGACCCACGAGACGTTCGCGATCGGCACGGCCACGGCGATCCACGGCAGGCTCGCCATCACCTCGCGCTGAAAAGCAGGCTCGATCTTCACGCCGTGCGTGATGTAGAGAAACGTGCCAAGGTAAACCAGCACGCCACCCACGATGCCGGTCCCCAGATTCATGAACCACGCGCTCCAGAAGATGCGCTCGATCGAGTCGTCATTGGCGGCGCGCGCCTTGGAGATCTGATTTTCGGTGGCGAGACTCGTGCCGAGATCGAGCACGCTGAAGTAGCCGATGAGCGCCCACACCAGATTGATGACCCCATAGCGCTCGACACCCATCAGGTGGATATAGGCAGGCACGGTGACGAGGGAGATGAAGGTCGGAGCGATTGCTCCTGCAAAATTGATGAAGATGTTCTTGACGATACTTCTTTCCATGGTGCGCTTTTCCGGCGGGTGAAGTCATTGGATGGTGTGGTCGATCGTCGATGCTGTCGGTGCGCAGCCGCACCCAGCAGCGCGCTTGAAACGAGGGCGCCGGCCTGTCGTATGCACTCGATAGTGCACCTTCGCCCTTTGCGGATGTGTGGGTGGCCGTACAGATAATTGGGGTCCGGCAGGGTTAAATGAAATCCGTTACGGTTTTCGGAGCCCCCATGATTGAGACCACGAACGAGGCCGGGCAGGGTAGCGGCAGCGAATTGACCGTGCGTCTGATCTCCATCTGCATTCCGACCTGCAATCGCCCCGCCTTGCTCGAACAGGCCATCGACAGCTGCCACGCGCAGACGTATGGCGAGTTTGAAATCGTCATCGGTGACGACTCGAACGACGACCGCGCGCAGCAGGTGGTGGAGCGGTGCCGCTTGCGCAGCACGCGGCCGATCCCGATTCGTTATGAACGCAATGTGCCCCGGCTTGGACAGGCGGCCAACGTGAACCGGCTGTTCGCGCGCGCACAAGGCGCGCGGCTCGTGCTGCTGCACGACGACGATCTGCTTGAGCCGGACGCGCTGACCTGTCTCGCCGCGTGCTGGCACGCGTATCCCGAGTTGACCGCGGCGTTCGGCAAACAGCACGTTATCGCCGACGACGGCACGCCACGGCCGCAAGCCACTGAACGTCTGAATCGCGATTATCTGCGTGTGCCTGAACGCGCTGGCCGGCTGCCGGTGCCGGCACTCGCAGGGATCGACCAGATGTTTCCGAATAATGGCTATCTGGTGGATACGCTGGCCGCGCGCCGGATCGCGTACCGCGCGGCCGCCGAGGTCGGCGAAGCGTGTGACTTCGATTTTGGCTTGCGGCTCAGCGTCGATGCGGTCGCGATCTGTTTCGTGAATGAGTTCGTGTCGGTGTCGCGCGAAACGGCGCTGTCGATATCGACTCACGCGTTGCCGGCGATGCACGCGTTTGCGCAATTGCGCGCGAGCAGCGTGCCCGCCGCCGCGCAGGCCGCGCGCGAGGACGCGCTGCGGCGCGTGGCGCCGCGCGCCGCATCCGCCTATGCGCGCGCCGGTGAGTCAGCCGCCGCATGGCGTGTGCTGCTGTCGCGGCATTACCCGATGCGCGACCGGCTGCGCGCGCGGTTTTTCTATCACGTGCTGCTTGCCACCCGCTCCACCTTTGCCGCGCGCGCGCCGCACGGCAGTTGACCCGCCCGTCGATCTGGCGCGAGCCAGCCATCATCGCGCGTAATACGTTAAGCCGCATAAGCATCGGAGTCCGACATAGTGTGGGCGGACGTACAGATGAACCAGATGGCGTTTGTTGTAGTGATCGAAAGCGGAGTTCCCCCGGTGAGGAGCCTAGCGTGAGGCCAGTAGTGTTCGATGGCCGGTTCGGATGGTTGCATCCGGCAGAGGGGTCAAGTGGCGTGGTGCTGTGTTACCCGTTCGGGTATGACGCACTGTGCACCTATCGCGGCATGCGCCGGCTGGCCGAGCGGCTCGCCGCGCGCGGCATGCCGGTGCTGCGGTTCGACTATCCAGGCACCGGCGATGCGGCGGGCGAGGCGAGCGAGCCGGGCCGCTGGCGCGCGTGGATCGACAGCATCAAGCAGGCCGTGGCGCTGCTGCGTGACACCACGGGTGTCGAGCGCGTGACCCTGTGCGGGTTGCGGCTTGGCGGCACGCTCGCGGCGCTGGCCGCTCAGGAACTCGGCGGTGTGGATGGCCTCGTGCTGCTAGCGCCGGTTTTGTCGGGCAAGAATTATCAGCGTGAGTTGCGCGCGCACTACCGCACGTGGCTGTCGATGCCGGCCGCGATGGATTGCGAAGCCGAGCCCGATACCGATGCCTTTGTCGAAGCGTACGGTTTTCGTCTCTATCGCGACACGCTGGAGCGCTTACGTGCGGTCGATTTGCAGCGCGATGCCGTCCGTCCGGCCGAACGAGTGCTGGTGCTCGATTCGCTGGACCCCACGCGGGTCGACGCGCTGGTGGCGCGCTATCGTGAACAAGGCGTGCAGGTGGAGCGGCAGCCGTTCGACGAATACGGCAAGTTCATGATGGAGTCGCTCGATAGCGAGATTCCGCAGGCGGCGTTTCGATCGATCGAAAACTGGCTGGCAGACACTGCTGGTGACCCGGTTACGCCTGAGTGCCCGACAACGGGCCGGGACGCTGGCGCCCACGCCGATCAGGTCGTCCAGGGTAGGGCGGAATGCGTTGGTGACCACCCCGCGGGCCACCTCGTCGAGCCGGGCGTGTTCGAAACGCCGGTATGGATCGACGGCGGCAGGATGTTCGGCATCTATTGCGTACCCGAATCGCGCTCAGTCGCCGCCGCGCCCGCGGTGCTGATGTTGAATACCGGCGCCGTATCGCGGATCGGCAATGCGCGACTCGGCGTGCACTTCGCCCGGCGCCTCGCGCGACAGGGTATCGCGTCGCTGCGTGTCGACCTGGGCGGCTTGGGCGACAGCCAGCCATCAAGCGATGCGGTGAGTCTCGATGCGCTGTATGCGCAAGCGGGTGCCGACGATGCCGCGTGCGCGGCGCGTTGGCTAACGGCGCAAGGACACCGCGGTGCGGTGCTGCTCGGCATCTGCGCGGGCGCTTTCGTCGGCCTGCACGCCGCGTCGCGTGAACCGGCTGTGATCGGCGCCGTGCTGGTCAATTTGCAGAAGTTCACGTGGCACAACATCTGCGATGAATACGGCAAGCCGGCCGTGCCCGTCGCCGCCTTCGGCTCGACGCGCAGCTACCTGCGCTCCATGCGCCAGCCGCGCAAATGGCTGCGCGTTGTGCGGGGGCAGGCGGGCGGTTTGCCGGTCGCGCGCGAGCTTGCGGCGCGCTTCGCGGCCAGATTGGCCGCGGCGCTCGCTGACCGGATCGAACGCATCTGTGGCCTCCAGCTGGGATCGAAGGACGTGCGACGGCTCTTCACCGCGCTGCATGCGCGAGGCGTCGATACGCGTCTTTTATACGGCGTGCTGGACGAGGGCGTCGAGGAACTCGAACGCTACTTCGGCGTGCACGGTGGCAGGCTGCGGCGCTTTGGCCGGATCGGCGTGGCCTTTTGCGAGCGCACCGATCACGCCATTCTCTCGGCCCGCGCGCAGGAAAACGTGATGTCGTACTTCGAAGATTTTTTCCGCGGCAGCTTCGGCGAATCCCATCAGCCCGAGCCGTCGGTTACCGGGGTGCCGCTCCGTGCGCGGCTCGACTGGCGGCATGCGCGCGCCACCCAGTGGCTTCTGAAACGTGCGCGTGCGCTTCGTCTATCTGGGGAAGCGTAATGAACACGCGGGTTGTCATTCCGGCGCACGGCCACTTCGTAGGAGCCAGGCTATGAACAGTCAATCCGAGTTGGACCGCATCAACCGCGTCGCATGGAATTCGCCGGATGCCACGCGCGTTTTCACGCTCGAGAAGACCTTCTCGGACCTTGGCGAACAAGCCGCCTTCGAGTGGCTCGCGCCGCGCTGCGCCGGCGAGCCGTTGCTGGATATCGGTGTCGGCACGGGCCGCACGATCCCGCTGATGACGTCGATCTCGAACGATTACACCGGTGTCGATTACACGCTGAAACTGCTGGAGATCGCGAAGTCGCGCTATCCCGATTGTGACTTGCGGCATATGGATGCGCGCGACATGTCGGCGCTGCCGTCCGGGCATTACGGGCTCGCGGAGTTCAGTTGGAACGGCATCGACTGCGTGGATTACGACGACCGCGTGAAGATTCTCGACGAGATGTATCGCGTGGTGCGACCCGGCGGTTATGTGCTGTTTTCATCGCACAACCGTGGCGGCCCGGGATACCGCGAGAACATCTGGCAATTGTTGCCGCAATTCAGCTTCAATCCGCTCAAGCTCGGCTGGCGCACGCTGCGCTCGATGCGGCGTTTCCAGCTCGGCACGTTGAACTACATGCACAACGTAAAGCTGAATCACGACTACGGCGACTATGCAGTGAAGACGGCAGCGGCGCACAACTTCGGCATTGTGATCGTTTATACGACGCTGCGTGAGCAGCGCCGGCAACTCGCGCAGATCGGTTTTCAGACCGATGCGGTGTTCGGCAGTTGCGAAGGCAATCGTATTGCTGACGACGTGGAAATCAGTGACACGTGGTGGTTTCACTTCATTGCGCGCAAACCGCTTGCCGCGTGCCGCTTCGACTGATCGAACGCTGACGGGAATGGCACATGAATCGCATCGTTGAACCAGGCAATCCACTTGCCTCGACGGCGGGTGTGACCGAAGCGGCTACGCGCTTGTCCGGCCAGCCGGCGATGCTCGCGCGTGAGGCGTTTGCTGCGTGTCCCGCCGATTCGGTCGGCCAGGCAGTGATGGAGCGCGCCGGGGGCGACGCAAAGTCCGGCACGGCTTGCCTTGACGCGACCGGCGCGAGCGCGTTCGACGAGCGCCGTTTCCGCCATGCGCTGGGGCGTTTTGCCACCGGTGTCGTGGTGATTTCCACCGGCAGTGGCGACGGGATGCACGCGATGACCGCCAATGCCTTCATGTCCGGTTCGCTCAAACCGCCGCTGATCGTCGTGTCGGTCGGGCACCATGCGCGTATGCACGAGCGTCTGATGAGCAGCGCGAGGTTCGGCGTGAGTGTCTTGTCCGATGCCCAGGAATCCCATAGCCGCCATTTCGCCGGCGAGCCGCAGAGCTGGCTTACGCCGCGCTTCGCGCCGGTGGACGGCTTGCCGGACGTGGTGCTGCTCGAACATGCCGCGGCCCGTTTCGCGGCGCGCATGGTGGACCGGCATCCGTGCGGCGACCACACGCTCTTTGTCGGCGAGGTGCTGGTGTTCTCGCTCGACGAACACGCGCCGCTGATCTTCTTTGGCGGGCGCTATGCGTCGGTGGGCACACCGCTTTGAGACACCCGCTTTGAGACGCCGTTTACCTCGCCGTTCGCCCTACTAGTCACCATGCCGGTCACAACACGGCGCACGACAGGCGCCGCCTAAGGCGGTGAGTTCGCTCAGTTTCCTTTCAATTCGCCCGCGTTGTTTACATTAAATGACCGACGACGTTCGACGCCTGACGTGCCGCATCGCTGCGCCAGTCTTTTTGCGCCTGTCCGGATCCGCCCAAGGGGTGTGGATCAGACAATTCGATTCACTACGTGCGTCTTCGCACTATGCAAATTCTGCAACGAAGGCACGCTTGAGACGCAAGCTTATGGCCCGTCAAAACATCCGGCGTTACACGAACGAAACAATTCTTCAGAGGGATAACCCTCTCAGGACGTTTCCCAACTGGCGCAACCGTTTTGAAGCTAGCAACGTATCGTAAAAGAACAATGACACACCGATAAAACGACACACTTGGGCCGCTTGATCAACAGGCTACGCGGGGGCAAACACCGCTTCGGGGAGAGAGGGTCATGGAACAGGCAAACAAGGATCGATCGCTGGTCAGCAAAGTCATGGACGGACTTGTGACTGGCATCGTCGAAGAGAAATACGGCGCCATCCTGCCACCGCAGGATGTGCTGTCGAAGGAGTTCGACGTCAGCCGCACCGTCATGCGCGAGGCGCTGTCGATGCTGCTCGCGCGCGACATGCTGGACGTGCGGCCCAAAATCGGCACACGCATCCGGCCGATGAGCGATTGGCGCATGATCGACGAGGACGTCGTGAACTGGCGTTTTCGCGCGAAACCCGATCCGCTGTTTTTGCGCGACGTGATCGAGTTTCGCATTCTGATCGAACCGCGCGCCTCGGCGCAGGCGGCCGCACGCGGCAGTGCCGCCGACATCGCGGCGATTCGCGAGGCGTTCGACGCGTTCCGCGTGATCCAGCCGGGCGAACCCGGTTATCAGGAAGCCGACGAACTCTTCCACGCGCGCATCGTGGTGGCGAGCGGTAATCAGTTCTTCAAACAGATGGCGGCGATCATTCGCGGCGCGCTGTCGACCGTCAACCCGATCCTCAATCACAAGGAAGGGATGTGGGAGCAGGCGGTGAGCACGCACCAGCGCGTGATTGAAGCGATCGAACGGCACGATCCGAAGGAAGCGGAAATCGCCTCGCTGGCGATGATCGACTACACCACGGAAGGGCTCGGCGGCAACTTTACGTCTGAACCGCCGGTGCTCGGCTGAGCGTGGCCGCTACGGTGGCGCGGCTCAGGTTGCCTTCCTGCAGAGACTTTGCATAACGAACGGCGCGGCGAACGGCCGACGCATGCGCGCGCGGCTTGCGTCACAATAGCGCCTGTTCTGAACTGCACGGACTCGAAGGAAGGATGACAATCGCAATGCAAGAACCCCCCGCGGGCGGCATGATTCGCTGGGGGATCGTCGGGACGGGCCGCATCGCCCGTCGTTTTGCTCAAGGACTCACGCATGTGCCGCACGCACAACTGACCGCGCTGTGGTCACGTCGCGCCGAACCGGCCATGGCCTTCGCCAAGGAATTCGGTGGCGAGGTGTGTGCGAGTTTCGAGGCGCTGCTCGCGAGCGGTATCGACGCGCTTTATATCGCCACCGTCCAGGACAGTCACGCCAACTACGCGATCGCCGCGCTGCAAGTCGGTCTGCACGTGCTGTGCGAAAAACCCGCCACCATCAATAAGCCGCAACTCGAGCGCGTGCTCGAGGTCGCTCGCGCCGAGCAACGGCTGTTCATGGAAGCCATGAAGCCGCCGTTTTATCCGCTGTACAGAAAGTTGCGCGCGCATCTGGATGCCGAGCCGATCGGCGAGGTGGGGCTCGTGCGCGCCGGCTGTTCGGTGCCGGGCGTGCCGGACGATCATCCGTCCATGTCGTTCGAGCATGCGGGCGGCGCGCTGCTCGATATTGGCGTCTACGAGATGTTTCTCGCGGTCGACTGGCTCGGCGCGCCGCGTGAGGTGCAGACGCTTGGGCGGCTCGGCGCGACCGGCGTCGACACGTTCGCGAGCCTGAATAGCCAGCATGAGCGCGGCATCGCGCAGCTTTTTTGCGGACTCGACCTGCACGGCAAGGGCGACGCGTTGCTGATGGCCAAGGACGGCCATGTCACGATTCACGAACCCTGGTGGAATCCGGCGCGCGCGACGATCCGGTACGCCGACGGTCGTGTGGTTGAGCTCGACGAGCCGTTCGAAGGCGGCGGTCTGAACTACGAGACCGCGCATTTCTGCGAGCTGATTCGAACGGGGCAGACGGAGAGCCCGCTGATGCCGCATAGTAAGTCGCTGCAGATGATCGAGATGGCCGACGCCGCGCGCGCCGCATTGGGACTCAAATTCGCGGGGGAGTGAGAGGAGCCCGTTGCCGCGCTGCTTCCAGCGGCGGTGGTACGATTTGCCCGGGCGCGCGGGTTCGAATAAAAAGAGCCCGCCTGCCCACAGCTTTCGATCACCTTCCACTGGAGCCGCCTGCGATGCGCATGCTTGGAAAACTGTGGCGCGACAACAAGAGCCTCGTCGCCTTTCTGTTTCTGATGGTGCTGTTCCGCAGCGCCGTGGCCGACTGGAACGTCGTGCCGAGTGGTTCGATGTTGCCGACCATCCGCGAGGGCGACCGGATTTTCGTCGACAAGATGGCTTACGATCTGCGCGTGCCGCTTACCCACATCACGATCGCGCATCTGCACGATCCGCAGCGCGGCGATATTGTCACGATCGATTCGTCGGCCGCGCATGAGTTGATCGTCAAGCGTCTGATCGGCTTGCCCGGCGACAGCGTCGCCATGCGCGACAACGTGCTGTACGTGAACGGCGTGCGCGCGGATTATCAGCCGCTGCACCTGAAGCCGCTGCCGGGCGATGCGGCGTCTCCCGGCGACTATCTGACCGAGCGCTTCGACGGCGTTGTGCACACCGTGCGGCTTGCGCCTGACGCGCCGAGCCCGCGCAATTCGTTCGGGCCGGTGGTCGTGCCGCAAGGCGAGTATCTGATGCTCGGCGACAATCGCGACGACAGCGCCGACTCGCGGTACTTCGGCTTCTTCCCGCGCAAGGAACTGATGGGCCGCACGCGTCACGTTGCGTTTTCGCTCGACCCGGATCACTACTACGAACCGCGCTTCGAGCGCTTCGGCGCGCCGCTGGATGCGGCGTCGCTCGCCGCCAGCCGATAGGTTGGTGGCTAGAGCCTGCTCAAGCTCAGCAAGCTCAGTGGCGTGACGGCAGCGCGAGGCGCTTTTCGTACCAGTGCTGCACCCACTCGAGCACCTGGCACAGCACCCAGTAGACCGCGGCTGCCGCGAGGTACAGCGGCAGCGGCTGATAGGTCGACGCGATGATCTCCTGCGCGCTGCGCAGCAATTCGGTCACGGTAATCACCGACACCAGCGACGTATCCTTGATCAGGCTGATCAGGCTGTTCGACAGACTTGGCACGGCAATGCGCAAGGCCTGGGGCGCGATCACATAGCGCAGCGTCTGACGCCGCGAGAGTCCCAGGCTGTACGCCGCCAGCCACTGGCCGTTGTGAATGCCGAGAATCGCACCCCGCATGCTTTCCGACAGATACGCCGCGACGTTCGCCGACAACGCGATCACGCCCGCGGGCGTGGGGTCGAGCGAAATACCGAGACTCGGCAAGCCGTAATAGATCACGAAGATCTGCACTAGCAGCGGCGTGCCGCGGAACACGCTGACGTACGCGCGCGCGATCCAGTTCAGCGCGCGGCTGTGGCTGATGCCCATCACCGCGAGCACGGCGCCGGCAATCAGGCCGAAGATCATCGACAGAACCGCGAACTTGACCGTCAGGACGGCACCCTGTGCGAGCACAGGAAGCGATTGGACGAGCAGGGAAGTGGTGGACATGAGCGGTGGGTAGGGTTAGCGCGGCAAAGCGCACATCATAAACTTTGGCGGGTGTGAGCGCGGGGGCCGCAAAAGCCACAAAAGCGAAGGGCGGCATCATCGACGATGCCGCCCTTCGTTTCATCCAGCGCGCGTTACTTGACCGGCTTGCTGACGTCGATGCCGAACCATTTGTCCGAGATCTTCGAGAACGTGCCGTCCGCTTCGAGCTGGGTCATCGCGTCGTCGATCGCCTTGGCGAACTTCGGATTGCCCTTCTTGAACGGAATGCCCGACGGGTTGCCCGCGGCCAGCGTCGCGCCGGTGCGCAGCGGCAGTTGCGAATTCTTCATCAGATACGCGAGCATCAGGCGGTCGTTCAGTGCTGCGTCCAGACGGCCGGCGGCCAGATCGCGCAGATATTCAGGCGCGCCCGGATACGTCTTCACGTCGATGCCCGGCACCGACTTCGCCATGTCCATGTAGTTCGTGCCCAGACCGACGCCGAGCTTCTTGCCCTTCAGATCGTCGAGCGATTTGAACTGGCGCGTGTCGTCCTTACGCTGGATCAGTTGCGCGGCCGAGTACGTGTAGGCCGGCGAGAAGTCGAGCACCTGTTTGCGCGCGTCGGTGATACCGACCTGGTTGACGATCACGTCGAACTTGTTGGCCTGCAGACCGGCGATGATGCCGCTCCACTCGGTCGTGACGAATTCCGGCTTCACGCCGAGCTTGGCGGCGACGGCCTTGGCGATGTCAACGTCATAGCCGACCAGTTCGCCCGACGGCGCTTTCGAATTGAACGGCGGGAAGGTGCCTTCCAGACCGATGCGCAGCGTGCCGCGCTGTTTGACCTGGTCGAGCAGGTCGTCCGCGTGGGCGGTGACCGCAGTGAACGACGCGCCGATCAGGCCGGCGACGAGCATCTTTTTCAGCAAGCCAAATTTCATCGTGTTCCTTTTTGTTCGTCTGGCGTTTTAACAGACAAAAGCATAACAAAACAGGCTATCGAAACCTAAATACCGTTTGTTTATGTCTATATGACTTTAGCGCAGCGCCTGCGCGCATTCGGCCACCAACGCCGGTCCGCGATAGATGAAGCCGGTATAGAGCTGCACCAGCGAAGCGCCCGCCGCGAGCTTCGCGCGCGCGTCCTCGCCTGAAAAAATCCCGCCCACGCCGATGATCGGCACCGTTTCGCCGACTTCCGAGCGCAGTTTGCGGATCACTTCGTTCGACGCGTCGAACACCGGCTTGCCCGACAGGCCGCCGGCTTCGTCGCCATATTGCATGCCGGTGACGGCGGTGCGCGACAGCGTGGTGTTGGTGGCGATCACGCCTTCGAACTTGTGGCGCAACAGCGTATCGGCGATCGATTTGATCTGTTCGTCGTCGAGGTCCGGCGCGATCTTCAGTGCCAGCGGCACCAGCTTGCCGTGCATGTCGGCGAGACGCTGCTGCTTGTCCTTCAGGGCGGCGAGCAGCGCGTCGAGTTCGCCCGCACCTTGCAACTGGCGCAGGTTCTTGGTATTCGGCGACGAGATGTTGACCGTCACGTAGCTCGCGAACGGGTACACGCGTTCGAGGCAGTAGAGATAGTCTTCGGCAGCGCGTTCGATCGGCGTGTCGGCGTTCTTGCCGATGTTCAGCCCGAGAATGCCGCGATAGCGCGCGGCCTGCACGTTCTTGACGAACTGGTCGACGCCCGCGTTGTTGAAGCCCATCCGGTTGATCACGGCATTCGCCGCGGGCAGGCGGAACATGCGCGGGCGCGGATTGCCCGGCTGTGCGCGCGGCGTGACCGTGCCCACTTCGATGAAACCGAAACCGAGCGCCGCCAGACCGTCGATGCATGCACCGTCTTTGTCGAGGCCCGCGGCGAGCCCGACCGGGTTCTTGAACGTCAGCCCCATCACGGTGCGCGGCGCATCCGGCACGCGTGGCGCGAGCGCGCCGGCAAGGCCGGTGCGGCCGGCGGCGCCGAGGATGCGCAAAGTCAGGTGGTGAGCGTCTTCCGCGTCCATGCGAAAGAGTTGGGCGCGTACGAGCGGGTAGAGGGAGCTGAACACAGGACGAAGCCGGGCGGCCGGAAAATGGGAACCCGCCATTTTACCGGCTTTAAGGCTTGAATGAGACTAACTGGAAAGGGCGGCGAAAGGCGGGGGCGTGGGGACGCTGCGGGTGAACCTGCTTGGCCTGGCCTGGCGTACTGGCGCAGCAGCGTCATTCGGTGCGCGCAGATCGTCCCGCCTCGCCTGGTGGATCTCGCAGATGTTACGGTCGCAGCGGCCCGCGCCTGCCCTGAATCGCCAGATCGACCGGCGGCAGATCGATACTGGCGGGATCGAGCACCTTCCATGCCCCGTCGAGCAAGCCTTCGAGCGGCCGGAAATTCGCCTTGTACGCCATCTTGGGACTCTCGCGTATCCAGTAGCCGAGATACACGTAGGGCAGCTTGAGGCTCTTCGCCTGCTCGATTTGCCAGTAGATGTTGTAGGTGCCGAAGCTGGTGTGCGGCAGACCCGGTTCGAAGAACGTGTAGACCGACGAGAGCCCGTCACCGAGGATGTCGATCATGCTGATCATGCGCAGAATGCCCGGCACGTCCGGATGATCCGGCAGCGGCTCGCGAAACTCGACCAGCCGCGAGTTGATCCGGCTCTGCAGCAGGAACTGTTCGTATTGGTCGCGGCTGTCGCGGTCCATGCCGCCGCCCGCATGCCGTGCCGACTGATAGCGCATGTAGAGCGCGTAGTGCTCTTCGTCGTAGTGCAGTGGGGCGACCGTTGCGACCAGCTCGCCGTGCTTCTTCCAGACCCGGCGTTGCGTGCGGTTCGCCACGAATTGATCGACCGGCACGCGCACCGGCACGCAGGCGCGGCAGCCATCGCAATACGGGCGGTAGGTGAACACACCGGAACGGCGGAAGCCGGCTTTGACGAGGTCGGTATAGACGTCGGAGTTGATCAGATGACTGGGCGTGGCGACTTGCGAACGCGCGATGCGGCCATCCAGATAGCTGCAGGGATAGGGCGCTGTTGCATAAAATTGCAGCGCGGAAAGCGGGGAAAGAGGCAGCTCGTTGGGATGAGTCACGTTGGCAGCTCTCGAAGCGTCTCTGGTATTGCAAACCCGGCGCCTTGCGGATTTCAACCCGCGGCTCGTGACCCGCGGCTCGGTAGGCGGCGGATCCGGATTCGGCCTGATTCTTTCTACGCCGCCGGCGCGACGACATCGCGCAAAACGGTCTTGTCGAAGCGCCAGGGAATCGGTGGTGCGTCGACAGCGGTGCGAACATGTGCGATGAACGCTTTGCGCGCTATCTCGCGACCGCCCAGCGATGCCAGATGCGACGTGTTCTGCTGGCAGTCTATCATTTCTATTTCGTGACGTCGCAAGTGTCCGACAAGCGCCGCCAGCGCCATTTTCGACGCATCGGTAACATCGGCGAACATCGATTCGCCGAAGAACATCCGGCCAAAAGACACCCCATACAAACCGCCTACGCGCTGGCCTTCGAACCAGGTCTCGATGCTGTGCGCATCCCCCACCCGGTGCAGCGACGAATACGCTTCGACCACGTCGGCGGTGATCCACGTGCCGCGCTGGCCGCGTCGCGGCGCCTGCGCACAGGCGCGCATCACGGCGGCGAAATCATGGTCGACACGGATTTCCCATGCGTCTTCGCGCAGCACACGCTTGAGCGTTTTGCGCAGCGACGGCGACAGTTTGAACTCGGCGGGGCGCAGGATCATGCGCGGGTCGGGGCTCCACCACAACACCGGCTGCCCGTCCGAATACCAGGGGAAGATGCCGCGCCGATAGGCGTCGATCAGGCGCGACGGCAGCAGGTCGCCGCTGGCGGCGAGCAGGCCGGGTGCGCCGCTGGCCGCGCCGAGCGCGCGCTCGACGGCGGGAAACGGATCGTCAGCTCCGAGCCAGGGCACCATGCGCGCCGCTCAGCCTTCGCGCAGCGAGCGGAAGATATCGCCCGTGTGCAGACCGAAGCTACCGGCAGCGCGGTCTGCGAAAAAGAAACGCAAGGTCTGGCCGACGGTCGGGAAGGCGATCTCGTCCCATGGAATCTCGTGTTCCTCGAAGAGCTTCACTTCGAGGCTTTCCTCGCCGGCGGCAATGTCGAGATCGAGCAGGCGTGCCATGTAGAACAGATGCACCTGATGCACGTGCGGCACGTTCAGCAGCGAGAACAGGTTCTGCACCTCGACGCGCGCGCCGGCTTCTTCCAGCGTTTCGCGCGAAGCGGCTTCGGCGGTGGTTTCACCCATTTCCATGAAGCCCGCCGGCAGTGTCCAGTAACCGTAGCGCGGTTCAATCGCGCGACGGCACAGCAGCACTTTGTCGTCCCAGACCGGAACGGTGCCGACCACGTTGCGCGGATTCTGATAATGCACCGTGCCGCAACTGCCGCATACGAAGCGCTCGCGGTTGTCACCCGGCGGAATGCTCAGGCTGACGCCGTGGCCGCAGACAGAACAGAATTTCATAGGAAGGGGACGAGAAAGAGTGATGGGAGTTTATCACTGGGCTGGCGTTTCTTGAGGTCCGGGAAAGTCGGCGTGCCGACGTTGGCGTGAAGGTGGCGGCGTGCGGCGCGCGTGGAACGCGGCTTGGGCGATTGTGAGCTAAGCCGATTGGCTGGCGCCGGCGCTTTTGCGCGCTATTCGAGGGTGGGTGAATTAGGATTGCTACCCATATAACAACCCGGTGCCGGGGCAGAAACTGTCTCGCTGAGCGTGTTCCGGGCGTTTCCAGGACTTTGGTGTTGGAACTGACTGCGAGAAGGGGCACGGTGCAGAACGCACTACAGCCGAAGCGCGAGGCAGAAAACAAAAAAGGCCTGCCGGTTGGGCAAGCCTTTGATGTTGTTTCGACGTTTCGAACCGAATGAGTTACTTGGTTGCGGGGGTAGGATTTGAACCTACGACCTTCGGGTTATGAGCCCGACGAGCTGCCAGACTGCTCCACCCCGCGTCCGTCGAAGAAAAGATTATAGGACAAAGCGACAGCCAACGCAATAGCTATTTAAGAACCGACTTCATACCCGCCAAGGCGGCGCGGCTTCCCGTGCGCGGCGCTCCCCCCAAAGTTGCGCCGCTGTCCGAAGTCGCGCAGCTGTCCAACGTCGCGCTGCGCTTGGCCGGCGTCGCATACCGGAAGGCCCTCGTAAGGCACTGCGCTAGAATCCAGATTCTCTTCGCGGCGCCGGGGTGCAGGTGCAACGGTGCGCGCTTCACTTCTTACCTTGCTCAGAACTCCATGGATATCGCTCACGATCTACAGGTGATTGCCGCTCAGGAACACGCGCTGGTGTTCCCGCAATTCGACGCCGACCGCGCATGGCAGGTCGGTGCGTATCTGCACGAGGTCGCGAGAGCACGCGGCATTGCCGCCGCCATCGACGTGCGCACGTTCGGTCAGCCGCTGTTCTTCAGCCTGCTCGACGGAGCGACGCCGGACAATGTCGACTGGGCGCGCCGCAAGGGCAACACGGTGGCGCATTTTCGGCGCAGTTCGTACGCGATCGGTTTGAAGATGCAACAGGCGGGCAGCACGCTCGCTGACAAGCACGGCCTGCCGGTGATGGAATATGCGTCGCATGGCGGCGCTTTCCCGTTGACGGTGGTGGGCGCCGGTGTGATCGGCTCAATCACGGTATCCGGCTTGCCGCAGCGTGCGGATCATGAACTGGTGGTGGAAGCGCTGTGCGCGCACCTTGGTCACGACTACAGCAAGCTCGCGCTTGCAAAGGCTTGAGGCGATGCGGATACCTCCTTATGCATTGCTCGCCATTGCGATCGTCGCCGAAGTCATCGCGACCTCCGCCTTGCGAGCGTCGGAAGGTTTTTCGCGGCTCTTGCCCGCAACGGTCGTGGTGATCGGCTACGGCATCTCGTTCTATTGCCTGTCGCTCACGCTGAAGAGTATTCCGGTCGGCATCGTCTACGCGGTGTGGTCCGGCGTCGGCATCGTGCTGATTACGCTGGTCGCGGTCGTGATGTACCGGCAAGTGCCTGACCTGCCGGCCACCATTGGGCTCGGGCTGATCATTGCCGGGGTCGCCGTATTGAACATGTTCTCGAAGATGCAGGCGCACTGAGCCTTACTTGCAGCGCACGATCATCGAACGGTTTTTCACGTTGGCCGAGACGACGTTCGTGACGCTGCCGCCCGCGGCGCCGCCTTCGTCGTTATCTTTCGACACGATGTCGTAGCCGGTCGCGCCACATGCCTTACCGGCCTGCACGTAGCAGGAGGCCCAACTGGACGCGGCGTCGGCACCGCTGCAGTTCACCGCAAAACCGGTCTGGCCGTTCGGCAGATTGATGAGCGATGTGGTGTTCGACGATGCGCAGCCGGCGAGACCCGCGCCGAGCAGCACGGCGGCGGGCAGGGCGGCAAATAGGGACGCCCTGCGGACTAGCGCAAGCGCGGTGCTGCCGGATTGCGAGCGACCGGGGCGGCGCAGTTGCGTCATGAAATGCATCGTGAAGTTTCCTTTCAAATAGGTGTCGAGATTCGCCATGCGCACGGGAAGCGTGCACCCAGCCAGGACTAAGGCGTTTCGATCGAGATGCCCGCCGCGCTGACCAATTGGCGGCTTTCTGCGCCGCTTTCGGTCGCTGCGTCTTCCCAGATGCTGATGGCTCTCGGAATGTCGATGCCGTTGCTTTCGGCGTAGGCAAACCATGCGTTTGCCGCATCCGGCTCAGGCAGTTCGTGGTTCTGCAGAAAATATTTTCCCATATTGCGCTTACTGGACTCGAAATGG
The DNA here is from genome assembly GCA_900142905.1 of Burkholderia sp. GAS332. NCBI lineage: Bacteria > Pseudomonadati > Pseudomonadota > Betaproteobacteria > Burkholderiales > Burkholderiaceae > Burkholderia > Burkholderia sp. GAS332. The sequence goes on along the minus strand of FSRV01000001.1, from coordinate 3,136,245 downwards.
TGTCACTGCGTCAGCACAGGCCGTGCCGGCGAATCACTTCGACAGAAGCCGGCGGAACAAGTGCAATCGGGCATATCGATTGGCATGCGGAACCGCTCCGCTCAGGGCAGCACAGCTGCGAGCAGGAGGGCGAACGAGGCTGGACCGCGGTTGAGGCGCGCGAGTACCATAACGGGCATGTCCGGAGGCGGCCGGTTCTCACCGGTGTCCGTTTCCTGCCGGATACTTCTGATGAGGCGACCATGGAAATCCGGTTTCCCGCGGACGCGCCTGCTTACCGCGACTCCAATCTGACGGTGGTGTTTCCCGCGCTTGTGAACGGTGAGCCGGTGCCGTGCGCGATCTCGGTCGAGGCGCTGGAGGATCATTTCGGTGCGTACTCCGAGGATCTCGACGGTTGGCTGCGGGCGTTCGACGCCGGTCGTCCGCACATCGAGGCGGTTGCACGCGAGCATTTGCAGATCAGCAATGGCACGCCCGTGCTGCTCAAGAGCGGCCATTTTCCGCCGGGCAACGTCGCGGCCTGATCCGGCTCCAGCTCGCTCGCTGATACACGGATAGCGTGCTTCAACCCATCTCGCTTGTGAACGGCGTCCTCGATCCGGCCGTCTCTCAGGCCGTCTTCGCGGCGTTCCGGTGCGAGTCAGCACGCGCCGATGCCGTCGCACGCGCGGCGTCGAACGCATGCCGGATACCGTCTTCGTACGACGTTTTTGCGATCGGTCCGATCAGCTTCGTCAAGGCGGCGTCGTCAAGCACAACCGGCTCGGTCATCAGGTAATTCATCTCCACCAGTTCCCGCATGAGCGGATTGAAGAGGCCGAGCGCACGCAGCATGGTCTTGCCGGCCACCATCAGCTTCGGCTCACGGCCCGCTAGCGCATAGGCCTGTCTCGCCACTTCGCGCTGCGTGATCGTGCCCGCGCCGGCCAGATGCCACCACCGGCCGTATGCCTCGGGGGTGCGCGTGAGTTTCTCGACCACCGGTCCGATATCCGGCAGGTAGATGAATTCGTGCGGCACATCCACCGGCCCGATCATCTGCGCGCGCTTGCCGTGTGCCGCGCCCTCGAATATGCCGTTGATCAGACTGCGGTCGATACCAGGGCCGTAGAAATCCGGCAAGCGCAGCACCAGCGTCGACAAGCGGGTCGCACCGCTGGCGCGTGCATGTGCCGCCAGCACTAGCTTTTCCTGCGCGAGCCGCATTTTGCCTTTGAACGTATGGGGCTCACGGGGATGATCTTCGGTGATTGGATTGCTGCGCGCGCGGCCGTACGGATACACGGTGCCGATCAGAATGAAGCGCTCAACACCTGCCGCCGTCACGCCGGCGAGCGTTTTTTCCATCAGCGGCGGATGCGCGGCGAACTGATCGTAGGGCACGCCCACCAGATAGATCACGGTCTGCAAACCGGCGGCCGCAGCGCTGATCGAAGCCGGGTCGTCTGGATTCCACGTGACGATTTCCGCATGCGGGTCGTGGCCGAAAGCCGCTTCAAGCGGCGCGCGCGAGCGGCCGACCACCCGGTAATCCCGGCCCGCCGCGCTCAGCGCCGCCGCGATGATTTGACCTGCCGCGCCCGCGGCTCCGAATAAACCCACTTTTCCTGTGGCTTGCATGACGACTCCTGAAGACGGCGCCGTATCGCGCCGGGGTGATGCTGGCTGATCGATGAGAATTTACTGAACACCGTTCAGTAAACAGTGTTCAGTTTAATTTGACTTTTCAGTTTGTCAACCCGAAAATGTTTCTCATGGGAATCGTCGATCGAAAAAAACGTCAGAAGCAGGCGCTGCGTGAGCGCATCCTCGATGCAGCGCGGCGCATCGTGATGCGCGAAGGCTTTGCTGCGCTGTCAATGCGCAAGATTGCGGATGCCATCGAGTATTCGCCCGCCACGCTGTACCTGCACTTCGCGAGCCGCGATGAGATCGCACATGCGTTGTGCGCGGAAGGCTATGCGCAGTTGCTGGAGACGTTCGTGCCGCTGGCGCAGATCGCCGATCCGGCTGAGCGGTTGAAGGCGCTCGGGCGTGCTTATGTGGCATTTGGCGTCGCGCATCCGGAAACCTACCGGCTGATCTTCATGGAAGACCCGAGCTACACGGGCGCGGCGCTGGGCGGCGTGGCGGCTGCGTCGCGTGCGGGTGCGTCGGCGGCTGCGCTCGCGGATGCCGGTGCGTTAGACGAGGTGGTGGAGATCACTGCGGCTGGGGCAACGACCGCAGGAGCAACAATCGCCGGAACACCGGTCGCAGGAACACCGGTCGTGGAGTCTGCCACGTCCGGAAAAGCGAGCCTCGCGCCGGCGAAACGGGACGACGATCCCGGCGACGCCGCGTTGCACATCATGATCTCCGCGCTCGAAGAGCTGAAAGCGGCAGGGCGCCTGTCCGCATCGATGGACGTGGCCGTGTGGGCAGAGGCGTTCTGGGCGACCATGCATGGCATCGTCGCACTCAACCTCACCTGTCCCGTGTTTCCGACCGCGCCGCTGGATACGGTGGTGGGCGTCGCACTCGATGTCTGGCTGGGCACGCAAAACGCCGGGCAGCCGCCCGGCGCCACGAGCTCCGTCCGCGCCCGAAAAAGAAAGTCCGCTGACGTACTGGTTGAAGCGCGCCTCGAGCCCGGCGGCGAAGCTGCTGCTCAGCCATCTCAGCCATCTCAGCCATCTCAGCTGTCCGCACCGTCGGGCAAAAAGGCCGTGAAGCCGCCGGGACCACCGGCCATCAATCCCGCCAGCGATGCGGATACCAGCCCCGTCATCAACGCGGACACCCAGCCCACCATCAAACCCGCCAGCGATGCGGATCCCGGCCCCGCCATCAAAGCGGACACCCAGCCCACCGTCAAATCCGCCACCAAGCCCAAAGCCGCGAGTGCGTGATAACGTTCAGTTCCAATTCATTTCGCGCCATCGCGCTTAGCTCTCCATGTCCATTTCCGCCTCGCCCGCCGTCAGCGACGAAGTCGCGACTTACGTAGCCAACCGCATCGGTTTCATCGAACTGGAAAGGCCGAAGGCGCTCAACGCGCTCTCGACCGGCATGATTCGCGCGATGCACGCGGCGCTCGATCAGTGGCGCGAAGATCCGGACGTGCTCGCCGTGGTGGTGCGCAGCCAGCATCCGCGCGCGTTCTGCGCGGGCGGCGATATTCGTTTTCTGTACGAGTCGGCGCAGCGCGGTGAGCATGACGCGCGCGATACCTTTTTCACCGAGGAATATCGGCTCAATGACGCGATCTTCACTTACCCGAAGCCGTATATCGCCTTGATGAACGGCGTCGTGATGGGCGGCGGCATGGGGATTTCGCAGGGCGCGCATCGTACCGGCGGCCTGCGCGTGGTGACCAACTCGACGAAGATGGCGATGCCCGAGACCCGCATCGGACTCTTTCCCGATGTCGGCGCGAGCTGGTTTCTGGCGCGCACGCCAGGCGCGCTCGGCCGCTATCTGGCAGTCACCGGCGAGACGATCGGCGCAGCCGATGCACTTTACGCAGGTCTCGCCGACGCCTATATCGACGACGCGGCATTGCCCGCGCTAGTCGATACGTTGCGCACGGAACTGTTCGAACGTGGGGCCGATGTGGTCGCGTGTATCGAGCGCGAGACAGCCGCGCATCAGGTCGTGCCGGAACCCGATGCCTCGCCGCTCGCGAACACACGTGCGTTGATCGACCAGCATTTCGCGTTGCCCGATGTGGCGCAGATTCTCGCTTCGCTGGAGCAGGAACGGGAGCGTGGCGGCGAGGCCGCCGATTGGGCCGAGCAGACGATTGCCGTATTGCGCGAGCGTTCGCCGTTATCGATGGCCGTGTCGCTGGAAGTGGTGACGCGCGCCGAGGGTTCGATGGCGGACGTGCTACGCGGCGATCTTGATTTGACGCGCACGAGCTTTGCGCAGGGCGACACGATCGAAGGAATTCGCGCTCGCATCATCGACAAGGACAACGCGCCGCGCTGGCGTTTTGCGCGCATTGAAGATGTGCCCGCCGCCGATGTAGCGAAGATGTTCGAAAGTCCGTGGCCGGCCAACGAACACCCGTTGCGCGATCTGCGCGGTTAAGCGGGGTCAGGTCACAGCGTTAAAACAATTGAAGCAGGCGGGCTGTGCCGGGCGTTGTCCCGGCCTAGCCGGAACGCGCCTCACACCAGCAAGGCGCTCAGTCCTCATCTTCGCTTGCCATGAAGGCGCGCATGAACACCAGCGCGCCCCAGCCCCACATCGCATTCGCCGCGAAACCCACCGCGAGGCGCGGCAGCATGTTGCCGCTCGGCCAGATGCCGCGCAGCGGATCGACCACGAACACACTCGCCGCCGTCAAGGCAATGCCGCCGAATACGAAGGCGGGCACCCACGGCGCACGCCGCCCAGGCGCCACGCGCAACAGCCACGCCATCAGCACCGCCCAGAGCGCGCTCCAGATCGCGTTCGCAATGAACTCCGGCAGCCCGAGCGGCAAAAAGGGCGCGGTCGAAAAACCGGTTGGGTCGATCAGACCGGCTGCGTGCAGCAGCGCCAAGGTTGATTCATGAAAGAACAGGGAAGCCAGAAAGCCGGCGACGAACGGCAGGATGAGTTTTTGCATGCATGACACCGCGAGAGCTCAGGCGGCGTGGTTCGCGCGGCCTGCACCGGATTATTGGAAATGTGGCGCCATTATATATAGGGGTCCCCCGTTTCCAGCGTAGGTAAGGTGCAACACCCGTATGCTTTAACGTCGGGCTAATCACGAAAGTGGAAAACCTAAGCTAAAAAAAATCGTTCAAAAGCCGGGCCCCGATCCATAGACTGTTTCTCCATGCAGACGGCGTTTGCCGCCGTCGCCCATTTAATCGAGCGCATCACGCGCACGTCTGGTCGAGGGAAGCTGTCGCGATGTCCTGCCTGATGCCGATCTTCAGCTGCTGCATGGCGCGCGCGCATTTGCGGATGCGCTGTCGGAACTAATCCGCGCCTCACCGCAGTATTTCCGTTCTCTTTTGCGCTTGCATCTCCGGCTCTCGTGCCGGATGGATGCGCGCGACCAACGGCGCGCGACCGGCGTGTGTGTTTTCACTCGACGCAGCGCCGTGACAACGTCTCCATTCAATCCAGTTTCGAACAAGCAGGAGCAGCAAATGAATGTGTTCTGGTTCATTCCGACTCACGGTGACAGCCGCTATCTCGGTACGTCCCAAGGCGCACGCGCAGCCGATTACGACTACTTCCAGCAGATCGCCGTGGCCGCCGATACGCTCGGCTACGAGGGCGTGCTGCTGCCGACCGGCCGTTCATGCGAAGACGCGTGGGTCGTCGCATCGAGCCTGATTGCCGCGACCAAACGTCTGAAGTTTCTGGTGGCGATCCGTCCGGGCATTTCATCGCCGGGTCTGGCGGCGCGCATGGCGGCGACCTTCGACCGTCTGTCGAACGGGCGTCTGCTGATCAACGTCGTGACCGGCGGCGATTCGGCTGAACTGGAAGGCGACGGCGTGTTCGTCGATCACGACACGCGCTATGAAATCACCGACGAGTTCCTGCACATCTGGCGCAATCTGCTGACCGCAGCGCATACCAACGACGCGATCGACTTCAATGGCAAGCATCTGACCTCGAAGGGCGGCAAGGCGCTGTATCCGCCGGTACAGAACCCGCATCCGCCTCTGTGGTTCGGCGGGTCGTCAGCGGCTGCGCACGACATCGCGGCCGATCACATCGACACGTATCTGACATGGGGCGAGCCGCCCGCCGCCGTCGCGAAGAAGATCGCCGACATTCGCGCCCGTGCTGAAGCGCGTGGCCGCAAGATCAAGTTCGGCATTCGCCTGCACGTCATCGTGCGCGAGACCGAAGAAGAAGCATGGGCCGCCGCCGACAAGCTGATCAGCAAGCTCGACGACGAAACCATTTCCCGTGCGCAGGCTTCGTTCTCGAAGATGGATTCCGAAGGGCAGCGCCGCATGGCGGCATTGCACGGCGGCAAGCGTGGTGGGCGCGCGGAACTCGAGGTATATCCGCATCTGTGGGCGGGCGTGGGTCTCGTGCGCGGCGGAGCGGGCACGGCGCTGGTCGGCAATCCCGAGCAGGTGGCGGCGCTGATGAACGAGTACGCGGCGCTCGGCATCGATACGTTCATCCTGTCCGGCTATCCGCATCTCGAAGAGTCGTATCGCTTCGCTGAACTGGTGTTCCCGCTGCTGCCGGGCCGTCAAAGCAAGACCGCGGGCGGTCCGCTGTCGGGTCCGTTCGGCGAGATTGTCGGCAACAACTATCTGCCGAAGGCGGCGAGTTCGAGCTGAGCGCTTGCGCCCGGTTCGATAACGACGCCCATCGATAAGCAATGAGGAAAGTAATCATGGCTCAATCCACTGTGAGTGCGGAACGACGCACAAACACCGGCGCGCGTGCGGACGCAAACGCAGAAGTCAATGCGGCCGTGAATGCCGGTGCGCGGTCAGGCGCGAGTCTTGCCGCGAGTCTTGCTGTATTACGCCGCATCGGCGCGCATCTGGCTCCGTGGCTCGCGCCGCTGGCGATTCTGCTGGCATGGGAATTCGCCGCGCGTAGCGGCGTTCTCTCGACGCGCGTGCTGCCCGAGCCGCTCGCGGTCGTGAAAGCCGCGTGGTCGTTGATCCAATCCGGCGAAATGTGGGCGGACGTGAAGGTCAGTACATGGCGCGCGGTGTCGGGCTTTGCGATCGGCGGCGGCATCGGACTCGTGCTCGGCCTCGCGACGGGTCTCTTCAAACCCGCCGAAATCGCGCTCGATTCGACTGTGCAGATGGTCCGCAACATTCCCGCGCTGGCGATGATCCCGCTCGTCATTCTGTGGTTCGGTATCGAGGAAGAAGCGAAGGTGTTTCTCGTCGCGCTGGGCGTGTTTTTCCCGATCTACGTGAACACGTTTCACGGCATCCGTTCGGTCGATGCCAATCTGATCGAAATGGCGCGGAGTTACGGCGTGAAGGGTTTCGCACTGTACCGGCACGTGATCCTGCCGGGCGCGTTGCCTTCGATTCTGGTCGGCGTGCGTTTCGCGTTCGGGCTGATGTGGGTCACGCTGATCGTCGCTGAAACGATTTCCGCGCAATCGGGCATCGGCTACATGACGATGAACGCACGCGAATTCCTGCAAACCGATGTGGTGGTGGTGGGCATCCTGCTGTACGCGGCGCTCGGCAAACTCGCCGACGTGCTGGCCAAGACACTCGAGCGCGTGTCGCTGCGTTGGCATCCGGCCTATCAACGAGGAGCGAAAACATGAACGCAACGACATTGTCCGCGTCGTTCGGTGGTATCGCGGGCAGCGATCTCGAAGCCGAACTGGCGCAACCGCGCACCGTCGATCACGACGCGCAGGAGGCCGCCGGCTTCGAGCGCGCAGATCCGGCGCACGATCACCATCGCGTGGGCGTCGTGCCCGCGGCGGCGGGGGCATCGGCGCGCAACGACGCACGCCGGTCCGCCGATTATTCCGTCGAGTTGCGCGGAGTCGGTAAGCAGTACGGCGAGCGCAAGGTGTTGTCCGATTTTGATCTGTCGATCGAGCGCGGCAGCTTCGTGGCCATTGTCGGCCGCAGCGGCTGCGGGAAATCGACCTTGTTGCGGCTGGTCGCGGGTCTGGAAAAGACCACGTCGGGCGTGCTCGAAAAGCGCACCGAAGACGGCCGGCCGCTCGACACCCGCATCATGTTCCAGGACGCGCGGCTCTTGCCCTGGAAGAGCGTGCTGCAAAACGTGATGCTCGGCCTTGGCCGCAGTGCGCGTGAAGATGCGCGCGCCGTGCTCGCCGAAGTCGGTTTGCTGGAGCGCGCCAATGACTGGCCCGCGCAGCTCTCCGGCGGTCAGCGTCAGCGTGTGGCGCTGGCGCGTGCGCTAGTGCATCGGCCGCAATTGCTGTTGCTGGACGAACCGCTCGGCGCGCTCGACGCCTTGACGCGCATCGAGATGCACGCGCTGATCGAACGCCTATGGCGCGAACATCAATTTACCGCGCTGCTGGTGACGCACGACGTGCACGAAGCGGTCGCGCTAGGCGACCGGATTCTGCTGATCGAAGAAGGACGCATCGCGCTCGATCAGCCGGTGCCGCTTGCGCGCCCGCGGGCGCGGGCATCGGCCGGGTTCGCCGCGCTGGAAGAACATGTGTTGCAACGCGTACTGAAGACGGCGCCGAACGACGACGCGCTGTCCCACCGCGCTTACGACGCACGTGACGAGGGCCGCCTCACGCGGCCGACAGACGTCCGTTGGGCCGTCTGACATCCCTTGACTGACTGTTTTCAATCGCTTTTCTGGAGTCACTTGATATGACCATTTCCGCAATCAACGTACGCAATCAGTTCAAAGGCAAGGTCAAGGAAATCATCCGCGGGCCGGTGGTGTCCGAGGTCGATGTGGACACGCCGTTCGGTATCGTCACCTCGGTGATCACCACGCGTTCGGTCGACGAACTCGACCTAAAGGTCGGCTCAGAGGTGGTCGCGCTGGTGAAGTCGACGGAGGTGTCGATCGCGCGTTTGTAAGCGCGCGGCTGCACTATTCGCACGGCTCCTACCGTCACGCGCGCCGACGCTATGTTGCGTTGGCGCCGCTTCGCTCCCTCTCGTCCTCCTTTCCGATACCCATCCCTTGCTGGTTTGCTGCCGCCGCGCATCCGTACGGCACGCAACCCGTATGCTTCGACGCGCCCCTGCGTCCGGCCGCGAAACTTGCTACGATAAATTCTGCATCACGACGGAGACGGCCATGTCGAAGTCATTAAGTCCGGAAGCGGTTGAAGCGTTGCGGCGCCTGAACGATGTCGGCGTCGGACAGCCCATGCCGAAGTTTGAGCAATCCGTCACGGCGGAGTTGCTGACGAGCGGGCTCGCCGCTGAAGCAAGCGGCGGCGAAGTCGAAATCACCTGTAGCGGCCGGCAGTACCTTTCTGGCGATTGCGACTGATCGTCAGGCGAGGGCGGGCCGGTGCATGCTCCGAGCCGCAACGACGGCCCGGTGGACAGGTATGGCCGCCGACATTGAAGGGCACGCAGGACACCAAGGAGACGATCATGGAGCCGAAAGGCCTCGACATGGGCGACTACCAGGAGCGCTATCAGGACTACGACATCGAAGTCGCGGTCGAACAGGTGCTCACCGGTGTTAAAGCGCATTTTCGGGTCTTGCGCGACGACGCGGTGGTGGTCGACTGGCGGCTTGTCCACATCGACACCCTATGGTCCACCGAGCATGCCGCGGCCGAGGCGGGCTTCCGGGCGGCGCGCGAAACGATCGATGCCGGCCTCGCCGTATAGCCACAAGCACGTGAGCCGGCGAGGCGTATTCGCCGCGTAAACGGAACTGGGCGCCGGCATGCATTGCAGCATGCGCGGCGCCCAGTTCGGCGGCCGTCTTGTGAACGGCCCCCTTCAACGGCTACAGATTAGTGACCGAAGAAAACCGATTGCGGACCCGAAACCGGCTCACGCGTACCCGATTGCGACGACACGTTCTTCACGCCGCCGTATGCATTGGAGTCAGCGTTAGCGCGTTCAGCCGCGACGGTTTGCGCGTTCTGGCCTTGTTGCGAAGCCGGTGCGCCGACCGACGGACGATAGAACGGTGCCGGGCCGTAGCCGCTAGCGAATGCGGGCGCAGCGATCGAGGCAGAAACAGCAACCAACAGGGCGGCGATGAGCTTGGTCTTCATGGTGTGACTCCGATAAGTTTCGATTTCATTTCAGGAAGGCGTCGCAGGAGCCGGTAGGGGTGTGTCTGCAACGTCGATGGAAGGCAGTGTATACCCCTACTATCAAGAATTTGTATCGATAATATGAAATTACTGTTCTCGATCCTGAAATAATCGCTTAACGGTATATGCGACAGGCGTTAGCGGCGGTCCGACCCCGTCTGTCAAGCGTTTTCGGTGGTCAAAGACCCGGTTGGTAGGGCGGTTATCGGGCGTGGTTATTGATGGGTTGGGGTGGACCCCACGCGTCGGAACTTGGCCGTCCACGCTGTCAGTGCGCTGATTTGCAGCGAGCCGCCGTCTTATGGCGGTAGCGCCCGCCGGTGCTGCTTGCGCCTATTTCCTTAACGGCATTTTCCTTTCGCCCCCTGTTTAGGCCGCAAAAAATACAACTTTAGTGTTGTGTTTCAGGTTTTTTTGATACAACATTTGTGTTGTACTTATCCTCGTCTTGCTCAACAAGAGGAGGAACATGAAGTACAGCGAGTTTAGGAAGTGGCTGAAGAAGCGAGGTGCGACATTCGAAAAGCACAAGAGCGGTTCAAGTCACTACCGGGTCACGCTCAACGGCAAGACAACCATCTTCCCGGATCACGGCGCCAAGGAAATGGGTACGAAGCTCGTCGAGGCAATCAAGAGGCAGCTTGGTATCAAATGAGCAGGGGAGGCCGGGCGGGCCTCTCCCGATACTCGCGGTTTGTGTTTTTCTTGAAGCAGTCCCACTGGAGAACCGTAATGTTGTCGTACCCCATCGAGCTGGCGCCGGATTCTAATGGCACGCTCCTCGTGACATTTCCGGACGTGCCTGAAGCGATCACTGTCGGAGAGAACGAAGCTGATGCAATGGTGCAAGCCCTCGACGCACTGGAGGCCGCACTTGAGATTTACTTTTCGGAGAAACGGTTTATTCCGTTGCCGTCTAAGGCAATGCGCGGCCAGCGTGTTGTAACGCTTCCTGCTCTCGTCACATCCAAGGTCTTGCTTGCCAATGAAATGCTGCAGCAGAACGTGCGCAAGGCGGAGTTGGCGCGTCGATTGAAGGTCAACCAGGTGCAGATCGATCGTCTTTTGAATTTTCGTCATTCGTCGAAGATCGAGATGGTCGAGTCGGCATTTGCCGTTCTTGGCAGGCGTCTGGAAGTGCGGATGGTGTGATCCGCTTGTCTCTTCCCAATTGAGGACCTCGCTTCGGCGAGGTTTTCAATTGGGGAAGTCCGCGCGGCAACTGCGTGCGCTGCGCGGTAAACCTCGATGCAAAAACAAAAACGGCGTTGTGAGAAATCACAACGCCGTTTAGCAAAACTTTTACTGCTTGAATTCTTTGGGGTGGCTGATGGGGCTCGAACCCACGACAACAGGAATCACAATCCTGGACTCTACCAACTGAGCTACAGCCACCACTGACATCTGCTTGACTTGCTAAGCAACTCATTGCTGAGAAACTTGGCTCGTCGATGAAGAAACGAGATTATACGAACAAGAATCTCGTTTGCCTAGTCCTTTATTCAAAAATTTCGACGGGCTCACGCAGATGCTGTCTTGCCTCGTCGAAGATGGTCAGGTCACGCGCCGCCAGACGCTTGCTATCGGACAACACGCGACGCCATCCACGTGCACCTGCCTCACCGCGGTAGAGGCCGAGCGCATGACGCGTGATTGAACCAAGGTACGTGCCGCGTGCCATTTCAGCCGCGCAATATTCGATCAGCTTCGCCTCGACCTGAGCGCGCGTGAGTGGTGCATCCGTCGAGCCATAGAAGCGTGCATCGACATCCGCAAGCACATAGGGGTTGTGATAAGCCTCGCGCCCGAGCATCACGCCATCAATGTGCTGAAGATGTGTCTCCACTTCATCAAGCGTCTTGATGCCGCCGTTGATGATGATCTCCAGATGCGGGAAGTCGCGCTTCAACTGATACGCGTACTCATATTTGAGCGGCGGAATCTCGCGGTTCTCTTTCGGGCTCAGGCCCTTGAGAATCGCATTGCGGGCGTGGACGACGAACACGTTGCAGCCGGCGTCCGCGACCGTGCCGACGAAGTCGCGCACAAAGCCATATTCCTCGACTGCATCGACGCCGATCCGGTGCTTGACCGTCACCGGCACGGAGACCGCATCGCGCATCGCCTTCACGCAGTCCGCCACGAGTTGCGGCTCGTTCATCAGGCACGCGCCGAACGCACCGCGCTGCACGCGCTCGGATGGACAGCCGCAGTTCAGATTGATCTCGTCGTAGCCCCATTGCTCACCGAGCTTAGCCGAACGCGCGAGGTCATCAGGTTCACTGCCGCCGAGTTGCAAAGCGACTGGCGCTTCATCGGGCGTAAACGCGAGATGGCGCGGCACATCGCCGTGCAGCAACGCGCCGGTGGTGACCATTTCGGTGTAAAGCCACGTATGGCGCGATATCACGCGATGCAGCGAGCGGCAGTGGCGATCGGTCCAGTCCATCATCGGCGCGACGGAAACGCGGCGCGGGCTGGGAGTTTGAGTTGAAGACATGGGGCGGCCAGACGGCATCAATCAAAACCCGATTTTACCGCAAGGTACGATACCGCCTGCTCGGGCCGGAAACCCGGTGGCGGCGAGGCGCAGGTCAGCCGCCGTCCGCCACGTCAATGCCCATGTCCCCCCTGGCCGCCGGCGCTGCTCCACGAACTGCCGCCGTTGCCGTGTCCGCCACCCCCGCCGTGCCAGCCGCTACCGCCATGCCAGCCGCCTCCATGCCACCCGCGGCCATGCCAGTACCCACCTCCGTGGTAGTAACAGCACGGGCCACCCCAACCGCCCCAGATGTCGATCGAGCCGTAGACCGGTCCATACACCGGCCCGTAGGCATAACCATAGCCGGGGTAATAGGGCTGCCCGTAGGCATAGTCGTATCCCGGTGCCACCGCGCACCCGGTCAGACTGGCCGCCACGGCTAATATCGCGACTGATGCAATGAGCCTGCTCACGATTTTCTCCCGCCGAATTTCTGCTGCCGATTTTTTCCCCGCTTATGAGAGTGAGAAAAACGGCGTGCCCGGGAGTTCAGCAGGATTTGTGTCCGCAAATTACGGCTCGGATGCGCCGCCGCGCCTGCATGACGTCGGTGCTGCAACCCAACGCCATAGCGGCTGCGTGTTGCCGCAGCCTTCCAAACCATCACGGATTCCTTACCCTGTAACAGTTGGTTAACTTTTCGAAACGTAACTGTAGGGCGCGCCTGATACTTTCCCGTCAGACAATTTCCCTTTAAATCCAGCGCCATGCTTGTGCTGACGCTGGATGAAGAAGAACGCACCCCACCTTGCCCGGGCCGCTTGCTGCGGACCCTGCAAAAACCTGGCCGTCAATGAAGCACGATCCACAGCCGGCAACCGCATCAGAATGGCGCGCCAAAGGCGACGCCTGTACCGCTCGCGGCGAACTCCAAGCCGCACTCCAATGTTTCGAAGCAGCGCGCGCGCTCGATCCCGCCGACGCCGTCGTTCATGAGCGCCTCGCCACGACGCTCGCCATGCTGAACCGCTTTCCCGAAGCCGTCATTCGCTATCACGAAGCGATCGGGCTCGATCCGCGGAACACCGATTTGCATCACGGCCTCGGCTGGTCGCTCGAGCAGATGCACCGGCTTGAACAGGCTGTAGACGCCTATCGCGAAGCAGTCCGGCTGAATCCCAAAGCCGACGGCTCGCACAACAACATGGGCAACTGCCTGCAGGCACTCGGTCGTTTCGACGAGTCGCACGAAGCCTATCGCCGCGCGATCGAGGCCGCCCCGCAGGTGCCGCTGTATTACCGCAACTTCGTGCAGTCCAAGCGCCTGACCGCCGACGATCCGGTGTTCGCGGCGCTCGAGCAATTCGCTGGCGTGGCCGCTTCGCTGACACCCGCCAATCAGGCGGAAATTCACTTCGCATATGGTCAGGCGCTGTCCGACGTAGGCCGCAACGATGCATCGTTCGATCACTTCCTGAAGGGCAACGCCCACTACCGCGCCGGCGTGCGTTATGACGAAGCCGCGTCGCTCGGCCTGTTCGCGCATTTGCCGGAGCTCCTCACGTCAGAGGTGCTGGCGGGGAAGCGCGGTCTGGGCGATCCGTCGGCAGCACCGATTTTTATCGTCGGCATGCCGCGCTCCGGTTCGACCCTGATCGAGCAGATACTCGCGAGTCATCCGCAGGTTTTCGGCGCCGGCGAGCGTACGGAGTTCGGCGAGGCGCTGGTGAATAGCATCGGCCGCGCGGTGGACGACCCGCTACGCATCGATATCGAAGCATTGCAGGGCGTGGGTCCCGCGCCATTGCGCACGCTCGGCGCCGACTATTTGCGCCGCATGCACAGGGCGTTGCCGGAAATGCAAGCCGGAACACCGGGCTACACCCGGTTCACTGACAAATACCCGTTCAATTTCATCAACGTCGGGCTGATTCATCTGGCGTTGCCGAATGCGCGCTTCATTCATAGCCGCCGCTCGCCGTTGCAAAGTTGTCTATCGATTTTTTCGCGAATTTTCCACGACGTGCCGTTCAGTTACGATCTGGGTGAACTGGGCCGCTACTATCGAGCGTACGACGCGTTGATGGCGCATTGGCAACGTGTGTTACCCGAGGGCACGATGATCGAGGTCAAATATGAAGAGCTGGTCGAAGACTTCGAAAGCAATGTCCGGCGCTTGCTTGAACATTGCGGACTCGACTGGGACGAGCGCTGTCTATCGTTTCACGAGACCACGCGGCAGGTGAATACGGCAAGCGCGGCGCAGGTGCGCCGTCCGCTCTACAAGACGTCGCTGCAGCGTTGGCAGCCGAGGCCGGCGTTGCTGCAACCGTTGTTCGAGGGTTTGGGGCCGGAGTTGGCGCCGGCTGACAGCCTCAGCGCGCACGAGCGTGCGCCTCTCGCCGATGCCGATGCCGACGCGGCGGCGACTGACACGGAGCGAAAATCATGAGCGCAAGCCGCGGGGCCGTCATATGGATGACCGGTTTGTCCGGTGCCGGTAAATCAACCTTGGCCGACGCGTTGGACCAGCGTCTGAAAGAAGCAGGGCATGGGTCGATCGTGCTCGACGGCGACGTGCTGCGACGCGGTCTGACCGCCGGCCTCGGCTTCACACCCGAAGACCGCGCCGAGAATCTGCGGCGGGTCGCACACGTCGCGGCGCTGTTCATGCAACAGGGCTTCATCGCCATTGCCGCGGTGATCTCGCCCGAGCATCAGCATCGGCTTATGGCGCGTGAGATCGTCGGCGAGGGTTTCGTCGAAGTGTTCGTGAATGCGCCGCTGACGGTGTGCGAAGCGCGCGATGTCAAAGGTCTCTACGCGCGTGCGCGGCGTGGTGAGATTCCAAATTTCACCGGTATTTCCGGGCCGTACGATGTGCCGCTCGACCCCGATGTCATGATCGAAACCGATCGGGTGTCGATCGAAGAGGCGGTAGACCGCCTGCTTGTGCATCTGACCGCCATGGGCTGCCTGCCCAGGGAACGCGGGCTCGGCAAGCCTCGTCTCGCGAAATAGTCAGCGCGAAGCCCAGATCGCTTTTGCCCCGCGCAAATTTTCCACCCGGCGCGGGGCATTTCGCTATACCTTTTCGGCTACTCGTGGACCGAAGGGGTGATGCGTCGATGCCGACATTGTCGATACGAAAAATAAAGCCGAACGTCGAAGCGCTGGTTCTGGCGGCCGATCTGGCTGGCACAATTGTTTTCGCGATCGAGGGCGCGCTCAGTGCGATGCGCGGTGGTCTCGATCTGCTGGGTGTGATGGTGATCTCGTTTGTCGCGGCGCTCGGCGGCGGGGTGATCCGCGATCTGTTGATCGGCGATTCACCGCCTAACGCGATACGCGACTGGCGTTATCCGGCGTTGACCTTCGTCACCGGTCTACTCACGTTCATTTTTCATTCAACCGTGCAGCAGTTTCCTGCCGCACTGATCACCCTGCTCGACGCAGCCGGCCTCGCCCTGTTTGCCGTGGCGGGCGTCGAGAAAGCGCTGCTGTTCGGGATCCGTCCGTTTATCGCGATGCTGATGGGCACCATCACCGGCGTGGGCGGCGGGGTGATCCGCGATGTGTTGATGGCGCGCGTGCCTCTCGTGCTGCATGCCGACATCTATGCGACCGCGGCCTTCGCCGGCGCATTCATTGTGGTAGTCGCGCGGCGCGTCGGCTTGCCACCGGGCGTCGCGGCATTGGCAGGCGGCGCGGCGTGCTTCATCTTGCGCGTGCTTGCCGTCACCTATGGCTGGCATCTGCCGAAGGCGTCGCTCTCAGCGCTTGCGTAAAGGCTCGATCAGCGACGACAAACCGTTGTGGTCGATCTCTTGCATCAAAGCCAGCAGACGGCCGATCTCGCCTGGCGGAAAGCCTTGGCTCGCAAACCAGTTCAGATAGTGACCGGGCAGGTCCGCGATCAGCCGGCCTTTGTATTTTCCGTAAGGCATCACACGCGTGACCAGCAGTTCGAGATGTTCGGGATTCATCGCAGATGGGTCGACGGAAAGTTCATGGATGGTAATGGCGTGAGCGCCTGCTGAAGCAGCATTTTAGCTGCGCTGCAGGCATTGCGCCGGCATGGTAACGTCGGCGCTTTCCGTTTACTCAATCAACAGGACAAGTTCGATGGAATACCGCAGACTCGGCGACTCGGATGTGAAGGTTAGCCTGATCGGTCTCGGCACCATGACGTGGGGCGAGCAGAACACCGAGCAGGAAGCGCACGCACAGATCGATTACGCGCTCGACCACGGCGTCAATCTGATCGACGCCGCGGAAATGTACCCGGTGCCGCCGCGTCCCGAGACGCAAGGCTCGACCGAGCGTTATATCGGCACGTGGATTGCCCAACATCGCGGCGCGCGCGAGAAGATCGTGCTGGCGACCAAGATCGCCGGCCCGGCGCGTCAACCGCACAACCCGCGCCATATTCGCGGCGAGGGCAACCAGTTCGACCGCAAGAACCTGACCGAAGCGCTGAACGATAGCCTGAAGCGTCTGCAAACGGACTACGTCGATCTGTATCAGTTGCACTGGCCGGATCGCAACACGATGACGTTCGGCCGCCCTGGCTATCCGTGGGTCGACGACGCGTATACGGTGCCGATCGAAGAAACCCTGTCGGTGCTCGCCGAATTCGTCAAGGCAGGCAAGATTCGCCATATCGGCGTGTCGAACGAAACGCCTTGGGGTGTCGCGCAGTTTCTGCGCGCGGCGGAAAAACTCGGCCTGCCGCGCATCGTCAGTATCCAGAATCCGTATAGCCTGTTGAACCGCACGTACGAAGTGGGTCTGTCCGAGTATGCGCATCGCGACAACATCGGCTTACTGGCGTATTCGCCGCTCGCCTTCGGCTGGCTGTCGGGCAAGTATGAAGGTGGCGCGCGTCCGGCCGGTGCCCGCATCTCGCTGTTCGAGCGCTTTCAACGTTACAGCAAGCCGCAAGCGGTTCAGGCCACCACGCGCTATGTGGAACTGGCGAAGCGGCATGGTTTGTCGCCCGCGCAGTTCGCGTTGGCCTTCGTCAACAGCCGCCCGTTCGTGACGAGCAATCTGATTGGCGCGACGTCGCTCGATCAGCTGAAGGAAAACATCGCCAGCGCCGAGGTGAAACTCTCGCCGGAAGCGCTAGCGGAGATCGACAAGCTGCATGAACTGCAGCCTAATCCCGCGCCTTGAGGCTGCTGTTTGAGGCCCCTTGGGGCCCGTTGAGGCCGTTACGTTAGGTGTTGACTAGCTACTGCCCCTGCTGCTTAGCCGGGGCAGTAGGGTGTGTCGATGCGCCTCGCGAGGCGCGCCGGCCTCAACTCGCCTTAGCGAATCTTCAGCTTCGAGCGCACCGCATAGAGCGCCAGCAAACTCGCCATCGCGCAGAACATCAGATAGAAGCCGGGCGCGAGCTTGTTGCCGCTCGCGTCGATCAGCCAGGTAATCACGAAGGGCGCAAAGCCGCCGAACACCGTCACGCCGACGTTGTAGCTGACCGCGAGACCGGTCGCGCGTGTCTGCGTCGGGAAAATCTCCGACATCAGCGCGGGCAGCGCGCCGAAGTACGTCGCTTTCAATATGCCGATCCAGATCAACGCCAACAGCATCGTGGCAAACGATGGGTGCGCATTCATATACACTCCGCATCCCAAAACATACAACGAAATGGCGGCGCTTCGACTAACACATTGAATATATTGTGGATAACTTTATCTAGTCAATTCTTCGATGCATACATCGAAATACAAAGATTGGTTCAAGTCGACTTGCCCAGAATCTTTCGCATGGCGGTCGCGAAGCCTGGGTCAAACACCGTACGGCCCCTCGTATTGACCACCTCGCCAAAGTCCACCTCCTTCCACCCCTGGGCATCCAGAAATTCGGGGGAGACGGATTTTTCGAGCGCCTTTCGCTCGGAATCGGTTAGCGTGCTCGTCCGTCCGGATTGAGCACTCGTCAATGGCGGCCGGCGGTCGACAACAATCGTCGTCTGGGCTTTCAACGTATTAAGCTGGGCCTTCAACTTGTTGCGCTCCACAATTACACCTTGTACCAGCGCGCGGATTGCCGGGTCATCAATGCGGGAAAGGTACTCGTCACTGGCCAGTTGCTTCTGCGGTTTCGGCAACGGCGGACCAGCGTAAATCGCCCACGCCTCAATCAGTGCGCGATAGTCGGCTAGTGGCGCGTTGTAGAGGCCACGTGCCTTCAACAGTCCGGCGTCTTCGCAAAGCTTGCCGATTGAGGCTACGGAGAAGTCGCGTGAGCCTGCCGCGTGCTGCGCCCGACAGATGTCGTGCAGCGCCTGAAGGTTTCGTAGTTTCAGGGGGCGTCCACCTTTCGCCAATAACTCAGCCAGGAGCGTGTCCGGGTGGTCAGACTGTCGTTGCATCACTAATCCTCGTAGTGGGGATTGCCAGGGCGTGGAGCACACGTGCCGTCGAAACCGGCGGGAGACTGTCGCCTAGCTCGATGCCGAGGTGCTCGCCGAGCCGCTTTCCGGCGTCCATCAGTTCAATCACTTGGCGCTGCGCGAGCGCGGGATTGGCCGGATTAACGTGAGAGGCAAGTCGCCTCAGGAAAGCGTTGCCTGCAAGGAGTTGCTCTCGTTCAGAGAGCTGCATAAATACAGGAGAGAGTCCTTCATTGTAGACTGCTGAATCGAGCAATTGACTGCGTCGAATGATGGCCTTGCCAGCCTCGAGGTCTGGGTACAGCTCAAGGCTTTCGCACACCCCGGACAGCTGCAATAGCTCGGATTCCGTTTCTTCAAAAATGCTTTGAACATCAAGAACAGTTCCCTGGGTGAGCAACTGCTGCCCTTCCTGTGATTGCACCAGGACAGATTGGCATCGCTCCACCAGACGCCAGCACGCGACCAGGTCTTCAGCTAGGTCGCTGAACCGTTTCATGCTGGCTTCCCACCGCCGCTCCGCCTGCCGCAGCTCGGGCTGCCGCGTGAAAGGACCGTCTTCCGGATGAGTTTCCATTTTCGCCTTGAGACGCTTTAGGTCTTGCAACTCGTGCTCGGCACTCATCGACTTGTTGCGCGCCTCGTCGAAGTGGTAAGCGATGGTGTTGAAATGGGCCGCCAACGCGGGCAGATGATGAGGCTCGGTGACAAACCAGCGGCAGCGAACGCAGTTCCTGCTCCCGCCGGGGACCGGGCCATATGCCGGCCTTCCCTCCGTGCCAACGTTAGGGCCGCCGTTGTGGCAACCGCCTATCTTGCGGTTGTCTTCAAGCTCGCTGGTGTTTCCTCCCACTAGGCAGAGGCCGTGGTGCATCGGCATCCACCCGGCTGGGTTGCGCGCTGCCGGATGCTCCGGAATTGCTGCGGCCAAGCTGCTCGGGCTGTTGCAGACAGCCGATTCAACCAGCCGCTCGTGCTCCGTGTTGAGTAGATACTCGCTGATACTGCGCTCTTTGCCGGCGTCCATTTTCGCAGCGGCCTCGGTTAGCATAGTGTTGATGCGCGCGGCTCCTGGCTTGACGTAATACAGTGTCATCAACAGGCGGCTGTGGCCCACCAGCTTCTGGAGAATAGGGAAAGGAACCCCACCCTCCAAAGCAAGCGCGGTGACCAGTGAGACTCGCAAACTATGGAGGGGGAAGTCGGTTTTCGTCCGCCGACCTTCGTCGCGTGTTGCAAATTGGACAGGGGAACCATCAGCATGGGTCTCGCCCCTCGACGCGAGCCGGTCCTGTAGCTCTTCGAGAATCCTGCACCAAGCGGAGGTGAGAATGCCATCAGACACGGGCAGGTGCCGCTCGCTAACATCCCCCTCGGCCAGCCGGAACAGGAAGCAAGCATCCGGATAGGACGCAAGTTGCGATTCGCTCTTAACGGCGATATGCCGGGCATCCAGTTCGCTCCAGGATGTTCGGCGGTCAACCGGGTTGTACTTAGCCTGCCAATTACGCAGCTTCTCCAGCCAATAAAATACGTTCTCGGCCAAGTTCGGCGCGTCAAACCACGGGAGCACGTAGCCCTTGGCGACTCCGTCCTTCCCAACGTCGGCCGTTTTGTTGGTGTTGATGTAGAGGGTCGTGGATACTATCGAGCCGTCAAGCGGGTCGGGATTTCGACGCAACACACCTTGCCTCCACGCTTTGTCGACGCCGGCGGCCAAGGGGCCTTCGTTCAACGTCCACGCGCCTGAGTCGTACCTCCACGTATCGGATTCTCCCGAGTCCAGCATTCGAACCTGTGTAGTCCGGAGTGGCAGAAGAAGCTTGATGTGAACCGCAAGCCACCGCACGGGGCTCCATAGCTGCGTCCTTCCATCGCGAATCCGCCATACACAATCAGGGTCCTCGCGGTCAATGAGGTGCTCGGGCACATCAAACCAGTCTCGTCCAGGTGCGCCCTTTTCACCCATTGTGACTCCTAACGCATTGTGGGCGAAGGTCCAGTCGCGGAAGGCTGCGCCCTGCGCCAAAAGGTGCCGCAGTTCATCGAGGTAGCCATAAGGCAGTGGTGACCTGACGCTGTCGTCGTGAACGGGCACGCCGCTTTTAGACACAGGCTGGATGGGATTGCGGAATGCTGGTGACACCACGCGGATGCCGTCGTCGGTCACGTCGCTGAAATCGCGCAACAATATCCAATCGAGGAACGCGCTCACGGAGTTGCCGTACACAACTCCGGCCGTCGGAGGGCATGCCGTTTCCCGGAAGTCCGGGAGACTGCACCCACGCGCAAGGAACTCCCGTAGGTCGGTGGGAACATCGGGTCGCGTTAGGTATTTTTTGAAGAAATTGCTAAAGGCGGCCAGCTTGTGGTTGAGGCCAGTAGACTCCCCTTGCAGCCACTCGACCGCACGCTCACGCCAATGCGAGAATTCCGGATAGTCCCGGGCAACCCATTGCAATTCCAAGTCGTGTTGCTTCTGGGCTCGTTTGGTCTTGTCGTCCACTTCGGCGTCGGTCATCAACCAAGGGCGAGCGAGAGCGTCCCACGAGTCGATAAGCACCCGGAAATCGGAGAAGTCCTTGTCCGATAGGCTGTGGGCGTTCAGAATGCCACGCTCTTCGCAGAGTGCGCCCACAGTCCTAATCGAGAAATCGAGAGAGCCCGTCGCATGATGCTTCCGGCAAAGCTCGTGCACATTGCGGAGATTTCTCTTGCGGATGGAGTTGGGGCTTTTTTGTATAAGTTTTCGGACTACCGAATCGGGGTGAGTTGTCGGCGCCCCGTCAAACGGTCCGAGACTTTTCTCTTCGGAATACACGGCCCACGCAGCTATCAGCTTCCGATACGGTGCCGCACCGACAGGGTTGCTTAGAACCCTACCGCTCATCAGCCCGACTGCCGTGCAGAGCTTTGCAATCGTTCCGATTGAAAAGTCGTGTTCGCCAGCGGCCAATCGATTGCTGCACAGCTCGTGGAGGGCGCTGAGCTTGTCTTTCCGGGACTGCCTCTGTGTGGCGTCGAGCAGTTGTTGCAGAATAATATTCGGAGAGATAGCTTTAGACATGAAGGTCCGCCTCGATGCCGAGCTGGCTCAACGGCAAAGCGAAGGAAGCAGAGGTTGAACTCTTCAGTCTGGCCGACGCGGCGTGCAGTTCGGCCACCGTCTCAGCTATCGTAGCTTGGGTATACACTTCTTGGCTTTCCAGTGATGAGTGGTGCATGAACCGCTTGATGAAATCCTTTGACACGCCAGCGTTACGCAAACGGCGGCCGTAGGCATGTCGATGCCCGTGTGGCGTGGTGCCTGCTTCTTTAGAGACGACTAGCCCGATTCGCGCGCATGCCCGAGCGTGAGCCTTGTTGTATTGCGCGAGTGTGTACATTTCCCCACGGGGTTCTCTGGATAGATTCACAAACGCAAACGGATGCAACCGCTCCACCCGTGCTACTTGGTGTAGATATAGCTGCCACACTTTCAGGAACAACTCCCCTAATTCAGGCTGAAACCAATAAGCTTCTTTGTAGTAACGGCCGTCGTGCGTTCCACCTTTCCAGCCCGCTGCTCGACTATCCAGTAGTAGATTGCGCGGTACCAAACCAAATTTATCTGCGAGATAGCTAGCACGAGTTTCCTGTGCTTTTCTGGCCCGTCCGTCCTTCCACGCCGCAGGCGCGAAGCCATGCGACGGATGGTGAATCCTTACCTTGGCCAGCTTGGGGTTGGCCGGGTCAGGTATGACGTCTTCGATGTAGAGGTGAAAAGGCTCTGACTCACGGAAGCCAGCGCCGTGACATAGCAGTGTGATGAGGATGCCGCGATAGTCGTGGTATCCGCCAATCTTGAAGCCCTTCGCAATCAGGTCCATGAACCGGTCATCGGGGAAAGCCGGCGGGTCCGCGTTGACAACCTTGGGAGTGCGCTGCGCACGTACCTTGCGCCCAGTGGCACTCTCGGGCGTGGAGGTTTTCCAAGTGTGACCGAGAAGCGCTTTGTCACGACGAAATACATACGCGGCTTTATCACAAGCGCGGTCGTAGTTGTCTCCGGCGTACCGGGGATTGATTTTCGCAGCCGCCGGGCGTTCAGTGCCCAACCAGTCAAAGAACGCTGTCAAATCTGTGATGATGTGGCGAGCTTCATCCGTCGAACGAGCTTTCCAGCAAAGGCCGCTAGGGTCCAGACCGGTCGCCAACTCGAACGTGCCGCTGTAAAGCCGTTGAGCGAAATTCCGAAATAGCAGATGCGTGTCTGTCTGCGCCGGATTCGCCTGCAGGTACTCGAGGAAGAGCTGGACCGAGCGCCGCACCTTGTTCATCCACTCGATGCTACGGTCATGGCTTCTGGTCAAGCAGTAGTCCAGTAGAGGATTCAATACCCCGTGCGGCGTCAGGAGGCCCGGAATCTCCGTGTAAGCTCCCGTCTCGTCTGTGATGACCCGAACTTTTACTGTTACGAACATGTGCGAGATGTGAAAAGTCCCGGCAACCAAGGGTCGACCGGGACAGAGAATTAGCGGTAAAAGCAGCCTGCGCAGACCTGCCGATAGCGCGAGTTGCCTCCAATCAATATTTGCTCCCCGTCTCGAACACGAACGCCGCTTTCATCAGTCCGGATGTTCATGGTCGCCCGCTTGCCACATCGACAGACCGTCTTGATTTCTTCGAGGTCATCCGCCAGAGCCAGAAGCGCAGCCGAGCCAGGAAAGGGCTGGCCACGGAAGTCCGACCGAATGCCGAAGCACATCACGGGCGTGCCGCGAGTGTGAACCCACTGATGAAGCTGCTGTACCTGCTCGAAGGTAAGGAACTGAGCCTCATCGACGAGCACGCAGGCAACCTTGACATCCGCAAGCAACTCAAAGAAGTTAGTGATGTCACTGTACGTCAGCGCTTCACGCTTCAGCCCAATACGAGACGAAATCACGCCGGCGCCGTCACGATTGTCTTTGGCCGAGGTCAACAGCAGCACTTCGTTGCCGTTCTCGTTGTAGTTGTGTGCAACCTGTAGCAGGTAAGTCGACTTGCCTGCATTCATTGCTGAGTACCTGAAAAACATACGAGCCATGTGAAATCCTCAACCAGTGAAGCGCTGCCAGCACGCCTCACTGAATACAATGTTTGTAATGATAGGGTATAGCATCTGCATCGACAATAGCGGTACAGTTACTTTCGAAGGGCGTGAAAGGGCGAAGCGTGGCTCTTTTTCTCTTCGATAACCCAGAACAATGTATTCACGGTTGGGGTGAATAATATACACGAAGGCCGGATACACCGTCAGCAGCATCAACGTCGCCGCGACCGCCATGATGCGGATGCGTCCCATGCTGTCGGACAGGTGGCCGGCGAATGGCGTCAATACGGTCAGCACCACGCCTGTTGCGAGCGTGGCCGCGAAGCCGGTCGAAGCGGGCAGGTGCAGTTGCTTGATCGCGTAGGTCGGCATATACAGAATCATGTAGTTCGCCGCGGTCGAGATGACCAGCGAACCGACCGCGAGCAGCATGCGGACCTTTTGCGTACCGAACAGATCGCGCAACGGCGTGCGGGTTTTGGGCTCCGTGTTGAACTCGGCGCCTTCGTCCACGTAGCGGCGAATATAGAAGCCGACCGGGCCGATCGCGAGGCCGAACAGAAACGGAATGCGCCAGCCCCACGATTCAAGCTGCGCCATGGTGAGCTGGCTCGTCAGCAGCGCGCCGAAGCCGGAGGCAAGCAGCGTCGCCATGCCCTGACTGGCGAACTGCCAGCTGCCCATGAAACCGCGCCGCTCGGGGGCATGCTCGACCAGAAACGCGGTGGAGGCGCCGAACTCGCCGCCCGCCGAGAATCCTTGAATGAGCCGCGACAGCATGATGCCGGCCGGCGCCCACAAGCCGATCGCCGCGTAAGGCGGCATCACCGCAATGGTCAAGGTGCCGATCATCATTAAACCAATCGACAGCAGCAGCGATACCTTGCGCCCGGCGCGATCCGCGAGCGAACCGAGTACGAGTCCGCCCAGCGGCCGGATCATGTACGAGATACCGAAGGTGCCGAGCGTGAGCATCAACGAAATGGCTTCGGTACGCGCAGGGAAGAACAGCTTCGCGATCGTGACCGCAAAAAATCCATAGACGACGAGGTCGAACCATTCCAGCGCGTTGCCGATCGACGCCGCGAGAATGATGCGATGGACCTTTGCGGCGGACGGCCGCGCGGCGCTGGCTTGCAAGGTGGACGTGATCATCGTGGACGTGGCTCGTGACGGATGCGGCTAACGGTGAACTGCAGGTGAACGGCGCGCGTGATGCAGGTGTGCCGCGTTGATCGCTCAGGCCGCGGCTTCTGCTGTCGTGACGGTTGCGTGCGGCGAGTTCTCGCCGAGATCCCAGAACAACCCCGCCATGATCTGCAGACCCTCGCGCACCACCGGCCCGAGCAGATGTTCGTTTGGCGCGTGCTGCGAGCAGGCCGGGTACGAATGCGGCACCCAGATGGTCGGCAGGCCGAGCGTGTCGGCGAACACTTCGTTGGGCAGCGTGCCGCCGAGATTCGGCAGCACCGCCGTCTTCTTGCCGGTGGTCTGTTCGAGCGAGGCGATGGCCCACTTGACCCACGGGTCGTCGGGATTCAGACGTGTCGCCGGCGCACCGCGTTCGACGCTGATCTCGACCAGCGAAAAGCCCTGCGCATCCAGATGCGTGCGCAGATGCTGCTCAAGGTTTTCCCAATCGGTACCGACCACGAAGCGCAACTGGCAGTGCGCGAATGCCGACGACGGAATGGCATTGACCGGGTTCTCGGGATTGCCCGCCTTGAAGGCCAGCACTTCGAAGCTGTTCCAGCCGAACACGCGTTCTGGCGGCGTGAGGCCGGGCTCGCCCCAGTTATCGTCGACGGCCGGGTCGCCCGGGCCGCCGCCTACGGTGATATCGGCCAGTGCATGACGCACCGCCTCGGGAATCGGCGGCGGACGCAGGCCGTCGACAGCGATCACGCCGCGCGCATCGACCAGACTGGCGAGCGCGTTCGCCAGCACGGTGGCCGGATTGCGCAACAGGCCGCCCCAATTGCCAGAGTGATGCGCGCCATCGCGCAGATTCAGCGAGAGTTTGAAGTTCACCGAACCCCGCGAGCCGAGGAAGACAGTAGGGCGGCGCGCGGCGAGGCGCGGACCGTCGGAGGCGATCAGCACGTCCGCGGCCAGTTCCTGTTTGTGCTGGTGGCAGATCGCGTCGAGCCCCGGCGAGCCGGTTTCCTCACCCATCTCGATCAGCAGTTTCGCGTTGAAGCCGAGCTTGCCGCCGCGTGCGGCCAGCACGCTGGCGAGCGCGGCGAGGTTGATGGTGTGCTGGCCCTTGTTGTCGGCGGTGCCACGGCCATACCAGCGTTCACCTTCGATGGTCACCGCCCACGGCGTCAGCGGCGCGCGCCACTGGCTGTCGTAGCCGCGCACGACGTCGCCGTGGCCGTAGATCAGTACGGTGGGCAAACGGTCGTCTTCATGGCGATTGGCGATCAGAAACGGCCCGAACCCTTGCGCCGGGTTATCGACGATGCGAGTGCCGAAGCCGAGCCCTTCGACTTCGGGCGCGATTTCGTCAGTCAAATACGACAGCAGCGTGGCGGCGCGGTCGATTTCCTGACTCTCGGTGCGAAATCCGACGCGCCGGTTGAGGTTCTCAAGAAAGGCGCCTGATTCGAAATGATGCGTGGCGTGTTCGATGGCCTGGCTGCGGCTCATGGTTGTCTCCGATGCGGGGGGCGGGGGATGGCGGCGCCGTACGTGGCACGGTCTGGCTCGCGGCCATCAGCTTCAAAACGATTCTAGGAGGCCGTTATTTTTGTCACAATGATCGTGTTTCGAAGCTTGCATTGCCAAAAAGGCAAAGCTGGACACCCCCGCATACGGCTGCATACGTTCGCATAAGGCGTTGCTCATGGCACTTTCGTTACACGGCATTGCGTTGCGCTATTTTGTCGAGGTGGCGCGTACCGGTTCAATCAGCGACGCGTCGGCGCGACTGCACGTGGCCGTTTCGGCGATCAGCCGGCAGATCGCGCGGCTCGAAAGCGATCTCGGCGCCACGCTGTTCGAGCGGCGGCCGCGCGGCATGTCGCTTTCCGAGGCGGGCGAGCGCCTGCTGGCCTATGCCCAGCGCAGCCTGCTCGAGGCGGAGCACGTGATGAAGGAGATCGGCGGCCTCGAGGCGTTGCACGGCAGCATGATCAAGGTCGCCAGTTCGGAGGGGTTCGCCGCGGACTTCCTGCCCAGCGCGATGGCGGCGTTCCGCAGTCACTATCCGGGGATCGACTTCACGCTCTCCGTGATGCAGCCGGGCGAGGCGACGCGCCGGGTGCGTGATGGCGACGCGGACCTTGCGCTGACGTTTAGCCTCGCCCCGGAAAAGGGCGTCAAGGTCGAACACACCGAACGGGCGCCGGTGCTGGCGCTGCTGCGCGCCGATCATCCGCTGGCCGCGCGCGCGAAGGTGTCGCTCGCCGACCTGCAGCGCTATCCGCTGGTGCTGCCGGAGCCTGGCACGACGATTCGGCAACTGATCGATATCACCTGCGCACTTGAAGGCGTGCTGCTCGAGCCCGATCTCACCTCCAACAATAGCGGCGCGATGTACCGTTACGCGCAGAAGTCCGGGGCGATCGTGTTCACCGGGCTGCTGTCGGTGCGCGACCGTTACGCCGACGACGGCTTTGTCGCGATACCGCTGACGCATCCGCAGATGCGCCAGCGCAGCATTCAGGTACAGACGATGGCTGGACGGGCGCTGCCGCCGTCGGTGAGGGCGTTCCGTGACCATTTGATCGCGGAGATCGGCGGCGCGAAGCCCGCGGATGCTGCGGCGCCGAAGCCGGCTCGACCGCGGGCTCAGGCGCCGGCTCGACAGCGCGGCGAGACGCATTGAAAGGCAAATCTCCCTGCCGGCCGGCGAATCGCGACCTAAACTGTGGTGACGGGGCGGCTTGTACGACCTCTACTGCGCGGCTCGTGATGCGGCGGCCCACACCAGTGGTAGGATTCAGCCCGAAAAAAGGAGGGCGGTGCGTGATGAATGAGCGTGCCGTCCACAACAGAGCGATAGGACTCAGGAAATCGAATGGCGCAACAAAAAACAAACCCAAAACTTGAGCAGGCGCTGACGCGCGGGGATCTTGCAATTCGCCAGGCCAACTCGGCACGGGCGACGGCGTTGCTGCGCGCGTTGGGGAAGATGATCGTGGAGGCGTCGGCGACGATCGGTGTGGAAGCCTTCACGCTGATTGCGGATGGCGACAAGATTTACGATCCGACTGACGGGCTGTGGCCACAGGAATTGCAGGTGTCGCTTGATGGCCCTGTCGAGGAGTCGGATCCGGATGAGGTTCGCACGGTGCGGTTGATTGCGGATGATCCTGGCACGGTGTTCAGGGTTGAATGGCAGCGGGCCGATGGGAAGATCGGGCGGCAGGATGGGGGGCCGTTTGCGACGGTGGCCTTTATTTCTGATGTGGATATTCCTTGGACGGATGACGAGGATTAAGGGTGGTTTTTGCGCGGAGCGCTGAGGGTTTTTTGTGCTTTGCGGCGCTTTGTCTGTGTGCCTGCGGAGTGGGGCTCTGCCTGGTTTGGTTGCCTGCGCGGCGCTTTTGTCTGTGTGCTTACGGTGTTGGCCTTTCCTTGATTTCTTATTGGTTTATTAGCGTTGCCCCTGTGCGGGGCGGCACTTACTTCTCTTTGCCGGCCGCAAAGAGAAGTAAGCAAGAGAAAGCGGCTCGAAGCCCCTGCTAAGCGGGTCCCCCGCGCAGTCACGGTAGTGGTGCATCTGGAATCCGTGCCCTCGCACATTCGGCGCGAGTGACAAGGGCGTCATACTTCCGGCGGCGCTGCGCGCGCCGAAGGGCATTTCAGAAAACCGTCCGTTGTGGTCAGGCTCCCGCGTTTTGGCACGGAACCGTGGCCCGCGGTAGCATCAACTCTGCCTCTGCCTCTGCCTCTGCCTCTGCCTCTGCCTCTGCCTCTGCCTCTGCCTCTGCCTCTGCCTCTGCCTCTGCCACGCCACGCGACTGCTTATGCCCATGGCACTGTGACGCATCGGCGTTTCATTCGGGCTGTGTTATCGCTCTTTCATTTGCTTGCGCAAATCGTCATTTGGATACTTGGGTGCTTCGCCGAGGCGAAGCCGATGGCCCCACCGCGCGCGATCGAAGCCTCACGGTTTCCCTGGCAGACCCATCCGCGACGCACGCAGTGCGGAGTGGGAGCTGATGAGTACTTTGTCACTAACGCCGAAGGTGCGAGGGCACGGATTCCAGATGCACCACTACCGCGACTGTGCGGGGGACCCGCTTAGCAGGGGCTTCGAGCCGCTTTCTTTTGCCTATCTTTTCTTTGCGGCGGCAAAGAAAAGTAGGTGCCGCCCCGCACAGGGGCAACGCTAATAGACCAATAAGAATGCAAGGAAAGGCCAACGCCGTAGGCGCGCAGAGAGAAAGCGCCGCGCAGACAGATCAAGGAAAGGCCAACGCCGTAGGCGCGCAGAGAGAAAGCGCCGCGCAGACAGATCAAGGAAAGGCCAACGCCGTAGGCGCGCAGAGAGAAAGCGCCGCGCAGACAGATCAAGGAAAGGCCAACACCGCAGGCAAACAGACAAACCAGCGCCGCGCAGGCAACAACCTCTCGTTCGCGCCAGCGAACTTAACAAACTCCCATCTCCTCCTTGCAATTCTGTAAAATTCGCGCACGCGCGCTACAGGTGCCCCTGCGGCACCTCGATGCACGTGTTGTGAAGGCGGCGCCACGACCGCCACCTCCGTTTAAAGACAAGGAAAAACAACAGCATGACCGACCTATCCGACCAAACCGTGGCCACGGCTCACGACCCACACGACACCCGGCGCCGTATCTTCGCGATCGTCGGCGCATCATCTGGCAATCTAGTCGAGTGGTTCGACTTCTACGTGTACTCGTTCTGCGCGCTGTACTTCGCGCCTGCCTTCTTCCCGAGCGGTAACACCACCACGCAGCTGCTCAACACCGCGGGCGTCTTCGCCGCAGGCTTCCTGATGCGCCCGATCGGCGGCTGGTTCTTCGGCCGGCTCGCCGACAAGCACGGGCGCAAGAGCGCGATGATGGTGTCGGTGTTCATGATGTGCGGCGGCTCGCTCGTCATCGCAGTGCTCCCCACGTATGCGCAGATCGGCGCATTGGCGCCAGCGCTGCTGCTGGTCGCACGCCTGTTCCAGGGCCTGTCGGTAGGCGGCGAATACGGCACCAGCGCAACCTATATGAGTGAAGTCGCGCTCAAGGGCCGTCGCGGTTTCTTCGCGTCGTTCCAGTACGTCACGCTGATCGGCGGCCAGTTGTGCGCGCTGCTGGTGCTAGTGATTCTGCAACAAACCCTCTCCACCGAAGAGCTGAAAGCGTGGGGTTGGCGCGTGCCGTTCGTGATCGGTGCGTTGGCGGCGCTGGTCGCGCTGTATCTGCGTAAATCGCTCGAAGAAACCACTACCGCCGAAACGCGTCGGCGCAAGGAAGCCGGCACGCTGCGCGGCCTGTGGCAGCACAAGCGTGCCTTCGTGACAGTGCTCGGCTTCACGGCCGGCGGCTCGCTGATCTTCTACACGTTCACCACCTACATGCAGAAGTACCTGGTCAACACAGCCGGCATGCATGCCAAGACAGCCAGCAACGTGATGACCGCGGCGCTGTTCGTCTACATGGTGATGCAGCCGGCGTTCGGCGCCTTGTCGGACCGCATCGGCCGCCGTCGTTCGATGCTGTTCTTCGGCCTCTTCGCGACCATCGGCACCGTGCCGCTGCTGCACGCATTGAAAGACGTGACGAGCCCGTATGCGGCGTTCGGCCTTGTCGTCGTGGCGCTAGCGATCGTCAGCTTCTATACGTCGATCAGCGGCCTGATCAAGGCCGAAATGTTCCCGCCGGAAGTGCGCGCGCTCGGCGTGGGACTGTCGTATGCAGTGGCCAATGCGATCTTCGGCGGCTCGGCGGAGTATGTCGCGCTGTGGCTGAAGTCGGTGGGCAACGAGTCGATGTTCTACTGGTATGTGACCGCGCTGTGCGCAATCGCCGGCCTCGTGTCGCTGCGCATGCGCGATCCTTCGAAAGAAGGGTATCTGCGTCACGAACCGTGAGCATGGGCAACACGCTCGGACAGCGCGCATGAGCGCTGCTTAAGAACGGTGGCTCGGGGTAACCCGGCCGCCGTTTTTTATCGCCTCGGCAAATGCGGCAAATGCGGCAAATGCGGCAAATGCGGCAAATGCGGCAAGTACGGCAAGTACGGCAAGTACGGCAAGTACGGCAAGTACGGCAAATGCGGCAAGCCCCGTGCAGAGCGCACGCTCAAGCCACCACGATCTCTGTTCCCAGCACATGCAGCAGGTCGCGCAGCGCCTCGGCTTGCGCCATCTTCGCACCGCTGCGTAAATGAATCTGCACGGCTCGCCCCGCAATTCCATCGACGGGATGCGCAAGCCACAACTCCACAGCAAGCCCCAATCCCTCAGGCTGATTGACGACGACCGGCTCGATCACACGCGGCTTGAAACAGGCACTGTCGGACATGGCAAATCACCTCGGGGCTGATGTCGGTTCGAGGTCCATCCTAATCAGCCGCACGCGCAAGACCAAGCGACAAATACGCGTTTGCTAATGAGCGGATGCTTAGCAGAAAACGCGCTTAATACAGGAGCATTTCTTGGTTCGGTACGCGCCGCGCCGCTGCTAATGTGGCGCCCATGCGTGACTATCGGTTGCACCTCACGGTTGCAACGGATATGGCCAACGCGCATCCGTTTCTGAAACATCGCACGCGTATTGCACAAGCACCGCACACAAACAAAGAGATCCATAAAAATGAAATCGAAAATACTCGCTGCCTGGCTCATGACAATGACGGGACTCTCGATGACGGTATCGGGACTCGCCCACGCCGACCGTCTCGATGACATCAAGAAGGCAGGCGTACTGCGCGTCGCGACCTTCGACAGCAACCCGCCGTTCGGCTACGTCGACGCAACCAGCAACCACATCGTCGGCCTCGACGTCGACTACGCGAAGGCGCTCGCCGATAAGCTCGGCGTGAAACTCGAACTGCAACCGACCAACCCGGCCAACCGCGTTCCGTTCCTGACGTCGAAGAAAGTCGATCTGGTGCTCGCCAACTTCACGATCACCGACGAGCGCGCCAAACAGGTCGATTTCAGCATTCCATATTTCTCGTCGGGCCAGCAGTTTCTGGCGAAGAAGGGTGTCCTGAAGTCGCCGGATCAGATCAACAGCCTGCGGGTGGGCGCCGACAAGGGCACGACCAACGAAATCACGCTTCGCGAGAAATTCCCGCAAGCCACGATCGTCGCGTACGACGACACGCCGTTTGCGTTTGCGGCCTTGCGCGCGGGCAACGTGCAGGCGATCACGCAGGACGGTCCGAAGCTGGTCGGCCTGCTCGCCAATGTGCCGGACAAGCAGAACTACGAGCTTCCGGCGTTCACGATTTCGAACGACTATATGGGCGTCGGCATTCCGAAGGGCGAGACGCGCCTCGTTGGATTCGTGAACGACACGCTGAAGGGACTGGAAGCCGACGGCTCGGCCGCGAAGATCTACAACCGCTGGTTTGGTCCGCAAACGAAGACGCCGCTTGTGCGCATCTTCAAGATTGGCGACAAGACCTGATCGCCGTGTCGGTGTAGCACCCGTGAATAAACGGGCACGTTGGCAACGTGCCCGTCGGCGTTTGTGAAAGAAGCAGGTTTAATGAAGCAGGTTGAAAGATGCAAGCGTGGCTCGCTCCAAAGTATCTGACGTGGCTGTGGCAAGGCTTCGGTGTAACCGTCGGTCTCTCGTTGACGGCGGCGCTCGCGGCCACCTTGTTGGGCTTCGTGCTGGCGATCGCGCGTCATGCCCGGTATGGCTGGCTGCGTCGTGCAACGGCCACCTATGTCCTTGTGTTTCGCAACACGCCGTTGCTGGTGCAACTGTTCTTCTGGTACTTCGGCGCGGCCACGCTGATGCCTGACGTAGTGATGCAATGGCTGAACACGCCGCATAGCGCGCACATCGGTGCGTGTGCGTTGCGCTGGCCGTCGTTCGAGTTTGTCGCCGGGTGGATCGGGCTCACGTGCTATACGGCGGCGTTTATCGCCGAGGAGTTCCAGGCGGGTTTGCGTGGTGTGCCGGTCGGTCAACATGCTGCGGCCGCGGCCCTTGGTCTCACGCCATTGCAGGCTTTTCGCTACGTCGTTCTGCCGCAAGCCGTGCGCATTTCGTTGCCGCCGCTCTTTGGCCAATACATGAACCTCGTGAAAAATTCATCGCTGACCATGGCGATCGGCCTTGCCGAACTATCGTACGCATCGCGTCAGGTAGAGACGGAGAGCTTCAAAACGTTCGAGGCGTTCGGTGTGGCAACCGTGTTGTATATCGCCGCTGTCGCGTTGATCGAAGCCGTCTCGCATACGGTGGCGCATGCGCGTGACCGTTCATTCGTGAGGCGCTGAGCATGACATGGTCGCTGTTTGCCAATAACCTGCCGTATCTGCTGGTCGGCGCATTTCCGCAAGGACCGCTCGGCGGCGCGGCGCTCACCCTCGTGCTTGCCTTGTGTTCCGCGCTTGCGTCGGCCGTGCTCGGCGTCGCCGGTGGCATTGCGCTGGCGATGGCGGGGCGCATCGCCCGTGTGCCCTTGCTGCTCGTGATCGGTTTCTTCCGCGCAATTCCCGTGTTGATGCTGATCTTCTGGACGTATTTCCTGCTGCCGGTAGTCTTCCATGTCGATGTGCCTGGACTCGCAACGGTCGTTTGCGCGCTCTCGCTGATCGGCGGCGCGTATCTCGCGCACTCGGTGCATGCGGGCATTCGCGCGGTCGGCGACGGTCAGTGGCAAGCCGGGCTGTCGCTCGGACTGACGCGGATGCAAACCCTGCGCTACGTGTTGCTGCCGCAGGCGATGCGCATCATGGCGCCTTCGTTCGTGAACCAATGGGTGTCGCTGGTGAAGGACACCTCGCTCGCGTATATCGTTGGCGTCGGTGAACTGTCGTTCGTCGCGACGCAGGTCAGCAATCGGCTGATGGTGTACCCCGCGCAGATCTTCCTGTTCGTCGGCTTCATCTACCTGGTGCTGTGCACGGCGCTCGACCGCGTCGCCACGTATGCGCTGACGCGGCGCAAGCGCATCGTGCGACCGCTTGCACCGGCCGCCGCCGAGGCATTGTCTGGCGACTGACCGGTTAAACCTAAAGCCGCTATGCAGGTTCGCTGACCGGGCTTACGGCCGCACGTGAGAGCATGAGCAGGTGGTAATAGAGCCGCATGCTGAAACCATAGTTGTAGGCGAACAGATGCGTGAGCGCGATCTTCGACCCGAGCATCGCCTGGCGATTCTTCGCATGAACCGAGACGACGATCGGCGCGAGCCGGCGCAATGCCAGCTTGCGTGACGGTTCCAGTTGCGGCGGCAGTTTCAGCGCCTTGACGAACGCATACGCACTGACGGTCGCTGCAACCGTTGTGCCGCGCGTGCTATGCGAGATCGAGGTTGCCGTCTTCCGATACACCGACACGTAGTCATGCAGATAAAACACCTCACGTGCCGCGAGACAGAGTTCGGTACCGAACGTGAAATCGCAGCACATGCCGTACTGATCCTTGTAGCCGATCCGCTTGACGAGGTCCGCGTTGGCCATCCAGCCGTTGTTCGGGAACATCTGGATCAGCCCGCATCGGCCGGGCAAAGTCTGCA
Source organism: Burkholderia sp. GAS332 (assembly GCA_900142905.1). Taxonomy (NCBI): domain Bacteria; kingdom Pseudomonadati; phylum Pseudomonadota; class Betaproteobacteria; order Burkholderiales; family Burkholderiaceae; genus Burkholderia; species Burkholderia sp. GAS332. The sequence goes on along the minus strand of FSRV01000001.1, from coordinate 3,101,890 downwards.
AGCCTTCAGCATCCTTGGTGCGGTGAAATGCGGTGTTCAGTCGCGCGCTCGCGTCGAAATCGACTGCACCGACGTGGTCGGCCTCGTACTGATCGGCGAACGCCACTTCCAGTTGCGGATGACGCGCCCATAGCGATACGAGCTTTTCGACGCCGTCGGTGGTAAGCAGGTCGTCGTCGTGAATCAGCAGGATCTTGTCGCCGCGTGCGCGCTCGAACAGGCTCGCGACGTTGCGCGCCTGCCCGAGCGACGGCTGGTTCCTCGCATAGCGGATGCGCGGCTCGTTCGCATAGCGCGTCGCCATCAATTGCTGGGTGCGCGCGTCCTTCGAATCGTCGCCGATCACGATTTCCAGATTGCCGTAGCTTTGCGCGAGGCACGAGTCGATACACGCGACGAGCAGTTCAGGACGATTACACGTGGGCAGGCAAATGGACACCCGCGGGACCGAAGGGGACGTGGATGAGGCCGAAGAGGTGAGTGAGACGGACATGGGCTTCGCCTTTTTTATCTGTTGAGGGGCGGCAGCCGGTTCGCTGGGCGCTCACGGTGCTGCAAGCAGAAAAATAGTCGATCGCGCCAGAAAAATAATTGGTAATAATTCGGAAAAAATGTCTGCCTTCTGAAAGGCTTTGGAAGGGAAAGATTGATGCGGTTTTGCCGCTTAAACGCAGCAAAGCCGCTCCCAGATTGGCGCTTGATATTTCAACTGACTGACGGTTCACCCTCGCCGGGTTTCTTGCCCGGCCGGTCAGCGGGAGACTGATGGCGCCCCTCATCGTCGCGCTCGGGCAGCTTGCTCTTTTCGTTGTCGCTGTGAGTGGCAGGTTGCGGATGTTCGATGTCGGCCGGCTTGGTCGAGGTGCTTTCTTTGGTCGCGCTCATTTGCATGCTCCTGGTTTGAGGATACTTAATGAGTAGCAAGGCTCAGGCCTGACGACGGGGTGCGTCTTATCGTGCTGCATGTGCGCCGCGCCAAAACGCGCACCGGATGCACCCGCGCGGTGCCGATGCGCTTCGTGCGAGTGCAGTGCCGCGTCAAGCGAAGATCGTGCTTTGCTCGAAATGCCCGCGTTACCGAGGCGCATGCTGCTTCGCAACAACTGGCACAACATTCGCTTAAAGGAAAACCAGAGTAGAAGCGGCTAGCGAGCCGGCATGCATGTGCCGGTCACCGTGGGGCATTGCTCTTGGGGCGCATCGTGCGCCCACGTCGAAGCAATTCGACGTTTGAACGGAACCGTCCGGTTCCGCCAACAAGGAGCGTGCGATGCAGTTGCCCCAAATTTTCACCCGACTGTTATGCGTCCTCGATTGCGCCTTCTGTTTCGCGAGTTTGCGGTCTCGTGAGGCCGACCCTGTGCGTCCGTACGTCACGTACGGCGCATCCATCGCGTGCCTAGCATTAATCGCGTCGACGCTCCCGACCGTTTTGCCTTTCCACTACCCCATGTTCACACGGAGTTCAGTCATGCGCGTTCTGCGTCTTCTTTCCCGCATTGCCCGAATTGCTTCTTGCGGCCACTCGCTTGGCTCCTCATCTCGCTCATTAGTCGCACGCGTGGCAAGCGCCGCGGCGCTTGCCGGCGTCACGCTTGCCGCGCCGTTGGTCCATGCCGAAGATCACGTGACCTTGCTGACCAGTTGGTATGCACAAGCTGAGCACGGCGGTTTCTATCAGGCGGTGGCGACCGGCATCTACAAGAAGTACGGGCTGGATGTCACGATCAAAATGGGCGGTCCGCAAGTCAACGGCATGCAATTGCTCGCCGGAGGTCAGGCGGATTTCCTGATGGGCTACGACTTCCAGGTCCTCTCCAGCGTCGAAGCAGGTATCCCCGTGACGACGGTCGCCGCCGCTTTCCAGTTCGACCCGCAAGGCATGATGACCCACGCCGACGTGACGAGTCTCGCGGGTCTGAAGAACAAGACAATCCTCGTCGCCGGTTCGGGCCGCACGACATGGTGGCCGTGGCTCAAAGCGAAGTACGGCTACACCGAAGCGCAGGCGCGTCCGTACACCTTCAACCTGCAACCGTTCTTCGCGGATCCGAACGTGGCGATGCAGGCGTATCCGTCGTCGGAAACGTTTCAGGCCGAGCAGGCGCACGTGAACGCGCACTTCTTTCTGTTCGCCGACGACGGCTATCCGCCGTACAACTCGACGATCGTGACGATGCGCGACACGATGAAGAACAAGCCGGACATGGTGGCGCGTTTCGTGAAGGCATCGATGGAAGGCTGGAAGAGCTATCTGAACGATCCGGCGCCGGCTAACGCGCTGATCAAGAAAGACAACCCGCAGATGAGCGACGCGCAACTCGCGTACGGCGTCGCACAACTGAAGAAGCTCAAGCTCGTGACGGGCGGCGATGCGGCAACCCAGGGTATCGGCACGATGACCGATGCGCGCTGGAAGAAAACCTTCGAGTACATGGTCGACGCGAAGCTTCTCAAACCCTCGACCGACTATCGCGCGGCCTACACGCTGCAATACATCCAGAACGCAAAGGTCATGCCCTAAGGCCTGATCGCTGACAACACCACGTGCACCCCATGCACCGCCTATACGCTTAGTGAAGGAGTTTCACCATGCTGGTCACCCGTCAAAAGGTCCTGCGCCGCTTCTGGTACGCAATCATGCCGATGGCGCAACTCGATGCCGGTCCGCAGCCGTTCACCTTGCTCGGCGAGCCGATCGTGTTATGGAAGGGCGCAGGCGGCAAGCCGCACGCACTGCGCGATCGCTGCTGCCATCGCACGGCGAAACTGTCGAAGGGGTTCGTCGACAGCGACGGCAATATCGCCTGTGGCTATCACGGCTGGACCTACGACTGCACCGGCCAATGCGTGAAGATTCCGCAGAACAACGGCAGCGCGATTCCGTCGCGCGCGGTCGTGCCGTCGTATCACTGCGAAGAACGCTACGGCTATGCGTGGGTCGCGCTCGACGATCCGCTGCAACCGATTCCCGAGTTTCCAGAAGAGGGCGCACCCGGTTACCGCCGTATCCTGCAGTTCTATGAGCGCTGGGAAACGAGCCCGCTGCGCATGATGGAAAACTCCTTCGACAACTCGCACTTCAGCTTCGTGCACAAAGGCAACTTCGGTCTGTTCGACAACCCGAAACCGTCGAAATATGAGTTCCGTCCGAATGAGTGGGGCTTCGAGGCCGAGACGCATGTCCCCGTGCGCAATCCGCCGGCGAGCTATCGCATCACGGGCACAACCGAGGAAGTCACCGAGCGCCATCTGATCAACCGCTGGTACATGCCGTTCGCGCGCCGCTTTGGTTGCGTGTATCCGGCGAGCGGCGTCCATCACATCATCTATAACTGCGCGACGCCGATCGACGACCGCACGCTGATGCTGTCGCAATGGCTCTATCGCAACGACACCGAAGACGCGTGTTCGACGCAGGAACTGATCGACTGGGACCGTCCGATCACCGACGAAGATCGCGACATTCTCGAAGCCACCGACTACGACGCGTGCATCGACGTACGCCGTCAGCAGGAATGTCACATGGAATCGGACCAGCCCGGTTTGCTGATGCGCCGCATGTTGCTGAAGCTATTGAACGATAACGGCGAGTCCGAAGTCTTTCGCGAAGTGTTCCCCATCCACGTGGAGGCATGATCATGGCGTCCGCTGAAACCTGTTCCCCGAAGCCGCCTGCGCCCTTGCTGTCGGTGCAGCGCGTCGACAAGCGCTATCCGAACGGCACGGTCGCGCTCGAAGACGTGCGGCTTTCGATCGAGGCCGGCGAGTTCATCTCCTTGCTTGGACCGTCAGGCTGCGGCAAGAGTACCTTGCTGAAGATGTTCGCCGGCATTGAAGCGCCGACGCACGGTCATATGCGTTGGTGGGGCCAGCCGTTCGACACGGTCGGCTCGACAGGGCGGCGCATGTCGATGGTGTTTCAGGAAGCGACCTTGATGCCATGGGCCAGCGTTGCCGATAACGTGCGCCTGCCACTCGATCTCGCGCACGTGCCGCGCCGTGAAGCGGATGCGCGCGTCGCCGAGGCCCTCGATGGTGTGGGGCTCGCGAAGTTCGGCAAGGTGCTGCCGCGCGAGTTGTCGGGTGGCATGCAGATGCGCGCGTCGCTGGCGCGTGCGCTCGTCACCGAGCCGGATCTGCTGTTGCTCGACGAACCGTTCGGCGCGCTCGACGAGTTCACCCGCAACCGCCTCGACAGCGATTTGCGCGCGCTGTGGCAACGGCGTGGCATGACGGTGGTGTTCGTCACGCACAGCATTTACGAAGCGGTGTATCTATCGAGCCGCGTGGTGGTGATGCAGGCCCGGCCGGGTCGCATCATCGCCGAAGTGCCGATCGATGGCCCGCTTGAACGCGACGATGCATTCCGCGTCAGCGAGCCGTTCATGCAGCACTGCAAGACGCTCTCCGAGTTGATTACCGATGCGCATCGCGCGTCGTTTGCGAACGAAGAAACAGGAGTGCAATCATGACAGGCGAAGTGCTTGCGGGTCATTCGGCCAACACCAACGACACCAGAGAGACGAGGCGGACCCCGGCGGCTGCGAAGCGCGCGCGTCGGCCGTGGTTGCAACGTCCGGGCATGACGAAGGCGATCGCGCCGTGGGTGGTGGGTGTGGTGGTGCTGGCGCTGTGGCAGGGCTGGTGCGTGTTGATGAAGGTGCCGGCGTATCTGGTGCCATCGCCGTCGGCGATCGCGACTGAGTTGGTGCAGGACGCACCCTTGCTGTTCGGCAGTTTGCTGGCGACATTGAAAATCACACTGCTGGCGTTTGCGCTTGCCACCGTGCTGGGTGTCGTCATCGCCTTGCTGTTCGTGCAGAGCCCGTTGATCGAAGCGAGCCTGTTTCCGTATGCGATTCTGCTGCAGGTGACGCCGGTTGTGGCGATCGCGCCGCTGATCATCATCTGGGTCAAGGACATGAATGTGGCGCTGGTGCTATGCGCGACCCTGGTGGCCTTGTTCCCGATCATCTCGAACACGACGCTTGGCTTGCGTAGTGTGAATCCGGGTTTGATCAATCTCTTCAAGATCAATCGCGCGAGCCGTTGGCAGACTTTGGTGCGCTTGCGAATTCCGAGTGCGTTGCCGTATTTCTTCGGCGGCCTGCGGATTTCGAGCGGCCTTTCGCTGATCGGTGCGGTGGTTGCCGAGTTCGTCGCGGGGACGGGCGGCAGCGGTGCGGGCCTTGCCTATCAGATTCTGCAAGCGGGTTTTCAGCTGAATATTCCGCGGCTTTTTGCAGCATTGCTGCTGATCACCGTGACGGGCGTCGTGTTATTCGCCATCACGGCATGGGTGTCGCGCATCGGTTTGCGTGGCTGGCACGATAGCCAACTTTGATTTTTCGCGCTCAGGCTTATGACGACATACGACACGAAACCCTCCACGCTGATCCGCAACGCCGCCGCGATCATGACTGGCGGACGTGGCACGGCGGATGATCCGTCGCGTGTGAAGGGTCCCGACATTCGCATCGTCGGCGATACGATCGACGCGATTGGCGCGCTTACGCCACGTCCTGGCGAGACGGTTGTGGACGCGACCGATTGCGTGATTTACCCAGCGTGGGTCAACACCCATCACCATCTGTTCCAGTCGCTGCTCAAGGGTGACACGGCCGGCCTCGATGCCACGCTCACGCCATGGCTTGCAGCGACGCCGTATCGCTTTCGTGCGCTATTCGACGAGCGGCGCTTCCGGCTCGCGGCGCGCATCGGTTTGATCGAACTGGCGCGTTCCGGCTGTGCGACGGTGGCCGATCACAACTACGTGTACTACCCGGGCATGCCGTTCGACAGTTCGGCGATTCTGTTTGAAGAAGCGGAGAAGCTCGGTTTGCGTTTCGTCCTGCTGCGCGGCGGCGCGACACAAACACGGCAACTCGAAGCCGAATTGCCGACGGCGTTGCGTCCCGAAACGCTGGACACTTATGTAGCGGATATCGAACGGCTCGCAGCCCGATACCACGATGCTTCACCTCGAGCGATGCAGCGAGTCGTGATGGCACCGACCACGGTGTTGTATTCGATTTCTCCTCGAGAGATGCGTGAGACTGCGGCGGTCGCGCGCCGGTTGGGTTTGCGTTTGCATAGTCACTTGTCGGAGACGGTCGGCTATCAGGACAGTGCGCATTCGATGTACCGGCAGTCTCCGGTCGCTTTTTGCGGCGAGCACGACTGGCTTGGCAGCGACGTGTGGTATGCGCATCTCGTCAAGGTCGATGCCGACGAAATTGCGCTGCTCGCGCAGACGGGCACGGGTGTTGCGCATTGTCCGCAGAGTAATGGGCGGCTGGGTAGCGGTATTTGCCCAGTGCGGGAGATGGCTGATGCTGGGGTGCCGGTGTCGATTGGCGTCGACGGTGCGGCTTCGAACGAAGCGGCCGATATGATTTCCGAAGTGCATATGACGTGGCTTGCGCAGCGGGCGCGGCTTGGGATGATGGCGCAGCCGACGTATCGGGGCGGCAGTTTTGAGGGTGGGGCGGGGGCGGCCAGTGTGGCCGATGTGGTTCATTGGGGGACGGCGGGTGGGGCTCGCGTTATGGGTCTTGATGAGGTTGGGAAAGTTGCTGTGGGGTATGCCGCGGATCTCGCGGTTTATCGGCTCGATGATCCGAGGTATTTTGGGTTGCATGATCCGGCGATTGGGCCGGTTGCTTCGGGTGGGAGGCCATCGCTGGCGGTGCTTTTTTCTGCTGGGAAGCGGGTTGTTGTTGATGATCAGATTGAAGGTGTTGATCTTGGCGCGCTGGCGCGCGAGGCTCGGGGGGCTGTTAGGGAGTTGTTGGATGAGGTTAAGGCATAGGGATGGCTTTTTGCCTGCGCGGCGCTTGTTCGTCTGTTTGCCTACGGCGTTGGCCTTTCCTTGAATTGTTATTGGTTTATTAGCGTTGCCCCTGTGCGGGGCGGCACTTACTTCTCTTTGCCGGCCGCAAAGAGAAGTAAGCAAGAGAAAGCGGCTCGAAGCCCCTGCTAAGCGGGTCCCCCGCACAGTTGTGGTAGTGGTGCATCTGGAATCTGTGTTCCCGCACATTCGGCGTGAGTGACAAGGGCGTCATACTTCCGGCGGCGCTGCGCGCGCCGAAGGGTATTTCATAAAACCGACCACTACGTTTTCGCACTCGCGTTTTGCTCAGCACTTTGGCCCGCCGTTGCATCGCCACTGCCATCGCGATCACTGCGGCGATTGCCGCCACCACCGTCGCTGTTACAGCGCTGGCGCTGGCAATGGCAATGGCGTTTCATTTGGTCAGTGTTTGCGCATATTCACGCGCTGCGGAGTTCGTCATCGGGGACACCTAGGTGCTTCGCCGAGGCGAAGCCGATGGTCCCCCGCCGCGCGCAATCGAAGCCTCATGGTTTCCCTGGCAGACCCATCCGCGACGCACGCAGTGCGGAGTGGGCGCTGATGAGCCCTTTGTCACTAACGCCGAATGCGCGAGGGCACGGATTCCAGATGCACCACTACCGCGACTGTGCGAGGGACCCGCTTAGCAGGGGCTTCGAGCCGCTTTCTTTGCTTATCTTTCTTTGCGGCGGCAAAGAAAGTAAGTGCCGCCCCGCACAGGGGCAACGCTAATAGACCAATAAGAATGCAAGGAAAGGCCAACGCCATAGGCGCGCAGAGAGAAGGCGCCGCGCAGACAGATCAAGGAAAGGCCACCGCCGCAGGCAAACAGGCACAGGGGCAACGCTAATAGACCAATAAGAATGCAAGGAAAGGCCAACGCCGTAGGCGCGCAGAGAGAAAGCGCCGCGCAGACAGATCAAGGAAAGGCCAACGCCATAAAAGCACAGACAAAGCGCCGCGCAGGCAAAAACCAAAGCCCCCGTATGGGCAAACCCTAACACTTACAAACAACCCCTTGACCGCGCCCCACATTCAGCGCACCGTGAAGAAGGCAAACACCACGGGAGCGTGAAATGTCCCTCAACTTCCCGAACCCAAGCCGCAGTTACGACGCCTTCCGTCATTGTGTCAATTTCTGGGGCTACGACAACGCGCGCGAAATCGCCTTCACTGTCAATAATTCGGTCATTTCGAATCTGAGCCCGAGCGTCGGCTCCGACGAACCGGCAGTGCTGGCGGCCTTCGACCGTCATCGCGAGCAAATCCTCACGCTCGCTCGCGGTCTGTATGTCGGCGGTCCGCAAAACCGCTATACGATTTCTTGACGCAGCGCGGCGCGGTACGTCCAACCGGACCTGCCGTGCGCCGCCTTGTTCCACAGCCGAAGCAACGCGGCGCCCACCGGCGCCTCGCGCTGCTTCGTCGCGGGAGTTCCAGCATGGATGATGACCAAGTCAACCTAGACGAAATCGCCGAGAGCAAACGGCGGCGCGAAGCCGCACGCATTGCCGGCATCAACGAATCGGCCGCACCGGCAGCAAGCGGCCCGCAGCAAGGCCAGCCGGCCAACGAAGCCGCACCGAAGCAATGGGTCAAGCATGTCACGAAGTGGCTCGGCGCGAAGCGTACGCTGATGCAAACGCGCCCAGTCCTGACGCTCAAAAAGAAACCCGCCACTCTTTAGGCTTGCGGAACGAAAATAACCGGCGTGAAGCCGGTTTTTCTATTTGTGCCGCGTGCGCTCTCTCTACGCCGATAAGCGAAGGGCTACCTGCCGTGATTGTCGGCAGGGCATCGCATTCGCCCAGCCTCAATTCAAACGGCCGGTTCGCGTATCGAGCCCCCGGTCAGCGAAACGATAAAGTCGAAGAAAGCCCGCACCTTGGCCGGTGGATGATGCCGCGAAGGGTAGAGCGCATACAGCGGATAAACCTCGTCGCCCCAGTCGGGAAACAGTTCAACCAGTTTGCCGGTGGCGAGCAACGACTCGGCGCCAAGCGCAAGAATCTGCGCGACACCCTGGCCCGCGGTGCACACGCTATGCAAGGTGCCGACGTCGTTCACAGTCAAGCTGCCTTGCGGTGTTATCACGATCTTCTTGCGTCCACGATGAAACTCCCAGCTAAACGGGTAACCCGTTAGCGGATCACGGAACTTGATGCACACGTGCTTGCCGCTTTCGAGTTCCGCCGGGCTCGCCGGATGGCCATGTTTCTTCAGATACGACGGCGCCGCCACGGTCAGAATTCGTGTGTCGAGCAACTTGCGTGCAATCAGCGTTGACACCGGCGGGTCGCCGAAACGGATAGCCAGATCGAAACCGTCGGCGACCATATCGCCTAACTGGTCACGCGTGATCAACTCGAGTTGCAGATCGGCATGTTTATCGATGAAGCCACCGAGCCGCGGTCCCAGCACGAGCCGCGAGAAGAATGGGTCCATGTTCACGCGCAAACGTCCGCGAACCGCAGTCGCACCCTGAGCCGCCGAAGCGGCGGCTTCTTCGAGTCCACCGAGCAGCGGCACGATCTGTTCGTAAAAGCGCCGGCCTTCGTCCGTCAGCGTGACCGAACGGGTGGTGCGGTCGAATAGCCGGATGCCGAGCCGTGCTTCGAGCCGTGCAACCGAACGGCTAACCCCGGATTGCGACATGTCGAGCGCTTCGCCGGCCGCCGCAAAACTGCCGCAGTCAACGATCGCCGTCAGCACGCCCATGCCGTTCAGCATGCGCTCGTCAAATGGCATGTGATATTCCTTTGTTATGCATTAATGCCCGACATGCTAACGCGAAACACCGTTTGAATTCATGGGTCGGCGTCGGGAAACGCCGCCTGTCCGAGCGGATCGATGACGCTGCATCATGAGTGGAATGACTGCCACGCTATCGCGTCAGGCGCCCGGTTCGCGCGAATCGGTATGCATTCGCCTTATGCACGATGGAATGCGGTTCTTGTCATGCGCCGGGCATATCTGCGCTGATCGACGGAGAACGCCATCAGACCACGAGTTTTTATTTGAGGTTCCGTCGACGGAACCGGTCAGATGGCCGCTCGTCTGCGTCGTCGACGCCAGCCATCAAGTTGCAGGCGCGCTTGATCGAAGTGTGTGCTGGATTGTCCGGCATCCGTTTTCCGGATTGAGCGCAGCGTTTCAGCGCCCCGCGCCCTGGGTCGCCTGGCCACGCACGTCGCGCGTGACGGGCGTTTCGTCGAGATGGCGAAACACCCATGCGGACACCAGCGTGATGACGCCCACGCACACGAAGCTCATACGGAACCCGAGCGCCGCCGATCCCCATTGCGCCGAGAACAGATTCACCAGCCCGCCGCCGATCGAGACACCCAGGCCGATCGCCAGCATCTGCACCATCGAAAACAGGCTGTTGCCGCTGCCGGCATCCTCGTGCGAGAGGCCTTTGAGCGTGACGCTGTTCATCGCCGCGAATTGCATGGAGTTGGCGCCGCCGAACACCGCCAGAATCACGATCTCGACGATGAGTGGCGTACTCCGCGTAATCAATGCGAACGCAACGATCGCCGACCCCACGATCACCGTGTTGACGAGCAGGAACGTGTCATAGCCATAGCGGCGCACGAGCGGCGCAATCCAGCGTTTGGTGAGGGTGCCGGCAAGCGCGGCGGGCAGCATCATCAGGCCGGAATGCAGCGGTGTGTAGCCGAGTTGCAATTGCAGCAGCAATGGCACGAGGAACGGTACGGCGCTCGAGCCGATGCGGCACACCAGGTTGCCGATCAGACCGACGCTGAAATTCGGCTCACCGAAGAGCGAGAGTTTGAAGAGCGGATTGCTGCGGCGCTTTGCGTGCGGAATGTAGGCGAGCGCGCTGACCACCGCGAGCGCGAAGAGCCCCGCCGACCATGCCGCGCGGTGCGTCTCGACCGGCGCTTCGACGGCCAGCGAAAACGCGATCATGCACAGCGACAACAGCCCACAGCCGACGAAGTCGAATGGCGGCGCCTGGGCTTCGCCATGCGCCGGCAAAAACCGCTGCACCGCGTAGAGACCGACGGCGCCGATCGGCACATTGATCAGAAAGATCCAGTGCCACGTGATCGCCTCAACGAACCAGCCGCCGAGCGTCGGACCGGCGATCGGCCCCAACTGGCCGGCAATTGAAATGAACGCGAGCGCCGACACGTATTGCTCGCTCGAGACGCTGCGCAGGACGGCGAGCCGTCCGATCGGCAACAGCATCGAGCCGCCCAGCCCTTGCAGGACCCGTGCCATCACCAGTTGACCGAGCGTATGCGCGCTCGCGCAGCAGATCGAACCGAGCACGAACACGAGGATCGCCACGAAATACACGCGCCGCGTGCCGAAGCGGTCGGCGAGCCAGCCCGACGCGGGGGTGAGCATCGCCATCGTCAGCGTGTAGGCGACCACGATTGGCTGCATCGCGAGGGGCGCGACGTTGAGGCTGTGCGCAATCGACGGCAACGCGGTGTTGACGATCGTGGTGTCGAGCGACTGCATGAAAAAGCCGGCGGCGACGATCCAGAGCAGCGCGGTCTGGGCGGAATCCTTGTTCATATTCAAATGAGCGATGGGGCGCTGGCGGGGACAGATCGGCGGCCGGTGCTCGAAACAATCGTTGGGGGGATTCCGTCATGATATTGACATCCTCGTCAATCGGGAACCACGCTGGGGCGTTGACTGTTATCGACTTTGCCGATAACCAGGGTGACAATGACTCATGCTCAATCCCATCTGGCTCAAGACCTTCACAACCGTCGCAGCCTGCCATAGCTTCACCGAGGCGGGCCGGCAACTCGACCTCACGCAATCGAGCGTCAGCGAACATATCCGCCGGCTCGAAGAGAGCGTAGGGCGGCGTTTGTTGGTGCGCGACACCCATTCGCTCGCGATGACCCCGGACGGCGAGGCCATGCTCGCCCATGCCACCGTGATCCTGCAGGCACTCGCACGAGCCGAATCGCAGTTTCGCGCACCGCGCCTGAAAGGGCGCGTGCGCCTCGGTTCATCGGACGACGTCGCGCTCGGGCCGCTGCCCACCGTGCTGGCGGCGTTTCGCGATGCGCATCCTGATGTCGAGCTGGAAATCACGATCGGTATGACCGGCAAGCTGTATGAGTTGCTGGACGCCGGCTCGATCGATCTGCTGGTCGGTAAGCGGCGTCTGGGTGACCGCCGTGGTGTGCCGCTGTTCACGGGGCGGCTGGAGTGGCTGGCGCGCGTCGGCACGCGGGTCGATCTCAGTCAACCCTTGCCGCTGATTCTGGTCGCCGAGCCGAGCGTGACGCGGGCCGTGGTGCTCGATGCGCTCGCCGAAGCCGGGTTCAGCTGGCAGGTGGTGTGCACGAGCAGCAGTCACGCGGGCTGCATTGCTGCCGCGCGCGGTGGGCTCGGTATTACGGTTCGTCCGCAATATCTGGCCGCACGGGGTCTGGCGCCGCCGCTCAACGCCGCCAGTCTGCCGACGCTGCCCTCGGTGGAATTTATCGCGCTGGCCGCCAAACGGCTTAGCCGTCCGGCGGGCACGTTACTGCAATTGCTGCACGACAGCGATTTGCGCGGATCGTGGATTGGTGAATGAATCCGTGCGGGAGGCACGGGAGTAGGTGGCATGAGCCGAGGCGCTGTTCCACCAGCGTTCTAACCTAAGCGGGCAAGGCCGCCGCCAACGCATCGAACTCCACGCCCCACGCCGCGCGCCATGCGTGGCGCGTCGCTTCGTCGATCCATGCGCCGTCGATACCGTTCAGCATGAACTGCCGCAATTCGGCGATGCTGAAGCCGAAGTGACTGAACATCAATTGCCATGCCTCGCTCGGCGTCACTTTGTGCAGCGTGGGGTCATCGGTATTCGGGTGAATTTTCAGGCCCAAACCTGGCATACGCCGCATCGGATGTTGTTCCGCCCAGACCTCCGGGGCCAGTGTGCGCAAATAGTAGGAGTTGGTCGGCACCACGGTGAACACGATCCCGCGGTCCGCGTAAAGCGCCGCCAACTGCGGGTTGTCGACGATCGTATAGCCATGATCGATTCGATTGCATTGCAGCAGGTCGACGGCTGTCTCGACATTGCGCCACGGCATGCCGAATTCGCCCGCATGCGCGGTAGTTTTGAAACCGGCGTTTCGCGCATTGCGGTACGCCTTCCAGAACAACTCAGGCGGTCTGTCGTTCTCGCGATAGTCGATGCCGAGGCCCGCCACTTCGTCCGCGCGGTGCGCGCACATCCAGTCGACCAGCGCGACCGCTTCGTCGGGATCGGCTTCGCGGTCGATACTCGGGATCAGGCGCGCGCTGATGCCGAAGTCGCGCGCGGCGTCGCGAATCGCGGTGACGATGGCCGCTTGCGCATCCGCATAGGGAATCTTCGAGACGCGTACCGTACCGGTAGGATTCCAGAAGAATTCGCTGTGACGCACCTGGTGCGCGGCGGCATCGGCGAGATATTCATAGGCGATGCGATGCAGATCGTCTGCCTGCGTGAGCAGATGCTCGTCGAGCGCGCGCAGCACACGCAGCACGCCGACCGGCTTTTCACCGCGTGTATAGAAGGCGTCGATCTCTTCGCGGTCGATCGGCGCATGGCTCTTTTCGGCGAGCGCGATGAAAGTCTCGTGGCGCACCGCGCCCAGCAGGTGGCAATGCAGCTCGACCTTCGGCAGGGCGGTGAAGAAAGCGCGATGGGCGTCGGTGAGCGTAATGCCGAGGCGCGATGCGGGCACGTTGCCTAGTGTCTCTTTCATATCGGTATGGTTTTCGGTAGTGCGTAAAACTCGACGCGAATTCAGTTTAGTGCAAATGCAGAGTAAAAACGTGCGGCTACGTTGGGTGAGCCGGTGGGCAAGCAGACGGCGTCACCGGGTCGATCAACTCAGGCACAGCGTTCAATGCGGCTTGACCACGGTGTAGAAGTAATAGCCGAGCGGCACGGCCAGCACATAGAGACCCCACGGTACTTCACGGAAACGTCCGGCGAGCAGCTTGACGAGGACATAGCAGAGCAGGCCGCCCGCGATACCGGTGCCGAAACTGTTCGACATCAGCGTGAGCAGCACCATCGAAAGAACGGGCAGCGAGTCGCTGAAGTCGTCGAAATGCGTATGGCGAATCGTGCTGAACATCGACAAGCCGATCAGGATCAGCGCCGGGGCGGTGGCTTCTTTCGGAATGGCCAGAGCGACCGGTACGAATAACAGCATCAGGGCGAACATCGCGGCCGCGGCGAGCGAGGAAAGCCCCGTGCGTCCACCCGCTTCAACGCCTGCCGCGGACTCCACCAACGCGGTGAGCGCCGGAATGCCGAACACCGGACCGAGCGTTGCCGCAATCGAATCGACGAGAAACGGCCGGTTGATATTCGGCAGATTCGCGTTTTCGTCGAGCAGATCCGCTTTGGCGCCGACGGCGAGCGTGGTGCCGAGCGTCGAGAAAAACTCCGCCGCGAAGAACACGAACAGATACGGAATCGCGGCCACACTCAATGCGCTCGCAATGTCGAGCTTGAACGCGATCGGCGCGATGCTATGCGGCCACGACAGAAATGACGCGGGCATATGCGTGACGCCGAGCGGCACCCCGGCGCCGGCCGCAATCAGGATCGCCCACAAAATCGCGCCGGGCACGCGGCGGCCTTGCAGCACGACAGCCGCGCCGAGGCCGATCAATGCGACCAGGGTGCCGGGCCGCGAGAAATCGCCGAGCGCGAGGGCATTGGTCTTCGCGTTGGCGATCACCATCCCGGCGTTACGGAAGCCGAGCACCGCGATAAACAAACCGATCGATGCGCCGAGGCCGAGCTTGATCTGTGCTGGAATGAGCCGCACCACGAGGCTGCGCGCGCCCACCAGGGTCAGGATCAGGAACAGCACGCCGGAGACGAACGCAATGCCGAGGCCCGTTTGCCACGCGACGTGTTCGCCGGCAAGCGTAATGCCGAGAATTACCGAGCCGCCAATGCCGGGCCCCACCAGAAACGGCAGATTCGCGTACAGCGCCATTAATACCGTGCTCAGCACGAACACGAGAATCGTCGCGGTAGTCGCCGCGCCGCGATCCATGCCGCCCGCCGACAGCAGCGACGGAATCACCACCAGCAAGTAGGCGGCCGCGAGAAACGACGTGATGCCGGCAATCGCTTCGATACGCACGCTGGTTTTGCGCTCGGCGAGCGCGAAACGCCGTTCGAGCCAGCCGCTGCGCTCAGCGTATGCCGGGTTGTTTGTCTTCGACATTGAAGATTCGTTATTGATCAATTGATTCATCCTGTAACCACGCCATTTATACTGCTGCGCATTGTGTCGATGCATTGCTCTCCATGACCGACCGTTCGTCCCTGCTGCCCGCGCTCACGTTGCGCCAAATCCAGTACTTCGTCACGCTTGCGCATGCGCGCAGTTTCACGCAGGCCGCGCAGTCGCTCGCGTTGACGCAGCCTGCGCTGACCGCGGCGATCCGGCAGATCGAGTTCCTGCTCGGCGGCCCGCTGTTCGCGCGTTCCGCTCATCGGCTGACGCTCACTCACGCGGGCGCCAGCGTGTTGCCGCTCGCCGAGCGCCTGCTCAATCAGGCGCGCGGCACCTTCGACGATATGGCGAGCACCTTCGCCGAGCGTGTGCAGACGGTACGCATCGGGCTGATTCCGTCGGCGGCTGCGCGCCTGTTGCCCGCACTCGGCTCGTTGCGCGCACAACAACCGTCGCTGCGCTTCACGCTGAACGATATGCCGAACACCGCCTTGATCGATGCCGTGCGCCAGGGCGCGGCCGACTTCGGCGTCGGTGTGCACGAGCCCGATGCGGCCGCGGCGGACCACGACGGCGAAGCGGCGTTGCGCTACCAGGATCTGTTCGAGGATCAGATCGTCGTGGTGGTGCGGCGCGACGATCCGCTCGCGCAGAAGAAGAGTCTTGCGTGGGCAAAGCTGGTGGGCCGCGATCTGGCGGTGTTCGTGCGCGGCAGCGTCAGCGATGCGTTGCAGCGCACCGGCGGGGCCGAAGGTCTGCAACTGACGGTTGCTTATCGCGTCGAGTACACGGAGCCGTTGTACGAACTCGTGCGCAACCGTCTGGCGATTGCGGTGCTGCCCAGTCTCTACACCATGCATCTGCACGACACGGAGCTGGTCGCGTTGCGCCTCGACAAGCCGCGCGTCACCCGCTCGATCGCACTGATTTCGCTTGCCGGCGACGATCGCGGTCCGCACGTGCGGGCGTGCCGCGAGTGGATCGCCGCGCATATCTGACACAACGTGCGCTGAATGCAGAAACGTTGTCGAGCCTTTCACGGGTTCACGGGTTGGCCGGCTCACGGCAGCGTGGCGAGCCGTGCGCGCAAGGCGGCATAAAAACCGTCTGCGTCGACTTCGGTGATCCAGGTCGCGTTCGGCTTACGGCCGCTGTGCCCACTCCAGTCCACCACGGTTTCACCGAGCGTCCATTCGCCGACTGTCTCGATCATCACGTTGACCTCGCGTCCTTTGAATAGAGACGGTTCGATCAGGTAGCCGGTCGCGCAGGGGTCGTACATCGGCGCTTCTTCGACACCCTTGCGTCCCTTCTGATACGCGACTTCCGCGGCCATGATGTCGGCGGCCATCGTGCCGCAGCGATTGCCGAGCGCACGAATCGGCGCGATCCGTGCCGGCGTGATCAGCGCTTTCACGGCGACGTCGCGCGGCAGCACGACGATCGGCACACCGCTGGCAAACACGACTTGCGCGGCCTGCGGGTCGACGTAGATATTGAATTCGGCCGCAGGCGTGATGTTGCCGCGTTCGAAGAAGGCGCCACCCATCAGCACGATTTCGCGGATGCCGTCGCGAATCTCCGGCGCTTCGATGAACGCGGTGGCGAGGTTGGTCAATGGCCCGGTCGCGCACAGCGTCACGCTATGCGGCGGCGCCGCGCGCAAGGTGTCGATCAGAAAAGCAACCGCGTGCTGCGGCGCGAGAGGGGCGATCGGTTCATGCAGCGGCACGCCCTCGAGGCCGGTCTTGCCGTGCACGTTGGCGGCCGTGACCAGTTCGCGCGTGAGCGGCCGCGGGCAGCCCGCATACACCGGCAGCGATTGCGTACGCTCGGCCCAGTCGCGCACGATGCGGGCGTTGCGTTCGGTGAGATTGAGCGGCACGTTGCCCGCGACCGTGGTGATCGCGCGCACATCGAGCCGGTCGCTCGCACCAAGAGCGAACAGGATGGCAATCGCATCGTCCTGACCGGGATCGCAATCGATAATCACGCTGCGGCGCGCGCCGCTTAGCGAAGCGGTGGCGCTCGAAGAAGACGTGCCACTTGCCGCGTTAGCGGTGTCGGCACCACCTGAGGCCGCGCCGGCAAACATTGGCCACGCCGATGCACCCGCAGCCAGTCCCATAGCCGTGCGCAGAAACGCGCGCCGGTCTTGCGTTGGATCGAAGGATTTCATCATCGTCAGAACACGTGGCGCATGCCGACCGTCGCGATCATCTGACGGATACCGGTGGATTGAGCGTAGGCAAAAATCTGCGCGTGTTGCGCGTCGCCAGCGGCTTGCTGCGCGATCACCGTCAGCGCGACGTCGGTGCGTTTCGACAGAAAATAATCGGCTTGCAGATTGACCTGATGCCATTTGGGGCTCGTGTTGATCACATCGTATTTGCCGTCCGTGAAGGCATACGCTGCGCCGAGAATGAGCGCAGGGCCCACGTGGTAGTTCAGGTTCAGGTTGTAGTTCTGCAAATGCAGATGCGAACCGTCGAGATAATCGTAGCGGACATCGGTGAAGAGCGCTGCAAATTGCGCGGGACCGACCGTATAGAAGCCGCCCGTGCCGAAGATGCGCTGCTTGCTCGCATACGCGGCCGGATGTAATGCGCTCTTCGCGAAGATCAGCAGTGACGACGCGTAGTCGTTCGAAATCGCGCCGTCCGGATTAGTCGCGCTAAACGGGTTGTTGTACTGCGCGTAGACCACGCTCCACTTCAGCGGGCCGTTCTCGTAACCGGCGCCGAAGCTGTATGCATTGTTGTTGGCGAAACCGGTGGCGTTACTGAAACCGTACTCGGCCGTGGCCTTCAGACCGCGATAGTCGGGCGTCACGTACTTCACCGCGTTTTGCACGCGGATGTCGTTATAGCCGTTGTCGTTGTCGCCGATGTTCACGCCGTTGCTGGCGATGATCACCGGGCCGACATAGTCGTGCACGGTGTCGTACTGGCGACCGAAAGTCAGCGTACCGAAGGTCTTGCTGGCGATCCCGACGAACGCCTGGCGGCCGAATTCGCGGCCGTTTTGCGACGCATTGCCGGTCATCACGTTAAAGCCGTTTTCCAACTGGAAGATCGCGGTCGTACCGCCGCCCAGATCTTCGACGCCTTTCAGGCCCCAGCGCGGATTCTGGTTAGTCCCCGACAGTGCCTGCCACGCGTTCTTGCCGCCCTGATTCGTCGCATAGCCGATGCCGGCCGAAATCAGGCCATACAGCGTCACGCTGCTTTGCGCATGGGCGGCGCTGGAGAGTGCGCCGGCGATCGCGAGAGGGGCGAACTTGAGTAGTTTCATCGTGGTCCAGTAGCGGGAAAGGAGGGCGCCTAGCGTAGGGCGCATTCGAACTGGGCTCGACTATACGAATTCGTCAGCTATAAAAATAATGTTGTTTTTTTATAGTTCCATAAATTTAATCTATTCAATGAAACCTCCGTCGACCACCGGCGAAACAGGGCTTGCATGCCTGTTGCGCGTTTGCCGCGCCTCGCGAATTTAATTTTTTACCGCCAGAGTGAATCGCTATACTTTCCACATACGGTTATGTGTTCCACATAAGGAACAAATACTACAAAAACCACGATGACCAAGAATCTGACCATCAATCTACGGATCGCGATCACCATCGCGTTTCTCGGCGTGCTGCTGATTGCCACCGGCGCGCTCGGCATTCTCGGGATGAACGAAAGCAACGAGGCGCAGCGTGAGGCGTACACGGTGCATTTCGCCTCGGTCGTAGCGCTCGGCAAGTCGGGTACTGCAATGTCACGCGCGCGCTTCGGGCTCGACTGGGCGATGAGCAACCCGCATTCGCCGCAACTGGGCGCGCAACTCGACCGCGCCCGCATGCTGCTCGCCGACTCCGATAAATGGTGGAACGGCTTCCGTGATTTGCCGAAAACGCCCGATCTGCAACGCCTCACCGACGATCTCGACGCGAAGCGCACCGCCGTGCGGCGTGACGGCATCGACAAGCTGGTTGATGCGATCCGTACGGGCGACGCGAGCTGGATGGACGAAAGCCGCGCGAATCACCTGATCGGCCTTTACACGGCGATGAACACGAGTCAGGGCGCGCTGGAGGACTATCTGAATCAGCAGGCGAGCGATGCGAGCGAGCGCTCAGCCACGCTGTTTCACACGCTGCTGGTTGCGTGTATCGGCAGCATTCTGGTGGGTCTGACGGTGGCGTTCATCAGTTGGCGCACGTTGCGTCGCGCGATCATGGGGCCGCTGAACGACGCGCTGCGCCAGTTCGATGCCATCGCCGCCGGCGAATTGACCACGCACGTGGCCATTCGCTCGAACGACGAAATGGCGACACTGCTGCGCGGTGTTGCCACGATGCAGGACAAGCTCGGCGCGACCGTCACCACCGTACGCGCCGGGTCGCACTCGATCGCTTCATCGACGCAACAGATCGCCGCGGGCAATCTCGATCTGTCGCAACGCACGGAAGAGCAGGCAGCGTCGCTGGAGGAAACCGCGGCGGCGATGGAACAGCTCACGTCGACCGTACAACTTAACGCCGAAAATGCACACCACGCGAGCGAGCTGGCGCTGCGCGCTTCGGAGATGGCCGCACGTGGACGCAGTTCGGTCGGCAGCATGGTCGAGACGATGCGCGTGATTCACGCGGGTTCGTCGAAGATGACCGGCATCATTACCGCGATTGAAGGCATCGCGTTTCAGACCAATATCCTCGCGCTGAACGCGGCCGTTGAAGCCGCACGCGCGGGTGAAGAGGGACGCGGCTTCGCCGTGGTGGCGGGCGAGGTGCGCAGTCTCGCGCAGCGTTCCGCGGCTGCAGCGAAGGAAATCGGCACGCTGATCGCGGAATCGACTTCGCGGGTCGAGAGCGGCGCAGGACTCGTCAATGAAGCGGGCGATACGATGCAGGAAATTGAAGCGGCCATCGCGCGCGTGGCGCGGATTGTCGGCGAAATTGCCGCGGCCTCGACGGAGCAGAGCGAGGGCATCAGGCAGGTGAGCCTCGCTGTCACGCAGATGGATGAGGTCACGCAGCACAACGCCGCGCTGGTCGAAGAAAGTGCGGCGACGGCGAACTCGCTGGCGGATCAGGCGCGGCAGTTGAGCGAATTGACCGCGGCCTTCAAGGTCGCCCGAGAGGCGGCCGTGCGTGAGCCGGCGTTCTGAGTCAGTGCTCAAGCGTCCTTACCGCTTGTAATGGCATCGTTGCCGGGCTTCGGGCGATTCTGTATGGTGGATCATCGACCTACCCGAAGAGATCCCGAATGACGGCCGCCGCAGACCAACTTCCGCAACCGATTCGCTCCGATGTCCTGATCGTCGGCGCCGGCCCCGTGGGCCTCTTTGCCGCTTTCGAGGCAGGTGTGATCGGCCTGTCGTGCCAGATTGTCGACGGGCTCGACAAGGTGGGCGGGCAGTGCATTGAGCTCTATCCCGACAAGCCAATCTACGACATTCCCGCGATTCCCTCATGTACCGCGCGCGAGCTGGTCGAGCGTTTGATGTCGCAATGCAAGCCGTTCGACGTGCCGATTCATCTCGAGCAACGGGTCGAGTCGGTCGAGCAGCGCGACGATGGGCGCTGGACCGTACGCACCGAGCGCGGCCTTGTATTCGACGTGGCGGCGATTCTGCTCGCCGCCGGCAATGGTGCATTCGTCCCGCAAAAACTGATGCTTGCTGAAGCCGTGCCGCTGGAATCGCGCCACGTGCACTACAGCGTGCCCCGTCTCGCCGATTTCGCCGGCAAGGCGGTGGTGGTGGCAGGCGGCGGCGATTCCGCGCTCGACTGGGCGCTGGCACTGCGCAAGGTCGCGCGGCGCGTCACCCTGGTGCATCGCCGCAACGGCTTCAGTGCGGCGGATTCGAGCGTCGAGTCGATGCGTCGGGCGGTCGAGGCAGGGGAGATGGACTTCATCGTCGGCGCGATTTCGGGGCTTAACGTCGAGGGCGATGCGTTGAAATCGATCGCGCTGCGGCATATCGAAGGCGAAACGCAGCTCGACACCGAGCATCTCGTCGTGCTGTACGGGTTGGTTGCCGATCTTGGGCCGATCGCGCAGTGGGGTCTGTCGATCCACGGTGGCCGCGTCGATGTGGATACGTCCAACTACGAAAGCTCGCGCCCCGGCATCTTCGCGGTCGGCGACATCGCCAACTATCCGAACAAGCAGAAGCTGATTCTGTCCGGTTTTCACGAGGCGTCGCTAGCGCTGCGCAAGGCATACGTATACGCCTATCCGGAGAAGAAGCGAGTGCACGTCCATTCCAGTTACGACGCGAAGCTGGCGGAAAAGATCGGGGTGGCGGGGTGAGGATTCGGCGAAGTACCGACGCTTGTTGAGGCATGCCGAAGTTTGCTGCTTTCAGTTGTCGACGCGATAACGTTGGACAATAGGCGAATCATGCAAGCGAGCCGGTGTATGCTGTTTGGACAGTCCCATTGACTCTTCTGACCATGACCGAGCGTGACACCCACCCCACAGATGATGACGATGAGGCCGCCAACGTATCCCCCGCACTCCGTGCGAACCCATCCGTCGAGGTCGATTATGGGGCGCTGGTTCAGTCGATCGAAGACTATGCAATCTTCCTGCTGGACCCGACTGGGCATATCGTCAGTTGGAATGCCGGTGCGCAGAAGCTGAAGGGCTACGCGGCGCACGAGATCATCGGCGAGCACTTCTCTCGCTTCTATTGTGCAGAAGCCGTGGCGCGCGGCTGGCCCGCTTATGAGTTGCAGCAGGCAGCATTGACCGGCCGCTTCGAGGACGAAGGCTGGCGGGTTCGCAAAGACGGCACGACCTTCTGGTGTAACGTGGTCATCACGGCGGTGCGCAACGAGGCGGGGGTGCTGACGGGTTTTGCCAAGATTACCCGCGATCTGACCGCGCAGCGCGAGTACCTGGAGGCGCTGCGGCAGAGCGAGGAGCGCTTCCGTTTGCTGGTCGACAACGTGAAAGACTACGCGATTTTCATGCTCGATCCGGACGGCTACATAGTGAGCTGGAACGCGGGTGCCGCGCGCATCAAGGGCTATACGCGCAAAGAAATCGTCGGCCGGCATTTTTCGACGTTCTACACGCGCGAAGAAGCGGCGGCCGGTAAACCCGCACGCGAACTGGCGATCGCGAGGCAGCTCGGCCGTGTTGAAGACGAAGGCTGGCGCGTGCGCAAGGACGGCACCACCTTCTGGGCCAACGTCAACATCACCGCTGTGTATGACGAATCGAACCATCTGCGTGGCTTTGCCAAGGTGACGCGCGATCTGACCGAGCGCCGCGAGCGCGAAGAACTGGAACGCTCCGGCTACCGTCTGCGCAAGTTTCTTGCCACGCTCGCCCACGAGTTGCGCAATCCGCTTGCGCCGGTGCGCAACGCGATCGGCGTGATGCAACTCGAGACAGGGATGAGCCCTACGCTGGCGCGCGCACGCGATCTGATCGACCGTCAGGTCACGCATCTCACGCGCCTCGTCGACGATCTTCTCGACGTCGGCCGCATCATGTCGGACAAGGTCGAGCTGCGGCTTGCGCGTGTCGATCTGGCCGAAGTGGTGGCGCGCGCGATCGAAGCCGCGCGGCCATTTACCGATTCGCGGGCGCAGAGCGTGGCGACGCATATGCCGGCCGAGCCGCTTATCGTGAGCGGCGACACAACGCGGCTTGTGCAAGTGCTGCAAAACCTGCTGCATAACGCGTCGAAATTTTCACCGTCCGGCAGCCGTATCGAGATATTCGGACGTGTCGAGCATCACATGGCGGTGCTGGAAGTGCGCGACCGCGGCCGCGGCATTCCGGTCCGTTCGCTCGATGCGATCTTCGAGTTGTTCGTGCAGGAAAAGAGTGGGCAAAGCCTTGGCGAAGGTGGCCTCGGCATCGGCCTCACGTTGTGCAAATCGTTGATCGAAATGCACGGCGGCAGCATCATCGCGAGCAGCGAGGGCGAGGGATGCGGCAGTTCGTTCACACTCAGTTTGCCGCTTGCCGCGGCACGCTCGGAAGCCCAGCCTGATCAGGCTGGCGTTGCCTGCGCGGCGGTGTCGCCGTTGCGGATTCTGCTGGTGGACGACAATCGCGATTCCGCCGACAGCCTCGCCATGCTGTTCGAACTCAAAGGCCACGAAGTCCGCATTGCCTACGACGGCGCGCAGGCGCTCGATGTCGCACCGCGCCTCGTCCCCCATCTTGCGTTGATCGACCTTGCCATGCCAAAAATGGACGGCTTCGCGACGCTGGCGGGGTTGCGCGAGATGCCCGCGCTGGCCGGCACGGTGTTCGCCGCGATGACCGGCTTCGGTCACGCAAGCGATCGCGAGCGTACGCAGGTGGCCGGTTTTGACGCTCATCTCGTCAAGCCAGTGGACCTCGCGCTATTCGAGGCGTTGCTGGAACAGGCGGAAGCGCGGCGCGGGCAGTACGGTCCGGGCTAAAGTCAACGGGCGCGCTTCCTTCATACAAGCGTGCTGCGCGCCATCCTTAGCACGCTATCACCCCTGAAATAGCACGGCGTGTCCCAGGTGTTCGAGGCCTGAGGCACGCCGCTTGCTGTTCGTCTGCACGCGCCGCGGCTATCAAAAGTCCGCCCGCATAGATCGAACCGCTTCAGGGAGGCACGATGCTCGATACGCGCGATCGTGCGGCCAGCGTGAGTGCGCGGCCGCCGGAACGAATCAGCAGAACTCGCACTCGCGATCCTCATGCGGCATTCGCCGCGCAATCGACGGTGCGCTCTGCCGGGGCGCTGGAAGATTTTCTGCACAGCACGCGTTTCGATGCGGGCGATCCCGCCGCGCTGGGCGACGTTTTTCGCGCGCTGGTCGAACGGGGCTACGACCGTTTGCCCTTCGTGCCGTTGCCAGGGCACGGGCACACGCTCGCGCGCTGGCGCGCCCTGGCCGCGGTTGCGGCGTGCGATCTCGGTCTCGTCAAACTGTTCGAAGGACATACCGACGCGCTGGCGATTCTCGCCGAGTTGCACGGCCCCACACCATCCGTTGGCAGCCGCTGGGGCGTATGGGCCGCGGAACCGCCTGACGCGCGCGTGCAAGCCAGCAAAGGTGCAAGTGGTGCCGAGGATGCCGCGCAACTGACGCTGAGCGGCACGAAAGCCTGGTGTTCGGGCGCGGGCGTGGTCAGTCACGCGCTCGTCACCGCATGGCTCGATGGCGAACCCGTGCTCGCAGCCGTCACGATGGATCAGGCGTCGATTTCAATCGACACGACAAAGTGGCAAGCCGTCGGCATGCAGGCCACCGCTAGCGCGGACGTTACCTTCGATCGGACTGCGGCCACGCGCGTGGGCGCCGCGCATGCTTACGTGCGCCGGCCGGGTTTCTGGCAGGGGGGCGCCGGCATAGCCGCGTGCTGGTACGGCGCCGCTTCGCGAATCGGCCTGACGTTGCGCGACGCATCCATGCAACGTGCCGACGGACATCGGCTCGCCCACCTCGGCGCGGTCGACGTCGCGTTGGCCGGCGCTGCCGCCGTGCTGCGCGAAACCGCCGCCCATATCGATGCGAACCCCCAGGCCAACGCTCAACCCGAAGCCATGCGCACCCGCCTCATCGTTGAGGAAGCTGCCACGGCCGTGATGACCCACGCGACGCGTACGCTCGGCGCCGGTCCGTTATGCCTCGATGCACGCTTTGCCCGTGCGCTGGCGGACCTGCCGGTGTTCTTGCGGCAAAGCCATGCCGAACGCGATCTTGCCGCGCTCGGCGAGCTGATCGTCAAGGCAGGGGACGACTCCGCTGCCGGAGGTGCGCCGTGGACGCTCTAACGCAATGCAGGGAGGGCCGCTGACATGTCCTCTACAGCGGTGTATTTCGATGAACTTTACAAAAGCAGCGACGACCCGTGGCACCTGCGCGAAGGCTGGTACGAGCACCGCAAGCGTTCGCTCACGCTTGCCCTGCTGCCGCGTCCGCGTTATCGCAACGCGTTCGAGCCGGGCTGCGCGAACGGCGAATTGACGGCCGGGCTGGCGACCCGCTGCGACGCGCTGCTTGCCGCCGATCTGCACGAAACGGCCGTACGTCTTGCACGCGAACGTGTTGCCGGTCTGCCGCAGGTCCGTGTCGAACAGCGTAGGGTGCCGCAGCAATGGCCGACCGAAGCGGGACCGTTCGAGCTGATCGTGATCAGCGAACTTGCTTATTACCTCGATGCAGCCGACCTCGAAACACTGGCCGCCCGAATTGCAGCGTCGCTCACGCCGGACGGTACGCTGCTCGCTTGCCACTGGCGCCGTCCGTTTGCCGAGGCGCTCGCGTCCGCCGATGCCGCGCACGCATTGTTCGATGCGCGCTGCGGTCTGTCGCGTCTCGCGCATCACGACGAAGCCGATTTGCTGATCGACGTATGGTCGTACGACGCGCGTTCGGTGGCGCAACGCGAGGGGCTCCTATGATCGGCGTGATCGTTCCAGCGCATAACGAAGAGGCCTTGCTGGCGCCGTGTCTTGCTGCACTGATTGAAGCGTCGCGCCACGCCGGTCTGACCGGCGAGCCGGTGCGGATCGTTATCGTGCTCGATGCCTGCAACGATTTTTCCGGCGTGATCGCGCGTGCTTACGGTGTTGAGACATTGACGCTGAAGGTGCGCAATGTCGGCATCGCGCGCGCGACGGGTGCCGATTTTCTGCTGGCGGACGGCGCCCGCTGGCTCGCTTTTACCGATGCGGATAGCCGCGTGTCGCCGGGCTGGCTGGTCGCGCAGTTGTCGCTGGACACGGACGCGGTGTGCGGCTCGATTGCCGTCGACGACTGGGCCACGCATCCCCACAGCGTGCGCGAATATTTTCGCAAGACCTATGTGGACGCCGACGGCCATCGCCACGTACACGGCGCGAATCTCGGCGTCTCGGCCGAAGCGTATCGACGAGCCGGCGGCTTCCCACCGCTCACGTGCAGCGAAGACGTCGCGCTGGTCGACCGGTTGATCGCGACCGGCGCCCGTATCGCGTGGAGCGCCGCACCGCGCGTCATCACGAGCGCGCGTACGGCGACGCGTGCTCGCGGCGGCTTCGGCGATACGCTCGCTGCATTGGCGAGTGGCTAGTGCGCCGGGTGGCCCGTTCACGCTCGATGAACCATGTGGCCGCTGCCATTCTCGAACGCAACGGCGAAGTGAGCGTGATCCGCCAGAAGGACTGAAGAGGCGGGACTTTACCCTCGACCGCCTCGCGAGATATCTTCACCGGCGCGATGCGGCATGCGCAGCGTCACCGGAATCGACGCGAACGAGCACAAGCCCACCACCAGGAACGCCGGCCAGAAATCCGACCACGTGATGCTCGGATGGCCGTGCAGTACGCGCGAAATCTGCAGCACGATACCGCCTATCGTCACGCCCAGGCCGAGCGACATCTGCTGCACGACGCTGCCGAGACTCGTGGCGCGCCCCACATCGCGGCTGGCGATTTCCGCGTAGGTCAGTGAGTTGAGACTCGTGAATTGCAGCGCGGGGAAGAAGCCGCCGAGCAACACGACAAACCAGATGATCCAGGTCGGCGTGCCGGGGAAAAACAGTCCGCACGCGGCGATCGAAATCCCTGACAGCGCCGCGTTCACCACTAGCACCGAACGGAAGCCGAAGCGATGTAGCACGCGCGAGGCGACCGTGCGCATGAACATGCCGCCGAACGCGGACGCGCAGGTAATAAGGCCGGACTCGAACGCGCTCATGCCGTGTCCTTCCTGCAGCATCAGTGGCAGCAGAAAGGGTAACGCGCCGAGGCCGATGCGAAACAACGATCCGCCGAGCACGCTCGCCTGGAAAGTCGGCACCTTGAAAAAGCGCAGATCGAGCAACGGAAATTCGACGCGCTGAGCGTACACGACGTAGCCGAGAAGCAGAACGGCGCCGCTCGCGCACATGCCGAACGCGTTCTGATTCGAAATGAGCTCGCCGCCCACCAGCGACAGTCCGAGCAGAAGCAGCACCGCGCCGGTAGCCGACAGAAAAAAGCCGATCCAGTCGAGCGGCCCAGGATCCGCTTCGCGTGTGTTGGCGATATAGCGGTTGGTCAGATAGATGCCGAGAATACCGATCGGCACATTGATAAAGAAGATCAGACGCCAGTGCAGATAGGTGGTGATGAAGCCGCCGAGCAGCGGCCCGGCGGCCGGTCCGAGCAACGCAGGGACGCTCAGATAGTTCATTGCGCGGATGAAGTCGGACTTGTGGACCACGCGGAAGATGATGATCCGCCCGACCGGCACCATCATCGCGCCGCCGACGCCTTGTACGAAACGGGCGAGGGTGAAGGTGGGCAGCGAGTTCGACGCGGCGCACAGGAGCGAGCCGGTCACGAAGATGCCGATTGCCGTGCGGAAAATCGTGCGTGCGCCGAAGCGATCCGCGAGCCAGCCGCACACCGGGATAAACACGCCGAGACCCAGCACGTAGCTCGTCACCGCGATTTTCAGCGTGACCGGATCGCGCCCGAAGTCGCGCGCCATGGCGGGCAGGGCGGTGACGATCACATTCGCATCGACACTTTCCATGAACATCGCGCACGCGACGATCAGGGGCGCAATCAGGGCTTTCTCGACGACGGTCATGACGGGCGGGCGGTCTGCGGCGGATGGTCGCAGGCAAAGGGGCCATTATTGCACCTGTACGGTGCGGATGGTTAATAGTGCGCCGCCCGATGCCGCCCCTTTTTGAGATTGCGCGGATCGCGGATGTGACCGTCGCGCAACAGGCGACGACATTATTGATATTTGTTGCGGTGCGGGATCAGAGGGCTATAATCGGGTTATTGCCTAGGTATAAACCCTATACAGGAGTCCGCCATGAACACCGCTTCCAACACCGCTACCGTCCGCACTGCACCCGCCGCTAACACCACGTGGCTGGGCAAGCTCCGCGCACTGGCTCTGCACGCGCTCAACCTGCATCTGCAAAACTGCGCCGTGCTTGCCGAAGCGCATCGCCGCCCGCAGTAAGCGTCTCGCCAACGGCCGGTCTCTATCGTTACCGGCCCGGAATCTCGAACACCAGGCAGGTCGTCGTCGCGTGCGCGTAGAGCGTGCCGTCGGGGCCGACTAGGCGAGCTTCCGCCGTCGCCAGTTGCCGTCCGCAATGAATCACTTTGCCCTCGGCACGCACGCGTTGCACGCGCGGCGTCACGGCTTTCACGTAATTCACGCTTAGCTCGGCGGTGGTGTAGCCACGGCCCGGCGGCATCATGGTGTGCACCGAGCAGCCCAGCGCGGAATCGAGCAAGGTGGCGATCCAGCCGCCGTGCACCGTGCCCAGTGGATTCAGATGCTGTGCGAGCGGGGTGCCCTGAAACACCGCGCGTCCCGCACTCACCTCGACGACCGTAAAGTCGAGTGTGCGTGCAATCGCGGCGTAGGGCAGTTCCCCGTTCATCATCGCCTGCAAGAATTCCAGGCCGCTCTTGCCTGCCGCCTGCTCCGGGCTCGCGACGCCGGGGCCCGGTCCCGCGTTGATCGTTGCCAGCAATTCCTGCTCGCGTGCAAGCCAGCGTTCGAGTTGGTTCTCGTTCGTCAATCCGTGTCTCCTGTCCTGAGGGAAGTGTGCTTCGATATCGATGCATCGGCATCGATTAAAGCATCAAACCGCCTCAGGGCGCTGGAGGGCTGCCTCTGGAGCAGGCACGCGCGCGGAGCCTGTGCCGTTCGTTCACAGTAGGGCCGGATGGGCCGTGCGTTACTTGTGCGTTACTTGTTGACGCGTGACGAAACCGGACGCTCCCTGGTCGCTCGCGCGGACAGCGCGCTGATCAGAAGCGCCATCGACACCAACCCGACCAGATACACGCCGGCCATCACCCAATCCTGTTCCGCCATCATCATTCCCCTTCAATTACTGCCATTCCGGCTACGAAATCCCGGCATTGCACCGTGCTCTTACTCTCGATTACGGCACGCGAAGCGAAAATCTTGATGGAGCAAATCAGCCTTTAAATCAGTGCGCGATCGGAAGATTACGGCGCGATGCCAAATCTTCGTCTCGCAGTCTTCAATAAGTGTTTAAAATCCTACCCCCTGTCGAGCACAGCGGTTCTCATCGGCACGGCAAACCAGTCGGCAATGTCGACCGTTTTATCGGTGCAGGTTGCGCTGTCATGCCACGAAGCGCATTCGGCTTCAATGACCCGTCCAAGTTAAAACCCTACGAATTCACTGACATTGGCTGACACTGTCAACATTTTTCACACTTGGCCGTTATTATTTTGTAATCGTCAAAGTAAGGCGATGCCGCAGCAGACGACCCGTCGCCGCGACAGCTCGAGGCAAGGCCCGCATTGACCATGTTCCACCGATATAACAATAAATTCGACCAGCCAAGCGCGATGTTTGACCGTCTCTCCAAGATGCTCGGCAAGCGGAGCATCCTC
The DNA here is from genome assembly GCA_900142905.1 of Burkholderia sp. GAS332. Lineage (NCBI taxonomy): Bacteria > Pseudomonadati > Pseudomonadota > Betaproteobacteria > Burkholderiales > Burkholderiaceae > Burkholderia > Burkholderia sp. GAS332. The sequence continues at coordinate 3,072,433 of FSRV01000001.1, read as the reverse complement.
TCGCCCGTGCTCGCGCTTCTCATTTGCGGGCTGTTGCTGATCGTCTTGCAACATCTCTCGCAAGCGGTCGACTATCGCTCGGTCGTGCACCAGTTGCGTCACCTGACGGCGGGCGGGTGGGCCGGGGCGCTCGGTGCGACGGTGCTCAGCTATATCGCGCTGGTCGGCCGCGACGCAGTCGGCTTGCGCTACCTGGGCGCCACGGTGCCGCGCGCGGCGCTGTGGATCGGTGCGACCGCGGGCTCCGCGCTCGGCAATGCGACGGGATTCGGCGCCTTGACGGGCGGCGCCGTGCGCGCGCGCGTCTACGCGGTGTCGAACGTCACGCCCGCACAGATCGGCCGCATGACCGTATTCACGAGCGTTTCGCTGGCGCTCGCGCTGGTGCTGATGACAGCGCTCGGCATGGTGTGGCTCGCCGACCCGCTCGCGACGATGCTGCATCTCCCCCCGCTCACGCTGCGTTGGAGCGGCGCTGCGCTGCTCGCCATGCTCGCACTCGCGGCGGCCGCCTGCCGTCGCGACACGCGCCCGATTCGTACGCGCTGGCAGTCGCTGTCGTTCGATATTCCGGCGCGTCGCGACCTGCTCGCGCAAGTGGCCCTCGCCGTACTCGACGTGGTGGCCGCGGGCCTCGCGTTGTGGGCATTGCTGCCGCACGCGGACGTCAGCTTCGTGACCTTCATCACCGTCTATGCCGCGGCCATGTTGCTCGGCATGATCGGCCACACGCCGGGCGGCGTCGGCGTGTTCGAAGCCGCGATGGTGTTCACGCTGCACGGCAGTGTGCAAGCGCATCAGATGGTCGCGGCGCTGCTCGCTTATCGCGCGATTTACTTCGGGCTCCCCTTGATCGTCTCGGCGGCGCTGCTCGCCGGCTTCGAAGGCCGCGCGCTAAAAAGCCGCTTGCCGCTGCGGCACGCGGCAGGTGCGTATAAACTCGCGCCGCTGTTCCTGAGCCTCGTGACTTTCGTGGTCGGCGGCATGCTGGTGATTTCCAGCGCGACGCCGGCGTTCTGGCATCGCATCAGGATTCTTCACGACTTGCTGCCGCTGTGGGTGCTCGAAAGCTCGCAGATGCTGTGCAGCGTGCTCGGCGTGCTGCTGTTGTTCGTCGCGCGTGGTTTGCTGCGGCGTCTGGATGCCGCGTGGTGGATGACCTTGCTGCTGGCGGTGTTGAGCCTCGCGCTGTCGCTGACGAAAGGTCTGGCGTTCGTGGAAGCGGGTGTGCTCGGTATGCTGATCGCGCTTCTGTTGTCCACGCGCCGCCGCTTCAACCGTCATTCGTCGCTGTTTGCCGAACGCTTTACGGCGGGTTGGCTGGTGTCGGTGGCGATGGTGCTTGCGCTCGCCGTGTGGGTGATGCTGTTTGCGTTCCGCGACGTGCCGTACACGCGTGACCTGTGGTGGCAATTCGCTTTCGATGAACGCGCACCGCGTGCCCTGCGCGCGACCCTGGCCGCCAGTCTGTTCGCCGCGACGTTCGCGTTCTGGCAGTTGCTACGCCCCGCGGCGGGCCGTTTCGTCATGCCCCCTCCGCAAGATCTGCAAGACGCGGCGCGCATCGTGCGTGCCCAGGAACGGAGCGACGCCGGTCTCGCACTCATGGGCGACAAGAGCTTTCTCTTTTCCGAATCGCGTGAAGCCTTCCTCATGTACGCGAAAAATGGCCGCACGTGGGCCGCGCTTCATGATCCGGTCGGTCCGCGCGAGGAGTGGGCCGGGCTGATCAGCAAGTTCGTCGCGCTCGCGCATGCGCATAGCGGCCGCGCGGCGTTCTATCAGGTGCGTGCCAACGCGTTGCCGCTCTACCTCGACGCCGGTCTCACGCTGATGAAGCTCGGCGAAGAGGCCCACGTGGTGCTCGACGATTTCGACCTGAAGGGCTCGCACCGCGCGCATCTTCGCTACGCGCTCAAGCGTGGCGAGCGTGACGGTTTTACGGTCGACGTGATCGATCAGGCTGATGTGCCTGCGTCGCTCGAGACGCTGCGTGAGATCTCCGACGGCTGGCTCGATAGCCGCGACGCGCGCGAAAAGAGTTTTTCGGTGGCGGCGTTTACCGACGAGTACCTCGCCGCGCAATCCGTGATGCTGGTGCGCCAGAACGGCGAGCCGGCCGCTTTTGTGACCTTCATGACGACCGATATGAATACCGAGGCGACGGTCGGCGTGATGCGGCACGTGGAAAGCGCATCGCCGTATGCGATGGAATATCTGTTCACTCACTTGGCGCTGCATCTGAAGCAGGCGGGTTTCCGCTCGCTCAGTCTCGGTATCGCGCCGCTCTCCGGCATGCAGCCGACGCCCCTCGCGTCACGCTGGCATCGGCTGGCAGGCATCGTGTGGCGCTTCGGCGGCCGCTTCTATAACTTCCGCGGACTGCGTGCTTTCAAGAGCAAGTTCCAGCCGCATTGGGAGCCGCGCTATCTCGCGGCGTCGGGTTCGGTGGGCGTGTTCTTCACGCTCGCGGACCTGTCATTGCTGGCAGGAGGCCGGCGTTCATGACATTGCATCCGTTTTTCAAGCTCGCCGTTGCGGCGAGCCTCGTGGTCGGCAGCGCGGCTGCCTTTGCTGCAACCTCCACCGTGTCCGGCGGCCGTTTTGGCGACGTGACGGTGACGCAGCCGGTGGGCCCGTTGCGCGGTTTGGTGGTGCTTTACTCGCCGGCCACCGGCTGGAGCGCAGCCGACCAGCAAACCGCCGATGCGCTCGCCAAGGCCGGCGCGCTGACTGTCGGCGTGGATACGGCGCGCTATGCGGCCAATCTGAGCGCGAAGAAAGAAGCCTGCCATCAGCTGGTGGGCGATGCTGAAGCCTTGAGCCATCAACTCGAACGGCAATCGCAATCGAGCCGCTATTTCGCGCCGATCGTCGCGGGTACGGGGCAGGGCGCGACGCTTGCGATGCATGTGCTCGAACAGGCGCCGTCGAATACGGTTGCCGGCGCGGTTTCGGTGGATGCCGAGCGCGAGCTGGATCCGCGCTTTCAACCGTGCCCGCCGGATCCGACGATCATCCGCGACAAGGTGCCGGGCTTCGTCGAAAAGGCGACGCCAGGCAACGGCGATCGCACGCGACTCATTGCCATGGTCACGCCGCATTTGCAGACGGTGTCGACGAACGATGACGACCTCTCCGATCTGCCGCTGATCGAGTTGCCCGCGGCGCATCCGAACGGCCTGATGGCGGTGGTGATTTCCGGCGACGGCGGCTGGCGCGATCTGGACAAGACCATCTCGCTCGCCTTGCAGAAAGACGGCGTCTCGGTGATCGGTTTGGACAGCCTGCGCTATTTCTGGAGTGAAAAGACCCCGGCGCAGACGAGCCACGATCTCGCGCGCATCATGCAAACCTACGGGGCGCGCTGGCACGCGGAGCACATTGCGCTCGTCGGCTATTCGTTCGGCGCCGACGTGATGCCGTTCGCCTATAACCGACTACCTGAAGCGCTGCGGGCGAAAGTGTCGCTGATCGCGCTGCTCGGCTTCGCGCCCGACGCCGATTTCCAGATCCGTGTGGGCGGCTGGCTCGGTATGCCGGCGAGCGACAAGGCATTGAAGGTGCAGCCCGAATTGGCGCATGTGCCGCCTGCGATCGTGCAGTGCTTCTACGGTGAGGACGAGAAGGACACCTTGTGTCCGGCGCTGACCACGACCGGCGTCGAGGTGATTCGGACGTCGGGCGATCATCACTTCGGCCGCGACTACAACGCGCTGGAGCGGCGCATTCTGGACGCCTTCAGGAAGCAGAGCGGCGTTCGCAACTAGCCCATCCGCAATCAGTACCCGGGGCCACATGGCCCGTGCGCGGCGGGCGGCCCCGCATACCCTCATTCGTTTGTTGAGCGGGGTATCGCACATATACCGGACCTGCCGGATTCTATGATTCATACGAAGTAATGGACGACAGTGTCCTCAGGCGACATCGCATGAGGACACGGCTTCGCTCTGGCGTCGTCCGTGAATCTTTCTGGTGAAACTCTCCTGCGATACCGCAGCGCGCGACCGGGTAGCTCCGCCGCCCGGCAGTGCGCTTTCGGCATGACTGGCAGCTGCGCTCGCGCCCATTCGGGCAAGCCGATGCGCGCGCCGGTTTCGTGCCCCATGGACCGAGGCTGTGAATGCTGGATTCCTTCTTCTTCGATACTGCCGCGGGTGAGCCGGATAGTCCCGCGCTATGGGTCGATGAACGCCTCTATGGCTATGGCGAGATTGCAGCGCGGGCGCGCCGGATTGCGGGCGAGTTGACCGCCGCCATGCCGGCCGGCGGGCTCGGGCGCTGCCTGTTGTTCGCGCACCGCAGCGTGGCGGCCTATGCCGGCCTGCTGGGGATTCTCAAGGCGGGTTTCGCGTACGTGCCGCTCAATCCCAATGTGCCCGCTGCGCGAATTGCGGCTGTGATCGAGCAGTCGGGCGCGCCGCTGCTGCTGGTTGACCGGCGTTGCGCGGCATCGCTCGACGAAGTGTTGTCGCTGCTCGATAACAGTCCACGGATTGTGCTGCTGGATGAGGTAGGCGGTGAAGGCGTGCAAGACGTTGAAGACCTGCAAGCCGTTCAAGGCGCGAACGTCGCGCGTACTGCTTCGGCCCCCGCCGCCGACGGCCTGATCAGGCTCTCTCCCGAGCCGGCCGTTGCGGAAGTCCCCGCGTCCCGCGCACCGCACGATCTCGCCTACATTCTCTTCACGTCCGGTTCGACCGGCGCACCCAAGGGCGTACCGATCTCGCACGCCAACGCGGATGCCTACGTGGCAGGGCAACTGCAATTGCTGGGGAGGATGCCTTGCGCACGCTACGCACAATGGTGCGAGCTCACCTTTGATCCGTCGGTACACGACATGTTCGTGTGCTGGGCAAATGGCGGCTGCCTGTACGTGCCGAAGACCGTCGAGCCGATCTACAACGCTGCGTTCATCAAGGAACACGCGATTACGCACTGGAGCAGCGTGCCCTCGGTGGCCGGCTTCATGCAGCAGTTTCGCAAACTGGGACCGAACGAATTTCCGAGCGTGCGCGTTACCCTGTTCGGTGGCGAGCCCTTGCCGCGCTTGCTGGTGCAGGCGTGGTTGCGCGCCGCGCCAAACAGCCGGGTGCTGAATATGTACGGGCCAACCGAAACCACGGTGGCCTGCGCGGCTTTCGAAGTCACAGCGGAATTTCTCGACGATCCGCAGCACGCGGTCATGCCGCTCGGCGGCGCATTGCCGGGCATGGAACTGTTGATCGTCGACGCCGCGCTCGCGCCAGTCGCGCCCGGCGAAAGCGGTGAATTGCTGATCGGCGGGTCTCAGTTAGCCGCGGGCTATCTGTCGCCGGACGAACCGGGCAATCGCCGCTTCGTTTCAACGACCTATCCGGGCCACATCTCGCAGCGCTGGTATCGAAGCGCCGACGCCGCACGCGAAGCAGCCGGGCAGGGCATCGTGTTTCAAGGGAGACTGGACACGCAGATCAAGATTCGCGGCAACCGGATCGAGCTCGAAGAAGTCGAGTATGTCGTGCAGGCATGCAGCCACGCGGCGCTTTGCGCGGTGGTCGCCTGGCCCGTCGACGATGCGGGCCGTGCCGGTGGCTTGATTGCCTTCGTGACCCAGGCGCAAGGCAGCGCGCCGCAGATTCTGCAAGCATGCCGTCAGCGGCTGCCGGTGTACGCCGTGCCGCAACGGATCGTGATGGTCGACGCGTTGCCGCTCAATGTGAACGGCAAGATCGACAGGAAGGCGCTCGCCGAATGCTGTGTCAGCATCGATACGGTCGCCTGACAGGTATCGGTGAGCATGATCTGTATAACGAAATATTATTCTGAAGTACCGACAGGTGTCTCGCGTTAGCGTTTGTCTCAGGCAAGGTTAGTGATGACAGCGCATCCGTGCGCACGCTTGTTGAATCGATGGATCGAGGCAGTAGCTAAAAAATCAGGTATCCGGGGTGTCAAATGAAAAATCAAGTGCGCAGCATTCTTCAAGAGGCGGCCTGTCTCGACGTACCGGTCGACACGCTCGGCGATCGTGACGATCTCTACGCTGCTGGTTTGTCATCGCTGGGATCGGTCCGCCTCATGATGGCCATCGAAGAACACTTCGCCATCGAGATTCCGCCCGCGCTGATTACCCACGATCTGTTTCAGAGTATCGATTCCCTTGCTCACATGATTGCGCAGCTCGTGCCGGAGGCATCGCTTGCGCCGCGAATCTGAAGTGGCGCTGCGGCAACTGACCATGACGAATTCGCCCACCATGACGCCGGTGACTTTCGACGGCTGTTTCGGATGGCTGCACCGACCGGCCGGCGCTCAGGCGGAGATGGGCGTGGTGCTATGCAATCCGTTCGGCTACGAAGCACTGTGCACGTACCACGGCTGGCGCGAATTCGCTGAGGCGCTCGCGGCGCGCGGCATGCCCACGCTGCGCTTCGACTACCCCGGCACCGGCGATTCGAGCGGCAACGAGGAAGACCCGCAACGCTTGCGCGCGTGGCTCGACAGTATCAAGTCGGCCGCAGCGTGGCTGCGCGCCGAAACCGGTGTGACGCGCCTGAGTCTGTGCGGGCTGCGTCTGGGTGCCACGCTCGCGGCGTTGGCCGCCGAAGAGCTGGGTGGCGTCGAGAATCTTGTGCTGCTCATGCCGCTGGGTTCGGGCAAGAGCTACATCCGTGAGTTAGAGCTGCAGCATCAAAGCTGGCTCAGTGCGCAACATGCGCTCGGCCTCAGCCTCGATGCAGAGGCCGCGGAAACGATCGGCGCGCATGGCTTTCGTCTCTATCCGGACTCGCTCGAGATGCTCGCAAAGGTCAATCTCGAGCAAAGCGTGCGATGTCCCGCGCAGCGTGTGCTGCTGCAGGACCTGAGCGAAAGTGCGCGTTTGAAACGGCTGGCCGCGCATTATCAGGCTCAGGGCGCCCAAGCGGATCTGCAGATTTTCAGCGAATACAGCATGTTCCTGCTTGATCCGAGCTACAGCGAGCCGCCGGCCCAGGCATTCGACAGCGTGCTCGAATGGCTGGGCGCACGGGCGGTCACAGCCACCAGGGGCACGGTCGAGATACTGGGCTGTGCCGCGAGCGCGCGAATAGATTTCGCGCATGGCCGCGAGACGCCCGTCGTGTTCGATGGCGGCCGTTACGCCGCTGTGTTCTGCCAGCCCTTGCGAGCACTTGAAGGGGCTCCCGCGGTGCTGTTCGTCAATACGGGCGGCGTGCACCGGATCGGCGACGGCCGCTTCACGGTGCTGATGGCGCGGCATCTCGCGGCGCAGGGCATCGCATCGTTGCGCATGGATCTCAGCGGTCTGGGCGATAGTCTGCGTCGTGACGAAGCGCTAACGCTCGATAGGGTGTACGCCCGGTACGCGGTCGCCGACGCCAAGGCAGGGGTCGACTGGCTGGTGGCGAGAGGCCATGCGAAAACCATCATGTTCGGCATCTGCACGGGCGCGTACGTCAGTCTCCATACGGCGCTCGCCCATCCCGCCGTGACGGCCTGTGCGTCCGTCAACCTGCCTTTTTTCGTGTGGGGCGGCGCGCGGACGCGGCCCGGCGCGCAGCACGTGGCGTCGAGCGTTGTCTACCGACGCGCGATGCGCAATCCGCGCAAATGGTTGCGGCTACTGACCGGACAGGCGAACGGTCGCGCGATTATCGCGGAACTCACGCGCCGTCTATGCGCGCGCATGACCGCGCGTGCCAGCACGGCGCTCGAGCGGCTCTTCGGGCAGTCGACGCCAGGTGGCGCCGTGCGCAGAATCGCGCTGGAACTGGAACGCAAGGGCGTGCAAACCTCGTTGATGTACGGCCCGCTCGACGAGGGGCTGGACGAGTTGGAGATTCATTTTGGACCGTATGGCAGTCGGCTCGGCAAGCTGAGGAATGTCACCGCAAAGGTGGTCGGTAAAGTGGATCACGCGCTGTTTTCACACGCTGCGCGTGATGCGGTGATGGCGCAGTTCGATCTGTTTCTGCGCGAAAGTGTGCTGAGTGCGCGGCGTGAAACCGTCGCGCCGAATCCCCGCTTGCGTGTCGCTGAGGCGCAGCAGCCTTGAGTTAGCGGCGTTTTTTTATTGACAAAGCCCGTCAAGTCAACGAAGATCGACTGCATGAACTGCCTCGACATCCGTATTGCGCTGATTATTAGCACCATTCATCGAATGGTGGGTTAGCGCGCGTCTGATAGCAGTGATACGCAGTGACAAAAACCCGCCCCACGAGGCGGGTTTTTTTATGTCCGCTTGCTGCCTGCCTCCTGGTGATCTCTCTCTGTTGATTTGCCCTTGCCGCTCAGGAGCTTGCCTTGCCGTTACACGAACTCAATCAGGTGGCCGAAGCCGCTGACAGCGTGGCGTTGCGCCACGACTACCTGAAGAAAACCCTGACCGCGCGCGTCTACGACGTGGCCCGCGAGACCGAACTCGAACGCGCGCCGAATCTGTCGGCACGGCTGCGTAACCCGGTTTATCTGAAGCGCGAGGACAACCAGCCGGTGTTCTCGTTCAAGGTGCGCGGCGCGTACAACAAGATGGCGCATATTCCGGCAGAGGCGCTGGAGCGTGGCGTGATTACCGCATCGGCGGGCAATCATGCGCAGGGCGTGGCGCTGTCGGCAGCCCGCATGGGCGTGAAGGCGATCATTGTGGTGCCGGTGACGACCCCGCAGGTGAAGGTCGATGCGGTGCGCGCGCATGGCGGGGCGACGGTCGAGGTGGTGCAGTTCGGCGAATCCTATAGCGATGCGTACGGGCACGCGGTGAAGCTGCAGGAAGAACGCGGTCTGACGTTTGTTCACCCGTTCGACGATCCGTACGTGATCGCCGGCCAGGGCACGGTTGCGATGGAAATTCTCAGCCAGCATCAGGGGCCGATCCACGCGATCTTCGTGCCGATCGGCGGTGGTGGCCTGGCGGCAGGCGTCGCTGCATACGTGAAATCGGTGCGCCCGGAGATCAAGGTGATCGGCGTACAGACCGATGACTCGTGCGCAATGGCCGCGTCGCTGAAAGCGGGTGAACGGGTCACGCTGAACGAAGTGGGGCTGTTTTCGGACGGCACCGCGGTCAAGCTGGTCGGCGAGGAAACCTTCCGCCTGTGCAGCGAATATCTCGATGACGTGCTGCTCGTAAATACCGATGCGCTGTGCGCCGCGATCAAGGATGTGTTCCAGGACACCCGCAGCGTGCTGGAGCCGGCCGGCGCGCTGGCCGTGGCAGGCGCCAAACAGTATGCCGAGCGCGAAGGCATCGAGAACCAGACGCTGATCGCGATCACGTCGGGCGCGAACATGAATTTCGACCGCATGCGTTTCGTGGCCGAGCGCGCCGAAGTCGGTGAAGCCCGTGAAGCCGTGTTCGCCGTGACGATCCCCGAGGAGCGCGGCAGCTTCCGGCGTTTCTGTGAACTGGTGGGCACGCGCAGCGTCACCGAGTTCAACTACCGGATTGCGGATGCCAACTCCGCCCATATCTTCGTCGGCGTGCAGATCAGGAATCGCAGCGAATCGGCGCAGATCGCGGGCGCATTTGAGGCGCACGGCTTTGCCACCGTCGACCTGACTTTCGATGAACTGTCGAAGCAGCACATCCGCTATATGGTCGGTGGACGCTCGCCGCTGGCCCACGACGAACGTCTGTTCCGCTTCGAGTTTCCGGAGCGGCCGGGCGCGCTGATGAAGTTTTTGTCGTCGATGGCGCCGAACTGGAATATCAGCCTGTTCCACTATCGCAACCAGGGGGCGGACTACAGTTCGATTCTGGTGGGCATCCAGGTGCCGGAGAGCGAGAACAGCGCGTTCGAACGCTTTCTCGCGACGCTCGGTTATCCGTACTGGGAAGAAACGCAGAACCCGGTGTACCGCCTGTTTCTTGCGTAGCCGTGCCGTTTGTCTCGTGACAACTCGCGGTCTGACTCGTGGGCGCGGCCACCGGGTAGTCCCCGGCGCGCCACGAACCCCTTGCCGAGAGGGTTCACGAGTGGCTCGGGGTTTACCTTGAGGTCACGCCAGGTAGCGCCGAAGACAAGTCACCGACCGACTAAGCCGCAAGCGCCGTCTGGGAACGGTTAGCGCGCATATGCGCCCACCTGTGCCCTTCGAGTAGACATGTCCTCTATCTCAAATTTAGATACGGCATATCCACGATATCGCGTTGCGCGATACAAGGCATGATTGTCAAACTGCATGCACATCAAACGCTGCATTCAGGAGACAACTCATGCGCACCCAAGTTGGCATCATCGGTGCCGGGCCTGCGGGCCTGCTTCTTTCCCATCTTCTTCATTTGCGCGGCATCGACTCCGTCGTGCTCGAATCGCGCACTCGCGAACAGATCGAATCCACCATCCGCGCCGGCGTGCTCGAACAGGGTACGATGGATCTGCTCACCGAAGCCGGCGTCGGCGCGCGCATGAAAGCTGAGGGCGCGCTGCATCACGGCTTCGAACTGGCATTCGAAGGCAAGCGGCGCCGTATCGATCTGACCGGACTCACCGGCCATTCGATCACGGTCTACGCCCAGCACGAAGTCATCAAGGACCTGGTCGCCGCGCGCGTGGCTGCTGACGGCAAGCTGCGTTTCGGCGTGACGGACACGTCGCTGCACGGCATCGATACCGATAAGCCGTCGATCCGCTATCGCCACGAAGGCGAAGCGTGCGAATTGCAATGCGACTTCGTGATCGGCTGCGACGGTTCGCAAGGTGTGTCGCGTGCATCGATTCCGCAGGCATTGCGCAAAGACTACGAGCGCGTCTATCCGTTTGGCTGGTTCGGCATTCTGTGCGAAGGGCCGCCGTCATCGGACGAATTGATCTACGCGCGGCACGACCGTGGTTTTGCGCTGATCAGCACGCGCTCGCAGAACGTGCAGCGCATGTACTTCCAATGCGACCCGAAGGATTCGGTGGATAACTGGTCCGACGACAGAATCTGGGCCGAACTGCACGCACGCGTCGACTCACACGACGGCCAGCACATCGTGGACGGCAAGATTTTCCAGAAGAACATTGTCGGCATGCGCAGTTTCGTATCGGCCACGATGCAGCATGGCCGGCTCTTTCTCGCCGGCGACGCAGCGCACATCGTGCCGCCCACCGGCGCCAAGGGCATGAATCTCGCCGTTGCGGACGTGCGCGTGTTGACCCAGGCGCTGAACGCGTTCTACGTCGAAAATCGCACGGATCTGCTCGACGGTTACAGCGAAACCGCGCTCAAGCGCGTCTGGCGTGCCGAGCACTTCTCGTACTGGATGACGAGCATGATGCACCGCATTGACGGCGCGTCGCCGTTCGAGCAGCAACTGCAGGTGGCCGAGCTCGAATACGTGACCACGTCGCGTGCGGCGGCTACCGCGATGGCGGAGAACTACGTGGGGGTCGCCGCGGTATAAGCGCAAGTGAGCGGGCTGCGGATGCTGGGTGTGAAATGGCAAAGGCTTGGTTAAGCGACAAATTTGCCGGCCACTGTGTGGTTGCTACGGGCGCCGCGATCGTGGCGGAATGAAGGCCCCATTGCTGCGCTGCGGCACCCACACACGGTTTGCTTCGACCCGTCCGTATATAGCCAGCGTTTATAGAATGCGCGCCGGGGATTGTTTGATCAGACGAACCCCGCCGCGCCCGGCGCATTCCGGCAAACCCTTGATGGGTGGGCTTCTGCCATTGTCATGTCAAAGAGCAACAGTGAATTCAGGAATGGAGGATTTATCCGCGCCTGATCGACACCTAGACTGTCTCCATCGGCTGCACCACACGTTACATCTGCAGCGCGGTTAAGACATTCTCTGGAGGTGGTTTCATGAAATCGCTCATCAAAGCTGTTGCTATTGCAATTGTTCTTAGCGCCCCGATTGCTTCCTTTGCGCAATCAAATCAGCCGGCCCCGCAGAACACGCAGGCCACGCAGGCTTCCGGACAGCAAGGTGCGGCTCAGGCCGATACCGGCGGTTACGGTTCGGGCAGCCACGGCACGTGGCAAGCAGGCCGCGGCAGTGACACGACGGTCAGCTCCTATTCGCCGCCGATTTACAACGCACGTTAAGGGTAAAGCCAGCACGCAGGCCATTGCGGCGTTGCGTGGCTCTCGCGGCATCTCGCGAGTTGAATATAGAAGGCCGGTCACGCGGACATGTTCCGGTGACCGGCCTTTTTCTTTCGACGACGTTGCGGCATCCTTGTCGAATGCAGATTCACTGCCGCTGATTCCAATGTCCCAAAGGGCAGGCGAATGTGATGACGTACCGAGGCGGTGCTTATGGCGCGCGCAATAGCATCATCTCGTTGCGCAGCAACGCATGAAGGTCCTCGTCAGAAGGCCGCGTACCCCAGTGCCGTGCGCCCGCCACCGACGCAATCGCGATCCACGAATGAGGTGGAAACCATTCGCGCAGCACAGTGCCGTCCTGGCGCAAACACAGTTGGCCCGTTTGTTCGCTGTATTCGGCGGAAATGATCGTGCCGTCGATGCGTGCCGTTACTCGCCGTGGATCGTTGCGTAGCAAATCGTCGCTCCTGCAAAAGGTGTGGCGCGAATGCCTGCGCGGGCAGGCGGCGTCAGTGACGCCGCCACGGCCCAGGCATTAGTGATCGCCCCAACCGTGACCATCGCCATGGCCGTGATCGCCGTGATCGTCGTGATCACCGCCATGGTCATGCCAGTCGCCGTGCGGGCCATCGCGATAGCCGCGCGCGTCATGCCATTCGCGGTCGTGATGGCGTTCTTCCCACTCGCGTCGATCCCAGTAGCGGTGACCGTCGTAATAGCGCTCGCCATACCAGCCCGGACTCACGACCACCACCGGCGGAGGGGGCGCGTAGACAGGCGGCGGCGGGGCATAGACCGGCGCGGGCGCGTAGGCCACGCCCGGAATGCCGATGTTCACGCCTACATCGACGTGCGCCAGCGCGGCAGACGATGCGCCGATCCCCAGACCTGCAACGATCGCGATGGACAGCCAGCGGCTTCGTGAGTGACTCATGTTTTGTTCTCGGGTTTTATGATTGAGCGTGGAGCGCGCTGCGCGGGCAACGCTTAGTAATGGTCGTGATAGTGATAACCGCCCTCTGGCACGACGATGCAACCGCCCAATGCACTCCCGAGGGTGAGGGCCAACAGGACCAGCGCGAAAATTCGTTTCATGACAGTGCCTCCCTTTTACGTGTGATCGAACTCTACTGAGCGGCGGGATTACCGGTGTGTTCGTGTGTAACAGGACGTGTCGATTTCTTTGCGGCCCGGCCGGGGACACAACACGACGAGGGGACACTGTGTAACGCTGCGATTTGCCATTCTGCCGACGAGAAATCGGCGGCCAAACCGTTGAGCGCGCTACGAAAAATGCCGGGCTTTCGCGCATGCGGTGTGCTCGGACAGGTCGACGCGCATGCGTATGAACAACTCGAACATGCACCGCGTGACGTATCGCGGTGCGTATGCCGGACGGATACATTCGGTTGCAGACTCGGAATGTGAGGCAGCGTCGTGGATCTCTGATTGCACTTTTTTTGCGTGGCTGCCGTTGCGTTGCCGCCTCAGACGGATGAAAGAGATCGTCAGACGCAGCCTCAGCTTTTCTTAAGGTTTGATCCGTAGCATGCTGGGTTATTGCGCTCAGAATGTATGTACCCGTGGCGCACGGTAATCGCACTCCATCCAGTGGTTCAACTTCGGCTAAAACATTCACATGATCATGCGATCGGACCAGGCCAATTTCTCACGCTATGCATCAGGCTATGACGGCGTAGCCAGGTTTCTTCACTGGCTGGTGGTTGTATTGATCGCTGCGCAATTCGTGATCGGTTGGACCATGCCGGATATTCATAAGGGCACGCGGCCCGACGGTTTGATCGCGTGGCATCTCGGCGTGGGTGCAACACTGATTGCAGCGGTGGTGGTGAGAATCGTCTGGCGTCTCACGCACACGCCGGCACCGGCATCGCTTTCGCCTTTTTTTCGGGTCGTTTCGCACGTCACGCACGGTCTTCTTTATCTTGCGCTGGTGGCGGTGCCCTTGTTGGGATGGGCTAATGCGTCGTCGCGTGGCTGGTCCGTCAAGCTGCTTGGGCTGCTGCCTTACCCCAGCATCTCGCCGGTCGGCTCATCGGTAGGGCATGCAATGGGCGATATCCATGGCTATCTGGCCTGGGTGTTGTTCGCGCTGATCGCGCTGCATGTCGCGGCGGCGTTGTTTCATCGCTTCGTGCTCAAGGACCAGACATTGCAGCGGATGCTGCCGTGATCCGTTAGTGCGCGTTAGGCGCTTGTTACTTCCCGTGGTTGTCCTGCCTGTCGCCCGCATGCCAGCCGTTTTCTCGCGGCGGCAGCGGGCCCGTCGATCGCTTTCCCGGATGCCAGGATCATGTCGACATCGACGTTATTGCGTCCGTGCGTCATCGTCAGCCCCGAACGCGTGATAAGCACATAAAAAACAAGTCTTTTACGCGCGCCCTTAACACTGGTTAGATCGGAGGATCGACTGCCTGTCAGTCATTCAAGTCCAACCGCATCTTTTGCCGGTCAGCCATGAGCACAATCACCGAAGCATTTAACCTGGACGCCGCGGGACTGCCGTCTGCCTTGCGTTCTGCGGGGCGGCCATCCGCGGGGCGGCCATCCGCGGGGCGGCCATCCGCAGGGCGGCCGTCCGCGGTGCTCTCCGCCGGGATTCCTCCCGCCCGTCCCGCGCCCTTGCTCTCGTCGCGGCGTGACGGCCGCTCGCTAGACGCGGGCGTGCGTCATGCGATCCACGCTGCGTTCACCGCCAATCCCTGCCTGCAAAGCTGGCCCGCACACGCAATCGACGCGTTATGCGACGCCGGTCAACTGCGCACCTGGACCAACGGTGAGCTGATCTTCGCGCGCGATCAACCGTGCGACGACATCCAGGTCGTCCTCTCCGGCGCGATCGAAATGAGCTGGACTAACTCGGCCGGCGTGCGCGCAGTGGCGGTGTACATGTGGCCGAACGAAGTCATCAACTTCATTCCGGTGATGGACCGGCGCGGCTCGATGCACGACCAGCGCGCACACGGCTCGACGACGCTGTTCCACATCCCCGGCAGCGCACTGTTCGACCTGCTTGCTCGCGAGCCCGCGTTGTTGCGCAATGTGCTCGATCTGATCTGCCTGCGAAGCCGCGCATTGCACGGGCGGATGGGCAAGACAGCGTTGGCCGGATTTCGCGCGCGCCTCGCGGATCAGTTGCTCGGGCTTGCCGAATGGCACGGCAAGAAAACGGAGCGGGGCGTGGAGTTGACGATCAAGCTGTCGCAGGAGGACCTCGCCGCGCTATTGGCCGCGTCCCGGCAGAGCATCAACAAGGAACTGCGCTGGCTCGTGCAGCAGGGTATCGTGGACGTGCGTTATAGCCGGATTACCGTGATCGATCTGGAGGCACTGCGGGAAGTCAGCAACGCCGCGTGAGAAAACTGATAAGGATATAAAAAGCCCTTCTATCAAGTGTCTAAAGGGCGATAGATTCGCGGCGCCCACTCTGTCGATAATGGCTCATCGATTCAGCAGACAGAGCCATTCAAGTGTTGATTCATTCCCATACCGCCGACTCAGCCGCCCGCCGCGAACCATGCTCCGCGTGGTTCCGGGCGGCGTCGTGTCGCCGCTCCTGTCCGGCGTGTTCAACGCGCTGCTTATTGCCAGCTTAGCGCAGGCGTGTTGACTCAACCGACCCGCTGTTGAGCGGATCCCCGTTCAGCCGGTTCGAACCACCGCCACTTCCAGATCAAGATTTTCGCCCCGCGTGCCCCGTGGCGCGCTGACCTGTCTCGTCCTCAAACTTAGGAGTTGCATCGCATGTCGAATCTCAGTCTCGCGACGTCCACCGCGTTGGACATTCATCCCGTCACGGGCCGCATCGGCGCGGAAATTCGTGGCGTGCGCCTGTCGGGTCAGCTCGAGCCGGCAACGGTCGAAGCGATTCGCGCCGCACTGGTGCGCCACAAGGTGATCTTTTTCCGCGGCCAGACGCACCTGCAGGATGCTGACCAGGAAGCCTTCGCCAAGCTGCTCGGGGACCCGGTCTCGCATCCCACGGTGCCGGTGGTCGACGGCACCGACTACCTGCTCGAACTCGATTCGCATCGCGGCGGCCGTGCGAATTCGTGGCACACGGACGTGACGTTCGTCGATGCGTATCCGCAAGCGTCGATCCTGCGTGGTGTGACGATTCCGGCCGTGGGTGGCGATACCGTCTGGGCCAATACCGCCACCGCTTACGACGATCTGCCACCGCCGCTCAAAGCGCTTGCCGAGCAACTGTGGGCCGTGCACAGCAACGAATACGACTACGCGAACTACGCCAACGTCGGCGAGCGTGGACGTGATGCTGAAGCGCTCAAACGCTATCGCGAAGTGTTCGTGTCGACACGTTACGAGACGGAGCATCCGGTCGTGCGCGTGCATCCTGAATCCGGCGAAAAGACGCTGATTCTCGGGCATTTCGTTAAGAGCTTCGTCGGGCTCACGCCAAGTGCGTCGGCGCATTTGCTGGAACTGCTGCAAGCCTACGTGACGCGTCTCGAGAACATCGTGCGCTGGCGCTGGCAGGCGGGCGACGTCGCGATCTGGGACAACCGCGCGACCCAGCACTACGCCGTCAACGACTACGGCGACGCCCACCGCGTGGTGCGTCGCGTGACGCTGAAGGGCGACGTGCCGGTCAGCGTCGACGGTCGCCGCAGCTTTACGCGCAGCGTCGTACCGAATCCGGCTGTGAAGGCCGCTTAAACCTTGCGGGCCGCTCGCGTCACTCAGCTAGCTCAGTTCGCTCGGGCCACTCAGCGGGCTGACGCCGCATGGCACATCTGAGTGACGCAGCCCGCGCACGTGCTCCATCCATCCTCACGAACTCCAGGAGAACCCATGAACCTCTCGATCAAATGGGCCAAGCCGTTGCTGCTTGTCGCGCTGACGTGGCTGCTCGCAGCCCCCGGTTTTGTCGCTGCGCAGACGGTGATCCGCATCGCCGTGCCGGACATCAGCGCGGGGCCGAAGCCGGCCGGTGGCGGTGTGGTCGATGTGATTTACGTCAACAAGCTGCTCGACAAGGCGTTCGCGAAGGACGGTGTGGAAGTGCGCTGGACTTTCTTCAAGGGCGCAGGCCCGGCGATCAACGAAGCGCTCGCCAACCATCAGGTCGATCTGGCCTTTCTCGGTGACCTGGCGGGTGTGATCGGCCGGGCGAACGGACTGGATACGCGTCTGATCGCGGCGCTGGGCCGTGACATCAACGGCTTTCTCGCGGTCGTGCCGGGGCAGGGCCTGACCGATCTCAACGCACTGAAAGGCAAGCAGGTTGCGGTGTTTCGCGGCACCGCGCTGCAACTGTCGTTCGACAGCGTGCTGCGTGCACAAGGCCTGAACGAACGCGATTTCCGCGTGGTCAATCTCGATCCGAATGCAGCGGCCGCGGCGCTGGCTGCACGCCGCATCGACGCGCTATGGGGATCGTCCGGCGTGTTCGTGCTGCGTGACAAGGGTCTCGCCGACGTGCCGGTCAGCACGCAGGGCAAGCAGGGTGTCGGCACGCTGAAGGCAGGGCTGGTGGCTTCGTCGGACTTTCTCAAGGCGCATCCGGACCTGGCGACGCGCGTCGTGCGCACCGTCGTGCAAGCGTCGCAATGGCTTTCCGACAAACACAACCTCGATGCCTATATCGCCCTGGAGCAGAACCAGGCGGATGTGCCAGCCACGGTATGGCGCAATGAACTTGGGTCGAGCGATCCGGCCGTCACGTTCTCGCCGCTGCTGGACACCTATTTCGTCGACGCTTTCAAACGTGACGTGGATACCGCGAAGCAACAAGGATTGATTCGCCGTCCGTTCGACGTCGATCAGTGGGTGGATCGCACGTATCTGACTCAGGCGTTACGTGAGCTCGATCTGACGAATCATTGGCAGGCATACCGCGCCTTCGGCCAGGCCGATAAGTCGATTTGATTACTGGCTGAATGCGCTTCGCGCTCCAAGAAAAACACCTCAATGAAAAACAATAAAATCCACCGACGTCTGACTTTAATGGCAGCGGCATGGCTGCCGGTAACGGCCGCCTGGGCACAGGACGTCAGTCAGGCGCCCGGCGTGCAGGAAAATGCCAAAGCAGCGGCGCCGGCGGCAGCATCGGCTGCCAAAGCGGGTACGACTGCGGGCACCGCCGCCAAAGCGGGCACTGAAGCCGCCCCGGCGGCATTGAAGGAAGTGGTCGTGACCGCCCGCCGCCGCAAGGAAAACGTGCAGAAAGTGCCGGCGCCGATCTCGACCGTGAGCGGTGACGAACTCGAAGCGCAGCGCAACTACCGCGTGCAGGATCTGCAGAACACCTTGCCGAGCACGAACGTCGCGTACATCCATGCGCGGCAATCGAGCATCTCCGTGCGGGGCATCGGCAACAATCCGGCGAACGACGGCCTCGAAGGCAGTGTCGGTGTCTATCTCGACAATGTGTATCTGGGACGTCCCGGCATGGCGGTGTTCGACGCGCTCGACATCAGCCAGATCGAATTGCTGCGGGGGCCGCAAGGCACCTTGTTCGGCAAGAACAGCACGGCCGGCATTCTGAACATCACGACCAAACGGCCGACCTTCACGACCGAAGCGTCGCTCGAACAATCGATCGGGCAGCGCGGCTACGTGCAAACCAAGGCCTCGCTGTCCGGTCCGATTACCGACACGCTGGCGGGCAGCCTGCTGCTCTACCGCACGCATGACGACGGCGATATCAAGAACCTGTACACCGGTTCGCAACTGAACGGCGGCACCCGCGAAGGCGGACGCGGCGAGTTGCTGTTCAAGCCGACCGGCGATCTCAACGTGCGCGTGATCGCCGACTACAACACCGAAGATTCGAGCTATGGCACGCAGGTGCTGTACGGTCTCGGCCCCACGATTAACGGCGTGAATCAGTTCCTCTCGCGAGCGGCGTCGGTCGGGGCCTCGCCGGTGACGAATCCTTCGCTCTACCAGGTCAATCTCGATTCGCGTCAGCACGTGAGCGTGCATCAGGGGGGATTGTCGGTCGAAGTGAACGACACGCTGCCGAGCGGCTTTACGCTGACGTCCATTACCGCGGGCCGCTTCTGGAATTTCGACCCGGCCAACGACGACAACCTGAACAAGCCGGTGATCTACAACACCGGTGTGTCGGTCAACGACCATCAGTTTTCGCAGGAATTCCGGGTGGCGTCGCCCACCGGCGGTCCGATCGACTATGTGGCCGGCGCCTATTATTTCTACCAGCAACTGAACAACAACACCTTCACGTACTACGGACCGGACGCCGACGCGGTGATCCTCGGCCGCGATATCGGCGCGCTCGACAACACGACCTCGACGGCACCCGCGCACATGACCACCAACAGCTTCGCGCTGTTCGCGCAGAGCACGTGGCACATCGATTCGCGCGCCGATTTGACGGCGGGCGTGCGCGGCACGTATGAAGAGAAGACCGCCGACGTCAACCGCAATGCGCCTATCGGTGGCGCAACCTTGGGGCCGGCCGCGCAGGCGGTGCGCAACAGCGTGATCGGCGCGTATGCGTCGGGCGATCTGCATCTGTCGAACGTGAGTCCGTCGGCGCTCCTGAACTTCGGCTACAAGCTCGCGCCCGATGTGCTGGGCTACGCGACGCTGTCGCACGGCGAAAAGTCGGGTGGTGTGAACATGGCGGTGTCGTCCGCGCCCACGCAAGGGGCGAATTCGCTGATCGTCGGACCGGAGCGCGCCAATAACGCCGAACTCGGCATCAAGAGTGAATTCCTCGAAAATCGCCTGATGCTCAACGCCAATCTGTTCTGGACGCAGATCAGCGGCTATCAGGCGACGAGTCTCGTCGGCACGCCCACCGGCGTCATCTCGGTGCTCTCGAATGCCGCCGACGTGCGCAGCCGTGGCGCTGAAATCGATCTGCGCGCGATGCCGATCCGCAATCTCACCTTGGGACTCAACGCCTCGTATATCGACGCGACGTACACCTCGTATGAGAACGCGCCGTGCCCGTCGGAAGTGGCGATTCCGAATCCCAAAGCGACCTGCAGCCTGACTGGCCGGCCGGTGGCCGGCGCGCCGCGCTGGATCCTGAACCTGAGCGCGCAGTACCAGTTCCGTCTCGCGCACGACGTCGACGAATACTTCGCCGCCGCTTACTCGTTGCGCTCGAATCAGTACGGCACGCTCGACGATTCGCAGTACGGCAAGCTGCCGGGCTACGGCATCGTCAACATCGCGACCGGCTGGCGTCTCGCCACGGGACGCCATCAATGGGACCTGTCGATCTGGGCGCGCAACCTGTTCGACAAGCGCTATTACCTTGCCTCGTTCGCGACTTACAACGGCGCGTACACGGCCTCGGTGGGCGACTCGCGGATGTTCGGCGCAACGCTGCGCTACGACTATTGAGCAGCCCGGCTGCCGCTCTTCACGGATCACGACCTTGAGACCGACTCTATCCACTTCGAATCAGCCATCGACGCGAGTGTCGTGGTGGCTGTCAGCACCGTCGCGCTCAACGGCTGAACACCGTACGCGCCGTCCACGCGGAGCAGGTGCAGTGCGTTGGCGTGGCCTGTCCGGATGGACGCTGCCGGTGCTGCTGTATGCGCTGTGGTGGCTCGCATCGCACCATCAGTGGATGTCGCCGCAGATTCTGCCGACGCCCGAACTGGTCTGGCAAACCGCCGCCGACCTGCTCAGCGATAACCTTGTGGCCAATCTGCTTATCAGCTTGAGGCGCCTCGCGTTCGGTCTCGTTGCGGGCGTGCTGGGCGGCACGTTGCTCGGCGCCGCGATGGGCACGAGCCGCACAGTCGACGCAGTGATCGCACCCAGCTTTTACGCGCTCGCACAAATTCCGACGCTCGCGTGGCTGCCGCTGCTGATGGTGGTGCTGGGCATCGGCGAGTCGCTGAAAGTGGTGTTGATTTTCAAGGCCGTGCTGGTGCCGGTGGCGATTCATACGCAACTCGGCGTGCGCACCGTGCCGCCACGCCTGCGCGAGATGGCGGCGGTGTTGCGTTTGCCGCGCGGGCAGGCCGTGCGACTGTTGATCGCGCCGGCTGCGCTGCCGCCGTTTCTGACCGGGCTGCGTCTCGGGCTGGCGCAGGGGTGGCTCACGCTGATCGCGGTCGAGTTGCTCGCGTCGTCCGAAGGGATCGGCTACCTGATGGTGTGGGGCCGGCAGATGTTCCAGCTCGACATCGTGTTCGTGTGCATCGCAGTGATCGGTGTGGTCGGTTTCACGATGGACTACGGGATTCATGCTCTGGATCGGCAAGTGGTCCGCTGGCCGCGCGTGGCGTTGGCGGAGCACGTCACGCACGCAAGGGGTGGTTGGCTCGCGTACGGCTATGGCGCATTGCTGCCGCTGGCCGCGGTAGTCGTATGGGGCATCGCCTCGCATGAGCATTGGGTTGACGCGCGCATTCTGCCCGCGCCGCTGGCTGTGATGGCAAGCACCTGGCAGGACATCAGAAGCGGTGCGCTGCCGATCCCGCTATTGCATACCTTGCTGCGCTCGGTCGAAGGGCTCGCACTCGGCACGACGATCGGTGTTCTATCCGGCCTTGCGCTCGGCCTCAACACTTCACTGCGGCGTACCGCCGGTCCGACGCTCGCCGCACTGAGGCAGGTTGCGATCTTCGCGTGGATTCCGCTGCTCACCGCGTGGGCCGGCATCGACGATCTCGCGAAGGTGATCTTCGTCGCGCTCGCCGCCTTCTTTCCGATGGTGGTGGCGACCGCTCGCGCTGTCGAAAACCTCTCGCCGCAACTTGCCGAAGTCGCGCAGACGCTGCGGCTCAATTTCGCGCAACGGCTGCGCTGGCTGATTCTGCCCGCGATTGTGCCGGGGGTGTTTGCCGGCTTGCGTCTCGCGCTGGTCTACGCATGGCTCGGCGCGATCGGCGCGGAGTATTTCATGCCGTCGGGCGTGGGCATCGGCCGCTTCATGCTCGATGCGCAGCAACTGTTCCGCATGGATCGGTTGTTGAGCGCGGCGGTGGTGGTCGGCGCGCTCGGTGCGCTGTTCGGCTGGCTTGGCGGACGGCTCGAAGCGTCGGCGACACGCTGGCGCGGGCCGCGCTAGAAGCGGATCTGCCGCGCCCCGACGGCGATGTCATGGCGACGTTTGGGCGATTTTTAGCGCGGCTCAGCTCAAGACGCAATAACGAATTGAACTCTGTGACTGAACCCTTCATCAAGGAACCCCATGTCTTCTGATCCGGTAGCGCGCACACCATCGAAGCGCCCCAACTTCCTCGTGATCGTCGCTGACGATCTCGGCTTCTCCGACCTCGGCGCATTCGGCGGCGAGATCGCGACGCCCAACCTCGACGCGCTTGCGCACGCAGGTGTGCGTTTCACCGACTTCCACACGGCATCGGCCTGCTCGCCGACCCGATCGATGCTGCTCACTGGTACCGATCATCACATCGCGGGAATCGGCACGATGGCCGAGGCCTTGTCGCCGGAACTCGCGGGCAAGCCGGGTTATGAGGGCTATCTGAACGACCGTGTGGTCGCGTTGCCCGAACTGCTGCGCGATGCCGGTTACTTCACGACGATGGCGGGCAAATGGCATCTCGGTTTGACGCTGGAGCGCGCACCGTCGGCGCGCGGTTTCGAGCGTTCGTTCGCGCTGCTGCCGGGTGCGGCGAATCATTATGGTTTCGAACCCGTCGCGATTGATGCCGAACAACCGCGTCTGCATCGCTCGACGCGTTCCTTGTATGTCGAAGACGACCGCTTCGTCGACGAACTGCCGGAAGATTTCTATTCCTCCGACTCGTTCACCGACAAGCTGCTGCAATACCTTGACGAACGTCCCGACGACGGCCGGCCGTTCTTCGCCTATCTGCCGTTTTCCGCGCCGCACTGGCCGTTGCAGGCGCCGGCTGAAACCGTTGAGCACTATCGCGGCCGTTATACGGCCGGCCCCGATGCGCTGCGCGAAGAGCGTCTCGCCAAACAGCGCGTGCTAGGTTTGCTCGGCGAGAACGTCGAAGCGCATCCGGTGGTCGCGCGCAATGCCGAATGGGATCAGCTCACCGACGACGAGCGGGACTTCTCGGCACGCACGATGGAAGTCTATGCGGGGATGGTCGAGCGTCTGGACTGGAATGTGGGTCGCGTAATCGAGTATCTGAAAGCGACCGGCGAACTCGACAACACCTTCGTGCTGTTCCTGTCGGATAACGGCGCGGAGGGGGCTTTGCTTGAAGCGCTGCCGGTGTTCGGCCCGAACCTGCAGCAGTTCATCAGCGACCACTACGACAACAGCCTGCCCAATGTGGGGCGGGGCAATTCGTATGTCTGGTATGGACCGCGCTGGGCCCAGGCGGCGACCGCGCCGTCGCGGCTCTATAAGGCGTTCACGACCGAAGGCGGGATTCGTGTGGTCGCGTTCGCACACTATCCGGCGCTCGCGCGCCAGGGCGAGATCGGCGGCGCGTTTTCCACCGTGATGGACGTCGTGCCGACCGTGCTCGAACTCGCGGGCGTGAAGCATCCGGGCAGCACGTATAAAGGCCGCACGGTCGCGCAGCCGAAGGGCGCCTCGCTGCTGCCGTATCTGAATCGCACCTCAGACGCCGTACACGACGCGCATCGCGTAACAGGTTGGGAATTGTTCGGCATGCGCGCAGTGCGGCAGGGCGACTGGAAAGCGGTGTTCATTCCGCAGCCGGTCGGGCCGGGCGCGTGGCAACTCTACGACCTCGCGCAAGACCCGGGCGAAACCCGTGATCGCGCCGGCGATGAACCCAAAAAGCTCGCCGCGTTGCTGGACCACTGGCAAGCCTATGTCGTGGAGAACGGCGTGCAGGAAGTCTCGCGCGTGTTCGGGTGAGTACTTGACGATGACGGTGCGCTTGCAGCTACCGCTTAGGAGGAGTCCCACGTGAGCACATCAATGTTGTACGAACCCGCGCCTGGGGCGCCGTTCGCCGATGAGCATCGTGGCGCGAGGCGTCGTCATGCGCGGACCGGCACGGCGGTGTCGGTGGCCCTGCACGGTGCGCTGTTTGCCGCGCTGTATCTGGCGTGGTCGCATGCACCGGAGCCACCGCCGCGGGCACGGACCATTGAGTTGACGCTGACGCGGCCCGAGGTTCCGCAGCCATTGGTGACACCTCAACCTGCGCGGCCGATGGCGCAACCGCAGCAACTCAAACCGACGCCGCCGCTGCAGCGGGTGAGGCCGGCTGCGCCCCAGCCGCAACATGCGAGTCCGGTGGCGCACGCTGCGCCGGTCGTCACACCGGACACGCATGCGGCGCCCATACCGTCCGCAGCACCGGCTATCTCCAATGCGCCGAGCGTCGCACAACCCGTTGCAGCACCTTCGGCGCCCGTTGCCGCCACTGAAACCCCGGCGCCGTCGAAGCCACGCGTAATCGATACCAACGGCATTCCGAGCGACTACGTCGCGAAAGTATTCGAGCGTATCAACCGCTACGCCGCGGACAGTTATCCCCGTGCCGCGCGTCTGCGTCACGAGGAAGGCCGCATCGCCTACCGGCTCACGCTCGATGCGGAAGGGCACGTCGTGCATCTGGACCTCACGCCCTCGGGCAGCGACCTGCTCGACGACGCTGCCCGCGAAGCGATCAGATCCGCTGCGCCGTTTCCGAAGCCGCCCGATCTCGGCGCGAGTGCCTACCGCCTCGCCGGCACGATCGTCTATCAACTAACCGATTGATCCTGCTTCACCTTCACCGTGTGATGCATTCTGGAGAACTGCCATGAACCCTGCCAATGTTGCTGCTCATCTCTCGCCGCTGCAGTTGTTCGCGCAAGCGGATCTGATCGTCAAATCCATCATGGTGCTGCTCGCGCTGGCATCGGTGGCGAGCTGGGGCGTGATCGTCGACAAGCTGTTCCGCTTTCGTGCGTTGCAAAGGCGTGCCGCGCGTTGGCTCGCGCTATTGCAGACGCAGCGCTCGCTTGCGCAACTCGCGACGGCGCTCGGTGAAGTCGCCGACGATCCGTTTGCTCGCGTCTACCGTGCCGTGGTCGGCGAGTGGCGCGAGACCTGGCGGCAGGGCTTGCAGCACAGCGAGTCGGGCCGCGAGAGCCTCAAGGAGCGTGTCGCGCGGGTCGCGCTGATTACGCGCGGCGTCGAAATCGAGCAACTGCAACGCGGGTTGCCGGTACTCGCGACGGTCGGCTCGGTCGCACCGTTCGTTGGCCTGTTCGGTACGGTGTGGGGGATCATTAACGCGTTTCAGGGGATTGCCGCGAGCAATAACACCAGTCTTGCCGTGGTCGCACCGGGCATTGCCGAGGCGTTGTTCGCCACCGCGCTCGGGCTGGTTGCGGCGATTCCTGCGGTGGTGGCGTACAACCGCGCGTCGGGCGATCTGAACGCGTATGCGAACCGGCTCGATACATTGACGGGCCTCGTCGAAGTGCAATTGTCGAGGCAACTGGAAGCGGGCGACTTTGTCGTGGATGCCGAGCACGCTCTGACCGACCATGCGCCTCATGAGCATGCGATTCACGAGAAGCACGCGCGCCCCGAATTGCATGCCGCCGTTCGCACTGTTACTGGAGGTGCTTGAGATGGCCGCCCGTATTCCAGCCGCGCAAGCGGGACGCATCGCCGCGCCGGTCAGCGAGATCAACGTAACGCCGCTGGTCGACGTGATGCTCGTACTCCTGATCGTTTTCATGGTGGCCGCGCCGCTGATGGCGCAGGGCGTGAAAGTCGATCTGCCTGCTGCCAAGGCCAAACCGCTCAGCGAAGACAAGCCACCGGTGGCGATCAGCCTGAAGCGCGACGGGTCGGTGTATGTCGATAAAACCCAGGTGAGCGGCGCGCAGCTCGTCGGCACGCTGACGCGCGAGACATCGGGCGATCATGAACGGCGCATTGAGATTCGCGGCGATAAAGGTCTGCCATACGGGAATGTGTTGCAGGCGATGGGTGAGATCAACGAAGCCGGTTTCACGAAGATCGCGCTGGTGTCCGAACCGGCCGGCGCGCAATGAATTGGGCAATGGGGTGGGCAAGGGGATGGGTAACAAGTCGGTTCTTGAAAACGCTTCGCGAGGATCTGTGATGAATCATCCACAACCGGCTGTTTCGTTCCGGCGCGTCGGCCGGACTTTCGATGTCAATGGTCGTGCCTACGAGGCGATCCGCGATTTTTCGCTCGATATCGCCGAGGGCGAATTTGTGGCGATCGTCGGTGCGAGCGGTTGCGGCAAGTCGACCTTGCTGCGGCTGCTGGTCGGTCTGGATGCGGGCTTCGATGGCGAGATCCTGGTCGACGGTGCGCCGGTGCGGGGCATCGGCGCCGAGCGTGGGATCGTGTTTCAGGAGCATCGGTTGTTTCCCTGGCTCTCGGTGGCACGCAATGTCGCGCTCGGTCTCGCCGCGCAGCATGTGCCCAAGGAGGAGGTGCGTTCGCGCGTCGCGGAAGCCGTGCGACTGGTCGGCCTGCAAGGTTTCGAGGACGCGCTGCCGCATCAACTCTCGGGCGGCATGGCACAGCGCGTGGCGATTGCACGGGGTCTCGTGGCAAGTCCCCGTATCCTCACGCTCGATGAACCGTTCGGCGCGCTCGACGCCCTGACGCGTCATCAGATGCAGGATGAACTCTTGCGGATTCGCGAGCGTGAGCGCATTACGACGATGCTGGTGACGCACGATGTCGACGAGGCCGTGTTTCTCGCCGACCGCGTGGTGGTGATGAAAGCCCGGCCAGGCACGATCTCGAGCGTCGTGGAGATTGCGCTGCCGCGTCCGCGCAGCCGTTCGAGCTACGACTTTTATGTGTACCGTGAGACGATCACTGAGGCGCTGCTTGGCGATGAAGCGGGGCACACCAGATTGCACGCACCGGTGAGGGAAATCGAGTTGGGCAGCTTTGCGTGGTGAAGGCGGCCCGATGTGTTTCTGTCGGCATTCAACTCTGTGCGACGGCTGCTTGCTCCGTCGCCTCGCGATAGCCGAGCCGCGTCGAGATCGCGAGCCCCGATTGCTTCAATAACGCGACGTAGTGCGATTTCGTGTCGGCGCCACACCGCATGGTCGGAAACGAAATCGACAGGCCGGCGATCACGCGGCCGAAGCGGTCGAACACCGGTACTGCGAGACACTGCAAGCCTTCTTCCTGTTCCTCGTTGTCCTCGCCGTAGCCTTGCTCACGCACGCGCGGCAGGATGCTTAGCACGGCGTCCGCGGAGGCGAGCGATTTTTGCGTCGATTTGCGAAACTCTACGTGCGAGAGCACGTCGCGCGCTTCGGCCGGACTCATCCACGCGAGCAGCACCTTGCCGATCGCCGTGCTGTGCAACGGATTGCGACGGCCGATCCGCGACTGCATGCGCAGCCCATAGTCGGCGTCGATCTTGTGGATGTAGATGATGGCATCTTCGTCGAACGCGCCGAGGTGGACCGCCTCGCGCGTGGCCTCGCCGATGCGGCGCATCTCGACGTCGGCCTCGCGCACCAGATCGACGCTCTCCAGTGCCTTCGCGCCGAGTTCGAACAGGCGGATGGTCAGCCGGTAGCGCTCGGTTTCGACTTCCTGTGTCACATAGCCGAGCGCTTTCAGCGTTTGGATCACGCGATGCACCGTGGTCTTCGACATGCCGAGCCGTTGCGACAATTCGCTGATGCCGATCTGTCCGCTGTCGCCGATCGCGCCGAGAATCGCGAAGACTCGTCCGATCGATGAGGCCGATTCGCCTCTGTCGTTGGCCATGCCGCCCGCGCTGTCCGCTTCCTGCATACCTGCGACCTCGTCGTCTCTGCGCTGCTTGCCCATTGCTGCCATTGCCGTCATTCCCTGTTGACTGATGCTAATCCGATCACAACCCGCGCGGTATTGCGGCACCGGTTTGTTCTCGACTGTAGCGCAGAATCCAGTATGTGGAACACTGGTCCGAAAATATTGCACTGCCGCATTCATGCTGACAATAGCTTGGAATAATGCGAGGGTAAACGATCGGCACGAAGCTTATAAGAATCGGAACGGCGTTCCTATCGTGGTGCTATATTGCGCAAAAAGGGAGTAGCCCGAAACAGACGCGGGACATCACCCCGGGTGATCCACCCGACTACTGGACGCAAAGTCCACGGAGGAGACATGAAGCTTAAGAAGGCCCTCGACCGCATTCCAGGCGGCCTGATGCTGGTGCCGTTGCTGCTTGGCGCCTGTGTCCATACGTTCGCCCCGGGCGGTGGGAAATACCTTGGGTCGTTCACGAATGGATTGATCACCGGGACGGTGCCGATTCTGGCGGTATGGTTCTTCTGCATGGGCGCGACGATCGACCTGCGGGCAACCGGCGTTGTGTTGCGCAAGTCCGGCACGCTGCTCGTGACCAAAATGGTGGTGGCGTGGATCGCGACGCTGGTTGCTTCGCACTTCATTCCGATCGATGGCGTCAAGGCGGGGCTGTTTGCCGGTCTCTCGGTGCTTGCGATTACGACGTCGATGGACATGACCAACGGCGGTCTCTACGCGGCGGTGATGCAGCAATATGGCAGCAAGGAGGAGGCGGGCGCGTTCGTCCTGATGTCGATCGAATCGGGGCCGCTCGTCAGCATGATCATCCTCGGCGCGACCGGTGTCGCGTTCTTCGAACCGCGGCTGTTCGTCGGCGCGGTGCTGCCATTCCTGATCGGCTTCGTGCTGGGTAACCTGGACAGCGAGTTGCGCGAGTTCTTCGGCCGCTGCGTGCATCCGCTGATTCCGTTTTTCGGCTTCGCGCTCGGTAACGGCATCGACCTGAATGTGATCGTCACGAGCGGCTTGCCGGGCATCGTGCTGGGCCTCGGGGTGATCGTCGTGACGGGTATTCCGCTGATTCTTGCGGACCGGTGGATCGCGGGCGGTAACGGGGCGGCGGGGTTGGCGGCTTCGTCAACCGCTGGGGCTGCGGTGGCGAACCCGGCGATCATCGGCGAGATGATTCCGCGCTTCAAGCCGCTGGTGCCGGCCGCGACGGCGATGGTCGCGACGGCTTGTCTCGTGACGGCGGTTCTTGTGCCGATTCTGACCGCGTTATGGGTACGTCGGCATCATGCACGGGATGCGTTGCGTGAGGAGTTTGCTGCGGCGACAACGCCACCGCAGCCGCTTGGTGAGCGGGACGTGCACGTTTGATAGGGTGTGGGGCCGAGTGTGTACGGTTGAGCAGCTATTCGCGTGGCGCTGTGGACGCCATTGAAGAGCGCTGCTCAATTGCAATAGGTTTGCCTTATTGCGTCATCTTTCACCGGCTTAAAACGTACTGCTGATTAGCTGGTTCAGTTGCGAAACCTCTCCTGTAGCGTAACCACATCCAATTGGTGGCTGACCCAACGCTGACAATCGGCTCGGCTCCGCCATTCAGGTTTTCCGGACTCTGCAATTTCAGCGTTGGGTCCTTCAACTCAGTCAATAATTCATTGGCCAATTGGGCCGAGTTCTATCGAGCCGCCACCTGACCTCCAATCCTGTCAGTCACGCATACAAAGCGTTCGTGTCGATAAAACCGATTTTCCTCCTTTAGCTTAGTCGGATCCGGATTTTTCTAGGACGATCAGCTTCGCGCTGTAACGCGGTTTGATGCCTGCGAAAGCGGGATGAACCCCTCCGAGTCCTAATTTATCCATCTCTCATTAAGAATGATCTTAGAAAATAATAATTTATGTGAAAATTTATAAGACTCTGGGCGGTCGTCGCAAATTGTTTGCAAAAAATGACAACATCATTTTTATTTTTATAATATTTTTCTTTCTATGCTGACGACTGACTGCTTGATGAGAGGGTGCGATGTTGGTTTGTTGTGCTGCAGAAAAAATTACACTCAACAGAATATTCTTGCATATACCGAGCTGAATTTTTATTTAATAATCATCTGATAAGTGCTATTGGCCGCCGAAAGATAAAATATGTCAGACATAAGTTTGTTTAAGGCTTTTTCGATTTTACTTAACGGATCGGATTATCAGATTGGAGAGGGATATCGGTGGAAAATAGCTGTCCTGAGTACGGGCGTCGCTCTAACGGTGGCATTTCCACTCTTTAACCTATTGCATAGTCAATTTTACACGGGGGCGGTGCCGCCGGAAGCGCCCCTTGTTCGAAGTGTTGGAAATTTTACAACTGGAAATTTTAATCGGCGCTCGATCAATAGGCAATACGCTATCGATTTTCACGCAGTTGACGGGGAATTATATCAATTATTAGATAGTGACTTGGATGTTAAGGGATAATTCAGGATTAAATCTTTATGTAGAAGGCTTTCTGCTCCGAGATGGTCGTGGATTTTTTTGGCCTACTCTTATTAGGGGGCTCGACGGGCATATATTACTTGGCCATGAGGATTCAAATCGAAGTCTTAAATATAATCGGGAGCCATTCGGGGTAAAGAAATTATTGTGGGAATACGGGTTGATCATTCCGTTATGGCTCATTTCCCTTTCAAATGCAATCAAGCTCCGAAAAAAATTTTCCAGAGGCAGTTAAGTGAAAACGCAAAATTTTATTGAAGCCGTCGGCGATGTCGTCGCCTTTATTACCGGCTCGTCCGTCAGTGTGGCCGATGCGGCTAATTCTGCCCAGCAAGCGGTCTCCGAGCAAGCTACGCCTAAGAAAGTTATCGCTACCGCTGGAACTGCGAATGATCTGCTGGGTGTGGTCCCGGGTGGAATGAAGAAAACCTTGCAGCAGTTTTCGCCGACATTCGAGGAGACTGCCAAATTGTTAGGTAAAGCCGGGGCCACAACGTCGGCGCTCGGCCTCAGCCTTCCCGCTGAATACGATTATTTATGTGTAAATTAAAAAATGTCAGATATAAGTTTGTTTAAGGCTTTTTCTATTTTGTTTAAAGGATCGGATTATCAGATAGGAGAGGGGCACCATTGGAAGAGGGGTGTTCTTACTTTTGCGATGGCACTATCTGCAATATTTCCAATTCTTAATTTCTGGAATAGCCAGTCATACATGGGGGCGATTCCGCCGGAGGCGCCTCTCATCCGGGGTATCGGAAGCTTTACGAATGAAAATTACAGATCGCGCGTTGGCGGGAGCAATATAAGTTTCCGATCTGACGACGGAGATATTTACCGAGTAATGAATAGTGATCTAAACATAGCCACCATCGGAAAAGCTAATTCAGGGTTAAGATTTTACGTGGAAGGCTTCCTGCTCCGGGGCGGTGATGGATTTTTTTGGCCTACATATATTACTTCGCTGGATGGGCGAGTTTTGCTTAGTCGAGAAGAGTCAACTATAAGCTTGCAAACTAATAGGGAGCCATTTGGTGGCATATTGTTATGGGAATACGGATCAATTGCCCCTTTGTGGATTATATCATTATTAAATGCAGTTAAGCTTAAAAATAAATTATCCGTGGAGTCTTAAGTGTCGACAAAAAATATTGGTGAAGAAGTCAAGGAAATCGTTGCCTTTGTTACTGGAACATCGGTCAGTGTGGCCGACGCGGGCAATTCGGCCCAGCAAGCCGTTGCAGCAGACAGTTCATATAAAAAAGTTATTGCAACCGCCGCAGCCGGAAACGATCTTCTCAGCGTAGTGGCAGGAGGAATGCAGCAAACCTTGCTGCGGTTTTCGCCGAACTCCGCAGAGGCAGCTCGATTGTTAGGTAATCTCGGAAATTCAACGTCGATATTCGGTCTCAGCTTGGCTGCGCTTCCGATTTACACGGCTCTGAAGGACGGTAAGGGAGGAGGCATTACGGCCAGCCAACTTGATGGCCTTTCAGGAGCGGCTCTCTTGGCGGGTGCAGTGATGCTCCCGGAAGTGGCTGTCATGCTCACCGTCGTTGGCTCGCTGATGGTCGCGGCATCAATATTGGACACGAACGATAAGAGTTCGTTGTCGAACGCAATGGCCCAACTGAAGAACCTGATTCAGCCATACTACAGCCAACTTTCCACGTCAGATCAGGCTGCTTTCACAAGCACAATGTCGGACGCGATGGTGTCCACGCTATCCGGCGGCATGCTGATACCGGAGGTGAATGACGCTGGCTGGATCGTCGGATACAGAGCAGAAGAGCCTGCAAGCGTTGCCGCGGAAGGTGAAGGTACGCTCTATACCTTCGAATCTGGCGTCACCTATATCGTGGGAACAGTATCCGACGACGGTCCGTTGACAGACCCGACAGCCAGCGCCGGCAAAAGCGTCTGGATCGTTCCCGAGACAGGCACGAACAAGCCGCTGACGCTCAGCATTTACCAGGACGGCTGCTACACGACCCACTTCACAGACTCGGACGGCAAGCTCGTTACGGAGGTGTACATCACCGGTTCGTCGGCAACGTACGCCGTGGCGCCGATGAGCAATCCTTCAGGCGGTGGCGAGTATCAGTTTGTTTACGTCACAGGAACCGGCAATACGGTCACCGTTTACGGCGACAACAACCTGGTGTCCCTCGCCGACAGCAACCACGCCACCATCGATGGCGCCAACAACACCGTTCACGCCGGCGCAGGTACCACCGTGCAGTTTGGCTCTGCTGACGGCAACACCATTTACAACGACATCACCGGCGAAACACTCGCCGTCGCCGACGGCGGTATCAACGTAACCGGCGCCCTGAACGGTGGGTGCGGTGGCGAAGAAGTCTTACTCGGCTCATTCAATCGACTCACGATCAACGCCGACGGCTCGAAGACGCTTACCCTGCGATATGACGGCGACGACCGTGTCTACCACCGTACGTATAACGCCGCAGGTGTGCAAACGGAAGTACTGGTCATCAGCCCGAATGGCTCATATGCAGACATGCTCTACGATCCGGTAACCGGTTTGGAGACGAGGCAGACGACTGCCGCTAGTGACGGAACTGGCCTTGTTTTTAAGTTTAATGCAGCCCAGCAGTTGATCGAACAGGACTACATTCGGGCAGGCGGGATGGGCACCCAGTTTCTCAAAGACCCGGCAACTGGGCAAACCACAGCTATCAACACCATCAGCGGTGCATTGCTGGATACCCCGCATTACGATCCGGTCACAGACGCGGTCACTTGGAGTTCGCGGACCTTCGGGTCGGCTCGCGCGGCAGCTCCTGCTTACGCCGGAGCTGATCATCAGGCGGTGCAACTGGTTCAGGCGATGGCCGCATACGCGCCGGAGCCGTCGGCGTCGACCAGCCTTGCTACCGTCCCGCCCGAAAATCCCCAGCTCTTGCTGGCTGCTTCCGCACATTAACTACCTGACGTAACGATTCAGGTGCCGCCGCTTCCGACAGCAATGGGAAAGCGGCGGGCTTGGGCATGGATCAATCGTTTATTGGTCGGGAACGTTTGAAGGCGTAACAAGCGCTCCGTTAGCCGCCGGACGCCTTCAAACGTTTCAGATATCCACGGCATCACCGCACGTCAATCCACGCTTTCTAAAGTTAAACGATGGGATTCGAAGAGCAATCTGCTCACCTGGAAGACGCTGGTCTGGCGGCACTGGTCGTCATTGCACGCCTTCACGGTATTGCCGCTGACGCGTCGCAACTAAAACATGCGGCTGCAACGGACGGACACGCATTTTCCGAAGCGCAATTGGTGCTGTCCGCACGCGCAATCGGTTTGAGAGCCAGCGCCGTGAAGCTTGTGCCGGAACGGCTGGCAAAAACACCGTTTCCCGCGCTCGCGTTGGACCGCACTGGCCGCCACTTCATTCTCGCGGGTTCTGACGGAACGACGGCGCTGGTCCTGGAACCCGGTATGCAGGCGCCGCGCACGAAGCCTGTCAGCGAAGTCCTGGAGCGCTCCACCGGTCGCATGCTGCTGTTCACCTCCCGTGCATCGCTCGCGGGTAACCTGGCCCGCTTCGACTTCTCGTGGTTTATTCCCGCGGTCGTCAAGTATCGGCGACTTCTTCTCGAAGTGCTGCTGGTCTCAGTGGTCTTGCAGGTGTTCGGACTAGTCTCGCCGCTGATGTTCCAGGTGGTGATGGACAAAGTACTCGTCAACAGAGCGTACAGCACACTTAATGTGGTTTGCGTGGCGCTGCTTGTCAGCTCTGTTTTCGAAGTGCTGCTCACGGGCTTACGAAACTACAACTTCTCGCATACGACCAATCGAATCGATGTTGAACTCGGCGCGCGACTCTTCCGCCATCTGCTGGCATTGCCACTCGCGTATTTCGAAGCGAGGCGCGTGGGTGACACCGTTGCACGCGTGCGCGAGCTTGAAAGCATCCGCAGCTTTCTCACGGGCCAGGCATTAACGGCTTTCATCGACCTGATCTTTTCGGTGATTTTCCTCGGTGTGATGTGTGTCTACAGCGTCTGGCTGACGCTGATTGTCGCGCTCTCGCTTCCCGTTTATGCCGCTATCTCCATGACACTGAATCCTCTTCTACGGGAGCGGCTGAATCACAAATTCGCGCGTGGAGCCGACAACCAGTCGTTTCTGGTTGAAGCCGTGTCCGGCGTACAGACGGTCAAGGCAATGGCGATCGAGCCACAGTTCACGAGCCGCTGGGACAATCAGCTCGCGGCCTATGTCGCGGCGAGTTTTCGAGTCAACTCTCTAGGCAACATAGGGCAGCAGTTCATCCAGTTGGTAGGCAAGCTGGTCACGCTTGCGACGTTGTTCTTCGGTGCGAAGCTCGTGATCGACGGCAAGCTGACCGTCGGCCAATTGATCGCGTTCAACATGATGTCCCAACGCGTCAGCGCACCGGTATTGAGACTGGCCCAGCTCTGGCAGGATTTTCAACAGGTCGGCATTTCCATGCAGCGCCTGGGCGACATCCTCAACACGCGCACGGAACTGCCGCAAAGCCGCCAGGCGCTGCCCGCTGTGAAAGGAGACGTTAGTTTTGAGAACGTGCGCTTCCGTTACCGGGCGGACAGTCAGCCGGTCCTCAATGGGGTCGGCCTGACGATTCCGGCGGGAGAGTTTGTCGGTATCGTCGGCCGGTCTGGATCGGGGAAGAGCACGCTGACCAAACTGCTGCAGCGTCTGTACGTTCCCGAGAGTGGACGCGTGCGTATCGACGGAATCGATCTCGCGCTGGCCGATCCCGCGTGGTTACGGCGACAGATTGGTGTGGTGCTGCAGGAGAACCTGCTTTTCAATCGCTCGATTCGCGAGAATATCGCTGTTACAGATCCGGGCGCTTCGCTTGACGTGGTGATCCACGCCGCAAAGCTCGCTGGCGCGCACGACTTCATCTCGGAGCTACCCGAGGGCTACGACACGGTTGTAGGTGAACATGGTTCCTCGCTGTCGGGCGGACAGCGTCAGCGTGTTGCTATTGCGCGCGCACTCGTGACGAACCCGCGCATCCTGATTTTTGACGAAGCAACCAGCGCGCTCGACTTCGAGACCGAACGCGTGATCCAGAACAACATGCGAGCGATGTGTCATGGACGTACGGTCATCATCATTGCGCACCGATTAAGCGCAGTGCGTCATGCCCACCAGATCATCGCGATGGACAACGGTCAGATTGTCGAGCGCGGCAGCCACGACCAGTTGCTGGAGAAGAACGGTTATTACGCGCACCTCGTGTCTTTGCAAAACACCTGATGACCACGCATTTTCTGAAGTTGCGCGCCATTGCTGATCTATGCAAGCGCTACGGCGCAACGTTCCGCTCGGCATGGGCGATCCGCGATCAACTCGATACGCCGGACCGTACTGCACAGGAACTGCAGTTCCTGCCCGCGAATCTCGAACTGGTCGAAACGCCATCACACCCTGCGCCACGGTGGACGATGCGTGTCATCGTCGCCCTTGGCGTCCTTATCTTGCTGATGGTTGTATTCGGCAAGCTGGATATTGTCGCAACCGCAAAAGGCAAACTGATTCCTGGCGAGCGGGTGAAAACCGTTCAACCGGCTATCACGGGAGTTGTGCGACAGATTCTGATTCGTGACGGTGAGCGTGTAACGCAAGGACAGGCGCTGCTGGTTCTCGACACGACCCAGGCCGCTGCCGATGCACATAAGGCACGCTCCGCACGAATTGACGCCGCCCTATCGGCAGAACGTGCACGGGCTCTGCTGGCCGCGCTCAAAACGGGGCGAGGCCCTGCACTTGCGATGGTGGATGGCGCTTCGCAAACGCAGCAGGAAGAAGCGCAACGCTTCGCTGAAGGACTGTATCGGGAATATGCTGACAGGCTCGCCGTATCCCGTGCCGAGCTTTTGAAGCGCGAAGCCGAACTGGCAACCACTCAGCAGCAAGTGGCAAAGTTGCGTGCAACCGCGCCGCTTGCACGCAGCGAAGCAAACGACTACAAGACACTCGCGCGTGATAAATACGTTGCTCAACACGACTATCTTGGCAAGGAGCAGGCCGCACTCGAGCAGGAGCATGAACTTGCCGCCCAGCAAAGCCACACACGCGAACTTACCGCGGGCATAGCCGAGCAGCGCGCTACGATTGAGCAGGCGACCTCTCAATTTTCGCGCGAACAACTCGACGCACTGAACAAGGCGACCCAGCAATTCGCGCAGAACAGCGACGACGAGACCAAGGCGGCGACGCGTCAAGGTTTGCTGACGCTCTACGCGCCCGTCACCGGTACGGTCCAGCAATTGTCCGTGCACACAATTGGCGGCGTCGTGACGACGGCGCAGGCGCTAATGGAAGTGGTACCGGACGACGCGGTGGAGGTCGAAGCCAACGTCGAGAATAAGGATGTGGGCTTCGTCAACGTCGGGCAGGACGCCATCGTCAAGATCGACGCTTTCCCGTACACGCGTTACGGCTATCTGACCGGCAAAGTGATTTCCGTCTCGAACAACGCTGCGCCAGCGAAAGACAGAAAGCAGGGGTTGACCTTTACGACGAGAGTAAGTCTCCCGACCAGCCAGATACGCGTCAACAACAAGTCAATCAATCTGACGCCAGGCATGGAAGTGACGGCTGAGATCAGGACCGGCCGACGCAGTGTCGCAAGCTATTTTCTCGATCCGCTGGTGGAGACTGTAGGGGAGAGCTTGCGTGAGCGTTGATCGGCGGGTTGACAAAATTTTTCGAGCACAACGTCGGCCGTGCTGGCTTCCGGATTCCGTGTCCGGCGCGATACGTCTGTTGTTGGTGCTGTCGACTGGAGCACCGGGGACAGCGATGGCTCTGGATGTGTTCAGGACTAGCAATGACATTTCCGAAACACCGGCTGCAGGGTTTGTCTCGGCCAATACCGGCAGTACCGGCAATGCCGGTTCGCTATGTGCGTTCGGTGCGCCAGGAGAACCACTGCGTCTTGACGAGGCCGTGAATCGGGCGTTATGCAACAACCTCAGAACGCGCGAAGCGTGGGCAAACGTCAAGATACAGGCTGCTGGCGTCGGTGCGGCAAAGGCGGCGTATTTGCCGAACGTTTCGGCTACGTGGCAGGAAGTGCGCGACGGTGCAGTCACCGACGTGAGCGGCTATCCGCAGCTGAGTTCATCGAACCACTCGACGGTCCACACCGGATCGGTTTCGCTGAATTGGGTGCTATACGACTTTGGCGGTAGGCAGGCTGCGTTGCGCAATTCCCAGGAATTGCTTGCTGCGGCTCGCGCGAATCAGGACGCCACGCTGCAAGCCACATTCTCCACGGTGGCGACAGACTACTATTCGGCGCAGGCTGCAGCCGGCAAGTTAGCAGCCGCGCAGAAAACCGAGCGCATTGCGCACGACAGCTATGTCGCTGCATCCGCTCGTGTAGATCACGGTGTCGCGCCAATTTCCGATCAGTTGCAGGCACAGACCTCGTATGCGCAGGCTACTTTCAACAAGGCAAAGGCAACAGGGGACCTACAAACAGCGCTCGGTACGCTCGCCGCTGATATGGGCCTTAGCCCGGCTCAATCCATCATTCTGCCTGCGGTAGAAGATGGCGTCGCGCTCGATAGGGACTTCACCGAAGCAGTCGCTGAGATGATCGCAGACGCGCAACGCATGCATCCGAGCGTCGCGGCTGCCAGGGCGACACTCGAAGCGGCGGTCGCCAAGGAACAGCAGACGCGGTCCGAAGGTTTGCCTAACGTAAGCTTCGTTGCGAAGTACAGCCAGAACAACCAGCCTGCCAGTCTGGGGCTCGGCGAGCCGCAATTTCCTGCGACCGGACATGACTGGTACTTCGGTGTCCAGGTGCAGATTCCGTTGTTCGAGGGTTTCGGCCGGACGTATCAGGTCCGGCAGGCCCACGCTCAAGTGGAAGTCCAGCGATATAGACTCAATGCTGCGAGGCAGCAGGTTGGGCTCGATGTCTGGAAGAGCTATCAGGCGCTGCAAACGGGAATCGAAAACGTGGGCAACGGCACGGTGCTACTGCAGATCGCCCAGCGCTCCTTCGACGCCGCGAAGCACCGATATGCCGCCGGTGTCGGTAACATTCTTGAGTTGCTCAACGCCCAATCCTCATTGTCGGACGCTAACCGCCAACGTATCCAGGCGCTGACGGATTGGCGAGCAGCGAGACTCGACTTGGCGGCGAAGATGGGACGTCTGGAACTAAATGACCTGCAAGTTGGGAACCACTAGAGACAGGCGCTGTTCATATCGTTTCAGGCTAGCAAAGGAAAGGCTTTTGCGCTCCTGCGGAATTGGTGCTGCGCTTGACGAAGGCGTCGGCGCGTGGCATTTCACCTACCGCCCCAGCTTCCCCTCCAGCATCGCCTTCACCTCCGCCCACTCCTCATCGATGATGCTAAAGCGGACCGAATTGCGCTTACGCCCATCCGGCATGATCCGTTCGTGCCGGACAATCCCTTCCTGTTTCGCGCCGACTCGCAGAATCGCCGCTCTTGATTTTTCGTTGAGCTCGTCCGTAGTGAACTGCACGCGCACGCACTGCATCGCCTCGAACGCATGGCTCAGCAACAGGTACTTCGCCTCGGTGTTCACCGCCGAGCGCTGCACCGATTCGCCCAACCACGTGTGGCCGATTTCCAGCTTCCGGTTCACCCGGTCGATCTTCCAGAACCGCGTGCTGCCGACAATCGCGCCGGTATCGCGCCTCACGATCACAAACGGCATCACCGTGCCGGCCTCGCGTCCGTCGAGCGCGGTCGCAATATAGCCGTCGACGGTCTCAGGCCCAGGCACCACGGTCAGCTTCATGGTCCACAACTGACCGTCCGCGGCGGCGTCGAGCAGTGCCTGTGCGTGTTCCTGCTGAAGCGGTCTGAGCTCGACCGTCTGTCCGGTCAGCGTGGGTTGCATGAGGCGAGGGGAGGTGTCGTTCATCATGAAGCGGCATACGTTGAAATAAAAAAGTCCGCGAACCAAGGCTCGCGGACCCGCTACGACATCGCAGGCGATGTCTAAAAAGCCTTAAACCGCCATCACCGAAACCGCCTTGGTGACCAGATAGCCTTCCATGGCTTCCGGACCGCCTTCCGAGCCGTAGCCCGAATCCTTCACGCCGCCAAACGGCATTTCCGGCCAGGGCGCGGCAGGCTGGTTGATCCACAGCATGCCGACTTCCAACTGTTGCGACAGCAGATGCACGTTGCGGAACGACTTCGTGAACGCATAACCGGCGAGACCAAACGGCAGACGGTTCGCCTCAGCGATCGCTTCTTCGAGCGTGTCGAAACCGCGGATCGCGGCGATCGGACCGAACGGCTCGTTGTTAAATACGTCCGATTCGAGCGACACGTTGGTCAGCACGGTCGGCGCGAAGAAGTTGCCTTCCGAGCCCACGCGTTCGCCGCCCGTCTCGACCTTGGCGCCCGTCTTGCGCGCATCGTCGAGCACCTTGCTCATTGCCGTGAGACGGCGCGCATTGGCGAGCGGCCCCAGGGTCGTGCCTTCCGCCAGGCCGTCGCCGAGCTTGAGGCCTTCAGCATGTTTGACGAGCGCCGCGGCGAATTCTTCGCGGATGCTGTTGTGCACCAGAAAGCGCGTCGGCGAGATGCAGACCTGGCCGGCATTGCGGAACTTTGCGGCGCCCGCGGCTTTGATGGCCAGCGCCACGTCTGCGTCCTCAGCCACGATGACCGGTGCATGACCGCCCAACTCCATCGTCGCGCGCTTCATGTGCGCGCCGGCCAGCGCGGCCAGTTGCTTGCCGACCGGCGTCGAGCCGGTGAACGTGACCTTGCGGATCACCGGATGCGGGATCAGGTAGCTGGAAATCTCCGCCGGATCGCCGAACACGAGGCCGACGGTACCGGCCGGCACGCCGGCTTCAACGAACGCCTGCAGCAGCGCCGCCGGCGACGCCGGGGTTTCTTCCGGCGCCTTGACAAGGAACGAGCAGCCGCACGCGAGCGCCGCGCTCAGCTTGCGCACAACCTGATTGACCGGGAAATTCCACGGCGTAAATGCGGCCACCGGGCCGATCGGTTCCTTGAGCACGGTTTGCTGCACCGCCAGATTGCGCGGCGGCACGATCCGGCCGTAGACGCGGCGGCCTTCGTCGGCGAACCACTCGATGATGTCCGCCGCTGACAGCATTTCGACGCGCGCCTCGGCGAACGGCTTGCCCTGTTCCTGCGTCATCAGGCGGGCGATGTCGGAGGCGCGCTCGCGCACCAGAGCTGCGGCCTTGCGCATGGTCGTAGCGCGTTCGTTGGCCGGAATCTTGCGCCAGGCTTCGAAGCCGCGCTGCGCGGCGGCCAGCGCCCGGTCCAGATCGGCAATGCCGGCATGGGCCACCTTGCCGATGGGTTTGCCCGTGGCGGGGTTGATGACGTCGAGGGTTTTGCCGCTGGCAGCGTCGCACCACTCGCCGTTAATCAGAAGTCGGGTATCGGTATAGCTCGAGGTGGCCATGCTGGGTTCCTGTAAGTGGGGAAAACGATAGGTCGCGCGGTCATGATGCATTGGGCTGGACTTGCGCGGCCAAGGATGGACTGCCGATAGCAAACATCTTATCTGATTGCACGCGATCGCATCGGCGGTGCGCCCACGGGCGGTGCGCGGCACGGGCTTTGCTATCCCGGTTGCCGCGGCGGAGAAACATCTGTCTGAGCGCCGCCGCGCAAACAGGCGTAAAGTCAAGCAGCAGTAGCAGGAACCGGCGAAAGACGGTGAACGCAACCCAATCAACCAAGGTGCAAGCGAGGAATCGACATGCCAACCGGTACAGTGAAGTGGTTCAATGACGCGAAGGGTTTTGGTTTTATTACACCGGACGACGGTGGCGAAGATCTGTTTGCCCATTTCTCGGAAATTCGCAGCGAAGGTTTCAAATCGCTGCAGGAAAACCAGAAGGTCAGCTTCGAAATCAAGCAAGGACCGAAGGGCAAGCAGGCGGCGGATATCAAGCCGGTGTAACAGCGGTGACCGGTCCGCGCGCGCAGGCGCGCGGACTGGGCGATTTTTTTCGTGCAATGCCGGCAGCGGCACCACGATTGTCATATGTTTCGCCTATAAATGACGGAAGAGCAGGCGAGGCGAAGCCTAGGTATTAACCGTGTGGAACAGCACGGCCCAGGGTTATTTTTCTTAAGGTTTCCTTCAGCTTTTCTCCGTAGTATTTGCGCGACTCCCTGTGCCGCGCGCGGCCGGGCAGGCAATAGTTCCGATAGTTTTTCGAAAGAAAACCGAAAGCGCCAATCAAGGCTTGTTGGAGCATCCATGAAAACCCTGTTCTTGCAGGCACCGTCATTTGACGGTTTCGATGGTGGCGCGGGCTCGCGCTATCAAAACAAGCGTGAAGTCCGCTCGTTCTGGTATCCGACGTGGCTCGCACAGCCCGCCGCACTCATCGCCGATAGCCGCGTGCTCGACGCTCCCGCAGACGGTTTGTCCGTCGACGCATCGCTCGACATCGCGCAGCAATACGAGTTGGTGGTCATCCATACCAGCACGCCGTCTTTTCCCACTGACGCCCTTTTTGCCGAACACCTGAAGAAGCGCAACCCTTCGGTGATGATTGGCATGGTCGGTGCGAAGGTCGCGGTCGACCCGCACAATTCGCTAACCGCAAGCGATGCGATCGATTTCGTTTGCCGCGAAGAGTTCGATTTTACCTGTCAGGAAATTGCCGAAGGCAAGCCATTCGAGCAGATCAAAGGTCTGAGCTACCGCGCCCGCGATGGCTCGATCGAGCACAACGAAGCACGCCCGATCCTCGAGAATATGGACGAGTTGCCCTTTGTGGCTCCCGTCTACAAGCGCGATCTGAAGATCGAGAATTATTTCAACGGCTACCTGAAACACCCGTACGTTTCCATTTACACGGGCCGCGGTTGCCGCTCGAAGTGCACCTTCTGCCTGTGGCCGCAAACGGTGGGCGGGCATCGCTACCGTACGCGTTCGACCGAGAACGTGCTGGAAGAAGTGAAGTGGATTCGCGACAACATGCCTGAAGTCAAGGAGATCATGTTCGACGACGACACCTTCACCGACTTCAAGCCGCGCGCGGAGGAAATCGCTCGCGGCATGGGCAAGCTGGGCGTGACATGGTCATGCAACGCGAAGGCGAACGTGCCTTTTGCGACGTTGAAGATCATGAAGGAAAACGGCCTGCGGCTGTTGCTGGTGGGTTACGAATCCGGCGACGACCAGATCCTGCTGAACATCAAGAAGGGCTTGCGTACCGACATCGCGCGCCGTTTCAGCGCGGATTGCCGCAAGCTCGGCATCAAGGTTCATGGCACCTTCATTCTTGGCTTGCCGGGCGAGACTCAGGAAACGATCCAGAAGACCATCGAGTACGCGAAAGAGATCAATCCCCTGACGATCCAGGTGTCGCTCGCCGCGCCGTATCCCGGCACGACGCTCTACAAACAGGCGGTCGAGAACGGTTGGCTGGAAGAGAACAAGGTCATCAACCTCGTCAGCGATTCCGGGGTGCAAGTTGCGGCGATCGGTTATCCGCATCTTTCGCGTGACGAGATCTACCACCAGCTCGAGAACTTCTACAAACGCTTTTATTTCCGGCCGTCGAAAATCTGGGAAATTCTGCGCGAGATGCTCACGAGTTGGGACATGATGAAACGACGCCTGCGTGAAGGCGTCGAATTCTTCCGCTTCCTGCGCGCCCACGGGGCGTGAGCGCCGTGCATCTGCTCGCCGTCACACTTGCTTGTGCGTGTGCGGCGGGGGCGGTTTTCGGCGTCGCCTACACCGTGTTGGCGGGCGCCCTGATCGGCCGGTTCTTCGCGAGAGCGGTGTCCGAGCCGACCAGCTTTCCGCCGGTCACAATCGTCAAGCCGTTGCACGGCAACGAGTGGGCGCTGCTCACCAATCTGTCGAGCTTCTGTCAGCAGGACTATCCGGGCCCCGTGCAATTTCTGTTCGGCGTACACGATTCGGCCGACCCTGCCTTGCAGGCCGTCGACGATCTGCGACGGCTGCATCCGGAAGCGGACATCACCGTGGTCGCCGATGCGCGCCTGTATGGTCCGAACCGCAAGATCAGCAACATCCTCAATATGCTGCCGCAGGCCCGGCACGACGTGCTGGTGTTCGCCGACAGCGACGTGAGCGTCGGGCCGGATTATTTGCGCAACGTGATCGGCGAACTGCAGAAGCCCGGTGTGGGTCTGGTCACCTGCGTGTATCGTGGTGCGCCCGATCCCGGTTTCTGGCCGCGACTGTCGGCCAAGGCCACTAACTACCAGTTTCTGCCCGGTGTGGTGACGGGGCTTGCGCTCGGTCTCGCGCGTCCTTGCTTTGGGCAGACCATCGCGATGCGACGCGAAACGCTGGAAAAAATCGGCGGCTTCACACCGTTCGTGCAGCACCTGGCCGAAGATCACGCGATCGGTGAGGCCGTACGCATGATCGGCGAGAAAGTGGTGATTCCGCCGTTCACGATATCGCACGCGTGCGTTGAAAACAGCGCAACGAAACTGATCGCGCATGAGCTGCGCTGGAGCCGCACGATCCGCAGTATCGATCCGCTCGGCCACCTCGGCTCGGTGCTGATTTTTCCGCTCGCCTTTGCGCTGCTCGCCGTCGCATTTTCAGGCGGCGCATG
The DNA here is from genome assembly GCA_900142905.1 of Burkholderia sp. GAS332. Lineage (NCBI taxonomy): Bacteria > Pseudomonadati > Pseudomonadota > Betaproteobacteria > Burkholderiales > Burkholderiaceae > Burkholderia > Burkholderia sp. GAS332. The sequence goes on along the minus strand of FSRV01000001.1, from coordinate 3,028,601 downwards.
GTGGGCGTGGTCGCTTGCACTGGTCGCCGTCTGCGCCCGACTCGCGTTGAAGCTGCTGTCCGATCGCGCGTTGCAGCAGGCGCATCGCGACCTGTGGCTATTGCCGATATGGGATATCGTATCGTTTGCGATTTTCGTGGCGAGCTTCTGGTCCTCGCGCGTGATCTGGCGCGGTCTGAGTTTCAAGGTGGATGGCGACGGCCTGTTGACGGCGGCTCAGGACGGAATGACGGATGAACAGCAGGTTGGGTAAGCAATGATGCGAGGGTATCCGGAAGGTGATGGCGAGGACAATGCAGCGTGCCTGACGCACGCGCGAAGGGGGGCCGCATGATGAAGCATCTCGGCCGCCTCGCCGCGCTTGCCGGCTTGCTGGTGTCACTGTGGCTAGTCTGGCACGACAATCCCGGCGCCGTGCTCGGCGCACTGCGCGCGGCGGGGGCCGGCCTCGTTCTGGCGGCGATCGCGCACGTGCTGCCCATGCTCGCCAATGCCTGCGACTGGCGCTTGCTGATTCGCGGTGCGAACCGGCCAAGCGTTGTCAATATGCTCCATGTGGTCTGGGTGCGCGAGGCCGTCAATTGCATGTTGCCGGTGGCACGCATCGGCGGCGAGGTGGTGTCGTTCCGGATGCTCAAGCGCTGGGGCGTGCGGCCGTCCATGGCGGTCGGCAGCATCATCGTCGATATGCAGCTCACCGTGATCAGCCAGTTGCTGTTCACGATGGTCGGTATCGGTTTTCTGTTCGCGCACGCGCACTCTGACACCCTGCGGCTCGCCGGGCAACTGGCGTGGGGCGTGGTGGTGCTGACGCCGCTGCTGGTGCTGTTCTCACTCGTGCAGCATGCCAGCCCGTTCGAGCGCATCACGCGTGCGCTCAATCGTATGACGAGCGGCAAGCTCGCCGCGCTCGTCGGACAATCTGCTCAGATCGACCAGGCCATCAAGCTGATTTGGCGCCGGCGCGGCGCGGTGCTGCGCTATCTGTTCTTCTGGCAACCCCTGCAGTGCTTCCTGACGTCGCTGGAGATCTGGCTCGCGCTGTACTTTCTCGGCGTTCACATCACGCTGGTCGAAGCGGTGGTGATCGAATCGTTGATCCAGGCGATTAGCAGTGCGGCTTTCTTCGTGCCGGGCGGTCTGGGTGTGCAAGAGGGCGGTTTCATTCTGATCGGCGGCGCGCTGGGTCTCGATCCCTCGATCTGCCTCGCGCTCGCCGGTGCGCGGCGCATTCGTGATCTGTTGATCTTCGTGCCCGGACTCATTGCGTGGCAGTTTGCCGAGTCGTCGAATCGCGAACCTAAACGGGAAGAGCGGGCGGAACGGGCAGGACGAACGGTTGTGGGCGAAGCAAGCCAGCGCTAGTACGCTGTGAGCGCGGGATACGTCCCTCGTTCGACCTGTCCCGCGATTTCCGTATCGGCGCCCTCATCGACACGCTCGGCAACCCCTTCACTCCGCTTCCGCATAAGCAGGAAACGACACTTCCACCGCTAGGCCGCGCTCGCCGATCCCCGTGCCGAGACGCAGGCTCGCACCGAAATGCTCCGCGATCCGCGCGACGATCGAGAGGCCCAGCCCGCTACCGGTGGCGTGATTGCCCGTTGCGCGGAAAAACCGGTTCGTCAGGCGCGCGAGATCGCTGGGCGCGACGCCGGGCCCATCGTCCCGAACGGTAAGCTGCACACGCCCGAGCTCAGACTGCACCGCCACTTCGATGCAGCCGCCGGCGCGTCCATATTTGATTGCGTTATCCAGCAGGTTGTCGAGCAGGATGCCAACGAGTACGGGCTCCGCATTGATCTCGGCGCGCATGTCGCCGGTGAGCGTGATACGAATATTCTTCTGCTGCGCATTGCGTTCGTTGGCAAGCAGTGCGTCTTTCGCCACCGCCGCGGGCTTGAGCGGCGCGGTGGAGAGTTTTTCGTGCACGTCCAGACGCGCGAGCAGCAGCAACTGCTCCGCGAGCCGCGCGCTGCGATCGACGCCTTGCACCACGCGTTCCATCGCGAGGCGCTGTAACGCCGTGTCCTGTTCGGCCAGCGCGACTTGAGCCTGCACCTTGATGGCGGCAAGCGGCGTTTTCAGTTCATGGGCGGCATCGGCGGTAAATGCGCGTTCGCGTTCGATGGAGTGCCGCAGGCGCGACAGCACCAGATTGATCGCGTCGACGAGCGGCCGCACCTCGGTCGGCGCCCGGCCGATGTCGACCGGTTCCAGCCGGTTGATATCACGCGCGCGAATAGCGCCGGAGAGCACCTTGAGCGGTGCCAGACTCAAACCGATGCTGAACCATACCAGCAGCGCCAGCACCGGTAGCGCGAGCAGGGTGGGGCGGGCGATCCTGCTGGCCACACCGCTCACCAGATCGCTGCGCGTATTGGCCGGTTCGAACACGCGCACCGTGCGGCCCAGCGAGGTATCGCGCAAGGTGAATGAATGCCAAAGTTGACCGCCCAACATGATGTCTTGTGTGCCGCTTGCGGAGGGCACGGGTAGGTCCCATGCTTTGAGCGCACGCAATTGCGGGCTGCCGGCCAGTACGTCGCCGTTCGCGCTGCGCACCTGAAAGAGTGCGTCGCGTGGCAACGCGTCGTCGTCGTCGCTGTCGTTCGCGCCGACTTCGCCGCCTTCTTCTTCTTCGCGCACATCAATGCGCGCATTGGCCAGTGTGGTCAGGTTGCGCTGATCGAGCAGCGCGAGGATTTGCGTGAGCTCCGCGAGGCGCGCCTCTTCCCATTCACTGACTTCGTTTTTCGCCTGACGATAGCTCGATATCAGCGCGATGCCCCAGATCAGCACGATGCTGGTCAGGACCAGCAGCACCAGGCGGCGGCGTATCGATGCCGACATTACGCCTTCTCTACCACGTAGCCAATATTGCGCACGGTTCTGATCAATTTGGCGCCGAGTTTTTTGCGCAGATTCGACACATGGACCTCGATCGCATTACTTTCGATTTCTTCCTGCCATCCATACAAACTTTCTTCGAGGCGCGAGCGCGACTGAGGAATGCCTTGATTAGTCAGCAACTGCATCAGGATCGCCCACTCACGCGAGGTGAGGGGCACGCGTGCACTGTCGACTTCGACGGTTTGCGCGGCGGGATTGACCGTCAGATTCAGGTATCGGATCACTTCGACGCTGCGCCCTTGTGCGCGTCGCAGCAAGGCCCGGCAACGGGCAATCAGTTCAGTCAGGTCGAAGGGCTTGCCGAGGTAATCGTCGGCGCCGGCTTCCAGGCCGCCGACGCGGTCCACCACCGTGCCTCTCGCTGTCAGCACGAGCACCGGCACGTCCTTGCCGGCGTCGCGCAGCCGTTTCAGCAGTTCCATACCCGATACCTTGGGTAAGCCGAGATCGAGCAAGACCAGCGCATAGGCGGTGGTGTCGAGCGCGAGACTGGCCTTGTGGCCGTCACGTGCCCAATCGACCGTGAAACCGGCCTGGCGCAGTCCCGCTTCGATACCGCAGCCGATCAGGTCGTCGTCTTCTACGAGGAGTACGCGCATAGGGGGAGAAGTTCCGTTCGATATCTCTATTGCATCATGATGACAGCTTTTAAGTAAGCGCCAAGCCGCATATCCGAAGTGTAACGGGCATGTTCATGACACCCTTTATACCGCTCACATCCTTAAGGTTTCCTTCAGCTAGAATCGCTACCATCGCCCCTGAATTGGTTACTGTCAGTTACTGTCGCGTGGCCGACACGAGCGCGCGAAACGACGTCGAGTTGTCAGAACATCGCAACTTAATCGTAAGCACATCGATCGAATGTACGGCCGGCGCTTATGCCGGCGCTTTTTGCCGGCGCTTTTGCCAGCGCATTGTTCCGCAAACCGCGCCGCTGCACGTCGCCGTGCGTTTCTTCAGGCCACGAGATCACGCCATGAAGCCTCTCACCGTCGACATGTTGCGAGCCCATCTGATGGCGGCTTCGCTTACTGCCATGGGGACCGAAGCGCTCGCATTGCTGGCACTGCTGGTCCTACCCATTTCCCAACAGCTCTTCAGTTCCACAAGCTTCCAGCTGCTTGCGCTCGCGCTGATCGTGAGTGGCGTCCTCGTGATGCGGCAGATCGCGCAGGCCGCTTTCGACCTCGCTATTCAGGGTCGCTACGCAACGCGTGCCGGCCGGCCCGTTTTGATTGAAGCAGACTGTCCGCAGCGCTGGTTTGTTGTTCTTCATCTGCGCTTTACGGGCAAACCGTTCGTGCTGGCCGGGCACTGACGGACGCAGGCGATGGCAGCGCACACCTTGACGGCATGCCAATGGATCCTGTTATCCGGCTGCGTCCCGGCTTCGCTCTATGCGATGCTTGCTGCGGTGGCGATGCCGTTTTTCGCGGCGCGCCGCGGCAGGGCCGCGAGGGCGGCTGCTGCTGCGAGTACGGCCGGCAGCGCTTCAGATGTTCTGGCGCCGTTTGCCCGTGTCGGCGTCAGCGTGCTCAAGCCGCTGTGCGGCGCCGAGCCGCGTCTCTACGAGAATCTCAGAACCTTCTGCGACCAGCGCCACGGGAATTTCCAGCTCGTGCTGGGCGTGTCTTCGCCGGACGATCCGGCGATTGCGGTGGTGCGTCGTTTGCAGGCGGCTTACCCGAGGCACGACATCGAGCTCGCGGTCGATACGCGCGTACATGGCAGCAATCTCAAGGTCAGCAATCTGATCAACATGGCGGCGCGGGCGCGCCATGATGTGATTGTGATCGCCGATAGCGACATCGCGGTCGAAGCCGATTACCTCGACAGCGTAGCGGCGCCGCTCGCCGATCCGCGCGTGGGGGTGGTGACCTGTCTCTACGTGGCGCAAAGCGTCGGCGGTTTCTGGCCGCGGGTGGGCGCGTTGTTCATCAACGAATGGTTTGCTCCGTCGGTGCGCGTCGCGCATGCGGCCGGCTCGCGCCGCTTCGGTTTCGGCGCGACGCTGGCTTTGCGCCGTGCGACACTCGAGCGTATCGGCGGTTTCGACGCATTGAAAGACTGTCTCGCGGATGACTACTGGCTCGCTGAACGCGTGCGGGCGCTCGGGCTTAGCACGGTGCTGTCGCGCGTGATGGTGGCCACCGATGTCATCGAGCCGACCTTTTCAGCCTTGTGGCAGCGTGAGACGCGCTGGCTGCGCACGATCCGCTCGGTGAACCCACTTGGCTTCGCGTCTTTGATCATCACGTTCCCGACGCCGTGGCTCATTGCCGGCGCATGGCTCACCGGCGCCCTCGTCAACGGTCCGTTCGACGGCGTGCATCTGTGGGCGGCGCTAGCGAGCGGCGCCAGTACGGCGGCCGGTTTTGCCGCGCGCATGCTGCTGCATCTGCGTGCCGCGCGGCATGAACGCACGTTCTGGCGCGACTTGCCGCTCGTGCCGTTGCGCGATACCTTGCTGGCATTCCAATGGCTCGCGGGCGCGTTCGGCTCGCACGTGATGTGGCGTGGCGCACGCGTGCCGGTCGTGGCCTCTGCGTCGGCTACGCGTGATGCGGCGCTGCGGGTGATGGATGTCATGGAGACTTCGGATGGTGGCTAAGCCACGTGGGCTGATCGTCACGGCTGACGATTTCGGCCTGCATTCACGGGTGAATCTGGCGGTCGAGCAGGCGCACCGGCACGGCGTGTTGACGGCCGCGAGCCTGATGATCGGCGCCCCTGCCGCGGGTGATGCGGTGGCGCGGGCGCGCGCGCTTCCGCAACTGCGGGTTGGGCTGCATCTGGTGCTGGCCGACGGCGACGCGGTCACGCCGCGCGCCGGGATTTCTGCATTGCTTGACGAGCATGGCCGCTTTGGCGACAACATGGTGCGGGACGGGGTGCGGTTTTTCTTTTTGCCGCATGTTCGCAAACAGCTGGCGCGCGAGATTCGCGCGCAGTTCGAGGCTTTTGCGAGGACGGGTTTGACGCTTGATCACGTCAACACGCACAAGCATTTTCATTTGCATCCGACGGTGCTTGGGTTGATTCTGGAGATTGGCCGCGAGTATGGGATGCGGGCGATGCGATTGCCTTTTGAGGTTAGTGCGCCGCTGTGGTTGCGGCCGTGGATCTCACGGGTGCGGGCGAGATTGGATCGGGCGGGGATCGTGCACAACGATTATGTTGTTGGGATTGCTAATAGTGGGCGGATGGATGAGGCGGCCTGGCTTGCCGCACTTGCTGATTTGCCCACTGGGGTGGGGGAGATTTATTGTCATCCTGCGTTTGCTGGGGATCGGGTTTTGAGTCAGGGGATGCGGGAGTATCGGCATGCGGATGAGTTGGAGGCGCTCTTGTCGCCTCGGGTCGCTGATGCTATTCGGGATTCGGGGGCCCGGGTGGGCGGGTTTGGGGATGTGCTCAAAGTTTGATGTTTTTTGCCTGCGCGGCGCTTTTTGTCTGTATGCCTGCGGCGTTGGCCTTTCCTTGATTTGTTAGTGGTCTATTAGCGTTGCCCCTGTGCGGGGCAGCACCTACTTTTCTTTGCCGCCGCAAAGAAAAGATAGGCAAAAGAAAGCGGCTCGAAGCCCCTGCTAAGCGGGTCCCCCGCACAGTCGCGGTAGTGGTGCATCTGGAATCCGTGCCCTCGCACCTTCGGCGGTAGTGACAAAGCACTCATCAGCTCCCACTCCGCACTGCGTGCGTCGCGGATGGGTCTGCCAGGGAAACCGTGAGGCTTCGATCGCGCGCGGTGGGGCCATCGGCTTCGCCTCGGCGAAGCACCCAAGTATCCAAATGACGATTTGCGCAAGCAAATGAAAGAGCGATAACACAGCCCGAATGAAACGCCATTGCCAGCGCTGTGACAGCGGCGGCTGTGGCGGTGGTGGCGGCAATCGCCGCAGTAATCAAGATGGCAGTCGCGATGCAACGGCGGGCCAAGGTGCTGAGCAAAACGCGAGTGCGAAAACGCAGTGGTCGGTTTTATGAAATGCCCTTCGGCGCGCGCAGCGCCGCCGGAAGTATGACGCCCTTGTCACCAAGGCCGAATGTGCGAGAACACAGATTCCAGATGCACCACTACCGTGGCTGCGCGAGGGACCCGCTTACCAGGGGGTTCGAGCCGCTTTCTTTTGCCTACTTTTCTTTGCGGCAGGCAAAGAAAAGTAGGTGCCGCCCCGCACAGGGGCGACGCTAATAGACCAATAACAAATCAAGGAAAGGCCAACGCCGAAAGCACACAGAAAATAAGCGCCGCGCAGACAGATCAAGGAAAGGCCAACGCCATAGGCAAACAGAAACAAGCGCCGCGCAGGCAGACAAATCAAGCAAACGCCATCGCCGCAGGCAAACAGACGCACAATCGCCGCGCAGGCAAAAAAAACGACTCACCCGCCACGCGAAAAAAACCTGGCCGAAGGCCCCCAACCCCTATTTCATCATCCTGCGCCGAAACAAAACCGCCGACACAACAAACCCCCCCACTGCATAAGCCGCCAGCACGGCAACATGCAAAACAACCCCATCAACCGGCCGCCCAAGCATAGCCGGCCGAATCAGATCGACTGCATGCGCCAAAGGCAAAAACTCAGTCGCGATCCGCGCCGCAGCGGGCAACTGCGAAACGGGAAAGAACACCCCGGACAACAGCAACATCGGCGTCAACACCAACGTCTGGTAAAACATAAAGAAGTCATACGACGGCGCGAGCGCCGTCACCACCATCGCGATACTCGCAAACGCAAGCCCCGTCAGCACGATCACCGGCAACGCCAGCAGCATCGACGGAAAACTCGCATAGCCGAGCGCCCCCGCGACCAGCATGATCGCCGCGCCCGATAGCATCGACTTGCTACCCGCCCAGATCACCTCGCCGAGCACGATGTCGCCGAGCGTCAGCGGCGTATGCATGATCGCCTCCCACGTGCGCTGTACATGCATGCGCGAAAAACCCGAATACATCGACTCGAAACTCGCCGACATCATCACGCTCGATGCCACCGTGCCCGCAGCGAGAAACGCGATATACGACACGCCGTCGATGTGCCCGACCATTAGCCCAAGCCCGAAGCCCAGGCCGAACAGATAGATCATCGGATCGGCAAGATTGCCGAACATCGAAGCGATCGCGAGCTTCCTCCAGACCAGATAGTTGCGGCGCCACACCGCAATCCAGTTCACGGCATTGGCGGGGAACGCAGCGAAGGTTTCCTGCTTCAAGGGTGCCTCGCCGTGAGTTTCGTAAGTGCGTACGTCCATTGCGTGTCTCTTGCCGTGTCGTTATAGCTATGGAGGGTGGCGAGCTGAGCCGGTATCGATACGCGTCAGTCCTGCATCTCGCGCCCGGTCAGGCGCAGGAACACGTCTTCCAGATTCGCGGGACGATGCAGGTAGCGCAGATCGGCGCGTTGCTTGAGCCGGGCATGCACCGGCTCGGCGTCGTTCACATAGCAGAAGAGCGTCTCGCCGCTGATCTCGGTGCGCTCGACAAGCGGCGCCAATTCATCGCGCAACGCTACCGGATCGGGTCCGAAGATTTCGATCACGTCGCAGCCGATCTCGGATGCGATCAACGCGCTCGGCGCGCCTTCGGCAATCTTGCGTCCTTCCTCGATCACACAGAGGCGATGGCACAGCCGTTCGGCTTCTTCCATGAAGTGCGTGGTCAGCAGGATGGTCTTGCCACGTGCAAGCAGCGAGCGCAGCCGCTCCCAGATCAGATGCCGTGCCTGCGGATCGAGGCCGGTGGTCGGCTCGTCCATGATCAGTACATCGGGGTCGTTGACGAGCGCGCGAGCCAGCGTGAGGCGCCGCTTCATGCCGCCCGACAGTTCGCTCACCCGTGCATCCGCCTTGCTTTCGAGGCGCGCGAATTCGAGCAGCGACGGTACCATCGCGCGGCATTGCGCGGCGCTCAGGCCGAAGTAACGGCCGAACACCAGCAGGTTTTCACGGACGGTGAAATCGGGATCGAGGTTGTCGAATTGCGGCACGACGCCCACACGCGCTCGCGCCAGGCGCGCGCGGCCGGGAATCGGCTCGCCGCACAGGCGGATTGTGCCGGCATCCGGTGCGGCGATGCCGAGCAGCATCCGCAACGTGGTGGTTTTGCCCGCGCCGTTCGGGCCAAGGAGACCAAAACATTCACCCGCGTTGACATGAAACGACAGTCCATCGACGACCGTCTTTTCGCCGTAACTTTTTTTAACGTTGTGGAATTCAATAGCGGCTTCAGACATGGATCGATCGAGGCTCCGGGAAAAGACGCAAATTGCCGGTAAGGCCGCTCATTCTATGGCATCGGCAGACAGACGTTCATCGCCGCTGGATGCGTCGAACAGCGTTTCTTGCGCTGCGGCATAGGTTCAACCGCGACCCAAACTCGCCCTGGATCCAGCACGCACCTGTTTAGGGCGCACTTAGCGTTTTCCATCCCTTGCAACCTGAATTGCGGCGCACCATGATTCATTAAGACCGCGTTCCTCGCGGGATGGGAGAAAAATCATGGCGAGCTACCAAAAAATCCTGTTGTGCTACGACGGCTCGCGCGAAGGCCGCAAAGCGTTACGTTGCGGCGCCGACCTGGCGTTGGATCTGAAGGCGGAAACGCACTTATTGTCAGTGGTCGATATGCGCTCGAGCATTGCGCAAAGCGCGGGCCTGCTGACCGATGTGGCCTGCGGCAGCTTCGAAAAAACAGCCCGCGACATCCTGCAGGAAGGGGTGGACTGGCTTACCGAACGCGGCGTGACCGCGCAAGGGCATTTTGCGTTTGGCCATCCGATCGACGAGATCGCCAACCTCGCCAATGAGTTGCATGTCGACCTCGTGGTGGTCGGCCACCGTTGCCGCACCGGTCTGTCACGATGGTGGATGGGCGCAGGGAATACCCCGCTGCTCGACCGGATCTCGTGCAGCATTCTGGTGGCGTGCTCTTCCGCGCAGGAGCAGCAGCAAGCGGCGGCTTGACGCACGGCGGGGTGGCGGCGCGAACGGGGCTGAATGGGCCACGTGGGCCGAACGGTCGCTCGTTCAGGGCGACCGTTCGGCCAGACTGTGATTCGCTCAAGTCCGCTCAAGTCAATAACGCTCGCCAGACGATCACTCGTTCAGATTGATCGCGGCCAGCTTCCACGTGAACAAACCCTCGCGCCGCAGGATCGCCGAGTAACGCGCGTCGCCAACACCATGCTGATAGGTGACGGCGAACTCGTTGAGGCTGCGGTAGCCCGCCGTGGTTTGCGGCGGTTGCGGTGGCGTCGCGTTGTTCTCGGGGTTAGCCGCATTGCTAGCTGCGCCGTTGGCCGTATTGCCGGCAACAGGCGGAGCGGGTTCCGGTGCAGGCGCCGCTGCGCCAGGCGGCACCGGCGGCCGTTCGCCCGGGTTGCCGCGCGGTGGCATGCCGTTCAGCAAAGCCGCAACGCCGTCGGGTGTCGCATAAGCGTCGACCAGCGGACCAATCAAGGCCGCGCCAATCATCGCGCCAATCGCGGCGAACGGATTGCCATTGTCATGCGCCTCGATCCGACGTGTTAACAAACCGGTGACCTGCTCCTTCAGGCTCTCGCGCAACGCGGGAAAGTCGACGTATTCGTTGACGGTTTGCGCATCACGAGCGTCCGCCGCGCGCTTGAGATTATTCAGCGCCATGTAGGGCGACGCGTAACCGAACCCCAACGCGGCGATCACCGCAATCACGATCAAAGTAACGATCAGCGACCGGGTGGCGCTGCGCTTCGTGCGAGTTGAAACTGCCATCGAGTGGGACTCTCTAGTAGGTGTGATCTAACGTGGACCGCGGCCACGCGAAAACGATCCCATGCGATGCGATATCCGGGCAGGCGCCGGCGGGCGAAAAGTCATCGCGCCGCATCACCACACAGCCCCAGTGGCGAGCAGGCGCCGTGCCGCTTATGACTCGAACACCGCGCCGTGCACGTTAGCTTCATCTGCGATACAGCGATCGATCATGCGGCACACGGCGTCTACCGTGCCGACCATGATCAGCCGCGATGGCCCGTGATAGACGCGCACCGGCGCACGACGTGCCGGTTCAGCCGTATTCAGCCCCGAATTCAACGACACGCGAGCAAAAGCCGGCAACGAGGACGGCAGGCTCGATACGCTGGCAGGCGCGTCGAACAGCGATGGAGTACTCGCGGAGGACGCCTCGATCAGTGAGCAGGGCACCAGCTTGCGCAGATGGCGCAAACGACCGAACTGGCGAAAAGGCAGCATGCGGGCAAGGCGTTCCATGAGTCTCTCCAGGCGATTCAACGTTGGGGCAGCTTTGGGTTGGCGCACAAGCAGGGGGTTAGAACTCGCCCGGGCGGATCAGCCCGACGGCGATACCCTCGAGTGCGAACTCCGCACTGCCGGTTTCAACGAAAATGTTGTCGTAATCGGGGTTCTCGGCGATCAACTCGATACCGTTCGGCCGGCGCTTCAACCGCTTGACCGTCACGTCGTCGCCAAGGCGCGCGATGATGATCTGGCCGTCTTTGGCTTCGCTTTTCTTCTGTACCGCGAGCAGGTCGCCGTCGAAGATGCCCGCGTCGCGCATGGACAGCCCGCGCACCTTCAGCAGGTAATCAGGCTTGCTCGAAAACAGCGCGGGATCGCACGCGTAGTGCTGCGAGATATGTTCCTGCGCGAGGATCGGGCTACCCGCCGCAACCCGGCCAATCAGCGGCAACGACAGTTGCATGATGCTGGCGTGCGGCAGCGTGAACTGGTACGGCGAATCTTCCGCGCCCCCCAGCAGGCGAATGCCGCGCGATGCGCCGGCCGCCAGCTCGATCACGCCCTTGCGGGCCAGCGCCCGCAGATGTTCTTCTGCCGAGTTGGCGGAGCTGAAACCCAGTTCGGCGGCGATCTCCGCACGCGTGGGCGGAAAACCGGTGCGTTCGATCGCCCGGCGGATTAAATCGAAAACCTGCTGCTGTCGTGCGGTAAGTTTGGTCATGGCGCCACTGTATGTATGAACAGGTGACTGTATTTTTATACAGTATTCCGCGCAATTCAAGCTTTACTTTAAGTTCGTGGCCCGGGGTGGCGTTCCAGTGTCGTAAGCGGATGCCCCAACACCCGTTTTCGTGCCGCAACGCCTTATCCGGCCGTCATTACCACTTTTGCGTATTAAAGAATGAAGAAACATTATTTTTAATGATGAAAGCCTTTCGATAGACTGCACTTCGAGTTGGCGCTCATGTGCACGTGACCGCGACGTAGAACAACACCACACGCTGTTTCAGCGGACCACAACGCGGAGAAAGTTGACATGAAACACCAAGGCACGGGGCTGGCAGGCAGGACCAGAAAACTTATCGCGGCGCTCGCATTCGGCGCAGCCGGCACGATTGCCGCGGTCGGCGTTGTAGCGCAGGCACAGGCAGCCGAGACAACGCTGCTGAACGTGTCGTACGACCCGACACGCGAGCTGTACCAGGACGTCAACCAGGCATTCGGCAAGGAATGGAAGGCGAAAACGGGCGAGACGATCACCTTCAAGCAGTCGCACGGCGGCTCGGGTGCGCAAGCGCGCTCGGTGCTGGACGGGTTGCAGGCGGACGTCGTGACGCTGGCCTTGGCCTACGACATCGACGCGCTGGCTAACAAGGGTTTGCTCGACAAGGGCTGGCAAAAGCGTTTGCCGGACAACGCCTCGCCGTACACGTCGACGATCGTGTTTCTGGTGCGCAAGGGTAACCCGAAGCACATCAAGGATTGGGACGATCTGATCAAGCCGGGTGTGTCGATCGTCACGCCGAATCCGAAGACCTCGGGCGGGGCGCGCTGGAACTATCTGGCCGCATGGGCCTACGCTGAACATCAGCCGGGCGGCAACGACGAGAAGGCCAAGGAGTTCGTCGGCAAGCTCTATAAGAATGCCGGCGTGCTGGATTCGGGCGCGCGTGGCGCGACCACCAGCTTCGTGCAGCGCGGTATCGGTGACGTGTTGATCGCGTGGGAAAACGAAGCGTTTCTCTCGCTGAAGGAATTCGGGCCGGAGAAGTTTGAGATCGTCGTGCCGTCGGTGAGCATCCTGGCCGAGCCGCCGGTTGCGGTGGTGGATAAGGTGGTCGACAAGCACGGCACGCGCAAGCTGGCCGAAGCGTATCTGAACTTCCTGTACAGCGAGCAAGGTCAGGAAATCGCGGCGAAGAACTTCTACCGTCCGCGTTCGAGCAAGGTGCCGGCCGAGCTGACAGCGAAGTTTCCGAAGCTGAAGTTGTACACGGTGGACGATTCGTTCGGTGGCTGGGCGAACGCGCAGAAGACACATTTTGCCGACGGCGGCGTGTTCGATTCGATTTACTCGCCGCAGTAACGGGCGCTCAGTTGGACGACCGGCGCGGTTAGACGCCGCAGTTAGACGCGCTAGTGACACCCGCCAGAAAGCGCGCCCACCAGGCGCGCTTTCTGGCCAGCCAGGCGGCCAAAAAAGAGCCACCGGCCTCAACCCTGAACGAGTACTCAGCATGACGACGTTGACCTTCCGAAAACCGAGCGCGTTGCCCGGTTTTGGCCTGACACTCGGCATCACGGTGGCTTATCTGAGCCTCGTGGTGCTGATTCCGCTTGCGGCAACCTTTCTCAAGACCGCCACGCTCGACTGGAGTCAGTTCGTGCGCGCGGTGAGTTCGCCGCGCGTGCTCGCGTCGTATCGCCTCACGTTTTTCTCGGCCCTCGGCGGCGCGCTGATCAATGCGGTGTTCGGTTTTCTGGTCGCGTGGGTGCTGGTGCGCTATACCTTCCCGTTCAAGCGCATCGTCGATGCGGTGGTCGATCTGCCGTTCGCGCTGCCGACTTCGGTGGCCGGTATCTCGCTCGCGGCCGTGTACGCGGGCAATGGCTGGATCGGGCAGTTTCTCGAACCGCTCGGCATCAAGATCGCCTTTACGCCGGCGGGTGTGCTGATCGCGCTGACCTTTATCGGTTTGCCGTTCGTCGTGCGGACCGTGCAGCCGGTGCTCGAAGAGTTCGAACGCGAGCAGGAAGAGGCCGCGGCGTGCCTCGGCGCCTCGCGCTGGCTGACGTTTCGCCGCGTCGTGCTGCCGGCGGTGTTCCCCGCCTTGTTGACCGGTTTCGCGCTGGCGTTCGCGCGGGCGCTCGGCGAGTACGGTTCGGTGATCTTTATTGCCGGTAACGTGCCGATGAAATCCGAAATCACCTCGCTGCTGATCATTACCAAGCTCGAACAATACGACTACGCCGGCGCCACCGCGATCGCGGTCGTAATGCTGGTGGTGTCGTTCCTGATGCTGTTGTTGATCAATACGCTGCAGTGGTATCTGCAGCGCCGGACGAGTCGTGGCGGCGCAGGGCCGGCGCCTGCCGTTGCAAGCGTGGCAGCGCTCGGCGGAGGTGTGCAATGAGCCGCAACACCTCGAATGGCGTGGACGCCGCTGCGGTTGCCGTGGCGCCGCGCGCGCCGCTCAATGTCGCGCGCCGGCCTGATCCGGTCACCGAACCGCCCGTCGTGCGCTGGATTCTGACCGGCATCGCGCTGCTGTTTCTCGCGCTATTTCTCGTCGTGCCGCTCGTCGCCGTGTTCTATCAGGCCTTGGCTAAGGGCATTGGCTTCTATCTGGAATCGCTGGCCGATCCGGATGCGTTGTCGGCCATCAAGCTCACCGTCATCACGGCCGCGATCGCGGTGCCGCTGAATCTCGTGTTCGGCCTTGCTGCGTCATGGTGTATCGCCAAGTTCGACTTTCGCGGCAAGGCGTTGCTGACCACCTTGATCGATCTGCCGTTTTCGGTCTCGCCGGTGATTTCCGGTTTGATCTACGTGCTGATGTTCGGCGCGCAGGGCTGGTTCGGCCCGTGGCTGCAGGCGCATGATGTGCAGATCATCTTCGCCGTGCCGGGCATCGTGCTGGCGACGATCTTCGTCACGTTCCCGTTCGTTGCACGGGAACTGATTCCGCTAATGCAGGCGCAAGGCAACGATGAAGAAGAAGCCGCGCATGTGCTCGGCGCATCGGGCTGGCAGATTTTCCGGCGCGTCACGCTGCCGAACGTCAAATGGGGCCTGCTGTACGGCGTGATTCTGTGTAACGCGCGGGCCATGGGCGAGTTCGGCGCGGTGTCGGTGGTGTCCGGCCATATTCGCGGCCAGACCGACACGATGCCGCTGCACGTCGAAATTCTCTATAACGAATACAACTTCTCGGCGGCATTCGCTGTGGCGTCGGTGCTGGCCTTGCTGGCGCTCGTGACGCTCGGTCTGAAACTGCTCGCCGAGCGCCATATGTCGGCGGAACTGTCGGCCGCGCGCGATGTGCCGGCGTATGCAGGCCCTGTCACGCCGACGTCCGCTTCACCTTTCGCATCACAGTTCGCTTCACAGTCCGCTTCACAGTCCGCTTCACAGTCCGTCAATGCAATGCATGGATCGCAACACCCGCTCAAGCAAGGAGAGCTGTAATGGGTATCACCGTTCGTAACCTGCAAAAGCGCTTCGGCGATTTCGTCGCGCTCGATAACGTTTCGCTCGACTTTCCGCCGGGTGAACTGGTTGCGCTGCTCGGGCCGTCGGGTTGTGGCAAGACCACCTTGCTGCGGGTGATCGCCGGCCTCGAATACGCGGACGGCGGCCAGGTCGTGCTGCAAGGGCAGGACGTCGCAACGGTCGGCGCGCGTGAACGGGAAGTCGGTTTTGTGTTCCAGCATTACGCGCTGTTCCGTCACATGACGGTGTTCGAGAACGTCGCGTTCGGCTTGCGCGTGAAGCCCCGCAAGGAGCGGCCTTCCGAAGCGGTGATTCGCGAGAAGGTGCATGAACTGCTGAAGCTCGTGCAACTCGACTGGCTCGCGCAACGGTATCCATCGGAATTGTCGGGTGGTCAGCGGCAGCGGATTGCGCTGGCGCGCGCGTTGGCTGTCGAACCGAAGGTGCTGCTGCTCGACGAGCCGTTCGGTGCGCTGGATGCGAAGGTGCGCAAGGAGTTGCGCAGCTGGCTGCGTCGTTTGCATGACGATCTGCATATCTCGACGATTTTCGTGACGCACGATCAGGAGGAAGCGCTTGAAGTGGCCGATCGTATCGTCGTATTGAATCGCGGGCATGTGGAGCAGGTGGGCAGTCCGCAGGACGTGTACGATCATCCGCAGACCTCGTTCGTCTATGAGTTCCTCGGCGCGGCGAACCGTCTGCATGGCAAGGTGGATGCGAGCGGCTTCGTGGTCGACGGCGCGGCGCTGCCGGTGTCGATCAAGGCTGATTTCAGCGGGCCGGCGTTCGCCTATGTGCGTCCTCACGATCTGCAGTTGTACCCGCAAGCGTCTGGCCACCGCGAAGGTATTGTGGTCGATGTGCGGCGTGTGGTGACGCTCGGCGGTTCGGTGCGTGTGGAACTGGCGGGCCGCGAGGGCAATGTGCTCGAGGCGGAACTCGATCGCGAATCGTGGCGTGACCTGCAACTGGCAATCGGCGATGGTGTGACGGCGGTGCCGCGCGCGTTGCGCGTTTTCCCGGCGCAATGAATAGGGTTACAGGCGATGGCACTAGCCGCGCCACAAGCAGTGCAACAAAACTCGGTGTTTCAATCAAACTCTAATAACTCAACTCTGGCTGAACCGGAGACATACAGATGAACTTCCAGCAATTGCGCTTCGTGCGCGAGGCCGTGCGTCAGAACATGAATCTGACTGAGGTGGCCAACGTGTTGTACACGTCGCAGTCGGGCGTCTCGAAACAGATCAAGGATCTGGAGGACGAACTCGGCGTCGATATTTTCATCCGGCGCGGCAAGCGTCTGACGGGCCTCACCGAGCCGGGCAAGGCGGTGCATCAGCTGATCGAGCGGATGTTGCTCGATGCGGAGAATCTGCGCCGCGTCGCGCGTCAATACGCGGATCAGGACAGCGGCCACCTCGTCGTGGCGACGACTCACACGCAAGCGCGTTACGCGCTGCCGAAGGTGATTCGTCAATTCACCGAGGTGTTCCCGAAGGTGCATCTGGCGCTGCGCCAGGGCAGCCCGCAACAGATCGCGCAGATGATCATCAACGGCGAAGCGGATATCGGCATTTCGACGGAAGCGCTCGACCGCTTCCCGGATATCGTCACGTTCCCGTGCTATTCGTGGCATCACATCGTGGTCGTACCCAAGGGCCATCCGCTGGTTGGGCGCGAGAACCTGACGCTCGATGAGATCGCCGAATTCCCGATTGTCACGTACGACCAGGACTTCACGGGCCGCTCGCACATCGACCAGGCGTTCGCGAAAGCGGGGGCGTTGCCCGACGTCGTGTTGACCGCAATCGATGCCGACGTGATCAAGACTTACGTCGAACTCGGCATGGGTATCGGCGTGGTCGCGGCCATGGCCTACGATCCGAAGCGCGACACGGAACTGGTGGCGCTCGACACGCAGCATCTGTTCGAGGCGAGCACGACGCGGGTCGGCTTGCGCAAGGGCGCGTTCCTGCGCGCGTATGCGTACCGCCTGATCGAAATGTTCGCGCCGCAGTTGAACGAAGCGGAAATCGCGGCACAGTTGCGCGAAGCGGTTTGAGGCCGTGCCGGACCCTCGCGGTCCGGCCCCGATCCACGGGCGTAACTCACCCGTGGGGCCCAGCGGCGCGCCGGCTGGCCTGAATCCGCCGTTTGAACGCCCGGGCGAACTCAAAACGAACGGATATCCGTTTTTTCACGCATGGCAGCGCGCGGCGCATCGCTTACAATCGCCGCCATGAATACTTTGACTTCTTCTTCCGCGACGCCTTCCAACGAAGGCGCAACGCCCCAGCTGCCGCGCATCGCCGTGCTGGCAACCGGCGGCACGATCGCCGGGGCGGCTGCGGACGCCACCAACACGTCCGGCTATCAGGCCGGTGTGGTCGGCGTCGATCAATTGCTCGCCGTAGTGCCGGCTTTGTCCACGGTCGCGCGGATTGCGCCCGAACAGATTGCGAGCGTCGACAGCAAAGACATGGCGATGCCGCTATGGACCACGCTCGCGCAACGCATCAACACGTTGCTGGCCGCCGACGACGTCGACGGCGTAGTGGTCACGCATGGCACCGACACGCTCGAAGAAACCGCTTATCTGCTGCATCTGACGATCAAGTCGGACAAGCCGGTCGTGCTGACCGCGGCAATGCGCCCGGCGTCGGCGCTGTCAGCCGACGGTCCGTTGAATCTGCTGAATGCCGTGACGGTTGCGGCGAACGCGAGTTCGCGCGGGCAGGGCGTGCTGGTGGCCTTCAACAACAAGATTCACAGCGCACGCGACGTGGTCAAGACGAGCACGTATGCCGTCGATGCGTTCCAGTCTCCGGAGGTCGGCGCGCTCGGCTGGGTGCAGGACGGTCGCGTCGAATTCCAGCGCAGCGTGCTGCGCCCGCATACGCTCGCGACCGAATTTGTGATCGGTGCGAAGTGGCCGCATGTGGAGGTTGTCGTGAGCTATGCCGGTGTCTCGCGGATCGCCGTGGATGCCGTGGTGGCAGCCGGCGTGCGCGGCATCGTGGTGGCGGGCACGGGCAATGGTTCGATCCACGCGACCCTGCAACAGGCATTGGCCGACGCAGCCTCGCAAGGCGTGGCGGTGGTGCGTTCGTCGCGCGTGGGGTCAGGCCACGTGATGCGCAACGGCGCGGCCGCGGACGATGCGCTCGGCTTCGTCAGCGCGGGCTCGTTGAATCCGTACAAGGCGCGCGTGCTGCTGATGCTGGCGTTGGCCGCGGGCGGCACAGGGCCGGTTGCGTTGCAGAAGACCTTCGATACGTACTGATTGATCTGGCGCGGGCGGCCCGGTTCAAAGTCAGAACCGTGTCCCGCACATGAAGCTTGAATGACAACGCGGCGCCCAGGTCATCGACCCGAGCGCCGCGTTGTCGTTTCAGCTTATGGCTTATCGCTATCGGCGGAAACCGGCGACGCCTGCAAGCCGTTAGGCCGCCAGATCCGGCGGCAACTTCCCGCCGTTTGCCGCCAGCGCTTGCATCACCTGTTTGTGCAGCCAGATGTTCATGCTCGCCGAATCGTTCGTGTCGCCGCTGTACTTCAGTTCCTGAGCGAGTTGCTTGCGATGATCGAGGCTGCTGTCGACGCCGAGCGCTTTCAGCGTGTCGACGATCGACGTGCGCCAGTTCAGCGTTTGTCCGCTCTCACTCACGAACTGGTCCATGACGGCAGCGACGTCGACGTCGGCCAGCGGGGCGGGCGCCGGTTCGGCGTCCGGTGCCGCAGCTTGTGCCGCTGCCGGATCCGGTGTCGGCTCAACCGCAGGCGCAGGCTGGTCGGGCTTCGCTTTGCCGAAGAGCTTGTTTACGATGTCACCAAAGATACTCATTCTGAATCCTCTGCAGATGGGTTACCGGCGCAAGCACACTCCGCTCACGGGTTGAACTCTGGTTGGGAATCGGGCGAATGAAGCAGGGCACATGCGTTGCGATGACCGGCAAGCCGCACGTGATCGCTGAAACGCCAGCAACCAGACTCAAGGAGTGTAGGAGAAAAGCGCGGACCGATGTGTCAAAAAAGGTCGTGCCGTGGGCGCGGAGTTGCAAGTAAATGCAAGCGGACTTGCTGGCACAGGTGCGAGGCGACCTGCAAAGAGAGGTGCTGGCAGGCGGCGTGCATGATGCAGCCGCTGCGAGAGATTGGCGGAAAACGCATAAATTTGAAATCCGACAGCCGGACACCCGACGACGACGTCTGACCGACCAAGGCTTCCCCGGCGCCGCCGGGTGCCGCTGCGGACCCCACTTGCCGCTCTCAGCCCAGAGCGGCACGATTTGCCCGTTCCGCCGCCGATACTGCACGACGGTCCGGGCGCCCCACCTGCGATTGCCATGACGATGACGATGCAACCATCACGGCAATCTGTATGACCGTTTCATGTTGTTTTTATGTGCTGCGTTTGACGCTCGCTGCCTACTCCCTGATTAGCCTGTCGCGGTTCGCTCCGATACGGCGGGTCACGCGTATGAACTGTGCGTGACCCGTGCAACCGGCCTTCGCGGGAGGGGTATCAGGCAGCCTTGGCGTCGCTAGCCGGCGCTTGCGCGACTTCGTAGTTCGCCATGATTTCCAGCGCGCGGACCATGGCCGAGTGATCCCATGCCTTGCCGCCGTTCGCTGCGCACACGCTAAACAGTTGTTGCGCGCTCGCCGTATGCGGCAGGGCGATGCCGAGCTTGCGTGCGCCGTCCAGTGCGAGGTTCAGATCCTTCTGGTGCAGTTCGATGCGGAAGCCCGGATCGAACTTGCGCTTGGTCATGCGCTCGCCATGCACTTCGAGGATGCGCGACGAAGCGAAGCCACCCATCAATGCCTTACGCACGCGTTCCGGATCGGCGCCCGAGCGCGAAGCGAACAGCAGGGCTTCAGCCACCGCTTCGATGTTCAGCGCGACGATGATCTGGTTCGCGACCTTGCAGGTTTGACCCGCGCCGTTGTCGCCGATCAGCGAGATGTTCTTGCCCATCAGTTCGAACAGCGGCTTGGCCACGGCGAAGGCTTTTTCCGGACCGCCAACCATGATCGTCAGCGACGCTTCACGCGCGCCGACTTCGCCGCCGGATACCGGCGCATCGAGGTAATCGGCGCCGAGCGCGTTGATCTTCTTCGCGAAGGCTTGCGTGTCGAGCGGGGAGATCGAGCTCATGTCGATTACCAGCTTGCCCTGCGTGAGGCCGGCGGCGACGCCGTCGTCGGCGAACAGCACGTTGGCGACGTCAGGCGTGTCCGGCACCATGATGATGACGACGTCGGCGGCTTGTGCCACAGCGGTCGAATTGGCGACGACGGCGGCCGTCTTGCTCAGATCTTCCGGCACCGGGTACGCGCCATTCACGAACAGCGTGTGACCGCCCTTGATGAGGTTGCGCGCCATGTGCGCGCCCATGATGCCGAGGCCGATGAAACCGATCTTTGCCATGTGTCTAAATCTCCAGTGTTGTTTGGGGGGGTGTGCCTGATGTGATCGATGGATCGATCAGGCTGCGGCGTGGGCTGCGCCGCGGGTTTGCCCGGCCACGCTCTGCACCCAGCCGAGGCCGGCGGCAGTGGTCGTGCGCGGCTTGTATTCGCAACCGACGTAACCTTCGTAGCCGAGCGAATCGAGCAGGTCGAACAGGAACGGGTAGTTGATTTCGCCGGTGCCGGGTTCGTTGCGGCCCGGGTTGTCGGCGAGCTGGATGTGCGCGATTTGCGGCAGGTTCTTCTTGATCGTCGCCGCGAGTTCGCCTTCCATCCGTTGCATGTGATAGATGTCGTATTGCAGGAACAGATTGTCCGAACCCACCGCGCGAATCACGTCGAGGCCTTCGCCCGAACGGTTCAGCGCGAAGCCCGGGATATCGTACGAATTGCACGGCTCGACCAGCAGCTTGATGCCGGCTTTCTTCAGTTCGCCCGCGGCGAAGCGCAGGTTGTCGACGATCGTCGAGCGCGCCTTGTCCGCATCGACGCCCGCCGTCGGAATGCCGACGAGGCAGTTCAATTGCGGCACCTTCAGGGCCGTCGCGTATTCGATCGCGCGGCCAACCCCTTCCTGAAACTCGCCCACGCGATCCGGCAGGCACGCGATGCCGCGTTCACCCGCTTCCCAGTTGCCCGCGGGCAAGTTGTGCAGCACGAGCTTGAGACGGTTCTGCTGCAGACGCTCGTTCAATTCAGCGATCTGATACGGATACGGAAACAGGAATTCAACGGCGTTGAAGCCCGCGTCCGCTGCTGCCGCAAAGCGGTCGAGGAACGGGACTTCGTTGAACAGCATGGTGAGATTCGCTGCAAATTTCGGCATGGTGCTTGTGGCTCGCTGGTCGGTCAGTGGAATAACTTCGTGAGCGCGGCTCAGTGATGCTGAGCCGCGCTCATGTGATGCTCATCGTCTCAACACGCGTGTCAACGCGTCAGGACGCTCAGTCGAGCATGCTGATTGCCGTCGGCGCATCTTGGCGCTTCTCGGCCAGGTCTTCAAACTCGTTGATCGCGTCGATCTCGGTGCCCATCGAAATGTTGGTCACACGTTCGAGGATCACTTCGACGATCACCGGCACATTGAATTCGGAGAGCATCGATTGCGCTTTCAGCAGGGCCGGCTTGAGTTCTTCCGGTTTGAACACGCGGATCGCCTTGCAACCCAGGCCTTCAGCCACCGCGATGTGGTCCACGCCGTAACCGTTCATTTCCGGCGCGTTGATGTTCTCGAAGCCGAGCTGCACGCAGAAGTCCATATCGAACGCGCGCTGTGCCTGACGGATCAAGCCGAGGTACGAGTTGTTCACCACGACGTGGATGTACGGCAGCTTGAATTGCGCGCCGGCAGCCAGTTCTTCGATCATGAACTGGAAGTCGTAGTCGCCCGAGAGTGCGACGATCGGACGTTGCGGGTCTGCTGCACGCACACCGAGCGCTGCCGGAATCGTCCAGCCGAGCGGGCCTGCCTGGCCGCAGTTGATCCAGTTGCGCGCCTTGTAGACGTGCAGGAATTGCGCGCCGGCGATCTGCGACAAGCCGATCGTGCTGACGTAGCACGTATCGCGGCCGAACACCTGGTTCATCTCTTCGTACACGCGCTGCGGCTTCATCGGCACGTTGTCGAAGTGCGTCTTGCGCAGCATCGTCTTCTTGCGTTGCTGGCAATCGGCGACCCATGCGCTGCGGTCCTTCAGCTTGCCGGCTGCCTTCCATTCCTTCGCCACTTCGACGAACAGTTCGAGCGCGGCTTTCGCGTCCGACACGATGCCGAGGTCCGGGCCGAACACGCGGCCGATCTGCGTCGGCTCGATGTCCACGTGCACGAACTTACGGCCCTTGGTATAAACCTCGACGCTACCCGTGTGACGGTTTGCCCAGCGGTTGCCGATGCCGAGCGCGAAGTCGGAGGCGAGCATCGTCGCATTGCCGTAGCGGTGCGAGGTTTGCAAGCCGACCATGCCGGCCATCAGCGGATGGTCGTCCGGAATCGCGCCCCACGACATCAGCGTCGGGATCACCGGCACGCCGACGGTTTCGGCGAATTCGACCAGCAGGTCTTCAGCGGCTGCGTTGAGCACGCCGCCACCCGACACGATCAACGGCTTTTCAGCGTCGTTGAGCATCTTCAGCGCGGCTTCGATTTGTTTGCGGGTTGCTTTCGGCTTGTAGACCGGCAGCGGTTCGTACGTGTCGATGTCGAATTCGATTTCGGCGAGCTGCACGTCGATCGGCAGGTCGACCAGCACCGGACCCGGACGGCCCGAGCGCATCAGGTGGAAGGCCTGCTGGAACACGCGCGGCACCAGCGCCGGCTCACGCACGGTGACGGCCCACTTGGTGACCGGCTTGGCGATCGATTCGATATCGACGGCCTGGAAGTCTTCCTTGTACAGACGCGCACGCGGTGCCTGGCCCGTGATAGCCAGAATAGGAATCGAGTCGGCCTGAGCGGAGTACAAACCGGTGATCATGTCGGTGCCGGCAGGACCCGACGTGCCGATACACACGCCGATGTTGCCCGGCTTGGCGCGCGTATAGCCTTCGGCCATGTGCGACGCGCCTTCAACGTGACGTGCCAGCACGTGGCTGATGTTGCCTGCCTTGCGCATGGCCGAGTAGAACGGGTTGATTGCTGCGCCCGGAACGCCGAATGCGGTGTCGATGCCTTCTTTTTCGAGCACCAGCACGGCTGCGTCGACGGCTCTCATCTTGGCCATGAATGTCTCCTGAATATCTTGGGTGGGCGAATGGGTTGGGTAACGAATTCGCTGAAGAATGTGCAAACCAAAGGTGTTGATCGAACTGTAGGCTTCACCTAAAGGTTTGATAAGATCAGTCCGGGTCGCTTATTTCGAAACAAAAAGTATGGAATGGCGCCTGGCTTGCCTGTCTGGATGGGCGCGTGGCGCCTGGGGCGCGGTGAGCAGAGGGCGGCCGGCGCTGTGAAGCCGAAGGCGGGAAGCGCTGAACCCTGAGCCGTTGGCCTCGGGGCGCGAGACGGGGCGCAGCGATGCTGCATGGGACCGGAGACAAAAAATGGACCGCTTCAAACAGATCGAAACTTTCGTGCGCGTCGCCGACGCGGGCAGTCTCGCGGCGGCCGCGCTGGAGGAGGGCGTGTCGCCGGTGATTCTCGGGCGCCGCATCGACGCGCTGGAAAAGCGCCTCGGCGTGAAGCTGATGTACCGCTCGACGCGGCGCCTCGTGGTCAGCGAAGAAGGTGCGGCGTTTCTCGAGCGCTGCCGCGGCCTGCTCACCGAATGGGACCAGGCGGAAAACGAACTGAGCGCCGGACGGCGCGCAGTGAACGGCCATCTGATCGTGTCGGCGCCGGCCGCATTCGGGCGCAAACACGTCGCACCGCTTGCACCGCCTTTTCTCGCCGACAAGCCGGAATTGCAGGTGTCGTTCAACCTGACCGACCGGGTCGTGGATCTGGTGCGCGAGGGTTATGACCTGTCGATCCGGATCGGCGGCGCGGTCGATCCGAATTTCGTCGCGGTGAAGCTGGCGTCGAACCGGCGCGTGGTCTGCGGCACGCCGGCGTATTTCCGCAAATATGGCAAACCGAAAACGCTTGAAGATCTGCCGCAGCACAACTGCCTGGCGTTCAACCTGCAAGGCGGGCAGAACCGCGGCTGGTACTTCCGCCGCAACGGCAAGCTGGCGACGGTGCGGGTGGGCGGCACGCTCGACTGCAACGACGGCGAGCTGCTGCACCGCTGGGTATCCGAAGGGCTCGGGCTCGGCTGGCGCTCTACGTGGGAAATCCAGCAGCAACTGGCGCGCGGTGAACTGGAAACCGTGCTGGACGAGTTCGCGCTGCCCGACTACGACATTCTGGCGGTCTATCCGCAGCAGCGTTATGTGCCGGCCAAGGTGCGTTACTTCATCGATTATCTGAAAGAAGTGTATGCCAGCGAGGATTACTGGAATCGCCCGGCCTATTGAATGCGGGGGTAAGGTAGTTTTTCGCGGATTTCACGCGATGGCGGGAATAAACTCGGTATGCGGCCGGTCATGTTGGATGACGAGTCAACAGCTTAGCCGCAATGCCCCGGAGGGCCGAGGTGGGTCAACCCGATTCAAATGCCGCCCGCGCGCACGACGCCGATGCAGCGAGGAACCGCCGTTTTCAGGAACTGGCGCTCCCGCATCTCGACGCCGCGTACAACCTTGCGCGCTGGCTATGCGGTAACGCCAACGATGCCGACGATGTCGTGCAGGAAGCATTCATGCGCGCGTTTCGTTTCTTCGACACGTTCCGTGGCGACTCTGCGCGGCCGTGGCTGCTCGCGATCGTGCGCCGCACCTGGTACACGGAATGGCGGCGGCGCGCGTCGTCGCACGAGGTGGTCGAGTTCGACGACACCATGGACGAGGCGACCTTCGACGGCTGGAGCGCGGGCGGCGCCGATCCGCAGACGCTCCTGATCCGCGATGAAGACACGAAGCTCGTGCACGAGGCGCTGGCGCAGTTGCCGGTCGAGTATCGCGAGGTGCTGATCCTGCGGGAGCTCGAAGAGATGGGTTACCGGGAGATCGCCATGGTGGCCGATGTGCCGATCGGCACGGTGATGTCGCGGCTCGCGCGGGGCCGGCGCAAGTTGGCCGCGCTGCTGATGGCGAAGCAAGGGGCCGGCCTACCGGCGTCCGGGCTTCCGGCGTCCGGGCTCCCGGGAGGGGGCGGTGCGCCGCGCGCCACCATGCCGGGTGCCGGCACGACACCCACGGCGTCTGTCACGCCACTGCGGGCGGCCTCCAACGGCCGTCCATCCAACAACCCCGGCGCAAGCGCTGCCGGCTTAACTCAGGAGACGCCAGATGGACTGTAACGAAGCGCGGCCGCTCCTCGATGCGAACGCCGACCACGAATTGCCCGCGCCGGATGCGCAGCGCGTCCAGCAGCACATCGAGAGCTGCGACGCCTGCCGGCGCGAAAGCGAAAACCTGCATGCGCTGAGCGAGGCGCTGCGCGCACAGCCTTATCATCGCGCGCCGGATGCCCTGCGGGCGCGGATTCTAGCTGCCCTCCCGGCGGGCGATAGCGTCGCCCACGAGCCCATTGAAGCCCCACGGGCCGCTGCGCAGCCGAAGCCGAAGCGAAGCTGGCTGGGTAACTGGCTGAACGGCTGGTGGCGTCCGCAAGGTGCGATGGGGCGGCCCGGCGGGGGGGCAGGCACCGGCGCTACCATTGGGCAGGGCTGGCTCGTCGCGCTGGTGGTCGCCCTCGGGGCGGTGGCGGTCGGCGTGACCATGAACCAGCATCGTCCGACACAAGGCGGCGGGTTCGCCGATGAACTGGTTGAAAGCCATGTGCGGGCGCAAATGTCCGGTCACGACATCGACGTCATTTCGACTGACCGGCACACGGTCAAGCCGTGGTTCAACGGCCGGATCGACTACTCGCCGCCGGTCGAGGACCTCGCGGCGAACGGTTTTCCGCTTGAAGGCGGCCGCCTGGATTACATCGCGCATCAGCGGGTGGCGGTGTTGGTGTACCGCTATCAGAAGCACATCATCGACGTCTATGTGTTTCCGGAAGCACGCTCCGCCGATGCTGGACGAGAAGCGGCCGCTGGACCTTCGATGGCGCAGACCCGCGAGGGTTACTCGCTCGCGCACTGGAACGCGCAGGGGATGATCTGGTGGGCCGTCACCGACGCCGCGCCGGACGCGCTCAGCGGGCTTGAAACGGCGCTGAAAGCCCGTCTGGCAGGCGGCAGCGAGCAGACTGAGGGGGGCTGAGCGGGCGGCGCGTGCGCGATCCGGCGGGGATGTTTCCGGGCGCGCACGCGTGGCGACCGTCTGTCCTCCGGTTGTCCGCTGCGTCCTAAACCCTTGAAAACACACCCGATTCACGTGCCAGATTAACGGGATATCTTGCAACCCGGCCCTAATCGGGTTACACTCTTTGGCTTCTCACTTGCCACACCGGTTCCGACGCCCGGGTGGCTTTAATCCACAAGGAGTGTGTATGCGTCATTATGAAATCGTCTTTATCGTGCATCCCGATCAGAGCGAGCAAGTGCCCGCCATGATCGAGCGTTACAAGAGCACGATCACCTCGCACGGTGGCCAGATCCACCGTATCGAAGACTGGGGCCGTCGCCAACTGGCCTACATGATCGAGAAACTCGCGAAGGCTCACTACGTCTGCATGAACATCGAATGCGATCAAACCACGCTCGACGAGCTGGAACACGCATTCAAGTTCAACGACGCTGTTCTGCGTCACCTGATCGTCAAGATGAAGAAGGCCGAAACCGGCCCGTCGCCGATGATGAAGGAAGTGCAGCGCGAAGAAGCCAAGAAGTCGGCTGCTACGCAACCGTCCGAAGCGCAGGCTTAAGACACACTATTTAAGCTATCAGAACAAGCGTCGCTTTCGCCAAAGGTTACATGAATCGGCTGCAGCTTACGGCCAGCGTCGTCGAACGCGAACCGGTGCGGTACACCCCCGCCGGCGTTCCGATTGCAGGTTGCACGTTGCACCACCGCACGGAAGTCGTCGAAGCCGGCATTGCCCGGCAAGTCGAACTGACCATGCAGGCGGTAGCCGCAGGTGAGGCGAGCGGTAAGCTGGAAGGCTGTCAGATGGGCGTAGAAACGCTCTTCACAGGCTTTCTGGCGAAAAAGCACCGCAACGCAAGAACTCTGGTATTTCACATCACAGAATTGCAGGACATTGGAAAGGACTGAACATGCCCCGCCCGACTGGTAAGAAATTCGACAAGCGTCGTCAGCAACAAAATCCGCTCTTCAAGCGCAAGAAGTTCTGCCGTTTCACGGCCGCTAACGTCGATCACATCGACTACAAGGACCTCGAAACGCTGAAGGACTTCATCGGCGAAAACGGCAAGATCACGCCGGCGCGTCTCACGGGTACGAAGTCGCATTATCAACGCCAGCTGGATACGGCAATCAAGCGCGCACGTTTCCTCGCGCTGGTGCCGTACACCGACCAGCACAAGGCCTAACCCGACGACGCGATAAGGAGTATCCGAATGCAAATTATTCTTCTGGAAAAAGTCGTCAATCTGGGCAACCTGGGCGATATCGTGAAGGTCAAGGACGGTTACGCACGTAACTTCCTGATCCCGAACAAGCAAGCTCGCCGTGCAACGAAGGAAGCCCTGGCTGAATTCGAAGTTCGCCGCGCAGAACTCGAAAAGATCGCCGCTGAAAAGCTGGCTATCGCTCAAGCTCAAGGCGAAAAGCTGGCAGGCTCGACGGTTCAGATCAATCAGAAGGCTGGCGTCGACGGCCGTCTGTTTGGTTCGGTGACGAACGCGGACATCGCTGACGCACTGGTTAAGCTTGGCTTCGCAGTGGAAAAGGCGCAAGTGCGTCTGCCGGAAGGCCCGCTGAAGCTGGTTGGCGAGCACGCTGTTCAGATCTCGCTGCACACCGACGTCATCGTCGATGTCAACGTGGCTGTGATCGGCGAACACGTCTAAGCATCGTGTAGCATCTGCCAGGTTGTTGCTGGCAAAAGGCAGGGGCCGGGTGACTGGCCCCTGCCTTTTTTTGTGCCCGTTTTTAGTTTTTCCCCCGCCCGCGCGCGCTCGATTTACCCGATAATTCCTCTCCATGAACGCACCGTCCAAAGATCCCCAAATCGAGTCGCTGAAAGTCCCGCCGCATTCGATCGAAGCCGAGCAGTCGGTGCTGGGCGGCCTGCTGCTCGACAACGCGGCATGGGACCGCATCGCCGACTTCCTGTCGCAGAGCGATTTTTACCGATACGACCACCGCATCATTTTCGAGCACATCGGCAAGCTGATCGCGGCGACGCGTCCGGCGGACGTGATTACCGTGTACGAGGCGCTCGGCACCTCGGGCAAGGCGGAAGAGGTTGGCGGTCTCGCGTACCTGAACGCGCTGGCGCAGAACACGCCGAGCGCGGCCAATATCCGCCGCTACGCGGAAATCGTGCGCGATCGCGCGGTGCTGCGCCGCCTCGTGTCCGTGGCCGATGAAATTTCTGCCGACGCTTTCAACCCGCAGGGTAAGGAAGTCCGCCAGTTGCTGGACGAGGCCGAATCGAAGGTGTTTTCGATCGCTGAAGACGGCGCGCGCGGCACGCAGGGCTTTCTGGAAATCGGGCCGCTCCTGACCGAGGTGGTCGAGCGCATCGACACGCTGTATCACACCGCCAATCCGAGCGACGTGACCGGCACACCGACCGGCTTTGTCGACCTGGACCGGATGACCTCCGGTATGCACGGCGGCGAGCTGATCATCGTGGCGGGTCGCCCGTCGATGGGTAAAACGGCGTTTTCGATGAACGTCGGCGAATACGTGGCGGTCGAGTATGGCCTGCCGGTCGCCGTGTTCTCCATGGAAATGCCGGGCTCGCAACTGACGATGCGTATGCTGGGCTCGGTCGGCCGGCTCGACCAGCACCGCATGCGGACCGGGCGCTTGACCGATGAGGATTGGCCGAAGCTCACGCACGCGGTGCAGAAAATGAGCGAGGCGCAGATTTTCATCGACGAAACCGGCGGCCTGAACCCGATGGAACTGCGTTCGCGCGCGCGTCGGCTGTCGCGTCAGTGCGGCAAGCTCGGTCTGATCATCATCGACTATTTGCAGCTGATGAGCGGTTCGTCGTCGGGTGAAAACCGCGCAACCGAAATCTCGGAAATCTCGCGTTCGCTGAAGAGTCTCGCCAAAGAACTCGACGTACCCGTGATCGCGCTGTCGCAGCTCAACCGGGGTCTCGAACAGCGCCCGAACAAGCGGCCGATCATGTCCGACTTGCGCGAATCCGGCGCTATCGAACAGGATGCGGACGTCATTCTGTTCATTTACCGCGATGAGGTGTACAACCCGGACAGCCCGGACAAGGGCACCGCGGAGATTATCATCGGTAAGCAGCGGAATGGTCCGATCGGTCCTGTTCGACTCACGTTCCATGGACAATTCACGAAGTTCGACAATTTTGCCGGCGCGCAGAATTTCTATAGCGAGTAAGGCGGTAACTGCTGAGATAGCTGCTGGACCTGTTGTAACGACGCTTTCAAAAGTGCGACATCGATCCCGGAACGGTACAATGTGGCGGTTTTATGTCAGCCATAATGTGACCAATTTTCGGGATCCCAATGTTCGGTCGATTCATGCCCACCGAGGGCAAGTTCTTTGAAATTTTCAATGCGCACGCAACGTGCATCGTCTCGGCCAGTCGTGAACTCGAGCTGCTGATCGACAATCTGCAGAACGCCGAGACCCACAAGCAAAACGTGCAGAAGGCCGAGAAGGCTGCTGACAAGCTCACGCACGAAGCCATCGATCTGCTGCACAAGACCTTCATCACGCCGCTCGACCGCGACGAGATCCACAAGCTGATCACCACGATGGACGACATCCTCGATTTGATGGAGGACGTCGCCACCGCTATCTCGCTGTACGACGTGCAGGCGGTGACCTCCGAAGCGAGCCAGCTGGCGCACATCTGTACGGCCACCTCCGAGCGCGTGCAGTTCGCCGTCGGCCTGCTGTCGGACATGAAGCAGGCGAGCCAGATCCTGAAGGCGTGCGAGGACATCGACCGTCTGGAATCGGAAGCCGACCGCGTGCTGCGCTCGGCCATGTCGAAACTCTTCCGCGAAGAAGACAACGTCAAGACGCTGATCAAGCTGAAGGCGATCTACGAACTGCTCGAAACCATCACCGACAAGTGTGAGGACGTGGCGAACATTATCGAAGGCATCGTGCTGGAAAACGCATAATGCAATCGATACAACTCGCAATCTGGGTCGTTGTCGGCCTGGTCGTCGTCGCGCTGATTTTCGACTTCATGAACGGCTTCCACGACGCGGCGAATTCGATCGCCACGGTCGTGTCGACCGGTGTGCTCAAGCCGCAGCAGGCCGTGGCCTTCGCGGCGGCGTTCAACGTTATCGCGTATTTCGTGTTCCACCTGAAAGTGGCGCAGACGGTCGGCAAGGGCACGATCGATCCGCATATCGTCGACCACTACGTCATTTTTGGGGCGTTGGTCGGGGCGATCGGCTGGAACATCATCACATGGCATTACGGTATTCCGTCCAGCTCGTCGCATGCGTTGATCGGTGGACTGGTGGGCGCGGCGCTCGCCAAGTCGGGCTGGGGGTCGCTCAATATCGACGGATTGATGAAGACGGTTGCCTTCATTTTCATCTCGCCGCTGCTCGGTTTCGTACTCGGCTCATTCTTCATGCTGGCGGTGTCGTGGATCTATTTCCGCACGCCACCCAGCAAGGTCGACCGGCGGTTCCGGCGCCTGCAACTGGTCTCCGCAGGCTTGTATAGCCTCGGCCACGGCGGTAACGACGCGCAGAAAACCATCGGTATCATCTGGATGCTGCTGATCGCGACTGGCTACGCGTCATCGATCGCGGACGCACCGCCGCTGTGGGTGATCGGCGGCTGCTATCTGTCGATGGGTATCGGTACGTTGTTCGGCGGCTGGCGGATTGTCCGCACCATGGGTCAGAAGATCACCAAGCTGAAGCCGGTTGGCGGTTTTTGCGCGGAGACGGGCGGTGCGATCACGCTGTTTACGGCGTCGTGGCTCGGCATCCCGGTGTCCACCACGCATACGATTACCGGCGCGATCGTTGGTGTCGGCGCGACGCAGAAGTTGAGCGCGGTGCGTTGGGGGGTGGCCGGCAACATCGTCTGGGCGTGGATTCTGACGATTCCGGCCTCCGCGGCGCTCGCCGCGGCTGCCTGGTGGCTTGGCCACCGCTTTCTGTAAATGCAATGCGGACGGCAAAGGCCGTCCGCACGTTTTCAGGTTTCGATGCTCTGCCACGGAGCCCGGAGCCCGGAGCCCGGAGCCAAAAGCACCGGGCCTCCCAGCCCTAAAGCTGCAAATAAAGCGCGCCGCTCAGATCAACGGCGTGCTGCCTCCATCCATCGGGACGATCGCGCCCGTCACATAGCTCGCGCGGCGGCTCGCCAGAAACAGCGCGACGTCAGCGATTTCCTCCGGTTTTGCATAGCGTCCGAGCGGCACTTTAGCCTGCCCGCGCGCCAACGCGTCCGCGCTTTCAATGCCTTGCTGCGACGCTTCCAGCTTGACCGCTTCCTCGACGCGCTCGGTCAGTGTCGCGCCCGGATTGATGGCATTGATGCGGATGCCGTAGCGCGCGTAGTAGTGAGCGAGGCCGACGGTGGCAAGCATCAACGCGGCATTCGCGGCACCGCCGGCGATATGGATATCGCTCGCGATCTTGCCGCCCATGCCGATGATGTTGACGATCGTGCCGGGTGCGGCGCCGTCCCCGGCCTTCACACGCTCGGCCATGCGCCGGAGCACTTCCTGCTGCGGGTAGATGTAGGGGAAATACTTGGCTTCCATGGTCGCGCGGAATGCATCGGCATCCAGCGTTTCCGGGTCATAGCGGCGGGCTGCGCCGGCGCTGTTGATCAGCACGTCGATGGGGCCGACCGCAGTGCTGACTTCCTCGACGATGTCCGCGGCACTGTGCGGTTCGTGCAGGTCGGCGCGCGTCCGATGCACGTGCAGACCCTCTTGCTTCAACTGTTCATAAGCGCGTGCGAGATTGGCGGGGTCGCGCGAAACGATCGCCACTTTTGCCCCTTCCAGAGCGAAGGCTCGGGCGCAGGCGAGCCCGATCCCTTTGCTGCCGCCCGTGATCAACACCACCTTGTCTTTCAGCCCGAGATCCATCGTTACCGCCCGCTGTCAGAAGAATATCGATGACGATAGCAGATCGGCAGCGCAGCGGGGATGGGCTAGCGACGGTTAGAAGTTGCCGTTGGCGAAGCGTGCGATCGGGTCGTCGGTGGTTTGCGTGGGGGCAGGGATGCCGCGTGAGGCCGTTGAGGCGCGCATGATCTGCACGCCTGCATTCCCATCGGCTTGCTGAGCTTGCTGGGCCTGGCGCGCGGCGACCGAAGCAGGTGGAGGCGGCTCGAACGCATCGGCGGCAGCATCGATCGAATCGGGCGCGCGGGCGGCAGCCGTTGGCGATTCGGCGCGCGCAGCCACCTGCTGATTCGCAGCGCCCGCGGCGGCGTCGTACGTACTCGCTTGAGCGGCCGGAACGGGCGCCGGAGACACCGCGCCTGCCGCGCGTGCCTGCATCTGCGCGGCACTCATGCCGGGCGGCGGCGGTTCGAACGGATCAGCTTGCGGTGCCGGCGCGGCAGCCGTCGCGACCGCAGGTTGGGCGGCTGCAGTCAGCGGCGCCTGAAGGGTCGCCGAGGCACCCGCATAAACCGGTGCTACCTGGGCCACCGGCGCGACGCGCTCGGGTTGCGGCGCCGCAGCCTGATAGCTCGGTGTATCGAACGGCGCGGGTGTCGCAACCGGCGACGCAACGCGACGAATACCGTCGAAGCGCTTGGCCCAATAAGGATTGGTCAGATAGTCGAGCCGCACGGTGCCGCCCGTCGACGGCGCGTTGACAAAGCGCAGCTTGCCCACATAAATGCCGACGTGCGAATGCGCGCGCCCGGTAGTGTTGAAGAAAATCAGATCGCCCGGCGCGATTTCATCCGGTTCGATCGATTCGCCGCGGCCGCTCATATCCGCGGTTGTCCGCGGCAGATTCACGGAAGCAGCACGTGACACCACATAGCGAACCAATCCGCTGCAATCGAAGCCGCTATCGGGCGTATTGCCACCCCAGCGGTATGGAATGCCGACCAGACTCATCGCCTGGATTGAGATTTCCTCGCGCCCGATACTGTGGTCGACGAAATTCGGGAAGCCTGGTGGCGGTGCATGATAAGCGCCGTTCGTGACCACGACCGACGAACCCGGCCCGCGCGACGTCTTTTGCGGCGCGCCGGCGCAAGCAGCGAGCAGCAAAACGGTCAGCAGCGAACAGGCGAGTCGGCGCATGAAGACGAAGGGAGCGGCAAACGCTCGTTTAATGGCGGACGATGCCGGGATGGTAGCCCGTCGAACATGGCTCAGGCAAGAATTCTTGACAAATTACATGAAGTTTGTGCGCTAAGTGTGGCCGGAACGGAACGTGCGGCCAATAAAAAAGCCGCGTCCGGAGTGATCCGGACGCGGCTTTGCGGTAAAACTAAAGCGTTGAAACTTAAAGAATTTCCGACGCGTAATCCGCCAGACGCGAGCGCTCGCCGCGCGCCAGCGTCACATGCCCGCTGTGCGCCCAGCCCTTGAAGCGATCGACCACGTAGGTCAGACCCGAGCTGCCTTCGGTCAGGTAAGGCGTATCGATCTGCGCGATATTGCCGAGACAAATGATCTTCGTACCCGGACCGGCACGCGTGACCAGCGTCTTCATCTGCTTCGGCGTCAGGTTTTGCGCCTCGTCGATGATCAGATACTTGTCCACGAACGTACGGCCGCGCATGAAGTTCATGCTCTTGACCTTCAGGCGCGAGCGGATCAACTCCTGAGTCGCGGCGCGGCCCCATTCGCCGGCGGCGTCGTCGGTTTTCTGCAGGACTTCGAGGTTGTCGTCGAATGCACCCATCCACGGCTGCATTTTTTCCTCTTCCGTACCCGGCAGAAAGCCGATGTCTTCACCGACCGGCACCGTGGCGCGCGTCACGATGATCTCGTTGTAGCGCTTGTCGTCGAGCACTTGCGCGAGGCCCGCCGCGAGCGCGACCAGCGTCTTGCCGGTACCCGCCTGACCTAGCAGCGTGACGAAGTCGATCTCCGGATTCATCAACAGGTTCAGGGCGAAGTTCTGCTCGCGATTGCGCGCCGTGATGCCCCACACGTTGTTCTTGTGGTGGCCGTAGTCGCGCAAGGTTTGCAGCAGCGCCGTCTTGCCGTTCAGTTCGCGCACCAGCGCATGAAACGCCGGCTCGCCGTTTTGCGGCTCGAGATAGACGAACTCGTTGACCAGCATCGAGGCGCACAGCGGACCCGTCACACGGTAATACGTGGTGCCGGTTTTGGTGTCCTGCCAGCTCTCCATGCCCTTCGCGTGCTTGGTCCAGAAATCCTGCGGCAGCGCGCGGATGCCCGAGTACAGCAGATCGCTGTCTTCGAGCACCTGGTCGTTGAAGTAATCTTCCGCGGGCAGGCCGAGCGCGTGCGCCTTGATGCGCATGTTGATGTCTTTCGACACCAGCACGACCTGGCGATCCATCCGGTCGCGCTGCAACGCACGCACCACGCCGAGAATCTGGTTGTCGGCCTTGCCTTCCGGCAGGCCTTCGACCGGCTCGATGGCGGTGAGCTTGGTCTGGAAGTACAGGCGCCCGGATGCCTCGCGGCTGCCGAGACGCGCAAGCGAAATGCCGTCCGAGATGTTGCCGGCGTTCGCCACCAACGCGTCCAGCGTGCGGCTCACCTGGCGAGCGTTACGCGCGACTTCGGACATGCCCTTCTTGTGGTTGTCCAGTTCTTCCAACGTCATCATCGGCAGATAGACGTCGTGTTCCTCGAAACGGAACAGGCAGCTTGGATCGTGCATCAGCACGTTCGTGTCGAGCACGAAAAGCTTCTGCATTTCGAGCGGGTCGGCGGACGTGCCGCGCTTCTTGCTGGTGCCGCGCGTGCTGGGTGCGACGGCTGCGGGCTCGCTGGCGACCGGGTCTTTCGCGCTTGGCGCGCGGGCGACGACCGGCTGCGATTTGGCAGCGGGCGCGGCAGCGGGTGTGGCAGAAGCGGCCGGCTCGGCTTGCGGACGGGCAGCGGGAACCGGTTGCAGCAAGGCGGCGGTCTGCTTCGATTTGCGACCGCGCGCTCCTGCGTCGCGCGCCGGTGCAGCTTGCTCGGCGGATGCAGACGCAACAGGGGAGGCCGACGATGCCGGCACGGGCCGCAAGGTGGTCGCGGCATTGGCGGCGTGCGCCATCGGTGTGGCGACGTTCGCGCGGCCATAATCGGCCGACTCTGCTGATTCCCCTCCGACTGCCTGTTTCTTCGCGGCGGAGCGCGCCGGCGTGGCGGCTTTAGCCTTGTATTCGTCAGGCGGCAGGAGATTGCCGAGCTTGCTGGGGGGGGTAGGCAAAGGCATGGTTTCCCTCGAATTATTCGGGTCACATTTCGTGCGCCGCCTGTCGCATTCTGCCGGTGCCAGTGAGTGCGCACGCAGTTTGCGCCCGGAGGCGCGCATTCGGTCTAGAGATGCCGGTTCGCCTGGTCTTCGATCGGCTCCTTAACGGAAACGCGTAGCCGAGTGAACGATCGGCTGCGCGCAATTAAAAAAGCCGCCGCCCCGGCGTACGGGACAAGCGGCTCGCCTTCGGTTATCGCGTTGCGCCTCATGACTTCGACGGAACCGAAAAAACGGCCGTCAAGTCTGGCGCAGCGACGAAAAGTATGGGGTGGACAGGCACTCATTGGAACCCAATATAACGCGCCTCAAAGCGCTTGTACAGCCTCCAGAATGTCATCGACGTGCCCTGGCACTTTCACGCCACGCCACTCCTGGCGCAGCACGCCTTCGGCGTCGATCAGGAACGTGGAGCGTTCGATCCCACGTACTTCTTTGCCATACATTTTCTTCAATTTCATGACGCCGAAGAGCGTACACAAGGTTTCTTCGGGGTCCGAGATCAACGGAAACGGCAATTCGAGCTTTGCCTTGAAGTTGTCATGGGAGCGCAGGCTGTCGCGCGACACGCCGAGAATTTCCGCGCCGGCCTTCTTGAACTTCGGATACAGATCGCGGAATTGCAGACCTTCGGTCGTGCAGCCCGGCGTGTTGTCCTTCGGATAGAAATACAGCACCACCTTCTTGCCCCGCAGCTTGGACAGCGTGATTTCGCCACCGGTAGCGGGGGCGGTAAAGTCGGGGATGGGTTGGTCGACTGCGATTGGCACGAGGTTCTCCGGTTGTTATGGCCGGCGCCGGGTGTTGCTGTGGCGTCGGCCTGGCATCGAGGCTTTTGGGGAGGTCGGCCGGCGCCGTGTACGTTCGCGCGGTGGCCTGGCCGTCAGGTCCGGCGATGGATTGACCCGTCAGGGTTGGACAATCAACTCGCCGGAGCGGCCTGGAATTTCGCCCCACGTAACAGGGTACGATGGCAGCGTGCTGCGGTCTAGCGTGGCGTAATAATCACCCATGGTCGCGAAGGTGTGACCTTGCGCGCGCCAGCCCTCCAGCAGCTGTTCGAAGATCGGCGCGAGCTTTTGCCCTTCGAGTTCCGCGTGCAGCGTGAACACCTGATCGTGCGGATTGTTTTCGGTGTGCTTCAGCATCCATGCAGCGACGTTGTGCTCATCGACACCGTCCACGCCGAGCACTTCGTCGAGCGTGGGCAGCGTGGTGGGCATCTGCACGTGCGACAACTGCCTGCCGTCGAGCACCGGCAGATACGGCGAGTGGCCGCGACCGTCGGACGCGTAACGCATGCCCCACGCGTCGATCTGTTCGAACGCGTGGCCGTTCATCTGCCAGCCGGCTGCACCGTGCGTGGCGGGCGGCGTGCCGAAGATCGCGACGAAGCGGTTGAAGCTCTTCTGCATCTGCTTCTCGGTCCACTCGCGGTCTTGCGAACGCACGTTGTCCTGCCAATAGACGTGGTCCCACGTGTGGACGCCACATTCGAAACCGGCTTCATGAATCGCGCGCATTTCCGCAGCGGTCTTCACGCCGATGTCCGGTCCGGGCAGCAGCACGCCGTACATCAATTGCTTGATGCCGTAATGTTCGACCACCGACGTGCGCGACACCTTCTTCAGAAAGCCCGGCCGCAAGACGCGGCGCATCGCCCAACCGGTGTGGTCGGGTCCGAGGCTGAAGAGGAAAGTGGCGCGCGCCTTGAAGCGGTCGAAGATGCGCGCGAGATTCGGCACGCCTTCGCGGGTGCCGCGCAGCGTGTCGACGTCGATCTTCAGGACGATACGAGCCAAGGATCAGGCCTTATTGTTGTTCGACGAGGGCGCGCGCTTCGGCGACGTGGCCACGATACGCTTCGAAAATCTTGCGCAGCGCTTCGTCGAAAGTCGACTTCGGCGCCCAGCCGAGTTCCTGCATCGTGTTGTCGATCTTCGGCACGCGGTTCTGTACGTCCTGATAGCCCGCACCGTAGTACGCACCCGACGACGTTTCGACCAGCTGCACCTGCTTCGCGAGTTCGGCGTATTCCGGGAATTCGGCGGCCAGCGTCAGCATCTTGTGCGCGAGCTCGCGCACCGAGAAGTTGTTGGTCGGGTTGCCGATGTTGTAGATCTTGCCCGTGGCAACCCCATCCTTGTTCTCGATGATCTTCATCAGCGCGCCGATACCGTCGTCGATATCCGTGAACGCGCGCTTTTGCGCGCCGCCGTCCACGAGGCTGATGTTCTCGCCGCGCACGATGTGGCCGAGGAACTGCGTGACCACGCGCGAGCTGCCTTCCTTCGGCGTGTAGATCGAATCGAGGCCCGGGCCGATCCAGTTGAACGGACGGAACAGCGTGAAGTTCAGGCCTTCCATGCCGTAACCCCAGATCACGCGGTCCATCAACTGCTTGGAGCACGCGTAGATCCAGCGCGGCTTGTTGATCGGGCCGTACGACAATTGCGACTCTTCCGGATCGAACTGTTCGTCCGTGCACATGCCGTAGACCTCGGAGGTCGACGGGAACACGAGGTGCTTGCCGTACTTGACGGCCGAACGCACGATCGGCAGGTTCGCTTCGAAGTCGAGTTCGAATACGCGCAGCGGCTGCTTCACGTAGGTGGCGGGCGTGGCGATTGCGACCAGCGGCAGGATCACATCGCACTTCTTGATGTGATACTCGACCCACTCCTTGTTGATCGTGATGTCGCCTTCGAAGAAGTGCATCCGCTCATGATTGATCAGGTCACCCAGACGTTCGGTCTGCATGTCCATCCCGAAGACTTCCCAATCGGTCGTTTCGAGAATGCGTTTGGACAGGTGATGGCCGATGAAGCCGTTCACACCCAGAATCAGGACTTTTTTGGCGAAACCTTCGGTTTTCATGAATGACGGGGAGTTTGGATGAGCTGGGCGAATTCGGCGGGGGCGACAACGGTTTCGTTGCCGTCGAGCTGGTGCCGCAATTCGTGGATGGCGATCGAGCGACCGTCGCCGCATATCGCAAAAACGGCATTATCGCTTACGTGCAGGCCCGGCGGCAAATCCGGGCGAAGCGCGCCGGGCACAGCCAGACGCGCACGGGCGATGATGAAACGTTGCCCTTCGATATCGGTAAACGCGCCGGGATAGGGCGGCGCGACCGCGCGAATCAGGTTGTAGACCTGCTGCGCGGGTTGCGTCCAGTCGATCCGGCCGTCTTCAGGCTTGCGCCCGCCGTAATAGCTGCCGTGCGACAGATCGTTCGGCAGATGCGGCGCTTCGCCCGCGAGCAGAGCCGGGAGCACGCGCCAGAGAGTTTGTTCGGCGGCCACCGTGACCTTGTCGAACACTTGCGCAGCGGTGTCGTCGGGCAGGATCGGCACCGGCGTTTGCGCGATGATCGCGCCCGCGTCGGGCTTGGCGGCCATTTCGTGCAGCGTTGCGCCGGTTTCGGTTTCGCCGTGGATCACCGCCCAGTTGGTCGGCACGCGGCCGCGGTATTTCGGCAGGAGCGAGCCGTGCATGTTGTAAGCGCCCCGTGCGGCGAGCGCCAGCAGGTCGACGGGCAACATGTGGCGGTAATAGAACGAGAAGATGAAGTCGGGTCGTGCGGCGCTGACCGCGGCGCGCAGTTCCGGGCTCTTCGGGTCGGCCGGCGTGACGACCTTGATGCCGTGCTCGGCCGCGACGGCGGCGACACTGCCGAACCAGATGTTCTCGGTCGGGCTGTCTTCGTGCGTGACGACCAGTGCGACGTCCACGCCACGCGCGAGCAGCACCTGCAGGCAGCGCACGCCGACGTTGTGATACGCGAATACGACGGCGCGTGGCTTCATGGATTCGGTCCCTGATCGACCAGCGGCGCGGCCTGCACGGCCTGCACCACTGCCTGACGCGGCGCTTCGGTCACGGTGGTGCCGTCGCGCTGTTCGAGAATTGTCTGCACCAGATAACGCGGACGCGCGCGCACCTGCTGATAAATCCGGCCAATGTATTCACCGAGCAGACCCAACGCGAAGATGATCACGCCGAGCAGGAAGAAGATGACAGCGAACAGCGTGAACACACCTTGCACTTCCGCGCCGATGATGAAGCGGCGAATCAGCAGCAGCACGAACAGCGCCGCAGACCCGAGCGACAGGATCACGCCGATGAACGACAACCATTGCAATGGCACGACCGAGAAGCCGGTGACCAGGTCGAAATTCAAACGGATCAGCGAATACAGCGAGTACTTCGATTCGCCGGCAAAACGCTCTTCGTGCGCGACTTCGATCTCGACCGGATTCTGCGCGAAGGTGTACGCCAGTGCGGGGATGAACGTGTTGATCTCACCGCAGCGGTTGATCGTGTCGATGATGTGCCGGCTGTACGCACGCAGCATGCAGCCCTGGTCGGTCATCTTGATGCGCGTGATGCGCTCGCGCAGACGGTTCATCGCGCGCGACGCCTTGCGGCGCCACAGGCTGTCCTGGCGTTGCAGACGGATCGTGCCGACGTAGTCGTAGCCTTCACGCATCTTGTTGACCAGCTTGCCGATTTCTTCCGGCGGATTCTGCAGGTCGGCGTCGAGCGTGATGACGATCTCGCCGCGCGATTGTTCGAAGCCCGCCAGAATCGCCATGTGCTGGCCGTAGTTGCCGTTCAGCAGGATCACGCGGGTCGTGTCGGGCCGCGCGCGGAACTGGTCGGCGAGCAGGGCGGGGGATTTGTCGCGGCTGCCGTCGTTGATGAAGATCACTTCATAGCCGGTGCCGAGCGCGTCGAGCGCCGGGTAGAGCCGCGCGAACAGCGCGGCCAGCCCGGCTTCCTCGTTGTACACCGGGATGATGATCGACACTTCCGGTGCGACGGCGCGATGTTCCGAATAAATCATTTCCGCTTATTTTCCGTATTGTTCGCAAATTTCGTTGACCGCGCGGCAGACCCGCTCCACGTCGCCTTCGTTCATCAGCGTGAACAGCGGCAGCGTGACCGTGCTGGCGCCGTAGCGCTCCGCGTGCGGGAACATGCCTTCCTTGAAGCCGCGCGCACGGTACAGCGAAAACAGATGAATCGCAGGATAGTGCACGCCCGAGCCGATGCCACGTTCTTTCAACGCGCCCATGAAGCCGGCGCGGTCGATCGACAGCTTGTCGAGCGGCAGCGTGATCAGGAACATGTGCCAGTTGCTGTTCTCAAAATCCGCCAGCGGCAGGCCGACGCCCAGTTTGGCCGCCGCGCCGCCTTCGAAGCCCGCGAAGTACGCGCGCGCCAGTTTCTTGCGCTGCGCAATGAAGCGTTCGAGATGCGGCATCTGGCCAAGGCCGACGCGCGCGGCAACGTCTGTCAGGTTGTACTTGCCGCCGAGCAGATCGCAGTCCATGCCGTCGAAGCCCGTGCGGGTGATGCCTTGCAGGCGGTACTTCTGCGCGAGGATGGCTTCTTCCTCGTTGTTCAACACCAGTGCGCCGCCTTCGACCGAAGTCAGGTTCTTGTTCGCGTGGAAGCTGAACGAGACGATGTCGCCGAGCTTGCCGATCCGCTCGCCTTTC
Source organism: Burkholderia sp. GAS332 (assembly GCA_900142905.1). Taxonomy (NCBI): domain Bacteria; kingdom Pseudomonadati; phylum Pseudomonadota; class Betaproteobacteria; order Burkholderiales; family Burkholderiaceae; genus Burkholderia; species Burkholderia sp. GAS332. Next base: position 2,987,238 of record FSRV01000001.1, on the reverse strand, counting down.
CACGTCGAACCGAATGCCTGCGCAGCGTCTTCGATCACGCGCAGCTTGTGCGCGCGGGCGATGGCATACAGGCGGTCCATATCGACCGGCAGGCCCGACAGATAGACCGGGATGAGCGCCTTGGTGCGCGGCGTGATGGCTTTTTCCAGCAGATCGAGGTCGATATTGCGGGTAACCGGGTCGATGTCGGCGAACACCGGCGTCGCGCCGACTTCGTAGATCACATTGCTGGTCGAGACCCACGAGGCGGGCGTGGTGATGACTTCGTCGCCTTCGCCGACACCGGCGATGCGCAGCCCGATTTCGAGCGTCGCGGTGCCCGAATTGAAGGTGCGTACCGGGCGGCCGCCGCAAAATTCAGACAGCGCCGCTTCGAACTTCTGATTCTGCGGGCCGGTGGTGATCCAGCCGGAGCGGAGCACGTCAGCGACGCCCTGGATCGTTTCTTCATCGATTTCGGGTTTGACAAACGGCAGGAACGGGAGTGTTGACTGGCTCATGAATGCTTCGCTCGATTGAAAGGGGCGCAACCTGAAGGGCGCGAAGTAAAGCACAAACTACGCGCAAACCCAAGGCCACGGCTAAAAAAGGATGCAACCGCACAGGATACCGCGGTCAACTCAACATTCTGTCTGGCCGGCGACAAGGCGCGGCTTACCGCATCTTGTGTCGCCGGTATGCTCGCCGCGCATGCGCCGGCGTCGCAATAAACGGTAATAAATTGTACCTGGCAAAGCGCCGCCGGGGCCGTGCCGTCTAGCTGCGCGCCAGGATGAACACGCCGATCAGGATGATGCCGATCCCGACCAGCTTCTGTACCGACAATACTTCGCCAAACAGATACCACGCCGCGAACGCGTTCAGGACATAACCGAGCGACAACATCGGATAGGCAACCGACACATCCACGCGCGACAGCCCGACGATCCATACGACGAGGCTGATCACGTAGCAGGCCAGGCCGCCGATGATCGGCGGCTGGAACGCGAGCTTCAGGCCAATGGGCAGGATGTTCGCACGGGTGAATTCGAAGTGTCCAACAGCATTCGTTCCGGCTTTGAGCAGCAACTGCGCGCAGGCGTTCAACGTGACGCCTGCGAGAATACAAAAGAGCGAAATCGGATTCATCGAACGGTCAGATCCTGAGATGGGGTCATTGTTGTGGTTTTTCTACTGGCGCGGGCGCATCGGGCGCCGGTGCGCCCTGTGCGGCTGCGTCGGATGCCGGCGCGGGCACCGGCAAGGGCTTCATCACCACCACCCGGCGCGGGTCGCGCGCGATCACCTGCATCGGCAGCCCCTCTTTGAGCAGCCTGTCGTAAGTCGGCGGCGGGATCAGCGCGAGCGCGTAGCGCTCGGCCTTCCAGCGTTCGATCCACTCGTTGACCGTGGGCACCCATTTCTGCGGTTCGACGGACACGCCGAACGCCAGTTCGTCAGGATGTTCGACCATGATCATCGTGTGGTCGACGTAGAACGGCAGCGTGTGATCGAGCACGCCGACCGAGTAGAACGGCGTATCGGGCGGCAGTTTGGCGATCTCGGCCTTGATCGCGGGCGCGAGCGGCGCGCCGGAGCTCAGGCGGCCGAACACGTCATGACCCGTGCCAGCGATCGTGCCGAGCAGCAACCACGCGGCACCGAAGCTCGCGACGGCGCCGAGGGTGCCGGAGCGGCTGCGGCGGTTCAGCCACAGCGCCGCCAGCGTGAGCACGAAGGCGACGCCGAGTGCCGCCAGCACCCAGACGCGGTATTCGACATACAGCTCAGTCGGGTTGCGCGCATTGCCAAAGCGCGACATGAACAGCGCGGCAAACGCGGCCACGACGAGAAACAGCGCGTAGCCGGCCAGATGGCGGCGCAACTGGTCACGTGTGACGAGCGGCAGGTACATGCCGATCAGGAGCGCGATTGGCGGGGCGATCGGCAGCGTGTAGGACAGGAGCTTCGAGTGAGACGCGCTGAAGAACAGGAAGATGAATGCGGTCCACACCAGCATCAGCGTGACCGGCGCGAAGCCGTTCGGCTGGCGCGGCAGGCGCCATGCATGGCGAAAACTTTGCACGGTGACTGACAACCACGGCAGGAAGCCGACCAGCAGCACTGGAACAAAGTAATAGAACGGCCCTGGGCGGTTCTGTTCGGGCGTCAGATAGCGCTTGAACTGCTGAACGATGAAGAAGAAATTCAGGAATTCCGGGTTGCGCTGCTGCACCAGCACGAACCATGGCGTGACGATCGCGAAGAACACGATCAGGCCGCCAATCAGATGCAGGCGCTTCCACACAGCCCAGTCGCGCGCGATCAGCGTGTACAGCACCAGCACCGCGCCCGGCAGGATCAGGCCGACGAGGCCCTTGGACAGCACCGCCAGCGCCATGGCCCCCCAGCACACCCACATCCATGCCCGCACGTTGGCCGTCGGCAGGTTGGGGCGCTGCGCCAGCAGTAGCGCGCACAGCGTCAGCTCCATCCAGAACGACAGGCCCATGTCGAGCGTGTTGAAGTGGCCCATCAGGTTCCAGTAGGGCGACGTGGCCAGCACGATCGCCGCGAACACGCCGGTCGCCGCGTTGAACACGCGCGCGCCGGTGAAGCCGATCAGCAGCACGCCGGCAAAGCCCGTCAGCGCGGTGTAGAGCCGCGCCTGCCATTCGCCGATGCCGAACCACGCGAACGTGAGGGCGTTCGCCCAGGTTTGCAGCGGCGGCTTCTCGAAATACTTGTAGCCGTTGTAGCGCGGCGTGATCCAGTCGCCGGTGACGAACATTTCGCGCGCCATTTCGGCGTAGCGGCCTTCGTCGCTCGGCAGCAGATGGCGCCAGCCGAGCGGCACGAACCAGATTACGGCGAGGGCCAGCACCAGCAGCAGGATCGTGGTGCGATTGAGCGGTAGCCTCGTCGGCATATCGTTCATGGATTTCAACCTTTTTGTGCGACGCCGCATGGGCAGCGAGGCTGTGTTATCTGGATAGGGCGGTTGTCGGTACGGCACCGACGGCGCGCAGTGTACGTTATCGGCCGGGACGCGGCCAGGGCGCGCGGCCGGCTGCCGCCACGCGAACGCTGTGATGCCGCGCATGGGCGGTGTGCGCCTGCACGCTGACTACCCTGCGGCGGCGCGGCGCCGCTATGCTTCGATCAGCAACGCGGCCGCGACCTTGCGGCCCTCGGCCATCAGAATGTTGTAGGTGCGGCAAGCCGCCTTGAAGTCCATCGTTTCGACGCCGATGCGTTTGGCGGTGAGTGCGGCGGTCAGGCGCGGATGCGGGAAGCGCAGCCGTTCACCGCTGCCGAAAATGACCACTTCGGGCGCCGACTCCACCAGCATGGCGAAGTGCTCGGCGCTCAGGTCGTCGAACGAGGAGACCGGCCAGGCGATGACGGGCGACTCGGGCAGCACGAGAATGCTGCCCGAATGGCGCACCAGATTGATTTCGACATAGTCGGCGCCGTAGCCAGTGACGGTGTTGAGGGCGCCGCTGGAATCCTGATGTAATTTCAAATTCGTTTTCCGAAGTCGTCGTGAGACATCATGCGTGTTGGCGGCCTGACCGGGCAGAACCGAAGCAGGGCGGTTTGACGCAAGTCAGACACGCGAGTGGGGCAGAAGCGGCCGAAAAGGCTTGCGGTTGCGGTTGGTGCATTGCGGAAGTCGGCCAAAATCCGCTAAATTATAACTTTTTAGCCGCCTTGCGGCGCCCCTCGCTCAAGTGCCGCCTCATGTGCTGTCATAAGCCGCCCTGAGGGCACGGGCGCGGCCCACCGGCTACCTGCCTTGGTTCTGGCCGCTTTTCGACTGTTTTTTGCCTGCTTTTGGTCTGTTCCTGGCCTGATTTGGACCTGTTTTGGGCCTACTTTGGACCTGTTTTGCTGCTGCACCGGCGCAATCCGCCGGACGCGCGCCTAACCGGGCCGGGAAGTCAGCCCAATCCGTGTCTGGCGACTGTGCCGCGTCATAATTCCCCGTATCGGCGGACTTGCCCGGGGCCCCGTTTTTTCGTTCCCGCTTGTTCGCCCAAGCCCAACAACAGGATGAAGTGCCCGCCGTGAAACCGATTCTCAAATCCAACAAGTTGTTGAATGTCTGCTACGACATCCGCGGGCCTGTCCTCGAACATGCGAAACGGCTCGAAGAAGAGGGCCACCGCATCATCAAGCTGAACATCGGCAATCTCGCGCCGTTCGGCTTCGACGCGCCGGATGAAATCATCCAGGACATGATTCTGAATCTGCCGGGCTCGTCCGGCTACTCGGATTCGAAGGGTGTGTTCGCCGCGCGCAAGGCGATCATGCATTACACGCAGCAAAAGGGCGTACACGGCGTCGAACTGGACGACATTTACATCGGCAATGGCGCCTCCGAGCTGATCGTGATGGCGCTGCAGGGCCTCCTGAACGACGGCGACGAAGTGTTGCTGCCCGCGCCGGACTACCCGCTGTGGACCGCCGGTGTCAGCCTGTCGGGCGGCACGCCGGTGCATTACATCTGCGACGAATCGAACCGCTGGATGCCCGACCTCGACGACATTCGCGCGAAAATCACGCCGAATACGCGCGCGCTCGTAGTCATCAACCCGAACAACCCCACGGGCGCGCTGTACTCGGACGAACTGCTGCTCGGCCTGATCGAGATCGCCCGCCAGCACGGCCTCGTGATCTTCGCCGACGAGGTCTACGACAAGATCGTCTACGACGGCAAGAAGCACACGTCGATGGCCGCGCTTTCCGAAGATGTGCTCACCGTCACATTTAACAGCCTCTCGAAGAGCTACCGTTCGTGCGGCTACCGCGCCGGCTGGATGTTCATTTCGGGTCTGACCGGCGAGAACCGCCGCAATGGCAAAGATTACTTCGAAGGGCTCGGCATTCTGGCTTCCATGCGCCTGTGCCCGAACGTGCCCGGCCAGTACGCGATCCAGACCGCGCTTGGCGGCTATCAAAGCATCAACGACCTGATCGTGCCGAGCGGGCGCCTGTACAAACAGCGCGAACTCGCGTATGACATGCTGACGGCCATCCCGGGCGTGAGTTGCGTGAAGCCCGAGGCGGCGCTGTACATGTTCCCGCGCCTCGATCCGAAGATTTATCCGATCCAGGACGACCAGCAGTTCATCCTCGACCTTTTGCTGGAAGAGCGTGTGTTGCTGGTTCAAGGCACCGGTTTCAACTGGAAGACGCCGGATCACTTCCGCGTCGTGTTCCTGCCGAACGTGGACGACCTCGCGGATTCGATTAACCGGATCGCGCGCTTCCTCGACGGCTACCGCAAACGCCACACGGCTTGAGATGGACGGCGCGCCCGGCGCGCCGCTGCCAGCCCCCCGTTTCCTTTTAATCACTTACTCGAAAACACACGCTGCATGGAACCGATCAAAGTTGGACTGCTGGGCTTCGGCACGGTAGGCAGCGGCACCTTCACGGTACTGCGCCGCAATCAGGAAGAAATCAAACGCCGCGCGGGCCGCGGTATCGAGATTGCGCGCATTGCCGTGCGCAATCCCGCCAAGGCGACTGCGGCGCTCGGCAGCGAGGCCGGCACCGTGGCGCTGACTGATGACTTCAACGCGGTGGTCGACGATCCGTCGATCGATATCATCGCGGAAATGATCGGTGGCACGGGCGTGGCACGCGACCTCGTCCTGCGCGCGATCAAGAACCGCAAGCATGTGGTCACGGCCAACAAGGCGCTGCTCGCCGTGCACGGCACGGAGATTTTCGAAGCGGCGCGCGCCAATGGCGTGATGGTAGCGTTCGAGGCAGCGGTGGCGGGCGGCATTCCGATCATCAAGGCGTTGCGCGAGGGGCTCACGGCCAATCGCATCCAGTACATCGCGGGCATCATCAACGGCACGACGAATTACATCCTGTCGGAGATGCGCGACCGCGGGCTCGACTTCGCGACTGCGCTGAAGGCCGCGCAGGAGTTGGGTTACGCCGAGGCCGATCCGACCTTCGACATCGAAGGCGTGGACGCCGCCCACAAGGCGACGATCATGAGCGCGATCGCGTTCGGCGTGCCGGTGCAATTCGACAAGGCGTACGTCGAAGGCATCAGCAAGCTGGCCGCAATCGACATCAAATATGCTGAAGAACTTGGCTACCGCATCAAGCTGCTCGGCATTTCGCGCCGTACGGACAAGGGCATCGAATTGCGCGTGCATCCCACGCTGATTCCGGAAAAACGCCTGCTGGCGAACGTGGAAGGCGCGATGAACGCGGTCGTGGTGCATGGCGACGCGGTTGGCTCCACGCTGTACTACGGCAAGGGCGCGGGCGCGGAGCCGACGGCATCCGCCGTGGTGGCCGACCTGGTTGACGTGACGCGTCTGCACACGGCGGACCCGGAGCATCGCGTGCCGCATCTGGCGTTCCAGCCGGACAGCCTGTCGAGCACGCCGATCCTGCCGATCGACGAAGTGACGAGCGGCTACTACCTGCGTCTGCGCGTGGCGGACGTGACTGGCGTGTTGGCCGACATCACGCGCATTCTGGCGGATCGGGGCATCTCGATCGACGCACTGCTGCAGAAGGAATCCGAGCAGGTCGACGCGAACGGCAAGGGCGAAACCGACATCATCCTGATTACGCACGAAACGGTTGAAAAGAACGTCAACGCGGCGATCAAGACGATCGAAGCGTTGAAGACCGTTGTCTCGCAAGTCACGAAGCTGCGCATGGAAGCGCTGAACTAGGCCGAACTATGAACTACCTTTCTACGCGCGGCGCCGGAGCCGGCGAGCGCCATACCTTTTCCGAGATTCTGCTGGGCGGTCTTGCTAAAGACGGCGGCCTATACCTGCCGGCGGAATATCCGCGCGTCACGGCTGACGAACTGACGCGTTGGCGCACGCTGCCGTACGCGGACCTCGCCTTCGAGATCCTGTCGAAATTCAGCGACGACATTCCCGCCGAAGACCTGCGTGCGCTGACGCGCAAGACCTACACGGCCGAGACGTACTGCAACGTGCGCGACGACGAAAGCGCCGCGCAGATCACGCCGTTGAAGACGTTGGGCGTCGAGAACGGCGCGCCGCTGTCGCTGCTGGAGCTGTCGAACGGGCCGACGCTTGCGTTCAAGGACATGGCGATGCAGTTGATCGGCAACCTGTTCGAGTATGCGCTGGCGCGGCACGGCGAGACGCTGAACATTCTGGGCGCAACCTCGGGCGACACCGGCAGCGCGGCTGAGTATGCGATGCGCGGCAAGCAGGGCATTAGCGTGTTCATGCTGTCGCCGCACAAGAAGATGAGCGCCTTCCAGACGGCGCAGATGTACAGCCTGCAGGACCCGAACATTTTCAACATCGCGGTTGAGGGTGTGTTCGACGATGCCCAGGACATCGTGAAGGCGGTGTCGAACGACCACGCGTTCAAGGCGAAGTACAAGATCGGCACGGTCAACTCGATCAACTGGGCGCGTGTAGTGGCGCAGGTTGTGTACTACTTCAAGGGCTACTTTGCCGCGACGAAGTCGAACGACGAGCGCGTGTCATTCACGGTGCCGTCGGGCAATTTCGGCAACGTGTGTGCGGGCCACATCGCACGCATGATGGGTTTGCCGATTGAGAAGCTGGTGGTCGCGACGAACGAAAACGACGTGCTGGACGAGTTCTTCCGCACGGGTATTTACCGCGTGCGCAAGGCGGCCGAGACGTATCACACCAGCAGCCCGAGCATGGACATTTCGAAGGCCTCGAACTTCGAGCGATTCGTGTTCGACCTGCTGGGCCGCGACCCGGCGCGCGTGCTGCAGCTGTTCCGCGACGTCGAAGAGAAGGGCGGTTTCGACCTGGCGGCGAGCGGCGATTTTGCGCGCGTGAAGGAATTCGGTTTCGTATCGGGCCGCAGCAGCCACGAGGACCGCGTGGACGCAATCCGCGACGTCTTCGAGCGCTACGACACAATGATCGACACGCACACGGCAGACGGGCTGAAGGTAGCGCGCGAGCATTTGCAGGCGGGCATCCCGATGATCGTGCTGGAGACGGCGCAGCCGATCAAGTTTGGCGAGACGATCCGCGAGGCGCTGTTGCGCGAACCGGAGCGCCCGGCCGCGTTTTCGGGACTGGAGTCGCTGCCCCAGCGATTCGAGGTGCTGCCGGCGGACGTGCAGCGCGTAAAGGACTTCATCGTCGCAAACACAGGCGAGTGATGCCGCGAGCATCGAGCGCGACTCTGTCGCGCTCGATGCGACGGGATAGGTTGATAAGAAGTACCGCCACGGCGCGCGCAGCGCCGCCGGAAGAATGACGGCTTTGTCACTCACGCCGAATGTGCGAGAGCACGGATTCCAGATGCCCCACTACCGCGACTGTGCGGGGGACCCGCTTAGCAGGGGTTCGAGCTGCTTTCTTTTGCCTACTTTTCTTTGCAGCAGGCAAAGAAAAGTAGGTGCCGCCCCGCACAGCAATGCTCTCAACTTAAGCCCCATTTCATCAAGCAAGCTTGTACGCGAGATGGTGATGGGGCTTGGCTTTTCTGGGCGGTCGTGGGTAAGAGCGCGAGGGCTGGATACGACATCGGGCCTGGTGGATGGCCGGCATGACTTTGGGCAGCAGGTTCAGGCAGTGTTCAATCCGTAGCAGGCACGCGCCGAGGATCGGCTTGAGGGCACCCAGCGCATAAACACGGTCAGGACGGCTGGCAGGTGCGTCATCGTGAGACGCATCGTCGAGATCGCTGAGCAGTGTGCACAGGTTGTCGGCGACGGTTTTTGCGCCGAAGTCCTGCTGCAGCGCCAGGTAGTCCAGCCCCGTGACGGCCTCCAGCCGCAGCCGGTGCTTGAGCCGTTTGAACGCTTCCTCGATGCGAGCGCTGATGGTAGAGCGCCCCGAAGGTGGCAGCCGGATAGCGCTGGCGATCGAGCAGCGAGGTCATCAGCACGCGAACACGTCCGCCAGGAGTGACATCGCGGATCAGGCGCACCGTGGTGGGCGTGCGCACCAGTTCATAGTCAAGGGCGTCCTGTTCATCGGGCGCGGCCAGTGTCACGAAGCGCTCAGCCTCGCCACTGCGCGCAAAGGCGGTGACGCACGTCCAGGCGCGTGCATCCACGCGTAGACAGAACGGGATCTCGCGCTGTGCCAGGGCGGCTACCATCATGTTGCCGAGATAGCCGCGATCGAGCAGCAGCAGATCGGTGTGCGGTTGCAGTACGTCCAGCGCTTCGAACAGCATCTGCCGCTCGGAGCCGTCGGCCGGATGAAGCGCGGCGTGCAGGGTCAGTTCGGGCCCCGGCAGGAACAGCGCAAATGCGTAGTGGTCGGCGCGCAGATCATGGCCTTCGCGCGTGCCTACCCGCAGACGGCTACCGTCGGCTGCGACCAGCCTCAGGCCATTCCAGCGCATCGAATCAATGTAGGGTTGGGCCAGCTCGATCAGGCGCGCGCGGGCCAGTTCGAACAGCTCGGCCGACAGGCCGCGGCGCGCCTTGCTGAAGGCCTGTGCACTTACCGCCCGGGTGCGCACCGTTTGCCCGTGCAACGCGCCAAACAGCCCATCGAGCTCGGCCTGCACGCTCGAGCGCATGCCCGACATCATCAACGCTGCCATGCGTGGCAGCGTCAGGATGCGATTGCGGGTAAAGGCAGTGGGAGAACGGCGAACACGCTCAGCGAGCGCCGGATCGAACAGGAAATCGGAGAACTCAGCCAGGAGTTGGGAAGACGCTGGTATTTGAGTTCATATCGTTTATTTATCAATCAGTTATGCGATGAAGTTTACAGGGCAAACGCCCCGTATACAAGCCCTTTCGGGCTTAAGTTGAGAGCATTGCCCCGCACAGGGGCAACGCTAATAGACCAATAAGAAAACAAGGAAAGGCCAACACCGCAGGCGCACAGAGCACAAGCGCCGCACAGGCAAACAAACCAAGCAAAACCCAACACCGCAGGCGCACAGAAAGCACCGCCAAAAGGCAAAAACCCCGGCCGAAGGCAAAAAACCCCACCATAACTCCCACCCGCCACCGGCCATCACGATCGACCGCTACAATATTCCTTTACCCTGCGGCTCCGAGACCAAAAGATGTCCACCCCAACGCCCCGCGCACCGATGCTCTCCACTGCTGAAGCGTTGGCGACCCTGCTCAGCGCAGCGAGCCCGATCACCGGTACCGAATCGATCCCCACGCTGGAAGCGCTCAACCGCGTCCTCTCGGCTGACGTCATTTCGCCGCTCGACGTCCCCCCGATGAACACTAGTTCAATGGACGGCTACGCGATCCGCACGGGAGACCTGGCTACGGACAGCAACCGCCGCTTGCCAATCTCGCAACGCATTCCAGCCGGCCACGCGCCGGAGGCATTAAAACCAGGCACAGCAGCCCGCATCTTCACGGGCGCCACAGTGCCGCCGGGCGCCGACGCCATCGTGATGCAGGAACAAACGGAAACAAGCGACAACGAAGTCACAATCCTCCACAGCCCGGCACCGGGCGAATGGATCACAGCCCAAGGCGCGGACATCCGCAGCGGCTCGATCATCCTGCCAGCGGGCACGCGCCTGACACCGCAGGCATTAGGGCTCGCCGCCTCGGTCGGCTGCGCCGAACTCCAGGTACGCCGCCGCGTAAAAGTCGCCGTATTCTTCACCGGCGACGAACTGACCATGCCCGGCGAGCCGCTGAAGCCCGGCGCGATCTACAATTCGAACCGTTTCACGCTGCGCGGGCTGCTGGAAAATCTAGGCTGCGACGTCACCGACTACGGCATCGTCCCCGATAAACTCGACGCTACGCGCACCACCTTGCGCGAAGCCGCGCAAGCGCACGATCTGATCCTCACTTGCGGCGGCGTGTCGGTCGGCGAGGAAGACCACGTCAAGCCGGCAGTCGAGGCGGAAGGGCGCCTGTCGATGTGGCAGATCGCGATGAAACCGGGCAAACCGCTCGCGTTCGGCGCTGTGCGCCGTGCTGCGCAGCAGACGGATGCCGTTTCGTCAGATGAAACCTTCTTCATCGGCCTGCCGGGCAACCCGGTCTCCAGCTTCGCGACCTTTTTGCTGTTCGTGCGCCCGTTCATCCTGCTTCTGGCCGGCGCGCAGACGGTGGCCCCGCGCGCACTGTCGCTGCGCGCCGATTTCACGCAAAAGAAGGCCGACCGTCGCAACGAATTTCTGCGCGCGCGCGTCAATGCGGCCGGCGGTCTCGATCTGTTTCCGAATCAGAGCTCGGCTGTGCTGACATCGACCGTATGGGGCGACGGCCTGATCGACAATCCGCCGAACCACGCAATTAGTGTAGGCGAGACCGTGCGTTTCATCCCCTTTTCCGAATTGCTGAACTGAGGCCGGCGACAGCCGGCGGTTTCCCGATGAAGATTCAACTCCGATATTTTGCAAGCGTGCGCGAAGCGCTCGACACCGCCGACGAAACGGTCGACCTGCCCGACGGCATCGCAACCGTCGGCGATGTGCGCGGCTGGTTGCGCGTGCGCGGTGGCATCTGGGCCGACACCCTCGCTGAGGGCCGCGCGCTGCGCATGGCCTGCAATCACGTGATGACCGACGCCGGCACGCGTATCACCGAAGGGTGCGAAGTCGCGTTCTTTCCGCCCGTCACCGGCGGCTGAGCCGAGCCGGATCGTCGTTAAACCCGCTAAGCCTCGCTAAGCCGCACAGGAGCCAGAGATGCCCGTTCGCGTCCAGACGGAAGATTTCGACCTCACCGCCGAGGTCGCCGCGTTGCGCGCGCGCAATCCCAAGATCGGCGCGGTGGCCTGTTTTGTCGGCACCGTGCGCGATCTGAACGACGGCAGCGCGGTCGAAACCATGGAGCTCGAACACTATCCGGGCATGACGGAGAAGTCGCTGGAAGCGATCGTCGTGAGTGCGCGCGAGCGTTGGCCGGGGATCGAAGTGCTGATCGTGCATCGGGTCGGCAAGCTTTATCCGCTCGACCAGATCGTGCTGGTGGCGACCACCGCTGCCCATCGGGGGGACGCTTTCGCGTCGTGTGAGTTCGTGATGGACTATCTGAAGACCCAGGCGCCGTTCTGGAAGAAAGAGAAAACCGAAGAAGGCGAGCGTTGGGTCGATGCCCGCGTCGCCGACGACGCGGCGCTGGCCAGGTGGGGTGTCGAATCGGGTAACCAGGACACGGACTAGGGTGCGCGCTTCTCAAGCACCCGCGTCAATCGTCTTTCGCCTTTCCGATGATCCGCGTCGGAAACGGCTCGCCAGGCGGCCGCGTCGAGGCGACACCGGCTGCCGAATCGTGCGGCTCTTCGTCGCGTGGACGCCGCTTCGGCGCGACGCGCTCCAGCAACGCCTGTTGTTCCGCCGGAATCTTGTAATCCCAGCCGAAGCGGCTCAACTGCAAACTCTGCGCGATACGCAGCGCCGGTTCCATGAAACGGACCGCTGCAGCCGGCTCATAGCGCGACTCCACCGTATCCAGAAACAGGTACAGCCACCGGCTGAAATGCTGCGGCTCGACGCCCTCTAGCGGCTGATGCGCCTGCTGGACATTGCCGCGATATTGCTTCGCACCCAGCACGAGGCTGCCCCAGAACGTGCACATCTTGGGCAAGTGGTCATCCCAACGGCCCGCCAGGGTCGCTTCGAATACGGGGCCGAGCAATGGGTCGGCGCGCACGCGGTCGTAAAAGCCATAGACAAGTTCGCGAATATTCGCTTCGGTAGGCTCGGCGGCGCGTTCGACAACCGGTGCGGCAGGGAAAGACGGATTCATGCAAATTCCAGATAATGCAGTTATTCATTGTGAATCGCCACACGCCGCCACAGACAGTCAGGAATGGCCTCAAACTCTACCTAAACGAAAGGAAGTAGGCCGCTATTACCCTGCTTTTCGTATGAATGGCCTAGGCGGGAAACGTTACCATTGCTACCGAAAGACAAACACCGACCGTCAGCGCAGAATAGAAAAATATGCGTAGCGCCTGCATCTTATGGTGAAGCGACGGCCGCCCGCAACCCTTGCATCGACGCGGTTATCCCCCGGATCGCGGCTTGCGCCCATCGTGGCACCTGCACTTATGAGACTGACCGACTATACGGATTACTCATTACGCGTCCTGCTCTACCTCGCCGTCCGCGGTGAAGGCTTGTCGACCATCCAGGACATCTCGGACGCGTACGGGATCTCCAAGAACCATTTGATGAAGGTGGTGCAGCAACTCGGCGAACTCGGCTGGGTCGAGACCGTGCGCGGGCGTAACGGCGGTCTGCGGCTCGCCGAACAAACCAGCGCGTTGACGGTGGGCGAGATCGTGCGGGCCACGGAAAGCGACTTTGCGCTGGTCGGCTGCTTCCCGGACCAGCAAGGCGAGCGCCGCGCCTGTGTCATTACACCGCACTGCCGTTTGCGCGGCGCGCTCGAGGCGGCGCGCAACGCGTTCCTCGCTGAACTCGACCGCCACACGATCGGCGAGGTTGCAGAGCCGCACGGCCCGCTGGCTGCGCTGTTGGGTTTAAGCACCGTCATCCCGATCGTGCCGGCCGCGCCTGCTGGCGGCGGCGCGGCGCCGCTTTCCTGAAGCCGGCCGGCAAGTTCTCGCGCGGCAAATGTTAAATAGTTGCTGCTGATTGCAAAAAAGCGCTTGAAACCTGCGTAAAACGCCTCAATTTGGTGGTAATCGAAATTGGAGGTCTCTTGATGAGAATCGACAAACTAACCACTAAATTCCAGGAAGCACTGGCCGACGCGCAGAGCCTTGCCGTCGGTCATGACAATCAATACATTGAAGCGGTTCACGTCCTGTCGGCGCTTGTTGCCCAGCAGGATGGTTCGGCGCGCTCGCTGCTCTCGCGTGCCGGCGTGCACGTTCAGGCGCTGCAAACCGCGCTGGACGATGCCATCACGCGCCTGCCGCAGGTGCAGGGCACGGACGGCAACGTGCAGATCGGCCGTGAACTGACCGGCTTGCTGAACCAGGCGGACAAGGAAGCCCAAAAACTCAACGACACGTTCATCGCGAGCGAGATGTTCCTGCTCGCGGTCGCCGACGATAAAGGCGAGGCCGGCCGTCTCGCGCGTCAGCACGGGCTGTCGCGCAAGTCGCTGGAAAGCGCGATCGCGGCGGTGCGCGGCGGTTCGCAAGTGCATAGCCAGGACGCCGAAAGCCAGCGTGAAGCGCTGAAGAAATACACCGTCGATCTGACCGAGCGTGCGCGGGCAGGCAAGCTCGACCCCGTGATCGGCCGTGACGACGAAATTCGCCGCTCGATCCAGATCCTGCAGCGTCGCACCAAGAACAATCCGGTGCTGATCGGCGAGCCGGGCGTAGGTAAAACTGCGATCGTCGAAGGCCTCGCGCAGCGCATCGTCAACGGCGAAGTGCCGGAAACGCTGAAAGGCAAGCGCGTGCTGTCTTTGGACATGGCGGCGTTGCTGGCCGGCGCGAAATACCGCGGCGAGTTCGAAGAACGCCTGAAGGCCGTGCTTCACGACATCGCGAAGGACGAAGGCCAGACCATCGTCTTCATCGACGAAATTCACACGATGGTCGGCGCGGGCAAGGCCGAAGGCGCCATGGACGCCGGCAACATGCTCAAGCCGGCGCTCTCGCGCGGCGAACTGCATTGCGTCGGCGCCACCACGCTCGATGAATATCGCAAGTACATCGAGAAGGACGCTGCGCTTGAGCGCCGCTTCCAGAAGGTGCTGGTCGACGAACCGTCGGTCGAGGCAACCATCGCGATCCTGCGCGGTTTGCAGGAAAAGTACGAGCTGCATCACGGCGTCGACATCACCGATCCGGCGATCGTCGCCGCGGCCGAACTGTCGCATCGCTACATCACCGATCGTTTCCTGCCGGACAAGGCCATCGACCTGATCGACGAAGCTGCTTCGAAGATCAAGATGGAAATCGACTCGAAGCCGGAAGAGATGGATCGGCTCGACCGGCGGTTGATCCAGTTGAAGATCGAGCGCGAAGCGGTCAAGAAGGAAAAGGACGAGGCGTCGCAAAAGCGTCTGCAACTGATCGAAGAAGAAATCGAGCGGCTGGATCGCGAATATTCGGACCTCGAAGAAATCTGGACCGCGGAAAAAGCGGCGGTGCAGGGCAGCGCGCAGTTGAAGGAAGACATCGAGAAAACGCGTGCGGAAATCGTTCGCTTGCAGCGTGAAGGCAAGCTGGAGAAGGTCGCCGAGTTGCAGTACGGCAAGCTGCCGGGTCTCGAAGCACAGTTGAAGGAAGTGACCCAGGCCGAAGCGAAGGAGCAGAACAACCCGACCCGGCCGCGTCTGTTGCGCACGCAAGTCGGCGCGGAGGAAATCGCTGAAGTCGTCTCGCGTTCCACCGGCATTCCGGTGTCGCGCATGATGCAGGGCGAGCGCGAAAAGCTGCTGCAGATCGAAGAGAAACTGCACGACCGCGTGGTCGGTCAGGACGAAGCGATCACGGCGGTGGCGGATGCAATTCGCCGTTCGCGTGCGGGTCTGGCGGATCCGAACCGGCCGTATGGCTCGTTCCTGTTCCTGGGGCCGACGGGTGTGGGCAAGACCGAGTTGTGCAAGGCGCTGGCGTCGTTCCTGTTCGATTCGGAAGATCATCTGATCCGTATCGACATGAGCGAATTCATGGAGAAGCATAGCGTCGCGCGCTTGATCGGCGCGCCGCCGGGCTATGTCGGCTACGAGGAAGGGGGTTACCTGACCGAAGCCGTGCGCCGCAAGCCGTACAGCGTGATCCTGCTCGACGAAATCGAGAAGGCACATCCGGATGTGTTCAACGTCCTGCTGCAAGTGCTCGACGACGGCCGCATGACCGACGGCCAGGGCCGCACTGTGGACTTCAAGAACACGGTGATCGTGATGACGTCGAACCTCGGTTCGCAGGTGATCCAGGCGATGGTCGGCGAGCCGCAGGAAGCGGTGAAGGACGCAGTCTGGGAAGAAGTGAAGCTGCATTTCCGGCCCGAGTTCCTGAACCGGATCGACGACGTCGTGGTGTTTCATGCGCTCGACCGCTCGAACATTCAGTCGATCGCGCGGATTCAGTTGCAGCGTCTGCATGAACGACTTGCCAAGCTCGACATGCAACTGGTGGTGTCGGACGCGGCGCTCGAGCATGTCGGCAAGGTGGGCTACGATCCGCTGTTCGGGGCGCGGCCGTTAAAGCGTGCGATCCAGCAAGAGATCGAGAACCCGGTCGCCAAGCTGATCCTGGCGGGCAAGTTCGGTCCGAAGGATGTGATTCCGGTCGAAGTGGAAGACGGCAAGCTGGTGTTCGACCGCGTCGTGCATTAAGTGGTGTTTCAGTCACCCCTGCGGCGCGTATCGCAGCTTCGACAGGGCGGGGGTGGTTGAGCCGCCCCTGACGGACGAATGAAAAAAGGGCAACGAATCTTGATTCGTTGCCCTTTTTATTTGCCGCGGTGCACCCGAATCAGCGCGGCGGCGGCGGTACGTTCGGCGTTACGCGTTGCCCTTGCCGAACAGCGACGACAGACTGCTGAGGGCGCCGAGCACGCTGCTCGTGTTCACCTGGCCCTCGGCGGGCACTTCACCATTGGGCGTTGCTGCGTTGACGACGTGCGGCAGAATCTGCGACAGCAAACCCGTGACCTGATCCGGCTGCACACCGGCTTTCGCTGCGAGGCTGGCGACAGCATCGGAGCCGAGCACGCTGTGCAGTGCATCGGGTGCGATCGCCTGGTTCTCACCGTTACCGACCCACGACGAAACGACGTCGCCGAGGCCTTTTTCCTTGAAGCTGCTGATCAGGCCGTTCAGGCCGCCCGGCTGGTTGTTGACGAATTCCAGTGCGGCTGAAACGAGGGCTTGCTGACCACCGCCTTCAGGCGATTTGCCAACCAGGGAACCGATAGTGTCGAGTAGGCTCATGACGGTCTCTCTTGAATGCCGACCCGTGTTCGACGAGTCAGCGGGTGAAAACGCCGCGCGGTCGCGCGGCGCCAGTGGAGGGGAGGCGGACGGGAGCGGGCAGCGTTTGTTTGTCCATCATGCGTACATCACATGTGACCCGCGCTGCCGCCATGCTGCCGGCGCTCTACCCGGTTTACGCGCCGCCAGAGGCAGCCGCGGCCGATGCAGCCTTGCTCTTCTTCGCCTTCTTCTTTGAAGCCTTGGCGCCGGATGCGTCGGCCGGCGCACTAGCAGCGGCCGTCGTGGCCGGCGCGGAAGCTGCCGCCGCGTCGGACGCCGCAGCCTTGCTCTTTTTCTTCGACTTCGACGCCTTGGTGCTGGATGCTTCGGCGGGCGCAGCCGGTGCCGCTTGTGTCGTTGTTGCGGCCGCGGTAGTCGCCGCAGGCGCTGCCTTGGTGCTAGCGGTGCTGCTGGACTTCGAGGCGGCCTTGGCACCCGTAGGCGGCGTGGACGCGCCGTTGACGGTCAAGCCTGCCGCTTCGAGATTGGTCACCGATTTGGTGCCGAGGCCTTTGACGCGCGTCGCGAGATCGTCAGCGTCCTTGAACGGGCCGTTCTTGGTGCGTTCGTCGATAATCGCTTTCGCATGCACTGGGCCGATGCCCTTGACCGATTCGAGCGCCGCCTGGTCGGCGGAGTTCACTTCGACGGCCGCCGCAAATCCGGCCGACAGCGACAAAGCCAAAGCAAGGCAAAGCATCAAAAGCTTCTTCAGCATGGCAAGCACTCCATTGAGGGCAACATAAATTAGCCGCAAAGGGAAAACTCGGGACGACGCAGCCTGTCAGCAGGCGCTGCGCTTAAGCATAGAACAAATTGCGCGCCCTTATTTGCAAACGCCGACGATTTATACCGATCGATTCATGACAAGTAAATCAGGCTGGACAATATTTGAAGCTTTTGCCTGGCGATTAAGCAGTTTTGAGTTTATCGATCAATGTGGCCCACCGTAAATAATGACAGCGCGGATAAATGACAGCGTCTTCCACTTGACTTAGAGTGCACTCGAAGTCCTAACCTGAGTTCCGTCATGTCGAAAATGTCAAAAGCACTCACCATCGGCGAGGTCGCCGGGATCATCGGCGTCTCCACCCATACGCTGCGTTATTACGAGCAGGCTGGGCTGATTCGGGCGGTCGGGCGCACGCAGGCGGGGCATCGCCTGTATTCGCCGGCCGATCTCGACTGGCTGCGATTCGTGATGCGTCTGAAGGCGACCGGTATGCCGATCGCCGGGATGCAGGCGTTCGCGGCGCTGCGGGCAGAAGGTCAGCCTACGGTGGGTGAGCGCCGCGACATGCTGGTGACGCATCGGGATGCGGTTTTGGCGCGGATCGCCGAGTTGCAGAGCAATCTCGGCGCGATCATCGACAAGATCGCTTACTACGAAGCAGCTGCGCAGCAAACCGCTGAGCAGACTTCCGTCGCGAGCACGCCGACACGACAGATCGACGAAACCCAATCGCTTTCGCACTCGGAAAAGGACTCACCATGGAACACGCACAAAACGATCGCTACACCCGAGGCTGGAACAAACTGAAGGAAATCGACGGCTCGACCGGCGAGCAGGTGATCGCCGCGCTTGCGCCGATCGCGCCGGATTTCGGACGCCTGCTGATCGAATTCGGCTTCGGCGATATTTACAGCCGGCCACAACTCGATCTGCGCGCGAGAGAGATCGCGACGATTGCATCGCTGGCGACGCTCGGCTGCGCGCAACCGCAGTTGAAGGTGCATATCGAGGCGGCATTGAACGTCGGCTGCACGCGCGAGGAGATTGTCGAAGTGTTCATGCAGATGGCGCTCTACGCAGGCTTCCCGGCGGCGCTGAACGCGCTGTTCGCGGCGCGGGAAATTTTCGAGCGGCGTGATCAGGCGTTGGAGCAGGGGCACGCGTCGGAGGAAGCGCAAGCGGCTTGAGGCAAAAGTGAAGGGCGGGCGGCTACCAGACGCAGCCGCTTTTTATAGGCCCAAGATGCAACTAACGGTCAGGTATTCCATACCACTTCGACAGGGCGCAGCCGGTACGGCCTGGAAACCCGGCTAGCATAGCGAGGCCATGCTCAGGCAGTCTTGTTTGCTTGCTTGCCGGCTTCTGGGATTCGGTCGAAAAACCCTATCAATTTCAATGGGCCCGATCCGCCGCGTCAAGCTGCCGTATCCACCCTGACCACCGCCTCGGCGCGCAAATACCGCTTGCTCACACCGCGCCAGTAAAGCAGCAAACCGATACCGGCAATTGCCAGGCTGACGGTATTCGCGACCCAGAAGCCGCGCGCGCCCGTCAGCCATTCCGGCGTGGTACCGGAGACATTGAAGCCGAGCAGATACCCGCCGCCGAGTCCTACGCCCCACAGCGCGATCGCATAGATGACGGTCGGCACGACCGCCACCTTGTACGCGCGCAGCACGAACGCGGTCGTGATCTGCAAGGCATCGAACAGGTGATAGCACGCGACGATCAGCACCAGCGGCATCGCCGCCGCCGCGACCTGCGTATTCGGCGTATAGCCCTCGATGATGTACGGACGCAGCACTAGCACGATCGCGCCGTAACAGCAGGCGATCGCCACGGCCATCATGATGCCGTGCCGCGACAGCGTACGCGCCGCTTCAGGGCGATGCGCGCCGAGCGCCTGGGCGACCAGCGTCGACGAAGCGATGCCGATCGACAGCGGCGTCATATAGAGCACTGCGCCGATGTTGCCGGCGATCTGGTGGCCGGCGAGCGTCGTCGTGCCGAAGCGCGCAATGAACAGCGCCATGAACGTGTACGAGGTGACTTCGATCAGGTACGACAGACCCATCGGAATGCCCAGGCGCAGCTGCGCTGCCTGCCGGCGCCAGACCGGCCAGCAGAAGTGCGCAAAGATCGCGAACGGCTTGAACAGGTCGACGCGCGTCAACAGCAGCATTCCAACCACGGCCAGCGCCCAGTTGATCGCGATGCTGGCCAGAGCACAACCCGGTCCGCCGAGCGCCGGCACGCCGAGTCCGCCAAAAATGAACCACGTGTTGAGCGGAAACTTGAGCAGCAGCGCGCCGATCTGCAGGATCATCACGAGCCGGGGCTTACCGACCGCATTGGTGATCGAACTGTAGACGCGAAAGGCGAGGCCGGCGGGCAAGCCGAACGCTAGAATCTGCAGGTAGGCGACCGTGCGCTCATGCAGCGCTTCGGGCACGCGCGCCAGCTGCAGCACGGGCCCCGGAAAGTAGAGAATCGAAAATCCGATCACGGTCAGCGCGAGCGCGAGCCACAGCGCCTGGCGCACTTCCTCGCCGATCTCGCTGTAGCGGCGCGCGCCGTAGAGTTGCGCGGTGATCGGTTGCAGCGCGGTCAGGATGCCGGTCAGACCGATGTAGACGGAAATATAGATCGACGAGCCGAGGCCGAGCGCGGCCAGATCGACGGCCGAATAGCGGCCGACCATCGCCGTGTCGATCACGCCGAACGCGATGATCGCCAACTGGCCGATCAGCACGGGCCATGCGAGCCCGGCGATTTTCCGTACGTCGGCGAACATGATCAGTCCAGCTTCTTGTGCCAGCTGCGGCGTTTGACGACCGGCGGCTTCGGACGGTCGATCCGCACGTACAGGCGGAAGCGTTCGTCGCGGTCGGCCACGCGGCGGCCTTCCCACACCAGCTTCCACATGAAGTCCGACATCGCGCTCGGATCGCCGAAGTCCTGGGTGTCCTGACGCAGGATCACGTCGCAATCCTCGTTGAACGAGAAGTGCATGTCGCCGAAATAGGCGAACGTCGCGATCTGCGCGTTACCGAGGCGCACCGGCGAGATGCAGGTGTAGTCATCCGGCAGATGGCTCGCGATCTGCTCGGCGACGTCCTTGTAGGTCCGGCTGTAGTTGACGACCGGCAGCCACAGCGTCATTAGCAGCACCCACATCAGCGTCGTGCCGGCGCTCGAGAGCACCACGCTGCGCCACAGGACTTTCGGATGACGGGCGAGGCGCCATTGCACGAGGACGAACCAGCAGATCGTCACGGCGACCGCGCATACGAACGACAGGATCTTGAACTGCGGCACAAAACCCGGGGCGAGACGCGCGAGGTTGCGCGCGAGCGGATGCGGGAAGCCAGTCAGCCCGGCCACGTACACCAGCCAGACGAAGCTGCCCAGGATCGTGAAGCTCAACAGTGCGAACCAGTCGATTGCGTTGATCGCGCCGCGTTTGAGCGTGGGCAGCGCGAAGGCGGCGAGTACCGCGAGCGGCGGCAGCAGCAGCATGTAAAGCCGGTTCGACTGGTGGCTCTGCAACACGACCAGCACGAGCAGCGGCCCGATCACCGACAGCGGAATTGCCACGTGCGGTGCGCGCCGCAGCCCCGACCAGCTGAACCACGCCCAGAGCGCGAGCGGCCAGGCCGGCCACGTAAAGAGCGGCAGGTTCTTGAGCGCGTAAGCGGCCACCGAACCGGGCGGCCCGGCGAACGATGACAGGCTGACGTGCACCCATTGATTCAGGTACCAGACAGCGTCATCGGGAAAGGCGGCGAGCGCGGCGATCGGCCACGCGACCGCGAGCGTGAGCGCCACCGGCAAACCGGCCAGCAGCAGCCAGCGCGTACGCGCCTCGCGCACGATCAGCGCCATCGCCAGGGTACCGAGCAACAGCGCGCCAACCAGCACCGGGCTGCTTGCCAGGGTGACGAGGCCGAGCGCCAGGCCCCAGATCAGCGCGCCCTGGATCGGCTTGTCGATCATGCGCACAAGCCCATAGACGAGCATGGCGATGCCGAAGAACTGCGCCAGTTGCGGCGTGGTTTCGTGGCCGCGTTCGGCAAGGCCGAAGCAGGCGAGCAGGATCAGCAGTGCGCCGTCGGCGAGCGTGCGGCCGTAGTCGCGCGGCTCCGGCTCGCCGCCGAACGCGTATTTGAACGGCTGGACTTCGGCGCGCCGGCCGAGCAGGTAGGCCGCATACCAGACGAACGCGCAGGCCGCGCAGAACAGCAGGCCCGTAAACACGCGCGACGCGTTGCTCGCGTCGACCCATGGCGCGAGCGCACGGATCGCGCTGGCGCCGAGCCAGTAACCGAGCGGGCCGTCTTCCGTCATGTACTTGCCGACCAGGTTCGGCAGCAGCCAGTCGTGCGCGCTGCCGTTGGCCATCGTCCACATGACGCCGAAGCCGGCTGCGTCCTCGTTCTTCCACGGATCCCGGCCGAACAGGCCGAAGAACGCGTAGACGATACAGATGGTCAGCAGCAGCCAGCGCGGCAGCGCACTGGTCGCGGAGGCAGTGAGGCGAACGGCAGGTCTCATGCGTTGTGTGGATATTGGATAAGCGGTGCAGCCGGGACCGGACAGGGTGTCCGGCTGGAATGGCCATTTTGGAGCATCCGGCATTGTAGTCGTGCCGTGCGATGCGCGTCACGGCCGGTAATGGCTCGCAACGTCATTGGGGTGCCTGTAACATGGCGCCGCAACGGGTGACGGTTTGCCGGGCAACGAATCGCCGGGCGACGCTTTGCGTCCGGGCGTCCGGAATCGGGGGCAAAAAACGGCGACAAAAAAGGGCAGCGTGAGCTGCCCTTTTTCGCTGCTGCTTCGTTGCGGGCCAAAGCCGGCGACGAGGCGGGTATTACTTCGCTGCTGCCTTGCCGGTAGCGCGCGTGCCGAACTTCTTGTTGAACTTCTCGACGCGGCCTGCCGTGTCCATGATCTTTTGTTGGCCAGTGTAGAACGGATGCGATTCCGACGACACTTCGATCTTGGCGAGCGGGTAGGTCTTGCCGTTGAATTCGGCGGTTTCACGCGTCTGGATGGTCGAGCGCGTCACAAACTTGAAGTCGATCGACATGTCGACGAACAGGACTTCGCGGTAATCCGGGTGAATGCCTTCTTTCATGGTCTTTCCTTTAATCTGGCGGTAGCCAACCCGCGAGCAGCCGCTATGAACGCGGACAGCATCTAGGCGCGAGCCACTTGCCTATGGTCGAAAAACGGCGATTATGCCAGAAAATCAGTCGCTTGACGACCTTTCTGCTATCTTTTTGCCAGCCGTTGGCCGCGTTTTCGCCACGGGGGCGCCGATTCGTTTCTCGCGGGTGGGCGGCGCTGCAGCCCTTATCCGGCGGGCGCTTGCGCGGTGGGCGTCAGGCCGGTGCGAAGGCGATCCCGATCCGTGCCGGGTCCTGACGGTAAAAGCGCGCCAGCAACCGGTATAGCTCGGGATACTCCGCCTCGAAGGCCTGCGGCTGGACGAACAGTGCCTCGCTGCAAACGGCAAAAAATTCCGATGGATGGTCGGCCGCGTAAGGATCGATCAGCGAATCGCGCTCGAAACGCGCCCAGCGCCTATCCGGCACCGCGTCCACTTTGGCGCAGAAGTGGTCGTAGGCATGGTCGAAAATGTCGGCCCATGCCTGTGAATCGAGCGGGGCATGCCAGCGGCGCATGAGCGGCGGGTGGCCATCCGCCTCGCCGTTCAGCATGTCGATCTTGTGCGCGAATTCGTGAATCACGACGTTGTAGGCCTCCGTGCCGCTGGCCATCTGCGCGTCTTCCCACGACAACACCACCGGGCCGCCTTCCCACGCTTCGCCGCTCGCGTCGTGCTCGACCTCGTGCACCACGCCATCTTCGTCTTCAACCGTTTTGCGGATCACGAACTCGCCCGGATAGATGATCACGCCGACCCAGCCGCGATACAGGTCGAGGCTCAGGTTCAGTACCGGCAAACAGGCTTGCGCGGCGATCGCCACGGTCATGGCGTCGGTCAGCTCGAGTCCGTGCGCGGTCGAAAATTCCTTTTGCGCGATGAAGAGACTGGTCAGCTCGCGCAGACGCACGCGATCCGGCGCCTCGAGGTGGGCGAGGAACGGCAGGCCGTCGAGCGTGGCTTGCCACAGGGCGTCGTCGATCGCGTAGTCGCGTAGCGCGCGGTCGCGGCGGCGCGCGCTGAACCAATGAGTGAGTTTCGAAAGCATGGCCTGATGAAACCCTTAGTCGATCTGCTTTTGCCACGCGGCGAAAATGCCGCCACATAGTGCAACGCCGATCAGGAAGTAGAAGCCGTCCAGTGAGCTCAGGAAACTGGCCTGCTGCGCGACCGTCCGGCTGATTTCCACGATCGCCAGCGAATGCGCCTCGGAGGGCGAGCGGCCGGCGGCGCTGAAGCCGCGAGTCAGCACAGCGAGCGAATTCTGGAACAACGGATTGTACGGATTCACGAACTCCGCGAGGCGAGCTTGATGCAGCGCCTGCCGATGTTGTTCGACGATGATGACCGAGGCCGTCGCGAACGAGATCGTCAGTTGCCGCACGATGTTTTTCAGCCGGTAACCATGCGTGAATTCTTCTATGGCGAAGATTCTAAACGTCAGATTGGCGACCGGCAGCACGATGAACAGCAACAGCAAGCCACGCAGCAGCATCGGCACGACTAGCGCGGCTTCGCCCACGTCCGGCGCCATGCGCGTCATCCACGCCGCGGCGAACGCGGCCACCGCGAAGCCCGGCACGATGATCCACTTCTTGCGTGGCAGGAGCTTCGCGTAACGCAGGTAGACGAACAGCGCGCTCGCCGAAATCAGTGAGGTCACGCCGACCAGTCGCCCGGTATTCTCAACGGGATAGCCGAGGCCGCTCTCGAGAAAGCGCGACGTCAGATAGCTGAATACGGTCGAGATGTAGTAGTAGAACATGTACAGCACAAGTCCGACCTGGAATACCTTTTCGCGCAGCGCATGCAGGCGCACCAGCGGCGAGGGATGGTGCCATTGCTGGTATGCGAACCAGCCGAGCGCGACAATGCCCGCGACCGTCAGCAGAATCAGCCCCGGCGATGCGCTGAACAACTGGAACCGCACTTGCTGCATGACGATTTGCAGCGCGCCTTGCGCGAACGCGAAGATCAGATAAGGCCAGAAGTGCGCCGTGCCGCGTTCTTCCGGCAGGCGGTTGCCGGTGTCGGGAAGGGCGAGCAGGGCGAGAACGGCAAACAGCACACCGGCCGGCGCCGTGCAGGCGAACAGCGCACGCCAGTCGAAATGCGCGACCAGTTGACCGCCGATCAGCGGCGCAAGCGCACTACTCAAGACGATCATCACCAGAAAAGCACGGGTTGCCGCGGGCCGCTGCTGCGGTGTAAAGCTCATCTGGATCAGGATGCGGCAGGTGCCCATCATCGGGCCGATGAAGTAGCCCTGAAAACCACGCGCGAACGCGAGCTCGATCGACGACTCGCACAATGTGGCGGCAATCGCGCCCGCTGAGTAGAGCAGCATGCAGCCGGCCACATAGCGCCGGTAACCGAAACGCTCGACCCACCATTGCTGCTGCAGGATGCCGAGCACGGCCGCTACCGCATAGGCGCTCGACGCCCAGACCAGTTCATCCGGTGACGCGTTGATGCCGCCCGCGATGTAGCTGGTGAAAAACGAAAAAATCGCGTTGTCGAAATAGTCGAGGCCGGTCACGACGGCCAGCACCCATGGGAAAAAATCGCCGCGCAATTTTGCGGCGCTAAACAACGGTGCGCGGGGCGACGTCGCGCTCATGTGGGCTCGGCCGATTTTTTCGAGCGCTTCGCGGGCGACGTGTTCTCCGCTTTGGCGCGTGCGTTGCGCCGCTGCTCGAGCAGTGCGTCCGCATTTTCACCCGCGAGACGTCTTTCGAGATAGTCGAGATCGGGACTCAGTTCGGCCCGCAATTTTTGCGCTTCCTTGAGTTCGCGTCGCATCGTTTCGATACGGACGTCGAGCGCTTCGACCTGTTCATGGATGGCGTCGCGAATCTGCCGCAGCGATTCGGTGGAATAGCGATGGCCGCCCTCGACCGGTTCGAGCGGGCGCTTGAGCATTTCGGTGATGCCGTGCAGCGAGAAACCGAGCGAACGCAGGCGCAGAATGCGGCCGAAGCGCTTCAGGTCTTCCTCGTCATAAAGCCGATAGCGGCCTTCGCTGCGGGTAGGCGAGACGAGGCCGCGTTCCTCGTAGTACTTCAGCGTGCGCGGCGTGACCCCGAGGCGTTCAGCGGCATCGCGTACGGTGAGCAGGGCGGGTGCGTCTTTCGACATAGGGTGGGCAGACATGACGGGCTGGGTGCATTGTACTGCAACGTGTACGTTCACGTACATGTTGCAGCGCTAGCTCGCGCTCTTTCGGGCGAAATCTTACGGACGAAAAAAAGCCGCTCGTTTCTGGCGAGCGGCTTTCTTATACGATGCAGCCGGTGCTGCGGCTTTGGCGTGAGGCCTTAGCTGCCGCCGCCGCGACGCATCATGTCGAAGAACTCAGAGTTGCTCTTCGTTTGGCGAATCTTGTCGAGCAGGAATTCCATCGACTCGACTTCGTCCATGTCGTGAATGAACTTGCGCAGCACCCAGATCTTTTGCAGGACTTCGGGCTTGATCAGCAGTTCTTCACGGCGCGTGCCGGACTTGTTCAGGTTGATCGACGGATAGACGCGCTTTTCAGCAAGGCGGCGTTCCAGGTGCACTTCCATATTGCCCGTGCCCTTGAACTCTTCGTAGATCACGTCGTCCATGCGGCTGCCGGTTTCGATCAGCGCCGTGCCGATGATGGTCAGCGAGCCGCCTTCTTCGATATTGCGCGCCGCGCCGAAGAAGCGCTTCGGACGTTGCAGCGCGTTCGCGTCGACACCACCCGTCAGCACCTTGCCCGAGGCCGGCACGACGGTGTTGTACGCACGCGCGAGACGCGTGATCGAGTCGAGCAGAATCACGACGTCGTTCTTCATTTCGACGAGGCGCTTGGCTTTTTCGATCACCATTTCGGCGACTTGCACGTGACGCGCAGCCGGTTCGTCGAACGTGGAGGCGATCACTTCGCCCGCCACCGAACGCTGCATTTCGGTCACTTCTTCCGGGCGTTCGTCGATCAGCAGCACGAACAGCACGACATCCGGATGGTTTTGCTTAATGGCGTGCGCGATGTGCTGCAGCATCACGGTCTTGCCGGACTTCGGCGACGCAACCAGCAGGCCGCGCTGGCCCTTGCCGATCGGCGCGATCATATCGATGATCCGGCCCGTGACGTTTTCTTCGCCACGCATTTCACGTTCGAGCAGCAGCACCTTGTTCGGGTGCAGCGGCGTCAGGTTTTCGAACATGATCTTGTGCTTCGAGGCTTCCGGCGGCTGGCCGTTGACCTTGTCCACCTTCACTAGCGCGAAATAGCGTTCACCGTCTTTCGGCGTACGCACTTCGCCTTCGATCGTGTCGCCCGTGTGCAGGTTGAAGCGGCGGATTTGCGACGGGCTGATGTAAATATCGTCCGTGCTGGCGAGATACGAGGTTTCCGGCGAACGCAGGAAGCCGAAGCCGTCCGGCAGCACTTCGAGCGTGCCGTCGCCGAAGATCGTGTCGCCCGCTTTGGCTCGTTTTTTTAGAATGGCAAACATCAATTCCTGCTTGCGCAGGCGGTTTGCACTTTCGATCTCGAGGCCATTGGCCATCTCGATCAATTCGGACACGTGCTGAGTCTTAAGCTCGGATAAATGCATACGGAGAACCCGCAGGAGAAGGTGCGACGAAATGAAATCTGGGAGGAGAGTGAGCGGAACCGCTCAAGGACTTACACGTCTTTTCGACGTTTTGCGGATTCTAGCATAGCACAGGCCAATTTCCGCCAGTGCGACGGTATGGCATCTTTCTTATTGAGCGTGTTGCCTGCTGACAACACGCCTAAGACAGCGCGCCTGACGGTCTCAAGGGGCCTGGAGCGCGCCGATGCGACCGTTTTACAGGTTGCCGTCGAGGAACGCGGTGAGTTGCGACTTCGACAGTGCGCCGACCTTCTGCGCGGCGACAGCGCCGTTCTTGAAGAGGATCAGCGTGGGGATGCCGCGCACGCCGAACTTGACCGGCGTCGATTGATGTTCGTCGACGTTGATCTTGGCGATTTGCAGGCGATCGGCGTAATCCTTCGCGACTTCGTCGAGGATCGGCGCGATCATCTTGCACGGACCGCACCATTCAGCCCAGAAATCGAGCAGCACGGGTTTATCGGATTTCACGACGTCCTGTTCGAACGATGCGTCGCTAATATGCTTGATTGATTCGCTCATTGTATGAATACCTCTATCGGTTCGAGGCCCGCCTGAATTGCTCGCCACGATACGTCAAAATCTAGGGAAACTTCCGTTCGCTTTGCCGCCATCGCAGTCTTGCCGGCGCATGCCTGAAAAAGTCGAAAGACCTTGTCCGGAATGTGCGGAAAGCTCGCGTTTGCGGGTCATCCGTACGGCAGTTTAGCTTAATTCGCTATGCGTTGCCGGTGGTGATAGTACTCATCAAGGGCAGTGGGGCCAACGGCTGCCGGTGAAGCGTCACTCCGTTTTGATAACCGCGACGCAGCTTATCTGGTGGCGGGCAGCGCAAACTCAAGTGCCCCGGACGCGTACTTGCGGGGTGTTGCCTATATAGTGCGAAGCGCCTGATTCGGCGCGTCGATGTCAGTTTGGTCGTATTAACAGTCGCACAGCGGGCCAAGCGATGATAGAATGTTTCGTGACGGGCCTCCTCGCATGGAGGGATGGTCAACCTGGTCAGGTCGGGAACGAAGCAGCCACAGCCGTTTTCCACCAGTGCCGAGGGTCAGGCTCGTCACCTTCCTCTTTCTTGTTTTTTCTCTGCCGTACTTCCCCTCTCCTGTTTTACCCCAAGCGCTGTCACGCGGACACTGCGGTGGCTTTTCTCGCGCGCTTCATCTATTTTTTTCTATCGGTCCGTTAGCCTGTTTCAATGAAGCGGCAACATGAGTTCGCGCGCCGTCTCGAATCGGTTTTGCGCGCCATCGTTACTGATACAATTTCCAGATGACCTATCAAGTTCTCGCACGCAAATGGCGGCCGAAGGATTTCGCTTCGCTCGTCGGACAGGAGCACGTGGTGCGCGCGCTCACGCACGCGCTCGACGGTGGCCGTCTGCATCATGCCTATCTGTTTACCGGCACCCGCGGCGTCGGCAAAACGACACTGTCGCGCATCTTTGCCAAGGCGCTGAATTGCGAAACCGGCGTGACCTCCACGCCGTGCGGTGTGTGCCGCGCGTGCCGCGAGATCGATGAAGGCCGTTTTGTCGATTATGTCGAGATGGACGCGGCGAGTAATCGCGGTGTCGACGAAATGGCGGCGCTGCTGGAGCGCGCGGTTTACGCGCCGGTCGATGCGCGCTTCAAGGTCTACATGATCGACGAAGTGCACATGCTGACCAATCACGCCTTCAACGCGATGCTGAAGACGCTGGAAGAGCCGCCTTCGCACGTCAAGTTCATTCTCGCCACCACCGATCCGCAGAAGATTCCGGTCACGGTGCTGTCGCGCTGTCTGCAGTTCAATCTGAAGCAGATGCCGGCCGGGCACATCGTGTCGCATCTTGAGCACATTCTCGGCGAAGAGAAGGTGCCGTTTGACGCCCAGGCGTTGCGCCTGCTCGCGCGCGCGGCCGACGGCTCGATGCGCGACGCGCTCTCGCTGACCGATCAGGCGATCGCCTATTCGGCCAATCAGGTGAATGAAGAGGCAGTGCGCGGCATGCTCGGCGCGCTCGATCAAAGCTATCTGATTCGCCTGCTCGACGCGCTGGCCGATGGTGACGGCGCCGCCGTGCTGGCGGTCGCGGACGAGATGGCGTTGCGCAGCCTGTCGTTTTCGACGGCGTTGCAGGATCTGGCGAGCTTGTTGCACCGAGTCGCGTGGGCGCAGTTCGCGCCGTCGTCGGTGTTGGACGAGTGGCCGGAAGCGGGTGATCTGCGTCGCTTTGCCGAAGCGTTGAGCGCCGAACAGGTGCAGTTGTTCTATCAGATTGCGACCATCGGCCGAAGCGAGCTGGGCCTCGCGCCTGATGAATACGCCGGTTTCACGATGACGCTGTTGCGCATGCTGGCGTTCGAGCCGGCGCCCACCGGCGGTGGTGGCGGCTCGGCTGCGACGCGTGCGCCGGGACCGGCGGGGGCAGGCGGCGCTAAACGCGCGGGTTCTCCGGCCGTGGCTGCGCAGCAGGCGGTGGCGCCGTCGCGTGCGGTTGAAGCAGCCGCTGCGGTGCCGGTCCGATCCGTCAATCCGGTGGCGGAAGCTAGATCCACTACGCAGGATTCGCAGCACTTGGCGTCCGCGGGGTCCGTTGAAAATACTGACACGCCGAAACCCCCTATTGTTGACGCGGCGATCGTTTCGAAAGCCGCATCCGCATCCGCATCCGCATCCGCATCTGGCGAAGCGAGCGCGGCGCCTGCGCCCGCGGCGTCCGACGTCATTGCTGCACCGGCTTTGGCGCCGTGGCAGGATGAAACGTCCGTCGAACCGGTGCTGAGCGATCCGGTGCCCGCACCTGCGGACATGAGCGCGACCCAAGTGGCGCCGATGTCCGAATCGGCGCCCCCGGCGCCGGCGGCTGAAGCGACCGAATCGATAGAAGCAACGAAGGTAGCGACTGCGCGGGCTTTGGCGCCGTGGGACGACGCGCCCACGGAGCCTGCCCCAATCGAAGCACCTGCTGCGGCCGTTCCTCGGCAATCGGCTCCGGCGTCTTCTCTCACCGCCCCGGCGGCAGCCGCGTTCGCACAAGCAGAAGAGGCCGCCCCAGAAACGGCATCGCAAGAGCCGCCGCCCGCAGCCGACATTCCGCCGCGCCGCGCAGGCGGCGCGAGCGATGCACTCAATGTATTGCGCAGCGCCGGCCTGAAAGTCTCGTCGGACCGTGGCCGCGCCACGGCGGCAGCCGCCGCCAGGCCCGTTGCAGCCCCGGCTGCGCCGAAGCCTGCCGCACCACGCGTTGTCGTCAATGTGCCGACGCCGGGCGCCCCGCGCCGTGCGCCAGAACAAGAAGCCGCACCGGCAGCGCGTGCGCCGTCGCCGCAGGTCCAGGAGCAGAACGGCTCGTCGAGCGCGCCATGGGACGACATGCCGCCCGATGAATATATGCCGCTCACGGCAGCGGACGAAGGCTATTACGGCCTGCCGGACGACAACTACATGCCGGTGTTCGACAGCGGACCCGACGATGTCCGCGTCAACGCCGCGCCTGCGTCGACCCCCGCGCCGGTGGTCGACAAGCGGCCGTTGCCGGCCGCTGTGCCGCTCGATTCGCTGGGTTTCCAGGGCGACTGGCCCGCGCTCGCCGTCGACCTGCCGCTCAAGGGCATTTCGTATCAACTCGCGTTCAACAGCGAACTGATGGCACTCGAAGGCAGCACGCTGAAATTGAACGTGCCGGTGCCCCAGTACGCGGAAGCCTCGCAGGTCGCTAAACTGAAAGCCGCGCTCGCTGACAAGCTTGGCCAGAACGTCGACGTCTTGGTCGAAGTCGGCCCGGCGCGCCGCACGGCAGCCGCGCACGACGCCGCGATGCGTGCTCAGCGCCAGCAGGAAGCGGAGCGCGAGATCGGCGCCGATCCGTTTGTGCAGTCGCTGATCCGCGAGTTCGGCGCGAGCATCGTGCCCGGCTCGATCCGCCCGATTACGCAGGACGCCGGCCCGAACGGCGCGCCGTCCGTCCACTGATTCGCCGCGCCTCGTGGCGCGCCCGATTTTCCGGATTTCACGCTATCAAGAAGGAGCATGTCCATGATGAAAGGTCAACTCGCCGGGCTGATGAAGCAGGCCCAGCAGATGCAGGAAAACATGAAGAAGATGCAGGAGCAGCTTGCATTGATCGAAGTCGAAGGGCAGTCGGGCGCCGGCCTCGTCAAGGTGACGATGACCTGCAAGAACGACGTGCGCCGCGTATCGATCGATCCGAGCCTGCTCGCCGACGACAAGGACATGCTGGAAGACCTCGTCGCCGCTGCGTTCAACGACGCCGTGCGCAAGGCCGAAGCCACCGCTCAGGAAAAGATGGGCGGTATGACCTCGGGTCTGCCGCTGCCGCCGGGCTTCAAGCTGCCGTTCTGAGCGACGTCGCTGCAAGAAGGGGCGCACGCCGCTGGCTGGATCGCGGCGTGAACTGAATACGCGAGCCGGGCTTGTTCAAATGCTCGTTTCGGCTCGTGCAAGTTCGCAGCGGTGCAGTTCGCGCCGGTTTGTCCGGTGAGCGCCCCAGCCGATTTGTTATCGGACTGATAGAAGTCACCGAAGCAATCGAAGCAACCGCACCGCCACCCGCATACCGGGCCATACCGGGCAACACCCACATCGACACCGCCGATCCGCATGAAACAACCTTCCGCCTTGTCGGCGCTCGTCGAAGCGCTGCGCGTGCTGCCCGGTGTCGGGCCCAAATCCGCGCAACGCATGGCGTACCACCTGATGCAGCACGATCGCGATGGCGCCGAAAAACTCGGCCGCTCGTTGCTGTTCGCGACTGAACATCTGCAGCACTGCGAGAAGTGCAACACCTTTACCGAAGCGCAGATCTGCGAGGTCTGCCTCGATGAGGAGCGGGATCCGGCGTTGTTGTGCGTCGTCGAGACGCCCGCCGACCAGATCATGCTCGAACAGACGATGACCTATCGCGGCCTCTATTTTGTGCTGATGGGGCGGCTCAGTCCGCTCGACGGCATTGGCCCGAAGGAGATCCATTTCGACCGGCTGGTCAAGCGCGCGTCGGATGGCATCGTCAAGGAAGTCGTGCTCGCAACCAATTTCACCAATGAAGGCGAGGCGACCGCGCATTACCTCGGGCAGACGCTCAAGGCGCGCGGTCTCGCCGTGACACGCCTCGCGCGCGGCGTGCCGGTGGGCGGCGAACTCGAATACGTCGACGCCGGCACGATCGCCCGCGCGATGCTCGACCGGCGCTCGATGTAGCGGGGCGCAGCTGAAAGCACCACGTGAAAGCGCACGTCGCTGCGCCAGCAAGACCTGAGCGAGCCGCGCGAGACCGAGCCGCAACGCTACGCGCCGCGCGCCGCTTGGGCAAGAACAGAACACAGAGGAGACACATGAGCGTCAACCCCGACCCCAGCGCCACCGCCACACCTAAAGGTCCGCTTGCGGGCGTCAAGGTGCTCGAACTCGGCACGCTGATTGCCGGCCCGTTCGCCGCGCGCTTTCTCGGCGAATTCGGCGCCGACGTCATCAAGATCGAAGATCCCAAGGGCGGCGATCCACTGCGCAAATGGCGCAAGCTCTATCCGGAAGTCGGCGGCACGTCCTTGTGGTGGGCCGTTCAGGCGCGCAACAAGAAATCCGTCACGATCAATCTGAAGGCCGAAGAGGGCAAGGAGATCGTGCGGCGTCTGGCGAAGGAGGCCGATATCGTCGTCGAAAATTTCCGGCCGGGTTTGTTGGAGAAGCTCGGGCTCGGTTATGACGTGTTGTCGGCGGAGAACCCCGGGCTGGTGATGGTGCGTCTGTCCGGCTACGGCCAGACCGGGCCGTATCGCGACCGGCCTGGATTCGGCGCGATCGCCGAATCGATGGGCGGTTTGCGCCACATCACCGGTTATCCGGATTTGCCGCCGCCGCGCATCGGCATTTCGATCGGCGATTCGATTGCCGCGCTGCACGGCGTGATCGGCGCGTTGATGGCGCTGCACCACAAGCAGGTGAACGGTGGCAAAGGGCAGGTCGTCGATGTCGCGCTCTACGAGGCCGTCTTCAATATGATGGAGAGCGTCGTGCCTGAGTACGGCGTGTACGGCATGGTGCGCGAGCGCACCGGCGCGTCGCTGCCGGGCATCGTGCCATCGAACACGTATCCTTGCCGCGACGGCAGCATCGTCATCGGCGGCAATAGCGACCCGATCTTCAAGCGCTTGATGATCGCGATCGAACGCGAAGACCTGGCGAACGATCCAGCCCTGGCGCACAACGACGGCCGTGTGCCGCGGACCCAGGAAATCGACGGCGCGATCGCCGCGTGGCTCGCCACCCGCACCATCGACGAAGCGCTCGCCGTGCTGAACGCCGCCGACGTGCCGGTCGGCCGCATTTACAGCGTCGCGGACATGTTCACCGATCCGCAATTCATGGCGCGCCAGATGATCCAGCGCTTCAAGTGGCAGGACGGACAGGAAATCACACTGCCGTCGGTGACACCGAAGCTTTCGGAAACCCCCGGCGAAACGCGCTGGTTAGGTCCGGAACTGGGTGAACATACCGATGAAGTCCTGCAATCGCTAGGTTACGATTCTGACCACATCGCAAGGTTGCATGCGCAACAGATTGTGTGAGTGAGCGTGCGGTTCACGCTCAACAAGCGAACGCTCAGCAAAAACGGCGCGCGGTTTCAAAACCGCGCGCCGTTTCTATGTGCGGCTCGACGAAGCGCGTGCTGTGCGCGCTACGGCTAACGCTTAAGGCGTAATCACCACCTTCCCGATCACCCGGCGCTCCGCCATATCGCGCAACGCGCGGCCGGTGTCGTCGAGCGAATAACGTTCCGACACATAGGGCTTGAGCTTGCCCTCGCCGATCCAGCCGGTCATCTGCTGGAAGGCGGCGTGATTGTGCTGCGGCTCGCGCTTCGCAAAGTCGCCCCAGAACACGCCGACCAGACTTGCGCCTTTGAGCAGCGTCAGGTTGAGCGGCAACTTCGGGATTTCGCCGTTTGCAAAGCCGACCACCAGATAACGCCCGCGCCAGCCGATGCTGCGAAACGCCGGTTCCGCATACATACCGCCGACCGGGTCGTAGATCACGTCCGGACCTTTGCCGTCGGTCAGCGCCTTGATGCGCTCGCGCAGGTCTTCCGTGCTGTAGTTGATGGTGGCGTCCGCGCCGTGCTTCACACAGGTGGCAAGCTTCTCGTCGCTCGATGCCGCCGCGATCACCCGCGCGCCGAGCGCCTTGCCGATCTCGACCGCGGCTAGCCCGACGCCGCCTGCCGCGCCCAACACCAGCATTGTCTCACCGGCCTTCAACTGGCCGCGATCGACCACCGCATGATGCGAGGTGCCATAGGCGAGCGTGAATGCGGCGGCCAGCTCGAATTCGACGCCGTCCGCCAGCGGCACGCACGCCGCGACCGGCGCCAGCGCCTGCTCCGCAAAGCCGCCCGAGCCGGTGAATGCAACCACCCGTGAGCCGGGCTTGAACTGCGTCACCCCGGCGCCGACCGTGCGCACCACGCCCGCGACTTCCGAGCCGGGCGTAAAGGGCAGGGGTGGTTTGAACTGGTATTTGTTCTCGATGATCAGCACATCGGGAAAGTTGACGGCCGCGGCTTTGACGTCGATCACGACGTGGCCGGGCGGCGGCTCGAGGTCCGGCAGATTTTCGACGACCAGGCTCTCCGGCGGCCCGTATTGATTACAGCGAATCGCGCGCATCGTGTCTCCATATCGATCAGGGTCCCCAAAGGGGACTTCCTTCGGGGGCGTCGCAACCATTCTGAGTGTAAAACAATTCGCACGATCGTGCGTTTTTATTGTTCGCAACCCGGTGCTTGCGCGATCGATACCCGTCGGCGAAGGGCCCGACGCGTACGCTTGGGATGTGATGAGCGGACCGCCTGCCGTGTCGTTCGCGTGCCTTCTTTCCTCGGTTACAATCGCCGCATGCGAATCCTACTCAGCAATGACGACGGCTACCTGGCGCCAGGCCTTGCCGCGCTTTACGAAGCGCTCAAGCCGATCGCGGACGTCACCGTGATGGCCCCCGAGCAGAACTGCAGCGCGGCGTCCAATTCCTTGACGCTGTCGCGTCCGCTTTCGGTGCTGCGTTCGGCGAACGGTTTTTACTACGTCAACGGCACGCCAACCGACTCGGTGCACATCGCGCTGACCGGTATGCTGGACCACCGGCCTGACCTCGTCGTCTCGGGCATCAACAACGGCCAGAATATGGGCGAGGACACGCTCTATTCGGGTACCGTCGCTGCTGCCACCGAAGGCGTCATGTTCGGTGTGCCGGCCATCGCCTTCTCGCTGGTCGACAAAGACTGGGTGCATCTCGAAGACGCTGCACGTGTAGCCGCCGAGATCGTCGCGCACTACCTCAAGCAACCGTTGCCGGGGCATCCGCTCCTGAACGTCAATATTCCGAACCTGCCGTACGAGCAACTCGGCGCCTGGCAGATCACGCGTCTTGGCAAGCGGCATCCGTCGCAGCCGGTGATCCGCCAGACCAACCCGCGCGGCGAACCGATCTACTGGATCGGCCCGTCGGGCAGCGCGCGCGATGCGAGCGAAGGCACGGATTTTCACGCCGTCGCCAACGGGCAGGTGTCGATCACGCCGCTGCAGCTCGACCTGACCCACACGCAAATGCTGCCCGCAGCGCGCGACTGGGCGCGCGCCGGTAGCAGCGCTTCATGACCAGCGAGCGCGCAAAGCGTTTTCCGCTCGGCCTCGAGGATCTGGTGCGCGAACCGCGCCGGCCTGAAGGGCGTCCGGGCGACGTGCGCGCGGCGGTACTCGCCGCGAGCGCGGCGCTGAACGCACGCCAGCAACCGGCGAAGAACGCGCCGCTCGGCTCCGCGGGGAAGGTCCAGGCGAAGCCGCCGGCGAGGGCGCAGACCCAATCGCAAGCAAAGCCGCAGGCAAAAGCGCAAGCGGCGCCGCAAGCAAAGCCGCAGGCTAAGGCGTCCATGCAGGCGCCGGTGAACGCGTCGCCGAACGCGTCTGTTAGCGCCCAGACCCGGCCGCAAGCCAAACTGCAGGCCAAATCACACGCAACCGCCGCCGCACAAGGTTCGGCGGTGCGCGCCGCGCCGAAACCGGTGCCGGTGAACAAGGCCGGCGCCGGTTTCGGCGAGCGCACCGCGGTGCCGAACGTGGCGTTGAACGGCGCTTTAGCACTGACTTCGGAACGGGTTCGCGAACGGATGGTCGAACGCCTGCGTGCGAACGGTGTGACCGATCAGCGCGTGTTGAACGCGATGTCGGTGGTGCCGCGCCACATGTTCGTCGACCCGGGCCTCGCGGCCCAGGCCTATGAAGATGCCGCGTTGCCGATCGGCCATCACCAGACGATTTCCAAGCCCTCCGTGGTCGCGCGGATGATCGAACTGGCGGCCGCCGGCCGCGCGTTGAACAACGTGCTCGAAATCGGCACCGGTTGCGGCTATCAGGCGGCGGTGCTGAGCCAGGTCGCGCGGGACGTTTACTCGATCGAACGCATCAAGCCGCTGTCCGAACGCGCGAAGACAAACTTGCGTCCGCTGCGCATTCCGAACATCCGGCTGCACTACGGCGATGGCCGCTTGGGGTTGCCGTCGGCGGCGCCGTTCGATGCGATCGTGATTGCCGCGGCCGGGCTCGATGTACCGCAAGCATTACTTGAACAACTCGCGATCGGCGGCCGTCTGGTTGCGCCGGTCGGCTCGCAGGAAGGCCAGAACCAGGTGCTGACTCTGGTCGAGCGACTCGGACCCGCGCAGTGGCGCGAGTCGCGGCTTGATCGCGTTTTCTTTGTACCCTTAAAATCCGGAGTGATTTGACACCGATGAGTATGTTGCGCGCGATGCAAAGAACCAGACTGACTATTCCCATGACCGTAACCCAGCGTAGCGTGTGCGTGCTCGCCTTGTCCCTCTTGATGTCGGCCTGTGCGACCCGCCTCGATCAGGCGCCGGTCGTCGACCGCTCCGGCAGTGGCGCGCTCGGCACGCAAGCCGCGCAGCAGCCGGCCGCCCCCCTCGGACCGCCGCCGCCGGGCTACTATCGCGTGAAGCCGGGCGATACGCTGTACCGGATCGCGTTGGAGAACGGCCAGAATTACCGCGATATTTCGACGTGGAACAATCTCACTAACCCGAATCAGATTGAAGTCGATCAGCTGCTGCGCGTCGTGCCGCCAGGCGCGAACACGGCAGCGCTGACGCCGGGTGTGTCGACGGCGCCGATCGGCAGCGGTGGTGCGGTGCAGAGCGCGCCGCTTGGCAGCACGCCGTCGTCGGCAGGTGCAGCAGCAGGTGTCGCGACGCCGCCGATCTACGGTTCGGGTGCGAACAACGCTTCGGTGACGCCATCGGCCAATCCGGGGGCTGCGAGCGATTCGAGCGCCGGCGCATCCGGCAACGTCGTGTTCGGATGGCCGGTGCGGGGGCCGATGCTCGGCACGTTCAACGATTCGACAAACAAGGGGATTAATATCGGCGGCAACGCAGGCGATCCCGTCAAAGCTTCGGCGGACGGACGCGTGGTTTACGCCGGAAATGGGCTGCGTGGTTACGGCAATCTCATTATCATCAAGCATGATGCAACTTATCTCACAGCGTATGCACACAACCGCGCTTTGATGGTAAAAGAAGGGGATGCGGTGACCAAAGGGCAGAAGATCGCTGAGATGGGCAATAGTGATTCCGACCGCGTGATGTTGCATTTCGAAGTTCGCCGTCAGGGTAAACCTGTCGACCCACTGAAGTACTTGCCGCCGCAATAAGCGATACGACCATGCCGAAATCGAAGCGCCGCCCGCCGCAAGCCGAGTCTGAGAAGATCAGCCGCGTCACGTCCGCTTCGGTGGACGACGGTGGCGCTTCGGAGGTGGAAGAAGAGATCGCGGAGGAGCGCGATGTCGACGAACGCCAGGGCGGCGCGGAAGAGGCCGGGGACGCACGCGAAAGCGTCAGCGAAGCCGCGCCGGACGCAGACGATTTCCGCGCGCTGCTGCAAGCGGAGTTGACGGCTGACACGATTCAGCATTACCTGAACCGCATCAGCGTCAAGCCGCTTCTGACTGTCGAGGAAGAGCAGAAGTATTCGCGTCTGGCGAAGGCGGGCGAGTTCGACGCGCGGCAAGTGATGATCGAGCGCAATTTGCGGCTCGTCGTCAGCATCGCGAAGGGTTACCTGAACCGTGGCGTGCCGCTGCTCGATCTGATTGAAGAGGGCAACCTCGGCCTGATGCACGCGATCGAGAAATTCGATCCGACGCGCGGCTTCCGTTTCTCCACGTATGCCACATGGTGGATTCGCCAGAGCATCGAGCGGGCCATCATGAACCAGGCGCGCACGGTGCGTTTGCCGGTGCACGTGATCCGTGAGCTCAATCAGGTGCTGCGCGCAAAGCGCCATCTGGAAAAAAATTCGATGAATTCCGGCGAAGCGGCCGAGCGCCGCGATGCCAGCATCGACGACATTGCCTATCTGACCGGCAAGACCACCGACGAAGTCACCGACATTCTCGCGTTGAACGAGCACACCGCGTCGCTCGACGCGCCGCTCGACCTCGACCCGGCGAGCAGCCTGCTCGATCTGCTGTCCGACGACCAAAGCCAGTCGCCGGATGCCGAAGTGCAGCACCGCGAGCTGGAAACGCTCACGCGTGCGTGGCTCGCGCGGCTGTCGGACAAGCATCGTCATGTGATCGAACGCCGCTTCGGGCTGAACCATATCGAGCCCGCCACGCTCGAAGAGCTCGCCGACGAAATGGGCCTCACGCGCGAGCGTGTGCGCCAGATCCAACAGGAAGCGCTGGTGCGGCTGAAGCGCTTCTTTGCCTCCAACGGTGTGCGGAAGGACGCCGTTCTATAACCTGATGACACCGATTCTTGTTTTCGACATCGAGACGATTCCCGATGTCGCCGGCATTCGCCGCCTCGAAGATTTGCCCGCCACGCTGAGCGACGCCGAAGTCGCCGAGCATGCTTTTGCGGCGCGCCGCGAAAAGACCGGCAGCGATTTCCTGCCGCACCACCTGCAACGGATCGCAGCGATTTCCTGTGTGTTCCGCGACAACAACGGTTTCCGTGTGCGTTCGCTCGGCACGCTGGAAGACGGCGAGGCAGCGCTCGTGCAGTCGTTTTATCGCGTGATCGAAAAATACACGCCGCAGCTCGTGTCGTGGAACGGCGGCGGGTTCGACCTGCCGGTGCTGAACTACCGTGCGCTGGTCAATGGCATCCCCGCTTCCCGTTTTTGGGATCTTGGCGAGGATGACCGCGAGTTCAAGTGGAACAACTACATCAGCCGCTATCACGCGCGTCATACCGATCTGATGGACGTGCTGGCGATGTATCAGGCGCGCGCCAATGCGCCGCTCGACGCGCTCGCGAAGATGTGCGGTTTCCCAGGCAAGATGGGCATGGACGGCAGCCAGGTGTGGCACGCGTACCAGGCAGGCCGCATCGAGGAAATCCGCAATTATTGCGAGACCGACGTCGTGAATACCTATCTGCTGTATTGCCGCTTCCAGCTGATCCGCGGCGCGTTTTCGGCCGAAGAGTATGCCGATGAGATCAATCTGGTCAAAAATGCGCTGGCGCTGGAAACGGCGCCGCAATGGGCCGAGTATCTGGCCGCATTCGATCAGTAGGCCGCTAGCCAGGCTTGTGGCCAGGCGCCGCGCACGCTGCTAGTCTCGCTCGAGGCGCCATGCGCGCCGCGCGGGGCCCTCGCCGCCATGCCGAATCGTTGGCAAGGGCGGCGCATCGTCTACAATCTCGCCTTTCCCCCAAGTTTGTCAGGAAGTCGCAGGTGTCCCGAACTGCCCCCCAACGTCGTTCGCCGAAGCGCCAGAAGGCGCCCGCTCCGGCGAAAACGCACGTCATTACCGGCGCTGAGCCGATCATCGAAATCGTTTCGCTCGACATGGAAGCGCGCGGCGTAGGCCGCATCGAGAGCGAAGACGGCACGTCCGGCAAGGTGATTTTTGTCGAAGGCGCGTTGCCCGGCGAGCGTGTCAGCTACTCGACGCATCGCAGCAAGCCGAAATTCGAGCAGGCTGAGGTCGTCCAGGTGTTCCGCGAAAGCGTGCTCCGCACCAAGCCGAAATGTACCTATTTCGATATCTGCGGCGGTTGTTCGATGCAGCACCTCGACATCCGCGCGCAGATTGCCGTCAAGCAGCGCGTGCTCGAAGACGATTTCCAGCACCTGGCGAAGCTGCGCCCGGAGACAGTGTTCCGGCCGATTCATGGGCCGGCGTGGGGATACCGCTACCGCGCGCGTCTGGCTGTGCGCTATCTGCCGGAGAAGGGCGGCATGCGTATCGGCTTCTACGAGAAGAAGAGCGGCTATATCGCCGACATGAAGACCTGCGAGGTGTTGCCGCCGCACATTTCGGCCATGCTGATGCCGCTGCGTTTCATGGTCCGCAAGCTGTCGATTTACGATCGGATGCCGCAGATCGAGCTCGCGGTCGGCTCGTCGGTCACCGCGCTGGTGCTGCGCAATCTCGCGCCGATCACCGCGGCCGACGAACAGGTGCTGCGCGATTTCGCCGACGAACACAAGGTGCAGTGGTGGCTGCAGCCGGGCGGTCCCGATACGGTTACGCCGTTCTATCCGCTCGACGTGGAACTCGACTACACGCTGCCGGAATACAACATCCGCATGCCGTTCAAGCCGACTGACTTCACCCAGGTGAATCACGCGATCAATCGCGTGCTGGTGAGCCGCGCGCTGCGTCTGCTGGCCCCGGCCAGTACGGACCGCGTGCTCGATCTGTTCTGCGGCATCGGCAACTTCACGCTGCCGCTCGCGCGGATGTCGAAGGAAGTCATGGGCATCGAGGGCAGTGAGGTGCTGACTTCGCGCGCGCTTGCCAATGCGGAACTGAACGGCGTGGCCGGTCATACGTCGTTTGCTTGCCGCAACCTGTTCGAAGTCACCGCCGACGACCTGCGCGCACTCGGTCATTTCGACAAATTCCTCATCGATCCGCCGCGCGAAGGTGCGCAGGCCGTCGCCAAGGCACTGGCGGAGATCGCGCAGAGCGGTAATGGGCCGCTGCCCAAACGTATCGTCTACGTGTCGTGTGCCCCGGCGACGCTCGCACGTGATGCAGGCCTGCTGGTGCATGAGGCTGGCTACCGGCTGGTGGGCGCGGGGGTGGTGAACATGTTCCCGCATACCTCGCATGTGGAGTCGATTGCGTTGTTCGAGCGGGACTGAGGGCGCCTGCTGCCAGCTTGGGGCGCCCAAGCCGGCGGTGCCCCACAAACAAAAACGCCACGACCGAAGTCGTGGCGTTTTTGTTTTAAGCAGGTTTTCAGGTTTTCAGTGCGTTGAGTGGCTTAGAACTGCCACCACGACTTTTCCTTACCCGGCCTTGCATGGCCCGTGATGTACGGGCTGTCCGGGAAGGTGCCGGCTAGAATGCGCTTGGTGTCGTCGGCCAGTTGCGGCTGATTCAGCTTCTCGTACGACAGCATCATGATGTGCAGCGCGTCTTCGATAGCCGGCGCGTTCTTGTATTCCTTCAACGCCAGTTGCGCGCGGTTGATCGCAGCGACGTAGGCGCCACGACGGTAGTAATAATCCGCCGCGTGGACTTCATGGGCCGCCAGCGCGTTCACGATATAGCGCATGCGTTGCGCGGCGTCCGGCGCATACTTGCTGTTCGGGTACTTGTCGACCACGACCTTGAACGCGTCATACGACTCGCGCAGCGACTTCGGATCGCGTTCGCTCATATCCTGGCCGGAGAAGCGGCCAAACAGACCGAGGTCGTCGTTAAAGTGGATCATGCCCTTCAGGTAGTACGCGTAGGCGATGTCCGGGTGATCCGGGTGCAGCTGGATGAAGCGGTCGATCGCCTGGTCGGCGGCGGCGTTTTCGTTGTCTTTCCAGTTGCAATACGCGACGTTGATCTGAGCTTGCTGGGCAAAGTGGCCGAACGGATCGCGGCCTTCGAGCATCTCGAAATACTTGGCGCACTTGCCGAAATCACCACCGGTCAGAGCGTCGTTCGCCTCCGTATATAATTTGTTGTTGTTCCACGTAGCCGTCTCGTCAGTTTTTTCCGGCAGGCCGTGACAAGCCGCAACAACGGCGACGGCTGCGGCGCACGCAATGTATCCGGCCACTTTCCGGGCCGCCTTCTTGATGGCCGCCAAATTGATCGCCGCTTTAGTAATGGTGTTCAAGGCTCGCATTTTCCAGTCTAGCTTTACGTCCAGGTGACCCAGACTCAATGACCCGCTCAAATACTCCAGGCGCCGCAACCGGTGCCGGGAATAGCAACAAAGATTATAGCGTAAGCGCTGACCCCTCCGACGCGTTGGGCGTCGATTCACTCGACGACGATCTCGGCAGCGACGCGCTAGCCTCCGCCGGCCCGCAAAGCAGGGTGCCGACGGTGGCGAGCCCCGTGGCGGACGAGTCGCCGCGCAGCGTCGTCGTGCCCGACGAACTGGCCGGCGAGCGCCTCGACAAGGTGATTGCCCGACTCTTTCCGGAGTTTTCACGTA
Organism: Burkholderia sp. GAS332; assembly: GCA_900142905.1. Lineage (NCBI taxonomy): Bacteria > Pseudomonadati > Pseudomonadota > Betaproteobacteria > Burkholderiales > Burkholderiaceae > Burkholderia > Burkholderia sp. GAS332. The sequence continues at coordinate 2,944,374 of FSRV01000001.1, read as the reverse complement.
ACCGGCTGCAAAGCTGGATCGAATCGGAGCGGGTGCGCATCGACGGCAAGCCGGCGAAGATCCGTCAGCCGGTGCCGCTTGGCGCCACCATCGAGCTCGTGCCCGATCTGCTGCCCGAGCAACTCGCGTTCACGCCCGAACCGGTGCCGCTCGAGATCGTCTACGAGGACGACACGCTGGTGGTCATCAACAAACCGGCCGGCATGGTTGTGCATCCGGCCGCCGGCAACTGGAGCGGCACCGTCCTGAACGGTCTGCTGTACCGCTATGGCGACGCCGCGGCGGGCCTGCCGCGTGCCGGTATCGTCCATCGGCTCGACAAGGAAACCTCCGGCCTGATGGTGGTGGCGCGTACGCTCGAGGCGCAGACCGATCTGGTGCGCCAGCTCCAGGCGCGCACGGTGAAGCGCCGTTATCTCGCGCTGGTGTGGGGCAACATGCCCGAAGAGGGCACGATCGACGCGCCGATCGGCCGCGATCCGCGCGAACGCACCCGCATGGCGGTGGTGACGAGCGCCTCGGGCAAAGCGGCGCGCACGCATTTCCGGCGCGTGGATACGGCGATCTGGCAGCGTCAGCCGGTCACCGCGATTCATTGCGATCTGGAAACCGGCCGGACCCATCAGATTCGCGTGCATTGCGCGCATATCGGCCATCCACTGCTCGGCGATCCGGTTTATGGTCGGGCGCGCGGCAAGCGCTCGGTGACGCCGCTACCGGACGGTTTCGCGCGTCAGGCGCTGCATGCATGGCGGCTCGGTCTGATCCATCCGCAAACCGGCCGGACCATGCAATGGCGCGCCGATGCCCCGGAAGACATGCAGGTGCTGTCGGCGGCGCTTGGCCTCGGGCGTGACGATGCGGGCGAGTTCGACGAGACGTACTATGAGGAAGACGACTACGACGCCTCGCTGGACGACGCTTCACTAGAAGATGAAGCTGACGCAGACGAAGCGCAGGGTGACGGCGATTACGACGAAGCCGACGAACACGACGAGGACGGTCACGCATGAGCTTGCCCGAGCTGAGCTTTGCCGATGTTGTGCAACCCGCGTGGAACGTGTCGCCGCGTGTGCGCGCGCTCGTCACCACGCGCGACGGCGGCGTGAGCGAGCCGCCGTTCGGCCGCTGGCGGGACGGCGTGGACCAGCCCGGCGGCCTGAATCTGGGGATGAAAGCGGGTGATGATCCCGCCGCGGTGGCAACCAATCGCGCACGGCTGCTGAAGCTGGCCGGCGTAGGCGAGGCCGCATGGCTCGAACAGATTCACGGCGCCGGCATCGTGCGTGCTGAAGAAGTCCTCGCGCAGGCTCGCGCGATCGGCACGCCGACACGCGCCGATGCCAGCGTCACCGATCGGCCCGGCACGGTGTGTGTCGTGATGGTGGCCGATTGCATGCCGGTGCTCCTGTGCGATGAAGCGGGCCGAGCCGTCGGTGCGGCCCATGCGGGGTGGCGCGGCCTGGCGGCGGGGATCGTCGAGCAGACCGCGCAACGCGTCGCCGCGCTTGCCGGCGTGGAGGCCGCGTCGTTGCATGCCTACCTCGGCCCGGCGATCGGGCCGGACGCCTTCGAGGTGGGTGCAGATGTGCGTGACGCCTTCATGAATGGCGTGGACGACGCACAACGCGAAGCCACGGCGAATGCATTCATTGTGCATCCGCAAAACCCCGGCAAATATCTCGCCGATCTCGCCGCGCTGGCGCGCTTGCGCCTGCAGCGGCTCGGTGTGACGCGCATCGTCGGCGGCGATCTGTGTACGGTCACGCAACGTGAGCGTTTCTATTCCTATCGCCGCGATCGCGAGACCGGCCGCATGGCTGCGCTGATCTGGCTGGACGATCAGGCGCAGACGATCGCGGAGTAAGTCGGCCACTGGTCTCGCCCACTACGGCGGGCGCGAGGCCTTCCTGCTGGCATACGTATGAGGGTTTATTCGGAGGCGCGGCACGCATTTTTGCTGCGCTGCCGGAATTTGTCACGCAGGCGTAAATCTGCCGCCAAAAGTGTCCGTGCGCGAACGGATAAATTGAGATAAGCCCATGCAGTATGGGAGCTTTTTCCGTTTGCGTCGGCACTGATGAACCGATGTCCCGAAAGCGCGATCTGCTACACAGGGAAAACGATAATTAAAAAACTATCGCACTGCGGCAAAATCGGGAACAAGCATTGACATGCCTTGCGATGGGGAGCAAGAATGTTCCTCACAGCTCCTCGACCAAGGGACAGGGCGTGACGAGGTCGCGAGCAATCGCCCACGTGCGCATGAACCTGCCTCTCAACCCGTCCGCAAGGACTTACCGGTAAAAGCAGGTATGGCAGCATCACATTCCTCAGCTTCCCCCAGCACGGACTCCTCGACGGAGCATACGCAGCAGGCCGGTACGAGCGGCGCAATGTCAGCCGCAGGCATGCAGCAGTTATTCGAGACCTGGATGAACGCATGGCGTTCGCCCGGCACGCCGCCCGGTAGCAACGGCATGCCTTTCCAGATGCCGCTGATGCCGCAAATGGGTCTGCCGCAGATGCCGTCGTTCCCCGGCATGCCTGACTTCAGCAAGCTGGCTGCGGGATCCCTGCCGTCCATGCCTTCATTCGCCGGACTCAACGTGCCGAGCGCCGCGATTCCGTCAGAGCGTTTGCAAAAGCTGCAAGCCGACTATTCGCGCGAGGCGATGGAGCTGATTCAGCAGGCGACCGCCTCCACGACGAAAGCGCCCGAACTCAAGGATCGCCGCTTCAGTTCCGAGGCGTGGAGCTCGGCGCCGGCCTATGCATTTACCGCTGCGTGGTATCTGTTGAACGCACGCTATCTGCAGGAAATGGTCGACGCGCTCGAAACGGAACCGAAGGTGCGCGAGCGCATCCGTTTCTCCATTCAGCAATGGACCGCGGCGGCATCGCCCAGTAACTTCTTCGCATTGAATCCGGAAGCGCAAAAGACCTTGCTCGATAGCAAGGGTGAGAGCTTGCGCCAGGGCGTGATGAATCTGCTGGGCGACATGCAGCGCGGCAAGATCTCGCAGACGGACGAATCACGTTTCGTGGTCGGCGAAAATCTCGCGAACACCGAAGGCTCGGTGGTGTTCGAAAATGACCTGATGCAGTTGATCCAGTACAAGCCGCGCACGGCCACCGTGCGTGAGCGGCCGCTGCTGATCGTGCCGCCTTGTATCAACAAGTTCTACATTCTCGATTTGCAACCGGAGAACTCGCTGGTCGCGCACGGGCTCGATTCGGGTCATCAGGTGTTCCTGATTTCATGGCGCAACGCGGACGCATCGATCGCGAGCAAGACGTGGGACGACTACATCGGCGAGGGCGTCCTCAAGGCGATCGAGACGGTCAGCAAGATCAGCGGCCGCGAGCAGATCAACACGCTCGGTTTCTGCGTGGGCGGCACCATGCTTGCCACCGCGCTGGCGGTAGCGGCAGCGCGCGGCCAGCATCCGGCCGCGTCAATGACCTTGCTCACCGCGATGCTCGACTTCTCTGACACGGGTGTGCTCGACGTGTTCGTCGACGAGGCGCATGTGCAGATGCGCGAGCAGACCATCGGCGGCAAGAACGGCAGCGCGCCCGGATTGATGCGCGGCATCGAATTCGCCAATACCTTCTCGTTCCTGCGGCCGAACGATCTGGTGTGGAACTACGTCGTCGACAATTACCTCAAGGGCCGTACGCCGGTGCCGTTCGATCTGCTGTACTGGAACAGCGATTCGACCAGTCTGCCGGGCCCGATGTATGTCTGGTATCTGCGCAACACCTATCTGGAGAATCGTCTGCGCGAGCCCGGTGCATTGACCACCTGCGGCGAGCCGGTCGATCTCTCGAAGATCGATGTGCCGACCTTCATCTACGGTTCACGCGAAGACCATATCGTGCCGTGGCAAACCGCTTATGCGTCGGCGCCGTTGCTCACCGGGCCGCTGAAGTTCGTGCTCGGCGCGTCGGGTCATATCGCAGGGGTGATCAATCCGCCGGCGAAGAACAAGCGCAACTACTGGACACTCGAAGGCGACGTCACGACGTTGCCGGAAAGCCCGGACGAATGGTTCGATCAAGCGGCTGAAGTGCCTGGCAGCTGGTGGCCCGAATGGACCACGTGGCTCGACCAGTATGGCGGCAAGAAAGTGAAACCGCGTGCGGCAGCCGGCTCCGCTGAATTCCCGGTGATCGAACCGGCGCCGGGGCGTTATGTGCGGCAACGGGAGTAGGCTTTAGCGCGCCTGAAGGCGCGATGTGTTTGGCGGTATGAGTGTGCGTCTGATTGAGCAAGGGCGCTGGAGCAACGAGATTTTTAACTTGACGGGCTACGGCGTCGTTGGCCGATGTGCCCGGAGGATATGGAAATGACTGATGTTGTGATCGTATCGGCCGCCCGTACGGCAGTTGGCAAATTCGGTGGGTCGCTGGCGAAGATCGCCGCGCCCGAACTCGGTGCTACCGTGATTCGCGCCGTGCTCGAACGGTCTGGTCTGAAGCCCGAGCAGGTGAGCGAAGTCATTCTGGGGCAGGTGCTGACGGCAGGCTCGGGCCAGAACCCGGCGCGTCAGTCGCTGATCAAGGCGGGGCTGCCCGCGGCCGTGCCCGGCATGACGATCAACGTGGTGTGTGGCTCGGGCCTGAAGTCCGTGATGCTGGCGGCCAACGCGATCATCGCGGGCGACGCGGACATCGTGATCGCCGGCGGTCAGGAAAACATGAGCGCCGCACCGCACGTGCTGCCGGGCTCGCGCGACGGTTTCCGCATGGGCGACGCGAAGCTGATCGACTCGATGATTGTCGACGGCCTATGGGACGTCTACAACCAGTACCACATGGGCGTGACGGCGGAAAACGTCGCCAAGGAATACGGCATCACGCGCGAGCAGCAGGACGCGTTCGCGGCGCTGTCGCAGAACAAGGCGGAAGCCGCGCAGAAGTCGGGCCGTTTCAACGACGAAATCGTGCCGGTCGAAATTCCGCAACGCAAGGGTGAGCCGCTGCGTTTCGCAACGGACGAGTTCGTGCGTCACGGTGTGACGGCTGAATCGCTGGCGGGTCTGAAGCCGGCATTCTCGAAGGAAGGCTCGGTGACAGCGGCCAATGCGTCGGGTCTGAACGACGGCGCGGCGGCGGTGCTGGTGATGTCGGCGAAGAAGGCCGAGGCTCTCGGCCTCACGCCGCTCGCGCGTATCAAGGCGTACGCCACCTCGGGTCTGGATCCGAAGGTGATGGGCATGGGCCCGGTACCGGCCTCGCGCCGTTGTCTCGAACGCGCGGGCTGGACGCCGGCCGATCTGGACCTGATGGAAATCAACGAAGCGTTTGCCGCACAGGCGTGCGCCGTGAATCAGCAAATGGGCTGGGACACGTCGAAGATCAACGTGAACGGCGGCGCGATCGCGATCGGCCATCCGATCGGCGCCTCCGGCGCCCGGATTCTCGTCACGCTGCTGCATGAAATGCAGAAGCGCGATGCGAAGAAGGGTCTGGCGTCGCTGTGTATCGGCGGCGGCATGGGTGTGGCGCTGGCGCTCGAACGCGCTTGATAGACCTCAAGTCTTGAGGTCTCGAGCAGGCTCAGTTGGGCTCAGTTGGCTTTTGGGCAGGCGGTAAGCAGGGTTGCCGCGCGTCACCTGGCAGCAGGTGGCGTGCGGCGAGCAATGGCCTCGTCGGCCGGTCGCCCGGCGGCAGTGGAGATGAAGCACCAGGCGAGGGAAGAGGCAGCCGGTCGGCGCCTCGAAAACGATAACGGAGTGTAGTTTATGACACAGCGAATTGCGTACGTAACGGGCGGCATGGGTGGCATCGGCACGAGCATTTGCCAGCGGCTGCACAAAGAGGGCTTCAAGGTAGTCGCAGGCTGTGGCCCGAACTCGCCGCGCCGCGTGAAGTGGCTCGAAGAGCAGAAGGCGCTTGGCTACGATTTCATTGCGTCCGAAGGCAACGTCGGCGACTGGGAATCGACCAAGGCGGCGTTCGACAAGGTCAAGGCCGAAGTCGGTGAGGTCGATATCCTGGTGAACAACGCCGGCATCACGCGCGACGTCGTATTCCGCAAGATGACGCACGAAGACTGGACGGCGGTGATCGACACCAACCTGACCAGCCTTTTCAACGTCACCAAGCAGGTGATCGACGGGATGGTCGAGCGCGGCTTTGGCCGAGTCATCAACATTTCGTCGGTGAACGGCCAGAAGGGGCAGTTCGGCCAGACCAACTACTCGACCGCGAAGGCCGGCATTCACGGCTTCACGATGTCGCTGGCGCAGGAAGTGGCCACCAAGGGCGTGACGGTCAACACCGTGTCGCCTGGCTACATCGGCACGGATATGGTCAAGTCGATCCGTCCGGACGTGCTGGAAAAGATCGTCGCGACGATTCCGGTGCGTCGTCTCGGTCAGCCGGATGAAATCGGCTCGATCGTGGCATGGCTCGCCTCGGACGAATCGGGTTTCTCCACGGGCGCTGATTTTTCGCTGAACGGCGGTTTGCATATGGGCTGAGTGATGGGCGCGCCGCTCACAAGGCAGCGCGCTTCTGCTCAGATGGTTCCGGCGGCGTCTCTCGACTGTGCGATTACCCGATCGCGCCGTCGGCATGACGCCGTTTCGGCGCTTAACTTGCGCTCAAAGGCGTTACATGACCACTACTACAAAGAAAACAGCCGAACGATTGATCAAGAAGTATCCGAATCGCCGGCTCTACGATACCGAGACAAGCACGTACATCACGCTGACGGACGTTAAGCAGCTCGTGCTGGATCAGGAGGATTTCAAGGTCATCGATGCGAAGAGCAACGAGGACCTGACGCGCGCCATCCTGTTGCAGATCATTCTCGAAGAGGAGAGCGGTGGCTTGCCGATGTTCTCATCGTCGATGCTGTCGCAGATCATCCGTTTCTACGGCCATGCGATGCAGGGCATGATGGGCACGTATCTGGAAAAAAATATTCAGGCCTTCATCGATATTCAGGCGAAGCTCGCCGACCAGTCGAAAAATCTGTATGAAGGCAAGGCGATGAACCCCGAAGTCTGGTCGCAGTTCATGAACATGCAGGCGCCGATGATGCAGGGCATGATGACCAGCTATATCGAGCAGTCGAAGAACATGTTCGTGCAGATGCAGGAGCAGATGCAGAACCAGGCGAAATCGATGTTCGCCACCTTCCCGTTCACGCCAGGTGGACCGGTGAACGCGGCTGGAGCACCGGCCACGCCGGCTAATCCGCAAACCGATGCGGAGCCGGAGAAGAAGTAAGCGTGGCCGGCGACAGGCGCGTTTTTGGGGAGGCGCGTCTCGTTGTGCCGCGTGAACGGTCGTGCGCCGGTGGTTCTGCCCGGTTAGCGCGCGCGGCTAGGGGCGACGCCGAGTGAGCCGTCCTGATTGATGTTTTGTGCACGGACACTGCGATTGACATCGTCGCCCCAGACAAACGCTTCGTAGCCGGTCGCGCCGAGCACCGCTGATGCATCGTCGGTTGTGGTGGAGGTGCCTGTCTTGACGTCGACCGTTTGGCTCGGCCAGACGTAATTGCCGGAGCGATCGAGTAATGCGGCGCGAATCGGTTGAGACACATCGGGCACGGCGGTTTGATACAGACGCCACGACGCCATGACAGTCTCTCCTATCGGTGTGATCGCGATCGGCATCGGCGAGGTGCCCGGGTCGGTTGTCACCAGCGCCATGCCTTGGTCTCCCCATAGCCTCTGTCCCTGAAGATCAATGCATTGCGCCCGGATACTCGAGTCGCCGGACGTCCACAATACATAAATGCGATCTGTGGCTGGGTCGAAGCCAAAGCAAGGGTTATCCGAATTGGTCGTCTCGATCGACACGATCGCTCCATTTCCTTCGTAACGAGGCATGCCGGCTGCATTGACGCGTTGTACGAAACAGACCTGTTGTCCTGGATTGGCGACTCGCGGATCACCGTTACCCCGATAGCAGTAGACGGCGCCGCCCTGGCCGTCGGAGACGAATTTCGGCGCATCGCCACCGCCTATTCCACTCTCGCTTTCTTGCAGAAAGAGAGAATAGGGGGCCTCTATCCACGTGTTCAAGCCTTCTGAATTGAGCTTACTTGTAAAAAATCCTGTGCTCACAGCGCCATTGCCAAGCCTCGGTACGTTATATGCAAATGAGTAGATGGCGGAGCCGGCGTCTGCTGCCTGGATGTCTGTCAGTCTGACCGTTGGTCTTGGCGGCAGATAGAGTTTTCCATCGCCCCATAATGCGTTTCCTTTTGCGTCCAACTTGACCATGTGGACCGCGCTACAGTCCGCCAAGGACCAGCCGAAAACAGCACCCCCATCGCTTGTCGATGCACAGAAGACCTGTTGAACCAGTTCATTTTTCTGCGACAGCGTAATGCCGGCTGCGCCGAACATCAATTCGCCATCTGGCGACACTTTGCAGGCCACTGCCGCACCACCGGCGTCTACCGAGCCTTCAAGTGCAAGGCCCGCGTCAATGCTGAGTACCGCGTTGCCAGCGGTGTCCACAGTCAGAGAATAGTCTACGGGACCACTGGTAAGGGCGCGTTTATAGACCAGAATGCCATCCGTCGACGGTACGCCGGCTGGGAGAAGCAGGTTTCCGTCCACGTCGAGTCGTTGCAGAAAGAGAGAGTAACCACGGACTTCATCTAGCCAACTGATGTAGAAGCCACCATCGGCTGTAGGACATATTTTCTGTCCAGCCAGCGAGCCACGCTGGCCTTGGGCGATGAGTAAATTCTGGGTAGGGTCGTTTGACCACATGATCAATCTCCTTGCTGGATGGGAGGGTGCCGTCACTCTCCCGGTTGAAATGTGTTGCGTGGCGCCGGCAGAAATTTTGGGTAACTAACTAATTTATCGAAATGAATTTGAAAGGAATGATAGGGGTTGGGTGATACGTGAAAAAGTGTCAAAACGCCACGGCTATTGCCGTTAGTCTTGCCGCTTGGCGGCGAGCCATACCGCTGATGGACGCCGCCGCCGTCCTCGTAAACGGTGGGGGTGTGGCGAGCCGGCCAATCGCAAGACTGCCGACGGGGTAGAATGCTGGGTTGCATGCGCGGGACGCCGCCCGGGTCGCGGTCCGGTTGGCGACCGGAACCTAGGGCCTTGCCGCACCGCTCCAATTGTCGTCACCGCTATACGCAAAATCCTCTTATGTCACAGACCCGTTCCCTCGCCGTTCTCGCATGAGCCAGCTGTTTCTTGCGCCCATGGAAGGGCTTGCGGACTACGTGTTGCGCGACGTGCTGACCAGCACGGGCGGGTTCGACGGGTGTGTATCCGAGTTCGTCAGAGTGACGGGCTCGGTGCTTCCCGAGCGTGTCTACGAGAGGGACACGCCCGAAGTCCTCCACGGAGGCCGGACACCTTGCGGCACGCCGATGGTGATCCAACTGCTCGGCAGCGATCCTGAATGGATGGCGCTGAATGCGGCCCAGGCGGCCAGTCTGTCGCCGCATGGACTCGATCTGAACTTCGGCTGTCCCGCCAAAGTCGTCAACCGGCACGGTGGCGGGGCGATGCTGCTGGCGCATCCTGAGCAACTGAACCGGATCGTTTCGTCTGTTCGCGCCGCGGTGCCGGCCAGCATCGCCGTGACAGCAAAAATGCGGCTCGGCGTGTCCGATACCTCGCTCGCGATCGACTGCGCCACGGCGCTGGCAGAAGGCGGCGCGGCCTCTCTCGTCGTGCATGCCAGAACGCGTGATCATGGCTACCGGCCGCCTGCCCACTGGGAGTGGATCGCGCATATCGATGCCGCCGTGGACGTGCCTGTCATTGCCAACGGAGAAGTCTGGACAGTGGCCGACTGGGAGCGGTGCCGGGCGATCAGCGGCTGCGCGGACGTGATGGTCGGGCGCGGCGCCGTGTCGGATCCTTTCCTGGCTCTGCGGATACGTGGACTGATGGACCGGTCGCCATCCGGCGAGGAATGGCCGGCTGTCCTGGGTTATCTCGCCGATTACCTGAAAAAATTGCAGGCTCGTGTCGCGGCCCGTCATGAGCACGGACGCGTCAAAATGTGGCTCAGCTATCTGAAGCGGACCTGGCCGCAGGCAGCCGAGCTGCATGCCGCCATCCGGCGCCTGCATGATTCGCGCGAAATTCTTGAGGTGATCGAGCGCGCCCTGGCATTCAACGATTTGAGGCCGGCGCGTCAATGCGTGGCCCACGGCCTGCCTGACCCGGCTACGTCCCACCGCCTGGCCGACTGTATGGTCGCCGGCGCGGTACAATAAAGGGTTGCGTGCGCGGGACGCTGTCCGGGCCGTGGTCTTTGTGACCATCGGACCCTTAGCCTTGCCGCACCGTCCCCATTTGTCGCCATCGTCACCGCTATACGCCGGACCCACCTATGTCGCAGACCATTTCCCCCGCCGTGCCGACCCCTTCGACTCCGAAGGTCGGTTTCGTCAGCCTCGGCTGTCCTAAAGCACTCGTCGATTCCGAACAGATCATCACGCAGTTGCGCGCCGAGGGCTACGAGATCTCCGGTACGTACGACGGCGCGGACCTCGTGGTCGTCAACACCTGCGGCTTCATCGACGAAGCGGTGCAGGAAAGCCTCGACGCGATCGGTGAAGCGCTCAGCGAAAACGGCAAGGTGATCGTCACGGGCTGCCTCGGCGCCAAGCAGAGTGCGAGTGGCTCAAACCTGATCGAAGAAGTGCATCCGAAGGTGCTGGCCGTGACCGGCCCGCACGCGCTCGGCGAAGTGATGCAGGCGGTGCACAACCATCTGCCGAAGCCGCACGATCCGTTCATCGATCTGGTGCCGGCTGCCGGCGTGAAGCTCACGCCGCGCCACTACGCGTACCTGAAAATTTCCGAAGGCTGCAACCACCGCTGTACGTTCTGCATCATCCCGTCGATGCGCGGCGACCTCGTGTCGCGCCCGGTCGCCGACGTGATGCTCGAAGCGGAGAACCTGTTCAAGTCCGGCGTGAAGGAACTGCTGGTGATTTCGCAGGACACGAGCGCATACGGCGTTGACGTCAAATACCGCACCGGTTTCTGGAACGGCAAGCCGATCAAGACGCGCATGACCGATCTGGTCGGCGCGCTCGGCGAACTCGCAGCGCAATACGGCGCATGGGTACGTTTGCATTACGTGTATCCGTATCCGAGCGTCGATGAAGTCATTCCGATGATGGCCGAAGGCCCGTTCAAGGGCCATGTGCTGCCGTATCTGGATGTGCCGTTCCAGCATGCGCATCCGGAAGTGTTGAAGCGCATGAAGCGTCCGGCCAACGCCGAGAAGGTGATGGAGCGCGTGAAGGCATGGCGCGAAATCTGCCCGGATCTGACGATCCGCAGCACGTTCATCGCCGGCTTCCCGGGCGAGACTGAAGAGCAATTCCAAACGCTGCTCGATTTCATCCGCGAGGCGGAACTGGATCGGGTCGGCTGCTTTGCTTACTCGCCGGTCGAAGGCGCGACCGCCAACGAACTCGACGGTGCATTGCCCGACGAAGTGCGTGAAGAACGCCGTGCGCGTTTCATGGAAGTGGCCGAAGAAGTGTCGGCCAAACGGATCGCGAAGAAGGTCGGCAAAACGCTGAAAGTGCTGGTCGACGAGATCAATGCCGACGGCGGCATCGGCCGCACGGCGGCGGATGCGCCCGAGATCGACGGCGTCGTGTATATCGCACCGGCTACCAAGGCGTCGAAGCGTTACAAGGTCGGCGATTTCGTGTCGGTGAAGATCACCGGCGCAGACGGCCACGACCTGTGGGGCGAGGTATAAGCGATGGCGGCGAGCATGGTCCGCGCGCCGGCAGGCCAGCCTCCGGAGGCCCGGCTCCCTGAAAGCCGGCCCCCGGCAGCCCGGCGCCCGGCAGGCCGGCCCCCCGAAATCCTCGCGCTCGGCGAGGCAATGATCGAATTCAATCAGTCGGCTAAAGATCAGCCGAACTATCTGCAGGGCTTCGGCGGCGATACGTCGAACTTCTGCATCGCGGCAGCCCGGCAGGGTGCGAAGACGGGTTTCGTATCGGCTGTCGGCAGCGACCATTTCGGGCGTCTGTTGATCGATCTGTGGGAGCGCGAGCAGGTTGAGACGTCGCTCGTGCGCGTCGATCCTCACGCGCCCACCGGGGTCTATTTCGTTTCGCACGGTCCTGAAGGTCACGCGTTCGACTACCTGCGTGCGGGTTCGGCCGCGAGCCGCTACGCGCTGCACGATTTGCCGCTCGATGCCATCGCCGCGGCCAAAGTCATCCACCTGTCCGGCATCAGTCTCGCGATCAGCCTGAGCGCCTGCGACGCCGCTTTGGCGGCGATTGGGCATGCGCGAGCGAACGGCGTGCGCGTGAGCTTCGACACCAATTTGCGTTTGAAGTTGTGGCCGCTCGCGAGGGCGCGCGCGGTGATGCTCGAAGCCATTCGTCAAACCGACATTTGCCTGCCGAGTTGGGATGACGTCACTGCACTCACCGGCTTGACCGGCCGCGACGAGATCGTCGACTTTCTGCTGTCGCACGGTCCGCGTGTTGTGGCGCTCAAGCTTGGTAAGGAAGGTTCTTACATCGCCACGCCCGACGAGCGGCGCGTCGTGCCGGGCCACGTCGTCGACGCGGTCGATGCGACCGGCGCGGGCGACTGTTTTGGCGGCGCGTTTATCGCGCGTATCGTCGCGGGTGACGATCCTTTTCAAGCGGCGCGTTATGCGAACGTCGCCGCGGCACTGTCCACGCAAGGTTACGGCGCGGTCGCGCCGATCCCTTCGCGGGCGACGGTCGAACACATCCTGGCCGGCTGACAGCAACGCGCTGCGACGCGCGCCCCGCAGCTAGCCAGGGCAAGATTATCTTGAGTGACTAAAGAGAGGAGCGAGCGATGCAACGGGACGTAGTGGTGGTAAGCGGTGTGCGTACGGCAATCGGCGGTTTCGGCGGCAGTCTGAAGGATTTTCCGCCGACGGATCTCGGCGCACGCGTCGTGCGTGAAGCGCTGGCGCGTGCAAATGTGTCGGGCGACGAAGTCGGCCATGTGGTGTTCGGCAACGTCGTGCATACCGAGCCGAAAGACATGTATCTGGCCCGCGTGGCGGCGATCAACGGCGGCGTCGCGCAACATGCGCCCGCGTTGACCGTCAACCGCTTGTGCGGCTCGGGCTTGCAGGCCATCGTCTCGGCCGCGCAAAGCGTGCTGCTTGGCGACGCCGACATCGCGATCGGCGGCGGCGCGGAAAACATGAGCCGCGCGCCGTATTCCATGCCGGCTGCGCGCTTTGGTCAGCGCATGGGCGATGCGCGCCTCGTCGACATGATGGTCGGTGCGCTGAACGACCCGTTCCAGTCGATTCATATGGGCGTCACCGCCGAGAACGTCGCGCGCAAGTACGACATCTCGCGCGAAACGCAGGATGCGCTCGCGCTCGAATCGCATCGCCGCGCGGCCAACGCGATTTCCGCCGGCTACTTCAAGGACCAGATCCTGCCGATCACGATTCCGTCGAAGAAGGGTGACGTCGTCTTCGATACGGATGAGCACACGCGGATGAACGCAACGGCAGAAGACTTCTCCAAGCTGAAGCCGGTGTTCGCGAAGGAGAACGGCACGGTCACGGCCGGCAACGCGTCGGGCATTAACGACGCCGCCGCGGCGGTCGTGTTGATGGAACGCAGCGTCGCAGAAAAGCGCGGCATCAAGCCGCTGGCACGGCTGGTTTCGTACGCGCATGCGGGTGTCGATCCGGCCTACATGGGCATTGGCCCGGTGCCGGCGACGCGCAAGGCGCTCGAACGTGCCGGCCTGACGGTCGCCGATCTCGATGTTATCGAAGCGAACGAAGCGTTTGCCGCTCAGGCATGCGCGGTTAGCAAGGAACTCGGCTTCGATCCGGCCAAGGTCAATCCGAACGGCTCGGGCATTTCGCTTGGCCACCCGATCGGCGCGACTGGCGCACTGATCACCGTCAAGGCGCTGTATGAATTGCAGCGGATCGGCGGCCGCTATGCGCTCGTGACGATGTGTATCGGCGGCGGGCAGGGCATTGCGGCGATCTTCGAACGGATCTGAGGCCGAGGCGGGGCAACGCAACGTAACGCGTTGACGTGCCCCGCCGAACGAAGCCCGGCAGTAAGCGGGTAGCAAACCAGTATTGAGCAGTATCGGGCAATAAGGAAAGAACGGATGCAGGAATCGAACGCGATGAAGGATGCGATGCGTCGGCGCGGTTGGGCAATCCCCCAAAGGAACTTCCTGCGGGGCGTAGTGAGCGTGGCCGCATTGCTGTGTGCCGGCGCCGGGGCTGTGCTGCCCGCGCAGGCATGGGCGGAAAGCGACGCGGTGAAGGAGTTGGCGGCGCCCCCGCCGATTCAGTTGCCGCTCAAGCCGAGCCCCGAATTCGCGAAGTTTCCACGCTACGCCGGCATGCTGGGCTCACGTCAGATCGTGCTGCGTCTCGGCGCGAAAACCGATGACCCCGCCGGCGTGCACGGCGAGTATCAGTACACCGATACCGGCGAAGTAATCCTGATCGCGGGCGACCGTGACGGCGACACGCTCGAAGTCGAGGAATCGAACGACGGCACGCATATCACCGGCAACTGGGTGGGCAAATTTGCCGCTGACGGTTCGGTAGCCGGCGACCGGATGAACGTCGACGATTCCGACCCGCAGCCGTTCGATCTGAAGCCGCTGGCAGCAGGGCAGGCCGTGCCGGCGGCATCAGCGAGTGCCGGTGCGGCGGCCAACAAGGCCGCCGTCGCGCCGCAACCATCCGCCGGCGGGGCAGCCGCAGTGCCCGCCTCGGCGACAAGCGGTGGTCATGCCGTTGGCGGGGTGAGCAACCTGCAAATCGGCGAATAAAGTCTACCTACACCATGACCCAATCCAAACTCAAACGCGGCCTGCAAACCAGTATCGTGCGTCACGAAGACCAGATCACGCCGGGTTTCGAGTCGTTCTCGATGCCGGTCACGCGCGCTTCGACGGTCGTGTTCCCCGATCTCGCGACGATGCGCGCGCTCGACTGGAAAAACGACGCGCAATGGCGCTATGGCCTGCACGCGACACCGACTTCGCTTGCGCTGGCGCAGCGGCTTGCCACCATCGAAGGCGGCAATCACGCGTTGTTGCAGCCGTCGGGGTTGTCGTCGATTTCGAACGTCTACTTCGGCCTCGTGAAGGCCGGCGACGACGTGCTGATCCCCGATAACGTCTACTCGCCGAACCGCGATCACGGCGACTGGCTGGCGCGCGATTTCGGTATCACGGCGCGCTACTACGATCCGATGATCGGCGCGGGAATCGCGGAGCTGATCCAGCCGAATACGCGTTTGATCTGGCTCGAAGCACCTGGCTCGGTCACGATGGAAGTGCCCGACGTACCCGCCATCACCGCGGTGGCGCGCGCGCGCAACGTCGTCACAGCGATCGACAATACCTGGTCGGCGGGGCTCGGTTTCCGGCCGTTCGACCACGGAGTCGATATCTCGGTGCAGGCGTTGACCAAGTACCAGTCGGGCGGCGGCGACGTGCTGATGGGCGCGACCATCACGGTCGATCGCGAGTTGCATCTGAAGCTGAAGGCCGCGCGCATGCGCATGGGTATCGGTGTGTCGGCGGATGACTGTTCGCTGATTCTGCGCAGCCTGCCGACCATGCAACTGCGCTTCGAACAGCATGACCGTGCAGCGCTTGGCCTCGCCACATGGCTGAAGACACGCCCGGAAATTGCCGCGGTCTTGCATCCGGCGTTGCCCGACTGTCCGGGGCATGAGTTTTTCAAGCGCGACTTTACGGGCGCGGGTGGACTGTTCTCAGTGGTGTTCGACGCACGTTACAGCGCGGCGCAAATCGACACGTTCTGCGAGTCGCTCGAGCTGTTCTCGCTCGGCTGGAGCTGGGGCGGTGCGCACAGTCTCGCGATGCCGTATGACGTTGCCTCGATGCGCACGGAAGGTCAATGGCCGTATCGCGGGACGTTGGTGCGATTCTATATCGGTCTGGAAGAAGAGGCTGATTTGCGCGCTGATATCGAACAGTGTCTGGCGGCGCTGGGTTAAGCGCCTTAGCGCGGGTTGCTGAAGGTTGAATAGGCCCATCGGGACACGTGCCCGGTGGGCTTTTTCTTTTGTCAAGATAGCCAGTAAGCCTAACCATTCGGCCGAATGGTCGACACCGGATCTCGACGCTACGATGGTGCACATCCTGACTAACGGTTACTGCACGATGGTGAGCTTCGATGAATCTATTTTTCTGGATGTTGCTGAATCTTGGCGTGCCGATTGTCGGCCCGATCTTTACGCTAGCGCTCGTTGCACCCACGCACGGCTGGCGCGTCGCGAAGGCGTTGATCGCCGCCTCAGTGAAAGACGGCCAACTGTTCTGGTGTGCGATCGGGTTGTGCGCGGCCGCGGTTTATGAGGCGGTGACCGCGCTGGAACTGGGGCGCGGCACGGTGCCTGTGCTGGAGGGTGCCATTGCGGGATTCTGCATGCTGGCATTCGCCTGTTCGAATATCGTGATGTCGTCTTTGGTCAATGCACGTCAGGATCAGGCGGCCGCATGTATTCGTGACAGGCAGAAACGTTTTGCTACGGGGGCGTTGTCGCGTGTCGCAATTGCGACTTCGATTCTTGCAACATCTCTTGCAGCCACTCTGTTTGCAATCCTACACGTGCACCTGATTTAGATTTTTTAGATAACGCAGCTCTTATACTGATCTCCTTTTGGGAGGCCCTCATGCATAGACTATTCACGTTTCTGGAATCTGACGAAAATTACGCCCGTGTTCTGAAGTGGACTAACGTCGTGATCGGAGCCGTTGGCGTCTCCATGTTGGGCATGTTCCTGATTGCCCATCTCAATAAATAATTCTCGTACCGGCGCTGGCCGCCATTGCACCGGCCAGCGCACTCAAGCTTCAGAACAGTCGCAGCAACCCATCCAGCCCAACGTGGTTGAATGCCACGCTGGCTGCTTCGCGCACCACCGGCTTCGCCCGGAATGCGACGGAAAGTCCCGCAGCGGCCATCATTTTCAGATCGTTCGAACCGTCGCCCATTGCAATCGCGCGGGTCGGCTCGATGCCCAGTTGGGCGCACGTCTCGCGCAGCGTCTGTGCCTTCACGTCGGCGTTCACGATCTCGCCGACTACCTTGCCGGTCAACTTTCCATCAACGATTTCGAGCGTGTTGGCTCGCGTGAAATCGAGGCCGAGCCGCGCCTTCAGTTTTTCGGTGAAGAACGTGAAGCCGCCGGACACCAGTAGCGTTTTCAACCCCGCTGCTTTCGCGCCGGCCAGCATCTGTTCGGCGCCCGGCGAGAGTTGCAGCCGTTCTTCATAAACGCGTTCGAGCGCGCTGGCGTCCAATCCCTTGAGCAGTGCCACGCGGCGCGTCAGGCTCTCGTTGAAGTCCTTGATTTCGCCGCGCATCGACGCTTCTGTGATCGCGGCAACCTCTGCTTTCAAGCCGCAGAAATCGGCGATCTCGTCGATGCATTCGATCGTGATCAGCGTCGAGTCCATGTCCATCGCGACAAGGCCGAAGTCACGCAACTTGCGGCCGGGTTCGACAAACGCATAGTCCAGTTGATGCGTGCTGCAATAGACTTCGAGGTCGGCGCGCTGTGCCATGTTCGCGTCGGCGATGCGAATCGCGTTCGCGTCGATGGCGGCGGCGCGCGAGCCACGCGCGAGCGCGACGAGCGTGTTGTGGTGGTCGGCGGAAAGGGGCGCGGTGCTTTGGATGACGAGGTTCATGGGGCGGACGCATTGGCGCAGAAAAGGGCGGCCGCGCGAGGCGCGCGGAAAATCCCGCCATTGTAACGTTTCGGCGGCCTGCGGCCCGTCGGGAAACCTGCAACCGGGCAGCAGGCAACCCGACAGCACGCACGGTGCAGAAGCCAACCGAACAGCAGGCAAGGCGGCAGACAGACGGGCTGCAGAAGGCCGCCCCGCCAGGATTTCCGCCACGTAGCTCGCCGCGTAACCCGTGTAGCAATCCACCGTGCAATCCTCAGGCGCCCGCGTCATACTGGCGCTTCGAACGACGCCCCACAGCCATCGAGCCTATCGAGCCTATCGAGCCCGCCGCACCGATGCGGCGCGCGGCACACCGCACACGGTACGCATTGGCACAAGCGATGAGGCGCACCACCACGGAGACAAGTCATGCCCCCCGCGATCGCCAGCGACGCGTCCACCCTTGCGCGCGAATTCGATCTGCGCCACCTGAACCCCGCGTTCTATGCCGACCCGTACCCGGTCTACCACGCGCTGCGTGCCCATGAGCCGGTCAAACGCATGCCGGACGGTTCGCTGTTCCTGACGCGTTTTCGCGACGTGCAGGCGGTCTATCGCGACCCGAAAACGTTCAGTTCCGACAAGACCGTCGAATTCAAGCCGAAGTACGGCGACTCGCCGCTCTACACCCATCACACCACGAGTCTCGTCTTCAACGATCCCCCGCGTCACACTCGGGTGCGCAAGCTGATTGCCGGTGCACTGACGGCGCGCGCCATCGCGGCCATGGAACCGGGGCTGGTCCGCCTCGTCGATGGCTTGCTCGATGCTGCCGCGGCGCGTGGCCGGATCGATCTGATCGGCGAGTTTGCGTCGGCGATTCCGGTCGAGATCATCGGCAATCTGCTGGATGTGCCGCACGCCGAGCGCGAGCCGTTGCGCGACTGGTCGCTGGCGATACTCGGCGCGCTGGAGCCGTCGCTGAGCGAGGCGCAACTCGAACGAGGAAACCGTGCGGTCAGCGAATTCGTTGACTATTTGCGCGATCTGGTGACGCGGCGCCGGCGCGAACCCGGTGATCCGCAGCACGACGTGCTGACGCGCCTGATCCAGGGCGAAGCGGGCGGCGAGCAATTGTCGGAAGCGGAGTTGCTGCAAAACTGCATTTTCATCCTGAACGCCGGTCATGAGACCACCACGAATCTGATCGGCAACGGTCTCGTCACGCTGACCGATTGGCCGGAACAGCGCGCCGCGATACTGCGCGAACCGTCGCTGATCGAGTCGGCGATCGAAGAGTGTTTGCGGTTCGAGAGTTCGAATCAGTTGGGCAACCGGATGGCAACTGTCGACACGGAGATCGGTGGCGTCGCGGTGGCACGTGGCACGCCCGTCACGCTTTGCATCGGCGCGGCCAATCGCGATCCCGAGCAGTTCGCGGAACCGGACCGCTTCGACATCCGCCGCGATCCGAACCGGCATCTGGCGTTCGGCTTCGGCATTCACCAGTGCGCGGGGTTGTCGCTCGCGCGACTCGAGGCGCGCATCGCCATCGGACGCTTCGTGCAGCGCTTTCCGGCGTATCGGCTCGATGGCGAACCGACGCGCGGCGGACGCGTGCGGTTTCGCGGCTTCGCCGCGGTGCCGGTCGAACTCGAGCCGGCGAGCGGCGGTTGAAGATTGGCGCTTGCCGAGCGCCGATCGACGAGTCCACAAGCGCCGTATCTTTTGCCGGTATGGCGCAAGACTTACAGCCGCTGCCCGTGGCAACCGGCACGGCGCCACGGCGGCAACAGCGTCCAACACCGTGGCAGCCAGCGCCGTCCCGAACCAGGGCAAGCGCGCCAAAACTGTGGCACGCTTGCTGCTTCACCGAAGGTCCTAGGCCTTGGGGAGCGCACGATGGCACACATGATCTGGAAGGGCGCAATCAGCTTTGGCCTTGTCCACGTACCGGTCCAGTTGTATCCGGCAACCCAGTCGGAGAAAGTCGGCTTCAATCTGCTGGACCAACGCACGATCGATCCGATCGGCTACAAGCAGATCAACAAGCGCACCGGCAAGGAGGTGACGCGCGAGAACATCGTGCGCGGCTTCGAGTACGAAAAGGACAAATACGTCGTCCTCTCGGACGAAGAGATTCGCGCGGCCAATCCTGAGTCGACGCAGACGGTGGAGATCCTCGCATTCGTCGACGCACCGGACATCTCGTTCCTCTATCTCGACACGCCGTACTTTTTGACGCCCGATCGCAAGGGCGAAAAGGTGTACGCGCTGCTGCGCGAAGCAATGAAAGCATCGGGCAAAATCGGCGTGGCGAGCGTCGTGCTGCACAACAAGCAGCATCTCGCGGCGCTGATTCCGGTCGGGCCGATGCTGGCGTTGAATACTCTGCGCTGGGCCGACGAGGTCCGCGACTTCGACGAATTCAAACTGCCGCCCGAAAGTATGAAGGCGGCCGGCGTCACCGGGCGCGAACTCGACATGGCGAAAAAACTGATCAATGACATGAGCGACAAGTGGGATCCGTCGCAGTATCACGACACGTTCCGCGATGACATCATGGCGCTGGTCGACCGAAAGATTCGCGCGGGCAAGACCGAGGAAATCACCGAAGTCGAGGCGCCGCGCGAATCACGTCGAACCGCCGACATTCTCGATCTGTCCGACCTGCTCAAGCGCAGCCTCGGCCGCGGCAAAGGCAAGCCGGCCGCGGATGCGCGCAAGCATGCCGCGAATGATGACGACGAGGCCGCCAATACCGATACCGATGCCGAGACAGCCGCGCCGGCTCGCAAGAAGCCGCGCGCGGCGCGCTCGGCGGGTACGAGCCGCAGCGGTGGCAAGCGTGGAGGCGCCGGTGCCAAGGCGGCGCCGGCGGCACGCAAACGGCGTGCGGCCGCCTGATCGCGCGCTTTATAGATAACAACCGCGCTAGCTCGACCCACGACGAGTTCCCCTCCATGAACGACAGGCTGGACCTCTACAACCGCAAGCGGCGCTTCGACGAAACGCCGGAGCCATCGGGCGCGGCTGCGCGCAAGAAAGCCGGCCGCAGGACGGCGGCGCGTGACGCGGCGCGCGCATCGAATGAGGCGCTGTCGTATGTGATTCAGGAGCACGACGCGCGGCGTTTGCATTACGACTTCCGGCTCGAACTGAACGGCACGTTACTGTCGTGGGCGGTGCCCAAGGGGCCGAGCCTCGACCCGTCGGTGAAACGGCTCGCCGTGCATGTCGAAGATCATCCGCTCGAATATGGCACTTTCGAAGGCGAGATTCCGCCTGGTAACTATGGCGCGGGAACGGTGATCGTATGGGACCGCGGGACGTGGGAGCCGGTCGGCGGCGCGGCGGAGGCGGCCAGATCGTATAAGGCGGGCAAGCTCAAATTCCGGCTCTTCGGCGAAAAACTGCACGGCGGCTGGACGCTGGTGCGTAGTCATATGCGCGGCAGCGGCGACAAGGAGCAGTGGTTACTGATCAAGGAGCGTGACGACGACGCCCGCAATGAGAGCGAATACGACGTCCTGAAGGAGCGTCCAGGTAGCGTTCTGGACGGCAGTGCGCCGGTTGGCAGGGGCGCAGGGTCCACGAGGCGCGCGACAAGGAAGACTGCGAGCGAGTCGACACACGGGAGCGCAAGCGCAAAGCGGGTGGCGAGCGCAACACACGCGACGAGTGCAAGGACGACAGCGCGCAGGGGCACCGTCACGAACTCGAACACCACTGGCAAGAACCGGGCGAAAGCCTCCTCATCGAGCCGCGCCGACCCAAAGAAAACCGACATCGTGTCGACCCGCAGCGCGCAGTCGCTGCGTGAGCTTGCCGCATCGCCCTCGATCGAAGGAGCGGTCAAAGCCGCGTTGCCCGCCGCCTTCAGGCCGCAACTGGCGACGCTGGTCGACGCCGCGCCACCCGGCGATGAATGGACATACGAAATCAAGTTCGACGGCTACCGCGTGCTGGTGCGCATTGATCGAAAGGCGAAGGCCAGTACGATCAAGGTATTCACGCGCGCGGGCAACGATTGGACCGCGAAGTTCGGCAAGCAGGTGAAGGCGTTCGAACGACTCGACATCGAAAGCGCATGGCTCGACGGCGAAGCGGTGGTACTTGATGAAAAGGGCGTGCCGAGTTTTCAGGCACTGCAAAACGCGTTCGACTCGAACCGGCCGCAGGACATCGTCATCTATCTGTTCGACATCCCGTTCCTGAACGGCTATGACTTGCGCGGCGTGCCGCTCGAACAACGCCGCGCGATTTTGCGCGCGTTAATGGAAGGGCATGATGGCGAAGGGATCGACGACAGCGTCTTGCGCTTTTCCAACGATTTCGCGTTCAGCGCCCATGAACTATTGAAGAGCGCGTGCGACATGGCGCTCGAAGGCATCATCGGCAAACGGCGCGATAGCGGCTACACATCGGGGCGCTCGTCGGCGTGGATCAAATTGAAGTGCCGGCGGCGTCAGGAGTTCGTGATCGGCGGCTATTCGGAGCCGTCCGGCAGCCGTGCGGCGTTCGGTGCGCTGTTGCTCGGCGTCTACGACAGCAAGGGCAAACTGCACTACGCCGGACGCGTCGGCACGGGCTTCGACGCTGCGTTGCTGCACTCGATCAAGAAGGAACTCGACGCGCACGAGATCAAGAGCATGCCGTTCGCTAGCGCGCCGCGTGAGCGCAGCCGCACGCCGGTGCATTGGGTCGAACCGGTGCTTGTCTGCGAATGCAATTTCGCTGAATGGACGAGCGATGGCATCGTGCGGCAGGCGTCGTTTGTGAGTCTGCGCAACGACAAACCGGCGCGGCAGATCATCAAGGAGGCACCCCGTAAAGGAGCCGATGTGCAAGAGCAAACCGATACTGCGTCCGACGACGTGCCGAAGAAACGCAGGACGAGAAAGGCCATCGAGACTTCCTCAGCCGAGCCCGCTAAAAAAAGCGCGGCGAAGGTTCCAGCAACAAAGACTCCGGCAACAAAGACCGCCGCAGCGAAATCAAAATCCGCCACGACGCCAGCCGAAGTCGCCGGCGTCCGCATCTCCCATCCCGATCGCATCATCGATAAGAGCACCGGCACCCGCAAAATCGATCTCGTACAGTACTACGAAGCGGTTGCCGACTGGATGCTGCCGCATCTGCAGGACCGGCCAGTGTCGCTGGTGCGCGCACCCGAGGACATCGGCGGCGAACTGTTTTTCCAGAGGCACAGTCAGAAGCTGTCGATTCCCAACGTCACGCAGCATGCCGGACTCGACCCCGGCCATCCGCCGCTGATCACCGTCGATACGCTCAAGGCGCTGGTCGGCGCCGCGCAGATGGGCACGATCGAATTTCATACGTGGAATGCCGTGGTGTCGAACATCGAAAAACCCGATCGCATGGTGTTCGATCTCGACCCCGATACGTCGCTCGGTTGGGAGCGGATGATCGAGGCCGCGCAACTGACCCGCTCACTGCTCGAAGAACTCGGCCTGACCTCGTTCTGCAAGACGAGCGGCGGCAAAGGGTTCCACGTGGTGGTGCCGCTCGCGAAGCACGCCGGCTGGAACGAAGTGAAAGCGTTTTCGCAAGCCGTCGCGCAGCATATGGCGACGACGTTGCCGAAGTACTTCAGCGCGAAGATGGGCGCACAGAATCGCAAGCAGAAGATCTTCGTCGATTATCTGCGCAACAACCGCGGTTCGAGCACGGTGGCCGCATTTTCGGTCCGCGCCCGGCCCGGCCTGGGCGTTTCAGTGCCAGTCTCCTGGGACGAAGTCGCCACCACGACGAGCGGCGATCAATGGACCATCGAAAACGTGCGCGAGCGTCTCGAAGACCTCAAGCGCGACCCGTGGGCGGACTACGCGAAGACGCGTCAGCGCATCACCGCGGCAATGAAAAAACGTCTGGATGAAGCGGCGTGACCGCGATCCAGCCGGGCTCATTGCGGCTCAGCGTCCCAATAAGGCGGATCGCCGAAATGCGCAGCAAGAAACTCGATGAACGCGAGCGTTCTGGGCGGCACGAAGGCACGGCTCGGATAGACCGCCCAGATCGCCACATGCTCCGCGAGTGGGTAGCTGTCGAGCACGCTCACCAGTTCGCCGCTGCGCAGATACGGCGCCACGTCCCAGGTTGATTTGAGCGCAATGCCGAAACCGGCCAGCAAGGCGTCGCGAATCACTTCGCCGTTGTCGACGACGAGGCGCCCGCTCACGCGTACTTCGAGTGGACCGGCAGGCGTCACGAAGGCCCAGTCGCGCTGGTCCGACAGGATCATGCATTCATGCTGCGCGAGGTCCGATGGATGATGCGGCGTCCCACGTGCGGCGAGGTAAGCGGGCGCGGCGCACAGCACGCGGCGGTTCACAGCCAGGCGCCGCGCCACTAGCGACGAATCCTTGAGCACGCCGACGCGGATCGCCACGTCGATACCCGCATCGACCAGATCGACCACTTGATCCGTCAGCCGCAGATCGACGCTGACGCCGGGATAGCGGCGCAAAAATTCACTGATCACCGGCGAGACGTGCTGCCGCCCGAACGACGACGGCATCGACACCCGCAAGCGCCCCTGCGGCTCGGCCTGCGCGCGGCCCACCGAGGCGCGTGCGGCATCGGCCGCGTCGAGCAGCGCCTGGGCACGTGTCATGAATACTTCGCCGTCCTGCGTGAGACTGATGCGGCGGGTGGTTCGATGCAGGAGGCGCGCGCCGAGGCGCTTTTCCAGTTGCGCGATGCGCGAACTCGCGACGGCCGCCGACAGGCCGAATTCGCGGCCGGCCGCCGACACATTGGCGAGCAGGGCGGCCCGCACGAACAGGGCGACATCGAGTAGGTCGAGTCGTTCCCGCTCGCCGGACGAGGGTTTAGCGGCGGCTATGACAGGATGGTCAGGATGGGCCATTCTTCTGAATTTCAAAAAGATGTTTCAGTCATTATGATGGTTTTATAAGAATAAGAACCGACTTAGGATGACGTCAATGCGATCGATTGCTCCGCCCGGCGCCAGCCGCCGTCTGCTGCGATCGCCGGTCTCTCAACCTCATCTGAAAGAACAGGAGCTGTGATGAAAGCCGTAGGTCTCTATCGTTATTTGCCGATCGATCAAACCGAGTCTCTGATCGACGTCGACATTCCCCAACCCGAAGCCGCCGGCCGCGACCTGCTGGTGAAGGTTGAAGCCATCTCCGTCAATCCGGTCGACACCAAGGTGCGGTCTCCGAAAGACACTGTCGAGAAAGCGCCGCGCGTGCTCGGCTGGGACGCTGCCGGCACGGTGGTGGCGGTCGGGCCGGACGTCACGCTGTTCAAGGTTGGCGACCCGGTGTTCTATGCGGGCAGCATTACGCGCCCGGGGGCGAATAGCGAGTTCCATCTGGTCGACGAGCGCATCGTCGGGCGCAAGCCGGCGTCGCTCGATTTCACGCACGCGGCCGCCTTGCCGTTGACCGCGATCACTGCCTGGGAAGCCTTGTTCGACCGCCTCGGTGTGTCGCCACAAGGCGCGGACGAAGGCCGCACGGTGCTGATCATCGGCGGGGCGGGCGGGGTCGGTTCGATCGGCATCCAACTGGCCAAACAACTTGCGAAGCTGAAAGTGATCGCGACCGCGTCGCGTCCTGAATCGGCGAAGTGGGCGACGGAGTTGGGCGCGGATCATATCGTCGATCACTTTGGCGATATGCCCGCGCAGTTGAAAGCGCTCGGCATCGACCAGGTCGATTACGTGCTGATCTTCAACGATACCGACAGGAATTTCCCGGCGGCCGCTGAAGTGATCAAGCCGCAGGGCGGTATCTGCACAATCGTCGAAAACAGCCAGCCGCTGCCGGTCGAACTGTTGAAGACGAAAAGCGCCGCGTTCCACTGGGAGTTCATGTTCACGCGTTCGATGTTCGGCACGCCGGACATGATCGAGCAGCATAAGCTGCTAACCGAGGTGGCGCGTCTCGTCGATGCGGGCACGTTGCGAACGACGGTCGGCCAGGATCTCGGCAAGATCAACGCTGAGAATTTGCGCCGTGCGCATGAGCTGCTCGAAGCGGGGCGCGCGATCGGCAAGCTGGTGCTGACGGGCTTCTAAACCGAGCAGGGTTTGCACAGGGTTTGGCGGTTGAGTCAGATCGCACACGCAGAAAACGCCTCATTGCAAGCGGGGTAACACCCGATTCGTATGAGGCGCGCGCAGCGCCGCTTGGCGGTAGACTGGTGGGGCATGATGCTAAAACAGTTGCGTGTCTCGCGGCTCGTCTGGCCGGGCCTCAACCAGATAGTGGCTGGGTATTGGCCAGGTATCAACCCGGCTTCGACCCGGCGTCAATCAGGCTTCGGTCAGGCGGTGCATGGGTGATAGCGCTTAAGCGAGCGCGCAGCGGCACAACAAGGAGGTGACAGTATGAGCTCCAGCTTCAAACTCTCCGCCGTTTCCGTTGTCGCTTCTCTCGCCTGCGCGCTTGCGCCCGGCATGCTCGTGACGGCGGCCCACGCGGCCACGCCGATCACGGTGACGTCGCAGGCCGCCCTCGACGGTCCGATCCGCTACACGGTCCGCGTCACGTCGAAACAGTTCGGCAATTCACAGGAAACGCGCACGATTCGCTCCGGCGAATCGGACGACTTCACGTGGAAAACCGTGCCGCCGGGCGGCCCCGTGCCCGCGGCGGATACCTGCCCGAATTATTCGTCGCTGCCGACCGATTCGAACGGCGCGATGATTCGTCAGACGCAGATCCGCTTTGCGCCCGTTGTCGCCGGCGACGGCACCGCGTCCGTGCAATTGAGCTTCCAGGCGCAGACGCCGCACGGCGTGAAGACGGTGACGAGCGGCGGTAAAACGCTCAAGTGTCCGAACGACGTGACAGTCAGCCAGATTCTGCGCTTTACGATGCCGACCAATGGCAGCACGAAAACACTGACGCTCAGTGACGGCACCGAAGTGGCGGTCACTGCGAAACGTTGAATTTGCGTGGTGAATTGTGCGTGATACGGCAGCGGAAGCGGCTACTCGCCGGGCGCTCTCGCTGCCAGTACGCAAGCGGATGTTTGCGATGCGGCCGCGTTGCTTGATGATGCCCATCGCATAGTCCGCATTCGTGACATGCGGTCGACACATGGCAGACAAGCGGCGACGCAAAGCGCGTCGCGCTGCGCATCTGTTTGCCCCCTCAACGCTGCGCCACCGCTCGCTCCACCAGTCGCGCCGACAGAAACCGGTGCTCCGCCGAGAACAGCCGCCGATACGTGAGCAGCACCGCGCCTACCGTCCCCAAGGCTGACGCCGCCGCGATCAGGAACATGATCACGATCTGATAGCGCACCGCCTGTAATGGCGACTGACCGGCCAGCACCTGGCCGGTCATCATGCCAGGCAGACTCACCACGCCGACCACGGCCATCTGATTGAGCGTGGGCATCATGCCCGCGCGCACCGCCTGGCGCGCCGGCGCCTGCGCCGCTTCCCAACGGGTTGCGCCGAGCGCGAGCGCCATGTCCACGCGGTCACGCCGCGCGGTCAATTCCTCGGTCATCCGTTCGATGCCGAGCGACACGCCGGTCAGCGTATTGCCGAGGATCATGCCGAGAATTGGAATCGCGTACTGCGGCTCGTACCACGGGTGAATACGGATCACGACGAACAGTCCAACCGCGGCCACCAGCCACGAACTGACCCAGATCGACAGCACACTGTCCGCACGCTGCCCGGCATACGTGCGACTGCCGCGCTGCGCACCCGCGAAGCCGGCGATCAGCGTCATCACGATCATCAAGGGCAGTACCACGAACCAGTGGTCGTAACGGAACACCCAGCCGAGCACATAGCCGATCGCCAGCAACTGCACGACAGTGCGTACCGCCGCCCACGCGAGCTTGCGTTCGAGGTCCAGCTTGAGCGCCACCGACACCACACCGTTCACCACGATCAGCAACGCCGCGATCGCGACGTCCCAGAGACTCAGGTTTTGCAAGATCATTGGTCGAAGTCCTGAGGCGCGGGCGTCACCGCGGATTCGTCGAGCACACCGGCGCGCATTGTGAGGTGCCGCTCGCTCATGCGCGCGGCTTGCGCCGGATCGTGCGACACCCACATCGACGCATGCCGGCCGGGGTCGGCATCGAACCACGCGTGCACCAGCGCCTCGATCGCGCGCGATGACTCCGGGTCGAGCGACGCGGTGGGTTCATCCAGCAGCAGCACCTCGGGCGCGAGTTGCAGCACGCGAATCAGCGCGGTGATCTGCGCTTCTCCGCCAGACAGCTCGCTCGCACGCTTGTCGAGAAAATCGTCGCCGCGGCCGGCCTGAGCGGCGAGGCTCGCCGCGCGCGTGCGATCGAAGCGCACGTCGCGATAGGTCCGCAATTCGAACGGGTAACGCAGATTGTCTTCGACACTGCCGTCCAGCAACGCGGGCCGCTGCCGGATATACGCGACGTTGCGCCGGTAGCGCGGAATGGCGGCGCGCTCGACCGGCGCGCCGTGCCACAGGATGCGTCCGGCATCGAGCGGATCGAGCAGGGCGAGGGCGCGCAGAAACACGCTCTTGCCCGAACCCGACGGGCCGGTGACCGCGACGCGGTCGCCCGTGCAGAGAGCGAAGGTTGTCGGTTGCAGCAGCGTCTGCCCACGCACTGCATCGCGGCGGGCGATACCGTCGGCGAGGACGAAGGGAACATCGGTCATGGTTGGATCGTGGGTGAATTTTTGGGTGAATTCAGGGGGTGCCATGACATTCATTGACGCTCATTGACATTTTGCGTGGCAGGTAACCCGCGCCCGGACGCTGCGGCATGATAAAACGACACCCTTAAGACAATCTTACCAGGCACGATACGTGCTGCCCCGATGCACAACAAAGAACAAAGGCGGAGCTTCTCAATGGCGGTGTCGAGCACAATTGGAAGGCGGACAGGAAAAATCATCGCATGGCTGGTGGCGATCATCGTCATTCTGATTGCCGCGCTGGCAATTTTCATTCTGACCTTTGACTGGAACCGGGCGCGGCCTTACATCGACGACAAGGTCACGCAGGCGATCGGCCGGCCGTTCGCGATCACCGGCGACCTGAAAGTCGGCTGGCGGCACCCGGTCGGCGAGACCGGCTGGCGTGGCTGGGTGCCCTGGCCGCGTTTCTCGGCGGCCAATATCACGGTAGGCAATCCCGACTGGGCCAAACAGCCGCACTTCGCGACGCTCGATGAAATCGACTTCGAGGTCAAGGTGCTGCCGTTGCTCGCGCACGATATCGTGATTCCCGCGATCAATCTCGTGAATCCGTCGGTCGACGTCGAACGACTGCTCGACGGGCGCAACAACTGGACCTTCAAACTGGCGTCTTCCAGCGGGCCTTCCGAGTGGCGGCTCGATCTGCACGACATCGCGTTTGCGAAAGGCAACGTCGCGGTGTCCGATCAGCAGAAGAAGGTCGAGATGCAGGTGGCCATCGATACGCTCGGCCAACCGATTCCGATCGGCGAGGTGATGAAGCAGCAGGAGACGGCGTCGCGCAGCGCATCGGCGGAGGCGGTGGGCAAAGCGGGCGCGGGCAAGCTTGCGGCACAAGCCAACGCGCAGGCCGCATCGGAAGCTGCGGCGGCGTCCGCGGCGGCGGCTTCCGGCGCTTCGTCGACGGAAATCACCGCGTCGGGCGCAACCGCGGCGAATGGCGCCTCGGGTGCGCTGGTTGCCCGTGGGGCGAACGGTACAAGCGAAGGAGCCAGCGCGGCTGCAAGCGGCGCGGCGAACGGCGCGAAGCCTGAGATTCCGCCGTACGCGATCAGTTGGACCGTCAAGGGTACCTACAACAAGACGCCGGTGTCCGGTAGCGGCAAGGTCGGCGGCGTGCTGGCGTTGCAGGACGCAAACCGGCCGTTCCCGGTGCAGGCCGATGTGAAGGCAGGCGATCTGCGTGTCGGCCTAGTAGGCACGATCACCGATCCGGCGCATCTTGCCGCGGTCGATTTGCGCCTCTGGCTGCAAGGCAACAGCCTTGCGCGGCTGTATTCGCTAACGGGCGTGACCTTGCCCGACACGCCGCCGTATGCGACCGAGGGGCGTCTGGTCGGTCAGTTCAAGTCCAGCGGCAACGTCTTCAAGTACGAAAATTTTACGGGCCGGGTGGGTGGCAGCGATATAAACGGCTCGCTGACCTATACGGCACGTGAGCCGCGTCCGCTGCTGCAGGGCGAACTGGTGTCGCATCTGCTGCAATTCTCCGATCTGGCGCCGGTCATTGGCGCGGATTCGAACGCCAGCAAGGCCAAGCGCGGCGACGCGACGGCGCAGCCGGGCAACAAGGTGCTGCCAGTCGAAGAATTTCGCACCGACCGCTGGAAAGCAATCGACGCTGACGTGAAGTTCACGGGGAACCGCATCGTCAAGGACACCAACCTGCCGATCACGGACCTGTACACCCATGTGGTGATGACCGACGGCGTACTCTCGCTCGAGCCGCTGAAGTTCGGTGTGGCGGGCGGCTCGCTGTCATCGGATATCCACCTCGACGGCAGCACGACACCGCTGAAGGGCCGCTTCGCGACCTCGGCGCGGCATCTGAAGCTCAAGCAGTTGTTCCCGAACTTCAAGACGATGCAGAACGCGCTCGGCGAAATCAACGGCGACGCCGCGCTGACCGCGACCGGCAATTCGCCCGCGGCGTTGGCGGCGACCTCGAACGGCGAAATGAAGGCATTGATCACGGACGGGACGGTGAGCCGTCTGCTGATGGAAGCAGCGGGGCTGAATGTGGCAAACGTGGTCTATGAAAAGCTGTTCGGCAATCACGACGTGAAGATCAACTGCGCGGCGGCCGATTTTGTCGCGACCAACGGTGTGCTGGATTCGCGCATCTTCGCGCTCGACACGGATGACGCGGTGATCAACATCGACGGCAATGTGAATCTGCGGGACGAATCGATGGATCTTGGCGTGCATCCGCATACCAAGGGCTTCCGGGTGTTTTCGCTGCGCTCGCCGCTGTATGTGAAGGGGACGTTCAAGGACCCGCACGTGGGGGTGAATGCTGCCGCGCTGGCGCTTCGAGGCGGCGCCGCTGTCGGACTCGGGTTGATTAATCCGTTTGCGGCGCTGATTCCTCTGCTCGCGCCCAGTAATAACAAGGCGCTGCCATGCGGACAGTTGCTGGCGCAAGTTCGTCAGGCACCGACGGCGCCGCCGCCGGGCGTCAAGCAACAGCCTAAAGCGGCGATCTCTCTCGATGGTGCGCCGGTGAATAAGTCTTCCGCTGGCGCTTCCTCGCCGGCTGCGGCAGGGAAGCAGCCCGCCGTCGTCTCGCCGGCCAGTGCGGCTGAATATAAGGGGAGCTGATGTTTTCTGCGTTGCCTGCGGACTGCTGGCGTTGGATCTTTGGCGCCGGCCTTTCCTTTATTTTCTTGTGGCTGATTAGTGCTCCCCCAGTACGGGATGAACAGGAGCAAGTCAGTAACTGGACGAAAAAAGGAAAGGCGCCGCCGCTGGCGCGCCGGCAAACGCGCGCCGCGCGGGCAAAAGATAATGATGGGAATCAACGCCGCAGCCACAGAGGCAACGGCGTTGCCAAGGAGCGACTACCTTAACGAACGTGGCGCGGCATCCCCCGCCGCATCCTGCCTGCGAACCCCGCGGCGGGCGCCGCCAACGCGGGTGGCGCCGAACTCCGTCAGGATCTTGCCTCTCGCCCGGCTGGCAAACACCAGGAACCCAAACCCGTCGGCTTCATACCAATACCCGCCGTTCTCGAGTCCATCGAGCGGCTGCTCCAACGCATTGGTAATGGATTC
Source organism: Burkholderia sp. GAS332 (assembly GCA_900142905.1). NCBI lineage: Bacteria > Pseudomonadati > Pseudomonadota > Betaproteobacteria > Burkholderiales > Burkholderiaceae > Burkholderia > Burkholderia sp. GAS332. The sequence goes on along the minus strand of FSRV01000001.1, from coordinate 2,912,928 downwards.
CATGCAACGCCGCCGCAATTCGGCAGGTGCGGGATAGGGCGGTTGTGCGCCGCGTACACTGCACAGGAGAACGTCGAGCCCAGGCAGTACATGCGCATAGAGCACCGGCTCGTCTTGCGCGCGAGCGCGCGCAATTTTGGTGTCGAGCTGACCGAACGGCTTGAAATGCCGTAGTACCGCGAGGAACGACTCATCGCCGTCCACCTTCGCGCGCCTACGCTTTTTCGGGAAGGACATAAAAATTCGCCTGAAAAAGAATTGCAAGAAACGCAGCGTCCTCATGCGACAACTCCCGGCTTCGCGCGCCGCACGTCGATCTTTTATAGCATACGACAAGGCCGGATTCACGATGATTCGGCGTCTACGCCGTCCCACCGCCTCCCGCACGAATCATGCCGAACCGCCTCGCCGCGCGCTTTCCCTTCCCAGCACATCTGTCTCCATCATAGACGCACGCGCCACTGAAAAAACATCTCGTATCAATAAAAAAGTCATTTTTATGTGGGCGAGCGCATCTTGCCGCTACGTTGAAATATCTCACATTCACGTCGATAATGGCCCGTCCGGCTGCACTGCGGCGCGCGCGCCACTCCGGCCCCGCAACGGCCCGCCCCGCATGGCGAGGCGCGCGGCCCGGGGGCACCGCCGCGGCTTGAACGACCCTTCGGGCGAACATGAAACTATTCACCAAGGGTCTGCTGCTGATTGCCGTGCCGAGCGTGGTCGAGCTGGCGCTTCTGGGCGTCGTCTTCGATACCCAGGAGCAAACAGCGCAGGCCGCGCAGTGGGTCAGCAACAGCAAGCAGATCCTGTATCAGTCGTCGGCCATTGTCGATCCGCTGCTGCGTCAGGCCGCGCGGGTCCGCACGGGTATGGTCGTCGGCGATCCGACGTTTATCGACCGCCATACCGTGTGGGTCGATCTCGGCGACCGGCTGTCGAATCTCGAATCGCTGGTGGCCGATACGCCGCAACAGGTCGAGCGCGTGCACAAGATGCAACAGGCGATTGAAACGTATCGTGCGCAGGCTGCCGCGATCTCACGGGCGCTGCACGCAGGACGCAACCTGAACGCGTTTGCTGCGCAGGACGCGGGCGCGCTGCCGCAGCAGATCGCCCTGTTTCGCAATGAGCTCGCTGAGTTCGGTAACGAGGCCTCCCGGCTCGATGCCGAGCGCGGCGCGGCCCTGGCACGGCGCCGCGAACGCCAGCAATATGCGCTGATCGCCGCCGTGTTGGGATCGATGCTGATCTGGGCGGCCACGGCCATGGTGTTTGCGCGCAGCATTGGCCGGCGCCTGGAGGTGTTGACGGGCAACGCGGAGCGTCTGGGCAGCGGTCGGCCGCTTGCAGCGCCGCTGTCCGGCAGCGACGAAATTGCCGCGCTCGACACGGTGCTGCATCAGACCGGTGCGCGCCTGCACGAGGCCGAAGGCGAGCAGGCCAAGCTGAAAGTGCGGCTCGAAGCGCGCGCGCGGGAATTGGCGGCCGTCAACGAGGAGCTGCGCCAGGAAACGCAAGACAATGAAATGTTTATCTACAGCGTGTCGCACGATCTGCGCTCGCCGCTGGTGAATCTGCAAGGCTTTTCGAAAGAATTGCAGGTGTCGTGCGACGAACTGGGCAGCCTCGTCGAGGCGGCGAAACTGCCGGAGGCCGAGCATCGGCGTATGGTGCATATCCTTGACGGCGACGTGCGCGAGTCGCTGCAATATCTACGCACCGCGGTGACGCGGGCGGCGGCGATCATCGACGCGCTACTGCGGATTTCGCGTGCCGGCCGGCTCGAATACCAGTGGCAGCGGGTGAGTGTCGGACGGGTGGTGGCCCGCGTGATGGACGCGCTGCAGGGCGCGATCAGGCAGCATGCGGCCGTGGTCACCGTGCGCGAGTTACCGCCCGCATGGGGCGACCCGGGCGCGATCGAGCAGATTTTCAGCAACCTGATCGGTAACGCGCTCAATTATCTCGACCCGGCGCGCAATGGGCGCATCGAGGTCGGCGCGCTGGAGCCGGAACCGGTCGACGAGACGGAGCCGAGCGCGTTGCGCACACGCACCTATTATGTGCGCGACAACGGCCTCGGGATTCCGGCGGCGTATATGTCGAAGGTGTTCCGGGCGTTCCAGCGTCTGCACGGCGATGTGGCGAGCGGCGAGGGTATCGGCCTCGCGGTGGTGCGGCGTATGGTGGAACGGCACGGCGGCCGCGTTTGGGTGGAGTCGGCGGAAGGTGCGGGGTCGACCTTTTTCGTCGTGTTGCCGGAACAGCCTGCGCGTCATTGAGTTGGGGCAGGCACCAGGGGAAACAGTGGGAACAGTTAAAAGCATTATGGAAAAATGGATCGTCAGCACGGGGGGTATATGAGTCAAGGGGAATCGGTCAATATCGTGCTGATTGAAGATGACGACGGCCACGCCACGCTGGTCGAGCGCAATCTGCGCCGTGCCGGTATTTCGAACGGATTCGTGCGCTTTCGCGACGGCCAGCAGGCACTTGATTACTTCTTCGGCCCGGCGCCGGCGGACGCCGCTGCCAGCCCTTACCCGCCTCGCGAAGATCTGACGAATTTCGTCGTGCTGCTCGATCTGAAAATGCCGCGCGTGGATGGCTTCGAGGTGTTGCGGCGTCTGAAGGATTCGCCGCAAACAGCTGCGGTGCCGGTGATCGTGCTGACCACGACCGACGATCCGCGTGAAATCGCGCGCTGTTACGAACTCGGCTGCAACGTCTATATCACCAAGCCGGTCGAATACGACGCGTTCATCGAAGCCGTGCGCCGTCTCGGCTTCTTCCTGCAGGTGGTCAAGCTGCCGCCGGGCCATCGGTTGGCCGCGCCGTGACCGAAGCTTTATGTGAAGGCGCGCCGAAAGCGGCCCATGACAAGATAGCGACACCCGACCTAGCCAAAGAAGACTCCGCATGACCGAAGAAGTGTCCACGCCGCCCGCCGCGTATGTGCTGGTCGTTGATGACGACGAAGGCATCCTGCGGCTCGCGCGCAAGTCGCTCGAACGCGCCGGCTGCCGGGTGGCGATCTGCGCGGGTGTCGAGGCGGCCCGCGAGCGGCTCGCCGCGGGTGCGCCAGACCTGCTGGTGCTCGACTACCAACTCAGCGGGCCGGAGACCGGCCTCGATTTCTTTCGCCGCTTGCGCGCGGAAGGCGTGCGGATTCCCGCCATCCTCGTGACCGGCTTCACTGACGAATCCCGCGTGATCGAGGCGTTGCGTGCAGGTGTGTCTGATGTGGTGCCGAAATCGGGCGACTATCTGGATTACCTGCCCGAAGCCGTCGAACGGGTACGCTCCCAAGTGCGTTTGCAGAAGGCGTCGGACGAAGCCTTGCTGCTGCGCGACCGCGAGCAGCATTACCGGACGCTGTCGGAGGCGTTACCGCACCTTGTGTTGACTTGCGACGCCGCGGGCGATTGCGATTTCCTTTCGAAGCAGTGGTTTGACTACACGGGCTTGGCGGAAAGCAGTTCGTACGGTCTCGCATGGCTCGAAGCAGTGCATCCCGACGATCGTGAAGAGATTCGCCGTACCTGGCTCAAGGCGGTGACGGAAGGCGCCGGCGATTACCGGCACGAACTGCGGATTCGCCGCCACGATGGCGCTTATCGATGGTTCGACGTCCGCGCTGTCGCCATGCGCGACGCCGAAGGCAACGTCAGCAAATGGTTCGGCAGTTGCACGGACATTCATCCCCAGCGCGAGGCGATCGAGGAGCGCGAGCGGCTGCTCGCCTCGGAGCAGGCCGCCCGTCAGATCGCCGAAGAAGCCAATCGTGCGAAGGATCGCTTCCTCGCCATGCTGTCGCACGAATTGCGCACACCGCTCACGCCCGTGCTGGCGGGCGCTAGCGTGCTGGAGATGATCCCGGATCTGCCCGATCAGGCGCGCGCGAGCGTGCGTATGATCCGTCGCAACGTCGAACTTGAAGCGCGGCTGATCGACGATCTGCTCGATCTCACGCGCGTCGCGAACGGCAAGCTGCGTCTGTCGCTCGAAACCGTCGACGTGCATGAGGTGATGGACAGCGTGCTCGAACTCTTCCGCAGCGAGATCCAGGTCAAGCAGCAGGACGTGCATGTCGGCAAGAACGCGCAGCACCATTACGTGCTTGCCGATCGCGCACGGCTGCAACAGATGTTGTGGAACCTGATCCGCAACGCTGCCAAGTTCACGCCCGACGGCGGCCATATCTACGTGCGCACGCACGACGAACGCATGCACGTGCAGATATCGGTCGAGGATACGGGCATCGGTATCGAGCCCGAGCAGATCGGCAAACTGTTCAACGCGTTCGAGCAAGGCAACCAGAACATGACGCGGCAATTCGGCGGCTTGGGTCTGGGTCTCGCGATCACCAAGGCATTGACCGATGTGCACGGGGGGACGGTGATCGCGCAAAGCCCGGGCGCGCATTGTGGCGCGACCTTCACGATCACGTTGCCGACCGCCGCCGCGCCAGCCGAATCAACGCCCGTTGCCGCGCCGGATGACGTGCGTCCTCATGGCCTGCTGACCATTTTGCTGATCGAGGACCACGTGGATACCGCAGAGGTGATGGCGCAGCTGATTCGCAGCCTGGGTCACGATGTGACCACGGTGGGCCGCGTGGACGATGCCTTGGCCGCCACCCAGTTGCAGGCGTTCGATCTGGTGATCAGCGATGTAGGCTTGCCCGACGGCACCGGTCTCGATTTCGTCAAAGCGTTCCGCGAACATTCAGACGCGCCGGCGGTGGCGTTGACCGGCTTCGGGACTGACGAAGATGTCCGCCGTTGCCTGAGCGCCGGCTTCACTTCGCATCTGACCAAGCCGGTCAATTTTGGACAGCTCGAGACGATGATTGAAAGCGCGCTGAATCGGAAGGCGGAAAAGGGCGCCTAGTGTGTTCGCGGCGTCGACCGGGTCGGCGTCATTTGACCGTGGCATGAAAACGGCCTGTGGCGATCTCCTCGCAACAGGCCGTTTTGATTTGCGCCGGCTAATGTGCCGGCGCAAATGCCTTATGGGGTTTAAGGCGGCTTAAGGTGACTTAACGCGGCGCCGAGTTTTTCAGCGAATCGCGGATTTCACGCAGCAGCACGACGTCTTCCGGTGTCGGCGGCGGCTCTGCCGGCGCCGCATCAGCCGGCTTGCGCAGATTATTGATGAACTTGACCATCAGGAAAATGATGAACGCGAGGATCACGAAGTTGATGGCCACCGTGATAAATGAGCCATAACCGAACACCGCCACGCCCGCAGTCTGCAAGTCTTTATACGACTCGGGACTGCCTTTGAAGCTGGCGGGAATATCGCCGAGGCGAACGAACTTGTTGGAGAAGTCGAGGCCGCCGGTGGCAACGCCGACAACCGGCATGATCAGGTCTTTAACAATTGAATTGACGATCGTGGAAAATGCGCCGCCGATAATCACCCCGACGGCAAGATCCATTACGTTGCCTTTGAGGGCAAATTCCTTGAATTCCTTGATCATGCTCATATATGTTCCTCCCAGAAGTCGATAATCGAATGATACCAATCTGAGAAGGATAGGCTAGTCTTTTGGCACGGCAAGCGCGGATTGGCTTTATCCTGGAGACTGCGACTGGCTATGGCGCGCCCGTTCGATATGCGCGGCAAAACTGACCGGGTCGGTATTGGTGCCGCACAGCAGCACGCCTACGCGCTTGCCTTGCAGCGTTTCGCGCAGCGGCCCGAGCAGCGCTGCTGTCGCCGCGGCGCAGGCCGGTTCGACGGCTAGCTTAAGTTGTCCGAACAAGGTCAGCATCGCCGCGCGCAACTCGTCTTCGGAGACGGTGACGAGCTGGTCGATATGACGGCGGCACAATTCGTAGCTGTATTCCTCGGTATGCGGCGACGCCAATGAATCGGCAATGGTGTGCATGTGGCCCATCTTGACCGTGTGATTGGCCGCGAAGCTTTTGCCCATCGCGTCGGATCCTTCCGGTTCGACGCCGTACACGTGCACCCGCGGATTCGCGAGCCGCATCGCGGTGGCCACACCGGCTGCGAGACCGCCGCCGCCGATCGGCACGATCACCGCTTCGAGGTCAGGCGTTTGCGTGGCCCATTCGTAGCCGAGCGTGGCCGAGCCCAGCACGGTGCGATACCCATTGAACGGGTGCACGAAATAACGGCCTTCTTCCGCCTCGATACGGCGCACCAGTTCGAATGCTTCGGCAATGTTTTCCGCGAAGACAATGTCCGCGTGATACTGCCGGCACAAGGCGACGCGTGCCGGGTTGGCCGCCCGAAACAGCACGACCTTCGCGCTGATGCCAAGACGCATCGCCGCGTACGCCACCGCCACCGCATGATTGCCGCCCGACACGCAGGTGACGCCCGCGCTGCGTTGCGCTTCGTCGAGCGCGAGCAGATTGGTGAACGCGCCGCGCGCCTTGAAGCTGCCGCCCGCTTGCAGCAACTCGAACTTGAAGTTCACTACCGTGCCTTCCAGCGACGGAAAGTCGAGCCGGTCGAATACCGGCGTTCGCGCCACCCACGGCGTCAACGCAAAGTGCTGCGTGGCGATGTCGTCGAGTGTGGGGATCGGCTCGCCGTTGATCGTATGGTCGGTGTGCTGCGGCGTGGCGGTTGACATGGTGTGGGCGTGTTTTCCTCGATATACCTAAGACTCTTTTTACGCTCGTCGGTTTCAGTGCGCGTACGCGTCGACCGACATGCTGTGGATGAATTTTTGCAGGAAGCGCTCGCACGCCACGAGTTGATCCAGCGCGACAAATTCGTTGGCTTTGTGCGCCTGTTCGATGTCGCCAGGGCCGCACACAATGCTCGGAATGCCCGCCAGCGAGAACAGCCCAGCCTCGGTGCCGTACGCGACCTTACGCTTGTCCTGGTCCGCAGTCAGCGCACGCACGAGTTGCGTGATCGCGGCCTGTTCAGACGAATCGAGGCCGGGCGCCGCGGCGATCTTCGTGATCTCGATGGCGGCGGATGGATGCTCGCGCAACATTTTCGGCAGCAGCGTTTCGCGTGCATATTGATCGATGCGCGCGAAGATGGGTTCGGGGTCGAGCGTAGGCAGATTGCGGAATTCGAACTGGAACTTGCATTCGGCGGGCACGGTATTGATCGCGTTGCCGCCGATGATCGTGCTGGTTTGCGCCGTGGTGAAAGGCACGTCATACAGTTCGTCGAACGGACCTTGCTCGCGGAATTGATCGGCCATATCGCGGATGTAGCAGATCAGGCGCGCGGCGTATTCGATGGCGTTCAAACCCTTTGGCGTTAGCGACGAATGCGCCGCCTGGCCGCGCACGCAGCACTGATACGCGTTAATGCCCTTGTGTGCCACGATCGGGCGCATGCTGGTCGGCTCGCCGACAATGCAGCCGTCCGGCTTCACGCCACGCTTCATCAGATCGGCAATCAGGAGCGGTGCGCCGACACAACCCACTTCCTCGTCGAACGACAAGGCGAGGTGAATCGGCTTGGCGAGCTTGGTACGCTGCATCTCGGGCACAAGTGTAAGCGCCGCGCCGATGAAGCCTTTCATGTCGCAGGTGCCACGGCCGTACAGCTTATCGCCGCGAATTTCCGGCTTGAACGGATCGCTGTCCCATTGCTGACCGTCTACGGGCACGACGTCGGTATGGCCCGACAGCACCACGCCGCCGTTGGTCTCACCGTCGTGGGCGGGAATCGTGGCGAACAGATTCGCCCATTTGCCGCTTTCGTCGTGGGTGAGCGTGGCTTCGATGCCGACTGCGCGCAGTTCGTCGCGCACGGTTTCGATCAAACCGAGATTGGGATTGCGGCTCACCGTGTCCATCGACACGAGACGGGTCACCCAGGGAAGCGAGGCGGGGAGCGTTGCAGGCGAGGAAGAATGCAATTCAGAGGCGGGCGTTTGGGAGGGCTGCGCTGTTTCAGCGACGTGAGACATGACAAGACTCCAGCATTTGAGTCTTTCGATCATACCCAAAAAAACCTCAGCCGTATGCTGCGGCGCGCGTTTGCGCACCGCAGCATGAGCGGGAAACGGCTAGACGTACCCCGTTCTTTTATGGGCGCCGGCGTTGGGGCCGGTATCCGCGCCGGTGCAGACACGATACCGGCGCGTTACCACGCACGGTGCGACACCTTAGCGCGCCGCAGCCGTGGCCGCCGTGCCGCGGCTGGGCGTCCCGAGTGCGCGCAAGGTCTCTTTCACCGTCGCCACACGCACGGCCAGATCCGGGCTGCGCGTTTCGATACGCAGCTTGTCCTGGCCCGCCAGCTTGATGTGCTTGTGCTTCTGCACCATCTCGATGATCCGCATCGCGTCGACTGGCGGATTGGGGATGAACTGCAAGCCGATCACGTTCTCGCCCGCATCGATTTTCGAAATACCCAAAGGCTTGGCCGCCAACCGCAGACGATGCGTCTCGACGAGCGCATGCGCTTGCGGCGGCAACTTGCCGAAGCGGTCGATCAGCTCTTCCTGAATGCTGTCAATCGAATCGTTGTGTTCGCAATTAGCGAGGCGCTTGTAGAGCGACAGACGTTCCTGCACGTCGCCGCAATAGTCCGCCGGCAGAATCGCGGGCGCGTGCAGATTGATCTCGGTGGTCGCGGCGAGCGGCGCGGTCAGGTCCGGCTCCTTGCCCTCCTTGAGCGCTTTCACGGCGTCGTTCAGCATGTCGGTATAGAGCTGGAAACCGATCTCCTGAATCTCGCCCGATTGCTTGTCGCCGAGCACTTCACCCGTGCCGCGAATCTCGAGGTCGTGCATCGCGAGATAGAAGCCCGAACCGAGTTCCTCCATCTGCTGGATCGCTTCGAGACGGCGCTGCGCCTGCTTGGTCAGGCCTTGCGGGTCATGCACCAGCAGATACGAGTACGCCTGGTGATGCGAACGGCCTACGCGGCCACGTAACTGATGCAATTGCGCGAGGCCGAACTTGTCGGAGCGGTGAATCAGAATCGTGTTGGCGCTCGGCACGTCGATGCCGGTTTCGATAATCGTCGTGCACAGCAGCACGTTCGCGCGTTGCGCAACGAAGTCGCGCATCACGCGTTCGAGTTCGCGCTCATGCATCTGTCCGTGCGCGACCGCGATACGTGCTTCGGGCACGAGCGTTTCGAGCATCTGCCGGCGATTTTCGATCGTCTCGACTTCGTTGTGCAGGAAGTACACCTGGCCGCCACGTTTCAATTCGCGCAACATCGCTTCGCGAATCACGCTGTCTTCTTCGCGACGCACGAAGGTTTTGATCGCGAGGCGTTTTTGCGGCGCGGTGGCGATCACTGAGAAATCGCGCAGGCCTTCGAGCGCCATGCCGAGCGTACGCGGGATCGGCGTCGCAGTGAGCGTGAGCACATCGACTTCAGCGCGCAACGCTTTCAACGCCTCTTTCTGACGGACGCCGAAACGGTGCTCCTCGTCGATGATCACGAGCCCCAGCCGCTTGAACTGCACATCCGACGACAGCAGCTTGTGGGTGCCGATCACGATATCGACCGTGCCTTCGTTGATCTGCTGGATCGCCGCGTTGACTTCCTTGGTCGACTTGAAACGCGACAATTCAGCGATGCGCACCGGCCAATCGGAGAAACGGTCGGTAAAGGTTTGCGTGTGCTGTTCGGCGAGCAGCGTGGTGGGCGAGAGCAGCGCCACCTGTTTGCCGCCCATCACTGCAATGAATGCCGCGCGCAAGGCCACCTCGGTCTTGCCGAAGCCGACGTCGCCGCACACGAGACGATCCATCGGTTTGCCGCTCGTCATGTCGCCGATCACGGCCGCAATCGCGGCGGCCTGGTCCGGTGTTTCTTCGAAGCCGAAGCTCTCGGCGAACTTCACATAGTCTTTGGGTTCAAGCGCGAACGCATGGCCTTCGCGCAGGGCACGGCGGGCGTATAGGTTCAGCAGCTCGGCCGCGGTGTCGCGGATCTGCTGCGCGGCTTTGCGTTTGGCCTTTTCCCATTGACCCGAGCCGAGCGAATGCAACGGCGCGCTTTCCGGATCGGCGCCGCTGTAGCGCGAAATCACATGCAACTGCGCGACCGGCACGTAGAGCTTGCTGTCGCTTGCGTATTCGAGGTGCAGGAATTCGGTTTCGCCTTCGCCGAGATCCATCGTGACGAGGCCCATATAGCGGCCGATGCCGTGCTGCGAATGCACAACCGGATCGCCGATCTTCAGCTCGGACAGATCGCGCACCATCGAATCGACGTTGCTGGCCTGTTCCTGGCGGCGCCGTCCCGAGCGGCGCGCGAGCGGGCCGTAAAGCTCCGTCTCGGTGATGATCGCAATGCCGTCGACGGGCACCGCAAAACCATTGGCCAAAGGTGCGACGCCAAGCGAGAACCGTTCGTCGCTCGTGAGCCAGTCCTGGAAGCTGTCGCTCGACACGGGCTTCAGGTGATTGTCGGCAAGCAGTTGCAACAGCGTTTCGCGCCGACCGGCCGATTCAGTGGCAAAGAGCACGCGGTTCGGCGTGGTGTCGAGATAGGCGCGTAACGCCGCGACCGGATCTTCCGCGTGACGGTCGATCGCAAGATTCGGCAGCGGGGTCGACCAGCCGCCGCCCGCGTTGGCGGGCAGCACGAGCCGCGCGAACGGTTTGGCGAACGTGAAGAAATCCTCATCCGACAGGAACAGACGCTGCGGTTCCAGAATCGGCCGGTCGCGATCGTGCGACAGGAAGTTGTAGCGCTGTTTGGTGTCGTTGGTGAAACGCTTGATCGCCGCGTCCAGATCGCCGACGAAAGCCAGTTGTGCACCCTCGGGCAGGTAATGGAACAGCGTTGCCGTCTCGTCGAAGAAGAGCGGCAGATAGTATTCGATGCCCGCCGACGGTACGCCGTTGCCGATATCCTTATAAATCGACGCACGGCTCGGATCGCCCTCGAAGGTCTCGCGCCAGCGGCTGCGGAATGCCGTGCGCGCGGCTTCGTCGAAGGGGAATTCGCGGCCGGGCAAGAGACGCACGTCCTTCACCGGATAGAGGCTGCGCTGGGTGTCCGGATCGAATGCGCGGATCGAGTCGACCTGGTCGTCGAACAGGTCGATCCGGTACGGCAGGGGCGAGCCCATCGGATACAGATCGAGCAGCGAACCGCGCACGCAGTATTCGCCGGGCCGCACCACCTGGCTTACGTGCTCGTAGCCGGCGAGCGTCAATTGCGCTTTGAGCCTGCCTTCGTCGAGGCGCTCGCCTTGTGAGAAGGCGAACGTGTAGCCGGCCATGAACGAGGCAGGCGGCATCCGGTACAGGGCGGTGGTGGCGGGCACCAGCAGGATGTCGCAGCGGCCTTCGCCGAGATCGTGCAGCGTGGCGAGGCGCTCGGAGACCAGATCCTGGTGGGGCGAAAAGGTGTCGTAAGGCAGCGTTTCCCAGTCGGGCAGCAAACGCACGCGTGCCTCGGGCGCGAAAAAGCCGATTTCCTGCGACAGCCGCTGCGCGTCGACGGCGCTTTCGCAGACCACCGCCAAGAGCGGCACCTTCTCGCGATAGGCGAGATGGTAGCGGGCGATCAGCAGCGCGTCGGACGAGCCGTGCGTGCCGTCGAAGGCAAAACGCTGGCCGGCCTTGACGAGCGCGACGGGCGGGGAGGACTGCGATGTTGCGGCGATGTCTGGCATAGAAGAGAAAAGGCGGCCTCAGGCTCACACGTGATCGGCAAGTTTACGCGTGTCAGGGTGTAGATGCGAAGGACGTATTATAAAATCCGTCCTTTACTTTGACCTCGCGGCATCCGCACTCGTGACTTCCCGTCTATTTGCCCTGATTCCGTGCGCTGGCACCGGCAGCCGTTCCGGCGCCGCGATGCCCAAACAATATCGCACTGTCGCCGGCCGCGACATGCTGCATTACTCGCTGGCGGCTTTCGACGCCTGCAGCGAGTTTGCGCAAACCCTTGTGGTGATTGCCCCGGACGACCAGCACTTCGACGCCCGCCGCTTCGGCGGCTTGCGTTTCGCCGTGCGCCGCTCGGGCGGGGCGTCGCGGCAGGCGTCGGTGCTGAACGGGTTGCACGCGCTGGCCGAGTTTGGCGCGCATGACGACGATTGGGTGCTGGTGCACGACGCGGCGCGGCCAGGCATTACGCCTGGCTTGATTCGCACGCTGATTGGTGCACTGAAGGACGACGCGGTGGGCGGCATCATGGCCTTGCCGGTGGCGGATACCTTGAAGCGGATCGATCCGGGGTCATCCGACGGCCGGATCGCCCGCACCGAGGCGCGCGATGGCCTGTGGCAAGCGCAGACGCCGCAGATGTTCCGCATCGGCATGTTGCGCGAGGCGATTCTGCGCGCGCAGGCGGACGGTCACGACCTGACCGACGAAGCAAGCGCGATCGAGTGGCTGGGGCACGCGCCCAAGCTGGTGCAGGGGAGTTTGCGTAACTTCAAGGTCACTTATCCGGAAGACTTTGATCTGGCCGAGGCGATTTTGTGCCGGCCGGCTTCGGCTTCCTGACTGGATAATCGAATTTTAATGAATGGGCTTGAGGACTTGACGCATATGGATTTCAGAATTGGGCAGGGGTATGACGTGCATGCGCTGGTGCCGGGGCGTCCGTTGATTATTGGCGGTGTGACGATTCCTTATGAGCGCGGGCTGCTTGGGCATTCGGATGCGGATGTGCTGTTGCATGCGATTACTGATGCTATTTTTGGCGCGGCCGCGATGGGGGATATTGGGCGGCATTTCTCCGATACGGATGCTAAGTTCGCTGGCGCGGATAGTCGGGTTTTATTGCGGGAGTGTTTTGCTCGTGTGACGGCGGCCGGGTTTTCTATTGCTAATGTGGATAGTAGTGTGGTTGCGCAGGCGCCTAAGCTGGCGCCTCATATTGAGGGGATGCGGGCTAATATTGCTGCGGATCTTAACCTGCCGGTTGAGCGGGTTAATGTTAAGGCTAAGACTAATGAGAAGTTGGGGTATCTTGGGCGTGGCGAGGGGATTGAGGCGCAGGCTGCAGTTTTGTTGATCAAGAATTGATGTTAGGTTTTTTTTTGCCGTTACGGCGGTTTTTGTCTGTATGCCTGCGGTGTTGGCCAACGCCATAGGCATACAGAAAACAAGCGCCGCGCGAAAAAAACATATTCCACCTTCTGCAGCAATACACAGCCTACAGCGTTGCGCCGCCAACCACACGATTGCAAGCGCACTCTTCCCCCGTTTGCAACGCATCGAGAAGCCGGAGCACTTCCTCCGGGTTACGACCGACATTCAGGTTATTCACCGAAACGTGTTGAATCGTATTGTCCGGATCGACGATAAACGTCGCGCGTAACGCCACGCCGGCTTCCTTGTCGCGCACACCGAGCTGGTCGATTAACTCGCCCTTCACGTCGCCGAACGAATAGTGATTCAACTTGTTCAGATCCTTGTGCTCACGTCGCCATGCCAGTTTGACGAATTCGTTGTCCACACTGCCGCCAAGCAGCACCGCATCACGCTCTTCGAAATCCTTGACCAGCTTGCCGAATTCGACGATTTCCGTCGGGCACACAAACGTGAAATCCTTCGGGTAGAAATAGATAATCTTCCACTTGCCGGGAAAGGACTGTTCGGTGATCTCTTCAAACGCCGATACGCCGTTTTCTTCATGATGGTTGAAACCGGGCTTGGCTGCAGTAACGGTGAACGCTTCGAGTTTATCGCCGACGGTTTTCATTCGAATGCTCCTTCGCGTGATGGAAAAACAGCCTGTTGAGGCTCGACGCTACCAGCCCGTCATAACGAGCACGTTACACTTTTTTGACTGTAGCTCTATTGAACCATCCGTCCAATAGTTTTCATCTAACACTATGGATCATTATTATTCAACGTGGCCGACGGTCGCACGGGCAGGGTAATGCCCCATCCCGTCAGGCACCTTTTGCCAACGGAAACTCGATTGTCACCTCGAGCCCCGGACCTGGCGTGCGATTGCGCAGGCGTAACGCGCCCCGATAACGGCCTACCAGTCGCTGCACAATGGCCATGCCAAGGCCTGTGCCGTTCGCCTGGGTGCGCGCTGAATTCACACGATAGAACGGGCGTGTGACAAGGGCCAGTTGGTCCTCAGGAATGCCGGGCCCTTCGTCGACCACCGACAACTCGACCCGCGAGTGCGATACCCGCGTCTCCAGAATCACATGCGGTATGCCGTCGCCGTCGCTCAGACCGTACTTGCGCGCGTTCTCCAGCAGATTGCCGACCACGCGCCGCATGTCGGTCTCATCCGCCTCGATTACCGCCGATGGTGCGAGGCGCGTGATCAGCCGCATGCTGTCTTCGCTCTGCATCCGCGCGGCAAGCTCGCCGGCAATCACCGACAGGTCGACAGGCTCCGGCACGCGCTGCACCGGACGAGCGTAATCGAGGAACCGGCCGATGATCATGTCCATCTGCTCGATGTCGTCGACCATCGCATCCTTGGTCGCCTGGTCGGACGGGCTCATTTCGGTTTCGAGCCGCAGCCGCGCGAGCGGCGTGCGCAGGTCGTGCGAGATGCCCGCGAGCATGAGCGCGCGGTCGGCCTCGAGCTGTTCGAGGTCCTGCACCATCTGGTTGAAACTGCGATTGGTCTCGGCGGCCACGCCCATGCCGCGCTCGGGCAAGGGCTCTGGCGACTGGCCGGAGCCGACCTTGCGCGCGGCCATGGCGAGCCGGGCGAACGGACGGTTCACGAGACTCGTGATGAACGCCGCGCCGAACAGGGATAGCGCCAGCGCGAACACGCCCCAGCCAGCCCATTGCAAGCCCGTTGCGTTGTCCAGTTGATCGCGATCGAGCGCCACCCAGTAATCGTCGTCGTCGATCTTGAAGCTGATCCAGACGCCCGGGATGTCGTTGACGCTCTGGGCAATGACCGTGTCATCGCCGAGGCGGCCACGAATGTCGTGTTCGATCAGCCGGTTCAGCGACTCGTCGGGTTGGAGTTTGTACTTGTCGGTGGTTTCGCGCGGGTACACGCGCACCCCTTCATTGCTCTCCAGATCCTGCAGCAGTGCGCGCCGCAGGTCGGGATCGGAATAGAGGAGTGCAGTGCGCGTGAGCTTGACGATAGCGACCAGTTGCAAAGCCACGCGCTGTGCGCGCGGCTCGCGTTCGATCACCCGAAAGCTCTGGAACCACGCGGCGAGACTGACTGCGATCAACAACGCGATCAACAGAAAGGTCCGCCAGAAAAGGCCGCCGAACGCGAGCGTCAGGAGGCGCCGGTCGATCCGCATGGGCCCTTCTTATCTGAAATCAAAAGCAGGAGGTGAGAGCAAACTTAGGCCGCACCGTCAGGAATGAACACGTAGCCAAGACCCCAGACGGTTTGAATGAAACGCGGGCTGCCCGGATCAGGTTCGATCAGCTTGCGCAGACGCGAAATCTGCACGTCGAGGCTGCGGTCGAAGACTTCATATTCACGGCCGCGGGCAAGCTCCATCAGCTTTTCACGCGACAGCGGCTGACGCGGATGACGCGCAAATACCTTTAGCACCGAGAACTCACCCGTCGTCAGCGGAATTTCCTGGCCGGCCTTGGTGAGCGTGCGGGTGGCGAGATTCAGCGCGAACTCGCCGAACTCGAACACCTCGGTGGTTTCGGACGGCGCGCCCGGCAACTCCGACGGCGACTGGCGGCGCAGCACCGCGTGGATCCGCGCGACCAGTTCGCGCGGGTTGAACGGCTTGGGCAGATAGTCGTCGGCGCCCATTTCGAGGCCGACGATACGATCGACGTCTTCGCCCTTGGCCGTCAGCATGATGATCGGCGTGCGGTCGTTGCTGCCGCGCAAGCGGCGGCAGATCGACAGGCCGTCCTCGCCGGGCAGCATCAGATCGAGCACCAGCAAGTCGAAGCGCTCACGCACCCAGAGCTTGTTCATGGACGGCGCGTTCTCGGCAACGTAGACATTGAAGCCCTGTTCACCGAGGTAGCGGCGCAGCAGATCGCGCAGGCGCGGATCGTCGTCGACGACGAGGATTTTCGAAGGGTTTTTGGTTTCCATGGTCGGCATCTTAGCGCGATTAGAAAGTAGCGCGCGGTTGCATCATTTGTCGGGTTACAGTCAGTTACAAAATTTACCCGCACTGTGGCACGACGTAAAGCACGGGCAGGTAGACTCCTTTACTGAATGCGGCTGTTCGGTGGATACTTCACTCGACTAAAACTCTCGCACCCGGCTCGCTACCGGGGTTTGTATACGCATTTGAGGTAGCCGGTTGCCGCGCCACGAAGGGAACAACATGAAGGGAGGGGTTTGGCCGAATGTGCGCCTAAGCGTAATTGCACTGGCGATAGCCGGGACGCTTGCAGGCACACTAGGACCAACGCTCGCCCACGCCCAGCCTTCGGCCGACAGAGCTGCGAGCGAACGCGTGCCCAGGCCGCCGAATTCCAAAGCGAATCGCCGCAACCCCAACGTCAACAACGACCGCCCTGCGTCAGACGTCATGTTGCGCACCGCAGTTCCCCCCGATCTTGATCAACGTCGCCGTGATGGTCATATGACGCCCGACGAGCGGCGTCTGTTACGGCAGCACATCGAAGACGCTGTCCGCGAGCTCTATAAACGGTAGCTATTTCCGTGCCTGCTCTGGGCGCGCCGGTCGCGCCTTCGCCGCGCGTGAAAGATTTCGTTGCACTTCCCCCGTCAACTTTGCTGCTCCGTTTGCCGTTGAGTCGCCAGAGCACAGCGTGTTTTGCCTGCGCGAATGCCGTTTCGTGACGCCCCGCAACCGGATGATCGATGATGAAATTGCTGACACGCGGTAATCGTGGGCGATGGCTTGCAGTCACGGCCACTGCACTCGCGGCAGTGACGTGCTGTGTGCCGGCTTCGGCCGAGCAGCAAGCTGCCTCCAATGCGCCTCCCCACAACAAGCATCGCGCGCCGGCCGCCGCGTCTGCCGTTTCCGCGACAGAGCAAGACATCCTCGACGCCGACGACGCGCGCTTCTTCCTGACGCGCGTCGGCTTTGCGCCCGATAGCAACGAGGTCACGCAATACGTTGGACTCACGCGCGAGCAGGCGGTCGACAAGGTACTGGCGACCGCCCGAACCGAAGCCGTCACGCCACTGCCTGAGTGGGTGCTCGAACCGATCCCGACACGCGACATCCGCAAGACGTGGACGGACGATCAACGCCGCGACGAGCAGCGTCTGCGCGGCCAGCGTTACGAACTGTTACGTGCGTGGTGGGTGCGCGAGATGCTGAGCTCGCCGTCGCCGCTGACCGAACGCATGACGCTCTTCTGGCACAACCACTTCACGTCAGGGCAGGACAAGGTCCAGTATCCGCAGCAGATGGCGCAGCAGAACATGTTGTTGCGGCGTGACGCGCTCGGCAACTTCGGCGAGCTATTGCACGACGTCGCGAAAGATCCGGCGATGCTGCAATACCTCGATGGCGCGAGCAATCGCAAGGGCAAACCCAATGAGAACTTCGCGCGCGAAGTGATGGAGCTGTTCACGCTTGGCGAAGGGCACTACACGCAGCGCGATGTATCGGAAGCGGCGCGTGCCTACACGGGATGGAGCCTCGATCCCGACACGCAGGCGTACGTGTGGCACGCCAACCTGCACGACGACGGCGACAAGACCGTGCTCGGTCAAACCGGTCCGTTCGACGGCGATCAGGTGCTCGACATCCTGCTGGCGCGACCGGAAACCGCGACCTTCGTCACGACCAAGCTATGGCGCGAGTTCGTCTCCGACACACCGGACCCTGCTCGCATCGCGCCGATCGCCGCGCAGTTCCGCGCAAGTCACTACGATATCAAGGTCGCGCTGCGCGGCCTCTTCCTGAGCGACGCGTTCTGGGACGACGACGATCGCGGCGTCCTGGTGAAATCGCCGGCTGAGTTCGTGGTCGGGACACTGCGCACCTTCGACATCGGCTACGACAACACGGCACCGTTCGCCGCGGAGATCCGCACGCTCGGCGAAAACCTGTTCTACCCGCCGAACGTCAAAGGATGGCCGGGCGGCACAATCTGGATCAATAGTTCGACACTGCTTGCGCGCAAGCAATTCGTCGAGCAACTGTTTCGCGCGACGGAAACCGCCGGTCCGCGGCGCATGAACAATCCGATGAGCGCAAAGGTCGCGGCGAGCGGCGCACCCGGCACGATGCAGGCGACTCCGCCGATGCAGCGCACGATGGCGCGTGTCGGCCAGACCGGCCAAGGTGGCGTACGCTTTGACATCGACACGTGGCTTGCGCATTACAACACCGCGCCGACGGCAAAGCCGGGGCTCTCGGCGGAGTTGCAGTTGCAGCACGCGGTCCTGCCGCTCACGCCGGTCGACGCGATCGAGACCGATTCGACCGCCAGCGCTTATCTGGAGGCGTTGCTGATGGACCCGGCTTATCAATTGAAGTGAGTTACCGGGACAAGCGGCGGAATTGAGCCGCTCAACCGTTTAACCTGGATCAGCAGCGCAAATAAGTGGTCCGTCGACGGCGGCAAGCCGCGCGCCATAACGATCGAACGAGGTGCAGGATGAAACGACGCAGCTTTCTCTCGATGGGCGCAGCCGCCGGCGCGACGCTCTGGTTGCCACGCGCCTTCGGCGCGCAGGCGGCGGCCCAGAGCGGGCCAATGAGTCGCGGCTACGGCAACCTGCTGATTCTCGTCGAACTGAAGGGCGGTAACGACGGTTTGAACACCGTGATTCCGTTTGCCGATCCGACTTACTATCAGCTGCGCAAAAACATCGGCATCAAACGCGAGCAGGCGATTCAGCTCGACGAGCGCACCGCGCTGCATCCGTCGTTGCAGCCGCTGATGCCGCTTTGGCAAAGCCAGCAACTGGCGATCGTGCAGGGCGTCAGCTACGCGCAGCCGAACCTGTCGCATTTCCGCTCGATCGAGATCTGGGACACCGCATCGCGTTCGGATCAATACCTGCGCGAGGGCTGGCTCACGCGCGCATTCGCGCAGGCGCCGGTGCCCGCTGGCTTTGCCGCCGACGGCGTGGTGATCGGCAGCGCCGAAATGGGACCGCTCGCCAACGGTGCACGCGCGATTGCGCTGGTCAACCCGGTGCAGTTCGTCAAGGCGTCGCATCTTGCCACGCCGGTGTCGCTGCACGAGCGCAATCCGGAACTGGCGCACATTCTCGACGTCGAGAACGACATCGTGAAAGCCGCCGACCGCCTGCGTCCCACGCAAGGTCAGGCGCAATTGAAGACCGCGTTCCCCGGCGGCGCATTCGGCAGTTCGATCAAGACAGCCATGCAAGTGCTCGCCGCCGGGGATACGGCGCAAGGACAGCCGAAGAGCGGGCAGGGCGTCGCGGTGATCCGTTTGACGCTGAACGGTTTCGATACGCATCAGAACCAGCCTGGTCAGCAGGCGGCGCTGCTCAAGCAACTGGCCGAAGGGTTTGCGTCGATGAAGTCAGCGCTGGTGGAGCTGGGCCGCTGGGACGAGACGCTGGTGATGACCTACGCCGAATTCGGCCGGCGCCCGCGTGAGAATCAGAGCAACGGCACCGACCACGGCACCGTCGCGCCGCATTTTGTGATGGGCGGGCGCGTGCGGGGCGGTTTGTACGGCGTGCCGCCGGTGCTCGCGCGGCTCGACGGCAATGGCAACTTGCCGGTCGGCGTCGATTTCCAGCAACTCTACGCAACCGTGCTCGGGCCCTGGTGGGGACTCGACGCGTCCGCGATCCTGCAGCAGCGGTTCGAGCCGCTGCCGTTACTACGCGTCTGATAATGAGTGCAGCTTGCTCATCAGCATGAGGCGGCGGCCGTTGCGTCGGCCGCTTACCTGGCGCGCCACGCGATCCAGAGCTTGCGGATCGGCGTCAACGCGATGCGCTGATGCAGCACGTGATAGCCGTCACGCTCGATTTCGTCCAGCAGCGCCAAGGCCAGTGCCGCCTGCGCCACCAGCGTGCGCTGCGAGCGGCGCTCATGCGCGGGTATGGCGGCGAGCGCTGCATGCAACGCATCGCGGGCCCGCTTGGTCTCGAAGCGCATCAGCTCGGTAAACGCGTCGGAATATTTCCGATTGATCAGATCCGCAGCGGTGACGTTAAAGCGCTGCATTTCGTCGATCGGAATATAGATGCGGCCGTGACGCGCGTCATTGCCGGTTTCGACGACGAACTGCGCAAGCTGCAGCGCGTCGCCGAGCGGCGCCGACCAGCTCAATGACTGTGCGCTGTCTTTCGCCGCGGCGCGGGCGATCAGCGACGCGAAGGTGCCGCCGACGCCTTGCACATAGCGCCGCAGATTCGGGTAGTCGAGGTAGCGCGCCTGGTCGAGGTCCATTTCGAAACCGGCGAGCAACGCTTGCAATTCCGGATACGCGGCCTGCACGTCGGGCAGATAGGCCGCCAGCGCCTTTGAAACAGGATGCGACGGCGAGCCCGACGCCAGTGCGGCGAGCTCGTTTTGCCACCACGCGAGTTTGGTGCGGCCGATGGCCGGATCGCTGGTTTCTTTAACGGTTTCCTCGAACTCGCGGCGCAGCGCGAACAGCGCGCTCAGGAGCGGTTGGCTTGCCGCGGGCGCCTGCCGAAGCGCATAGTAAGTGCTCGAGCCGGGCGGCGCTGCTTTCTGCTGGCAGTATTCGTCGAAATTCACAGGATTGGAATGTGGGGAAGGGCAGGCGAAGAGGGGCGCGGTGCGCGCGCGTTTAGCCAAAAATTGTAGCATCGACACTCCTTGAGCCGATGCATGAGCAAATGCAGACAAGTGCGAATCAATCAGTTAGAATCTCGCGCTTACGCTTTCGGGCGCGGTTTTATAACGCGTTCGTGAGCAGGCAGGACATCGGGCAAGAGGCATTGCAGCTTGCCCGGCTGCGAGGGTGGCGAAATTGGTAGACGCACCAGGTTTAGGTCCTGACGCCCGCAAGGGTGTAGGGGTTCGAGTCCCCTCCCTCGCACCATTCCTATGTCGCAGAGAACCCCGTTAAGTCTTCAGACTGACGGGGTTTTTTGTTTTTTGCGTGACTTGCGTCGAGCCGTGCGTGCCCGGCAGCGTTCAGGCGTCCGGCGTCTGAGGTTTTTGTTCGGCTTGTGTGCCTGGCAGTTCGGCTTGTGCGGCGCCTTCGAGAAAACGACGGGTCGATTCGAACGCCTGCAGCATCGGATCGGGCCACGGCGTTTGCAGCATGACTGCCTGATGGTTTTCGAACGCCGACGACAACAGTTTTACCAGTTCAGGCGAGCGCAGATGACGCAGCAGCACACTGACGGCGATCGCCGTTGCCTGGCTCGCGCCGGCGGTTTGAAGTTCTGAGGCGGTGAGGGCCGCTACCTGTTTGTTGATGTCCACTGAAACGTCCCTGGATGAAATGGGGGTGATCGAAGGCCTGGTGGCCGCGCCCGAATTTTGACATGGTTGGCGCGTTGCCGCGAACGCAGTGGCCTCGCCGGGCCTGCTATGCTCGAAGCGTGACGATCGTTTTCGGCGCAGTTTATTTATTAAACGATATGCAGTTGGTGTAGCTGAACGTCGCTGCTGGATTTGTCCAGGCAATCGGGTGTCCATCAAGTTGCGCCCGAGATGGCGTGGTATCCGTTGTGATGCCTATTGCGTGGATTGTTAATCCGGACGCTGGGCACATTGGATGCGTGGAGTTAGAAATGGCTGCTTGGGTCCGCTCTGGCCGGGTTGTGGCGCGCACGTGTTCGAATCATACCGGTCGGTGCGTCCGCGCGGACGCGCTTGCGTTTATCTTCGGCAGCCCGCGGATTAATCCTGTGAGAATAAGCCGCGTAAAGTCGGCGAAAAATCGAAATGCGCCGACGAATAAACCGCACCATTCTGCTTCGCTCGCTCAATGGTTCAAAAGCATGGTTCAAAACTCGATTTGCATGGTATTCTGCGCGCCGATTTTCGCCGTATTGCTGATGCAATAGTCTCGGATTAATCCGTGCAACAAACGGATCTCGCAGCTGAAGACAATAAAAGAGGGACTCGATGAGCGTGATATTTGCCGTGATCGGCGCGGTGATCGGGATCATGGCCGCCATGTCGAACGATTTTTCGATCGCTTTCGGTGCATTGGTGGGTGGGGTGGGTGGCGTTGCGCTCGCCCGTCTGCTGCAAAAGAGGTCCCCACGCGTCGCGAACGAACCCGCGCCCAAACCGGTGGCGTCCGACAATTTGAACCACCCGGCTGACAGCCCATCCGGCGAACTGCCCGCGCGCGTCGAGCAACTCGAGCGCGAGATCGTCGTGCTGCGCGGTGAGATCCGCGAGTTGCGGGCCAGTGTCACTGGTGCATCGGCGGCCGGGAGCGTGGATGGCGAGTTGGCGACGTCCAAACTGCGTCCAGCCGATGTCGTGCCGCATCCTTACGCGATACCGCCCGCTGCGGAACAAAAGCCACCCCGCGAGCCTGCGGTAACGCCCGCGCAGCCGGCAGCCGTGCGCTCGACGGTGAGCGCCAGCGCGGTCACGCCGCCGGCGTCGGCCCAAGCGCCTGCGTCGAGCGCACCGAACGCACCGCGCGTACCGAGCACGCTGAATGCTCAATCACGCAACCCAATGGCGTTGTCGCCGTCCGCCGAGCCAGCGCTGCCGCCATCGCTTTCCGCCGAGCCGCTTTCAGCACAAACCCCGTCCGCGCCACCGTCTCCGCCCGCACCGCCGCGCGGCCCCGGTCTCGCCGAACGCATCTTCAAAAGCGCCCGCGACTGGCTATTCGGCGGCAACACGGTCGTGCGCGTCGGCATCATTGTGCTGTTCTTCGGCATTGCGTTCCTGCTCAAATACGCGGCCGACAACAGCCTGCTGCCGATCGAATTCCGCCTCGCCGGCGTCGCACTTGCCGCGACCGCCTTGCTCGGACTCGGCTGGCGCATTGGCGAGCGCCGCGGCGCGTACGGGCTGATCTTGCAAGGCGGCGGCGTCGGTGCGCTCTATCTGACGGTGTTCGCCGCAACGAAGCTCTACCATCTGCTGCCGGCGGGCGCAGCCTTGCCGCTGATGATCGCGATCTGCGGCTTGAGCGCGTTTCTGGCGGTGCGGCAGAACGCATCGTCGCTGGCCTTCATGGGCAGCGCGGGCGGCTTCCTCGCGCCGGTTCTCCTGTCGACGGGCGGCGGCAGTCACGTGATGCTGTTCAGCTACTACGCGTTGCTCAACGCGGGCATTTTCGCGATTGCGTGGTTCAAGGCTTGGCGGCCTTTGAATCTGCTTGGCTTCGTGTTCACGTTCTCGATCGGCGCCGTGTGGGGCGTGACGGCTTACCGGCCTGAGTTGCTTGCCAGCACCGAGCCGTTCCTGATTCTGTTCTTCCTGATGTATGTCGGCATCGCGTTGCTCTACGCGGTGCGCCGCGACGTCGCGCTTAAGCATTACGTCGACGGCACGCTGGTATTCGGTACGCCGCTTGTCGCGATCGGTCTGCAAGCGGCGCTGATGCGGGGCACCGAATTCGGTCTCGCATGGAGCGCGGTGGCGCTGGCCGCGTTCTACCTCGCGATCGCGGGCTGGCTGGCGCGGCGGCGGGTGCGTCTCGACATGATGTTCGAGGCCATGCTCGCGTTGGCCGTGATCTTCGCCACGCTCGCCGTGCCGCTCGCTTTCACCGGACCGACCACAAGCGCGACCTGGGCAATCGAAGGCGCCGCGATCACCTGGCTCGCCGTGCGTCAGCGGCGCCTGACCGCTTTTGGCTTCGGCTTGCTGATGCAACTGGCCGCAGCGGGCGCGTATGTCGTCGGCACGCTCGCACCGATCGACGGCGCGCATGCGTGGCCGGTCCTGAACGGCGCGTACATCGCGACCGTGCTGATCGCGGTTGCGGGTGTCTTCACCGGATGGCGCTTGCATGGCCGCAGCGAAGCGGGGGCGTGGCACGCATGGATGCCGCAGATCGGCCTCGTCGCCGGCGTATGGGGGCTGTTGTGGTGGACCATGGGTGGCCTCCACGAAATCCATACGTACGCTCAGGCCCATCTTGCATACGATCGCGATTGTTTCGAGACTGCCGTCATCGCACTGTTCGCGGTTTTCACCGCCTGGCTCGCGCACGCCGCGCATCGCAAGCTGCGCTGGCCGCTCGCCGAAATGCCTGCACTGGCGCTTGTGCCGGTCCTCGCTCTGCTCACGCTGAGTCTGTTCATGTTGAGCATGGCGCTGGTCAGCGGTTACGGCTGGCTGGTTTGCGCGCTCGTCGCGGCGTCTGCCTACGTGCTGCTGTGGCGTCAGCAGAGCGACGTCGGCGATCACGTGCTCGCGCCGCTGCATACGCTGATGTTCTGGACGGCCGGCGCGCTCCTTGCGTTCGAAGGCTATTGGGGCTTGCGCGCCTACGTGCCGGAAGGCGCGTGGAGCTGGAGCGCGTGGGCTTATGGTTTTGGCGTTCTGCTGCTGTTGGTGGCCGGCGTCGGGCACCGTTTGCGCTGGCCGGTCGCACGCTTTGTGCAGGCTTATCAGGTGTGGGCCGCAGCACCGCTCGCCGCCTTGCTGTGGTTGTGGAGCATCGCGAGTCTAACGAGCGACGGCAGCGCCGCGCCGCTCTTCTGGCTGCCGATCCTCAATCCGCTGGATGTGGCGCAGATCCTCGCGTTCATCGCCTGCGCCGTGTGGGTGAGGCGCCTTCGCGCATTAGGCGTGCGCTGGCATCCGCGGGCTTTCGACTATGCGGTGCTCGCTACGCTGTTCCTGTGGTTCAACGCATTGCTGCTGCGCACGCTGCATCATCATTTCCATGCAGCGTACGATGTGGAAGCGGTGTTGGCATCGTTCAATTTCCAGCAGGTGTTTCTGGTCGGCTGGAGCGCGTTTGCGTTTGCCGGGCTGTGGCTCGCGCGTCGCGACAGCATCGTGCGCTTGTGCGCGATTGCGTCGACGCCGCTCGTGTTGGTGATGTGGGTGTGGACGTTCTATGCGAACCTGACGCAGGACGGCGGCGCGTGGGCGCGTCTGCCGCTGCTCAATCCGCTCGACCTGGTGCAGGCGGTGATTTTTGCCCTGGCGGCGTTGTGGCTCGTGCGCATCAACCGCCTCGGCGTGCCGATCGACCAATACCGCGTGCAGTTGCAGGTGGCGGTCGGCGTGACCGGATTCGTCTGGCTTAATGCGATGCTGCTGCGCACGCTGCATCACTGGATCGGCGTGCCGTATCAGCTTGACCAGATGTCACACTCGATGCTTGTGCAGGCTTCAGTATCGGTATTCTGGACGGTCTGCGCGTTGGCTATGATGATCTGGGCGACCCGCCGGGCCAGCCGGCTATTCTGGTTCATCGGCGGCGGACTGCTGGCGGCGACCGTCGTCAAACTGTTCCTGTTCGATCTGTCGCACGTGACGGGCATCGAGCGGATCGTGTCGTTCATCGGTATCGGCCTGATGCTGCTGCTGATCGGCTACTTCTCGCCGTTGCCGCCCAAGGTGGCCGTTCTGGAAACTGAGCCATGAAGCGTGTCTTGATAGTGACGGGGTGGTGTCTTGCGATCTCGTCCGTGTGGGTGTCGACGGCGGCGCTAGCAGCCGATCGGTTTGAGCAGCGCTTTGCGCTCGAACTCGAAAGCGGCGCCGCTTATTACAGCGTGACGCTTCCGGCTGCCGTCTACGCCGCCAGCCAGCGCAGCGATCTCGGCGACGTGCGCGTGTTCAATGGCGCCGGCGAACCCGTGCCGTACTCGCTCGACTCACCCCGTGAGCCTTCCCGCACGCCGGCCACGTTGCGGCCGGTGCGCTGGTTCCCGATGCCGCCCGCCGCACCCGGAGGCACGGGCGCGCCACTCGGCGTAACGATTGCCGCCGACGGGTCGCTGCGTGCAACCTCGGCCCCGCCGGGCCGCGCGCAAGATGACGGCGATCTGATCGATGTCGCGCGCGAGACGCGGGAGGGCGCTCGGGTAGAGGCATTGGTCGTCCATGTGCGCGACGACAACTACCAGGGGCGTGTCAACGCCGAATCGAGTGACGATTTGCGCAACTGGCAACCCGCCGGCGAGGCGCAACTGCTCAAGGTCAGCTACAACGGCAGCACGCTGAGCCAGGACCGCATCGAGCTCAACGGCATGCGTGCGCGTTACCTGCGGTTGCGCTGGCTTGACGGCGCGCCGTACATCGAGTCAATCGACGCTCAGGTGCAGGCGGCCAGCGCCGATCATACGCAGCGCGCGGATTCCCAACGGGAATGGCGTGAAGGCATCGTTGCCCGCGCGGGGCCGAAAACCGGCGAGTATTTCTTCGAGACCGGCGGGCCTTATCCCGTAGATCGTTTGCGCCTGAATCTGCCGCAGCCCAATACGGTGGCGCCGGCCGTCATCTATTCGCGGGCGGGTCTGGAGACGGCGTGGCGAGAAGCATCGAGCGCGACGCTGTTCCGGTTGCACAACGGCACGGTGGAGCAAAGCAATCCATCGCTCGAAATGGCGCCTGACACGGATCGTCAGTGGCGCGTAGTGGTCGACACGCGCAACGGTGGTTTGGGAAGCGGCGCGTTGACCGTCGCCGCGGGCTGGCGTCCGGCGACACTCACTTTCGTCGCGCGCGGGGCTGCGCCCTTTACGCTGGCGGTGGGGAGTGCGGCTGCGGTGTCGTCGGCGGTGAGCCGGGCGGATCTGCTGATGGGGGCGTCGTCGGTGGTCGTGGCGGCGCGGCTGGGCGACGCGCTACCCGTTGAAGAAGACGCCGACGCGCAGTCGTCGGGCAAAGACCCCGATGTGATGCGGCGCTATATGTTGTGGGCAGCCTTGTTGCTGGCCGTCGGCTCGCTCGGTGCGATCGCCTGGCGGCTTGCGCGTAGCGCTCAGGGCCAGGCCAGGGCCCAGGCTGGCGATGTGGCTGGGGGCGTGGCCGATGGCGGCGGTGGAACTGGCGGCGTGGGCGGTGCAGATGGATTGGCCGGCGGTGTGTCCAGCGGGCCAGGTGCAGCGAGCGCTATGGTGAAAGATGCAGGCGCGGCCGACGGTGACGGTCAAGGCACCGGAAAGAGCTGACTCCGGCGCGGGCGCACTCCGCGGCCGCACGCCGTTGCTTACCCCTCGCGCTCCGACATCGTGTTGATGATCTTGTCGAGTGCCAGGCCGAACGCGAGCTTTTCCTGGTCGTCGAGGCAGTCGAACATATCCCCGTTCCACTTACGCGCGATCGGCATCACCTTGCGATAGAGCGCACGGCCTTCGGGGGTTAGCGACACCAGCACGACGCGGCCGTCTTCAGCGCTGGGCTCGCGTTTCACGAGTCCTTGCTTGATCAACGCCTCAGCCGCACGGCTCGCCTGACTCTTGTCGAGGTTGGCGTGCCGCGCCAGTTCCATGATCGAAAACGGTCCGAACGAACCCACCGACGCAATCACCCGCGCTTCCGGCAAGGTCACACCCAGCTTGTCCTGATAGCGCTCGCTGATACCACGCTCGGCGAGTTTATTCAGCACATGCAGGCGATACGTGAGGAACTGTTCGAGTCCGGCTTTGGCGGAGTCCTTCATGGTCTTCCCGTGATGAGTGGAGCGGTTGCGGCGCTGTGATTGTTGCCGCAACCGTCCTGCCGGTCAACGCGCGCCGTATTTCAGGCGCGTCAATTGCTCGGCCGCGTCGGCCAGCAAGCGCGCCGCGTCGCGAATCGCAACCTCAAGGGTGATCGGCCCAGGGGCCGGCGAGAAGCAGCCACTGAAATGTTCGGCGAGGCGCGGCAGCGCCGCGGAGTCGACCGCGCCGGAGAGCAGCGTGGCCGGCACGCCCGCTGCCTGTGCATGACGGCAAGCGATGAACGGCGCCTTGCCGTGCAGTGTTTGCACGTCCGAGCGGCCTTCGCCGGTGATCAGCCAGTTCGCGCCTTCAAGCGCCGCGTCCAGCCCAATTTGCCGCGCGACGGTTTCCGCGCCCGGCTCGAACTGCGCGCCCAGCATGTGCAGTGCAAAACCGAGACCGCCGGCCGCACCCGCGCCGGGTTGGTCGCGTGCCGTGCGCCCCAGCGCCGCCTCGAGCAGATCGGCGAAGCGGGCGAGGGCGGCGTCGATCGGGACAACCTGGTCCGGCTTCACACCCTTTTGCGGTCCGAACACCGCGGTCGCGCCGTGATCGCCGGTCAGTGGGTTGTCCACGTCCGACATGCCGACGAACTGCGTGTCTGCCAGACGGGCGTCCAGCTGCGACACGTCGAGACGCACCACGCGAGCGAGTTGTTCAGGTGTGGCGTCGAGCTCTTTGCCTTCTCCGTCGAAAAGCTTCAGGCCGAGGCCGGCCAGCAGGCCGGCGCCGCCGTCGTTCGTGCTGCTGCCGCCGAGCGCAACGAAAAAGCGCCGCACGCCCGCGTCGAGCAGGGCACGAATTGCTTCGCCCATGCCGCGCGTGCTGCGCGCTTCGACCGGCACGCCCATGCCGACCGGATCGGTAATGCCGACGATTTCCGCCGTTTCGATGATCGCGCTGCCATCCGCAAGCAGGCCGGTGAGTGCCTCGCGCACCGGGCCGGCCGCGCCGCGCACGCTCAGCGTGCGGCGTTCGCCGCCGCTCGTGAGCATGGCGTCGAGCGTGCCTTCGCCGCCGTCGGCCATCGGGCAGATGCGCACGCTGGCGTCGGGCCGGGCGCGCTGGATGCCGGACGCAATCGCCTGCGCGACCTGTTCCGCGCTGAGCGAACCTTTAAAGGAATCGGGAGCAATGACGACGACAGGCGAGGACGGCAAATTCGGCATGGTGTCTCTGAATGGTTAGGATCGTTGCGAGGGCGGACGATATGAAGAATGCAGGCGCAGCCCCGAGCGCGTCCGTTAGCTTATCAGCATGGACGCGCCGACTGAATATGTCGAACGGCATAGCCGGGATCGTCCGCGGCAGCGCGGGCGGGAATCACGAGTGGGCACACGCGCGGCAAGCGCTGCGCCGTCGGCTGTGCGAGCTCCTCCGGCGGGACCGGCGTCGATGAAAGGAGTCGTTCAGCTGCAGCAGGCCAGCCTGGAAACTGGCTGGGGACTGAACGCAAAGCCAGCGCTCAACCGCCATAAAGCAAGCTGCAAACAGGTGAAAAACAGCGCGGAAAGCGGCCCGAACACCGATAAAAACGCGCGCAATCACCGAATCCCGGCTAAGCGCGCAAATAGTTTGCTAAAATATTCGGCTCTTTGGACCCAACCGTGCTGCCGGCGGCCTGCAAGCCCGCGGCGCAGGCACCGAATTGATGTGACGCGCGATGCGAAGCGACATCGAGACGCGGCACGCAGAAGATAACTGATTCGCTCGAATAATTTTAGGACGATTGAAGCCATGGCTAACGTTGTTGAAAACCTCGGCAAGCTCGAACGCCGCGTCACGATTTCCCTGCCGAAGGATGCCGTGCAGAAGGAAGTGGACTCGCGTATCCGCCAACTCGCGAAGAACGTGCGCATGCCGGGTTTCCGCCCGGGCAAGGTGCCGCTCAAGATGGTCACCCAACAGTATTCGGGCCAGGTGGAAGCCGAAGTGCTGAGCGACAAGGTCGGCAAGGAATTCTTCGACATCAGCCGCGCCGAAAACCTGCGCGTTGCCGGTCAGCCGAGCTTCGCGCCGAAGGCCGACGCTGCTGAAGGCGACTACGCGTTCGACGCGACCTTCGAGGTGTATCCGGAAGTGAAGCTGGGCGACGTCGCCACGGCTGAAATCGAACGCACCACGACCACCATCAGCGAAGCGGAAATCGACCGCACGCTGGACATCCTGCGCAAGCAGCGCGTGCATTTCCACGCTCGCGGCGAAGCCGGCGAGCATGGCGACGGCGGCGCGGACACGGCAGCTAAAGACGGCGACCGCGTGACGGTCGACTTCGTCGGCAAGATCGACGGTGAAGTGTTCCAGGGCGGTAGCGCCGAAGACTTCGCATTCGTGCTGGGCGAAGGCCGCATGCTGCCGGAATTCGAAAAAGCAGCGCTGGGCCTCGCGGTCGGCGCATCGAAGGAATTCGATCTGGCTTTCCCGGCTGACTATCACGGCAAGGATGTCGCTGGTAAGACCGCGCAATTCACGATCACGATGAAGAAGATCGAATGGCCGCACCTGCCGGAAATCGACGCTGAATTCGCGAAGTCGCTCGGTATCGAAGACGGCGATCTGGTCAAGATGCGCGCTGAGATCAAAGACAATCTCGAGCGCGAAGCGAAGCGTCGCACGCAAGCGATCGTCAAGAACCAGGTCATGGACGCGCTGCTGAAGATTTCCGAGCTCGACGTGCCGAGCGCATTGATCGCACAAGATCAGGAACGCCTGGTTGGCATGGCCCGTCAGGACCTCGAGCAACGTGGCGTGCCGAACGCCGCTGACGCACCGATCCCGGCTGAAATGTTCAAGGAACAGGCTGAGCGTCGCGTGAAGCTGGGCCTCGTGCTGGCCGAGCTGGTCAAGGCAAATGAACTGCAAGCCAAGCCGGAGCAGATTC
The DNA here is from genome assembly GCA_900142905.1 of Burkholderia sp. GAS332. Lineage (NCBI taxonomy): Bacteria > Pseudomonadati > Pseudomonadota > Betaproteobacteria > Burkholderiales > Burkholderiaceae > Burkholderia > Burkholderia sp. GAS332. Next base: position 2,882,639 of record FSRV01000001.1, on the reverse strand, counting down.
GTGCCGAAGTCGACGAATTCGCGAAAAGCTACGAAGACCCGAAGGAAGTCGTCCGCTGGTATTATTCCAATCAGCAGCGTCTTGCCGAAATGGAAGCGTACGTCGTTGAAGCCAACGTCGTCGATTTCGTCCTCAGCAAGGCCAAGGTGACGGACAAGGAAGTGAGCTTCGAAGAACTGGCAAGCGCAACGGCGCAAGCGTAAGCGTCGCTGCAACGGCGTGCCGGCTGTCGGAGCGACGGCCCGCACGCCGTTTTTTTGTGCTGTGAAAGTGCGTTGCGTTTTGCACGGTGTTGCACGCCGCGTCCGTACTGATCGCGCACTTGAATACGGGTTTGTCGGCCGCACCTGTCTAGCATCTAATATTTAGAATATTTCCAGACAAGGATCCATTGCATGACCTTTCGCGCCCAAATGCTGGACACGTTGACCTCCCAGTCGTCCCGGGATCTCGAAGCGCAGGCGCTCGGACTGGTGCCGATCGTCGTGGAAACGAGTGGCCGGGGTGAGCGCTCGTATGACATCTATTCGCGTCTGCTGAAGGAACGCATTGTGTTCCTCGTCGGCGAAGTGAACGATCAGACGGCCAACCTCGTCGTCGCGCAGATGTTGTTCCTTGAAAGTGAAAACCCGGACAAGGACATCAGTTTCTATATCAACAGCCCGGGCGGTTCGGTGTCGGCCGGGATGGCGATCTACGATACGATGCAGTTCATCAAGCCGGACGTTTCGACGCTGTGCATGGGCCTCGCGGCCAGCATGGGCGCGTTCCTGCTGGCAGCTGGCGCAAAGGGTAAACGCTTTGCGCTGCCGAATTCACGTGTGATGATTCACCAGCCGCTGGGCGGCGCGCGTGGCCAGGCCTCGGACATCGAAATTCAGGCACGGGAAATTCTGTACCTGAAGGAACGGCTGAATCATCTGCTCGCGCACCACACCGGCCAGCCGGTCGAGCGTATCGCCCGCGACACCGACCGGGACAATTTCATGTCCGGCGATGACGCGCAAGCTTACGGTCTGGTCGACCAGGTGGCGCATAAGCGTCCTTGAATCGGTACGGTCTTGTTCCAAAACGGGGCGAGACCGTCATCGGATCGGTTGTGAAATAATCAAGACTCGTCCGAGCGCCTGCGGCAAACGCCGTTATCCTGGCTCAAGCCCCGCCGCGCCCAAATCGCGAGGCAGGGGCAAACGGCGTATCATGTAATCGAGTGTCCGGAGGCTCACACATCTATGGCGGACAAGAAAGGTTCTAACAGCGAAAAGCTGTTGTATTGCTCGTTCTGCGGCAAGAGCCAGCATGAAGTCAAAAAACTGATTGCTGGCCCGTCGGTGTTCATCTGTGATGAATGTATCGACCTGTGCAACGAAATCATCCGCGATGAGGCTGCAGGGGCGGGCATCGAGGCGGGCTTGTCCAAGTCCGATCTGCCGAGTCCGCAGGAAATCCGTGAAATCCTCGACCAGTATGTGATCGGTCAGGAACGCGCGAAGAAGATTCTCGCGGTCGCGGTGTACAACCACTACAAGCGCCTCAAGCATCTCGACAAGAAGGACGAGATCGAGCTGTCCAAGAGCAACATCCTGCTGATCGGCCCGACCGGTTCCGGCAAGACCTTGCTCGCGCAGACGCTCGCACGCCTTCTGAACGTCCCGTTCGTCATTGCCGATGCAACGACGCTGACGGAAGCCGGCTACGTCGGCGAAGACGTCGAGAACATCATTCAGAAGCTGCTGCAGAATTGCAATTACGAAGTCGACAAGGCCCAGCGCGGCATTGTCTACATCGACGAAATCGACAAGATCAGCCGCAAGTCCGACAACCCGTCGATCACCCGTGATGTGTCGGGCGAAGGCGTGCAGCAGGCCTTGCTGAAGCTGGTTGAGGGCACGATGGCGTCGGTGCCGCCGCAGGGTGGCCGTAAGCATCCGAATCAGGACTTCATCCAGGTCGACACCACCAATATTCTGTTTATTTGCGGTGGCGCGTTTGACGGCCTCGAGAAGGTCATCGTCGACCGTACCGAGAAGACCGGGATTGGCTTTGGCGCGAGCGTGAAAAGCAAGCAGGACCGCGACGCCGGCGAAGTGCTGCGCGAAGTGGAGCCGGAAGATCTGATCAAGTTCGGTCTGATTCCTGAACTGATCGGCCGTCTGCCGGTGGTGGCTACGCTCGGCAAGCTCGACGAACCGGCGTTGATGAAGATCCTCGTCGAACCGAAGAATGCTCTGGTGAAGCAGTACCACAAGCTGTTCAATATGGAACGCGTCGAGCTCGAGATTCGCCCGGCTGCGTTGCAGGCTGTCGCACGTAAAGCGATCCGTCGCAAGACGGGCGCTCGCGGTCTGCGCTCCATCCTGGAACAGGCGTTGCTTGACGTCATGTACGATTTGCCGCAGATGAAAGGCGTTAGCAAGGTCATCATCGACGACAACGTAATTGACGGTGACGGCAAGCCGCTGCTGATCTACGAAGACGCGCCAAAAGTGGCGGGTTCGAACTGATCGGCTTTCGGGTTCTGCAAAAAAAGCCGTTCATGGCGACGTGAACGGCTTTTTTCGTTTATCGTGTGGTCAGGATGGTTGTTTTCACTATGGAGTCACTGAACCTTCGGAGTCACTGAACTTTTCCCACACGCGGAGGCTTGCAATCTTTTCTGCTGGCCTCACCTATCGAACGAACTGATTCCACTCATGGGGAAATGAAATGTCAGGAACCCAACTCCTCCCGCCGGAACGCATTACGCTCCCGCTGCTCCCGCTGCGTGACGTAGTCGTCTTCCCGCACATGGTGATTCCGCTCTTCGTAGGCCGCCCGAAGTCGATCAAGGCTCTCGAAGCAGCGATGGAAGGCGGCAAGCACATCATGCTCGTCGCCCAGAAAACGGCTGCGAAAGATGAGCCGACCGAAAAGGACATGTACGAAGTAGGGTGTGTTGCCAACATCCTGCAAATGCTGAAGCTGCCCGATGGCACCGTTAAGGTGCTCGTCGAGGGCTTGCAGCGCGCGAAAACGCTTTCCATCGAAGAACAGGAAACGCAGTTTTCGTGCGAAGTCATGCCGCTCGAACCCGACCACGCCGACAGCGCTGAAACTGAAGCGCTGCGCCGCGCGATCGTGTCGCAGTTCGACCAGTATGTGAAGCTGAACAAGAAGATCCCGCCGGAGATCCTGACGTCGCTGTCGGGCATCGACGAGGCTGGCCGTCTGGCCGATACGATCGCGGCGCATCTGCCGCTCAAGCTCGACCAGAAGCAGCACATCCTCGAAATGTTCCCGGTCATCGAGCGCCTCGAGCATCTGCTCGCGCAACTCGAAGCCGAGATCGACATCCTGCAGGTCGAAAAGCGCATCCGTGGGCGTGTGAAGCGCCAGATGGAGAAGAGCCAGCGCGAGTACTACCTGAACGAACAGGTCAAGGCGATCCAGAAGGAACTGGGCGAAGGCGAAGAAGGTGCGGATCTCGAAGAACTCGAGAAGCGCATCACGGCTGCCCGCATGCCGAAGGAAGCCAAGAAGAAGGCCGACGCCGAGCTGAAGAAGCTCAAGCTGATGTCGCCGATGTCGGCTGAAGCGACGGTCGTGCGTAACTACATCGATACGCTGATCGGCTTGCCGTGGCGCAAGAAGAGCAAGGTCAACAACGACCTCTCGAATGCGGAACGTGTGCTCGATGAAGACCACTTCGGTCTCGAGAAGGTGAAGGAACGCATTCTCGAGTATCTCGCGGTCCAGCAACGTGTCGACAAGGTCAAAGCGCCGATCCTGTGCCTCGTTGGGCCTCCGGGTGTCGGTAAGACGTCGCTGGGTCAGTCGATCGCTCGCGCAACGAACCGCAAGTTCGTGCGTATGGCGCTCGGCGGCGTGCGCGACGAAGCCGAGATTCGCGGTCACCGTCGTACGTACATCGGTTCGATGCCCGGCAAGATCCTGCAAAGCCTGACCAAGGTCGGCGTGCGCAATCCGCTCTTCCTGCTCGACGAAGTCGACAAGATGGGCCAGGATTTCCGCGGCGATCCGTCGTCGGCCCTGCTGGAAGTGCTCGATCCGGAACAGAACCATACGTTCGCCGATCACTACGTCGAAGTCGACTTCGATCTGTCGGACGTGATGTTCGTGGCGACCTCGAACTCGCTGAACATCCCGCCGCCGTTGCTCGACCGGATGGAAGTGATCCGTCTGTCGGGTTACACGGAAGACGAGAAGGTCAGCATCGCGCAGCGTTACCTGTTGCCGAAGCAGAAGAAGAACAACGGCCTCAAGGATGGCGAGGTCGATGTGACGGAGTCGGCGATCCGCGACATCATTCGTTACTACTCGCGTGAATCGGGCGTGCGTTCGCTTGAGCGTGAGATTTCGAAGATCTGCCGCAAGGTCGTGAAGATGCTTCTGCTGAAGAAGGCGGAAGGCGCGGTGAAGGTCGACGCGAGCAATATCGACACGTTCCTCGGCGTGCGCAAGTACGACTTCGGTCTGGCTGCCAAGGAAAATCAGGTTGGCCAGGTCACGGGTCTCGCGTGGACGGAAGTGGGCGGCGATCTGCTGACCATCGAAGCCGCGGTGATGCCGGGCAAGGGCAATGTGATCCGCACGGGTTCGCTCGGCGACGTGATGAAGGAATCCGTCGAAGCTGCGCGCTCAGTGGTCCGCTCGCGTTCGCGCCGTCTGGGTATCAAGGACGAAGCGTTCGAGAAACAGGACATTCACATCCACGTGCCGGAAGGCGCGACGCCGAAGGACGGTCCTTCGGCCGGTATCGCGATGACAACCGCGCTGGTGTCGGTGCTGACCGGCATTCCGGTCCGTGCCAATGTCGCGATGACGGGCGAAATCACGTTGCGTGGCGAGGTCCTGCCGATCGGCGGCCTGAAGGAAAAACTGCTGGCAGCGCATCGCGGCGGTATCAAGCTGGTGCTGATTCCGGAAGAAAACGTCAAGGACTTGACGGAAATTCCGGACAACGTGAAGAACGCAATCGAAATCGTGCCGGTCCGGTGGATCGACAAGGTGCTCGAGTTGGCGCTCGAACGTGTGCCTCAGGCGTTGCCGGACGAAGAGCCGAAGCCGGCGGCTGCGCCTGTCGCAGCGGCTGAACCCGGCAAAGACGCCGGTGCGACGGAAGTCGTGAAGCACTAAGGCAGTCAGCGGCGAAAGCTGTTTGCTGTACAAAAAACCCGCGGCCCAGGCCGCGGGTTTTTTATTGCCGGCGAGATGCTGAAAGACGCGTCTGGAATGCGTACAATCCCACCTTTTGAGCAAAGGGCGTGCTCAGTCGCCGACTGGTTGTGCGCGCATCGATTTGCGGCAAGATTTGGTTATAGGAAGCACCCTCCAGAACCGCCCAAATCAGGCTCAACCCCGCTTGACACAAGGGTTTCGGCCAATTCTAATGAGTCGGCTCGGCGTTGTCCGCCAGCCGCGTGATGTCAGGTGCTACAGAGCGCCGTCACGAGTGCCATAAACATTCGCCACAAACATTCTCGGGGGTTGGAATGAATAAAACGGAATTGATCGATCACATTGCGCAGCAAGCGGATATTTCGAAAGCTGCGGCAGGCCGTGCACTCGATGCGGTGATCGGTGGGGTCAAGGGTACGTTGGAGAAAGGCGGTTCGGTGACGCTGGTGGGGTTCGGTACGTTTGCTGTGGGCAAGCGCACCGCGCGCACGGGTCGCAATCCGCGCACGGGCGCCGCGATCAAGATCAAGGCAGCGAAGGTCCCTAAATTTAGGCCTGGCAAAGCTCTGAAGGATGCGCTAAACTAATGGGCTTGCTGCTTGAGGAATTGCAGATTCGTTAGAAAGAAGTGCGGCGAATCTTGCGTGACTTGGTGTCGCATTCATTGCGGTTCAAGTTGTTCGATCAGGCAGTAAAAGCAGAAGCACGCTGAATCGCGAAACGGGTGCTTAGCTCAGTTGGTAGAGCGGCGCCCTTACAAGGCGTAGGTCGGGAGTTCGAGCCTCTCAGCACCCACCAGTTTCAGATTCGGCTTAGTGGTTCTGTTTAGCATCAGTAGTTAAGCGCAGTATAAGGAGTGGTAGTTCAGTCGGTTAGAATACCGGCCTGTCACGCCGGGGGTCGCGGGTTCGAGTCCCGTCCACTCCGCCAGTATCCTCGAAAGGCGAACTCCGGTTCGCCTTTTTTATTGCCCGCTGTTGTAAGATCGGGCGTTCTGTTTTTGGCACTCGTTCACGCATGCTCGATTTTTTCCGCAATCACAAACGCCTGATGATGTTCATGCTCATCCTCGTCATTGTGCCGGGGTTGGGTTTTGTGGGTATTCAAGGTTTCCGCGGCTTCTTTGACGAAAGTGCAAACGTCGCCAGCGTCAACGGCCACAAGATCACGCGCGCAGAGTACGACGACGCAATGCGTCAGCAGCTAGACCGCGCCCGTCAAATGCTCGGCGCGCAGTTCGACATGAAGTCGTTCGACACGCCGGAGCGCCGTCGCGAAATGCTCGACGGTTTGATCGAGCAGCGTGTGCTGGCCGACGAAACACAGCGCCTGCATCTGACCGCATCTGACGACGCGGTACGTCGCGTACTGCTAAACGATCCGGTGATCTCGTCGCTGAAGAATCCTGATGGTTCGATCGACGTCGACCGCTACAAGCAGTTGCTCGCGATGCAGGGCATGACGCCCGATCAATACGACGAACGTGTGCGTTATAGCCTCGCCACGCAGCAGTTGCCTGCCAGCATTCAAGGCAGTGCCTTCACGTCGAAGACCCTCGCCCAGCATCTGACCGAGCTCGCCGAACAGCAGCGTGAAGTGCAGGGTATCGCATTCCATCCGCGTGACTACGCAGCGAGGGTGCAGCCTACGGATGCGCAACTGCAAGCGTATTACGATGCGCATCGCAACGACTTCGCCACGCCGGCTACGGCAACGATTCAGTACCTTGTGCTGTCGCCGGCAACGTTGTCGGCAGCCATTCAGCCGAGCGACGCCGACCAGAAGAAGTACTACGACGACAACATCGCGCATTACCGCACGGACGGTCAGGTGCGGGCGAGCCACATTCTGATCTCGGCACCGAAAGATGCCAGCGCGGCTGAGAAGGCCAAGGCGAAGCAGAAGGCCGAAGAGGTGCTTGCACAGGTCAAGGCGCATCCGGACCAGTTCGCGCAGATCGCGCAGCAGGATTCGCAGGATCCGGGTTCGGCGTCGAAGGGCGGCGACCTGGGGTACTTCGGGCGCGGCATGATCGCAGGCGGCCAGGCGTTCGACGACGCCGTGTTCGGTCTCAAGAAAGACGAGATCAGCGGTATCGTGCAGACCGACTTCGGCTATCACATTGTCAAGGTGACGGACGTGAAGCCGACGGTCACCAAGCCGTTCGACGAAGTGAAAGATCAGATCGCGAAAGACCTGAAGACGCAACTGGCGAGCAAGGCATTCAGCGACGATTCGGAAGGCTTCACGTCGATCGTCTACGAGAAGGCGAAGAGCCTGCAGCCTGCCGCTGACAAGTACAAGCTGCAATTGCAAACGGCCACGGTGACGCCGCAGCCGGATCCCAAGCTGCCGCCTGACAGCCCGTTGAACAATGCGAAGTTCCTGGCTGCCGTGTTCGCAAACGACGCAGTGACCGCGCGCAACAACACGCAAGCGATCGACGTCGGCGGCAACACGCTGATCGCGGCGCGCGTGACCGATTACAAGGCTGCAGCCGTGCCGGCACTCGACGCCGTCAAGGACGCAGTGCGTCAGAAGGTGATCGCGGTTCAGTCGAACGAGGCCGCTCACAAGGACGGCATCGCGAAGCTGGCGGAGTTCGACAAGTCGAAGGCCACGACCGGCTTCTCGTCGCCGCTGAAGGTTTCCCGCAATGACGCGCAAGGCATTCCGCCGGCAGCATTGAGTGCAATCTACAAAGCGGACGCGCAAAAATTACCTGCCTACGTCGGTGTGGATCTCGGCGACGACGGCTATGCGATCTATCGCGTGAACGCGGTCGTTGCGGGTGCCCCGATCGATCCGCAGCGTTTGGCTGCTGCGCAGCAGCAGATTGCGCAAGTCGATGCGCAATCCGAGGCGGAGGCTTACGTCGAAGCGCTGCGGGCCCGTTCGAAGGTGAAGTTCTACGGTTCGCTCGACAGCAGCAATGCGCAGGCGAACGGTGACTAAGCACTGGCGCGAGCGCGCAAGCAGGTAAAGCGCGCAGCACAAAAAAGCCCCGCAATATTGCGGGGCTTTTTCATTTGACGAATGCAAGTTCGTCAAACGGCTGGCTTAAGGGCGTGGCTCACGCCATCAGCCGCTTAGAGGCAAGCGCTGATCGAGCTCGTGGCATCGCTGCCGGCAGCGCCATTGGCGCGGAAGCCGACCCACGAGCCCGGGCCCGTGTAGGACGGCCGTACGACGGCAGCTGCGCCATTAGGCGGCTGCTGACCCGGCACATAGACATCCATTGCCTGATCGTTTGCCAAGGTGGTTTGCGACACAACTTGCTGTTGCGAGCCATCGGCCCACTTTTGCGCGATGCACGTAGCGACAGCCTTCGGCGGTTGCTGGCTTTGGCCCACGGATTGGACGCCAGCAGGCGGTTGAGCGGCACATGCAGAAATTGCCACGGTCAAAGCGATTAACGGTAAATATTTCACGTTATCTCCTCAAAAGTCGCTCAGAATCGAGCCGGGTGGCGCGGGATAACGAAAGTGTCAGAGCGACCTCATCGATCCGCGCTCCCCAATTACCGGACACAAGTTGTTCGCGAGTGTTTCAGTGCGGCGAACTTGTGCGAAGGAGTGGCTTGACAGCCGGCCACACGTTGTTGAGTAGCACTGGCTGTGCCTGCTGTGTGGGATGGATCTGGTCCGCCTGAAACATATCCGGTTTGTCGGCGATGCCGGCGAGCAGGAAGGGCACCAAAGGCACGCGCAATTGCTTCGAGAGTTCGCCGTACAGGCCGTGGAACTTTTGCGTGTACTCGGGGCCGTAATTGGGTGGCACGTACATGCCGACCAGCACGACCTTCGCGTGGCCTTGTTGAGCCTGCTCGATGATCGTACGCAGATTGTCTTCGGTGGTTGCGAGCGGCACGCCGCGTAACGCATCGTTGGCGCCGAGCTCGACGATCACGATACTCGGCTTGAGGCGCTGCAGGAGCGCCGGCAAACGGGCCCGGCCGCCGCTTGTGGTGTCGCCGCTGATGCTCGCATTGGCGACGCTATAATCGATTCGCTCATCGGTCAGGCGTTGGCGCAGCAAGGCAACCCAGCCGGTGTCACGGGGTAAGCCGTACTCGGCCGAGATGCTGTCGCCGAGCACGACGATGACCGGCCTGGCCTGTTCGGGCGCGTTGGCCGCACGGGCTGGGAAGGGCAGCGAAAACAGGGTTGCGGCCAGCACGGCCGAGCCGAACGCAGTAGTCAGCACCGCCGCGCGAGACGTCGCGGTGCGCACTTTCAACCTACGCTTCACCATGCTAAACAAAACTGATCCAGTCATTGAAGTGCGGGGTTTGTGCAAGAGGGTTAAGGATGCAACGGGTGAACTGACGATTCTCGAAGACATCGATCTTGCTATCGATGCCGGCAGCAGTGTGGCGATCGTCGGCGCATCCGGGTCCGGCAAGTCTACGCTGCTCGGCTTGCTCGCAGGATTGGACAGCGCGAGCTCGGGCTCGGTTCGGCTGCTCGGGCGCGAACTCACCGAACTGAGCGAAGACGAACGCGCCGCGTTGCGCAGCGGCTCGGTCGGTTTCGTGTTCCAGTCGTTTCAACTGATGCCGCATCTGACGGCGCTCGAAAACGTCACCTTGCCGCTCGAACTGCAAGGCGGTATCGGTACGCGCGAGGCTGCGGCACGTGCGCGCGGATTGCTGGAGCAGGTGGGACTCGATAAGCGCACTGGGCACTATCCGAAGCTGCTGTCGGGCGGCGAGCAGCAGCGGGTTGCGCTTGCCCGCGCGTTTGTTACGCATCCGGCGATCCTGTTCGCCGACGAGCCGACTGGCAGCCTCGATGCGGCAACGGGTCACGCCGTGATCGATTTGATGTTCGAGATGAACCGCGCGAACGGCGCCACGTTGATCCTCGTCACGCACGACATCGAGTTGGCGCGCCGCTGCGATACGACGGTGACGATCGAAGCCGGGCGTCTGGCCTGAAAACGCGCTGCGCGCCGTTTAAACCGGCGATCGTTATTGAGCTAAAAAAAAGCGGACCGTAAAGGTCCGCTTTTTCATTGCAGCTTCTTCAGCGCCTTACCGCTTCAAGGCAGCACGCGCCCGTGCGATCAGCGCCGACGTCGACGAGTCATGCTTCTTCTCATCGACGCTTGCCGCCGTCAGATCCGCCTCGACGACCTTGCCGAGAATCTTGCCCAGCTCGACGCCCCACTGATCGAACGGATTGATGTCCCACACTGAGGCCTGCACCAGCACCTTGTGCTCATACAGTGCGATCAATGCGCCGAGCGAACGCGCGGTGAGTGCATCGACCAGCAATGTGCTCGTCGGACGGTTGCCCGGGAACACCAGGTGTGGGGCGAGTTCCGGCTTGTCCGCACCGGCGACCTTCTTCGCTTCTTCGAGTGTGCGGCCCAGCATCAGCGCCTCGCTTTGCGCGAAACAGTTCGCCAGCAGCTTCGGATGATGGCTGACAAGCGGATGCTCCGGCGTCAACACGGCGATGAAGTCGATCGGCACGATGGTCGGACCCTGGTGCAGCATCTGGAAGAATGCATGCTGCCCGTTCGTGCCCGGTTCGCCCCAGGTCACGGCGGCAGTCGGATAGTCGACCATCACGCCATCGAGGCGCGCCGACTTGCCGTTGCTCTCCATCTCGAGCTGTTGCAGATACGACGGCAGGAAATGCAGCGCTTCCGAATACGGTGCGACCAGATAGCTTTGTGAGCCGAAGAAGTTGCGATACCAGATGCCGATCATGCCAAGCAGCACCGGCAGATTCTTCTCAAGCGGTGCGTCGCGGAAATGCTGGTCCATCTCGTTGGCGCCGGCCAGTAGTTCGTCGAACTGTTGCGGGCCGATCGCGATCATGATCGACAGACCCACGGCCGACCACAGCGAATAACGCCCGCCAACCCAGTCCCACATCTCGAACACGTTCTCTTTCTCGATGCCGAACTTGACCACCTCAGCCGGGTTCGCCGACACGCCGACGAAGTGCTTCGCCAGCGCACTCTCCGGGCAGCCTTTCTCGATGAACCAGTCGCGCAGCGAGCGCGCGTTGGTCATTGTTTCGAGTGTCGTGAAAGTCTTGGAGACGATGATCGCGAGCGTCTCTTCGGGATCGATCATCTGCATGACGTTATACAGATCCGCGCCGTCGACGTTCGACACGAAGTGCGTGGTGATCTCCGGCGTGGCCAGATGATGCAGCGCGTGTACGACCATCTTCGGCCCGAGGTCCGAGCCGCCGATGCCGATGTTCACGACATAGCGAATCCGCTTGCCCGTATAGCCGGTCCACTCGCCGCTGCGGACCTTGTCGGCGAACGCGGCCATCTTGGCGCGTTCGGCCAGGATTTCCGCATGGAACGGTGCCTTCGGATCGGTGGCGCGCAGCGCGGTGTGCAAGGCGGCGCGGCCTTCGGTCGGGTTGACGATTTCGCCCGCGAACATCGCGTCGCGGCGTTTCTCGACGCCGGCTTCGCGCGCGAGTTGCACCAGCAGTTTCAGCGTTTCGTCGGTAATGCGGTTCTTCGAGAAATCGGCCGCGAGACCGCCGCCCGCGAACGCAAAGCGCTCAGCACGGGTAGGGGCGGGATCGTTCTCGGGGGCGAACCAGTCGCGCATGTGCGCATCGCGAATCTTCTCGTAATGCGTTTGCAGCGAGGACCAGGAGGGGAGAGAGTTCTGCGTCATAGCGTCCGTCTAACGAAGGGGCACGAAGAATGGCACGCGCGTGAAGCGCTGCCGAGGATGATGCAACGATGCTGTTAGCGCGATGCCGCGCGGCCGGGTTCGGGGCGGTTGCGGGGAAACGCCGCGAGCCAGTTTGGAGGTCGAACCGGCTCGCTGAAGTTTCGCTGCAACCCGTGATGAATCTGACGCACGGCGCAGTCGATCAGTATAACGGCGTTGTGTGACGGGCGGCAGCGGTTTGAGCGTCCCAGTCACACTGTGGGATGGGTGGGTTCATTCAGCCGCTTGCGGATAGAACAGCCGGTTAAGCAAAGTCCGCACCATCGGCGCGAGTTCGCCCGCGGTCAAGCCGGCCGGACCGTGGCCTTGCGCGCTCAGCGTATCGGCAGCGAGGCCGTGCAGGTAGACACCGGCCAGCGCGGCTTCGTAACGTGGCAGGTGTTGGGCGAGCAGCGCGCCGATGATGCCGCCGAGCACGTCGCCCGTGCCACCTGTCGCGAGCGCGGCATTACCGGTCGGATTGATCGCGACGCGGCCGTCCGGCGCCGCGATGACCGTGCCCGTGCCTTTCAGCACGACCACGCCGGCAAAGCGCGCAGCCAGTGCCCGCGCCGCGGCGAGACGGTCGCGTTGCACGCTCGGCGCATCGGTGCCAAGCAGGCGCGCGGCTTCCAACGGATGCGGCGTGAGCACGCACGGATCGCCTTGTACGCCGCGCGCGGTGACTTCGGCCGCGAGCGACGGGTCGGTCGAAATCAGATTGAGGGCGTCGGCGTCGAACAGTTTTGGCACGTCAAGCGACAGCACGTCGTGCATGACACGCGTGGCGCGGTCGCGCAGACCCATGCCGCAGCCGACGGCGAGTGCGTCCATCTTGTCGAGCGGCAGATCGTCGATCGCATGCAGCATCAGTTCGGGATGCGGCGGATCGTAGGGCGGGGCACCGTCACCGAGCAGGGCGACGTGCACTTTACCCGCGCCGGTGTAGAGCGCCGCGCGCGAGGCGAGGATCGGCGCGCCGCACATGCCGGTGTCGCCGCCGACTACGGCGAGGCTGCCGAAAGTACCCTTGTTGGTGGCGAAGTCGCGCGGCGGCAGGAAGGCGGCGAACAACTCGGGCGCGTTGAGTTGCACGGCTGTGCGGCGGGTGCTGTCAACGCCGATCGGCGCCACCGTTACCGTGCCGGCGAGATCGCGGCCCTGTGCTGTGAAGAGGCCGGGTTTCGCGCCGATGAAGGTGATCGTGTGAGTGGCATGGACCGCGATGCCATCGCTTCGGTCCCCGTCTTGGTCACGTCCTTCGCCGACTACCGTGCCGGTGTCGCTGTCGAGGCCGCTAGGCGTGTCGAGCGCCAGAACGCCGCCTTTTCGGGATTTTCCTTTCGTGCGTTGCGAGAGCTGGCGGGCGATGGTGGCAAAGATGCCTTCCAGGGGGCGGGTCAGGCCGATGCCGAACATGCCGTCCACCAGCCATGTGTAGCTGTCCAGCGAAGCCGGCGGTGTCGAGGTAACGGCTACGCCTGCCGCACGGGCGGTGTCGAGCGCCCAGCGGGCGTCGTCCGGCTTGACTTCAAGTGGCATGCACAGGTCTACGGCAATGCCGGCCTGATGCAGCTCCGCAGCCATGATCAATGCGTCGCCGCCGTTGTTGCCCGGGCCTGCGACGACCCAGACCTTGTGCTTCGATTTTTCGGTCGACGTATCGCGGGTGATCCGTTCTTGCAGGTAGCTCGCGGCGGCTTTGCCGGCGCGGGACATCAGAGTGTGCGGAGGAAGTGCCGCCGCGGCCTGGGTTTCAAGGATCCGCAGGTCGGTGAGCGTGAGCAGCGGCAACGCGCGGTTTCGCGGGCTGATTAATGTCGGGAGCGTGGATTCGGGCACGGTCATGGCGAGGCTTGGCGTTCACCTTGGGCAAGGTGAGAAAGCTTAGGGAGCCACTATGGTAGTGCCGATAGGCTCCCGGCGTGCCCGCCATTTACTGGAATCGGTCCGCGCGCAGCGCTGCCAGGGTGTCCGCAGGGACGTCGGGCGTCTTGCCCGAGATCAGGTCGGCGACCAGTTTGCCCGCTCCGCATGCCAGGCCCCACCCGGCAGGCCCGTGGCCTGCGTTCACGAACAGACGCGGATGAAGCGCGTTGCCGATCACCGGCAAACCGTCCGGCGACAGCAGTTTTACGCCTTCCCACGGCAGGGCGGCAGAGATCCGGGCCGCGCCCGGGATCCAGTCGTGAGTCGCCTGGCCCAGCAGCGCCAGCGCTTCTTTCGTCAATGCCTCGCCCAGCGGTTTGTCGATCTGGCCCGCGCTTTGCAAAACCGCACCGCCGGCAATCCGCAGGCGATGATTCATGCGGCTGATCGTAATCCGCTTGACCGCGTCCACGATCGCGACGTGCGGCGCGCATTCTTCATGCGCAATCGGCGCCACCAGGTTATGCAGGCGCAACGGATGCAGCGGCAGCCGCAATCCCAGACGTTCGAGCAGCGGCAGGCTGCCTTGCCCGGCGGCGACGACGATCGCGTCGGCGTTGATCACGTCGACATCGCGTGAACGCGCCGCAGTGGAGCTGACGCCCGGCCGTGGCGCCAGTTCCACCGCGGCGCGCTGACCTTCGAGGCGGATCGCCGAGACTTCGCAGCCCAGCATGAATTGCACACCGCCTTGTGTATCGAGGGTCTGCTTGATCAGCTTCGCGAAAAGCGGGCAGTTGGCCGTGCGCTCATGGTCGAACAACACGCCGCCGGCGAATTCCGGCTCGGTCCGCACGGAATGCTCGAACGCGGCGCATTCGGCCGGCGTCAGCACGTGGTGCGGGACTTCGTATTGGTGCAGCAGATCGAGCGCGGTCTGTGTCTGTTGCCATTCCTGCTCGGAACGCACCAGATAGAGCAGGCCGCTCGCCTGTTCGAATTCCAGCCCGAAACGTGCTTCGATATCGGCCATCGCCTCACGCGATGCTTCAATCAACGGACGCAGCCGCGCGTATTGCCGGCTGAACGCCTCAGGCTCCTGCAAAGCGGCGAGCTGCTTGACGAACTGGCGCGCCGGCCCGTTAAAGCCGGTTTTGCTGATCACGCCGTTTTTGGCGCCCTGACGGCTCGCCATGAAGGTCGGGCCGAACCAGACGTCGAGCGGGGTCGGCAGCACGGTGCCGCCGTGCCCATAGGTCGCGCCTTGCGCGACCGTTGCGTGGCGCTCGACGACGCATACCCGGTGGCCGGCCGCGCGCAGTTGATAAGCGGTGGCGACGCCCACAATCCCGCCGCCAATGACGATGACATCCATGATCTGATTCGATTTGCCGGCGGGACGCAAAAACGCAGCGTTCCCGTTAAGCGTGGCATGCGGCGCGCTGCCCGGCATTGCTCAGGCCGCTCGCGCCGATCTGGTGAAAGGGCGAATGATAGCAGCCAAAACGACAGACAGGCCATGCAGACCCCGCCATAACCCTGGTGTGAAGCCCGCTGGAAGCCCTTTCCCGGGGTATAATCCCGGACTTCCTTTCCGCCTCACGTCGCCTTCACGCGCGACTCATCGGCATCATTAGCGACGCTACGTCAAGTCCATGGCCCACTTCTCGTGTTTCCCCGGCGCTTCGGCCCTTTCCGATTTCCGTCAAACCCGCCTGCTCGACACGCTGACGCGTATTGACGCCAACATCACCGGTGTGCGCGGCCAGTATCTGCACTTCGTCAACGCGCAAACCCCGCTGTCCGCGGAAGACAACGCGAAGATCGAAGCGCTGATGCACTACGGCGATCCGCTCGAAGAAACCAAAGAGCGTGGCACGGTCGAAACTTTCCTCGTGGTGCCGCGCTTCGGCACGGTGTCGCCGTGGGCCAGCAAGGCAACCGATATTGCGCACCTCTGCGGTCTCACGCAGGTGCGCCGCATCGAGCGGGGCGTTGAATACACGGTGACGCTGAAAAGCGGTCTGCTGGGCGGCAAGAAGGCGCTCTCCGACGAAGCCCGCGCGGCCGTCGCCGCGGCGCTGCACGACCGCATGACCGAAAGCGTGTCGCCTTCGCGCGATCACGCGCTGCATCTGTTCGACGAACTGCCGGCCAAGCCGCTGCAAACCGTCGACGTGTTGAGCAACGGTCGCGGGGCGCTGGAAGCGGCGAACACGGAACTGGGCCTCGCGCTCGCGGACGACGAAATCGACTACCTTGTCGACGCCTTCACGAAACTCGGCCGCAACCCGACCGACGTCGAGCTGATGATGTTCGCGCAGGCCAACAGCGAACACTGCCGTCACAAGATCTTCAACGCGGATTGGACAATCGACGGCGAGAAGCAGGACATCTCGTTGTTCAACATGATTCGCAACACCGAGAAGCTGAACCCGCAGGGCACGATCGTCGCGTATTCGGACAACTCGGCGATCATGGCCGGTGGCGTGGCTGAGCGCTGGTTCCCGCGCACGCCGGCTGAACTCGGCGCGGGCGAATTGCCCGAGCACTATCGCCGCAACGTCGAACTGACGCACACGTTGATGAAGGTGGAGACGCACAACCACCCCACCGCGATCTCGCCGTTCCCGGGCGCCTCGACCGGCTCAGGCGGCGAAATCCGCGACGAAGGCGCAACGGGCCGCGGTGCGCGTCCTAAGGCGGGTCTGGCGGGCTTCACGGTGTCGAATCTGGAATTGCCGGACGGCGTCGAAGCATGGGAAAACGCCCGTGACGCCGCGCAGCCGCTGGCACACCGGAACCCGGACGACAAGCACGAAGCGTACGGCCGTCCTGACCGCATCGCGTCGCCGCTGCAGATCATGATCGACGGCCCGCTTGGCGGCGCTGCGTTCAACAACGAATTCGGCCGGCCGAATCTGGGTGGCTATTTCCGCGCGTACGAGCAGAACGTTGCGGGTCTGGTGCGCGGTTATCACAAGCCGATCATGATCGCCGGCGGCATCGGCAATATTTCCGATCAGCACACGCACAAGCACGATCTGCCGGAAGGCTCGCTGCTGATCCAGATCGGCGGCCCGGGTATGCGCATCGGCATGGGCGGCGGGGCCGCCAGCTCGATGGCGACCGGCACGAACACGGCCGAACTCGACTTCGACTCGGTCCAGCGCGGCAATCCGGAAATCGAACGTCGTGCGCAGGAAGTGATCAATGCGTGCTGGCAACTCGGCGAGAAGAACCCGATTCTGAGCATCCATGACGTCGGCGCGGGCGGTCTGTCGAACGCGTTCCCGGAAGTGGTGGATGGCGCCAGCAAGGGCGCGATCTTCGATCTGCGCAAAATCCAGTTGGAAGAGAGCGGTTTGTCGCCGCGCGAAATCTGGTCGAACGAAGCGCAGGAGCGCTACGTGCTGGCCATCGCGCCGGCCGATCTGCCGGCCTTCGAAGCGATGTGCAAGCGCGAGCGCTGCCCGTTCGCGGTGGTCGGTACGGCCACGGCCGCGCGTCAGCTGAAGGTGATCGACTCGGAAGCAAGCGGCGACGCTGCGCACGAGCCGGTCGACATGCCAATGGAAGTGCTGCTTGGCAAGGCGCCGCGCATGCATCGCGACGTCAAACGCGTCGAGACCCAACTTGAACCGGTCGATGTCACCGGTATCGCATTGTCGGAAGTCGCGGTCAGCGTGCTGCGTCATCCGACGGTTGCTAGCAAGTCGTTCCTGATCACGATCGGCGACCGCTCGGTGGGCGGCACGACCGCGCGCGACCAGATGGTCGGCCCGTGGCAAGTGCCGGTGGCCGACGTCGCCATCACGACGATGGACTACGCGGGCTTCCGCGGCGAAGCGATGACCATGGCCGAGCGTACGCCGCTCGCCGTGATCAACGCGCCGGCGTCGGGCCGCATGGCGGTCGGCGAGGCGGTCACCAACATCGCGGCGGCGCCGATCGCGTCGCTCGATAAGCTCAAGCTGTCGGCAAACTGGATGGCCGCATGCGGCGCAGCAGGCGAAGACGCCGCGCTGTACGACACGGTCAAGGCCATCGGCATGGAACTGTGCCCGGCGCTGGGCATCAGCATTCCGGTCGGCAAGGATTCGCTGTCCATGCGCACCAAGTGGGAAGACCGCGGCGTCGCGAAGGAAGTGGTTGCGCCGGTTTCGCTGATCATCTCGGCATTCGCGCCGGTCGAAGACGTGCGTCAGCACCTCACGCCGCAACTGCGCCGTGCGAGCGAGGTGGGTGACTCCGTGCTGATCGCGATCGACCTCGGCCGCGCCAAGCATCGTCTGGGCGGCAGTATTCTCGCGCAAGTCACGCAGCAGGTTGGCGATACGGTGCCGGACGTCGACGATCCGGAAGATCTGAAGCGTTTCTTCACCGCGATCCAGTCGCTGAACAGCGACGGCAAGCTGCTCGCATACCACGACCGTTCGGATGGCGGCCTGTGGGCGACGGTTTGCGAAATGGCGTTTGCGGGTCACGTTGGCGTGTCGCTGAACGTCGATATGCTGGTGCTCGATCCGAACCACGAATCCGATTATGGCGACGCGAAAGACTGGGCGAAGCAGACCAGCGGCCGCCGTGAAGACCGCACGATTCGCGCGCTCTTCACCGAGGAACTCGGCGCGGTGATTCAGGTGCGCGCGGCGGACCGCGACGCGGTGCTGGGCGCGTTGCGCGAACACGGTCTGTCGGCATGCTCGCACGTGATCGGCAAGACCAACGAGCGCGACACGATTGAAATCTATCGCGACGCGAAGAAGATCTACGACGCACCGCGTACCGAATTGCATCGCGCGTGGAGCGAAGTAAGCTGGCGTATTTCGCGTCTGCGCGACAACCCGGCGTGTGCCGATGCCGAATACGACGCGCTCTCCGACGCCGCCGATCCGGGCATCTCGCCGATCCTCACGTTCGATCCTTCTGAAGACGTCGCCGCGCCATTTATTGGTAAAGGCGCACGCCCGCGTGTCGCGATCCTGCGTGAGCAGGGCGTGAACTCGCACCTCGAAACCGCCTATGCCTTCGATCGCGCCGGCTTCGACGCACACGACGTCCACATGAGCGACCTGCTGGCCGGCCGCGCCAACCTGGCGGATTTCGCCGGCGCGGTGGCGTGCGGCGGCTTCTCATACGGCGACACGCTGGGCGCCGGCGAAGGCTGGGCGAAGGCGATCCGCTTCAACTCGCAACTGGCCGATATGTTCGCCGCGTTCTTCGGCCGCGAAGACACGTTTGCGCTGGGCATCTGCAACGGCTGCCAGATGATGAGCAGCCTCGCGTCGATGATTCCGGGCGCCGAAGCATGGCCGAAGTTCACGCGCAACAAGTCGGAGAAATTCGAAGCGCGCTTCTCGCTGGTCGAAGTGCAGGCTTCGCCGTCGGTCTTCTTTGCCGGCATGGAAGGTTCGCGCATTCCGGTGGCGATTGCGCATGGCGAAGGTTACGCGGACTTCTCGCAGCAAGGCGATGCGTCGAAGGTGGCCGTGGCGATGCGTTTCGTCGATCACCGTGGCGAGGCAACGGAGCAGTATCCGTTCAACCCGAACGGTTCGCCGGACGGCATCACGTCGGTCACAACGCCTGATGGCCGCTTCACGGTGCTGATGCCGCACACCGAGCGTGTGCATCGCGCGGTGCAGATGAGCTGGCATCCGGAAGGCTGGGGCGAGGGCAGCACGGACGCAAGCCCGTGGCTGCGCGTGTTCCAGAACGCACGCCGCTGGTTGGGCTAAGCGCGGGCAGCGGTCAGCATCAGCAAAATAGACGGTCCTGGCGACCGTCTTTTTTGTTGCCTACGCGTGTTCGCATCCCAATTTGATGCGACTTTAATACCACTTGAATACACACTGTGTGACCGCGTAGTCTTCCACGTTGAAGTTGAACACCCGCTGCAACTGCAACAACGGGGGAAGCGTGAGGAAGATTCGCTCTATATGCTTGGCAATGCTAACTACAACATGCAATACGTCAGCCTTGGGAGCGCCTGGCGAGACCCTCGAGGAAGATGAGCTGACACGCGGTACAACGCGGCCATGGCGCGTTGAAGAAATACCCAGTCTCTTCGCGCAATCGGAAACGACCGTTAGCACAACGTTTTATTCGCGAAATCGACATGCTACCGACCACGTCGGCGATGTCCATGTCAACGCCCTCGGGGTGGGGCTGGACTGGCGCTCGGGCTACGCTGCGGGGCCTTGGGGCTTTGTCGGCGCCGATCTGTCAGGTTTTGCCAATCTGCGGCTTGTGCCCGCCACTGGGCTGTCGGAGGTGCTGTACCACGACTACCGGGACGGGACCGACAAAAGCTATGCGACGCTCGCGCAAGCCGCGCTGAAATGGCGCAGCAGCGCAGCGGGGGACGGATGGCAGGTCCGCGCGGGCTACACCCCACTCAGCGTCGGGACGCTCGGGACCTCGGGCGGGCTGCATACGCATGCGTATCGCGGCGGTGAATTGAAGTACCGCGCGTCGGGCTGGGAAATCGGTTACGGCTGGGCCGATCAGTTCCGCAATGAGTGGGACGACCGGTTTCGAACCATGACCAACGCGTGGCATCAGAATCGCGACCAGTACGACGGCGCCGCCAGTCGGATCGACTTCGTGCACAGCGTAGGCATTCGCTACGAGGCGGATACGACTAACTCCGTCGACTTGGGCGTAGGCGAGGGTCGCCGATATCGCCGCAATGCGCAGGTCATCGCCACGCGCGCCTGGCAATTCGCCGATGGTCGCAGCATGACAGCGAGCGGTTACGCGCTCTGGGGCCGTTACGACGCCGCGCTTGGGCCGACCGCTGCGCCGCGCAACGAATGGCATGCGAGCACCAACGTCGCCTATGTCGGCGGACCGTTGAGCGTCAGCCTGGGTTTTGGCATGACTCATGCACCGGACTCCGGTGAGATGAATTTCCGCCTGACGCCGTGGGCCAATAGCGACAATCGTAACCAGATCCAGACCTGGGGGCAGCTTGACGATTTTGTTTGGGACGGCACGCGGGTGCTCAAGGCAGCAGCATCCCTTCAGGTTGGGTCTTATGTCGGCATGCCAGGGCTTGCGCTCGGTGTTAGCGGTATTCACGGGTGGGCGATCAGGAATCCGGGGCGCAGCAATACCTCGGCAAACGAGATCGACTTGAGTTTGACCTACGATGTGAAAGAGGGGCCGCTCAAGGGGCTTGGCCTTGGCATCTTTCCGGCGCGCCTGCGCACCAACGGCTTCTATGGAAAATCCGACCGTAACGACATGAAGTTCATCGTGTCATACCGCCAGACCTTTTGAGGGAGCGACATGATGAATCGAAAGACAAAACCGCCCGAGGGCGGCTTTGTCTTTGGTAAGCCAGAAAAAAATTCAGAATGCACGCCGCTGGTTGGGTTAATGGTGTTGTAATGCAGACTGCCGCGTTGTCCGCGCGCGGCCGCTTGCCGGTGCGACGGCCGCGATGTCAGGCGGCCGCAAAGGCGGACAACGGGCGGCCACACGCAGGTTCCGTTCGCGGGTGTTATTAGATTGACGACACCTGATTCGTATCCGCTCAGGTACGAAAGGGTGCGGCACTCGCCGGTTCGGTGCTGCTCGTATCCGCTTGGGTACGACACAGCCATATAGTCGTTCAATTCGGCAGTTCGTACCCGATCGGGTACGAATCCGGTCCTGCAGCTCTATCTCGTGCCATAATGTTCCCGAGCGGGTACGAACGGGTACGGGAGCAGAGAATGCGTCAATCCGACGATCTCATCAGCAGCATGACGGAGTTGGGCGATCTTGTGCGGGCATCAAGGCTCGCACAAGGGCTGACGCGCGACGAACTCTCCATCGCCACCGGCTTGTCCCCCAAGTTCATCACACACATCGAAGCGGGCAAGCCGACCGCCCAGATCGGCAAGGTGCTCCACCTTCTCGGCGAACTGGGCATTACCCTCCGCGCACAGGTTTCCGTGGACATTCCTCCGGCCCTGGCCACCAAGGCGCTCCAGCGCCGACGGACTACTCATGGCAGCTAGAACGCTCGTCGCATACGCGGATGGCAGGCGCGTTGGCGTGGTGAGCGATGAACGCGGTATCTGGTCATTTGCCTACGATAAGGACTGGCTGGGCCGCGAAGACGCATTCGCGCTTTCACCCGCTTTTCCTCTACATGCCGAGGCTTTCATCGACGGGTCGAGCGAGAGGCCAGTGCAATGGTTCTTCGACAATCTTTTGCCAGAAGAGGAAATGCGCACGGCGCTCGCCCGTGAAGCCAAAGTCAATGCGAGCGATGCGTGGGGTCTGCTTGCATACTACGGCCGGGAGTCGGCAGGAGCCTTGACGCTCCTCGCCGAGGGTGAACACGAGGGATCCGGCGGTTTGCAACCGTTGTCGTACGCGGAACTGGACGCTCGCATTCAGGCTATGCCGCAGCGCGCGCTCAGCACCACCGCGCCCAAACGTATGTCCGCGGCGGGTGCCCAACAAAAACTGCTGCTGTCCGTGCGAGGCGACGCACCGAATTACGAGCTCTTTGAGCCCGTGGGTAATGAGCCGTCAATGCATCTGCTCAAACCTGACATGCGAAGTACAGGCTATCCTCATTCCGCGATAAACGAATTTTTCTGCATGCAGCTGGCGCAAGCGATGGGTGTGCGCGTGCCAGCTACGCATTTCATGCGCGTGCCTTCGGCCTGCTATGTCATCGACCGCTTCGATCGTGATATGGCAGCAGAGCCGGTTCGACGCCTGCATACGGTCGACGCAATGCAGCTGTTGAACTACGATCGTCACTTCAAATATCAGAACGCGACGGCGCAGGTACTCAGGGATGCTATCGAAAAAACGGGCACGCGGGCAAAGGCACGTCTCGATGTATTCCGATGGGCGGTCTTCAACGTGCTCGTCGGTAACGCGGATTCCCACCTCAAAAACCTCTCGTTCTTCGTCAGCGCTCAAGGCTACATGCTGGCGCCGTTTTACGATCTGGTCAGTACAGTCGTCTACCATACGCCGACCTATCAGCCGAATCAGCGGGACCGTTGGCCGCACTGCGACCTGACAATGCCGGTTGGAGAGGCCACTCAGTTTGCGGACATTTCCAGAAAGAACATGCTGGCATTCGGCGAAGTGCTTGGCCTCCCGCCAAAAGGTTCGGAAAAATTGCTCGACGAGATACTGGCCATTGTCGACACCAAGGTAGTGGATACCCGCCGCGCCGTCGACGAGATCGCGCAGCCGAATGCCGGCGAAGTCCGGCTGCTCGACTCGATCGTTGCGATGCCGCTCGCGGAGATGAGCAGGGCTCTTCGCAAGTGATACCGGCGTCCTGGCGACTGCGGCCTTGCATTAGCAGAAGCGAAATAAACCCCGCAGAAACAAAAAAACCGCCCGAGGGCGGCTTTTTTATTCTGAAGCAGCAGCCAAAGAACGCTTACTGAATCTTCGCGTTCTTACGCAGACCTTCTTCGAACGCCTGCAGCTTTTCCTGCTGGATCTGCTGCACGATCTGCGGACGCACTTGTTCGAGCGGTGGCGGCGTGATGTTACGCACGTCGTCGACACGGATGATGTGCCAGCCGAATTGCGTATGCACCGGCGTGTCGGTCATCTGGCCCTTCTGCAGATGCGTGGCCGCGTCCGCGAATTCAGGTACGTAGGCCTTCGGGTCCGACCAGTCCAGGTCGCCGCCGTTCTTGCCCGATCCCGGGTCCTTCGAGTATTGCTTGGCGAGGTCTTCGAAGCTTGCGCCGGCCTTGATCTTGGCGATCAGATCCTTCGCTTGCTGTTCGTTGTCGACCAGGATGTGATGCAGGTGATATTCCTTGCCGCCCGCGTCCTTGACCAGCGCGTTGTAGCGCGCGGTGACTTCGGCGTCGGTCGGCGTGTTGTTCTTCACGAAGTCTTCGATCAGCGCGCGCAGCACGACGGTTTGCTGTGCAACGGCGATTTGTGCCTTGATGTCCGGACGATTCGGCAGGCCGCGGCGCAGCGCTTCCTGCATCAGGATTTCACGGTTCACCAGTTCTTCGCGCACGGCCATTTGCAGTTGCGGCGTATCTTGCTGGCCTTGATGAACCAGTTGATCGATCAGTGCGTCGGCGCGTGCTTTCGGAATCGGCGTGCCGTTCACGACAGCGATGTTCTGTGCGAATGCAGGTGCGGCCGCGAATGCAGCCAGCAATACCCAAAGGTGGGTTTTCTTCAAGGTCATCGAAAGGTTTCCTAGCGGGGCAACAAAGCAAATTCTTCGGGCGTATACGCCGTGATTGCAAGGGCGTGAATGCCGCGCTGCATGGCATCGGCCAGCGCATCATACACCATGCGATGCCGCGCCACGCGGGCTTTCCCGGCGAATGCGGCGGCCACGATCGTGACACTGAAATGACCGCCGGCGGAGGCGCCGGCGTGGCCCGCGTGCTGCGCGCTGTCATCCGTGATCTGGATCGAGGCGACCGGCGCGAGCGCGGCGGTGAGGCGCGCCTCGATCAGCGCGGCGCGCTCGGCGGTGGTGGCGTGCATGAAAGCATCGCTTGTCATGTCATTCTTCCTTCATATACTTCGACAGCCACAAACTCTGTCCGACGATGAATACCACGAGGCATCCGGTCGCGCCGAACAGCTTGAAATTGACCCACTGGTCGGTCGTGTAGTGATACGCGACGAACAGGTTAACCAGTCCGAGCAGCACGAAGAAAATCGCCCAGACGATATTCAGCTTGCCCCAGATCGCGTGCGGCAGCGTGATCTGCTTGCCCATCATCGCCTCGATCAGGTTCTTGTTGAAGGCCAGTTGCGAGACGATCAGCGCGACCGAAAACGCCCAGTACAACACGGTCGGCTTCCATTTGATAAACGTATCGTTGTGCAGCACCAGCGTCGCGCCGCCGAAAACGGTGACGACGCCAAGGCTCACCCACAGCATCGGATCGACCTTGCGGTGGCGGAACGCCACCCACGCGATCTGCACCAGCGTGGCTACGATCGCCACTGCCGTCGCCGTGAAAATGCCCCATATCTTGAAGGTGACGAAGAACAGGATGATCGGGAACAGATCGAACAGGAATTTCATTATCTGGTCGGGGATTCGGAGAGTAGGTCGGAGAAAGAGGGACGCGGCGCGAGGCGCCCGTGGTGGTTGGCTGCATGAACCCGCCGCCGCGGCTGGTGAGCGGTGCTGGCCAGTGTGAGCGGCCGCTCGTTGCCTGACTGCCGACGGTGGGTTGTCCGGTTCGCAAGCCGGATGAAGGGTGTCGCGGCCGACGGGCGGGGGATGCTGCAAGCGTGCATGGATGCACGCGTGGGCCGCCGGCCGGCAACGCGCCGAACTCCGTGCTGCGTTACTTGGGCTCGAATTGTAACGCAGCCGAATTGATGCAGTAACGCAGACCGGTCGGCGCCGGTCCGTCTTCGAATACGTGGCCCAGATGCGCACCGCAGTTCTTGCACTGCACCTCGATGCGCAGCATGCCGTGCGTGCGGTCGGTTTTTTCGGCGATCACTTCGCCGTTGATCGGCTTGAAGTAGCTCGGCCAGCCGCAACCGGCGTCGAACTTGGTGTCCGATTCGAACAGCGGCGTGCCGCAGCAGACGCAGTCATAAATGCCGCGGTCCCAGTGGTCATGGTAGCGGCCGGTGAAGGGCCGCTCGGTGGCTGCGTGGCGCGTCACCTGGTATTCGATGTCGGAGAGCTGTTTGCGCCACTCGGCGTCGTCTTTCTGGACGGCAGGGGCGTCGGTGTTGAGGTCGTCGGGCTTGTTCATGGTCGGGGTTCCTGTCTCGAGATTGTTTTGGGGGCTCGTCACGAAGAGCAACTCACTTCCAGCGAGCTGGCCCAATCCGGCGGCAGCCCCGCATACGCTTCGTTTTCCGGTTGTTCGTCGAACGGACGGCGCAGCACTGCGGCCAAACGTTCCACTTCGGAGAAGTCCTTCTCTTTCGCCCGGCGGATCGCCGTTTCCGCCAGATGATTACGAAGTACGAATTTGGGGTTCACACGGTTCATTGCAATGGCGCGCGCGGCGTCGTCGCGTGTTTCTTCGGACAGACGCGCGCGGTAGTCGTTCACCCACGCATCGAAGGCGGCGCGGTCGAGGAACAGGTCGCGCACCGGCGCGTCGCCGCTCGCATCGTGTCTGGAAATACGCGCCAGATTGCGGAAGGTCAGCGTGAAATCCGCACGGTTGGCGTGCATCACTTCGAACAGACGGTTGACCAGCGTGTCGTCGCCGTCGCGCTCGCTTTCCAAGCCGAGTTTCGCGCGCATGCGTTTTTCCAGCGCCGGCGCGAAACGCTCCTTGAAGCCGCCGAGCACACGCTGCGCGTCTTCGATCGCCTTGTCGCCGCGCACGCTTTCCTCATGGTGTTCACCCAACAGCGGCAGCAAGCCTTGCGCGAGGCAAAACAGGTTCCAATACGCAATCTGCGGCTGCATCTTGTACGCGTAGCGGCCTTGCGAATCAGAGTGATTGCAGATGTAGCCGGCGTCGAAACCGTCCATGAAACCGAACGGGCCGTAGTCGATCGTGAGACCAAGAATCGACATGTTGTCGGTATTCATCACGCCATGGCAGAAGCCGACAGCTTGCCATTCGACCATCAGATCGGCGGTCGACATCACCGCTTCATTCAGCAGCGCGAGATACGGATCGTCGGCTTCGCGGCAATGCGGATAGAAGCGCTCGATCACGTGATCGGCGAGCGCGCGCAGTGCATCGACGCGATCGTTCGAATAGAAATGCTCGAAGTGTCCGAAGCGCACGAAACTCGGCGCCACGCGCGTGACGACCGCAGCGGTTTCGACTTCCTCGCGGCGCACCGGCTGATCGGAGCCGATCACGCACAGCGCGCGGGTGGTCGGAATGCCGAGGTGATGCATCGCTTCCGAGCACAGATATTCGCGGATCGACGAACGCAGCACGGCGCGGCCGTCGCCCATGCGCGAATAGGGCGTGCGGCCCGCGCCTTTGAGTTGCAGCTCGAAGCGTTGGCCGTCGTGTTCGACTTCGCCGAGACCGAGCGCGCGGCCGTCGCCGAGCTGGCCGGCCCACACGCCGAACTGATGGCCCGAATACACCGAGGCATACGGCAGCGCTTCGGACGGCCATTCACGCGTGGCGTTGCCGGAGAACAGTTCGGCGAAGCCCGGATCATTCTGGAGCCCGGGCTCTAAACCGAGCAGCGCAGCGGTGTCTTCGGAGAACCCGACCACGTACGGTGCACTGAGCGGCGCCGCCGGCAGCCGCGTCAGAAACGCGCTGCCGAGCTGCGCGAATGCGCTATCAGGCGAGGTGATAAGTGCGTCGGAAAGAGCCGATAAAGGCCCGGATAACCCTGCAATGCTTGGGGAAAACGACATATTGAGCGCCTCTGGATTAACCGATATTGTAAGTCCGCGCCCGCGGAGCTGCTGGCCGGCCCTCAGCCCGAGGTTTAGCCAGACACGCGCCGGTGTGCCGGGCGTCTCCTGCCGGAACGCGCCTGCGCCGTTTCAGAGTGCGCCACGCGACCCACCGGAGCGTCCCTGGCGGACCTGCCGAAACGCGCCGCGCGGCCCCCGAGCTGCAACCCCAATGACGCAAACAAGGCGAGGAGACCTCTCTTTATGACGACGCCGCTGCTTGGCCAGATGATGGACGTGCCGCTCACTGTGTCCTCGTTGCTCGCGCATGCCGCGCGGCATTTCGGCGCTACGGAGATCGTGTCGCGGCGCATCGAAGGCGACGTGCATCGCTACACCTACCGCGACTGTGAAAAGCGCGCGAAGCAACTGGCGCAGGCGCTGATCGCGCTCGGCGTCGAGCCCGGCGAGCGGGTGGCCACGCTGGCCTGGAACGGCTACCGGCATCTGGAAGCGTATTACGGCACGGCGGGCTTCGGCGCCGTGTGCCACACGATCAATCCGCGCCTCTTTCCCGATCAGATCGCCTACATCATCAACCACGCCGACGACGCCTACGTGCTGTTCGACACTACGTTCGCGCCGCTCGTCGATGTGCTCGCGCCGCAGTGCCCCAAGGTGCGCGGCTGGATCGCCTTGGCCGACGAGGACCATCTGCCGAAGATGCAAACGCCGGCGCTCAGCTACGAAACCTTGGTGGAAGCACAGGACGGCCATTACGACTGGCCGCCCATTGACGAACGTCAGGCGTCTTACCTCTGCTATACGTCGGGCACCACCGGCAACCCGAAAGGCGCGCTGTACTCGCATCGTTCGACGGTGTTGCATGCGTTCGGTGCGTCACTGCCCGATGCGATGAGCCTGTCCGCGCGCGACGCCGTGCTGCCGGTTGTGCCGATGTTCCATGTGAACGCCTGGGGCATTCCGCACGCCGCGCCGCTGACCGGCGCGAAGCTGGTCTTTCCCGGCAAGGATCTCGACGGCAAGTCGCTCTATGAATTGATGGAAAGCGAACACGTCACGTATTCGGCCGGTGTGCCGACCGTGTGGCTCGGCTTGCTCAACTACCTGCGCGAGGCCGGCGTGCGGTTCACGTCGCTCAATCGCACGGTGATCGGCGGTTCGGCCTGTCCGCCGGCGATGCTGCGCGCCTTCGAGGACGAGTACGGCGTGCAGGTGATCCATGCATGGGGCATGACTGAAATGTCGCCGCTCGGCACCTTGTCGAAGCTGACGTGGGAGCAGAGCCAGCGCTCGCTGCCGGAGCAGCGTAAGTTGCTCGAGAAGCAGGGCCATGTGATCTACGGCGTCGATATGAAGATCGTCGGCGAAGACGGGCGCGATCTGCCGTGGGACGGTGTGGCGTTCGGCGATCTGCACGTGCGCGGACCCTGGGTGATCGACCGGTATTTCCGCAAGGACGAGTCGCCGCTGGTGGACGGCTGGTTCCCCACCGGGGACGTTGCCACCATCGACCGGGACAGCTTCCTGCACATCACGGATCGCTCGAAAGACGTCATCAAGTCCGGCGGCGAGTGGATCAGTTCGATCGACATCGAGAATGTCGCGATCGCGCATCCGGCGGTGGCCGAAGCCGCGTGCATCGCCTGCGCGCATCCGAAATGGACCGAGCGGCCGCTGCTGGTGATCGTCAAGCGGGCGGGTTTCGACGTGACACGCGAGGAACTGCTCGCGTTCTACGACGGCAAGGTCGCCAAATGGTGGATTCCCGACGACGTCGCCTTTGTCGACGAACTCCCGCACACGGCCACCGGCAAGCTGCAGAAACTCAAGCTGCGCGACATCTTCCGCGACCACGTTCTGCCGTCCGCGCTCGAAGACGAAGCGGACTGTCCCCTGAGTCCGCTTACTAGGGGAAACCCCGCCTAACGATAAATTGAACGAGCGTGCTTTTTTGTGTATTCTGCCTGCTGACCCCGGGAAAATCGGAAATAAAGTCGGACAATGAGTCGACTCGACGAACCGGACGGGCGGCGCGTGCTGCGCCGCCTCATCGCATGGAGGCTGGCAGATGGCAGTGGACTACACAACTCATGACGGCGTGGCCGTCATCACGCTGAACAATCCCCCCGTAAACGGTCTCGGCCTCTCGACGCGAGCCGGTATTGTCGAAGGGATCGAGCGCGCGCAGAACGACCCGGCCATCAAGGCGATCGTGCTGGCGGGCGCCGGCAAAGCCTTCTCGGGCGGCGCCGATATCACCGAATTCAACACGCCGAAGGCGACCCAGGAGCCGACGCTCCATACGGTCATCAAGACCGTCGAGGGCAGCGCCAAGCCGGTTATCGCCGCGATTCACAGCGTCGCCATGGGCGGCGGCCTCGAGCTGGCGCTCGGCGCGCATTACCGGATCGCCGCGCCCGGCGCGCAGATCGCGCTGCCGGAAGTGAAGCTCGGCATCCTGCCGGGCGCGGGCGGCACGCAGCGTCTGCCGCGAGCAATCGGCCTTGAAGCCTCGCTCAACATGATCGTCTCCGGTGCGCCGGTGATGTCGGAGAAGCTGGCCGATTCGGGCCTGTTCGACGAAGTCGTGGAAGGTGATCTGGCCGAAGCGGCGCTCGCGTTTGCCCGCAAGGTCGGTGCGAAAACGGGTCCGCATCCGAAGGTGCGCGACCGCAAGATCGAGCATCCGAATGCCGCCGGTTTCATCCAGTTCGCGCGCAATACCGTCACGGGCGTAGCGAAAAACTTCCCGGCACCGCTAAAGTGCATCGACGCGGTGGAAGCAGGCGTGCAGAACGGTTTCGACAAGGGCCTCGCGTTCGAACGGGAATGCTTCATCGCCCTCGTGCAGACGCCGGAAAGCCATGCGCTGCGTCATGCGTTCTTCGGCGAACGTGCCGCGAGCAAGATTCCTGACGTGCCGTCCGACATGCCGGTGCGTGACATCAAGCAGGTAGCCGTGATCGGCGCCGGCACGATGGGTGGCGGCATCGCGATGAACTTCATCAACGCGGGCATTCCGGTCACGCTGCTGGAAACGAAGCAGGAAGCGCTCGACCGCGGCATTGCCACGATCCGCAAGAATTACGAAGCTACCGTCAAGAAAGGCAAGCTCAAGCCCGAAGCGCTGGAACAGCGTATGGCTTTGATCACGCCGACGCTCTCTTATGACGACCTGAAAAACGCCGACATGATCGTCGAAGCAGTGTTCGAGGAACTCGGTGTCAAGGAGCAGGTGTTCAAGCGTCTGGACGAAGTGGCGAAGCCCGGCGCGATCCTCGCGTCGAACACATCGACTCTGGACGTCGACAAGATCGCCGCTTTCACGAAGCGTCCGCAGGACGTGGTCGGCATGCACTTCTTCAGCCCGGCCAACGTGATGAAGCTGCTGGAAGTGGTACGCGGCAAGGAGACGGCGAAAGACGTGCTCGCCACCGTCATGAAGCTCGCGAAGAAGATCAAGAAGACCGCAGTGGTCTCGGGTGTCTGCGACGGCTTCATTGGCAACCGGATGATCGAACAGTACATCCGTCAAGCGCTTTTCATGCTCGAAGAGGGGGCCTTGCCCGCTCAAGTGGACAAAGCTATCGAGAAGTTCGGCTTCGCGATGGGCCCGTTCCGTATGAGCGACCTGGCAGGTAATGACATCGGCTGGGCGATCCGCAAGCGCCGCTATCAGGAACATCCTGACATGCACTACTCGAAGATCGCCGACCGTCTCTGCGAGACGGGGCGCTTCGGCCAGAAGACCGGTGGCGGCTGGTACGACTACAAGGCGGGCGACCGCACCGCCTATCCGTCGAAAGTGGTCGACGAGATGATTACGTCGTTCTCGAAAGAAGCCAACGCCGAGCGCCGCAAGATCAGCGACGAGGAAATCGTCGAGCGCCTCGTGTTCGCGCTCGTCAACGAAGGCGCGAAGATTCTCGAGGAAGGCATTGCGTCGAAGGCGTCCGACATCGACATGGTTTATCTGACCGGCTACGGCTTCCCGCTCTATCGCGGCGGCCCGATGCTGTACGCGGATACGGTCGGCCTGTACAACGTCGAGCGCGCGATTCGCCGCTATGCGTCGCGCTCGAATGGCGACGCCTGGCAATTGGCGCCGAGCATCGCGGAGCTCGCGGCGAAGGGCCGTGGGTTCAACGGTTGAAGGCTTGCCCGATCAACATAGGGCGTTCCGCAAGCGCCCACCATCAACATCTGGAAGCTGGAGACATGCATGACTGACGCCGTAATCGTATCGACCGCCCGTACGGGCCTCGCCAAATCATGGCGCGGCGGTTTCAACATGACGCACGGTGCAACGCTCGGCGGCCATGCAACACAGGCCGCTGTCGAGCGCGCGAAGCTGGATCCGGCGCGCGTTGAAGACGTGATCATGGGCTGCGCGAATCCGGAAGGCGCGACGGGCGCGAACATCGCGCGGCAAATCGCGCTGCGCGCCGGTTTGCCGGTCAGCGTGCCGGGCATGACGGTGAACCGTTTCTGCTCGTCGGGTTTGCAAACAATCGCCCTGGCTGCACAACGCGTGATCGCCGGTGAGGGTGATGTGTTCGTCGCCGGTGGCGTGGAATCGATCTCGTGTGTGCAGAACGAGATGAACCGCCACATGGTGGCCGAAGGCTGGCTCAGCAAGAACAAGCCAGAAATCTACTGGTCGATGTTGCAGACCGCCGAGAATGTCGCGAAGCGCTATTCGATCTCGAAGGAACGTCAGGACGAATACGGCGTGCGCTCGCAACAGCGTGCCGCGGCCGCACTCGAAGCCGGCAAGTTCAAGGATGAGATCGTGCCGCTGACGGTGCTGGCCGGCGTCGCCGACAAAGCGACCGGGCGTCTGTACACGAAAGAAGTGACCGTCAGCGCCGACGAAGGCATTCGCGCCGACACGACGCTCGAAGGCGTATCGAAGATCCGTACCGCGATGCCGGGCGGCGTGATCACCGCAGGCAACGCGAGCCAGTTCTCGGACGGCGCGTCGGCTTGTGTCGTGATGAACGCGAAAGTCGCGGAGCGCGAAGGTCTGCAACCGCTGGGCATTTTCCGCGGCTTTGCGGTGGCCGGTTGCGAACCGGATGAGATGGGCATCGGCCCGGTGTTCGCGGTGCCGAAGCTGCTCAAGCAGGCCGGCCTGAAGGTCGAGGACATCGACCTGTGGGAGCTGAACGAAGCGTTCGCGGTGCAGGTGCTGTATTGCGCCGACAAGCTGGGCATTCCGCACGACCGTCTGAACGTGAACGGTGGCGCGATTGCGGTGGGTCACCCGTATGGCGTGTCGGGCGCGCGTTTGACCGGTCATGCGCTGATCGAAGGCAAGCGGCGCGGTGCGAAGCTGGTCGTCGTGACGATGTGTATCGGTGGCGGCCAGGGTGCGGCGGGCTTGTTCGAAGTGGTGTGATCGGGCGCGAGAGCGGGCTTGATTAAAAGCGGGTGTCGTGTGGTTCGGTGCAAGAAGACGTGCAGGCATTGAATCCGCGGCACCCGTTTTTTATTTGCATGAGTCTGGCTTGCCTGGGTAGCGGGCATGAATCACCGGCATCGACTGGCGGCACAGGCCGGGACGCATCAGGGCAGAGCCATGCCGAGCGCCGGCAGGCTTAACGTACCTTGATCGACGAAGCGTGTTGTGTTCGTCAGGCCACCGGCGAGCTTGCCGCGCAGGATGTACGGAATCTGTCCCGCTTGCACGGCGCCCGGAAAGGCGAAAGCCTGGCGAACCGCAGCGAAGGCGGGCACCGTCAGCGGCACACTGACAACTGTTTCGCCGAAGCGCGGTACGGTGCCGCCCTGATCGCTGACACCGCTGGCGAACGGCTTGCCGTTCAGTTCGAGCGCAAGCGACACGCCGTCGAACGTGACCGCGGATTCATTGGGATTCTGGACGCGCAGTTTGACATTGAAGCGCATCTCCAGGCCCTGACCGTCGACCGGTTCGATGCCGGCCACGTTGACGCGCAAAGGGTCACCGCCGAACAGACCGGCGCAGCCGTTGAGCGTCAGCGTGACGACGGCGAGGATCGTGGCCAGACGGGCGTGACGGCGGGACAGCAGTACGCGAAAGAAGGACATGACCGGCACCTCGAAGGAAGCGGCTTAAGTCATGCATTGTAGCGGGCCGTTTTGCGCCAGTAGCGACGTTTCAGGCGGCGCGCTGCAGCCGCGTTTTGATGAGGCTCGTCAGATTGCGCACGGCTTGACTGATGAAACCGTGCCGGTCGTTTTGGTGCCGGCAGGGCTGGACGACGAACACGGCGGATGCCGCACGCGCCGCGCTGATCGACACGACGCCGCGCTGTGGCGTGACATAGCGCTCGCCTTCGTGCAGCGTGACTGACGTGACCGGGACGGCGTCTCCCAGCCACGCCAGAGAATGATCGCGGAAGTTGAGCAGCAGATTGCCTTCGACGACTACGATCGAGGTTAGGGCGCGCAGATCGTGCACGGCCACCTGACCGGCCGCAACGCGTGAGGTGGCGGCATCGTGAGGCAAACCGGCGCGGGGTTGAGTGGTGGGCATGAGCGATTCCTTTAAACCGTTTTCATGCCACACAGCTTATTGAGTCCGTCCACGCGAAAACAGGCGCAACAATGCACAATGTGAACCGGTACAACGTGGGGTTTAAGTATGCTGTATCGGTTGGAATCACGCCGATGTGTATCTGTCGCTACGCCCGCACTGTCCGCACCATCGGGTCATGAGCTCTTCTACCTTTACCCCAGACACACAAGCGGTGTCGTGCACGGAAGCACCGCCGGTGGACCTATCGCCCGTGGACGAGCCTTCGGCTAGTCTGTCGTCAACCGCAGCGCCGATGCACCGGTCCGCGACCCATTTGGCGCCCAAAGCGCCGTCAATGGAGAGGCGCTCGGCTAGCCTATTGCCCGAAGCGCCGGCTGTAGACCGGCGCTCGGCTGGCCACCCCCCGGATAACCGGCCCCTCTACCGCCAACTGGCCGACCAATACCGCCGCGCGATCGATAACGGCGTGCTGCGCCCCGGCGACCGCATGCCGTCAATGCGCGCATTCATGCAGCGGCACGGTGTAAGTCTCGCTACGGCTACCGAGAGCTATCGCACCCTGGAGCGCGACGCGCTGATCGAGGCCCGGCCACGTGCCGGTTATTTCGTGCGTGCCCGTCAAATCGCGGCGCTGCCCGCGGCTACCGAACCCGACCTCGCAGCCGCGCCCGGCGCCGCGCAGTTCGTCGGCATCCATTCGGCGATTTCGGCGATCGTGTCGAAATTTCAGCGTTATCCTGACGCGTTGAATCTCGGTGGCGCGACCGCATCGCCCGATCTTTATCCCACCGACGCCTTGCAGAAAGCAGCACTGCGCGCATTGCGCCGGCGCCCAACCTTGCTGACCGCGGCCGGACCCGATCAGGGCGATCCCGAGTTGCGCGCCATCATTGCGCGCCGTGCGCTCGACGTCGGCATTCAGATCGGCGCGGACGACGTGATCATGACCCACGGCGGCATCGAGGCTGTGAACCTGGCCTTGCGCGCGGTCACGAAGCCGGGCGACACGGTCGCGGTGGAATCGCCGTGTTTCTTCGGCTTGTTGCAGGCGCTCGAAAGCCTCGGCCTGCGCGCGCTTGAAATTCCGGCCAGTCCCAGCACCGGTCTCGCCATCGAAGCGCTGGCGTTCGCGCTGCAAACGCACTCCGACATCAAAGCGGTGGTGGTCGTGCCGAATCTGCAGAATCCGCTTGGCAGCGTGATGCCCGACGCACACAAAG
The DNA here is from genome assembly GCA_900142905.1 of Burkholderia sp. GAS332. Lineage (NCBI taxonomy): Bacteria > Pseudomonadati > Pseudomonadota > Betaproteobacteria > Burkholderiales > Burkholderiaceae > Burkholderia > Burkholderia sp. GAS332. The sequence goes on along the minus strand of FSRV01000001.1, from coordinate 2,847,813 downwards.
CGCGGCTCGTCGAACTGTGCGCGCGCGCCGGCATTCCGCTGATCGAAGACGATCCCTACCGCGAACTCGCCGACACCGCGCAGCCGCCGAAATCGTTGAAGGCCTGGGACACCGACGGTACGGTGATCCATTGCACGTCGTTCAACAAGACGCTTGCGCCCGGCATGCGGGTCGGCTGGATCAACGGTGGACGCTGGCATCCGCGCATCGGCATGCTGAAGTTCGCGCAGTCGCGGCATAACGAGCAGTTGTCGCAAGTCGTGCTCGCCGAATTTCTGGAAACGAACGCGTATGAGCGGCATCTGCGGCGTTTGCGCGACCGTCTGCGGATTCAACGCGAACGAATGACCGCAACGATCGCCGCATCGTTTCCCGACGGCACACGCTTTACGCCACCGGGCGGAGGCATGTTTTTCTGGATCGAGTTGCCGCGCGACGTATCGTCGTCCGCATTTTTCGACGCGGCTTTGGATGAAGGTATCCGCGTGATGCCGGGCACGGTGTTTTCAAACGCTGGCGGCTTCGATCATTTCATTCGCCTGAGTTGTCCGAGTACGGATCTCGATCAGGCCGATGATGCCGTGCGCAGGTTAGGGCGTCTGGCAGCACGGATGACGGCGCATGCGGCGTGATCTGACTAGCCGGACAGCGCGGCGCTTTTGCGCATTCGGCCTTATCCGTTCGGTCGGCGCACGTGGCCCCCGCGCATGCGCGAACGTCGTAGCGGTTATCATTTCCTATTGTCCGCGTGCGCCGTTTCGGCGAACGCAAAGTGCCGGCCCAACGAATTGAATCGAACAAGGTGATCCCGTGATCCATCATATTGTGATGTGGAAGCTACATCACTAGGCGCGGCCTGTAATCATTGCTGGTATTGGGCTTTTGGATTTGGCTCGATGATTTGTACCCGCTTTGATACCCGCTTTTTATCCGGCTGCTGTCGTCATCATTGGCGGTCGATATCCTGATAGCCGAAACTACGATTGACGATGTATTATTTGGAATGATTGTGCGTGGTGCGGATGTCGCACGGCGAGCAAGCAGTCAAGGAGGTATGCATGTCGCAAGAAAAGGTCAGCAGCAGGCCGCAGAAAATCGAAGCGGCGTCGCAGCATGTCGCCGGTGCGAAGCAATTCGGCGGCCGCCGCAATCGCCTGGCGGCAGCGGTAACAAAGACAAATGTGAAACCGTCAGGCGGCCTGTCCGAACGATTAAAAACAAGTGGTGACTTCGGGACGATTTTCGTTTCTACGGTCGGTGGTGCCGCCATCGGCAGCGTAGCTGGTCCCGTGGGGGTAGTCATCGGCGGAGCCATCGGGGGAGTAATTAGTGCCGTATCTGAAGGGGTTATTAGTTTCGGCCGCAAGCGTTGACTTCGGGACGTACGCAACGTTTGCTGCTCTTATTTGTCTGCTGATTATTCTTGCAGGCAACGCGTACAAGAAAAAGTGGGGAGATTTTGGCGAGATGGTTATGGCCATGCTTGCCGCGGCTGGATTTATTTCCGGGTTGAAGATCGTTATTCTCACCATGATTCTTGATCCGAGCAAGCTTGGCCAACTGTCGGATGACAGAGCAGCTCTTTTAATTGGTGGCGCGGGAACTGCGGTCCTGTCTCTGAAAGAAGGGCTAGCGAAGTTAGTTAAGGCGGCAGGTTTTTAGGGATAGAGGTTTGGACGTGAAAAAGGACGGCATACCGTCCTTTTTTTGCTTTTGCATGGCCTATCAGTCCCTTCTGTAGGTGTGTCACAGATTTGATCCAAGTCTGCACCTCAGATTCGGCCCACACGGAGAGGTGCCGCACCTTCCGCCAATGCTCTCAACTTAAGCCCCATTTCATCAAGCAAGCTTGTACGCGAGATGGTGATGGGGCTTGGCTTTTCTGGGCGGTCGTGGGTAAGAGCGCGAGGGCTGGATACGACATCGGGCCTGGTGGATGGCCGGCATGACTTTGGGCAGCAGGTTCAGGCAGTGTTCAATCCGTAGCAGGCACGCGCCGAGGATCGGCTTGAGGGCACCCAGCGCATAAACACGGTCAGGACGGCTGGCAGGTGCGTCATCGTGAGACGCATCGTCGAGATCGCTGAGCAGTGTGCACAGGTTGTCGGCGACGGTTTTTGCGCCGAAGTCCTGCTGCAGCGCCAGGTAGTCCAGCCCCGTGACGGCCTCCAGCCGCAGCCGGTGCTTGAGCCGTTTGAACGCTTCCTCGATGCGCCAGCGCTGATGATAGAGCGCCCCGAAGGTGGCAGCCGGATAGCGCTGGCGATCGAGCAGCGAGGTCATCAGCACGCGAACACGTCCGCCAGGAGTGACATCGCGGATCAGGCGCACCGTGGTGGGCGTGCGCACCAGTTCATAGTCAAGGGCGTCCTGTTCATTGGGCGCGGCCAGTGTCACGATTCGCTCAGCCTCGCCACTGCGCGCAAAGGCGGTGACGCACGTCCAGGCGCGTGCATCCACGCGCAGACAGAACGGGATCTCGCGCTGCGCCAGCGCGGCCACCATCATGTTGCCGAGATAGCCGCGATCGAGCAGCAGCAGATCGGTGTGCGGTTGCAGTACGTCCAGCGCTTCGAACAGCATCTGCCGCTCGGAGCCGTCGGCCGGATGAAGCGCGGCGTGCAGGGTCAGTTCGGGCCCCGGCAGGAACAGCGCAAATGCGTAGTGGTCGGCGCGCAGATCATGGCCTTCGCGCGTGCCTACCCGCAGACGGCTACCGTCGGCTGCGACCAGCCTCAGGCCATTCCAGCGCATCGAATCAATGTAGGGTTGGGCCAGCTCGATCAGGCGCGCGCGGGCCAGTTCGAACAGCTCGGCCGACAGGCCGCGGCGCGCCTTGCTGAAGGCCTGTGCACTTACCGCCCGGGTGCGCACCGTTTGCCCGCGCAACGCGCCAAACAGCCCATCGAGCTCGGCCTGCACGCTCGTGCGCATGCCCGACATCATCAACGCTGCTATGCGTGGCAGCGTCAGGATGCGATTGCGGGTAAAGGCAGTGGGAGAACGGCGAACACGCTCAGCGAGCGCCGGATCGAACAGGAAATCGGAGAACTCAGCCAGGAGTTGGGAAGACGCTGGTATTTGAGTTCATATCGTTTATTTATCAATCAGTTATGCGATGAAGTTTACAGGGCAAACGCCCCGTATACAAGCCCTTTCGGGCTTAAGTTGAGAGCATTGCACCTTCCGCGGCCACGGAAACTCGCCGGTCTTAATCATTGCCTACAGCATTGTTTTTCCGAGATCCGCTATGTCCAGAACTGGCGGTCATCGCAGAGTGACACTCGGCGACGGTAGTGCAACTGATAACTAAACGAGGTTGGAATGGACATTCTGGGGGCGATTGGTACGTTGCTTAGGTCGGTGCCAAACGTCGTTTGGTCGGGCATAGTCGCCTCGGTGATCACTGTACTCGGGGTTTTGGTAACAAACCTTGGCCTTTCCAAGCGCCACAGAGAGCAGTTAGCTCACACCGCCCAAGAGAACGCCCGCAAGTTAGCACACGAAGCATCAGAGAGCGCCCTTGAGCGAAAAATGAAGCTTCGACGGGATGTGTACATTCCGGCTATTGAAGGCGTGTATGCCGCAACGAGCGCGCTTGGGTCCATGGCGCAACCAGCGACTCAGAGAGACGAGGCCCAAAGAAGGTTTAGCGAAGCAGTGGGGTTAATTTCTAAAGTGAATGCGGTCGCTGGAGCAGAAACAGTATCTGCTACTGGCGCTCTATTAAATTCACTAATGCAATTGAATCTTGAGCTTTCATTTAAGCGGGCTCCAATTGACGATGCCAATGGTCGAGTTCAAGCCAACGCTCAGACTGTTGCCCGGGCCGTCGGAGAACATGGGCGATGGGTTCAAGTCCAGACTTCGCTACTTTTCGATGGGCCGCCATCTGCTGAAAAGTGGAATTTCGTTTGCGCACAAATCGCGTTTCAGCAATCGCAGATCGATCAGTGGCAGGCGCAGAGCGGGTCCAGTATGCGCGATTTACATCGGGCGCAGTTGGAGTTCCTCAAGACCATGGTTGAATTACAACCCAGCGTGAGGGACATTGCTATCTCCGCTAGCATCGCGTTGCGTAAGGAACTTGGCATGCTGGATGAGGATCAGGATGAGCTAAAGCAGATCATGATCAAGCAATACGATGGCGCACGGAAAACAATGAAAGCCGCGATCGAGCGTTTGGAGCGGCAGTTGAACGTCAGCAGCTAGCTCAGAAACTAGCTTGCAAATTCACTCAAGCTCCGCTGGTACTTTCGCAATTTTGCTGATCCATGTCTGAACCTCAGACTCTACCCACACAGAAAGGTGCCGCACCTTTCGCGGTTGTGGAAACTCGCCGGTCTTGATCATTTCGTAGAGCATCGTCTTGCCGAGGCCGACCATATCAAGTACCTGAGGGAGACGCAGTAGTCGGTCGGTGCCGGCTGCGCTCCCTTCTACGCGAGCATACGAATCGACGTTCATGGCACCGGTCGCAGGTTGAGCGGTATTCATTGTGCTTCACCTCGCAATACGAAATCACGTTCGTCCTCACGGTCCGCTGGCTCGTGTTGCTCGCAGGCGCACTCCGACGTGACGGCTGGTGGCACCTCAAAGAAACCGAGCGCACCTTTGCACGTCGTGAACGGGAGCGGCCGCGCATCGCGCAAGACGAAACCGTGCGCGCCGGTGTACCAACGCGAGTTGCTCTGCGTCACGCTGTCAATAATCGTTGCGACGCCGACGATGCCGCCGCGCTCCAAATCATCGCGCTTCGGAAAATTGCTACTGAAGCCGACAGAAATCGCGAACGCAAGCGCCTCTTGATACTCACGGATCGTGACGCCCTTGCTGGCATGAATCAGCACTGGCCCGCGATAGCGCGTCGACCATGTGCGGTTTTCGATGTCCTTGTAACCGTTGACGATCAGCCACGCCCAAGGCTGTCGGATGGAAATGGCCTTCATGCTAGGATCTCCTCAAAACCACGACGGAGGTTGGCATGCCGCACTACCTTTCCGAGTACAAGGGACACCAGATTGATGTCCAAGTTTACGATCCGGCGGGCGGCGCAAGCTGGTCCGGCGAGTTCGTTATCACATCCACTGAGCCCAATGCGGACGTCGATCGACGGTATGTCCCACAGTGGGAGAAGATGCCTCAGACCGCCGACGCGGCTCACCACGCGCTTAAAAAACTTGCCCACGACGTCATCGATGGGATAAGCGGTGGCGACTTCGTCAATAACGGCTAGCGCGCGCACCGGGGCGCCGCTGAAAAGGATGGGGAGTTCGTTCATGCCCCGACAATGAAAACGGAGAAAACCATGGCCGAGCCTAACGTCCAGGAAGTCGTCAATGGAGTGTTGATCGTTGTGACCCTCGTCAAGGACAAAGCCGAAGCTTCGTTCGTGCTTCGCCACCCGAAGGGAAGCACTAGCTATCCGAAACACGTAGATATCGACCAGTACCTCAAGAAGGGCATGTCCGAGCAGGACGCTCTGAAGGAAGTGCTCAAAATCGTCAAAGGCGTTATTGAAAGCGCCGCCGCCGCGGGCCTCTTCTAGGTCTGCGTGAACCATTAGGTCCTCCTGGCCAGCATGCAGAGGTCCGCGCGCCGCGCGATCTCTGCGTCATAGCCGACGAGCGTGCCGGTGAGCACGGCGAACGTACGCGGCGCGGCGATCGTCGAAAGCATCTGTTCCTCGACGGCGAGCGCCTCCGCATCGATCGGCCGCCGGAAACCGGGGGTTCGCTCGCCTAGGTTGACTAGCTCTAGCTGACTGTGCGCGACCATATCCGCGAGCATCGAGCGGATCGTGGAGGCGCTCGTGCCCGTCAGCGCGGCAACCTCGAAAACCCGATAAGCCCTGCCGGGGATCATTCGTTTCAGGATCGTGGCGGCCTTCAGGAGGGACCCGGCTTTCCGTGGCTTGGTCATACGGTTACCTCGTGTGGTGCGTAGTAGGCGACGTCGCCGGCGATCGCCAGAAGCGGTGACGATCCTGTTGTGTGGCTGAGTAGTTCAGCAACGGTTTCGGGAAACTTGGGATGCGACTGATCGAAACCGAGGCGGGCGAATGCGCGGCCGACGATCACTTCGGCTTGGCGCCGCGTCATGTCGACGAACACGCGTTGCCCGTCATGCGGGGTATGGATCGGCGCCGAGCGGTCAGCGCCCAGCGCCGTGTGCTGCAGCGTGGTTGCGCCGCATGAAGGGCACGGCACAACAAACGGCGTCACGCCGTCGCGGCTGTTCCAGATGCGCTCGCGATGCCCGCACGCACACGCGTACCACATGAGGGCGTAGGCTTCGGCGTGATGGCGCGAAACGCCTGCAGCTGCCTGCTCGAGCGTTTTGCCGGCCCGGCGCAGCGCCTTGTCGTGATTGCGCTCGGCTGCGCGGCGTTCCGCGCGCGATGGCCGGTGAGAAAACTGTGGTCTGTTCATTTCGATCGTGTTGAAAAAGCCGGGCGCTGTGTGAGTCGCCCACAAATTCCGAGGGGTTGTTGCCGGCTTTCGAGGCGTGATGTCTCTGCGGCAGCCGGCGGCCAGTGAACCTTTACGCGCCGAGCAGAATTTCGCGACGATCTTGATATGCCTGCTCGAGCTTGATGCGATCAGGCTCGGGATATGGGCGCGCCTCGTCTGCCAGCACGTCCAGCACGTTGACGTCGTTGCACTGCTGCATGCGTGACAGCATCGTTTCGTAAGGCGCTAGCGGCGGCGCTCCGCCGTCTTGCTGCTGGGGCTGCTCGGTTTGCGCAGCTGTCTCGCGCTGGACGCGTTCCTTTTCCGTGCGGAGCTTCTCCTGATACGCTGCGCGCACATCCCCCTTGTCGGCGTCTGTCGACAGTTCTTCGACGCGGGATATCGCGGCCTTCAACTCGTGCGCGGTCGTCGCTGCGTTGATCGCCTTGACCATGTCGTCGGCAGTCGGCGGGGCCTGCGTGGCAGACGTCGGCCGCTTGCTGGCCATGCGTGAGCGCAGCGTGTCTGTCTTCGTGGTTGCCTGCCCATCAGCTTCTTTTCGAACCTCGTCGGCCCGGCCCATGTCTACTGCTTTCGGCGGTGCGGTGTCCTCGAGTTCGTCTGGCGTGTATACGCCGAGAAGCACGTCCGGGCAGTACAGGCGTGCCCAGCGCTTCGTTGCCAGATAGGCGAGCTGCTGTTTTGGATCGTCAGCCCAGAGAGTCGAATTGCGGGTCCGCGCTTGCGTCATCAGCAGCTCGAGCACACGCGGCTCGTCCTCGCCTTTGAGCGTGGTCCAGACACGCACGCCGAGCCCTTCTTCATCTGCAATTGTCCAACCTGGTACGCGGTACTTGATGGCGTAGCCGTTGTCGTCCTTCTTCGTCTTGCTCTCGCGCTCGACAAAGCGGCCGAGGATCTTCGACCAGTCGCCAAACCACTCATATTTGAGGCGTTCGCGGATCGGTGCGCGGTTGTTCACCACCGCGGACACGAGTTGCGCTTCATACCCAAGCACGCCGTTCACGTTGAAGCATTTCTGTGCAACGGCGAACGGGTTCATTCCCCATTGTGCTGACTGCATCACGACCGCGAGACAGTCGCCGGCCTGGCCGCGAAAGTGTGGCGGCACCGCGATCTTGCTGGTGGCCATCAACTTCGCAAGATCGTTCATCTTCTCGACCATTCCGAAGTCGATCAGCAGGCCAGCGCTGCTCATGTCGGCGCCGGCAAGGCTGTGTTCTGTGGACGTCAAAAGTTCCGACACAATTGCTTACTCCTTTTGTTCGCTCGCGTCGTTCGACGCTTTCGGTTTGGTGTAGCCGAGCTTGAGATATGAACTCGCCTCGACCGTGAATTCCTTCTTCTTGATAACCTTGCGCGTGTACTTGCCGCCGTCCGGTAGCAAGCCGATTGCGGCGTTGCCCATCGTTTCGAGAATGTGATTCTTTGCCGCGTCGCTCACAGCCTCGTAGCGCTTGATGTGCTCGTCGGCGTCGACCTTGACGGCGTGCCATTGCGCGATGCTCGGCGGCAGCGCAATCTCGTCGCCGTCGGTGCCGGGATACAAGCGCTTGAACATTGCTTCTGTCGTCGCGTGGTCATAGTCGGCGGGCGGCGCTTCATCGCTCGCGACGAACTGCCAGAATGCGTGCTCCTGCTCGATCAGCATTTCCTCGGTTTGGGCGTCGCGCTCGATGATGTATGTGCGTAGGGTGTTGCCTCCGACACATGCGGCCAGATGCCACTCCGAGTAATCGAGCACGATCATGTAGTGGTGGCACTGGAGGAGGTATTCGTCGGGCACCTGGTCGGTACCAGGCTCGCCCCACTCACCGAAACGGAACGCCATCGAATCGACGTTCTTACACTCGAGCCCGCGGCGCTGACCTTCGATCAGGCGATCGACCGACGCGCGCATGAACGGATATTTCGGATGCGACACGATCGCGTTTTTCCGGCGCACGCGCACATCGTTGCGGCGCGCGTATTCCCGAGCAATGATTTCCTCCATGATGTTGCCGAACCGGATGCGCTCGACGTCATCAAGGTTTTCCGGCTCAAGTCGGCCAGTCTTTTCCGCCCAAAGTTGATATGCGGTCTTGTAGCGGCTGAGGCCGAGCGCGGCGGCTGCGTCGGATCCACCGATGCCGGCCTGACGATCGGCGAGCCATTGTTCTCGTGCGTTCATGCTTGTTTTCCTTGCGAAAGAATCGGTACCGCACTGGTGTTGAAGTAGACGAGGGTGAGGGCTGAAACGATCAAAGCGCCGAGCATCAGTGCCCACGTGGCAAACGGGTGGCGACGCGCGAACGCGTCAAGCCGGTAGACGGCACGATCGCTCCTAACGAACGCCCACAGTGCGGCGCACGCCACCGAGACGAACGCCCAGCTACCGAGCGATGCGAGAAGCGTTCTCATGCGGCACCGCCTGCGGCGAGTGCGACGACGAGATACAGGAATCCGCCGGCGGCGACGCCGTACGCAATCACGGTTGTGATAGCGCTGCGGAGGCCGGGCACGCACCGACGCAGCAGCGCGTTGTCGCCGGGTACGCGATGGAGGGCGAGGCGAACCTTCACGTCAGGAGTCCTGGCCAGTAATGCGGAAGGTCCTGTGCGAGCGAGCCTGGTCCCCGCGTGCTTCACGCTCGATTCGAGCAACCGCCTCTTCAGCTTCGGTGTTCGCGTCGGCCGACATGCCCAGGTTGACGAGGCCGCGGACCAGCGCGCCGAGCTGCGCGTCGCCTGCGGCATATGCGGTACGCACGGCATGGGCGTGCAACAACGTGGCTGAGTGCAGACCGCCAATCAGATCCGTGTCAGAAGGGGCCGCAAGCTTTTGCTGAAGCTTCGCCGCGGCGATGCCGTTGACCAACTCGGCACGCATTTCCATGTCGTGCGTCGCGGTGGTGGAGTCTTCGAGATCAAGGTCGATCAGGTAGTCACCGAGGCCGGTGACGCGCGCCAGCGGCGCAGGGGGAGATAAGTGATTCATTGTCCATCCCATCAAAACGGGCACGTTCGCCGTGAGGCGGTGGTGCGTTGTCGATGGACGGACTATCACATACGTGTTTAGCTTGTGTCAACACAAACGTGATAATTGTCGTGGCGAACCGGCTACGATGATTGCGTGTGCAACTGCTTCGATAGTTCTGCGAGGGCGAAGGCAAGGGCCGTAACGGCGAGCGCGGGGCATTCTGCGTACAGTCCGCAGAGGTCGATCCGATGCGTCCCGTCTGGTTGCAAGACGACGAGGATCTCGCTGATATTCGGGGAGGGGGGCGTTGCCGGCTGGTAGCCGGTTTGCAATGCATGATGGCAGACGTGCGAAAACACTTCCGCCTGTTCGCGACGTTTTAAATACGGCGTTATATCGATCACGGTCACGCGAGTCGTCTGGCCGATTAAATACCTTTCGAACTGCAAAACTTCTTGCAGCGCTCGACACTTCACCGGCATGCTGTGTCGCGTACTCGCGAGAAAACGTTAGCAGCCGTTCATGCGGTCGACATTTCGTAATGGACGGTAAGAATTACGTCTGACTTAGAAATTGTCAAGGAAAAAATGGAGGCGTAATTCTAATGGCAACCTTTTCGGTTGGCATAAACCGTCGTGTCCCAATGATCTGAGTGCGTTTGTTCGAGCGGGTCGCCAACACCGTTGCTCTGCAACGATTTGCAGGCGTTTATGATTTAATTCGCATACGCGCATCCGTTCAGAAAATGGACTAAATATTTAAATTTACATTCTGCTAACCAAGGCTGGTAGTTTCGACTTCTTTTGGGTCGAAGATAAATATTGAAATGCCTATATTTTTTTGACGGAACTCACATGGTTTTTCATTTGAATATTTCTTTTATACTACTGTGCGAAGCGCTTGCGCTGGAGTTTGTTGCTCTGCACCACGAGTCTTGCAGTAGCGACATAATAGAAATGCTCATAACTCGGCGCTTACGATTCCGGGTCATAGAATTTGTCGGCTGCACAGTCTGCCGGCGACACTGATATCGTTGCAATATGACTTTGGTCTGCGCCCATGTAGACGTACGACACACCGATCCCAAGCCTCCGCAGCTTTTGGGATTCACTTGATGTGCAATAGTCGGTTAAAAGCGCTGCCTTCCTGCGCGCGACGAACACGTCCCCATCAAGGCCGCTAGCGTCTACATCGACGAGCGTCCCGTAGACCCAGATGTCGGAGCCTTGGGCTATCGCGAAATCGATTCTCGCGATGCTGTTTAGCATCACGGGAGCTCGGCTATTGATCTGGTCCGCGGTTGTCCGCATCACCGTCCTGGCAGCCGGACTAATGTTAGGGGCGTTCTCAATCGGATTGGCCGTGACCGGATCGGGACGAGCGGGCGCCTCTGGTGATTTGTATTCCCTAGGGCGAACTGCGGTGTAATCCATGCCTTGATTGCCTTGATCTCGCTCCAGTGCGGGGAATGTGGACGTTGCGGCGGATGTGGACGCGCGGTTCTCATCGATTGCTGGCGACAGCAAGTGCCAGACGTAAGCGAGTAGGGCAACGCCTGCGATGGCATAGGCTGCCACGAGGTAGGACACCCCAGAATCCTGTCCCGGCTGCTCCGACTCGGTCTCAATGGGGTCCTGTTCAACATCCGCAGTCAGTTGCTGCCCGTTCTCACGGGGGGAAGAGGCCGCTTTCGCTCGACGTCGAAATAGGTGAGCGGAGAGCGCGATCAAGGGCGCACATCGGACGATTCCGTACATTGCTCCCCCGAGCAGGCTGTCAGTGCGAATTGCGAGCAAGTCGATCAGCTTGAACCACACTGGGCAAAAAACCAGGGCAAGAACCCAGCCGCCTATCTTTACGAACCGGTTCATACGAGAACACCTATTTTTTGAGATTGGGCATAAAAAAAAGCGCCCGGATAGGGGCGCTTGATTTTGTAAGAAAACAACTCTTTTCATCTAGGACAACTACAGATAATTCTTAGAAATAAAACCGGAAGCTATTGCCTCCGGTAGGGCTCTGCCGTCACGCGGCGGCTCTTAGACTTTCCGACGACTAGCGTTGGCGGTGTTGGGTTCGCCGACTGTGAATGAGATTCGCTTTTGCTCCGCGCCAGCACGTACCTTCGTTGCGCCGAGAAGCAGTTCCAGCCCGGTGGTGATGCGATCAATTTCTTCGTCGCTACGCTCAGCCAGCATTCGCAACAGACGTTGAACCGCCGGACTGGGGATCGGTGTGGGTGGCGCCGACTCGGCGGCCGCTTCCGAAGCTTCACCAGACTGTGCCTTCGGCGAGCCTTTGTTATCTGATAGCCAGTAGGCGTTGACGTCGAGCGCCGTGGCGATCGCGGCGATTTTTCGGCTCGTCAGCCTAGCGCCAGACTCGAGGTTCCCGATCGCAGACTGACTAACTCCAACAATTTTCGCGAGCTGGGACTGGGAGAGCTTCGCTTCTGTGCGCGCCCACACAAGGCGCTCGGCGAGGGTTTTCAACGTCTTCATATCACAAATGTAATACACATGCCCAACACGTTGGTGTTGATTGATAAACACGTATGTGATAATTTGCGATGATGGACACGCAAAACATTGTTTCCGAACTCCTTGGCACGGGGCTGACTCAGGTTGAGTTGGCGGCGCTCGCCGGCTGCTCGCAGCCAACTATCTCCGCATTTCGTCTAGGTGCCCGCGGCAAGCGCGTATCGAAGGAAATCGGCGATCGCCTTGCGGCGCTGCACGCCGAACGTTGTCGCAGGGAGCAGAAGGCTGGTTCGCCCCCCATCCCTCAAACCGCCGAGGCAGGGGAGACGGCGTGAACGCATTTATCAGGGCACCGCATCGCTGCCTTGGGCGCTTTGTTCAATGTCCTGCATCGCGACATGTCCACAGTGGCAAGTCGCGATCGACGCCGCCATTCGCGGTCAGCTGCGGCTGGCGTGCGCGATGCATTTGAGGCCCGTCGCGGATCGGTTACGGCACTTTGTTGAACAGAACAACCGCAATACCCACGTTGCGCAGCGTTTCCGCGATCGTCAGGACGAAGTCGAGGTCGCGCGTGGGATCAATCAACCAGACGTTGATGGCAGGTTGAATGATCCCAGCAGGGAGTTCGCCGATCGACGCTGCGACGTTATGCAGTCTTTGCACGTCGATGCCGTTGCTCGGCGCGGTGGCAATCAAGGCAATAAGGTTCATGCGTGCTCCTTTGGTGAGCAGGTTGAGGAAGGTTAGATGTCCAAATCCTCTCACCACTGCGAGCTCGCCTCTCTCAAAAAAGGTGCTTCATGAGTGACGATCTCGAAGTTCTATTTTCCCGATCCGGCGCATCGCATCCGCTGGGCAAGCTGATCGCGGTCGAAAAGACGGTGGTGCCGGAAGTCGTAAGCGACATCCTGGTCGAGCGCGCCCGTGCGCTGCAGATGACGGTGACGGAATTGCATCGCGAAATCCTTTGCCGGTGGGCGTGTGGTGGCGAGATCGACAGGTTACTGAGCGAGCGCCGCCGTGTCGCGTCCATGAATGGGGCGGGTTCTGGGCCGGAAAGTGGTGGCGACGCGTGATCCATTACCACGGCACTCCGATTACGCCGTCGACCGCAGCTGCTCGAGCGCTGTGCGGTGGTCACGCATTTGTCTGCTGGGCGCATCCCGAGCAGCTCGGCCTTGTGGTCGACATCTGCCAGAGCTTCGCCGTGGACAACGGCGCGTTCCCGGCATGGCGCAGCGGCAAGCCGGTGTCGGACTGGGGCCGTTATTACCAGTGGGTTGCCGAGCTGCATCGCTATCCGTCGTTCGACTTCGCGGTGATTCCGGACGTGATCGACGGAGACGAAGCCGCCAACGACGCATTGATCGCCGAATGGCCGTGGAGGCATCGCGCGCCATGGATTGGCGCGCCTGTGTGGCATCTGCACGAAAGTCTCGAGCGCTTGGAGCGGTTCGCGCGTACGTTTCCGCGCATATGCCTCGGCTCGTCGGGCCAGTTCGCTCAAATCGGAACGGCTATATGGTGGACTCGCATGGCCGAAGCGATGGACGTGCTTTGCGATCGAGTTGGCCGGCCAATCTGCAAGATCCACGGCCTGCGCATGCTGGATCCAAAAATCGTCACGCGGTTTCCGTTCGCGAGTGGAGACGCCACAACCGTCGCGCGCAACGTTGGCATTGATTCAAAGTGGAAAGGGCCATACACGCCGCCGACCAAAGAATCACGAGCCTCAAGTATTGCGCGACCGGATCGAGGCGCACCAGTCGCCGGTTTGCTGGGAGCGCGCTGCTGCGCCGATCCAGCGGCCACTCGAGCTGGAGGTCGCATGATGCCCTATTCGGCCTTCATGCCGTCGCGGACTAACTGCAGGCTGGCGCGCTCGCATTTATCGCTCTCGTTCGCTCCGCAAGCGCCGAATGCTGTATCCATATCACGCTTGGCGGCTTTCCCGGCCTCGATCTTTTCGTGTGCCTCCCACAGTGCCCGGGCGACCGTGAACCCGGTCGAAATCCCTTCGAAGCTGACGGTAGCAACGATGATGGCGGCAATCGTGCGAATCGTGCGCATGGCGTGTCTCCGTGAAGTTAGACTGAACTGGTTTACGGCAGTTGGCTCGCTCGACTTGAGGGGGCGGGCGTGAAGGAGGACACATTCACTCTGCCGCTGAATCGCGGCAGCGAACTTACCGTCGACAACTTCGCGCACGAGCGCACATTGCAGCGGGTGACGGCATGAGCGTTCGCCCATTGCTTCATGTTGTTTCGCTCTCCGGAGGCAAGGACAGCACGGCCACGGCGCTCGTCGCTATCGAGTTGCATGGTCGAGAGAATTGCCGGTTCGTGTTTGCCGACACGGGCAATGAGCACGAGATCACCTATGAGTACGCGCTTGACTACCTGCCGCGCGTGCTCGGCATCACGGTCGACGTCGTGCGGGCTTCGTTCGAAGACGAGTTCGCCACGAAGCGCGCCAATCTCGCACGGATTGCTGCCGGCGAGCCGGAGTCGGCGATCTACGGCCGACGGCAGTTTCAGTATGCATGGACGGCAGAGGCGGCGGCGCGGGCACTAGAGTTGCTGCATCCGACCGGCAATCCGTACCTCGACGTGTGCATGCTGAAGGGCGGATTTCCATCGCGCAAGCGGCAGTACTGTACCGAGTACCTGAAACGCAACCCAATTACCGAGCATCAGCTCGCGCTGATCGACGACGGTTTTGCGGTTGAGTCATGGCAGGGGGTGCGCGCTGACGAAAGCGAGTCGCGGCGCTGGCTGCCTTCCTACGAGTGCCGCGGTGGGTTTTATTCCGTCCACCGGCCGATTCTTCGCTGGTGTGCAGCTGACGTGTTTGAAGCCCACGCGGCTGCCGGGATCAAACCGAACCCACTCTACCTGCAGGGCATGTCACGCGTCGGGTGCATGCCCTGCATCAACGCGTCGAAATCTGAATTGCGCGAGATCGCTCGGCGATTCCCTGAACACATTGAACGGATCGCCGACTGGGAGCGACTCGTCACGTCCGTCTGTCGCCCGCAATCTCCAGTCACCTTCATGCACATGGGTGATCTCGGCGGCCACACCGGCGCGTCGTCGCACATCTGGCAGGTGATTGAGTGGGCCAAAACGACCCGCGGCGGCCGGCAATACGACTTACTTGCTGATGTCACGCCCGCGACGGCGTGCGCTTCGGCGTATGGACTTTGCGAATGACAGAACTACCGGACCCGCTGACGCCGGCGGACTGCAACCTTCGAAACCTGTCCTGGATGCGCCTCGATATCTCGCGGATGCTCGACAGCGATCTGTTCGCGCTGGCGACCGGCGACGAGTTCAAGGCGGCGTTTTCCCTGATTGGAAAGTCGTGGAGTCAGTTGCCGGCCGGAAGTCTGCCTGACGACGATTGCATTCTCGCGCACCTTTCCGGCGCCGGAAGGAAGTGGAAACGGGTGAAAGCCGTTGCGTTGCGCGGCTGGATCAAGTGCTCTGATGGTCGGCTATACCACTCGGTAGTCGCTGAGAAAGCGCTCGAGGCGATGGGATTCGTTGAGGTGCGCGAGGAAAGCGACGAGGTCAGGCAGACACGCCAGCAGCGCCATCGCGAGCACCGGGCAGCGATGTTCGAGCAACTCCGCGCGCACGGCATCGTGCCCAAGTACGACACCAAGACGAGCGAACTGGCCCGTCTCATTGAGACGCTACCAGTAACAGGTGACGTCGCAAGTGACGTAACAGGTGGCGCATCTGAGACGCCTGAGACGTCACCTGCAACGGCTAATACGATACGACGACGAGATGGGACGGTAAACGTCGCTGTAAACGACGACGTAGAGACTCATAAGCCTAAGGCGCCTGTGGATAACTCGAACGGTGTCGCAGGTGAGACGCCCGAGTCGTCGTCGCTTTCTGTGGATGCAATGTCCACATCGCTCACGCGGTGGGAGCTCGATCGCGGGAAGAAGCCGCGGTTCGATGCTGACCACCCGAAGCTGCAGGCGTGGGTCGCAAAGGGTGTGACGGGTCCGCAACTGAGACGCGCCTATGACCTTGCCGTCGCAGAACGTGACGCTCAAAGCGACGCGACTGCGATCAACGCGGGATTTCTCGACGCGTTCGTCCTGAAGGTGAACGCTCCACCACGAGCCTCGCCGACGCCGTTACGCGGCATGACGGACGTGCAACTGTGCGACGAGGCGAAGCGCCTCGGATTCGAACTTTCTCCGAGCTGGAGCAAGGACGAGTGCCTTGCACGCATTGAGCAGAAGCGGGGCGAACACAAGCAGGAGCGCGCGGCATGACGAACCCAGGATCGAAAGCGTGGGCGCACAAGCTCGTAGATGAGTACGAGAAGGGCAAGCCTATAAAGCCGACAAACGTCTATCGCGTCGCGTACGAGGCGCTTGGGCTGGTGTTTCCGGAAGGGCGGCAGCCGTGTGCGCCGGCGGTCCCGGTCGTCGCGGCACCGTCGCGGCAAAGCCGTCCAGCCCCGGTTCCTGTGCCTACGCGGCCGCCGGTCGAGGATCCGTGGTGGGACAGCGAGCCGCCGGCGGCGGATAGCAATTGATAGCGCTGCAGGAGAAAATTCTTGAACGGTTCCAGACAGCAGAGTGCACGAGGAGGCGCGCCGCTAGGCGGCGTAACGATCGACGCCGGAGCGCAGCCAACGTGCGGCAGTGCCGAGATCTTCGTGAATTGTGTTGGCTCGCGCGTAAAAGTCTTTCCACGGCTCGGCGTGCTCCTCGCTGCCACCAAAAAAACCGCCACTTACCGCCGCCTTAGTGGCGTGCTCCACCACTTCGTCGACCAGCACGCGGGTATCCAGAAGCGCTTCGACAGCGTCGAAATCGGGCAAAGCGTGGACCGGCAGTTCGTTGACAGCTGTTTGAATCTGCTTCAGTTCGTCGCGCCGCTTTACCCGATTAGGGGGAGTGTCACCCTGTTGAGGGTCGGCCAATCTGCGCGCCGTCAGTTGGAGCGAACTGCAAAGCCTAAGGACGATCGACTGCAACAGGTGATAAACGCGCAAGTCATGTTCGCGTTGGCGCTCTGCCTCTCGCTTTCGTTCCTGTTGCACTTGATAAAACGCTGTCCAGATCGCGCCGATGATTGCAAGGACCGTGACGATTGCCTGCGTCCAAGACGCCCAGTCGGACGGGCTCCCCGGGATATGAGTGAATGCAGCGGCAAGGATCGCGCCGAGGACAAACCCGCCGATTGTCATCAAGGTCGTTTTGATTCCGTTGCCGGCGTATTCGGTATTGCTTCTTTTCATGTCTCAACCCCGTTGTCGAAGGAATCCTAGCATGGCCGCCCCAACTAACAACCTCGACCCAGGAGCGACGATGCCTGATCAGCACCGAGACTTAATCAAGGGCCTACGCGTGCTCGCGATGAAGCTGGATGATTCACTCCCGCTCGACGGGGCCGACGCACTCGAAGCCGCGAACACCCGCATAGCCGAACTCGAAGCAGTGAACAATACGCGCTCCGAGGCTCTGAAAGGCGCGCGCGCAATTGTTGACGCCGCTGCCGCTAAGATTCGCACGCTTCGCGCCCGCATAACCGAACTCGAAGCGCAGACCGGATCGCCTCAGCACGCGGAGGTCCCTGCGGACGCCGGAACAGTGGACGACTTGCGGATGCTCGTTTCGCGTCTCGCCCGTTCCCTGCGCTTGGCCAAGCCTGACAACGCTCTCAGCGAAGAAGCGTTGGGCTACCTGAAACGCAAGGAGCTGACTGGCTCAATTCTTCGCGACGACGCGCCCCCTGTGGGTATGCAGGGAGCGGTGGCGTACGAGTACCAGCACATGGAAACTGGTCGGCTGACATGCATCGATGTATGGCAGTACGAAAATGGCTGGGCCGAAGCAAATCCTCAGTGGGGATATGTCGGAGCGCTTTACCGTCATCCCTTGCAGCCATGACTGACATCGTGAAACGCTTCGTCGACGTGGGCGGCGCCGCGATCCGTGCGCGCCACGCCGCGCTCAAGCTGTCGGCGCCGATCGCGCCAGCCGCGCCGGCCGCCGAGATTCAAACGCTTCGCGCGCAACTGGCTCGTGCCGTCGAGGAGCGCGACGTCCTGATCGCGCAGTTCGACGTGGTGGTTGGTGCGTAATGGCGTCCCGGATACCAGCGCCGCCGAGCGCGATCGAGGAAACGTTCGCGCTGCACGTGCGAGCCGAAAAGCTGCCGACGCCCGAGCGCGAGTTCGCTTTCGCCGACGGCCGCCGGTGGCGGTTTGACTTCGCATGGCCGGATCTCCGACTCGCCGTCGAATGCGAAGGCGGGATCCATTCTGGCGGCCGACATACGCGCGGCGCCGGGTTCGAGCAGGACGCGCGCAAGTATCTTGCCGCTGCCATCGACGGGTGGCAGGTAGTACGGGTGACCGGGAAGATGGTCAACGACGGGACGGCGATCGCCGCGGTGAAACGCCTTCTGGCGGATAGGTGAGGACTTACAGGAGTGCAAATGATGGAACCGATTTTCAACGACGCGGTGCATGCGCTGCGCTACACCTATTCGTTCAATTCGCAGCAGTACGGCAAGTCACTGATGGCGCGAATGTACGGGCCGCCGGGCTCGGGTCGCGGACTGAGTGGTATCGACGGCGCCGGACAGGCGGGGTTCGTGGGCGCGGAGATCGAGAAGCTGCCGCTGTTGCAGCAGGCGGTGCTGTTCGTCCGATACTCGCCGCCGGATTTCCCATGCTCATGCGGGCGCCCATGTTGCTCGAGGCACACGCCCAACAACGCCCGCGAGCGGATCATCGAGTGGCTGGCGGATTACCACATTGCCGCGCTGCTCGCCGGCTGCGTGAGCAACATGCGGCTCCGGCGCGAGCTGGTGCGCAACGCCCTGACGCGGACGCGTGCGGAATACGCCGCACTGGGCAAACAGTTCGGTGTCCACCCGCAGACTGTCGCCAAGCATGCCGGCATCATTGAGGCGGCGCTCGCCGGGACGCGACACCAGGCGGGGGAGTTGGACAAGGCGCTGCGGCGCGCTGACGAGGTTTTGCGAGAGGCTGGGCTCGTCGGCGACGCCCAGGCCGCTTGAGGCGCTTTGTTATACTGCGCTTGCCCGTTTGGGCTCGGTCAATCTAGCCGGAAGAATCGCATTCTCACATTGGGAGGCCATTATGAAAGCCATTTTGATCGCTGAGGGAAGCTTTGCCCGAGTGTCGGAGTAGCCTGGGGCACCCGAGGGACCTACTTTAAAGCTTCCGAGAGCAGCCGCTTCTAAATCCCAAAAGCATAAATCTCGGCGTCAGAAGGTATGATGTCGTGAGGATGCAGGGTAAGGAAGATGGAGACTCAACTCAGAAGGATCTGCCGTACGGACTAGGAGTAGGGTGGGACGTGTCCGAGGTCCTTTGTTCGTGTAGACCTTGACCTTTCGTCGTTTGGCAACGAAAATAGCCCCTATTGCAGCGCCACAGTTGCGTCCAAAGCCCGCCGATGAGCGGGCTTTGTCGTTTCTGGCGCTTGAAACCTGTGCTTTCGGTCCGCATCTATTGCCTCGATTTTCAAACGGGGGGACACAGATGAGTTTCGAAGTCGGTCGGTCAGTGCGGGAGAAAGCGACTCAGTTGGTCTGGAAGATCGTCAAAGTGACGCATGCGTCGCCAGAGCAAGGCGGTGCGGCAATCTCGATTCAATGCGAGCGCCAGAAGGGGCGCCAGAAGCGGACTTTCAACGTTGGCGATGTCGAGCCGTACTCTGGTGCTAATGGCGCCGTTGGACGGACTATCACAATCAAAGGGTAGTGCTCGAGTGTAGTCGGCGCCACAAGGTTGTAAACGAACGCCCAGCAGGCTCGCGCCGCTGGGCGTTTTTCATTGGAGTCTCCTATGCGTCTAGTCACGGATCATGTTGTCAATCCTGTCAATGACCAGCTCACGATCGAAGTCATCGACGAGCCCGGTAGCGGTGGGGCTAATCACCTCTACGAGGTTTCCGGCTATCGAGGCCAGAGCGGGCACGAAGGCGCGCTTATTGAGTTTCAAAACGGTCCGATCGCCGAGGTTGGTGTCAACGGACTGACGCATGAGGTTCTACTCGCGATCGTCGCCGATCGCCTGCGCTCGTTTCAGAAAGGCCCGTTCACGTGCAAGGCCAACGCCTGCGCGCTGACGCACATCGAGGAAGCGCAGCACTGGTTACAGCAGCGCACACTCGAGCGCATGCGCCGCGGCGTCGAAGGCACACATACCGTCTGAGCATGCGAGGCGTCCCCCGCCGCGCGCTTGGTCCACGCAGTCTGCAATTCAGGAGAAGGAACGCTATGGGCTGTCCATGCAAGAAGCGGCTTCCGCCGCCACCGCCGCCGAGGAAGCGCTGATGCGTCTCAACCCCTGCGACCGCGACGACAGCCGCATCGGTCGGGCATTCGCTTGGCTGACACTCGGCACCGACTGCCGGTGTTGCATCGGTGCGCGCATCGCCTCCGCGCTGTTGGTGGGCATTGTTGCCGGGGTGCTGGCCGTCAAGTTCGTGCATTGAGGTGCTGCTGTGAATGACCAGTGGATTCGATTTGCGCACGAGTACCTGGTCGATCTGAATGGCGGCGCCGCGTACGTGCGCGCTGGGTACAAGGAGAAGGGTGCGCGCGCCAATGCCTGCCGGCTGCTGGCAAAGCCGGAGATTCAGGATCTGATCGCGGCGCTCAAGCAGGAGCGCGCCGGCCGACTCGAGATAGAAGCGGACGATGTGCTGCGCCGACTCTGGAACATCGCAACCGCCGACACGAACGAGGTCATCCAGTACCGGCGCCTGTGCTGCCGGCACTGCTTCGGCGCGGACTTCCAGTATCAGCGGACCGTGGCTGAATATGAGCGCGATTTCGCGCAGTGGGAAGCCGACGAGCTGAAGGCGTCTAAAAAGGACGCAGAGCGCGAGCCGACGGTCTTCAAGGAACTGGGAGGCATTGGCTACAACAAGCTCAAACGCCCGAATCCTGACTGTCCGGAGTGCTTCGGTGAGGGTATCGGCGACGTGTTCATTCCTGACACCAGAGAACTTTCGCCGGCGGCGCGTGCGCTGTATGCCGGGGTGAAGCAGACCAAGGAAGGGCTTGAGGTCAAGCTGCATTCGCAGGACGACGCGCTTGTGAACGTCGGCAAGCACCTGGGCATGTTCAAGGAAGTGCACGACCACAACCATAAGGGTGTGATCGGCGTGGCCGATATCTCCGACTCGATCGCGCCGGATCAGCGCGAACGCATCGCAGCCGAAATGCTGCGAGAAGCCGGATATGAGTTCGACACCTGAGCAGGTAGCCGCGATGGTCGCATCGGGCCGCGATAGCCTGATGGTCTATTCGATGCTGACTGATCCGCGGTACCGGCCGAACAGGTTTCATCGATATCTGGCCCGCGAGCTGGAGAAGGCCGTCGCCGCCGGTCATAGCCGGATCATGGTGTTCGCACCGCCGCAGCACGGGAAGAGTGAGATCGTCTCGCGCAAGCTGCCGGCGTGGATCATGGGCAAGCATCCGGACTGGCCGATCATCGCGGCCAGCTACGGCGACGACCTAGTCGAGCTGAACGGCGGCGCGGTGCGTTCGATGGTGGCGTCGAAGATGCACCGGGCGATCTTCCCGAAGTGCTCGCTCGATCCCAGCACGACGGCGAAAGCCAACTTCAACACGAGCGAGGGCGGTAAGTATCTCGGTGTGACGATTCGCGGTGGGGGCACCGGGTTTCCTGCGAAAGTTTTCATCATCGACGATCCGTTCAAGTCTCGGGCGGAAGCCGATTCCGACACCTTCCGCGAGCACGTAAAGAACTGGTATCGCTCGGTGGTGTACACGCGGCTGGCCGAAAACTCGATCTTGATCGTCATGCACACGCGCTGGCATGACGACGATCTGGCGGGCTGGTTGCTGCGTGAGCATCCGCAGGAAAACTGGATGGTCATCAATCTGCCGGCGCTCGCAGAGGATGACGACCCGCTTGGCCGCAAAGTTGGGGAGGTATTGGTGCCGGAGCGGTTTTCGGCTGCGGCGCTCGACATGAAGCGCCAGGCGGTTGGCTCACGGGAATGGACCGCGCTCTATCAGGGGCGGCCCGCACCGAAGGGCGGCGGCATCTTCTATCGCGAATGGATCCGCCATTACGAGGTGAAGGACGTAACGCGGGCCATGTGGGCAATGAACCGCTACCTGCTGATCGATCCTGCCCGCACGCAAAAGAAGACGAGCGACTACACCGCGATGCTCGTGATCGGGCTGCATATCGACGAGAACTATTACCTGCTCGACGCCGTGTACGACCGTCTGACGCTCAAGCAGCGCGCCGACAACGTGATTGAGTTGCACCGGAAATGGAAACCGCTCGCGACCGGGTACAAAAAGACAGGTCACGAACAGGACATCGAGTATCTCCTCGAGGTCCAGGGCCGCGAAAACTACCGGTTCCCCGTACTCGCACTCGCTGAGACAGGAGCGAAGGAAGCACGCATCGAGCGGCTCGCGCCGGACTTTGAGGCCGAGCGCTGGTGGTTCCCGCCGACGCTCTGGAAAACCGACCGGGAGGGCGTGGCGCGCGATCTGATCGCGCAGTTCATCGACGAGGAATACAAGCCGTTCCCGGCCGGGCGTCACGATGACTTTTTCGACGACATGTCGGGCATCAAGGACATGCCCATCAAATGGCCGCGCGCCAAAGACTTCACGCGTCGCGGCAAACAGGAGGTTCTCATCGTATGACGGCGCTCAACACAACCGGGGTGACGGTCGAAGCGGCCATGCCGGCGCCGCCTCCGGGAGCGCGGTTTCAGGCGGTCAAGGAAGAGCAGCGCACCAGTCCGATCACGGATCTCGCCGCGCATGTGCAAGAGGCGTGGGAGACGAATCGCAATCACCGCGTCGACAGCGGTATCGAAGAGGTGATGAACCAATGCACGCGGCAACGCAACGGCGAGTACGACGCCGATGACAAGGCGAAGCTCGACGGCATTGAGGTGTACATCAATATCACTGGCCTGAAGTGCCGGGCAGCCGAGTCCTGGATAAAGGACGTGCTGGTCAACGCGGCCGATCAGCCGTGGACGATCGCATCGACCCCGATCCCCGAGCTGCCTGACTACCTGAAGGTGCAGGTCGCCGATCTCATGAAGCGCGAGATCATGGCGCGCGGCTATATGGTCAGCGAGGGCGAGTTGCGCCAGCGCGCGAAGCAGTTGAAAGAGACGGCGCGCAAGGAAGTGCAGCGGCTCGCCGACGAAGCCTGCGATCGCATGACCGAAAAGATCAACGACCAGATGACCGAGGCCGGCTGGAAAGGGGTGTTCGAGCAGTGGCAGTCGGATCTGGTTACCTACCCCGGCGGCGTGATGAAAGCGCCGGTGATGCGCAACCGGCGCTCGTTGAAGTGGGACGGCAACACGCTATTGCCGGTGACTGAGGCAGCCATTGCGATCGAGCGCGTTTCGCCCCTCGACCTGTATCCGTCGCCGGAAGCGACAAATCCGCAGGATGCCAACAGCATCATCGAGCGTATGCGGATGACAAAGGCGAAGCTCTACGAGTGCATCGGGTTGCCTAACTACGACGACGAAGCGATCCGGATGGTGATCTCGGAGTTCGAGGAGGGCTACCGCGATTGGCTCTCAAGCGACGGGGAACGTGTGCGAGCTGAGAAGAAGGACGGCGAACTGTGGGGCACGAGCGAGACAATCGACGTGCTGGACTACTGGGGCCGGGTGCAGGGCAGCCTGCTTCAGGAATGGGGCGTCGATGTCGACGATCCCGAAGCGCAGTACGAGTGCAATGTGTGGCTCGTCGCCGACTATGCGATCCGCGCGCTACTCAATCCGGATCCGCTGGGACGCCGGCCGTACCGCGTGACCAGCTTCTCGAAGCGTCCAGGCCAATTCTGGGGCGAGGGCATTCCCCAGCTCGTGCGCGACGTGCAGCGCTCGGCAAACTCGGCGATTCGGGCGCTCCTGCGCAATATGTCGTATGCCTCCGGGCCGATCGTCGAGCTCGACGTTGAGCGGCTCGACGAGTCCGAGGACAAGCCAGAGAGGATTGAGCCGTGGCGCATCTACTGGACGAAGTCCGGCAATGCGCCAGGTGGTGGCGGTTCTGCGTTGCGCTTTACGCCGGTTCCGTCGATCGCTGGGGACTTGATGAACATCTTCTCGCGATTCATGGCGATGTCGGACGATCTGTCCGGCGTGCCAGCCTATACCTACGGCGCCCAGACAGGCGCATTGAAGACGATGGGCGGCTTCAGCATGCAATACGGCAATGCGCTGAAGGGCATCAAGAACGTGATCTGCAATATGGACCGCGACGGCATCGAGCCGACGATTACACAGGTCTGGACGTTCAACATGCTGTACGACCCGGATCCCAGCATCAAAGCCGATGCGAAGGTGGTCGCCAAGGGGGCCGAAGGCATCCTGCAGAAAGAGCAGGCGCAGGCCAGGAGCATCGAAACGCTGCAGGTTATCGCGCCGTTTATCCAGAACGGTATGGTGCCGCGCGAGGGCGGCATGTACCTGCTTCAGCAGTGGCTGCGCGAGAACGGTTTCGATCTGTCCGACTTCTTCCCCGACAACACAGTCAATCAGGAAATTGCCGGTGCGTTCGGCGTGAACGGTGCCCAGCCTCAGCCATCGCTGCAGCCCGGGACGCCGGCGCCGAAGCTCGACGGCCGACAGGCCGCGGCGCAGCAGGCGATGTCAGAAAGTCAACTTCCGAGCCCGGTATGACCGGGCTCTTTCACATTGAGGAATGCCCATGAGACTTGACGGCGAAGTTCTTGAAGTCGGCGATCCGGTGTACGACCTTTACTTCGGCGATGGCCGCGTCAAGAGCGTCACTGCCGACAACCATGCGGTCATCGTGTTCGGCGGGCGCATGTTCACCTACGACGAGCGCGGCGTCGGTCAGCACGGTAAACGGTCGCTCTATTGGCATAACCCGATCCTGCTAGTGCCGATGAAAGACGAGCGCAGCTGGAGCCTGCAGCGCCGCCTGAATATGGCAATCGCCGGTGAGTTGCGCCCCGGTCAGGGGACGTGACATGGGTTTGCAAACCAATGTAGGGCGAGGGTCTGGTGGCGGTAGCGACGATTCACTATTGTTCGGGGCGGACAGCGACAGCAACCTGTCACACACCATTCAGGTCGACGACGATCCGATCATCGTCAAGGCGTACAACCTTGTCGAAGGCGATGTCGTGCTCGTCGAAATGGTAGATGGCGACGGCGCCGGGCGTGCGTTCGCCCCGTTCTGCCCGATCAACGGTCAGGCGTGCCTGACGGTCAGCCGCAACAACCTTCCGATCGGAATACCGGGTCGATATCGGTTCGTGCTATCGCGAACCGACGGCAGCGAGCCTCCGATCGGTCAGGTGATTGTGCGCTTCGGTAAGGCGACGATGTCGCATGAATGGCTCACCGCGTACATGCCGTGCGCCAAGTGAGGTACAGCCCATGTCTCTAAGAGCAGGAACCTCGGCGCGTACGAACCCCACGGCGTTCATGGAGAACGACGAGGGTAACGAACTGTTCGGCCCCAAGACGCAGACCGAAATCTCTAATGTTGTTCAGGTGCAGGACGAGCCGATCGTGATCCGCGCGCATCACCTCGACATCGGCGAGCGTGTCCTGGTAGAGATGGTCGACGGCGCTGGCGCTGGCGAGCACTTTAGCCCATACATGCGCAACGGCTGTCAGGTGGCGCTCACGCGAAAGTGCAACCTGACGGCGATCGCGATGCCGGGGCGCTACCGATTTGTGCTCGAAGGCACGCTCGGCGTCGCCTACGTACGCTATTTCCGAGCCTCGATGACGCATGAATTTTTACTGGAGCTTCAACAAATGGGATGCTGCGGCGAATCACCGACCACTCTTCCGCCGAGCGGGCCCGCCGGCGGAGTTCTCACGGGCAACTACCCGAACCCGGATCTCAATCCGGTAGTCGCCGCCGATCAGTTGAGTAAAGACGACAACGCGATGACGATCCTCGCGAAGCCGCTTTGCGAGAAGTTGCAACCGTGCCTTGTTGCCGCATTCGTTGACTGCAACGGCAAACCGCACCTAGCGGGTGATGCCATCCCGAGTTGCGATGAAATGGAAGCGGCGATCGCCGCAGCAGTGCCGAAGCTGCTGGACTGTAACGGCAACGTGCTTGTGTCTGGCGATCACGTGCCGACGTGTGCGCAAATGGCGGCCGCGATCGACGCCGCGGCGCCGAAGCTGCTCGACTGCAACGGCGCGCATCTTGAGGTCAATGCGCACGTCGCGACGTGCGACCAGGTGGACGACAAGATCACCGCGGCGATCGGAAAGATCCCGGCCGACAAATTCCTCGAGATCGTCGGCTACGACCCGAAGACGCACACGCTTACCTTTACCGTGTCGAACGGTGGCCCGACCTTTACGGTTGATCTTTCGGATCTGTTGCCGATCGTGGTCGGTCCGGGGCTGAAGGGTGACGGTACAGTTGGAACACCCGCAGATATCAAGCTCAAACCGAGCGGCGGCTTGGTCGTGTCGTCAGCCGGCGTGGCGGTGCAACCGGATACCACCGCAGCGCCGGCAGCAAACGCGGGCACTGATCTGCCGACAACGGTTTACGGTGGCCGGACAGCGCTCCTCGCGGCGCCGGACGGCTGGCTGAACATTGACGGCAAGCGCGTGCCGTTCTGGAATTGAGGAAAGCGCGGTGACTAGCGTTCGCTTGCCGTACGGCGTTAGCGATACCGGCACCGACGGGGCGAATAGGAGTATCGAGAGTTCTCAAACTCGACGTTGATCGCTCATGGCTAACTGCATGCGTCTGTTTTTTGGAGAGTTTTAATCGAATCATGGTAAACAAAACGCCAGTTATAAATGATGGCGGCCTGCACAAGCCGCTCGCCGATACCGACAAGATTGCGGGCGCGACAATGCAGCTGTCGGCGGACGCTGGAAATGCCTTGACGATCGGCAGTGATAAGGGGCTTTTCGTGCCTGCCACTGGGAAGGCGAGTTACTTCGGGAGCGGTAACCTCGTATCTAAAACGCTTCAGGAAAAGAAAATCTATGCGTTACCGCTCGCCTTGCACGATCCCTACGGTACTGACAATCCGCTTTTCGAGCCAGATTCTGATGGGGCGGGGCTAAAAAAGACGCTGATCACCGTTGCGGGTGACACGTTCGAATGCTTCAATGCCATTCGAACCGGTATCGTCAGCATTTTCACGGAGGCAGTGTTGCCCGGGTTAGGTTCATCCGTTGGCGGTAGAGAAACGTTCGCGATTCTATTGTGCAAGATCATACCGACCGGAAGAGCCGCACCGGACGATTTCACGATCGATGCCTATGCAACGCATGTTTGTCCGCTCACTACACCGCCCATGCAGGTATCGGGGGGAGGATCATTTATCGCTGCTGGATCAGCGGTGTCTTCGTTCCGGGTCGTGAAAGATGACACATTTGCGTACGCAATTTCCTGTCCTAAAGACTACTCGAACAGTATTACTTTCGGTGCGACGGCGTCGCCACCTCCTCCAACATCGTGGACCTACGCGTTGGGTTTCACTGGCGCATTCAATGCGCAAACTCCGTCTCCAATCTCCGGCAAGCCAATGGTGACGTGTGGATATTCGACGTCAATTCTGGAAATTTAGTGACGGATTGCTATAGGTAAATTCATGAGGGAACAGGACATGAAACAAACTAAGGCGCCCAAGCCGGTCGTCGTGACGAAGGTCACGGCGAACCCTGCGGCAGCAAAACGCGTAATGGTCGTTGCCGCGCCACGTTCGGCTTCGTCGACGACGCGCACGAAGTCCTGCGGTTGCGGAGGATCCGGCTTGAAATGAAGAGCCCGGACACGCAACAACGCGAAGCGATCCAGTCTCTGCAGCGCAACGGCGCTGCGTGGCAGTTGTTCGTGGCCTGGCTCGACCAGAACTGCGCGCGCGTCGAGCGCGAGTGCGCGAACGCCGACGATGACATCCATGTGCGGCGCGCGCAGGGCGAGGCCCGCTGCCTGCGCGAGATCGTTTCCGCAGTGACACCCAAGCCGTAATCCACCGCGGGTCGTTCCCGCAACCAATTCTGCCGACAGGCCAACGCCCGTCGGTTTTTTTTCGCCCGCGACATGGCTTAGCCCTCGCGGGCTTTTTGTTTTGTGACTTCCGCTTAGCGGCTCACAGGAGAAACACATGGGTCTTCCCCGCCACTTGCGCGACCGTTTTAACACTGAAGGTAATTTGATCGATGGTGCCCCGGCTGGTCAAACGACCACTTCCACCGCACCTGAAAACGACAACCTGCCTGCAGCAAACGACGTTCGTACGCCCACCCCGATCGACACACCGGTAACTCCCGCCGCGCCCGACAACGGCGCTTCGGCCACGCCGACAGTCGTCGATCCGGAGCACGACGACGCGCATGTCGACGACAACTCAAACGGTTCGCCTGACGCCAATTACCGGCGCATGGAGGGTCGTTACAAGGCGCAGATTCAGCGACTGACTGATCAGGTCGCCGACCTGCAGGAAGCCGCACGCGGCTCGTCGACGGTCATCGACATGCTTGCCGAGTTGCGAGCGGAGAACGCCACGTTGCGTGCCGCTCAATCGGCGAAGCCCGATACGCCGGCAGCCTCAACCACGCCGGAGCAGAACTTCGATCTTTCGCCCGAAGAGACCGAGATGTACGGCGAATTTGCACCGGTCGCCGAGAAGCTGATTGCCAAGGCGACGGCGCCGTTGATCCGTGAGATCGAAGATTTGCGCAAGCAGACTGGCGCGGTTGACGAGCGTGTCGGCCATACCTCCGAAGCGATGTTCGTCCGTGACGTGCGCTCTCGCGTGGACGGTTTCGACACCGTCACGCGGACCCCTGAATGGCAGACGTACCTCGCCCGACGTATCCCGATGACGGCGATGACCGTTCGGGACGCGCTGATGGATGCGCACAGCGCTCGCGACCTCGACCGCGTCAGTTCAATTTTTGACGCCTTCGCTCAAGAGCGCGCACCGGCCCCAGAAGCAAATGCGGACGGCGCGGCCACCACCACGCAAGCATCGGGCACACCACCGGCGACCGGCCTCGGCCAGTTCGCCACACCGGATCGAACTGCAGCGAACCCATCGGGCAAGCCGAAGCCCAAATTTCGAAATTCAGACTACGCCCGCAATGTCGCAGCGATGCGCGCTGGCCGTATGTCGAAGGTCGAGTTCATGCAGTTCGAAGCAGATTTCGACAAGGCCAGAACGGCGGGTCTTGTTTCAAAGGAGTAAGCCATGTCCATTACGGCATCCGCTGGCTATAGCCAGTACGCCGACGCTCTCATTACCCCGCAGTTTGGCGATCGTTTGATTGCTCGCGGTTACTGCACGTTTGTCACCGGCGATATCACCGACACCGACTATGCGGGCGATCTGACGAAGTGCGGCGACCAGATCACGTACTTCATCGAGCCCGAAGTCGCGATCCATGAGTATCAGAAGAATCAGGTGCTCGACCCGCAGGAACTGGAAAGCGAGTCGGTCACGATGGTTATCGATCGTGCGAAGTACTACAACGTGAAGCTCGACCGGATTGACGAAAAGCAGATCTGCTTTATCGACAAATGGGTCGAGTCGTTCCTGGATCGCGCGCAGTACAACATGAAGCGCATGCTGGACCCCGAAGTACTCATGCGCATGGCAATCGAAACT
The DNA here is from genome assembly GCA_900142905.1 of Burkholderia sp. GAS332. Taxonomy (NCBI): domain Bacteria; kingdom Pseudomonadati; phylum Pseudomonadota; class Betaproteobacteria; order Burkholderiales; family Burkholderiaceae; genus Burkholderia; species Burkholderia sp. GAS332. Next base: position 2,818,226 of record FSRV01000001.1, on the reverse strand, counting down.
GCGCCGACGAACAAGGGGATGGGCGCGGGCAAGGAGTCGGGCAGCCAGGATCTCGGCGAGATCGGTAATCCGATTCCTGTCACGGCAGCCAACGTCGTCGAAGTGCTCACGCGTCTCGACGTCGTGCTTCGCGAAGCGTGCCGCTGGGAAGACGGCTCGATGTTCGTCGTGCTGCCGAGCGTATCGCGTAACGCGCTGATGGGCTCCGACCTGAAGGCCGCATATCTGACGGGTATGCAGATGAGCCCGATCCTGAACGGCAAGTTCCCACTTGTCATCATGGGCTTCGACGTCTACTTCACCGACATGGTGCCGAAGGTGAAGGATCTTGCCACGAACAAGACCGCGTACTGGGTGGTGGCAGGCAACAAGAAGGCGACCGGTTTTGCCCAGCAGCTCGAAGACCACGAGATCGTGTCGATGGAAAAGTCCTTCGGCAAGTACTACCGCGGTCTTTGGGTCTACGGCAGCAAGCCGTTCCTGCGCGACGCGCTCGCGGTGCTGTACTGCACGTTCTAACCGGCTTCGCATGCGGGCCGGCGCGCCCGCGTGCAGTTCAAACACGCAAAGGAGTGGTCCATGTATCACAAGCTCTATCACGGCGGCCGGGGCACCCGTAACCCCGATCAGGAGATGTACCCGGCTGCGACGCTACCGGCAGCTGAGCATCTCAACCAGGCAGCACACAAGGAGCCGATCGCATTCGGGAATACACGCTTGTTCGACTTCTCCCAGAAAGACGGGCGTCGACAGGCTGGCCTGCAACAGTACCTCGAGCGTGCGGCGGCAAATGGCACGCCATTCGTTCAGGGCGATATCGTCGGTGCTTCCACAGTGCCGGCGCAATCGATCCTGCTCGGCTACGCGTGGGCGGTCGAGAACGCTGAAGCGGGCGTCGCGTTCACCATCAAAACCCACTTTGCCGGCGCAACGCTTGAGACAGTCAATGCCGCATCCATCGGCTCGAACGGCAAGTTACTCACCACACCGATCTGGCTGAAAGACAACGAGATCATCGATCTTGAGTTCACGTCTCTGCCTTCGGCCGGCCTGTCGGAACTCCGCTTCTGGGTGACGCCGATCGTGCTCGTCCCCAAGGTCGGCAACTAAGGCGAATCACTCGCAACTGAAGGCCACGCCCGGATCGTGGCGTGGCCACGGTTACATGGAGAACATCATGGCGAAAGAGCAGTATGCCTATCAGGATGCGCACGGCCGCATCTATCCGGCGCACCCGGCGATGCTGGCGCAGCCGGGGCTGGTGCCCGGCTGGTACAACGTTGAGACGCGAACCTTCAGACCGACTGGCAACCCGCAGGAGCAGGTCGGCAATATCATCACGGACGCAGGTGTTGGTAATGGCCAGGAACAGGTGCTGTCAGGGCTACGCAACGACAAGGGCGCCGGTACAGCACCGATAAACGGCGTCGCCTTCACGCTGCCATCCGGCGAGAGCGACCCCGATCTCGCTGCGCAAGTGATCGAACTCGAAGCCCAACTCGCCGAAGAGCGTCAGCGCAACGCGGCGTTGGAAGCGCAACTCGTGATGCGTCAAGGTGGCGTGCCGGGCGCGACCACTGGCGGGGAAGGGGTGAACCTTGGCTCCGTTGGCGATGACGGCGGGGGTGAGCAGACTGGCTCCAGTGGAGACGGCGGCGCGGAAGATAAGGGCGATGGCACGTCGGGCGATGTGACGGGAAGCGAACCCGACGCATCCCATGGATTGCCAACTGGCGCGGTCGCGCCTCCAGTAAAGCGCGTGCGTAAGGTCAGTCAGTGACGACCGCAGAAGATCTCGTCCTCGAAGTCGCCAAGCTGCTGAACGACGCTGAGGACGGCTTCGAGTATCTGCGCTGGACGAGCGACGATCTGCTCGAGTACGCGAACGACGGCGCCGTGCAGATTGCGATGTTGCGCCCTGACGTCGTGTCCCAGACCGAAACGATCCCGCTCCAACCCGGTGCGCGACAGGAACTGCCGGAGGGATCGACACGGTTCTTCCGGGTGGAGGGCACTGTCGATCGCTACGGGCGCATAGTGGGTCAGCCTTCGAAGACAGACGGCACCGCGGCGCGCGTCGCGAACACCTGGTTCACGCCGATCGCCTGCCCGGTATCTGGTGACTACGTGGCGCTCTCGTTCTCGTTCGACGACACGAACCCGACTGTGTTTTACGTCGAGCCGCCTGTGCCGGTAGGTCAGTCCGTCAAGGTTGCTGTGTCGCTTGCGCGCGTGCCGGACGAGTTCGGCGCCGACGATCCGGTTCCGATCGACCGGCGGTTCCACAACGCTGTCATCGAGTGGATGCTGTACCGCGCTTTCTCCAAAGATCAGGAGAGCGCGACCAACTCGACACACGCGGCGTCCCACCTGAAGCACTTCTACGACATGCTCGGCATGTCGCAACGGGCCGACGATCGTTACTACCGCAAGGCGGCCGGGGAGTTGGGCAATGCAAAACCTGATTGAGCGCGTGCCGCTAGACGTGTTCATGCCTTTCATCATGGCCGGATGCCCGGATCTGCCTGAGTCGATGGCCCAGGCCTATATCCGCCAGACGTGCGTCGACTTTTGTCAACGCAGTGGATGGCTGCGTCGAACGAGTCATATCGACCAGCAGCTTGACGTGTGCGATTACCCGGTGTGGCTAGATGCATGCGAGCAGATCGTACGCATCAACGAGGTTCACATCGATCACACGAGCTATCGCGGCGGCCGCGATTCCTGCTGTTTCGACCACTGTGGTGCACGGTTCACGGTCCGTGACGGGATGCTCCACATGTCGGACAAGCCGCAGCGCGACAAGCAGCACGCAATCAAGGTGCGGTTTATCTCGGCTCCAACGCGCGACGCGTGCGAGGTCGACGCAACGCTGCACCATGACTGGCAGGAAGCGATCGAGGATGGCGCGCTCGCGAAGATTTATCTGCTGCCGGGGTACCGGTTCACCAGTCCGCAACTTTCCATCGTGCGCGGCAAGAGCTTTAGCGAGCACGTCGGGCGTGCGCGGATCCGGGCGCTGCGCAGCGAAACCGGCGACGCGACGATCGCGCGTGCCGAATCCTTCGTATAGGCCGACGATGCGACGCCCCCCTGTTATCCGCCTAGATCGTTCCGTGGCACGTACAGCGTTCGCTGTTGGCGCGGGCTGCCGGTGTTCAGACATTCGGGCTGCGTCCGCGCGTGGTACGACGCTCGAGGTCCGGCGCGCTGGTTGTGACCACGTGCTGGCGTGCTATACGCCGCTCGAGGTTGACGACGATGGTCGGCTCGTTTTCGTATGGGACGAACGCATGCGGCGTCTGGAACCGGGCCTCTACACCGCGACGATGACGGCCAGTTGCCTGCCGTGCGGCGAAGTGCTGCTGCAACTCGGCGCGGACTGCGTCATCGAGTCCGCCGAAAACATTCCGTTCGAGCCTCACTGTGCGAGTCCCGAGGACACCTGCGCGACGTCGACGAGCTGCTCGCCCTGCGGCTCGGAATGCGGTTGCCCGCCCACGCCAGTTATTTATGTTCCTCCATACGACGTTCCACGAGGTTGCTGATGTTTAAGTCTGCTGTTGGCTTCAAGGCCAATCTGAAGGCGAAGCTGTCTGCCGATGCCGCAGTGTTGCCGCTTCAACCGAACGACGTTGCAAGGCTCGCCGCGTTTCTCACCGAGTCCGGCGATTACACACGGCTGTGGATTGGCGACGGGGTGAAGCACGAGATCGTCAAGGCAACCGGAATCATGGACGGCGTGGTCACCATCGATCGCGGTGAGGAGGGCACGCAGCCGATCACGTCGCCGCTCGGCGCGTGCGTGTCGTTCGTCTGGACCGACGCCAATCTCGCTGACTTTGCGCAACAGGGGTTTGGCGGCATTGAGCCGGCGGTTTGTGAGGTGTTGGCTGGATCCGATCGGGTGACGGTGACCAAGACTGAGTGCACCGTTACTGTTGACATTCCCGCATGCGGTACCGCAACGTGGCGCGCCGGCAATGAGGAGTTCACACAGGACGACTCCGGCTGCATAAGCAGCACGCCACTCAAGACGCCAGTGGTGGACGGTGAATACGTCAACGCGACCGTTACGATGCGCGGCGGGCAGATCACGGCAATCCGGTCTGGCACGAACATTGTTTACACCGGCGGCGGTTGTTGTAGTGGCGACGGTGGCTCAGGCGAACCCGGTCCTCAGGGGCCGCAAGGTCCGCAGGGTCAACCTGGCGTGACGGGTGCGCAAGGTCCGCAGGGGCCGACGGGTCCGATGGGGCCCGTAGGTCCTGCAGGTGTGGCTGGGCCTGCAGGTCCGGCTGGGCCAAGTGGCGCGGCCGTACTGAGCGGCATGGGTCCACCGGCAGCTGATCTGGGGAAGGGCGGCGACTTCTACATTGACCGGACCGTGTCGGCCGAGTACGGGCCAAAGACGGCGCAAGGCTGGGGCATGCCGGTATTGCTGGTCGGCCCCCAAGGCGCAACTGGTCAGCAAGGCGCGCAAGGTCCGCAGGGCGTCCAGGGGCCAGCGGGTAAGGCCGCGAACTGGACGCTTGTGCAGGATGAAGTGTCGCAAGCCGTCTACATCATCGGGCCGGTTGGCGAGGTCTTCACCGTCGAAAACGTTGAAGGCGTTCCCATTGTTTCAGGTGGCACGATCCCGGGCGATGGCCGGTTGGCGAAGGCGTTCCCGACTGGCGCGACAAAGGTCCTGGCATTCATCAAGTCCGGCGGAAAGTATGTCGGCGCCGGCACCGTGATGGCATAGCACGCGATGTCGTCAATCAAAATCGTCCGCTTCGGTGGCGTGGTGCCGCGCTATGACGCGACGCTGCTGCGCGAGAGCATGGCGAGCGAAGCCGAGAACGTAAAACTCTGGCACGGCACACTCGCGCCTTTCCGTATGCCAGCTCCGGTGTATACGGCGCCCGAAGCGTGCGTTCGCACGATGTACCGCTTTGGTTGTTGCTGGCTTACGTGGGACGACCCATGCGTCGAGGCGGCCGAGTGGCTTCAGACATGCGAGCGTCTCTATGTGACTGGCGCGGCGCCGTATCCGATCGTTGCGGAAATGCCGCCAGCGGGGTGCGAATTCGAATGGCGGCGCGTTGGTCTGCCCGTGCCGACCGAGGCGCCGACTGCGCTACCGCTCGACGCGTCGAAGCCCGAGCGCACCACGAGTAGCCGCAGTTACTTTTTCGTCTACGTGAATAGTTTCGACGAGGAAGGGGCGCCGTCGCCGGTGAGTGACGAGCTGCTCGATATGCACGAGGGCGCCGTGGCACGTGTGAGCATTCCGGCGCCGCCCGCCGGCTGGGACATTGTCGCAATCCGGCTGTACCGGTTCGCCGAAGGCTTCAACGATGGCACGAAGGCAGGCGCGCCTTCGGCGACAGCCGCGCTGTTTGTGCGGGATCTGCCGCCGGCGGCGCAGACCTATGACGACGGCGCTATGTCCGACGAGCTCGCCGAAGCAAATGTGTCCGAGCAATACACGCCGCCGCCCGACGGGCTGGAGAACATCACGCAGTTGCCAAATGGTGTGCTCGCCGGATCTGTGGGCAATCAGGTCTGGTTCTGCGAACCGTATCAGCCGCAGGCTTGGCCAGTCGACTACCTGCTCGTGCTGGACGATAAGGTGCGCGCGCTCGCGTGGCAGGACGGCGTGTTGTATGCCATGACCGACGGCAGGCCGTACGCGATCGCCGAGGAGTGTGCCGACGGGAGTTGCTGCCGCAAGGTATTCAGGTTTCCGAAGCCGGCGCCGATCGCCTCTCGCAAGAGCGTAGTGTCGGCACCGCATGGCGTCGTCTACGCGAGCGACATCGGTTTGACGCTGCTCAATGGCGCGCGCATGTCAACGATAAGCGCGCCGTGGTTCTCGCGCGACGACTGGCAGGCACTTCTGCCGCACACGATGGCGGGCGCTCTTGTCGATGGCCAATACATCGGCGTGACGTGCAAGTCCGGCTTTCTGTTTGATCTGCGCGACGGCACCGAAAACGATGGCCAGAACGACAGCGATCTGATGCCAATCACGCTCACGCCGAACGCGTTGCACGCAGCGCGCGACGGCAAGCTGTATCTGGCGTTCGGCAATGTGGTGCATGAGTGGGATGCTGGCGCTGAATTTCTCCCGTACAGGTGGCGCAGCAAATTGAGCGTGACGCCAGGGCAAACGAACTTCGCCGCGGCGAAAGTCGTGCTCGACGGCTATCCGTGGCCGCTGCGTGCGCCGTTCGGCGTGCGCGTGAAGTATCTGACCGATGGCCGTACCGCGCTCGAGCGCCCGGTTAGTCACTCCAATCCATTCCGGCTGCCGTCGGGGCGCCGCAACCTGGATTTTGCGATCGAAGCTTCCGGTGTCGAGACGGTGCGGGAGATAGCGATCGCGACAAGCATGGGCGATCTCACGGGAAAATAGAAACGATCACTTTTGTGTCGTCCGTCGGGAACGGCGCTAAAGCACTACTCAAAGTCTTCGTCATGTGTGACGGCTGTTACTACCATGGTAATGCACATAACAGCAATTAATGCGTACCACGTGGGAAGGAGACGAATATGCCACAAGTAGATTGTAATCTTACCGACACTCCGTGGCCCAATGGGTTGCCTCCCAACTGGTGTATTCAGGCACCGATGGATGGTGTTTCGATGTGGTTCAACCAGACGGTTTTCGAACTTAAAAACTCCAATAAGTTTGTCACGAGAGCCACGGTTCGTCGAACTTTCACGAGTGGTGAAACTCAGACTTACGATTTCGACATAAATGCGGAAGATGAAACAGATCCAATTCTTTGGTTAGTAGGTACCGACACCGGCGCACTCGAGATGGTCAGCGTCATTAAGACTCCGGACGACGGTCCGTTGGAAGGTTTAGACCATGTGAGAGTGCAGGACAAGCCCGGCAACCAAGGGGCTCGTTTGATATTTGCACTGAATCAGTGGCCGGTGCCCGTGTACCTTTCCGTGGATGTCTACGACAACAAACCAGTTGCTGGGAGAGACAGCTTTCGACGGGTGCTCAGAGTGGGCGAGGATGTTCTCCTAAGTGCGTATGACTATGTGCCAGTAATGAAATGGCGCGCTGCTGTACTGCAGCGTAAGGATTTGTTCACCCCTTGGCCGCCTGCGATAGAACGGTAGACCACTTTTTCTGGGAGATTTTCGGTAGCTGGTTGATGTGGCCAACACTGCGAATACGCCTTCGCAAGCATTGCCAACTCATGTATCAGGGCCCCGCTTCAGCGGGGCTTTTTTTGAGGTTCGAATGCAGACAAAGATTTTCCAACAACAGGACGTTAATTTCCGCCAGGTGCAGGAAGTCTGCCGGCTGCTGCCCGATGCGATCGCCGAGATCGCTCCGGGCGCCGCGCCCGACACCGTCGCTTGCATGCAGGGGATGGCGAGTGCGATTACCGGCGCGGCGCCGTTTCGGTTTCTTTGTGTTGTCGAAGGCGATGGAGAGATACGTGGCTTTCTCGCCGGGGTGCTAGAGACAGATGCATTCACTTCGCTGAAGGTCGGGCGTGTGATCTTCCAGTACGTGCGTCCGGCATACCGTCAAAGCGGTGCGCTCGCTGAACTGGTTTCCTCGCTCGAGGGATGGGCAAAGGATGGTGGTGCGCGCGCGATCGATTTCAATTCCCGCGCAGGCGCTGTCGGAGAACAGGAGACGAAGGTTCTTTCCGATCAGGGCTTTGAGCGTGGTGGCATCGTACTGCGTAAGCTGGTGCCGGAATGACGGACGCGGTTGCGGTCGCCAACTGGGGCGGAATGCAGGTGCCGATGCAGCAGGGTACTTTCAACGCGCTCGATGCCGTCTGGATTAACAATCAGGCCAACGCTGACAAGTGGACTCAAGCGGTACTCGATTCGCAGAATGCGAGCCGCGAACAGCACGCGAAAGATGTGAAGACGTGGGCGGATCAGCAGGACAAGTGGCAACTGATCTATTCGATTTCTCAGGCCGCCTATGCGGCAGCGCAGACGCTGCTTGCAAACAACGCGCTTGAGGCCGCGACTGACGCCGCAGACAAACAGTATGACATCGCAAACCGGCAGCAGACTATCGCCGAAACCGAGTACGCCCGATACAGCGCGCACTTCGCACCGTGCGAGAACGCGACGATTGACGAGGAATGCGCGCGGCCGGAATACACCGAGCCGATCGAGGATGAAGCAAACCGCGCAGCAGTCGACGTGCGGGCGCAGTTCGCCATTTCGCGGCAGCAACTTCAGCGGCGCCGTAGTCGCTACTGCGTTGGCGCCGTGATTGCACAGGAGCGCACGTTCGCCGTCGAAGAGGCACGCGCGGTCGCCGAAGGGAAGGAGCGCGCACGCCGCTTCCTCGAGGAGCGACAGGAGTCGCGCCGCGACAAGTACTTCAATCGGAAGCTGCAGATGTTCAACATCGGACGCGGCATCAAGGCCGATGCCGTCGGCGAGTTCGGGCAGGCCGCGCAGGGCATCGCGCGCGGTACCGAAATTGAGCTCGCTGGTCGCAATCAGTACTACGGCGCGATCCTGTCGAGCCTGGGCGGTTTGATGGGCGCGATCCTGCCCAACAGCTCGGTGCCGCAGGCGAGTCGCTCGGCCGCGAGTATCGGCGGTGTTGGTTCGTACGGCAGCGTAACGAACTTTGGCGGGGCACCAATGATGGGTCCTGGTGGACTGGGCTATGGCTACGGCGCGTTTAACTCTTCGATGTCGGACACCAACATGCTCGGCCCGCAGTCTACATTCGCTTGAGGTAACACATGGCTGGATATTACGGAATCGCCGATTTTGCCGATGGCTTCAACAATGTGCGCGACAACGCGCTCGACTCGGGCTTTCGCGCCAAGCAGCGCATGCGCGATGACTGGCTTGGCGACTATCGGATGCCGGGCCAGATGCTCGGCGCCGACGCGGACGCACTGGCAAACGGTATCAAGAACGATACCCTCAACCAGGGCTATGACAGCATGGTTCAGTACGGCGTCAATAACGCCAATCTGAATGCGCAGAAGTCGGGTATCAATCTTGACAAGCTAGCGGCCGATGAAACGATGACGCGACTCACGAACGAGGCGCGAGCCGCTGGCCACGTCAACCCGTCGGACATTGCCACCTACATTCGATCTAACATCGAGCCTGATCAGTTGAGCGCGAACCAACATCTAGGGGAGGCGCTTCGTGTGCAGGAAGCGAGGGCCGCGCAGCAGTCTCTAAATCTCGGTGCCGCGTTGGGCGGCAACCTTGGCCAAGGTTACGAAAATGCGGGGCTGCAGGGTTTAGGCTACGGCATCACCGCAGATTCGGACCAGAACGGTAACCAGTATTTTCAGGGACCGGATGGGCAGCGTAGCAGCGCGGTAAGTCTCGCCGGCCAGGTTCCTCTCGCCGCAGCGTTCAGCGGCGACGTCAATCCTGCTATGACGTATTACACCGGCCGCGAGGCTGCGGTAGGGCGGGCTGCGCAGGAGACCGCGCGGCTTCGACAACTTGACAGTCGGTATGCGTCGCAAAACGATACGCGCGATCAGCAAACGATGGTGCGCGCGCTGACGAGCCAGCATACCCAACTAATGACGAGTGCCCGAGCGTTGGCAAAGACTGATCCCGTCGGTACCAATCGCATGATGCAACAGGCTCGAGCCGTGCAGGCACAACTGGATCAGATTTACGGCTTGACGGGAGACACTCCCACCGGGCTGACCAGTGACAGCATGATGGATGGCACGGGTAGTGCGGGTGGCTCAGCAGGCGGTTCCCAAACTGGTAGCGTCGCCAATCCGTTCAGCGGCGGCGGTACTGCGGCATATGGCGCGGGGGCGCCGGCAGCAGGATCGGCGAAGACTGTTATGGGGGGCGGAGCTGTCGCGCCCGCGATATCCGCAGCCGTTCACCCAGCAGTTGCCGCTGCTGGCCATCCTGCTGCGCAACCGGCACCTGATCCCCAAAGAGCGTTTGATATGGCGAGCGCGAGCTACGACAAAACCTTGGCGGCTCTGCGAAAGCTTGAGGCCGACGCCGGCGGCGTGTCCGTCTATGGTCCGCGCAACCCGATGCCCGGTTTTGGCAAGGCGCACGAGGCGCTTACAGCGATGCTAGGCGAGGCGCAAAAGCGAAGGGCTTCCGCGAAGCAGGCGCTCGGCGAGGCTACCTATAACGCCGGCATGCAGCGCCAGTGGGAGGCTCAGAACGTAGCGCGCACCAACGATGCTGCCGCGACCGAGGTGTTACTTAAAAAATACCTCGGAGGTCCGCAATGACCACGGGCCAGTCATATCTCGATCCCGCCTATGATCGCTACGAAGTCGACGCGGCACAGAAGGCAGGTATCGATCCGGCGCTGTTGCGTGCGATTCGTACGCGGGGCGAGCGCTCAAATGCTGATCAGGTTTCATCGGCAGGGGCAAGATCCGTGTATCAGATCATCCCGCAAACCCGCGACGGCATCATCCGCAATCATGGGTTCGACCCGTACGCGTCGCCGCAAAACGCTGCGCTCGGTGCAGCGATGATCCTGAAAGAGGGGTTGCAACGCAATCACGGCGACGTGCAGGCAGCCGTGGGTGAGTATCACGGCGGCATCGATCGGCGCAACTGGGGTCCCGTTAACGCAGCGTACCGCGCGCGTGTTGCCGGCAGGGCGCCGGATGGCCAAATGCCTTCGGTGTACGGCCAAACGCCGACGGCCGCCGGCGCCCCGGCAGGCGACATTGGCGACGACGCGCTTGCTGCATATGGTATTTCTGCCGCCACACCCTCGCAGAAGATGCCGAGAATCGCCGACCCTGGCTCATTCGCATCCATGTCACCTGCAATCGAATCGTCGACGCCGCGTATTGCCGGCGGCGTGCCGGACTATTCCGGTTGGATCGACAATTACCTGAAGACCATCGTAGACAATGCCTGACTACTCCAACCCGTACAACGCGGCGCAGGACGATGTGGCCGGGCGCATGCGTGCGCTCGGCATGTTGCCGAACTATCAACCGCCGGCAGCGGCTCAAGCGTACGGTATTCCTGATCTTGCCCCCGACGCTGAGCCGGCCCCGGCCGCTAATGCGCCCGATCTTTCCTGGCATTCTTTTAAAAGGCAGAACAACTACGACGCGACGGACTACACCGACAAGCGGCGCATCTGGGACGAGTACCAGGCCAAGATAATTCCGTCGATCGCGCAATACACCGGCGATGACGAGCAGGCTGTACGTGCGTCATTCCTGCAGAAGTTCGCAGCAGACAAGCCGACTGAGCCGCAGCGCTCCGTGGCGGAGGCTGCGCTCGGCGATCCGCTCAGTGCTTTGGCGCGTGGTGCGGCGGGCACGGCCAAGTCCGTAAGCGACCTTGTCGCGCCGGATTCAGCCGTGTCGAAATGGCTTGCCGACGAACAGAAGCACTACGCAGACAACGCGTCTCCGGTTGTAAAGGATGACTCGGCGCGCACGGCACGCGAGGTCGCTGAAGAACGGGCTGCAGGCGGTGCTGGGATCATGCCGACGTTGCGCGGCATGGCGCGAAACCCCGTTCAGACCGTGGGGGAATTCGCAGGCGGCATGCTGCCATATGCCGCTGCGGGCGCGCTGACCGGCGGTGTCGGCGTTGCAGCGCTCGCCGCAGCGCAGGGCGGCGGCCAGGTGCGCGGTGCAATTTACGAGAAGCTACAGAGTTCACCCGACGCGGTGCTGCAATCGAAAAGCCCTGCATATGCGAAGTTGAGGCAGGCCGGCATGAGTGAGGCCGATGCCAAGTCAGAACTTGCCAGTGTTGCTCGGAGATGGCCGGAGATATTCGGCGCCGGTGTGCTTAATGCAGTGACCGCGCGCCTTGGTCCTGTCGAGCGGCGTCTGTCCGGTTTGTCGACGGGCATGTCGCGCCCGGCTGCTGCGGGCATCGAAGCGCTGACCAACGCCGCGCAGTCTGCAGGCACCCAGGTGGCGCAGAACGCGGCGATCCGCGGCGCATTTCCGGACCAGTCACTAACAGATGACGTTGCGCTGCAGGCGGTGCAGGGCGGTGTGCTGGGCGGTCTTGCTGGTGGCGCGATGGGTGTGCGGCCGCATGCCTCGACCGAGCCAGTGGTGCCACCTGTCGAGGCGCCGGGGGCGGATGCACCCCTGGCGTTACCGCCGCCGACGCGTGCATTGCCGGCGCCGGATGGCGTGCCGCAGGATGCTCCAAATTTCCAGACGCAGGGAGCACCGTACAACGTGACATCGGACGATGTTGCGGCAATCGTGGGAAGCCTCAAAACGATCGCCAACCGCGAAACGATTGCAAATCATCTTGAATCGGGGATGCGCACGGGCACGCTCGAAGATCTGGCGCACCAGAACAATAGCGTCGGCCGGGCCGCGCAGGCGCTGCTCGCGCGCATTGCCGAACGGGCGAAACCCCGTGCGCTCGATGAGCCGTCTGAAACGCCCGCGTTGCCGGCGCCGACGGACGCTGCGCCGTCTGGTGACATGCTCGTCGATTCGGGCGGCGCGGCGCGCCCGCAGACCTACGGTGAGGCGGCCGCCGCGCGCGTGGCGCGTGACGCAGGCGTCGAGGCTGGCCTGACAAGCGACGTGCGCAACGCCCAGGAGGCTCGCACGCGGAGCGGCGCGCAGGAGGATGGCCCGGTCGCCGACGCGTCTGTGGGAGATGCATCGCCGATGAGTAGCGACGTGTCGGCGCCGCAGATGGTTCTGCAAAATCGCGACCGGTCGTCCTCTGCCGCGATCCACCAGATGAACGATATCGCCGCGAACCCGGATCCGGGTCGGCTCTCGTTCTCGCGTGATTTTGCCAATGGTGCGCCTGTGGTCGAGGCGAATCCTGGCGTGGAGATTCCTGCCGACCGGCTCGGGCGGCAGGACTTTGCAATTGCTTCGGACGGTCGTCGCATCCCGGTTCAATACGCCGTCGTCGATGCAGACACGCTCCTGCCGTCAAATAATGCGGATGGCTCGTCGGTCGCCGCATACGCGCAAGGGGCGCCGGACAAGCTGCGCGCCATTGCAGGCAACGCACGCGTCGCGGGTTTGAAGGCGGCATACGATCGCGGCACTACGGCAGCGTACCGCGCGATGATTGCGCAGGACCAACCGCTGACCGGCGTCAGCGCGAGCGGCGTTCAGGGCTTGCACAATCCGGTGCTTGTCCGGATCATGCCGCGCGATCATGTGACGGCCGATATCGGCGATGCATCAAATACGGTGGGCACGGCCGCGTTGTCGCCGATTGAGCAGGCGCAAAACGATGCAAACCGCGTCAATCTAGATGGGTTGCATTTCACGGACGCCGGAGAACCCACGCCCCAGTCGGTTCGCGAATTTGTTCGATCGATGCCGGTGTCGGAACGGGTAGGCTTGCTCAACCCTGATGGAACGCCGACGCGCCAAGCGATCGACCGGGTGATGGCTGCGACGTTCCAGAAGGCGTACGGCGATCCCGAATTGGTACGGCTCTACGCGCAGGCAAACGATCCCGAGGCGCGCACGGTGTTGGGCGGCATGGCCGATGCGGCTGGCGCGATGTCGCGTCTGGACGGCGCCGGAGATCTCGATATCCGTCCGCTCGTGACCGAAGCGGCGCGCGCGGCAGTCAACGCGCGGCGCAAAGGCGTCAAGTTGAGCGACTTCGCCCGCCAGCACGATATCGCGCTCAGTCCGGACGCACGTGAATTCGTGCAGCTTTTCGCGGACAATGCGCGATCAGGCAAGCGGATCGGCGAGACGCTAAAGAACGTCGCCGACTTCGCGCACACCGAAGCAACGAAACCGGCCGAAGATATGTTCGGTGCGGTCGAGCGCGCCAATCGCGCACAAGTACTGGCGCGGGTTAATGACACCACAAGGACGCAAGATCTGGGCGTCGCCGCAGGGCGTGAACCTGCTGCGCAATCTACTGAAGGGAAAGGAGCCGACGCCACAAGATCAGGAAACGATCAACCTGCTGAAGCAGTCGGGGCCGCCAGATCAGGAGAAGCTGCAGGGCCGCACGCCGGCGGGCGAGGTGCCGGCGCAGACGTAGCCCCGCTTCTTACCAATCCGACGTCGCAGACGCTGCGCGAGCGCGTCGAGCAGTTGAATGCGGCGAAGGTCGAGAAGGAGCGGGCGCAGCGCGAAGCCGATCACCGCACGCAGGCCGATGAGCAGCGCAAGGATTTCAAACTCACGGGCAGCGATCGCGAGGCTGAAGTCGCTGCGGCGAGCGGTCAGGACTCGCTGCTGTCGCGTTCAGCGATCAAGTCAGTCGAGGCGAACGTGCGGCGCGGCCGTGCCGCAATGAATCGGGCGATTAGCGAAAAGCGCGACGTCAACCGCGCAATGTTCCGCAGCGGACTGGGCTGGATCGACTTCGTCCACGGCGACGACCGGAAGGGAATTCAGCACATCATCCGCCAGCGCACGACGAAGGACGGACTTACTGAAAGTGAAGCAAAGCGCATGCTTACGGAAAGCATCGTCGATACTATCGCGCGCGGCGAGGTTACCCGTTCAGTCGAGGTCGGTCCGTCCAAACATGTGACGATAGATCATGGCAGACACGAGGCCGTGCTCACGCAGCGCAAGGGCGGCAATGGCTGGCTTCTTACTGGTTGGGAAAAATGGGATGAAGCAAAGCAGAAGGGAGAGGGGGTGGGTGCCGGTGCGACTGGGAAGGGGAAAGACTCAACCAGCCCTACGCGCTCCGGGTCTACACTTGCCCGACCCGGGACGGGAGCGACACCCGTGGTCTCTGGTCCAGAAAGACCCAGCCGGAGCCGGGAAGAACGGTACGCAGCGGGACACTTCGAGAGTGGCAGCCCACTGGGAGCAGATGACAGGCCAATTATAAAACCTCCCAAAAAAGATGCATCCCAATTTTCAAACGAAGCCCCTCCTCGCGAGGGGCTTCGCGCATCTGGGGGCATGAAAGCCGAGGATGTGCGCCGCGCGATCGCCGACGATACGTTCAACCACGACGTCGACGTGTACGAGTCGATCGCCGACGCCCCCGCCAATGTTCGGCGCCAAGCCGAGGCGGCCGGCGCGCACGATGTCGAGGGCTTCTTCGATCCGCGCACGAATCGCGTTGCGCTGATCTCCGAAAATCTCGCCAGTCCTGAACGCGCGCGCGAAGTGGCGCGGCACGAGCTCGTCGGCCACTACGGCCTCGAGAACATGATCGGGCGCGACACGATGCGCGAACTAGCTGCAAAGGTGGCGACCGCCGAGCGTCTGGGCAACAAGACATTCAGGGAGATCGGCGCCGAGGTCGATCGGACCCAGCCGGATCTGCCGGCCGATCGTCGCGCGAAGGAAATCATCGCGATGATGGCCGAGCGCAACATGCACAACAGCGTCGTGCGGCGCGTGCTCGACGGCGTGCGCCAGTTCCTGAAAAAGCTGGGCGTCGTCAAGGGCGATGTAAGTGACGCGGAAGTGGCGAAGCTGCTGCGCGACACGCAGGACTATCTGCGCGAGCGCGGCCGTGGATCGATTGCAGGGACGACGGCGGAGCCGGCGTTCTCAAAGAATCGCGATGATGCTGCATTCTCGCGCGCAGCGAGTCCGATCCAGAGTTCAGTACCGCTCGTCGAAAAGCGCAAGACATGGCTCGATCATTTGCGTGGGGTGCGCGCCGAGCCGGAGAAGGCTCGGGCCGCGGCGCGCACGCTGCTCTCCGAAGGAGGCAAAGCCGCCCAGCCAAAATGGCTCGAGGACGCGGTGACGAAGCTTTGGGACTACCGCAACCCGATCGAGCAATTGATTCGGCGCACTGGAAATACGCCGGCGGGCCGTGCCCTTCGAAACACGATGCGGCTATTTGAGGCTGCGAGCCAGAAGCAGATCCACGACGTGGAGAGGCAGCATGTTGATCCGATGATCGACACACTGTCAAAGGCGTGGAATTCGAAGTACTCGAAACTGCCCTGGTACAAGGAGCACGGCCACGAGCAGTTCATGCAGGACATTGGCACCATCGGCAACCTGGTGAAGCACGGGCGCGAGCGGAATCGGGAGATCGCACGAAAGTCAGATGGCAAGGACATGGCCGGGTCGGGCAAAACCGACGCCGAGATCGCCGCCATTGAGCGCGACATTCGGCGCGATGCTCCGGGGCTTGTCGAGCTTTACGAGCAGATTTACAAAGACCACCTGAAGCCGATGCTCGACGCACGGGACAAGACTCTCGGCGATGCCGGGCTGCTCACGCCTGAAGCGCAGGCGGCGCGCCCGAAGTACGACTGGTACGTGCCGCTATACGGCGATCCCAACGCGCACCCTGAGGATGCTCCTACGGGGTCGGGCGGTACAAGCCTGAAGTCGCCTAAGGACAAGCAGGCGATGGGACGCGCCGGCACGCTCGCGGAGAACCCGCTGCAAAACGTTCTCGTCGCGTCGGCGTCTGCGATCCAGCGAGCCGGGATGGAGGGGTTCAAACGCGAGTTTGTGAACTTCCTCAAAGACAATCCGGCCGCCAAGATGGCTGCAAGGGCGAAGATCAACGACTCCAGTTCGAAAGAGATCTTCGAAAAGTACGTTGGCCCGGACGGCATCGTGCATGAACGCGTGAAGGCCAATGCGAGTGTGTCTCCTGACGCCGTAGTGGTGCGCGATGGCGATAAGACGACCGTCGCACATATCGGTGATCGCAAGATTCTCGACGCCATGACGGGCATCAACAACGATGCGGTGAGCGGGTTATGGAGCTTGCCGACCAAAGCGACGCGGGCGCTGTCGGCCGTCTATACGCGCTACAACCCGATGTTCCCAGCGATGAACAAGATCCGCGACGTTCAGTCAATGGTGTCGCTGGTGATGGCCGATGCGCCTGTGCAGGACAAACTCGGCGCGGCTCGGCGTGCGTTGGCGAACAATGCCAAGTACATGACGGAATGGCGGGATAAACCGGGTACCGAGTATCACGACTGGAAGGAACGATACGCAAAGCTCGGTGGCGCGACCACGTATTCGGATCTGTTTCACGACAATGTGATGAAGAATCTCGAAGACGCGTTCGCTATGCGCGCCGGCGTCGACACGAAGGCCAAGGTGAAGGCGGGTGCCGAGAAGGTTGGCAAGTTCGTCGACGCGGTGAACGAGCATATGGAAATGACGTCGCGCGTGGCGCTGTTCAAGGCGCTCGTCGATTCAGGCATGCCAGAGAAAGATGCCGCGCTGTACGTCAAGAACACAATGAACTTTGAAACGAAGGGCACGCTCGGCAAGCAGCTCGGCGCGCTCTACACGTTCGCGGGCCCGGCGCTCTACGACGCCCGGCGCATGGCGCAGGCGTTGCGCACGCCACGCGGCGCCGCAGTCATGGCGGCGCACTTCGCCGCGATGTACGGTTTGTACGGCGCACTAAAGGCGATGGGCGGCAAGGACGACGATGGGATCGACAAATTAAACAAGGTGCCGCTCAGTCAGTCTGGACGCTTCCTAACAATGATCGATCCGAGTGATCCGGACGGGAAGGGTTACAAGTTCCCTGTGGGCTTTGGCTATGGGCGCATTGGCCTGACTCTTGCAGCCGCCCTGCATCGATATCTCGACGGCGTCGACGATCGTGGGACGTTCCTGTCGAACGTTGTGAAGGACGGGGCGCTGTCGAATTTCTCACCGGTTGAGCCGACCGATATCGATCCTTCGAAAAATACCTTTGACTGGGCAATGCAGCAGTTCATGCCGTCGATCGCAAAGCCGCTCTATCAACTCGCGACCAACAAGACAGGGCAGGGCGCGCCGATCCACACACTTGATGAGTGGGCGTCCAACAAGCTGCATATGGAGGCCGGCAAGCCGAGCACACCCCAAATGTGGAAGTCGATGGCGAAAGAGTTACACGATAAGGCCGGTATCGACACGTACCCCGAAGTGCTGCAGTACCTCGCGCGCAACTATGGAGGTGGTGGTGTCGGTGAAGTGATCCGTACGTTCCAGTCTCTCGGTGAGAAGGCCGGTACAGAGCAGGGGCTCGCCGACATTCCGCTCGGGCAAGCTTTCGCGTCGAGGGCCGGCAGCTACGACATGACCACGTTCCGCGACAACCTCAACGATCTGCAAACGCTGCAGAACGAACGCAACTATGCAAAGGAGCAAGGGACGTTAGAACAGTTCGACACGGATCATCCGGCGGTCGAGGAGAGCGTCAAACAATACCAGGTTGCGAATGGGCAGATCACTTCGATCCTGAAGGAACAGAAAAATTTCCCGACGAATGACCCGGCGCGCCGGCAGGAGCTGGCGCTCGAGATGGGGCGCCGTATTCGAGCGATTCAGATGCGGGTGAACCGCCAATATCGTGAACTGAAAGGCACCAACTAAAAGGAGTAGCAATGGCTGACAAGCTTCCCACACCCGTACCGCCGATGTTCGACGCACACGGCACGTTTCCCTCGCAACTTGACAGTCCCGCCGAGTATTTCTACTTGATTGCTCCTGCCAATAGCGGTCGCCTTCCAAAGCGCCCGAGAGCGATTCGCGTCGGTATAGCCGGCGACGTGGTGGCTACAAATCCCGATGGTGTCGACGTGCTGTTCAGGAATTGCTATTCCGGTGAGATCCTCGACATTCGTCCGATACAGATCAAAGCCGCCGGAACGACGGCGCAGAACCTCGTGGCGCTCTTATGATCGGGGTCGGCTTGTCGATCGGTCGGCGCAGGTATGCGGGCGGTCCAACGCTGGATCTCGACTTTTTGACGCATCCCGTATTGCCGCCGGCATTCACGTTCAAGCGCGCATCGAACGCGACGTACTTCGGCACTGACGGCCTGATGCAAACTGCCGCCCCCAGTGTGGCCCGCTTCGACTGCGAACCGTCCACGCGGCAACAGCGAGGGCAGCTTATCGAAGGCCCGCGCACCAACTATCTGACCAATTCCGCTGCTGCCGAAAAGTGGACACTGTACGGTGTTAGCGCGACCGCTAACGGTCCGCCTGGACCGGACGGCATTACACCCTCCCGTCGTGTCACCGAGAATTTGAGTTCGACGACAGTACATGCAATTTCACAGGCGCCTGCACTGGCGTTGGCATCAGTCAATGCGGTTAGTTACGCCAGCAGGTTGCACGCGGCCGAGCGAACGGAAGTCCGCTTGATGCTCGCGAATGGCGGGACCACAGCCTATTGCGGCGCGACCTTTGATCTGGTGGGTGGCGTTGTTACCGCAAAGTCGGCCAACGTAGGCGAATGGACGCTGGTGGCGTCATCCATCGTGCCGCTGGGTGGAGGTTGGTGGGAGTGCCGCATTGTCGGCAGTGTCACGTCGGCGGTCTCCGTACGCGGTTCGACCTATCTATCGGTCGACGGCGATTACAACTATCCGGGCGACGGGGCGTCCGGTCTGTACCACGCTAGTTCGCAACTGGAATTGTACGGCTTCCCGACGAGCTATATACCGACGACGACGGCCTCCGCTTCGCGCGCTGCCGATCTGATGAACTCGTCCGACCTGACCTGGTACAACCGCGAGGAAGGCACGTTGCTAGTCGATGCCGCGATGGTTGGTGTGTATGGCGGTGGCTGGTTCGCCGTCTCGCTCGACAATGGGGTGAACAACGGTATCGGAATATACAAGACCAACGGCACAGGCGCGATGAATGCCTTTTCGGGCGGCAGTGCGCCGCTCGGTGTAATCCTCACAGACGCCCAGCGGTTTCGTGCTGCAGTCGCCTATTCGAACGGCGGCGCGAGTGCGGTTGCTTCGATCAACGGGCGCCCGCCAATCGTGATCGGCACAGCGGCTGCTGTTGTGCCGACTCAGTTCTCGATCGGCTCCTCGCAAAACGGTAGCTTCGGGGCCAGCATGTGGGCGCGCGCAGTACGGTACTGGCCGACGCGCATGGAGGGTGCCGCGCTCTCTGACCTGACGAGGTTGAACTGATGTTTTGCGACTTGGGAGCGCATTGATCGAGCCCCCCCGCGGTACCGCTACGCGTCTGGGCCTAGCGCTCCCATATGTCTGCTGATCGTGCCGCCTTCGGGCGGCGTTTTCGTTTACGGCCGCCAATGTGCGGCCGTTTCATTTAGAGGATCTGCATGATGCGACTCACAGACCATTTCACCCTAGACGAGCTAACACAAAGCGAGACTGCCGCGCGCCGCGGGATCGCTAACACGCCATCGCCGGCAATTGTCGAGAGCTTGACTCGCACGGCGCAGACGCTCGAGCAGGTTCGTACGCTGCTCGGTTCGTGTCCTGTTCTCGTGTCGTCGGGGTATCGCTCGCCGGCGCTCAATGCGGCGGTCGGTGGATCGGCGACCAGCGCCCATGTGCAGGGGCTGGCTGCTGACTTCTTTTGCCCTGGCTTCGGCAGCCCGCTCGATATCTGCCGAAAGATCGCCGCATCCGGTATTGCGTTCGACCAACTGATATTCGAAGGGACCTGGGTGCATCTTGGGCTCGGGGTCGTCGGCCAGAAGCCCCGCAATCAGGTCCTTACGGCGCACTTCGGCGGTGGCGTCACGCGCTACGACACCGGCTTGCAGCCGTAACCAGGAGGATTCGATGCAACTGAATGAACACGAGCGGACCCTGGCGCTACTGGCAGTGATCGGCGCAGTCATCGGCCTGGGGCAGCTTTTTGTCGGCGGGGACCGCATCACCGTGCGCATCTTGCTCGGTCGCATGATTATCGGCGCGGGCCTGTCGGCCAGTGCCGGGGCCGTGTTGATGGTCTTTAAAGACCTGTCGCCGACGGCGCTGGTCGGCGTTGCTTCGGCGATAGGCATCCTTGGTCAAAACGTTCTCGAAGTGGTGGTGCAGAAGTTCATCGGCAAGTTACCGGGCGGGAAGGATGTCCGCGATGCTGAGTAAGGCGGCTAGTTGCTGGCCGCACGGCGCGCCAGCTCAATCTCTTTTCTAACTGGAGAGTCTCAATGATAAAAATCTCGACGATCGTCTGCGCGCTGATCGGTGCGCTCGTGCTAGCCGCGTGTGTATGGGAATCTCCCAACACAACGTTCTCGACATCGATTGGCGGATACGCTGCGGCGGCAAAAGCAGCGAGCGCAGCGGCGGCGAGCTGCGCGCAGCCGTCGCAATGACTCGGCGCTGCGCTATTGCTTCCGGTGTGCTCGAGCAATCATCCTGGCCATCTCCTCGATCCGCCGGTCCTCCGCTTCGTCTGGGTCATAGTCGAATCCAGCGGCACCTTTGACGCTAGCCGCAGAAGGTCTCGGAACGTCGACCAGGCCGGCACGCAGCATCTCTGCCCACGCAATCGCGCACACGTCGCGCAGCGGGGCAGCCTCATTCGTCAAGCGGCCGAAGTCGGCACGCCGAGCCGCGCGTTCGACTTTGCCGAGCAGTGCGGTCACGTCGGTTATCGTCATGCGCGCGTGCTGCACTTCGAGAATGAGGCGGCGCACGTCTTCGTTAGCTCTGTATCTTCGGTACCATTTGCGAAGCTCGGAAAGGGTGGGCGGCGTGAATGGCGGTAGCGTCACAGGTGGTTAGGGTATCGTCGCGTCAAGGATGGAGGGGACTACGCCACTTCAGGCCCAAACTTGCTGTAAACGTAGCAGCGCATGGCTGCTTCGAAATCAGTGTCGCCGAGGCAGAGGCTATCCGCTGACAAAGGCAGACGGCGTCCATCCGTCTCTCCGATGCATGCAATTGACTGATTGCCAAGCTGTGAGTCGCAGATCGATCCGACATATATGCGTTCGCGGTCGATGATCGGCTTCGCCAGTTCAGCGTCGGACGAATATTTGCGTTTGGAACCATCTTCGTGTGGCATCTCCAAATCCGAGGCGCTCTCGGCACGGGCGACCCAGTAGTCGAGCCATGGCCCTTTCAATTCGGCTACCTTCATCGTTGCTCCTTTGCTTAAGAGTCGCTCTTGTTGCCTGTCCAGGCGTGTGATCTGCGCTTGCCGTCCTCACCGCTCGCTTTGGGCTCTGGATATATGCGGCCAGATCGCCGCAGCTCCTGTTCAAGGTGCCTGTCAACCGTGGCAGCATCCCTCCTTTGTGCAGCAGTTCTGGCGCTACTTCGGCTGCTTGATTTCGCGCGGCTTCAGCCATGATCCGCATCTCGGCGAGTGCGTAGCGCTGCGCCTGCACTTCCAGAATGAGTCGCCGAATGTCGTCGGTCCGGTACTTTCGCCACCACTGTCTTAGCTCGGCGTACCGCGGCGGATCGAATGGGGGCGGGATCATGGTGAGTCGCAAAACACTGTATGGATGTACAGTAGTATATCCAGAATTTTTCCGATTGCATCTGGCACGATCATGAAAACGTTCGAGGGAGGCATCCATGTGCACGAACTACCAGCCGCCGGAAGCAGACCTGTTTGAAGCCTTCACTGATTTTCCGGCGCCGAGCTTCGACTATCCGCGCGAGACATACAAGGACTATGTGGCGCCGATCCTTAGGTTCAACGACGGCGAACACAGCACGGATCCGGCGACGTTCGGCCTCGTGCCGTATAGCCATATTCCCAGCCACATAAAGAAGTTCGACACGATGAACGCGCGGGCAGAAACGATTGGCGAGAAACGCAGCTTCAGTGGCGCATGGAAGAAGTTGCAACTCTGCCTGATCCCGTGCTCGGCCTTCTACGAACCGAACTATGAAACAGGGAAGGCCGTGAGGCGGAGTATCGGCGTGGCGACGGGACAGCCTTTCGCGATCGCGGGGCTGTGGCGGCAATGGCGGGGTCCGGAGGGTACGGCGCTATCGTTCACCATGCTAACGGTCAATGCGGACGAGCACCCGCTCATGAAGAGGTTCCACAAGCCCGGCGCCGAGAAGCGCTCGGTCGTGTTATTGCGGCCAGAAGAGTATGGCGACTGGCTCGGCAGCAGCAGCACCGACGAGGCGCGGTCGTTCTTGAATTTGTTTCCGGCTGACGAAATGTTGGCCGAGGGGGCACCGAAACCACCACGTCGACCGATGACGGAAACTCATGATGGTCTGTTTGACCAGGCTGGGCTTGATTAAAGATCCTGTGATGGACTATCTGAACCCGCATCTGTGCCGGGCGCGGGTGATTTTGCCATTGCTCGCTCCGCAA
The DNA here is from genome assembly GCA_900142905.1 of Burkholderia sp. GAS332. Taxonomy (NCBI): domain Bacteria; kingdom Pseudomonadati; phylum Pseudomonadota; class Betaproteobacteria; order Burkholderiales; family Burkholderiaceae; genus Burkholderia; species Burkholderia sp. GAS332. The sequence continues at coordinate 2,795,260 of FSRV01000001.1, read as the reverse complement.
GCAATTGTCTCTTCGCCTCTTCGCGGCGATCTGGACAGTTTGGGGCGATAAATGGAGCGCCGACCAAGGGTGTTTCGAAAAAAGGTGGGCCGCAATCAGCTTCCCCGTTGAGCAACGTGGAGTAGAAGCGCAGATGTTCATCCGCGTCGGAGAATTCTCCGACGATTAGACCGATCGATCCATTGTTTGGGTAATAGGGCTCATGTTCCTTCACCAGAGTTCGCCACTTCGGCAGCAGCATAGTCTCGCTGCCGCCTCCCTGCCATCTTCCTAAGCTCGACCACTGTTGGCAGACGATCAAAACTTTCAATGGGCCGACGAGCGCACAAAGCTTCGCTACCTCATGCAGGGCGGAATGCGCATTATTCTCTGACTCGACTTGTACGATTGGCACTCGAATCGAGTTACCTGGCGGGACGCAGAAGCTGGAGTCGACCCGAAACATTTCATATCTGGCTACCAGGCCCATCCGTTGAGCCACCTTCGGCAGGAGGCAGTTCTGATAAAACTTTGTGCGATTGAAGGCGCTCGCCCACGCCCACCGAAGGTGGCCCTTCGGAGTGGCATACAGTTCCGTTTGAAAATACCGCAGGAAGTCATTCCAGAGCGCGACGCTGTTGAGCGACATCGCATTTATGAAGCTTGGGACGGATGGTGTCATTGGCTCGTTTGGTGATTAAAAGGGTGCTTCGAAGCGTCCGGGTGAGTTTGGGATTAGGCGATTTGGTTAAGTAGCATCGCTCGACGCTTGTAGACAGGTAGCCTCGGGTCTGTGTCCGATACTGAGGCCACTTCAATAGCCTCAAGCCAGTCGGACCAGGCCTGCATCATTTCGTGTCGGTCGCCGAGATATTTGGCATGGTTGTATGCTGCCCGCGTCTGATTCTTGTCTTTATGCGAGAGCTGCATCTCGATCACCTCGTCGCGCCAGCCCATCTCGTGCAGGTAGGTCGACGCCGTTGCACGGAAGTCGTGGCCGGTGATCGGGACCGGATGCTCGGGCAACAGATACTCCAAGGCCATGTTCACCGACCCTCGGCTCATATGGCCGCGCTTGGTGTTGCTATGTAATGTCGGCAGCACGTATCCCTTGTCGCCATAGATGTCCTGTAGTTCGAGGAGCGCCGCCTTGGCTTGACTTGACAGCGGAACAACATGCAAGCGGCGTGACTTGATTTTCTCGGGCGGAATTCGCCATTCGCCTGCATCCAAATCGATCTCGGACCATTTCGCCTGAACGAGCTCTGTGGTCCGCGTAAAGCACATCATCAGCAGCTTGATTGCCAGCACGGTGCGCCGGCTCTTGTAGAACGGCATAGCCCGAAAGAGCGCTGCGATCTCGTCTTTGCTCAAGTCGCGGGAATGCTCAGTCTTGGGCTTGATGACGGCGCCCCGAAGGACCGAAGCCGGATCGGCGTCGGCGCGCTGTGTGATAACCGCGTATTGGAACAGCGCTGAACTGTATTGCCTCAGCTTGATCGCAATGCTTGGGGAGCCTCGCTCCTCGATGCGCTCCATAAGCTTGAGGATGTGACGTGCAGTGATCGAGCGCATTGGCAGCATCCCGATGAACGGATAGGCGTCGGCCTCAAACATGGTCTTGACCTGGTCATGGTGCAGGGGCGACCAAGCCTTTTGCTTCTTGCCAAGCCATTCTTCTGCGATCGACTTAAACGTTTCGAGCCCAGCCTCTAATGTCTGGGCCCGCTCAACGCGTCGGGCATGTGCTGGATGGGTGCCTTTCCGGACGATTGCCCGTGCCTCGTCCCGAGCCGCACGCGCTGCCTGAAGCGTGATCTCCGGATACTCGCCGATGGCAAAAACGTTCTCCTTTCCTGCTAGCCGGTACCGGTATCGCCATAGCTTCGCGCCGGTCGGTCTGACCTCAACATAAAGGCCATTCGAGTCTGTAAGTTTGATAGGCTTGTCGTTTGCCTTGGCCTGCCTGATTTTGACGTCGGTGAGCGGCATAGGAGAGAAAGCGGGTATCGGGTTATGGTGATCCAAATCATACCCGCTTTCATACCCGCTTTTTCACCGGATGCAGGCGTTTTTTAGCGAACGGGTGCGAACGACGTATCTAGCCAAAGGATAGATGGAGCAAGGCTAAAGCCCCGATCAACGAACTATTGCGAACTGCGGCGAACGCCATGATTAGTCATATTGTGATGTGGAAGCTCAAAGAAACCGCGGAGGGCGCCTCGCGTGCCGAGAACGTCCTGAAGCTGAAGGAAAAGCTCGAAGGCTGCCGCGACATCGTCCCTGGCATGCTCAAGCTCGAAGTCGGCATCGCGGCACCGGGTCTCGAATCAACTTACGACATCGTGCTCGTGTCGGACTTCACCGACAAAGCCGCGCTCGACGCCTACCAGGTCCATCCGAAGCACCAGGCGCTGAAGGGCTTTGTCGGTGCGGTGCGCGAATCGCGTGAATGTGTCGACTACGAAATCTGAAATCCGCAGTGACCGATTCATCCTCATCTAAAGCGGGCAACGCGTCGTTGCCCGAAAGCCCGTTCGTCGACCGGCTCGGCGCGCAACTCGTATCGGTTGCCGACGGTGTCAGCGAAGTCGTGCTGCCGCTGCAGCCCGATCACATGAACACGTGGGATGTCGCGCATGGCGGCGTGACGATGACGCTCGCCGACGTCGCGCTCGCGATGGCCGCGCGCAGTCTGGCCGGCGACGGTGTCGGCGTGGTCACGGTCGAGATGAAAGTCAACTTCATGCAGCCAGGCCGCGGCGAATTGCGCGCCACCGGCCGCGTGCTGCACCGCTCGACCACCATGGCCTATTGCGAAGGCGAGATCCGCGACAGCGAAGGCCACTTCGTCGCCAAAGCACTCGGCACTTTCAAATACATGCGGCGTCTCGCCGTGGGCCGCGACGTGACGCAACAGCGTCTGCGCAGCGACCCGTCGGCGAAGCCCGGTCCAAGCGACGGCTAATCAACGGAGGAGCCCGCGCGCGTGTCGAGAGCCACGCGCGCGGGCTCCTCTTTTGCCGACGCCGTTCGTTCGCATTATTCGCCGATCACATCGGTAACCTATGGAGACGATCGTCATGCCCCAGATCAACCGTCAACTCGTGCTGGCTTCGCGTCCGCAAGGCGCGGTTACGCCCGATAACTTCAAGCTCGTCGAAACCCCGCTCGCGCCGCTCGCCGATGGCGAATTCCGCGTGCGCAATCACTTCCTGTCGCTCGACCCGTACATGCGCGGGCGGATGAACGACAGCAAGTCGTATGCAGCGCCGCAGCCGCTGGACGAAGTGATGATCGGCGGCACGGTGGGCGAAGTGGTGGAGTCGAAGAATCCGAAATTCGCGGTCGGCGATAAGGTTGTCGCGATGTTCGGCTGGCAGGAGTACGGCACCTCGAACGGTGCGGGCGTGCAGAAAGTCGACGATACGCACGTGCCGCTGTCGGCGTATCTCGGCCCGGTCGGGATGCCCGGCGTGACGGCCTGGTATGGCCTGAACAAGATTATCGTGCCGAAAGCGGGTGAGACGGTGGTGGTCAGCGCGGCGAGCGGCGCGGTGGGCAGCGTGGTCGGGCAACTGGCGAAGCTGGCCGGCGCGCGCGCGGTCGGCATCGCCGGCGGCGCGGACAAGTGCCGCTATGTGGTCGATACGCTCGGCTTCGATGCCTGCGTCGACTACAAGGCCGGCAATCTGTATAAGGACCTCAAAGCCGTGACGCCGGATGGCGTCGATGGCTACTTCGAAAACGTCGGCGGCGAAGTGCTCGACGTGACGCTGGCGCGCATGAACGCGTTCGGCCGCATCGCGTTGTGCGGCTTTATCGCGGGCTACGACGGCCAGCCGCTGCCGCTCAAGCATCCGTCGCTGATGCTCACGCAACGGCTGCTGGTGCAGGGCTTCATCGTCAGCGAGCATATGGACGTGTGGCCCGAAGCGCTCAAGCAACTCGGCACGCTGGTCGCGCAGAAGAAGCTGCAATATCGCGAGACCATTGCGCAAGGGCTCGATGCGGCGCCCGAGGCGTTCATCGGTCTTCTGAAGGGCAAGAACTTCGGCAAGCAGCTCGTCAAGCTGATCTGAGCGCGGCGGCTGTCGAGCCGCGCATGGGCATACGGTAGATGTCGAGGCGGTCCAGCCGATAAACTTATCGGCTGGCGGTTCCCGGCGAATAACCCCGAGCCGCTAAACCCAGGAGAGAAGCAAGATGTTCGAATTCGCAGGCAAGGTGGCGGTGATCACCGGTGCGGCAAGCGGCTTTGGCCGGGCGTTCGCGGAGAAGGGCGCATCGCTCGGCATGAAGCTCGTGCTGGCCGACGTGAATCCCGAGGCGCTTCATCAAACCGTCGACGCGTTACGCGCCGGCGGCGCCGAGGCAATCGGCGTGCCGACCGACGTGTCCGACGCAGCCCAGGTCGAAGCGCTCGCGCAAGCGGCGCTCGACGCCTTCGGCAAGGTGCATCTTCTGTTCAATAACGCCGGTGTGGGCTCGGGTGGCTTCCTCTGGGAAAGCTCGGCGAACGACTGGGCGTGGGTGTTCAACGTCAACGTGATGGGCGTCGCGAACGGTGTGCGCGCCTTCACGCCGATCATGCTGCGGCAGAACGAACCCGCGCATATCGTCAATACGGCCTCGGTGGCGGGCTTGCTGTCGCCGCCCGCAATGGGCATCTACAACGCCTCGAAGCACGCGGTGGTGTCGTTGACGGAGACGCTTTATCACGACCTGCAACTCGCGCAGGCGGCAAAGCCGGCGGATGGCGGCGAGGTGGGCTGTTCGCTGCTGTGCCCGGCCTTCGTGCCGACCGGCATCGCCGATGCCGAACGCGCGCGGCCCGCGGAACTGCGCAACGATAGCGGGCCGACCCGCTCGCAGATCGCCGCCGGCAAGCAACTGCACCGCGCGGTGCAGTCGGGCAAGCTGAGCGCGGCCGACGTCGCCGACATCACGTTCGAAGCGATCGCGGCGCGGCGTTTCTACATCGTCACGCATCCGGGCATCATGGCGACAGTGAAGCTGCGCCACGAGGATATCGAGCAGTTGCGCAATCCGACCGATCCGATGTCGCTGAAACCCGAAGTGAAGAACGAGAGCTAGGGGCGCTCGGCATCATACGGCGCGCTTGCCACCGGTTTACTTTGCTGTTTGCCCCGATGTTTCCTCCCGTTTTTTAACCCATTAACGCCCGGCGCCCACTCGCCACCCGACGCCCAATGCCGCTGAATCCGAAGATCGAGCAGGTGCTCGACATGATTGCGCGTGCGAAGCGCCCGCAACTTCACGAGTTGACCCCGCAGCAGGCGCGCGCGTCCTATGAAAAAAGCGCGCCGATTCTGGAAATCGCGAGCGCGCCGATGTTCTCGGTCGAAGATCTGCACGTGCCGACGCGCGACGGCGCGACGATTCGCGCGCGTCTTTATCAGCCTGTCGAGCCGAGCTGGGCCGAGCCTGCGCCGGCGCTGGTGTATTTCCACGGCGGCGGCTTCACGGTCGGCAGTGTCGATACGCACGATGCGGTGTGCCGGATGTTCGCGCGTGATGGTCAGTGCACGGTGCTGTCGGTCGATTACCGGCTCGCGCCCGAGTATAAATTTCCCACCGCCGTTGAAGACGCGTTCGATGCGTTGACCTGGCTGCATGCGCATGCTGCGGAATACGGTGTCGACGCAGAGCGGCTGGCCGTGGGCGGCGATAGCGCGGGCGGCACGCTGGCAACGGTGTGCGCCGTGCTGGCACGTGACGCGGGCATCAAGCTCGTGCTGCAATTGTTGATCTATCCGGGCGCCACCGGCCATCAGCAAACCGATTCGCACTCGCGCCTCGCCGATGGTTTCCTGCTGTCGGGCGACACGATTCAATGGTTCTTCGAGCAGTACGTGCGCGACAAGAGCGACCGCGACGACTGGCGTTTCGCGCCACTGGACGGCAAGCGCGGCGCGCCCGCTTTCAGCGGCCTTGCGCCGGCATGGATTGCGACCGCCGAATACGATCCCTTAAGCGACGAAGGCGATGCGTACGCGGAAAAACTTCGCGCAGCGGGCAATCAGGTCACGCTGAAACGCTACCCGGGGATGATCCACGAGTTCTTCAAGATGGGGGGCTTCGTGCCCGACGTCGCGCAGGCGCATGGAGATGCGTCTGCAGCATTGCGGGCGGCGTTCGGCGCCGAATAGTCGCCGCTCCATGTAAAACGCGCAAGTGATCGTGCAGAGATGCCCGGCTGTAAAACGGTGAGGTGGCCGTCAAGCGATCATCCATGAGATCGAAAACGGTGAGGGGCGATCAGCAGGTGGATCGTCCGGAGGTAAGCGGGCAGTCAGCAGCGCCTCAGGCGATCTCGCGTTCAACGTTGAACGCAAAGCTGCGCTCGAAGTCGCCGGGCCGCACGATCCTGTGCGAGCCGTTGTCGTCGCTGCGCTCGGCGGCCGCTACGCTGATCACTTCGCCATGCGCGACCACGCGTACCGCGGTCGTGCCGCGTGTGCCGTATTCCGGCGTTTCGATAAACGCCGCCGACAACGCCCGCTCCCGTTCGAGCGGAATGCCGGTGGACGGCAATTCGTCATCGCGCGCGAGGCGCGGATCGCGCATCAGATCGATCAGGCGTTCGAGCGGCGGCATCGCCTCGCGCGTGAGCATGGCGCCCAGTTCCGCGCGCTTTTTGACCAGCTTCGGCCAGGCGGTATCGAGCACCGCATTCGAGATGCCGTGCGTGCCGGGCGCGAGCAGCGTGGGCGCAATGTTCGACCGGTTGCAGTACCAGCCGAGCTCACGGCGCGTCCAGTCGCCGACGAGCAAATTGAAGCCGTTGTAAATGTCACCGGTTCGCGCGACGTGGTGCAGATAGTCGAGCGGGGTTTCGTGCTGGCCGTTGCCCGAACTACTGAGCCAGTCGCTGACCAGTGTGCCTCGCGTCGGTGCATCGGCGCGCATTTCATGCGGCGCGCGGTAATTGGTGAGCGCGGCGAAACGGCCATCGCGTGCCATGCCGAGCCACGTGCCACCGCCCACCAGATCGCGGCCGGCCAGCACGGTCGGCACGTCATGCCACCAACTGATCGGCTCGGCGGTGCGGCGAAAGAATTCGTCGCGATTCGCGGCGAGCGTGAAGAGCGGTCCGTCGACCGCATCGGGTCGCCAGTCGAAGACGATCAGGCACATCGGGTGGGTGTCTCCCGGTGAGGGCGGTGGAGTTGAAGTAACAAAGGCCAAAAAAAGCGGCGCTTGATTGCGCCGCTCGGGTTCGAAAGCTTAAACCTCAGTCGGCAACCCATACGGCAAGGCCAGGAACGTCAGCGCCGGACCCTCCGCGGCGCCCAAATGCACCGAGCCGCCTTCGAGCGCCGCCAGCTTGATCTCTACCAGCAGATCGACACCGCCTTCCGACGCGGACGCCGCATTCACCACCATCCCGCAAGGCTGGCCCGGATCGTCCGAGTGGAACAATTCCGCACCGGCCTTGACCGTCGCCAGTTCGCCCGCCACGTTCGCGAGCGAGGTGCGCCGCTTGATCGTGCCGCGATACTGGCTGCGCGCCACCACTTCCTGACCCGGATAGCAGCCTTTGCGGAAATTGACCGCGCCGAGCACGTCGAAATTAACCATTTGCGGCACGAACTGCTCGACCACCGGCTGCGTGATGCGCGGTTCGCCCGCACGAATGTCGAGCCAGTCCCATACCGCCGGTGACACGCGCTTGAGCTTTTCATCGAGCAAGGGCAGGTGCGCCTCGATCGCGGCCTTCGGGCCGACCCACAGATAGCGCAACCGGTCGAGCGCGTCGGGAACACGAATCAGCGAACCCGCCGTGCCGTCCACCTGGACATGCACTCCATCGGGCAGTGCATCGAACACGCCGGAAAGCGCTTTGCGCACGTCGCCCGCGAGGCCCACTACCGCCAGTTCGCCGCTCGCATCCACGAGCTTGGCCTTGGCGCGCAGAACGAACATGGACAGCCGCTTTTGCACGGCGGCCTGCACGTCTTTCGACACCAGCAGGCGGATCCTGTCGCTCGTGCGCCACGTCAGGAACGACGCCAGAAGGCGGCCCTTGGCCGAGCAATAGCCCGCGAGGCGCGCATTGGCGGCGTCGAGATGCTGGGTGTCGTTGGTCAACTGGCCGTGCAGGAAGCTCGCCGCATCGTCGCCGGTGACGTCGATCACGCCGAACTGGGTCAGCGGCATGTAGGCGCCGTGTTGAATGACGGCGTCGAATTCATCAGCGGCGGGGCGCGGCAAAACCGGAAGTCCGGCAGGCGCGGCAACCTGTGCCGCGGCAGCCGTGCCCGTGTGAGCAACGGCGGGCGCAACGGAAGGAGTGCCTGAAGCGGTAGCGAGCGGTGTGTTCATGGATTCCGAGAACAGTCAATTCTGACTTTAGCTAAGGCAAACAAGTATTATATGAGGTCCAACCCAGCCACGTTTCGCATGTCCCTTCTGAAGAAATGTTTCGTCGCCGGCTCAATCGTCGTTGTGCTGGCCGCAGCCGCCATCGCAGGCGGCTATCACTGGGCCACCAGCCCACTCGATTTGACCCCCGCGCAACTCGATGTCACCGTCAAACCGCACAGCAGCTTGCGCAGCGTCACGCTGCAGCTCAACCGCGGCGGCGTACCGGTCCAGCCTGAACTGTTCGTCATCATGACGCGGCTGCTCGGGCTGCAAGGCAATCTGAAATCCGGCAACTACGAGTTCAAGACAGGCATCACGCCGTACGAAGTGCTGCAAAAAATCGCGCTCGGCGACGTCAATGAATACGTGGCGACGATCATCGAAGGGTGGACGTTCAAGCACATGCGCGCCGAGCTGGACGCCAATCCGGCGCTCAAGCACGACTCGATCGGCATGAGCGACACCGATCTGATGAACGCGATCGGCGCACCGGAAGCGTCGATCGGCAGTGGCGAGGGGCTGTTTTTCCCGGATACGTATCTGTTCGACAAGAACACCAGCGATCTGGATGTCTACCGCCGTGCGTACCGGCTGATGCGCGTGCGTCTCGACGAGGCGTGGATGGCCCGCGCGCCGAACCTGCCTTACAAGACCCCGTACGACGCATTGACGATGGCGTCGATCATCGAAAAGGAAACCGGCAAGCCATCGGACCGGCCAATGGTGGCGGCCGTGTTCGCGAACCGCCTGCGGGTGGGCATGCCCCTGCAAACCGACCCGACCGTGATCTACGGGATGGGCGACAGTTACACCGGCCGCATCAGGAAGAAAGACCTGCAGACCGACACTCCCTACAATACCTACACCCGGATGGGGCTTCCGCCAACACCCATCTCGCTGCCCGGTGTCGCATCGCTGCAGGCAGCGATGAACCCGGCGCAATCCACTGCGCTGTATTTCGTATCGCGCGGCGACGGCAGCAGTATCTTTTCTGACACCCTCGGCGATCACAACAAGGCCGTGGACAAATATATTCGAGGGCAATGATGGCGCGGGGCAAATTCATAACGTTTGAGGGCATCGACGGTGCCGGCAAAACCACCCACCTAAGCTGGTTTCGCGAACGCCTCGAAGAGAAGGTCGCGAGCACCGGCCGCTCGGTCGTGATGACGCGCGAGCCGGGCGGCACGCCGCTCGGCGAACAGATCCGCGAGATCGTGCTGCATCAGAAAATGGACCTCGAAACCGAGGCGCTGCTGATGTTCGCGCTGCGCCGCCAGCATCTGGCCGAAGTGATCGAGCCGGCGCTCGCGCGCGGCGACTGGGTGTTGTCGGACCGTTTCAGCGACGCGACCTTTGCCTACCAGGGCGGCGGCCGCGGTCTGCCGCGCGACAAGCTCGAAACGCTGGAGCGCTGGGTGCAGGGCGGCTTTCAGCCGGAACTGACGGTACTGTTCGACCTGGCGCCGGAAATCGCCAACGAACGGCGCAGCGCCGCGCGCGATCCGGATCGGTTCGAAAGCGAGTCGGAGGCATTTTTCAACCGCACCCGTGCCGAATATCTGCGCCGCGCGGAAGAAGCACCGTACCGGTTCGCTATCATTGACTCTTCGCAGAGCATCGCACGCATTCAGAAGCAACTTGAAGACTTGATCGCATCACTTTGATTTTAAAAAAATATAATCAAAAATTATAAAAATAGACGAAATTCGCTTGAAGTCTCATAAAGTATCGTCAACACATTGATTTAAAAGAGAAACGATGATTTATCCGTGGCAAGCCGATGATTGGAACCGCCTTCAGCAGTTGCGTGGGCACTGGCCGCACGCCTTGCTGCTGCATGGCCAGGCGGGGATCGGCAAGCTGCGCTTCGCGCAGCACCTCGCGCAAGGGCTTCTGTGCGAGGCCCAGCAGGCCAACGGCGAGCCCTGCGGCGCGTGCGTGGCGTGCAATTGGTTCACGCAGGGCAATCATCCGGACTATCGGATCATCGTGCCTGAAGCGCTGGCCGCCGAAGCCGGTCTCGGTAACGCCGCAGAGGAAAAAGCCGAGAAGGCCGACGGCGACGAAGGCAAGAAGACGCGTACGCCCAGCAAGGAGATCAAGATCGAGCAGATTCGTGGCCTGCTCGATTTCGTCGGCGTCGGCTCGCATCGTGGTGGCGCACGCGTGGTCGTGCTGTATCCCGCCGAGGGGCTGAACATCGCTGCGGCCAACGCGCTCCTGAAAACGCTCGAAGAACCCCCGGCGGGCGTGGTGTTTTTGATGGTGTCGGCGCGAGTCGACCGCCTGCTGCCCACCATCATCAGCCGTTGCCGCCAATGGCCGATGACCATGCCCGCGCCGGACGTGGCCACGAAGTGGCTCGCCGCGCAAGGCGTCGCCGAAGCGCCCGCGCTGCTCGCCGAAGCCGGCGGCGCGCCGCTCACGGCCCTCGCGCTCGCGAGCGACGAGAACCGCACGCTGCGTGACTGGACCCTCAAGCAACTGGCTGCCGGGGCTGACTGCGACGCCTTTGCCTGTGGCGAGGCGCTGCAGAAGCTGCCGGTGCCGCTCGTGCTCGGCTGGCTGCAGCGCTGGATGTACGATTTGCTGGCGCAGCGCACAGCTGGCGCGCCGCGCTATTTTCCGCAGGCGTCGACGGCGTTGACGCGCTGTGCATCGCAAGCCGACGCCAGCGCGTTCGCCCGCTTCATGCGTACCGTGACGCGCCAGCGCGCCGTCGAGAACCATCCGCTGAATGCGCGGCTGGTGTTCGAAGAACTGTTTATTGGCTATCGCGAGCTGTTCGCGTAAGTCTGTTGATGGCGGACGGTCCGGCCGGGGTCAGCCCGCCTGACTGCGCCGCGCCCACCCGTGCGGGCGTCCGCTGATTCGTCTTCTACCTCACGTCCAAAGCACCATGAGCCTTTCCTACCGCGATGCCACGCTCGACGATCTGCCCGCGATCGTCGCCATCTACAACTCGACCGTGCCGTCGCGGCAAGTCACGGCCGATCTGGAGCCGGTGAGCGTCGAAAGCCGTCTGGCGTGGTTTCACGCGCACGGCCCGCAAAAGCGCCCCCTGTGGGTGGTGGAAGATCCGCAGCAGGCGGGCCGCGTCATCGCATGGCTGAGCTTCTCCGACTTCTACGGCCGCCCGGCCTATCTGCGCACCGCCGAAGTCAGTATCTATCTGGACGAAAGCGCACGCGGCAAGGGGCTCGGCAAGCAACTGCTGGCGGCATCGCTCGCGGTGGCGCCAGCGCTCGGCATTGACACCGTGCTGGGCTTTATCTTCGGCCACAATGACGCGAGCCTGCGCCTGTTCCGCGGCTTCGGTTTCGACACGTGGGGATCGCTCCCGCGCGTCGCGGTGCTGGACGGCGTGGAGCGCGATCTGGTGATTCTCGGCAAGCGGCTCGACCCGGCCGCCGCCTGATTTGCAGCCAGATTCACATCAAGCTATTTACCCGCAGGACATCATCATGTTTGTCGATTCGCACTGCCACATCAACTTCGAAGGACTCGCCGACCGCCTGCCGCAGGTGCTCGAGAACATGCGCAGCCATTCGGTGACGCATGCGCTGTGCGTCTCGGTCGACCTGGAGACGCTGCCGTCTGTCCTCGCGATCGCCAGCCAGTACGAGAACGTGTATGCGTCGGTCGGGGTGCATCCGGATCACGAGGATATGCGCGAGCCGAGTCTCGCCGAACTCATCGAGCTGGCCGAGCATCCGAAGGTGGTCGCGATCGGCGAGACCGGCCTCGACTACTACCGCCTGGAAGGCCGCACGATCGCGGATATGGAATGGCAGCGCGAACGCTTTCGCACCCACATCCGCGCGGCGCACGCCACGCAGAAGCCGCTGATCATCCACACGCGTTCGTCGGCGGAAGACACGCTGCGCATCATGGTCGAGGAGCGCGCGAGCGAGCCGGGCGGCGTGATGCATTGCTTCACCGAGCCGTGGGCGGTGGCCGAGCAGGCGCTGGCGCAGAATTTTTACATTTCGCTGTCGGGCATCGTCACGTTCAAGAGCGCGACCGACGTGCAGGACGTCGCGCGCCGCGTGCCGCTCGAGCGTTTGCTGATCGAAACCGACTCGCCGTATCTCGCGCCGGTGCCGTATCGCGGCAAGCCTAATGAACCTGCGTACGTAAGTTATGTCGGACGCTTCATCGCGCAACAACGCGAGATGCCGGATACGGCGCTGGCCGCCGCGACGACACAAAATTTCTTCCGGCTCTTCAAGATTCCCGCGCCCGTTGGTGTGTGATCGGTAAAGTTAATAAATATCAAATGGATAGGGAAGTTTCCTAAAGTAAAACATGACAAATTATTCGACTTCGACCGCAGCGTTTCAAGCAACTTCAGCGGCGCAAAGCGTGCTCGGTTCGGCACGCCGCAGCGCCTCGCGCCTCGCACTGGCCGCGACGCTCGCCTGCGCCGCGCTGACTTCGCTGGTCGCTTCGCCGGTTCAGGCCGCGCCGATCGACTCGCTCATCAAGTCGGTCAAATTCGACGACGTCGACGGCGTCAACAAGCTGCTCGCCAAGGGCATGGATCCGAACAGCGTCGACAACCAGGGCTACCCGCTGCTGGTGATCGCCGCGCGCGAGAAGTCGGACAAGGTGGGCGCTGCGCTGCTCGCCAATCCGAAGACCAACATCGAGATCCAGGACAAGGCCGGCGAGAACGCAATGATGATGGCTGCGTTGAACGGCGATCTTGACTTCGTCAACCAGCTGATCGCGAAGGACGCCGAAGTCAACAAGAAGGGCTGGGCGCCGCTGCACTACGCGGCCGCGAACGGCCACGACGATATCGTCAAGGTGCTGCTCGATCATTCGGCCTATGTCGACGCCGGCTCGCCGAACGGCACGACGCCGCTGATGATGGCCGCACGTGGCGGTCATGTGTCGACGGTGAAGCTTCTGCTCGACAACGGCGCGGACCTCACGGTGAAGAACCAGATCGGCCTGACCGCGCTTGATTTCGCGAAGACCTACAAGGAGCCGGACGTGGTCGAAGGACTCACCGCGCGCCTGCAGCAGATGCAACAGAAGTGAACGGTGTGAAAAACTGGCGCGCCGGCGGCCGCCCGAGCGCCGGCCACCGGGATGCCGGTCGCCCGAGCACCGGCTGCGTGGATACCAGCCGCCGGAGCACCGGGCCGCACAAATTTGCCTGAAGATAGCGGCGGTCGGCATGCCTGCCGCTTCGCAAAACAGTGCAGAATGGCGACTTGGCGTGCTACGAGGCACGCCGGTTCGATGCGGCGCAAGACCGCCTGATAAACGACCCTGGAAAGGAACACCATGCTGCGGGCTTTGATTTTCGCCAGCGCGCTTGCCGTACCGCTAACGGCAGCCGCGTTTACGGGAGGCGACCTCAACAAGCTGTGCACGAAAACCGATGTGGCATCGCGTAGTGCATGTGCCGCCTATATCGAAGGCGCCGCCGACGGCATCTTCAACACGATCGACGCGATCGGCGGCACCACCGGGCCGCGCGTCGGCCAGTACTTCTGCCTGCCGCCGGACGCGCGTTCGGCGCAACTCACCGACGCGGTACGCAAGTACATCGCCGAGAATCCGATCGTCGCGGGCTATAACGCCAGCACGGCGATCTCGTTGGGGCTCGGCAAGGCATTTCCTTGCAAGAGCGGCAATTGATCGTGTAGCGGGTTTGAAATTCGACGTGACTCGCGGCTGAAGTTTGCGCCGCGTGCCTGCTTCCCTGCCGGCTCGAAGCCGGCCGCCCGCGCCCGGAATGCCAACTCTCGACGACTCCGTCGTATCCCCGAAGCCTCGCTGCATGTCAGATGTCAGCGATGCGCCAGCCAGGTGCAACTGACCGGGCACTACAGCAGTCGAACTATCCATCTGAGCCATCAACCCGACGCGGTTTCGTCTGCCCGGCCGGCCTCACCGGCTAGCTTTCGCTTTAGCGTTGTCGTGCGGAAGCCGGCGAAGTGTTCGACAGCACATAGGCCGCGTCGCGCGAATCAAGGAGGACTACCAACATGGGTCGACTGATCGTCGTGTCGAATCGCGTCGCAACGCCGACGGAAACCAAGGGGTCGGCGGGTGGCCTCGCGGTCGGCGTATTCGGCGCGCTGAAGGATGCGGGAGGCGTGTGGTTCGGCTGGAGCGGCGACGTGGTGAGCGAGACCGTCGCCAACGCCGGTCCGACGCTGGAGCAGGACGGCGCGGTGACCTTCGCGACCGTCGGCCTCACGCGCAAGGATTACGACCAGTACTACCGCGGCTTTTCAAACGCGACGCTATGGCCGGTGTTCCACTACCGCAACGACCTCGCGCGCTACGAGCGCGACGAGTATGCGGGCTACCGGCGTGTCAACGCATGGCTCGCGCACAAGCTGATCAAGCTGCTCGAACCCGACGACGTGATCTGGATTCATGACTACCATCTGATCCCGTTCGCCGAAGCGCTGCGCTCCGAAGGCATCACGAACCGCATCGGTTTCTTCCTGCACATTCCGTTTCCCGCGCCGCAGATTCTGCTCAACATTCCACCGCACGAAGAGTTGGTGAAATCGCTGTCGTGCTATGACCTGCTGGGCTTCCAGACCGCGACCGATGAACTCGCATTCCACGATTACGTGACGCGCCACGCACGCGGCACCGTGAGCGAGGGCAATCACGTCGAAGCCTTCGGCCGCAAGCTGCGCACCGGCGTCTATCGGATCGGCGTGTTCCCCGATGAAATCGCCGAACAGGCCCAGCGCTACGAAAGCCGCCAGCACGTGCTCGACCTGAAGCAGAGTCTGGAGGGCCGCAAGCTGATCATGAGCGTCGACCGGCTCGATTATTCGAAGGGGCTCGTTGAACGGTTTCGCGCCTTCGAGCAGTTGCTGGAACGCTCGCCCGAATGGCGCGGCAACGTCACGCTGGTGCAGATCGCGCCGCCGACCCGTTCGGACGTCGTCACCTATCAGAAGATCCGCCAGGATCTCGAATACGAAGCAGGGCGCATCAACGGCCGTTATTCGGGCCTCGACTACACGCCGATCCGCTATCTGAATCAGCAATACGACCGCTGGAAGCTGATGTCGCTGTTTCGCGAGTCGCAGATCGGCTTCGTCACGCCCTTGCACGACGGTATGAACCTCGTCGCGAAGGAGTATGTGGCCGCGCAAAATCCCGACGATCCGGGCGTGCTGGTGTTGTCGATTTTTGCGGGCGCGGCGGCAGAGCTGACCGGCGCGCTGCTGGTCAATCCACACGACGCAATCGGCATGTGCGAAGCCTTGCAGCGCGCCTTGCAAATGCCGCTCGACGCGCGCCAGCGGCGTCACGAGATCAACATGGCCGCGCTGCGCAAGAACGATCTCGGTGTGTGGCGCGATACTTTCCTGAACGATTTGCGCAGCGTGCCCATTCAGAAGCCCGGCAAAGGCGGCGGGCATAACTAATGAAAATGATGCGTTTGAACGACGTTGTATTGCTGAGGGCCCGACAGCGTGCGTCGGTTCGAAAGGTGGCCGCGTGCTGAGGACGTTGGCCATCGCGGGGTATCGGTCGCTGCGCGAGCTGATCGTGCCGCTCGGGCAATTGAATGTCATCACGGGCGCGAATGGCAGCGGGAAATCGAGCGTCTATCGCTCGCTGCATTTGCTGGCTGAGACCGCGCGCGGCGGGGTGATTACTTCGCTCGCGCGTGAGGGCGGATTGCAATCCACCTTGTGGGCCGGGCCTGAACGCTTCTCGCGCGCGGTGCTGGCCGGCGAGTTGCCGATCGAGGGCACGCGCCGCAAGGAGCCGGTGAGTTTACGACTCGGCTTTTCTGGCGACGAATTCGGTTATGCGATCGATCTCGGTCTGCCACCGCTCGATAAGGCCACCCGGTTCCCCCTCGACCCCACGATCAAACGCGAGTGCATCTGGAGCGGCCCCGTTCTGCGTCCGTCGGCCTTGCTGGTCGACCGGCACGGCGCGGCCCTGCGCACGCGTGACGAGCAGGGCGACTGGCAAACCATCCCCCAGCCCGTCGCCAGCTTCGACAGCATGATGACGGAGTTCTCCGACCCGCGGACGGCGCCCGAGATGATCACGGTGCGCGAGCAGATTCGCTCGTGGCGCTTCTACGACCACTTCCGCACGGATGCCGAAGCGGCCGCGCGTCTGCCGCAAATCGGTACGCACACGCCGGTGCTTTCAAACGACGGCGCGGACCTCGCGGCGGCCCTGCAAACCATTCGCGAGATCGGCGACCCGGTTGCGCTCGATGCCGCCATCGACGACGCTTTCCCGGGTTCGCGCCTCGACATCGCGACTCAGGACGGCCGCTTCGAGGTGTCGATGCAGCAACACGGCCTGCTGCGACCGCT
This sequence comes from Burkholderia sp. GAS332, assembly GCA_900142905.1. Classification (NCBI taxonomy): domain Bacteria; kingdom Pseudomonadati; phylum Pseudomonadota; class Betaproteobacteria; order Burkholderiales; family Burkholderiaceae; genus Burkholderia; species Burkholderia sp. GAS332. The sequence continues at coordinate 2,778,554 of FSRV01000001.1, read as the reverse complement.
GAAGGGCGCGGAACTGTCGGACGGCACTTTGCGTTACCTGTTGCTGGTGGCCGCGCTGTTGACGCCGCGCCCGCCCGCGCTGCTGGTGCTGAACGAACCGGAGACGAGCTTGCATCCGGACTTGCTGCCGGCGTTGGCGCGCCTGATCGCACGGGCCTCCGCGCATTCCCAGGTGCTGGTGGTGTCGCACGCGGCGCGTCTGATCGCGGCGCTCGAGCGGGAGGACGACAGCCAGTCGATTGTGCTCGAAAAGCACTTTGGCGCCACGCGCATCGCCGATGCGGACGATCGCGACCTGCCGGCCTGGAAATGGCCTGCGCGATAGCGGCGGACGCGCGAATAAAGAGCGTCATCGGATGTAATCTGAATGTAACATTGCACTGGAATTGCAAAGCCAAGGGCTTTTTGTTGCGCCCTGATGAATAATGCTTTGATGCGGATGGTGCAAGCGGACGCCGGCGTTCACTGCATTGATGGAGAAGGCCAGGCGCTGCCCTACACAACGCCGCTGACGTGCACCGCCATCGGCGCAAGCCGTCAGTTCATGGAGACAAAATATGAAGATTGCGCAGATCGCCCCCTTGACCGAATCGGTGCCGCCGAAGCTATACGGCGGCACGGAGCGCGTCGTGTCCTATATTACCGAGGCGCTGGTCGAACTCGGCCATGACGTGACGCTGTTTGCGAGCGGCGACTCCGTCACCAGTGCCAAGCTCGAACCCGTCTGGCCGCGCGCGCTGCGCCTCGACCCAGGTATCCGCGACCGCATCGCGCCCCATATGCTGCTGATGGAACTGGTGCGCCGCCAGGCCGAAAACTTCGACGTGCTGCATTTTCACCTCGACTATTACTCGTTTTCGGTCTTCAAGCGCCAGGACACCCCCTTCGTCACGACGATGCATGGCCGCCTCGATCTGCCCGAGCAACAGCCGGTGTTCGACACCTTCAACACGGCGCCGGTGATTTCGATTTCGAATTCGCAGCGTCATCCGTTGCCGCAGGCCAAGTGGCTTACCACCGTCTATCACGGTCTGCCGGAGCAGCTCTACACGCCGCAGCCGGTCGAGCAGAAGTACCTCGCGTTTCTCGGCCGTATCTCACCGGAAAAGCGGGTCGATATTGCGATCCGGATTGCCGGGCGCTGCGGCATGCCGATTCGTATCGCCGCGAAAGTGGATGCCGCCGACCGCGAATACTTCGAGCACGAAATCCGGCCGTTGCTGGACTTGCCGTATGTCGAATTCATCGGCGAAATCGCGGACAACCAGAAGGCTGAGTTTCTCTCGGGCGCGCATGCGCTGCTCTTCCCGATCGACTGGCCGGAGCCGTTCGGCCTTGTGATGATCGAAGCGATGGCGTGCGGCACGCCGGTGATCGCGTTTAACCGCGGCTCAGTGCCGGAAGTGTTGGACGACGGGGTGACAGGCTTTATCGTCGAAGACGAGATTGGCGCGGTGGCGGCGGTCAATCGCCTGCATAAGGTGCCGCGGGCGGGTGTGCGGCAACGCTTCGAGGAACGTTTCACGTCGCACCGGATGGCGCAGCAGTATGTGGATGCGTATCAGTCGGTGATTCGCGCCCAAAAGCGTTCGCGCTTCAAGGTGATCGATACGTCGGGAAGCTGAGGCAGTAGCGCGGCCTCACACGGATACGTCTCGAAACTGAGGGCCGTAGCGCGGGCTCACCCGGCAGCTTGAAAAAGAACGGCGATGGGCCATGCGCATCGCCGTTTTTTATTGTCGCTGCCTTCAGGACCCACGCACGAATAGTGCGCTTAGATCTTCAGGCGCGAGACCTTGGTGCCCTGCAGCGAGATATCGGCCATGAGACCGGTATTGGTCAGCACGAATACTTCGACCGGGGCCGTCGCCGTGGTGGTGTCGATCGCACCGTTGGCGCCCATCTTCACCAGCGCGACGGAGGCGTCGCCGCCTGCCGACCAGCCGTCGGCATTGCGGAATGAGTCGAGCGAGTCCTGCGTCATGAACAGGAAGACGATGGCCTTCGACTGCGCGCCGGCCGTCAGGCCGAACGAGCCGGAAATCGTGCTGTAGTAACCCACCGAGGCGCCGCCTACGCGCAGCGCACCTTCGCCATACTGGCCGCCGACGATGAAGCCCACTTGCAGTACCGACGGGAACACCAGGACGCCGCGCGCCTTGGATACGAGTTCGCGCGAACCCGTCACGGTCGTGAACAGCCGCGACATGGTGCCGTCGACGCTGGCGTCGATCGACTGGCGTTTGGAGGCATCAGTGGAGGGCGTGCTCGGGGTGTTGCCGTTGGTTGTACAACCAGCGAGTGCAAGGCCTCCGGCAGCGAGCGCAGCGGTAGTCTTCAGCATGAAGTTTCGTCTTTGCATCGTTTTTCTCCATCATGGTTCCTGGGCACAACCTCATATGGTGTTGCCGGGTTGCCTTTCAGTTATATCACAGGCAAGCGTATAGGACGCGCCTCGTCGTTTGGCGAGAAGCCTTGTGTGGCGGGGGTTTCGAGCATCGTTATGCGTGGTGATGTAATTTTGACCGGTCGCAGGACAGCGTTAAATGACGCTGGAACCGTGCGTTCGAATGGGCTCTTGATGAATCGTGCCGGCTAGGGACCGGCGCATCGGCGGCTGGGCTAAAACTGTATCGGGTGCCCGTTTTTACCGATTTTTCGCCTTCACGATTCTTGTTGAACTCGAACCGAAAGTGTTGCGTGGGCGCTGTATCGCATCCTCACCCATGGTTCGCCGGGCTTTTCACAGGCGGGCGCCGCAGCGCACGGCGAATCATGCCGATCAACACGCCAATCAGGAATAGCGTGACGGCCGGCACGATCCAATAGCCGACGAACGCATGCCAGAGGTAAGCCATGAGCGTAGAGCGGCGCACGCTGTATTCGTTGCGGGCGTCCTGCTGGCGCGGCGCATTGGCGGCTAGCACATCGGCCGGGCAGCCGGCGGCTTGCGCCTCGTCGGGCTTGCCATGGCAGCGCGCGGGCGCACCGGCGGCACGTTGTGCGTCGGTGAAATTCCAGGTGGTCAGCTCGCGGTTGAGGTCGACGGCGTTATACGCCATTTCCTCCCGGATCTCGCTGACTGCAACGATCGCCACGGGCACGGCCCAGAATATGATGACGACCAGCCACCGCCTTAACCAGCGGTTTTTATGCTTCGATACCATCCTTGCCTCCGATCGATGCTCTGCAGCACCAACGACAAGATGGCGGCCCGTCTAATGTTGTGTATGGGGGTGGGCCGTCTCCGCAGCCATCATAGAAGAAAAACGACGCGTTCGCCCGGATGGACTGCGCAGGGATGTGTCGCGGGAGGGCGGTTGCCGGGGAGATGAACTGCCGGGGAGACCGGAAGTAAGCGCGGGAATAAGCGCGGGAGTCGGACCAGGAGAAAGGTAGCAGCCGCGCCGGACAATGGCGCGGCCCTGTTCGAGCAAAACGCGGCGCAACGCGCGGCGCGTGGGCCGCGCCGATTGCCTCGCGTTTAGTTAGCCGGTGCGGACGACAGGCAGGTCTTCATGAAGGCCTTGCGGTCGTCGCCTTTCTTGCCGGTGGCTTGCGTGTTGCACGCTTTCATCTTGTCCTGCTGGCTCATCGGTGCGGCGGCGGCCGGCTTGGCCGACAGACAGGTCTTCATGAAGGCCTTGCGGTCGTCGCCTTTCTTGTCGCCGGCCTGCTTGTTACAGTCGGCCATTTTCGTTTGCTGGCTGTTCTGTGCGAACACCGGCGAAACGAGGACCGCGCCCAGCACCAGCGTAGCGATAGCGGATTGGATTTTCATGTGACACTCCATCGGTGGTGAAAACGTTTTTGGTCGTTCATGCGTACGGGCGTCAACGGCGTCCAGGACCCCTCGGCATGTCCATTATGGCAAATGCTGTCTGCCAGAACGGACAAATGAGCATTCTGGTTGACAAGCGCTCACGCTGGTTTTCCCCTACGGGGTGGGGGAGAGCAGCTGCTCCGGTGGATAAAACGGCGCAATCGGGGCAGCGCAAAAATTTGTTATGCAATCCAGATCAATTGGCGAAGCGCATGCAATTGAATTAGCTTGCCGTCTTTTCATATGGACGATCAAATTCCAATTATTCGATCCGCATTGCTGCAGGTGCAAATGAATAGAAAATGGGCGAAAAATCCCTTTGACGATCATATAGGCAATATTGACCCGATTCCCTGCACCGATGCGCCGCTCACCGTCTCTGTCACGCAAGCCGAAGGAGGCTCGCCATGCACTACCTGTTGATGTATGACCTCGTGCCGGACTACCTTGAACGGCGCGGCGCGCATCGCGACGCGCATCTGAGACTCGCCTGGGCGGCAGCAGAGCGCGGCGAATTGCAACTGGCCGGGGCGCTGGCCGAACCCGTGGACACCGCCGTTCTGCTCTTCGAAGGCGACTCTCCCGCAGCCGCCGAAGCCTTTGCCAAGGCCGATCCGTACGTGCTCGCGGGGCTTGTGGCGCGCTGGCGCGTACGCGAATGGATGACCGTGGTGGGTGAGGGCGCAGCGAAACCCGTGCGCTAGAAGCGGGCCCAACCGCCGTGCTTGCCCGGCCTCGAGAGGAATGCGAATCGCATGGGCAAGCGCTGCGTCCGCTCGTGCGGCAATTGTGCCTCGATGTCGGTCAGGTGTTGTCCACCCACCGCATCCACACCCGTCCCTGACGGGCAAAAAATACGTTCAAAACGCATCGAAATGCATGGTGGATCGAGCACCGGTTTCGTAAATACTATTCGCCGGCCTTACCGGGCCATTGTGCCGCGCAATAGCGTCTTTCGCCGCCGAAACCGACAGCCGTTCTGTTACAGCAATGCGTGAAATGACGGAGCAAAAAGGACAAGATTGTTTCCATCCGTAACACTTGTCTCAACCATATTCACGCAAACCCTGGGGATGGTATGCTTCGTGCACAAATTCTCCCATGCACGAGTGAGACCACGTTCTGTGCTTCGCAATAGGGACAAACCGCACTAAGCCAGTGCGACATTGACCCAACAAACAGGACGTACAAAACATATTTGTGCAACCGCGGGCTGCACACGGATCGTGAAAGTTGAATCCGTGGCCGTCCAACGCCGCGGCCCGGCCAGGCCGCGTGGAGAAAACCCAATGTTTTTCGATGAGCTAAGCAATGACGAATGGGCGCTGCTGGCAGCGCTTGTCTCTGATGAGCCGGCCGTCCGTCTGAACCGACGCGGCCGGCCCCGCGCCGAACCACGCATCGTGGCGAATGCCGTCCTGTGGATTCTGACAACTGGCGAACCGTGGTCGAAGCTGCCCGGCCGCTATCCGTCGGGTCCAACCTGCCGGCGCCGTTTTGAAGAATGGCAGTTGAACGGCACCCTCCTCGAGATGGTTCGGCTGTTGTCGCACGCCACCGGGCGTACCTTCGCGTACATTCCGCAACCGGCGCCGCCCGTCGCGGCCAAACCGGCTGCACCGGTAGCAGACACCCCCAGCGTGCGCGACGAAAGTCTGCGTGGCGTGTCGTGGAAGAGCCCCGAGTCGTGGCAGGCGCCCAGCGTGTCGAGCCGCCTGAGCACCTGGCGTTCGGCCGATCCGATCGCCGATATCACGCGCCAGTTGTCCGGGCTGGCGAATGTGCCGCCGGTGCCGCGCGCACCCTCGGCACCTTCGGCATCCCCGTCACTTGCAGCACGGCCCGCTATGCGTGCTGATTTGCAATGCATGGACGAGGCAGGGGCGGTGGGCGCGGCCATGCACGATCTGGACTCGGCCATCGCATCGGCGCGCCGCACGCATGAGCTTGACGATCAGCGCAGCTCGCTGTCGATGAGCCTCGCGCCACGCGGCACGCAGGTCGCCGACCGGCGCGGGTATGTGATCTATGTGGCGGCGGAACAGGTGCCCAACGCCATGTATCGCGCATGGGCGGAGATCATGAAGGACGGCAAACGCGTCGAGCGTTCCGGCCTCGTCGGCCCGCGCTTTGTGGAGGCTGACGCGGCGGAGCAGTACGCGCTCGACTGGGCGCGGCAGTGGATCGACCGTGAATGCCGCACGCAGGCTGCAGCCGACGCCTCACCTGCAGTCAACCCCACCGCGGTGGTGGCGCGTCCGTTACCGGCCGTGCGTCATGTGCCGGAGCCCGTCACGGTGAATCACGGGGGGGCTATGCACGGTCCGCTCAATGCGTTCCGAGGCCCGCTGCGCCGTTACCCAAGCGAACCAGTCGCACCCGCGACCGAAAGCAGTGCATCAGATCGTTTCCCGTCGTACCCAGAACTCATCTCCCATGCGGGGTGAGCACGGCTGTAAGTGCGGGCGGCTAGCACGGCTGTAAGCGCGGCGGCTAGCACAGCACAGCAACACCCCGCGGCCGGCAGGAGCACCCGCCGCAGGTTCCCGTTTCATCCGTGGTGAATCATGAGTGTTGCCTGATTGACGCCAATTGATGTTGCCCGGGCGCTGATTGAATGTTGCCCGCCGGCGTCCTTCACCGGCGTTCCTCATTGGCATGCTTCAGTGGCGTGCGCTAGTGACGTGCTTCATTGCCGTCCATACGTGTCGTCGAAGCGCACGATATCGTCTTCGCCGAGATACGAACCCGACTGCACCTCGATCATTTCGAGCGGCATCTTGCCCGGGTTCTCGAGACGATGGGTGACGCCCAGCGGAATATAAGCCGATTCGTTTTCGGAGACGATAAAGCGTTCTTCGCCCCGTGTGACGAGCGCGGTGCCGCGCACGACGATCCAGTGTTCCGCGCGGTGATGATGCATTTGCAGCGAGAGCCGCGCACCGGGTTTCACGACGATGCGCTTGACCTGGAAGCGCTCACCCGTATCGACGGAATCGTAGTTGCCCCACGGACGATGCACCTTACGATGGTTGGCCGCCTCGAGCCCGCCATCGCTTCGAATCCGTCCGACGATCTTCTTGACATCCTGCACGCGCGATTTGTCCGCGACCAGAATCGCGTCGGCCGTTTCGACGACCACGAGATTCTGCGTGCCGACGCAGGCAATCAGGCGTCCTTCCGAATGCGCGAAAGTTGAGTCGGCGCCTTCGAACATCACGCGGCCGCGGCCCACGTTCTGATCGGCGTCTTTCTCCGAAATGTCCCAGATCGCGTCCCACGAACCCACGTCCGACCAGCCTGCTTGCAGCGGCACCACCACGCCGGACGCGGCGGTCTGATCGTTGCCCAGTTGCTCCATCACCGCGTAGTCGATCGAATTCGACGGCGAGGCGCTGAAGGCGTCGCGTTGCAGACGGAAGAAATCGCCGTCCGCTTTGCCGCCTGCGAACGCTGCTTCGCAGGCTTCATAAATTGCCGGCTGGAAGTGACGGATTGCCTTCAGCCAGGTCGATGCGCGCATGATGAAAATGCCGCTGTTCCACCAGTATTCCTGCGATTCGATATAACGCTGCGCCAGCTCCAGATGCGGCTTTTCGACGAAGCGATCGAGCTTATGCGCACCGATCTTGCCGTCTGCATCGGTGTCCGTTGCGCGAACGTCATTAGGCATGCCAAGCGCTGCGCCGATGCGGATATAGCCATAGCCCGTTTCCGCACGCGTCGGCACGATGCCCATCGTCACGATATGGCCGGCGGCCGCATGCTGCACGCCGGCGGCCACCGCGGCATGAAAACCGTCGATGTCGGTCACCGCGTGATCGGCGGGCATCACGACCATGATGCCGTCCTCATCCTGCGCGGCAATCGACAGGGCGGCGACCGTCAACGCCGGCGCCGTGTCGCGTCCGGCGGGCTCGAGAATCAGCCGGGTCGGCTTGCCGCTCGTGCGCAATTGCTCGGCGGTTGTGAAGCGTTGCTCCTCGTTGGCCACCACGATGAGTTGCTCGGCGAGCAGATGGCCGGCTTCGAGCCCGTCGAGCCGGCGGGTGGTCGATTGCAGCAGCGAGTCGTCGCCGAGCAGGCCGATCAGTTGTTTGGGGTGCTGCTCGCGCGACATCGGCCACAGCCGCGTGCCGGAGCCGCCCGCCAGAATCACGGGATGAACCTTGAGCTTGACGTTAAGGGGCATAGCTTGCGTGGACCGGGTGTCGGCGGGTGTGGCCGTAACCGAAGCTGTCATGATGGACTCCTCGAGGCTGGGTGAATGCGTCGAGTTTTATCACGAAGTAAGGAATCAATAAAAGCGCGTTAAATAGAAACGATATAAAACGTCTAATAAAATTAGCTGCTTCGTGAAGGAAAAATGTCTGGGTAATTTTTAAAAAATAAAATTTTCAGGAAAAAAATAGCAGGCCAATTTTTTGCCCGGTGGAATGGTGAAAAATGGAGGCGAAAGGCGAGCTGCAAGTTTCGTCTGAAAACAGACAACTTGACTGGGTGCCCCTTCTACAAAGGCCTAAAAAAGCCATTTCAAACGAAAATTCGGTAACAATTGCCGTGCAAAATTCAGAAAAAATACTGAAATTTTGACCGATACATTTTGAGATATTTTGCAGTCTTGCAGTCCGAATTTTAATATCGCTTTATCTATACCTGTACACGGGTTTTCACTCATTCAGTCATCTGTTTTCCGAATCGTCCGTTCAGGAATTTTTTAGTCCGGAAGGCGGCAAAGCAATTAGCACGGGTTCACTCGGTTTCGCGTCGCGCTTTTATCTGGCAGGCGCGGATGCCGGCGTTGTGCGCCAGGTGAGCGGACCGAATGAGCGGACTGAATGAGTGTGACGGGACTTCAACCAACCAATGGATGGCACTTGACTGACGAACTGAGGGGCAGCGCATGCTGAGCGTTCTATCGAGAATCATCGACATTGCCATGGTCGCGCTTGGCGCCGCCATCGCGACGGCCGTGCACAACGGGAAATTGGTGTGGCTGGACGACGTCCAAAGCGTGTCGCTGGCGTTTGACTGCCTGTTGGTGGTGGTGGTCTTTCCCGCGCTGGGCATCTATCAGTCGTGGCGCGGCAAGCCGCTCTACGATCTGCTGTGCCGCGTCGCGGGCGGTTGGGTGATGGTGGAGGTCACCGGCGTGCTGATCAGCTTCAGCCTGCACCGCTCGGACAGCCTGTCGCGGCTGTGGCTCGTCTATTGGGCGGTCGCCACGATCGTGCTGCTGATCGTCAACAAGGTGATCGTCTATTCGATCCTGCGCGGACTGCGCCGCGAAGGCTTCAATCAGCGCGCGGTGGCGATCGTCGGCGGGGCGCGGTATGGGCGCTTCCTGATCGAACAGATGCGCAGCCGTCCGGAAGCGGGCTTCAGCCCCGTCGTGGTGTTCGATGAGGACGGCACGATCAACCCTTACGAAGACCCCGATGCGAGCGACTCGATCGAAGGCGTGCCGGTCGAGCGCGATTACGCGCGGATGCTTCAACTGGTGCGTCAACGCGCGATTCGAGAACTGTGGCTCGCGCTGCCGATCTCGAAGGAAAAGGCGATCCACCGCTTCGTGATGGACCTGAAGAACGACTTCGTGAACATCCGCTTCATTCCGGACGTGCGCAGCCTGACGCTCTTCAATCAGCCGATGGTCGATCTGCTCGGCGTGCCGGCGATCAACCTGGCCGCCTCGCCGATCACCGATCTGCGCGTGCTGCCTAAGCGCGTCTTCGACCGTCTGTTCGCGCTGGCGGCATTGACCGCGCTGGCGCCGGTGATGCTGGTGATCGCGGTGATGGTGAAGGTGAGCTCGCCCGGCCCGGTGTTCTTTCGCCAGAAGCGCAAGGGCATCGACGGCAATCAGTTTGAGATCTACAAGTTTCGCTCGATGAAGATGCACAAGGAAGAGGCCGGCAAGATCACCCAGGCCACCCGGCGCGATCCGCGCATCACCGCGGTCGGCGCGTTCCTGCGGCGCACCAGCCTCGACGAACTGCCGCAATTCATCAACGTGTTGCGCGGCGAGATGTCCGTGGTCGGCCCGCGCCCCCACGCACTCGAACACGACGACATTTACAAGGATCTGGTGAAGGGCTACATGCACCGTTACCGGATCAAACCGGGTATCACCGGATGGGCACAGATCAACGGCTATCGCGGCGAAACCGATCGCATCGAAAAGATGATGGGCCGCGTCAAGCTCGATCTGTACTACATGCAGCACTGGACCTTCTGGCTCGACATCAAGATTGTGGTGCTGACGCTCTGGAAGGGCTTTGTGGGCAGCAACGCGTACTGAGGGCCGCGACCTGTCGCTTCGCGCCGGCCTGGCGTTTTCTTGAGAGCGCCGGCCACGCAGCGCAACGCGTGACCTCATTTAGTGAATCAACTCCATTTTCCGAGGTGTAACACATGAACCTGACGATCATCGGTAGTGGCTACGTAGGCCTCGTGACGGGCGCTTGTCTGGCTGACATCGGCCATGACGTGTTCTGTCTCGACGTCGATCAGCGCAAGATCGACGTGCTCAACAACGGCGGCGTGCCGATCCATGAACCGGGTCTGCAGGAGATCATTGCGCGCAATCGCAAAGCAGGCCGCTTGAGGTTCTCGACCGACATCGAAGCCGCGGTGGCACACGGCGACATCCAGTTCATCGCGGTGGGCACGCCGTCGGACGAAGACGGTTCCGCCGACCTGCAATACGTGCTCGCCGCCGCGCGCAACATCGGCCGCCATATGACGGGCTTCAAGGTGATCGTCGACAAATCGACGGTGCCGGTCGGCACGGCTTCACGCGTGCGCGACGTGATCGCCGAGGAACTGGCCGCGCGCAAAGCGAGCCCTATGTTCTCCGTCGTATCGAATCCGGAATTCCTGAAAGAAGGCGCGGCCGTGGAAGACTTCACGCGGCCCGACCGCATCGTGCTCGGCTGCGATGAAGACGTCCCCGGCGAAAAAGCGCGCGAACTGATGAAGCGCCTCTATGCGCCGTTCAACCGCAATCGCGAACGCACGCTGTACATGGACGTACGGTCGGCCGAGTTCACCAAGTACGCGGCCAACGCGATGCTCGCCACGCGCATCTCGTACATGAACGAACTCGCGAATCTGGCTGACCGCGTCGGCGCGGATATCGAAGCGGTGCGCCGCGGCATTGGTTCCGATCCGCGGATCGGCTACGACTTCCTGTATGCCGGTTGCGGCTACGGCGGTTCGTGCTTCCCGAAAGACGTGCAGGCGCTGATTCGCACGGCCGCCGACCATAAGGCCAACCTGCGCATTCTCGAGGCGGTGGAAGCCGTCAACGACACGCAGAAAAAGATCCTCGCGCACAAGATCGTCGATCGTCTGGGCGAAGACCTGTCGGATCGCACCTTCGGTGTGTGGGGTCTCGCCTTCAAGCCGAACACGGACGACATGCGCGAAGCGCCGAGCCGTCCGCTGATCGCCGAACTGTTGCGCCGTGGCGCGCGTGTAAAGGCCTACGACCCGGTCGCAATCGACGAATCGAAGCGCGTTTTCGCGCTCGACCTGAAGGACGTGCCGCAACAGCACACGCGTCTGTCGTTCGTGAACGAGGAGATGGAAGCGGCCGAGGGCGCCGATGCACTCGTCATCCTCACCGAATGGAAAGTCTTCAAGAGCCCCGACTTTGGTTCGCTCAAGGAGAGCCTCAACACGCCGCTGATTTTCGACGGCCGCAATCTGTACGAGCCGGACGCGCTGCTCGAACTCGGTATCGAGTATCACGCGATCGGCCGTCAGCACGCGCTGCGTAACGCGCCGGCGAAAGTCGGCGCAAACGGTCTGCCGACAACAGCCCATGCGGCCGACCCGGTCGAGGCCGGCCAGGAAGTTGGCCAATAAGTTGGCCAATCAGCCGCCGCGCCACCACGTCTCGTCAAGGAGCCCGCTATGTTCGCCAACGTTCTGATCGTCTGCCACGCCAACGTGTGCCGTTCGCCTGCTGCCGAGATGCTGTTCAAGTCCCGGCAACGCGCGGCGTCGCGGTCGTCCTCAGCACCGATTGCGTTTCATTCGGCGGGCCTGCGAGCCGTGAACGGCCACGCCATGGATCCGGTGATGCGGCGCCTGCTCGCCGAGCAGGGCGTCGCCTCCGGCATCCACTATTCGCGGCGCCTCGACCGCCGGCTCGTGCGCTCAGCGGATCTCGTGCTCGTCACCGAGCGCGCGCAGGTGAGCGCGGTCGAGGCGCTCGATCCGGCCGCGCGCGGCAAGGTCTATCCACTTGGCAAATGGGAAGCCGACTCCGACGTCGCCGATCCGCACGGCCACGTGGAAGCCGACTATAGGGAGAGTCTCGTGCTCATCGAACATCTGGTCATGGGATGGCTGAAAAAAATATGCTGATGAAAAAACGCACTGCACACACATTCGCGAACTTCAACTCGACAGGCTTGAAATCGAGGTTCGCCGCCACGCTTTTGCTGACGTCCTTTCTGTCGGCCTGCGCTACCGCACCTGGCAATTACCTCGACACGTCCCGTCTGAAAGACGACGGCCAGCATCCGGGTCAACAAGCTAACGAAACCTATCCGGTCCATCTGATCGACGGCCCACTGGTCGCGGCACAAGCGCAGGCGCAAGCCGCCGCCGCCGCGCAGCAGACGCTGCCCACCTCGCGTGTCAGCGACCCGTCGCAGTATGTGTACCGGCTCTCGCCGCAGGACATTCTCGGTATCACCGTATGGGACCACCCTGAGTTGACCACCCCGCAGGGCAGCACGCTGTCCGCGGGCGGCAACACCACGCAGTCGATCGGCGGCGCCTTGCAGCAGCCATACACGGCCGCGCTGCCGGGCCAGGCCGATCCGTATGGCCAGACGATTGCTCCCGACGGCACGATCTTTTTCCCGTTCGTCGGCCGCATCAAGGCCGCGGGCAAGACCGTGGGTGAAGTGCGCGATCAATTGAGCGCCGGCCTCGTGCGCTACATCCGCAATCCGCAGGTCGACGTGCGCGTCCTGTCGTACCGCGGCCAGAAAGTGCAGGTCACCGGTGACGTGAAGACGCCGGGCCCGCTCGCCATCAGCGACGTGCCGCTCACGCTGGTCGACGCGATCACGCGCTCGGGCGGCACCAACAGCGACGCCGACATCCAGCGTGTACGCCTCACGCGCGACAACAAGTTGTACGTGCTCGACGCGAATCGCATGCTCGACCAGGGCGATACCACCCAGAACGTCATGCTGCAAAACGGTGACGTGATCAACGTGCCGGACCACAGCGACAGCCGCGTCTTCGTGATGGGCGAGGTGAAAACGCCGATCCAGGTGCCGATGATCAGGGGCCGCCTGACCATCGCCGACGCGCTCACCCTGGGGGGCGGCATTCTCGACACGGACGCCAATCCGCGCCAGATCTTCGTGATGCGCGGCATGCGTGAACATCCGACCACGCCGGACGTGTACCGCCTCGACATGACGCAGCCCGACGCGATCATGCTGTCGTCGCAGTTCCAGTTGCAGCCGATGGATGTCGTGTATGTGGGCACCGCCGCTTCGACCACGTTCAACCGTGTGTTGCAGCAAGTCTTGCCGACCATACAGACGCTGTTCTACCTGAAGCAGTTGACGAAATAACCGTCTGAGCCGTCGACAGGCCCGCGCCGCTCTCAGGGGGCGCGGGACCGAAGCAAACGCCAAGGCACACGCCAAAGCACGCCAAAAGCACACGCTGAAGCCCACGCCGAAGCAACCGATACGGGATCGAATTGTGAGCAATCAAATCTCTCCACACATGGCCGGTCCGATCAAGACCGAAGAAGAGGACGTCGTCCTCGGGCAACTGGTGCAGGTGATCCTCGACGACATCTGGTGGCTGATCGCGATCGCCGCGGTGATCGTTGCTCTCGCCGCCGCGTACTGTTTCCTCGCCAAGCCGATCTATTCGGCCGACGCCCACGTGCGCGTCGAGCAGTCCGACAACACGTCGCAGGCGCTCACGCAGACGCAAACGGGCGCGGCGATCACCACCGGCTCGACTTCGCTGCCGACCGACGCCGAAATCGAAATCATCAAGAGCCGCGGGGTGGTCGGCCCGGTGGTTCAGCAACTGAAGCTGAACTTCAGCGTCGCGCCGAAGACGATTCCGCTGCTCGGCAGCATCGCCGCGCGGCTGGCGACGCCGGGTCAGCCGGCGCGGCCGTGGCTGGGTCTGTCGTCTTACGCCTGGGGCGGTGAAGATGCCGAGGTCGATACGCTCGAGGTGGTGCCCGCGCTGGAAGGCGAGAAGCTGACGATGAAGGTGCAGGACGACCAGCACTACGAACTGTATGCAGAGAACGGCTCACTGCTGCTGCGTGGCCAGGTCGGCCAGCAGGAGCAGGGCGGCGGCGTGACGATCCTCGTCAGCAAGCTGGTGGCGCGTCCGGGTGAAGAGTTCATCGTGACGCGTTTTAACGACCTTGACGCGATCACGGCGTTCCAGTCGGCCATCACCGTGCAGGAGCAAGGCAAGCAAACCGGCGTGATCCAGATCTCGCTGGAAGACAAGAGCCCTGAACACGCCGCTGTCGTGGCCAATGCGCTCGCGCAATCGTATGTGCGTCAGCACGTGTCGAACAAGCAGGTCGACGCGAGCAAGATGCTCGACTTCCTGAAGAGCGAAGAGCCGCGCCTGAAGGCCGATCTCGAACGCGCCGAAGCCGCGTTGACCGCGTACCAGCGTCAGTCCGGCTCGATCAATGCGAGCGATGAAGCCAAGGTCTACCTCGAAGGCAGTGTGCAGTACGAGCAGCAGATCGCCGGTTTGCGTCTGCAGATGGCGCAGTTGAGCGAGCGCTATGGCGACGATCATCCGATGCTCGTGGCCGCGCGCCAGCAGATGGCCGAACTGGAGGCGCAACGCGCCAAATACGCTGACCGCTTCCGCGATTTGCCGGCGACTGAAGTGAAGGCCGTGCAGCTGCAACGCGACGCGAAGGTGGCGGAAGACATCTACGTGCTGCTGCTCAACCGTGTGCAGGAGTTGTCGGTGCAGAAGGCCGGGACCGGCGGCAACGTGCATATCGTCGACGAAGCGATGCGCCCGGGTGCGCCGGTCAAGCCGAAGAAGGTGCTGATTCTCTCGGCGGCGGTGATTCTGGGGCTGATCTGCGGTACCGGTTTCGTGTTTCTGCGCCGCAATATGTTCAAGGGGATCGACGACCCTGACCATATCGAGCGCGCGTTCCATCTGCCGGTGTACGGCCTCGTGCCCTTGAGCGCGGAACAGGCTGTGCTCGAAAGCAGCTTCCAGCGCGGCGGCGAACGCCTGCGCGCGGTGCTGGCGAATGCGCGGCCGAAGGACGTCACGATCGAAAGCCTGCGCAGCCTGCGCACATCCATGCAATTCACGATGATGGACGCGAAGAACCGCATCGTCATGCTGACCGGCCCCATGTCCGGCGTCGGCAAGAGCTTCCTGACGGTCAATCTTGCGGTGCTGCTGGCGAACTCTGGCAAACGCGTGCTGATGATCGACGGCGATATGCGTCGCGGCGTGCTTGAACGCTATGTGGGCGGGGTGCAGGACAACGGTCTGTCGGAATTGTTGAGCGGGCAGATCTCGCTCGAAGAAGCGATCCGCAGCTCGAACGTTGAAGGGTTGAGCTTCATCTCGTGCGGCCGCCGTCCGCCGAATCCGTCGGAACTGCTGATGTCGCCGCGTCTGCCGCAATACCTGGACGGCCTCGCCAAGCGCTACGACGTAATCCTGATCGACACGCCGCCGGTGCTGGCCGTGACCGATGCGTCGATCATCGGCGCGTATGCCGGTTCGACCTTCTTCGTGATCCGCTCGGGCGTGCACAACGAAGGCGAGATCGCGGAGGCACTGAAGCGTCTGCGCGCAGCCGGTGTGCACGTGCAGGGCGGCATCTTCAACGGGATGCCGGCGCGCGCGCGCGGCGGCTACGACCGCGGCTATGCAGCAGTCCAGGAATATTTGAGCACCTGAGCCGCCAGACTGAGCCCATGGTTCTGATCCCAGCGCAAACACGATAAAGAAGGACATCACGATGAAAGTGACGGTACTGGTTCCGACTTACCGCCGCCCGGCCGACCTGGCGCGCTGCCTCGCGGCGCTGCAACGGCAGTCGCGCGCGCCGGACGAAGTGGTGGTGGTCGCGCGCGCCGACGACGAAGCGACCCACGCCTGCCTGCGGGACCTCGCCGTGCGGGGCACGCTACCCTTGTCCGTCGCGCGGGTGGACGTGCCCGGCCAGGTCGCGGCGCTCAATCGCGGACTGGATGCGGCCAGCGGCGACGTGATCGCGATTACCGACGACGACGCCGCGCCGCACGTCGACTGGGTCGAACGGATTGCTGCCGCGTTCGAAAGCGATGCGCGGCTGGGCGCGCTGGGCGGACGCGACTGGGTGCATGAAAAAGGCCGCGTGCTGGACGGTGAGCGGCCGCTGGTCGGCAAGGTCACGGTGCACGGCAAGATCATCGGCAATCACCACCTTGGGGTCGGCGGCGCACGCGAAGTCGACATCCTGAAGGGCGCCAACATGAGCTACCGGCGCGAGGCCGTCCGCACGATCCGTTTCGATCAGCGCCTGCGCGGCGCGGGCGCCCAGGTCCACAACGACATGGCCTTCAGCCTCGCCGTGAAAAACGCCGGCTGGAAGCTGATGTACGACCCGCGCGTCGCCGTCGACCATTTCCCGGCTGAACGTTTCGACGATGACCGGCGCGACGCGCAAACCATGGCGGCGTTGCGCAATGCCGCCTTCAACTTTCATCTGATCCTGCGCGACCAGTTGCCGCCGCTGCGCCGCGAAACCGCCTGGTGGTGGTGGACGCTGGTCGGCACGCGCGTCTATCCGGGCCTCACGCATGCCGCGCTTGCGCTGGTGTCGAAACAGGCGAGCCTGAGGTTATCGCGCTGGCGCGCGGTGCGCACCGGCGCGCATGAAGCGCGCCGCGCGCTGTCCCGAACCGCGTGACTACAGCGCGCCGCTGCGTGACCCAATCGTCCTGCACGTTCGTGCATCGGCACAGGCGCCTTTTGGCGCATGCCGATGCTCCTTTCCACCGGCAGAGCGGAGTGTCTGCATGAGTACGAAAGTTCACGTTCATCTGTTTTACGGAGCCGACCCGCGCTTTTACCGGCCGGGCGACGACATCGGCTGTCTGTACGGCTATCACCACGCGCAATCCGACGCATTCGCGCTGACCTATTCGCAGGACGCGCGCGAGAGCAAGCCGGTGCGTTTGCTGCGCCGCGGCTTGAAAGCGGCGCTCGGCTTCGACTTCATCCATACGTGGCGCAACCGCGCCGAGATGCTGCGCTCGGACGTGATCTGGACGCATACCGAGCAGGAATGGCTGTCCGCCGCGCTGATGCTGTTGCTGAGCGGCCGCAAGGCTGGGGCGGATGCAGGACCCTTACTGCTCGCGCAAAGCGTGTGGCTGCTCGATAAATGGCCTTCCTATGGGCTTGTGCGCAGCTGGCTGTATCGCAAGCTGATGACGCGTGCCGACCAGCTAACCACGCTCGCCAGCGAAAACGCCGAGTTGTGCCAGCGCTATTTCAAGCGCGATGCCAAGCCTCTGCTCTATGGCCTGAACACGCAGGACTTCCCCGTGCAACGGCCGACCGAATGGACGCCCCACACGCCGATCCGAATCGCCGCCATCGGCAATGATCGCGACCGCGACTGGGAGACGCTCATCAAGGCGTTTGGCCACGATACGCGCTACACGGTCAAGCTCGCGACACGCCGCCGGATTCCCGCCTCGTTGCGCGCGCCGAACGTCGAGATCGCGTTGTTCTCAGGCATCAGGAAGCAGCACGAACTCTACGACTGGGCCGACGTGATCGTCGTGCCGCTGCGGCCGAATTCGCACGCCTCAGGCATTACGGTGATGCTGGAAGCGGCGGCGGTCGGCAAGCCGATGGTGGTCACTAACGTCGGCGCGTTGCAGGACTATTTTCCGGCGGGCGAGGCGGCTTATATCCCGCCGTTCAACCCGCAGGCATTGCGCGAGGCGGTGGACCAGCTCGCCGCTTCTCCCGTGGACGCGTTGCGCCAGGCACAGGCGGCGGCCGCCGGTTTGCTGGCGCGCGATCTGACCACCCAGAACTATGCGATGCAGCATGTGCGCATCACGCAGGAGATGCTCCGAGTGCGCGCCGCGTCGCGCGCACGGCCCGCGCCTGCCAGGGCCGAGACGGACGTGACGGCGCCGCGCGCTGCGGCCGGCGCGGCTGCAGGACAGGCGGCTCAGTCCCCGCAGCACGCCCATCCGTCGTCGCCGGCACGCAGCCAGGCGGCCGGCGCGCAAGGCCAGCGTTCCAGTACGCGCGAATCACGCGGAGGCCTCTAAACGATGTCGACAATCACGCGAGCCAGTGGCGATAACGCAGGGCGGAGTCTGTCCGGCAGTAGCAAGGAGTGGTTGCCGGAGGTCTTGCTGTGGCTGATCACGGTGATGCTGATCATCGCGCATCAGGGCACGGTGCTCACGCTCGGATTTCCGGTGCTCGCGATCCTGACGGGCCTGTGGCTCTACTTCAAGAGCCCGGCGCGCTACATCGGCTTCATGTGGTGGCTGTGGTTCCTGAGCCCGGAGGTCCGGCGTCTCGCCGACTGGTCCAAAGGCGCGTTCACGCCGACCAGCCTGATCCAGGTCGCACCGCTCGCGGTGACGATGATCAGTGCGTTTTCCTTGCTCCGGTACTACACGCTGCTTTCGCAGCGGCGCGGCCTGCCCGTGCTGCTGATTCTGATGGGGCTAGCCTACGCGTTCATGATCGGCGTGATGTCGAGCGGGCCGCTCGCCGCGACCTATGACCTCGCGAACTGGCTCTATCCGATCCTGATCGGCTTTCACATCATGGCGCATACGCGTCAGTACCCGAAGTATCGCGACACCATCATCAGTACCTTCATCTGGGGCATGCTGGTGATGGGCGGCTATGGTCTGATCCAGTTCTTCATCATGCCGCCGTGGGACGCGCTGTGGATGCTCGGCTCGCAGATGAACTCGCAAGGCGACCCCGTGCCGATGGGCGTGCGCGTATTCAGCACGATGAACTCTTCCGGACCGTTCGCGTTCGCGATGATGGGGGCGATGGTCTATGTGATGGCGGCCACGCACCGCGTACGCTGGATCGCGGCGGCGCTGGGTTTTTTTGCGTTCGCGCTGAGCCTCGTGCGTTCGACGTGGGGCGGTTGGGTGATCGCGCTCCTGATCCAGCTGGTCAAGTCGAACAACAAGGTGCGCGTGCGGATCGTAGCGAGTGCGGTGCTGCTTGCCGGACTTTGCGTGCCGCTGCTCACGGTCGGGCCAGTCGCCGAGCGGATGCAGGCGCGCCTGAACACGCTCGTCAACCTGAGCGACGACCAGAGCTACGCCGCGCGTAACGAGTTCTACGCGACCTTTGCGAAGACGGCCTTTACCGACGTCTCCGGCGAAGGCATGGGCGCGACCGGCACCTCGACCAAGCTCTCGAACGACGGCGGTCAGCTCGGCCAGTACGGCAACTTCGACAGCGGCGTGATGAACATCCCGTTCGTGCTCGGCTGGCCCGGCACCTTGCTCTACATGTCCGGCATCGTGTGGCTGGTGGTGCGCGCGGCGCTCGCATCGTTCAAGCTGCGCAACGACAAATTCGTTTCCGCCTGCCTGAGCCTCAGTCTCGCGACCTTCGCGATGCTGGTGTTCACCAATTCGCTGGTGGGCACCGGCGGGCTGCTGCTTTTCATGAGTGTTTTTTCGATCCTTTCTGCGGTGCACTACGAAAAGATGAACCGCAGACGCACGCTAATTCTCCACGGAGGCACTGATTGAGAGTCGCCATTGTCACGCACGTCGTGCGCCATAACGACGGTCAGGGGCGCGTCAACCACGAGATTGCGCGCGCCGCCCTCGATGAGAACATCGGTGTGACGCTGATCGCGTCACATGTCGCCCCGGATCTTCTTGCTCATCCGAACGTCCGCTGGGTGCCGATAAAAATCGGCCGCTGGTGGCCTACCAATCTGCTGCGCCAGCAGGTGTTCGCGTTCAGGAGCGCGATGTGGCTGCGCGCGCATCGCCGCGAATTCGACCTGTTGCACGTGAATGGCTTCATCACGTGGGCGTCCGCCGACGTCAACACCTCGCACTTCGTGCATAGTGGCTGGCTCGGCAGCAAGTACTACCCGTTCGGGCTCACGAAAGGCGTGTGGTCCGCGTATCAGTCGGTCTATACGCGTTGCAACGCTTTGCTCGAACGTTGGGCTTACCGGCGCTCGAAAGTCATTACGGCGGTGTCGCAAAAGGTCGCCGATGAAATCCGCGCGATCGGCCTGACGCCGCATAACCGGGTCGATGTCATTTACAACGGCGTCGATACGCAAGGCTTCGCGGCCGCAACGGGCGACCGCGCGAAGTTCGGTTTGCCTGCGGACGCCTTCCTGCTGCTGTTCGTCGGCGATTTGCGCACGCCGCGTAAAAACCTCGGCACGGTGCTGGCCGCGCTCAAGCATCTGCCCGAACACGTGCAGATCGCGGTGGCCGGGTTCCTGCCGGGCAGTCCGTATCCGGAAGAGGCGAAGGCGCTGGGCATTGCGCATCGCGTGCATTTTCTCGGCCTGGTCAAGGACATGCCGGTGCTGATGCATTCGGTCGACGCGTTCGTGTTTCCGTCGCGCTATGAGGCGATGAGCCTGTCGCTGCTCGAAGCGATGGCCGCCGGGCTGCCGGTGGTCACGGCACGCACGGCGGGCGGCGCGGAAATCATCACGCCGGAATGCGGCATCGTGCTCGACGATCCGGACGATCCCAAAGCATTGGCCGGGGCCGTCGCACATCTTGCGGACAACACCGACGCGCGCCGCGCGATGGGAGTCGCTGCCAATGAACTGGCGACCGGCTTCGGCTGGGCGCGGATGGCCGCGCAATACATCGCGCTGTACCGGCAATTGGCGGGGCAGCAACAGGACCGCCGGCGCAGTGAAACGGAAGCCGCGGTGGCCGCCAGAACCGACGCGCTGACGCTCAATACGCTGGCCGGCCAGACCATCCACCACAACGCTAAAAACGCACAGGGGCAACAATCATGACAACGCGCTCAATCAAATCGCTGCAGATCGGGATGCACTGGTTTCCCGAGCGCGCGGGCGGCCTCGACCGCATGTACTACTCGCTGGTCGGCGCCTTGCCGGGCGCGGGCGTCGCGGTGCGCGGCGTGGTGGCAGGCTCGCCTAAAGTCGCCGCGGACACCGGTGGCGCGATCAACGGTTTCGGCTCCGCCGCGCAATCGCTGCCGTTGCGCCTGATGGCGGCACGCCGCGCGCTGCGGCAGGAGATCAGCACCTCGCGTCCCGATGTGATTTCGTCGCACTTCGCGCTGTACACGTTTCCGGGTCTCGACGTGACGCGCGGTATTCCGCAGGTCTCGCATTTTCAGGGACCGTGGGCCGACGAGAGTCACGTGGAAGGCGCCGATTCGCTCGGCCAGCGTGCCAAGCGCTATCTGGAACAATCGGTGTATGCGCGCTCGTCGCGGCTGATCGTTTTGTCGGAGGCCTTCGGCAAGATTTTGACGTCGCGTTATCGGATCGCGCCGGACCGTGTCCGTGTCGTGCCGGGGTGTGTGGATGTCGAGCAGTTCAATCTGCCGATCACGCCGGCCGAGGCGCGCCTGAAACTGCAATTGCCGCAAGACCGGCCGATCGTGCTGGCCGTGCGGCGATTGGTGCGCCGCATGGGCCTCGAAGATCTGATCGATGCGGTGAAGTTGCTCAAGCGTACTGAGCCCGATGTGCTGCTGCTGATCGCGGGCAAGGGACGGCTCGAAGGCGAGTTACAGGCGCGTATTACCGAGGCGGGTCTCGAGGACAACGTGAAGCTGCTGGGCTTCGTGCCCGACCAACATCTGGCGGCGTTGTACCGTGCGGCGAATATCAGCGTGGTGCCGACGGTGGCGCTCGAAGGCTTCGGGCTGATTACCGTCGAATCGCTGGCTTCGGGCACGCCCGTGCTGGTGACGCCGGTGGGCGGGTTGCCGGAAGCGGTGGCGGGCTTGTCGCCGAATCTGGTGTTACCGGAGACGGGGGCGAAGGCGATCGCGGAAGGTCTGGCCGGTGCGTTGAATGGTTCACTGAAGTTGCCGGATGCCGAGGCTTGCCGCCGCTATGCACGCGAGAACTTCGATAACGCGGTGATTGCGAAGCGAGTGGCCTCGGTGTATAGCGAGGCGATTACGGCGGGTGGGGTGCATTAAGTGGCTCACGCCGGGCCGCATTCAGGTGGCCCGGCTGCCGTCGGCGTTGAGAAGCCGGAACTCGGCAGGGGACTCTTCCAATGCGTGAGCGCTTCTCATGCTGGATATGAGGCTTGCAACGTCGGCGTAGTCGAATCCGGCGGACCAGTTGGCCATTCGAGACAGGGCGGTGATGAGTGGCTCCGGGCGCCCACTTTGCGTAAGGGCTCGCAGACAATCCACGAACTGCGGATGGAAAAGTGTCGGGATGATGATGCGGCTGCGTTCACCGCGGGACAGCTCAGCGTTCATGATCAGTCTGGACAGACGTCCATTGCCGTCCGCGAAGGGATGGACCTCGGCGACAAGGAAGAGGTAGTAGATCGCCCTTGCCATACCTTCAGGAATTGACAGCGCGAGACGAGATCCTTCGGCAAGGGTTCCGCGAACGTGGGATGGCTGGACAAATTGGGTCGTGCCCGCGTAGTTTGCCTCGAGTTTGAGGTTACCAGGATCGACCTCCGGTCTGCGTTCAAGCATGATTCGATGGCGTTCCTGAAGCACATCGACGAAATCTTCCCCGGCGGGTGGCACCATCGCCCGGGTTTCGCTCCGATACGCGAGATTAAACACCCCGAGGATGTCATGCGAATCCTTAGGACGTTGCGCGACAATCTGGTTGCGCAGCACGATGCCCTCGGCTTCCTCCACAGAGAACCGCGTGCCCTCGACGTAGTTGGAAAAATACGATTCAAGGAAGGCGAAATGGATACGGCTGTTGCCCTGATCGGCTATGTCGGCGATATCTGGTAGTACCGCCGTGCGTAGCGCTGTGGCGAGCGATTCGAAAAGACTCATGCGCTCCATGTCGATTGGGGTGCCTTGGGCGATGGCCAGCCCCGCTTTCGTTCTGAGTACACCCTTTGAATGCGTGCTCAGCAGCGCACCGATCAAACCATTGAGTATGTCGTAACTGGTTTGCGCGCCGAGTGCTTCGACGAGTTCACGAGCACGGTCGCGAATTTGATTGAGTCCCGCCTCCTTGCTCGCGTTAAGGCAGGTAATCAGTCGTTCTTCGATGTCATCGCGTGCTGCCCGGGCCGTGGCTGACGCTCGACCCAGATTCTCGAGAAGCGCACGTTCTTGTGAGGCCCAGTAAAGGTCGAGCGAACCAAGACGCAGGTCGCGAGGTTGCGGCCCGGGCCCTTTCAGCAGTACTAGGGTGAGGCCCGGATAGCGAATGCGTCGGTTGAATCGTGTTGGATGAGACAGCACGACTTCAGCGGACGGCGTGATGCCGCCCCCGAATGCGCTGCGATGGGAGACAACGGCGCCCGGCACCGCATGTGCGGCGATCTTCTGCCAGTTTCGCTGGATTCTGCCGGCGACTTCCTCATCGGTGCCCGTCTGGACGTAGACGCCGGCGGCGACGCGTTTCAGCTGGCCTTCTTTCGCGCGCCGCTGAAGGCTTCGGTCGGACGTCGGATCGCCGGTCGCAAACAGGATCTCGTCCGAAAGTCGTTTTTCCGCTAAGGGAAGGGGCATGTGGGTGCCTGAATGTCGCAATCGAGCTTAGATTCTACCTCTTTTGTCGTTTTTCAGCTAAGTTTGCTTTCGGGCGTCGGCGCACGGATTTGTCGTTAACGAGCTAAGTTTGCGGCAACGAATTTAATATTTGTCGTAATTCAGCTAAATAAGTCGACTGTTTGTCGTTTTTCAGCTTAGAAGCTAGGCGACACGTCCAGCCGAGCTCGACACGAAAGAATCTCTGATTCGTTACCGGCCACGCACGCAAAGGCCTTTCCCACCATTCAAGAAAGCCCGAACGCCGTGACGCGGCACAAAAGATCGCTCAAAACGTCTCGTGATGCTCATTGCGGCCAATATCCGCATGAACCATCATGTGGCATAGCTGTTCCAGCGTGGTTTCCGGCTTCCAGCCGAGCTTCTCGCGCGCCTTGTCCGCGCAGCCGATCAGCAGGTCCACTTCCGCCGGGCGGTAGAACTTCGGGTTCACGCGCACCAGGGTCTTGCCGGTGGCGACGTCGATGCCGGTCTCACGCTCTTCCTTGCCCGACCATTCGAGCTGATAACCTGCCGCGGCAAACGCCATGCGCACGAAGTCGCGTACCGTTTCGGTGCGGCCGGTGGCGAGCACGAAGGTGTCCGGTTCATCGGCTTGCAGCATGCGCCACATGCCTTCCACGTATTCCAGCGCGAAGCCCCAATCGCGCTTGGCGCTCAGGTTGCCGAGTTCCAGCGCGTCCTGTTTGCCGAGCTTGATCTTGGCGACCGTGTCCGTGATCTTGCGGGTGACAAATTCGCGGCCACGCAGCGGCGATTCGTGATTGAACAGAATGCCGCTGCTGGCGAACAGGTTGTACGACTCGCGATAGTTGATGGTCGACCAGTGCGCGAACAGCTTGGCCACGCCATACGGGCTGCGCGGGTAGAAAGGCGTGTCTTCGCGTTGCGGCACCGCCTGCACGAGACCGAACATTTCCGAGGTCGATGCCTGGTAGAAGCGGGTCTTCGGATTCAGAATGCGGATGCCTTCGAGCAGATTCAACGCGCCGATGCCGGTGACTTCGGCGGTCGTCACGGGCTGGTCGAACGAGACCCCCACGAAGCTCTGCGCGGCAAGGTTGTACAGCTCGTCGGCCTGTGCGCCTTCGAGCAGGCGCAGCGTCGAGCCCAGATCGGTCAGATCGTGTTCGACCAGACGCAGATTCGGATGATCGAGCACGCCGAGCTCACGAATGCGCCAGAAATTGACCGAACTCGTGCGCCGGTAGGTGCCGGTCACGTGGTAGCCCTTGTCGAGCAGCAGTTTGGTCAGATAGGCGCCGTCCTGTCCGGATACGCCGGTGATGATCGCTTTGCGTGGTTGGCTCATAGTTTGCCTTCGATTTTGGTAAAAGAGAAAGAGAAGTGCACTTGAAAAAGAGCTTCAAAGCGTGCCGTCCAGCAGTCGCCGCACCAGCGGATCGACGACTTGAAAATCCTGTTCAGCCTTGAGCCGGTACAAGCTAGGCTTCGGATGCGCGCCGTCGGACATCAGCGTCTTCCAGTCCGGCAGATTGCTGACGTAGGCGAACTGATCGACGAGCGGCACCTGCTGTTCGGCGGCCACCCGGCGCGTCATCGCGACCATCGCGGCGAGCCTCGCGTTGAGGTGGTTGTCGGGCATCGGGTTCGAGGTTTGCAGAACCGGTTCTTTGCCGAGCGCGCGGGCGGTTTTCACCAGCGTCGTCTCGGCCGCGTAAAACTGCTCGGGCGTCTGGTTCTGCATCACTTCGTTGATACCGTAGTTGATCAACACGATCTGCGCGGATGACGCAGCGAGCCGTTCCCGCCATGGCAGGCCCGCGGTCGGACTGGCGCGGCGGTTACCGGTGCCGTCGCGCAACTGGGTGGCCATCGTGCCGCCCACGCCGTAGTTCGTGACGTGCACCCGTTGGCCGTACCTGGCCTGCAATTCGTCCTGCAGATACGCCACGGCGTTTTGCGCCTGCGGTCCGCAGTGGCCGTCGCTGCAGGTAATGCCCAGCGTGGTCGAATCGCCGTAGGCTTCCACCAGCACCTGCGCTGCCGGACTTGCGGCATGCGCATCCAGTGCCAGCGAAACCAGCAACGACGCAGCGGCCGACACGCTCGCGGCGAGCCACACGCGGCGCCTCATGCGCGGCTTTGCGGCGCTTGCGACGCGCTGCCTGAAACGCCGCCGGCGGCCGTATGGGCCTTGCCTGCAGTGCCGAAGATCAAACGCTTCTCGAACGCGAACCACGTGATACTGGCGTAGGCGAGGGTGATTGCGAGCGCGAGCGCCGCGGTCAGATAGCGGTTCAGATGCAGCGGCCACAGCGTGTACAGCACGCTCAGGTGGATCAGATAAATCGTGTAGCTGATGGTGCCGATATAGACCAGCACGGGGTTGCACAGCAGCCGCTTGACGATGCCCTTGCTTTGCAGGGCGATGACCACGACGGACGTACAGAGCACCAACGAAACGCTGTAGAGCGCGGCGTTCGACAGCGGCGTATTCGCCGCCCGAAACCGCGGGTAGTGCAGATGCAGCCACGCAAGCACGGCCAGCGCGGCAAAAAAGCCGAGCACGGCGAGGCCCTTGAACGGCTCGAGTGCATTGCGATCGCGCCGTACGGCGACCGCGAGCAGTGCGCCGGCCGCCAGCAAGTCCATGCGGAACGGCGTCAGGTAATAAATCGGCCAGAACGAATCGAACCACGGCGTGGCGATCGCGCGCAGCACCGGCACCAGCACGATCAACGCGGCGGCCACGTAGCCGAGCACACGCTCCGGCAGCAGCAGAATCACGAACGGCCAGACAATATAGAACTGCTCTTCGACCGCCAGCGACCACAGCACATTCAGGCTGTCGTGCCCGCTTTGATTGAGTGCGTCGCCGATATTGGTCGCGAAGAACGCATACCACTGCCAGTGCTGCGCCCAACCGAAGCCGAACAGAATCGATGACACCACCATCAGCAGCAGATAAGGCGGCAGGATGCGCCGCGCCCGGCGCGCATAGAAGTAGCCGAAATAAGACTGCTGACGCGCCTTGCGTTCGAGCAGGATGCCGGTAATCAGAAAGCCGCTCAAAACAAAAAACAGATCGACGCCCATCCATAGCGGCGCTTTCAAGGCGTGCTGGGCGAATACCGCGAGCACGGCGATGGCGCGCAAGCCGTCGAGCTGCACGATGCGGCGGGAGTGAGAAGGCGCTAAAGGCAGTGCGCTAGCAGTCATGAACCGTCCATGGTGTGAAGCGGATGGGCCGGGCGAAGGATCGCGCGGGACTTCTCAAGTCAAGCACAGGGCTTAAGAGGAAGGCGGGAGCGCGCTCGCATCGCATCGCAACGGAAGTGCAATCGATTCTAGGGAAAATAAATTGATGAAAAAACGGGAATGAAATGGATAAATGAATCAGATTGCAACAGGGTGTTTCGTTACCCATTCGAAATAGATTTTTATGCTTGTGTCCTGAAATTGTCGTAATGCGTAAGAAGTGCGGGCGGCGTCAGGATGCATCGGTAAGGATGGGCATAACGATGCTGCCGGACGCCGAGTTCCACGTCCATTTTCATTTAATCGATTTTTAAATCAATTTCTTTCACCACGCTTAAAGCGACGAATATTTTTGAATTATTTTCGATTTTCGTCGCGGCGTTTTTTCCGCGTAATGTGAGCTGTACGGATTGGGTGGCCAAGGGTGGCGCATGAGTGGTGCGCAGGGTCATGTTCGACCGCGCTCGCGTTTGACCGGGCTCGCGTACGACTGGGCTCGCGTTCGACCGGGCTCGCGTTCGAGTCGCGGCGCTGCGGCGCACCTGGTCTCGAAGCCCGCTCTTATACGTTGTGTCTCGCGGGAATCAGTCTCGCGTTCTTACGTCGCTTCTAGCGGTCTCTGCCGTCATTTCATTGGATTTTGCACCCGCGCGGGCTCTTTGCCCGATCGCGGCACGGCCCTGATTGGAGGAATTACTTTGGCCCGTTTCACGTTCAAAAGCTGGATTGCTGTACTTGCCTGTGCTGCCGGTATGACGGTGGCATCGGTCAGCCTCACGGCATCCGCGGAAACCGTGTTGAACGCGAAAAATTCCTGGATCGGCAACACCTTCGGTTTCGGCGACGGCACGTGGACGCAGATCAACATCACCGCGATTGCGGTCGCGCCCGACGGCAAGGTCTATACGAACGCGCCGTGGGACGAAAGCGGCGCCGAAGCGAGCGTCTACCAGAACGGCAAGATGCTGGGCTTCGCGGGCGGCACGCATGGCTGGGGCAACAGTGGCGGCAGCGCGGTCGCGGTGAATCGCAAGTACGCCTTCCTGGCGGTCGCGGTCGGCAATGAGAAGGGGCATCTGGTCGAACAGGGCGTGTGGCCGGAGAAGGGCAAGCAATGGTTCGGTATTTCGCGTCGGCAAATCGCCGATCCGAAGCGCGCCGCGCCGTTCCAGCCGGCCGCGAACAACGCGGACCCGCATGCGCAACTGGCAGCCGGGTTTTTGATGATGAACGAAGTGCCGATGGGCACGAGTGCTGAAATCGGCGGTTTGGCAGCGAACGACACCACGCTCTATGCGGCGAACACGGCGCGCGATCGCATCGAGGTCTACGACGCGGAATCGATGCAGCAGAAAACCACGTGGACGGTGCACGAACCGGGCCGCATGGCGCTTGCCGCCGACGGCACGCTCTGGGTATTGAGCGGCACGCGCAACGACAAGGCACCGCATGTAGAGCACTACACCGCCGCGGGCAAACGTATCGACGAAACGTTCACGCTGCCCGCCGATACGGTCGCGGTCGATATCGCTATCGATGCACAAGGGCGCGTTCTGATCGCCGACAACGGCCCACGTCAGCAGGTGTTGTTCTTCAGCAAGAGCAACGGCCGTTACACGGAGTCAGGCTCACTCGGCGAACGCGGCGGCATTTTCAGCGGCACGCCCGGCAAACCAGGGCCGCAGCGTTTCAACGGGTTGACCGGCGTGGGTGTGGACGCGCGCGGCAATGTCTATGTGTCGACCAACGGCATCGGACCGCGCTACGACCCGATCGGCGCCGGCCTCGGCGCCACGCTCGAGAGCTATGCGCCGGACGGCAAACAGAACTGGCAGGTGCAAGGCTTGTTGTTTGTCGACGGCGCGTGGATCGATCCGTCACGTCCGGATAGCGTCTACACCGGCAACAAACGTTTCGAACTCGATCTCTCGAAGCCTGCAGGTCAGGACTGGAAATACGCGGGTTTTCTGTCGGACCGCTTCAAGTATCCCGACGACCCTGTCTTTCACACCGACCAATATCCCGGCTTGCCGATCGCCCGCAAGCTCAAGGGGCACACGTTCCTGTACCTGACCGACATGTACGCGGACCACCTGAAGATCTATCGCTTCGACCCGCAGCACGACGGCGAAGTGGCGATCCCTTCGGGCTTCATCGCCGGGCGTGAGCGCGCCGTCGCCAAGGTGCCGAATGCGCCGCCGGGCGGCGACTGGATCTGGCGCGATGTGAACGGCGACGGCAAGTTCAACACGGACGAGTTCACGCTCAACACGAGCGGCACCAAGCTCGCGGGTGGTTGGGGCTGGTGGGTCGATAGCGCCGGCGACATCTGGCGCACCCGCGATTCGAAGGGCATCTACCGCTTCCGTTTCGGCGGACTCGATGCGAAGGGCAATCCGATCTACTCGTATTCGAATCTCACGCAGTACCCGGTGCCGCAACCGTTCACCGAACTGCATCGCGCGATCTACGACCCCGACACCGACACGATGTATGTGACCGGCTATACGCCTGATACGCCGGCGGACCGCGGCTTCTGGAAGGAAGTCGGTCGCGTGCTGGTGCGCTACGACAAATGGTCGAGCGGCAATCCGGTGCAGCGCTATGCGATCACGCTGCCGTGGACCACGCAGACCAAACCCATCGCCACGATCATCGGCCTCACGGTCGAAGGGCAATACCTCTTCGGCGTTGAGCCAGTCGGCGCGGTGCACGTGTGGGACAAGGACAGCGGAAAGGAAGTCGGCGTGATCCGTCCGGGCCCGGAAGTGGGCCGCGCGTCGGGCTGGGTCGATGTGCCTAACGGCATAAGCGCCGCGAAGCGCAGCAATGGCGAGTACCTCGTGTTCGTCGAAGAAGACGCGCGCGGGAAAGTGATGATGTATCGCTGGAAACCGTGAGGTGACGTGACGCTCGCGGCACGACGGCTTCCGAATGAATCATCAGGCAACTGAGTTAACCCAAGGCATCCGATGGACAAAGGCATTCTCAAGAACGTAGCGATCAACTTCTTCGGGCTGGTGCTGCCGACTTTCGTCTCGCTCGTGACTGTGCCGTCGTATATCAAGCTGCTCGGCGTCGAGCGCTACGGCGTGATCAGTCTCGTGTGGACCTTGATCGGCTACTTCGGGATTCTCGATCTCGGCATGAGCATGGCCGCGCAGAACCACATCTCGAAGGCGCGCGCCTCGGGCGACAAGGGCGAAAGCGCCCGCGTGTTCTGGAGCGCGACGTGGCTCAATCTCGCGACCGGCATCGTCGGCGGTCTGATCATCTATTTCGGTGCTTTTCTGTACACCGCGTATTTCACCAAGGTGTCGCCGGAGTTGCAGCATGAGGTCTATATGGCGCTGCCGTGGCTCGCGGTGGCGATTCCGATTGCCAATGTGTCGTGGGTGTTCGCCGGGGCCATCAACGGCGCGGAGCGCTTCGGCGTCTACAACACCAATCAGACCATCGGCACCTTCCTGTTTCAGTTGCTGCCGCTCGGCGCTGCGCTGTGGCTGGGGGCGACCTTGCAGAACGTGCTTGCCGCCGCCGTGTTCGCACGGATTCTGGCCGCGATTCTGCTGGGCCGTTCCGCGCTGAAGGTGCTGGACATACGCAGCATTTTGCCGCCGCAACTCGGCGTGGCGAAGGGACTCTTCAACTTCGGCGGCTGGATGCTGATTGCGAGCGTGACCAACATGATCGCCGAGTCGCTCGACCGCGTGATGCTCGGCACCAGTCTCGGCGCGCGTTTCGTCACGTACTACACGGTGCCGCAGAATCTCGTGACGCGCTTGAACATTGTGCCGACCGCGCTGGTGCGCACGCTGTTTCCGCGCCTGTCTGCCGTGGGTCGCGCGGATGCGGACACCATCACGCAGCAGTCGCTCGAATTCCTTAACGGGGTGTTCACCCCGGTTGCGCTGGTCGCGATGCTGGTGCTCGAGCCGTTCCTGCATCTGTGGGTCGGCAATGAGATCGCCACCGTGGCGGCGCCCGTGGGCCGCATCATGATCGTCGCCGTGTGGCTCGTCGGCCAGGCGAACGTCACACGAATTCTGATCCAGTCACAGGTCAACCCGGCCACCGCCGCGCGAGTCGGTTTGTTCGAATTGCCCTTGTTTGCAGGGGCATTGTGGTTCGGCATTACGCATTTCGGTTTGACCGGCGCGGCGGTGGCCGTGGCCGGCCGGGCACTGTTCGATTACGCCGTGCTGTTGCGCCTGTCGGCGATTCGCGCACGCCAGATCGCGCTCGACATGCTCGCTCACCTCGCTTTTCTGCTGGCCAGCCTGTGGCTTGCCAGCTTCCTGCCGAGTCTCGCTTTGGCGATCGTCGCCGGCCTGTTGATGGTAGGCGCGAATGTCGCCTGGTCGATCACGATGACACCCGCTTTGCGCGATCTTGCGCGTTCACTGCTGTTGCGACTGAATCCGAGGAAAAGCGCATGAACCACGAAGTCCTTGAAGAAGCCGTGCTGCAACGTACGACGCGCAGCGCCCTGGCTGAACTCACCACCGTTCCCGGCGTTCAGGCGCCGCCGCGCCGTACGGCGTTGCGGGGCGATAAGACGGTGCGTGTCGCGATCGTGCACGACTGGCTCGTCACCTATGCGGGCGCGGAGAAGGTGCTCGAACAGATCGTCGCGTGCTTTCCTGACGCCGACCTGTTCAGTCTCGTCGATTTTCTCGACGATCGCAGCTTTCTGCGCGGCAAGCCCGTCACGACCTCGTTCATCCAGAAACTGCCGCTCGCACGGACCAAATACCGCACCTATCTGCCGTTGATGCCGCTCGCGATCGAGCAGCTCGACGTGTCGGCCTACGACGTGGTGATCTCCAGCAGTCACGCAGTGGCGAAAGGCATACTGACCGGTCCCGATCAGGTGCATATCAGCTACGTGCATTCGCCGATCCGGTATGCGTGGGATCTGCAGCACCAGTACTTGCAGCAGTCGAAGCTGACCGCCGGGCTGAAGTCGGCGATGGCGCGCCTGATTCTTCACTACATCCGCAACTGGGATATCCGCACATCGAATGCAGTGGATGGCTTTGTCGCGAACTCCGACTTCATCGCACGGCGGATCAAGAAGGTGTATCAGCGCGAAGCCCAGGTGATCTTTCCGCCCGTCGACGTCGAAGCGTTTTCGCTGTGCACCGACAAGGAAGACTTCTATCTGACCGCGTCGCGAATGGTGCCGTACAAGAAGATCGATCTGATCGTCGAAGCGTTCGCGCGCATGCCGGAGCGCAAGCTAGTGGTGATCGGCGACGGCCCCGACATGCAGAAGATCCGCGCCAAGGCGGGGCCCAATGTCGAGATCATGGGCTACCAGCCGTTCAAGGTACTCAAGGAAAAGATGAGCCGCGCGAAAGCGTTCGTGTTCGCCGCGGAAGAAGACTTCGGCATTTCAGTGGTCGAAGCGCAGGCGTGCGGCACGCCGGTGATCGCTTACGGCAAGGGCGGGGCGCTCGAAACCGTGCGCGATCTGTCGGAGACGCGGCCCACGGGCATGTTCTTCGATGAGCAGAACGCCGAGTCGATCATTGCAGCGGTCGAGCGTTTCGACGACCACATGATGCGTTTTTCGCCGGTGGATTGCCGCGCGAACGCCGAGCAGTTCTCCGCCGCCCATTTCCGCGAACGTTTCTTCGCCCATGTGCGGGATTCAGTGCCGGTATTGCGCTCGGCGACGATGCCGCCGTACGTCCCCTATAAAGCATCCACGGCTGCCAGCACCCCTCGTATTCTCGCGGTCGACCAGAGCGGCGTGCTCGGTGGCGCTGAATTATCGCTGCTGGAAATCGTTAAAGCGTTGCGCACGCGCATCGAAGTCGTGCTGTTCGACGACGGGCCGTTCCGTACCGCCTTGGCCAAGGCCGGTGTGACCGTCAACGTGCTGGACGCCGGCGCTTTGCGCCATGTTCGCAAGCAGGGCGGTTCGTTGCCCAAGGGCCAGGCGCTCAAGGGCCTGATATCGCTCGTACGCGCCACCGCCAAACACGCGCGCAACGCCGAGGTGATCTACGCGAACACACAGCGCGCGATGGTGATTGGCGCGATTGCCGGCAAGCTCGCGAGGCGCCCGGTGGTCTGGCATCTGCGTGACATCGTGAGCCCGGAGCATTTCGGCGGCAAGCAACTGGCGATCATCAAGTGGTGCGCGCGCCTCGGTCTCACGCACGTGATTGCGAATTCGGCGGCTTCCGCTCGCGCTTTCGCGGAACTCACGCACTTCGACGAAAAGCGTATCGATGTGGTGTTCAACGGCATTTCCGCGGCACCGTTCGACGCGTTGCGCACGGTCCCGCAGGCGACACTGCGCCGGCGCCTGAACCTGCCGCAGGACGCGTTCCTGGTCGGCTCGTTCAGCCGCCTCGCACGCTGGAAGGGGCAGCACGTGCTGCTCGAAGCGATGGTCCTCAATCCGCACATGCACGCGGTGCTCGTGGGTGCGCCGCTGTTTGGCGAGGACGCGTACGAGATCGAACTGCATGCCTTCGTCGCCGCGCACAACCTCGGTGGACGGGTGCATTTCCTCGGCTTCCAGCACGACATTGCGGCCTGCATGTGTGCGGTCGATGCGGTCGTCCATACGTCGATCACGCCGGAGCCGTTCGGTCGCGTGATCGTCGAGGGGATGCTGGCGCAGCGGCCGGTGGTGGCCGCGCGCGCGGGCGGCGTGCTGGAGATCATCGACGATTACGAGAATGGCGTGCTGTGCACGCCCGGCGACGCACATGGTCTCGCCGACACACTCGCTGAGTTGCGCTCGAACGACGACCTGCGCAATAAGCTGGTCAGGAACGGGTATCAGACGGCGTTGAGCCGGTTCGGGACCGCAACGTATGTGGAAGGTGTCGAGCGGATTCTGAAGCGCGTGGCGGGGCGTTAAGGTGGCTGCGCGGGCTGTCAGGCGCAGGGTTGGGCGACGTGATTTAACGCGGGGGTAGGCAGGGACTCGGCCGGTCCCTGTCGTTGGCGCAGCGGAGCGAAAGTCCTGAGGGCCTTCGCTCCGTTTTTTTATTGTGCCGTGCGCGGCTTAAAACTCGCTGACAACTTCATCGCGGGCAATTCAACCAGCCGGTAAAACACGTAAGCAACCGGCACGGCAACCAGCATGTAGCCGAACGACGGCCAGATCGACATTTGCAGCGACGAGCGGAACAGGATCGACGACAGCAGCACGAAGATCGGCAGATGGATCAGATACAGCGAGAAGCTGAAGTCGCCGAAACGCGACAAAAGCCGCGCGCCTAGGGTATCCGCATTGCGGCGCTCCAGTGCCTTATACAGGTAGAACGCGAAACCGATCGCCCAGAATTGGAACGCACCGTATTGCCCGAAATGGAACGCCGCGCAGCCGAGCGCGATGAACGCCGCAGCCAGCACGTAGAGCCAGACCGACGAGCGCGCATCCGGAGCGGTACGGGTCTTCGCATCGGCGATCCACGCGCCGAGCGTCCACGAAAACCAATAGGACGTGAAGAACTGGATATCGTGGCGTTCGAGCACATAGGCGGACACCACATTGATCACCGCGACGATCGCCAGCACGGACGTCATACCCAAACGCCGGCGCAGCGCGAATAGCAGCGGGTAGATCGCATAGAACTGCACTTCGAGCGATAGCGTCCAGAGCGCGCCGTTCGACCCAAAAGTCTTGCCGGCCACGCCTTGCAGGGAAAACAGGTTGACGAGGAACGCCTGCAGGCCGATCTCGCGAATCTTGTGATTGACCGGCGGCAACTGCAAGCTGACCCAGTCGAGTGCAAAAGTCAGTACGAGTGCCGCCAGCAACACCGGATAAATGCGCGCAAAGCGACGCACCCAGAAATTGCCTGTGTCGAGCCGGTAGTCGGGATTTTTAGCGAGACGCAGCGCGCCACCGCGATGAATGCAGTAGCCGCTGATCACGAAGAATATCGGCACACCGGCCGAACCCCACGCAATCGGGAACGTCAGATAGGCGGCAATCGTACTCAGACTGAATGAATGGCCGACGCTTTGGTGAAAGGCCTGCATGCCAACCCATTCGACCTGGCGGCAATGAAAATACGCGACCAGAAGCGCCGCGAAGCCGCGCATGGCGTCGATCACATGTTCCTTGCCGGCGCTGTCGGCGCGCGCTTCACTTTGCGCGCGCGGCGCGGCGGCCGGTCGTGACGGGGAGAGGGGCAGGGATGAGCCGGCGGCATCCAGTGCTGAGTCGCTCATGCGCGGTCCTTATTCTGAAGGAGGAAAAAGCTTATTCCCGGGCACGCCGTGCGCGCCCGCGATGCATCACATGCTAGTGCACCGCGGCGGCAAAAAATCGATAAAAAATTGCGTAGCGAATCGAATTAAAAGGCGGTTTTGTGACGAATTGTAATGACGTATAAGCACTTGCTACATTGAATTATTTGCTGGTTTTTTTGTGCTAATTTAAGACACGGATTCTCTTGACCCGAGGTGAAGTCATGAACCTGCATCTACTCGCCGGCGTTGCCGTGCTGCTGATCCTTGTCGCTGCGTCCGCCTATCGGGAGGCGCTGCGCAACGAGCCGATCCGTCGTTTTCGCATCAGTCCGGGCAAACTGCCCCAGCTTGAGGAGAACGAATGAGCGGTGCCGTAGTGCGCCTCAGCGCATCCGCGATTCGAGTCCGGACGTGCTTAGGCGCCATCCGCTATCCACGTCGGCGGATGCGTAAAATTTTCGGGATTTCCGAAAATAATTCGATTTGAATACGTAATTGTTTCCTGATGCGGGCTGCGATCAGAAATAAAGAAATCGAATCGATTTATTTGTTTGAATCGAGAAAAATTAACGCGTGAAACGGATTAATTTTTTGTTAGTCTTTTCGGCGACATCGAGTGGCCGACAGGCCCGCGAACACACCAATCTCTAACCGATGTGGGAATGCCTACCATGCTGAAAGTCACCAAAGCCGTGTTTCCCGTAGCGGGCCTCGGGACACGATTCCTGCCGGCTACCAAAGCAAGCCCAAAGGAAATGCTGCCGATCGTCGACAAGCCGCTGATCCAATACGCAGTGGAAGAAGCCATTGCCGCCGGCATCACCGAGATGATCTTCGTGACGGGCCGCAGCAAGCGCGCCATCGAGGATCATTTCGACAAATCCTATGAGATCGAAGCGGAACTCGAAGCGCGCAACAAGCAGAAGCTGCTTGACCTCGTGCGCAGCATCAAGCCGGCCAACGTCGACTGCTTCTATGTGCGGCAGGCCGAAGCGCTCGGTCTGGGCCACGCGGTGCTGTGCGCCGAGAAACTGGTGGGTGACAGCCCGTTCGCCGTGATTCTGGCTGACGACTTGCTGCACAGCGCGAAGCCGGTGATGAGCCAGCTCGTCGACACCTTCAATCACTATCACAGCTCGGTGATCGGCGTCGAAACCATCGCGCGCGAAGACAGCCGCTCGTACGGCGTCGTAGACGGCCGCGAGTGGGAAGACAATGTGATCAAGCTGTCGGGCATCGTCGAAAAACCGGCACCGGACAAGGCGCCGTCGAATCTCGGCGTGGTGGGCCGCTACGTGCTGATGCCGACCATTTTCAAGCATATCCGCGCGCTCAAGCCGGGCGCGGGCGGTGAGCTGCAACTGACCGACGCGGTGCAGTCGCTGCTGACCGAAGAGCAGGTGCTCGCGTATCGCTACTTCGGCACACGCTTCGATTGCGGCAGCAAGCTGGGCTATCTGAAGGCGACGGTGGAATTCGCGCTGCGTCATCCGGAAGTGAAGGCGGAATTCGAAGCGTATCTGCAAACGTTTATGCAGGCCAACATGCAGGTGAGCGTGCCGGCGCAGTACACGGCTGAAGCGGCTTAAGAGTAAGAGGTAAGGGTAAGAAGCAAAGGGTAAGCGGCCGTCGCAAATGCTTCATGCGGCGGTTTCATGCATCAAGTTCACGCAACAGTACCGCGCAGCACGACCGCGCAAATTAAAACGGGCGCCGCATCACGCGGCGCCCGTCTTTCTTTCCGGCCTGGTTCGCGGCTGAAACGTGGGCCCAAGAAATCAAGCCTTGGACCCGGGCTACAACCAGAAAGCCTTTACTGCCCCTTCTTCACTTCCAGCCGGAACTTATGCAGCAACGGTTCCGTATAGCCGCTCGGCTGCTGGCGTCCTTCGAACACCAGCGCCTGCGCGGCCTTGAACGCGAGCGTATCGAAGCCCGGCGCCATCGGCGTGTAGTGCGGATCGCCCGCATTCTGCTCGTCGACGACCTTTGCCATGCGCTTGAAGGTCTCTTCGACCAGCTCACGCGTCACCACGCCGTGATGCATCCAGTTCGCGATGTGCTGGCTGGAAATACGCAGCGTCGCACGGTCTTCCATCAGGCCGACGTTGTGAATGTCCGGCACCTTCGAGCAGCCCACGCCCTGATCGATCCAGCGCACCACGTAGCCGAGAATGCCTTGTGCGTTGTTCTCGACTTCGCTGCGGATTTCGTCCGCGGTCCACTTGGCTTCTGCGACGACCGGAATCGTCAGCAGGCCGTCGAGCAGTTCGTCGCGCACCTTCGCGTAGTCGGTGCGTTCGAGTTCCTGCTGAACCGCTTGCACGTCGACCTGGTGATAGTGCAGCGCGTGCAGCGTCGCGGCGGTCGGCGAGGGCACCCATGCGGTGTTCGCGCCGGCCTTCGGGTGGGCGATCTTCTGTTCGAGCATCGCGTGCATCAGATCCGGCATGGCCCACATGCCCTTGCCGATCTGCGAGCGGCCGCGCAGGCCCGCGCTCAGACCAACCAGCACATTGCTGCGCTCGTAAGCGGTGATCCACGCGCTCGACTTCATGTCGCCCTTGCGCATCATCGGGCCGGCTTCCATCGCCGAGTGCATTTCGTCGCCGGTGCGGTCGAGGAAACCCGTGTTGATGAACGCGACACGCTCGGACGCTTGGTCGATACAGGCGAGCAGGTTGACGCTGGTGCGGCGCTCCTCGTCCATGATGCCCATCTTGATCGTGTTGCGCGGCAGCTTCAGCAGGTCTTCGACGCGGGCGAACAGTTCGCTCGCGAATGCGACTTCGGCCGGCCCGTGCATTTTCGGCTTCACGATATAGATCGAGCCGGTGCGCGAATTCAGCTTGTGCTTGCGATCGTGCAGCGCGCACAGCGTGGTGATGACGCCATCGAGAATGCCTTCCGGAATCTCCTGACCGTCTTTCGTCAGAACGGCCGGATTCGTCATCAGATGGCCGACGTTACGGATGAACAGCAGCGAGCGGCCATGCAGCGTGACCGGTTTGCCGTCCGCGCCGGTGTACTCGCGATCGGCATTCAGACGGCGCGTGAAGGTCTTGCCGCCCTTCGTGACTTCTTCCGCCAGGTCGCCGTTCATCAGGCCGAGCCAGTTGCGATAGAGCTGGACCTTGTCATCCGCATCGACCGCGGCAACGGAGTCTTCGCAGTCGATGATCGTGCTCACCGCGGCTTCGACCAGCACGTCTTTCACGTGCGCCGAATCGGTCTTGCCGATCGAATCGTTCGCGTCGATCTGGATTTCGAAGTGCAGGCCGTTGTGCTTCAACAGCACGGCCGACGGTGCGCTCGCGTCGCCCTGATAGCCGATGAACTGCGCCGGCGTCTTCAGTTCGGTCTTGCCGCTCTTCAGCGTGACGACGAGCTTGCCGCCTTCGACGCTATACAGCGTGGCATCGGCGTGCGAGCCGTTCGCGAGCGGGGCGGCCTGATCGAGAAACTTGCGGGCATAGGCGATCACCGCGGCGCCGCGCACCGGATTGAAGGCCTTTTGTTTTTCAGCGCCGTTGGTCTCGGGGATCGCATCGGTACCGTACAGCGCGTCGTACAGGCTGCCCCAGCGTGCGTTGGCAGCGTTCAACGCATAGCGTTGGTTCGACAGCGGCACCACGAGTTGCGGACCGGCCTGTTCGGCGATTTCGGTGTCCACGTTGGCGGTGGTGGCTTTGACGCTCGCCGGCGACGGCACGATGTAGCCGATGCCTTCGAGGAAGGCGCGGTACGCGCGCACATCGCGCACCGGACCCGGATTGGCGCGATGCCAGGTATCGAGTTCGGTTTGCAGGCGGTCGCGCTCGGCCAGCAGCGCACGGTTTTTCGGCGCCAGCTCGTGCACGAGGGCGTCGAAACCTGACCAGAATGCGGCGCTGTCGATACCGGTGCCGGGCAGGGCTTCAGTTTCGACGAACTGGTCGAGGTTGGCGGCGACTTGCAGTCCACCGCGCTGGTTCATCTGAGTCATCGACTGCTCCATCCTTGAATGGGACCGATGTGGGGGCACCGGTCCGTGTTGTGCTTCTTTCTTGTGTTGATGCCGCTTTGAACGAATCCGGACGGATCTCGAACTTAAGCGGCGATCGCTTGAATACCCGCGCGGGCGATTTGTGCGTCCTGATCCGACTTGACGCCCGACACGCCGACCGCGCCGACCACCTGGCCGTCGACGATCACCGGCACGCCGCCTTCCAGCGTACCTTGCAACGGCGCGCTCAGGAATGCCGTGCGGCCATTATTGATCATGTCTTCGTATACCTTGGTTTCGCGGCGGCCGATCGCCGAAGTGCGGGCTTTTTCCGTCGCGATGTACGCGCTGGCCGGCGCGCTGCCGTCCAGACGCAGCATGCCGAGTTGATGGCCGCCGTCGTCGACCACCACGATAGCGACGGCCCACTGGTTCTTCTCAGCTTCCGCGCGGGCGGCTTCGAGGATTCGGGTCGTCTCGGCGACGGTCAACACGGGTTTGCTCAGCATAATGAATTTCCTGTTTCGGTTATGGTAGGGATGCTTCTACAAGTTCTATCCAGTGGCGCACCGGAGTGCGCCCGGCGCCGTCCAGATGAGTCTGGCAACCAATGTTGGCCGTGACGATCATCTCCGGCTTGCCGCTTTCCAGTGCATCGAGCTTGTTGTTCCGTAATCTTTCCGCAAGCTCAGGCTGGGTGATCGAATACGTCCCCGCCGATCCGCAGCACAGATGGGCGTCGGGCACGGCGGTGAGATCGAAGCCGAGCCTTTGCAGGATCGACTCCACCGCACCGCCCAGCTTCTGCGCATGCTGCAACGTGCAGGGGCAGTGAAACGCGATTTTCTGCCGCGCCTGATTGGACAACTTCGCCGGCAAGGGATCCGCCTGCAACTGATCGAGCGGCTCGTTAGCCAATACCTCCACGAGGTCTCGCGCCAGCTCGCTGACCCGCTGCGCTTTTGACGCATAGCGAGGGTCGTGGCGCAGCAGATGCCCATACTCCTTGACGAACGCGCCGCAGCCGCTCGCGGTTTGCACGATGGCTTCGGCGCCGGCCTCGATGGCGGGCCACCACGCGTCGATATTGCGCCGTGCCCGCGCAAGGCCTGCCTCTTGCGCATTCAGATGATAATCGGTCGCCCCGCAGCAGCCGGCCTGGCGGGCATTCACGATGCTGATGCCCAGCCGGTCCAGCACACGCGCGGCGGCCGCGTTGGTGTTCGGTGACAGCGCGGGTTGCACGCAGCCTTCCAGCATCAGCATTTTGCGCGGATGCCGCGACGCCGGCCTGGGTTTTGTCCCAGCATTTGACCGAGCGCTTCGCTTGGGGATTTTACGTCCAAGCGCGGCCGGAAGAAACGGTCGCATGGCCTGGCCGGTTTTAAGCAGCGCGCGGAATACTGCCGGATTCGGGATCACCCGGCGCAAACCCTCGCGCAGCAGGCGTTCCGAGGCAGGGCGCTCAATTCGTCGTTCCAGTTCGGCGCGGCCGATATCCAGCAGCGCATGGTAGCTGACACCCGACGGGCAGGTGGTTTCACAGTTGCGGCAGGTCAGGCAGCGGTCGAGGTGCAACTGGGTTTTCTGCGTAACCGGCTCGCCTTCGAGCATCTGTTTGATCAGATAGATACGGCCGCGCGGGCCGTCGAGTTCGTTGCCGAGCAGTTGATAGGTCGGGCAAGTCGCGTTGCAGAAGCCGCAGTGCACGCACGAGCGCAGGATCTGTTCGGCTTCGTCGGCGCGCGACAGGGTTTTGGCGGCGTCGCTGAGATTGGTTTGCATGGTGTCGTTCGCCTTCAGGGCTTCACAGGCCAGGGTTCACGGACCCGTGTTCACAGGCCGCGTTCAGCGGACCGGGTTCATGGGCATGGATTCACAGGCCGAATTCACAGGCCGGCATAAAGGCGGCCGGGGTTGAAGAGGCCGCGCGGGTCGAGGTGCTGCTTCAACTGCTGGTGAAAGCGCAGCAGCGCTTCCGGCATCGGGGTGAACGGTTCGGCGTCCACACGTGGCGTAAAGCAGGTCGCATGGCCGCCGGCGGCATGGGCGATCTGGCGGATCGTCGCGGCCGGGGCGTCGCTTTTGAGCCAGCGTTGCGCGCCGGCCCAGTCGAGCAGCGTGTCGCCGGGCAAACTGGTCAGCGGCGAAGCGTTCGGCAGCGAGAGGCGCCACAACGGGCGCGGGTCGTCGAAAAACGCCAGACGGTGCTCACGCAAGGCGTCCCAGAACTGGAGATCCAGTTCGGTGCCGCCGATGCGGTCCACAGCCGAGGCCACCGATCCCATGCCGCCTTCGAGCCGCACATGCAGGCGTCCGTCGACGTGAGCCGCGCCGCTGACCGGCAACGCGGCACGGCGCCACGCCGACAGCTCGCGCAGCGCTTCACCCGCATCGAGTTCGAGCACGAGGCTGCCGACCGCGCGCGGCTTCGGCAACACCTTGAGCGACACTTCGGTGATCAGGCCGAGGCAGCCGAAACTGCCGGCCAGCAGGCGCGAGACGTCGTAGCCCGCGACGTTCTTCATCACTTCGCCGCCGAAACGCAGATGCTTCGCCTGACCCGTGATCACGCGGCAGCCGAGCACGAAATCGCGCACCGAACCTGCCCACGGCCGGCGCGGACCGGCGAGGCCGGCAGCGACCATCCCGCCGACGGTGGCCGTGCCACCGAAGCTCGGTGGCTCGCAGGGCAGCATCTGACCGGCCGCGTCGAGCGTGGCGTTCAGTTCGGCGACCGGTGTGCCCGCGCGCGCGGTGATCACGAGTTCGGTCGGGTCATAGCTCACCACGCCGCGGTGCGAGCGCGTGTCGATCGGTGTGCCGTGCACCGGGCGGCCGAGAAAAGCCTTGCTGTTGCCGCCGCGAATCCTCAGCGGCGCACCGCTTGCCCATGCTTGCGAGACTTCGGCGATGAGCCGCTCGCTATCGTCCATCGATACCGCTTCGATCAGCATCAGAAACGCTCCAGTTCGGGAAAGGGCAGTGCGCCGTGGTGGACATGCATCGAGCCGAATTCGGCGCAGCGGTGCAGGGTCGGCACGTTCTTGCCGGGGTTCAGGAGGCCGGCCGGATCGAAAGCGGCTTTCAGCGCGTGGAAGAAGCTCAGTTCGTCGCTATTGAACTGCGCGCACATCTGGTTGATCTTTTCGCGGCCCACACCGTGTTCGCCGGTGATGCTGCCGCCCACCGCCACGCACAGTTCGAGGATCTTCGCGCCGAGGGCTTCGGCGCGTTCGGTTTCGCCGGGCGCGTTCGCGTCGAACAGGATCAGCGGATGCATGTTGCCGTCGCCGGCATGGAAGACGTTGGCCACGCGCAGGCCATATTCCTTCGAGAGGTCCTCGATGCCTTTGAGCACACGCGGTAATTCGCGGCGCGGGATGGTGCCGTCCATGCAGTAGTAATCCGGCGAGATGCGGCCCACGGCCGGGAAGGCGTTCTTGCGGCCGGCCCAGAAACGCTGGCGCTCGGCTTCGTCTTTCGCGACACGGATATCGGTGGCGCCCGCCGCGCGCAGCAGCGCTTCCACCCGTTCCACGTCTTCCTGCACGTCGCTTTCCACGCCGTCGACTTCGCACAGCAGGATCGCCTCGGCATCGACCGGATAGCCTGCGCGGATGAAGTCTTCCGCGGCGCGGATCGCGAGGTTGTCCATCATTTCGAGGCCGCCAGGGATCACGCCTGCGCCGATGATCTGTGCGACCGCCGCGCCCGCTTTCTCGACATTGTCGAAACTGGCGAGCAGCACCTTCGCGCTTTGCGGCTTGGTGAGCAGCTTCACGGTGACTTCGGTGACGATGCCGAGCATGCCTTCCGAGCCGGTGAAAAGCGCCAGAAAGTCGAAACCGGGTGCGTCCAGCGCATCCGAGCCGAGCGTGATGCGCTCGCCGTCGATGGTGAGAATCTCGAGCTTCAGGATGTTGTTGACGGTCAACCCGTACTTCAAACAATGCACACCGCCGGCGTTTTCCGCGACGTTGCCGCCGATCGAGCAGGCGATC
The DNA here is from genome assembly GCA_900142905.1 of Burkholderia sp. GAS332. Lineage (NCBI taxonomy): Bacteria > Pseudomonadati > Pseudomonadota > Betaproteobacteria > Burkholderiales > Burkholderiaceae > Burkholderia > Burkholderia sp. GAS332. Next base: position 2,735,503 of record FSRV01000001.1, on the reverse strand, counting down.
TGCGACGAGGGGTCCGGCGCGTAATACATGCCATGAGGCGCCGCGGCCTGCGAGATCGCGAGATTGCGCACGCCGGGTTGCACGCGGGCAATGCCGGCTTCCGGATCGACGTCGAGAATCCGGTTAAAACGCGCCATCACCAGCAGAATGCCTTTGTCCAACGGCAATGCACCGCCCGACAAACCGGTGCCGGCGCCGCGCGCGACCACGGGAATCTTCTGAGTGTTGGCGAATTTCAGCAGCGCTTCGACCTGTTCGACTTTGTCGGGCAGCGCGACCAGCATCGGCGTCGCGCGATAGGCGGCGAGGCCGTCGCATTCGAATGGCCGTAAGTCTTCCTGTTCGTAGAGGAGTTGCAAGTCGGGGATCAGCGCTTGCAGCTGCGCGACGACTACGGATTTGTCGTGCGTCGCGAGCGCGCCGTCGACGCGCTCGTCGTAGAGATAGCTCATGTGGGGTTCTCCTGGTGTCGCGCTAACCTGGCGGTCATACCCGTGGGCACGGGTGCGCGAGCGTGTCTCAGGGGGATTGTTACGGCTGTGGGAAACGCTGTCGACGGCTGATGTAAGTGGTCGTACCAGTTTTTGATTTGATCGTTTTAGAGCTGATTCAACAGGTACATTGATAGGTATGGCTTGTAGCGGACACGGTTGATCCACGCGTGTTAGCATTCCAAGGTGGTCATACCAGTTGGAATTGCAATGCAGACAGCGGATCAGGAAAGCGCGCGGCAGGTGGCGGACGTCGTCGCCGAGCGTATCGAACGATTGATCGTCGACGGTGTGCTGAAAACGGGGCAAGCGCTGCCGTCCGAGCGGCGCCTCACCGACAAGCTCGGCGTATCGCGCACGGCGCTGCGCGAAGGGCTCAAGCTCCTGCGGGCGCGCGGCATCATCGAAACCGCGCACGGCAAAGGCTCGTTCGTCGCCAGCCTCACCGCGCAACCCACGCTCACGCCGTTGATGCATCTGCTCGGCTCGCAGCCGCGCACGCTCTACGATCTGTTCGAAGTGCGCGCCTTGCTCGAAGCGGAATCCGCTCGACTTGCGGCGCTGCGCGGCACGCCCGCCGACTTCGTGCTGATCACGCGCCGCTACGAGGAAATGCTCGCGGCGCACGGCAAGGAGACGAGTGCGTCCACCCACGCGCGCCTCGATCATGCGTTTCATCTCGCGATTTGCGAGGCCTCGCATAACCCCGTGCTGGTGCATACCTTGAGCACGCTCACCGATCTGCTGCTGAGTTCGGTGTTCGCGTCGGTGAACAATCTCTATCACCGCGAGCCGCAAAAACGTGTGATCGATCGTCAGCATGCCAGGCTCTACAACGCCGTCACCGGCAAGCTGCCCGAACAGGCGCGCAAGGCGGCGGCGGACCATATCGAGAGCGTGTGCGCGAGCCTACGGGAAATCGAACAGGAAGAGCAGCGGCTCGTACGCGCAACGCTGCGGCTGGAAGGCTGGGACTAGCGGCGCAGCAGTTTCAGCTCGAAGGTGCAACGTAGCGGCGCAGCGTTTTTAACCGGCGATGGGGGCTGGCACCGTAGCGCTGCCAATACGGCGTGCCGCAGGCGCTTTACAATCGAGGCTCAACATAAGAAATCGCGTGTTCCCCACGCTCCACACCATGCCTACCATCAGCGAGCTTTTCGTCTATCCGATCAAATCCTGCGCCGGCATTGCACTCAATGAAGCGCGCTTGCTCGACACCGGCCTCGAATACGATCGATGCTGGATGGTCACCGACCCAAGCGGTGCGATGCTCACACAGCGTGCGTATCCACGCATGGCGTTGATCAAGGTCGAGCTCCGCGAACATGAACTCGTGATCCGCGCGCCGGGCATGAGCGAGCTGCGCACGCCGCTCGATGCCGCCGCACTCAGCGCACCGCAAAAGGTGCAAACCGAGGTCTGGCGCGACGCGGCCTACGGGCTCGACACCGGAGAGGAGAGTGCCGCCTGGTTTTCAGCGTTTCTAGGCGTGCCGTCGCGGCTGCTGCGCTTCGATCCGGAACACGAGCGGATTGTCGATCCGGACTACACCGGTAGCATCGGCGGGGCCACCACGTATTTCGCCGATGGTTTTCCGCTGCTGGTGATCGGCCAGGCCTCGCTCGACGATCTGAATGGGCGTCTGAACAGTAAGGGCGCACCGTCGATTCCGATCGACCGGTTTCGCCCCAACGTCGTGCTGACGGGGCTCGATGCGTATGAAGAGGATTATGTCGAGAGTCTGAGTGTCGACGGGGCCGAGGATCAGGCCGTGCAGTTGCAACTGGTCAAGACGTGCTCGCGCTGTCCGATGCCGACCATTGATCAGGCGAAGGGCGCGCCCGATCCCGATTGGCCGAACGAACCCACCGACACGATGAGCGTCTACCGGGCGAATCCGCAGCGCAATGGTGCGGTGACGTTCGGCAACAACGCGATCGTCGCGCGTGGAGCCGGGGCGTGGTTGCGCGTCGGGCAAGCAGTCGAAGCTGAATTGGGCTTTGGCGATTAGGCTGGGGCCCAGGCCGGCGCCCCATGCGGTATGCCCGAGGGCTCACCGCCCGCACGCGCACAGTGCTGCGTCGCACCATCCCTGTGCCTCGCTGCATCAAAACGTGTCGCGCATCGTACTGACAGCACACGCGTGCTATTCACCGCCGGGCCTTGCGCCACGGCGCTCTAGCAGGCATTTCGCCCAACTGGCACAAGCTTTGCGTTAAGCCTTGCCATCGGATCAACGTGGATCCGTTGCGAGTGCAACGACACAGGACTCGCTGCAACACAGGTCAGGACAACGGCGTCCCCCGAATTCAGTCATCGACTGGGTTCGCGGGACGCCGTTTTTATTTCCGGAATCGCTTTCGCACAGCAGCCAACCGGCAGCGATTCGAGCCCAGCACAGTGAGGAAGCCGCGGTCATGAAAATCATCGTTATCGGTCACGGGATGGTCGGCCACAAACTGGTCGAATGCCTGGCACAAGACGCGGCGCATGGCCTCGAACTCACGGTGCTGTGCGAAGAATCCCGGCCGGCGTACGACCGTGTGCACCTGTCCGAATTTTTCGCGGGCAAAACGGCGGACGATCTGTCGCTCGTCGAGCCGGGTTTCTTCGAACGCCAGAACGTCTTGCTGAAGCTGAATGCGAAAGCCGTGGCGATCGATCGCGACGCGCGCACCGTGACGGTATCGACCGGCGAGACCTTGCCCTACGACAAGCTGGTGTTCGCTACCGGCTCCTATCCGTTCGTGCCGCCTGTGCAAGGCCGCGAGCGGGCCGACTGCTTCGTCTACCGCACCATCGACGACCTCGAAGCCATGCAGGAATGCGGGGCCCGCTCGAAGACCGGCACGGTGATCGGCGGCGGCCTGCTCGGTCTCGAATGCGCCAAGGCATTGCGCGACATGGGTCTGCAAACGCACGTGGTCGAATTCGCGCCGCGTCTGATGGCGGTGCAGGTAGACGAAGGCGGCGGCCGTGTGCTGCGCACCAAGATCGAGGAACTCGGCGTGAGGGTGCACACGCAGAAGAACACGTCGGCGATTGTCGACGGCGAGAACGGCACGCACCGCATGCAATTCGCCGACGGCAGCTTCCTCGACACCGACATGATCGTGTTCTCCGCGGGCATTCGTCCGCGTGACGATCTCGCACGCGAAAGCGGTCTAACGCTCGGCCAACGCGGCGGCATCGTGATCGACAACGCGTGCCGCACCAGCGACCCGCACATCTACGCGATCGGCGAATGCGCGCTGTGGAACGGTCAATTGTTCGGCCTCGTCGCGCCCGGCTACGAGATGGCGCGCGCGGTGGCGAAGCAGCTGCTCGGCGACTCGGCGGAATTCGCCGGCGCCGACATGAGCACCAAACTGAAGCTGATGGGCGTGGACGTGGCCAGCATCGGCGACGCGCATGGCAACACGCCGGGCAGCCGGGCCTACCAGTTCAGCGACGAACGCAAGCAGATCTACAAGAAGCTGGTGGTGTCCGAGTGCGGGAAATATCTGCTCGGCGGCGTGATGGTGGGCGACGCGAGCGAATACGGCACGCTGCTGCAGATGATGCTGAACCGGATCGAGTTGCCGGCGTCGCCTGAATTCCTGATCCTGCCGTCGTCCGATGGTCAGGCGAAACCGGCGCTCGGCGTCGAGGCATTGCCCGCTGCCGCGCAGATCTGCTCGTGCAACAACGTCTCGAAGGGCGACCTGTGCGCCGCCGTGTGCGCGGGCGCGACCGACATCGGCGCGTTGAAGTGCGCGACCCAGGCCGGCACCTCGTGCGGCGGTTGCGTGCCGCTCGTCACGCAGGTGATGAAGGCCGAGATGAAGAAGCAGGGCCTCGCGGTCAACAACCACCTGTGCGAGCACTTCCTGTATTCGCGCCAGGAGTTGTATCACCTCGTGCGTGTGGAAGGGGTGCGCAGCTTCGGCGAATTGCTCGCGAAGCACGGACACGGCCTCGGCTGCGATATCTGCAAGCCGGCCGTGGCGAGCATCCTCGCGTCGTGCTGGAACGAATTCGTGCTGAAGAAGGAGCACGCCTCGCTGCAGGACACCAACGATTACTACCTCGCCAATATCCAGCGCGACGGCACCTATTCGGTCGTGCCACGCATGGCGGGTGGCGAAGTGACGCCTGACGGTTTGATCGCGGTCGGCCAGGTGGCGAAAAAATACGGACTCTACACGAAGATCACCGGCGGCCAGCGGGTCGATCTGTTCGGCGCGCGGGTCGAGCAACTGCCGTTCATCTGGGAAGAACTGATCGCGGCCGGCTTCGAATCGGGCCATGCGTACGGGAAATCGCTGCGCACGGTGAAGTCGTGCGTGGGGGCGACGTGGTGCCGCTACGGCGTCGGCGATTCGGTGGGCCTCGCGGTCGAACTCGAGAACCGCTACAAGGGCCTGCGCACGCCCCACAAGATCAAGTTCGGCGTCTCCGGCTGCACGCGCGAATGCGCGGAAGCACAGGGCAAGGACGTCGGCATCATCGCGACGGAGAAGGGCTGGAATCTCTACGTCTGCGGCAACGGTGGTATGAAACCGCGCCATGCCGAACTGCTCGCCTCGGACCTCGATAAGGACACGCTGGTGCGCTACATCGACCGCTTCCTGATGTTCTACGTGCGCACGGCAGACCGTCTGCAACGCACCAGCGTGTGGCGCGACAATCTCGAAGGCGGGCTTGACTATCTGATCGGCGTGGTCGTCAACGATCGTCTGGGCGTGGCCGCGGAACTCGAAGTGGAAATGCAGCACGTGGTCGACACCTACGAGTGCGAATGGAAGAAAGCCGTCACCGATCCTGAGACGCGCAAGCGCTTCCGCCACTTCGTCAACAGCGGCGAGCCGGACAGCCATGTCGCCTTCGTCGAGGAACGCGGCCAGATCCGGCCCGCGACGATCGACGAGCGGCGCTCGAAACTCGCTTCGATTCCTGTGGCTGTCGAAACCGTTTGATTTTTTGCGCCATTCACTGAGGACTTCCGTCATGAACCTTGACCGCCTTCCGCTTGCCTGGACGCCGATTTGCTCGCTCGACGACATCGTCCCCAACACGGGGGTTTGTGCGCTGGTCAACGGCGAACAGGTCGCGATATTTCATGTGAACAACGGCGACGAGGACACCGCCGTGTATGCGATCGAAAACTACGATCCGGGTTCGCAAGCCGCCGTGCTCTCGCGCGGGCTGATTGGCAGTCTCGGCGAGCGCCTTGTCGTCGCTTCCCCGATCTACAAGCATCACTTCGATCTGCGCACCGGCGAGTGTCTCGAAACACCGGCGTATTCCGTCAGCGCGTTCACCGCGCGGGTGGAAGACGGGCAGGTGTGGGTCGCGATGTGAGCCACTGATTTTTTGCCATCTTCTTCGACGACGTTATCCACCATGTCCTCCACTAGCGTAAAAACCGTGTGCCCATACTGCGGCGTTGGCTGCGGAATGGTGCTGCACGTCGAGGACGGCCAGGTCGTGAAGATCTCAGGCGACAAAGAGCACCCGGCGAACTTCGGACGGCTGTGTACGAAGGGCCAATCGGCGCACGTCGCGTTGCGCAAATCGGGCCGTCTGGAAGGCGCCTTCGTGCGTCATGCCCGCGACCAGGATCCGGCGCCGCTGCCGATGGCGCAGGCGATCAGCGACACGGCGGCGCGTTTGCGCGGCCTGCTCGACGCACATGGACCGGACGCGCTCTCGTTTTATGTGTCCGGGCAGATGTCGATCGAGGCGCAGTACCTTGTCAACAAGCTAGCGAAGGGCTTTGTTGGCACCAACAACATCGAATCGAATTCGCGTCTTTGCATGGCGAGCGCGGGCAGCGGCTACAAGCTCTCGCTCGGTGCGGACGGGCCGCCGGGGTCATACGAAGACATCGATCATGCCGATCTGTTCTTCGTGATCGGCGCGAATATGGCCGACTGTCACCCGATTCTGTTCCTGCGGATGATGGATCGCGTGAAGGCGGGCGCGAAACTGATCGTGGTCGATCCGCGCCGCAATACGACCGCTGATAAGGCCGATCTTTTTCTGCAGATCAAGCCGGGCACCGATCTGGCGTTGCTCAATGGTCTGCTGCATCTGTTGCACGAAAACGGCGATACGGATGCGGCGTTTATCGCTGAGTTCACGAAAGGCTGGGACGGGCTGCCAGTTTTCCTCGCGGACTATACGCCGGAGAAAGTGTCGGCGATTACCGGTCTTTCTGTAGAAGCGATTCGCGGGGCCGCGAGGATGATCGGCGCCGCGCCGGAGTGGATGAGCTGCTGGACCATGGGCCTGAATCAGAGCACGCATGGCACGTGGCACACGAACGCGATCTGCAATCTGCATCTGGCGACGGGCAAGATCTGCCGCCGTGGTAGCGGACCGTTCTCGCTGACCGGCCAGCCCAACGCGATGGGCGGCCGCGAAATGGGCTACATGGGGGCCGGTTTGCCGGGGCAGCGTTCGGTGCTGGTCGAAGCAGACCGCGTGTTTATCGAAGACCTGTGGGGCATTCCGAAGGGCACGTTGAGAACGGACGTCGGCAACGGCACCATCGATATGTTCACCCGCATGGCCGCGGGCGAGATCAAGGCGTGCTGGATCATCTGCACGAATCCGGTGGCGAGCGTCGCGAACCGTCAGAACGTGATCTCCGGGTTGCGCGCCGCGGAACTCGTGATTGCGCAGGACGCCTTTCTCGACACCGAGACCAACCGTTACGCCGACGTGCTCTTGCCTGGCGCGCTGTGGGCCGAGGCCGAAGGCGTGATGATCAACTCCGAGCGCAATCTGACGCTGATGCAAAAGGGCATCGAGCCGCCGGGCGCCGCGCTGCCGGACTGGCAGATCATTGCGCGCGTTGCCTGCGAAATGGGTTTCGCCGATGGTTTTACCTACACAAGCGCCGAAGAAGTTTTCGCGGAAATCACCCGCGCGTCGAATCCAAAAACCGGCTACGACCTGCGTGGTGCGAGCCATCGCCGGCTGAAGGACACGCCGCTGCAATGGCCGCTTGCGGCCGACAATGCAGCCGAGCGCAATCCCATTCGCTATATCAACGACGGCGTCAGCCAGACGCTGAAAGAACGGCCCGATGGCAGCCGTCCGCGGTTCGTGTTTCCAACCGCAAGCGGCAAAGCCGTGTTCTTCGCTCGCGCCTTTGCAGCCCCGGCCGAATTGCCCGATCGGGAATTTCCGATCGTGTTGAATACGGGCCGCTTGCAGCATCAATGGCACACCATGACCAAGACCGGCAAGGTCGCGATGCTCAACAAGCTGAACCCGGGCCCGTTCGTGGAGATTCATCCCGAAGACGCCGCCACGCTCGGCATCAAGGCCAAGGATCCGGTCGAGATCCGTTCGCGGCGCGGGCGTGCGGTGTTGCCGGCGGTCGTCACGGAGCGCGTCCAAGCAGGGAGTTGCTTTGCGCCGATGCACTGGAACGATGTCTTCGGTGACGATCTGTGCATCAACGCGGTAACCAGCGATGCCATTGATCCGGTCTCCCAGCAACCCGAATTCAAGTTTTGCGCGGTCGCGCTGAGCCCGGTTGCGGTCGTATCCATCGAGCCGGTTTCGAATGCGGGCGACGAGACGCTCATCGATGCACCCGCCGTCGGCGTCGACGCGGCGGCGGCAAGCGCTATATCGGCGAACACCGAGGACCTGGACATGCCCCGCATCAATGCGCTGACGAGTCTGCTGCAACTTCCACCGACACCCGTGCCGTCGTTCACGGAAACCGAGCGGGCCTATCTGGGCGGTTTCGTCAGTGGGCTGCGTTCGGCTGAAGGACAGGGCTTTGACAGCGTGCCGGTCCTGCCGGCCAGCGCACCGTTTGATCCGGCGAACCGCTTGTATGTGGACGGCTTGCTGGCCGGACTTTATAGCCGCAGTGGCACACCCGCTGCCATGTCAGCAGGTGCGCTTGCCGCGCCGCAGTCCGACGCGGCGCATGCATCCGGTGTGCGTATCTTGCGCATACGACCCAAAGTGACCCTGCTGTGGGCCTCGCAAACCGGCAACACCGAATCGCTGACCGAACGCTATGCCACGCGTCTGATGGAGTCGGGCTTCGAAATCCGCACGTCGTGCATGGCGGACTATCAGGTCTCGGTGCTCGCGAAAGCGCAATACGTGCTGCTGATGTCGAGCACCTTTGGCGATGGCGATCCGCCCGATAACGCGCAAAGTTTGTGGTCCCAACTGGCCGGCGACGCAGCGCCTCGTCTCGACGGCGTGCGCTACGCGGTGCTCGCGCTGGGCGACCGCAACTACGATGAGTTCTGCGGCCACGGCCGCCGACTCGATGAGCGTCTCGCAGCGCTTGGCGCGCTGCGTTTGAGGGCTCGTGTCGACTGTGACAGCGAGTATCAGGAGGATGCAGACGCGTGGCTCGACAGCATCATCGTGCGCATCAAGGAAGAAGATGCGGCGCTGCATGCGGTGCCCCCGGGCGGCATGATCAACGCTGTGGTGCCTGGCGCCATGCCGACCAAAACGCGTCCGGCCGCCTCGCGGCTCGTCAGGAACCTGCAACTGAACAAACAGGGTGCCGCGAAGGATACGCGCTACTTTTCCTTGAGCACGGGCGACTCGGGCCTCGAATACGAAGCCGGCGATGCGCTAGGCGTATGGCCGAGCAATTGCCCCGAACTGGTCGACGAATTGATCAGCCTGAGCGGCTTGAGTGCCGACGCTGCGGTCAACGTGTCCGGCGCGGGTGACATGCCCCTCGCCGACGCACTCGCCAGGCACTATGAGATCGCACGTCCCAGCCCGGATGCGCTCGCGTTCATTGCCGCGCGCAGCCGCAACGGCGCGCTGCGCGATCTGCTCTCTACAGAGCGCAAAGCCGACCTCAAACAATGGTTGTGGGGCCAACAACTCGCCGACGTACTCCACGAATTTCCCGTCAACCTGACAGCCACCGAATTGACCGGCATGCTCAAGCGCCTGCAACCGCGTTTGTATTCGATTGCATCGAGCCCGAAGGCGCATCCGGGCGAAGTTCATCTGACGGTCTCAGCGGTTCGCTACAGCAATGGCCGTCGCCATCGCAAGGGCGTGTCGTCGACCTTTCTCGCCGACCGTGCCGGCGACGTGAATGTGCCGGTATTCGTGCAGCAATCCGCACACTTTCGGCTTCCTCATGTTTCGGACACGCCGATCATCATGGTGGGTCCGGGCACGGGCGTTGCACCGTTCCGCAGCTTTCTGCACGAGCGGCGTGCACGCGGCGATAAGGGTCGCAACTGGTTGTTCTTCGGCGAGCAACATGCAGCCACTGATTTCTACTACCGCGACGAACTCGAAACGATGCGCGACAGCGGTGTGCTGACCCGGCTCGACGTCGCGTTCTCGCGCGATCAAACAGAAAAGATCTACGTGCAGGACCGCATGCGCGAACAGGGTGCGCAACTGTGGGCGTGGCTTGAAGAAGGTGCGCATTTCTACGTCTGCGGCGATGCAGGCCGGATGGCGAGAGACGTCGACGCGACGCTCAAGCACGTGGTCGCTCAGCACGGTGGGATGAGCGAAGAAAAAGCCGCCGGGTATGTGAGCCGTTTAGCGCAGGAAAAGCGCTACGTACGCGACGTTTATTGATTTCTGCCGCGTCCGGCACAGGCGCGGGATCACAGTTTCAGAGAGCACGCAGTCAAGCTTCAGAAGAAGGCCCCGGATGGCATGAAGGTTGCATGTTCAGACCGGTATTCAACCTCGTGACCATTCCGGTGTGCCGCGTCCCAGCGCAATGTGACAGCGCCGTGCACCATGATTAGCAAACAATCAGTATATTTAAGGATGCCTAATGAAAAACGTGATGAACTCATTAAAAAGTGGAGACTGGCGCGCGCTGGTAGCGTGTTTCCTCTATTTCGACACCGGCTTCACCGTCTGGGTCCTTTATGGCCCGCTCGCGCCGTTCATCAGCAAGAGCATTGCGATGACGCCCGCGCAGCAAGGTTTGCTGGTTGCCGTGCCGGTGCTGTCGGCAGCGATCCTGCGGGTCACGCTCGGTAACCTCTATCAATCGGCGCATGGCAAACGCATTGCGCTGATGGGCGTATTGCTGTCGGCGGTGCCGACGATCGTGCTGCCGCTGTTGTCGTTCGTGCCGTCGTACACCTTGCTGCTGGTGCTCGGCGTGTTCCTCGGTGTGGGTGGGGCGAGCTTCGCGGTGGCGCTGCCGATGGCCGGCAGCAACTATCCGCCGAAAGTGCAGGGCCTGGTGCTGGGGCTTGCCGCTGCCGGCAACATCGGCGCGGTGCTCGACGGCTTCCTGTTCCCGCAACTCGCGACGCACTACGGCTGGCAAATGGCGACCGCCGGCGCACTGCCGCTGCTCGCTATCGCCGCGATCACGCTGTACTTCTGGGCCAACGATTCCGGCATTAAATCGGGCAGCGTGCTGCGCGCGTTCGGCAGTTTTGCCGTGACGCTCGTGGGTTTGATCGTGCTCGTGCTGCTGGTCGAAGCGGGCCTGTTCGGTTCGGGCAAGACCGGTGTGCTGCTGTTGCCGGTGATCGGTGCGCTGCTGGCGATTGCGGTGCTGCCCAAGCGCTATCGCGCGGTGCTGGCCGAACGCGACACGTGGGTGATCATGCTGGTGTACAGCATCACGTTCGGGGGTTTTGTCGGCATGTCGTCGTATGTTTCGCTGCTGCTGACCAACCTGTATCAGTTGTCGAAGATCGACGCGGGTCTGTTCATGGCGCTGCTTGCCGCAACCGGCGCGATGGTGCGACCGCTTGGCGGCCTGGTTGCTGACAAGGTGTCCGGCGTGCGCGCGCTGACCTTCCTGCTCGCGATCATTTCTCTGTGCGACTTCGTCTTCGCTGCCGCGATGCCGTCGATTGTGGGTGGGATTGCGTTGCTGCTGTGCCTGTATGTGGCCTTCGGTCTCGGCAATGGCGCGACCTTCCAGTTGGTGCCGCATCGCTGGGCGGGCCGCACCGGGTTGATGTCGGGTATCGTCGGCGCCGCGGGCGGCATCGGCGGGTTCTATCTGCCGGTCGTGATGGGCATCGCGAAGGAAAGCACGGGCAGCTATCAGATGGGCTTTGCGACCTTCGGCGCGCTGGCGGCTTGCGCGTTCGTCGCGATCGTCGCACTGCGCCGTCCGTGGATGGCGTGGTCGATGCACACCGGCGTGATTCATGCGCACGCCACGGAGTGAAGCAAGGAGACCTCCGCGTCGTGGCGTGCCTGCCGTTGACGGCCGTGCGGGGCGGATGCCGCTTAGAGCGATGGGGCGAGAATGCCGGGCACCCGTGCCGCGAGTTCATCGATCGCCACGCGCATTCTCGACGGCAGATGCCGTGTCTGTTGCCAGGCCAGATGAAGCTCGATGCGCGGCCCGGGTAGCTCGGGCAGCACCTTGACCAGCGCGCCGCTATTGAGCGCGTCCGCGATCAGCCAGCACGGCATACGTGCGATTCCCGCACCCGCGACGGTGGCGGCGAGCATGGTCTCGAGGTCGTCGAGACGCAAGCGATGCCGGACCACGACGCTCTGCCAGTCGCCGTTTTCATCCGGCAACGGCCACGCCGCTTCTTGCCGCCCAGTCACATAGAAGATGCCCTCATGGGTGGCGAGGTCGGCGACCGTGCGGGGCGTGCCGTGCTTCGCCAGGTAGGCGGGCGCCGCGCATAGCGTCATCGTCTGCTCGCCAAGCTTGCGCGCCACCAATCCCGCCGGCGCGTCACGCAGGCGTCCGCTTCGCACCACCAGATCGATCCCTTCGTCGACCAGATCGGTGACCCGGTCCGTGAAGCTGATCTGCAACTCCAGTTGCGGATATCGCTGCGCCAACTCCAGCAGAATCGGCGCAACGCAGCGCCGCCCGAACAGCACCGGCACGCTGACATGCAGGCGTCCTTGCGGATCGCGGCGCCCCGCCTGCAGCGTTGCTTCGCCGGCGTCGAGTTCTGCCAGTGCGCGCACGCAGCGCTCGTAGTACGCGTGGCCGTCTTCGGTCAGGCTCTGACTGCGTGTGGTGCGATGAAAGAGCCGCGTGCCGAGCTGGTCTTCCAGACGAGCGATGGTTTTGCCGACTGCCGAGCGTGACAGATGCATGCGCTCGGCGGCGAGCGCGAAGCTGCCGGCTTCAGCCGCATTAACGAAGGCAGCGATTCCGCTCAGACGGTCTCTCATCGAAGGTTCTCCCAGCTGGCGCATGCCATTGTCATTGGTGCCAAAAACGCTACAGCTCAGCGAAAATTATCCGTCACTGGATCGAATAAGGAAACCGTAAACTTTCTGCCATCGATAACGAGCAGGCGGGAGCCGACATGCAGACGATGGGCAAATGGGTTTTGCGGGAAGCGGGCGTGCAGCATCTGAAACTGGAAGAAACGGTCGTGCCTGCACCTGGCGCGGGGGAAATCGTCGTGCGCGTGGCGGCGGTTGCGTTGAATTACCGCGATCTGGGTTTCATTAACGGCGGCGAGTCAGGAGCGCCGTTGACCCTGCCGGCCACACCCGGCTCCGATCTGGCCGGCGTAGTGGTGGCCACGGGCGCGGGGGTGACCCGTTTTAGCGAGGGTGACGACGTGCTCGGCACCTTCTGGGCGGGGTGGCTCGACGGCGAATGTCCGCCTGAGGCCGGCGTGCTCGGCGGTTCGTTGCCCGGTGTGCTGGCGCAGTATGTCCTGTTGCATGAAGCGTGGGCCGTGCGCGCGCCGCATACGCTGAGTGCGGTGCAAGCCTCCACACTGCCCTGCGCCGGGCTCACCGCGTGGTTCGCACTGGTCGAGAAGGGCGCGGTACGTGCTGGCCAGACCGTGGTGATGCAAGGCACCGGCGGCGTTGCGCTGTTCGGCGTGCAACTCGCCCGCGCCCACGGCGCGCAGGTCGTCGTTACCTCGAGCAGCGCCGCCAAGCTGCGCCGCGTGCGCGAACTCGGCGCGACTCATGGTGTCGACCGCATCGAGGCGCCGGATTGGGATCGCGTTGCGCGCGAGATGACGGGCGGACGTGGCGTCGATCACGTGTTCGAACTGGCGGGCGGCGATAACCTCGGTGCCTCGTTGCGCGCGCTACGTCAGGGCGGCCGCATTTCGCTGATCGGCACGCTCGATGGATACAGCATGTCGCTGCCGAGTATCCCGTCGTTCATTGGCCGGCCGACGATCCAGGGCATCGGCGTCGGGCATCGGCGCGCACTCGAGGATCTGGTGCGCGCGGTCGATATGCTTGGCCTTGAGCCGGTCGTCGATACGGTCTACGCATTCGACGAACTGCCGCCCGCGCTGGCGCATCTCGAACGCGGTGCGTTCGGCAAGGTGGTGGTCAAGGTCAACGATTGAGGCGGGGAGGCGTTTGCCTCGCGCTGGAAAATAGGCAGGCAAATACTTGCATGTTGTGGATGACGAGCCTAATATGCAGTCAGGAGGCTGCATATGGACAACTCATCAAACGCATCGAAAAACGTATCAACCGATCGCATCGAAAAGCAGATTCTGCTGAAGGCGCCGCGCTCGCGAGTATGGCGAGCGGTGTCCAACGCCGAAGAATTCGGCAATTGGTTTTGCGTGGATTTCAGCGGGAAGCGGTTTGTGGCCGGCCAATCCATCCAAGGCAACATCACCTATCCGGGTTATGAGCATCTCGTGATGGACGTGCTGATCGAGCGGATCGAGCCGGAACATCATCTGTCGTTTCGCTGGCATCCGGCCGCGGTGGATGCTTCGGTCGACTACTCGCCGGAGCCCACCACGCTAGTCGTATTCGAGTTGAGCGAGGTCGATTCGGGCACGTTGTTGCGCGTGATCGAATCGGGCTTTGATCGGATCCCCGCCGCGCGTCGCGGGGAAGCGTTCCGCATGAATAGCGGCGGCTGGGAAGAGCAGATGGTCAACATCGAAAAGTATGTCGCCAAGGGCTAAGCCGGCCACCGGTCATGCGCGTGTGAAGGCCGCCATGCTGCAAAGCTCCGCACAGATTTTTGCGGCGCTCGGCGACGAAACGCGCCTGCGTCTGATCGCCGTGTTGTGCGCGGGCAGTGCGATGTCGATCGCGCAGTTGACCGCAGGAACGGAGATCACGCGGCAGTCCGTCACGCAGCATTTGCAGGTGCTTGCCAATGCGGGCCTTGTGCGTGACATCAAGGTGGGCCGTGAACGTTTATGGGCGTTCGAACCGGCGCACCTCGACGAAGCGCGGTGCGCGCTCGAAGCGATCTCGCAGCAGTGGGATCAGGCGTTGCTGAGGTTGAAGGCGGTGGTGGAGGAGTGAAGGGCGAAGCGGCCGCCCCGGGTCGCTCAGAAAATCAGGGTGTATACGGAACGTGAACATCATAAAAATTTGAACACTCAGGGGTTGGAGCCGCTAACGACGCGACTCCGGCCCATCAAAGCGCGAATCCTCAGAACTTGTGCCGCAGCGCGACCCGCGCGACGACCTGATTCCCCGTTGACGACGGCGCCTGCACGCCCGGAATGAACGCGTTGTCGAGAATCGAATTAGTCGAATCGCCCGCGACCTTCTGGTATTCGCCCTGCACGTAAACGTCCGTGCGCTTCGTCAGGTTGTAATCCGCCATCAAACCGACCGAGTGAATCTTCGGCTTCACGCTGCCAGTCGATGCATCGTAGTTCTCCATCGTGTACACATACTGCGCGCCGATAAAGAAGGCCGGCGTGAACTGGTATTTGCCGTTCACTTCGAAGTTCTGGTACTTCAGCGTATTCAACCTGACGCCGGATGCCGCCAGCGGGATGCCGATATAGCCGTTGCCAGTCGGATCCTTATAGTTGGAGTTGGTGTAAGCAAACCCAGCGGTCGCCGCACCGAACGTGTAGTTGACGCCGCCGCCAAACACTCGCATGCGCCCGGCGATGAAGCTCGCGTCGTTCGCGGTGATCGCACCGGTGGAACCCGCGCCCGGATTGTTCGCCTGCAGGTACGCGGCGGCAATCAGCAGCCCGCCATTCGCATACTGGCCGCCGAAGCTATAGGCGCGGTTGTTCGCGAAGTTCGTGTCGTTGCTGAAGCTGTACACGCCGCCGAACTTGAAGCCCGCGATCTCCGGGCTCGCGTACTTCACGCTGTTGCCGAGCCGGAACGAGTTGTCCGTGTTGTCGTTGTCGTACGGATGCGCAAACAGGTAGCCGGCCCAGTTGCCGTTGGCGGTGGTCTGCGCGAGGTAGTCGACCACCGAGTCGTACTGGCGCCCGAGCGTGACCGTGCCGAACCGGCCGTCGCTCAAGCCCATGTAAGCCTGGCGGCCGAACATGCGGCCGCCCTGGCCGAGCCGTCCCGAGCTCACGTCGAAGCCGTTTTCCAGCTGGAACACCGCCTTCATGCCGCCGCCCAGATCCTCCGAACCGGTCATGCCCCAGCGGCTGCCTTGCGCATAGCCGCTCGCCATTTCCCAGACCGCGCCGCGCCCGGCGTTGTTGGTGTAATCGATGCCCTCATCGAGCACGCCGTACAGCGTCAAGCTGCTTTGCGCGAAGGCCGATGGGGCTGCCAGCGAGGTGAGTGCGCTGAGTGCCGCGGTGGCGATGACATTCTTTTTCATTGTGAGCTCCAAACGTTGGTCTTGAACGGCCCTGGCCATTCGAAACGGGGTTCGAACGCTCGCAAAGGCCGCTGCTATTTGGCAAAGCCCGGATTCTGCTATTCGAGATGGGAATCGCGTATAAGGCACATCCCTGGATAAACGTGATTTTTTCGAATGTTTATCCCGCGAATTATTCGCTTGTGGCGCGCCGTGCCCGAGAGAAAAATTCGGTCCATGCACCTTTGGCATGAAAGCGATAGCCGAAGGCAATGCGCCACTGCACCAGGTTTTTCAGGAGACGAGATGCGACTCGATCGGAATTTTGCTAACGGCTGCTTTATCGACGCGGCAAGCGACGAGCTCATCGCCGTCACCAACCCGGCCACCGAAGCCGTGATTGCTCACGTCACGGGCGCCACCCAGGCCGAGGCCATCGCCGCAGTCGACGCCGCCGCTGCCGCCCAGAAGGGCTGGCGCAAGCTGCCCTCGGCCGAGCGCGCGGTCTATCTGCACAAGCTTGCCGACGCCCTCACCGAATGCGCGCCCGCCATCGGCGCGGCGCTTGCGCTGGAGTCGGGTAAGAGCGTCGCCGACGCCACCAACGAAGCGATCTACGCCGGCCAGATCACCCGCTACCACGCCGAATGGGCGCGCCGCATCGAAGGCGAGGTGATCCCGAGCGACACACCTGACGAAAACCTCGTCCTGCATCGCGAGCCGATCGGCGTGGTCGCATGCCTGATCCCGTTCAATTACCCGGTCTATACGTTCATGCGCAAGGTCGCGCCGGCTCTGATCGCCGGCAACACCGTGGTGGTGCGCCCGAGCAACAACACGCCGACCTCCGCGTTCGAAATCGCGAGAGCGGTTGAGAAGGCCGGGCTGCCGGCCGGTGTCGTGAACATTCTCGCGATGAATCATGCAACCGCCGAGGCGCTTTGCACGCACCCCAAGGTCGGCATGATCACGCTGACCGGCAGTGTCGGCGCGGGCCGCAAGGTGCTCGAATACTGCAAGGCGAATATCGCCAAGCCGTCGCTCGAACTCGGTGGCAAGACGCCCGCGATCATCGAGGCGGATGCCGATCTGGAGAAAGCCGCGCGCGACCTGGTCGCGTCGAAGACTACGCACTGCGGCCAGTTGTGCACGGCGATCGAACGCGTCTACGTGCAGGAAAGCGTGCATGACCGTTTCGTCGCACTGCTGAAGAAGCACATGAGCGCGGTGGAAAGCGGCGATCGCAGCGAACTGCCTGCGCTGATGGGCCCGCTCGTCAACGACGCGTCGCGCCAGTCGATTCACGGCATGGTCGAGCGCGCGATTGCGGCAGGCGCCACGCTGGAAACCGGCGGCAGGCTGCCGCAGGGCAAGGGCTTCTTCTACCCGGCCACGTTGCTGTCGAACTGCCGTCAGGACATGGAAATCATCCAGGAAGAAACCTTCGGTCCGATCATGCCGGTCGTCAAGTACCGCACGCTCGACGAAGCACTGGAGATGGCCAATGACCATCAGTTTGGTTTGTCGTCGGTCCTCTATACCGAGAACTACCGCAGCGCGATGAAGATCGCCAACGGCATCGAGGCAGGCGAGTTGTATGTGAACC
This sequence comes from Burkholderia sp. GAS332, assembly GCA_900142905.1. Taxonomy (NCBI): domain Bacteria; kingdom Pseudomonadati; phylum Pseudomonadota; class Betaproteobacteria; order Burkholderiales; family Burkholderiaceae; genus Burkholderia; species Burkholderia sp. GAS332. Next base: position 2,717,919 of record FSRV01000001.1, on the reverse strand, counting down.
GCACACCGGCCGATCCGTATCAAGGTTTCCACGCGGGTTGGAAGCGTTCGGGTCTCGGCGGCGACGACGGCAAGCACGGCATGCTCGAATTCACGCAGACCCGTCTCGTGGTCATGAAGTACTGAAGCTGAAAACGGCGCGTGCCGCGCGATTCGGAGTAGACGGCACGCGTCGCCTTAAAACCCACAGAAACGCAGCACACCGCTGCACTAATAAAAAAATTTGGAGATCCGGCAGACCGGTGGACCGGCGCTGGGTCTCTCAGGAGCGTTCCCGTGTCATCTCAACCCGTTCAAACCACCGCTTCGCTCGCCGCGAGCGAAGCAGAAGCCGCGCTGCAAAACAGCAACGCTCAACGCTACGTCCAGCTCATCTTGCTGGTGCTGGCGGCCGGCGCGATTTACCCGATTCTGTATCTGCGGCAGGTTTATCAGCCGACGATGCTCGAAGTGTTCCACATCACCGATAGTCAACTCGGCTATCTGTATTCGTCGCTCGGCACGATCTTTCTGTTGAGTTACTTGCCGAGCGGCTGGCTCGCCGACCGGATTGCACCGCGCCTGTTGATCTGTTTTTCCCTGATCGCAACCGGTGTGCTCGGCCTGTGGTATTCGACCGCGCCGTCTTTCCAGATGCTGATGCTGATCTTCGGCGGCTGGGGTCTGTCGACCGGTTTGACGTTCTGGGCCGCGGTGATCAAGCGCGTGACGATGATCGCCGGCACGCACGAGCAGGGCCGCTTCTTCGGTTTGCTCGACGGCGGACGCGGCTTGATCGAAGCCATGCTCGCGACCATCGCGATCTCGCTGTTCGCGTGGTTCACGCAGACCAAAGGCGAGCCGGTTGCGGCCGGTTTCAGGCTGGTCGTCTACATGTACGCGTTTATTTGCATTGCACTTGGCGTGGTGCTCGCGCTCGTCAAAGACCCGCAAGGCGCTAGCGATGCCGCCGCCAATCGTGCCGCGAAGAAACGCAGCAACGTGCTGGTCGATCTGAAAACGCTCGCGTCGATTCCCGAGTTGTGGCTGGTCGCGGCGATTGTGTTCTGCGGCTATCAGGTGTTCTGGGCGACGTACAGCTTCTCAGCGTATCTGCATGAGGGTGAGATCGGTTTGACCGTGGTGATGGCCGGCACGATTACCACGCTCAAGCTGTGGATGCGGCCGATCGGCGGCATCGGCGGCGGGTTTCTCGGCGACCGTTATTCCAAGGTCTCGGTGCTGGTGATCGCGCTCTTTCTCGCCGCGCTGTCACTGCTGGGTCTGATGGCGGCGCCGCGTATCTCGAGCCACGTGCTGCTGGTGTTCCTTGTGCTCTTCATCGGCATTCTGACTTACGCGATTCGCGGTCTGTACTGGTCGCTGCTGGATCGCTGCAATATTCCGGTCGAAACGATGGGCCTCGCCATTGGCCTGATCTCCGTACTCGGCTATTCGCCCGACGTGTTCCTGCCGTTGATCAACGGCTATCTGACGCAGAACTTCCCGGGCGTCTTCGGTTACCAGCTTTACTTCGGCTATGTGGCCGGAATGGCGGCGCTCGGCGGCTTTGCCGGTCTTGCGCTGAGAAACATGCTTAATAGGAAAGGGGTTGCGTAAATGAAAGTCGTCTCGCTCGAAACGCATATCGTCGCCGTACCGCCGCCGCACGTGGGCGGCATGTACTGGATCTTCGTCAAGCTCAAGACCGATTGCGGTATTGAAGGCGTCGGCGAAATCTATTCGGCGACGTTTCATCCGAAGGCGATGACTCACATCATCGACGATGTATTCGGCCGCTATCTGCTCGATAAAGATCCGCACCATATCGAGCGGCTCTGGCGCGAAGCGTACTCGAGCGGCTTCACGCAACGCCCCGATCTGACGATGATGGGCGTGGTCAGCGGGCTGGAAATGGCGTGCTGGGACATCATCGGCAAGGCAGCGAACAAGCCGGTGTACGAACTGCTCGGCGGCATGGTGAACCAGCGTCTGCGCTCGTACACCTATCTGTATCCGAAGAACAGTCGCGGTGAATACGACTACGACGATCCCGATCTCGCCGCCGAATGCGCCGCAGAGAACGTCAAGCGTGGCTTTACCGCGGTGAAGTTTGATCCGGCGGGGCCGTACACGGCTTACTCGGGTCATCAGCTGTCGATGGAAGTGCTCGACCGTTGCGAGACTTTCTGCCGTCGCGTGCGCGAAGCCGTCGGCAGCAAGGCCGACCTGCTGTTCGGCACGCATGGGCAGATGGTGCCGTCGTCGGCGATCAGGCTTGCCAAGCGGCTCGAGAAATACGATCCGTTGTGGTTCGAAGAACCGGTGCCGCCGGGGCAGGAAGGCGCAATGGCGCAAGTTGCGCAGCACACGAGTATTCCGATTGCCGCGGGCGAGCGCTTGACCACCAAGTATGAATTTTTCAAGCTGCTTGAAGCGGGTGCGGCGTCGATTCTGCAATTGAACGTGGCGCGCGTGGGTGGCCTGCTCGAAGCGAAGAAAGTCGCGGCGATCGCCGAGGTGTATTACGCGCAGATCGCACCGCATCTGTACAACGGGCCGATCGGCGCGGCTGCCAGCATTCAGCTCGCCACCTGCACGCCGAACTTCCTGATTCAGGAAAGCATCGGCACGTGGGATGGCTTCCATGCGGCCGTGTTGAAGAAGCCGATTCAATGGGAAGACGGCTACATCATTCCTTCGCAGGAACCGGGCTTGGGCGTGGAGTTGAACATGGACGTCGTCAGGCAGCACACGCCGTACACCGGCGAGCGTCTGCATCTGCAAATGGCCGCGCTTCCCGCCGACGTGAAAAACCTCGCGCCGGCCAAGGGTTGAACCTGCTGAGTTGAACCCGCGGGTTTCGGCCTGTGGGTTTCGAACTGCGGGTTTCAACCAGTGTCACGCATTCAATGGATTGGGCGCCGTTTGGCGACATAGAGCATGAACTACGATTACATTATCGTCGGCGCGGGGTCGGCGGGCTGCATTCTCGCCAATCGCCTTTCGGCGTCGGGTCACCATTCGGTGCTGCTGCTCGAAGCGGGCGGCAAGGACAGCTCGTTCTGGTTCAAGATTCCGGTGGGTTTCACCAAGACGTACTACAACGAAACCTACAACTGGATGTACTACAGCGAGCCCGAGAAGGAACTCGACAACCGGCCGATCTATTGCCCACGCGGCAAAGTGCAGGGCGGCTCCGGCTCGATCAACGCGATGATCTACGTGCGCGGCCAGCCGCGCGATTTCGACGACTGGGCCGCGGCGGGGAACAAGGGCTGGGCCTTTCGCGACGTGCTGCCGTATTTCCGCAAGCTCGAATCGCATCCGCTTGGCAACACCGAGTATCACGGCGCGGACGGCCCAATCCGTATCTCGCCGATGAAGGATGCCGTCCATCCGATTTGCCACGTGTTCCTGAAAGGCTGCGACCAGGCCGGCTACAAGCGCAGCGACGATTTCAATGGTGCGCGATTCGAAGGCGCGGGGATCTACGACGTGAACACGCGCAATGGGCAGCGTTCGTCGAGCAGCTTCGAATACCTGCATCCGGTATTGACGCGCAAGAACCTGACGGTCGAGCGTGACCTGCTGGCCAGCCGCGTGCTATTCGACGGCAACCAGCGGGCCATCGGCGTGAGCGTGACGCAGAACGGCGCTACGCGGCAGTTCATGGCGAACCGTGAGGTGATCCTCGCGGCGGGCGCGGTCGATTCGCCCAAGCTGCTGCAGCTCTCGGGTGTAGGCGATAGCGCATTGCTGGCGAAGCATCGCATCGCGATGGTCAAGGATCTGCCCGCTGTGGGGCAGAATCTGCAGGACCATCTGTGTGTGAGTTTTTACTATCGCGCGAACGTGAAGACGCTGAACGACGAGATGCGTCCGCTGCTTGGCAAGCTCAAGCTCGGTCTGCAGTATCTGTTCACGCGCAAGGGGCCGCTCGCGATGAGCGTGAACCAGTCGGGCGGGTTCTTCAAGGGCAACGATCAGGAAGCGCAGCCGAATCTGCAGTTGTACTTCAATCCGCTGTCGTACCGGATTCCGAAGAGCAATAAGGCCAATCTCGAGCCCGAACCGTATTCGGGCTTCCTGCTGGCATTCAACCCGTGCCGGCCGACTAGCCGCGGATCGATCGAGATCGCATCGAACCGTGCGGAAGACGCCGCAAAAATCCGCATCAACGCGCTGACCACGGAGAAGGACATCGACGAAGTGATCCAGGGCTGCGAGTTGGTGCGCAAGGTGATGGCATCGCCGGCGTTGAAAGAGATCACGGTCGAGGAAATTTCGCCGGGGCCGCAGGTGAATACGCGTGAAGGGTTCCTGCAGTATTTCCGCGAACAATCGGGTTCGATCTACCATCTGTGCGGCTCGTGCGCGATGGGCGACGATCCGCGCACCTCGGTGGTCGATGCGCGTTTGCGGGTGCACGGGATTGCAGGTCTGCGCGTGGTCGATGCGTCGATCTTCCCGAACATCACGTCGGGCAACATCAATGCGCCGACGATGATGGTGGCGGAGAAGGGCGCAGAGATGATTCTCGAGGACGCCGCGATCGATGCGGCCTTTAACCGCGAAGCGGCGGAGCTGGTTGCGGCTGCCTGACTTCGTCGGGCTCAATCCGCTTCGCCCAACTGCGCCGACTCCGACGAATCGATCGCGCGCTCGGTCAACCAGATCTCCTGCTGCAGCCAGTCGCGGAACAGCGCGACGTGCGGCAGCTCGTCCTGTTCCGCACGCGTAACGAGCCAATACGACTGATGTCCGTCGACGTGCACGTTCAGCACCTGCACGAGTTGGCCCTCCGCGAGTTCGCGCCCGATCATGTGACGATCGGCGATGGTTACGCCAAGCCCGTCGATAGCGGCCTGGATCGCATGATCGAGCAGATCGAATTCGTAGCCACCGCGAGTGTCGACGTTTTCGATGCCGGCGGCCTTTAACCAGTGCTGCCAGGTCAGATAGCGCTGATCGGCGCTGGCGAGCACGTGCAGCAGCGTGAACTGATTCAGATCGATGGCCGCGCGGCCTGCCTCGCGCGCGAGCAACGCGGGGGCGCAGACGGCAATGTGCCGTTCATTCATCAGCAAGCGGTTGTCGACGCCTTCCCACTCGCCGTTGCCGAAGCGGATGGCGCAGTCGAGCACGCCCGATTCGGCGAGATTGTCGTCGACGCGGGTCGACAGGCTGAGTTCGAGATGCGGATGCGCGTCACGCAGACGTCCGAGACGCGGCATCAGCCAGCGGCTCGTGAAGGTGGGTGGCGCGTTGATACGCAGGCGGTTGCGGTGGGTTTTCTCCTGCAGGCTGCGGACCGTGAGTTCGATCCGGTCGAATGATTGTTGCAGTGCTTGCAGGAGGATGCGGCCGGCGGCGGAGAGTTCGAGGTGGTGATGGTGACGCTGGAGTAACGTCTCGCCGAGTTGGGCTTCGAGTTGCCGGACTTGCCGGCTGACCGCGCTTTGCGTTACGTTCAGCAGCTCCGCTGCGCGGGTGAAGCTGCCCGTGCGGCCAGCCACTTCGAAGGCTTTTAGCGCGTTTAGCGCGGGCATTTTGCGTTTCAAGATCTGGCACCGAAGGGTAGGCTGACGCGCGGCGGCGCGGGTGCTGGGTATTTTACTGTGTTGCCCTTGAGGCGCTATAGTCCTGCACGTCTTGCGGCGACGATGCTTTCGTGCCGCAAGACGTGCAATCGCGGTTAGCGATCAATAAGCGATGCAGACCGACTTGCTCTCGGTATAAGCATCCACAATGGCTTTGCCGTGCTCGCGGCCGATCCCCGACGCCTTGAAGCCTCCAAACGGCATGGCGGGGTCGACCATGTTATGGGTGTTGACCCAAACGGTGCCCGCTTCGATGCCGTCAACCAGCCTCAACGCCTTATCGAGTTGATTCGTCCAGACGCTCGCGCCGAGGCCATATTCGGATGCGTTGGCCTGAGTCAGCACCTCGTCGATATCGTCATAGGGCATTGCCACCAGCACCGGTCCGAATACCTCTTCCCTGACGACCGAAAGCGGCTTGCAGGCGCGATTGGCAATGACCGTCGGGCGGACAAAAAAGCCGTCCGTGTCGACGGCCGCATCGCGCGACAGGATCTCACCGCCTTCCTGGCGGCCTTGCGCGATCATTCCCATGATCTTGTCGCGGTGCCGCGCGGAAACCATCGGTCCCATTTGCGTTGCGGCATCGAAACCGGAGCCCAATGCGATTCCATCGGCCACTGCGGCGATGCCTTGCACCACTTCGTCGTAAATCGATCGTGCGACGTACAGGCGTGAACCTGCGGTGCAGACCTGGCCGTGGTTGAAGAAAATCGCGCCGGCTGCGCCTTCGATTGCTTTCTTCGGGTCGCAATCTTCCAGCACGATTACGGGGCTCTTGCCACCTAGTTCTAGCGAGGCCCGCTTCAGATCGTCAGCACATTGGCGGCCGATGATGCGGCCCACTTCGGTTGATCCCGTGAAGGTGACTTTGTTCACCAAGGGATGCTTGACCAGCGCTGCGCCGGCGGTCTCGCCACGGCCGGTGACCACGTTGAATACGCCCGCTGGGAAGCCGGCTTCGTGTGCCAGTTCGGCCAGGCGGATCGCCGTTAGGGGCGTTTCTTCCGCCGGTTTTAGCACGACGGTGCAGCCACATGCGAGTGCCGGGGCGATTTTCCAGACCGCCATCAGTAACGGGAAATTCCACGGCACAATTGCCGCGACCACGCCCGCTGGGACGCGTTTTGTTGAGGCGTTGTAGCGGGTGCCCGGTGGGAAGGGGATCGATAGGTCGAAAGTCGTGCCCTCAATCTTGGTGGCCCAACCAGCCATGTAGCGCAGCCATTGGACGCTGCCCGAGACCTCCAGCATCTTTGAGAATGCTATTAGTTTTCCCTGGTTCAGGGTTTCTAGTGTGGCTAGTTCGTCGGTGTGGTGTTCTACCAGGTCGGCTAGTTTTAGCAACAGGCGTTCGCGGGTGGCGGGCGGCATCCTGCGCCAGGCGTCTGACTCGAAAGCTGCTCTTGAGGTTTTGACCGCGTGGTCGATGTCGGTTTCTGATGCGTCTGGGAGTTGGGCTAGTTCTTCTCCTGTCGCTGGGTTGTAGATGGGGAAGGTTTTGCCTGCGGCGCTGGAGGTTCTTTCGCCGTTGATGAACATGGTTTGGGGTAGCTGCGCTGCTCGGTTTTTTTGTTCGGTCATTTTGCTTTGTCTCCGTTGGGGTGAGATTGGCGGTGGTATTCGTTTGTCGCTTTTGGGACCTGATTTGCTGTTTTGCTGTTTGCCTGCGGCGTTGGCCTTTCCTTGAGTTCTTAGTGGTCTATTAGCGTTGCCCCTGTGCGGGGCGGCACTTACTTTCTTTGCCGCCGCAAAGAAAGATAAGCAAAGAAAGCGGCTAGAGCCCCCTGCTAAGCGGGTCCCCCGCGCAGCCACGGTAGTGGAACATCTGGAATCTGTGTCCTCGCTCGTTCATCCCTGAGTGACAAGGCAGTCATACTTCCCGCCTCGCACTTCGTGCTCGTCGGAAAGGTCCGCATGACGGTGGTGATGGTTTAAGTGCTTTGGGAATGGTCTTTTCTCGAACCAATTGGTTGCTAACGTGCCAGCACATATCAGATTCGCAATCGCGCTCAGCACATACAGAACCATGAATCCGTCGCCGAAAAAGTAGGGCGTCGTCGATATCGTCGCTCCCAATACCATCCCAATGTGGTGTGCCGCGCCAGGGCAGCCCACGCGCATTGCGCTGCGCGATTTGCCCAACAGTTTCATGAGCGATGGAATCGTCAGGCAGTCGAGAACCAGAAACATCTTTGCCGTGAGCAGGGCAAGCATCGGACTGTCTACGGCCGCGAGCGCTCCAATCAACAGCGCTCGTAGCACGTACAGCACAATCAACATCCGGTTGTCGTTGCCGGATCGGTCGGCAATCAACGCCAACGCGCAAACAGCACCCAGAGAAAGCGCTATCTCCCACATCGGCTGCGCGCCACGCATGCCGCAAATCGCATAGAACTGGAAACGCGCGAGACTTCCACTCGATAAGCCCGCAAGCAATGCGAGCAGCGCCGCCGCGCCAGTCGCGTGCTTGGTCTTAGTCGACTCGTCCGTGTTCTGGTTTGCGTATTTATTTCGATTGGAGTGTTCAGGTGATGATGCCGTTGCAGGTGGCGAGGCCGTCTCGCTAGCAAGGTGCCACCCGTAAAACAGCAATACACTACCCAGCGCAACAGCCAACGCGGCTATCGCGACGCCATGCTCGAACCCGCCCACGTACGCAGGCACAACGCCCATCGCACTCATCGTTGCGATCAGCGTCACAGCCGTCGCCAGTGTGATGTGCCGCCTCGACAGGCGAGACATTAACAACGGCACGGTCGTCATCGTTGCCAACGCCAACGCGCTCATCCACAGCGCGCTGGCTCGCTGGCCGAGGCCAGCTTGCGTCACCAGCGTCGCAGCGCCGCTCACGAGCAGCACGCAGGCCGCGCCACCTACGCTCGCAATCAACACACGGGCCGAGCCGCTCATGCTCGTAGTCAGCACACAGGCCGTCCGACTCATGCTCGCAATCAGCGCGCGTGCCGCACCGCCCACACTCGCGATCAGCCCACGTGCCGTGTCACCTACGCTCGCATTCAGCCCATGCGCCGCATTACCCACGCTCGCAATCAGCCCGCATGCCGGGCCGGCCGCAATCGTGGGATGTACGCGTGCCACGTCGGCTACGGATGCAGCCGCAGACCCTGCGTCGCGCGGCGTCGGATCAGCGTTTGCAGCAGCCATGATCCGCGGACTTGCCGTCTTCAACGCTGTTCTGATCACGCTCGGACGGTAAGTCCATCGTCGGGTTGGCGGAGAAGAAGTTGTTCGGCTTGAGCATGAAGCCGGCGTATTCCACCGGCATCACCGGGAAGTCCTCGGGTTTGCACACGTGGGTGTGACCGAAGCTGTGCCACAAGACAATGTCTTCGTTCTCGATGTTGCGGTTCGCCTCGATGTAGCGCGGCAAGCCGTCACCGCCCGCGTGCTGATTCGGATAGTCGCCACTCGCGTAGCGCTCCGCCGGGTCGAACGGTGTGACCCACACGTGACGCGTGGCAAAGCCGCCGCGCTGGCGGACCTTCGAGCGCTCGTCGGCCAGCATCAGTGGCGAGTCGTTCACAATCAGCTTGTAGCCAGGATTCGCACCGACAGCGTTCTTCACGTTCGGGTTGGTCACCTTCCAGTAACGTCCCGTGCGGCCGTTCGCAAGACGCGCGGCTTCGCTTTCGGTCCTGAACACGTGCTTCGTGGTGTCGAAGACATTCCCGTACGGATTCGTTTCGCCCATCGGACGCGGCACGAATTCGTGTTCGGTCACCGTGTTGCGCTCACCGTCCACCATCATGTGCATCCGTGCATTGAAAAAGTGCTGGTGGGTGGGGCCGCCGAGGTTCTCGGTGATCATGCCACCCCACGGATACGTGTCGCCGTCCGCTACCGCCGACGTTTGTACGATGCCGGTCAGCTTGCATTCGAGTTGAATCGTGCCGTCCTGATACAGGTACCAGTAGAAGCCGTAGTCGTAGTTGCCGACCGTCGCGAAGAAGGAGATCACGAGGCGTCGCGAGCGGCGCATTTCGAAAACACCGGTGCGAAACTCGTAGTGCTTCCACAGGGTGCCGTAATCCTCTTCGTGCATGCACACGGCGTTCTTCATCAGGAACGCATTGCCGAAATCGTCGGCGGACGGAATGTCGAAATAGCGGATCGTGCCGAGGCAATCGCAACCGAGTTCAAGTTGATTCGCCAGTTTGCCGAGGCCGTACTCGCCGGCATCGAAGGCGCTCTTCCAGTAGTGGTTCGTGCTCGGGTCGGAGTAGGGCACGCACATCTCCGTCACGCTCGCACGGTAGATGATCGGCCGCGCATTCTTGCCGTCGTCCCACGACAGTTGATGTAGCACCAGCCCTTCGCGCGGCGTGAAGCCGACCCGGAAGTTCCAGTTCTGCCAGCTCACGTGCCAGCCGTCGATCTTGAAGCTCGGGCCCTCGGGTTGGCTGATCGACAGCGGCTTGAGCGTGCTGCGCGGCTCGCCGAGGCTCGGCGTGTCGTAGTTGTGCTTCGCACGCGGAATCGGAATGATGCGGCCGTCGTCCACCAGTTCGATCACTCTCTTCTCGAGCAGATCGACCACCGCGACCACGCCCTCGATCGGATGCGCGTAGCCGTTATCGGTCACGGTCTCACGGTAGTAGCTCACGCAGCGGACGAGGCGCCGGCCGTTCTCGTTCTCGCGGTCGAAGCAGCCGGCGGAAAACGGATCCACCTGCACGTTCTCCAGATCCTTCTCGGTCAAGCCGCGCTTCAGTATGGCAACGCGCCATGCGGCGTCGTTCTTGACGATCTGCTCGGCGTTCATGAAATCTTCGATCATGATCGGCGGCTGGCCGTAAGGCGCCTGATCGAATGGCAGCTCGTTGCGCGAGGCGACTCTTTTCTCTCTCAGGTCCACGTTGTATTCAATCGTCGTCCCATTCGTGCGATCGATTGCCAGAACAAACGCCGTGCGCGGAAAATATTCGCCGGTCTTGAATGCGACGACTTCAGCCTTCGGTGGCTCGCGCAATTCGACCATCGGAAAGCGTACGTGCCCGTCGAGGTTTTCGGCGGCCTTCACGAGATCGCAGGCAAGCTGCATTTCGTCCGAACTCAGCGGATCGAGCGGATGAACGGGCGCGTGAGCGGCTTTCGTGGCATTCGTGTTCATAAGGTTCCCGTAAGGAGTGTGCTGGACCGGACCACATTCCCGCGCGGCGGAGTGAAGCGCGGCGAACGCTGAGTCGATGGCAAATCGTAGGAACTCAATATTATTTTCGCGCTTGCTTATCGCGCCAAATGAACGATAAAGTGCGCCAAGAGGAATAACACGCAGCACATCAGCGAAGACTTGAGAGGAGACGCTCAGCATGAAAAAAGTCACGCTCAACGGCAGTTTCCCGATGATCCGCGCCGCGGTCATGGGACCGGTTGTGCGCGCACTCGATGCATCAGGCGCCCATTGCGACGCACTGCTGGAGGAGTTCGGCATGAGCCGCAAGCTCCTGTCGAATCCGTACGAAATCCTGCCGCTCACACGTTATGTGGCGGCATTCGAGCGCGCGGCCGAAGTACTCGGCGAACCGTCGCTTGGCTTGCGGCTCGGCAGCGAATTGCAATTGACGGAGCTGGGGCCGGCGGGTCTCGTGTTTCTATCGTCGCCGACCTTGAACGCGGCGATGCGCAAGTTCACGCTCGCCCTCGCGTCGTGGCAGAACGCCACGGCCTGCGAGTTGCTGCGCGACGGCGAATGGCCGGTCTGGACCTATCAGATCGCCAATCCGCAAATCTGGCCGCGCCGGCAAGATGCGGAATACAGCCTGTCGACGATGTGCAATATGATCCGGCTGGTGCGCGGCGCGGCGTGGAATCCCGTCGAACTGCATTTCGAACATGCTGCGCCCGCCGATCTCAAACCGTATGCGCGCACTTTCCGCGCACCGGTGCGCTTTCAGCAGCCTTTCAATGGCGTCATTCTGCGTCCACTGGATCTCGATGCGCCGCTCAAGAGCGCCGACACGCAAATGGCGCGCATGATGGAGCGCCATGCCACCGATCTGATTGCGCGTGACGCCGTGCCCCACAGCATCGTCGAGCAGGTGCGCGATCTGGTGACGCGGCGGCTCGCGCATGAAAAGCTGATCGTCGCCGACATCGCGAAAGATCTCGGTCTCTCGCATCGCTCGTTGCAACGGCACCTAACCGAGGCGGGGACTTCCGTGCGGCAGATCGTGCGGGAAGAGCGGCAGCGCAGTGTGGAAGGACTACTTGAACACGACGGGCTCACCAATGCGGCGATCGCCCGGGCCGTAGGTTATGCCGACGCAACCGTACTGTGGCGCGCCACGCGCAACTGGAAAAACAATAAAGGATGATGGCGTGGCCAATACTTTCATTCTGAAGGTAAGCGAGGCCACATTCGTCAATCGTCACACGAAAAGAAAAACTTTCGTTTCCTAACTATTCGCTGCGAACCGCAATGTCTGACACGCTCGCGAGCATTGGCGCAAATTATCGAAAATTTGGCGCAGTTCGCGAAGTCGCTTTATTTTTTAGCTACCTACCATGCGCTCACACCGAGACATCGAACGTCGGTCAACCGAGCGCCTTCACCAGCATTACCCGGGTTTAGGCGAGTTCCAGACTAGCCAACAAAATAGAGGCAGCGATGAATGAACCCTACTCTCCGACCCGTCTGATCGACGCGGAGAACCCTGTGGAACTGAAGGGCAATACGCTGGGCTTGTGGCAAATCGTGTTCCTCGTGATTTCCGCGGCAGCGCCCCTTACCGGCATGCTCGGTGCGGTGCCGCCTGCGATCAGCCTGGGTAATGGCGCGGGCATTCCGGGCGCGTTCGTGATTGCCGGTGTCGTGCTGCTGATTTTCAGCGTGGGCTTCGCCTCGATGAGCCGGCATGTGGTGCGCGCCGGCGCCTTTTACGCGTACATCACCGCCGGACTCGGACGGCCGTTGGGCATGGCCGGCGCACTCGTCGCGCTGATGTCGTACACGTTCATCCAGATCGCGCTGTATGGGCTGTTTGGATTTTTCTGCACGGTGATTCTTTCTCCGCTCCTGCACACGGCCATGCCCTGGTACGGCTATTCGCTGCTCTGTGTGGCGGTGGTGCAATTCACCGGCATCCGCGGTATCGATCTGAATAGCCGGCTGCTCGGCGTGCTGATGTGTCTTGAACTGGGCATTCTGCTGCTGCTCGCGATAGCGATCGTCGTGCATGGCGGTGGCCCGAACGGCCTCACGCTCGCGCCGTTCACGCCGGAACATGTGTTCAGCGGCCACCTCGGCATTGCGGTGATGTTCGCCTTTGCGTCGTTTATCGGCTTCGAAGCGACGGCGATTTACGGCAAGGAATGCCGGGACCCGAAGGTGACGGTGCCCCGCGCGACGTATGTCTCGGTGATGCTGATTCTCGTGTTCTTCGCGTTCGTCACGTGGACGATTGTTTGCGCGTACGGATTGAACGACGTGGTCGCGGTGGCGACAAAGCAGCCGGGCGATTTCTGGTTCATTCAATCCGGCAAGTATCTGGGTGGTGCGGTCACGACCGTAATGAGCTTCCTGTTGCTCAGCAGTATCTTCGCGAGTCTGTTGTCTTTCCATAACACGCTGGTGCGCTATATCCACGCGCTGAGCCTGGAGGGCATCCTGCCGCAAGCGCTCACTCGGGTGCACGAAAAATACCGTTCGCCGTATGTGGCGAGCTATCTGCAGACGCTCTCCGTGTGCGTCCTGCTCGGGCTCTTCATCGCGGCAGGCAGCGATGCGTTCAACATCGTATTCAGCTGGAGCTCGGCGCTCGGCACGATCGGTATCGTGATGCTGCAAGCGGTGACGAGCTTTTCCGTCATCGCATTCTTCCGCAAGACGCGCAAGGACACGCGCGTATGGCACTCGTTTGTCGCGCCCCTCGTTGGTGGCATCGGCCTGCTGTATATCGGTGTGATTCTGGTGCGCAATCTCGATGCGCTCAGCGGCTCCGATAGCCCGATCGTCAAGTCTTTCCCCTGGATCGTATTCGCGGTGGCGCTCTTCGGCGTCGTGATCGGTCTCATCCTGCGTAAGAAGCGGCCGGATATCTACGCGCGCTTCGGGCAGTAATCGAACGGCGCGCAAGGCACTCAGCGCACGCCGTCTCGTCACGTTCTAACGATCGACTTCTGCCGTTCTCGGACGGCAGCGGAGCGGTGTCGTTCGTCCGGTTCGTCCTGATTGTTCCTGTTTGTTCTTGCTGATTTCACCACTCAACTTTCGACAAAAATATGGCAGACAAATTCGTCAAGCGCTCGGCGCTTGCGCTGGCCACGTGCGGCCTCGCGATGGGCGCACATGCGCAATCTTCGGTAACGCTCTATGGCACGGTCGACGCCGGCGTCGTGTACACCACCAACCAGCAGACGACGCTCGCCAACGGCAGCACCAACGGTCACGCGAATTATCAACTGGCGGGCGGCAATCTGGTGCCGTCGCGTTGGGGTTTGACGGGCGCTGAGGATATCGGTGGCGGCACCACAGTGAACTTCACGTTGGAGAACAGCTTTCTGATTGGCAACGGCGCGATGTTGCAATCGAATACGCTGTTCAACCGCAACGCATGGGTCGGTTTGAACAACGGCACGTACGGTGCGCTGACATTCGGCCGTCAATACGATCCGTTCTCCGACTACATGGGTGCATATGCGTCGAGCAATAACTGGGCGACGCTGTACGGCTCGCATTTTGGCGACGTCGACAACCTCAACGAAGCGTTCAACTTCAACAACTCGATCAAGTACATCAGTCCCAGTTTCGGTGGTTTGACTGTCGGCGGCTTGTTCAGCCTGGGTGGCGTGGCGGGGAATTTTTCGCAAAACAAGGGCTGGGCATTGGCAGCGAATTACGCACAGGGACCGTTGTCGTTGAGCGCGGGCTATCTGGAGTTGAATCAGCCGTTGCAGGCGGCCTTAGGCGGGACTGCCGGGTATATCGGCGATTTCAGTTGCGCGAATGCCGACGCGTCGTATTGTCTGCTGCAGCAGGCGAGGAAGGTGAGGATTTTCGGAGCAGGGGGCTCGTATGCATTCGGCAAGGCGAGCGTGGCGCTTACCTATACGCATACGCGTTTGTCGCAGAGCCAGTATTTCGCGAGTGCGGCGACGCCTGCCGGGGCCGATATATCGTTCGACATTGCCGAGTTGAATACGACCTATATGCTCGCGCCCGATTTGCAGCTTGGCTTCGCGTATATTTTCAACGATGCCAAACCGAGTAGCAGTGCTTCAACACGCGTGCATCAGATCAACCTTGGCGCGGTGTACAGCCTGTCGAAGCGGACGGCGGTCTATGCGGTGGCAATTGGGCAGAAATCTTCCGGCGCCGGACTGGGAATCAATCCGACAACCGGGCAGACGGAGAATCTGGCGCAGATTCCGAATATCGTCAATTCGGATACGGATAAACAACTCTCTGTGATCGTCGGCGTGCGGCACAATTTTTAATCTGCCGGCGCGGCGCTGGCAAACAGATGAGCAGAGCCAACGCCGCCTGGCGAACCACTCGACCTGCCGAACGGAGAAAAAGTTAATCTGCCAGGCGTTTGTCAGCAAGGGCGTTCTGGCAATCCGCCAGCACCTGCCGCACCAGCCGCGCTTGAGGGTCGAGTTCGTCCGTATCGAGAATCTCCTCGACCGCATCCCGCGCCCAATCGGCATCGACAAACTTCGCGTGCCGCTGCGCAATCTCCAGTGCGGTTGCCGATAACCTGGCGATACTCAGCCAGTCTGCCTCGCGCGACCGATGGTCGAGCCACTTATGGGCGGCCTGCACGTGAAATGCCGCGTCAGGCCAGTCCTCATTCAGGTAATAAGCGCCAAGGCAGCCGCATGTGAGCCAGCACAACAGCTCCAAACGGTCCCGTGGACTCAGATGATGGCGTACATCACTCATGGCGACGCTCGCTGCTGTAATTTGCGTTCCGGTGAGGACGGCAGGCCGTCCCCCGCTTCGTTACACAATATCACGCAGAATTCACGAGCGGCAATGCCTGACTGACCCTGGCGACGCCGGCGCCACAAACACCACACGGCAGGAATGGGCAACCGGCCGCCGCGCCGATCTCTGTTAGCGCGTCGCGACGATAAACAGCCGCGGGAACGGCAGCAGCACGGTGCCGTCAGCCTGGGCGGGATAAGCTCGCGCGATCGCATCCCGGTAGCGTTCCAGGAAGGCGCCTTCCTCGCTGTCGTCGAGCTCGGCCAAAAACGGTCTCAGTGCGCTGCCCTTGAACCATTCGACCACCGCGTCCGCACCGCCCGCCAGCGGGTGATAGTAGACGGTGCGCCACACGTCGACCCGCGCGCACAGCGGCTTGAGCAGCGAGTAGTACCAGTCGGCGCCGTAGCGCATGGTGCGCTCCACCCCCTTGAGTTTGCTGGCCCAAGGGCCGTCCGCCGCGATTTCGCGCAGCAGACGGTGCGCGGGTTCGTCGAGGTTGTCCGGCATTTGCACGGCAAGGTTGCCGCCGGGCGCAAGTTTCTTCACCAGCGACGGAAACAGCTGTTCATGATTCTGCACCCACTGCAGCACGGCATTGGCGAGAATCAGGTCGTAAGGGCCCGGCGCATCCCACGTCTCAATGTCGCTCACCTCGAACTGGAGTTGCGGTAGGCGCTTGGTGGCCGCCGCGATCATGTCGGCGGAACTGTCCATCCCGCTGACCGTCGCGCCGGGCAGGCGGGCCGCCAGTGCCTCGGTGGAATTGCCGGGGCCGCAGCCGATGTCTACCGCCACCCGCACATCCGATGCCGGGACCGCCGCCAGCAGATCCCTGACCGGACGCGTGCGCTCGTTTTCGAACATCACGTACTGCTTTGCAGCCCAATTCGTTGTTGAAGTCATCTCTCGCTCCTAAATGCTGGCCGCCGGGCCATGTTTGCCGACATCCGCTCACGGTGTGCGGTGTCAAACCGATCCAATCCACACATTTTGTGCGGCGGTGAGGGCGGAGTAAAATGAATTTATCATTCCAATTCCTTCATTTTTCTAATGAAAATCGACACGCTCGGCGTTCAGGCGTTTGTGGCGATCGCGGATCGCGGCAGCTTTCAAGGCGCCGCCGATTCGCTGCACGTCACGCAAACGGCTATTACACAACGCTTGCGTAAGCTCGAAACGTTTCTCGGCGTTACGCTGATCGAGCGGACCACCCGCTCCATGGCGCTGACGGAAATCGGGCGCAGTTTTCTGCCGCAGGCGCGCCGTTTGTTGGGCGAGCTTGCCGATGCGCTGGTTGAGATTCGCGAGACGGGTGTGGCCCGTCGCGGCGACGTGTCGATTGCCTGCGTGCCGACGGTGGGCGTGCAGTATCTGCCGCGCATTCTGCAGGCGTATGCCGCGCGTTATCCGCATAACCGCATCAAGATTCTCGATCACGCGTCGTCCGCGGTGGAGGAGGCGGTGCTGCGCCGGGAGGTGGAGTTCGGCATCAATATCGCCGGCGAGCATCATCCGGATCTCGCCAGCGTGCCGTTGACGGAAGACCGCTATGTGCTGATTTGCCATGAAGATCATCCGCTGGCGAAGCGGCGGCGCATCGCCTGGCCGCAACTGCAACCGTATCCGCTGATCTTTGCCGGCGAGGTCAGCGGCAATCGCGCGTTGCTCGATGTCGCATTGGAAAAGAGCGAACTGTCGTTGCGCTCGTTTTATGAAGTGCAACGCAGTTCGACTGCTGTTGGCCTGGTCGCTCAGGGCGTGGGCGCGGCTGTCGTGCCGGCGCTCGCCCTTCAGAAGGGTGCGTATCCGACGGTTCGCACCGTCGAGCTCACGCATCCGGTGGTCTCGCGCACGCTCGTTCTGGTGGCGCGCAAGACTGCTCAGTTGTCGCCGGCGGCGCAGGCGCTCTATGACATGATTCTCGAACAGGCGACGCTGAAAGCGTGACCCCTACAGACACTGCGCGCGCAAACAACTCGCCGCATGACTCAGATCATGCTCGATCGCGCGCCGCACGCCGGCTGCGTCACGTGCGTTCGCGGCGGTCAGCAACTCGTCGTGCGCATCGTTGAGCGTGCCGGCAAACTGCGCATCGCCAAACAACAGATTCGAAATCGGCCCGACCTGCAGCCACACTGTTTCGATCAATTCAAGCAAAAGCGGTGAGCCGGCCGCGCGGTACAGAATCAGATGGAACGCTTCGTTGGCATCGAGATAGCCCTTGGCGTCGGCAGTCCGCAGGGCCCGCACCATACCATCGTTCAGTTTTTCCAGCGTGTCCAGATCGTGCGCGCTGAGATGCGGCACACCCAGTTCGGCAGCCTGGCCTTCGAGAATCAGGCGCACGCGCAGCACATCGTCGAATTGTTCTTTCGACAGACGTGGCACGGTGACGCCGCAATTAGGCACGTTCACCAGCGCCGATTCGGCCGCGAGGCGCTGCAAGGCGGAGCGCACCGGCATCTCGCCCACGCCGAGTTCGGCGGCGACGTGACGGATCTTGATGCGCTCGCCTGGCACGAAGCGCCCGATCGTCAGCCATTGCCGCAGCGTTTCGTAGGTCTGGTCCTGCAGCGTGTGATGGCGCGAAGTTTTCATAAAGCTCGGTACTGAGGCCGGGGCCGAAAAAAGCTGAAAGAAGACTGCAACAAGGCCGCTAGTTTAGCGCCGGCCGCGCGCGACCAATCTCGATCAGCCTCGAGCAGAAAACGCTCAGGTCAGTTCGGCAAGGCAGGCGTCGAACGTGGAAACCAGTTTCTCGACGTCGGCCGTCGACGTGTCAGGGCATACCAGGATCATGTTGTGAAACGGCGTGATCAGCACGCCGCGATTGAGCAGGTACAGGTGCACGATCTGCTCCAGCTCCGAGTCGAGCTGGCGGCCGGCTTCGGCGCCGTTGCGCGGCGGTGTCGGCGTGAACTGGAATTCGGTGCGGGCGCCAACGCGCGTCACGCACCACGCGAGACCATGGCGCGCGATCGCACTTTTCAGCCCGTCCTCGATCCGCTCGGCGAGCGCGAACATGTGCTCGTAGGCGGCCTCGGTCATCACCTCGGCAAGCGTGGCGCGGATCGCGCTCATCGCCAGCATGTTCGCCGTGAGGGTGGTGCCGATGCCGGAGTGGCCAGGCGGTGCGCTGCGTTTGGCGTGCTGCGCACGGGCCGCCAACTCGGCGCTGAAACCGTACACCGCGCACGGAAAGCCGCCGCCCACCGGTTTGCCGAGAATGAACAGGTCGGGTTCGAGGCCGTACGCCGTCGAGTAACCACCCGGCCCGCAACTGATGGTGTGGGTTTCGTCGATGGCGAGCAGCGTGCCGTAGCGGCGCATGAGCGCTTGCGCTTGCCGCCAGTAGTCCTGTTCGGGCAGCACCATGCCGATGTTGGTCATCGCCGGTTCGGCCAGCACACAGGCCACGTCGCCATCTTTCAGTGCGTTTTCCAGTGCGGCAAGATCGTTGAATTCGATCACGCGCGTGGTCTCGAGCAGATCGTGCACCTGGCCGATCAGGCTGTCGCGCTGTTGCGGCTTGCCGTCGACGAGATCGACGAACACGTCGTCCACGGTGCCGTGATAGCAGCCGTTGAAGATTACGATCTGCCGGCGTCCGGTCGCCGCGCGCGCCCAGCGCAACGCAAAGCGGTTGGCGTCGCTCGCCGTCATCGCGAACTGCCAGTAAGGCAGCCCGAAACGCCGCGCGAGTTCTTCGCCGACCCATGCGGCATCCTCGCTCGGCAGCATGGTTGTCAAGCCGCGCTCAGCCTGGGCAGCCAGCGCGCGGGCCACGGGGGCGGGCGAGTGGCCGAACATCGCGCCCGTGTCGCCGAGGCAGAAGTCCGCGTAGCGATGACCGTCCACGTCGGTGAACGAGGCACCGCGCGCTTGATCGACATACAGCGAGAAGGGCGTCGACCAGTCGTTCATCCAGTGCAGTGGCACGCCGAACAACAGGTGGCGCGCGGCGCGTTCGGATAGCGCGCGAGATTTCGGCATGGCCTTCGCAAACGCGCGGCGTTCGCGTTCGACGAGCGCTTGCGCACGCTCCCAGTTGATGCCTTGACGGGTATTCAAATCCAGCTTCTCCAATGATGTTTCCATAAGCCGCCCGCGTTCAGACGAGCAGTTGCAAGTGCTCGCGTTCCCACGCGGTAATGCCCTGCGAGAAGGTTTCGAATTCCTTCTCCTTCACCGAGCAATAGGCCTGCACGAAGTTTTCGCCCAGCACGTCCGCGAGTTCCGTGCACTTCAGGAGTGCCTTGAGCGCATCTTCGAGACCGCGCGGCAATTCGTATTCGAGGTCGTACGCGCTTTGCACCATTGGCGCCGAGGCTTCCTGTTTTTCGACCATGCCGAGATAACCGCAGGCGAGGGTGGCCGCCATCGCCAGATACGGATTGACGTCGACGCCCGGCACGCGGTTTTCGAGCCGCCGTCCGTCCGGCCCGGAATTCGGCACGCGGATCCCGCAGGTGCGGTTGTCGTAACCCCAGCGCACATTGATCGGCGCGGCAGTGAAGCGTGACAGACGCCGGTAGGAATTCACGTAGGGGGCGAACATCGGCATGGCTTGCGGCATGTACTTCTGCAAGCCGCCGATATAGTTGAAAAACAGCGGGCTCGCTGTTCCGTCGGGCAGTGAAAAGATGTTCTCGCCGGTTTTGCGATCGACAATGCTCTGATGAATATGCATCGCGCTGCCAGGCTCATGCTCCATCGGCTTGGCCATGAAAGTCGCGAAAATGCCATGACGGTAGGCGGTTTCGCGCACCGCGCGCTTGAACAGAAACACGCGGTCGGCGAGATCGAGCGCGTCGCCGTGAGAAAAATTGATTTCCATTTGCCCCGCGCCGACTTCATGCACGAGCGTTTCGACGCCGAGATGCGTCATCTCGCAGAAACGCGACAGCTCCTGGAAGAACGGATCGAATTCGTTGACGGCGTCGATCGAAAACGACTGGCGGCCGGCTTCGTGACGCCCCGCGCGGCCGAGCGGCGGGCGCAGCGGTTCATGCGGATTCTTGTTCTGCGCGATCAGGTAGAACTCCATCTCCGGCGCGACCACGGGACGCCAGCCTTTTTCCTCATAGAGCTTCAGCACCCGCCGCAATACCGCGCGCGGCGAAATGCCGATCGGCTTGCCGTCGAGTCCGACGCAATCGTGGATCACGACCGCGACCTGCTCGATGGCCCACGGTACCAGCCGTACCGTGTTGGGATCGGGGATGCAGACCATGTCGGGATCGCTCGGCCCGACAAAGCGCTCGAAATCCGCGAACTCGCCGTTGACGGTGATCATCAGGAGCGCGTTCGACATGTGCATCTTGCCTTCCGAGAGAAACAGGTTCTTCGGCACGATCTTGCCGCGCGCGACGCCCGTCATGTCCGGTATCACGCATTCCACTTCATGGATGTGGTGATGTTCCAGGAATTCACGCAGGTCGTCGCGTAGGTCGCTTTGCAAGGTTGACTCCAGTCGGTTGATGAAGACGGCGCGAAGCGCGGCTGCA
Organism: Burkholderia sp. GAS332; assembly: GCA_900142905.1. Classification (NCBI taxonomy): domain Bacteria; kingdom Pseudomonadati; phylum Pseudomonadota; class Betaproteobacteria; order Burkholderiales; family Burkholderiaceae; genus Burkholderia; species Burkholderia sp. GAS332. The sequence continues at coordinate 2,696,876 of FSRV01000001.1, read as the reverse complement.
AACCTTGCGCGACGAACCGCCTGTTCGGGAAAGCTGGGCGTTTTGCATGATGAGATTTGATCAAATCATGACACGGATTTTTCCTTTTGGGAAATTTGATCAAATATCATCGGTGCATCGAGGGAACCCGAGAATCGCCCATGACCGATGCATCCTGTTCGCCACGCCCGTCGCCAGCCCAATGCGTCGCGACCCTGCATACGACCGCCGCCACCGCCTCCTTGCTGGCGCGACAGGGGATCGGCGCGGCGGTGCTGCTGGCGGGAAGCGGCATTAGCGAGGGGGATTTGCGCAAGCCGTCCGGGCTCGTCACCCACGCGCAGGAGTTGATCGTGTTCGCCAACGCGCTGCGCGTCTGTGGCGATACGCGCATCGGACTCGATATCGGCCGCGCCATGCATATTTCGAGCTACGGCATCCTCGGGTACGCGATGCTGGTGAGTCCCACGCTCGGCGACGCACTGCAATGCGCCGAGGACTTTCCCGTATTGCTCGGCAGCTACTTCAAGGTTTCGCTGCGCCGCAACGCAGACGAAGCGGCGATCGTCGCGGCCGACTATCACTACCGGCCGGATCTCACGGTGATCAATACGGATATGTGCCTCGCGTCGATGTGGGCGATCGTCTGCGACGTGCTGTCGGCGCAGCGCGCGCCGTCCGAGCTTAAGGTGAGCTTTGGCGCACCTGCCCATGCGGAGGCCTACGAAGAACGGATAGGCCGCCGCGCCACCTTCGAGGCGGCAGAAAATGCGCTGATTTTTCCGGCCAACTGGCTCGACGAACCGTTGCCCCTCGCCGAGCCGGTGAGCTATCTGATGTCGCGCCAGCAATGCGCGCAGCTGGAGCGCGAATGGGCCACCTCGGCCGGCAACGACGTGACCGCGCGCAGCCTGCGCCTGCTGTATTCCGACCCACGTCGCTACGGTTCGCTGCGCGCGCTCGCCGATGCGTTGTGCGTGTCGGAACGCACGCTCAGGCGGCGTCTGGCGGGTAGCGGCTCCGCCTTCCAGGCGTTGCTCGACCGCGTGCGCCACGATCTCGCGCTCGATTACCTGGTGCGTACACGTCTGTCCATGTCGGATATCGCCGAGCGGCTCGGCTATAGCGAAACGGCCGGCTTCCGGCACGCGTTCCGTCGTTGGACGGGCCATTGTCCGAGCGACTACCGCTGCGCCGTGTAGCCCGGAGTTAGGTCGAAAGTTTCATTGAACCCACTGTACTGACGATACCCACGGTATCGGCGGCGCGGCCACGCGCTGTGAAGTCACGTCCTGAGGCACTCCCGCCCCCGTCACATTGGCCACATTTATCCCCTCGATGACCGCTTCTCCGGTATCGCTCATCCGCGCACCTCGGGCAGAATTTTCCCAGACGAATACAGAGGAGACACGAGATGCGCGAAGTCAGTGTGGCGGCAATCCAGTTGGCCGTGCCGGGATGGGATCGCGAGGCCAACCTCGCCGAGGCTGAGCGCCTGGTGCGCGAAGCGTCAGCACAGGGCGCGCAGGTGATTCTGCTGCCCGAGCTGTTCGAGTTGCCGTACTTCTGCACTGAGCAGGACGCAAAGCACTTCCGTCATGCGCTGCCGTACGAGGGCCATCCCGCCATCACGCGCTTTAGCCGCGTCGCGGCGGAATTGAACGTCGTCCTGCCAATCAGCTTCTTCGAACGGGCCGGCAACGTCTTCTACAACACGGTGGCGATGATCGACGCCGATGGCAGCGTGCTCGGCCGCTACCGCAAAACCCATATCCCCGATGGCCCGGGCTACAGCGAGAAGTACTACTTCACGCCCGGCGACACGGGCTTTCGTGTCTGGCCGACGCGCTACGGCACACTCGGCGTCGGTATCTGCTGGGACCAGTGGTTCCCGGAGACGGCCCGCGCGATGGCGCTGCTCGGCGCCGAACTGCTGTTCTATCCGACCGCGATCGGCAGCGAACCGCAAGACCCCTCGCTCGACAGTAGCGCGCACTGGCAGCGCGTGATGCAGGGCCACGCAGGCGCGAACGTCTTGCCGCTGATCGCCGCGAACCGCACTGGCCGCGAGCAGGGCCGCGACTTCCCGCAGCGCTATTACGGCTCGTCGTTCATCGCCGATCAGTACGGCGAGCAGGTGAAGAAAGCAGGGCGCGACGAGCCCGCGATCCTGCTGCATCGTTTCGATCTGGATGCGGTTGCCGCGACTCGTCATGCATGGGGCGTGTTTCGCGACCGGCGTCCGGCCTGCTACGGCCTCCTCGCGACGAGCGATGGCGAACACCGTACCCATGAGGGGCGACCTTGAGCATTGCATCCACGATGCGTGGCCGACCTCGGTCGGTTGAGTGACGGATTCGAACAGCAAGCATCTTGAGGAGACATTGCATGTTGACTGTGTATAGCGATCGGCACCGGCTGCACCATGGTCATGCTGAACTGATCGACGGCGAAATGAAGCCTTGCTTCGAGATGCCGAGCCGCGCTGATTTCATATTGGAACGGGTGCGCGAAACGAAGCTCGGCGACGTGATTGCGCCCGCATCGTTCGGACTCGAACCGGTGCATCGTGTTCACGACAAGCGCTTCATTGCGTTTCTCGGCAGCGCATGGGAGGAATGGAGTACGCTCGGCCGCAAGCACGACGCGCTACCGCTCATATGGCCGGTGCGCGGCATGCGGCAGGACCGCGTGCCGGAAGATATCGATGGCAAGCTCGGCTACTACTCGATGGATGCGGGTGTGCCGATCACCGCGGGCACGTGGGCCGCCGTGAGCGATGCAGTGGACGTTGCGCTCACTGGCGCACGCCACGTGAGGGAAGGTGCGCGCGGCGCGTTCTCGCTGTGCCGCCCGCCCGGGCACCACGCCGCAGCGGACTATATGGGCGGCTACTGCTACATCAACAACGCGGCAGTAGCGGCACAGTCATTCCTCGACGCGGGCGCGAAACGTGTGGCGATTCTCGACGTCGACTATCACCACGGCAACGGCACGCAGAGCATTTTCTATCACCGTCCGGACGTCTTGTTCGCGTCGTTGCATGGCGATCCGCGCACTGAGTATCCGTTCTTTCTCGGGCACGCCGACGAAACCGGCACGGGCGCGGGCCTCGGTTTCAACGCGAACTTCCCGCTGCAACCGGGTACGGCGTGGGCGGACTATACGGTGGCGCTCGACGCGGCGTGTGCGCGTGTCGCTGATTACGCGCCGGATGCGCTGGTGGTGTCGCTCGGTGTCGATACTTTCGAAGAAGACCCGATTTCGCAGTTCAAGCTGCGTAGCGTCGACTATCTGCGTATCGGCGAGGCGATCGGACGATTGGGGAAACCGACTTTGTTCGTGATGGAAGGCGGCTACGCGGTCGCGGCGATCGGGGTGAACGCCGTGAATGTGCTGACGGGGTTTGAGTCGGTTTGACGGGTTTGAATTGGCTTTAACCGGCCCTCTGTTTTGACGCCGGCTGACTGTGAGCGAAGGGGTTCAGCACAGTCAGCGCGGTGTTGGCGACTTTCTCGTCACAGTGAATGTAAGGGCGCTTAACCGATAAAGCCGCAACAAGGCATGGTTGGCGGCTGGCCCAGCGCACGCCGCGCAAAGTGTCTATGTCCGCGTCATCGCACCACGGATACGCTACGATTCGAACCGGATTCCCGGTGAAATTCTTCCATAGCGACCGAACGAGCGGCGACGATCCCATGCTCCAGATACTAGGCAAAGCCTCATCCATCAACGTCCGCAAAGTGCTGTGGACATGTGCCGAACTCAGCTTGCCGTTTGAACGGGAGGACTGGGGTGCTGGATTCAGGGCGACTGACGCGCCCGAATTCGTTGCGCTGAACCCCAACGCCATGGTGCCGGTGATCCGGGACGGCGAGTTCGTGCTGTGGGAATCCAACTCAATCATCCGTTACCTGGCCGGCCGCTATGACGGCAAGTCACTCTATCCGAGCGACCCTTGCGAGCGCGCGAAGTGCGATCAATGGATCGACTGGCAGGCGAGCGAATTGAACCGGGCATGGAGCTACGCGTTTCTCGCGCTGGTCCGGCATTCGCCGGCGCATCAGGATCCTCAGCAGATCGATCTGTCGTGCGCGAACTGGGCGAGGCATATTGCCATCGTCGACAGGCAACTGGAGGCGACCGGCGCTTTTATCGCCGGGTCATCGTTTTCGCTGGCGGACATTCCGATCGCACTCTCGGTCAACCGCTGGCTCGAGACGCCATTGCAACACGCCGATTTTCCCGCGCTGACGGCTTACATGGCGCGCCTTGCCACACGCCCGGGCTACCTGGCGTACTGCCGCAATGGCACGCCTTAAGCAGCGCATTTGCACTGCTCACGTGACGCATTAACGTGAGCGCGGTGGCTTCGGCACAAAGGATCTGCATCGCGCCGGAATGCTTACAAAAATACTCGCCAAATGCTTACGGATTCCTGATCGACGAGTGCTACTGCGCAGCATCCCCCGACTCGCCTACAATGGCCGCTTTTGCGACACAGATTGAAGGTTCAAAGATGCGGGTATTGAAATTTGCACTGGCTGTGCTGACGGCCTGTTTTACGCTCAACGCAAGCGCCGAGATGACGGCTGCGCAGTACAAGCTCTGGGCGCATAGCGACAACAACTCGGTCTACGCGGCTTACATCACGGGCACGATCAACGCGCTGGGATGGGCGAACGGGGATCTGGTGACGAAGAAGCGTCCGCCGCTGTTCTGTCCGCCGCAGAATCTCGCGATTGGCAACCAGAACGTCTATCCGCTGCTTGATCAGTTTTTCACCAATCATCCGGGCCTTTCAGACGATTTTCCGATCGGCCTCGCCATTCTGCGCACGCTTCAGGCGGCGTTTCCCTGCTGATAGGGGGCGCTGAAGAGGCGGCGCTCGGCCGACGCTGTCTCGTGACCGGTTCCGGTAGTCCGGCGGTTCAACGCGGCTCAATGCTGCTCGACGAACTCGACCACCTCGCCGTTGTCGCGCTTCAGAAAGATCGCGTCGCCCTTGGTGCGAATTTCATTGCAGGAACTGCCGATCTTGTGGCCTTTGCTGCAGACCTTGCCGTCTTCCGCTTTCCATTCGCCCTTGTCCGTGAAGCCTTTGTTGGTGCTGAAGTCGTATGCGCCATCTGTGCTGTACTGGACGTGCCAGAGGCTCCCATCAGCCAGTTTGATGTTGAAGGTCTTACCGGATAGCCGCTGCTGAATGTCGGAGGCCGATGCCGCTGCGGCATCGTCGGGAAATGCCGTCGAACCGGTGGTCTGCGCCATCGCGGCGAGAGCAGGCAGCATCATGACGGCAAGAACGAGCAGGGATTTCATCGAGTGTCTCCGCGTTGTTGGCAACGACTGGCTTTCGGACGATGGGGCAACCGTCCGTCGGGCGACGCTACACCGGTTGCATGGATCGGCGTGTGGTCTAGCGCACAGACCGGCAGCGTTTCAGCCAGCAGGTGTCGCCCGTTTTACGCTTGATGATCACGGCTACGACGCCATTTTGAACGGGTCCACTGCCCACACTTCGTTCGCGAGAATATGCGGCTGCGAGCGGGCAAGCCACTCCGCCAGCGGCGTAAGACTTATTCCTGCCGCAACCGAACCGCCGAACGCTTCGGAAACGAATGGCGCGTCATCCTCCGGGCGGCGGACGATCTGAACGATGTGGGTGATCCCGCGTGGCCGGGGATGGTTGATCGCCCATGCGGGATCCCCCATTTTCAAGCCGACGGTTGCACAGCGCGCAAGGGTGTGGGCCGTGACTTCGGCCCCCTGGAGAATGAATCCTGTGCGGCGCTCGATCTCGTGAATGATCCGATCGGACCACACGTGCAGCGCTTCGATGTCGTCAGCGGCAAACACCATGTGGGGGGCCGCCCCGCGGGAAGCCGCCTCGTTTTCCGCTTGCAGCGCCTGCGTAAGAAGCAGGGCGGTCCATCCTGAGCAATCGATGACCGGCGGGTTCGCTAAAAGTCCTTCGGACTTGACGCCGCGCCGGTATCCCACTCGCCCTGTGTGGCGCTGTACGAGCCGCCACATCGCCGCTTCGCCTGCCTCGAACGTCATCGTGCGCCGGTCCTCGTGTTGTTAGCCCAGGATGAGCTGCCGATCACACTGAAACGCACGGTTTGCGGGGTCGTATGAACCCCGCAAACAAACGTCAGACCTGCACGAGTCCGGGAATCTGCACGTCCGGATTGACGTCGGCTTCATAGTCCACGCCGGCGATCTCGAATCCGAACAGACGCAGGAAGTCGGTCTTGTAGCCGCTGAAGTCGGTGAGTTCGTAGATGTTATCGTTGGTCACCTGAGTCCAGAGTGCCTGGACGCGGGCTTGCACCTCGGGATCGAGTTCCTTGTAGTCGGCGCGCAGACGGCCGTCTTCATCGATGTGCGGGGTCGCGCCGTACATGCTGTCTTTGTAGAGTCCGTAGACCTGCTCGATACAGCCTTCGTGTGTGCCTTTTTCCTTCATGACCTTGAAGAGCAGCGACAGATACAGCGGCATCATCGGGATCGCGGAACTGGCTTGCGTCACGACGGCCTTGAGCACCGAGACGCGTGCATCGCCGCCCTTGGCCGCGAGTTTTTCGCGGATGCCGAGCACTTTCTGGTCGAGATCTTTCTTGGCCGCGCCGATCGAGCCGTTCCAGTAGATGTCGTGCGTGATTTTTTCGCCGAGGTACGTGAATGCGGTCGTCTTCGCGCCGTCGGCGAGCACGCCGGCGTTGAGGAGGGCATCGATCCACATCTGCCAGTCTTCGCCGCCCATCACTGCGACGGTGTTGTCGATTTCCTCTTGCGTGGCGGGTTCAAGGACGGTTTCCTTGATGACTTCCTTGTCGGTGTCGATGCCACGCAGATTGACGGCCTTGCCGACCGGCTTCAGGGTCGAGGTGAATACTTCGCCGGTTTTCGGATGCGTGCGCTTGGGCGCGGCGAGACTGTAGACCACCAGGTCGACTTGGCCGAGATCGCGCTTGATGACCTCGATGGTGCGTTGTTTGACTTCGTCGGAGAAGGCGTCGCCGTTGATGCTGGTGGCGTACAGGCCTTTTTCCCTGGCGAATTTCTCGAAGGCGGCGGTGTTGTACCAGCCTGCGGTGCCGGCTTTGGTTTCGCTGCCTGCGCGCTCGAAGAACACGCCGAGGGTGTCGGCGTCGGCGCCGAACGCGGCGCTGATGCGGGCGGCGAGGCCGTAGCCGGTGGAGGCGCCGATCACGAGCACTTTCTTCGGGCCATTGGCGATGGGGCCGCGTGCCTTGACGTATTCGATCTGTTCCTTGACGTTGGCTTCGCAGCCGGTCGGATGGGTCGATACACAGATGAAGCCACGCACGCGCGGTTTGATGATCATGAAGCACCTCTTGTCAGAATTGCCGACATTATAGTGGTTGGTGTTTTGCCTGGTCGGCGGTTTGTTCGTCTGTTTGCCTGCGGCGTTGGGATTTCGTTGAGCTGGTTGCCTGCTTGGCGCTTTCTGTCTGTATGCCTACGGCGTTGGCCTTTCCTTGATTTGTTATTGGTCTATTAGCGTTGCCCCTGTGCGGGGCAATGCTCTCAACTTAAGCCCGAAAGGGCTTGTATACGGGGCGTTTGCCCTGTAAACTTCATCGCATAACTGATTGATAAATAAACGATATGAACTCAAATACCAGCGTCTTCCCAACTCCTGGCTGAGTTCTCCGATTTCCTGTTCGATCCGGCGCTCGCTGAGCGTGTTCGCCGTTCTCCCACTGCCTTTACCCGCAATCGCATCCTGACGCTGCCACGCATAGCAGCGTTGATGATGTCGGGCATGCGCACGAGCGTGCAGGCCGAGCTCGATGGGCTGTTTGGCGCGTTGCGCGGGCAAACGGTGCGCACCCGGGCGGTAAGTGCACAGGCCTTCAGCAAGGCGCGCCGCGGCCTGTCGGCCGAGCTGTTCGAACTGGCCCGCGCGCGCCTGATCGAGCTGGCCCAACCCTACATTGATTCGATGCGCTGGAATGGCCTGAGGCTGGTCGCAGCCGACGGTAGCCGTCTGCGGGTAGGCACGCGCGAAGGCCATGATCTGCGCGCCGACCACTACGCATTTGCGCTGTTCCTGCCGGGGCCCGAACTGACCCTGCACGCCGCGCTTCATCCGGCCGACGGCTCCGAGCGGCAGATGCTGTTCGAAGCGCTGGACGTACTGCAACCGCACACCGATCTGCTGCTGCTCGATCGCGGCTATCTCGGCAACATGATGGTGGCCGCGCTGGCGCAGCGCGAGATCCCGTTCTGTCTGCGCGTGGATGCACGCGCCTGGACGTGCGTCACCGCCTTTGCGCGCAGTGGCGAGGCTGAGCGAATCGTGACACTGGCCGCGCCCAATGAACAGGACGCCCTTGACTATGAACTGGTGCGCACGCCCACCACGGTGCGCCTGATCCGCGATGTCACTCCTGGCGGACGTGTTCGCGTGCTGATGACCTCGCTGCTCGATCGCCAGCGCTATCCGGCTGCCACCTTCGGGGCGCTCTATCATCAGCGCTGGCGCATCGAGGAAGCGTTCAAACGGCTCAAGCACCGGCTGCGGCTGGAGGCCGTCACGGGGCTGGACTACCTGGCGCTGCAGCAGGACTTCGGCGCAAAAACCGTCGCCGACAACCTGTGCACACTGCTCAGCGATCTCGACGATGCGTCTCACGATGACGCACCTGCCAGCCGTCCTGACCGTGTTTATGCGCTGGGTGCCCTCAAGCCGATCCTCGGCGCGTGCCTGCTACGGATTGAACACTGCCTGAACCTGCTGCCCAAAGTCATGCCGGCCATCCACCAGGCCCGATGTCGTATCCAGCCCTCGCGCTCTTACCCACGACCGCCCAGAAAAGCCAAGCCCCATCACCATCTCGCGTACAAGCTTGCTTGATGAAATGGGGCTTAAGTTGAGAGCATTGCTGTGCGGGGCGGCACTTACTTTCTTTGCCGCCGCAAAGAAAGATAAGCAAAGAAAGCGGGCTCGAAGCCCCTGCTAAGCGGGTCCCCCGCACAGCCACGGTAGTGGTGCATCTGGAATCCGTGCCCTCGCACACTCCGCGTTAGTGACAAAGCACTCATCAGCTCCCACTCCGCACTGCGTGCGTCGCGGATGGGTCTGCCAGGGAAACCTGAGCTTCGTTCAAGGGCGATGGGAGCCATCGGCTTCGCCTCGGCGAGACCCCGCTGCAATTACGCATGAGCCCCTACTTGGAATGAAATATCAGTGTGTGATGGGCGCAGCCACAGTTGCACCTGCACCTTTAGCCGTAGTCGTAGCCGCCGGCCTCAGACCCAGACCCAGACCCAGACCCAGACCCAGACCCAGACCCCAGTCGCGGTGGCAGGTGTGGTTGCGGTGGTGATGCAACGGCGAGGCGCAATGTTGAGTAAAGCTCGAACGCCAAACCGTAGCGGGCGGTTTTAAGAAGTTACGCTTCGGCGCGCGCAGCGCCGCCGGAAGTATGACGCCCTTGTCACTGACGCCGAATGTGCGAGAACCCAGATTCCAGATGCACCACTACCGTAACTGTGCGAGGGACCCGCTTAGCAGGGGGTTCTAGCCGCTTTCTTTGCTTATCTTTCTTTGCGGCGGCAAAGAAAGTAAGTGCCGCCCCGCACAGGGGCAACGCTAATAAACCACTAAGAAATCAAGGAAAGGCCAACACCGTAGGCAAACAGAAACAAGCGCCGCGAAGGCAAATAGATCAAGGAAAGCCCAACGCCACAGGCACACAAAAACCCGCGCCGCGCAGGCAAAAACCCCAAACAACCCCCGCGCCGCAGGCGCCCAAACAACAACCAAAACCGCCACCCGGCCCCCTCTTGATACGATACCGCCTTCGTCAAGCAGAACGGTACCCCCGAGTGAAGCGCCTGATCCCCCAATTCCTACAGATCCTTGAAAAAGGGCTAACCCTGGCGAACCCGCTCATCGCCCAGGCCCTCTGGCACCTGCGCCATCCCACCCGCCGCGGCGTGACATGGGCCTGTGCCGCCATCCCGGCGCTCTTCGTCCTGTATGTGCTCGCCCTGATCCCGTTCACACCGAGCATCGGCGACATCCGTAAGGCGAAAATCGAGCAACCAGCACAAATTCTCTCGGCAGACGGCAAACTGCTGGCCGAATTCAAGCCCTCAAACCGCGAGTGGGTGCCCCTCAAGGACATCTCGCCGAATGTGGTGAATGCGCTCATCGCCACGGAAGACCACCGCTTCTACCAGCATTTCGGGCTGGATTGGCGCCGCACGGCATCGGCCGCGCTGCACACGTTTTCCGGCGACCGCCAGGGTGGCTCGACCATCACCCAGCAACTTGCCCGCAATCTCTATCCGGACGAGATCGGCCGCGCCCCCACGCTGACCCGCAAAATCAAGGAGGCAATCACAGCCCTCAAGATCGAGGCGCTCTACACCAAGGACGAAATCCTCGAGACCTACCTCAACACGGTGCCGTTCCTCTACAACGCCTACGGCATCGAGATGGCGGCGCGAACCTACTTCGACAAATCGGCCGGCGACCTAAATGTGCTGGAAAGCGCGACGCTCACCGGTATGCTCAAAGGCAATAGCTACTACAACCCGGTGCTCAACCCGGACCGCGCCCTGGAGCGGCGCAACACGGTGCTGGCGCAAATGGTCAAGTACGGCAAACTCACGCCGGCGGCCTACGCGACGCTTTCGCGCCGTCCCTTGCGCATCGATTTCGAGCGGCAGACCGAGCCGCCCGGACCCGCGCCGCACTTCGCGCAGCAACTGCGCAAGTGGCTCGCGGCATGGGCCGATCGCAACGACTACAACATGTATTCCGACGGACTGGTGGTGCGCACCACCATCGATTCCCGCTTGCAGACCATGGCCACTCAGGCCGTGACCCTGCAGGGCAACCAGTTGCAAGGCATCGCCAACTCGGCGTGGGGCACGCGCGCGGGGTGTGCGAACGGCCGCGACCTGCTGCAGACGTTCCTGCGCGAAACCCCTGACTATCGCGCCGCAAAAGACGCGGGCCTGACGGACGACGACGCCATGAAGAGCGTCTCCTCCGACCGCAACCTGGTGCAGTCGGTGTGCGAGTCCAAGATCCGGGTGCAGGCGGACTTCCTCGCCATGGACCCGCGCAATGGCCAGATCAAGGCATGGATCGGCAGCCGCGACTTCAGCCAGGACCCGTTCGACCACGTCCAGCAGGCGCGACGCCAACCGGGTTCGACTTTCAAGCCGTTCGTCTACGCCGCGGCCTTCGAAGACGGCGCTAAACCCTCCGATACGTTTATCGACAAGCCCGTCGAAATCCCGCTGGCCGGCGGCGAAGTCTGGCGTCCGGGCGACGAGGATGAGCCGAGCGAACGCGCCATCAGCCTGCGCGACGGCCTGGCTTATTCCCGCAACCGGATCACCGCCCAGTTGATGGAAACGGTCGGCCCGAACAAGGTCGCGCGACTGGCCCGCGCCATGGGCGTGCGCGACAGCGAACTCGACCCGGTGCCGTCGCTCGCGCTTGGCACGAGCCCGGTCACGCTGAAGGAAATGGTCTCGGCCTACGGCACGATCGCCAACCTCGGTGGTTACGTGGAGCCGGTGATGGTCACGCGGATTGAAAATCGCAACGGCGAAGTGCTGGCCGAGTTCGCGCCGGTGCCGCCCAAACAGGAACTGCCGGCGGACGCCGCCCGCACGCTCGTCGACGTGATGCGCGACGTGGTGAGCCGGGGCACGGGTTCGAGCATTCGTACCCGTTTCGGGATTCGCGGCGATGTCGCGGGCAAGACGGGCACGACTCAGGGTAACGCCGACGGCTGGTTCATCCTGATCTCCCCGCAGCTCGTGGCAGGGTCGTGGGTCGGCTTCAACGACAGCCGCGTGACCTTGCGTAGCGACTATTGGGGCCAGGGGGCGCACAGCGCGTTGCCGATCGTCGGCGACTTTTTCCAGCGTGCGCAAAGGGCGAAGCTGGTCGACAGCCGCGTCAGGTTCGCGACCGATCAGGAGCCGGGCTGGTTTGCCGAACGCTCGGGCAGGTTGCGAGAGTGGTTCCAGCATCTGTTCGAAGCGTCGCCCGCGAAGACTCAGGCGCCGGTTGTCACGCGCAATACGACGCGCCATGCGCCTGCTGCTGTCACCACTACGGTTGCTGCTGCACCGGCATCCGTGGCGTCGGCGGCCGCCGCATCTGCAGCCGCCGCGGATGTGGAACCGCGCGCGCTGCCGCCGCAGCCGCCGCTCCTTCAAGCGCCGGCGTCAGCGTCTGTGCCGGCAAACAGGGCAGTCGACGGTGAGGCGCATGGCAGCGGCGAGCCGGCCCTCGCACCGACACCCACGCCGGACGACGTGGGGCCGCCGGAGGCCGGCGGTGCCGCCACTCAGATCATGAGCGCGCCCGCAAGCGCTAGTGCATCTCCCTGACGGTTAATCAGATTGCGCCGAGTGGCTAAACACGCGGGGCGTTCTTCCTGATGGGCGTCGCCACGCCTGAAAGGGGCCTGGCGGGCGGACGAGCTGGCCCGATTCAGCTCTGCCCCGGCCAAGGTGCCGCTAGCCAGGGCCTTGCCACCTTCGCCCCCCTGCCGCCACCGGGTCCGAAAGACTGCAAGACGCTTCGAGCGAGGCGTCGTGAAAGGGGCTAGTAGTGGCAGGCGGCCCGATTCAGCTCTGCCCGGCCAAGGTGCCGCTAGCTAGGGCCTCACCACCTTAGCCCTGCCTTCCGCCCCCGGGTCCGGAACACCGCACGACGCCTCAAGCGCGGCGTCGTGATGCAGCAGAAGCACGGCCGCCACCCCGACGAGTCCCGCACCCGACAAACAGAGCAGGCCGGCGCCGAAGCCGCCGGTGCTGTCCTTGATCCAGCCCATCGCGTAAGGTCCGAAAAATCCCGCCAGATTACCGAGGGAATTGACCGCGGCGATGCCGCCCGCCGCCGCCGCGCCCGACAGGAACGCGGCCGGCAAGGTCCAGATGACAGGCAGGCAGCCGAAGATGCCGAACCCGGCAATCGACAGCGCGATCATCTTCTGCACCGGATTGTCGAGCCCGGCCGCGGCCGCGATGCCGCCGGCCGCGACCAGCAACGCAATCGCCACGTGCCATTTGCGTTCGAGCTTGCGATCCGAATGGCGGCCCCAAAAAACCATGCTGATCACGCCGACGATGTAAGGCAACGACGTCACGAAACCGGTCTGCAGATTGGTGAGACCGAAGGACTTGACGATCTGCGGCAGAAAGAAACTCAGGCCATAGTTGGTTGCGTTCGCACCGAAGTAGATGAGCGCGACAGCGAGCACCCGCGGATTGAACAGCGCTTCCTTCACGCTGAAGATATGCACGGCCTCGCGATGCTCGCGCTCCTGCGCCTGGCGAGCGACCAGCCAGTTGCGTTCATCGTCGGCAAGCCAGGTGGCGTCGGCGGGCCTGTCGGTCAGATAGAACAGCACGGCGAACGAGAGCAGCAGCGCGGGCAGCGCTTCGATCAGATAAACCCATTGCCAGCCGGCCAGCCCGCCGTGCCCGTCCATCGACAGGAGCGCACCTGAAATTGGGCCGCCTATCACGGTTGACAGCGGAATAGCCGCCATGAAATAGCCGACCACGCGGGCGCGATAGGCGGCGGGGAACCAAAGCGTCAGCAGAAAAATGATGCCGGGGAAGAAACCCGCTTCGGCCACGCCCAGCAGAATGCGCAAGCCGTAAAACACGTGCGCGGGCGAGAGACCGGTGAGGCGGGCGAGGTCCGGGATGTACGCCATCGCGCCTGCGAGGATCCCCCATGTAAACATGATCCGGGCGATCCATCGTCGCGCGCCGAATTTCTCGAGCAGAAGATTAGATGGGACTTCGAAGAAAAAATACGCGATGAAGAAGATGCCTGCGCCGAAGCCGAATGCACTGGCGGACAGGCCGAGCGCCTTGTTCATCTGCAGTGCAGCAAAACCGACGTTGACCCGGTCGAGATAGGCGATGAAATAGCAGACGATCAGAAACGGCACGAGCCGAACCGTCACGCGCGCAATGGTGCGTGCTTCGATATCCATCGACGTCTCCTCCGGCTCGGGGTCCGGCTGGTTGATTGATGTCGTTACAGACTAGTCGGTGGAGAGCGTTTGCGAAAGTGTTTCGGTGTGGCAGCGCACGCTGCAAAGAGAGCCGCGATGCGCCTCAATCGGCTGGATGGCGCATCGGGCAGGTTGCTGGCAGGGGGAGGCGGGGCGCGCCTGACGCTACCCCGAGGTTCCTGCGCCGTACCCTTGGCAACGATTCGCCTTAGAACCGATGCGTCATACCCACCGTCGCAAGAATCTGCTTGGTTCCGGGTGCGGTCACGGTCACGCCCGGCCAGCTCACCGTGGCGGTACCGTTGTTCTTCATATAGCCCGCCCGCATGTACAGACTCGTCCGTTGGGAGATCGAATGATCGACGCCCAGTTCGATGCTCGGCGTATTGTCATGCGCGCCGCGCACGCTGCGCTGAACGCCGGCAATCGTGATCGTATCGGCCGGGGTTGCCTGGATCGTCGCGCCCAACTCCGCAATGCTCAGCGAATGGCCCGTGCCCAGGTGCGCGGCCAGCGACCCCGGCGCCGGGTCCTGCGAGCGGTTGTATGAGTAGTTGAACTGGAAGTTCACGATGCCGATCCGGTAAGCCAGCGCGCCGATGAAGTGCTCGGTGCCCAGCAGGGCTAGCGGAGCAGGCAGGCCGGCGATGGTTTCCTGTCCCGGATGCTGGTTCACGTACGCGAGGCCGGCGTAGAAACCGTAGCCCGAGTAGGTGGCCCCAACGTTCAGCATGTTGCCCGTGGTGGCCGGCACAGGTTGGGTCACCGTCGCGGAGAACGCATACATGCCGTAAAGCTTCACGCCTCTCAGATCCGGCGATTGATACATGATCGAATTGCTGGCGCGGCCTGAATCGTACTGCGTCGACAGCGTATTGCGGTCGACGGCAAGGACGTTGGCCGAAAACGGCGACAACACTTCGTTCGCGCGAAACGGATCGGAGGGATAGATGACCCGGAAGCTCGGCTCGTACTGACGCCCCATAGTCACCGAACCGTATTTGTCGTCGCTCAGGCCGACCCATGCCTGACGATAGAAGAGCGCCGTGGTGTCGGCGAACAAGCCGCCGTTGTTCACGTTAAAACCCGATTCGACCTGGAACTGCGCCTTCAGGCCGCCACCGAGGTCTTCGGTGCCCTTCAGGCCGAACAGCGAGCCCGTCGAGCCGCCGCTCTTTTCCGAGTACGAATGGACGCCGCCGTTGTCCAGATACTGGATGTTCGCATCGACGACCCCGTACAAGGTCACACTCGAGTCGGCTGCCGCAGCGCCACCGGCGGCAAGAATCAGCGTGGCTCCGCAAACGCCATGATTGATAAAACGCATGCATGTCTCCTCTTTTTATATCCGCCTCTCGCGGACCTGATTGCACAGTCTTGCTGCGGGGCGAGCCCGGGTAGGGTTCTCCGACCCGAATTCCGGCGCACCGCAAAATGGAATGACCGTGCTAATTTCAGTCAACTAGCGGAATAAAGCCAGTGCATTGTTTTTATGAGAAGAGTGCGGAAAGTGCATGACACAGAAGGGCCACGGAAACAGGGCCTAGGCCCGCGCAGACGCGATGTTCATCTGTTGTGCGGTGGCCTCGTGGAGTCCCTTCCAGGCACGGACTGTTAGCGATTGTTTAAGCGTCTGCAACAGTGTTTTCAGCTGACGAAGCTGATCTGGCACGCCCGATTGCGCATAATTTCAAGATTGGCAAAACGGTTAAAAAAAGTAGACGCATCATGTTCAACAATGTCTCAGATCACGCGCTGGATCAGGAGGGTGAATCCTTGGCACCGCAGCGCCGAAGCCCGTCATTCAACCGGGCACGCGTGCTTATTGCGGCGGTGGCCGCGTGCGCCAGCCTGGTGGGATGCGCATCGGCGAGCGACGTGGTCGCCACCGACAAACCCGGCACTTACACGGTAGCGGCGAGTGCGACCGGCGGGCGGATGGCTTGGGCCCGCGCGCACGATCAAGCAATCAACGAGGCGCGCGACTACTGCGAGCGTCTCGGCATGCGCAGCAGTGTCACGACTGAAACGGTCAGCGGCGTGCAGATGATGTCCGCGCATGCATCGTCAGTGAGCTTCGAATGTCATCCGAAGTTCTAAGGGGGTGAGGCGGCGCCATAGCGCACCGCCTGCGTCTCACGTTACGCGCTCACTGCTTGTCGAGCGTGAATGTCCAAAGCTGAAGCCGACTGCGACTTCGCCGACGCGGCCCAGTTCGCCGCCACCGCGGTGAGCTCGGTGCGCGCGCGTTCGAGCGCTTCGATCCGCGCCGCCTCGTCTGAAAACTGCAACGGCTGCGCGTCGACGAAGGACGGATCCGCCACGCCGAGAAATCCGAAAGCCGCCTTCAGCGCCGGCGTCAGCGCATCCATTGACGAGAAGGGCGAGCCGGCACGCAAGTCAACACCGCGACTCGTGATGAAAAGCACCTTCTGCCGCGCCAGCTGACCTTCTATCTGCCCGTCGTTCGTAAACAAATAGGTCAGCCCGGTACGCGTGATGCTGTCAATGAAAGCCTTGAACGCGGAAGGCATCGACCAGTTATACATGGGCATAGCAAAGACCAGCGCGTCGGCGTCGAGCAGGCGCTTGCACAGCGCATCCGATGCCGCCAATGTCGCTTTCATGGCGGGTGTGCGCTCGTGTGACGGCGTGTAGGTCGCGATGGCGAATGCTTCGTTCACATGCGGCGGCGTATCGACCGTGACGTCGAGGTAGTCGACCTCGATATCCACACCGTCTTCACGCAGGCGCTCCAGAAAATATCGGCTTAATGCGCGCGAATTCGATCGCTCGCGTTTGGCGCTCGCGTCGACGTGCATGATTTTCATGAATTCTTTCCTTCAGGGTTTATGCAGAAACGATTGACCGGAGAATTGGCCGGAATAGAGCTGCGGCTCACTCAAGCCGGCAACTTGCGAAACGCGATCGCGAAGCGGTTCCATGCGTTGATGGCGGAGATCAGTAAGGTCAGGTCGACCAGTTCCTCGTCGCTGAAGTGCGGGCGCACAGCTTGCCACACGGCGTCGGGGACGTGGTCTTGCGACACCAGCGTGAGCGCTTCGGTCCATTCAAGCGCGGCGCGTTCACGGTCGGTGAAGAAGGGTGTTTCACGCCACACCACGACGGTGGCCAGACGCCGCTCGGATTCGCCGCCTTTGCGGGCGTCGGTGGCATGCATGTCGACGCAGAAAGCGCAGCCGTTGATCTGCGACGCGCGCAGACGGACCAGTTCGGTCAGCGATTTTTCGAGGGCCGATTTGCCAATGCGCTCTTCGACGCCGAGCAAGGCCTTGATGGCGGCGGGGTTGGCTTTGTAGAAGTCGAGACGTTGTTCCATGATTCACTCCTTAGCTGGCTGGATCCACTCAGTGTGGTTCGGTGAGTGAAGATTAGGCGTTCGACTGGCCTTATTAAATAGCCGATTTTGTCTAATTTCAGGTAACCACTTTTAGGCGTGAATCAAGGTGTGTCCGACGTGTCTCCGGAACAGCCTGCGCCATCCCTGGTGGGCTTACAAAGCGCCCCAACGTGTAACGCGGCGTTACATCAGCGCTTGTTGTGACAAATTGGAATATCCCTACAGAACAATGTTCCAAAAACAACGCCATAGTTGGGTAGACTTCACCTGCATCATCGTTCCGGTCCGTTGAATCGACGCACCCTGGTCTTGTGGGGCAGCCGCAGTTTTCGGAGGTTGGCATGAGCGAAGTGACGTCCACGCAGCCGAAGCGTTCCCGACGCGGGCGAATCGTGTTCGCGGTGATAGTGCTGGCGCTGGTCGCCCTGATGCTGGTCCACCTGCTTCGCCCCAAGCCACCCAAGGCCGGCGTGGAGCCGCAGGTCGTGACGGCCGCCGCCGCGACCCTCGGCGAGATGCCGGTCATCCTGAGCGAACTGGGCACGGTCACGCCCGTGGCGACGGTGACGGTGTTGCCTCAATTGAGCGGCTACCTGACAGCGGTCGGCTATCGGGAAGGCCAGGACGTGGAGAAAGGGCAGTTTCTCGCCCAGATCGATCCGCGCCAGTACGAGATCAGCAAACAGCAGGCCGAGGCCCAACTGGCCAAAGACGAGGCCGCGCTTGCCCAGGCCCGCTCCGACCTCACCCGCTACTCGCAATTGAACGAGCGAAAGTCGATCGCCGAGCAGACCTACGTCGATCAGAAGTTCCTCGTCCAGCAGGACGAGGCCGCGATCAAGTCCGACAAAGCCAATATCGCGCAGTTTGAACTCGACCTGGCGTATTGCCGAATCACCGCCCCCGTTTCCGGCCGGGTCGGCCTGCGTCTCGTCGATCCCGGCAACTACGTCACCGCGTCGAGCCAGCCGGGCATCGCGGTCATTACCACGATGAAGCCGACCACGGTTGAATTCACCGTGCCGCAGAACGCGCTCGCCCAGGTGCTGCAGCGCGTCAACTCCGGTGCGAAGCTGCCGGTCACCGCATACCGCAGCGACAACAGCACGTTGGTGGCGACCGGCACGCTGTATGCCGTCAACAACCAGATGGCCACCAGCACCGGGACCGTCTCGTTACGCGCGACGTTCCCGAACGACGACGAAGCGCTGTTCCCGAGCGAATTCGTCAACGTCAAGCTGCTGGTCGATACGCTCCAGAATGCCGTGCTGGTGCCGACGCCGGCCGTGCAAAGCGGCGCGCCGGGCGATTATGTGTATCTCGTCAATGCCAACAACACGGTGTCCGTGCACAAGGTCACGCTCGGCCCGAGTGACGGCAAGCACACCGTCATCGCGTCCGGCCTCGCGGCGGGCAACACGGTCGTGACCGACGGCATGGACCGGCTGAGTGACGGCGCGCAGATCAAGGTCGCCCCGGCGAAGCAGCCGGCGTCCGCCGGCGCGGCATCGTCCGCGTCCTCTGCCAGCGCGCCCCAGGCGCACCGGCAGAAGACGCCGGCCAGCGCCGCGCAAGCCTCGCAAGCCTCGTAAACCACGGCGGACGACGAGCTGATGAACCTCTCCCGCCTGTTCATTCTTCGGCCAGTAGCCACTTCGCTGCTGATGATCGCCCTCGTGCTGGTGGGGCTGGTCTCGGTGCGCTTTCTGCCGGTCTCCTCGTTGCCCGCCGTCGACTACCCGACGATCCAGGTGCAGACCTTCTATCCAGGGGCGAGCCCGGACGTGATGGCGACCACCGTGACTGCGCCGCTGGAAGTGCAGTTGGGGGAGATCCCGGGCCTGCAGCAGATGATTTCCTACAGCTCGGAAGGGGCGTCGGTCATCACCTTGCAGTTCGATCTCTCGCTCAGTCTCGATATCGCAGAGCAGAACGTTCAGCAGGCGATCAACGCCTCCAACAGCTACTTGCCGAGCGGCCTGCCGGCACCTCCGACCTATGCGAAGGTGAACCCCGCAGACCAGCCTATCCTGACTCTGGCGGTGACATCCAAGTCGATGTCGCTGACCCAACTGGAGGATGCGGCCAACAACCGGCTGGCCACGAAAATCTCCGAGGTGCCCGGCGTGGGCCTCGTTGGTCTCGCCGGCGGCAATGTACCGGCAGTCAGGGTGGAGGCGGACCCGCAGAAACTGGCCGCCTACGGCCTGAACCTCGACGACCTGCGCACGCTGCTTGCCAACGTCAACGTGAGCCAGCCTAAAGGCAATTTCGACGGGCCGGAGCTGGACTACACGATCAACGCCAACGACCAGATCGTCGACCCCAAGGACTATCTGGACACGGTGATCGCCTACCAGAACGGCGCACCCGTGTACCTGCGCGATGTCGCGCGGGCCACCCAGGCCCCGCAGGACGTCGAGCGAGGCGCCTGGTACAACCACACGCCGGCGATCGTGCTCAACGTGCAGCGTCAGCCGGGGGCGAACGTGATCGCCACGGTCAACCAGATCATGAAGCAACTGCCCGCGTTGGAATCCACGCTGCCGGCGGGCATGCAGGTCACCGTCGTCTCGGACAGCACCGGCGTGATCCGCTCGTCGGTCTCCGACGCGGCCTTTGAGCTGGTGCTGGCGGTGGTGCTGGTGGTGCTGGTGATTTTCGTGTTCCTGCGCAACGTGCCGGCGACCATCATCCCCAGCATCTCAGTGCCGGTTTCGCTGATCGGCACGCTGGCGGTGATGTACGAGCTCAATTACTCGATCGACAACCTCTCGCTGATGGCGCTGATCATCGCCACCGGTTTCGTGGTCGACGACTCGATTGTGATGATCGAGAACGTCGTGCGTTATCTGGAGGAGGGGATGAGTCCGCTGGAGGCGGCCCTCGAAGGCGCCGGACAGATCGGTTTCACGATTCTTTCGCTGACCATCTCGCTGATCGCGGTGCTGATCCCCCTGCTGTTCATGGGCGGGGTGATCGGGCGTCTGTTCAGCGAATTCGCGGTGACGCTCGCGGTCACCATCGTCATCTCTGCCGTGGTCTCGCTGACTGTGGTGCCGATGCTTTGTGCGCGCATTCTGCGTGCCCAGGCGCAACGGCATCCGAGCCGCTTCGAGCGCATCAGCGAGGGCCTGTTCAACAAGACACTCTCGGGTTATGAACGCGGGCTGCGCTGGGTGCTCGATCACCAGACCCTCACGCTGCTGGTGGCGGTTGGCACAGTGGTGCTCACGGCGGTCCTGTACATCGTGATTCCCAAGGGGCTGTTTCCGGTCCAGGACGTCGGCGTGATCCAGGGTATCAGCGTGGCGGACAACTCGGTGTCCTACACGGCGATGGCGGTGCGCCAGGCGGCACTGGCCGAGGCCATTCTCAAAGACCCCAACGTCACCTCGGTCACCTCTTACGTGGGCATCGACGGGACCAATCCCACGCTGAACAACGGCCGCTTCCTGATCAATCTGAAGGCTCGAGACGACCGCTCGCTGAACGCGCAGCAGATCGTCCGGCGCCTGCAACAGGAGGTGGCCGACGTGCCGGGCATCAAGCTGTATCTCCAGCCCGAGCAGGATCTCACGCTCGACACCACCGTCTCGCCGAATCAGTACAAGTTCGTGCTGCGCGGCCCGAACCAGCAGGCGTTCGACCAGTACGTGCCCGCGCTGATCACACGGATGAAGCAGATCGCCGCGATTACCGACGTGACGAGCGATCTGAATACGCAAGGCCTGAGCGTCAATGTCGAGGTCAACCGGCAACTGGCCGCGCGCTACGGCATCACGGCGGCGACCATCGACAACGCGCTCTACGATGCGCTCGGCCAGCGTATCGTCTCGACTATCTTCGAGCAGTCCGATCAGTACCGGGTCATTCTCGTGGCCAAGCCTGAGGCGCTGCCCGATCTGGATTCGCTTGGCAACCTGTATCTGCCCAGCCAGACCAGCAGCACCGGCCAGGTGCCGCTCAAGGGGATCGCCACGATCAAGGTCACGAAATCGCCGCTCGTGATCAGCCATCTGGCCCAGTTCCCCGCCGTCACCATTTCGTTCAATCTGGCGAAAGACGCCTCGTTGAGCACGGCGGTGGACCAGATCCGCAAGGCCGAGCAGGCGGTGAATCTGCCGCCGTCGATTACGTCCTCGTTCCAGGGTGCGGCCCAGGCGTTTGAAGACTCGTTGCAGAGCGAGGTGTATCTGCTGGTCGCGGCGCTGGTCGCTGTTTACATCGTGCTGGGCGTGCTCTACGAGAGCTATATCCATCCGGTGACGATCCTGTCCACCTTGCCGTCCGCCGGCATCGGCGCCTTGCTCGCGCTGATGATCGCGGGCAGCGATCTGGACGTGATCGGCATTATCGGCATTGTGCTGCTGATCGGCATCGTCAAGAAGAACGCGATCATGATGGTGGACTTCGCGCTCGACGCCGAGCGCAACCACGGCAAGTCGCCGCGCGACGCGATCTTCGAAGCCTCGCTGTTGCGCTTCCGGCCAATCCTGATGACGACGCTTGCGGCCATGCTCGGCGCCTTGCCGATGCTGCTCGGCACCGGTACGGGTTCTGAGTTGCGCCGGCCGCTCGGCCTCGCGATCATCGGCGGCCTGACCTTGAGCCAGATGCTGACGCTGTTCACGACGCCGGTGATCTACCTCTGTTTCGACCGGATCGCGGAACGTTTCCGCCGCCGAGCCGCTGAGCGCGCAGCGAGGAGCGCGCCGTGAACATCTCGGCGCTGTTCATCCGGCGGCCCGTCGCGACCACTTTGCTGGCCGTTGCGATCCTGCTGTCGGGTGCGCTCGCCTATTTCCGGCTGCCGGTTGCGCCGCTGCCGAACATCGCCTATCCGGTCATCGTGGTGCAGGCGAACATGGCGGGCGCCAGCCCGGAAATCATGGCCTCCACGGTGGCCGAGCCGCTGGAGCGCCGGCTCGCCACGATCGCCGACGTGAGCCAGCTGACCTCGACCAACTATGTCGGCTCGTCGATGATCGTCATCGTGTTCGGGCTGAACCGCGATATCAACGGCGCGGCCCGCGACGTCGAAGCGGCCATCCAGGCGGCGCGCGCCGACCTGCCGACCACACTGCGCGCCAACCCGACCTACCGCCAGTACAACCCGGCGGGGGCGCCGATCATGGTGCTCGCATTGACGTCGGACACCCTCACCAAAGCGCAGCTCTACGATTCCGCCGATTCGGTGATCCAGCAGCAACTCTCGCAGGTCGATGGCGTCGGGCAAATCACGCTGGGCGGCGGCGCGTTGCCCTCGGTGCGGGTCGAGTTGCAGCCGGGCAAGCTCAGCAGCTACGGCATCGGGCTCGAAGACGTGCGCGCGGCGATCGGCGCCGCGAACGCCGACAGCGCGAAGGGCCACATCGACCAGGGCGACCAGCGCTACGAGATCCTGTCCAACGACCAGATCAGCAAGGCCGCGCCTTACCGTGACGTCATCATCGCGTACCGCGACGGTGCGCCGGTGCTGCTGCGCGATGTCGCCCAGGTGATCGACTCGAACGAAAACATCCGCAACGCGGGGCTGTACAACAGCAAGTCGTCCGTTCTCGTGATCGTCTATCCGATGCCGGGCAGCAATGTCGTCAAGACTGTCGCGCAGATTCAGGCACGCCTGCCTTCGATCGAGGCGGCGTTGCCGAGCGCCATCCGCGTCAACGTGGCGATCGACCGCTCCGAATCGGTCCGGGCCTCGGTGGGCGATACCGAACGCACGCTCTTCATCGCCGTGCTGCTGGTGGTCGGCGTGGTCTTCGTGTTCCTGCTTTCGCCGCGTGCGACGCTGATCCCCGCGGTCGCATTGCCGCTGTCGATCATCGGCACGTTCGGGCCGATGTACCTGCTCGGCTACAGCATCGACAACCTCTCGCTGATGGCGTTGACGATCGGCACCGGCTTCGTGGTCGACGATGCGGTGGTGGTGCTGGAGAACATCGTGCGCCACCTCGAAGCCGGGCTCGATCCCAAGGAGGCCGCACTGCGCGGCAGCGCCGAGGTGGGTTTCACGGTCATCTCGATGAGCCTGTCGCTGATCGCAGTGTTCTTGCCGATCCTGTTGATGCCGGGCATTGTCGGCTTGCTGTTTCATGAATTCGCGGTGACGCTGTCCATCGCGATTCTGTTCTCGCTGCTGATCTCTTTGACGATTACGCCGACCATGTGCGCGTATGTGCTGAGCCATCAGCATGCGAAGCACTCGCAGGCACGCTGGGCGAGCTGGTTCGAAGCGCAGTTCGAGCGTTTCAAGAATGGCTACTCGCACTCGCTGGACGCCGTGCTCGACCACTCGTTACTGATCGGCCTCATGTTGGTCGCGCTGCTCGTGCTCAACGTGTTCCTGTTCAGGTTGTTGCCGGCCACCTTTTTCCCGGAGCAGGACACCGGCATCCTGATCGGGCAGATCATCGCCGATCAAAGCATCTCGTTTCCGGCGATGGAAAAGAAGCTCGCGCAGTTGCAGTCGATCGTCCAGCAGGACCCCGCAGTGGCGTCGGTCGCGGGCTTCACGGGAGGCCGCGCGCTCAACACCGCCAACGTCTTTATCGAACTCAAGCCATTGGCCCAGCGTCATCTATCGGCCACCCAGGTGGTCAACCGCCTGCGGCCGAAGCTGAATGCGGTATCGGGCGCGCGGCTCTTCCTGCAGGCCCAGCAGGATCTGCAGATCGGCGGACGGCAGGCCGCGGCCGAGTATCAATACACATTGACCAGCGACGATGCCGATGCGTTGTTCAAGTGGGTGCCCAAGCTCATGACCGAACTCGGCAAGTACCGCGGGCAACTGCTCGACGTCAACTCGGATCTGCAGCAAAACGGTCTGCAAACCTACCTCAATATCAGCCGTGCTACCGCGACGCGTTACGGCTTCCAGCCGAACCAGATCGACAACGTGCTCTACGACGCATTCGGCCAGCGCACTGTTTCGACGATCTACAACGCGCTCAATCAATACTTCGTGGTGATGGAGGTGGCGCCGCAGTACTGGCAGTATCCGCAAACCCTCGACCAGATCTTCCTGAGCACGGCCGCAGGCAACGCGAACGGCACGCAGCAGACGCAGATGCCGGGCGGCACCGTCACCGCGCCCCAGCAGGCGGTGGCCGTGAGCACCTCGCAAGGTAGCAGCAGCAACACGAACGCGCTGAACGCCAATGCCGAAGCCAATCAGCTCACCAACAGCATTTCCAATAGCAAGGGCGGCAATTCCAGCGGCAGCGCGGACAGCACCGCGGCCGAAACGATGGTGCCGCTTCGAACGATGCTGACCTATGCCAACAGCCACACCGCAACGCAGGTCAACCATCAGAGCGGCCTCGTGGCGGGGACCATCTCGTTCAACCTGCCAGGCGGCGGCTCCCTCAGCCAGGCGGGCGACATCATCAAGAAAGCCGAGCAGGACATCAACATGCCGGCCTCGATCCACGGCGCATTCGCCGGCGCGGCGCAGGCCTATGCGCAGTCAATGGGCACCGTGCCGTTGCTGATCCTGGCCGCCCTGGTCGTCGTTTATATCGTGCTGGGCGTACTGTACGAGAACACGATCCACCCGCTCACGATCCTGTCCACCTTGCCGTCGGCCGGGATTGGCGCGACGCTCGCCTTGCTCGTCTTCGGCACGCCGTTTTCCGTGATCGCGCTGATCGGCATCATTTTGCTGATCGGCATCGTCAAGAAAAACGGGATCATGATGGTGGATGTCGCCATCCAGTTGCAACGCAATGAAGGGATGGACGCGAGGCGGGCCATTCATGAAGCCGCCGTGGTGCGTCTGCGGCCGATCATGATGACCACCGCCGCGGCCGTGCTCGGCGCGGTGCCGTTGGCGATAGGGATCGGGCAGGGCGCGTCGCTGCGCCAACCACTGGGCGTCACCGTGATGGGAGGTTTGATCGTGAGTCAGGTCTTCACGTTGTACACGACGCCGGTGATCTACCTTTACCTCGACCGCTTGCGTTTCAGGATTGCCAGGTGGTCCGACGGCTTGCCGTGGAACCGCCGAACGGATACGAGAGCATGAAGATGAACACTTCCCGCACCCCTCTGGCCGCGATCGTCACCTTGCTGGTGAGTGGCTGCATGGTCGGCCCTGACTATCACCGGCCGCCGGTGCCTGTGCCGGCGACCTACCAGGAGGCGCCACCCGGATGGACGCAAGCCGAGCCCGCCGCCGAGGGGCCGAAGGGCGACTGGTGGACTGGGTTTAACGACCCGCTGCTGGATCAGCTCGAGCCCATGGTGTCCGTGTCCAACCAGACCGTGCGTCAGAGCTATGCCAACTACCAGCAGGCTCTTGCCGAGGTGCGTGTCGCGCGCAGCGCGTTGTTTCCTACCCTCAGTGCCACCGGCTCGGTGACCCGGCAGCGCAGTGCAACCAGTAGTGCCAGCGCTAATGCCGGATTCGGCAATTTTCAGTCGGTGAATAACTCGGGCTCGCTCGAAGGCAATGTGAGTTGGGCGCCTGATCTGTGGGGGCAGGTCCGCCGTAACATCGAAGAGAACGCCGCGACCGCCCAGGCGAGCGAAGCGACGCTCGCCAATGCCACGCTCTCTGAGCAGACCGCGCTCGCCACCGCGGTGATCTCGCTGCGAATCAGCGACGCCAACATCGACCTGCTGCAGCACACGGTCGATGCCTACCAGGGATATCTGCGCGTCGTCGCCGATCAGGACACGGCGGGCACGGTGCCACCGTCCAACCTGATCACCGCGCGGACCCAGCTCGAGAACGCCCAGGCCAGCCTGATCGCGCTTGGCGTCGCGCGGGCCCAATATGCGCATGCGATTGCAGTGCTGGTGGGCAAGAATCCGGAAGACCTGTCGATCCCGCATAGCACGGCGCTACCGACACTGCCCACGATTCCAGCCGGCGTGCCCTCGACCCTGCTGCAGCGCCGACCGGACATTTCCACCGCGGAACGCCAGATGGCCGCGGAGAACGCGGCGATCGGCGTTGCGGTGGCGGCTTATTACCCGAACATTTCGCTGTCGGCACTGGACGGCTTTACGCAGTCGCCGTTGGCCGGTCTGCTGCACATCGCCAATCATGTGTGGTCGCTGGGCGGGAGTGCCACGGAGACGCTGTTCGACGGCGGTGAGCGTAGCGGCGAGGTGGCGGTGGCCAGGGCGGCGTATGAGGCATCGCTCGCGAACTACCGCGGCACGGTGTTGACCGCGTTTGAAAATGTGGAGAACGACCTCTCCGGGTTGCGGATTCTCGCCCAGCAAGCCGACGTGCTGGACACCGCCGTGCGCGACGCGACCCGCGGCACCGAGATCGCGTTCAACGAGTACCAGGCCGGCACCGTGGATTACACCACCGTGGCCACCGCCCAGACGACCCAGTTGAACGATCAGCAAACCGCGCTGAGCGTCCAGCAGCAGCGCCTGCTCGATGCCGTCTCGCTGATCGGCGATCTTGGCGGCGGGTGGTCGGATAGCGAGCTGCATGACCCGCGCGCTTCCAGGGCATCAGCAGCGAACCCGTGATTGGGCTGATTGAGCGTCAGTGCGTCACGTTCGCGTGACGCGCGGGCGATTTTTTTCATCGCAGCCGCTCCGTTGTCCAGCATTCGCCAAAAAAGATCATCACCAGAACGAGGCGAGTAACTGGCACAGCGCGTATTTCTCATCAAGGCGTTAGTGGAGGTGGAGTGCGTCCTCGTCTGCGGCGAAGACGCAGGATCCTTCCCGGAGCGCTGGCCACAGCCCTCCGTCGTCAAGCGACTGGTCACCAGGCGATCGCCCTGGGCTGGCAGAAACTCGAAAGTGGTTGTCCGCCGCGCGTTCGCTAAGAGGCGCAGCATCCACGTATGGCCTCGCGAAATCCATCGAGAGCGCTTTCAAGCGCTTTATCAGCGCCATCGTGAGGCAAGTGCGGTGAAGCCGCGCTTCCAATGGCCGAGCCTATCGCAATCATCTTGCATGGGACCAGAAGCGCTAAAGCGCCAACTCTGGTCGACACAGGAGACTCGTATGACCGATTTATCCCATCTGGACAGTATCGTGGACGACGCTGAGTCGATCACCGAGGTCGTTCTAGCAGCAATGAGCCGAACCGATGACGCCCGGCTCAAAGAGATCGTCGATGCGCTGGTCCGGCATGCCCACGCGTTCTTCCGGGAAGTCAGATTGACCGACCGGGAGTTTGAGCAGGGCATCGAATTCGTCAAGGCGATTGGCCAGGCCACGGTAGACGATCACAACGAGGTTGTGTTGTGCGCTGACGTGCTGGGCTTCTCGACGCTAGTCACGCTGCTCAATACGGTCGACAAGACCGACCGGACGCCCGGCGCGCTGCTTGGGCCGTTCTATCGCGGCAATTCCCCGGACTATGCCAACGGCGAATGCATTGTCGTTGAAGGTTCGCCCGGTGCGCCGCTGTTCGTACGTGGCCGTGTGGTCGATCGGGCACAGCAGCCTGTTGCGAATGCCATGGTCGACGTGTGGCAGGCGTCGCCGGTGGGCCTTTACGAAAACCAGGATCCTCATCAGCCCGATATGAATCTGCGTGGCCGCTTCAGGACCGACGCCGACGGTTACTTCCGCTTTCGTTCCGTCAGGCCTGCCGGCTATCCCGTCCCCACGCATGGTCCCGTGGGCGTGCTGCTGGCGGCGCAGCAACGGCATCCGTATCGGCCCGCTCATATTCACTTCGTCGTCATCGCTGAAGGGTACGAAACGCTCGTCAGCCAGGTCTTTGCCGACGATTCGGAATATCTCGGCTCAGATGTCGTGTTCGGCGTGAACCGCTCGCTGGTCGGCAGATTCGCACTACACGAAGACGGTAAGGCTCCCGATGCGGACGTGACAGGGCCGTACTACACACTCGAATACGATTTTGCGCTGGCCGAAGGTACGCCGACGTACCCGACGCCCCCCATCAAGTAAAGCGGAGACTCAAGTGTCCAACGATCTCGAAGGAAAAGTGGCGGTTATTCTGGGCGGCACGGGTGGCATCGGTGCCGCTACGGCAACCCGGCTCGCCAACGCCGGTGCCACCGTCGTCGTCACAAGCCAGTCTGACATCGCCAAGGCGCAGCAGGTGGTCGATTCGTTGCCGGGAAGCGGTCACCTCGCGGCGGTCACGGCGATTGCCGACAGCGCGTCGCTCGCCGACCTCGCGAGTCGCGTCAAGGCCCAGTTCGGGCGAGCGGACATCCTCGTCAATACAGCCGGCTTTACCAAGCCGGTCAAGCATGCCGACCTGGATGCGCTGACTGACGAACTCATCGATGAAATCATGAAGGTCAACTGGCGCGCGCAGTTTGCGGCCATTCGGGCCTTTCGCGCTCTGCTCGACGAATCGGGTGACGGTCTGGTCGTGAACGTATCGTCGATTTCCGCCAGCACGGGCGTCGGGAGCAACATTGCCTACTGTGCGGCGAAGGCCGGGCTCGATGTGATGGCCGTGTCGCTGGCGCGGGCGCTCGCCCCGCGTATCCGGGTTCTGAACGTCTCCCCAGGTGTTGTAGACACGAGCTTTGTGCCGGGACGGGGTGCGGACTTCAACGACAAGGTCGCTGCGACCACACCACTCGGACGCATCGGTACACCTGACGATATTGCCGCGGCGATCGAAGCGTGCGCCACCCATTTGAAATTCAGCACAGGCGTCACGATCGTGGTCGATGGCGGCCGGCGCTTGAACTGAGCTTGAGCTTAAGCGAGATCCATCATGCATGAACGCAAAACCATCATCACCTGCGCGGTGACCGGCAACCTGACGAAGCCGGAGCAGCATCCCGGCCTGCCTATAACGCCGCAGCAGATCGCAACCTCGGCACTGGAAGCAGCACAAGCCGGCGCGGCCGTCGTTCACATTCATGTGCGCGACCCGCAAACCGGCCGGCCGTCGATGGAGATCGACCTGTACCGGCAGGTCATCGAGCGCATCCGCTCGGTCGATCCCGAACTGATCATCAATCTGACGACGGGTCCCGGAGGGCGCTTTATTCCGAGCGAGGACGATCCCAAGGTAGCGGCGCCGGGAACGACTCTGCTGCCACCGGAAAGACGGGTCGAACACATCGCCGCGTTGAAACCCGATATCTGCAGCCTCGACCTGAATACGATGAATTCAGGTGGCGACGTGGTGATCAATACGCCGAAGAACGTTCGACGCATGGCTAAGGTGATACGTGAAGCGGGCGTCAAGCCGGAGTTGGAGATTTTCGACTCCGGTGACTTGCATCTCGCGCTGGATCTGATCAAGGAAGGGGTCCTGGACGGACCGGGACTCTGGACGTTTGTGCTGGGCGTGAAGTACGGCTTCGCTGCGACGCCGGAAACGCTGCTATATGCCCGTAACTTTCTCCCGCAGGGTGCGGCGTGGTCGGCCTTCGGCATTGGCCGCGCGGAATTTCCCATCGTTGCCCAGGCATGGCTGGCCGGCGGTCATGTACGTGTGGGCCTCGAAGACAACATCTACCTCTCCAAAGGCGTACTGGCTGAAACCAATGCGGTGCTGGTGGCCCGGGCCCGGGACATCGTGTTGTCGCTCGGTGGCGAGATTGCGACGCCACGCGAGGCGCGCGAGCAACTGGGGTTGGTGAAATGAGCGAGGATCAGGATGCCCGGCAGTTCGGGACGCCATCTGTTCATCGAACCGTATTCATCGCTCACGGCACGTCGATTATTGGCGATGTCCAGATTGGCGAGCACGCGTCGATCTGGTTCAACTGCGTGTTGCGCGGCGACGTGCAACGCATTGTCATCGGTGCGCGAACGAATATCCAGGACGGTTCGATTCTGCACGGCACGACGAATGGATCGCCGACCCTGATCGGTAGCCAGGTCACCGTGGGACATGGCGCGATCCTGCATGCGTGCATCATCGAGGACCTGGCTTTTGTGGGTTTCGGCGCACGGGTCCTCGACAACGCAGTCGTGCGCACCGGCGGCATGCTGGCGGCGGGCGCAGTGCTAACGCCAGGTAAAGTGGTCGAATCAGGAGAGTTGTGGGCTGGCAATCCTGCCAGACTCCTGCGCCCGCTCACAGAACAGGAACGTGCAGGGATGCTCGTATCAGCAGACCGTTATGCGGCACTTGCGCAGCGGTATCTGTTCTCCAAGCCGGTCGTATTGAATTTCTAGCGGGTTGTTCTCCGCGTGCGATCAGCCGAATCTGTTTCGGCTGATCGCGTTGGGTTCTGGGCCTGGCTATCGTCAACTCTTGTCAATCATCCTCAAGCATGGCGTGACACACGACTGACACGGCGCCCCGCGACGATTGTCATCCGTGCGTTTTCCCAGGACATCGCATGTGAGGTATCGCGAGAAGGCGAAACCCGCGTTCGAGCGCGCGCCGACCGTGCTGACCCGGCCGCTTGAGGTCGTCATCCGAGGAGTCCTGCTTAAACCATGAACGTAACGCGATTTAACAAAGCCCCCGAGTACCAGCCCGCGCATCACTATCAGATGCGCTGTGTGAGGCTTCAGGGGCACGAGGCCGGCCCTGCCGACACACTTTGGATGGGGGTGTCGACCATTGAGCCGGGCGGTCACACGTCGCTCGCGGCGTCCCCGCTGGAAAAGCACTACGTTGTGCTGCAAGGCGAGGTGGTCGTCTGCACCGAAGATCATGAAACGACGCTTCACAGGTACGACTCATGTCGCTTGGCCCCGGGTGAAGCGCGCGCGTTGAGAAACGATTCCGCCGAACCCGCCATGATTTTGCTGGCCATGCCGTTGGCGAATCGTATTTGAACATGCACTGATGTTGCATGAGACGACCAAAGTTCCAGCGGCAGTGTTGCATTCTGGTTAACAGTGTTTTGGGAAATATCTGTAACTCTCGTGTGAGCATTGCCTCTACCATTGCACCGGCACTGCATGTGCCGTCAGTCATAAGGAGTCTCATGAACCTCGCTTCGATCCGCAAAGACGCCTTTGCGATGCCTGTCCACAATCCCGCCTATCCCCGGCCGCCGTACCGCTTCATCAATCGGGAATACTTCATCATTTCATACGAGACCGATTTCGATGCGCTGCGCGCCATCGTGCCGGAGCCCCTGCATCCGGAAAACGATCTCGTCCATTACGAATTCATTCGCATGCCGGACTCGTCGGGCTTTGGTGACTACACCGAAAGCGGCCAGGTCATCTCGGTGCGCGATCAGCAAGGGCGCCTCGCCAACTACACGCATTCGATGTACCTCGATGACGAAGGCCCGATTGCGGGTGGACGTGAAATATGGGGTTTTCCGAAGAAGCTGGCCAAGCCGACCTTGAGCGTCGATGGCAACGACACGCTGCTCGGCACGCTCGACTACGGCACACAACGTATCGCAACCGGCACGATGGGTTTCAAGCATGTGCCGCTCGACATCGAGGTTGAACGCAAGAAGCTTGCGGAGACGCCGAATTACCTGCTGAAAGTGATTCCGCACGTCGACGGGACGGCGCGCGTGTGTGAGCTCGTGCGCTTCTTCCTGCGCGACGTGAGCGTGCTCGGCGCGTGGTCGGGGCCGGCCGCGCTCGAACTGCATCCGCACGCGTTGGCGCCCGTCGCCGATCTGCCTGTGAAGCGGGTGGTCGGTGCGCGGCATGTGATTGCCAATCTCACGCTGGATATCGGCGAGGTTGCGCTCGATTATCTGGCCACGAGCGAGAACGAGAACGAGAGCGAGAGCATGAAGCTCGCGGTCAATCTATAACGATCAGTCAATCGGTAGGGAAAGCAACATGTCATTGAACAATAAAGTCGCGCTGGTGACCGGCGCAGCAAGCGGTATTGGTGAGCAGTGCGCACGCAAACTCGCCAGTCTCGGCGCCGCGGTGGTGATCGCCGACCTGAATCTCGAGAACGCGCAGAAGGTGGCGAACAGCATCGTGGAAGGGGGCGGCAAGGCGCTGGCCGTCGCCATGGATGTGACCAACGAAGAGGCGGTCAATAGCGGCATTGAACGCGCGGTGCAGGAGCTTGGCAGCATCGATGTGCTCGTGTCGAACGCGGGTATTCAGATCGTCGCGCCTATCGAGGAGTATGCGTTTTCCGATTGGAAGAAGATGCTGGCGATCCACCTGGACGGCGCCTTCCTCACGACGAAGGCGGCGATCAAGCATATGTACGCGGGCGGCAAGGGCGGCTCGATCGTCTATATGGGCTCGGTGCATTCGCACGAAGCGTCGAAGCTGAAGTCCGCCTATGTGACGGCCAAGCATGGTTTGCTGGGACTGGCCCGGGTGGTCGCGAAGGAAGGCGGCCCGCGCGGCGTGCGAGCGAATGTGGTGTGTCCGGGCTTTGTGCGCACCCCGCTCGTCGACAAGCAGATTCCCGAGCAGGCGAAGGCGCTGGGTATCTCCGAAGAGGACGTCGTCAAAAACGTGATGCTCAAAGAAACCGTCGACGGTGAATTCACCACCGTCGAGGATGTGGCCAATACGGTTGCCTTCCTTGCGGGCTTCGAATCGTCTGCGCTGACCGGTCAGTCGGTGATCGTCAGCCACGGCTGGTCAATGCAATAAGGGGTCTCGTATGCGCAGCAGCACAAAAGAAAATAACCGGCAGCCGGATGCATTCGTGCTGCCGCGCTACGACGAAATTGCCCTCGTGCTTCAGGGCGGCGGCGCGCTTGGGTCTTATCAGGCCGGTGTCTACGAGGGCATGGCCGAGGCCGGTGTGCAACCGAACTGGATCGCCGGCGTCTCGATCGGCGCACTG
Source organism: Burkholderia sp. GAS332 (assembly GCA_900142905.1). Lineage (NCBI taxonomy): Bacteria > Pseudomonadati > Pseudomonadota > Betaproteobacteria > Burkholderiales > Burkholderiaceae > Burkholderia > Burkholderia sp. GAS332. The sequence continues at coordinate 2,663,821 of FSRV01000001.1, read as the reverse complement.
AACACCGCGATCATCGCCGGCAATGCGCCGGAGAACCGTGTGGAAGCGTTACGCGGTTTCTGGAATTCGATCTGCCATCCAGCCGACTGGCTCGGTGGCCTGGGCGCGTGGACGCTGCCCGGACTCGGACTGCCAGACCTGTCGCGCAAGTGGGCCAGCATGTGGGCAGCCGGGCGCGCGTTGACGGAGGGCCAGCCGGGCTTTTTCTCTCCACGTGTACCGTTGCCGATGGCCGGTTTCGGCAAGCAGATTCCCAACGCGGTCAGCTACTACAACACGGCCGCGCTGAAGGAAACCTTGTTGAAGTTCGCCGATTTCGATCGCATCAATGATGGCGACATCCGGGTTTCGGTGGGCGCGGTGAACGTGCAGACCGGCAACCTGGTGTACTTCGACAACACGAAAATGCGCTTGCAACCGGAGCATTTCATGGCGTCGGGGGCGTTGCCGCCGGGCTTTCCGGCGGTGGAGATCGACGGCGAATACTACTGGGACGGTGGCCTCGTGTCTAACACGCCGCTGACCGAGGTGCTTCGCGATGCCGAGCATAAGGATGCGCTGATTTTTCAGGTCGATCTGTGGAGCGCGCGAGGCAATGCACCGGGGGACTTCCTCGACGTGTCCGAGCGTGCCAAAGACATTCAGTACTCGAGCCGTACGCGGGCGGTGACCAACATGCTGGCGGATCGCCAGAAGCATGCACGTTTCATCAAGGAACTGCTCACGCACGTCCCATCCGAACTGCGCAAAACCGATCCGCTATTCCGTCTCGCCGAAGAGGCGGCTGACGGCAGTGCGATCAATGTGGTGCACCTCATCTACAAGAACAAGCCTTATGAGGGGCATTACAAAGACTACGAGTTTAGCGTCGACACGATGCGCGAGCATTGGGAAAGCGGTCTCGAAGATATCCGCGATTCGTTTGCTCATCGGGAGTGGTTCGATGTGCCGAGCCGCGAACAGGGTTTCGTGACGCATGACGTCCATCGCCGGCTTGGCTCCGTGCCGCAGTCTGACCGTGACACTCTTGAATTGCCCCTCGGCGGGCAACAAAAAGTCGCGGCTTGAACGGGCGCCTATTGAACTGATGCGTATTGGGCGGTCGCTTATTGGGTGATCGCCCGATCGCTCGATCACGTGTCGCAACCGGAGATATCATAGCGATAGGGGATGCAGCCGTTCCGTGACAAAGACCTTGTGTTGACTTGACGGAGTTCGCCATGAACAAAGCCTCTTCAGGCAAGCCCAACGATCTGTCGTCAGGCGGCAGCCGCCACCATCAGGTCTATCCCACGCTGGACGAAACGCAGCTGGCGATACTGGAGCGATATGGCGAGCGGCGCAAGCTGAAAGCCAATGACATCCTCTATTCCGAAGGCGACCGGCACACCGGGATGTACGTCATTCTTTCCGGAACGATCGATGCGAGCCGAGACTCCGTTGAGGGTCCCCGATCACTGGGCATTCATGGCCCCGGCAGTTTCACCGGCGAGGTTGGCACGCTCGCCGGCCGGGCCGCGGTGGCAACAACGCGCGCCCTTTCCGATTGCGAAGTCATCGTTATCGATGAGGAATCACTCCACGCGCTCGTGATCGCTGAAGCGGAGTTAAGCGAAACGATCATGCGCGCCTATATCCTGCGGCGGGTCGCTTTCATTCAGGGGCAACACGTCGGCGTGATGGTGATTGGCAGTACATCCTCGGCGCCTACGCTACGCCTGCGCCACTTCCTGAGCCGCAACGGTCAACCTTCGGCGTACTTCGATATCGTCGAGCACCCCGAGGCCAAAGAATTGCTGACGCGCTATGGCGCAACGGAAACTGACCTTCCGGTTGTGATCACGTTGCAAGGCGTCGTGCTGAAACAACCCAGCCACCGTGCCGTCGCCGATGCAATCGGCCTGAGTCCGGACCGGCTCAATGGTGAGCACTTCGACCTCGTTGTCGTGGGCGCGGGACCCGCAGGGCTCGCGGCAGCAGTGTATGCCGCATCGGAGGGATTGTCGGTGGCGGTTCTGGATGCCAAGGCGCCGGGAGGGCAGGCCGGCACCAGTTCGAAGATCGAAAATTACTTTGGTTTTCCCACCGGCATATCCGGGCAGGCACTAGCCGGCCGCGGCCTGTCTCAATGCCGCAAGTTCGGCGCCGAGGTCGGCGTGCCCATCGAGGCACTGACGATCGACTGCACGGACAGTCAATCGTTTCAGATCGGCCTGAACCATGACGAGCGCGTATACGCGCGCGCTGTCGTCATTGCCACCGGCGCGCGCTATCGAAAGCCCGACCTTGTCCGTCTTGAGCATTTCGAGGGGCGCGGCGTCTACTACAGTGCGACCTTCATGGAGGGCGCGTTCTGCAACAACGAAGAGTTGATCGTGGTGGGCGGCGGGAATTCGGCCGGACAGGCCGCGGTATTTCTTGCGAAGTTCGCGCGTCATGTGCACGTCGTGATTCGCGGCGACAAACTCAGTGCAAGCATGTCGGCGTACCTGATCAGGCGGATCAACGCGACGGCCAACATCACGCTTCACACGAAGACACAGATCGTCGAGTTATGCGGTGAGTCGAAACTCGAGGCGATAAAGTGGGATCGGCAGGGGCAGATCGAAAGCAAGCCCATCCGGCACGTTTTCCTTTTTCTTGGCGCCGAGCCCAATACCCGGTGGCTTGGCGAGTGTGTCGCCCTGGACAAGGATGGGTTCGTGCTGACCGGTGGCGATACCGGCGACGCCTGGACTGCGGATCGGCCGCCGCATGATCTCGAGACAAGCAGGCCCGGCATCTTTTCAGCCGGTGATGTGCGCAGTGGCTCCGTCAAGAGAGTGGCGGCTGCTGTGGGGGAGGGGGCAGCCGCCATTCAGGCCGTGCATCAATATCTTGCAAGTGGTGTGCTGCGCACGTGAGACCGCATTGACAAGGAGCCTTACCGCCCCCGACAACAGCCTTAATGTCTCGTATATTGAACGTTATGACAAAATGAGACCTTAATGTCTCAAATACGTGACATTACTTGCGCTGCCGCAATGTCCGATATACGATACATTATCCGCGCATCACGCGATAATGTACTGGATATGGAACATGAACCTTGCCGAACTGGGAGAGGCCTTCCGTAGTGCCCGTATGGCTGCCAACCTGACGCAACAACAGGTTGCCGATATGAGCGGCGTGACGCGCGGTCGCATCAGCATGTTCGAGACGGGGACGTTGCCTGAAATCGGTGCCGTCAAGATGCTCAGTCTTTTCGACGCGGTCGGGCTGGAACTCATAGCCCGTCGGCCTGGCCATCAGCGCACGCTCGACGACGTCCTGATTGAGTCCGCCAACTCAGACGACGCGCCGCCGCGCCAGCGCGTGCGCACAAACGCCTTGCAGCGTCTGAAGGCGGCGGAGGGTAAGTCATGAGCGGCGCAAGCCTCGATGTCTATGTGAGCGGCCAGCAGGTGGGCACGCTGACCGAGGAGGCCGGCCAGTACGTCTTCACCTACCTGCCTGACGTTCCACCGGCAAGCCTCATCTCCCTGCTCATGCCCGTGCGGGCGGCGTCGTACGACTGGAAGACGCTGCATCCCTTCCTCCAGATGAATCTGCCGGAAGGATTCAAGAAGGACCTGATGATCCGCCGTCTTGGCCCGCACGCTGACGTGAGCGATTTTGGTCTGCTCGCGTTCACTGGCGCGAACACGATCGGGCGCGTTCAGGTGGTTCCGCGAGGCGTCACGCCTGCGGTCGCCGCCAGCAAGGCCGACATGGCGGGACTACTCGCATCGGCCGACTCTCGCGACAACCTTCTGCGTCTGCTTGAAGGCGGCCTCGCGGAAGGGATATCGGGCGTCATGCCAAAGGCGCTCGTTCGGCCAGGCGACAAGGCAACGGTGTGGACCGACGGGTTCATCCTGAAGACCGGTTTCGAGGACCTGCCGGGGCTCGCGATCAACGAATACCTGTGCCTCGAAGTGGCTCGCGAAGCCGGCCTTGAGGTGCCCGAGGCAAGATTGTCCGACGACGGGCAGGTTCTCGCCGTGCGTCGCTTTGACCGCCCGGCGGATGGCCAGATACTGGCGGTCGAGGACTACTGCGCGCTTAAACCCAACGACGCCGTCAACAAGTACAAGGGGTCGCTGGAGGACCTCGCCGGGCTCACCAACATCTACGTGCCGCGTTCGGCGCTCAAGGATAATGCCCGGCGTCTCTACACGCTGATACTGCTGAACTACGCCATTCACAATGCCGATGCTCACCTGAAGAACTTCGCGCTTGTCTACACCAGCGTCGATGATGTTCGGCTTGCGCCGGTCTATGACGTTCTAAGTGGCACCGTCTACCCGAAGTACGCTACGCAGTTGTCGGCGCTGACGCTACAGGGCAAACGCGTGTGGGCTTCGGGCAGCATGCTGGTGGCATATGGGGGCGCGCGGCTGGGTTTGAGCAAGGCAGACATGGATGAGGCGCGTGAGCGGATCACGAGTGCAGTGCACAAGGTCGCGCCGATGGTCAAAGAATACGCGAGCCGTCACCCGAGCTTCCGCGAAGTTGCAAAGGGCATGCTGAACGCGTGGGGGTGCGGGCTCGAAGATATCAAGCCCGACGCCAAACCGGGAAAGACCACTCCCGCGCCGTTGCGCGAGCAGGTGGGTATGTCCGGTCCAGACGCGGCAGCCCGGCGCAAGGAGGCGAATCCGTACGCCAACGTCGACGGCGCTTTCAGCCACAAGTCTCGGTAGGGCCACGTGCGGCAAATTTGTGAACGTGCGGTTCGGCGGTAGCAAATCTGCGCAATCGAATGAAAACGTGCGCACATTCACATTTTTTCTCCGAAGCACTATGCGGTTTGCCACCGTGTCTTCAAGCAGATAGATCACCCGGTCGTACTGCACCGTGAGGACCGTCGACACGCGCCGCGGCACGCGACATGTCAGGATCAGATCAAGATCGTCTTCCGCACGCAGTGGCCGGTGCGCATCGAACGTGCTCCTGCGCGCCTTGCCAAACCGGCCGTTAAAGTCAGCGATGAATCAGGATAGGGCATGCGTCAATCTGACATGACACAAGTTGTGAAGGGTACTGCAAGCTTTCGATAACTCATTCGCTGGTTCGCCGTCGCCCTAGATGAATGTGGAAATGTTCGCCGCCCGCGCCCGCCAGGCCACGCTCGATGCTGCTTTCACTAAAGAGGTGAATACTTTGGATTGCCGAAATGCACTTCGATCCTGGAACCGGAGCGCGTCAGCGTTCACCCGTATCGTAGCTATCGCATTAGCTGTATGCGGGTGCGCCGGCGCTGACGGCGCATCCGCGACGCGGTCTGTCAGGACGCTGAGGTTCATTGGAGAACAGCGAATTGCTTACAAGCAGGATTTTGAAGCAACAAAGGTAGGCGGTATTTCGGGAATTGACTACAACCCGAACTCGCGTACATGGGCTTTAATCAGCGATGATCGTTCCGACATCAATCCAGCGCGTTTTTATACAGCCACGCTGGCGTATGACATGGAGAAGTTCTCATCGATAAGCCTCCTGGGGGCGACTTTTTTGCGGCAAGAAGATGGAACGGTCTATCCTAACCGTCAGCAATACGCCACCCACGGCGACGAGATTCCTGACTTTGAAGCAGTTCGTCTCGACCCAATTGACGACAGCGTCTGGTATGCAAGCGAAGGCGATCGTGCCCTAGCCCTTGATCCATTTTTGAAGCAGGCCACTCAGGCTGGCAGCTACATGCTGAGCCTGCCTGTGCCTGCCATGTTCAAGATGTTTCCGACGCAGGACGTCGGATCAAGAAACAATCTAACCTTTGAGGGCATGACCTTTGCGCACGACGGAAAATCGATTTGGGTTTCGATGGAAGGACCACTCTACCAGGACGGGTCCATTCCGACGCCTGTAGACGGCGCGGTATCGCGGATTACTCAGTATGACCGTAGCGGAAAAATGCTCACGCAAGTTGCCTTTCCCGTCGACGCCATTCCGTCAGCCCCCGCTGCAGGCAAGTTGGCTGACAACGGCATTTCCGACCTGTTGGCCGTTGATGATCACCGCTTTCTTATAGTGGAACGAGCAGCAGTCCAGGGCCCCGATAATGTTTACGCAAACTACATTCGCCTATATGAGATTGACATCTCGGGCGCAACGGATACCCATTCGATCCAGTCGCTACGTAATGGAAACTACGTTCCGGCGAGTAAGCGGCTCGTGCTTGACCTGAACCAGCTCAATCTCCCGAGGCTGGACAATATTGAGGGCATCGCATGGGGACCAAAGCTCGCAAATGGGAACGACAGTTTGGTCCTCGTGTCGGACGACAATTTTAATCCGGCCCAAGTGACCCAGTTTCTCGCATTCGAAGTTCTGCCGAAATGACGTAGCGCCAGGAGGCAGAAAGTCCGCGCGCTCAAAATCGCTTCCCGAATCGGCGTGCGGCCGATGCCGGTCATTTCGCTGAGTCAGATGCAGGCCCCCATTCGAAACTCGATGCGCTCGCCGGTCGCGTATCCGCAGGACGGTATTGAGTTCTTGTGCGCTACGACTGGTCGAATTGCGTGCACGTTTGTCGAGTTCTGTCTACGCGCCGCATGATGGGCGACGCATCGACGCATGCTGTGCGTCGCGCTGAACTGACGTGGGATTGAAGGCGTTTTCAGCGGTCTCAGCCAATGTGCAACTGAGGTTTCGGTGAGGCGAGGGCGCGCTTCGATTAAGTAATATGCCGAAATATCGAGCGACAAAACTCCACAATCGCGGTAGCAAATCGACAGTCATTTGAAGCGGGGGTGATTAGCATCGCAAATACATTGTGTCGTGATAGAAGGGAGACGCATTTGGTTAGCACACGAAAGCATCTGGCGAGACGAGCTGGATTGCTCGCAGCAGGAGCTGCAGAGTATTTTGATATTCATGGAAGGTAACGCCATCGATGGAATCGTACGCCCACTCGGTACCGGTAGTGATGTACCACCATGTTTCACCATCGCCCGGGGCACTTAGCATCACCCCGGAGCACTTCGATTCGCAGATGAACTGGCTGGCGCGTAACGGATACGTCACGTTAACGGCAGACGAATTCGCGCGTTTTCTACACGGCGCGGCAATGCCTGATAAGTCAATCCTGTTGACGTTCGACGACGGATATCTGGACAACTATATTCACGCTCATCCGTGCCTTGAGCGTTATGGTCTCAACGCCATCATGTTTCTCGTAACGGGTCGCGTTCACGACGGTCCCGCTCGATCTGTTCTGACTCGGGACGCAGGTGCAGAACATTCGCACCCGGAATGCGAACGCCTCATTCGAGGCGGCCAGGCAGACGATGTCACCGTGCGCTGGAGTGAGATCGACCTTATGCGCGCAGCGGGCACTTTCGAGTTCCATAGTCATACGCACAGTCACCGTCGCTGGGATCTGTCGTGTACTGATGCGGCCAGTAAATTTCGCGACATCAGCACGGACATCGAGACGTCAAAGCTGATTCTGACTGAAAAAATGGGTGCGGCGTCGACGCATTTGTGTTGGCCAGAAGGTTACTACGACGATGACTATATCGCCGCTGCGCGAGCTGCCGGGTTCGAGTACCTCTATACAACGCGCAACACCCGACGCAACGTGGCGGGTAGTGACCCGCACCAGATACATCGCATGGCGGATAACGGAAAGAACGGAGAGTGGCTGGCGGGAAAGGTGCAGCGGTATCAACACGTACAGTGGGGTGGGGCGTACTACTGGTTCAAGCGATTTAGAGAATTTGGAAGTAGCGCATTGTCATGAAGATTCTGTACACCAACTTTCACGCGGGTGACGGCGGCGGCCATACGACGTATATCCTTAACCTGGCGGAAGCACTGAGGGGGCGCCATCGCGTGACGATTGCAGCACCGAGGTCAAGTCGGCTCTATCTCAGCGCGGGGCAGATGCCGGATGTCGACGTCATTGCACTGGATTTTCGCAATACGTTGACGTCAATGGTCAACACCGGACGGGCACTACGACGTCTGATCAAACTGAATGGCTTCGATATCGTGCACGTCAATGGTTCGGCGGATCACCGGATCGCGATGCTTGCTACGACGGGAATAGGAAAAAGCAGGCCCTGCATTGTTTACACGAAACACAATGATCTGCCGGCGAAAAGCGTAACCACATGGCTTAAGGGCACGTTGGGGACCGATGCGGTAATTTCTGTTTCGGCATACACGCGCAATCGGCTAGCGAAAACCGTTTATGGACGCAAGGCTAATTGGGTTGTGCGGCACGGGATCGATCTCGGACGCTTTGTACCCATGAGGACGGCCGCCGTCGACAGAATTCGAGGTCATCTCTTGCCCGGGATTCCGGAGGATGCGCTGGTAGTTGGCAGCATCGCGGGCATGGATGACAACAAAGGCTGGATGGACATGGTGACTGCGGTTGCCACGTTACCGGATGCATTGCGCAAACGCGTCCGCATTGTCCTCGCGGGGCAATTACCCGGGGCGACGCAGCTGTCGAGGGTGGCTGCGCTGGGGATGGCGGCGCAGGTGATCTATACGGGAATGCTTCGGGATGTCCGGCCCGCAGTAGCGGTGATGGATGTGGGTTTTGTGCTTTCGCAGCGAGAAGCGCTGTCATTCGCATGCCGCGAGATGATGGCGATGGGTAAGCCGGTGATTGTTTCCGACACGGGTGGGTTGCCTGAAAACGTAACCCCCGGCGAGGATGGTTGGGTCGTCCCGCTTGGTGGATGCGGGTACATCGCTCAGATTCTCGCACTCCTGCTGGGCAACCGGTGCGAGGTCAAGCGTGCTGGTGCCGCTGCACGTGCCAAGAGCGAGGCGCAGTTCTCATTGCAGTCTTTTGCAGATAGCACAGAGGAGGTTTATGTCGAGTGTCTGGCAAGAGTCTCACGGTCGACTGCCGGAAAAAGTCCAGCTCAGCGAATGGCCCAGGGGCGCGCCGCGTGAAACGCGTTGTATTTGAGCGGTCGTGACGTGTATTGGGGTTCGCCGCATCGCGATGATGCTGATCACGATCGCGCATCGCTACGCTGCTTGCGCCGCGTGCTGCGCAGTCCGAGCGCACGGCAGGCGGTCTTCACGAGCTCCGGCACGATTTCGTCCACGTTGAGCCTGCCGTCGGGTTTGTACCATGAGTACAGGAAGCCCGACACGCTGCACGCGGCGTGCGCAGTCACACGCGTTTCGTTGAAATCGAACCAGCCGTCGTCGCGGCCCTCTTCGAGCAGCGCGCACAGGCGCTCGTAAAAATGCTCAGCGAGTTCTCGCTGCCGCACCAGATAGTCGGGGCGGAACGCTTGCGGCTCGCGCGCGGGGAAGAACGAGCTCGGGTAATGCTCGATCGTCGCGCGGATCAACTGCTCGATCCCGGTTTTCACCTTCTCGTGCGCCGGGCGCGAATCGTCGTCGGGAAAATCCAATACGGTAAAGCACGCGACGGCCGGCCGCCACGCCAGCGTCTCGAAGATCTCCTGCTTGCTGCTGAAGTAGTAGTACACGAACGGCTTGGTCACGCCGAGCGCCTGGACGATCTGCTCGACGGTCGTGTTCGCATAGCCCTGCGCGGCGAACAGCTGTTCCGCCGCATCGAGGATGCGCTCGCGCTTTTCGTCCGTGCCGTGCGTGGCTACGCGCTGGCGTCCGGACTTCGCGGGAAGGCTCGGCAACGATTTCATACTTGGTGGTATCAAAAATAATACTGGTGGGTATATATTAACGGACACCGCAGAGAGTGTTGCAACCCGGCACGAATTCGTTTCGGACCACGGTACCCGTGCCGGCGAATCATGACACAGACCTTGCATGGGACCAGAGTAAGCGCTAAAGCGCTAACTCCGGTCGACAGCTCTGCATGGGACCGAAGTAAGCGCTAAAGCGCTAACTCCGGTCGACAGCTCTGCATGGGACCGGAGTAAGCGCTAAAGCGCTAACTCCGGTCGACATAGGAGACACATTCATGGCCGATGCCGCACCCCGTGCCTTGCCGTTGCACGAGACCCTGCGCGCTCACGCGCGCACCATGCCGTCCCGCGCGGCGCAGATCTGGTACGGACGAACAATCACCTGGGCGGAACTCGACGCCGCGAGCGACGCGTTCGCGGCGCGGCTGCAGGCGCTCGGCGTCGCGAAGGGCGAGCCGGTCGCACTGTTCATGAACAATTGCCCGCAGTATCTGATCGCGCATTACGGTATCCAGAAGATCGGCGCGGTCGTCTGCCCGTGCGGGCCGCTCAACAAGGAGCACGAGCTCACGTATCAGCTCACCGACCTGCAGGCGCGCGTGATCGTCGCGGCCGACATGCTGCTGCCCGTCGTCGACAAGGTCCGCGCGCAGACGCAGTTGAAGCACGTGTTCGTGGTTCGCTATGGCGATCTGCTGCCGGACGCGCCCGAGATTCCCGTGCTCGCCGAGCTCCTCGAGATGCGCGCGCGGTCGGCGCCGGTGCCGGCCGGCTGCGAGGATTTTCTCGAGGTCGCGCGCTCGGGTGAGCGTCCGACGCCGGTCGACGTCGGGATGGACGATCTCGCGCTGATGACCTACACGTCCGGCTCCACCGGTCTGCCGAAGGGCGCGATGCTGACGCACGGCAACGTGCTGTTCAAGATTTCGCCTTCCACCCGGACCAACGAGCTCGGGCCCGACGACGTGATGCTCGCGGTCGCGCCGCTCTATCACATCGCGGGGATGAGCTGCGGCGTCTGCGCGCCGGTCTACAACGGCGCGACGTCGGTGCTGATGTACCGCTTCGATCCGGCGGCCGTTGCGGTCGCGCTCGAACGCTATCGCGTCACGTGGTGGTACAGCATCGCGCCGATGAACGTCGCGCTGATGCAACTGCCTGACGCGCGCGAGCGCGACTCGAGCGCGCTGCGCCGCAATCCGGTCACAAGCTTCGGCATTGCTTATACCGAGGCGCTCGCGGACCAGTGGCTCGCATTCACGCCGAACTGCATCTCCGCCGAAGCCGCGTACGGCCTGAGTGAAACGCACACGTTCGATACCGCGATGCCGGCCGATGCGATCCGCTGGGGCACGCACGGCAAACCGGTGCCGGGCAATTTGATCCGCATCGTCGATCCGGCGACCGGCGAGCCGTTGCCGGCCGGCGAAGTCGGCGAGATCACGATTCATGGGCCGGGCAACTTCAAGGGCTACCTGAACAAGCCCGAAGCGACCGCCGCGACGCTGCGCAAGGGTTGGGTCTACACCGGCGACATGGGCAAGCTCGACGCCGACGGCTATCTGACCTTCCTCGGCCGCTTCAAGGAAATGATCAAGGTAACGGGCTACAGCGTGTTTCCCGAAGAGGTCGAGGTCATTCTGATCAAGCATCCGGCGATCGCGCAGGCCGCGGTGATCGCGAAGCCGGACCCGGAGAAGGGCGAGGTCGTGTGCGCGTTCATCGTCAGGAAGCCGGGCGTCGAACTGAGCGCCGACGCGCTCGTCGCGTGGGCGCGCGAGAACATGGCGGCCTACAAGGTGCCGCGCGACGTGCGCTTTATCGAGGCGCTGCCCGCGACCGGCGCCGGCAAGGTGCTGCGGCGCATGCTGAAGGATCTCCTCTGATCTTTTCCCCACCATTCATTCCGGTGTCATGACTCGAACTCTATTCAAGAAGGTCCTTGTCGCGAACCGCGGCGAGGTCGCATTGCGCATCGTGCGCGCGCTGCGAGAACTGGGGGTCGCGAGCGTCGCTGTCTACGCCGACGACGATGCCCATGCGCCGCACGTGCGCGCGGCCGACGCTGCGGTTGGGCTCGGCGTCGCCGGGCCAGCCGCGTATCTCGACGGCGCGCGGTTGATCGCGATTGCGCGCGAGCACGGCTGCGACGCCGTGCATCCCGGCTACGGCTTCCTGAGCGAACGCGCCGATTTCGCGTCCGCGTGCGCGGCGGCCGGCCTGCGTTTCATCGGACCGACGGTCGAGCAGCTCGCGCTGTTCGGCGACAAGGCGCGCTCGCGCGCGCTCGCGCAACGCTGCGATGTGCCGGTGATGCCCGGCAGCCAGCAGGCCGTCACGCGCGACGAGGCGCTGGCATTCTTCGCCGCGCAGCGCGGCGCGGGCGTGATGGTCAAGGCGATCGGCGGCGGCGGCGGGCGTGGGATGCGCGCGGTGGCGTCCGCCGAAGACCTGCCCGCCGCGTACGAGCGCTGCCGCAGCGAGGCGAAGGCGGCGTTCGGCGTCGATGGCGTCTACGTCGAGCGGCTGATGACGGGGGCGCGCCACATCGAGATCCAGGTCGTCGGCGACGGCGATGCGGTGCTGTCGCTCGGCGAGCGCGAATGCACGCTACAGCGCCGCTTCCAGAAGCTCGTCGAGATCGCGCCGAGCCCGTCGCTTTCCGACGCGCTGCGGCAGCGGATCGTCGCCGACGCGCTCAGGATGGCGCGCGAGGTCCGCTACGAAGGGCTCGGCACGTTCGAGTTTCTCGTCGATCAAGCGTCGGCCGATCTGCCTTACGTGTTCATCGAGGCGAATCCGCGGCTGCAGGTCGAACACACGATCACCGAGGAAGTGACGGGCGTCGATCTCGTGCAGACGCAGATCGCAATCGCGGCCGGCTGCCGGCTGTCCGATCTCGGTCTTGACGCACGCACGCCGCCCGCGCCGCGCGGCTTCGCGATCCAGTGGCGGATCAACGCGGAGACGCTCGACGAGCACGGCAACGCCCAGCCTGGCAGCGGCACGCTGACGCGCTTCGATCTGCCGGCCGGGCCGGGCATCCGCGTCGATACGCACGGCGTCGCCGGCGGCGTGCCGTCGCCGCATTACGACACGCTGCTCGCGAAGCTCGTCATCCGTACGCGCGGTGCGTCGTTCGACGATGCGCTGCGCCGCTCGCAGCGCGCGCTCGCCGAATTCCGGATCGCGGGCGTGGCGACGAACCTGCCGTTGCTGCGCGCGCTCGCCGCGGATCCGGCGATGGCGAGCCAGAACGTCCATACGCGCTGGCTCGAGGCCGCGCTGCCTGTGCTTGTCGACGCGGCGCGCGCTTACGCGGACCGCACGGACGAGCGCGACCCTGGGCCGGCCGCCGCCGCGTCGGACGGCCATCCGGCCGCGCCTGAGCATGCGGTACTCGCGCCGATGCCCGCGCGCGTCGTGCAAGTGTCGGTATCGGAAGGCGACGTCGTCGCCACCGACGCCGAGCTCGGCGTGCTCGAATCGATGAAGATGGAGCATCTGCTGCGCGCGCCGCACGCGGGCCGCGTGCTGTCGATTCTCGCCGCGCCGGGCAGCTATCTCGCGCAGGGGCAGGCGGTGCTCGTGCTCGAGCCGGTCGACGCCGGCGGCGTCGACGTGGTCGCCGACGAGCTCGCGCACGATCCGGACCGGATCCGCGCCGATCTGCAGAAGGTGCTCGACCGCCACGCGCGGACGCTCGATGCCGCGCGTCCGGACGCCGTCGCGAAACGCCACGCGCGAGGTGGGCGCACCGCGCGCGAGAACATCGCGGATCTGTGCGACGACGGCAGCTTCATTGAATACGGCGCGCTCGCGGTCGCCGCGCAGCGCAGCCGCCGCACGCTAGACGATCTGATCGCGAACACGCCGGCTGACGGGATCGTCACCGGGATCGGCGGCGTGAACGGAGCGCTGTTCGGCGTGGCGCGCGCACGCACGGCGGTGATGTCGTACGATGCAACCGTGCTGGCCGGCACGCAGGGCTACTACAACCATGCGAAGACCGACCGGATGCTCGAGCTGGCGCTGCAGGAGAAGCTGCCGGTCGTGCTGTTCGCCGAAGGCGGCGGCGGTCGGCCGGGCGACGTCGATTCGCAGCACGCCGCCGGGCTCCACCTCGGCACGTTCGCGAGCTACGCGGCGCTGTCGGGTCAGGTGCCGGTCGTCGGCATCACGTCGGGCCGCTGTTTCGCGGGGAACGCGGCACTGCTCGGCTGCAGCGACGTGATCATCGCGACGCGCAACAGCAACATCGGGATGGGCGGGCCCGCGATGATCGAAGGCGGCGGCCTCGGCGTGTTTACGCCCGAGCAGATCGGGCCGAGCCAGGTCCAGCACGCGAACGGCGTGATCGATGTGCTCGTCGACGACGAGCGCGAGGCGGTCGCTGCCGCGCGCCGCTACCTCGGGTTCTTCCAGGGCGCGACGACGGACTGGCGCGCGCCGGATCAACGCACGCTGCGCCATGTCGTGCCCGAGAACCGGCTGCGTGTGTACGACACCCGAGCGGCGATGACCGGCCTCGTCGACGAGGACAGCCTGCTGATGCTGCGCACCGGTTTCGGCACCGGAATTCACACCGCGCTCGCGCGGATCGACGGCCGGCCGGTCGGACTGATCGCGAACAATCCGCTGCATCTGGGCGGCGCGATCGACGCGGACGCGTCGGACAAAGCCGCGCGCTTCATGCAGCTGTGCAACACGCACGGGCTGCCGATCGTGAGCCTCGTCGATACGCCGGGCTTCATGGTCGGCCCCGACGTCGAGGCGACCGCGCAGGTGCGGCACGTGAGCCGGTTGTTCGTGACCGCGTCGCATCTGCGCGTGCCGTGTTTTTCCGTCGTGCTGCGCAAGGGCTACGGGCTCGGCGCGATGGCGATGACGGCGGGCGGCTTCCACGCATCGATGTTCACGATTAGCTGGCCGACCGGCGAGTTTGGCGGAATGGGCCTCGAAGGCGCGGTGCGGCTCGGGTTCCGCAAGGAGCTCGACGCGGTGCCGGCCGGCTCCGAGCGCGACGCGTTGTTCGACCAGCTGCTCGCGCAGCAGTACGAGCGCGGCGCGGCGGTGAACATGGCGATGTCGCTCGAGATCGATGCGGTCGTCAATCCGGCCGAGACCCGCGCGTGGCTCGTACGCGGGCTCGCGTCGGCGAAGACGGGCGAGCGCGTGACTCCGTTCGTCGATACTTGGTAAGAACGAGGAGGAATCCACCCAATGATCCTGAACAGCGCGGTCATGGAGGTGTCGTATCCACGCTAGCACGTCGGAACGGCATGCGCTGAAGGCCGAGAGCGGGATCTCCGGCTGAAGCGCGATGAACAGTAGTAATCCGAAATTTTTACTTTTCAGATGGATTTCTTCGAGTATCGCGATCTGTTCGGGCGTCGCGCATTCGACGTCGACGAGCAAGAATGCCTGATCGGGTTGCGCTAGCGACTACCCGGCGTGGACCGAGCGCGTAGGCGAGCCGGTTGGATCGGAACAGGCTTGAACGGAGACTTGGCAGCAGGCTCAGCGGTCCCAGTGCGGC
Organism: Burkholderia sp. GAS332; assembly: GCA_900142905.1. NCBI lineage: Bacteria > Pseudomonadati > Pseudomonadota > Betaproteobacteria > Burkholderiales > Burkholderiaceae > Burkholderia > Burkholderia sp. GAS332. Next base: position 2,648,614 of record FSRV01000001.1, on the reverse strand, counting down.
TGGCTGCGGTCGGTCGACTCAACTGCAGAATCGTTGAAAATCGGCGAACATACGCAGCTGCACAGTTTGTTCTATATCGAATGGGAGCGCTTGATGTTGAAACCTGTAAGACTCGCGGTTGCCGCGGTCGCGGTGGTGTTGTCTGGTGGTGTTGTGGCGGCGGAGCAGCCAGCACCAAGTTATTTGCCGGCGTCAGCCGCCGCGACGTTCGAGAACGCGCCGGCAATCGTCGAGGGTGCTTCGGGCAAAGACGTCAAATCGACGATCTACGTCTTTATGGACCCCAACTGCATTTTCTGTCATTACGCGTGGAAAGCGTTCCAACCGTATGAGGCTGCCGGGTTGCAGGTGCATTGGATCCCAATGGGCTTTCTGAAACCGGATTCGCCGGGCAAGGCCGCCGCGTTGCTTCAGGCGCAGAATGGCCCGGCATTGCTGCGCGAACTCGAAACGAAATTCTCCGAGAAGGAGGAATCCGGCGGTATCAATCCATTGGCGACGATTCCGCCCGCGACACAAGCGAAGTTGAAAGGCAACATAAAGACGTTTCAAAACCTCGGCTTCGATGGCACGCCGACGATCATTTATATGACGAGCGGCGGCCGGTGGGCCGATGTCAGCGGCTTGCCGCCTTTGAGCGCGTTGCCGACCATGCTGAATCTGCCGGAACAACGGATTATCGATCCGTCTTTGCAACGGTTCCGCTAAATATCATTCGCACGTACTCGGCGCGACCTGTGATCGCTTTCACGACGTCACGGCGGCCACGCCGCTGCTGGCGCTCAGCGCGGCGTTCGCGGCCGTCCTCACGCTAGTCTGGCGCCGCCGGGCGCTGCATCCGGCGACTACCTGAAAACGAAGGGGATTCGCCATTCCCCGGTGTTTACCGGGGTCATCGGATGGGTACTGGCTGCAGAAGATCCGGACGGCCGCCATCTGCGTTTCTATACGCTGGAAACGCATCCGGTCACCACGGAATTTTCTTCGGACCCTTACTGGCTCAGCAGGTAAGCGCCGAGCGGGCAGGAGCGGGCGCTTGCGGTACGCTGAAACGACCGCTTCAACGTACCGCCGGCCGATCAGTCGGATTCTGCGTCAGTGGGGCCCCCGGCCCTGTAATGATATGGCCAACAAATTTCGCCGGTATAGCCGTTTGTGAGGCAAATTTCTGGAACGCTCCGACCAGGTTTTCCTGCGGCGAGCGCTTCGGCATAGAGCTCGACACCGGGAATGAGCTCGTGTTGTTCAGCGCCTGTTTTCATCGTCACAGTCACCCCAAAAAACTTCAAACGTTCGATCATCGTGGCCGGGTCGACAGAGGGGCTCGTCGAACTCAATTGGGCGACAAGTGCGGCAATCAACAAGTCATTCGCCTCTCCACTGGTTTCAATCGACGGGTCACCGCCGTGAATAGCGAGCCAGATATATTTGATCCACGCCGCGTCCAATTGATGCGCGAACAGAGGCCAAAGTTTGTGGTCCATTTTTCACTCCTGTGTGGTTAGGCAGTCAATGTTGTTTGACGCCCATCGACCGGAGGGCGTGAAGGCCCTGACGTATGCCAGTTACCACGATCCTAGAGTCAACTGGCTGCAACGAACATGGACGGCAGATGAAGAAATCGTAGAGCTTGAAACGGCGGGTGCGAGATCGCTCATGGTCTTTGATGGGAACAGATACGTGTGAAATTCCGGATCCGAACGCATCCGCATTGCGAAGGCTGCTGGCCGTTTTCATTAGGGTAATTCCTGGTATTTTCAGACCGCAAAATAGTTGCAAAAACAACTTTAAAGAGCTCTAATTCGCTCATGGCTTGGTTGCTTTTGCAATAATTGTGACCGAAGACCCGGTGGCGATACGCCAGCGGTGGGTTCGGAACGCGCAGGGCAGCCGGGTGGAGGCTGGACCCAAGAATGGAGACGCGAGCGTGAGTTTTGAAATACTACTGAAGCCAAGCGGAAATCGTTATGTCATCGAAGAGGGCGAAACGGTATTGGCGGCAGCCATGAAGGCCGGTCTTTTCGTTCCTTATAGCTGCCGCTCGGGTGCTTGTAGCGCGTGCAAGGCGCGCGTCGTGGAGGGGCGCGTCGAGCATGGTCACGTACTCGAACGAGCCCTACCACCCAAGGAGCGAGAGGACGGCTACGCATTGCTATGCTCGGCGAAGCCGCTTTCCGATTTGACCATCGAGGTGGAGGAGTTAACCGGCCTCGATGCCGTCAAGGCTTCCACCTACCCCTGCCGGGTGACTGACATCGCGAGACCCGCGCCCGATGTTGCCGTTCTGCGGTTGCGACTTCCGCTGAACGAGAACTTCTTCTTCCGCGCGGGTCAGTACATAGACGTCCTGTTGCCGGGCGGCGTGCGCCGCAGCTACTCGATCGCTGTGCCGCCCGATCCGGTGTCGCTGACGCATATCGAGTTGCACATTCGCCATCACCCGGGCGGCCGCTTCACCGAGCACGTATTCTCGGCGCTTGCCCCGCGGGAGATGCTTCGTTTCGAAGGCCCGTTCGGTTCGTTCTTCCTGCGCGAATCATCCGACAAGCCCGCCATTCTGCTCGCAGGCGGAACCGGCTTCGCGCCTGTAAAAGCCATCGTCGAGTATGCACTGCAACGCGGGAGCGCTCGTGCATTCCATATCTACTGGGGTGGCCGCCAGCGGCGCGACCTGTATCTGGCCGATCTGCCGCGCAAATGGGCGGAGGATCATCCGAACGTCCATTTCGTGCCGGTGCTGTCCGAACCGGGAATGGATTGCGACTGGACCGGGCGCACGGGCTGGGTTCACCATGCGGTGGTCGACGATTTTCCGGACCTTTCTGGCTATGAGGTTTATGCGTGCGGCGCGCCGGCGATGGTCAACGCAGCACGGGAAGACTTCACGAGCACGTGCGGTCTTCCAGCAACGGCCTTCCACGCCGATGCGTTCCTGACGCAGGCCGAGACCGCAGCGTAAGGCCACGCAATCGCCGATCGATACACCCGCCGGACATAACACCATGGAGGCATCTTATGACGCTTGAAATCCCTAGCGAGGCAGTTGTACCGCTGAAAAACAGCGCCGCGATCAATCGGCCCTACGTGCTCGGACACGGCACGCTCGAGTGCCGCGACATTGCCGAAACAAGGCGCTTCTACGAGGAGTTCCTTGGTCTTGAAACCGTGCGCCATGCGGCCCCAGCGTTCGCATTCCGGCTGGGTTTGAAGTTCCATGTGTTCTGTGTCGAAGTGGGCGACAAGATTCACGACGTCTCGTTCCTTACCCACTGGGGACTCGACGTGCGCACTCGTGAAGAAGTCGACGCTGCTCATCGTTCGGCGCACGAGTACAAGGATCATTACAAGATTCGCCAGATTACCGAAGTGACGTTGCAACATGGCGTGTACTCGTTCTATCTGCAGGACCTCGACTACAACTGGTGGGAATTTCAGTATTACGAAGGGTTTCAGGACGAGGACGTCTTCGATTTCGGTGATCGCTTCTAAGCGGCAGGACAATTCGACATGAACGACCGTTACCATCTGCTGAGCTTCAACGACGAAGGGCGAGCGCGTGCCGGACTGCTGATCGGCGAGCGTGTTTATCCGTATGGTTCGCAGCTTGGCGAATTGCTGCAGCTTGACATGTATGACCTGACGGTCACTGAACTGATCGGCCAGTGGGACAGATTGGGTCCGCAATTGCGCGAGGCAGCCGCTCGCATTAGCGCATCGACGACATCGCTGCCGGGTTTCGCCCTCGATGCGGTAAAGCTGCTGGCGCCGCTGCTACCTGGAACCATCTACGGCGCAGGCGCGAATTACTATGATCACGTCGCGGAGATGGACCGCGCATTCAATATGCCACCGTCGCCCGATCCGCACACGGTTTCGGGCGCACCGTGGCATTTCATCAAGGCTCCGTCATGCTCGGTGGTGGTGGGTACCGGGGAACCCGTGACTTTGCCGCCTTACAGCCGCTGCGTCGATTGGGAGGCAGAGCTCGCGGTGGTCATTGGACGTCCGGCACGCAACGTCGCAGTCGAGGACGCGCTGTCGTACGTTGCCGGGTACACCGTGGCCAACGATCTCTCCCTGCGAGATGTATTCGTACGCGACTACATTGGCGTGCATTCACCGTTCCACTTCGACTGGATCTCCCAGAAGTGTTGGGAGGGAAGTTGTCCGCTTGGACCTTGGATCACGCCGGCAGAAGACATTCCGGATGTGCAGTCACTCGGAATCCGTCTTTGGCGTAACGGCGAGCTGCGTCAGGATTCGAGTACCGCCGAGATGATCTTCAGCGTTGCCGAACAACTCGCCTTCCTGAGCAGTCGCGTCACGCTGTATCCGGGCGACGTGATCCTGTCGGGCACGCCGGCGGGCGTCGGTATGCCGCACAACCAGTTCATCGAGCCCGGCGATGAGATGGAGGTCTGGGTCGAAGGGATTGGCACGCTCAAGAGCACGTTCATGACCCACGACGCCACAAGAGCGGACAGATGAGGGGGAGACTGGTTGCACTAAACGCCGCGCCCTGAGGCACGGCCTGGGCGATTGCCGCGAACTGTCGCGATAGATGCACGTCCACGCGCCGTGCAAAAGCAACATAGAGATGCGAACGGGCGTGGAGCGGTCGATCGCAATGACACGGGTTCAGATCGGATTATCGTAGCCGCTTGAGATTTATAAGATAAGTCATCCTAATAATTTTAATAGACTTATTGATCAGCGTTTCCCTAGTCTTTTAAAAAACCAGGCATTGCGCCACAAAAATGGAGATTTGATCGTCATGAAAATCAAATGGAGCGCGACGTTGCTCGTCGCGGCGTCAGGGTTCACGTATGCCCAAAGCAGTGTCACGCTATATGGAATCGTCGATACAGGGCTGTCGTACTACAACCACGCAACAGCCCACGGCGGATCGGAGGTTGGGGTGCCCGCTTTGACGGGTGAAGTACCGTCACGCTGGGGCTTTAGGGGTGTCGAGGACCTCGGCGGTGGCTACAAGACATTCTTTGTCCTGGAGAGCGGTTTTCAGCCGGGCACTGGCTCGCTGAACTATGGCGGGCGCCTCTTCGGCCGTCAGGCGAATGTCGGGGTAAGCAGCGACTACGGTTCACTCACGCTCGGCCGACAAATGAACATGACGATGTACGCGCTGACGAACGCGGATGTGATCGGCCCTTCGATTCACTCGATGGCCAGCTTCGATCCGTATCTGCCGAACTCGCGCAGCGACAACGCGGTTGGCTATCTCGGCAAATTCCACGGCGTCACGCTCGGCGGAACATACAGCTTTGGCCGTGACGCCGCCGGTCCTGCGGGCCCGGCGGCGACCAACTGCGGTGGACAGGTGCCCGGCGACTTCGTTGCGTGCCGGCAATACACCGCGCTGCTTGCCTATGATTCAACGAGCTTCGGTGCGGCAGTATCCTACGACGTGATGCGCGGTGGTACGGGTGCGTCGGCGCCGCTGAACAACAGCGCGTACACCGATACGCACAACATCGTCGACGGCTACGTGATTCTGGGCCCAACCAAGATCGGTGTCGGCTGGGTCAGAAACAACGTGGCAGCCGCGACCCATTTGCAGACAGATATTTTCTTCGCAGGGGCGACGTACTATGCAACGCCCTCGTTTTACTTCGACGCAGAAGGGGTGCGTTACCTGCAACGCGGTCCGGCTGGGAAGAATGACGCGAATTCGACATTGCTGATCGGTCGCGTGAACTACCTGATATCGAAGCGCACGACGGTGTACACGTCGGTCGGGTACATGTTCAACAGTGCGCTGGCTGCCAACCCGGTTGCGGCTGGTGGCACTGTCGAAACGGGCGCGGATCAGCTTGGTGTCATGGTCGGTCTGCAGCAGAAGTTCTGATACGTCGTAGCGGAGCAGAGGTGGGTAGCATGTGCTTTATTAACATAGTAATCCTTATAAATATCCATTCTACAACCTGACACGGGTGACTGAGGAGGACGCATGATTGCGTCCGCAACCAGACATTGCGGACGCAATCCCTGATCGATGACGAGATGTCAGTGATAGGGCTCATCGGTGGATTCTTGTTGAATGTTCGGCGTTCTACCGCGCGCAAAGTTGCTTTGCAATTCAGGACATATGCACGCCCTCGCTGCCAATCTATTATCAGGCAAGCGTTTGTTCGTGTGACATTGGGTGCCCTCATCGAGGGTAGATGCTTCCCTGCAATGGTAGGGGCCGCAACTTCGGGAATGTAAGAAGAAAATATGTCCAGCGCGCCGTCGCCGCAGGTGTCGATGCACGGGTTGAGGTCTGGCTGGGTCGCGCTGATATGAAATGTTTGATCGTAGCCGTGTGAGCGAGCACTTCGTGCGAGTCAGCCGCGGCCTTCTGCTTTAGGAGAATTGATGAGAAACGCTATAGAGGATGTTGCGCTCGATGTTCTGTTTCGTGAGGCCCGTTCGTACAGGGCGTGGCTCGCCGAGCCGGTGTCGGACGAAATCTTGCGTCAGGTTTACAACTTGATGAGATGGGCGCCCACCAGCGCCAACGGCAATCCCGCACGGATCCTTTTCTTGCGCACCAAGGCGGCAAAGGAGAGGCTGTTGCCGGCACTCGCTCCCGGGAACGTGGACAAGACGATGAACGCTCCGGTGACAGCCATCATCGCTCACGACCTGAAATTCTACGAGAAGCTGCCGCAGCTATTGCCGCACGATCCTGGCATGCGTGATCTCTTCGCCAACGCACCGGAACTAGTCGACGCTACGGCGAAGCGCAACTCCAGTTTGCAAGGCGCTTACCTGATTCTGGCTGCGCGTGCGTTAGGACTAGATTGCGGACCTATGTCGGGGTTCGACAACGCGAAGGTCGACGAGGAATTTTTTGGTGCTGGAAAGAGCGAGCCGAATTCCACCGAAGAATTCTTTCCCGAAGGTCACATTAAGTCGAACTTCCTTTGCAATCTCGGGTACGGCGACAAGGCGAATCTGTTTGCGCGCGCGCCGCGCCTCGAATTCGATCAAGCCTGTACGCTTTTATAGGTCTCTCCATCGGCCGCACGAAGCCAGACTGCCGCGCGACTTCGTGCGGAGATTTGGCTCGAAGGCGACGCGGCACTTCCACTCGGGAACACTATAACCGCAGGCCAGGTGCGAAGCCCAAGCAACGCCGCCGCGAAGCGACGAGACCGTCATTGAGTAGATGGGCGCCTCGCCATCGCGTAGCCATTTCTCGCGATGGCGTTCAACGCCGTGCCCATGTCAAACGCCAGCCAGGGTTTTGTCGCGCGAGGTGTTGCAAGCCGTCACTTCAGGCCGAGCCATGCAGCCGCGTTTTTCCATCGTAAGGCTTCAAGCGTCGCGGCACTCAAGCCAAGGCTAGCGACCCGCGCTGCCGGATCGGCGTCCATGATCGCAAACGGGTAGTCGGTTCCAATCATGACGCGGTCCTCGCCGACCGTTTCGATGAGGGCGTGGATGGCTGTGGCGCTGTAGAGGAGATCGTCGTAATAGAGTGTCCGCGCCGCTTCGACCGGCGCCACGGGCATGGCTTCCCGAAGTGCGTCCAGTGTCTCCCAGGCAAACTGCATGCGTGGCAGCAAGGTCTGGATCGCACCGCCACCGTGGCTCAGGGCAATGCGCAGGCGGGGGAATTTTTTCAGCAAGCCACCGGTGATCAGCGATGCCGCTGCAAGACCAATCTCGCCGGGGAACGCGACGATCTGCTCCAACGATGCAGGCCCAACCAGCCGGTCCATACCGGCCGGGCGCAGCGGATGCACGAAGATCGCCGCGTCGAGTGCTTCGGCGGCCTCGAAGAACGGGAAGAAGCGTGGATCGCCGATCGGCACGCCGCCCACGTTGCTGCCGACCTCAATCCCGGCCAACCCCAGTGTGCCGACCGCAAATTCGAGCTCCTGAATCGCGCGGTCGATGTGCTGCAGCGGCGCGGCACCGAGTGCGCTAAAACGGTCGGGGGCGCGGACCACCATATTCGCCAGCGTTTCGTTCAGGTAACGCGCCAGCGTTGCGCCATCTGCGGGATCAAGCCAGTACGACAGTAGCTCAGGCATCGGGGAGAGCACTTGCCGTTCGACATCGAGCCGGTTCATGTCAGCGCGTCGAACGTCAACGTCCCACGCCTGATGCGAAACCGTCCGATACACCTTGGATGAGACGACCACGTGCCGGTGGCAAGCGTGACCTTCGCGCATCGAGGGCCATGGTGCGTCTGGATAGCGCCCCACGTAAGCGGGGAAGTCGTGCGGAACGACATGAGTATGGATGTCGATGCATCCGCATTGCTGAGGCTGGCGGGCCGTTTTCATAAGGGTAACTCCTGGTATTTGCAGACCGCAAAAACAGTTGCAAAAACAACTTTTATGGGCTTTAATTCGATCACAGATTAGTTGTTTTTGCAATAAATTTGGAGGTGACAGGAATGACCATGACTTCGAGCGTTATCGAGCGGCAGTCCGCATCGCTGGGCGATGCGGCATCTGACGACGCCTTGTTTGCGCGTTTGCTGGATGCAACTGCAGAACTGCGGCCGCTGGTCGCCAAACGTGCCCGCCAGACCGAGCAGGATCGACGCGTTTCGTCTGACGTGACGAATCTGCTCAGGGAAGCTGGGCTCTACAGGGTGGTGCAGCCGCGGCGCTTTGGCGGATATGAGTTGAGCCTGGAGGCGTTGCGTCGTCTTGCATTCGAAATTGGCCAGGGATGCACCTCGACCGGTTGGTGTTACGGACTCAGTGCCGCGGCGTCATGGGTGGTCGGCATGTTTCCGGAGCAAGCGCAGCACGACGTGTGGGGCAAGACGCCGGACGCACTGATTGCCTCCTGCATTGCGCCGACCGGCAAGGCCACGCCAACGGAGGGCGGCTTCCGGCTTAAGGGCCGATGGAGCTTCGGTAGCAACAGCGATAACGCTCAGTGGCTGTCGCTCGGCGCGATGGTCGAACAGGCTGAAGGGGCGCCCCCCCGGCCGATCTTCCTGCTGGTACCGCAGGGCGAATACACCATCGTCGACACGTGGTTCACGGTGGGTCTCGCAGGCACCGGCAGCAAGGACATCTTGATCGATGAGGAAGTGTTCGTTCCCGCGCATCGCACCGTCGCGTTTTCGGAGGTTCTTGAACAGGAAGCACCGGGCGCAGACGTTCATGATTCGGCGCTTTACCGGGTGCCTTTCCTGAGCGGATTCCCGCCGCTGTTGGCCAACCCGGCCGTGGCTGCCTTGCGCGGTGCAATTGATGAATTTGTCGAAAGCATCGCCGCACGCGCGACGCGCGGAGCCTTTGCGGGCGGCGGTGCTTCGATTGCCCAGTTCGGGCATGTCCAGTCGGCGGTGGCGCAGGCCGAAGCCGCGGTCGATGCCGCACAGCTTATTCTGCAACGTGACCTGCAACAGATCACCGAGTGGGTGGACGGCGGCGTCAAGTTGAGCAAGGAGCAACGCATCACGCTACGGCGAGGCCACGCATACGCGGTGCGTCTGTGTGTTGATGCCATCAACGCACTGTACGACGTCGTAGGCGGAACGGGCATCCAGTTGGACAGCGGCATCCAGCGTGCCTGGCGCGATATCAATGCCGTTGCACACCACATCAGCGTCAACTGGCATGCGGTGTCCACGATGTATGGGCAGATGCGGCTCGGTCTGCCGCCGCGCGGCCAGTACTGAAGGGGAGGGTGTCATGATCCGATACCGGAAGTTGGGGCGTGTGGAACTTAACGTGACTCATCTGGAAAAATCGCGCCGTTTCTATGAAGAGGTGGTAGGGCTCCAATACGTAGACACGGGTGCCGACGGCGAGATCCGACTGCGCTGCGATCACGATCACCATAACGTGGTGCTGTATGCGGCGTCGGAAGCAGGGCTCCGGTGCGCCGGTTTCATGCTGGAGGACGAGGCGCAGTTCAAGCCGCTGATCGAACGGCTGACGCGCGCCGGTCTCGACGTGCACGAAACGGCGCAGGAGCGCTGTCGGGAACGGGCGCAACTGCGGGCTGTAAGGGTATTCGAACCGCTGATCGGAGCAACGGTGGAGTTCTACGTCCCACTGCCAGACGCGGAGCGTCCATTCCTGCCGTCGGTCGCGCGCGTCCAGCGGATCGGGCATGTTGTCTTCAACACCCCTGATGCGGCGCGCGCCATTGAATTCTGGCGCGACGTGCTGAATTTCCGGGAGTCCGACTCGCTCGGCGAATTCGTCACCTTCATGCGCGTTTGGCCGAACCCGTATCACCACGGAATCGGTATCGCACGATTTGAGCGCCACAGTCTGCACCACGTCAATTACATGGTGACGGAAATCGACGACATCGGTAAGGCGCTAACGCGCCTGAAGGCGGCCAACTCCGACGTGGTGTTTGGACCTGGCCGGCATCCCGCTTCCGACAGCGTCTTTCTGTATTTCCTTGACCCCGATGGGTTGACGATGGAGTACAGCTTCGGAATGGAAACATTTGCTGAAGCGCATCCTCGTGAGCCACGGCGCATGGAGCCGTCTCCCAGCAATCTCGACTCCTGGGGTTCCGTGCGCGATCCGCGCTGTTTCACGGGTGCGGGCGCGAACGCCACGCCCGCTTTAACTGGACAATAATCATGAGCGCAGTTTCTATCGATGGTCGCGAGCTCCGCAACGCACTGGGCCGTTTTGCGACCGGCGTCTGTATTGTCACGACGCGTACTGAGGACGGGCGGCAAGCTGCATTGACCGTCAATTCGTTCTGCTCAGTTTCGCTCGACCCACCGCTGGTGGCGTGGTATCTGAATGACAGGTCGCCGAGCCTGCCGGTGTTCAGGGAATCGGGATATTTCGCTGTGCACGTCCTGGCCGCCGATCAGCAAGACCTCGCGACCCACTTCGCGAGGTTCGCGGAAGACAAGTTCGCGCCGTTCAGCGAACGCGTGCAGGCTGGCCTCGGCGAGGTGCCGGTGCTCGGCGACGTGCTGGCCTGCTTCGAGTGCCGAACCTCGGGCATCGAGCCTTACGGCGACCACGTCATGATTCTGGGCCACGTCGAGCGCTTCTCTTACGGCAGCGAATCGCCGCTGCTGTTCCATGCCGGCCGCTTCCTCGAACACAGTGCCACCGCATAACAGCGAACCCCGATTCGCCGCTGCGGATCGACGGATACCCGGGGACAACAAAGACAATTGGAGATGATCGTGCAAGGGATGTTCAGAAGCCGCTGGTGGATCGTGTTTGGCTCGCTGCTGGGACTGACGGTCGGTAACGTCACCGTCCTGCAGTTTTCGACATCGGTGCTGATGAAGCCCATCATGGCGGAGTTCGGCTGGAATCGCAGCGTGATGTCCGCCGCGGTCATGCTGGGGTCGATCTTCGCCGCGATTGCCACGCCCGTCGCTGGCAGACTGATCGATAGGCGTGGGATCAGGCGGGTCACGTTGATTGCCATTGCGCTCTTTGCGCTGGCCATCGCCGCCATGTCACTGGCGCCAGCCATTCCCGCGGCGTTTCTGGCCATGTTCGCGGTGATGGGCCTGTTCAGCGGCGGGCAGGCACCGCTGCCTTATGCCAAGGCGATCGCCGCGGCATTCGATCGGCGCCGCGGCCTGGCAATGGGCATTGCCATGACGGGCGTAGGCCTGGGTGCGGCACTCGTGCCGCGGCTCACGCAGCTGTATCTCGACAGGCTCGGATGGCGAGGCGCGTATGTCGCGATCGGCTTGACCGTGCTCGTCATCGCGTTTCTCGCGGTCGGGCTGTTCATCCGTGATCCAGTTAGCGCGCCTCGCATCGCGGAGGCGCATATGCGCGACCCCGGCTGGCCAGGGCTTGACGCGGGGGAGGCCGTGCGCAGCCCGGATTTCTGGAAGCTTGCGGTGGTGTTCCTGTGCATTCCAATCGTTGTCAACGGCACCATCGTGCACCTTGTGCCGTTGCTGACTGACCGCGGCATTCCGGCGAGCCACGCGGTAGCCGTGTTTTCGGGCATCGGGGCGTCGTTGATCGCAGGGCGCTTGTTGTGCGGTTTTCTGCTCGACCGGTTTTTCGGTCCCCACGTCGCGATCGCGTTCGTGATCCTACCGGCCATAGGTGTGATTGCGCTGCTGGGCAGTGCCGACGTGTCGTTCACGACAATCGGTGCAGTGCTGGTCGGCCTCGGCATGGGCGCGGAAGTCGATCTCATCGCGTATCTGCAAAGTCGATATTTCGGCCTGCGCGCGTTTGGACAGATCTACGGCTATCTGTTCGCCGTGTTCACCGTCGGGACCGGACTCGGGCCTTTCGTGATGGGCGCTGCCTACGATGCCACGGGTTCCTACCGCCCCGCGCTGACTGCGTTCGTGGGTGTACTGACTTGCGCCGGATGGCTGCTGCTGCGTCTGCCGCGCAGTTATCCGTATCCCGTCCAGACTCCTGCGCACGGCGGCGCATCAGAAGATCCGCCCCGTACGAGCCTGGCATAATCCACTTCCTTTTGACATCCATGAAACTCGTTACTTACCAGCACCACACAAACGTTTCTATCGGCAAGGTGGAGGGCGACCGTGTGATTGACCTGCCACGCAACGATCCGACCTTGCCGGCCACCATGAAGGCGTTGCTTGAGGCCGGTCCGGAAGCAATCGCGCGTGCACGTGCCGTGCAGGCCGGCCACGCCGTTGCGCTGTCGGAGGTCACGCTGCTTGCTCCGCTGCCGAATCCGTCCAAGTATCTCGCGATCGGCATGAATTATCGGAAGCACGTGGCGGAGGCGGCCAAGGTCGGCGTGCAGACCCCGCCCACCCAGGTCTGGTTCAACAAGCAGGTTTCCTGTATCAACGGTCCGTTCGGTGATGTGCACTTGCCCGCAGTATCGGATCAGCTCGATTACGAAGTCGAACTGTGCGTGGTGATCGGCCAGCGCTGCCGGCACGTGAGCCGCGAAGCGGCGAGCTCGGTTATTGCCGGTTATATGGTGTGCAACGACGTATCGGTGCGCGACTGGCAACTCGCCACGCAGACCATGACGATTGGTAAGTCGTTCGATACCTGCGGACCCACCGGCCCATGGATCGTTACCCCTGACGAACTTGGTGACCCACACGCCTTGCGTTTGCGGATGTGGGTGAACGGCGAGTTGCGTCAGGACGATATGACCGGCGCGATGATTCACGACATCTACGACCAGATCGCTCACCTGTCCACCGCCTTTACGCTCGAGCCGGGTGATCTGCTGGCGACGGGGACACCGTCGGGCGTGGGCGTCGCGATGAGCCCTCCGGTGTACTTGAGAGCAGGCGATGTGATGCGAGCCGAAATAGAAGGAATTGGCTCAATCACTAATCGCGTCATTGGCGAGCCGGTGTGAGGCAAGGGGCAACACGAACCGGTGACGCTCCGAAACTCCCGGAGCGTGTTGGCGAATGTAGCGTCAGGACGGTGTCGTCGTTCAAGCTTTCAGATACGACGCGATCGGCGGCATGAACCACGAAGCCGGGTAGGGCATGCATGCTTTTGACATGCCGTGGGCGGGCAGCGCATACCGGCGCCCGTCCAGCATTAGTCGGGCGCTTTGCTGCCCGCTTCACGTCGGCGTACACGACGCGCGACGGCGAGCTTACGATTGACTGCGGGCGCGTCTTCGCAGTTGTCGACAAGGTTGGAGTAGACCGCTCGGAGGGTATTGAGCGTGATTTCCAGTTCGCGGGCCGATACGCCCTTTACAGATGCGCGTTCGATTTGCCAGGCGCGTGGTGCGAGTTCGCTGACGATGTCAGCTCCCTCGGCGGTCAGGGACAGACGGATGGTCCGACGATCGGAGGCGGACTCGCTGCGGCAGATATAGCCCTTTGTCTCAAGGGCGCTCACCGCGCGTGAAAGATAAGATAGCTCCGACCCAGTATGACTTGCGAGATCGGACAAGGTCTGATGGTCTTCGTGGCGGAGCGCCGCGAGTACGCGCCAACCCTGAAGGTTAATGTCGTAGGACTTGAGGTCGTCGCTGAAGCGTGCCGCGATGATGCTCGCCGCGAGATTAAGCAGATAGCCGACCGAATTGTCGAGGTCGTGATCGGGACGTTCCGCGGGCAACGGCTGCGTGCTCCGTTCTCGGGCGCGCGGCTGACGTGTGATGGGATCGGAAGTGGTCATGAATCGCGTTCGTCGTTTGGATTCGAATCTGAATGATAGCTTAAGCTACTGTTTTGTTGGGGGCTGTCGCGCTCAATTTGAGGCAATGGCGTATAGCTACGTGCAATGTTTGATTGCATAGCGTGCGGATTGGCGGTCGTGCCAGAGGACTTCGGCCAGCAAGCCAACGGTTGAAATAGTCCGACATCATTATCCGCATATAATTTGACATAATATAAATTATCAACAACTGGATTGTAAGAGCAAAGTTGTAATGTCGTATCTGGGCAAAGTTCAAATGTCGTAGCTGGAGCTTTTTCAGCTCATGCTGGATGCCGGTTCTGACTGCCGGAGTCCATCGTGGCCCAACCCGGAACGATCACCATGAGCATGCGCGAACTGGATCGGCTGAAGGTTATCCAGGCGGTCATTGAGGAGCGGCTGATGCCCTGGCGGGCTGCCGAGCGGCTCGGACTCAGCCGGCGCCAGGTTGAGCGGCTGGCTAACCGGTATCGATGCGAAGGTGCTGCAGGACTTGTTTCACGCCGACGTGGCCGCCCGGGCAATCATCAGTTGCCCGTCAATCTGTGCCCTCAGGCCCTGGCGCTGATCCGCGAGCGCTACGCCGATTTCGGACCGACGCTGGCCTGCGAGAAGCTGCAGTGGGCCGGAGCATGAATGTGCGGTTTGCCATCGAAAGTGCGAATACCACATATCTATCCTCCGCACGAACAGTAACCACACACGATTGCTCCGACCAAACACGCCCGCACTAATACCGCATGGTTATACTCCGGCATGAACTGTCACGAATACTGCGAAGGCCCACCTGGAAAGCTGCGAACTGACTACAGCTGCTACGCGCCGGAGCATGCGTATATGGACGGTATCCAGTGGAGTTCGGTGACAAAGATTGCACCCAGCCAGAATTGACGCGAATCAACTGTTCGACTGGCGCAAGCGGTGTCTGGATGGACGACTTGGCTTGAGCTGCCGCGAATGGGCATTGCAGCGCGGGGAACTAAGTTTCGTACTTTTGGGGCGCAAAAACCCGGAAAACCGTGTGTCGCGGCTTCGTAATAACTTTAGTTCCAAAAATCCAAGGCCATGCTCGGGCTAGGACACCTGTTCCATGTGCGAATGCGTATGCAAGAGGCGAACAATCCGGGCTTTAGCGGCTGGATCGCCAGCGAGTGTCTCCATCTGTTGAGCAAGGTTGCCGGCCTTGCCAGGAACCCGGAACGACAGAAACGACTCCAGCAGCCGCCGCGCGATGTTCGGCAGCCCGTACACCTCGGCCAGGCTCTTTGGCGCATCCATCGAAGCGCCCTCTTTCACGCCCCTGAATTGAACCAGTTCTTAACCTGCCGGAAGAAGCCGAAGTTATCTTTGTCAACGCTCTCGGCGATGCGGGACGGCGCGCCCGGTCAGCCGTGGGCATGTGCTCACTTCCGAATTGCCCAGGGCGTATTGAATTTTTACAGAGTCGAAGCCGAGGCGGATAAATCTGGCAATAGTTGATTCTGAAACAATATCATCATCGTCTAGACCCATAAGAATATATAATTTTCTATTTTTAATATTATAAAAATCGATAAGTTGATATTCGTATAAGTCTCTATGGAGTAAATCTTTATCGTTAATTTCAAGGGCGCCAAGGTAGGGTTGAAATCTCCTGAGGTGATTGTCGAGGTATTTAGTTTGCCAAGAATTCACGTTTTTTAGGTAAACTACAAAAATATTGTGAAGAAGGAATGTGCGCGCAGATTTTCGCGCTAAAGTGCTGTAAGTTAAATATCTTGTATCGAGTAACATACAGGTCGCCTGAGTACGGGACATTTTCAACGTTGACAGATATCTCGATGAAAGAATATTTGAGCACGAAATCTTCAACTCATGGAGGCGCAGATCACCGAGCAGTACGCTCGAATCGATTCTCAGGCCGCGCCGCCCCACCAGTAATCGAAATATTCTTTGGACGATTGGCGTGCCATAGTCACCCGTAAAAATCGGGTCGTCGGCATTGAAGTGAAAAGCGATTTTCATTTCGACAGCCGCGTTGCGCTCATGATCTCCCCTTTCAAGCGTTGTCAGATTGCTCGCCCGCAGCGCAACCTATTGCTTAAGCCCTGCGAAGATATTGCGTCGCCTCGACGCCATCCAGAAGACATTACTTTAGAATATTTTTCATCCGATTAAATATGATATTTTTTTATATTCCAGGCATCGCTCAAGATGTGACCATAAAATTTAATACTTAACACGTGCACATATTAGACATTTAACAGGTTTTGGGGTGACGCTGCATCGAGCTATCCGAACAGAGCGAAAAAAAGGGATGTTTTATGGAGCATTCGTGCTGAGGAACACAATTCATTCAGTTTGAAAAATAAAACTCGTAGATTTTTTCGGAGTCGTCTAGCCTACTTTAATGGCTAATGCGGGTGTCGATATCTAGAGCCTTAGCGTGGCGTGATCACGTTGGATCATTAAAATTTATAATTTGTGCGCCGAATCATTGGGGCTCAATTTCCGGGGAAATGGTCATTGGATGTCTCGGACGCGTCACCTGCGCCCTTCTTTTGGCGGCGCACTGCCCACATACGTTGTTGGACAGAGGGCTTGCAGAAGGTGGTTGAGACGGCGGTTGACTTTCGGCAGCAGCTCGAGTCGTCATCGATCCGTCGCGACCATACCCGCGAGTACCAAATCGCGAACGGAGCCTCGTCGCGTCGGCGCTCAAGCACGAATCAGCCAGTCGGGAGAACGGTCCGTTTTCCTATGGCGCCGTATCAGCCAAAGAGGTAATCTCCCTCGACTAATTTCAGACAAAGCCTACGAGGCCGGTTCATCCGGGGGCGCCGCGGCGCCCGGACAAGTCGATTCGCCGAACCTGGGGCTGTATCGATCCCCGCCCGAACCGATCACGATGTTCACTGCGCGACCATGAACGACCGCAAGATTCTCCAGCTTTCTCCTCAGGTCAAGCCCGATGACCCGAGGGCGGAGGCGGACTTCTCATCCCTTAGCGAGGTTCCCAACATCGTGCTGCTTGGCGACCCGGGCGCTGGCAAAACCCATCTTTTCAGGTCGGCAGCGCAGGCCACCGGCGGTCACTACATGACAGTCCGGAGCTTTCTGAACGCGCGGTCTGACTGGAGTGCGGCTACGGTTTTTATCGATGCGCTTGATGAGCGGCGCGCGGGCCGCGGTGACGACGAAGTGGTCGACGCGATTGTCCGGCGGCTGTTCGCCTGCGCGCCTGCCAGGGTTCGCATCTCGTGCCGCGCCCAGGACTGGCTGGCAGACTCCGACCTTGAGGCGTTCAGGCAATATTTTGACGACCACGGCGGGGTGATTGTTGTCAGCCTGTTCCCCCTTTCGGATCAGGAACAGCGGGCCGTACTCGCTGAGCACGGTATGGATTTGTCGGCGATTGACGGGTTCCTCGCCGAGGTTGACGAACACGGACTGGCTGAGTTCAAACGCAACCCGCAGGACCTCAAGATGCTGGCGACCGCCGTCACGAACGGTGTATGGCCTGCCACGCGTGCGGATCTCTTCGAGCAGTCGACCCGGCTATGGCTCGCCGAGCACAATTCCGAGCACGCGCGTCGTGATCAGTTTCCGGCTGAAACGATCCGGCAGACAGCGGGCGCGCTCTGCGCACTCCGCCTCATCAGCGATGTCGAGGGTTTCGCCCTCGATCCCGCGAGCCGCGATGCAGGTCATCCAGACGCGACTGAAATTCCGTTCCTCGATGTGCAGATCATCAACGCGACCCTGCGACGCCGCGTCTTCACGGCGATCCCGGGGCTTGGCGCGGTCGACTACGCGCACCGCACCACCGCCGAATTTCTCGCTGCTGAATGGCTTGCTGCCCGGCTGAATGATGGCTTGTCGTTCCGGCGGCTGGGTGCGCTGCTGGGACACGACGGCCGCCCCGTCTCACAGCTCCGTGGCCTGCAGGCCTGGCTGACCGTTTGCGCTCCCCGGTTCGCCGAACAGCTTGTTGCCTCAGACCCTTACGGCGCCCTGTCATACGGCGATCCGGCCTCCCTCTCGTCCTCACTCCGACTCCGTCTACTGGGCGCACTGGCGGCGCTGGCTGTAGACGATCCGTGGTTTCTGTCAGGAGACGGCCGGCCGCCAAGTGAGCGCCTGAGTGGTATGACCGGTGCGGAGATGACCGACGAATTTCGTTCGATTCTTCGTGCTCCAGACAACCCGGTACGTCCGCTCGTGCTGGAGGCACTGGCTGCCGGCACCCCGGATGTCACCCTGACGGACGATATCGCTGCTGTCATGATTGACATCCGGGCCATGCCGTTCGAGCGGGAAAATGCGCTAGCGGCGCTTCTGAAATGCGGTCAGGAAGGCGAAGCCGCCGTTCTCGGCGCATACACGCGCGATCTGAGCTGGGGCGCATCTGACCTGCAACTACGTGCTGAAGTTATCGCGCTCGCCTATGGCCGGCTCTTTCACGCAATTGATGTGGTTGCGCTGCTGGAAGCGATTGAACGCACCGACGAGTCTCTGCGCGGGCGGCTTTATCTCTGGCATCTTGCGGACGCCGTTCCGCTGCAGGATATACCTGCGATCCTCGGCATGCGGACACCTGCCGAGCTGGATGCAGCAGACGCATTGCGACAGAACGAGTCACCCGTGTCGCACGCTCTGAGCCTCATGCTCATCAGGCTGCTCAAAAGTGGGCATCCTGTTTCGCCTGACAGCCTCTGGAACTGGCTAGATGGATTGCGCGACCACCGGGCCTCACTCACGGCATATTCGGGCCTGGCGAAAGCCCTGTCGGCGAGGAAGCCAGACGTCCTGAACGCTGTAGCGCACGGGCTACGCACGCTCCCAGCCGATACCAATGTCTATCTACTCCTGCAACGGCTCCAGAGGATGACGGCCGGCACAGTCGAGCATATCGATTTTCTCGACACGGCCGTGCGCGTCCTTCGCACTGGCGCTCCCGAAGACACCGGCCTGCCGGTCGCATACGAGTTCGCGCTGTGGATGTTGTACACGCGAACGCAGGAGCGGCCCGGATTCTTCGAATACCTTTTTGACTACGGCGAGCAGAAGAACCTGCAGGCAAGAAGAGATTCAATGCTCGTTTCTGAAATTCTCGACTGGAGACAGAACGACGCCCGACGCAGCCGTGAGCGGCGCCAGCAGGCTGATATTGAGCGGGCGAATCTCATCGCGCAGTTTGGGCGGCACGAAGCGGCCATCCGGTCCGGTTTGGCGTCGGGTTGGATCGGTTGGGTTGCCAACGTTTATCTCGGCAAATATCACGAGATCGACCACAGCCTCTCACCTCACGGCCGACTCGCTACTTTCATCGGCGACACATTCGCTGATTCGGCCATCGCCGGACTTCTCGCTGCACTTGAACGCACGAACATTCCTGATGTCGCAGCCATCGGTGACGCTTCGCTGAGCGCGACCATACCGACTTGGTGGCTGGCTCTCGTCGCGGGACTCGACGCACAATGGGGCCTGGAAGCCAGCCTCGAAGGACTGCCGGAGCCACTTCTTGCTGCCGCGCTGGCAGTGGATCTCGTCTCCCCAACAAGTGAGCGGGACGGCAATACATCGCGCCGCAAAACGTTCGAATGGAAAGCCGCACTCATTTCGACGAAACGGGCGCTTGCGCGCGACACCTATCTCGAGGTTGCGAGGCTGGGCATGGCCGCCCGGCACGAACACGTAGAAGGGCTTGGCGAACTGCTTTCCATGGACGCATTCGCGTGGTGCCGGACCTCCGTGACCATGGAGGTGCTCTCCAACTATCCAGATCTGCCTGCTCACTTCCTCGAGCGGCTGATGGAAGTCGTGCTCACCGACGCGACGACGCACGCCGGATTCACCGCACTCGCCAAGGCGCGTCTGTCAGAGGGCGCGTTGCCGCCACGTGCCTTTCCCCACTGGCAGGTCACGGCGTTCCTGCTGCAACCGGCCCTGCTGGAATCGGAATTTACCGCGCGAGCATCAACAGATGTCGGTCTCGTCTGGACGCTGCGGGACTATCTGTCCGGCCATGTCACCCAGCCGCGCCGTGAAAACCGCATGCTTCCCCTCCCCGTTCTGACTCGCCTTCTCGTTACGGCCGCCGGTCACTTTCCCAATGCTGCCCATCCGGAGGGCGGCAGTCACGGCGATCGCAATCCGTGGGACGGAGCGGAATTCGTCAGGCGGCTCATTAACCAAATCGCGGTGGACATCACCGCGGACGCCACGGCTGCTCTCGGCCGCCTTTCGACCGACGCCTCGCTCGGCACATATCGCGATCATCTGTTACACGCCGCAGCCGAGCAACGGGCACGCAGGCGCGAGGCCGAGTACCAGCAGCCGAACTGGGCGGAGACGGTAAGCGCCCTCTCCAATGGTGCGCCTGCCAACGCCGCAGATTTTCATGCGCTGCTTGTGGACACGATGCAGGACGTTGGTGACCGGATCGCAAACGCCAACAACAATATCTACAAGCGCTTCTGGAACGAGAACGGCTATGGCAAGGTCACCGAACCGAAACCTGAGGAAAGTGGCCGCGATGTCCTGATTGATCTGCTGCGCGAACGGCTCAACCCGAAAGGGATCACGGTTGAGCCCGAGGGGCACATGGTCCACGGCAAACGGGCCGACATCGTGGTGATATGGCGCAACCTCAGGATTCCCGTGGAGCTCAAACGGAACTATCACGCCGATGTCTGGACCGCCCCGGTGTCGCAGCTCGACCGGCTGTACACCCGCGACCCGGGGTCAGCCGGGTACGGGATGTACGCGGTGTTCTGGTATGGGAACCTGAAGCACAGGCCCGCACCCGCACATCCGACGGAGGCCACCCGCGCTGAATCCGCATCCGCGATGCTGGATCAGATCACCGAACTGGTCCCGCAGGAGCGGCGTTGGCAGATTGCCGTGGCAATCATCGACGTAAGCGGCCAATCGTACGCGTCAGAACCGTCAGACGTGCGACCGTAGGCGCGAGCTTCGCTCCAGCGCGACATGTCCCGGCGCGTCCTGGTCCACACGAGGCGGCCACTACGAAGCGTCTGGGAGATGTTGCGTTTTGCGCTTCGATGCGCTTGCCCTGAACTCATCAACCGAATGCTCGACACCGCCTGCCATCTGTTGCTCGAGCCCACTTCTCAGCCGGCTATACAGCCAATTGAAGACGAGGGGACTGGACACCCGATGGCTGAAAATCGCGTCCTGCAGCTCTCGTGAGCTCATAGTCAGCACATTGTCACCCGCGCCCGCCAGCACGCTTTCCCAAAGTTTCTCAACGTGCGCCTTCAGACGCTCCACAAGGGCGCTGGCATCCAGCTGGCGGTTGCGTTCGCGCACGCCCCAGAGTACTAGGGGCATCACGGGCACGGCACCCGACAGGACGAACGAGGACATGGACGGGTTCTGGACTACCGCGATGGCGAAAGCCGCAACCACGACCACAACCATCGCAATGGTGACAATCGTGCAATATCGCCGCCGCAGACTCAGATCGTATCGAAGATTCGAGCGCTGACATGCAAGGCGGGCTGCAGGCACTGGCAGTCGCGAAACGCTGGGCGCGTACCAGTCGCGCATCGCTCCGCCGTCGCCCGGTGGGCACGTTTGCCGATATGCAGCGATGTCTTCCGCGTCGATGGGCGAGCCGGAGAGGAATCTGTTCCACGGCAACTCGAGGACGGAACAGTCAAAGTGTTCCTGCAGGCGTGCGCCCTCCTTCATCTGCCGCTTGATCCACCGGTCGACAAATGCGGCATCCGTGCAGCCGACGATCAGCGACGCGAGCGCCACATACGGTTTCAGGCTCTGTGCCCAGACTGCGACGATCACACCCAGCACCGGCATGAAAAGCGACACGATGACGAGGATGCCCTGCACTACCTTGACGTGATCGTAGACGCGCCGGCGCTCCCACGCCACCGCGAGCATCTGCTTTTCATTCTGCCGCCTGGCTATCTCATTCACCGCGCTCGCTTCCTCTCATCTACCGGCGTTCCGGGCGACGCCGCGTTTCACATGGTAACAAATTCCAGCATGCAAATTGTGCCGATACCACTATACTTGGTAAAATTACGGCGACATATCCCTAAATGTAGTTGCACTTAGTTAAAATTTATCGAAGTTTACGGTCAATTTTGTCCCCATAGAGGTCAGCAATGCTTCGAGACCAAGTGAGTATCCGGCGCCGGCACAACCTGTCGTCTGACGCGTCCACACGCTTCTTCGCATTGGTCGACGCGATGGCAGAACATCAGACGCCGACCACGACGCAGCTCGACGCATTGACGTCATCATATGAGAGCACCGCAGAGTTTCTCTCGGCGCGCGAAGAATTCGCGGAGACGCTGATCCAGATTCATCCACACGGGTCCCGGCAACTTGGAACGTTGACCAAGCCGATTGACGACTCGCGCAACGGGTTTGATGTCGACCTGATCGCCCGCTTCAGTGAAGCTGCCTGGTCCAGATATTCCGACTACGAGGGCCCTGCACGCCTGCTGAACCAGATTCAGACCGCGCTGGCAGACTACGCCCGGGCACATCAACTGGAATTGCAGCGCCACGACCGATGCGTTACGCTGCATTACGCTGGCGGTATGTGCGCAGACATTGCACCTGTCATAGACAGTCCCCGCGTCTCCATCCGCTATGGCGAGACCCATGGCCTGATTCCCGACAGGGGCTTGAAGAGCTTTGAGTCGACCAATCCGCGCGGCTACACGCGCTTTTTCAACGAGGCGGCAGCCATTTCTCCCAGATTCCCCTTGATGGAGAAAATAACCGCCGCGATGGATTCGGTGCGCAAGGCGGATATCGTCCCGCTGCCGAACGCACGGGATGTCTTTGACCGCTTGCTGTGCCGGTTCGTGCAGGTCATCAAGCTGCACCGCAACTTCCGGTTCGGGCCGCAGTCCGGGACGGTTGATCTGCGGCCGAGCTCGGTATTCATCACGACGCTTGCCGCGCAGGCATACGCAATTCAGGCGCCGCAGGCGCACGCATCGCCACTGGATCTGCTGCTTGATGTGGTCGAAACAATGCCGAGACTGTTCGCACGCATCCCGGTTGGCGCGAGCCTCGAAGAATGGCGGTTGCCCAATCCGGCGGCTCCGCAGAGTAACCTGGCGGCCGAGATGAACCTCCCGCTGCGGCAGATCGCTTTCGACCGCTGGATCGAGCAGCTCATGCAGGACATCGAAGCGGTCATCGACGCCATTGAGGCGCGCGCCGGCATGAACGAAGTCGTCAGCGCGGTTGAAAACGGCTTCGGCGCAAGGTCTGGCCGCACAGTTCGCGATGCCCTGTTCGCAGAGCAGCAAGCGACAAGGGAGGCCGGAAAAGCGCGACTGTTCACCGGGGCGCCAGCGCCCCTAGTGATCCCGTCGCGGCAGCACAGATTCTTCGGTAGGTAATGGCACCGCCGCCTCCGCGTAGTCCGACGCTTGCCCAGCGAGAACTCGAGCTTCGTCGTCTGCATCTGCCAGAATCAAAAACCTTCTGGCGACCCAGCCGCGACCTCTGTTTTTCGTTCGCCATTGGACCGTCCGCGTACTCGCCGCTTTACCGGTGCCTGCTGGTCTTGCCTCGCAGCGGCGTCTGGCCATCACTGTATGTGATCAATCCCGACCTGGTCGCTGTGGCCCATGGGAAACGGCCACCCCATATCTACAGCCACGAGAATGGTCGAACAGAACTCTGCCTGTGGTATCCAAAAGGCCGAGAATGGAATCATGCGATGAAGCTTGCCGATACCTACATCGCGTGGACCGCCGAATGGTTGTGGTATTTCGAAGACT
This sequence comes from Burkholderia sp. GAS332, assembly GCA_900142905.1. NCBI lineage: Bacteria > Pseudomonadati > Pseudomonadota > Betaproteobacteria > Burkholderiales > Burkholderiaceae > Burkholderia > Burkholderia sp. GAS332. The sequence continues at coordinate 2,624,742 of FSRV01000001.1, read as the reverse complement.
GGCTTATCACGGGTGAATGGGCAGGCGGCGGCGAACACCCCGAATAGATGACCTATGACCTTGACCGCTACGGTATGTGAAATGCCGTTCTCAATATCAACCTGCAAGCTCTCTATTGGGAGGAGTAAGCAACGAGCCGGTCTTCAGCAGGAATGCAGAGCGCTTGTCCAGGTCATTCCGACATAGCTTCATCCTCAACCTGTCCAAGAGGTTTGACCCACGGATAAATGAACCGGTCCGTAAAATGCGTCGCCAACGCTGCATGCTCGGCGAACAGGCCCCACGCCTGATTAACGCGCACGGCACACCGCCTGACGGCGTTGACCGCACATGGAAGTCAACCCCGGGCGCGCGTGATGTATTGAGCGTTCGCTCATATTCATCGAACAGTTCTTCGAATCCGACGTGTGCCATTGGGCAATGTGTCCGATGTGCGCTCAGCCGCGCGTCGAGGTCAGTGGCCTGTGTCAACGTGGCGCGGTCCTAAAGCACCCCTCGTCGCCAGACAACGACTGCCCGCGGTGAGATATCGCTGAGAGCTGCTACGGCCCCTGCGGTCACGTCAATCCCGGAAGCAAGCGACTCGGTCGTGGGCGTGGATATCCAGACGCTTACGACAGGCCTGCACGCATCACTGCTCCAGGAAAGTGATGTTCGATAACGACGAAGCGGTGCAACAGGATATTCTGGACGACCTGAAGTCAGGGAAGCGCAATGGCGCGTATATTGTGGCTTCCTCGCCAGCCATACCCGGCAGGAACATGCCGGGCGATAACCCGCCCCATGTGAAGTCCCCTCGCTCCCCTCTCATGGCCTCGACGTGGCGCAGATTGTCTTCAGCGTGAAGATAAATGCCGGCTGGCTAGATCGATGCGTGCTGTATGTTCTTTTTTTGGATGAAGCGCAGGTCGGTGCCTGCATTGGGCTGACGTGAAGCGGAACTGCGGCGCGACCATAGTGTCGATGCACGTCGCAGCGCTTCAGCGTCAGCCGCGTCGCCCGCTTAACACATATCGGCGCCACGTTGAAACACTTTCTTCACGATCAGGCAGACCGCCGCCGGCGTGAGATGTCTGCACTGGTCGACGTACGCCTCCCCTCGCTCTCTTGACCCGCTGCGAATCTCCAACGCGCCCCAATGAGCGGGACAATCGCCGCTCCGCTCAAGCCGGATGGCCGTCCTGCCGTAATAGATTCTCGTGACTACCTGCATGAATCAAGAAATGCCGAAAGCCGAATCATTGCCCGGAGATAAAATCAGGATCAAGGACGCACCTCCCTGGTGGTGGATACTTGCCCTCGTCATTTCGTGCACCGTCCCGCCAGTCGGTCTATGTATGCTGCTGGTTCGATATCGGCAGGCCGTCACGGTGCCCGATGCGCCGGTACAACTCACGGCATACGAGGCACAATCAGAGGAAGCCGATCACATTTCCAGGCGTCGGAAGAAAGCGGGTATCCACAGTGGCGGCACTGTCGGTCTTGCACTATCGGGTGGGGGCATTCGGGCGGCCTGCTTCAGCCTGGGCGTCCTGCGCTGGCTGGAACACAGCGAAAAGATGCGGGAGATCGACTATCTTTCCAGCGTTTCCGGGGGGGGCTATGCGGCCACCAGCTATCTGTACGGCCAAGATGTACAGGATGGCACGAGCGAGCGGGTGTCACGTGCGGAAACTGCACGGGAGAGGCTCCTTCAGTCAGAAGGCTATCTGGAAACCGGCCTTGGAAGACTACTGACGATGTCACTGGCTTTCCTGGCTTCAGCGATCGTATCTCTGTCTCCGCTCCTGCTGGCCGAGCAGGGCCTGTTCATCATGAGCTACGATTCGCCGGGCCGCCGCGCCTCGCACTACGATGGATGGATTCTGCTTGTCGTATTTCTTAGCGCGACCCTGTTTTGTGCGATCTGGGCGTGGAGGCAGAACAGAAAAGACCAGAACGATGTCATGCTGTGGACGACTCTCGCGGCCGTGACCTTCGCAGAGGCGGTGCAAACCATACTGATAATGACGAAACTGCTGCAATCAAGGTTCGTCAGTGTCACCTTGCTCACTGCGTTCATTGTTATTGTTATCTTGCTCGTTCAGTTGCCCAGGCATAAAGGGATTCGCCAGATCCAGACCTACGCAAAAATTATGCTTTTTCCGGTGAGCGCGATCATGGTGACGCTTGCAGGCTTCAGCTACTTTGCCTCGCCTATTCTCTACTTCGGCCTTTCGGCCGCGACCGCGTTAATCTACTTCATCAGCGCAAACTGGCTGAATTTTCCATTTAATCTCTATTCGTCAAGTCTTCGAAAAGGATTCACCGGCAAGGTAGACAACGTCTCTCTTCTGCTGGCGAAAACCGATCCCGCTGCGCCGCTCCATATCATCAATTGCTGCCAGCATTCCAGTCAAAGCGATGACCCCGACGTGCGGGAACGCGGTGGCTGCAACTTCCACAACACCCGGCTGCACTGCGGATCGGACGAGACCGACATATATCCGACCCGATCCTGGCGCATGCTGGACAACACAGTACGACATCTTGATGTCTGGCGGCTTGCGGCGACCTCGGGAGCAGCAATTGACGGGCACGGGGTACGTCAGTCTCCATTGCTGAACGCCTTGTTGAGCTTTGGCAATATCGGACTCGGGCAATGGGTCATTAATCCCAGCACCAAATTTCATCTCCGAAAGGGCGTGCCCAGTCTCCTGTTGAACCTGTTTGCCGCACTGGGTGCTTGGGCAGGTAAAGGAACATGGATACGGCTGAGCGACGGCGGCCATTTCGAAAATCTCGGTGTCTACGAGCTCGTGCGTCGACGTTGCGCCAGCATCATCGTAGTCGACGCCGGGCATGATCCGGAATACAAGTTTGTCGATCTCGCAAGGGCAGCGACACTCTGTTTTACGGATCTTCGCGCGGAGATTGCCATCCCGGGGCTGATGCCGGGGAAGACCCATAGCCATGACCAGTGTGTTTATCGCGGAACAGTGTCCTATCCAGATGGTACGACCGGCGAGCTGATCTACATCAAACTGGCGGTCGGTGCATCGCATCCGTTGAGGCTACGCCTGCGTTCGTCGTTCGACCAGAAGTTTCCCCACGAGCCTACCCGGAATCAGCAGGTCACACGAGAATTCGTAAACGCCTATTTTTATGCAGGGCTGCACGCTGCACGCGAAGCAATGCCTTCCGACACAGGAAGCGTCCCAGACGACGACGGTCAACCTGGGCTGAACCGCCCCGGGAATCGTGGAGGCTGGTTGGTTCAAGTTAATGCGGGTTCAGCGGCAGCTGTTTCAAGTTGCCGTTAGCAGTTTGCCTCAGCTTCGGCGGGCGGGATATAGCCGAGGGGTTCAATGTCGCCCCGGCTGCCGACCGACGGTTCGATGCCCGCTTCGGCCAGATATGTGAGAGGAACGTGTTCGGATATCCCTCCCGCTTTCCGTACACATCCGAACGAGAAAGTCTCCAGTTCATCCGCATCGAAGCTAGGCATTCGTCAGGCCCTGGCCTACTTCCAACTCTTCGAGGATCTGAGCAGCCTGAGACGGGTCTCGTACCAGCCGAAGGTCGATGCCTTTCTGTCCGCTCATGAACCGCAGGCGAGCCAGCAATTCGTTGGCGATCTGACTGGCTTCCTTGGTCTTTGCCGTGATTAATGCCGCTGTATTGATCAGTAACGCGGATTGCGCCGGGGCGTTCGATCGAAGGATGGATGCGGTGATGTCCAGTTCGAGTATCTTACTTTCCGCTTCTTTCTGTAAGGCCGCGAGATGCGGTGCCGTTTGTGGAAGACTCGTCACCTGTATCAGATGTTTATCGTGCGCATAGTCGATCGTCATGCCCGCCGCACCGGCCACCTCGATGGTCCGATTGAAGCGCGCCCTACGCTCATCATCGTTCTGCGCAAACACTGATCGAAGCGATCTCAGGAACTGTCTGGTCGGCACCGAGTTCCGTTGAACCTGCTCTTCGTCGTCTTCAAAGTACGATCTCGTACCAAACGCCGACAGCGTCCGGATTGCGGTGTCGACGACCTGCTTGGCGGAGTATCCCTTAATGTTCGTTGTGGCACCCACATCGAAGCCGTCGAAAGGCGCGACAACCTGGTTGAAGTCGGCACCGGCGATCATCTGCTGCTGCATGAATTCCGCGACATGGTGCATGATTCCGAGGGCGGACTCAGCCCGCTTCGCGCCAATCATCGCGCGAAGCTGTTTGGGGTGGAAGACGATAGGTGTTGCGATCTCGCCGCGATTGGGCGACTTAAACTTAACAAGTATCAGGGCGACGAAGCGCTCTCCCGTCGTAGCCGTCGGCGTCCATAGCACGGGAGCAGCAAGCGCAGCAAATGGTGGGCTTTCCCAAATATTCATGACGAAGAAGACCAAAGATTATTAGCGGTAGGCGTTTCGAGCCGTTGCTCCAGATACATTCCCAGCGGCTTCAGACGCAGCGCTATCAGATCAACAATGGTGGCAGCGATCATCATGATCGGAGCGATCCTGGCGTCCAGTTTCCACTTTCGCATTTCGATGGCCAGTAACGTAAGCTTTTTCGCCTGTTTGGATAACCTGTCCGCTTCCTCGAGAATGTCCTCGTTGCCCGAGTGCCTGCTTTTCAGTTGCGAAAGAATCTGATTGACCCGGGCGATGTGGTCCACGACCTTGCGCTGCGCACTCGCCTCACCGATCGAAGCATACAGATCGGAAAGCGGCTGCAGAGCGAGGTTATGATCGAATAACCACCACTTGACGCCATCGAACAGCAGGTTCTGCGCATGCCGGTCGGGGTTTGCCACCAGTTCGTCCCAAGCCGCCCCTTGGGGGGCGACCTCATTTTCACATACCTTCTGCCAGATGTATTCCGTTCCTAACTCACCCTCCTTCGTCCGTTGCACCGTGAATGGATCGGGTGGTTGAAACAGACTGCCAAAAAGCAGCACAGGGCCACTTTTAAGGCCATTGGGGTGGTTTGGCAGTTCATCCAGGTCCGCAATCACAAGCGCCGGGTTCGGTACGGGTAATCGCAAGACCTGTGAGGCAAGACCACAAGCCAGTTCGATGTCGATCTGGGACTGGCGTGGAAGATACTTTGCGAATACTGGGATACCTGGCTCATCCAGTCCTGGCACGCCCGCGAGGCCCTTCCAGACGTGATTGAGATGGTCGCCGTAAACCTTTTCGCCCACACCCAGCAATCGGTAAATTGGCGGCCTTTGGACGAGCGCGGCTAGATCGGAGGGTAGGTCATTTCGCGTGGTCATAGTCTTCCGCGTGCCATTCGCTCGGATGTGTATGCTATTGCCAACCCATATTTTGCCATCAATGCTCCACATTCGGACGACGGAAGGCAGGTCGCCCCCGGTTTCGAACCGGTGTTGTCCTCGAATGGCGCCAGCGCGCCCGCGGTCGTGTCGATGTCATGTCGACAGAGAGCGCGATCTGCCTGCTTCGGTTGGCTGCATCGTTATCGCTCAAAAGCGCTGATTGCGAAGTGCGCTCCGGCAAATGCATTTTCGGTGCTTCAGAAGATGCTGCCGTTCGCATTGACCGACTCGATGATCACATGCTGGCCGCTCGGTTCGGCGTGCACGCACATTGCGCGGGTCGTAACGCATCAGCGCGCCGATGAGCGGAAAGGTTGGGCCCTTTCGCCCGCCCCCTCCTGTTTGCTTTTCCCGACGCGAGTTTCCGTTTCCATCGCGCCTAGACCGCTTCTTCTGCCATGCCGCAGTTTCGCTGGATGGCGCCGACGTAACCGGAGCCTTGCGTGTCGATCCCGGTATTCGGGGCGGTTGGGCTGCGGGGCGGCAACGGTCTTTGCGGGAATCGGCGGGTGTTCGGTGGAGGGTCGGTATTTTGCCCACGTCAGAAGCCCGGTCGAGCGGTATCGACTTGTTCGCGCACGGTTTCGGCGTGTCGCTGGTCATCCTCAGCATGCAGATAGATGCCGGTCGTCTGGATTGATGCGTGACGCATATTTTTCTGGATGAAACGCAGGTCCGTCCCGGCATCAGCCTGATGTGACGCTGCACTGTGGCGGAGCCAGTGTGTCGATGCCCGTCGCAGCGTTTCAGCGCCGGCCACGTCGCCCGTTCCGAGCATATCGGCCGCGCGTCGAAACACTTCCTTGACGATCAGGTAGACCGCGGCCGGCGTCAGGACTTTATGCGGGTCGCCCGCGACGCTCATCACCGCAGGCGCTGTCTCATTCCCCGACGGCATCGGTGCCAGCCCATGAAATACCCGGTATCGCGCGAAGTCTGCCATCAACGCGGCGCTCACCGGCACCGCCCCTTCGGCGCCGCCCTTCCCGACTACGTGCAGCCACCACCTGCCGCGTCGCTGATAGAAGTCCGCCGCCTTTGCGTTCGCCGCCTCCGAGACCCGCAGCCCCGTGTGATACAGCAGCCGGATCAGCCAGCGGCTGCGCTCGTAGTGCTGGTGATCGCGCGCGGTGAGCCGCGGCCACTGCTCGACGCTGGCCAGCACGTGATCCCACAGCGCATGATCCAGGTACCGCTCGACCCGCGGCGTGCGCCTCGCGGCCGCACCCGTCCGGCGCCGCAGCGCCAGCGGGTTGCCGGCCAGATAACCGGCGCTGACCAGATACGACAGCAGCCCCGACACGATGCCGAGCGCCTGATGCCGGCTGCGCTCGGACAGCGGGCCGTCAAACAGCCGCCGGGCGCCGCCTCGCCGCGGCCGGGCCGGATCGGTCCAGTCGCCCGTGGGCGCCGCGAGAAAGCGCTCATACAGCAGGAAATCCTCACGCGTCAGGCTCGAGAGCGGCTTGCCCAGCGTCCGGGTGGCCCACAGCAGCAGGCGTACCGCCTCCTTCCGGTAGCTGCGCAGCGTGTGCGGCGAGCCCGCATATTCCGCGAGCCACAGGCGCACGGCTTCCACGTCCGTGTCGGCCGCGATCTGTAGGTGACCGCCGCGTGCGCGATTGGTGCCCGCGCGCCCGTCGAGGGCGGCAGGCAACGCCAACGACAGGATGGTCTCGGGCGATTCTGGGGCGGTAATAGGCAGGCTCATGGTGTGACGCGTTTTCGAATGGACTTTTCGCAGCGTACACGACCAGAACTTGTGATTATGGGCGTTATCACAAATTTCTGCCTCGCATCGTTATGTATATAACGTTATACTGTGATATATCAATTTGATTTCTCGGTGCAAGCCCTCTTAAGCCACTTTTCACGGTGAGATTCCACCCATGAGCCGAATTAGCGACACCCGCATCCGTACCCGGAAAGCTGCCGCGCAACTGGTCGCATCGGGCCGGCTCCCGCATGAGCTCACCGTTGATCGGATCTACGCGGAAATCCGCCAGGGCAGCCGCACCACCATCAATGACGAGCTGAAACTGTGGAAGGACGAGCAGACGCGCAACGACGCGCTTGCCGCAGCACTGCCGCCGGCGGTGGCCGATGCGATGCTGTCGGTGTGGGCGCTCGCAGTCGAGCAAGGCGAACGGGTCTTTGCGCAACGTGGTGACGAACTCGAAGCGGAAGCGACCGCCGCCATCACCCGCGCCGGGAAACTCGAGACCGCCAATGCGGAACTTCAGGCCGAACTTCGCAGCGTTCGCGGTCAGCTTGACGACCAGCCGGCACGACTTGCCGCAGTGCTTGCGGAACTCGCGCAGACCCAGGGCGGGCGTGACGCTGCGCTCCGGCTGGCCGAAGCAGCCGCGGCCGAAAGGGACGCCGTCCGTGCGCAATCGGAGCAGGCGCTACGCGACGTGCGATCAGACCATCGTCGCGAAGTTGAAACGTTGCGAGCCACCCACGCCGAACATGAAGCGGCCTTGCGTGCAGAGGTCGACCGTGCGACGGCGCGGCTCGAAGGTGTCCAGAAACGCGTCATGCTACAGACCGAAGAGGCACGTGATGCGCAACGCCGGGCGGAGGCTGCGCTCTCCGAGGTCCGGAAGCGCAAAGAGCAGCTTGTCGGCGACGTCGAGCGGATATCGGCGGACGCCGCCGAACAAAGGCGCCTTGCCGAGCGGCATGAGAAGCTGCACGATCGCGTCACGCAGGAAGCCCGTGACCTGCGGCACGAACGCGATGGTCTGGCTCAGCAGGTTGCGTTGTTACAAGGGCAATTGAAGGCCCGTGAAAAATCCCCGTCGGCCCGTCGAACCAGAGTTTCGCGTCCGCAGACCTGATCACGCGAGGGGTCTGCGCCGCGCCGGATGCCGCCACACTGCCCTGCCCGCTGAGAACGCTAAAATATCCCTGCAAAACCGTCATCAGGTCCTGTGCTTGTTTCCTGTTGCACCGAAGCAAAGGTGACATGACGGATGCGACCAAAGAAGGTACCAAACGATATCCGATGCTGGCCGACATGTGATGGGGGCTGGCTGCGTGAGGCAAGCGGGCGATCGAGCATGGAGATCACCTAGGGCCATAAAGGACATGAAGGTTGGACGGATCTCCCTGCTCGATTCTCTGCATCCGTGCTGCCTCCTCGTTTCTCAAAAAAACTGGACGGTCTGAATGCAATTTACCCGCTGTTATATGTGCGAAGCCGAGGGCACAACGACGGAGCATGTCCCGCCGCGTGCGCTATTTCCGGAGGCGAAAGATGTTCAGGGAAGAAACTATAGGATCGACCTTGTTACCGCCTCCTCCTGCCGGCTCCATAACACAGCCAAGTCGGATGACGACCAGTTCCTGACGGTGAGCCTCGTGGGCATCATTGGCAATAACTCAATCGGTTATCACCATCGGATGAAGAAGGTGGACCACGCAATCCGACGCAGCCCAAATCGACTGCTCGACAAGGTCCTCGTCGAGAAAGGGTCAGGATTCCGTAAATCAACACGCCGACCTCAGTTTTTCTGAAGGGCGAGACCATATACTCAATCCACAAAATGACTTACCGGCCGCTTGCATCGGAATGCTATGGGCGGATTCAGGTCAAGTGCGATCTGAAAATGTGCTGAATTGACTTTCGTAAGCTCGATTGACAGGCGACATACTCATCTTATTATTCAAAAGCCGCTGCAGTCTCGACTTCGCATCAAGAAATACGTGACCCGGAACTCCCGCGATCTGCTCATCGTGCAGGCGAAGAATTTCTTCAATCGCTGGCGCTTCTTCATCGTCCAGGCGCCACGTACCGGTTACCTCAGCGCGTCTCACTGCGCAATCCAGAACGATCTCGGCGCGCTTGTAGGCGTCAAGCCCTCCTCGGCCAATCCCGGCTTTCCATAAGTAGAACGACAGGTAAGTCGTCCAGCTTAGCTCGTTCAGAAGATGACTACTCCCCTCTTCCGTTCGACACCCCACAAACGCGAGGTGACTAGCCAAAGACAGTTGGCGCACGTATTCGTCTGGCAGTGGCAGAAGAAGTTGCTTGTGGAGTCGCATCCGCGGTTTCGCAGCAAGCCTGCGCTTTCGGCTACACGAATTTGCCATGGTCATTTGAGCAATGCGAGACGAGGTAAAGGACTTATCCCAGATGGGAATGCCGGTTAAGCCGCCAGCACTTCCACGATCTTGCGCTGGAAGGCTTTGCCTTCGCTGTCGAACAAATGGCAGTGCTCTGGCGTGGCGCCGAGCCGTTGCGTTTCGCCCTTGCTGTGGCGTTCGAGCGGCGGAATCCGCGCGATCAAACCATCAGGCGCGACAGTCGATTCCGCGTAGAGATACGCCGCATCACCGAGCGATTCGACCGCCATGGTTTGCGCCGACACACCGTCGTCGGCCATGCCCACGTGCAGATGCTCCGGACGAATGCCGACAGTGACCTTGTCGCCCTGTTTCGCCGCGCCCGGCTCCACCGCGACACGCTGCGTCTCGCCGGTTTCGTAGCGCACCGTGACACCGTCATGCGTGACCGACTGCACGACGCCTTCCATAAAGTTCATCTTCGGCGAACCGATGAAGCCGGCAACGAAGCGATTGGCCGGCGCGTGATACAGCATGGTCGGGCTGCCGACCTGCTCCACATTGCCCGCCGACAGCACGACAATCTTGTCGGCCAGCGTCATGGCCTCGACCTGATCGTGCGTCACGTAGATCATCGTGGTCTTCAGCTCGTCGTGCAGACGCGCGAATTCGAGGCGCATCTTCACGCGCAGCGCGGCGTCGAGATTCGACAACGGTTCGTCGAACAGGAACACTTTCGGCTTGCGCGTAATGGCGCGGCCAATTGCAACACGCTGGCGCTGGCCGCCGGAAAGCTGCTTCGGCTTGCGGTCGAGCAGATGGTCGATGTGCAGGATCTTCGCCGCATTGCGCACGGCGGCGTCGATCTCGGGCTTCTTGGTGCCGGCGAGTTTCAGGCCGAACGCCATGTTGTCGTACAGCGTCATGTGCGGATACAGCGCGTACGACTGGAACACCATCGCGATGCCGCGCTTGGCGGGCGGCACATCGTTCACGCGCGCGTTGTCGATGGTCAGATCGCCGCTGGTGATGTCTTCGAGGCCGGCGATCATCCGCATCAGCGTCGATTTACCGCAACCGCTCGGACCCACGAAGACGACGAATTCGCCGTCCAGGATGTCGAGGTTGATGTCACGCATCACTTCGTTGTCGTCGTAGGCTTTTCGGATGTTGCGCAGAGTTACGCTTGCCATGATGTGTCTCCGTATGTTGCTCTTGCTACGTCAATTCATTTATCCAGGTGCTGCGCCTACGCGGCCGCGCTTACGGCGTCGCCGCCGTCGCGCTCAGCGTCCATTGCGCGACCAGGTCTGGCAACTGCAGCATGTCGTCGAATACAGTCCGCGCACCCGCCGCATGCAAGGCGTCGATCTGCGCGTCACTCGCATGGCCGCCGCCGATAAAGCCCAGCACCGTCATGCCCGCCGCGGTTGCCGCCGTCACGCCCGTCACACTGTCTTCCACCACGAGGCAGGCAGACGGCGTGAGGCCGAGACCAAGCGCTGCGGCGAGATAGACATCGGGCGCGGGCTTCGGATTCGGCACCGCGTCGGCGCAAAAGAGCCGGTTGCCGAAGAACTTCACGAGGCCCGTGCGCACCAGAACGTTCTCCACATACGGCCGGAAACTGTTGCTCGCGCATGCCTTGGTGAGCGGCACCTGCGCGAGCGCAACCTCGATGCCAACGACCGCCGGCGCCTGCATCGCCGCTGCTTCCACCGCCCGGCGGATCGCCTCGATATCCTCGACGCTGAGGCTCCTGCCCAGTTTCGCCGCCGTGCCCTGCAACACCGTTTCAATGCGCAAGCCAAGCAGCGGCAGCACCACCGGCTCGACATCGGCATCGGGCCAACGCGCCTCGAGTTCGTGCACCAGCATGCTCGCCGCCACGGCTTCGCTGTCGATCAGCACACCGTCGCAATCGCAGATCAGCGCGAAATGACCTACCGTCGTACCTGCGGTCATTTGACCGCCCCAAAGGTAAGACCGCGCACCAGTTGCTTCTGCGACAGCCAGCCGACAATCAGGATCGGCGCAACCGCAAGCAGTGAAGCAGCAGAGAGCTTGGCCCAGAACAAGCCTTCAGGACTCGAATACGACGCAATGAACACAGTCAGCGGCGCCGCGTTCGAACTCGACAGGTTGATGCTCCAGAACGCTTCGTTCCACGACAGGATCACCAGCAGCAGCGCGGTGGAGGCAAGCCCCGGCAGCGACATCGGCATCAGCAGATAGACGATTTCCTGCCACGTCGCCGCGCCGTCGATCCGGCCTGCTTCAAGAATGTCACGCGGAATTTCCGCGAAGTATGTGAACGACATCCACACCGCAATCGGCAGATTGATCAGCGTGTAGACGATCACCAGACCGGACACCGAATCGAGCAGGCCACTGTTCTTCCACAACAGATAGATCGGCACCAGCACGCCAACCGACGGCATCATCTTGGTCGACAGCATCCACAGCAGGACTTTCTGCGTGCGGCGCGTCGGAAAGAAGGCCATCGCGTACGCGGCCGGCACGGCGAGAATCAGGCACAGCACCGTGACGCCCGCCGAGATCAGGATGGAATTCCACGCGAACGCAAAGTAATTGCTGCGCGCGAACACCTCGCGGAAGCTATCGAGCGTCGGGATGAAAAACAGCGACGACGAATAGGCCTGCTGCTCCGTCTTGAACGCGGTGATCGTCATCCAGAAGATCGGGAAGAACAGCAGTAGCGCGACCAGCCATGCGATCACGCCGGGAATGCCGCGGCGAATCGCGTCGAACGGCGACTTGGCCGGCACAGTAATGGACGTCGTGCTCGACGCCGGTGTAGAGGCAACGTGGCTCATTTTTCGTACTCCCCTTTCAGGTTCTTCGCGAGCATCCGCACGAGGAAGAACGACACGATGTTAGCCAGCACCACAGCCAGAATGCCGCCTGCCGAAGCAAGGCCGACGTCGAACTGTTGCAGGCCAAGCGAATAGATCAGGTACGACAGATTGGTGGTCGCGGTACCCGGACCGCCGCCCGTGGTCGTATAGATTTCGGCGAAGATCGACAGCAGGAAAATCGTCTCCATCATCACCACCACCGCGATCGCCCGTTTCAGGTGAGGCAGCGTGATGTAGAAGAACATCGAGAACGGACCCGCACCGTCGATGCGCGCTGCTTCCTTCTGCTCCTGATCGAGCGACTGGATCGCGGTGAACAGAATCAGGAACGCGAACGGCAGCCATTGCCACGCGACGATCATGATCACTGCCGTCAACGGATAATCGGCGAACCAGTCGATCGGCTGCAGACCGATCGCGCGCATGCCCTGGGCGATCAGGCCATACACCGGATGCAGGATCATGTTCTTCCAGATCAGCGCGCTGACTGTCGGCATCACAAAGAACGGTGCGATCGCCAGCAGCCGCGCGATGCCCTGTCCGTAGAACTTGCGGTCGAACAGGATCGCCATCAGCACGCCGCCGACCACCGTAATCACCAGCACCGAGATAATCAGTTCGAGGGTGTGCCCGATCGACGGTCCGAATGAAGGATCGGTGGCCAGATACTTGTAGTTGTCGAATCCGGCGAAGCCTTTGAGATCCGGATTCAGCAGGTTGTAGCGCGAGAACGAAAACCAGATCGTCATCGCCAGCGGAATAGCCATCCACAGCACGAGTACCGCGACCGAGGGCGAGACGAGCCAGCGGGCGGAATTGGCTTTGCGGGTTTCGCGTTCTTTTTCTGTCTGGGGATGGGCATGCATGAGAGGTAGGCGCAGAGGACGCATGATTGACCACCTGTTCGGTAATGCGCGGGTTGTCCGCTGGAGACTGCTAAACCTGGCACCGCGCGCGCGACCGGGAACAGCCCACTATGCTGCGTGGGCCGGCTGACTGCCGTAAGCAGGCGCATGCCACGTTACTAACGTGGCTGCGTCATGCGTGACCGATGCTTTACTTCTGATAGCCAGCCTGTTTCACCGCGCGATCCGCGGCGGCGTTGCCGGCAGCGAGCGCCTGATCGACCGTCGTCTGGCCGGCAATAGCGCCGGAAATGCTCTGACCGACCACGGTGCCGAACGACTGGAACTCGGGAATACCGACGAACTGCACGCCTGTGTACGGCACCGGCTTGAGCGTCGGGTGGTCCGGATCCGCCGTTTCGATCGCCTTCAGCACGAAGTCGCCGAACGGTGCGGCCTGCTTGTACTCGGGGCGCGCATAGGTGGACTGACGCGTGCCCGGCGGCACCGAAGCCCAGCCCTCGTCCTTGGCAACCAGTTCGATATACTGCTTCGACGTGGCCCACGCGATGAACTTCTTCGCCGAGTCGGGTTGCTTTGACGATTTCGGAATCGCCAGCGCCCACGCCCACAGCCAGTGCGAACCCTTCGGCGTGACCGCGATCGGCGCCGCGGCGAAGCCTACCTTGTCGGCGATCTGCGACTGCTGTTTGTTATAGAGCAGGCCGGCCGCCACCGTCGCGTCGATCCACATCGCGCACTTGCCCGACGACATCAGCGTAAGGTTCTCGTTGAAGCCGTTCGAGCTCGCTCCCGGAGGGCCGTCTTTCTTCAGCAGGTCGACGTAGAACGTCATCGCCTTCTTCCATTCCGGCGACGTAAGCTGCGCGTTCCACTTCTCGTCGAACCAGCGACCACCGAAGGTGTTCGCCACCGTCGTCGCGTACCCCATGTTTTCGCCCCAGCCCGCCTTGCCGCGCAGACAGATGCCGTACACACCGCTGGCCTTGTCGTTGAGTTTGTCGGCGAATTGCGCGATCTGGTCGTAAGTCGGCTGATCGGGCATCTTCAGGCCCTTGGCCGCAAATAGGTCCTTGCGGTAGTACGTCATCGAGCTTTCGACGTAGAACGGCAGCGCGTACAACTGGCCGTTGGCGGAGAGACCGTCGCGGGCCGTCTTCACGACGTCGTTCAGATCGTAATCGGCGGGCAGGCCCGAGATCGGCGCAAGCCAACCGCGCTTGCCCCATTGCGGCGTCTCGTACGCGCCAATCGTCACCACATCGAACTGGCCGCTACCGGTTGTGATGTCGGTGGTCGCTCGCTGGCGCAGCACGTTTTCTTCGAGAATCACCCAGTTCAGCTTGATGTCCGGATTCGCCTGCTCGAAAGCGGGCGAAAGCTTCTTCAGTTCGATCATGTCCGGATTGTTCAACGTGGCAATTGTCACAGTCGCCGCCGACGAGCTTATCGAAAAGCATGCGGCAGCGCCGACGCTAACCGCTGTCAACGCGTGTTTGAGGGCTGGTTTCATTTGTCGTCTCCTTTCTCGCACTTTAAGTGGTACTGCGTTTGGTCTACAAAAATGACGATGGATAACGCACCGCAAGGTTTGCTAGTTAGATCATCCAGTTGCCGCTGCAGACGTTCATGGTTTGAGCGGTGATGTAATCGGCACCCGAGAAGACGACAAGGGCGGTGCCGGTCAAGTCCTCCGGCGTGCCCGTTAGGCCGAGCTGCATGGCTTAACCAGCTGGATACTTCTTCTCGCTGGGTGGCCGCTTTTCATATCGAACACGCCCGGCCCGAAACGGGACTCGCGCCAACACACCTGGTTACGGATATGCATGGACGTCCGCGCTCCCCCGCTGAAAGTCAATCTTAGTCAGTAGCAAGCGCTTGCGCAAGCGCTTGCTAGTCCAGAATAGCTAGTAATTACCCTATCAACAAGCCCTACCACGGCAGCGGCCAACTTCATCGAAACGTGCGGGCATCGTGACATGAAGTGCTTGCACAAGCTCATGACATGCCTTGTTTTCCGCGTGCGGCAAGCCACGCATCGACACGTTCAAGTGCCGCGCGTACGGCCTCTACGAGGTCAGGCTTGTTCGCCATGCTGCCCCATATCAGCCGGTCCGCGCAGAACGCGTCGACGGGGTCGGCGGCAGCGAAGAAACCGCGCGCCGCCGCTTCATCCATCAAACTGTCCTGGTACGCGTAGGGCAGCGCGCCGCTGTGCCAGCGATCGAGGAAACGAAGGAATAGCGCGGGCAGCATCGCGGTCGCTTTCGGCTCGACACCGCGCTCGAAACATTCTGCAAGCGTGGGTGTGATGAAGCCCGGGATTTTCGAAAAACCGTCGGCGGCGACGCGCTGGTTGGTGTCCTGAATGTAGGGATTCGAGAAACGCTCCAGCACCACATCGCGATAACGAGCGAGATCGAGCGGACTCGGCATGAGACACGGAATCACGTCCTGCGTCACATAGTCGTAGGCGAACTGGCGAATTTCGGGGTCGAGCGTGCCTTCGTGGATGTAGTTCAGCCCGACGAGCGTGCCCGCCCACGCAATGCAACCGTGCGTCGCGTTAAGGATGCGGATCTTGGCCTCCTCGTAAGGCAACACCAATTCGACCAGCTCCGCGCCGACCCTCTCCCACGCCGGCCGCCCGGCAATAAAATGATCTTCGATCACCCACTGAATGAACGACTCGCCCATCACCGGACACGCATCGTCGAAACCCGTGGCGACACGCACGCGCTCGCGCACATCCGGCGTGGGGCGAGGCGTAATGCGGTCAACCATCGAGTTCGGGCAAGCAGTGTTCGCATCGAACCATGCACGCAGCGCGCTTGCCCTGCGCTTGTCGAGAAACTGCGTCATGCCCGCGAAGAAGCGGTCGCCGTTGCTGCGCAGGTTGTCGCAGGTTTGCAGCGTGACGGGACCGGCGTTGCGCTGCATGCGCGCTTCGAGAATGGCAGCGAGCACGCCGTAGATCGTCGTTCGCGCGCCGTTGAGGTCGGCCGCCAGATCGGGGTTCGCAGTGTCGAGCTTGTCGTGCTCGTCGAGATAGTAGCCGCCTTCCGTGACCGTGAAAGACACGATCTTGCACGCGGGATCCGCACCCGCCTCGACGAGCGCTTCGAGCCCCTCCGACCACGGCACGACACGCTCGATCGAGCGGACCGTTTCGTACGCACGCCCGCCTAGCGGCGTGACGGTTTCGAGCGTGTAGACGCCGTTTTGCGACGCAAGCGCGTCGGCGACGGCGTTCATGTCGCTGCGAATATTGCCAACCGTTAGCGACCAGTGCGGCTCGCCTTCCTGCCTCGCTTCGTTCAACCGGTGCAGATACCAGGCCTGATGGGCGCGATGAAACGAGCCTGCACCAATGTGCAGAACGACCTGCGAGCTTGCACCGCTGCTTTGGTCGCTGTTCATGTTTGTCTCCTTAAGAATCTCACACACAATCCGCCAGGCGCCCAGAACCAATTTCTGCAGCCGGTGCGGACGCCTTCCGAGGAAAGAACCTCTAGCTCTCCTCTTCCTGCCAGCAGGTGTTGTAACGGGCAAGTAACGCGCTGGCCGCGGCCTGGCAGAACGAGAACACCAGCGTAAGGTTGCAATGGATGCCTTCCCGCTCAAGGATATCGGCCGCCTGAATTCCTTCCCAGATTGCGGCAATCTTGATCAGCACGCGATCGCGGGTGACCCCAGCTACTTCATAGAGTGCCATGATCCTGCGTCCTCTCTCGACCGTCGCGACCGTATCAAAACTGAGCCTCGCGTCCACTTCGGTCGATGCGCGACCCGGCACCAGATCGAGAATCTCGCGCCAAAAGGAAACGAGAAGGTTATCAACTATCTCTGGCACCGAACGTGATCGGTGCGCAGGCACGGTACTCTCGGACAAGGGCTCGTACTCTGGCTGGCGCACCGCCTTCAAAATCAGCGTGGGATCGGTTGTGGCATCCTGCGGCGAAAATCTGACTATCTCATTGAAATTACCCGTGTCAGCGGTTACGGTCGTGTACTGCCTGATCTGTTCGAGCTGATTCATTGAAATTGCCCAACAAACAATTGGGTTCAGACTGTCCTCGAGTTGCCCGCGGCTAGCGACTTCGCCGCCGGAAAGAGGTGCACAAACTTTTCGTAACGTTGCCCTAGCACATCTTCGCGAGACGCATTTGGGTGGAATGAAGCTTTTACGGGTAGCCCTTTTTTCAACAGATCATCGCCGCGGCCGTAAGCGATGAATCCAAGTTTTGCAGCCCCGATGCTCGCACTCAGTTCGCTACCCGCCAAGGTGTGCAATTCGATTCCAAGAACGTCCGACAGCAGTTGTGCCCAGTATTCGCTTCGTGCGCCACCGCCAACAAGCGCAGCCGTGGAGACAACTGCTCCTGCAGATTCGATTGCCCGGACCGCATCGCGAAGTGCGAACCCGACGCCCTCAAGGACTGCGTAGCCAAGTGAGGCTGCTGAGGTATCGTGCCCAAGATTCATGAAACCACCGCGTACGAGTGGATCGTTGTGAGGCGTTCGCTCACCCGACAGGTAAGGAAGAAAAATCGGTGCGTCGGCCGACATGGGTCTATCAACCGGCCACTCCGCAGCCACCCGGTCGATAAGCGCCTTCTCGTCTAGCTGCGACACCAAACCGGCGACCCAGCGGAGGCAACTGGCGCCTGATAGGATTGCACCCATTGCATACCATCGATCGGGTAAGGCATGGCAATAGCTGTGCACTCCACCCGCCGCATTGCCAGCAACGACGTCAGTAACCGAGACGACCGCCGCGCTTGTCCCTAGCGTGACAAACGAATCGCCAGCGCTTACGGCACCAATGCCAACCGCCGACGCCGGATTGTCGCCCGCCCCGCCCGCAACGATGCAACCCGCGTCTAGACCCAATATCGTGGCGACTGATGGAATGAGACTGCCAGTCGCGGAGACACCTTCCACCAGTGCAGGTAACTGCTCCAGCGACAATCCCGTTGCGGCGACAATTGGCGCAAACCAGGATCGTCGTCTGACGTCCAACCAGAGTGTGCCCGCAGCATCAGACATGTCTGTTGCCCTATCCCCGCTTAGCCTGAGACGCAGATAGTCTTTTGGTGAGATCACGCAATCCACTGCGGCAAATGCTTTCGGCTCGTTAGCATTAAGCCAGAGCAGCTTGGGTGCGGTGAGGCCCGCCATAGGCAAACTACCGGTTACCTCGGAAAATGACGGATGTCGCCGTGCAAGTGCAGCGGATTCAGATGTGGCTCTGGAGTCATTCCACAGAATGGCCGGACGAATGCATCTATTGTTCTTGTCCAGCAAAACCGCGCCGTGCATCTGGCCCGATAACCCGATGCAGCGAATCCTCGCATAGGTGTCGGGATGCTGGTTTCGTAATTGGCCCAATGCGCCAACGCAAGCGGTCCACCAGTCTTCCGGATCCTGTTCCGACCAGCCCGGGATCGGACGTGAAATTGGAAGACGAACGCCCGCCTGCCCCACTACGGAACCGTCCTCGCTCAACATCACCGCCTTGAGCTCCGACGTACCAAGATCAATACCGAGTGATATAGGACTACTCATGAATTCATGTACCTTGACTGGATTGCTGGATAACTTCGATGCGTATTGAAGTCGCGCTCCCTATCGAGAGTATCGAGGCACTTAAGCGCGGGCCTGATCGGCGAACGGAGAACCGATTTCAATCTGGTTTGTCGCTGACCGCCAGACCGCAAGTTACGCTTTGATACTTAGCCTGGGCATCCGCAGGAATTCCTGATTCTCATTGACGGCGCAAGATGCACGCTCTGAACAGTTCCATCTGGATCTTTAATACGTTTCATGAGCAATTCGACAGCGCGCGCGCCCAGATCCTCAAGCGGTTGTGCCATTACCGTTAATCGGGGATTAAAGTAATCTGCCCAGTCGAAATCATCGAATCCTACCAAAGCCATGTCCTTGGGCACCTCAACACCCGCGTCGCGAAGGGCATGCATTGCCCCAATAGTCATTAAATTGTTTGCGGTCATAATCGCAGTGGGCCGCGACTCGATTTTCAGTAACTCGTGCGCTGCGTGGAATGCGGGATCAATGCTGGACTCGCCGCATCGAACAAGGCGCTGGTCGAAAGGCAAACCCGCTTTTTCCAAGGCCGCCAGATACCCAGCGAATCGCTCTTCGGTGGTGGCGACGCCGGGTGAGCCGGTTATCAGGCCAATTCGGCGATGTCCATGTCGAATCAGGTGCGTAACGAGTTCGGAGGATGAATTTTTGTTTTCCACTCCAACCTGATCAAATTCATCCGACACGGCCCGGTCCACCAGCACAGCCGGAATCCTGTTCAAGCGCAAATATTTGAGCGTGCGGCTTTCTGGATCTGATGTGGGCGCAAGAACGATCCCGTCGACTCGACGCTGATGAAGCGCCTGAACCACGCTGAGCTCTTGATCCGGATCGTCATGCGTATCAGCGAGGAACATTAACAAGCCGTGCTTTGCGCAGCCCGCTTCGATTGCGCGAACAGTTTCAGTGAAATAGTGGTTGGTCAATGCGGACATGGCTACGCCTATCGTGCGCGATGCCGCGCCAGCCAAAGCCTGCGCGAGCGTGTTTGGCACATAACCGACACTTTGCATCGCGTCTCTGACAGCCTTCACCGTCGTCGGACTGACTTTGCGAGTCCCATTCAACACGTGCGAAACGGTTGACATCGACACCTGGGCCGCACGGGCAACGTCTTCCATCGTAGCCAACTCGCTGCACTCCTTCAAAGCCCTGCATGTTTAGTGGGCAACCTCGATGACATCGCTCGCGCTCCAACCGCCTTCACAATGCCGACCGCAGCAATTGAATCGCTAGATGAGCGCAGGCTCGAGCAGATAAACCGAACTCGCAGCCTTGACCAGATCCGATCCGATCGATGGCCAATGGTAAAAAATAGAAAGCGCTTGCGCAAGCGCTTTCTCATAGGGAATTCCCGTATACGCTGTTCGCTTCGTCTCGCACCAACCCGCGTGCGATAGCGAGTTCGCTAACTCGTTCGCCCCAAAAGCTCACGCAGGAGCGAAAGCGCTAGGTAAGTAACCGTTAGCGGAACCTGTATTGACGGCATCTCAGCTGTTAGCTGTCGGCGGACTTTCGCAGCAGAGCGTACGACACCCGCCAATGACCTTCCGAATGATTGACGGCGATAGACGGAGTTTTCGCGTTGAGCCTGACGATGATGCCGACCCGCTCGCTCAGATGTTTGTCGGTGAAGACGACAGTGTCGCCAATGAAGAATTCCTCCCGTTGTGCTCGCGGTGGCGGCGACGGAGGCCAGTGAGTCGGACCGCGCGCAGTGTAAGGGATAGCCAAAGCATGCTAGGGAAGGTCTGCAAAAGTCCTGGCGTTGACGTATTGGGGGACTATCCTGGGAGATAGGAATAGTTAATCAGGGAGATTCTCGATGACACAACTGGGTCTTGGTCTGGATCTGTCAACGAAACGCACGCGCAACCGGGAATTCCTCGAAGAGATGAGACGCGTGGTGCCGTGGTCGAAGCTAATCGCCCTGATCGAGCCGCACTATCCGAAGGGCAGGGCGGGACGGGCGCCCTTTCCGATTGCCACGATGCTGCAGATCCATTTTATGCAGCAGTGGCGTGGACTGTCGGACCCGGCGATGGAAGAGGCACTCTATGACATACCGCTGTACCTGGACTTTGCGGGGCTGGACGGTGGCATGACGCGTTTGCCGGACGAAAGTACGATTCTGCGGCTTCGTCACCTGCTCCAACGAGCGGTTGCATTGCTAATCATCTTCTTTTCCAGGTGGCATGCAATGGTGTAACGCGGCGCCATGCAAGCTATGCACATGCAGATGTGCATTAATCGGGGTGGAATTTAGATCGCGGACCGCAACTTGCGCAGTCCGCGCTGTATGGGCCGGTCCGGCGTTAGTTACCTGCCCCGTATCCGCCGCCGCCCGGCGTCAAGACCCGGAGCACCTGACCTTTCGCAAAAGCAACGTCAGCCGCAGATGCCGGTAGACGCTGCTCATCTGGAGTGTCGGGGTTCAAAATAAATCCTCCCAATGCTCCAGCGCCGCCGCCACCCGCGCCCGATGCTGCGATTGACTGACGTTCCGAAGAGAGGCTTAACACCACGTTGTCCCCCAAATTGCGATAGTCCCTGACGATTCCCATGCCTCCGACGTATTCGCCTTCTCCACCACTGCCATCTCGCAAGGCATACTGCTCCACCAGTAGAGGATAAGCATGTTCAGCCGCTTCAACGGGAAGGTTCGCCGACCCGGAGGCGTGGACACGAACAGCGTCCATGCCATTTCTGTAGGAGCGCGCACCCATGCCCCCCGCGATCGTCTCGTAGTTAACAAAGTAGCGGCCCCGCACAGGATCATCTCCCGCGAAGACAACCAGCTGATGCGGCCCACTGCATGCGAGGCCTTTGCCCGGAGTCGTTTGCGATAAAGCTCCGGCAACTACATCCCCGAGCACGGCACACGAGATGGCTCGCGCACCCACTGCGGCAGGAGAGACCGGATCGACAACCGAGCCTGGGCGCACTGCAATACCAATCGCCCGGAAGTACCCGGAGTTCGCCGCGATATCCGGGTCCAACATGCTTTTGACGACCGTGTATACCGTTGCGAGCAAAGCGCGATGTGGGATATTGCGCGCAGCATTAAGCTGGTCATCCGACTCCGTAAAGTCGAACTTCAATTTGTCGCCACCTACTTTCAGTTTCACCTTAATGGCAGCACGTTCGCCTGCGCGACTACCGTCGAGATAATCAATTGCTTCGTAAGTACCCTCCGGCAACGAATTGAGTACGCTTCTGAAACGTCGCTCCGTGAAATCAAGGTAATCAGCGATCGTGTCGGTAAGCGTGTCCACTCCATAGCGACGGAAAAGAGCTTGCACGGCTCGCTGGCCTACGAGATTGGCAGCGAACTGTGCATTCAGATCGCCGACTCGCTCGTCCGGCGTGCGCGAGTTGAGGAGAAGAATGTTCATCACGTCTCGATTTACCTGACCCTGCGCCATGATCCTCACTGGCGGGATGCGTATCCCTTCCTGAAAAATCGATGTACACACAGCCGCCTCTGAACCGGGCACCATGCCGCCGACGTCGGCATGGTGGGCGATGTTGGCAACGTAAGCGACGATCTTTCCGTCATAGAACACCGGAGCAATAACGTTGATATCAGGCAGATGCGATCCGCCTCCGTGGTAGGGATCGTTTGCAAGAAACATATCCCCATCCTGGATCTCTTCGCGATCGAAGCGCTTAAGTACCTGTTCAACTACACCAACCATCGAACCCAAGTGAATTGGGACTCGCTGAGGCAGCGCGACCACGTTCCCAAGTGCGTCGAACACTGCCGTCGAACAATCCCCACGTTCTTTAATGTTCGGAGAGAACGCAGTTCGAGTAAGAGCCGCACTCATTTCCTCCGTAACCCCGAGAAGGTAACGAGCGACTACTTCTGCCCGGATAGGATCATGTTGCGTTGTCATTTGCTTACCTCGGTACTGGACGCGACGGGAATCGCCTGTGATAGATCAATGTGAAGGTTGCCAAACTCGTCGACGCGCACGCTCGCAGCGGGCGGCACCACTGTGGTCGTATCCATTTGCTCCACGATTGCTGGGCCGCTAAAGACAGAACCGGACGCGAGCAATTCACGTTTATAGACTGGCGTATCAAGAACTCCAGTGCTCTGGTACCACACGCTTCTGGTACTAACGATAGCGTCGCGTACAGCACAGCTCACTTTCAACGACTCGCCCGCACCTTTATCCCGTCGCAGGACCACAGTGCCGCGAAGACTTACAAGCTCCACCGCTTGGTCGGCCATGGCGTAGCCGTATCTGCGTTCGTGCATGCTGTGAAACGTATTCTCTAGTGCGAACAGGTCCGCTTCGTCCAACTCCCTATCCGCCACCACTGCCGTCATCTCAGAATTTTGGCCGGCATATCGGAGATCCGCCTGTAGCTGAATGTCGACCGAGGTGTTCTCGCCCGCCGATTTTTCCTGGGCCAGCCATTCTTCAACCATGCCGTCGATCTCGACCAGACCAGCGTTAATGGATGGCAGTTGAGCAGGCTCGAGCAGAACCAGCCGCGTAAGGCTGAAGTCACCTCGCTGATCTGATTGCAAAAGTCCTTGTGCGGACAACAGGCCGGGTCGGGGGGGCACCAGAACCCGATCCATGCCAGCCGCCATAGCAACTTCCGCGGCGTGCAACGGACCGGCGCCCCCAAAGGCGACCAATGCGTAATCGCGCGGGTCCTCGCCTCGTTCAACGGAAATTACTCGCACCGCGCCCGTCATGTGAACGGTGGCGATTTCGAGGATTCCAGCCGCCGCTTCAACCTCGCTCATTTCGGCCGGACCCGCGATCTCTTTCTGGACTGCGGCTTGGGCCCGGTCCGCGTACACGGCCATCCGCCCGTCAAGCAGCGAGACCGGATTCAGTCGGCCAAGGAGAACATTCGCGTCGGTGACGGTGGGCAAGACGCCACCACGACCATAAGCGGCCGGACCGGGATACGCACTGGCACTTTTCGGGCCGACCTTTAACATCCCGCCGGCGTCAAGGCTCGCAATACTGCCTCCCCCCGCTCCGATTGTATGGATGTCCAGGGTTCGAGTTCGAACGGGCAGTCCCGCCATCGCTCTCTCGTTTTTGAACGACGGTTCAAAGTCTTTTACGAGACATACATCGGTACTCGTTCCTCCCATGTCGAAGGCAATAAGGTTTCCTATGCCTGTTTGTCGTCCAAGTGCGACAGTGGCCATGACACCACCGGCAGGCCCCGAGAAGAACGTGTTCACTGGCATCCGGCGCACCGTGCCCGTTGTTACCGCTCCGCCATTTGACTGCATTACTCTGGCTTCGCAAGGAATGCCAAGCTGCCGAACCCCTGATGCGAATCGCTCAATATACGCATCCATTACGGGCAACAGACTTGCGTTGACGACGGCTGTCACGAAGCGTTCGTATTCGCGAAACTCCGGAAGCACGCCTGACGACGTGCATACGTACACTTCCGGCCAGAGTTTTTTCACCGTCTCTAACGCACGCTTCTCGTGACAACCATTCGCGTACGAGTGCATGAAGCAGATCGCCACCGACTGAACGCCAGAGGCTTTTAGCTGATGTATCGCGCGCTCGACGTCCCCATTGTTCAACGGAGCGATTTCCGATCCATTTGCGCCGATCCGGCCGGCCACCTCAACCCGATCGCCGCGGACAGAGGGAGGAACGGGCTTCGGTATATCGAGATCGAAGAAATGTGGACGACGCTGTCGCGCAATGTCCAGCACGTCCTTGAATCCGCGCGTTGTGATCATCCCTGTCCTGGCCCAAGTCCCTTCAAGGACCGCATTAGTGGCCAGCGTCGTTCCAAGCACAAGAAAGGCTACAGAAGTCGGCGAGACATCAGCGAGGTTCAGGAGTTCAGCGATGCCATCAAGGATCCCCTGCGCCGGATCCGCCGTCTTTGTCGGGACCTTGTGATACACGCGCCGTCCGGTACTCGGCTGCTGCAGAACCAGGTCGGTGAACGTACCGCCTGTGTCAATTCCAATCCAGAAATCTTTGCTCATCTTCGCGTCCTTTGACATTGCAACGTCCCACCTTGTGTGGACCGTCACGAGAATCTTGAAACCGACAAATTTTCTGCACAATTTGAATTTTCCGGCTTACTATTAACCTATGCCTATCAATCTGAAATTGCGACAGCTTGAAGGTTTTGTCAAAGCTGCCGACGAAAAGTCCTTCGTTCGCGCCGCCTCCGCGATGGCGATGACGCCGCCTGCGTTTTCACAGCTGGTCCGTGACCTTGAGAACGCAGCGGGCGTCGCGCTCTTCGAAAGAACGACTCGCAGCGTTCAACTGACGACGACAGGTGAGCAGTTTTTATCGTTGATCCGACGTCCCTTGGAAGACATAGCCGAAGCTCAACAATGGATAAAGGATGTTGCCTCCGGCCGCCGCGGCAAGATTGCCTTCGCTGCGTTGCATTCGATAGCATTCGGCATTGGGATCGACACGGTGGCATTGTTCGCTCGGGAACAGCCTGACGTTGAAGTCAGGATGACCGAAGAACGGAACGAAGTACTACTTCAGCAGGTGCTCAACCGGCAGATTGACTTCGGTTTGGGGATGATTACTCATACGGTCAACGGGCTCGAGTTCGAAAAATTGCTTGAGGACGAGCTGGTGGTCGTAGCTCCGCATCGCCATAAGCTTGCCGGGAAGAAGATTGTGCCGTGGGTAGATTTGGCCGCGACGCCGCTTATACTTTTGCAACCCGGGTCAAGTGTGCGCAATCTAGTCGAGGCGGGCCTCATGGTGGCGAACACGCCGCGAGAGCGGACTATTGAAGTGACCAGCATGGTCACAGCGTTAAAGATGGTCGGTGCGGGACTTGGAGTGACTGTCTTACCGCGACTCTCTCTGGCATCGTTGAGAACAGAAGGACTTATCGCGAGGTCTATCGGCTCGCCTATCCCGACACGACGCATCGGGATCGTCCGACTCACAGAACGCCCGCTATCTACGGTCGAAGCGGCGTTTCTTGACCGGCTCAGAACTGCTGCCAAGGGATTGGAAACACTGACGTCGAGTATTCCAGGTGAAACGGAGAAGTAGTGGTGGATTGTAACGAACTCGAGCATCTGCTTTTCTCGAAGTACGATGCCACGCCGAGCATGCTTCGTCCAATTCTTTCGAGGGTCGGCTATTCGCCGGCCCTCCACCGCCGACGAACAGCCAGTCGCAGACTTGCACCGCGTCCTTCTGCAGGGGGCGCAAGTCTTACAGGAACATCAGGTAATTCATCAACAGTATGTTGGCAATCAGAAGCGGTATTGCTGTGGGTACTTGCGCCTTGATCACCGCGTTTTTATCGGGCAGTTCCAGCAGCGCAACTGGAACAATATTGATGTTTGCCGCCATCGGCGTCATCATCGTTCCGCAGTAGCCGGAGAACATGCCGATCGCCGCCATCACAGCCGGATTGCCGTGGAAAACGCCAACAAGAACTGGCACTCCGATTCCGCCGGTCATCACCGGGAACGCGGCAAAGGCGTTACCCATCACCATCGTGAAAATAGCCATACCTACACAGTACACAGCTACCGCGACGAACCGATAGTCAAGGTTGATATAGGCCGTCGTCACGTGCGCAACGGCTTTGCCGACGCCTGCGTCAGAGAATACGATGCCGAGCATGCCTAGAACCTGCGGCAGCACTGCGGCCCACGAGAGCGCATCGATGAGACGACGGGTTTCCTTCATCGACTGACTCACGGTGTCGCGCGTCATCACACACGTGAACGCCAAGGCGATCACACAGCCCAAACCGAAGCCGATCAACGTAACGTTCTTCGGATCTATTAGCGGAGTGCCGCCGAAAACCAGAAAACTTGCCGCTAGAGTGAGCAGGACTGTGGCAATCGGAATCGTCAGTGCAGCCATGAACAGCTTATTGCCCAGACATGCGGCACTCGCCTTGCGCGCTTCCAAGGGCAACATTTTGGGCTTGCCGGCAGTCACGCCACCGAAGCCGGCAACCAACGCCATTGCGATCACGACGAGGCCCACCACCGATAGTGGTATCAGATCGCCAATCAGAAAAGTCAGCGCGTACAGGATCCAGAACCCACCAGCGGTAAAGCGGCGCGGATGTTCCTTATCGCTGATAATCAGGCCACCGACGATCAGCAGCACCAGCCCTACAAGCCAGAATAAATAGTTGACAGTGAAAGTCATGCTTCGACCTCCCTTGTAGAGCCAGTCTCCGTGGCGGAAAGGGCAGTGCTATCGAGTCTTCCGAGCTCCCTCTCAAGGCGGCGATCGAGTCGAAACAACCGGAAGGAATGGATAATGAATGCACAGATTGCCGTTGGGATACTCCAGAGGGCAACTTTCATCGGCGCGATTTCAATTCCCGCTTCCCGCATAAATGTCGTCATCAACACGATCGCGCCGAACGCTACGAACACGTCTTCGCCAAAGAATTGTCCGACAGTGTCCGTAGCCGCTGACATCGCACGCAGACGGTGGCGCACTGCGTCGCTTAGTTTGCCGTAGCGGGCTTCCGTTGCTCCCTCGGCCATCGGCGCGATCAACGGACGGACCATCTGGGGCTGACCGCCCAGTCCAGTCAGGCCGACGGCCGCTGTCAGTTGCCGCACTATAAGGTAGACAAACAGTAGCCGCCCGGCGGTTGCCGCGCGGATGCCGGCGATCCAAGTTTGCGCCCGTTCACACAGTCCGTGCCGCTCGAGCAGACCGATCACCGCCAACGGCAACACGAGGATCACTGGAATGTTGCGCGTCTTCATAAAGCCCGCGCCAATTTCGGAGAGAACTTGCTGAATCGGGAAGTGCGCCGCCATTGCGGTGACGATAGCAGCGACGACCACGATAAGCATCGGATTGAAGCGCAAGACAAAACCGACGATGACCACGGCCACGCCGATAAGTGGCCATAAATTGATTGCAGTGTGCATCAGGATCTCCAAACTGGGTTGCTAGCCTTGCAGCGAATTGCGGGCATTGCGGGTGGTCGCCAGCAAAGCCATAACGGTATTGTTGTGCGTTGCTCGCCGGCGGTGATGTGACTCCATTCAAATATTTAGGAAAACTAGCTAATGAGACTGGGCGGCTATCAGCTAACCGCGCTCGTGCCACGTTCAGTCTTCAGACAACCTTATCGAGCCACGCTCGGATATGTGTGGCTATTTTGAGGTTATTGCGATCCATTATCAGGAGGCGGCTATTGCCTAACTGGCCGATGGATGGCAAAGGTAAGATGCTCGCTTTTCCCTGATCGCCGAGGCAGGGCTCTAGCCACTTTTCCAGCCGGGCCACAATTCCTAGCCACATAGGATGCTGGTCGATAAAGTCACCGAACACCGCAAGCATTGGAATGTTGACGAGACCGGAAGCTGACTGTTCGGTGCCGACGTCGTTGGGTTCAATCAATACAAGTGCGTCGAACAGGTGGTGATGCTTTTCTGCAAGTTGAAGTGCTTGCGTCGCCGCCGTTGAAAACGCAACAACCACAGCGCCACCGGGCTTTTCCAGCAGAGCCTGCATCGCGGCTTTTGCTGCGGCGGCCGTCGTAGTCCATCGCGGCACGACCTGCTTCACGAACGCGTCGAATGCCTTAACTGGAAACTGCGTTCCCCGAAATGCGTGGCGTTGCTTCGGGGCCGCGTGATATCCGCCTTTTTCGCCGAAGCGAAATGATTCGAATGCGCGTTCGGCGCTCATGAATACCGGCTCGCCTTCAGCGCAGTTCGGATACATCGCCCAGCCCGAGCGATCACGCTCGACGGGATCTACGCTATAAACCGCGCGGCCATCCCGGACGATTGCATACGTGGCGTCCGCGTTGTAGGTTTCGCACCAACTCGCCGAGTAGCGCACTTCCCGCATGCCCAACCCTTCGACTCGCGCAAAGCGTCCACCGATGTGGAAAGAACCCCAATCTTCGATTGAGAGTGTCTTCATGGTTACTCCCGCACTACGTGCATTCACAGCAAACCCAACGTAATAGTGAAGACGCTTTGCTCAACTACGCCCTCCGCAGGAGAGAGGGCGTGCACACGCATCATTACTTTCGAGAGGACATACTATTGTTCAGGGAACTGAGCAAGCTGCCATACCCGTTGATCACCGGAGCGAGACCCAACTTGTCGAACGCCAACCAGGCAGTGGCTTGGACGGCCGAGTAGACCGGAATACCTAGGTCCTGCTCCAAGAGCTCTAGCACTTCTAACGCTCGAACCTGAGTGCATGCAACGAAGACAGCCGTCGAGTCTGCGCTCACAGTTTGCTTGACCTTTCGGTAGACTTCCTCAGGCTGAATCTTGGCGTGGTCGAACATGTCCAACATATCGAACGTGCCCAGGTTGCCCACGGACACGTTGTAATGTGACAGAAACGCTTTAAGGCGCTCGTTGGTCAGCGCGACGTACGGGGTGACCACATCGATTCGTTCGTGCCTGTTCCGCGTGACGCATTCCACCATGGCACCCGCAGTTGTAATGACAGGAGCCTTCGCGATTTCCCCGAGTTCGTCACAGATCCGTTGGTTCCATTCGGGCCCTTCGAAAAAGCTGCCCGATGTACAGCCGTAGACGACAATATCCGGTTCCGTGTTTGCGATTGATGCGGCAGCCGTCTTGGCCTCTTTTTCCATGCTCCGCAACTCTTCCGGCGTGCCCAAACGTCCGCCACTGATGCGTCCGGTATGCACTGAGACGCCGCTCGGAGCGAGTTTCCAGAATTCGGTCTCCATCGTGGTATTGACCGAAGGGACCATCAGCCCGATCCGTGCTCTCCATCCATACATTTCGTAACTCTCCGTCAAATATTGCGTTTCGCGCAGGGCATGCTCATGCCAGTCGCTTCCCAAATCATATGAGCGATGCTTGGAGTGCTCGTTCGCGCATCGCATCATGAGCAGTGTGGAGCCAATGCTGGGCTGGACAAATTTTTAGCACAATTTGGATTTTTATGACAATTATTAACTCCTGCCTAATAATGAGTCTATTGGTGGCGGTCTTCTGCTGACAATGCACCGTTTTTTTGTTCAGCCCATTAGCGCCGACCAGATAAGGAGGATTGCACCGACGTAACTCGAAGGCATCAATCTGCGAAGGACGTTCAACTTTCCAGTGTCGCCCTACGCGTGGCGTATTCTTCCAAGTCTCACTGACCTGCCCGCCGCCGCAACGAGTCGACGCGCCTGAGAGCAGTACCAAATACCTCGATCAGTTTGCTCATCAACTGGCCCGTTCTGCAGGCGACAGCCTCGGGAGCGTCGCAACTCGGACCTCGCACCACCGCACCGCCTGTATTGATCAATTTCGCCAGATCGCGTGCTTGCATCGAGTGGCGGGTGCACGTGCTCAGCGGCCAGCCAGGCAGCAGACGTCGAAGAAATCCACGCCCAGCATGCTGGATGGGTCAGATGAACAGGTCGCCCCCGCCTATAGGCCCGCGGGTATCGCCGTCGATCAAAAGGGGGGGGAGACGGCAAGCGCTTGATTTTATGCACTTAAGTTTTATGACCACAAGGCGAAGCCTTGCTAGGCTTGGATCGGCCTAACCGGGAAATTGCACAGGAATCAAGGGGACACCAATAAGGTAGCTATGGGGTGTCCATTTAACCGGAGTCAGATCGTCTCCACGGCCGGTTCTGTCGAGGGCGCTCGAGACTGGGAGGATGTCCGCGTTTCCGCGGTGGCGTGGGCCGCATAGCCTTGGGATTTTTCTTGCGCGTCAGGTCCTGGTAGCGCACGGGGTCATGGGCGACGGCGAGCTCCAAGACCCTGTAAAACAGCAGCCCGCGGTTACGTGAACGTCGGCGGTTGAAGCGGAACACGAACTCGTTGAGGTAGCTGGGCAAGTGCGCGGCGTCCACCGCTCCCTGGTGTGTTCCCAGCAGCCAGCGCTTTGCCAAGGACGCGATTCGATGCACGCCGGGCAGCAGCGCGCCCGGGTTTTCTCCGCGCGCGCTGGCTGCCCGCTGGCTGCGACGGTCATGGATGTAGCCTTTCTTCGCCAATCCTCGGTAGCTCTGCCAGGCGTCGGTGATCACCGTTGCCCCTGGCTCGACGTTTGCCGACACGAAAGCCTGCAGCGACTTCGCCGAGGCGTCCGCGACGGGCTGCCATACGGCAGCGGCCAAACCCCTTGGGCTCAAGGATCTCGGCTGCGATACATGTTAGTACCTTCTTGCCTTGGGCGCGCCCTCCGGTCAACCCCGGCTCGAGACCGCCGATGTACGTTTCATCCACCTCTACCTTGCCGCGCAGGAGTTCCCGATCGGGACGAACCAACGCGGATCGCAACCGGTGCAGCATGGCCCAAGCCGTCTGGTACGAGCCGATTTGCAAAGTCCGCTTCAGACTCAGGGCCGAGATTCCGTCCTTGCCGCAGGCGAAGTTCCAGCAAGCTGCGAACCAAACTGTGAGTGGCGTACGGGTTCGGTCGAAGATGGTCCCCGCCGTCACGGATGTTCGGGTGTCACCGTCCGCGCACATGAACCTCTTGTCTCCCAGCCGCCATCCGCCAGCGCGGCCGCATTCCGGACAGACAAACCCGGACGGCCAGCGCAGCCACTCCAGGTAGTCCAGGCAGTCGGCGTCGGACTGGAACCACGTCTGGAACTCGCCGAAGGAACGAGGGTAATCAACGCCTGCGATTGGGATCTCCATGCCGGTAGTATGCGACCAGCCCCGGTTAAATGGATACCCCATAGGTAGCTAATGCATAGCAAAAGGTTACCTATTAGATACCAAATTCATTTCGATGCTGTCGTGTCTCGATGTTCGTCGACCCGACTCCGATGGCACCCTCTTTTCACGGCGCAATGCTGATAGATGGAGTTAGCGGAGTTAGAGGAACGGCCCGCGCGTCCCGGACCCGGTCATGGCCGGTTAAGCACGGGCGGCCGGTCTCGCACCAACTGCGCCTCGCCCGTGCGATCGCGTCCCCGCTACGGCGGACTAATCTGCATCAAATTCGTCGCATAGGCACGCGGTGAGTCTCTCAGCCGTTCCTCTGACGGCCACCCACCCATCCGTTCCTCAGGACGGGGGTTCGCGAAGTGTAAGAACCGGAGAAAAACGCAAACAATGGTCGAACGAAGGTCCGGATTGCGGCTCTCTGAGCCTTCTTTTTGGGGACAGAGTGGCAATGGACGAGATTTTCAGACCTGCTACAGGACGGGACGCCGACTGCGCACACGTTCATTTGAATTGCCGACCGAGCGCAACTTCTTGGGCGACCATTAGAGGTCAGCCACGCAC
Source organism: Burkholderia sp. GAS332 (assembly GCA_900142905.1). Lineage (NCBI taxonomy): Bacteria > Pseudomonadati > Pseudomonadota > Betaproteobacteria > Burkholderiales > Burkholderiaceae > Burkholderia > Burkholderia sp. GAS332. Next base: position 2,592,777 of record FSRV01000001.1, on the reverse strand, counting down.
AGGGCGCGTGTTCGGTAGCAGGATTGAAGGCCATGCCAGCGGTACCGGAATCGGCACGCTGATGTCCACCCCGCCCATTTCGATCTGGCGGCCGAACGTCGCCACCACGTTGCAGTCGCGCAGCGCGGCTGGCCGCGCTTTCCCGAACTAATGATCGTTGATCAGCTGCACTGCTCTGGAAAAATCCTTCAAACGGACGCCGGCAAGCGTTGGCGCAAAAATCTCTTCCTGTGTAGATGCGCATCTCGGGCGTGACGTGATCGAACAGCGTGCCACCAGTAAAGATACCCTCTTCGTGGCACGGCACCTTGAAGCCACGTCCGTCAATGACGAGTCGCGCGCTCTCTTCCATCCCACTGGCGACGTAGCCTTCGATGCGCTCCGGCGCTCGACGCGTGACAATGGGGTCATTTCCGCGTCGGCTTCCTTGCCGTTTTTCACCTTGGGTGTTTGTGCAGAAACCCGTCGACTTCGTTGCAGCCTCCGTGCCATTTCAAATCGCAAAAATATCATGGTGCTATCAATGCTGCAGGGCCGCGACGAATTCAGGCACGACAGTGAACAGATCGCCGACCAGACCATAATCGGCCACGCTGAAAATCGGCGCTTCCGGGTCCTTGTTGATCGCCACGATCACCTTCGAGTCCTTCATGCCGGCCAGATGCTGGATTGCACCCGAGATGCCCACCGCGACGTACAGTTGCGGCGCGACGATCTTGCCGGTCTGGCCCACCTGGTAGTCGTTCGGCACGAAGCCTGCGTCGACTGCAGCGCGTGAAGCACCGAGGGCCGCGCCGAGCTTGTCCGCCAGCGGCTCGAGCACCGCGGTGTAGTTCTCGCCGCTGCCCAGACCCCGACCACCAGAGACGATGATCGACGCCGAGGTCAGTTCCGGACGGTCCAGCTTCGTCACTTCACGGCTAACGAACTGCGACAGGCCGCTGTCGGCTGCGGCGGCGATCTTCTCGACCGTCGCGCTGCCGCCTTCGGCTGCGACGGGGTCGAAACCGGTCGTGCGGACCGTGATGACCTTGATCGGGTCAGCCGATTGAACGGTAGCGATCGCGTTGCCTGCATAGATCGGGCGCTCGAACGTGTCGGCGCTGTCCACTGCGGTGATGTCGCTGATCTGCGCGACGTCGAGCTTCGCGGCGATACGCGGCGCGATGTTCTTGCCGTAGGCCGTTGCCGGCGCGAGGATGTGTGTGTAGTCCTTCGCGATGTTCAGCACCGTCGCTTCGACGTTTTCCGCCAGGCCTGCTGCGAGTTGCGGCGCGTCAGCCAGCAATACCTTGCTCACGCCTGCAATCTTCGCTGCTGCATCCGCTGCGCCCTGAGCGTTTTCACCCGCGACCAGCACGTGAATATCACCACCAATCTTCTGCGCGGCTGCGATCGTGTTCAGCGTCGCGGCCTTGATCGACGCGTTGTCGTGTTCTGCAATTACCAGAATCGTCATTTGCTCTGTCTCCCTCTTACAGCACCTTGGCTTCGGTCTTGAGCTTCTCGACCAGCGTCTTCACGTCCGCCACCTTTACACCGGCGGAGCGCTTCGGCGGCTCAACGACCTTCAGCGTCTTCAGGCGCGGCGTCACATCAACTCCGAGCTCTTCTGGCTTGATGACTTCCAGCGGCTTCTTCTTCGCCTTCATGATGTTCGGCAGCGTCACGTAGCGCGGCTCGTTCAGGCGCAGGTCGGTCGTGATCACGGCCGGCAAGCTCAGCGACAGCGTTTCAGCACCACCATCCACTTCGCGCGAAACCGTAGCCTTACCGTCGGCCACGACAACCTTCGAGGCAAACGTTGCTTGCGGCAGGTTTGCCAGCGCCGCCAGCATCTGGCCGGTCTGGTTCGAATCGTCGTCGATTGCCTGCTTGCCGAGGATGACCAGCTGCGGCTGTTCCTTGTCGATCAACGCCTTGAGCAGCTTGGCGACAGCCAGCGGCTGCAGGTCTTCGTTCGACTCGATCAGGATCGCGCGGTCCGCACCGATCGCCAGCGCCGTGCGCAGCGTTTCCTGCGCTTGCGTGACACCCGCCGACACAGCGATCACTTCAGTCGCCACGCCCGCTTCCCGCAGACGAACAGCTTCTTCAACCGCGATTTCGTCGAACGGATTCATCGACATCTTCACGTTCGCCAGGTCAACGCCACTGCCATCGGACTTTACACGGACCTTGACGTTGTAATCGACCACTCTCTTGAGCGAAACCAAAATCTTCAAACTTTCCTCCCATAAGTTGTCACAGATTCTCTGCCCCTGTCTCGCAACGCCACTACAACAGACCCCATGATGACGACGCGGATGACTCTCCCACCACCGAGTCACCGGACTGTAGCCTGGCACACAGTTGCCTCCAGCCTCCAGAAGGCCTCGATCTGTCCTGTGACGACTTGGTACGAAGCCGCGACATCGCAAAAAAAATTTGGCCCGCTTGTCCGGAACCGCTTTAACGCAACTTCGACTTTGAAGCGAAGCAGCGTCTCCCGTCGAGTCATCGAGGGACCCGACATACCTTGATTCAAAGCGGTCTACTACAGTGTCCGAGCGATCAACTCTTTCATGATTTCATTCGAACCACCGTAGATTTTTCCGACTCGCGAGTTGACATAGAGTTTCGCGATTGGATACTCGGCCATGTAACCGTATCCACCATGCAGTTGCAGGCACTCGTCAATGATCTCGCAGCTTCTCTGGGTGCACCACCATTTCGCCATGGCGGCCGTCTCCGGATCGAGTTCACCACGCAGCACCTTTTCCATACAGCTATCGACAAACGCACGCGAAACGGTCGCGTTCGTCTTGCATTCCGCCAACTTGAAGCGCGTATTTTGCAAACTGATAAGCTCCGCGCCAAACACCTTGCGCTCACGCACGTAGGCGATGGTTTCCTCAATCGCCCGCTCCATTGCCGCCAAGGCGGATAGGGCGATGATCATCCGCTCTTTCGGCAATTGCTCCATGAGTTGGGAGAAGCCTTTGCCCTCTTCAGTGCCCAGCAAGTTCTCGATCGAAACTCGTACATCGTCGAAGAACAGTTCCGTCGTGTCCTGTCCTTTCAGACCGATTTTCTCCAGTACGCGCCCCCGACGAAAGCCCGGCAAATCCGCGGTTTCGACGACGACAATCGAGACGCCTTTTGCCCCCAGCTCCGGATCCGTCTTGGCGACCACGCAAACAAGATCCGCGTGCAGACCGTTTGAGATGAACGTCTTCGAGCCATTGATCACGTAGTGATCTCCGTCACGGATAGCTCTTGTCTTGATCGACTTCAAATCGGAACCCGCTCCAGGTTCCGACATCGCGATGGCGCCGATCATCTCCCCCGTGGCCATCTTGGGAAGCCACCGTTGCTTTTGTGCCTCCGTCCCGTACCTCAAGATATAGTGCGCAACGATGCCGCTATGCACGCTGTTACCGAGACTGCTCGCCAGCGCTTTCGCTTGCTCGAACATGATAATCGCTTCATGAGCAAACGTCCCTCCGCCTCCCCCATATTCCTCGGGAATGCTTGCGCATAACATTCCAACCTCGCCGGCCTTGCGCCATGCTTCTCGATCCACATGTTGCTGCTTCCACCAGCGATCTTCATTTGGTACGAGTTCGCGTTCAATGAATTTTCGGATCGCGTCCTGGAAGATCGCGAGATCATCCGTGATCCACGGGCTTCGACTTTCCGACATAGAATCCATCCCTGGTTAAGTACAGTTATGGTTAGACACTCGGCCGTCGCTCAACGCGGATACTGGCCGTCGTCAACCTTCAAAAAAAGTGTGCCGGTAACGAAATCGGACGATGGCGACACGAAGCACAGCAGCGTACTCTGAGCTGCTGAGGGTCGCCCACCCGACGGCGCGGAAATCGATCTGTCACATCGCCGAATGTTGTCACGTGTGGGTAAAGGTTCGGCGTCGCCTCTCACAGACAAGCATACAATGCGTCGATCAAGCTACGTCGACGCAGGTCGAAGTCAAATTGGTCGCTTATACAATTCATGGCGTAACCAACAGCTAGATCAGCGACAGGGTCGGCGAACGTTTGTCGAACATGGTCAAAACTTGAAGAAAAAAAGCCTTGTATATCAACGACAACAAAATTTATTCGCGTCTACTGTAAGATGAAATCTGATTTTTTGGCGAAGAATGGCTTGGAGACGTTTCCTGGCCCATTCGCCTAATGCACGACCGTCAATTCGCTTCTTATAACTACGTTTAATGATCTGCACCCTCGTGCGCTACCCTCGTTGAGTTCATACCCATGAATGCAACACATGAACTCGAAGCGCGTATGCCAACCCTGTCGATCTGCACCTACGATCTTCCCTTTACGTACCGGCCGAGCTCGGGCGGGAATACACACCAGTTGCCGTCCTCGTGGTGAAAGAAAGCAATGGTCAGAGGACCAGCGAGCCGTGCTACCTCGACGCACACATAGCGCACACCTTTGGCTGTGCGCCCCATTCTTATGACGCGCAATGGACTTGCCTGCATGGGTGCAAGCGCAAGCCATTTATCAACCTGCGAACGTAAGGTTCTTTTACCTGTATCCATGGCCAAATTCTCATGCTACGCATTAACGAATATCTCAGCAGTTGCTTTGTTATACGAATTATGTAGAACCAGCTTAGATCAGCTATCAAAGTCACTCGACGAACGTCACATTGGTAACTCCACCTTCCTCGCACATCGCCTGCAAACTTAACCTGCCTCGCCTTCGACGGACGCCGTGCACCACGGTAGTCATCCAATTTGGTCCCGATGCGCCGAGAGGATGACCAAGCGCGATAACGCAACCACGGAAATTCACACGGGCCGAGCCCGCCCCCAAATGATTTCAGCCATACCAGTGGAATCAGGCCAACTCACCAACCATGACCAGCGAGTCCGAGAGACAGGGCCATAGCCAACTAGATGCGGAGCTTTCCGCACCCAATTCCCGTAGACACTCGATGTGTGCGCCGCCGATGCGTCCCCCTCTGATCACCAACTCGGACTAACGTGGCGCCATTCGAAGGGCGCCGTCCAGGCGAATAGTTTCACCATTCAGCATTGAATTAACGATGATATGTTCAGCGAGCAATGCGTACTCTTCGGGACGACCTAATCGCGCAGGGTGCGGGACGGATTGCCCAAGGGCTTCCCGTACCTGGGGAGCCACGCGTGCCAGCATTGGTGTATCGAAGATCCCGGGGGCAATACTGCATACGCGAATCGCCCGGTTCGCCAGGTCGCGTGCCGCAACGAGCGTCATGCCAACGATGCCAGCCTTTGCGGACGCATAGGGGATCTGGCCAATTTGCCCTTCGTACGCCGCCACCGACGCCGTTAGAACAATTACGCCTCGTTCTCCTTCGATTGGATCCGCCTTTGCCATGCTGGCCGCGGCAAGACGCAATACATTGAAGCTGCCGACGAGATTTGTCGCTACGATAGCCGCATACGTCTCGAGTGATCCCGGTCGCCCGTCCTTATCAAGCGTCCGCAACGCTCCACCACGACCCGCACAGTGAACCGTCGCCCGGACCGGTCCAAACACCTCTGCGGCTGCGAACGCAGCTTCCATCTGACTCTCAGACGTGACGTCGGCTTCCACGAATGCCACCGCTCCGATTTCCGTCGCGACCTCTGCCCCATTCGTCCCTGGTAAATCGACGATTACCACCTTTGCACCAGCCTGAACAAGACGCTCGGCCGTAGCCCGACCGAGTCCCGAGGCTCCGCCGGTGACGACGGCAGTCTCCGTAATCTTCATGTAATTTCCTTTGCTCCAAAGGTCTAAAAGAGATCCTCACAATCCAAACAGTCACCTCAACTTCAAGATAGATCAAACATACGTACTTGTCAATGTATATGACCAGCGGGAATTTCATTCGACCGATCGGTGGACCGTTGAACGCGTACGAAGTAAGCGGCCGATCTTGACCGTCTAGATCTGTAGTCGTCGACGAACTGACGCGCCAACCGACGATCCGTCGGGCGAACACGTCGATCACGAAGGCCACGTAGAGCCAGCCCTGCCACGTCGAGACATAGGTGAAGTCAGAAACCCGGAGCTCGTTTGGCCGGTCTGCCCTGAGCTGCTGGTTGACCCGATCCAGCGGGCGAGCGGCCGCCGCATCGGCAATGGTCGTGCGAGCACGTTTGCCTCGCATTACGCCGCGCAAACCCAGTTGCTTCATCAACCGTTCGACCGTGCAGCTAGCCACCGCGATACGCTCCCGGTTCATCTGCATCCAGACTTTATCCGCTCCATAGACACGCATGTTGGCTTGCCAGACACGCTGAATCTCGGGCCGCTGGAGCTCATCTCGTATAGCACGAGCGCAACGACGCGACGGATCGCGAAGCTGTGCAGCATGGCGCCGGTAGCCCGACGGGGCAATCCGCAAGAGCTTGCAGATCGGCTCGACCCCGAAGGTGTCGCGATGCTGATCGATGAAAGCCTTCAGGACTTCAGGCGGCGGTCGAGCTCCGCCTGGGCGAAAAACGCCCTCGCCAGTTTAAGAATCTCATTGGCACGGCGCAGTTCCTTGACCTCGCGCTCCAGTGCTTTAAGACGTTCGCGTTCCGACGTGCTCACGCCCCCACGCTCACCGCTATCAACTTCTTCTCGCTTGACCCATCCCAGCAGCGTCTGGCTCGTACCGCCGATCTTGGGGGCGATGGATTCGATCGCTGCTCACTGTGAGGGATACTCGCCCCGATGCTCTTGCACAATGCGCACAGCACGTTCGCGGACTTCAGCAGAAAACTTGCTCGACTTGTTCATAGCTCCATTCTCTCAAGAGTTGGAGCCTCCACCAAATCCGGGGCGGTTCACACTTCGCATAGCACCGAGACCGGCCAGTGGTGTCGATTGCGCTCGATGAACGCGTACTTCACATCGACTCCTTGGCGAAGTACGCGGCCGCTTTTTTTAAAATATCCCGCTCCATCTTCAGGCGAGCCACTTCGGCACGCAGCCGTGCCAGTTCCATCTGTTCCGGACTCACCGGCTTTGCGCCAACCCCTGCCAGCTTGCCTTCCCGGTCAGCCTTTACCCAGTTGTATAGCGTCTGTTCAACCACACCCAGTGTCGCCGCCACCGCCGCCATGCTTTGCCCGGCCTTGACCAGCCGCACAGCTTCCAGCTTGAACTCGAGTGTGTACTGCGCTCGCTTTGCCTTGCTTGTCATCAATGTTTTCTCCTTGCGTGAGTTTACCGCTCAGCAAGGGATTCGTTTTTCGGGGGCAAGCTCAGTTTTTGAACTGGCCTCTAATCGTCAAACATCCGAAATTACTGACCTTCAGACTACGTCAAACCTAGTCCAAGTTTTTCAGCGGTGGCCTTGGCCTGGCGAATGGCGAGATCGAAGGTGTCTTCCTCTGACACACTCACGCGGTCGACACTCACCTGCCATCGATCGAACTGGAAGCGCCACCGAATGCGCCGCTCCTCTAACAGCTCCGAAAACCATCGCCAGATAGACGCATCTTCGGCATTTGCCGCTGCAGCCGCGTGGAAACGTACTTGTTGCGTTACATCCATAAACGGAGCTTTCGACATCTGCATTTTAATAGTTACTAAAGCCCTTGACGAAGGTCCACGAGTCTGCCGAACGTCGCCCGCACCGGACCACACCATTGCTCCTCGGGTTGCTGAGTTGTCACCCGTACATCCCAAGAACCGACTGCAAAATCGCTCTGACCCAATTTGACCTTCCGAGCTCACGACGGCTCACTCGCAGTCCGCGCCCCGTAGACCTAACCCCCGGAAGCCCTGAGTCGCCTACCGCGTAGCGTCGCGCACCATATTGCGCGCAATCACAAGTTGCTGGATCTGTGTCGTGCCTTCGTAGATGCGGAACAGGCGCACGTCGCGATAGAAACGTTCGACAGCATACTCGGACACATAGCCCGCGCCGCCGTGAATCTGCACCGCACGATCTGCGACGCGGCCGCACATCTCCGACGCGAACAGCTTGCAGCACGACGCTTCCGTCGACACATCCTGCTTGTTGTCGCGGCGTCGAGCGGCATCGAGCACCATCGAACGCGCGGCGTAAATTTCCGCGCGGCTGTCCGCGAGCATCGCCTGGACCAGTTGGAATTCGGCAATCGGCTGACCGAACTGCTTGCGCTCCATTGCGTAGCGAAGTGCATCGTCAAGCATCCGCTCCGCCGCGCCGGCGCAGATCGCCGCAATATGCAGACGGCCTTTGTCGAGCACCTTCATTGCCGTCTTGAAGCCGACGCCCTCGTTGCCGCCGATGATGCTCGCAGCAGGCACGCGGCAGTTCTCGAAGATTACATCGCAGGTATGCGCGCCTTTCTGCCCCATCTTCTTGTCTATCTTGCCGAGCGACAGACCGGGCGTGCCCTTTTCGACGATGAACGCCGAAATCCCGCCCGAGCCCTTGATGTCCGGATTCGTGCGCGCCATCACCGTGTAGATGCCGGCTTCCGGTGCATTGGTAATGAAGCGCTTGGTGCCATTGATCACGTAGTGATCTCCATCGCGCACGGCAGTCGTGCGCAGCGACGCAGCATCCGAACCCGAGCCCGGCTCCGTCAGCGCAAACGATGCGATCAGTTCGCCCGAGGCGAGCTTCGGCAGATAGTGGCGCTTCTGCTCGTCGGTGCCGTCGATGATGAGGCCCTGCGATCCGATGCCGTTGTTCGTGCCGATCAGCGAGCGGAATGCGGGCGAGCTCTTCGCGATCTCGAATGCGGCGAGGACTTCTTCTTCCATCGTGAGGCCAAGGCCACCGTATTCCTCGGGAATCGTCAAACCAAACAGGCCGAGCGCGCGCATCTCGCTGACGATGTCGGCGGGAATCTCATCCGTTTCAGCGACCTCATTTTCGGCGGGAACGAGCCGCTCGCGTACAAAGCGCGACAGCGAATCGACAAGTAGTGTGAGTGTTTCGTTATCGCGAATCATCAGGTTTCCTGCGTTGCCGTGGCGCGTGACCAGTGTATCGTCGTACGTTGCGCCGGTTGCTCATGGCCGTCCCATGCCGACGTCAATCCGTCTCGCGAAAGGACTCTCGTGTATCAACACTTTTCCAACCTATCGTGGGCTAACACGCCTCAAGGCCACATTTCATCAATATGAACCTCAGCACCAGGAACCGAAAGGAGGGCGTGACATTGAAAGAGGCACACCTGGTCATCGAGTGACCGGATGTACTTGGTTTCAAGAGGTGTGCTACAACGTTCGAGCGATCAACTCTTTCATGATTTCATTCGAGCCACCGTAAATCTTACCGACTCTTGCATTGAGATAGAGCTTCGCGATCGGATATTCGGCCATGTAACCGTATCCACCATGCAGTTGCAGGCACTCGTCAATGATTTCGCAGCTTCTCTGGGTGCACCACCATTTCGCCATGGCGGCCGTCTCCGGATCGAGGTCGCCATTCAGCACTTTTTCCATACAGTTGTCGACAAACGCGCGCGCAATGGTCGCGTTCGTCTTGCACTCCGCCAACTTGAAGCGCGTATTTTGCAAGCTGATAAGCTCCGCACCAAACACCTTACGCTGACGCACGTAGGCGATCGTTTCCTCAAGCGCCCGCTCAATCGCCGCCAATGAGGCTATCGCAATGATCATCCGCTCTTGCGGCAATTGCTGCATGAGCTGGTAGAAGCCTTTGCCCTCTTCGGTGCCTAGCAAGTTCTCGGTCGAAACTCGTACATCGTCGAAGAACAGTTCCGTCGTGTCCTGTCCTTTCAGACCGATTTTCTCCAGTACGCGCCCCCGACGAAAGCCCGGCAAATCCGCGGTTTCGACGACGACAATCGAGACGCCTTTTGCCCCCAGCTCCGGATCCGTCTTGGCGACGACGCAAACAAGATCCGCGTTCAGACCGTTTGAGATAAACGTTTTCGAGCCATTGATCACGTAGTGATCTCCGTCACGGACAGCCCTTGTCTTGATCGACTTCAAATCGGACCCCGCGCCGGGTTCCGACATCGCGATGGCGCCGATCATCTCCCCCGTGGCCATCTTGGGAAGCCACCGTTGCTTTTGTGTTTCCGTCCCGTACCTCAAGATATAGTGCGCGACGATGCCGCTATGCACACTGTTACCGAGGCTGCTCGCCAACGCCTTCGATTGCTCGAACATGATAATCGCTTCATGAGCAAACGTTCCTCCGCCTCCCCCATATTCCTCGGGAATGCTTGCGCATAACATGCCAACTTCGCCGGCTTTAAGCCATGCTTCTCGATCGACGTGGTGCTGACTGCACCAGCGCTCTTCATTCGGCAGGAGTTCGCGTGAAATAAATTTTCGGATCGCATCCTGGAAGATTGCAAGATCATCCGTGATCCACGGGCTTCGACTTTCCGACATAGCATCCATCCCAGCTAAACTGCAGATTTGGTTCAAAATGAGGGACGACCACCGCATGCGGCCGCCTACATACTGTGTGGTAAAAGATATAGCTAACGCTGCTGAAAGAGACAGCTGCAGTTAGACACCCTGTCGTAGCTCAACGCGGATGCTGGCCGTCGTCAACCTTCAAAAATGTGCCGGTTACGAAATCGGACGATGGTGATACGAAGTACAGCAACGTACTGTCAAGCTGCCGAGGGTCGCCCATCCGACGACGCGGAAATCCTTCTGTCACTTCGCCAACTCGCTGTAGCATGTCACCCATCATTTCCGACTCAAACATACCAGGCGCAATGGCATTCACGTTGATACCGAACTTTGCCCATTCGACCGCCAACGCCTCCGTCATTCTTACCACTGCTGCCTTGCTGATTGAATACAGCGCGGCGCCGTTCCCGCCATAGTCAAAGGCAGTCATTGAAGAGATGTTGACAATCCGGCCAGGAAGCTTTGCGGCCATCAACCTGCGCGCAACTTCGCAGGAAAGGATGTAGGGAGCGCGCACATTCGTAGCGAGCACTCGATCGATTAATTCCACCGACATCTTGGTCGCACGAGTTGCGTCCGGAATGCCCGCATTGTTGACGAGTATCGATACTGGACCAAGTGCCTTCTCGGCCTCGCCCACTGCATCAACCAGCTGGGTGGCATCTGTGACATCAAGCTGGACGGCCACTGCCTCCCCCCCGGCACTTCGGATGTCGCTCGCCAGCTCCTCCAGTCGTTCAAGCCTTCTGGCTGCCAGTGCGACGCGCGCGCCGCAACTCGCGAGAACCTGGGCGAAACGACGCCCCAGGCCCGACGATGCGCCGGTAACAAACGCGGTCTGCCCGGAAAGATCAATTGAAAAGTTGATTGGCGGCAAGCTCATGTTGTTCTCCTCCTTAGTTTTTGACGGAATGGGTCTGCTCAGTTGCGGTGTCCACCGGTCGGGATCTCGCAAAAAGGAATCGACTTATCCACGCGGATCTCGCTCGGTAGCCCAAGAACGCGTTCCGCGATGATGTTGCGCAGGATTTCGTCCGTTCCACCCTCGATTCGAGTCCCCGGAGAGCGCATGAGCATTGCCTGGAAGCGTCCGTCCGACACCGTTTCGTCCGCATCGGTCACCAGGCCCGTTCGCCCCTGCAAATCGAGGGCAAACATTGCGAGTTCCTGCATCGTCGTCCCGGCAACCAACTTGCCAATGGAGTTCTCGGGCCCTGGCAATTGCCCTTTGGACAAGGCGGTGATGGATCGCATCGCCGTATATTTCAGACCGTTCGCTCGCGTCGCAAAGTTCGCAAGCCGCGCTCTAACCATCGGGTTGTCGATTGCTGGACGCCCGTCAAGTTGAGCACTCATGCAGTACGAGAACAGTTCGGGAAAGCCGGTGGGCATTCCCGAACCAATCGACAATCTTTCATTCATGAGCGTCGTGAGCGAGACTTCCCAACCCTGGCCCACCGCACCCAGGCGCTGGGTGTCGGGAATCCGGACGTCGGTAAAATAAACTTCGTTAAAATCCGACTTGCCACTCACCTGCTTGATGGGGCGCACTTCGATACCGGCCGACCGCATGTCCACGAAGAACATGGTCAGCCCCTTATGCTTGGCCACGTTTGAATCAGTGCGAATCAGCAACAGGCCGTAGTCCGCATAGTGCGCGCCACTAGTCCATACTTTCTGCCCATTGACGACCCAATCGCCGGTCCCATCCGGCGCCCGTTCCGCCTTCGTCCTCAACCCCGCAAGGTCCGACCCCGCCGTCGGCTCGGAGAACAGCTGACACCAGATTTGCTCACCCGAGGCGAGCGGCGGTAGCAGGCGTCGTTTATGGTCCTCGTTGGCCCAGGCGATCATCGTCGGTCCGCACATGCCGTGGCCAATGTTGAATAGCCGGCTAAGCGCAATGTAGATCCCTTCTTCCTGATTCCAGATTACGCGTTCGATGGGCCCGAGCCCTGCGCCGCCATACTCCTTCGGCCATTGAAGACAGGCAAAGCCACCTTCGGACTTCCTCTTCTGCCAGGCTTTCGAAGCCAGAATCGGGTCCTCGCTCGTGACGCCGCTGTGTCCAAAGCTCGCCTTGAGCAGTTCTGCATCGAGATGGTTCGGTGCGTTCGCGTCGATCCATTCCCGCGCACGCCGTCGAAAGTCCGCTTCTGCTGGGGTGTCGCTGAAATCCATGTTAATTCTCCTCAATTAGGCGCCAAATCGCGCTCACGGGACACCATTCGCTCAATCAGACGGTCTTCCCACGTCCAAAGCGAACCCACAGCGAGACCGAGTGCGTTGGAACGGCGGTAATAGAGGTGGCAGTCAAATTCCCAAGTGAAGCCCGCGCCGCCGTGCACCTGAATACTGTTCTTGGCGCAGTGCTGAAACGCCTGTGTCGCGGAAACCCGTGCGTTTGCCGCGGCGACTGGCAATTCCGGCGCTTCTGCAGACAGCGCCCACGCTCCGTAGTAAGCGTTTGAACGCGCCAGCGTTGCCGACACGTACATGTCAGCGAGCAAGTGCTTGATTGCCTGAAATGACCCGATCTGGCGGCCAAAGGCCATTCGATCGAGGGCATAATCGCGCGCCAACTCGATCGAACGATCGGCCCCCCCAACCTGCTCAAAGGCAACCAGAACGGCCGCTTGATCAAGGACACGTTCGATGATGGTCCGACCCTCGCCCGCATTGCCGAGAGGGTCCGCTGGCGCACCGTCGAATGCCAATCTGGCCTGACTTCGGGTTGGGTCTATGTTCTCCACTACCTCACGCGTGACGCCAGGCGCGTTCAAGTCCACAAGAAACAACGATATTTCATCCGCTGCCCCGCGTCCGTGCTCCCGCGCCGCCACTATCGCAACGTCGGCGATGTCACCATCAGGCACAGGAACCTTGACACCGCTTATGGTTCCGCGCTCCGCAATTGTGTGCATCGCTGCCTTACCAGCGTGTCCCGGGCTTTCAGTCATCGCAAAAGTTCCGACGATGTCGGCGTTTGCGATTCCCGGGAGCCACCGCGACTTCTGCGCGTCCGATCCCGCTAGCATCAGAAACTGAGCCGCAAGATAGATAGACGATGAGACCGGCACCGGGGCAAGACTCCTGCCTAACTCCTCGGCCAGCACACACAACTCGAGATAACCAAGCCCCACCCCGCCAAACTCCTCCGGAATTGCAGCCCCCAAAACGCCGAGTCCGGCCAACTCCTTGTACAACACGCGATCGAAGGAACTGTTGCCGTCCAGGACCGATCGCACGACCGATATGGGACACCGTTCTTTCAGAAACCGGCGCAATTGATCGCGCAACATAATCTGTTCGTCGGAAAAATCCAGATTCATCTCTCTTGCCTCATCTCATTCCGGATACGCTTGGCCCGTACGTCAAGTTCACCCAGCGACACGCCAGATGCACACTACGAATAGTTTGGTGGACGATTCTCTAGAAAGGACGCGATGCCCTCTTTGTAGTTATCGTCGCGCGCGCAGAGCACCTGGTTGCGGTCCTCCATAGCTATCACCGCTTCCAGACCTTGCGCGTCGACCGCGCAATTAAGAGCCTCTTTCGTCAGACGCAGCCCCAATGGCGTGGCATTCAGCATGTCTTTAACAAAAGCACGCGCCTCGTCCTCGAGGACGTCCGGCTCCACAATCTGGCTGAACAAACCAAGTTCCCGCGCCCGCTGGGCGTCCATGAAGCGGCCGGTCAACATGAACTCGGCAGCAATGGAAGAGCCAACCATTCGAGGAAGAAAGTAGGAGACACCCATATCACAGGCGCTAAGACCGATGCGGATGAATGCTGCGTTCATTCGGGTCGACGGTGTGCCGATGCGCACGTCTGACGCGAGCGCCAATGAAAAGCCACCTCCGCACGCAGCGCCATTAATAAGCGCGACAATTGGCTGGGGACAGCGCCGCATCGCCACGACAATTTCGGAAATGCCGCGTTGATAATCCAGATGTGTACCGGTGTTGCTGAATCCGCCCGCTCTGCGCTCCTTGAGGTCGAGACCTGCGCAAAATGCCCGCCCAGCGCCGGCCAACACCACTACCCGAACATCGCGGCGCCAGTAGAGCTCTGAAAAGAGCGAGCGAAGTTCCTCAAGAAGCACCGGATTGAGTGCGTTCAATTGATCGGGACGATTCATTGTGACCCATAGCGCGGCCCCCTCTTCGCGAACGAGCAGGTGTACATACTCCCTCATGTTCCTATCTCCCAGTGGAAATCAATTCACTCATGCGACCAGGTTCTTGTTGCTTGAATCGCCCAGTCCGGCGCCGCCGTCGCAGTTCAGAATCGTCCCGGTGACATAGGAAGCGGCATCGGTGCACAGGAAGACCGCACTGTCCGCCACCTCTCGTGCTTCACCGAAGCGCCGCAACGGAACGCGCGCCGCTCTTTCGGCGGCCGCTTCATCCGTCGGCGCCAATCGAGCCATACCTTCAGTTCCACGGATCGGCCCGGGCGATATGCCGTTCACCCTAACGCCATGCGGACCCCACTCCATAGCCAGCACGCGCAACAGTTGGTTTATCCCCGCTTTCGCGGCACAGGCGTGTGCCTGCATCATGGTGGCGTTGACCGCCTGATTGGCGGTGATGGCAATCAGCGAAGCTCCAGGCCGGTTCAACAACTCATAGGACGCACGGAAAACGTTGAACGTACCGTTAAGATCAATATCTACAACCGTCCGAAACCCGTTAGCCGAAATCCCAAATGCCGGCGCCATGAAGTTTCCCGCCGCCCCGGAAATCACAATGTCGAGCCCATTAAATGCGGTCGCAACATCTTCCAGGACAGCTCTGGTTGCGTCGAAATCACGGACATCACACGAACGGCCGAGCGCGCCTGCGCCGATCTCCGCAGCTGCAGCTGCAGCCTTATCCGGGTTACGACCGGCCACCGCTACGCGTGCGCCGAGCTGCGCAAGACGCTTTGCGATGCCGAGGTTAATTCCGCTAGTGCCGCCGGCGATAAACGCACTGCGTCCAGATAAAATGTTCTCAGAATAAACGTCCACTTGATGTCTCACCTTTATTACAGCATTTCGGATTACAGATTTTTTGATGAACTTTGACGATCACTGTGAACTTTCATCCAATACAGCCTCATTGATAACTTCATCCATGAAGCCCCTCCCCTCCGACACAAGATACTCAAGGAGCGCCGCCGGTTTGAAGCGCTCACCGTAACGGCGTTCAAACTCAAGCATCTTTGCGAGAATCACCTCCAACCCCACAAGATCGGCCCAAAACATGGGCCCCCCTCGATACAGGGGCCAGCCATAGCGCTTGATCCATACCGTATCAATATCGGAAGCACGTGCGGCAACTCCCTCTTCCAGAATTCTTGCCCCCTCATTGATCATCGGGTAAAGGCAGCGTTCAAGGATTTCATGATTCGAAATCGAACGCCGGGTGATTTGTCGGTCCAACGCAAGATCGCGCACCACTCTCTCGACAACTGCGGAAGGTTTTCTCTTACCGTTGTGGTCGTAGTCGTAATAGCCCGAACCAACCTTCAAGCCCACTCGCCCCATTGCATAAAGGGCTTGGCAAACCGGCGAGGCTACCGCGGTGTCCTGGTCCAGTCCGTCATCAAGGCCAACCAAATCACGCCGGGCAAAGGGCCCCATGGGCATCCCGAAATCGTAGATGACGCGATCAATATCCCAAGGCAACGCACCTTCGAGCAGCAGGTTCTGTAGTTCGAGCGTCTGCTGCCCAAGCATTCGATCTCCAACAAGTCCAGAGCAATTCTTGACGACCACAGGTACCTTACGGATCTTCTTCCCCAACTCAATAACCGTCGCGACGACCGTCGCGTCTGTTTCGGCACCGCGAATGACTTCAAGCAACCCCCTGTCGTTGGCCGGGGAGAAGAAATGCAGGCCGATAACATCCTGCGCTCGACTCGTCGCTGCAGCAATCTCGTCAAGGTCGAGGGAAGAAATGCTAGTTGCGAGAATTGTGCCCGGCGTGGCAAGGTTGTCCAACGTTCTGAACACGTCGACCTTCACATCCAAGCGTTCAGACACTGCGTCGATGATCAGTTCGCAACCGCTTACGCTGTCTAGCTTCGTCGAGGTGTTCAACAGATTTATTCGGCGGTTAATTTCCTGTTGCGTCAACTGCCCCATCTTTGCGGCAATCTCATAGCTCCTTTGTATCGCCGCGCAACCTTTTCGCAGAGCCATCTGATCCGTGTCAATCATGGTTACCGGAATCCCGACATTGAGAAAATTCATCGCAATACCCGGACCCGTCGTTTCCGCACCGATTACACCGACATGCTCGATCTTTCGCTTCTCCATTCTGTCGGGTATATCGGGAATCGTCGTGACCTTACGCTCCGCAAAAAATGCATACCGCTGCGCCTTTGATTGAGTCCCGTTCAGCAACATTCGAAATAGTCGCCGTTCCTCATCCAGACCTTCTTCGAACGATAGATTCACAGCAGCTTCGATGGCTTTGATATTCGCTTCCGGCGCGTCGAATCCTCGGAATCTCCGGGCGTTTTCCTCTCGATACTCGAGAAAGATTTCCGGCCTTTGGCGCGCCTCCTCGAGCTTGTCGTTGAGATCGGTTAATCGTGTTGCCTTGACGCCTTCGTCAACCATCCGCTTTGCGAAAGCAATGGCACAGTCACGTAGGTTTCCTTCATCGACCAGTTCGTCAAATAGCCCCATCGCAACAGCGGTTTTGGCGGAAATATGCCGTCCGGTAGTGAGCAGATCCAGAGCCCTTTCAACGCCCACGATACGCGGTAGACGCTGCGTTCCCCCAGCACCGGGCAAGAGTCCGATATTGACTTCAGGCCAGCCTGCCTTGGCTGATGGGACTGCCACACGGAAATCTGCAACGAGAGCGATTTCCAATCCGGTACCAAGCGCCGTTCCGTGAATTGCGGCAATGACAGGTTTCGATATGCTCTCCAACGTCTCCTGCACTTCGCGCACACTTGGTCCGACCAGCGGTTTGCCGATTTCGGTGATATCCGCACCGACAATAAACGTCTTGCCTCTACAGATGAGCAAAATTGCCTGTGCTTTCGGGTTGGTACTCGCCTGTCTGAACGCATTGACCAGCCCCCTGCGGACCTCAGCCGACAACGCGTTCACCGGCGGCGAGTCTACCGTGACGATCGCGACATTGCGCTCGATCGAGACATCAACGACTGCATTGACGTTATCCATGGTCTAACTAACTATTCCGATGTTATGCGTGCAACGGCGATTAGCTCGGTAAAGTCCGCAGAGTCCTATTAACACGATTACCAAGTATGAGAGAACGATGTACACTCTAATCCCTTAATCTTATCGCTTCATATTGTCTTTAAAATTCGCGGCACGCTTCTCACGAAATGCGGCAACACCCTCATCGAAGTTCGAACTCCTACCCGCGATACGTTGAGCCTCTCGCTCGAGCACGAGCTGCCTGGAAAACGGTTCATCCAAGGCAGACCAGGCCAGCTTCCGAATCAGCCGAAACGTCTCAGTCGGCCCACTCGCGAGTCGAACTGCAACTTTGAATGCCTCCGAGACCGCTTCGCCATCAGGCACAACGCGATTGACCAGGCCCCAGCTCTGTGCCTGCTCGGCACTGATCCTTTCCGCTAGAAGCATCATCTCCATTGCCCGAACGCGCCCGGCTGCCGACGCAATCAGATACGCAGACCCACCGTCAGGCACAAGCCCAATGCGCGAAAAAGCCTGCATGAAATAGGCGCTCTCGGAAGCAATGACAATATCGCCGGCCAATGCGAATGCACATCCAACTCCTGCGGCGGCTCCATTGACCGCGGTGACAATAGGAATGGAAAGATCGCGAAGATGTAGCATAAGTGGATTAAACTGCCGCTCAAGTCGCTCTCCCGCATCACGCTCATTGACAGGTTTGTTTGCGGCCCCGGTGACGAGGTTCACACCGGAGGAGAACCCCCGCCCTTCACCGGTCAGAACGATGCCGCGAGCCTCCGCCTCGGCACGGGTGAAGGCTTCCTTGAGTTGATCGGCCATGCTTTCTGAGAATGCATTGAGGGTTTTCGGATCGTTCAATCGAATGACCGCGACATCATGCTCAAGTGTGTAGATTACCGATGTTTCAGACATCGAATGTCTCCAAATTTTACTTTTCCGAGAATCATTTAAATACTCAACAAGTAACCTGAACTTTCGTACAATGCTCTCGCGACGGGTGTCGGCGCACATCCCGGGTTCGATTGGGGACCGGAGCGTGGAAGTACGTATTCTCGATATCGAAAGTCGATTCCGGATCAATGCATCCGGCGTGTCTTGTATCTATCAAAATTCAGCTGCTTTCACGAAGGGCCACAACGAATGACCGGTATTTCGCTTCGTGATTCGGCGGTCCGTCCCTAGCCAGCCGGAGTTGCACATAGGCCGACAAATCTGGATGGCACTTCGCCATTCGTCACAACGTGCCAAATTCCACTTGCAATTTCCCGGCGTGCCCCGATCGATACATCCCGACTATGGCGCTCGGCAGATTCTCAAAACCAACTACCACATTGCTGATGGGCTTTAGTCTTCCCGCGAGCATAAGACGGGACAGTTCGTCTTCTGCGCGAAGGCGTTCGTGATAGAACGCATCGACAATCCATGCCTCCGACTTGATGTTTCGTTCGCGAAGAATCTTCTCGATCTCATCTGTAATACCGACCATCTCACGCAGCGTCGCCGGTGTCCCGCCACTCTCCAATTTCTCGGCATAGAGCGCAGCGGCCGCTCCGAATGAAACCATACGTCCATTGCGATTCATCAGCCCGACTACGGCCTCGGTAAGTGCTCCGCCTACGCCGTCAGAATATACGTCAATCCCCCCAGGAAACGCGTCAACGATTTCAGCTTTGAGGTTAGGTGAGCGATAGTCGATGCATCTGTCGATACCCAGAGTATCGACGACCCATTGACATCGGTCCGCACCACCGGCGAATCCAACCACGTGACTTCCGGAAATTTTAGCGAGCTGCGCCACAATCGAGCCCACAGAGCCAGCGGTCCCCGCCACGGCAACCTCGTCGGAAGGCATGATCGGACCACACTCTCGCATCCCGAAGTATGCGGTCATGCCTGAGGTGCCGAACATTTCCATCAGCACCGCCGGTGACCACATCTTCACCAACTCGGGCCTGAACTTATATGTCCATTGTGAGTTGGTCCCGTTTAATGCCTTGACCAGTTCACTCGGGGATGCGTAACCGATGGCTCCATCGGAACTCGAAATCACTTGATAGTCTTGCCAGCCCGTCTGGCATGTAATCACATCACCCTCTTTGAATGCAGGATCACGTGACTTGATTACCACCGCACAAGCATAGTTTGACAGGTCAGTTTCACCAAGTTTCGTAACTCCTCTTGCCATACGCATGCGGGCAGCCGAATGTACATTTACGAGAATCACACGAACCAGAGCTTGCCCAGGCTCAAGTTCCGGAATCGCAAATTCTCGCACCTCGAACTGTTCAAGTTCGAGCGCATCGTTTACCAAGGGTTTGGTGTATATCCACTGCCTCAAGGTCTCGGGCATTTTTTACCTCCTTCATGTCAATCCGCGACGTATGGTTACTCATAGCCATCGCCGACGCCCACCACGTATGGGAAAAGGTTTGGTGTTACCTCTTTATGGTATTTTCCTTTCAGAGACAGGCATAGACTGCGTCGACCAAGCGACGTCGACGCGGATCAAGGTCAAACTTGTCGCTCATACGATTCATGGTGTATCCAACAGCCAGATCAGCAACTGGATCGGCGAACGCAAACGACCCGCCCCAACCGCTGTGCCCAAATGCTTCCAGGTTCGGTCCGTACAGACGCCCAGGATTCAGCCAGAATCCGGCGCCCCACCGGGTATAGCTACCCTTAACCAGGTCCGTTCCTTCGAATCGACAACGCGCCGCCTGCTCCACTGCTGCACGTCGTACCAAAACCTTTCCGTCTTTGCGCGGCCGCAGAAGCAGGTCATACAAACGGGCCAACGCGCTTCCGTTGGTGTATCCGTTCGCAGACGGCAGATCAGCCGCGCGCCAAGCAGCATCGTTTGAAAGAGAGGCGGGTGTATATGGATTCGTGAACGCTGCCTGCTGGGCCAGATTTTCAGGGTCTAGCCTTAAGGAATCCAAATTTGAAACGGGCATCATTTCAGCCACACGATACTCGTCTTTCGGCCCCACGCCGATCGAAATGTCCAGGTCAAACCCTGCAGCGAGTTCCTCGGCAACGAACTGCTTTATCGATCGCCCCTCAATGCGAGAAAAAAGCGCTGTAGCAAGAATCCCGAGAGTCATGCCGTGATAGCCCGCCGTAGTTCCCGGCTCCCAAATGGGTGCCTGCGCAGCCAACCGCTGTGCAGCAACCTCTCCAGACAAGAGATCACCTATCGTGGCGGGTGTCGTGAAACCACTCAACCCTGCCTGATGCGCAAGCAGCATTCCGATCGTCACGTGAGACTTTCCTGCTTCCGCGAACTCCGGCCAATACTCCTGCACCTCGTCGTCATACGACATGAGACCGCGATCAACCAGAATTGCAAAACACGCCGCCATCACCCCCTTGGTTGCAGACCAGACATTCGTGATCGTCCCGCGCTCCCATGGCTGTTGGAGCGCCGCATCCCGATGCCCAGCCCACATATCGACAACTACTTCACCTCCGACTATCAGTGTGAAGTCAGCGCCAAGCTCCCCATTTTCGCGGAAGTTCTCGACGAACGCCTCATGAACGCCGTCAAATTTCGTAGAACAAAATCCGTTTATATCACCAACAGGCGAATTCATTCGTGTCCACCTTAAAATGTAGTCTGGTTTTCTGGAGGATGGCGCCTGATAGGCACCATCCTGTCCATTCCTTCACTGAACGACTATCAATTACTTCTCCACTGCCAATTAACTATATTCACGACGAGCCTCTTTAACCGACACACTGCTTGCAGTGGCCCAACAACCACGGGTGCGACGCGTGAACTCGGAGCGCGTATGCAAGCCGTGGCCGTCCGCGTCTAGGCGTTTCGCATTTCATAACGACCGGTCTCTGCCGGGAAAGCACATCAATTCCCGTCTTTGTGGTGAAAGAAAGCAATGGTCAGAGGACCAGCGAGCCTTGCTACGTCGACGCACACATAGCGCACACCTACGGCTGTGCGCCTCGTTCTTGTGACGCGCAATGGACTTACCTTCGCAGGTGCAAGCGCAAGCCATTTATCAACCTGCGAACGCAAGGATCTTTCGCCTGTATCCATGGCCGAAATCTCATGTCACGCATTTATGGATAGTTCAGTATGTAGTTTTGTTTGTTAAGAACCGATTTTTTCAGATCTCAAAGTCGTTCGACGATAGTGACATTGGCAAGCCCACCGCCTTCGCACATCGTCTGTAAGCCGAACCTTCCTCGTGTTCGTTGAAGGCCGTGCATCAAAGTGGTCATCAGCTTTGTGCCTGATGCGCCAAGAGGATGGCCAAGCGAAATAGCGCCGCCACTGACATTCATACGGGCCGGATCCGCCCTCAAGTGCTTCAGCCATGCAAGCGGAATCGAGGCAAATGCTTCATTCACTTCATAGAGGTCGATTTCATCGATGCCTAAGCCCGTTCGCCTGAGCGCACGTTCGGTCGCAAACAACGGCTCCTCGAGCATGAGAATAGGATCTCCGGCGGATACCGTCATATGGTGGATACGACCGAGCGGACGCACACCAAGCGTTTTAAGTC
Organism: Burkholderia sp. GAS332; assembly: GCA_900142905.1. Taxonomy (NCBI): domain Bacteria; kingdom Pseudomonadati; phylum Pseudomonadota; class Betaproteobacteria; order Burkholderiales; family Burkholderiaceae; genus Burkholderia; species Burkholderia sp. GAS332. The sequence goes on along the minus strand of FSRV01000001.1, from coordinate 2,570,689 downwards.
CGCGTTCGTTGACAACGATAACGCCCGACGCACCGTCACAGATCTGGCTGGAGCTTGCCGCGGTCAGTCGTCCATCCTCTCTCAGCAGCTTCACGCTCCGTATGCCCTCCAGAGTTACGTCGAACCGTATTCCTTCGTCGATCCGGTGCACCGACCGGGTGCCATCGTCAAGGGTGATGTCCAGCGGTACTATCTCAGCATCGAAAGCGCCACTTTCGACGGCCGAGATTGCTCGACGGTGACTCTCGAGTGAATAGGCATCTAACGCTTCACGCTCGAGATTGTGCTTCCGCGCAATCAGTTCTGCGCCGGCGAACTGGTTGAACCGAACATCCGGAAAGCGGCTCTCCATCTTCGGGCTTTTGGGCTGGCCAAGCCCAGCCTTCGCCGCAAGCCCCGCGGCAGTCCCGATAGGTACACGAGTCATGCTTTCCACGCCGGCCGCGATTACTACATCCATGATTCCGGACATAACAGTCGCGGCAGCAAAATGAAGCGCCTGCTGCGACGATCCACATTGACGGTCGACCGAAGTCCCAGGCACGCTTAGCGGCAGGCTAGACGCCAAAACCGCGTTACGAGCAACGTTGATCGCCTGCTCCCCAGCTTGCCCAACACAACCCATGACGACATCCTCGACCAAGAGCGGATCTACACCACTTCGGTCAATCAACGCATCGAGTACTGCGGCGGCCATGTCTACGGGATGCCATCCCGCTAATCTCCCCCCGCGGCGCCCGCCTGCGGTTCGGGCAGCTGCGACAATATAGGCTTCGCTCATCATGTCTCCCTTACTTCGTGTTCGACATCTTCGAATTTGGATTGAAGAGCGGCCTTACCCCTGCGAGGAAACCCAACAATCCTGACCAGCGGGTCCGAGGGATAGCACCATGGTCACCTTGGCTGCAGAGGCTTCTGCACCATTGCCATGGACGCCCGATGCCTTTCACCGCAATACATTCCTCTCAGATCCTCGCCCGCACTATCGCGGTGCCATTCGAAGCGCGCCGTCCAAGCGAATAGTCTCGCCATTCAGCATCGGGTTCGCGATGATGTGTTCGGCAAGCAGCGCGAATTCTTCGGGCTGGCCTAGTCGCGCAGGGTGCGGAACGGACTGTCCGAGCGCTTCACGTACTTGCGGAGCAACGCGCGCCAACATCGGTGTATCGAAGATGCCGGGTGCAATGCTGCATACGCGGATTGCTCGGTTCGCCAGGTCGCGTGCCGCAACGAGCGTCATGCCAACAATGCCTGCCTTAGCAGACGCATAAGGAATCTGACCGATTTGGCCTTCGTAGGCCGCCACCGAAGCCGTCAGAACAATGACTCCTCGTTCCCCATCAATCGGATCTGCCTTCGCCATGCTTGCAGCAGCAAGACGCAGCACGTTGAAGCTTCCAACGAGATTGGTCGTCACAATCGACGCATAAGTCTCAAGTGACCCCGGTCGCCCTTCCTTATCAAGCGTCCGCAACGCTCCGCCACGCCCCGCGCAGTGGACCGTCGCTCGGACCGGTCCGAGCAATTCGGCCTCCGCGAATGCAGCTTCCATCTGACTCTCCGACGTGACATCGGCCGCCACGAATGCCGCCGCCCCGATTTCCACCGCGACTGCCGAGCCATCCGACCCAGGCAAATCAACGATCACCACCTTTGTGCCAGCCTGAACAAGGCGCTCAGCCGTCGCACGACCAAGTCCCGACGCTCCGCCTGTGACGACGGCAGTCTCCACAATTTTCATGATTTTCCTCTTCTCCAAGCTCTAAGTTGGATCCGGCCGGTCTAATCAGCCTTTCAGTTTCAGGATAGTCGCAACATACCTATATGTCAACTGTGGTGACTACATAGAATTGCTGATTATCTGGTTGGCAGTCGCGAACCGACGCGCGGGGATGGTGAAGGGATCGATGCGGGGGCGTGAGTCGACGTACAACGAGGGCTCTCAGACTCGGCTGATGATCAGTTACGCCCAATGATCAAAGCTGGGTGACGGAGCGGCAATGGCTCCCGGCACATCGCTGATGACATTCAGACGCTTTCGGTGCGAATCGATGTGATGTCCCGTATGGACGCATGTTCAGGAATCGCCACCAGCCGAGTCTCGATGGCGATAGGACACTGTCCGCTGACTAGCGCTCATACACACCGCCAACGCCACAGCGCGTCTTCGCGACACACCATGTAAGCCAAAGCGCTATCGAGGGCAACGGATCAACGGTCGCTGCGCATAGCACCGCATATTCCGGTGATTAAAAGTTCCTTGCCAACAGTGTATGAACCACGCAAAATGACTTGTCGAGAGATAGCGGAGCAATCCGTTCTGGTCGACGACCGACCTGGATCTCGCGACCCTTGGCGCATCTGTGTAACACCAAACATTGGGCGGTAACGCAGCCTCTACGGCTCGGAACATAGGGCATGCGCTAGAAGTTCGGAATCCAAATCGTAGATATAACAATGTAATTCAGCCATAGTTAATTGACATTTGCATCGAACCAGTCTGTGTCTCTTACGACATTGAAAGAGACACTTCGACCGGGAGGCAGCAAGATAATCACTTGCACCGGTTCTTCAATGGTTTTTTGACGGGACCTACGAAATTCAACTTTCCGGTTGCGATTCTTAGTTTGGGACTTTGATGCGGTCATTGGCAGACGAAGCGCGTGCAGCGCGACACATGGCTGTCCTCGATGAAGCGACAGTGGAATTTAATCGCTCTGGCGTTGCTGGAGCCAGCCTAACCGCCATCGCCCGTCGCGTTGGGCTCGGCCGAGCTGCCCTCTATAACTATTGCATCGATCGGCAGGATCTTGTGTATCAGTGTTATTCGCGAACCAACGCATCACTTCGGAAGGATCTCGATCGTGCAGCGCAAGCGAATGCAAACGGGCTAGGCAAGGTTGTAACATTTCTTCGCCTGGCGCTTGACTCGAGCAACAACCAGCCCCGGGCTGTCCTGACAGAACTTGCCTTTCTTACGAAAGCGCAGCAGGCCGTCGTCCAGAAGTTGAGATCAGGAAACGTCGAGACACTGGCAATGCTGATCAGAGAGGGGATCAAGGACGCGTCCATCAGAAACTGCAATGTTGAGGTTGTCTGCCAGGCTATTTTTGGTATTTTGTCGTGGGCAACGTTATCTCTCTTATGGATAAGTTTCCCTGACGAGGACTTCGCAAGTCGTATGGCAAACGCCATTCCAGATCTTGTAACAGACGGGATGGCGTCTGAAGGAATGGAAGTCCTACCGTCGCGAAAGCGTATCAAGGACGTGATTAGAAATCCGCGCGGCTCCGATTGGGACGATCGTCGCGAGTCGCTCGCTCTGGTAGCGTCGCGACTCTTCAATAGTCGCGGAATAGACGGCGTTTCCTTGGACGACGTCGCGCTAGAACTAGGCGCCACGAAGGGCGCTGTTTACCATTACTTTCAAAGTAAACCAGCCCTTGTTGCCTATTGCTATGAGCGCGCCTTCAACATCTATGAACAGATCATGTCGGCTGCGGAGAAGGGTCTCACAGGTCTCGAATGCACGGTGATAGCTATTGAATTGAATGTGGAAGCCCAGCTCGAAAGCATTTCCCCCCTATGGATGAGCACTGGCGCAGAAATGTTGCCCAAGCCGCTTCAAAGGGCGATCGTCAGGCGCGCGGGTGCTTTATGGGCGAGGTCAGTGAAACTTGCCGAGCGTGGCGTCAAGGACGGAAGCTTGAGGCGCTTGGATTTCGAACCTGTCAAGCAAGCATCGGCTGGTTCCTTCAACTACCTGATATCCTCGAAGGACAACGGCAAACACTCGGTGTCTGAGGTTGCAGCCGAGATCAGCCGGCTCCTGCTTCTCGGCCTTCGCCCCCACAAGGCCCACTTGAATGGCAAGCAGGCGTTTTACGAGACGCTCTGATTCCAGTAACGACGTCACATCCTCGACCTTCTGCAATCTCGTAGCGGTTGAAGACGCGGCGGCGCCCCTGATATAACGCCCCTTGATTCGGTGCTCCACAAATACCCTGGCGGAAAATTCCGCTGGCGTCGTCCTCTTTATTGGGGAGTGAGGACGCGCGCCGCTACACCACCCGCCTGTGCTAGTCCCCTTCTCAATCGTACATTCGAGCCACATCCGGCGAGGGGCAATGCACTTTTAGTTGTAACATCGACCGGTTGAATCCGCCACATCTATCATTCATAGCGGAATCGCTACGAGAGCATGACGCCTCCATCAACCACGATCTCTGCACCCGTGATAAAGGACGCATCTGGCGAAAGCAGGAACGACACGGCCTTGGCAATTTCGACCGGCTCGCCCATTCTCTTCATTGCTGTCATGGCCGTGATGGATTCGATTTGTTCCTTCGCCCCCCTCGTCAACGGCGTAAGGATTGGACCCGGCGACACGGCGTTGATCCGGATATTGCGTGTTGCATACTCGATCGCCACGGAGCGCGTCAAGCCACGCACTGCATGCTTGCTTGCAGTATACGCATCAAATCTGCGAAGACCGAGGTGAGCGTAGATGGATGCAATATTTACGACTGCGCCTCCACCGCTCTTTTCGATCGCAGACAGTTGGTACTTCATACCGAGAAACACCGCGTCGATATTTACACTCATCACTTTGCGCCACTCATCCACTTCGATGTCCGTGATCGCGTCGAACCGCCCGCCAATGCCCGCGTTGTTGACGGAATAATGTAAAGAGCCGAACTCCCGCTCCGCTTTTTCTACTGCAGCTCTGCTTTGCTCAGGTACCGATACGTCTGCACAAAAACTCACGGCCTTGCATCCGCGTTCACGAATTTGCCCCGCAACTACTTCCGCATTGGGACCGTGAATATCTACGACCAGTACGCTCGCCCCGTTCATTGCGAGATCGTGCGCGACCGCCTCCCCAATGCCTCCGGCCGCTCCGGTAACGAGTGCCACTTTTTTCTCAAACGCTGCCGTCATGTTGTCCTCTTCCCTGTTCTTTGGTTACAACTTACTCTTCCCAGTTACAGCGTGGAATGGCTAGTTACTGCCCAAGTCCGGCCAATGTTGCAGCGACCTGCCTTCCACGCATCGCCCCGTTGACCGGACATCCTCGCTTGCATCTGAACACGATCGATAGTAAGCGGAGCCTGTGGCCGTCGAATTCATCCAACGGAGAAGAGCAACGGTTGTCGATGAGCCGTTCTCGCCCAATTCCGCATTCACTGGTACCGCGCGCCCAGATTGGCCTCATGGCAGCTGATGGTCACTCAAAGGCAGAATCTCAATGGCTGATTCCAGCCTCGAAGAGATCGTGCGTCTATGCGACGTTTTCTCTGGGAGAAAAACTAGTAGTTCATTGAGAGCGTCGCGAACAGAACCACTGCGCCGCATACGGCACCAACGAACGTCAATGTGTCTTCGTCGGCGCCACACCGTCTCGCCATCACTGCGGCTAGGATCGATGCGACGCCCGTCAGGCTGAGGAATTGCGCATACGACAAACCGGCCGCACAGATCATGCTTGGGAACTCCCCGCTCCATTCGCAGGCGCGAGTACCCGCCACGCCGAATGCGATTAGCCCAAACAGCACGAGCACCGAAACTTTCAACCAGTTTCTCTGCGGTTCTCCTATCATCATTGCGATCCTCCTGTGGCCGTCGTATGCTGTCCGTTTGGCTCCCTAAGGTTGATGTCAGCCTCGAAGAGATCGCGCGCATATGCAATGTCATTTCGGGACGGAATATTAGGCCGCTGCCATTACCATTTCTTCGACTACCTTCTTCACATCACCGAAGGCCATCGTGGTCTTGTCCATGTAGAAGAGATCGTTGTCTAGACCGGCGTAGCCTGCCGCCATCCAGCGCTTGTTGACGATCACCGTGCGCGCCTTGTACGCCTAGATGATTGGTATGCCCGCGATCGGCGACTTCGGATCGTTCTTCGCCGCCGGATTCACCACATCGTTTGTGCCAAATACCAGCACTACGCCGACCTAGCCGGATGTCCTCCATCTCGTGGACGATCTCATACGGCATTTTGGTTTCCGCCGTCTCGGGCATCGCGGCAACACGGTGTTCGTGCGCGCGCAACTCTACTGGCACTCCGATGTGCATCGTAGGTATTCCTCTACATCCGTTCATGAGAATCTGATATCCCAGCCGCGAGTTAAAGCTTGCAACAGACTCCGGTGGCAATTTTTCAGGCACCGCACACCAGCAACTGAATGGCGCTTAAGAGGTGCCAGCCGCCATCACGCCGATTGACGTTGATATACGCTCAGCCAATGCCGCCATCGACAGTCACGTCGGCCCCTGTTACATACGAAGACACGTCCGATGCGAGGAACAGGACCACTCGAGCGACCTCGTCGGGCGTACCTATCCTGCCCATCGGAATCATGCCCTCATACACTTTCAGCCGCTCAGGTGTGTTTTGTCCGAGCATTGGCGTATCGATGATGCCTGGATAAACGCAATTCACACGAATTCCGAGTGGCGCAAGTTCCGAAGCTGCCAGCTTTGTCATCCCGCGAACCGCCCATTTGGTACTGGCATAGGCAAAGATGCCGGGAATGTTGTTTAGGCCAGCATTCGACGAGACGTTCACAATTGCGCCGCCGGTCTTCGACATTGCTTCGGCGGCTGCCCGCATGCCGAGGAAAACACCAAGCTGGTTGACCCGATAGTGCCGATCCCAAAGCGCCGCGTCCGATGCCAATAAACTGGCAGGCTGATAGATCCCTGCGTTATTGACAAGCACGTCGATCTGGCCAAACCGGTCAAGCGTTTGTCGAATCACCTCGGACCAGCCTGCCTCTTCCCCAACGTCATGGCGAACAAAGTGGGCCGCACTTCCCAGACCGGCCGCCAGCGCGGCACCATTCTCGTTGACATCCGTGAGTACAACCTTGGCACCCTGCTCTGCAAATAGCGTCGCCTCGGCAGCGCCTTGTCCACTGGCCGCTCCAGTAACGACTACGACCTTGCCATGCATATCCATCATGTGCGCCCCCCCAGTTGTGATGCCGTACGTTCACCGGATGGCACTCGAGCCAGCAGAAAGTGTGATAGCGCAGGAATCAGAATCAACGCGCCAATCATGTTCCATATGAACATGAACGCGAGCAGAACACCCATGTCGGCTTGAAATTTGATTGGCGACCAGATCCATATTCCGACCCCTGCAGCAAGCGTGATGCCGACAAGCGCTACCACTCTCCCCGTGAACCCGACGGCAATCGCGTACGCTTCTCTCAGAGGAAGACCTGCGCGCTGCTGCGCCAACTGAATGCTCAGCAGATAGAGCGCGTAATCCACCCCGATGCCAACTCCGAGGGCAATCACTGGCAAGGTTGCAACCTTTACGCCTATGTTCAGCATCACCATTAGTGCCTCGCACATAATCGAGGTCAAGGCAAGTGGAATGATTGCGACAAGGACAGCGCGCCAATTGCGAAACGTCACCAGACAAAGAACGATGACCGCGCTGTAAACCAGATACAACATATTTGTGTTCGCCTTCTCCACGGTGATGTTCGTCGCCGCTTCGATCCCTGCCGATCCTGCCCCGAGCAGGAAGCGGAACTGACCGTTGTCGTGCGTATGGCTAAAGTCCTCGACGGCATCGACCACTTTGCTCAAGGTCGCTGCTCTGTGATCCGTCAGATAGGCAATCACCGTTCCGACGGACCAGTCTTTATTGATCAATTCGGGATTGCTATCTGACACGGCATTGATTGCCGGTGCCAGCACTGACGGGTCACGGTTAATTGTGAGCCATTTCGGCGAGCCCTCGTAGTTGCCAGCGGTCGCAAAGCGTACTAGGTTCGACGCAGAGATGGCTGTCTGCACGGATGGCAGGCCGCGGAGCACCTGCTCGAGACGATCTTCCTCGATTAAGGTCCGATAGGTTCCGACACCGCCAGGAGGCGTCTTGACGATGACGACGAACTGGTCACTAGACAGACCATAGTGCTGTGTGAAGAAAGCGTTGTCACGGTTATAACGCGAATCCGCGCGCAACTCCGGTGCCCCTGCATTCAGATCACCCACTTTGAGGTGCAGGCTGATTGCATACGCGCCCGCGCCTAGGCATGCTGCGACCAACAATGCACACGCGGCATATCGCCTTTGTGTAAAGCAAGTCAATATCCCGATCCAGGATGATCCGCTCGGCTCTACCGACCGCTGCATCACGCGCCGCACCGCGACGGGACTCACACCTGTAAACGACAACATCACCGGCAGCAGTAAGAGATTGGTGAACACGAGCACGGCAACGCCCACGCTTGCGGTAATCGCCAGATTCCGAATGACTGGAATATCAATGACCACGAGTACCGCGAAACTTACCGCATCGGCAACCAGGGCGGTAAGCCCGGCGAGGAATAGGCGCCGAAATGTATATCGGGCAGCAACGTATTTGTGTGTACCCGCTCCAATGTCGAGCATGATGCCGTTCATCTTCTGTGCACCATGCGATACACCAATAGCAAACACAAGGAATGGAACAAGTACCGAATATGGATCGAGATCAAAACCGAACAGACGAGTCAATCCCAGTTGCCAGAGCACGGCCATCAGCGAACACGAGAGGATGAGCACCGTGCTTCGCATGCAGCGTGTATAGAACAGGATAATGACGCCCGCTACGACTAACGCGGCGGCGAAATAGGTCATCACCTGTGTGAGACCGTCGATCAGGTCCCCAACAAGCTTCGCAAAACCAACGATGTGAATATGAACTGAATCCGTCTGGTTGACACGAATCTTATCGTCAAGGTAATGCGAGATTTTCGCGTAGTCGAGAGGCTTTCCGGTCTGCGGATCCTTATCCAACAGCGGCACGAACACCGTACTCGATCGCTGGTCGCTGGCAACCAAGCTTCCGATCAGTCCCGCACGGGCGACATTGAGTTGCAACCTGTGGCTCATTTCTTTCGTGCCGTTGAAATCGCCGGGCATCACCGGACCGCCCGTAAAACCCTCCTCCGTGAAATCCGTCCATCGCACCGACGGTGTCCACAGCGATTTCATGAAGGCGCGATCGACACCAGGCATCAGGTAAGCCGCGTCGTTGACGCGTTGCAGCACCTGGAGATAGTGCGGGTCGTAGATATCGCCCTTAGTGTTTTCGACATCGATGCGAATCGCATTGCCAAGACTAGCCAGCGAGGTCCGGTTCGCGAGGTAATTCTTAATATATGGCTGCGATTGAGGGAGCATGTTCTCAAAGCTCGCGTTGACTCGGATCTTGGTTGCCTCGTAACCCAGAAACAAGCTCAGCAGCGCGCAAAGAATCACGACTAGGTGGCGATTGTTAAAGATCAGGCGCTCAAGCAAGACACCGGACCCACTGTCGAACCGGTTTGGATCGCTAATCACGGACATCGAATCCCGTTTGAAGACGGCGATCATTACGTTCTACCTCCAGTCGAATCCTGTTTGTGGCGAAACTCTTTACGTTCGATACCCTGAAGACCCGCGAAGACAAACCAGGCGCCGTTTCCAGCCACGACATCGGCAAACAGCATTGGCTTATCCACCTGCAATGGGCTGAAGGTGCGCGCGTCATCAATGCTATACAGCACCTGACCACCCTCCGCTGTCAGGACGACGACCTTGTCATCGAGAGATAGAGCGGCGGAAGTCAGACTGGTGTGCACGCCCGTCTTCATGGCCTCCCAACTGTTACCGTCGTCGACACTGCGAAACGCCGTCCCGTTCAGTCCGACCGCCAACAAAAAGCGCTCGTTGCCCACAATATGGAAGAAACTGCCCTTGTAGTTCGGAGAAATCGCGAGGAAGCGTTGCTGTTTGCGGTCGAGGCGGTAAACGGTACCCTGCTCGCCAGCAATATAGATATCTTGACCGATCTTGCGAATATCGTTCAGGTTCAGAAACTTGTCGTTATCTATATGATCGAGCCAAGGCGCCCATGTTTTTCCACCATCCACTGTCTTTACAATCATCCCGAAGGAACCAACTGCATACCCGATTTGTTGGCTTTCGAAGCAAATGCTGAGGAATGGCCAAGTCGCTCCGCTCTTCGTGTTCAGTTCGATCTCGTCAAGGAATGGCTGAAGCGCCTTTTCACCCTTGGCAACACGTGCTTTGTAGGAGCTTGTGAGCGCGTCGTGGGCGAGCTCGCCGTCAAACTGCTTTTTCCAGTTCTTGCCACCGTCGTCCGTATGGAGAATCACCCCGTCGTGGCCGGCTGCCCATCCTTGTGTTTCCGAGATGAACGACAGTGAAACGAGGTCAGACTGAACCGGAACCTGGGCTTGCCGCCAGTGCATTCCACCGTCATCGGAGTACAGAATCAGGCCATGTAGTCCTGCGGCAACGATCCGTCCACGCGCCCCCTCGTTGACTGTTGCCAACGCGAGAATCGGCTGCCCGGAAAGATTCATTGTCGCTGAAGGCCGCACATCGGCCGGCGTATCAAGAGGATCCTTGAATATGTTGCTCACGCTGCTAGCCGCAGCATTTCCTTCGCTTGCCATACAAAGGAACGTCACGGCTGCAGACAATAAGGCGAATAAGATTCGCATTTGAAAAGCCCGGAGAGATCAGTTGTTTCGGCGCCCGTATTGCCGCAAGTATCCGGCGCTGTCGCCGAGGATCCGCGACACCACCCACCCGCCATCACGCGGCGCCGGCCCGGTGCATTACGTTCCACCGCTGTAAGCAGAAGTTCTTGCACCGGTCACCGACGCGCTCTGTTTCGACGCGTCTTACTATCGCAAGCCACTCGCTGTCATTGCCGAGGGCGTGAATTTATCGATGTCGTCGATATGCTGAGAGGCTTTGATGAAGTCAACAGATCGCGACTGAGCTTCAATGTATGTAGAACGCTTGCTGAGATCGTAGAAAACTATGCCTTGGGCGAACGCCTCTTTATCCCAAAGCGGTAGGACCGGGAAAAATCCGGCTTTAAACAGTGCCCCAGCTTGGTCGTAGGCATCCGATGCCACACAAGCCCATGTATCTTCATCGATGTAAAGTGTCCGCCGTGGCTGCACGTGGCGTTTGCCCGCCTTGAGTGTCGCTTCCACCACCCAGACCCGATGAAGCTCCCACCGCGAAACGTCCGGATTAACAACGCTCTTCACAAGCATTTTGTCGACCGGCGCGAACAGCATGCGATTTGAGTTATACATGACGAATATCTCTTTCTTGCCGACGATCTTGAAGTCGTACCTGTCCAGTGCACCGGTGAATCCAAATAGCTCGTCGTAGTTAACCGCTCCCCCGTCTGCAGCGATCGGTGTGTCATAGGCATAATCAGGAGCGACTCGTGTGCGTCGCTGACCGGGGAAATAGACCCAAGTAAGCGAATCGGTCTGGTCATAGTTCACTGGAAGCCGCTGCAGAATTTTCGAACCAACCTGCGAAGGCGGCCCCACCCAGGTCCCGAGCCGAAATTCAATAGCTCCGCCGTCCAGTGCGTCCCTTTTAGGATCTTGATAAAGTTGGGCAAAGTCCCCGTCAAGTTGGCCGACGTCGGTGAGATGCCCGTCCGCGTCGATGTACCAAGTCGACTCCCGGATATCAGTGTGAACCCCCCAGAGGTCCGTAGTTGCCATATTCCAAATGACCTCTGCCCCTGTCGTAGGAATCGGGAACGGCACGCACGAATACGCGTCGCTGAAACCGTTCCCGTTGGAACTGATCTTCGCGTGGGCTGCGTTGGTCTTGCAATGTGAAAGCCAGTTACTACTATGCGTAACGCTCCGGTGCGTCGGATAAACATCTACGCGGAACTCCGGGTACTTTTTGAGCATCGCGATCGTACCGGCTGACAGCCGATCCGCATATTTTTCGTAGTTGCTCGCAGTGATGGAAAATAAAGGCTTCTCGCCATCATACGGGCCCACATCATATCTTCCGCTTCCTTTGACCCATCCGGCGGGGGCGGTAGTGTCCGGCAATCCCCCCGTATACGCGGGGATCGTCTTGTCGGCGTTGCCGGCCGGATCCGCTCCCCACATAGTTAGAGATTTGCCGAGCTGGTCCGCTTGCTGCTGCGACACCTCCGCCGATGCGGTGCCAGCGGCAAGTGCGATGCCCATTCCGACAATAAGCTTTTGCAAGAGTCGCATTTTCTGTCTCCGATTAGAATTGGGCGGACAAAGTAAGGGAAATCCAACCTTTGTCGTTATAGAAAAATGGTCCATTTCCGCCGGAGTAGTACGCTGGTCCGCCCGGACCGAACGATGTCAAACCTCCGCTTGTGTGTGCGTGGTAGCCGTTGTACTGCAACGTTACGTTGTATTTCTGCTGAATCAGCGCGTGCAGACCTACCGTATAAATCAGCTCGCCCTGATAGGTGCCGTTCAAGCTTGGTGTGTTACCGAAGATTCCATACTCAGCGAATATCGGCATGTCGAGGTCAATGCCTGGAACGACCTGTAGCCACTGAGGGTCAAAGGAAATCGCGGCGGCAACCGAATTGTTCGTCGAGCACCCGCTCCATTTACTCCCCGTTGGGCATGCGGCGGCGTTTCCAACCCCGTTGTAGAGAGCGCTATTACTTGTGGTTCGCAGTTTCTGGGTGAACGCGACCTCGGCGATGGCAGTGCCGGTGTCCCAAAGGGGTGATCGACTCAGGCCGGCGAGGACGTTGGCGACGACGTTCAGCGTGTCACCACGTGCGCCAGCTTCCCCGCTCGGGTCGCTGGGTAACGGGCCCAGACCACTGTTCAGCGCTGTGTTGTGCCGATACGTCACATCAAGGCCGGCGCTGTAAGCGCCTATCGGCAAATCGAGGCTGTATCCGTATAGCTTGACGTTAGGTGCGTATGCCAAGTGATAGTTGGTCGCGCCTGTTCCGGGATTGACACCCAGCAACACCCACGGCGAAGTCTCCGTTAAATTACGGTAATAGAATCCCATTGTTCCGCCCGGAAGCCATTTGGGCGACCATGCGAATTTAAGGCCGTAATCGTCGTGAAAACCGTTGTTTGGAATGACGTCCGCACCTCGCGGGATGTTTCCCTCAAGCAGATTGGGACCGTTAAACAGGAAACCGGCGGTGCCGAGATACGTTCCCCCTTCAGGGGAGCGGCTCGCGGCGTATTCAAAGAAATACTCCGCCGCAACAGACGTGGTTGGAGTCAACTGTGTCTCGAACAACACTTGGGCGCGTGGAATCGCGAGCTGTTTGGCTTGCGTCCCAGGTGTTGCCGCTCCCTGGATGCCGTCCGACGCGTTCTGCCCATAGCTGACACCCTGCGTGCCAAAGAACAAAGCGGTGCCCCAATACTGCGTCAGGCGTCCGACCTTTAGAGATGCTGGTTGACCGTCTAACTTGAAGTTCCAGAATCCGAAGGCGTCAAGGAGTTCACCACCCTGCTGATAGTATCGCTCGGTGTAACTACCGTATTGGTTGCCGGCGTACGATCCCAACGCCGAATATGGCACTCCGGAAACCGCATCACCCGGATGATTCGACACCCCGCCACCGTAAGCAAAGTCCTTCCAGAAAGATGCGCTTAGCCTGAACCCGTACTGATTCTCGTGGTTGGCGTCGAATTCCATCAGATCCGACGCGCGATTGGTGACCACGTCGCCGGCGTGTGGGAATTTGTAGTCGGATTCGCTATACAGCGGATTATTGCCTATGGCGGGATTGATCCCTTGTGCGCGCACACCAAGGTTGTAAGCGATGGTGTTGTCCCAATTGATATCCCAGTCCGGCAAAATTGTGAGCGGAAATGCGTTCGCGGAGCCGGTGTAAGCGACCAGCGCACACGCTACGGTGCCCCCAAGTGTCCAGTGTGCCGACTTCAACCGGCGTTTAACGTGATGCATGACTCCTCCAGGCTGCGAAGCCTTAATTCAGATTTATTCTCCGAGAGCCACGATTCCATCCAGGCACAGCCATACCGAGACGGCAATGATCTGCCGATCCGGGTCGGTCGCCGCGGGATGCTCCAATGCCTTGGCTCACTCGCTTGTTATGTAAGTAGCTCTTGCAATTAATTCCTTAGGTACGTCCGTGAACGACTGACTGCACCACCTTGAGAATCCACTGCAGGTCCTACGATTAGCGCACTCGATGTAACAACGCCAACCTAGAAATCGCGGATATTCCCCAACCACCTCGACACTTCTCAACTCTGCACACCCACGCTCACAATGTACTTCACCGACATTTGCAATGACATTCGGGTATGCCCGAACTGACGTCAACTTGATGACGAATCAAACATCCAGGCCAACTGCCGAGGCAGGTTCTATGCGCTGCTACGTGTACCGCACATAGATCTGATGTAAATACCGATATGTAAATTTTATTGTCTCTGCGGTATTCTTGCTGCATCGAGGAAGGAAGAAGTGAAACTATGGCTATCTCCGGTCCGCTTAGAGGTGTCGAGGCTCTTGATCTTGCAAGTATCGATCGCTTGCATGATGCTGCCGATGTGGGAGCGGATGTACTGCGAATCGAAAGCAATGGCGCGCCCGATTCAATTCTTGACCGGCTTGACGCCAGAGGACGATGCAGCCTTACGCTCGACCTCAAGCAGCAGTCCTCGATATCGGGTTGTCTCGAACGTTGCGAGTCAACCGAGATCGTTATAAAGGGAAGCCGTCCGGGAACGATGGACGACTTGGACGTTGGCCTGACGTGACGCATAGACGATGCCACGGGTTCGTCTACCGACACCTAACCGCCTTCGGTCGGTAGCGCCCCCGAACTCGCATGCCATCAACTGTTTTTCTATCTCCGGAGCATTGTTCAATGCAGTACGTATGTCCCTCTCATGCCAGTCAGTGGATCTGTTCTGGCATCACATCCTAGCTCGACGTTGCGGTTGACACCGCAGTGTCGTCTCGTTGACATTTAACCTAAAACTGGCAGGAGCAGAATGCAATGGCTCATTTTTTAGTCGAAATCCAATTCAAGGCTGCGGCGGATCAACAAGATCTTCTTGAACAACGCGCCTTTCTGGAGCGCATTACCAACGATCGGTCTCTGTTATTAGCGGCCGTGCTGCCACAGACGCCGGGCAAAGGGTTAGCGATCATTCGAGCACCTTCGATCGAGGCAGCGAAGGCGATTTACAGTGAAGCGCCTCTTTTCAAGAAGGGAATCATCGGCTGGAGCATGACCGAAATTGCGCCCACATATGGAATTCCGGCCCTTCTTGAGGAGGAGCGCGATGAATGATCAGTTTGAGCAACGCTATCGTCCCTGGGCGCGCCGCCTCCATTGGATCACGGCTGCGCTGGTGCTCACGATGCTAGTCGCCGGGCAGCGATTCAGGTTGGACTTGCCAAAAGCGCAACACATTTTTTCACTTGCGGGGCACTCGGCCTTGGGCGTAAGCCTGCTGGTCGTTATGCTTGTCCGCGTGGTGTATCGGTTGCGCAACCCGCCACCGCCTTTCCCGTCGGAACTTTCCGGCTGGCAACATCGGCTGTCCGCACTCGTCCACGGCGCGCTATACCTTCTGCTGTTCGCCGTTCCGATGCTTGGCCTAGCCGCAGCCTCGGCCTCACCACTTCCGGTCCAACCAGCTTACCTGTTCAATCTCACGAACCTTCTGGGCAATCCCAATGAAGCGCGCTTCTCCGTCATGCGTCACTACCATGATTTGAGTACCTGGCTGTTGGCTGCGCTGCTGGCCGTTCATATTGCTGCAGCCCTATTACACCACTACGTCTTGAAGGACAGTGTGCTCGGGCGGATGTGGTCAAGTTCGGCGTGCAAGCGCGCCTAAGAGGGTGCCGAATTTGAGCACGGTGCGAACGAGCCATCAGGACGGTGTATTAGAAAACGGGCACGGAAGCGACTCACGGGGCTGTTCAGCGCGCTCCAAGCGGGCAACGGCGCATCTGACACGGCTGTTGCGTCCGTTGCCGCTGAGGGTGCTGTGCCCAGGGAGCAGACGCATTACAACCTGCTGTACCGCCGGTGTGTCGATCTGGCCATCGAATATGCTGTATGGATTCACTCGGTGTTCTCGAAGATGCAGGTCGGCTACTCGAACACGAAGTGGTCGAGGCCCTCTTGCCGAAAGTCACGAGCCTGCCCGACAAACAGGGATGTTGTCCATAAGGCACTTCGCGATCGATCGTGACCTGACTTCACGAAGTTGGACAGTTAAAGCGTAATCACTTGCGGTGCTGAGTCCTGTATTGCACGGGACTCAGCAGCACCTCAACAACCCGCTAGTCTTACTGTGTCACGTATTTTTCGTGCCACCGTTGCGATGAATGGTGCAGACGTTGCGTTAGTCGCAGTCCGAGCAGGATACGCAACGTCGTGATGGAGTCAGGAACGTGGCGTTGTGCGCGCTGGACTGCCGCGTGCGATGTAATCCGCGGGAAGCGCAGGCAGCGTGCGTTCGATGAAGTTTTTTTTATCGCCGCTGCCTGATCCCATCCTGAGTCTCTGGGCCATCAGAAACCCATATGCGGCAATACTCAGCGTGGCGTGGTGGTGAAAGCCACGCCAGCCGCGACCTTCGTAGTGACCCAGTCCGAATTCCTGCTTCAGATCCTGATAGTCGCGCTCGATGCGCCAGCGCATCTTGGTTACCGATACAAGCTGTTCAAGTGTCGCCTCCCCCGGAGCGGTACTGAGAAAGTACTTGAGCGGCTCTTTATCTCCCTCGGGCCATTCGATGAGTAGCCACTCTTCCTCGCGCTGGGTAGTGCGCCAATAGTCCTGATGAGCGGGACGAACCCGCACGGCGGCAAAGCGCGAGGAGAGTGCCGCGTTGCTGCCTTCCCGCCAGGTGACGGTCTGCCAGGTGTTCGCAGGTAATTGCATGGCCAGCGCCTTGACCGCCTGCGGTTCGTGGCCGGGTGCGCGACGCAGCAGTGTCGGTGCGTTGCCACGCCCATTCCAGGGCTTGGGCGCGAGCGGCGCCGTACCCGGTGCCCATACTGAGGTGCCCGGACGGATCCCCACGGCGTATAACAAACCCAGTTCGCTTATCCCTTCCCGAAAGGCCGTTTCATCACCATATCCTGCATCGGCCAGCACGATACCCGGCACAATCCCGGATGCAATCGCTTCGCGCAGTTGGGTCAGCGCAATCTGTGGCTTCGTTGCGAAGGCCTGATCGTCAGGAATGCCGGCGCGACGGGCACGTTCCCGATCGTCAATCCACTCCCTGGGAACATACAGTTGCCAGGCGATAGGCAGGCTGCCGCGTTGCGTTGCGATCGATAAACTCACTGCGACCTGACAGTTGTCCTGTTTGCCGAGTTGGCCACAGTACTGACGTGCAACGCCCACCGAATGGCGACCCTTCTTTGGAAAGCCTGTGTCGTCAATAATCCAGTAGTAGCCGGCCTCTTCAGCGGCATGCGCGCCTAGCACCGGCATCACCCATTCGCGCACCCGTCGCATGATCGCCTTGTCGGACCATTCGGCCTTGGCAACAAAATGGTGGAGCGACTGATGCTTCGCACTGGCATGAAGCGGATCAATATGCGCAGCCATCGGCTCGACGCTCTTCCTTGACAGTGGCATCACCAGACCGGAACAGTAGCCTTTAAGGCCGGCGTGGCGATTAGCGTGCCCTAACTCCTGTGCCAGATGGTCGAGATACGCGTCAAATTCATCGAGATCGTCTGCCATTCCGATACCCCGTAGTCGCTATTACTTCATACTACCAGGTATCGCTTTTAGCTGACACAGTAAGACTAGGGATATCGGCCGAACAAGTGCCCTCTAAGAACCGTATTTGCTTGCTGGCAAGCTATCGAACACGCCAGCGTGGAGTCACGAGGGCGACCCTGCGGCCTTCGCCTTCCCTGGTCGAATGCAGGTGGCGAATCCACACGCGCGGAGTCCTTACCACTAACGTCGTTATCCGATCGTGAGCGGTACCAAGCAGCGAACCTCAGCCCGATTCCCACGTGGATTGCGGAAGCGGATTGAGGTCAGCTAAAGCCCCGGATTAATGCAGGATAGAGGAAATATGCATCTCTGTGATTTCAGTTCACGCGCCGCTCGCGCTCAATCCAGTACGGTTCGCGCAGTTCGCGGCGCAGAAGTTTGCCCGCCACATTGCACGGAAGAGCGTCGACGAGATCGACGCTCGTGGGTGCCTTGAAGTGCGCCACGCGTAATCTGGCGGAATCGATAGTTGCGCTTGCGTCAACCGCTGTGCTTGGATGTAGAACTACGATCACCTAGACGGCTTCTCCCATTTCTCGTCTGGAACGCAGATCGCCGCGATGTCTGCCACTGCTGGATGATCATGAATGACATTCTCCGCTTCGACTGGGTAAATGTTCTCCGCGCCAGCGATGATCATGTCCTTTATGCGATGGCTGATGTACAGGTCGCCGTGCCGGTCCAGATACCCGGCATCCCCAGTTCGCAATCAGCCGTTGGCATCGAACGTGCCAGACGTGGCTTCCGGCAGCCCCCAGTAGCCGACCATGTTGGACAGGGCGCGCGTAACGGCCGCTTCGACGGTGTGGGGAAGCACGTCGTTGCCTTGTTCGTCGACGACCTTGAGCTCTACACTGGGCAACGGAATGCCCGCCGTGCGCATGCGCTGGTTCCCGCCGGATCGTGTACTCCCGACGGAAGGTAAGCGACCAGATCGTTCCTGACGTCTCCGTCATCCCGTGGGTTTGGCAGAAACCGCATCCGAACACGTCTACATATTGCCGAAGCAAATCGAGCGGCATCAGCGAAGACCCATGGAAGATATAGCGCAGTCGACCAAAGTCCACCTGGCGTGCACGTGGCTGGTTCACGACGATTCGCAGTACCGCCGGATCCACGAGGATCTTGGAGATGCCGTCCCGCTCGATGGACTCCAGAACTTTAAAAAGATCAAACTCCTTGTCGACCCTGCGACGCACACTAAGGATGCTTCGATGCGCCGGCATTGCACCCGTCGGACGCGCCGTCGTGCCCGACGGGTGGAACTGCTGCACTACATTCTCCTCAGTCGGGCGGCAATCCACATTTATTGGATCTCCCTTGCTCCGCCAGCTCTAAAAATGCTCGGACGAAGCACCTCCCGGCTCGAGCGCAATTACCTTCGCAGGGCGACTGAGCAGATGTGGGATCTCCGGCATCTGGGGCTCGACTTCGGGTCCCGGCAAAAGAGCAAGTTGGCACCGCTGTCTTCGAACATGTAGGCCATCTCGCCCGCAGCGAGTCGCCAGCCGATGGGACAGAAGACGACGCAATCTTCGTAGCTCCGAACAAAAGCTCGAAGACGTACTCGCTGTTTTTGCCAGCATAGGCGACGCGTCGCCCTTTCGAAATACCCTGTGTGAGAAGCCTATTTGCCACCCGGCACGAATAGCATTCGAAAGTTCCACAGCCAGTGTCACGCCCTTCGACGCTGAGCGCCACCGCCCGAGGATGATGATGCGCGTGGTATCGAGCTATGTCGCCAAGCGTCCGCAAGGCGTCGAAGTCGACGGATTTACCCATCATGACGGGAACCCGAAAGCGGATTCCACACGCCAGTCCGCGGCGTGACTTCTGGTACTAATCTCCGGCCATGCATCCATCATGGCATTTCGACAAGGGCGTGTCATCATGCCTATCTTCTCCTCTCCCTTGCAGCAGTCGAGCCGGCACATATAAACCATACCTTATAGACAATGCACCTGACAATACGGTATCTTTTCGATGCAGGCTATCAGGCCGTCGCCCGGAAGAACTAACAGGAGAAGGAAAATGACAGTCAGTGGTCCACTCTCTGGCGTAAAGGTGCTTGAATTCGCAGGTATTGGCCCGGCGCCATTTGCAGCAATGATGCTCTCCGATATGGGGGCCGACGTCATTCGCATCGAACGCCCAGGTGCAAAGGACCCGACTCCCGATCGGATCGACTTGCGTGGACGTCGCACAATCACTCTCGACCTGAAGGATGCAGTCGCCGTTGCACTCTGCCTAGAGCTCTGCACCTCCGCCGATATCGTCATCGAAGGGGGTCGTCCGGGAGTGATGGAACGGCTGGGACTTGGACCTGAAATCATGCTTGTAAGAAATCCGAAACTGGTCTACGGGCGGATGACGGGCTGGGGTCAATTCGGCCCCCTGAACCAGGCGGCTGGACACGATATCAACTACATCGCCCTGACTGGCGCGCTCCATTCGTTTGGTACAACGGACAAGCCGGTCCCACCGCTGAACCTGGTTGGCGACTATGGTGGCGGCGCAATGTTCTTGATTTCGGGCCTGTTAGCCGGCCTCATCCATGCACGCTCCACCGGGGTGGGCCAAGTCGTCGACGCTGCCATGACGGATGGCACGGCCTATCTGTTGACGCTGTGCTACAGCTTGCTAGCCGGAAAGCGATGGGTCGATCAGCGGGGCATCAACTTGCTAGATGGCGGTGCCCCGTTCTACGACACCTATCAGTGCTCCGACGGACACTGGATCTCCGTGGGCTCCATAGAGCCCCAGTTCTACTCACTGCTGCTCGAAAAGTCTGGCGCAACCGAACTAATGTCACAGCCGCAGATGGAACGTTCCGCCTGGCCGGAGATGAAGCAGACCTTGGCTGCCATCTTTCGCACGAAAACCAGGGATGAATGGTGCGCCCTCATGGAGGGCACCGATGTATGCTTCGCGCCTGTTCTCTCGCTGCGCGAAGCACCACATCATCCTCACAATATCGCCCGCCAGACCTTCATAGAATTGGACGGTGTGACCACGCCCGCACCGGCACCACGCTTTTCTGCAACACCGTCCACCATCCGGTTAGGCCCCTGTACCGCCGGCCAAGGAACAAGGGAGACCTTGCGCGACTGGGGCATTTCCACACCCCGGATTGAGGAGCTCGTTTCGGGAGGGATCATTTCATGACCCGTTTCGGCCCGCAGCGACTCTAGTTACCGCATCGCCAGCATCGACCGGTCGATCTGCGGCTGGCGCTTTATTGGGCTCGCCCGATCATGTCAAAACGGTGCGCAAGCGGGTGGAGAGTCAACTCGATAGGTTGGCGATCCATGACCTGGACGCTTCCAAAGCCGTGTTGTTCATATTGCCGGCGCCGCTGCTCACAACTAGGATTTGTCCAATGCCGTTCAAGACCATCCGCTTCGAGGTCGCCCGCGGGATCGCAACGGTGACCCTCAACCGGCCGGAAAAGCTAAACGCAGCCAATGCCGAGATGTTCAACGAGCTGATCGAAGCCTTCGACGGAGTCGATGCCGACGATCAAATCCGTGCCGTCATCGTCACCGGTAGTGGCCGAGCCTTTTGGGCCGGAATCGAAGTCCAGTCTCTTAGGTCGGCGGCGACTGCGGATTCGCCTCGCTCACCTGACAGGCGGCCCGACGAATTGCATGAAGTCACACGAGATCCCGGCGGGCTCGTGACGCTGCGCATCTTCAACTGCCGGAAACCGGTGATCGCCGCCATCAACGGCCCCGCCGTAGGCTTTGGTGCGACGATGCCACTCGCGATGGACATGCGACTGGCGAGCAGAAACGCAAAGTTTGGCTTCGTTTTCGCCCGCCGGGGCATCGTCCTGGAGGCCGCCTCGTCCTATTTTCCACCGCGGCTGGTCGGTATCGCGACGGCGCTGGAATGGTGCTTCAGCGGCAGCATATTCGACGCAAAAATCGCTCAAAGTGAGGGTCTAGTGAAGGCAGTGTACGAGCCAGACGACTTATTGCCCCCGGCCATGGGCTACGCGCGCGAGATCGCCGACAACACGCCACCGGTATCGATTGCGATGACGCGAGAGATGCTCTGGCGCGGGCTAGGCCATCCGATGGAAGCGCATCGCATCGAAAACCGCGGCCTAGGCTCGCGCTTACAAAGCTGTGACGCCCAAGAGGCCATCGCTTCCTTCCTTGAAAAGTGGACGGCAGTATTCCATGACAGAGTGTCGGCCGACATGCCCAACTACTATCCCTGGTGGGAAGGCCCCGAATATCGCTAAACGGGATTAACGGACAGGCTCGGCCCCCCCGCCTTAGCGCGGCACCATGCTCAGAGCGCCGTCCGAGCGTATCGTCTCGCCGTTTAGCACCGGACTGACAATTGTGTGGTCCTACGATTCGACATATGCCCAGAATCCAGCACGGCGTCTTGCGCGGTTCGCGCGAATCGGAATTCAGGTGCCATGCCGGACTGAATCCCAACATCGTCGGCGTGGCATTCATCGCCGCGCATGACTTCGCTAATCGGAAGATCCGTGTTGGCACAGTTGCGCCGGATTCTTCGATATCCCGATGCTCGGCTAGGTCACTTCGGCGACTGGCGAAGCCTTGGATCGCTCGGTGCCAAACTCAGGGCGACTGGAACGGCCCGACGAAGATGAATATGCAAACTTGGGACGGTGTGGATGTCGGACAGACCTAGTAGCGGCAACCTTGTCCAACGAACTTTCGGGGTCACCATGTCGGAGGAGTCAAGTTGAAAAGCGCTCCGAAACTCGGACGAGTTCCAAGTAGTGCATTGCTTGCCGCAAGCCAAGAATTGACTCGCGAGGCCTGTCTGGTCGCGACTTGCAAATGAATAGAACAAGCGTATAGGTGGTGCGCTTGCCCTAACCGAAGATAGCGTTCACTGCTGCGGCGTTCTCATCGATGCGCAACACGACGCGTCATCTTAGAGAGTATCCAATTGGAACTTCCAGACCTCCTGCAATTCTCCGAAAATGGCGCATCGCTCCAGTCATCCTTCGCCCGATTCGGTGAGTTGACTCTCTCGAGCGTGTTCCAACCGATTTTCAGCTTTTCACACCACCGTCCGATCGGCTACGAGGCTCTACTCCGAGCACACGATCTAGCACTCAACGACGTTGAACCGCTGAAGGTGTTGAACCGCCCCAATGCGCGGGGACGTTGGAACAACCTCGAACGGGGTGTTCAATTGTTACACGTGTCCAATTTCGTGCGAATAGCGAACGCGCATCAGCGGCTCTTTCTCAATACCCGGCCGGCCAGTTTCATCACCTCGGATGCCTATCGCCGTCTCGTCGAAAACACTTTAAGTCGCTTGCAATTGATGCCCGAACGTATTGTTCTAGAACTTCTCGAAACGCCGAACGGGGATCTCGAGCGACTAATCGAAGGTATCGCGTCATTCCGGCGGCATGGATTTCTCATAGCACTGGACGACTTCGGTGCAGGCCATTCGAACATCGATCGAGTCTGGCGACTGCAACCCGATATCGTCAAACTAGATCGCAGTGTCATCGCACAGGCAGCTCAGGAGCCTCGCGTTGCGCGCATGTTGCCTCGCTTAGTCTCGCTATTGCATGAAACTGGCGCATTAGTCCTCGTCGAAGGCGTCGAAACGCAATCCGAAGCACTTCTGTCGATGGAATGCAATGCGGATTTCGTCCAAGGATTTTACTTTGCACGCCCTGCTCCGGGCAAAGCGGATGAGGAGTCTTGTCGGGCAGTCATGGACTCGATATCTGAGATGTTTCGAGCGCGCGTCGAACTGAATGAACGCGCGAAGACCACGCTTCGGTCAGCTTACGCGGACGCTTTGCAGACAGCGGCGGAGAGGCTTTGCGCCGGCATCGATCTGCCTCATGCTACTGAACACCTCGTGCGCCTGCAGGGCACAGTCCGCTGCTTTTTGCTGGACGGTTACGGTTATCAGATCGGAGACGACATAAAAGCCATGCAGCCTTACGCGTCAGCGTCAAAGCTGTTCCGGTCCACGGCCGTGACGTCGGGAGGTTGTTGGGACAGGCGTCCATACTTTCGTGATGCAATCAGCGAACCGGGGACGGTGCAGATTTCCGAGCCCTATCTGTCAATCAACGGGCAGCACCCGTGTGTCACCTTTTCAATCGCGATCTCTGCCAGAGGATCAATGTGGGTATTGTGCGCGGATACCGACTGGCAAAACATGATCGGTGGCTATGACGCCGGCAATGCGATGAGCTGGAATCGGTGACAGGAGGTTCGTCGGCTGCGCCATGACTCCGGTTTTTCGCCTGCTGTCGACCGACTTTCAGCACCCCGAAGCCCTATACGCGAACTTGTAGGTGGTTTGTTCCAGTAGAGCGCAGCGACGCGGCTAATTCACAACATACCTGTACAAGCCGACACCACGTCAACAGGCCCGATCCTTGCATTGTCGGATAGGTGTTAGGCCATCTTCCAAGGCGCAGCCAATGTCGAATCCCCAAGAAATTGTTGAACTTACGCATCAAGTCAAAAAGCTCGCGACGAGCAAAATATCAGATATTAACGACATCAATAGAGAAACGACGTTTCTCGCGCTCAATGCCCTGATTGAGGCGGCGCGTGCCGGCGATGCCGGTAAGGGATTCGCCGTCGTGGCAAACCAAGTCAAGCACGTGTCAACACGAATTTCAGACATTACGACAGTGCTCAACAAGGAACTCGCAGGTTCGTTGTCGAAACTGACGGAGTTGGCTGACGGCATGATTGAGCGCGTGCACTCACACGAGGGGCAGCGATGCACCGATCTTGCGCTGAACATGATCGATATCATCGACCGGAACCTGTATGAGCGATCATGCGACGTCCGTTGGTGGGCCACCGATTCGGCAGTAGTCGACTGCCTAGCCAATCGAAATGCCGCGGCTCAAGAATATGCTTCCCGTCGATTGTCGGTCATTCTGGATAGCTATACCGTCTATCTGGATCTCTGGATCGTCGACGCTGGAGGGACTGTGGTGGCCAACGGTCGCCCTGGCACCTATCCTGTCATCGGCAAAAATATCGCCAATGCCAGATGGTTTATGGACGCAATGAAAACCGCGTCGGGATCAGATTTCGTAGCTGCGGACGTTGAAGCGCTCCCTCAGTTAGGAGGTGCACACGTTGCGACCTATGCCACGGCAATTCGTGAACGGGGCGCAGTTGATGGTCAACCAGTGGGCGCTCTAATCATTTTTTTTGACTGGACACCACAGTCATCCACAGTCGTACGCGGAGTGCGCCTTAGCGACGACGAGTGGGCACGGAGCCGCTGCATGATCGTGGATTCGACGTTCCGTATTATCGCAAGCTCTGACGCAAAGGGAATTTTGAACGAACCATTCCGACTCACTACTGAGGGAAAGCCACGCGGATCTTACAGACTATCGGACGGGCGGACAGTCTCTTTCGCATTGACACCCGGGTATGAAAGCTACCGCGGGCTAGGCTGGTACGGTGTCGTGATACAAGCGCCGACTGCCTGACGCTATTCGGCGCGCTGAATCTCCGTCGAAGCCGGTCTTTGCGTCGTGGCCGGCCGAAGGTGAAGATGCCAGATGGTAACGTCATCCTTTCCGCGCCTTGAGCTGCCGCCCCTTGGGTAAAACGTATTCAGGTTTGCGGGTCCTACATCAGCATCTCCACGAAGTTATTAAGTCAGCGAAAGGTGCGCCGCTGCTAGCCAGGTCGCCGGCCAACGCTCGTGCAAGTCGCTCCCGCTGGACCGGATCAGAGCACAACCCGAAACGGTCTGCCCAGGCCAAGGCTCGGGCGTCAAGTTCCCGCCAAGCCGGATGGATATCGGGCGATATCGGACACCACACGGCGGGAAACACCAAGTCTTCGGGGTCGATCACATTCACGACGGACACCAGCAATACCCTCCGCAACCAGTCTTCGGCCAGTTATGCATGGAATCGGCCTTATGTCCGAGCTTCTGGTTGTACAAGATTGATTGGATATGCCTGAAAGCGGCTTGAGACGCGCTCTGCGGATTGTCCATGCGCGCGTCGCCCTTCTAGAGCGTCTTGAATCCCCGTCCCTCGGCCACAAGCCTTTCGAGCAGCGGCGCCGGCTTGAAGTCGTCGCCGTGGATCTTCTGCAGTTCGCGCAAGCGATCCAGTATCCTTTTGAGCCCCACCAGCTCTGCCCAATGCATCGGGCCGCCGCGATACACTGGCCAGCCGTAGCCCTTCACCCAGACGACGTCAATGTCGGATGCTCGCAACGCGATCCCTTCCTCAAGGATCTTTACGCCTTCATTGACCATCGGATACAGGCACCGTTCGAGGATCTCTTCATCGCTAATCTCCCGTTGGGCGATGCCGCGTTGGGCCGCAAAGTCGCGAACCACCTGCTCGACGAGCTCGGAGTTCGATCGATTGCGGTTGCCGTCATAGTCGTAATAGCCAGCGCCAGTTTTCTGACCGCGCCGCCCCAAATGGACGAGGACCTCCCGCACTGAGTTCGGCGTCTTGTTGTTCGGGTCAAGTCCGAGGTCGATGCCCGCGAGGTCGCTCATGGCGAACGGCCCCATCGGCATCCCGAAGTCGTAGATAACGCGATCGATATCCCAGAGTTTCGCGCCCTCCAGCAACAACTTCTGCACCTCGCGCTGTCGCTGGGCCAGTAGCCGGTTGCCTACAAAACCGTGACAATTGCCGACCAGCACCGGAACCTTGCCAATCTTCTTGCCCAGCGTCATTGCGCTCGCGATTACGTCCTTTGCAGTAGCGCTGCCCCGGACCACCTCCAGCAACGTCATGACGTTCGCCGGTGAAAAAAAGTGCAGGCCGATCACGTCCTGCGGCCGAGACGTCGCGGCCGCAATTTCATCCAAGTCAAGATAGGAGGTATTGGAGGCCAGGATGGCGCCCGGTTTGGCGATGCCATCGAGCTTTTCAAAAACCTCCTTTTTGATATCCATCCGCTCGAAGACGGCCTCTATGACCAAGTCGCAGTCGCCCAGCTCGTCGAACTGCAGGGACGGGGTCAGCAAGCCCATCCGGGCAGCAACATCCGACGGACTCAGCTTACCCTTGCTCAGGGTGTTTTCGTAGTTACGCTGAATTGTCGCAGTGCCGCGATCAAGGGCCCCCCGGTCAGCCTCGACGATTATCACGGGCAGGCCGGCATTCAGGAAATTCATCGCAATGCCGCCTCCCATGGTGCCTGCACCTACAATGCCGACCTTCCTTATTGGACGGGTCGGAGTGTCCTCCGGCACTTCCGGAATCTTGGATGCCTGACGCTCCGCGAAGAATACATGCCTTTGCGCACCGGACTGGGTGCCGGCCACTAGCTTGCGGAACAGACCGCGCTCGATCTCCATCGCCACTTCGAACGATTCGTTGACGGCCGCCTCAATGGCCTGGATATTGGCTTCGGGCGCGTCAAAACCTCGAAAGCGCTTGGCATTGGCCTTACGAAACTCGGCGAAGATTTCAGGGTAGCTCTTTGCTGCGTCGAGCTTCTCGTTGTTGTCACGAATGCGAAGCAGCGGCTTGCCTTCCGCCACTACCGAGCTTGCAAACGCGATCGCGCCCCCGCGCAAGTCGCCGTCGACCAGATGATCGAATAGGCCCATGCGCTGCGCCTCTTGTGCCGGCACATGGCGGCCGCTCGTCACCAGATCGAGCGCCGTTTCAACACCAACGATCCGCGGCAGCCGCTGCGTTCCGCCCGCCCCCGGCACCAGCCCGATGTTAACCTCGGGAAGTCCGGCCTTAGCGTTTTTCGTTGCCACCCGGTAGTGCGCCGCCAGTGCGACCTCGAGCCCGCCGCCAAGGGCCGTGCCGTGGATCGCTGCGATCACCGGCTTCGGTGCAGCTTCCAGCAGGTCCTGGATATCACGAATCGTGGGGCCAGCACTGGGCTTACCAAACTCGCTAATATCCGCACCGGCGATGAAGGTCCTCCCCTCACAGATGAGCACAATCGCCCGCACCGACGTATGAGCATTCGCGCTGACAAACGCCTCATATAGCCCCTCTCGCACTTTGGCAGACAGTGCGTTCACCGGCGGCGAGTTCACTGAAACGACCGCTATGTCGCCTTCCAGGCTCAGATCGATAACTTCGTTGATGAAAGCCATTAGTACTCCATATATAAAAATCGCGCTCTTTATCCAAAGAGTCGTCGATCACTTCGCGCAGCCGGACCGGGGCGTGTACTATTCCTTGAATGCGGCCATCCCCACTTAGAAATCGGTACTCAGACCGGTCACGCGTTGCAGGTGTCGCTTGAACGCCAGTTGCTTACTAACGTTTACTTCAAGCGCGAACCTCGCAATCCGCCGCGTCAGATTACGGGTATAGGTCGGACCGGCGGCTGCGCGGCTTATTCGTACTCGACTGGAGATCCAGACATCCGGCGGTCTCCGGGCCCTCGTCAGAGGCGCTCGATGATGATTGCCGGTGCCATGCCGCCCGCAGCACACATGGTGACCAGACCGCGACGGAGGTCTCGCCGTTCGAGTTCGTCGAGCATGGTACCGATAAGGATGGCGCCTGTGGCACCGATCGGGTGGCCAAGCGCCATGGCACCGCCATTCACATTCACCTTGTCCCGGTCGAGCTTGAGGTCGCGGATGAATTTCTCGGCGACAACGGCAAAGGCCTCGTTGATCTCGAACAGGTCGATATCGTCGAGTGTAAGCCCGGCCTTCGCGAGAACCTTCCGGGTCGCGGGCACCGGGGCATTCAGCATCAGCGTAGGACAATCGCCCATATTGGCCACCGCAACAATACGTCCACGCGGCTTAAGCCCGTGGGCGGCAGCATAAGACGGCGACGCCAGCAATAGGGCCGCAGCGCCGTCGACCACGCCGGAGGAGTTGCCCGCGTGATGCACGAATTGGATGTCCAGACCGGCGTACCGGGCGTTGATAAGCTGGCGAAAGGTCTTACCCGTTGAGTCGACGGCCACATCAGCAAGCGCCTCGAATGCCGGCTTCAGCCCGGCGAGTCCCTCCAGTGTCGTCTGCGATCGCGGATACTCCTCGTGGTCAAGGGCAAGCGTACCGTCATCATGATAGACGGGCACCAGGCTCCGGGCGAAATGACCGCCGGCGATCGCCTTGGCCGCGCGTTGCTGGCTCTCGTAGGCCAGTGCATCGAGATCGCTGCGCGGAATCCCCTCGATGGTAGCGATTGCGTCGGCACAGATCCCCTGATTCGATTGCGGATGGAGCGCGCGCAGATGTAGGTTGCCGTTGTCAAAGACGTTAGGACCGTCTTCGGGGCGCTTGCTTGCGTTGTTTACCGACATCATCTCCGTACCGCCGGCAACTACAAGATCCTCAAAGCCCGCACGTATCGAGGCTGCCGCGATAGCTACGGCCGTAATCCCCGAGCCGCAGAACCGGTCCAGCGTGACTCCGCTGCAGCGGATGTCATATCCGGCATCGAGCACGGACATGCGACCAAGGTTATTGGCCGTCTTGCCGCGCTGCGCATTGGTACCCCAGACAACGTCGTCGACGTCAGCAGTGCTGATTCCAGTACGCTCCGCAAGCGCCTTGAGCACCGTTGCTCCGAGTCGCTGCGGATGAATTTCACAAAGCGCGCCCTTGCCCATTTTGCCGGTGCCGCGAGGCGTCCTGCACGCGTCGATGATTAGTGCATCGGTCATTCCTAGAACTCCTCGTTCAAAGGTACATAACAAAACACATAAAAAACATACTCATTAGTCAATGTTGATTACTATGTAGGATGTTCCGTGGAAAAGCAACAACCAAGTCTGAAAAAACCTTCGCGGCGGGCTATCTTCCTTGCAGTGGCGTGGCATGCCGCCACGAATGAGATTGATAATCTTCGCAATGCGATGAGTCAGTTCCCCAACCACACCGAGCGACTGAATCATCGCTTCGGCGGCGAGGGTTTCCGTTTGTCCGATGCTATATTTGGCAGAGGGCGAGTCTCGGATCCACTTGCAATTGTCTTGGAGACTATGGCAGCTGCTGCCGAAGCCAGCGACTTGAGACGCTCAGGCGTCTCAACCGAGCAGTTGCCCCAACCAGATTGGTATGCTCTGCGCGCACGTCGCCTAGGCGCAAGGAAGTACGTTCCGTACATTCCTGTCGTCCGCATAAGACACCAAATCATGTTGGAGTGCCGACCTAGGCTGGTCCATGCCTTCTGACCATTGACAATGAACCTTTTGCCATCACGCACCGCGCGCCCCAATTTCAGGGAAGCCACAACCGGTAGTGCGTCTGGAAAGGCCCTACGTCTATCATTCGCGATCGGCGAGCACGCGCAGCAGTCGATGCCTGCGTTGTGCTGCGGATCCGTACCTAGTGAGCACGGGTCCGAAGCACCTCAGTTCTGTAGAGAACGATTCGGTTCCCAAAGACAAGGGCCGACTCGTTGTCGAACATGAAGGGCCGCACAACAGACCGACCGGTTCCGGAAAAATTTGGTATGCAGTCCGCCCTGCCGCCGAAGGATGTGATGCCACGACGCGATGTACTTTCGTGACAACCGCAGTCCGTCTGCTACCTTGCTCGCCAGTCGCACCGGCACTTCTCCGCGCAGGAATTCCCGCGCCCGGCCTTGAAACCGCTTCTCCGCCGGACTGCATCCAGGTCCATCGTTGCCGTCCTCACATGCGCCTTACTTCCAGCATGCGAGGCTCACCCTAAGAACATACCCTAATGTCGCCTTTAATATCACTACAGTATATTTTGATCCTAATTACATTGAGGATACTAGTGCGGCGCCCTTTTGGAACGCAATGGCGAACCTGCACGCATCGACCGCCCGAATACCTGGACAAAGCGCGTAGAGCAGTGAGAGCGGACGAGCCAAGGATTGCCTGGCACGTTATTCGGAGCACAAGATGACAGCAGGATCGATTGCCACTTCGCCAGTGTTCGCACTCCTTGGCGATCCTCTCGTAGGAAATTTGCCAAGAAGCACAGAGACCAAGTCGGAGTCCGGCTGATCGTGATCGCGAAAATGGTCACAGATCTATGGGCCGATCGGGTCGATCGCGCGCATACGCTGACTTGGACGCCGGACACGATCGTTACCATCCGATCCTTGACCAACGGAATCCTCGGTACCTGGTTCGCCGTGGTTGTCGATCGCAGACTCTCAGTCTTGCGAGAACAACGCGTGGCGGTACCGGCCCGAGTTTGCTCCATCCGGCAAGAAAGCAATCACCATCGACATGCTGCTGTCACGTGAGGCCGGGCTCAGGGGCTTCATCGAGCCAGCAAGCGTTGACGAGCTTCTCTACGGCACGGCTGTCGCCGAATGGCTTGCGGAACAGCCACGTCAGTCGATGCCCGGCACCGTATCAAGTTGTTACGGCATGACGCTTGCGGTGGAACGGTGACGGTATAACATCAACGGCAACGCGATTGCGTCTGGAGCTTTCCATTTGGAGATGACGAATACGATGATCGAGTGCACGGGCGAGTTCACCTATCACTTCCCATGCAAAGCCATGGGCCGTCCCTTGCAATTAGACCGAGCCCTTCTTTATCTGGCGTCCCTACCAAGTGACTATGCAACCGATGCCGTTATCAAGGTGGCCGACAGCCGGCATCCTCGATGATCGGCGCCACTCTATCCCCAGGAGGGTGTATGACCCAATCGCCGAAGAGCAGAATTGACATCGTGAGGCGCTATTTTCAGGAGATCGATGAAGGCCGCTTTCCGCATCAACTCTTTACGTCCGACTTCGAATTCTACTTCCCTAAGTTCGGCGTCGGACGCGGTCTAGCGGAATTCGGGGAGCTTGCCGCAGGAATGATCGCCAGCGGCAACAAGGTTGCCCATTGCCACGACTCGTTCAGCTTCATCGAAGCGGACCGGCATGTCGTCGTCGAAGGCGCGACCCGTGGGACCACCAGCGAGGGAACCGCGTGGAAAGGTGGCGACACCCCCGGTGGCAGGTTCAGCAGTATTTTCGATTTCGACAGACAGGGCTTGATCGACCGGATGTTCGTCTACCTAGACCCGGACTACGCTGGCGCAGACAAAGCTCGCTTTTACTGGAAGCGTGATAAGCCGAGTTGGTAGGGCATTGCTGAGCACATCGATCAGCGCCGCCGAAGACCTAGGAGCAGGAAGCGACTGACTTCCTGAGCAATTTGCGCCGCACGCCGTTCATCTGCGGGAGGCAGCCACGTCGAAAGATAGGTGAAACTCCCCGGCGCCGCCAGCTTTACCGGTTCGAGATCGAAGGGACGCAGGCTGCCGTCTGCGATCCCTCGACGGGCAAGCTCAAAAGATCGTGCGGCCAGACGTTCATTTCGCTTGGCGAGCTTGGTCCGCGTCTTCGCCGGAAAGGTTCCAAGGCCCGTCGTAAGCCATAGCGGATAGATGTCAGTGAGTTGTGCCTCGACGTCGAGTTCGATCGCCGTCATTGTCGCTTCAAGGCCTGTCTCGCAGGCCTCGGCCGCATCCATGACGCGCTCGTAAATGTCGAATGCGCGCGCGCAACAAAATGAGACAAATGCCGGTTTGCTCTCGAAATGATGGTAAAGGGCCCCCTTCGTCATGCCCATTTCCAACGCAATTTCGTCAAAGGAAACACCCGCTATGCCGCGACGATTGAAGAGCTTGGACCCCGTCCGAGCAAACTCTTCCATACGCTGCTCGCGTTCCGTACGCGGCGTATCTCCCAGGATTTCCGCAATCCGGCGATGGTTGCTCGGAAGCCGGTTGCCTACTGGCACCACACCGTTCATCACCATGTCTGGGATCGCCGCAGCCATTCTGGCGGCGAACTCCTGTTCGGACTTCTTCAACCAAATCCGAATCAGCGGCGCCCATGACAATACACCGAAGATCGCCTGACAGACAACATCGAGATCGCAGTCCCTGATTGAGCCGTCCTCTTGGCCTTCGCGCAACAAGGTCTTCAGGAGCTCGACATTCTGCGCCCGATCCTTGCGAACGGTGGCTTGCTGTTCGTCATTGAGTACCGCGATCTCGCTCAGGACAGCCACGGGGTAGTGATCGAGATCGACCGAGAACTTGAGGAACATGCCGAGTCGCTCGGCCCCACTAACCGGCGTCTCATAAGCCCGCAGCAGGTCACTCTGGGTGAGTGAGCAGGCGCGCCTGTAGCACTGGAAAACCAGGTCCTCGCGATCCGTGCAGTAGTTGTAGAGCGCCGCGCGCGTCAGGCCTACCCGCTTGGCGATCGAACTCAGGCTCGCGCCAGCTACACCGTCGCGGGTAAACTCCAGTGTCGCCTCGTCGATAACCGCAATGTGACGCGCCGCGCGCGCTTCAGCCATCAGTGAGCGCATCACGACCTCTCATTGGCGACGGAATCGCCAAGCATATGGAATCCGGAACGGAAAATTTGCGTGGAACCTGCTATACCGCGGTGACTATTGACAATTTGGAATAGGGGCCATATTGCATACATAAGTGACATTGTAATTGACGACTAGGTTTCTAGTTTACCATTACAGTCTTGACACTGGTTGCTCCTGATCAAATGCCAGCGCCGGAGAGGCATCATACCGCACCCATTCGTCCCCGAGCGGGCTGCATTGGCCCAAACCCTTGACGAGTGGGTATTCTAAATAACCGCTACCCAGTTCGCTCGAACCCAATCACATTGAACTGCGCGAGGCGCTGCTGCCCGAGCCTGCGCTGCGAGAAGGGCTAGGACCAGCGGCTCAGTGGGTTCGGTCGTGGCCCAACTGGTCAAGGCGATAGGTTGTCGGCCTCGCCGGCGGAGTTGAGCGCTGTTGCTGGGTAGTCGAGGAACTGAGGATCGACGATTGTGTCGACGGCACGGTCAACGATCTGCCCGCGCGACTGCAGTCACCGTTTCCAGAGAGCATCACGTATTTCCGCGCGGCGTCGGTGATCGCGTGGCCATGACTGCGGTGAATCTGCTGAACACGCACGGCTGCATGCTCTCATTCCCCGCCACTGCTGCCTATCGATTTAGCTGGCGGGCCAACCGTGGGACTGAGAACTACCCTACGCTGCATGGTAGGCATTACGGAGGAGATCGAGGAGATTCTGCGGCAGGGAAGATCAAGTCCGAGGCATGGATCGTTGACGCACTCTGTCATGAACAACTTAAGGCCAATAATGATCTCTGCCGGCCCATGCTTCAGGGTCGGCGGAAGGCAGTCATACATGTCGTCGAGGACTTCGAGAAGCTGCCCGACGCGATCGTCGGACTCTACCGCGCAGGCCGATCCGACTCGGGAAGGCTTGATTTGATAACACAGGCGATAAGCCGGCTCGCTAAGGCCTCGTTTATCTCGACGAGGTAGAAGTCCTCAACACGTAAACGCTGACGGCTCATCAGCCTAAGATGTACAGATCTCCCGCTGCAACTGCGGCGTGATGCATGCAATCGACATTGACCGATTCATGTTTGGGACCGTGACAAACCGATAAAGTCCCACCCGCAGTGACGATGGCTGCGCGCACCAAAGCGCCGAGCGCATCCATCGTCGCCAGTCGGTTGAGAGAGGTCCCCGGCCATGGCCTCGACAAATGCCGTGATCATAGGCTGATCAATAACAGCGTCCCCACGGGTAAGTCGGCGCCCACGGGGACGTCAGGTACGAGTCACCTTGTTCACTCCACAAAGTCGGTCGCAAACATGTGGCCCCAATAGTCGCCGACAGTATGATATTCAGATTGATAGGTTGGCGAAGAGCCCTCCGCACCATACTCACAGAACCATCCTGACGGAGTACTCATGTAGAAGGAGAACATGTTGTCATCAATATGGCGCCCGATGTCGTTCAGGATAGGTATCTTCTCTTTCCGGACAATGTCATAGGTAAGACCAACGTCGTTCTGCTCTTCGACTTCGATCATAAGATGATGAATCCGCTTGGGCGTATTGCCTGCACCAAACGCCACCATATGGTCTCGCCCCCCTTCGGCGGCCATGAATGTCAATTCAAAACGCCTTTCCCCTACCCCGAAGCGCATCTCCACATTACCGCGCAGATCCATTACGTCGCGATAAAAGCGGTAAGAGGCCTCTACGTCAATATTCCGAACGATCATATGGCCGAGGCCGAGAGCGCCAGTCCTGAATTTGCCGTGCATACCGCGGCCGGGTCGATACGGCTGATGCGTATCGACGAGAGGTCCGTGAAAAATCTCCACAGGAAGACCGGCGGGGTCCTTTAGTCGCACATAATCGAGCACGCAGCGCTGCTCGGCTTCGGACGCCGTCGCACGTTCGAAAGCGATGCCCAACTCTTCGAGACGACTGATCGACGCCTGCAACTCCTCCGGGCCGGCCACGCGAAAGCCCGCATAAAGAATGTCGTCGGAAGGGTCTTCATGCACGCGGATGCGGTAATGCCAATAGTCCATCCGCAGCCGCGCCCCACCCGGTTCATCTATCCAATCAACACCCAGAACGTTCGTTGCATAATGCCGCCAAGCTGCAAGATCGCTCACACCGATGCCAAGATAACCAAGCTCGGTGACACCATATTCCTTTCTGGCCATCAGCCTTCTCCTCCTCACGTGCGCCATCGTGCACTTGCCCTGGGGTTATCGCACGCGGCAGCTAAAGATTAGCAGTTCTACTTCTCCGTGCCACACCGTATCAGATGTCGTAAACCGCGTTGACGAGATTGATGCGACGCGGGTTGCGTTCCATCTGGTCGCTCATGTGATTCATGACGTAACCGACGGCGACGCCGGCAACCGGGTCAGCGTAGCAAAAGGCTCCCCCCCAGCCACCATGGCCGAACGCGGCTGTGTTCGGGCCAAAATCGCCGACGTGGTTGGTCAGGAACCCGGCGGACCAACTCCGCCGCATCTGGCGCACTTCGTCGATTCCGTCAAACCGTAACTTCGTAGCTTCTGCAATGACGTCTGGCTTCACAAGCCGAGGGCCGTCGAAACCTGCATCAAGCAACAGGGCGCACATACTCGCCAGACTTCGTGCGTTGGCGAAACAATTGGCAGCAAAGAACTCCGAAGCGTGAAACTCGGGTGTCGCCTGCAACGGCACGTCGACGACAGGATTGATCAGCGCTCGCTGCGCCTCACTAGTGACCTGCACGGTTTTCGTCACATCCAATTTTTTGGATTCGATAAGGTCCGCCGCACGAGAACG
The DNA here is from genome assembly GCA_900142905.1 of Burkholderia sp. GAS332. NCBI lineage: Bacteria > Pseudomonadati > Pseudomonadota > Betaproteobacteria > Burkholderiales > Burkholderiaceae > Burkholderia > Burkholderia sp. GAS332. The sequence goes on along the minus strand of FSRV01000001.1, from coordinate 2,535,007 downwards.
GTCGGCATGGGGAAGGCCAACGGAAATTTCCAACCCCAACTTGGCCTTAAGCTCATCGGCCACAAACTGTTTGATCGAGCGGCCCTCGACCCGCCTGAACAGAGCGTCAGCAAGAATGCCGACAACGTTGCTATAGCCTGCTCGCTCACCGGGATTCCAAAACGGCTTCTGAGCTGCGAGCCGACAGGCGGCGGGCTCGCCCGCGAAGAGATCCTCGAGTGTAGCAGGCGTGTCAAAGCCGGTGATGCCGCTTTGATGCGCAAGCAGCATGGCGACGGTGACATCACCTTTGCCCTCAGCCGCAAACTCCGGCCAATAGGTGCTCACCTTGTCTCCATAGGAAATGAGTCCCCGATCGACCAGAATCGCGAAGCAAACGCCCGCAACTGCTTTGGAGACGGACCAGACGCAAGCTACCGTATCGGCACTCCAGGGCGCTTGGCGCGCTGCGTCTTTCCAGCCGCCCCAGAGATTCGTCACCACCGCGCCATCAGCTATTACCGTGTAGCCAGCGCCCACCTCACCCAACTCTCGAAAATTCCGAGCGAAGGCCTCGCGCAGTCGTTCATATTTCGGAGCGCAATAACCGTAAAGTACAACGTCACTCGCCTGCATTTCGTTCGAAGTCGTCACTGTCACCTCCATTTGATTGGTAGCGCGTATGTTATCCATCTCGCCCTCGGATCTAATTATACTCCACAGAAACTACTTCTGACATGTGCGTATGTTTTATTTTTTAGGCATGCTGAAGTCTCTGGATGTTTGCGACTTGACAGGAGGTGATGGACATGGACCCGATTCCCAAGCACTAGCGGAGCAATCGGTTGACAATGAGATGTCACGGAGTCGCCGACGGCGTCATTGTGCATACGCACGTCGCCCAGCGCAATCTCACCGCTCTTCTCGTCAACCCATTCTGCAGCAGGCGTTCAAGCACTCGTGGCCGCACGTCGTATTTCAGTCACGGGGACGACGCCTATCTCAAGTCTCCTATCGACTCCATGGGATACGAGCCGACAATAAGAGATGGGGCTGAGATGACTGGATAGAGTAAGCTACTTCGATTCTGAACTGCGCAGTCCGAACAGCAGCAAACTGCTGATTTCGCGAGCCAGCGTTGTGCTGGAAAGACGTCGCGCTGAGCCCCCCCACTGCGAAACGTAGGCGAAAGCGCCAACAGAAGCTATCCGCACCGGGGCGATGTCAAATTTCCGCAGGCTGCCGTCCTTAATGCCGCGCTCATTTAGTTTCAACGTCCGGTCCAAGATCGTGTTTATCCTAGACACGAGTTGGTTCCTGAGGCGAGGAGGAAAATTCTCGACACCAGTCGTAAACCACAAGGGATGGACATCAGAGAGTTGAAGCTGCACATGAAGCTCGACGATCGCCCGCGTGTATTCAACTCCGTCGGCGCTGTTCTCTACTACGTTGAGAATGCGCTCCTGGATATCAAGAGTTCGGTGGTAACAGTATGCAACAAACTCGGGCTTACTCTTGAAGGCGTGATAGATCACTCCCTTCGTGACACCGACCGCGGCTGCAACGTCATCCAGCGAAACCCCGTCGATGCCTCGTTCGTTGAAGAGGCGCGATCCGGCCTGCGCGAGCCCGGCAAGCCTCTGCTCACGCGGCGTCGTGGGCGTCGGCATTTTGACATCGGCAAGTCGCTTTCGGACCGCCGAGCGCTCCTCTTTACCTGCCGCGATGCCCTCAATGATCATCTGAGGCACCGCCTTAGCCATGCGTTTGGTCAGAGTGTCATCTGACACGTTCAACCACAATCGAGAAAGCGGGGCCCAGGTCAAAACACCGAAAATGGCTTCGGCCACGATATCGACGTTGCACTTACGTATCGAACCGTCCTTGACGCCAACGGTGAGCAGCGTCTGCAGTTCTGCCACATTTCGCTGTTGCGCGACAATGACCGATTGGTACTGCTCGGCCGAGAGCAGTTCGATCTCACTGAAGACAGCCATTGGACGATGGCTAGGGCTGCTCATTAGCTCGACAAAGGTCGCCACCTTCGCGAGTCCTGGGCCATGCGTAACCCCGGCACGCTGGAGGTCCGAATGAATGAGTTCACATGTCTGCAGATAGCATTGATGGACGAGGTCGTACCGATCCGAGCAATAGTGGTATAGGGCCGCTCGCGTTAGGCCGACGCGCCGAGCGATCAACGTCAGTTCGGCGCTCGAAACGCCGGCCCGCATGAACTCTATGGTCGCCTCATCGAGGATCGCCCCATGCCGTGCCTCCCGCGCCTCATCGCTCAGTGAGCGCCTCCGCGTCCGACGCGGTGATTCGTCTTCTCTAGGCAGTCTTGAAGCCCCGCCCTCCGGCGACGAATCGTTCGAGCTGAAGCGCCAACTTTCGGCCATTTTGATTCCCGTGGCGATTACGTTGCGAGGCTACTTGTCCAAGGGGATCACGCCCCCGAACCGGGGTGCGCGCTTTTCCCGGAATGCGGCGACTCCTTCCACAAAGTCGGGACTGCGCCCAGCCTCACACTGCAGGCGCCGCTCGAGGGCGAGCTGATCGACAAACTTTTCCTCTAGCGCCGACCATGCGAGGCGACGCACCAAACCCAATGCGCGGGTAGGCCCCGCGGCGAGACGCCGGGCGAAGTCCATCGCCATGTCAACAGCTTGCCCATCGGGCGACACACGATTGATGATCCCCCACTCAAGCGCCTGAGACGCACTGATCTTCTCGGCGAGCAGCATCGCCTCCATTGCACGGACGCGCCCCGCAGATTTCGCCAGCAAATAGGCCGAGCCTCCATCGGGTACAAGGCCAATACGGGAAAACGCCTGAAGGAAGTATGCACTCTGCGCGGCAACGACGAGGTCGCCGGACAAGGCGACCGAGCAGCCTACGCCCGCCGCAGGACCGTTGACCGCGGTCACGAACGGAACTGCGAGATTGTGAATAACCGCCATCAGCGGATTGAATAGACGTTCCAGTCGCTCGCCGGCGTCGCGCTCGCTCGTCGGCTTGTCGGCGGGGCTGACGCTGAGATTGACGCCGGACGAGAAGCCGCGGCCATTACCTGTTAGCACGATCACTCTCGCTTCGCGTTCGGCCTGCAGCAACTTTTCGATCAGCAACTCGCACATCGCATCAGAGAATGCGTTGAGAGCTCCCGGGTCGTTTAGACGAACAATCGCCACATCGTCCACACATTGATAGTTCACGAGACTTTCAGACATTTGATCTTCCTTCGAGAGTCACACAGGGGTCCGCCAGATCCCCAGCGCACGATGATTGCCCACGCCATATCGCCAACCGCACACAGCGAAACCACGCTGCGGCGCAAGCGACGAGAGTGAGGGAAAGTGCGTCACACGACGCGTAGCTGACACCACGCCTCAATAAATCATGCGTTTCCCCCGCTTGCTACAATCGCTACACAATCGCCGAAGCCAATAGATCGGAAACGTTCCGCAGAGGCGGTAGCTTTCAAACGAATCTCATCGCTGTCTTCAAGATAAAACCGCAATTCCCCAGAAGAAAGCTCAAGAGGCTGCTTTCCGTTTTGGCTGATCTCCAAGAGACAGCCAGCGCCCCCCGGTTGCGCTGATGAGATCGTTCCGCTGCCCAGAAGGTCGGCGGGCATCAAATTGCATCCATTCACAGTATGGTGAGCGATCATCTGCGCGACCGTCCAATACATGTCACTCGCCCGACCAGTGCTGAGCCTGTGGGGTGGGTGCCCCTGTTGCCGCATCTGAGCCGTGGTCAAAAAGACCTCCAGTTGGATCGAAAGTGCGTCTCCACTCCCACCGGTCGTCGTGACAAGATAAGGCAAGAGTTCCGGATCGTCGGCGGCGCGCGCATCGTGCGGCATCAAAAATGGGATCATCGCCTCGGCCGTGACGACCCATGGTGAAATAGTGGTATGGAAACTCTTCGACAGGAACGGCCCAAGCGGCTGAAATTCCCAGGCCTGGAGGTCGCGCGCCGACCAGTCGTTGACTAGGCAGAATCCCGCAATCCGGCCAAAAGCGTCGTCGACGGAAACGGCGCTGCCTAGCTCATTCTCGCCAGCAATCCAGACACCCAACTCGAGTTCGTAGTCCAGTCGTTGGCTCGGACCGAAGACGGGTGTAGTGCAATCGGGGGGTTTCCGCTGCCCGCAGGGACGCCGTACAGGTTGGCCGGATACGCGGATCGAGGACGAGCGGCTGTGATAAGCGATCGGCAGGAACTTGTAGTTTGCGGGCAAGGGAGAATTGGGGTTAACCAGCCTTCCGCCGTTTGTAGCGTGATGAATGCCGGCGAAGAAATCGGTGAAATCACCGACACGCGCAGGTACGTGCATTTGGCATCGGGCGGCCGAGTGAAGGTGCATTTTCACTTCCAGCTGTCGCTCAGGATTACTAAGAAGATCGAAAAGCGCGTGACGCAAGGCACGGCGCTGCACGGCCGGCGCCCCGAACAAAGAGTTGAGTTCAACTGCGGACAGCAGGGGGGCGACGTCAGGCGGCAGTCGCCCGTCCAGCGCCAGACCACGCAAGTCCACGATCTCATCGCCTATCGCACACCCGATCCTCGGCTCCTCTCCGGCGACGCTAAAGACGCCCAGTGGAAGGTTCTGGATCGGGAATTCCCGATGAGCGCGGGCGCTGTCCACCCACGTCTCCGCGTCTGGGTCGTGCGTCCGATCTGTCGAAGTCATGTTCATTGATTCTATCCAAGCAAGTACGTTCAGATGATTTTTGCTGTTTCGGTGAACTCCAACCGGGGCTGGCGCGGAAACATCAGTTCATCCGTTCCGTAGCCGAGATTGCAGAGAAAATTCGCTTCAATCCTGGTTCCGTCGAAGAAAGTTCGCGTGACGCCACCGGCATCGAATCCCGACATCGGCCCCACATCCAGGCCAAGCGCGCGCGCGGCCAGCATCAAATAGGCGCCCTGAAGCGATCCGTTGCGAAAAGCGTGTTCGCGCGCCACGTCAGGATCCTGGAAATGGGCGGCGATGTCTGGCGCATGGGGAAAGAGCCGGCCAAGATGGCGCGGGAAATCCAAGTCGTAGCCAACGATCGCGCAGACTGGCGCCTTCATTACGCTCTCGAGGTTCGTGCCCAATAGAAAGGGCGCAAGTTTCGCCTTGGCATCCTCGCTTTTCACGAAGATCAAACGCACCGGTGAGCCATTGACGGATGTCGGGCCAAACTTGAGCAACTCATAGAGTTCCTTTAGGAGCGCATCAGGCACCGAAATCGGCGCCCAAGACTTGCGTGTCCGCGCGGTTCGAAAGAGTTGGTCTAGCGCCAGATCGTCGAGCCGACCTGGCGACGCCTGTCGATGCAGATTCTCCATTTGCTCTGATGTCCCCTCATTAGATGTCACAACACCGCTCCGTCGATCCGTTTGTCGTGCGACCGCCTCTCAATCTGGCGCCTTCGCGCGAATTCGCGGCGTTCAATTAGCGGCATCGGAATGCCTTGGTGCCATTACTATACCCATTTGTCACGCCATAATGCAATTAGGTATGTTCCGGTGAAACGATGAATGCACTCTTTTAGAGCATCGCTCAGGCGCGCTCAAAGATGGCAGCGATTCCCTGCCCGCCACCGATGCACATCGTCTCAAGTGCATAGCGCCCCTGGCGCCGCTGCAGCTCATTCAGCATCGTTGCCAAGATGCGCCCGCCGGTCGCGCCGATCGGATGACCGAGCGAGATTCCTGAGCCGTTGACGTTAAGTTTGTCGGGATCGTGCCAGCCCCACTCTTTCAACACCGCCAGCACCTGAGACGCAAAGGCTTCGTTCAGCTCGACGAGATCCATGTCATCGAGCGATAGGCCCGTTTTGCGAAATAGTTTTTCCGTCGCCGGCACTGGGCCGATACCCATGCGAGACGGCTCACAGCCTGCCACCGCCCAGCTAACGAACCACGCCATCGGATCGAGCTTCAATTCGTCTAGCAGATCTTCTGCGACGACAATGCACGCAGATGCGGCATCGTTCTGCTGGCTGGAATTACCCGCCGTGCAGACCCCCCCTCATGAACCACACGGAGCTTGGCCAGCCCTTCCATGCTCGTGTCGGCGCGAATGCCTTCGTCCCGATCGAAGATAACGGGCTCGCCCTTGCGCTGCGCCACTGGCACTGGAACCAGCTCGTGGGAGAACTTCCCCTCCGCCCAAGCCGCCGCGGCGCGACGGTGGCTGCGCATCGAATATTCGTCCGCAGCTTCGCGGCTGATCCCAAAATCCTTCGCGAGATTGTCAGCCGTCTCCATCATGCTGCGGACCACCCCAAAGCGCCATTCGGGTTGCGATCGGACTCGGCCTCGTTCCAGCCGGTCGTACAGCACGACGCTGCCGGCGCGAGAGCCCCAGCGCTGCGTTGTCGAATAGAATTCGCAATTGCTCATCGATTCAGCGCCGCCCGCGATCACGACATCGGCCGCGCCGGTTTGCACCATCATCGCTGCCGTCGTTATCGCCATGAGCCCGCTGCCGCAACGCCGTTCCATTTCCATGCCGGCGACGCTGATCGGAAAGCCCGCGTTAAGCGCACACCAGCGCCCGAGCGCCGGCGCCTCGCCGCTGCCATAGGCGTGGCCGAAAATGACGTCGTCGATGCGTCCCGGGTCGATGCCCGTCCGCTCTACCAGCGCCTTGAGCACAATCGTGCCTAGATCCTCCATATTCAGCGGAGTCAGGGCACCCCCGAATGCGCCCACGGCTGTTCTTAGGGGAGATACGATGGCTGCACGTCTCAAAGGAAAGTCTCCTGTTTAGTGATATCAACCGAAGGTCGCGCGAAGCGCACGCCACTCCTCTTCCAATTCCGCGCGAAACTGCGGCGCAGCGACTGTGATCAGCGCCTGCGCGCGCTCATCGATCCCCTTATCGCGCAACTCGGCCACGCCATGTTCGGTGACGACCGTATCGATGTCAGAGCGGGCCACGCTGACGCTGGGTCGGGCGAGGCGCGCAACGATGCGCGACACCATTCCCCGCTCCGCCGTTGCCGGGAGCGCGATAATTGATCGTCCACCAGGCGAGAGGGTCGCTGCACGCATGAAATCCGGCCCCCCGCCAACACCGCTAGACAGGGCGTTCCCTTGCCACTCGACGTTCACTTGGCCGAAGAGGTCCACCTCCAAAGCCGAGTTAATGCTGTGCAATCGTGGCGTGTCGATCAGTGCAGGCAAGCCGTGGGTTTCGAGAGTCGTAGCGAATTCCACAAGATCGGTGTCCCGCAGCCAGTTATAGAAATCGACTGAGCCGTAAGCGATGCCGGCAAGATGGGCTCCGCCGTCAGCCAGCGCGCCAGCCTCGGCCAGTTCGCGCAATCCGCCATTCGCCATACCCGACCGTAGAACGAGTCCGCGATGATCTCGCAGAAACGTCCAGACCCTGTCTGGCGCACTACCGATCCCAGTCTGAATGCGTGCACCGTCAGGAATCAAAGCTGCGACTGTTCGCGCAATGGCGGCCGCCGTTTCTGTTTCCCTCGCGACCGGCGCCTCGACCAACGGCCCCTCTAGGGTCACCACCATATCGGCATCAGCAATAGGGAGCATGCGAGCGCGCGGCAGAATCGGCATTGCTGGATTGATGAGCAGCACCTTGAACATCGCGTTCGGCCAGACCAGCGGCGTGAAATCGCTTGCGACGCCAAGCGAGCACAAACCGTCTGCATTGGGCGGCGCTACATGTGCGACAGCTACGTCGCAGGCGATCGCCTGCAGATAACGCGCCGCGCCCCAGTACGTCCGCGGCAGAAGCTTCACCCGCCCCTGGGCGAAGCTGTCACGCATACAGGCTGGCAGCATGAACGTCGTCACGGTACAGTCGGCGGCGAGTCCGCCATAGTCCAACGTCTCGTTCATGCTAGGAACGAGGCCGCTGACGAAGCGCACGCCCGCGCTTACCTCCGGCTGGTCCCGCAGCGCAACTGCCAGCGCTCGAGATTCTCCGGTAGCGCCGGGAATATAGATGGTCCGCCCAGGCCGGAACACTGACAAGAGGACATCAAGATGACACGCCATATCCTATGCTCCGTACACCCAGCACCGGGCTGCTCGACTAGCCAGCGACAACATGATGGCGCTGACCGCGTCCTTGGACATCGCGACTGAGCCTGTACACACCCCGACATTGCGGATCACAGACTCATGCGGTGGCAGAGTTGGGCCATTGCGGCGACTTTCAGCCTCTCTGGTTGAAGCGGCGCCCCACAAGGGCGGAGGTAATATTGGTCTTCTGGACGTCGATTGTGCCGCCAGCGATGCCCCAGGCATAACTGTCGCGGACGCGCTGCTCCATGCGGTACTCCTGGGAATACCCATAGCCGCCCATAATCTGCAGGCCTTTCGACGCGACCTCGACAACCATCTCGTTGGAAAAGCACTTGGCGAGCGAGGAATCGAGAATCGAAGGCAAGCCCTGGGCTGCATTAACCGCCGCGCGATATATGAGCAAGCGCGCCGCCTCAACCTTCATCGCCATTTCCGCCAGCTTCATCTGGATCGCTTGAAAGTCCACGATCGGCTTGCCAAATTGTTCTCGCTCCTGCGCGTAGGCCGTGGCCTCTTCGAGCGCAGCGGCGGCGATGCCGAGGCCCATGGTGGCGTTGCCGCAGCGTTCCAAGCTGAACGCGCTCATCAATTTGCTGAAGCCGCCCTTGGGGACGATGACGTTGTCTTTCGGCACGTGCACATCGTCGAGGTAGATATCGGCGGAGGGAATACCGCGGAAGCCCATGAGCCGTTCCGGCCGGCCAAAGCTGATCCCCTTGCGTTCCTTCTCGACCAGAATCGCCCCTATACCCTTCGCGCCCGGTTCATTGTCGAAACGGCAGTAGACGATATAAAAATCCGAATGACCGCCGCCCGAGCACCAGCGTTTCTGCCCGGTGATGACGATCTCGTCGCCCTCAATATGTGCCGCAGTTTTGAGGTCGGTAAGCGCCGTGCCTGCCGACGGCTCCGACATGGAGACCGCTACGATCGCTTCGCCCTGAACGACCTGCGGGATAATACGGGCCTTGAGGCTATCGGATGCGAAATGCTCGATCGTGCGCACGGGGCCCGTCGCACTCTCAAAGATCGGCCACGCGACAGCCGGGGAGATCATTGCGAACTGCTCAAGAATCAGTAGCGCTTCCAAATGACCGAGCCCAAGTCCGCCATAGATTTCCGGCAGGTTGACACCGAGAAATCCCATCTCGGCATAACGTTTGCGCATCGATTTGGGTAGGGGCATCCCCTTTTCCTCCATCTCCCGCGACAAATCCATCAGTTCCGCGCGCGCGAACTTGCGCGCCGTTTCCTGCAGTTCTTTCTGTTCGTCGGTAAGCTGAAAATCCACTGGTCGATTCCTTACTCTCTTAACGTTTTAAGTTCGATCGCCATGTCGGCCCGACGATCTGTCGTGCTGCCAACCCCGCTTTTGGTCACGAGGATCGACATAGAGAACTGGCAGTTTCCGAATGCCGCCCTCCTAGTGTCATGAGTTAGAAATTCGTTGCATTTTCTACATCGGCGTTTGCCTTTCGCATAACGATCCTTGCCAGACGCGGATGCGATAACAGAGCCGTTTCAGTGCCTCCTTCCGAAGCATGCATATGCTGCTTCAGAAGGCGACAGGCCGGCGTGGAAGTAGCCCTGGAGACGCTTTATGATCGTCGGGCCAGGGTAGTACGGCGGACGCACGAGATTCGCTGCGACGGCCTCGTCGTACCAAGCGCACGTCCACACCTCCAGCTCACGAACGTATTCGAGCGCTATCGGCTCCGACTCATCAAGCATTTTTTTATTCCACTCATTCCTAGACTCGCCCAACGTTAGATCATCCCGCGGATACCTCAATCACGCGGCATTCGGAGGAAACATCATTCGCCGAACATTCGGATTCCTTCAAAAAATGCGCACCAAGCGTCGTCATGGGGGCGAAAAAATAAAATTGTGAGCGGACCTGCACGTCTCGATCCCTAGACGCAGATATCTCCGTCAGAATCGAGCGTGTCCGACTTAATCGGGTTACGTCAATCCGGCACCGGCAGCGCCAGCGCAAACCATTTTTCAATCAACATACACAAAGACTTCTCCGCCCCATCTATCAGTCTCCCTTCAAATTCGTTCCTTGTGATGCAGCAACGCCCTATTGCGATCGACAGTGCGCAGCCGGTGCCGCCGGAAATTCGATCAATTTGTACGATTCGCGAAGGGTTATCGCGACAACGCGCCGATGGTTACCGTGGCCCATACCTCGTATGCGAATTTCTAACTCAGGACACTAGCCGCTCGGCAGGATCCCTGCGGAGAAGGGCTCTTCAATTCGTTGCGTTGACGCACACCACTAACCCCAACTTCGCGTACACCGCCTCCAGCACGTCGGGGACCGCACGCCATGAGCGAACAGTGTGGTGCTGATGGGGGTTTGGTCACGCCGTTCAGCTGTCATCGTCGGGAGGGGTCCTGGACCGATGCCGGCGATTTCCAACACTTTTACGGCGGAGATCGGATCCCTAGCCGTGATGCCATCCCTTTCCTAAACATACCGTTTGCGGCTGGAAACCTTATACTGCCACAAGATACGTTATTGTCAAGTATAGTATCATTTTAGTATCCTGCAAGTCACGGCTAACGAAACCTGCGACTAGAGCTAAAGAGAGGAGCGCACATGATGGCCAACAGGCTTCGCGTCTGTAGCAAAGAGATCGCGGGATCAGATATTTCCAGACCAGTGCCTCAACGCCCACTGCAATCGTGGGGCGAGGTGCTGAGTTGCCAAACTAGGAATCCCGCTGAACACGCGAGGTATCCCATCCACTTTGTCGGAGGCTTTGATGGTTAACGCACAACATGTTGCCGGCGACGCCGTCGATTTCGACGCGATGCGCACGCTCGGAGACATTGCCCGATATCAAGCGCAACATCGCCCAGGCGCTGTTGCGTTGAGTTTCGAAGGCCGCGAAATCGACTATGAGACTTTCAATCGCCACTCGAACCAGGTGGCGCACAAGCTTCTCCAGCAAGGCGTCTCGAAGGAACAGCGGATCGCCTATATCGGCAAGAACAGCGATTACTTCTACGAGATCCTATTCGGCGCCGCCAAAGTCGGCGCCGTCATGACCTCGATCGGCTGGCGACTGGCGCCGGCCGAGATGGCATACATGTTGGAAGACAGCGGAGCCGCCTTGCTATTCGCGGGTCCGGAGGTCGAAGTCCAAGTGCGCGAAGCATTGCAACTGGTCAGGCATCCTGTAGAAGTGGTCGCACTTGAGCCAGGCGGCCTCTCGTCCGTGCTCTTCGAAGCATGGCGGAGCCAGGGCAACCCCCATGACGTGGAATTCCGGCCTAGCGAAGAGGATGTGGTGCTGCAGCTTTACACATCCGGCACGACTGGACGCCCGAAGGGCGCCATGCTAGCGCACCGCAGCATTCTTAGCGTGCGCCGCGCCGCCTCCAAGGCCGGGCTCAACTGGAGCGCCTGGAGCACCGAGGACATCAGCCTGGCCGCGATGCCGGTTTTCCACGTCGGTGGCAGCGTCTGGGGCATTGTCGGTCTCTTCCATGGCGTCAAGTCGATTGTCGTCCGGGAGTTCGACCCCAGCAAGGTACTGGACTTCATTGTGCAGCACAATATCTCAAAGATCTTCATGGTTCCTTCGGCCCTCCGGATCGTGGTGAACGAGCCGCGCGCGCGCCAGGTGGATTTCAGCCGGCTGCGCTATATCGTCTATGGTTCTTCGCCGATGCCGCTCGATCTTCTTCGCCAATGCATGGATGTTTTCGGTTGCGGTTTTTGCCAAACCTATGGGCTGACAGAGACGTGCGGGACGATCGTCTATCTTCCGCCGGAGGATCATGACGGGTCGGGAAATCAGCGCATGCGCTCGGCGGGGATTCCGATGCCGGGGGTGGAGATCAAAGTCGTCGACGAACAGGGCCGGACTCTTCCTCCCGGTGCAGTTGGCGAAATCATGACGCGCTCCGACGCCAACATGGTGGGTTATTGGGGTATGCCGGAGGCCACGGCTCGCGCGCTCGACCCCGAGGGATGGCTTCGAACGGGTGACGCCGGCTATACCGACGAAGACGGCTATCTTTACATCAGCGATCGGATCAAGGACATGATCATCTCCGGTGCCGAAAACATCTATCCGGCCGAAGTGGAGAATGTGATCTACGGTCACCCCGCGGTGGCCGACGTTGCGGTAATCGGGGTGCCTGACGACAAATGGGGCGAGGCAGTGAAGGCAGTCGTCGTGCTGCATCCGGGCGCCGCCGCTGATGCAAGCGAGATCATCGCGTTTGCCAAATCACGCATAGCATCGTTCAAGGCGCCGAAGAGTGTCGACTTCATCGACGCCCTGCCCCGCAACGCCGCTGGCAAGATTCTGCGGCGCGAACTGCGCGAACCATATTGGATCGGTCTCGAACGCCGCGTGAACTGAAGCAGGAGATACCCCGGAAGTTACCCGCACTAATCAATGATGACCCAATGGATATCGATGGCGTACACCATCCGGCGCGCCCCCGACGTTTGCGACTTTGACATACCTCTTGGTCAGCAATAGTTCCCCGAACAACAAAAGCGGACATCCCTCCGCTCACACCCACGATTCGGGCGGATTATCGGAGCTGACCTTTCTAGCCTTTTGGTCGGGGTACAATTGGTTTGGGGGGCATCCGGGGGCGTTTCCAACGTCGGAACCATTGGGCAACCAGATGATTACCCATAAATTCGAAACATGTTCCTGTTCTTCTCGGCTGGCTAGAAGAGGGCGGCGTATGGACTTCGGCACTCCAGACCAAGAGCAAACCTGGTCATTTCTAGTCGAGCTTATGGTAAGCGCTGAGCTGAGACCACGACCGAGGGAATTCGCTACTCGAAAGCCGGAGCGGGTGATTCTGAAACATGCAGTTCAAATAGTATTTCCGGAAAGTCGTGCATTCGGCACAGCAAAGTGAAGCGAACGGCGACGAGCTTGCCGACTAAACACGTCGCCACCCCACGTCCATTGCTTTTGTCTTCCTACGCGTCTGCGCGACCACTTTCGCCCACATAGCAAGAATCATGGCAATTGATCGTTGAGGGTAGCGTTGTCCAAGGATTGCCTTGCAGCTGCTTTGTCCTTACCTTGGACGCACGGGGCTCGGTAGACGCGCTCCAGGACACTCATCACGTTGAACAACAACAGACGTTCACTCCTTGATGATTAGGGCGCGGATAAGAGCGATTGTCTTCTCTACTTCTTCGAAATCGAAGGGATCACGGCCAGTTGTCAGTTTGAACTCGGCCGCAATGGTGAACGGTACAGCGGCAATCGAGAGTATGGCGTAGTAGAGACGCGTCGGGTCGATCTGCCGAACGGCCCCTTCGCGCTGCGCCGCCTTGATGATGCCAACAGTCTCCCCGACCCGGGACATCAAGAGGTTGTCGTAGAGCCATTGCAGCCGCGGACTGAGAATGGTGGCCTCGAAGGTCATGATCCGGTGAACGCCCGGAAATTCCGCCAAGAAGTGGACCATGTCGACGATCAAGCGATGCAGCTTGACCGATGCTGGCTCCCCCCGGCACTCATTAAGCACTTGCCGATGGCGTTGATCGAAACGCTGGACGACGCGGGTCATGACACCTTTCCAAAGCGCCTCCTTGGAGGGGAAGTGATAAATCACGCGCTGAATCGTTGTTCCGGCGTCGCTAGCGATTTGCCGCATCGATGCCCCTTCATAGCCGTGCGCGGCAAAAGCCTCGAAAGCTGTATCAAGCAAGTGCTCGAGCACCTCAGTCGGCGGCTTGCGGCCAGGGGATCCGGCGGATTTCTTCACGGGGGGAATGACTGGGAAGGCACGCATAATGGATAACTACTATTTAATCCCGATGGAAAGGTGGCACGAATGACCGTGACACGAATGCCCGCAATCCTACAGCAGCGGGAGACAGTCCACCGCGCAGCCATTCACCAAACGCGGTTTCGGTCTTTCGTCTGGACGGCGCGCTGACCTCGGGCACAAAACTACCGCTACGTCATTGGCGATAGCTGCCAGTGTCGTCAATTTCCGCATGCTTACGCCACTGCCGTTCGACTCACTGCGCCACGCCAGCAATCTTCAACTCTGCACCGGTAGCATTGCTTGCTGAGTCCCACACCAGGAAAAAGACCGAGCGCGACCTCTTCGGGAACGCCGAAGCGCCCCATCGGAATCATTCGACCGAACTACTTGAGCACTTCTGGAGGGCTGGGATGGATTGTCGGTGTATCTATCAGCTCGGGATAAACACGTTCCCGTGGATGCCGAGCGGCGCCAGTTCGGTCGCCGCTAACGTCGTCACGCCGCGCGCTGCCCATTTGGTTGCGCCAAGGGCAAACTGGTTAGTGTGTCCGCCGAACGCGGACATGGATACGACATCTACGATAGTTCCACCGCCGCCTTTCATCGTAACTTGAGCGTCAACCTTCATGCCGTAACAAGCTCCAACTGATTGACATGATAGTGCGTGTCCCAATAGGTCCTAGGTTGTATCCAAAAAGCTCAGGGGCTGGTACAAGCCTGCGTTGCTGACAAGCACATCCAGTCAACCAAGGCGGTCCACCGCAATATCAGCCACCCGCATCCAATCCGACCAATCAGAGACGTAGTGCTGAACGAATATTGCGCCCCGTCCGAAGGTGGTAGTGAACTGCCGGTCGTTTTGCCACTGTCAGTCAAAATGTTTTACACCGGCCTCGGCAGCTCCTTACCCGCTAGCTGCCCCAGCAATTTATCGCCTTGAACCGCGCTGATCGAGCGCAGTCGGCGCATCCGCGCGTGTTGCGGGTTTATGATTAATGTCGTTATCCGTCAAGGGACGCCACCACGCCCCGAACTCCAGCTGAATACCATCGGGATCGCGGAAGTAAATCGACGTAAGCCATGGCTGCTCGTCAGGAGCGACGCCAATGCTAACGCCGTCCTTGCCGAAGTGATACATGATCGGCGAGACCCAAATGCCGAGACTCTCCAACTTCTCCTTGTACTGCATCATCTTTTCGGGCGCCACACGGAACGCGAGGTGGTTCATCGATCCGATGGCCGTAGTGTAGCTATCCGGATTAAAGCCACTATCGGGATCTCCGACATTCGCTTTCGGCACAGTGACTCCAGGTTCCGCAACGTGCTTTTCCGCGAAATAGAAGAAGGCAAGTGAGCTCTTTCCATCCCCCATATCAAAGAAGAAGTGCTGACCGCCGCCGGGGATCTCAGTCGTCTTGATCAGCGGGAATCCTAGGACCCCTTGGTAGAAGTCGACTGTTCGCTGCATGTCGGCCGAAACGAGGGCAACATGACTGAGGCCCTCGATCTCGAATACTGAGTTTGTCTTTTCGGTAAGAAGATACTTCATTTTTCAAATTCTCCGCATCAATAGGCGCTGACCGGAACTGCGCCGAAGAAAAGCCTCCGGACCGGCATCCAAGGACAAGAATGCCCTCAGGAGGACCCAACACTATAGCTAGCCGCATTCTTTGTCAACTGATCAGGAATATAGCCAATCGAAGGCCGTCGGGTCAGCGCCGCGACTGAAAGCGGTTCGACGGCTATCTGGCCATCGTCGGCACTGAGTGCGGGTGTGGCGGCGTCGCGGCCGAAATGAGGTTGGGTTGAGTGGTAGAACGGGCCGCTAGAGGTCCAACAGCTAATCGCCACGACGATGTCAAGGCACCGTTCGGGAAGTGATTTGTTTTGAGTCGACTACTTGATGGTGTCGACGTCTTTGTTGAACTCGCTCAATCTGCGTATCGCGAGGTCAACAGCCTCTGCCGTACGGGAGGCACCCTTCTCTCCCACAAAAAAGAAATGATTTCCATCAATCCGAATGGTCAGTTGATCATTCATTTTTTCGGAGAGATCGCTGATCTTGTGCCATTCCGGCTGTGAGATGCTGGAAAAATCGACGCCAGCCTTCTTCACCCGGTTGAGAAACGTTTCGACGTTATAGGTTCCCCACCAATATCTATCGACCAACCCGTGTTCTGCGTCTAGTGCGCTATTGTCCTGTAAGATCGCGATCAATGGATAGTTGGCGAATTCGAACGCACCGTAGTCAGTTGCCTGTGCCAGATCGTCGATCTCGAATTTCCCGCCTTTGTATACTTCCCCATATCCTTCAAGGCCGACAGGAATATCTCCAACATAATCACTACGATAGACGCTTTCAGGGATGATCTCGCGGCCACCATTGTCGGCGTTTTCGACTGCGATTTGCTTCAACCACCGGCCGTACATATCACGGCGATCAGCGTAGCCGGAGGACGTCTTCTTCAACTCCTGGTTCGGCACGAAGCCGGTAATCCCCGGCGTCGCGACCATTGCAATTGCTCCGTCTACCGTAAGACCTGCAGCGGATGCAGCCTTGAATGCAGGCTGTAGCACTTTACCTGCCATGCTCCAGTTCAACAGGACGACGTGTCCTGAGAGATGGTGTTCGATCGTCGCAAGCTTTGCTGCTTGCGCGACCTGTTGCCCCCATTTTTGAGCGTTGAAGTCTGGCGTTGGCTTCGCGTCGATAAAGCCGCTGGTCGTCTCAATGGGATAGGAGACAGCGAGAAAATTGTAGCCCAGCTTGTTGAGCCAATACGCAATGAAATCCTGACTCCTTGCGCCAGGGTGACCACCATAGGATATCCGCGCAGTGTGATGAGCCCCGGCACTAAACACAACGAGGGGCTTCTGTGGATCGCCTGCGAAGTAGCGTACGACCGCAGGATAGCCGTCGACGACGATTCGCTGCTCTCCTTTATAGAGGTTGTCGGCGTGAGCCGATCCTGCTGTCACAAGCAGCATGAACGCGTGCAGTGCGTATTTTCTCATTTCACGTCTCCATCGAATATCGAACGCTTTTGTGACCACCATCGCTTGATATTTATAATTATTAATATATAAATTGACTACGTCACCCCTCCCTCTTTCGAATAGAACGCCTCTAATCAAGGCGTCCAGATCCTGACGGAATTCACATCAACTTTCTTTAGGCAGAAACAGGGAGAGATCCGCGTCTTCGAGAAGCTCAATTGACTCGCTCATCGTCTAGGCTGCCCCACAAAACGAGGCATCCGTACGACCACCTTGGTCTTTCAACAAAACCAACACCTAGCCGAGGTCCAATCTGGATTCAAGCCACCTGCGCTTCATTCTGCTGCATGGGCGTCTAGTCCTTTCGACTGCTCAAGTATCATTGGTGATGATTCGGGTTCACCAGAGTCACTGTTTGCAAACCTCTCGACCAGTAGAACCGCCACCGTATTGCCGAACACATTTACTGTCGTCCGCCCCATGTCAAGAAAGATATCGATGGCGGCCAAAACCGCAATTGACTCGATTGGCAACCCGAGTGCAACAAGAACCGTTGTCGCGGCGATGAGTCCAGTGCCCGACACGTTCCCCATACCTTTGGTTGCGATCAGCGCAGTAACGATGATCGTCAGCATAGTTGGCATTGTCAGTGCAATGTGATGCGCTTCGACGACGAAGGCAACCGCCAGCGAAACATAAAGTGACGTCCCATCCTGATTGAAGGAGTATCCGAGTGGGATGACAGTCGACACGACTTTATTCGAAACCCCCATTCTTTCCAGGATTTCCATATGAATGGGAAGCGTCGTTTCGGACGAGCGTGTTGTGAAAGCAAGAAGAAGTGGCTCAGCGATCTTGCGCGTCACCGACAGCGGATTGTGGCCACAACCCAGAATGACCACCCACATTATTAGCACAACGACAACCAGACCGACATAAAGTGTGCCAACAAGTTTGGCGAGCGCAAACAATGTTGATACACCTTGGCTCGCAAACAACCATGCCATTGCTGCGACAACGGCAATTGGCGCCAGTGCAATGATCCACCGCACGATTCTCATCATTGCGAGCTGAACACCTAACAGCACGCGTGCTACGCCGTGCCCCACCTCGCCCGTCTGCGTCAGCGCGGCCCCAAACAGAATACCAAACAGCAGGACCTGAAGCACTTTCTGATGCGCCATCGCGTCAACAATGTTGGGCGGAACGAGTTCGAGCAGAAACTGGGTTAGATTGACGTGGAGACCAGCTTGAGCTGGGATCGCACCGGCAATAGAGAGATCGGCACCGAAACCGGGATGGAAAATCCCGTTCATCAGCAGACCGATGGCGATACACATTCCGGTTGCGGTGAAGAACCATAGAAAAACGACAACCACAATACGGCCAAGGGCAGACAAATCACGCCCCATGTTGTAAATGCCAAGCGTTATCGACGAGAAAACGAGCGGAACAATGATCATCCGCAATGCGTTCATGAAGATCTGGCTAATCGGCAACAACTGCTTGCCAAGCTCGGGCAGAAAATGCCCGACGAGACAACCGATAACCAGACCCACGAGCATTTGTAGCGGCAGCGTACGGGCCATGAACGAACGACGTGGCCGACCGCCTACCGAGTCGTCGTCAGAACTTATGGTGAGATTCATGTTTTCCTCCTGAGCATTGAGCTATAGCGCGATAGATGAGCGGTTTTCAACCGCTTCCTGTCGTGCTATCAGAATGACCTTTGGACATTCCGGTCTTCCTCCAGCAATCAAACTATTTTTTCTGTCTATCGTGGCTCTCCTACTTTCCAGCCATATGCTTCGCATCGGCCGCATGGGTTTCGATCCATTCGGCGACAAGTTCGATGATCTTTTCGACGTCCTGCTGGTTGTTGTAGATATGAAATGAGAAGCGTAGGAGGCCGCCCCGAATACTGAGTCTCACTCCGCTCGCCACGAGATACTGATAGAGACTCGTCAAGCCGCTATCGCTAGACACATCGTGTTCCTGGGCGCGAGCTACACCCAACGTAACAATATGGCTACTGTGCGTCCCCGGCGGTCCGCCGAAAACAGGCAAGCCGAGCTCGATAATCCGGTCCGTGAATTTGCGCGCGAGATCGAAAACGTAGGACTGAACTTCTTGTTGGCCCAGATCAAGGAGCAACCGGATTGCAGGGGCTACCGTAAGGATGCCAGGGAAATTGTAATTGCCCACGTCGAAGCGACGCGCGCCGGCTCGATAAGGCGCCGAAGCAGGATCACCGACACGCGCTTCATGGCCGTCCTGCTCGACGCCGAACCGCGAAAGGTAAGCTGGTTTCAGAGTTTCTGCGATTTCACGGCGGACAAAAAGAAACCCCAGACCGTACAGCGACATGAGTCCTTTTTGCGTGGAGGCTGCGACAACATCCGCCTGCCAGGCAGTAACGTCTGTATCTACGACGCCGATCGACTGCGCCGCATCCACAACCAGTAAAACACCCCGCCGGCGGCACTCCGCGCCGAGTTCAGCGACAGGAAAACGGAAGCCCGGAGCGAAAGAGACGGCCGAGATCGCAACGACGCGCGTGGATTGGTCAATCGCCGCGAGAATTCGCTCGATCGACAGTGCGCCCCCGTCCTGCTGAACGTTCTTGACGCACACGCCGAACTTGCGCGCAAGATTGAACCATGGATAAATGTTGGCGGGGTGTTCGAGGTCCTCGCACAGAACTACGCTGTCGCCTTTCTTCCACTCCATGCCAGCCGCGAATGCTGCGATGCCGTCCGTCACATTGCGTGTGAACGCAACTTCATCAGGTGTGCACCGGATCAAAGCCGCGAACAGCTGACGCGTCTCCTCTACAGCTTCGAAAAGAGCTTGCTTGTTGATCGTACCGGTGGACAACTCGGCCAAATGGGCTTCCAACGCCGCACGGCCACCTTCAAAAAGAAGTGATCGACCCGCGAGATCCGTATAAATTCCTGCCGCAGTTCCCGGAAACTGATCGCGGACTTCGGACCACTGAAGAGGGCGACGCGCTTTCATTGTATTCTCCTTCCATCTTGGCTATATGATCTGGCCGCGCTTACCGCGCCCATGTAGTGCTGCAGTCAGGGCCTATGATCAGGAACTTTCGATGTCTTTACTATTGAGAAAAGTGGTGCGCCGATATGACCTCAACGAATACCGCGCTTCTGAGGAGCCTGCCGTCTGTTAAGGCGCTCCTATTCTTTAACACCGTGGCAAAACATTTGAACCTCGTTCGTGCTGGTCAGGAGCTACAGATGACCCAAGGCGCCCTCAGCCGACAACTGAAGGCGCTGGAGGAGCATTTGGGCGTTGAACTTTTTAAACGCGGCCCCCGCGGCTTGTCATTCACGCAAGAGGGAGAGCTGCTTTACGACTACTCACGGAGAGCGTTCGATACCTTGGGGACCGGCCTCCGGCGTCTGTCGGTGGATGCCGACCGTGACACGCTGGTCGTATCGGTTGCAAGATCCTTTGCTGTCTGCAGCCTGGGCAAACGAATCAGCGGCTTCACCAAGGCGAATCCGTGGATAGATCTGCAGATCGACATTCACCGCTACTATGCCGATATCGACTCTTCCGGAGCGGACATCTCCATTCGCCTTGGAGCAGGCGACTGGAGCGGATACAGGATGCTCGCACTGACCGACGACCGGGTCGGCGCAGTATGCGCTCCGCGACTAGCACGGCAATATGAAAAACTAGCGCCGCTCGGCGCACTCGAGAACGGTTTCCTCCTACGAAACGTAGAACGGGATTATTGGGAGGAATGGCAAAATTGCGGAAATCGGATGCTCGATCTCGATACCGCCCCGACGATTCGCTTCAACGATTCCGCTGCCATGCTAGAAGCAACAAAATCGGGTGCGGGTCTTTGTTTGAGCCGTCTGGCGCTGGTCGCTGACGCGTTGGCCGATGGGTCGCTCAAGCAATTGTGGAAGCAGGAACTTCGCGACGGCCTTAGGTACTACGCGGTATGTTCAAATCGAACGATCGCGAGACGTGCTGTCGATTTGTTTATGAACTGGCTTGCGTCAGAGTTCGGTTCCTCGACGGAAGCTAACGTGCCAATGCCATCGACCAGGAAAACCTGACGCCAGCCGCAATCAAGTCCGGTCATTGGCGGCAGTCGTCAGAAATGCGCCCCGGCAGTTGCGGCAGATGCTCAGAGCCACACCCAACTCGTACACGCCGGCGGTCTCGCCACCCTTGTTCGAGAGATATCTGTCGATCGGCCTGTAGTGAAGCCGCGCGGTGACACTGGATCGCAGTCGCGAAACGTAGGTCCTGGAATGTTCAGAGGACTCGCTCAAAGCGTTCCGAAGGCCTACCACGATGGATGATCCGACAGTCAAGGGTTGCGTGTGGAGAGTCCGAACTCATCTGAATCTCTTTCTCTCGCCTGCCACCGCCTAACCGCTGCACCTACCGGCAACGTTAGCGCCGCGGGCTCCAAATGCCAGTTCATCGTTACACCAGACTGCATGTAACCAAATAATCACAAAGTTTGCGAAAGCGATTTCGTCATGGTGGTATACCAGCCATGAACCAATCTCAAACCGATTAGGCCGACAGCCCGTATATTCGCCTCTGCGCCCCAAATACGTTACACCTATCAACTTGCCGAGTGAAAACAGTGTTACCAGCCTTGATCGTGAATGACTCGCTGCGCCCGGGCGAAGCACTCTCTGAACGCCTCGCGGTGCTTCTGGTGATCTTCACCGCTCTATTGAAGGCTATCGGCGAAAAACCGTTACAGGTGAATCGGCAGATGAGCGAGCCAGTGTTGCTGGCGCTTGCGGCCCGCTCGTCGGAGGCCAGTCTCTCGCTGCATATGGAAAGACTCGTCAAGATGGGCCTACCGAAAGCCACACGGGCAACCCGCGACCGAGCCGAACCGCAACCAAGGTCGCCCGAAAGCGGGACGCCCATTCATAGGGGAATTGTATGATTGATCTGCGCAGCGATACGGTGACATGCCCCACCGAAGCTATGTGGGACGCGATGCGCAGCGCATCGCTCGGCGATGACACCCTAGAAGGCGACCCGACCGTCCAAGCCCTGGAGCAGGAGTCGGCAATGTTGCTGGGCAAGGACGCAGCGCTCTTCGTATGCAGCGGCACGATGGGCAATGCCATCGCCACACTTGTCCACGCGCGACGAGGCGGTGAGGCCGTCCTCGACGAGGACGCTCACATGGCCAGTTCGGAAGGCGGCGGTGTCTCACGCCTGGCAGGTCTGTTCTGCCGCACGATCCCCTCCTATCGTGGGGAAATGAACCTCGAGAGGGTGAGGGATGCGGTCCGGGGAGGATACTCACGCTACGGTGAACCAACTGCCATGGTATCGGTCGAGACCAGCCACAATGCCGCTGGAGGATGCGTTCAGGGGCTCGACTATCTGGCGCAAGTCGCAGGCATTGCACACGAACGGGGAACCGTCGTCCATATGGATGGAGCCCGTCTGTTCAACGCGGCCGTCTCATTGGGCGTCGAGGTACGCGAAGTTGCGCAGCATAGCGATAGCATCACTTTTTGCCTTTCAAAGGGACTAAGCGCCCCGATGGGCTCAATATTGCTTGGCTCCCGTGAATTTATCGAGCAGGCGCGAACCTTCCGCAGGACGATGGGCGGTGGACTAAGGCAGGCTGGTATTATGGCAGCGGCTGGTTTGGTCGCGCTCAGGGTGATGCCCGCCAGACTTCCGGAGGATCACCAGCGCACGCGCACGCTTTGGGAACGCCTGCGCGATAACACGGCAGTAGAGGCCGAGCAGTACCCGCCTCAAACAAATATTCTCCGACTAAGTATCCCGAATGGGAAGGCGGTGGAATACGTGCGGCAACTCGAAGCTCATGGCATCGCGGTCCGCGCGCGTGGTCCCTACGCTCTTCGCCTCGTGATTCACCGGCACATCGATGACTCTGCAATCGACTCGGTGAGCAATGCTTTTGTGGCGTTAGAGGATGAATATTCAGCCTGAGCATATAGGGCCACCGAGACTTCTAGCCGGCCACCGTTTGGGGTCGACTGTGATGAGAGTATGGGCAAACCAAGGGCGTCAAGGGCTGCCGAATCCATTCACAAAACGCTTTGAATCAAAGCCTAACAATGACCTGATTGAACGAATTCGAACGATCTCGATGCCAAGTACCCAACCAACCGATTGGCATCAGCGAATACGGCGCCGGGTCGGCCGTGACGCAACACTCGGACAACCCGCTCGGCGGCCCGGCGGAGACCAACAATACAGGCCGGCCGGAGGAATATGCCGGCTACGTTCACGAGCAGACTTACGGCACCATCGCCAGCAGGAACTACATTTGGGGCAGCTACGCCTGGAACATGTTCGACCTCGGCTCTGGCACCTGCAATGACGGTGACGTGCAACGGGTCAACACGAAGGGCCTGGTGACGTACGACCGCAAAACGAAGAAGGACGCCTTCTATTTCTACAAAGCGAACTGGAGCAGCGAGCCCGTGACCTATATCACCGACCGCCGCTATACGAATCGCGCGTATGCCACCGTCGACGTCAAGGTCTAGAGCGATGCAGATTTAGTGCAGCTTTCACTCAACGGCACCACAATAGGAACGCTGACACAGGACCAATGCACGGGGTTCACCTCATCCACCGGTGCCCTCTACGGATCGGACAACTTCTTCGTCCGAGGGACGGCCGACTGGCTGGTTCCGGAAAGCGGCGTCGCCTTGCGGAGCGGTGTGCCGTTCGATCGCACCGCCGTCAGCGGGACTGTCGCCCCCAGTTGTTCACCAATGTCCGCCGTAGCAGGTTCAGCTACGACATCCCGCTGGACAACGGCACGTACAGCGTCACGCTCAGTTTCCTCGAATCAGGCAAGGCAACAGCGGTCGGCGGTCGCGCCTTCAACGTGGACGCCAATGGCGTGACTGTGCTTCCCGATCCGGACGTGCTGACTGCGGCTGGCGCCTACCGCACGGTCATCACCTGCACTTTCCCCGTGACGGTTACCGGTGGACGTCTCAAACTCGACTTCAAGCCGAGCGTGGGAGAGGCCATCGTGTCGAATATTTCGATCACAAAAAACTGACGTGCCACGCGATGAGCGAGCGTATGACGAAGCATCTGGTGATGGAGGCATTGTTCCGCACGGTCACGTCGCACCTCCGGTTCGACCACGTGCATCCGTTTCGACAACCAGATGCCGTAGACCGGCCCCGCGAGAATGACCGCCGGAATCGCGACGATCAGGCCGAAACCGAGCATCAGGCCGACGTCCGCCAGCAGGTCCACCATACCCATCTTGGCAGCCAATACTGCGCTCACGCGCATCCGGAACTCGTGGCCCGGTTGCCGATGAAGATGGCGACGTACTCCTGCACGAGCGCCGTGGAAAGCTTATGCAGCTGATCTTTCCGGGAATTCTTTCTTTTCGCGTGAATCGCACGCACAAGAGGCTTCTTTCGCGCGCGCTGCGCCTTGGCAAGTTCAGCCTCGAGCTTGCGATAGTGGCGCGCCGGACCGACCACGTGTGCGTCGATCATCTGTTAAGGAGAGTGTCACCGAAGCCCCAGGCAATGCCGGTCCATGACTATCCACACCGTCGCATGCCGTATTTCATGTGTTTCCACGCGTCCTCTCGCCCGCTACCCCAGGAACTCTTGCCAGTTCCTGTTTGAGTTCAACACACCACGTCTGCAGGCGATACGTCTGTGTCTTGACTGGAAATACCGCATGTACCGGCCACTCCGGCAGCCGCCAGTCTGCGAGCAACTGGACGAGTCGCCCATCGCGGATGTCGGCATCAACGGCGTAGCGATGAATCAACCCGACACCTGCACCTGCCAGTAGCGCCTCGCGGTGCCCGACGATCTGATCGATCCTGAGGCGTGGCGCAACCCTGACTTTCTGCTTGCGGCCTCGACGTTCGAGGCAAACGTCGTCACCGTCCAGCAGTCCCGAGAATGCAACCCACGGCAACGACTGCAAGTCAGCTGGCCGTGCAATCGGTCGATTCAAACACCGAGGATGACTGACCAGAACCTCTTCGAGCACGGCCAGCGGTCTCGCAAAAAGGGACGAATCGGCAAGTTTGCCAATGCGGATGGCAACGTCGATTCCTTCGCTGACCAGATCGCTCTGGCTGTCCGACAGGCAAAGCTCCAGGGTCACCTTCGGATGCCGTTCGACGAACCGACCGCAAAACGGCGCAATCACGAAAGCGCCAAATCCTGACGGAGCGGCAATGCGGATACGCCCTTCAACCTCCGCGTTATCGCCCGTCAATCGTTCTCGCAGAATGTCGTCCGATTGCACGATGAGCCGTGCCTGTTCGTAGACCATCCTTCCAGAATCGGTCACGCGCAGGGTGCGGGTGGTTCTGATGACGAGCGCGGTGCCATAGGCCGTCTCAAGATCCTGCAGTTGTCGCGACACTGTCGGCTGCGTCGTGCCCAGGTCCCTTGCCGCCGCCGATAGGCTGCCGCGCTCGACGACCCGCAAAAACGTTCTCAACTGGGACAGGGATGCATCCTTGGTCATGGCCTCACCCATGTAGTTTCCGTATGAATTATATGCCTTCTATGCACCTACTCACATGCCAGTCAGTGATCGACAATGCGATGGCGTTCTTTTCCAACCCGTTCAAGGAATCGCCATGTTCAATGTGCACGTTTTCAGGTCTGCCGAATCGGCATTTTTCGTCAACTCATTTATCATCGAAACTGAGAACGGCCTCGTGCTCGTTGACACGCAGTTCCTGACATCTTCCGCACGGAAGTTGTGCGACGCGATCCGGGCTCACGGCAAGCCGCTTCTCGCAGTCTTCATCACTCACCCGCATCCCGATCACTTCAACGGCACGGCCGAAATTGCGCATGAGTGGCCGGGACTACCGATCTATGCGACCCAGGCAACGATCGATGTCATCGGCGGGACGCAAGCCGACAAGCGTGCCGCATGGACTCCGGTATACGGCGACGATTACCCTCAGGGGACGGTGCTGCCCAATACAGTGGTGGTGCCCGGTCAGCCCATCTTGGTGGACGGCCTTGAGCTGCACGTAGACGATCTTGGCGAGGGAGAGTCCGCCGACATTACCGTTATCCACCTGCCACAGAGCGATCAGCTGATCGCCTCCGATCTGCTGTATCACCGCGTCCACCCCTGGCTCGCTGAAGGTCGGACAAAGCAGTGGCTAAGCCAGCTTGAAATCGTGCGTGAGCGATATTCGACTGCGACCAGCATATTCGCGGGACACGGCGAAGCCGCCGGGCTGAACGCACTGACGCAGCAGGCGGAGTACCTCAACGCCTTTCGGCACTGGGTGCGCGATGGAATCGCCGACCTCACGCACCCGACACCCGAGGAAAAGAAAATGGTCGCTGAAAAAGTACTTCTGCTATACCCGCACTATCCGCTCCAGATGCTCGTTGAGATGAACATCGATGGAGTTGCACAGGAACTCGCCACCGAGTTCGAATCGACGCGCTGACCTGGCTATCGTTCAGACCTTCCTGGCGGCGTTACGCGTCTGCATCGATATTCCGTTATCCAGGCTTGGCATGAAGCAGCTACACACCGACAACGAACCCAATTATGAACAAGGAGTCCATTGCATGGACACAAACAACTCGCTATCGACAGATCACTCTTCCCTGATCCCGTATCAACTCTCGTTTCCAAAGGAAGCGCAGCAGGAAATCGTTGTTCCCGTTGCCATCCCGACTGATGAACGGGTTTGGGTCCCGCAGGCAGAAAACGTATCGTTCCGTCCTTTGTGTCTAAACGCGTCGCAAGGCTATTGGACGAATCTATTGCGCGTTCGTAAATCAGGTGTGCTAAGCCGGCACCGTCATCCCCAAGGTGTCCATGGGATGGTTTTGAAAGGGCGCTGGCGATATCTGGAGCATGACTGGATCGCAACGGAGGGCAGCTACGTCTACGAACCACCCGGTGAAACCCATACCCTCTATGTCCCGGATGACGTCCAAGAAATGATTACATATTTCCAGGTCAACGGGGTCATGCTCTATTGCGATCCCTATGGAAACAACACGGGTTATGAGGACGTGTTTACCAAGATCGACATGTGTCGAAAGCATTATGCGTCCAATGGACTTGGCGAAGACTTCGTGGACCAGTTCATCCGATGAACCAACAGTCGTGTCTCGCGGGATATGACTTTTCCGGACGTGTCACGGTTGTGAGCGGCGCGGCTGGATGCATCCGTTGGGCCATCTTCGATCTGCCAGCGGGCCGGACCATCTACCGAAGAAGTTGAATCTGATATCTCAAGTTACATTAAAAGCCATACTGGCCCGGAGACAAAAAATGCTCGTGAAGTCGACACGTCTGAAACGCATACAGGTCGTCGCCGTTGTCTTTCTGACGATGGCCGGTATCATCAATTACCTTGATCGAAGCACTTTGTCGATCGCCAATCACCTGGTGAGCGAGCAACTCCATCTCTCGGCCGCGCAGATGGGTCTTCTGCTTTCAGCGTTCTCGCTTGCTTACGCGTTCGCGCAATTGCCGGTAGGGGCGCTCCTGGACCGGTTTGGATCACGCGTGATACTGGGCCTCGGCCTGCTCGTCTGGTCTGTCGCACAAGTCGCGGGTGGGCTTATCCAGACACTGAATCATTTTCTTGCCACCCGGATTGTCCTTGGCATCGCGGAGGCGCCTCTCTTCCCGGGCGGCGCGAAAGTGGTCAATGAATGGTTTGCGGTACGCGAAAGAGGTGGCCCCACCGGTACATTCATGTCGTCCGCGACCATCGCGCCGATGATCGCCCCACCGCTGCTCACGGCTCTGATGATCTCGTTTGGATGGCGCACGATGTTCGTCATCATGGGCGCTCTCGGCATCCTTGTCGCCCTAGGCTGGTATATGTTCTACCGCAATCGTAACGAGGTGGCCTTAGCCAAATCCGAGGTCGACTTTCTCAACGACGGCGCGAACGTGCAAGAGCGCCCCGCAGGACTGAGCTTCGCGGAATGGAGAAGTTTGTTCAAACTTCGCAATACGTGGGGAATGATTTTCGGCTTCGTGGGCGTAATTTACATAATTTGGCTCTATCTGACGTGGCTTCCCGCTTACCTCGAGAAAGAACGTCATCTCAGCATCGCGCACACTGGCTGGCTAGTCTCGATTCCGTATGTTTTGGGTACGCTCGGCATGGTCAGTAGCGGCTACATCGCCGACTACCTGCTCAAACGCGGCATGGCGCCGATCCGCAGCCGGAAGTGGTCCATTTGCATTGGCCTCATCGGCGCGGCCGCCTTCACCGTTCCGGCGGCGTACACACCAAGCACTGCTCTGGCCATTACCTACGTTTCGCTGGCAATGCTCTTCGTCAATCTTGCCTGCGGGAGCGCGTGGGCACTCGTCAGCGTGGCCGCGCCGCGCCATCTCGTCGCCTCGCTTGGCAGCATGCAAAACTTCGGTGGATACCTGGGCGGATCATTTGCACCGTTCATCACTGGAATCGTCGTCGATCGAACTCACTCTTTCGTCAACGCGTTGCTGATTAGCGCCGCCGTTGCATTTGCCTCTGCATTCGTCTATCTCTTCGTCGTCAAGGAAGTCACCCCACCGCTCGAGTCCACCTCCACGCTCGGCTCGGCTCCCAATAGGGCACAGATTCAAACTTGAAACTCTTTTCCATCAATTTTGCTCAGGAGAACTGTATGTCGTCTGCACTGTTTTCGCCCACCATGATCGGGGCGATTGAATTACCCAACCGCATTGCTGTGTCCCCGATGTGCCAGTATAGCGCCAATGACGGCTGTGCGAGCGACTGGCATCTGATGCATCTAATGCAACTTGGCATTTCTGGCGCCGGGCTAGTCATGTTCGAGTCCACCGCGATAGAACGGCAGGGGCGCATTACGCACGGATGCCTTGGGCTGTACAGCGACGCAAACGAAGCCGCGTTGGGGCGAGTGATGGCTGCGGCCCGGCGCGTTAGTCCGAGAGAGACGCGCTGGGGCATCCAGATCAATCACGCGGGCCGAAAGGCGTCGTCACAGCGGCCTTGGGAGGGGCGCGGTGCGCTCGCCAGTTCGGAGGATCCGTGGCCGACAGAAGGGCCATCCGCGCTCGCAGCTGGCGACGGATGGCATACGCCGACAGAGATGACGCTGGCCGCTATGGCGCGCGTTCGCGAGGGGTTCGTGGCGGCTGCGCGGCGCGCCGCCCGCATTGGATTCGACGTTGTCGAATTTCACACAACGCATGGCTATCTGATGCACCAGTTCCTCTCACCTGTAGCCAATCAGCGCGAGGACGATTACGGTGGATCCCTCGAGAACCGCATGCGATTTCCGCTGGAGGTCGCCAAGGCGGTGCGTGAAGCGCTTCCACGCTCGGTATCGCTGGGCGCCCGGATTACGGGATCGGATTGGCTGCCTGAAGGCATCAACATTGCGGAAACCGTTGTCTTCGCTAATGCCTTGAAGGCGCTCGGCGCGGACTATGTGTGCGTGAGTTCCGGCGGAATTGCGAATGCCCGGATTCCGGTGGAGCCTGGATATCAGGTCCCGTTTGCTGCGGAGGTGAGAGCTCGCACGGGAATCCATACCCGCGCGGTCGGGATGATTGTCGAGCCCGAGCAGGCAGAGTCGATTGTCAGCGAGGGAAAGGCCGACACCGTTGCGCTTGCCCGGGCGCTTCTGGACAATCCGCGCTGGGTCTGGCATGCGGCCGAAAGGCTGGGTGCCGAAGGTTCGATCACCCATCCGCCGCAGTATGAACGCAGCAAGCGAGCACTGTGGCCGGGCGCAGTGCTCGCGCGCCCCGAAGCCACGCCAGGCGCGTAGCGAGCGCAGGTAGTGTCGAGCGCAGCGCTTCGAGGCATTTCTTCCAACGTTTTCAAGCGACGCAATCCGCGCAGCAGGCAGCCTTGGTTCGGATTGCGTCACCCTGACGAGGGGGCCTCGCGTGAAGACGCGCTTCAGTAACGCACTCCCCACCGCCGGTGGGAGTTTTTGGACCAGCTCTGGACCGATTGCTTCTCAACGAGGACCGATATTATGAATACCCTGCTCAAAGAATGCCTGGCTGCCGCGGTGATGTTCGGCAGCATGCTCTCATTCAGCGCGCTGACGCCTGCCAGCGCCGCTGCCCCGTCCGACGATCTCAAAGGCAAGAATGTCGTGCTGGTGCATGGCGCATTCGCCGATGGATCAGCCTGGAACAAGGTGATTCCGCTGCTGCAGGCAAAAGGCCTGCACGTCGTAGCGGTGCAGAATCCGCTTAGTTCGCTCGATGGCGACGTGGCCGCCACGCACCGCGTGATCGAGCAACAGAACGGCCCTGTGATTCTGGTCGGAAATTCGTGGGCCGGTGCGGTGATCACGCAAGCCGGCAACGACGACAAGGTCAAGGCACTCGTCTACGTCGCGGCATTCGCGCCGCAAAAAGACCAGTCGATCAACGACATCCTGAAGGGCAAACCAGCGCCGTCATGGGCGTCCGCACTGCAAAAGGACTCGGCCGGCTATCTGACACTGTCGACCGATGCGATCATCCACGACTTCGCGCAGGATCTGCCGGTTGCACAAGCGCGTCTGGTTGCCGCGACGCAAGGTCCGTGGTTCGCTGGCTGTGCTGACGACAAGGTGACGCAAGCCGCATGGCAAAGCAAGCCGTCGTGGTTCGTGGTGACGGAGAAGGATCGCATAATGTCGCCGGAACTGCAGGATGCGATGGCGCAGCAGATTGGCGCGACCGTGGTGAAGGTGAAGGCAAGCCACATGCCGATGCTGTCGAAGCCGACTGAGGTGGCAGCGGCGATCATCGACGCGGCGCGTGCAGCCAGGTAAGCAAAGGCCAACAAGCAGCGCCTTCGAACCGAGATGAGCCGTGCGCCTCCACTCGTTGACCTCAGCTACCCTCAGGTCATCCCATAACAGGCGCATGCCTTTCGCACAGCGGAGCAAAGTCCCGTCAGGGCGACAGCCCTGACGGGACTTTGCTCCCGCTTAGCGCAAGCTCGAACCGGTCGAGGTTCACCACCTTGACCCAAGCTGCGACGAAGTCGCGAGTGAATTTCTCCTGCCCGTCCTCGCTCGCGCAGACTTCGCCCAGAGCTCACAACTGAGCATGCGAACCGAACACCAGATCGACACGGCTACCGGTCCACTTCAACTCGCGGTTCGTGCGATCGCGTCCCTCGAACACGGACCGGGCCGCTGATACCGGGTTCCATTCCGTACCCATATCGAGCAGGCTGCGGAAGAAGTCGAGGGTCAGTGTTTCCGGCTTGTGGATGAAGACGCCTTGCGGATTCTGCCCTGCCTCTACGTTCAACATGCGCAAGCCGCCGACGAGCACGGTCATCTCGGGGGCGGTGAGGGTCAGCAATTGCGCCTTGTCGATCAGCAAGGCCTCGGCCGGGACGCTGTACTTGCTCTTGAGATAGTTTCGGAAGCCATCGCTGACCGGTTCGAGAGTCACGACGGATTGCACCGGTCTGTTCTCGCGAGGCGTCCATGCGACTAAGCGTGAACGGTACACCGATCCGATGGCTCGCCTTCTCCGCCGCCTTCTCGATACCGGCGCTGTCGGCCAGCACGATCAGGTCGAGGCCGGTCTGAAGCTGGACCGATTGTGGATAAGTCTATGGGTTTTGGCCTGGTTTGTCCTCCCGCGTATGAGGATTTGTTGCGCGGGGGAAGCTGTAAGGGGCCCTGCCCCGTTGCCGATTCTCCCGCGCGGCGAGCGCCGATCAGTCGGACTCCGAAGCGCTTGCGGACTAGCCTTTGCGACCCGATTCACGCGACCGGATGCGTTTCTTTGCGCTGGCGCTGCGATGTCGGTAGCAACGATATGAACGCCGTGATGTCGGCGTCGTAGAATGCAACAGCATGAATGATGTTCCTGTCCTGCGTAAAGTCGTTACCAACCGGACCGGCGCCCGGCACGATCGGGGAAATGCCATGACGCACGGCTCGCGTTGCGCTAGCTACCGCGCACCAGCCTTACGAGCACCGCGCTCGCAGCGGGGAGCACGATTTGCGTCTGTCCACCGCTCACCTGCTCCGTCTTCCAATGGCCATTCCAGGCACCATCAGGCCCGATAGCCGACCCGCCCAGCGTTATCCCCTCCGTGGCGTCGATGTTTCCCTTCGGCGCGCGCAATTCCAAAGTCTCAGCTCGCGAGTAGCCCTCCGGTAGTCTGATGGCGACGGAATCGTCCTTTGACGTATCGCCAAAGCTGCGATTCACCAGCGTCAGCACCACCGTTCCATCGGCGCCCAATGAGGCAAACTCTTCCAGATCCGGAGATCCATGCTCGGCATGTACCGGCAATTCACGCCCATGTGCGGCAATCGAAAATGCCTTCATTGCATATGCCAGTGGCAAAATCGTCGTTCCCTCCGGCTTTGCCCAGAAGGCGGCATACCAGCATGGGCGCTGCCGATCACCGGCAGCCGTCGTCACTCCCGTATGAAAATTCAAGCCGTCCGCGCCGCTCCGCAACCACCAGTGCAGATACCCGAGCGCCCACAGCGTGCTGGTAAAAGTGTTGCTCACACCCTCGACTCCGGCGGCGGAGAAACTGTTGGTTTCCTCCATGCGAAACTTCGCTCCCGTTGCCTTAACCTGGGGCAGGAATGCGGCCGCAAATTCCTCATATTTTCTGTCGATATCCGGGTTCAAAAGCAACGCACGTGCGCTCTCGACTGACGCAATTTCCGTTGCCTTTTTGCCGGGATACAAGTGCTGCGTCACCCATTTCAGTTGCGGCATCGATCCGAATTCGGCAGCAAACTTTCCTGCCCACGTCGGATCGTGGTCCGTGGCGCTGGGTCCACAAATATTCGCGTGAGGTGCTGCGGCCATGACTGCCGGTAAGAAACGGCGGAAATCCGCAGAATAAGCCGCATAATCGTGGTGCTCAAAAACGTCCGGTTCATTACCTATCATTAGGCAATCCGTAAGCATGCCATAGTGCTTGGCCACGTAGCGCGCCGGCTCCGTCGCCACGTTCACGTCGCCGCCACGCATCCGCAGCGTGTATATCACCCGCACTTTCGCCATATCGGCAAACGCGAAGAGAGCATCGATGTCCTCATGTGTCGGCAGCGGGACTGTCGGCGTGTCGGCAGTGTTCCCGCCGACGCGCAGGCTCTTTACACCCAGCGAATGGAACAATTGGCTAAGAGGCTTATTATGCGGCTTAAGGTATTGATACGATCCATCAGTCGCCTTCAAAATGGCCATCGACTCGAAGCTCAATCCAAGAAAATCTTCGGGTATTTCTCTGCCAGCCTCTGCCGGATTCACGGCAAGCTCAATCGTAGGCGAAGTACTTTCAGAGGCGGCATACGCCGAAGGATCGGTAACTGCCAATGCGACGACTATACCGGCAGCGACCGCTGAACTCATTACCCAACGCATCGTTTTCATTCAAACCATCTCCTCTATTATTGACCCGTCATTCGCAAATCAGTCTGGATTCCAGACCCTGGATCTCCCTCATCACTGGATCCAGAGTATCTGTCAGGTAGACACCCCAGTTCGCCTCAAATCACTACATCCCGACGCTGCATGATGTTGCATCGTTGGGTCTTGGCCGCGGTGGCGAGTTTGTCCGAAGCCTACCCCGGTCAGAGCCGGCGAATGATGCCGACACCCGCCGCGAACTGGCTGCGTGACGAGGACAGCGCGCTGTTCCGGTCGTCGCCGGTATCGGCCGTTGCGCTGATGATGCTCGTGACTGTAGCGGCCGCGTTCTGGGTCAGAGTCTGGCCGCCCGCACGTTGATAGGCCTCCAGCGCATACAGCCCTGTACGCTTGGAGACGCTGTAGTACTGCCAGAGATTGAACTGCTGATAGCTAACCGCGCTCGTAAATGCCGTTCGACTCCGTTGCACGCGTGTAGCTATAGCCGGCAGCCAGATCCAGCGCCGACAACCGCTTGAAGTGCAGCACTGCGCCGGCCGTGTTGAAGATCGCCACGACCAATACAATTAGGCAGAGATGCTGGAGCGCGTACGCGACCACCTGACCTTTCGCCGGCAATTTCTTGACGAGTGAATCAACTCCGATATGGCCGCCCGCACGAACCTTAGTCGCGGCGCCGAACATGGCGATCACAATCACCAGCAAGAGGGCAATGGGCTCGACGAAATCCGGTGCAGCGCTGAAGACATAGCGCATCACGACGCTACAAATCACCAACAGGCACAGCGAGGCAAGACTCACCGACGCCACGACAACCAGCATACGGAAGAGCAAATCATTTGGGCGCTTCATGAATCTCATTGCCCCCATCCTTGCATACAGCGGACTTATATTTAATCTTCAGGAAGCCTGCTAACTGCCACTCATCCAGGAAACCGCGCGGCGGCAAATACCCACAGCGCTTGCTGCAAGGTCTTTCGCCACCGCGTCACTTTCGAAATTATTTGACTGCCTGGATTTCGTCGACGATCTGCTTCATTTCCGGTGTCTTCTCGTACTTCGCCCAGACCAGTTGCATCGCCTTCACGAAAGCAGGACGGTCGATCTGCGAGACGGTGACGATCGTTGCGCCGCCCTTAGTGACCGTCTCTGCCGTGTCGGCTTCACGCGCAGTCCACAGCTTCTCGTAGTAAGGCACCGAGTCAGCCGCGGCCTTTTTTTGATGATGGCCTGCTCTTGCGGTATCAGCGTGAACCCCGCGCGAGTTGGTCATATGCGCAGAGAACAGTGCCCTCTTTGTCTAGCGACCCAAAGCTATCTCGAATGGAACTGGTTTGGCTTCACTGTTGTCGGACGACAGATGAAGTCTATGAAACGCGATTTGAGTTGTACAGGGGGTACTTACCCGCACAGCACAAGCCATATATATGAGCGGTCAGCGCACCAGCGAATCTGCTTCTATACATTGGCCAGCAAGGAAGGAAAGCGAAAGGCGTATCCCCTTGCGCTATAGCTTTCATAGAAATGAGGGATAGCTCAAGCTGCACTTTCCGCATCAAATGTTGTACGACGAGCGATGAATATTTGAACAGAAAATTGAAGTGGAGCTCCGGCCCGAGGACTGATAATCAAGCTATATTGTTCATCGCGGGTTAGCTCCTCGTCGCGGTCTCTTTTTTGAAAAAGTGCAACTGTTCAGCGCTTGTAAACTGCTGCCAGGCTGTGCGTAGTGACGGACGTAACGAAGATGCCCGACATCAAGAACCTAGCACCAGAGCAGAAGGCCTCACTCATCGTTGATCTAGTGAGGCGTCTGAACGAGGTCGAGCCAAAGCTCGAGAAGGACAGTCACAACTCCAGCAAGCCGCCGTCAAGCAAACGTGCGAAGCGCAAGCCGAAGTCATTGCGTGGCACGCGCGGCGCAAAGCCTGGCGCGCAACCTGGGCACAAGGGCAAGACACTTAGACGCGTGGCTCAGCCTGATCACATTGAGATTCACCCGGTGACACCGGTGTGCGAGGCATGTGGCGAACGCATCGCATCGAATCGGCCCGCATCGCCGTGCTGGCTGAAGGCCGACAGGTAATCGATCTGCCGCCCACGCGCTTTGTGGTGACCGAGCATCGCGTCCAGATCGCGCAGTGCCGCTGCGGTACACACTACGAAGCGGGATGCGCTCGCAGGTCCGTGATGAAGCCGTTCAGTTCCATGTCCCCGGCATCGGTAATTGCCCAGTAATTCATTCCTGCAGCACTCCAGTGCGCGAGATGATAGCCCTGCCGCTGGTAGATATGAGGCGTGGCGCCCGCGTCGTCGCCCGGCCACACATAGAGGTTGATCGGGTGCAGCTTGTACCGATAGACCATCACGGCCACCGGCCGCCCGTCCAGGTAATCCAGCCGCCCACCAACCAGGGGATATCCCTGCTGCGCCAGATCGACCACCGGCGGCGCAAAGTCCAGCTTACCGTCAAACCACGGCTTGACCGTGTGCCGGTCGGTTGAAATCACATCCGAGAGGTGGTTGAACTGCAACGAGCGGATATGGTTGTCCACGAGTTCCTGACTCAGGCGCGTCTCGCTCGACGGCACCGATAGGTACAACCCCGCGCTCCACGTCAGCGCGACCACACTCATCACCATCGCGCCAACCGGCGCCCAGCCCAATGACCCACCGCCGGTGCGCGAACCGAACAGCTCAACCAGCCGTTGCCAAAGCGATGGCCGTCCCGGCAACGCCGCCTTGATGCGTTTCACCAGTTCCGCGGGCGCCTCGACGCGCAAATCCGCCTGCCTGAGCTGCGCACTCACCTGGCGGTGCTGCGAGTAGACCTGCTGACACTGCTCGCAGCCTGCCATATGGCGCTCGAATTCGAGCGCCTCGGACAGGCTCAATTCCTGGTCGAGATAGCCTGGCAACAATTCGAAGGCCTGTTCGTGATCCATCATGCCTCCTGATCCGTCGGGGCGAGCAACGCCGCAAGTTGCTGGCGGCCGCGTCCGAGGCGCGACATCACCGTCCCCATCGGGATGCCCACAATGGTGGCGATTTCCTTGTACGACAATTCTTCCAGCTCCCGCAGCACGATCACCTCCCGGTATTCCAGACGCAGGCTCTGCAACGCCTTCTGCACCCGCTTCTGGCTCTGGCTGCGTATGAGCATCGCTTCAGGACTGTCGTCATGGTCAGCGGTACTCGTCTCAAGGCTATGCATGTCTTCCTCAAACTCCAGCGTATCCGGTGCGTGGCCCCGGTTCTGCTGGTACCAGGTGTAGAAGCTGTTGCGCACAATGCTTAGCAACCAGGCACGGGCATCGTCGCCGCGGAATCCGCCAAAAAACCGGAACGCGCGCAGATATGCCTCCTGCACCACGTCCTGGGCATCCTGGTCGTTATGCGTCAGCCATCGCGCAACATTGAAGGCCGAATTCATATGAGGTAAAACGAGCTTCTCAAAGCGCTGAGCGCTGACTGGATCGGTCATTGTGAAATTCCTGCAGTAACCGCAATCCGTGACCGACAGTTATAAGACCGTCAGCACGTCGTTTTTATTCCGCGCCGGTCAAAATCGCTCCGTATTACTCTGGCGTAGCTCGTGGAGGTCATGTGATTGATATGCGCGTGCGGAGTAATCCTGGGGAAAAGCCTCGGCTGACGCAGATTCATCAAGCTAACCAAGCCTGTCGCTGTGGATTATCTCCGGCTTGAGCCGCCAGTCAAGTCCTCCCCTTACCCGGTCCGGTGCACGATCCGACGCCCCTCCTCTAATTCTCCCCATACCGGCTGGCGACGCCCTCGAGCCCGGGCAGACGGATAAGTGATTTCAGAGTCATTGTATCCGCGCTGAAGGTCACAACGGCGCACTCTCTCTCCCTCGAACGTAACCATGCCCGTGGACCGGCCCCCCCGTGGACGGCCGACATCACCCCGACCGGCCATCCGATATATGTCGCCCATCTCAAGCTTACGCGGACAGTCAGGCCAATGCTTTTATCGAATATTCGGGAATATCTGATGACGAGGCGGCGTCTACTCTTTGCATACCGCACACTATTATCAGGAGTCTGAAATGAAGAAGCTCGCTATTGCCGCCATGTCGCTGTCCGTTCTCATGTCATCGGGCGCATTTGCCCAGAGCAAGACACGCGCCGAGGTCTATCAGGAACTGATCGAAGCGCAGCAGAACGGTCTGAACTATGTCACCGATACCTCGTACCCGGATGTCAATCCGATTTTCGCGGCGCAGGTCGCCCGCACGAAGCAGGAGCATCTTGCGAAACAGCGCGCAACCACTACGGACAGCACTACCAATTGAACCCGCGTTTCGTCCCGGCTGAACTTCGCTAGTGGATGACGGCACGCATGCGTCCCGTCCGCTCACCACCGCTCGCATCATGTGCAGCCCAGGCCGATCCTCGCGCGACGCAGCATCCCAGGAAGCAAGGAGCGCTATTATGAAATCGGATTCGATGAATCAGTCTGTTGACCAGCCACTACGCGCGCTGGTTGTCGTGGGCGCGGTGCTGATGGCAACTTCGGCCAGCGTGTATGCGCAAACTTCGTCTGCCCCTGCCGCACATCAGCTCACTCGCGCGGAAGTGCGACATGAACTCGAAGAGCTGGAGGCGGCCGGGTATAACCCGGCTCAGGGCGACGATGAGGACTACCCCGCCGACATTCAGGCCGCAGAAGCAAAGGTTGCCGCCAAACATCAAGCGGAAAGAAGTGCAGTGATGGGCCTGGGGCAGACCGGGCAGACGAAGCCGACACCTTGAGTCGGCGCAGCGTCACAGTTCGGAACGTGATAATCCGTGCTGCGCACCAGCATTGATAGTGCGCGACACGGAGTTCCCGCCTCGCGCCTCCTTCCGGACAGTTACTCAACCTCTGGCGGCATGCGCTCAGGGAGACAGTGCACCTAATTGACGGTAATCGTCGCTTTCATATACGGGTGAATACCGCAGAATACCTTGTAGACACCGGGTTTATCGAACTTGAACTGGAAGGTGTCGTTCTGATCGAGCGGGCCGGAGTGGAACAGGCCAGCATCGTTGACAACCGCATGCGGTTCGCCATCGAGATTTGTCCAGGTCACGGTCGAACCAGCTTTGACCGTGAGCGACATCGGCGAGAACATGAAGTTCTTTATCACGACGGCATTGGCCTCCTGCGCCTGCGCGACGGCGAAATCGGAAGCGATTCCCCACATCAGCATCCCGACGCCGAAGGAGACGACGAAGGCGCGACGAAAGAAAGTGGTTCGCATGATTAGGATCCTTGTGGGTAAGTGGTGTCTGGAATCAGACGAGTGTCGTGTCGGTAAGTGTCGCCTTCAGCGGGTGGCGCGCGATCTTGATGGTGGTCACGCCAAGCATCTTCGGAAGCTGGTCGCTCGCCACCGTCAGAGGCATGGGGCCGGGGCCATTGCCGGCCGTCGGTTGCGGATACGCCGTCGAGCGCGCTGTATGGAAGGTGATATTCCCCTCCACCTTCGACACGATCTGATGGATATGCCCGTTCAGGACGGTGACCGAACCAAAGCGCTTCAGATAGCTCATCGCCTGGCCGGCATCGCCGGTGCCCCACCCCCACGGTTCGTAAATAGTCCACATCGGCATGTGCGCAAAGACGACGATCGGTGTGCTGGACGAGCGCCCCTTCAGATCATTTTCCAGCCAGGCGAGCTGGTCGTCGCCCAGGCCTCCCAACCCGTTCGGCTTGAAATGCATGACGTTGACGAGTCCGATGAAGTGCACGCCATTGTGGTCGAAGCTGTAATAGCCTTTGTTGTCCGAGGCTTGACCGAAACGGTTGAAATATTCGGTGCCAGGGCCGTCGGTCACATCGTGCTCGCCTGGCACGGTATGCAACTCGGTGATTTTCAGGCCCGACAGCAATTGGGCGGCGAGGTCGAACTCTGCCGGTTTGGAGAGATGGGTAATGTCACCTGTGTGAATCGTCAGCGCCGGCTTGACCGGCATGGCGTTGACAAAATCAATCGTCTGCTTGAGCGTACCGGCGACATCCGGATTGGCTTCCTTGTTAAAGCCTATATGAGAATCGCTGATCTGAAGGAACAGTGGAACACCCGAGGCAACTGACGAATCCTTCGCTGTGGCGGCGAGGGCTAGTTCCACTGGCGTGAGAATACCGCCAGCCAGGACAAACACGGTGCCTACGCCACCGAAGGCAAGACATTTCAACGCGCCGCG
This sequence comes from Burkholderia sp. GAS332, assembly GCA_900142905.1. Taxonomy (NCBI): domain Bacteria; kingdom Pseudomonadati; phylum Pseudomonadota; class Betaproteobacteria; order Burkholderiales; family Burkholderiaceae; genus Burkholderia; species Burkholderia sp. GAS332. The sequence goes on along the minus strand of FSRV01000001.1, from coordinate 2,495,600 downwards.
GCGCGACGGATCGAATGGAAGATCTGACGACATAGTGTCCTCACGACTAAGGTTCAGGAGGTAGAACGCCAGACTATCCGACGGGCCTCCGGACTGGCTTCAATGCATAGACCGCCGGATCATCCGTTTTATTCCAGCCCG